>NZ_CM147865.1:0-3942500 GCF_055808295.1 Metabacillus sp. KJ11-3 | reverse complement strand
TCGGTGGAGAAGAGACCGTTGCTAAGGTAGTTGATTATTTTTATTCAGAATTGGTGTTGAAAGATGACACAGTGAACCATTTTTTTAAGAATACCGACATGGAAAAACAACGTAAACATCAAACGAAATTTATAAGTTTTGCTTTAGGTGGTCCCAATCAATACTCAGGTAAGTCCATGGAAAAAGCACATCAGGGACTAAATATTCAACCTGATCATTTCGATAGTATAGCAAACCACCTACACCATGCACTTTCTCATTTCGGAGTAGAGGAATCAGATATTAAGGTTGCATTAGAAAAAGTAGCCTCTTTAAGAGACGATATTATTTATAAATAAACAAGTTTTACACACACATTAAGCAAACAGTCTGGGCACGGGTATCCTCCCGTGCTTTTTTATGTTTACTTCTACAGTTACACTGATCTCCTCCTCATTTAGTCCAAACCACTAAATCTCAATGGATATTATCTCTAATATTTAGGGTATTTGTACGTGCGAATTCAATGGTATCTTAGAAATAATAGATATGTATCCGCTTTCTTATAAAGTAGACAAAAAGGGGAGGGCTTTTATATGAAACCAGTAGATAGCCTGAAAGAAGCTGAAAAAAGCGTAGAAGGATTGCATTTTTTAAATACAGAGCTGCCACTTGAGACAAGAGTAAATGACCTTGTTTCACGTTTAACATTAGAAGAAAAGGTTGAGCAGATGTGTCAGTATCAGCCTGCTATTCCTAGGCTTGGTATCCGTGCACATAAACAAGGAACAGAAGCAGCACATGGGATGGCGTGGTTAGGGGAGGCGACTTCTTTTCCGCAGCCGATCGGTCTTTCTTGTTCTTGGAATTCCGAACTGATGCAGGAAATAGGAGATGTTATTGGAACAGAGGCTCGTGCTTTTTATAAAAGAGATCCTGAGGTGAATGGATTAACATTATGGGCTCCAACAGTTGATATGGAGCGAGATCCTCGCTGGGGAAGAACAGAGGAGGCATATGGAGAGGACCCATATCTGACGGGGAAATTATCAGCAGCGATTGTAAAAGGAATTCAAGGGGATCATCCATTTTTCTTTAAAGCTGTGGCAACTCTTAAGCATTTCCTAGCGAATAACAATGAAATAGATCGGGGAAGTTGTTCAGCAAGTATTGATCCAAGAAATATGCATGAGTATTATTTAAAACCGTTTGAACTGCCATTTAAAGAGGGTGGAGCATACTCTATGATGACAGCCTATAATTCCATCAATGGAACACCGGCCCTTCTTCATCCATATGTAAAGGAAATTGTGAAAGAAAAATGGGGTATGAATGGCTTTATTGTAAGTGATGCAGCTGATTTACTTGGGGTTGTAAATGATCATGGATATTATGATAACCATGCTGACTCTGTTGCACATGCGGTTAAAAACGGAATCGATAGTATGACAGATGATTTTAATACAACAACTCAGGCAATCCGTGAGGCACTTGAGAGATGCCTTCTTTCTGAAAATGATTTGGAGCACGCGTTGCGTAATACGTTTAGAGTCCGTTTTCTTCTTGGTGAATTTGATCCAAAAGAGAATAACCCATATGCAAGCATCCCTGAGTCTGTTATTTGTGATCCAAAGCATAGTGAGTTATCGGCAAGAGCGGCAAAAGAGACGGTTGTTTTACTTAAAAATGAAAACAACACATTGCCGTTGAGTAAAGAAAAGCTAAGCAATGTAGCGGTTATTGGACCGTTAGGAGATGTTGTGTACCGTGATTGGTATTCAGGCAATTTTCCATATCAGGTAACTCCTTTTGAAGGCATTAAAAAGAAATTGAAGGATAAACAAGTAACGTTCAACAGTGGTAATGACAAGGTTATGTTCAAGTCTAATGATCATTATATCGGATTTGGTACAGCAGAAGACAATCCTTTAGTGGCAGATAAAGCGACGAAAGAAGATGCTGCAACTTTTGAAATATCTGATTGGGGCTGGAATAACTATACTTTACGAAGCTTAGAGAATAGTAAGTATGTGACAACAGCAGATGATGAACATGTTTCAGTATCAGCGGATGAAGTGTACGGCTGGTTTGTAAAAGAAGTGTTTCACCTTCTCCCAGATGAAAACGATAATGTAAAACTAACAACATGGAACCATCAAGCGATTCAAGTTAATGAAGAAAAGAAATTAGTGGTAGCGGATGCAAAGGATGCAGCTGAAAGTACTCCTCTTACAAAAGAAATCTTTGAAAATGGATTGGAAAAAGCAGTAGAAGCAGCAAAAAATTCAGAAGTTGCAATCGTGTTCGTTGGAAATAACCCGGTGATTAACGGTAAGGAAGAAATTGATCGTCCTGATATCACATTAGCTGAATCACAGGAAAAATTAATTAAAGCAGTGTATAACGTAAACCCAAATACGATTGTGGTTGTGGTAGGGGGCTATCCTTTCGCGATCAATTGGGTTGACGAGAATATTCCGGCAGTTCTTTATACATCACATGCAGGCCAAGAGCTTGGAAATGCGATTAGTGATGTCCTATTTGGAGACTACAATCCGGCAGGGCGCCTAAATATGACATGGTACCGTTCTGTTGATCAATTACCTGATTTACTAGACTATGACATTATTAAAGGAAAAAGGACGTATCAATATTTTGATGGAGAAGCTTTGTATCCATTTGGTCATGGACAATCATATAGTGAATTTGAGTATGGAGAACTTAGCTTAAGTTCAAAAGAGATCGATGAAAATGGTGAAGTAACCGTAACGGTTAAGGTGAAAAATACGAGTGATGTACCTGGAGATGAAGTTGTACAGCTATACGTTCATGCCAAACAATCCCGTTTCAAAAGACCATTAAAACAATTAATTGGTTTTACAAGAAAGTATATTAGAGCAGGCGAAACAAAAGAAATCTCATTTAGAGTCCCTGCACACGAGTTAGCTGTTTGGGATGTAACAAGAGACAAGTATACAGTTGAAACTGGAGCATATGCTCTGATGGTAGGACAATCTTCATCAGAAATTAAGGTCACAGCGGACCTATTCATTCATGGGGAAGTCATACCTCCGCGCAACTTATACGATGTAACGCAAGCGGAAAATTATGATGATTATCATGAGGTGCTAATTGATGAAGGAGAAAATGGAAAACACTCTGTTCATGCAAAAAGCGCAGGCTCCTGGATCATGTTCTCAGATGTAGATCTAAGTCAAGGTGTTCAGTCACTAGAAGCACGAATTCTAGCAAAATCAACTGTATCAGAAGTTGAAATTCGGCTCGGCAGCCCTGAAGGTGACATACTCGGCACATTACAAGCTCAAACATCAACAGAATCATGGTCAACAAAAACATGTGCAATCGTCACACAACAAAGAATAGAACACGCTGACATATATTTTGTTTTTAAAGATTCAATTTCAATTAGTTACTTTCGGTTTATTGCCTAGGTTTTCACCCTTAAAAGGTGATGATTGAAGTGGAAAGTACGAGTTGAAGGACAATTTAATTTGTAATTAAGATAGAAATGTCTTTCACCCGGCGAATGAAGGACAATTTGAAGGAAAGCCACAGAGTGAATGTCTTTCAAGAGGCGTATGAAAGACATTCGAAAGGAAAGCAAACAATGAAAAGTCTTTCCTCAGGGTAAAGATGACATCCCCACGATAAAACAAGACTCAACAAGCGCATAGATCTCCATGCGCTTGTTAATGTTTAATAGACAGGAGTGAAACCATGAAAAATACTAACCCGATGAGATTATGGTATAAACAACCTGCACAAAAATGGGAAGAGGCACTTCCAATTGGTAACGGCCGATTAGGAGGAATGGTATTCGGCGGTATTCAGCAAGAACGAATTCAACTCAATGAAGACACCCTTTGGTCAGGTGCTCCAGGTGATAAAATCAATGAGAAAGCACATCAACATCTGGAAACCGTACGAAATCTTATTTTTAGGGAGAAGTATGCGGAAGCGGAAAAGCTAATTGAATCCAACATGGTTGGTGAGGATGCTGAGGCATATCAGCCGCTGGGTGATCTTTACATAGAGCATCATCTAGACGAAGCCCCTTCAAGCTATATACGAGAATTGGATTTAACAACAGGAGTTGCGAAAACGGAATATGTAATAGGTGATACAACCTTCACAAGAGAAACCTTCATTAGTGAGCCAAATCAGGTCCTGGCAGTTCGAATTCAATCGAATCAGCAGCCTATTCATATCACAACACATTTTCACTCCTTATTGCGTCACAGAGTTGAAGAAGTTGGTCATAACAAACTGATTGTTCACGGCCGAAGTCCGATCTCGGTCAAAGTACCTGAAAAGATTGAATATGACGATAACCGTGGATTGCAATTTCAAATTCATCTCCAAGCAAATGCAGAGGAAGGAACGGTTCAAATTCAGAATGGAAAAGTAGAGATTTCCGATACCCATTCTGTCACATTGTTCCTGACTGCCAAAACAAATTTCACATCGTTCAATCAAGAACCTGACAATCATCTGGAAAATATGAAATCTGACTGCATAAAATGGATCAACAAAGCATCTGAACTACCTTTTGAAAGCTTAAAAGATTCACATATACACGACTATAACACTCTTTTTAACCGAGTCGACATCCAGCTGGGAAACTCTAAATATAGGAACTTGCCAACTGACGAACGGCTTGAACTTTATAAGCAAGAAAAAAATGATCCGGAGCTTGAAGCACTGTATTTTCAGTATGGAAGATATTTGCTGATCACAAGCTCCCGACCTGGCACACAGCCTGCTAATCTGCAGGGAATTTGGAATCCGTTTATTCAGCCGCCTTGGAACAGTGATTATACAACAAATATTAATACAGAGATGAATTACTGGCTAGCTGAGAGCTGTAACTTAAGTGAATGCCATGAGCCGCTGTTTTCAATGATTAATGATTTAAGTTTAGCCGGGAAAAAAGCAGCCTCTGAATTGTACGGTGCAAAGGGTTGGGCTGTTCATCATAATGTTGATTTATGGCGGATGAGCACACCATCTTCCGGTCAAGCATCATGGGCATTTTGGCCAATGGCAGGAGCATGGTTAACAAGTCATTTATGGGAGCGTTATCAATATACATTGGATGAGCAATTTTTAAGAGACAAGGCATATCCGCTAATGAAAGGTGCAGCAGAATTTTGCTTTGATTGGTTGATTGAGAGTCCTGATGGCTATTTAGTCACCAACCCATCAATATCACCGGAAAATAAGTTTTTAACAGAAGATGGAGAACCTTGCAGTGTGTCTATTTCTTCGACAATGGACATGACGTTGATAAGGGAATTATTCACAAATTGTATTGCCTCAAGTCACATCTTAAACATTGATGAAGAATTTAGACATGAGCTGGAGAATGCGGTCAACCGACTCTTTCCTTTTAAAGTGAATAAGGAAGGCAGATTACAAGAATGGTATAAAGACTTCCCGGAGCATGAGCCCGGCCATCGTCATGTATCACATTTGTACGGGCTATATCCCGGCAATCAAATCAATAAAATCGAAACACCGGAATTAGTAGAGGCGGCAAGAAAAACGTTGGAATACAGGCTTCAAAATGGCGGTGGGCATACGGGGTGGAGCTGTGCATGGCTAATTAATTTATTTGCCAGACTTCACGATCACGACCAAGCTTATCATTATGTTCAAACATTGTTAGCTCGTTCTACACATCCAAACCTTTTCGACGATCATCCGCCATTTCAAATCGACGGAAACTTTGGGGGAACAGCAGGTATTGTAGAAATGCTGCTGCAAAGTCATTTAGAGAAAATTGAGTTGCTGCCGGCACTTCCGCGAAATTGGCCAACTGGCTATGTAAAAGGGATAAAAGCCAGGGGTGGATTCATCGTCAATATTGAGTGGGAAAACGGCCAACTAAAGCTGGCTGAAATACAAGCTACAGCTAAAGGAAGCTTGCAAGTTTCATATAAAAACCACTCTTTTATCATTGAAAAGGAAGATGGAACAACGATATCAAATGCAAAAGCTGTCGCGATGAATGAGAATGAAAGAATATTGATTAAAAGGGGGGAACATCATGATTAGTAAAAAAATATCGAAAATGATTTATGGTGGAGATTATAATCCTGAGCAGTATGATCGTGAAACAATGTTGGAAGATATAAGGATGTTTAAAAAGGCTAACATTGATTTTGTTCGTGTGAATATTTTTGCTTGGGCTACAAGTCAAAAAGATGAAGTCACATATGATTTTACATGGCTTGATGAGGTAATTGACACACTTCATCAACATGACATCAAAGTAGGGATCGGAACAGGTACAGCCGCACATCCTGCGTGGATGGCAAAAAAATACCCGGATATCCTGCGAACTGAATTTGATGGGAAAAGAAGAAAGTTCGGCGGGCGCCATAACTCGTGTCCAAACAGTCCGAACTACCGGAAATATGCCTCTTACTTTGTTGAGAAATTAGTTGATCGTTATCAGAACCATCCATCTGTTTTATTATGGAATATCTCAAATGAATGGGGCGGTGCATGCTATTGTGATAACTGTGAAAAGGAATTCCGTTTGTGGCTGAAAAAGAAATATGAAACACTGGACAAACTGAATAAAGCCTGGAATACAAGTTTCTGAGGACATACGTTTTATGATTGGGATGAAATTGTTGTTCCTAATCTTCTAAGTGAGCATTTCGGTGAAAGACAAACCATGTTCCAAGGGATTTCACTGGACTATGCCCGCTTTAACTCTGATAGTATGCTGGAATGTCATAAAATTGAGTATGAGATGATCAAGAGCGTCATGCCTGATTCGATTGTCACCACAAATATTATGGGTGCATACAAGCCGTTAGATTATCAAAAATGGGCGAAATATATGGATGTTATTGCATGGGATAACTACCCGGGAATTGATACACCGGTCAGCTTCACAGCGATGAGCCATGATTTAATGAGAGGATTAAAAGGTGGCGAACCTTTCATGTTAATGGAGCAAACACCTAGTCAGCAAAACTGGCAAGCTTACAATGCTCTAAAACGTCCTGGTGTGATGCGCTTATGGAGTTATCAAGCGGTTGCACATGGTTCAGATACAGTATTATTTTTTCAAATGAGACGCTCACAGGGTGCATGTGAGAAGTTTCATGGAGCGGTGATCGAACATGTCGGACATGAGAATACAAGGGTATTCCGGGAAGTGGCTGAGCTTGGGGAAGAATTAGTTGATCTATCTGACACATTACTAGATTCACGGGTGAAATCACGAGTCGCGATTGTGTTTGATTGGGATAACTGGTGGGCAACTGAATTCTCAAGCGGTCCATCTGCTTCATTAAAATATGTGGATGAAGTTCATAAATACTACCAAGCTTTCTTTAATCAAAACATTCAGGTGGATATGATTAGTGTGGATACAGATTTATCACAATATGATCTTGTTGTTGCTCCTGTTCTTTATATGGTGAAGCAAGGCTATGCTGATAAAATAGAAAACTATGTTTCGAATGGTGGAACCTTTCTTACAACATTCTTCAGTGGAATTGTCGATGAACAAGATCTTGTAACACTTGGCGGCTATCCAGGAGAACTTCGTAACGTTTTAGGGATTTGGTCAGAAGAAATTGATGCATTGTCTCCAGAGCATAAGAACAAAATTGTTATAGATCAGCAGCTTGGTAACTTAAAAGGAGAATACAGCTGTAACCTGCTCTTTGACCTTATCCATGCTGAAGGGGCACAGGTTCTGGCAACATATGGAGAGGATTTTTACAAAGGTATGCCGGTATTAACAAGAAATACATTCGGAAAAGGCCAGGCATGGTATGTGGCTTCGAGCGCTGATGCCGAGTTTTTACAAGATTTAGTGAGTCATCTTTCAGAAGAGAAAGGATTCCAGGCTGAATTTACAGCACCGGCAGGAGTGGAAATCACCAAACGTTACAAAGATGGACAATGTTTTCTATTTGTCTTAAATCATACGAAAGAGGCTGTTCTAGTAAACATCCAGAATGTAAAGGGTATCAATTTATTAACAAAAGAACAAGTCCAGGAAAGAGTAGAAATCCCGGCACATGGAGTAGCCATTATCGAACAAAAATAAATTTGAGGATGAAAGGCCTTAAAAGGTCTTTCACCCATTTTTAGTGGTATGGTAGAAAGATAACATTGCGCAATAAAATGTTTACGCTTACAATTAAATTTATATAAAATTTTAACGAAACAGCTGGTGTAATCATGAAATCTCTTATTCGATTGTTTAACAATATGAAAATACAATCAAAAATTGTCGTTTCCTTTATGGTTGCTGTGATGATTCCTCTTTTAATGGTAGGGATATTTTTAACACATGAACTGAGGTCAACGGCTCTTGAAGATGCAAAAGAGCAATCTGCTGCTAATGTGGAACGTGTGAAAAAGCGGACTGCCGAAGCATTGGAAAAGGCCATTTACGTATCAGATAATGTAACATTGGATCCTCAATTAGAACGAATTGTGAATACAACCTATCAAACAACTCAAGAAGTGTTCATCGCCTATGATTCTTACACAAAGTTTGCAGAATACAAGGAAACATTTAAAGAAATATCAAATATCAGTGCTTTATACAGAAAATACAACCATGCTGAACAACTGGGAGTTCATACCACAGTCAAATGTTGAGGTTAAGCCGTTTTGGTACCATTCGGCGGAACGGGCAAATGGATTAATTGGCTGGTTTTATTTACCGGATGAAACTAGAAATGATCAAGAATACTTAAGTTTGGTCCGCAATATTAAGTATTCGAATTACAAAACAAATGCCGTCTTGGTTATTAATATTAGAAATGACTACCTTTATGAGATTTTAAGCCAGGAACAATCGCCAATGATGGTTGTTGATGAAAACAATAATATTGTTGTTTCGAACCGTAAAGAATATATTGGCAAAAAACTTCTTGGTACAGTTGAGTCTGAAATACCTTTAGATGGAGCAACAGGTTCTTATAATGGAAAATTGGATGGAGAAGACGCTGAAGTCTTAATTGATACCCTATTGACAGATGATAGTCAAAATGAATTAAAATTTGTATCCGTGATTCCAAACAAAGTGATTATGGCTGATGCAGACCGGTTTGTGAAACATGGACTTTTGGTTATGGGAATTAGTTTAATTGTTGCATTGTTTTTGATTACCTTTTTTACAAAAATTTTATCTAACCGGATTATTACGTTAAATAGGCAAATTAAAAGGGTTGGAGAAGGAAACTTGGATGCGGTCATTCATGTACAAGGCTCAGATGAAATTGGCCTTTTGTCGAATCAAATTAATAAAATGGTGACAAATATTAAAGAATTGATTGATGAGGTTGAAAAGGTTCATATTGAAAAAAATATATTAGAAAAACGTCAGCAGGAAATTAAGCTGAAAATGATGGCAAGCCAAATCAATCCGCATTTCTTATTTAATGCGCTGGAGTCCATTCGCATGAAGGCACATATTAAAGGAGAAAAAGAGATTGCCAGTGTTGTAAAAGTACTTGGAAAATTAATGAGAAAAAGCATATCAGTCACAGGAGAAATGGTGCCGCTAACACATGAAATCGACCTAATAAAATGCTACTTGGATATTCAAAAATTTCGTTATGGCGACCGACTGGATTATCAATTAAAGATTGATCCAAAATCAGAGCAAATCTTGATTAATCCCCTCATCATTCAACCATTAGTTGAAAATGCTGTCATCCATGGATTAGAGAATAAAGAGAAAGATGGAAAAGTCATTGTTGAAGCAAAAGTAAATGAACATTCTTTAACTGTTTGTGTCTTGGACAATGGAGTCGGCATGAGTGAAGAAAAGCTAAAGTCCATCAAGGAAACATTAAAAAATGTTGATGATAATCGTGAGAACCGAATCGGCCTGCTTAATGTCCATCAACGGTTAAGCTTGACCTTTGGAGAGCAGAGCGGCCTTCAGATCGAGAGTCATCCTTCAACGGGAACAGAGATTTGCTTTGTGATCGATATAAGGGGGAATCTTCATGTATAAAGTATTAATTGTTGACGACGAACCGATGATTAGAGAAGGGTTATGCACACTAATTCCTTGGACAAGCTATGGTTTCGAAATAATAGATTCTGCATCAAATGGAAAAGAAGCACTCGAAAAGTACCGTAACCATCATTTTGATCTGATTATCGCGGATATCCGCATGCCGGAAATGAGCGGGATTACACTCATCGAAACAATCCGTGAACACGATAAGGATATCAATTTTATCATCCTAAGCGGGCATGCCGATTTTGAATATGCGAGAAAAGCAATCAGTGCCAGAGTCGTTGGTTATTTATTAAAGCCTGTTGACGAGGATGAATTAGTCGAATATTTGGAGAAACTAAAAAAGAGATTAGATCAACAGCATACACTAGATGAGCTGAAAATGAGTAACCAAACAGTCCTCAAAAATAATTTTATCCTCTCACTTTTGCATGAAAATACTGATCAGAAAGCAGTAGAGGACGAATTAATAGCTTGGCAGCTTAAGTCAAAGGAATATCAAATCATTCTATTTAAATTTTTATCTGCTAATAACATGGATATAGATGAAGTGAAGCAGCTCCTTGCTCATTCATTTGAACCTGACAGAGGCGCATTATTTAGCAATGATTCAGGAATCGGAATGATTCTAAAGGATATACCAAAAACACAGGAATCCTATCAATACCTACTTGAAACGATTAAAAAGATCGTGCATATCTATCAGCCCATTATAAGTATTAGTGAACTTGTGACTAGTATTGAAGACTTGTCAGAAGCATATCGGCAGGCGAATCGGTTACTTGAAGACCATTTCTTTTTTGAGGAAAGGGGATTCCTGAGTAAGGATTCGAAGCCAATTATCCCTCCGCAAGAGGTAAGAATGGAAAGAGCGGACGTCTATGAAGCAATCTTGGACTCTTATGCTGAGAAAATCTACTTTGCCATTGATATTGCGAGTCAGATGGGAATTGAAGAAAGATTAATAGAAATTGCCCAATTGCTTGTCAATGAACGATCGACTGAAGACCAAATAAAAAAATACTACTTTCGAATTCTATCATCCGTATTAAATAAATGCTTTGCCGAAAAACCCGAAATCCAATCTGTTCTGTCGGAAGTTTCGGAAAGTATGGTGGATATCTATAAGCAAACCAATCTGTCTCAACTAATAAACTATATTCAAAAGCTTTTGATGAAAATAATGAGCAGCTTAGAATATGGAGATCAGCATGACCAAATGAAACGGCTGGAAGACTTCATTCTAAGAAACTACCATAAACATTTAAAACTAGAAATGCTGGCAGAAATCTTTAACTATAACAGTGCGTATTTAGGCAAATTATTTAAAAATCACACAGGGGAATACTTCAACACCTACCTCGATAAAGTGCGCATCGAAAACGCTAAAAAATTACTTAACCAAGGGTTAAAAGTATACCAAGTCGCAGAACAAGTCGGATTCACAAATGTGGATTATTTTCATAACAAATTTAAAAAATACGTAGGCTCTTCTCCATCTACGTATCGGAAGAAAGTAAAGTAATTATCTATATGTGTATGAAATGTCCTTCATCGGAAGTGTGAGGGGCTTTTTTGTTTTTGTTGGGGAGGATTTGTCTTTCATTTGGGATGAAGGACATTTCGAGCGGTGCCAAACCGAGTGACGTCCTTCAACCATACTACACACCCATTATAAAATTTTTACATGATTTTACGTCTAATTTGTTAGGTACTTTCTCATTTTTGTATGCGTTATCATTTAGCTATAGATAAGGGGGGACGTAATGAAGGCGGTTGTTAAAAATACAGAAGCCAATGTAAAAGAGGTGTCCTTAAAGAGGAATAAGAGAAGCTTTTGGCAAACATTTGTACAGCAAAAGTACTTATATATGATGTCTGTCCCGTTTATAATTTTAGTTCTGATTTTTAATTATTTCCCTTTATGGGGATGGACGATGGCCTTTCAAGATTACAAGCCTGCACGATCTTTTACAGAGCAGGAATGGGTCGGACTTGAACATTTTATCCAATTATTTAGTGATGAGCGGTTTTATTTAGCCCTTCGAAATACGTTAGGTATGAGTTTGCTCGGATTAACAATCGGATTTGTGATGCCGATCATCTTTGCCGTATTGATTAATGAGGTTCGGATTAATTTTTTAAAGAGAACCGTGCAAACGATTACTTATTTACCGCACTTTGTTTCCTGGGTTGTTGTTGCAGGGATTGTTACGAAAATGCTATCCATTGATGGCGGTGTGATTAATGAATTGCTCATAAACGTGGGAATGATTGATAAGCCGGTTCAGTTTATGGCAAAGGGTGAGTATTTCTGGGGAATTGTTGTTGCAGCTGATATTTGGAAGGAAATGGGCTGGAATGCGATTATCTTTTTAGCGGCCATTGCCGGAATCGATCCACAGCTATATGAAGCGGCAAAAGTAGATGGTGCCGGAAGACTAAGAAGAATTTGGCATGTTACATTGCCGGGTATCCGTCCTACGATATTAGTTCTGCTTATTTTAAATATTGGTCATTTAACAACAATTGGATTTGAAAAGCAATTGTTACTCGGTAATCCGCTCGTTGTTGACTTTGCTGAAGTATTAGATCTTTATGCACTGAATTATGGTATCGGATTGGGACGTTTCTCTTACGGTACGGCGATTGGTATTTTCAACTCTGTTGTGAGCATTATTCTACTATTTATTGCAAACGGCATTTTTAAACGCTATGCAAATCAAAGTGTCATGTAAGGGAGGGAAAATTATGGCTACTAAAATGACAACATTCAGTCGAACGAAGCTTAATGAAAGAACATTTGATACAGTCATATATGTGTATTTAACATTAATCACGATTATGACCCTTTATCCGTTTTTAAATGTATTAGCCGTTTCATTGAATGAATCGGTTGATACCGTAAAGGGCGGCATTCATATATGGCCAAGGGAGTTTACTCTTGATAACTATAAAGAAATCTTTAAGTATGACAATTTAGTAACAGGCTTTATCAACTCAACTTCCAGAACGGTCATTGGAACGATACTGGGTGTGCTTTCATCGGCAATGGTTGCTTATACATTAAGTCGTGCTGACTTTCAAGGCAGAAAGCTCTTTTCTACAATTCTCGTCTTGACCATGTATTTTTCAGGTGGACTGATTCCCGGATACATGTTAATCAGAGATTTAGGTTTAATTAACAGCTACTATGTGTACATTATCCCGGGTATTGTGAATGCCTTTAATATTATTATTGTCCGGTCGTTTATCGATGGACTTCCATATTCGTTACAAGAATCAGCAAAAATTGATGGAGCAAATGATTTCACGATTTTTTGGAAAATTATTTTACCGTTATGTAAGCCTGTGTTAGCGACAGTTGCATTGTTTGTCGCGGTTGGGCATTGGAATTCCTGGTTTGATACGTATCTTTATAACAGTATGAATGAGGGATTAACGACATTACAGTATGAATTGATGAAAATATTGCAAAACACGTCAATGGGTAGTACAAATCCAGATGCGATGAAAGGTTTATCAACAGAGCAATTAAAAAGTGTCGTATCACCTGAATCAATTAAAATGGCCATTTCAATGGTGACGATTGTTCCAATCTTAGTTGTTTATCCTTTTGTGCAAAAGTATTTTGTACAAGGTATGACAATTGGTGCAGTGAAGAGTTGATCATCGTCAATTCTTTACTTTGAGGAGGTGAATCTTAAAGGTTTGTCTTGTATAAAGTGATCTTTTTCCTTAAACTATAAAAACATTAGGGGGTACATGATGAAAAAGCGTTCGATGAAAATGATGCTATTTTTGTTACTGAGTTTCGTGCTTGTTCTTTCAGGATGTAGTAGTAAATCGTCTTCAGATGAGGGTGATGGTAAAAAAGACGGTGTGACAGAGCTAACGTTATTTAGTGCTGATATCCATTCACAATGGGATGATATGCAAAGTCCGGTTAGTAAACTAGTGACAGAAAAAACAGGCGTTACACTTAATCCGGAGTTTGATGTAAATGGTGGAACACAAAAAATTGCGTTGATGGTGGCTAGTGGTGAATATCCTGACTTGATTGTTCCTAAAGGTGGAGCGGGAACACTTGTTGAAGCAGGTGCACTTATTGATCTTACCGACTTAATTGATGAACATGCACCAAATTTAAAGAAAATTTATGGTGACTATTTAAGCCGTTTAAAATGGAGCAATGATGATGAAAGTATCTATATTCTTCCTACAACGGCAATTGATCAACAATACTTTAACCCAAGTCATGGTGTAGGATTACAGCATGCAGTTGTAAAAGAATTAGGTTATCCGGAAATCAAGACATTAAAGGATTTTGAAAACGCTATCAGAGACTACAAAGAAAAGAACCCAACAATTGACGGCCAGCCAACTCTTGGTTTATCTCTTCTAGCAGATGACTGGCGTATCATGATTTCGACGACAAATCCGGCTTTCTGGTCAACAGGAGCATCTGATGATGGAGAATTCTATGTTGATCCTGAAACATATGAAGCGACATTCCATTACAAACGTCCAGAGGAAAAAGAATACTTCCGGTGGTTAAACCATATGAATGATGAAGGATTACTTGATCCTGAAAGTTTTGTACAAAAATATGATCAATATTTAGCGAAGCTATCATCTGGTCGTGTTCTTGGTATTATTGATGATGATTGGCAATTCGCTGAGGCACAACGTTCATTACGTGAACAAGGCAAGACAGATAAAATGTACGGTTTATACCCTGCAACACTTTCTGAAGATATCAAACATGCCAATTTCCAAAGCGCCGGTTACTTAGCTGGCTGGGGTATTGGGATCTCTGTTGATGCAGAAGACCCTGTAGCAGCGATTAAATTCCTTGATTTCCTAGCATCTGAAGAAGGACAAAATCTACAAAACTGGGGTATCGAAGGCGAACACTACGAAATAGTTGATGGAAAGCGTGTCATCTCTGAAGAAGAGCTGGATAAGAGAAATAACGATGCAAATTATGTAAAAGAAACAGGTATAGGTGTGTTAAAAGGCTTTGCACCGTCATATGGTGATGGAGTTGAGGATTCAACAGGACAAACCTATACAATCGCTTCACCGGAACAAGTGAAAGATTCATATACAGATGTTGAAAAAGAAGTGTTAACAAACTATGGAGTTGAAATGTGGAAAGATCTGTATCCACAAGCAGATGAGTTTCCTATTAAACCTTGGGGAGCAGCATTTAACATAACAGTTCCAGGAGATTCAGAATTAGCATTAATTGAGCAAAAAGTGTTAGATATTGTGAAGAAACGAATTCCTGAAGTCATTTTAGCAGACCCGGCAGATTTTGATAAACTATATGACAATTTCTTAGCTGAAATTGATAAAGCAGGAGCAAAAGATGCTGAAAAAATGCGTACTGACTTAATTAAGGATCGAGTTGAGCTTTGGAATAACTAAGAAAAGCGCGACGTCCTGTCGCATTGACTGCACTTGCACGTCCTGTGTGATCTAAGGCTAGGCGCTGGAGCTAGACACATACATTAAGGACAAAATTTTATACTAACTTACCTACTAAAATAAAGGACGGTTCACGATGAACCGTCCTTTTTGAGCTTCTATTTTAAAGATTAACTACATTCTGTTCTGTTAAGTCTCGTCGGCGTTCGAGTTCTTTACTCATTTCTTTTCGCTGACCGTCGAGTTTATAGAATAATGTCGTAATAATAATAAGCGCACAAAGCACTAAGGGTGTCCAAATAAAGCTGATTTCAATAAATTGAAGAGCAGTTGGTGTTTGTGTTGCATTTGGAACATATCCGCCTATACTTAATAGCAAACCAATAAAAGCACTTGCGAGTCCCATACTGCCTTTTACAAAAAAGCCTTGGAAAGCGGCAATCATTCCGGAAATACTTCTTTTTTCTTGTACTCTGAATAATCAATAACATCCGGCTGGATTGCAAATGTTGTACCGAAAATTCCATAGATGCCAAGACCTGTAACGGCAAGACCTGCAACAAGTAGTACAGCTGATGATTTTCCAAAATAAATCATTAAGTCTCCAACAATATAGATCGCGGTACTTAATAACAGAACGTTTTTCTTGGGCATAATCTTTTGAAGCAAAGGTAACAAAAATAACATGGGTAACCCGGATAAAATACCGAACAGCCCTACGAAAGTCAGCCAATCAGTACGTCCCAGATTATAGGTGAAATAATAAATAACGGTTGTATTTCTAATAACAAATAACGCAAAGTACAGGAAGTTTAAAATTAAGAAAATAAACGTTTGACCTGTCAGTCCTTTTAAGTCTTCTTTAATAGACGACTTACCAGGTTGAATGGATGGTGGAATAACTTCTTTTGTACTCATAAAGGTATAAACAAACAATATCATCGCTAATATACCGTAGAGTGTCATTGTAATCAGAAATCCTTTTTGTGTATCTCCTTGCCCGAAGAACTCTACTAACGGCATTGTAATGGACATAACTAAAGCGGTTCCAATTAATGCGCAAATCATTCTTGTTGAAACCAACCAGTTACGTTCATGAAGATCTGAGGTTAATCTTGGAACAATTGTATTTAATGGTATATTTACGACTGTATATGCTGTGCATAGCAAAGTATACGTAACATAAGCCCAGATGAGCTTTCCATTCCCACTGAAATCAGGAACAATAAATGTCATCACTGTAAAGATTGCAAACGGAATAGCTCCGATTAGAAAATAAGGTCTACCTTGTCCCCATCTTGTGTTTGTTCGATCAACCAAGATTCCCATCCCTGTATCTGTTAAAGCATCAATAATTTTTGTTACTAACATAAGTGTTCCTGCAGCAGCTGCTGTAATACCAAACACATCTGTATAAAAAAACATTAAGTAAGAAGCCATTGTGCTGAATACGAGGTTACAGCCTAAATCTCCAACACCGTATCCGATTCTTTTTGTCCATTGTTTCATGGAAATCACTTCCTTTTCTTTATCCTATAAAAGGTAGGCTATTTCTTTAAAGTTTGTTTCATAAAATAAGTATTCGGTAGGTTGATTTACGCTACAGGATGCTCGCTTTCCGTGGGGAGGCCTGTGGGATCTCACCTTTCCCGCCCACAGGAGTCTCACACCTTTCGCTTCAATCAACCTAAATGAAGCTAATAAAAGAATAATCTTTAAATGAAACCCAATATTAAGAGAGGGTTGTCAACGTTTTCATATCTTGCTTTAAATGTTGATAAATAGATTTATAGACTTTGTAATAGTCATTGTATTTTTCTTGATTTTCTTTATTAGGCATGATCTTTTCATCTAATACCTGCCATTTTTTCACGTCTTCATAAGAGAGAAGACCTGTTCCGATTCCTGCCAGCATGACATCTCCCATATTTGCTTCAACATCATGGACAGGGCAGACAACTGGATAGCCGGTAACATCCGCAAAGATTTGTCTCCATAGTTTAGACTTGGTAACACCGCCAGCAAGCAGGATATATTCGCCCAGATTTTCGCCGGTTGCTTCCATAGCATCACGTAATGAGAAGGCAACTGCTTCTAAAAATGCCCGATAAATATGAGCTTTTGAATGGGCTAGTGAAAGTCCGACAATCGTTCCTTTTGCATCTGAATCCCAAATTGGACTTCTTTCCCCCATAAAGTATGGAAGGACAATTAATCCTTCGCTGCCAGCCGGAATGTTGGCTGCTTGCTCATTCAAAACATCATAAGCATTTTTTCCACCTGCTTTTTCCTGCTCAATTTCGAATTGACACATGGTTTGACGGAACCATTTCACGATTGCTCCTGCTGTTGCTCCGCCTGAGAAGTAGTAAGATAACTTTTTCGCATCATAAAGGTAAGGCCAAACAATCAAATCTTTTCCCTTTACAGGTTTGTCAGAAATTAATGCAGCACACATCGAGGTTCCGATCGCTGCAGCATAAATACCAGATTCAAAGACTCCAAGTCCAATGTTAGCAGCACCACAATCGATTCCGCTTGCAATAACCGGCATTCCTTCTGGTAAGCCAAGACCAACGGCAGCCTCCTTCGTTAAGCCGCCAACAATATCCGTTGATTCTACGATTTTCTCCGGCATCATGGAGAGGGGAATCCCCATTTTATCCATCATTTCTTTGGACCATGTTCTGTTGTTCATATCGAAAATACCGCCGATATTTCCTGCAGAAGAGTAATCAATGGCAATTTCACCAGTTAGTTTATAGATGACATAGTCATTAGGTGGGAGAAAGAGCTTTGTTTTCTTCCAATTTTCCGGTTCATTGTTTTTCATCCATAGTATTTTTGTATATCCGTAGTAAGGATCTGCTCCATTATGGGTGATTTCCAGCAGTTTTTCTTCTCCAATTGTATCTAAGACCCACTTTGTTTCTACTTCTGCCCGGCGGTCCATCCAGATCATACAAGGACGGACAGGTTCCATTCTTTCATCAAGAGGGATTCCGGACCCGCCATAAAGGCCGCTAATTGCGAGTCCACGAATGTTTTCGGCTGGAATGCCTGACTTCTGTACGGTATTTTTAATGGAAGCTTTAGCAGCCTGCAACCATACTTCAGGCCATTGCTCAGCCCATAAAGGCTTTGGAGTCAAGACATCATATTCTTGTAAATCCTGAGCAATAAGGTTCCCGTCTGTATCCATTAAAATTGTTTTGGTACCCGATGTTCCGATATCTGTTCCAAGTAAGTAATTCATAGATAGTTGGTCTCCTTTTATAACAAAATATCATATTCTAGCAGACTGTTAAATAGCAGTAAATGCTCCGTCTATGACAAAGTCGGAACCTGTTGTAAAGCTGCTTGTGTCTCCTGCAAGATACACACAGATTGATTGAAGTTCTTCAGGTTTACCCATGCGTTTAAGCGGTGCCATCTCATTCCACTGCTGGATTAACGGTTGTAAGCTAGGGAATTCAATGTAAGTTCTGTTCCAATATAACCAGGGCTGATGCAATTCACGCGTACACCTCTTGTTGCCCATTCAACTGCCAGCGATTTTGTTAGCTGGATAACCCCCGCTTTTGACGCATTGTAAGAGCATTGCGGCTGTGGCACATTCACGATATGACCAGACATTGACGCTGTATTAATAATGGATCCGCTGCCTTGCTTAAGCATCACTTTTCCTGCAGCTTGTGCTGTTAAAAATACACCTGTTAAATTAATATCAATCACTTTTTTCCACTGATCAAATGTCATTTCTTCTGCTGGAATATTCATACAAATCCCTGCATTACAGAAGGCAACATCTAAACGGCCAAACGTATCAAGAATTTTCGCCATCATCTTGTCAACATCTTCAGGCTTTGTCACATCAGCTTGAATTGCAATCGCTTTAATTTTATTGTTTTTTTCCAGGTCTTCAGCTGTTTTCGTTGCTTCTTCAATATCCAAGTCAACAATGGCTATATCTGCGCCAGCTTCAGCAAAGGCAGTTGCTACGCTTTTCCCAATTCCTCTCGCTCCACCAGTCACAAAAATCTTTTTACCATCTAGTCGCATTCTTTCGATAATCCCCATTTTAATTGCTCCTCTCAATTTACATAAATCTATTTTGTAAAAACACTTTATAAAATTAATTTATATAATAAATCCTTTTTCTGTCACAGTCAACATGAATAAAATAAAAAAATGGCAAGAAGTATCTTGCCAAAGTTGTTTTTGTAAAGGTTTTTATGATATATTTTAATTAATTTAAATAAAGTATTTTTATAAAAACGTTTTGTTTAATGGGGTATTCATATGGACCAAAGCATCACACTTAAAGATGTTAAAAAAAGCAACTATTCATCGATCTATCATCTTATCTATCAAAATGGAAAGCTTTCAAAACAGGAAATTGCGAATCAGTTACGTCTAAGCTTACCGACCGTCACTCAAAATTTAGTTCGTTTAGAGAAAGAAAAATTAATTGAAAAAAGCGGACAATTTGAATCGTCGGTGGGAAGACGAGCAACTGCTTATGCTATATGTCCACAAGCCCGAATCAGCATTGGCGTAGAGATTCAAAAGAAAAAAGTGAGAATATTGGCGATCAATTTGATTGGCGGTACTTTTCAGAAAACAGAGCTGCCACTGGCTTATGCTAATGAAGAAAGCTATTATAATGAGTTAAGCTATAAAGTTCAGTCCTTTATTTCGGACCTTCAAGTAGAAAAAGAACAGGTGCTAGGTATCGGGTTTTCAGTACAAGCTCTAACCTCAATAGATGGGCAAAGTATTACGTATGGAAAAATTTTAAATTCTACTGGCGTAAATATTCATGTTTTTACAAAATATCTCGATTATCCTTGCATGTTTGTCCATGATGCTAAGGGAGCCGCAACAACAGAGTTATGGATGAGAAATGATATAGGTGATGCCATCTATTTATCAATCGGGATGCATCTGGGTGGAGCCATCATCATGAATGGTCAAATTGAGATGGGGAAAGAGGGCCATAGTGGTACAGTTGAACATATGACCATTGATCCTAACGGTCCATCATGTTATTGCGGGAAGAAAGGGTGTATGGAGACCTATTGTTCAGTGACCGCTCTTTTAAAAGAAGACGAAACGTTAGATTTCTTTTTTCAACAAGTCAGATCAGGCACCCCTTCCTATGTGGACAGGTGGAATGACTTCTTGGATTATCTAGCCTTTTCCATCAATAATATTCATCTCGTCCTTAATAGAGAATTCATTCTAGGTGGACATATTTCTCCTTACTTACAACAGACAGATCTTGATCGGCTCCATGAAAAGGTCTATGAAAAAACAGCTTTTCCAAGCAAAAGCCCGTTCATCCATATTAGCCAATCACCGGAAAATGGAGTCCCGATAGGTGCAGCAATACCGTTTATTAAGGAGTTTTTGAGTGCGATATAATTGAGACTTCAACGAAATTAGTTGAGGTCTTTTTTTGTATGTTCAGAAAATATAAAATTCTATACGTAGTTTTGGTGTCTAGCGCAAGCGCCTAGCCCCGAAGCACAGGACGTGCAAGTGCAGTCATTGCGACAGAACGTCGCGTTATTGATTGCCTCGAGGTCATAATCAACTCAGGAATTGAAGATAAAGAACGTCTTCTATTCCTAAGCGTCTTATTTGCCCTAGTCTGACCAAGGCGCTTGCGCTTTTCTAATTAAATCTTACAACTAACGAAACTTTTCTGCAAAACAGTTGATTTTTCTTCCAAATGTATTACGATATACGAAGGGTCATTAGAAAGGATGTCAAAAATTGAGAAATAAAATCATACTAGGATCTATTGCTATTATAATAATTGGTGTTAGTTTGTATTTGTTAAATCCTTCTAAAGATAATGAAGAGTTAACGACTGAAGGTTCGACAGAGGCAGAAGTGGAAGCAATGGCTGAAGTAGATGGAGAGGCAAAAGCTGCTGCTAAGGCATTGAACGAAGAAGAAGCAAAAGAGCTTGTAGCCAGTCAATTCGAATATTTCCAAGCAATCGTCAATGGTTCTTACTTTAAAAATGCAAGAAAAAATGGGCCACAAGATAATTATTCAGACAGTTGGGTTTCAGAAAGTGTAAAGGAAGAGCTGCATCAGCGTGCAGTGGAAATTGATGAACTTTTACCTGAACAAGCCAGTGATTCAATAAGCCAAGACCTGTTACAGGTTTTAATACAAATCAACCAAGCTTCCAGTCCTTTTGAGAGTCAGAAGAATATATACCGTGTATACAGAACACTTCTTGAACTTCATATTATTTTAAATGATTATACACTCGAAGAAATGTTCGATCCTAACGAAGATTGGGACCAGGTGTTCAATCAAACTGAGGAAGAAGAAGAAATAAAAAGTGAAGCCGAACTACAGGCAGAGCTTGAAAAAGCTGCAGCTGCAGGAGCAGATGTGGAAGTAGAGGCAAATGAGGAATAAAACGATAGATAAGTAAGGGGTCTGACTATGGAGGTCAGACTCTTTTTAGCGCTATTTTTACGATAGTTTCTTTTTCTATCAAAGGCTTTGCTCCTGATTGTGAGGCTATTCTAAGTAATTCAACCAACTTTTAACTTAATTCGACCACTTTTGACTAAAATTCAATCACTATCATAGTTTTATCAACCACACTCCATTTTGAGCCCCCTAAAAGTGGTGCCAATCAAAGGAATTCAACCACTTCTAAACTTAATTCGACCACTTTTGACTAAAATTCAACCACAATCATAGTTTTATCAACCACACTCCATTTTGAGCCCCCTAAAAGTGGTGCCAATCAAAGGAATTCGACCACTTATCAACTTAATTCGACCACTTTTGACTAAAATTCAACCACAATCATAGTTTTATCAACCACACTTCATTTTGAGCCCTCTAAAAGTGGTGCCAATCAAAGGAATTCAACCACTTCTAAACTTAATTCGACCACTTTTGACTAAAATTCAATCACTATCATAGTTTTATCAACCACACTCCATTTTGAGCCTCCTAAAAGTGGTGCCAATCAAAGGAATTCGACCACTTATCAACTTAATTCGTCCACTTTTGACTAAAATTCAACCACTATCATAGTTTTATCAACCACACTCCATTTTGAGCTCCCTAAAAGTGGTGCGAATCAAAGGAATTCGACCACTTTTGACTAAAATTCAATCACTATCATAGTTTTATCAACCACACTCCATTTTGAGCTCCCCAATAGTGGAGCAATCAAAGAAAAGAGGATGTGCAACCCGCACATCCTCTTCCACTAGTTTAAGATCGTTCAACCTCGACTTCCTGATTATCTTCCTCATCATTATTAGTTGTTCTGAGAGGAATTTCCTTTAAGAAAAGTGTCACAATAAAGGCCAATCCAATAATACCTGCACTTACAGTAAAGACAGTTGTTAATGAAGTGTTTAAGGCTTCTTTTAACACCTGAATAAATTGTTCAAAGAATGGTGCCATTTCAGCAGGTAATTCTGATTGAATGCTTTCTAGTTTTTCAGAATCCATTAATACTTGTGGATTTTGCAGTTGTGACATTGTTTCAGCCATTTCCGGCGGTGGAGTAGGAGCATTTTCTACCTGAGTGGTAGACGAAAGCTCATTTGCCATCTTATTACCCATAACAGAGCCGAGTAAAGCAACACCGACGGTTCCACCAATTTGCCTGAAAGTTTGCATAGCTGATGTAGCAACGCCAAGATATTTATGGCTGACCGCATTTTGGACCGTAATGTTAAAGACAGGCATGTTGACTCCAAGGCCAATTCCAACAACGATTAGTTGAAGAATTAATCTTGTTAGGGACGATTCCACCTGTAATGTGGAATTCAGAATTAAGCCGATTGCCATAATGATTAAACCAAGTAAAGCAAAGATCTTATATTTCCCTGTTTTTGTGATTAAATTACCGACAAGGATACTTGATGAAACCATCGCAATGGTCATGACCATCTCAACAAGACCCGATACTGTGGCTGATTCGCCTTGTACCCCTTGAACGTAAAAAGGAACATACATGATCGTTCCAAACATGCCCATACCCATCAGCATCCCCGCAATATTTGAAACGGTGAAAACACTGTTTTTAAAAAGATAAAGCGGCAGCACAGGACTTTTTACTTTTAGTTCAATAAAAATAAAGGCAAGTAAGGAGATAAGTGTTAATGAAAATAAGCCAATGATTTGAAAAGATGCCCATTCAAATTTATCTCCGGCCCAAGTGAAGCCTAATAATAATGAAACAATTGTAATTGTTAATGCAATAGATCCAAGAAAATCGATTGGTTCTTTTTCTTTTGCTTTTTGTGAAGGATATAGTTTTAAGATTAAGGCAAATGCGAAAAAACCGATTGGGAGGAACACCCAAAATATCCAATGCCAATCGAAGTTATCAACAATATAACCGCCGAGAGTTGGTCCAAATAAGCTTGATAATCCAAACACGGCACCAAGTAATCCCTGCCATCTTCCCCGTTCACGAGGGCTGAATAAATCACCAACTGTTGTAAACGCAGAAGACATGATCATTCCGCCGCCAAATCCCTGAAGACCGCGATACATAATAAGTTGAATAATATCATCAGAAGTTCCGCATAAAAATGCGCCGATCATAAAAATTCCAATACCGATTAAAATAAAGATTTTTCTTCCGTAAATATCGGAAAGCTTACCAACTAACATCGCCGTAATCGTAGAAGTTAACATATAGACGGTGAAAACCCAATCAAAGTACTCCATACCCCCGATTTGAGAGACGATTTTTGGCAAAGCTGTCCCGACAATTGTCATATTCACAGCTGCAAAAAACATTGCAGACATGATCGCAATCATAATCAGAACCTTTTGCCTGTTCTCCAAATGTTCCATAACATTCCTCCTCTTTCCCCTTTAAAAGATGTTGTTCCTTAAGTAAGGATGCTCTTAGAGATGTATATTACCCATAAATATGTATGCATCTTTAAAAATTCATTACCCTAGAATACCGATACTAGAAAAAAATGTTCATGAAGTCAACTATTATTTTCGGAAAGTATAAGTTTTTATTGATGATGTTTACACCATTAGGATATAGCGAAAAGCCAAGTTTTTCTAATGATTTTTATCATTTATTCATGTAATAGCTACATGAGCTTACTCCTTTTTCTACTATATAGAATATAGATAATAAAAAAGGTATAGAAGGATGATGAATATGAAGGAATCAGATAAGCTGCATGAACTTGAACAGAGAATCGTTGAATTGGAACAACAGCTTGAACATTTCGAAAAGTTTCATTCAAATCATCTGGATGAGAATGATGTACGTGTCGTAGTGGACAAGATCCTGATGGAAAAAAAGATTGCGTCACAAGAAGAAATTGACAGTAAAATCTATCAAAGTCATCTGCAATTAATTAAATGGATTATTGGGACGGGAATTAGTATAGGGGCAGCTTTATTAGGTATGTTTCAATTTTTTTAAGAAACTGCAAAGAAACGCTTGCCTCCAATATTAGTGAATGCAAGCGTCTATCGCAGTCAAAAGTTCAAAAATCTATATCAGTAGTAATAGTACCCACGAAATGGACCAACATTATTATTAAGAAAAGCTCCGCCGAGAAGACCTGCACCAAAGCCTAAAAGACCTGTCGTAAGCGGGTTAAATCCATAACCGCCAAAACCGGGACCATATCCCGGGCCATAGCCGTAACCCGGGTAGCCGCCACCACCAAAACCATATCCAGGGTATCCATATCCGGAACCAGGATAGCCTTGACCAGCATTATAACCATACCCTGCTCCCGGATAGTTATATCCAGGACTTCCATAGCCACCACCAAATCCAAAGCGTCCATTTCTATATCTCATGCTACCATCCTTCCCAAATGTTAATGATTTACTCTGTACTATATGTGAAGATCGGGAAATTGGGGAATATGTTTAGGAAGAATGGGCATCAGTTTAGGTATTGTCTATTAATGAAGGAAAATGTAGAAAAGAAACATGAATAAAAAGAATAAAAAAGGCAATAAATTAATAAAAAACGCTTGATTATTTATGAGACAAGATTTATACTTATAAAGTAACTTTTTACGACTGTTATCGACTTATTTCGACAAATCTCTTCAAAATCCTGTTGATATTTGAAAGGAGATTTGTTATAATAAATTACATGTTTTGCGGGTGTAGTTTAGTGGTAAAACCTCAGCCTTCCAAGCTGATGATGAGGGTTCGATTCCCTTCACCCGCTCCATACATATTGCTTACAACGCAGTGTCTCGTTTCTTAGATAAACGATGCATTGCGTTTTTTAATTGTCATAAATAGGAACTCTTCTTGATAAAGAGTTCCTTAATGACGAAACTAAATAATTTGATAAGACGCCGTGCCACCATGTATTTGTGTAAACATTGTAGACAATGCTTGTAAAAGCTGATCAGCTTCAATATGAGGCATGGATGGTTGTAAATAAACGATATGAAGTGCATTAGTTGTAGCAGTTGAAACAGCAGATCTTTTAGAATCGACATAAGGGCTGCCAAATGCTCCTTCGTTATCAGATGATAATAATTTTTTCGTTAACTGAACTTCCCGTTCGTTAATAGCTATATAGGAATCGTCTTCAGATCCGATTTTGATTGTTACGGGACCTGAAAGCTTGTCCAGATCATAAATTCCTAGTGGGATGCGATACTGTAACGAAAGAAAATTATTTAAATCTACAGCAGAATTAACAGGCTGAAGAAATTGCTGTTTTTGAACACGTCGATATAGTGCCTCATTTGAAGGACGATATCGATTTGGATCTGTTCCGATTGATTTGAAAACTTTTCTCCATTCACGTATTGCAGGGATCTCGGTGACTTTTTTATCTTCATAATCAAAGAAAAGAGATTCTTGAAACAACTGTAATCTCCCTTTTAACATTTGTGGGGAGTCTCCTACCTGGATATCTTGATAGTGCACAATAGCTATTTTAAAATCAGGAATGAGCTGTTTTAGCTTGTCCTGAACCGTAATTTCCATCATTTTATACCTCCACAATATAGTCTAGTTATTTTACCATAGTGTGAGTGGATGTTTCTGTATATAAGTCTCATAAAAAGGAGGGGAAGGCAATGAACATAGAACAATTGAAAAAAGAAGTGATTGAATACAGTAAACAGATCGGAATTGATAAAATCGGATTTACAACTGCAGATATGTTTGAAGAACTAAAGCAGCGCTTAGTAACACAACAGGAACTGGGCTATCAATCAGGTTTTGAGGAATCGGACATCGAAAAGCGTGTGAATCCAATAAAGTTGCTGCCAAAAGCAAGCTCGATTATATCCATTGCGTTGGCCTATCCTTCTAAAATGAAAAATGCTCCCAGAAGTACGAAAGAAGACCGACGGGGAATTTTTTGCCGTGCATCATGGGGAAAAGATTATCATGATGTATTACGTGATCGATTGACGAAATTAGAAGCTTTTATAAAAGAGAAGCTGCCTGATGCACAGATGAAATCAATGGTCGATACAGGTGAACTATCTGATCGTGCAGTGGCGGAACGAGCCGGTATTGGCTGGAGTGGAAAAAATTGTTCCATCATTACACCTGAGTTTGGATCTTTTGTATATTTAGGGGAAATGATTACAAATATTCCTTTTCCACCAGATCAACCGATCGAAAACCAATGTGGAAGCTGTACAAAATGCTTAGATATTTGTCCAACAGGAGCTCTTGTACAAGGTGGACAGCTTGATTCTACTAAGTGCATTGCGTTCCTCACCCAAACAAAAGGATTTCTCCCTGAACAATACCGAACAAAAATCGGTAATCGAGTTTATGGGTGTGATACGTGTCAAACAATCTGTCCAATCAATAAAGGGAAGGATTTTCATTTCCACGAAGAAATGGAGCCCGATCCTGAAATCGCAAAGCCGAAACTTAAGCCGTTATTAACGATAAGTAACCGTGACTTCAAGGAAAAGTTCGGTCATATCTCCGGTTCATGGAGAGGTAAAAAACCCCTCCAGCGAAATGCAATCCTGGCACTTGCTCATTACAAAGACACCACCGCTCTTGAAGACTTAGTCAAAGTCATGCACAAAGACCCAAGACCTGTCATAAGAGGCACAGCGGCGTGGGCCATCGGAAAAATCGGCGACACCACGATGGAACCTAAATTAAAAAAGGCTCTCGCAAATGAGAAGGATGACGAGGCAAAACAGGAAATTGAAAAAGGTTTGTCTTTTTTAGCTGAAAAAGCGGGGATATAAGGTGAAACTTCCACTATTTATGTAGATGTTTCGCCTTTTTTGTTTTGATAAGATTCATTGAATTAAAACTGAGCTGGTTGATTGGAGTGGAAGGTACGAGACTCCTGCGGGAGTGCGTGTTGATGGAAACCCTGCAAGTGCCAAAGTACTGAGGAGGCTCCAGAGACCACCCGCGGAAAGCAAGTACCTGCAACGGAAATCAACCCGGATTATTCCTGAACACTTTTTATAAGCAACAAAGTTTGTGAAAACAGTTAAATCACGACTATTTCCAATCAGTCACCTCATATCCTGTAATAACGACAAAATATGGTGGTGACAAAAACGTGAAACAACAACTCATAAATATAAACGAAGCCCGACTTCAAATGCTCATTAATGCTAAACACATAAAAAACGAACGAAATGACCAAGAACTGCAAGCAATTGAAAGAAAGCTACAATCTGCTCAAAAAAGAAAAACAGAAATTATCAAAGGTAACTCAAAAATCCAAATCATAAACGTGGACAAACGAACAGACCATTTAAATGAAGCAATATACGCTTGTCACAATAAATGGTTACATAAACAAAAAGATCTCTTTTACCTTGAAGAAAGAATCGAGTATCGAAAAGCAAGCTTCTATCAAGATGAGCTTGTAGATGACCAATTAGTCACATCTGAAGGAGAAAAAGATCGTTCAGATGCCCCGGTGTCTGAAGAAGTGAGAAACAAAGAAACTGATTTTCGTTACGACCGTATGGCTGCTGTACAATATGCCGAGCGGTGGTGGAACAGCAGCAATCCTCAATACAAAAACTTTGATGTGAACTGTACGAACTTTATTTCACAGTGCCTACATGCTGGCGGAGCCAGGATGAGGGGTTATCCGAACCGGTCAAATGGGTGGTGGATGCAATCGAATAACTGGAGCTATAGCTGGACTGTTGCCCATTCCATGAAGACATTTTTGTCTAACTCCAGAACGGGCTTAAGAGCAGAAGTTGTTTCTTCTCCTGAACAGCTAATGCCTGGTGATGTTATTTGCTATGATTTTCAAGGTGATGGACGTTATGATCATACAACATTTGTCGTTGCTAAGGATGAAGAGAATATGCCGTTAGTAAATGCACAAACTTATAATAGTCGAATGCGCTATTGGGCTTACGAAGATTCAACTGCCTATACACCAAATATCAAATATGCATTTTTTCGGATTCTCGATGATAACAGTTCGAAGTAACAATGGTATAATGACTAGTGGATTAAAATTAACAGGGAACACGTATCCCTTTTTACAGACTTAGATGAGGTGAAAAAATTGGCTTTACATGTCGTACTATATCAACCAGAGATTCCAGCAAATACTGGAAATATTGCACGTTCTTGTGCTGCAACAAATACAACTCTACATTTAATACGTCCACTGGGTTTTTCAACAGATGATAAAATGCTAAAGAGAGCCGGATTGGATTACTGGGAATATGTGAATGTTGTGTATCATGATTCACTTGATGAATTATTTGAAAAATACGCATCAGGTGAATTTTTCTTCTTAACAAAATTCGGTCAACAACCACACACAACCTTTGACTACAGTGATGTTGAAAAAGATTATTTCTTTGTTTTCGGAAGAGAAACAACAGGCTTGCCAAAAGACTTAATTCAAGCAAACATGGACAAATGCCTGCGTCTTCCAATGACAGACAAAGTTCGTTCCTTAAACCTGTCAAATACAGCTGCGATCTTAATTTATGAAGCATTAAGACAACAAAACTATCCGGGCCTTACTTAAAAAAATAAGGGAGATTCACGTGATACAGATCTTTATAAAAGATCAATCAAGTGAATCTCCCTATTTGTGTTCATTATTTTTTTACGCCCGGCTTTGACTCGTAGCCAGCTGTAAAAATTGCCGTAAGGAATGCTAAGCTAACACCTAAAATGAGAATGAAACCCATCGGTTTACCTCCTTGAATTGTTCAAAGTTAAGGATACCTATTATGTATAGTTTCCCTCTTCTAGCTAGTTTTTATTATAACCCAATCGGAAGTTGATGTGAATGCGTAACCAATTTTTTCGTTAAGGAATTTGTTTAAGTTTTGGAGTTTCTTTCATAAGGATGAAAGAAAAAGGGGGATCGAGGCTATGCGAAATGTCTTGATTAAATGTATGAATGAAAAAAGTAGGACCGAGACCAATTGAAATGTCTTTCATCAGGAGTATAAAAGACAAAAGTAAGACAGATTCAGTCAAGAATGTCTTTCATCTAAAGAATCAAGAGAACCCCCCTCATCATTGTGCAATAAAGACAAATCAAAACTACCTCCACTTAAAAAGATTCAACCTTTTTCCCTCCAATGAAGAATGTTAAAGGACATCCTCGCATAAAGTGTATTAAACTGCACGAGTTAGTCACAAGTACGACCAATGATGAAGGAGGTCCTTATGGATATCTTAAAAAAATTGAAAAGTACAGGGAAGATGAACAGCGCTTAAAGTGGGAAGGAACCTTCGTAGAGTATTTGGATATTGTAAAAGAAAAACCATGGGTTGCCCAATCAGCACATTCCAGGGTTTACAATATGATAAAAGATGCTGGAATTGAAGAAGTTGATGGGAAACGTACTTATAAGTTTTTTGATCATCAGTTATATGGATTAGAAGATGCTCTTGAAAGATTGGTAGAAGAATATTTTCACCCTGCTGCCAAACGACTGGATGTTAGAAAGCGGATTTTGCTCTTAATGGGTCCGGTAAGTGGTGGTAAATCAACATTAGTGACAATGTTAAAAAGAGGATTGGAGTCGTATTCTTTAACTGACCGCGGTGCAGTGTATGCGATTAAAGGTTGTCCAATGCATGAAGATCCGCTTCATTTAATTCCACATCATTTACGTGAAGATTTTTATGATGAATATGGAATTCGAATTGAAGGTAACTTATCGCCGCTTAATGTGATGAGATTAGAGCAAGATTATGGTGGCCGAATTGAAGATGTTCGCGTTGAGAGAGTCTTCCTATCTGAAGATAAACGTACTGGTATCGGTACCTTCAGTCCATCAGATCCAAAGTCACAGGATATTGCCGACTTAACTGGAAGCATTGACTTCTCGACGATCGCAGAATATGGTTCTGAGTCGGATCCCCGTGCGTATCGTTTCGACGGAGAGTTAAACAAAGCGAACCGCGGAATGATGGAGTTCCAAGAGATGTTAAAATGTGATGAAAAGTTTTTATGGCATTTACTTTCTCTTACACAAGAAGGGAATTTCAAAGCAGGTCGATTTGCGTTAATCTCAGCTGATGAGCTTATTGTGGCACATACGAATGAAACCGAGTATCGCTCGTTTATTTCGAATAAAAAGAACGAAGCCCTTCATTCGCGGATTATCGTTATGCCGGTTCCATACAACCTGAAGGTCACGGAAGAAGAGCGCATTTATGAAAAAATGATCTCAGAAAGTGATGTATCAGATGTTCATATTGCTCCACATACGTTAAAGGTGGCTGCTATGTTCACGATTCTAACCCGCTTAAAAGAACCAAAGCGTGGAGATATCGATCTAGTGAAGAAAATGAGATTGTATGATGGAGAAAGTGTGGAAGGCTTTAACTCTGTTGATGTGAATGAGCTTAGAAAAGAATACAATGATGAGGGTATGTCCGGTATTGACCCGCGTTATGTCATCAATCGTATTTCTTCTACTATTATTCGTAAAGAAGTACCATCTATTAATGCTCTGGATGTATTAAGAGCACTAAAAGAAGGTCTTGATCAGCATGCCTCTATTTCGAATGAAGATCGTGAAAGATACTTAAACTTCATTTCGGTTGCACGTCAGCTTTACGATGATATGGCGAAAAAAGAAGTTCAAAAAGCATTTGTTTATTCATATGAAGAGTCTGCTAAAACGCTTATGGACAATTATCTGGATAATGTGGAAGCATATTGTAATAAAAATAAACTTCGCGATCCATTAACTGGTGAAGAAATGAATCCGGATGAAAAATTAATGAGATCCATCGAAGAGCAAATCGGCATTTCAGAAAATGCTAAAAAAGCATTCCGTGAAGAAATCTTAATCCGAATTTCTGCTTATGCCAGAAAAGGAAAACGATTTGATTACAATTCACATGAGCGCTTACGTGAAGCAATTCAAAAGAAACTATTTGCAGACCTAAAAGATGTAGTGAAAATTACAACATCATCGAAAACACCAGACGAGCAACAGCTTAAGAAAGTCAACGAAGTTGTCGCACGCCTCATTGATGAGCACGGCTACAACTCAAACTCTGCAAATGATTTACTTCGCTATGTCGGAAGCTTATTAAATCGATAAATATGTCCAACACCTCCCCATGCTGCTGGCAGAAACTTGTCAGCTTTTCTTTTTAAAGAGAGTGGCTGAAAAAGTTGGCAAAGTGGTTGAAATATGATTAAAAGTGGTTGGAAAAGTTAGCGGAATGAACGAAATATTGTTCGCAATGAATGGAAAAACGAGTGTAATGGTTGATATCCGTAGGAACTATCACCCTTCGTGTAAGTTTACCCTCAATAAAAAGCGGGAATAGAAAAACAAATGTCACAAGAGGTGATAGACGAATGAAAAAAGTTGTAAATACAATGGTACGTAACCAAAAAGATCTGGAAGAACAGTCAAAGATGATGGAAAAAATGCAAACAAATAAACAAGTTAAAGAAAATGGTAAAATTCCAGATCCAATTCAATATGAAACGAATAGTAAAGAGAGTTCGCAGTAAATGTAACTCTCTTTTTTGTACTATCAAAAGTATATAAATTTTATGGATGATTGTATAAGAAAAACTTGTCCAATATAGGTTTGGGACCTTGTCTTATTTTTAAAGATTACCGTTTTATTTTCTAAATTATTTGTCAATAAATTAAATCTTTCGCATAGGATAGAGTAATCCACAGAAATCGACGGAGCTAGTACGTATCTATTTACTCATCCACGTTAATGTATGCTGATCATTTGAAAAATGTGACACTTATTTTTAAAACGATTGAAAAATGGCAAAACACGGGCAATGAATTTAATAAAATTACCGGAGGGGGAATTGTTTATATGTCTAGTCAAGAACAAAACTTTGTTGTTTCACAAGAAGATTGGACCCTCCATCGCAAAGGCCATGATGATCAAACACGCCATCAAGAAAAAGTACAAGAAGCTATTCGTAACAACCTTCCAGACCTTATCACAGAAGAAAGCATTGTCATGTCAAATGGGAAGGATGTAGTGAAAATTCCAATTCGTTCACTCGACGAATACAAAATCCGTTATAACTATGATAAAAATAAGCATGTTGGCCAAGGTGATGGGGAGAGTCAGGTCGGTGATGTTGTTGCGAGAGATGGATCACAAGCAGATGCGAAGGGTCCCGGCAAAGGTCAGGGAGCAGGAGACCAAGCTGGAGAAGATTACTATGAAGCGGAAGTTTCCATATTAGAATTGGAGGCAGCGTTATTTAAGGAGTTAGAGCTTCCAAATTTAAAACAAAAAGAACGCGACAATATTGTCATTGAAAATATTGAATTTAATGATATAAGACGAACCGGGTTAATGGGCAATGTTGATAAAAAACGTACCATGCTTTCTGCCTATAAACGAAATGCTATGGCAGGAAAGTCCAAATTCCATCCAATCTATCCAGAGGATTTAAAATTTAAAACATGGAATGAAGTTGTGAAACCAGAGTCCAAAGCTGTTGTGATCGCGATGATGGATACGAGCGGCTCGATGGGGTTATGGGAAAAATATATGGCACGAAGCTTTTTCTTCTGGATGACAAGATTCCTGCGAACAAAATATGAAAAAGTGGATATTGAATTTATCGCCCATCATACCGAAGCAAAAGTTGTATCAGAAGAGGATTTCTTTTCAAAAGGTGAAAGTGGAGGTACCATCTGTTCTTCTGCCTATCGAAAAGCACTTGAAGTCATTGAAGAGAAGTATAGTCCAGCAAGATATAATATTTATCCATTTCACTTCTCAGACGGTGATAATTTAACATCAGATAACGCACGGTGTGTCAAACTTGTTGGCGAACTCATGAAGGTTTCAAATATTTTTGGTTATGGAGAAGTTAATCAATACAACCGTCACTCAACCCTAATGTCCGCATATAAAAATATTAATGATGAGAATTTCCGCTATTATATCCTCAAACAAAAAGCAGATGTTTTCCAAGCGATGAAAAGTTTCTTTAGGAAAGAAGAAAACGAAATGTATGCTTAACAAGTAAGCCCCAAATAAAATTGGGGCCTCTTCTTTGTGAAAAATCATTATATTAGAAGAACAGGGTTGATGGAAACTATTGGAGAAAATGTTTCTTAAGGGATTTTTTCAAAGGAGCAAGCGAAGGAATCAGTTGTCCTTCTCCCTATCAAATGGCATTTGAAGTAACCCAAAAAGGTAACATTATAGGTAATATTTTAATAATTGATTAATACTAGAATTGTTGGGCTATTACTTTCTTGAAGCGGTAAAGTGAAATGGCTTGTCTGGTAATTTCCACTTGTAGAATAAAAAAACTACAAGATATACGAGTTATTCTTAAATAGGGTTTTATCCTCATTCAAATAACCAATTAACAAGATTTCTGATTTTTCAAATAATAACATTCAGAAACAAAAATCCATTCGTTTCAATGTTGATGAATGGATACTTCTAAAAGAATCCTAAAATAGGATAACCCTCATATAAACAGTTCTCAGAGATTTCTTAGGAATAAAATAATTGTAAAAACATATTAATTTTGGAATATTAAGAAAATTGGTTCTTTCTGATCAGTTTTGATTACAATTATTAAATACTAGATACTATGCTCCATTTTGAAATTTTTTTCACAAACGTTTTCAAGAAAAAAGTGTGCGTTTTCACACCTTTCCTACCAATGGTGGTGGGAAAATGTCCCTACTCTCTTATTTCATTAAACAGTCAGTTGACAGAATAATTCAGGATTCGATAAGATTTTCCCGTAATCTTACAAACTATTTTATACGAGGTGAAGACATGGTATTTTCGAAAAAATCATTGAGAGTATTAGCTGGACTCTCACTAGCAGCAACAGTAAGTTTTTCAGCGGGCGTACCAAGCGCACTAGCCGTTACACAACCTGAGGCAGATACTCCTCTACAGAAGGAAAACCTTCAGAGGTTAACGGTTCAAGGAGTAACAGAACTTTCAAATGGAGTTAAATTTGATCTTGGTTCATACGAAGGATATATTCGTATATTTGACAAAGACCTTGTGAAAGTTTCTGTTGTAGAAAAAGGAGAAGAGGAATTCGAATCAAGAGGAATTGAGAAAAAAGAAAGTGAATGGAAACGTGTGCCATTTAGTGCAAACGGTAGCGCAGATGAATACACAATCCAAACAGATGAAATTACGGTTAAAATTAACTTAAAGCAATTCGGAGTGAAATTTCTTGATAAAGAAGGAAATGTCATTAACGAAGATTACTTAAACCAAGGTGCAACTTCAGGTTATGAAAATGGCAAACCTTATGTGTTTAAGAAAACGAGTGAAGACGAAGATTTTTATGGTTTTGGTGAGCAAACTGGATTAGAAGTCAATAAACGTGGGGATAGCATAGGTTTATGGAACACGGATGCTTATGCATACACGAAAGATACTAAGTATGTGTATACATCTATTCCATTTTTTATCGGATTAAAAGATAAAAAAGCATATGGAATTTTCTTTGATAATACACATCGTTCATATTACGAGATGGCAAGTGAGTCTGATGACTATTACTATTTCTATGCAAACGGCGGAAAATTAACATACTATTTTGCATATGGTCCGGAAATTGGCGATGTAATTGATCGTTACACGGAATTAACAGGTAAAATGGATGTTCCTGCAAAGTGGTCATTAGGATTGCACCAAAGTAAGTGGGGTTATACTGCAGATGAAATTCTGAATGTTGCAAAAACTTATCGCGAAAAGAATATCCCATTAGATACAATGCATTTTGATATTGATTATATGGATGGTTATCGAGTGTTTACATGGAACCAACAATATAAGGATGCATTAACGAAATTAAAAGAGATGGAAGGATTCCATGCAATTGCGATTAATGATCCTGCTGTTAAGCAAGATGAGAATTACGGCATTTATCAAGAAGGAACGAATAAAGATTTTTGGGCGAAAAATCCAGATGGCTCAAATTACATTGGACCAGTTTGGCCTGGAGATTCTGCTTTCCCTGATTTCTCTAAACAAGAGGTACGTGATTGGTGGGCACAACATCATGATGTGCTATTAAATGCAGGAATTGATGGGATTTGGAATGATATGAATGAACCAGCTGTTTTCATTGATGATGACAGACATGCACATACATTGCCGCTAGATACGTATTTTGGATATGAAGACAACAAAATTCTTCATACTGAGTACCATAACTTATACGGCCATGATGAAGCAGAAGCTACTTATGATGCGTTTAAAATGCATAAACCAGGCACTCGTCCATTTGTTTTAACTCGTGATATGTATGCAGGTACACAACGCTATGCTGCATTATGGACAGGTGATAATGTTAGTAATTGGGAACACTTGGAAATGTCACTCCCAATGAATATGAACGTTGGAATGTCAGGGGTAGCATTTGTAGGAAATGATATTGGTGGTTTTGCGGCTCGTCCAGATGCAGAATTATTTGCTCGCTGGATTGAGGTAGGAGCATTCTTACCGTTCTCTCGTATTCACTATGATAGTGATGATAAAGCAGAGATTAAACAAGGTCAAGAACCATGGGCATTTGGTCCGGAAGTAGAAGCAATAAGTAAAAAATACATTGAAATGCGTTATCAATTATTACCATACTTATACAATGAATTTAAAGAAGCAGCAGATACAGGTAAACCGGTTCAACAACCGCTTGTCTACCAATTCCAACATGATGAGAAAACATATGATATCAGTGATCAATACATGTTCGGTGATTCGATGATGCTAGCACCAGTTGTGAAACAAGGTCAAACGTCTCGTGAAGTTTATTTACCAAAAGACGTAAAGTGGACAGACTATTGGACTGGAAAAGAATATGAAGGCGGACAAACAATTACAGTTGATGCACCACTTGATCATATGCCAATCTTTGTGAAAAATGAGTCAATCATCCCAACTCGTGAAGTACAGCAATATACAGATGAAAAGCCACTTGAAAATCTTGTGCTTGACACATATTTAGAAGAAGAGGCAACATATTCATTCTATGAAGATGATGGTGTAACAGAAGACTACAAAAATGGTGAATATAACATTACTGAGTTCAAGGTAGAACAAAAACCAAACCATATTACATTTGAACAAAAACAAAAGGTTAAAAAATACTCAGACTCAAAAGTACAGCAATACACATTGAAATTAAACAATGCAGAAAAACCTTCGAAAATCCAAGCAGGTAATAATAAATACAAACAAGTTCGTTCAATTAAAGAAACTCAAGGGAAACCAAACACATTCTTCTATGATGAAAATGCGAAAGTTCTTTATGTAAGCATCCCTGCTGATGAGAAGAAGAAAATACAAATTCGTTAATCAAGACATAAAAGGGGCAAGAAGGGACAAAGGAATCGTTCCTTCTTGCCAGCATTAATGGTCTATTTTATCTTTTCATTAAAACTATCGAAAAGGGGGAAGCAGATTGAAAAAGAGAAATAAATTCACTTCAGGATTTATTGCAACAGCATTACTGACCATATTATTTATTCAACCTATTAATCAGGCATTGGCTAAACAAATAAAACCTGAGCAGGTCGAGAATGTCAGTATCCAGAACGAACAAAAATTATCAGAAACAAATGGTAAGGCTGAATGGGATAGAAGTTCACTATCATTTATTAATCAAAATGAAAATTGTTCCTGTATTTCTGCTACCATAAAAAATGGACAAGATTCAAGAACCATGCAAGGTGAAGTAAAATATGAGGTTTACTGGTCTGCAAAAGGAAACCCTAAAAATGGTGAATTGGTCTATTCTGGGAGTGTTGCCCCTTTAAGCCCTGGGGAAACAAAAGAATTAAGTTATGCGTTAGATCCGACTAAACCAGGAAATTATATGTTTAAAGCCTATCAACGTCCAGGACATCCTGGAAAAGGAGAATTATGGAGTGAATCCATAACTGTGAAAGATAAGACAGATTATACAGATCTTCAGCGACCACTAGATCAGCTTTTTCATTCCAGTGTTGAAAATGGAACTGCGACATTTACCATTCCAGAAGGTATGGAACCTGTTGTCATCAGCTTTTCGAGCTATGTATACCCTGAGGGAACAGTACCTCAAGAAGATGGTAAACCTTATGAGGGTCAAAAAATATACGATACGACCACGAATGTTTATGGACCTGGAACATATACAATTACAGTTGATATACCGGAAAATGGACTTTGGCAAGCGGATTTATACTTAGGGTGTGTGATTGAAGAGTTGTCAGAGAGCGGACATCCGATTGAAAAAATAATTGATGCCGATTATAGTTGGAAGGAATAAATATATGGCCTCTTAGCAACAAAACATTAACAAATAGCATCCAAAAAAGGGACTAATTTGATTGTTAGTTCCCTTTTAATAATAAGAAAGTTGTATATAAATGAGGAGTTAGATTTTATGTTATCAAAAAAAATGTATCTATTCATTTTCTTATCTATTATTTTTATATTATTAATAATAATAGGTTTGACGACAGACCCCAATTCATCTCCTAATCAAGACCACAAAGAGAATTCATCTGAAATCATACCAAATCATTCAAACAACATTAAAATGATTTCAACTGATAAAGCAGCCTATCATTATGATGATACGGTGAAATTTACTGCTCAATTGAAGAATGGACTAACAGAAGGAATGCTAACCATTACTTATTACCATTTAGATAACGTTATTTCGAAACAAGAAGTAAAAATAGGGGAAAATAGTAAAGAAGTACACTGGGATTGGCAGCCGCCAAAAGAGGATTTTAAAGGGTATTTCGTCCATGTTCAGTATACATCTGGTTCAATACAAGAGGATCATACGATTGCAGTTGATGTTTCAAGTGATTGGTCCAAATTTCCTCGCTACGGGTTTTTATCAAACTTTCAAGACCAATCTATGGAGAAAATGGATATTGTCATTTCCCAACTGAACCGCTATCACATCAATGGTTTACAATTTTATGATTGGCATTTTAAGCATCATCAACCACTTAAAGTAGAAAAGAATGGCGCAGCGGCAAATTGGGAGGATATTGCTAATCGTCCAATCTATCTCGAAACGATCAAAAATTATATTCAGCTTGCTCATGATCGCAACATGACAACGATGGCATATAATCTCTTGTATGGTGCTTTTTCTGAAGCAGAAAAGGATGGTGTGAATACAGAATGGCGTTTATTTAAGGATCAACAAAAAAGTGAACATGATTATCACCCACTACCAGATGAATGGAAAAGTGACGTATTTCTAGTAAACCCAGGAAATTCTGATTGGCAGAACTATCTCATTGACCAACAAAAGCGTGTATATGAAGCTCTTCCATTCGATGGATGGCATATTGATCAGCTTGGCCCTAGAGGTGAGGTCTATGATTTTGATGGAAATCAGGTTGCAATCGATGAAACCTTTCTTCCGTTTTTACAACGTATAAAAAATGAAGCACAGGATAAACGTATTGTTATGAATGCGGTAAACCAGTACGGTCAAAAACAAATTGCAAGCTCGCCCATTGACTTTTTATATACAGAGGTATGGGATCAATTTAAATATTATGGTGATTTAAAACAAATTATTGATGAGAATAATTCCGATTCTAAGGGAACTAAAAATACAGTGTTAGCAGCATATATGAACTATGAATCTTCCAATCAAAATGGAGAATTTAATACACCGGGCATTCTATTAGCTAACAGTGTCATCTTTGCATCGGGGGGTGCTCATTTAGAATTAGGGGAGCACATGCTTTCAAAAGAATATTTCCCTCATAATAACTTGAAAATGGATCAATCTTTGCAAAGTAGCCTTATTACCTATTATGATTTTTTAGTAGCTTATGAAAACTTGCTTCGAGATAACATGCAGGAGTCTTCACTTGTGGCTCATTCGCCTGATTGGGTTCTTTTCTCTTCTCAACCGGAACAAGGAAAAGTATGGAGCTTTGCAAAACAAAAAGCAGATAAAAAAGTTATACACTTTATTAACTTTGTAGATGCTACAACACTAGAGTGGCGTGATACAAACGGAAGTCAAGCAGAGCCGCGTGATCGTAAACATTTAACCGTTGAGGTTGAAGAGACTAAGGCTATTAAAAAAGTCTGGCTTGCTTCTCCGGATATTGAGACCGGTATACCTAACTTGCTTACCTTTAAACAGGAAAATGAGAAAGTAACATTTACTCTGCCGAGTCTAAAATACTGGGACATGGTTGTAGTGGAGTACGAATAATGCTTTTGAGGAAATTCTCCAAAAAATGGACTAAAGGTGTCATATCTTCCATTGAAAATATTTAAACAGGAAGATATGACACCTTTTTTTATTTGGCAAAGAAGAAACAGTATATAAGACACTAATTTTGTAATATAAGCGATTTAAAATGATAGCGCTTTCTCGGATAATGAAATCATCAGCTATTCATAAGAATGGGGAGGTTATTTCATTGAGTAAACATAAAAGAAGCAAGACACAGAATAGAAAAAAAGAAAGGGTTATTTCATAAGATCAGTGCTTTTTCTGTTCTTTCTACATTGGCACTAACAACAGCACTAACAGGAAATGCTTCTGCACAAGACAGCCCGTATACAAGGCAAGGGGCAGGACCGATGTATTTTATGACATATGAACATCAGTGGACGAAAAATACATATATGCCTGAGAAGCGGTTGAAGGAAAATATTGATTGGATGGCCAAAAACTTCCTACCTTACGGCTATGACATGGTTTCAACTGATGGTTGGATTGAAGGTGCCACTTTGCTTAATAAAAATGGCTATGTTGTAAGTCATAATGATAAATGGATGACCAATCCATTGAATATGGATGGGACGGAGGAAGAAGTCGAGCTTGGAATCCTTCTAAATGGTGACTTTGAAGAGGGTGTTGACGTAGGGTGGAAAGTCGAAACAGAGGCAATGTACGGAGTTGATGCAAATGATGCATATGAAGGCTCTAAATTATGGGTTTATGGACCTGAACCACATACTGCTAAGGTTTCTCAAACTGTAGAAGGGCTTGAAAATGGAAATTATACTTTAACAGCGCGAGTGAAGTTTCCTAACGATGTTCAAAACTTTGTTGATGGAACAAGTACTGCAACTATGAAGCTGAAAAACTACAATACTACAGAAGAAAACGAACCAGCTCCTGAACAAGTTGTTGAATTAAATGACGGGCTGACAGATGAATATGGGAAAGCACGTTACGGGCTTTTCGAATTGAAAGCAGAGGTGACGAATGGACAGTTAACTGTTGAATTCAATATTGATGCAAAAGGAGATCACAGTTCTTTCCAACTAGATAATGTTGAGCTATATAAGACAGGTGAAAAGCCGGAAGAGGACAACGAGGAAAATGAGCCGTTCCAATATCCATCTGAAAAATATCCGGATGGTCATACCTGGAAGTTCTGGGGAGACTACTTAAAGGAAAAAGGAATGGACTTTGGCATTTACTACAATCCGTTATGGATTAGCCCTGAGGTTGTAAAGAATCCTGATAAATATATTGTCAAAGGCACTGAAAATCATCCCAATGGACCGACATATGTCGTTGATTTGATTGATCAAGGTGATCCGGATGACCCGACAGATGGTGATCGATTCAACGGTGGTCAGGGGAATGAGCGTTCACTTTATTGGGTGGATGTGAATCATCCTGATGCAGAAAAATATATTAAGGGATACATTGACTTTTTTGCTGAACAAGGCGCTGATTTTCTGAGGGTTGATTTCCTCTCATGGTATGAAACAGGAACAGATGCTAGTATAGGAACAGTCGGGCAAGCTCATGACAGAAAGCTGTATGAAAAATCATTAAAGTGGATGTCAGAAGCATCGAAAGAAAACAATGTTCTCCTAAGTCTTGTCATGCCACATCTAAAAAATCACGGTGAACTTGAAAGAAAATATGGAGACATGATTCGTATTAATGAAGATACGTTTACAGGTGGATGGGATCATATTAGCGGCAGACGTCAAGAGTGGAGACCAGGTTGGTCACAATGGGCGAATTCCTTCCAAGGCTTTACAGGCTTCTCTGATATCGGCGGCCGTTCGAGCATGATATTGGATGGAGACTTCCTTCGTTTGAATACATTCACTGGACCATATGCAGATCATGAAAAGAAAACAACAATGTCATTGTATACACTTGCCGGCTCACCGATCGCTATTTCAGATCAATATGATACGATAGGTGCTAACTATAAATACTATCAAAATCCTGAGCTCATTGAACTTAATAAGATGGGTCTCGTTGGAAAACCAATCTATAAAAGCGCTAAACACTATGGTGAGTCTAATTCTAGCCGTGACAGCCAACGTTGGGTAGGTCAGCTCCCAGACGGTTCTTGGATAGTTGGATTGTTTAATCGACATGATGAGAGCAAGTCGTTTAATTTTAATTTTAAAGAAGAGCTAGGAATTGAAAAAGGGCATGTTCGTGATGTCTGGGCTCATAAGGATTTAGGTATACAAACAACACAATCCGTTACACTTGAACCACATGATAGTGTTGTATTAAAAGTAATCCCGACAACAACTGAGAACGTATACGAAGCCGAAGCTGCTTCGTATAGTAAAGGAATAGATTTTGCTAATGAGCAAATTGGGCACACTGGGTTTGGTTATTTAAAAGACTTAAATAAATTAGAAGAGAGTGTAACATATGCGATTAGTGCACCAAAATCAGGCGTGTATAACTTAAACATAAACTACTCTGCCAGTAATGCAAGTGAAGCTACGATAAGTGTGAGGGAAGTAAGAACTGGTGAAAATGCGAATTCAAAACAAGTGAAATTGAATCCAACCAACGGAAAATGGAAGGAAGCAAGAACAGAAATAGTCCTTCAAGAAGGAACCAATCTAGTACAGATTCAGAATGCTGCTGGTAACTTTAATCTGGATTCTATTACATTAGGTGAAGCAAAAGATCAAGAAAAACAATCGATTCTATTAAATGGAGATTTTAAAGCAGGCTTTGCCCACTGGAGCCGCAGTAATATGGTTAATCAGTCAATTGAAGATGGACTTGTCCAAATTTCGAGTATAAATGAAAAAGCATTTGAATCCGATCTTTGGCAGTATGTTGTACCACCGGCTGGTACGTATGAATTAACAGCTAACATGAAACGAAGCGGTCAATTTAATGAAGCATTTCTTTATATTGAAAAAAATGGAAAGATGAAAAAAATAGAAGTTCCAGTGTCTGAAGATATGAAAAAAGTGATCATCCCTAATATAGAAGTATCTGAAGGGGATGTCTTGAAAATTGGCAATATCGCCAGCTCACAGTCTGGCGGTAAGCTGACAATCGATCATATCGCTCTGAAATCAACTTATCACAATCATTATTTTAACATAGAAAAAAATAAGAATAAAATTGAATTAACTCGTAAACAGGATAATCAAAATGAGGCAAAACATTTTTCTCATCTAGTAAAGCTTCCAATACAAAAGATGCCTAGAAAAATACAAACAGAAAATAAAACATATAAAAAAGTAAACAGTTTTGAGGAAGTAAGAGAGAAAGTGGAAGTATATTTCTATGATGGACAAAATAACGTATTTTTAAATATACCAACAAATGAAGAGAAGAAAATCCAAATAAAGTTCTAGCTTAGTAGAGCAGTGAAACTGATTTTGTTTCATTGCTCTACTTTTCATTTCCCTTAATCAGAGAATCATTTTACATTCATCAGGTAAACTGTTGGACGAAGATTGTTATTAAGTCTAAATAATCGTAAAATTAAGACAAATAAATGTTCGTACAGAGCAAATATTAATGAGGGAATAAGCGATGTTTTATAAAATCCTAAAAAAACGTTTTGCAACAAAGGTCATTGTTGTTATTCTAATTGTTTGTTTAATCCCAACTGTTTCTACTAGTTTCTTCTTTTATTATGCTGCATCCAATATTGTAAAAGAAAATGTTAGGGAATCCTCTTTGCAAATTGCTAGGCAAGCTGCAGATTCCCTAAACTATATTTTTTCTACAGGCAGCGATATGTCTAATCTTATTTATAGTAATGAACGAATCCAGGAAATTGTTAAGCAAAATTCCAATGAAAATCTCCCAATATCTGAATTTGAAGCCAATCATGAGTATATAACCTCTTTTTTAAATTCCAATATTTATTCTAGTTCATTTGTAAGGAGTATTTATGTCTTAAAGGATGAGGGAGTTAGCTGGGGGAGCGGGACATTTTCTCCATATAAATTATCACAAGTCAACTTGCAAGAGCTTAGCTGGGTAAAAGAATCTGTTCAAAAAGACGGAGAATTGGTGTGGCAAGGTCTTCAATATGATAAATTTACCGGAGCAGGAGAAAACACGGAGCTTGTATTATCGATCAGCAGAGTAATGAAAGACTTCAATAATCTTGAAAATATTGCATATATTCAAGTTTGCTTAGATGGAAATGCCATCCTAGATAAAATCGACCAATTAAAGTTAGGAAAAACAGGACGTTTTTTTGTAGTCGATGATACAGGCATGATTATGATTGATAGTAATTTGCGAAATATCAATAAACCTGTTCAAAACAAAGCGTTACGTAAGCTTATCTTAAGTGATGAACTAGAATTTCAATTTAAAGAAGATATTTCTTATTATGGAGTAAAACAGAAAATGGCAAATGGCTGGTCCATTGTAGGTGTGGTACCAATCCGCGAAATTACAGGTGAATTGACGACTATTCAAAGGATCACTATCTTAGCTTCAATCCTATTCGGAATTGTGTCAATCTTTATTGGAATATTAATAGCTAAACGAGTTACAGAACCAGTTAACGTCTTAACGAATCAAATGAAGCTAGTCGGAAAAGGAAACTTTAATGTACGAACAAATGTTAAATCAATCGATGAAATTGGGATGATGAGCATCCAGTTTAATCGGATGATCAACCAGGTGGAAAAACTGTTAAAACAGGTAAAGGAAGAACAGTTTCAAAAACAAGAAGCTGAGTTACGGGCAATTAAACATCGAATTAACCCTCATTTTCTATTCAATACATTAAGCACGATCCGATGGTTAGTTAAATTCAACCAAACAGAGCGAACAAATTCTGCTTTATCAGCATTATCCAGTCTGTTGGAAGCAAATATGGGGAAAACAGGAACGTTCGTAACGGTTAAAGAAGAGCTTGAAATTGTAAAGAAATTCTTGGTCATTCTCCAAATTCGGTACGAACAAAATTTCATTTTGAAAACCCAGTTTGAAAGAGGAGTAGAAGATTTTCTTATTCCACGAATGATTATACAGCCTATTGTCGAAAACGCTATTTTTCATGGTATTGTACCTACAAATAAAGAAGGGACCATCTCTATTATTGGACGAAACATCACAGACGGAGTAGAAATAGAAATTCGAGACAATGGATTAGGATTTGAAAAAGATGTCCTAAAAAAGCTTCAACAAGCACCGAATCATACAAATTCATTTGTTGGAATCGGGTTAAGGCATGTCTATGACTCTGTGAAACTCTATTTTCATAAAGACTCAAAAGTGGAACTTGAAAGTAGTCAAGAGGGCACAATTGTGAGACTTATATTGAAGTCGAAAACTAGAGGTGGAGATCATGTATAAAGTTATGATTGTTGATGACGAACCGATTATTAGATTTGGATTAAAATCCTCCATTAACTGGGAACAAGAAAACCTTTTTTTAATTGGTGATTTTTCAAATGGTAAGCAAGCGTTAGAAGCAATAGAGGCTGCGGGTCAAGTTGATATCCTTATTACGGATATTAAAATGCCGGTAATGGATGGTCTAACATTAATGAAAAAAGCTCTAAAGATAAATCCCATGTTAAAGGTCGTATTAGTAAGTAGCTATAATGAATTTGATTATGCACGGGAAGGGCTGACTTATGGTGCAATGGATTATATATTAAAACCGACTCTGGAACCTGAATCGTTTTGCGAAACCATTCAAAAATGTGTAAAAAAAATTGTTGAAGAACAAAGGATTAAGAAAAAGTTAGATTCTGTAGAACGGACAAATCATTTTCAGGAAAGAAAAAAAGTTGAGAAAGAAGTAAAGCGGGTTTTGCTTCAAAAACATAGAGAAATCGATATTGGTCATCTAGTTGATATGTTTCAAACTCCTTTTATTGTCGTTTGTTTAAAAATGAAGCAAATTGACAAGATAGAAGAAGAATATGGATTTTTATTTAAAAGTCTTATTTTCGAAGAAATCCAGGAACGCTTTTATAAGGATAAAGAAGAGGGAATTAGTATTCAGATAGGAGAAAGTGAACTTTTATTCTTTATTAAAAATACATGTAATCCGCTTACGGATATTCATAGGTTAAAAGAGAAAGTTGAAAAAGAAACAATGGTCAGTTTTTCTTTTGGATATGAAGTTGTAACAGACTGTAAAGACCTAGTTACTGGATATGAACGAAGCGTTTTAGCAAGTCAAAGGCATTTTTTTAATCAGCATACCAATATTTTTGTTTATAAACATCCTTTGGAAGAATTCGTTCATCCTTTAAGCAGGCAGGAATTGAAAGAACTTCTTACTAATATTGATGTAGAGAACGTTCCTATCTTCCTGAATGAGAGGCTCAAACAATGGCAAAGTGAACAAATGACACCTACTGACATTAAGAAAGAGGCATGTGACATTTTAACAACACTATTTATGGAGCGGATAGAGTACTCATTTTTAATTGATCGATGCTCAGAAATTGAAAGATCCGAGTCACTGAATGATCTGAATGAATATCTCTTAAAGGGATTCGAAGCATGTGACCAATATATTACAAACCAAAAAATGAAATCAAATACAGATAATGAGTTAATAGATAAAGCCCTTGATTTTATTCATAAACATTATACACAGGAATTGACGCTTCAACATGTTGCCGATCATATTCATATAAGCAGAAATTATTTCAGTATCTTGTTCAAACGATTTCTAGGGCAAAACTTTATTGATTATGTAATTGACCTTCGAATAAAAAAAGCTAGAGAACTATTGGTTCATACTTCTCTAAAAGTTTATGAAGTAGCAGGGAATGCTGGTTTTAATGATGTGAAATACTTTAGCAAGCTGTTTAAAAAAGTAACAGGCTCATCTCCAGGAGATTTTAGAATGCAGCATCAAAAGTAAGAAAGAGGAAGGGAATGCAAAATGCGTCAAATCCAAATAATTTTATGGTTTGCCTTATTGAGCGTTATGATTGGTTGCACAAATCAAACCATTATTGATGAACGCAGCCCTGCCATAATAGAAGAAGATCAAGTGAATGAAAAAATTGAAATTTGGCATACGTATAGTGAACAGGAAACAAAGATATTTGAAAATAAAGTGATTCCATTATTTGAACTAGAACATCCAGAAATCGATGTAAAGTCTGTTCGTCAAGCACATAATAAACAATTAATGTCATCTCTTATTAGCAGAGCATCAGTTAATAGCACCCCGGATATTATAAGAATGGATATTACATGGATGCCTAAATTTGCTGACCTGAAACTTTTATATCCTGTTAGTAGATTTGATGATTTTGATGAATTAAAGAATCGTTTTTATGATGCACCGTTAAAATCAAATGTATTTGAAGGAAGTTATTACGGTTTGCCATTAAATACAAATACAAAGGTTGCTATTTATAATCGACAAGTATTAAGGGATATTGGCTTGAAAACTCCACCTGGAAAAATGGAAGAATTCATTCAGATTGTTGAAGAGAATAACTTAAAGATCGGCATGCTAAATGTTCATACATGGGGAAGTTTGCCTTATTTTTATGGACTTGGCGGTGAATTAACAGATCCAAACTATACAAAAGCAACTGGTTATTTAGATAGCGAGGATAGTATTAAGGCTGTTAAAAAGCTTGTTGAATTATATCAAAATTCTAATCTTCCAAAGCAGATTGTGAGTGGTTATCCTGAGACATGGCAAAATATTCGAAACGGCAATTATTTTATGATAGATGAAGGCCCTTGGTTTTATAGTGTTCAACCCGATGATGAGCTGGCCTTGATTAATAAACAAACAATTTCAGCTCCTTTTCCCGATAATGGAGAATGTTCTTCGATTTTAGGTGGGGAAAATATTGTGATGACAAAGGGTACGAAGCACCGTGAAGCTGCATGGACCTTTATGAAATGGATGACAACAGAAACTCCTCAAAAGCTATTATTACAAGCAGGCTTATTGCCGACAAACCGCCATGTTTCACTTTTAGGAAATCTTGATAAGTATCCTTATTATAAAAGCTATATTGAGAGCATAGATCAAGCTCATTTAAGGCCACAAGTCCCCGAATGGGAACAGATTAATGATATCTATACAAACTATTTGAGGAAAATATTCTATGAACAAGTCGGTGTTGAAGAGGGTCTAAAGAAAGCTGCAATGGAAATAGATCAATTACTCGCTCATGATGAATAAAAAGGTTAATCATATTGCTTCAGACGTGAATTCTAACAGGTTCACGCCTGAAGCTCCACTATTATATCCTCAAGCAAAAACAAATGTTTCCAATCAATGAAAAGTTTCTCTAGGATAGAAGAAAATCAAATGTGTGTAGATTTATGGGATTTAATGCTTTCTCATGGTTGCCCAATCTTTACATTTACCCGTCCATTGAATTTTTCTTCACACGTTTAATATCATCTCGTGGTGGAAGGCCAAACATACGGGCATATTCCCGGCTGAATTGTGATTGACTTTCGTATCCAACTCGAAAAGCAACATCAGTGATATCTGTCGAATCTGCTAGCAACATGCGTCTTGCTTCTTGGAGTCTCAGTTGTTTTTGGAACTGAATGGGGCTCATAGCCGTAACCTCTTTAAAGTTCCGATGAAGTGAGGCAACACTCATATTCGCAATCTCCGCGAGCTCATGGATTTTAAACGAATTTTCATAGTGATGGATGATATATTCAATAACATCTCTAATTCGATTGCCTTTGCTTCCCTCTATTGCCATTTGTTCAATAGCCTCGCCAAGAGGACCTTGTATGATCCAATAAAGAATTTCCTTCGTGAATAATGGAGCAAGTGCAGGGATATGTTTAGGATTTTCCAGCAATCGTACTAACCTTATGACAGCATCTATTAGAAAAGGCTCTGTTTTACTGACAAACATAGCTCGCTTGGCATTTTTTCCCTTTCCTCTCCGAATGTCAGCGTCACTTAAAACGTCTAAGATTTGGCTAGGTGTAAACTCAAGTTTAACAGCTAAATAGGGAATGTCAGGCGAAGCTTTTACAACTTGTCCGGTAACAGGCAGGTCAACAGATGCAACGATGTAGTGATCAGAACCATACCTAAAGTGTTCATCCGCTAACAATACTTCTTTCTCACCTTGGACGATCATGCAAAAGGATGTTTCATTCACTCTTGCAATCGGTTCGGAAACACTTGATTCACGTATGAAAAATAAAGACGGGATATTAGTAGACTGAACCCCATCCAGTACTGTAAAACGTTCAATAAGTTTGGCAAGTTCGTTCTGCTGTATGTAGATTTCTTCAGGCATGTCGAATTCTCCTATAGATATAATAGTCACATTCTAGCCTACACTTGCCGATCATGTAAACAGTCCTGATAGGATTAGGCAAAAACTTGATAGGATTGCGATACCGCTTTCTTTTTATATTGTTGCATAATAAAGAAAGACTTGATGCTCAATTAATTTTAAAGGCTAGATTTTAAAAAAGTGAGGGTGATGAACATGGAATACGTAAAACTTGGAAACACAGGCTTGGATGTATCTCGGTTATGTCTTGGGTGTATGGGTTTTGGGGACGCCAGTAAATGGATTCATCAATGGGTCCTTAATGAAGAAAACTCTCGCGCCGTTATAAAAAAAGCACTTGAATTGGGAATTAACTTTTTCGATACAGCAAATGTGTACTCTCTTGGGACAAGTGAGGAATACCTTGGACGTGCACTTCAGGAATATGCAAATCGTGATGAAGTAGTAATTGCAACTAAAGTTCACGGGCAAATGCATAAGGGTCCAAACGGGTCCGGACTTTCCCGAAAAGCCATTATGAGTGAAATTGATAAAAGTCTTAAGAGGTTGGAAACTGATTATGTGGACCTTTATATCATCCACCGATGGGATTACCATACACCGATTGAAGAAACAATGGAAGCATTACATGATATTGTGAAGGCTGGAAAAGCAAGATACATCGGTGCCTCGGCCATGTTTGCTTGGCAATTCCAAAAAGCATTACATGTAGCAGAAAAAAATGGATGGACTAAGTTTGTATCTATGCAAAATCATGTAAACCTCATTTACCGTGAAGAGGAGCGTGAGATGCTGCCACTCTGTAAGGAAGAAGGAATTGGGATAACACCATATAGCCCGCTCGCATCAGGAAGATTAACACGTGATTCGTCGGAAACAACTCATCGGTCCGAAACAGATCAAATTCAAAAATTCAAATATGATGTAACCGCTGATGCAGATCGACTTGTAGTTGAACGAGTTGCAGCCATCGCAGAAAAATATGGCGTTCCCCGCAGCTATATTGCACTTGCCTGGTTACTACAGAAAGAAACAGTAACATCTCCAATTATCGGAGCTACAAAAATATCGCATCTTGAAGATGCTGTAAGTGCATTGTCTGTAAAGTTAACAGTGGAAGATGTGGCATTTTTAGAAGAACCATATGTCCCACACTCAATCGTTGGACATTATTAAGTTTTGAACAAAGTCTTGGAGTATCTACAAGAAACGTATGGAGCTGAGAGTATCATTTATGCCAGTTATGGAAGAGTACAGACTTAATGCGAATCATATATTTTCGAAGTTAGACTTGGCTATTCTTCAAGATGATATTCTTAACCATATGAATGTAGAGGGATTTGATTTGAAACGGGCAGTTTCGATTAATCAGGAAGATATAGAAAAATACTTATATTCATGTAGCTGTGTCGAGCTCAATTTTATAAGAAGTCATCTATTTAAAAGGATTAGGCGCGTTGCCAGAACAACACGTCTTTTTGTGTGCCATTAAACATATATATAATTGGATATATATGTTAAAATAATGTGGAGTTTTGGCAAATGTCCTTAAAGTAATGAATCGATATCAAGATTATCAAACTGTAATTTATAACAATATAAAGGAAACCTATTAGAATAGGAGTGTTGTAGTTGAGGATACTTGTTACAGGTTCAACAGGAAAACTAGGTTCAGCCTTACTTCATCAATTAGAAAGTTCTGGTTATAAAATCAAACTTACTTCTAGAAGAAAGCCTGAGGGAATGGGGAATGGTGAATGGGTTTATAGTGATTTATTGTCAGGTGAAGGTTTAGAGGAAGCCGTAAAAGATGTAGATGTGATCATCCATGCAGCAACAAGTCCTGTTAAACATTCAAAAATCGTTGAAGTTTCAGGTTTTAAAGAATTCCTAGGGAAAATGCAACACATAAAAAATATCATCTATCCTTCAATTGTTGGAATCGATGATATACCATTTACCTATTATAAGAAAAAACTAGAAGCAGAAGAGTTGTTGAGAAATAGCGCCATCCCACACACAATTGTACGCTCCACACAGTTCCACCATTTTGTTGAAAATATATTTCTATCAAAACCTTTCTTTAGTAGATATATTGTCCCCGGGAACTTTAAATTTCAAAGTGTTGATGTAAATGAATTTGCAAAACATCTTATAGGCTTAGTGGAAAAAGAGCCACAAGGAAGGATAGTAGACTTTGCAGGGCCAGAAATTTTAACATTAAAAGAAATGGCTGAACTGAAAATCAACATCAATAATGAGTCAAATAAAGTTTTAAGCATAGCTTTACCAGGCAAACTGTCCAAATCTTTTTCTGAAGGGAAAAATACGAATCCTCTACAAAAACATGAGGGAATATCATTTGAGGAATATTTAAGGGACAAGGTGAACGGAAGGAGTGATTACATTTAAAAGGAACGAAACCCTTTTAAAGTAACTGAAACCTATTGCGTTTAAATACGTATAATAATTAAGTACAAAAAAGGCGGTGGAAGTGATGAGTTTCGCTTCATGGTTTGCTGTAGCTATTGGGGTTGCGGTTGCAATAGGTTTGTTTGATAATAGATCAAAAAAGAAGAAAAGATAAAAAGGGCACTCGAAAAAATTGAGTGTTTTTTCTTTTTGAGTAAAATGATTCGTTTTAGAGGAGCTGTTATATCATGCAAAAAAATGACTGTGTTTTCTGTCATCCAGATCTAGATGCTAAACAAAAAGTAATAGTAAGTAATGATCATTGTATGTTCTTACAGTTGGAGCAATCTGAGATAAAAGGGAGCCAACTTGAGGGGGCTGGACTTATTGTTCCCAAAAAACATAGAGAAACTGCATTCGATTTGAGTCGAGAAGAATGGGATGCAACCTACTCGCTTCTTATAGAAATAAAAAAATACCTGGATGAAAAACATCAACCACAGGGCTATAACATCGGATGGAATTGTGGAGAAATTGGTGGACAACATATTTTTCATTCTCATCTACATGTAATTCCAAGATATAAAGATGAAGTGATGGCTGGTAAGGGTATTAGATATCTTTTCAAGAGTACGGAGAATAAAAGAGTAGATAAAAGATAATAAACTAAGGGAAGGAAGAATGGGGTGGATTACATTAACTATATAAGAAAGATGGTCGGAAATAATTATGTTATTTTAGTTGCAGCAGGAGCGATAGTTTTAGACGATAACAATCAATTATTACTTCATAAACGTTCAGATAACGGATATTGGGGGCTACCTGGTGGATTTATGGAATTAGGTGAGTCTGCTGAAGAAACAGCAAGAAGGGAAATTTACGAAGAAACGGGAATTATTTAATGTCTATTCAGGTAATGGCAGGCAACAGATTCTAGATAATGGGCACAAATTTTATGATGTAATCATTCTCTTTAAGTGTAAAGATTTTAAAGGTGACATTACTTTAAATAATGAATCTTTGGAAATTGAATTTTTTTCATTAGATTCATTGCCTGATAGGCTGTTTCCATCTCAGAAAGACATTTTTGAAGATTTATTATCCAAAATACATAAGTTATAGATAAGTAAAGGGGGAGAGGTTTTGATTGAAACAATAACGAAACATATACCCTTAATAAGTAACTGCAAAGAAATTATACAAATTACAAAGGGATTTTCTTTAGATGGAAAATTTTTACTACATATGCATGACGAGAATAAAACGTTACTTCTTCGATTATTAGATTGGAAGAGTTTGTATCAAAAAAGAAAGAGTTTACTATTTTAAGAAGGATGAATTGCTATAACGTTACTTGTTCAGATCCTTTGGTATCAAAGATAAAAAGAACATAAATTAAATATACAATACTCTAATTAACCGGATCTTTTTTGAAGATCTTTTAAATAGGCTATTTTCACAAAGATTGTGGCTTATGAACTTTTTTAGAGTTTATAGTGGAATGGAGCGGAAGACACTCGACTCCTGCGGGAGATAGAGGAAAGGCTGAGACCCCACAGGCAAAGCCGAGGAGGCTCAGCTTCCTCCCCGCGGAAAGCGAGTGTCTGGAGCGCAATGGAACGAACTCATTTTCAGCTTGAAAATACAACAAAGTATGCAAAAATAAAGAAAGTATAGTTGGTACTGTTATATTCTCTAGGATTGCTGTATTTATCATTTGGGCAATAAGAGAAGGCTTCCTAACAATCACGCACTATTTTGCCTTAAATCATAAAGTAACTCACTTTCCAAAAGAAAAACGAATAAGATATTGTTTTTATAAAACAAGGAGGAAGATATATGCTATACGATTTACAAGGCGAAGCAAATATGTCAAAAATAGTAGGGATATTGTATTCAACTGTAAAGGAGAATAGCCAACGGCTACAATCTATTACGGAGGGCATGCCGCAAGAGGAAGTAGATTACAAGGGTCCAAATAACAAATATAATAGTACAGCTCAGTTAATAAAACATATCATGTATGTGGACCTTAATTGGGTTTATCGAATAAAAGAAATACCACTTCCAGATTCGTTAAAAGAACAATATGGTCCCATGATTGATGAAAATGATAGACTTCCAATGGTTAAGGGTGTGTCTTTGAACACACTTATGGATCAGTATGAAGGTGTATTAAACACATTGAAAGATACATGTATACAATTGACAGATGCTGACTTAGATAAAGTTGTCACTTTTGGTCATGAGAATGAAAAGAAAGCAACCATTCGATGGGGCCTTTGGCATATGGCTGACCATAATCGCTATCATCAAGCACATATCAATCAGCTTAGAAAGTGGTATAGAGAAAATCTTTAACAAAAAAATTGGAACATTCATGTGATTGGTATACACAGGGGGAAAGTATGTGAAACGTATTTTGTATAAGTCATTAGCCTACTTTTTAGGATTCTTTATCTGTAATTTAATGATAAATGCATTTTTTAAGCCATCTTTGAATGTGTTAACAGCATTTTCTGTTGCGTTGGGAACTTCTGTAGGTATTGCTTTCGTTGAACATTACATATCAAAGAGGAACTCCGGAAAATGAACCGGGGTTTCTTTTCATTGGTTCTAAAACATTGCTGCATATTTTGTCATCTGGCGCACCCAATAAGAGTGTATAATAGAATGAGAACTATATTCACTTAGTTGATTGTCTCTTATGGGAGGGATAACGATGAAATCGGGAGAGTTGTATCGTACACTGATTGTGGATGATGAGAAGTTAATTAGACAAGGGATCAAGCATTATATAAATTGGGAGCAAGAGGGTTTTCAAGTTATTGGTGAAGCATCGAATGGGCAGGAGGCTCTTGCATTAATTGAGCAAACAAATCCACATATTATTTTAACTGATATTGTTATGCCAATCATGGACGGAGAAGAGTTAACAAGGATTGTGAAGGAGAAATATCCACATATTCAAATCATTATTTTAAGCAGCTTTGGGGAGTTTGATTATGTTCGATCAACATTCCAGCATGGAGCTGTAGATTATATGTTAAAGCCAAAACTTGATGCTGAGGGTTTGCTACAGGTATTAAAAACAGCGGTAAGCAAAATACCTGCTACACTTGAATCTCAAAAGAGTAAAGATCATTCGGTTTCTGTCACTTACCTAATTGATCGGTTAATGTCAGGTTATCAGGAAGATCTTGATGAGGAGCTGGTATCAGGGATTTTTCCGAATTCCACATTTTATTTAATGGCAGTAAATGTATGTGATAGGGAAGAAGGATTTGAGCAGTCAATAAAGGAAAAGCTTGCATCATTTTTTGATGATGTGTTAAAGGATGTTGTGCATTATTGTTTTAATGGTGAGCAGAACGACATTGTTTTTCTAATGAATATGGAGAAAAACCATTTTACAAAGATGCTTGAGTTTGTTAAAGCTGAAGCTGATTCTGAGATTGGAGCTAGTTTTGCTATAAGTAAAGGATTCATGGACTTCTCTGAGATCGGTCATGTCTATAAAGAAGGAATAAAGAAGATGTTGAACTACCGTTTTTATTTCCCTGATGTAACCATATTAACTGAAGAAGAGATACCTGAAGAATCTATTAAAACCTCGTCGTTTAATTTGGATTGGTTTACGAATGAACTGAAGCATGAACGGTTTGAGATTGCTTTTGAATATTTGCAAACATATGTAAAAGAGCTATCAACAAGTTTTACTACGAATATTTTTGAATACAAGTCTTTCTATGAAAATATGATTTTTACAATAACCGTTTTGCTCAATAATATGGATTATGAAGTGGCTGAGTTGGAAAATGGTAAATTTAAATACTTTAACTCGATAGATGAAGCAACATCAGCTAGAGAGGTTGTGGAATTGTTCCATCAATTTTTAGCAGATGTCAAAAAAATTGTTTATGCAAAAAGCAGCCATTCATCTAAGTCAAATATGAAAATGATTTTGGAATATATTCAGGAACATTATTCAGAGCCGCTTACACTTACAGGTGTAGCAAACCATTTCCATTTTAATCCGACCTATCTATCAAGTTATTTTTCTTCAAATAATAATGAAGGATTTAATGAATATTTAAATAAAGTGCGAATTGAGGAAGCTAGTAAGCTGTTAATTCATGATACGTTACCGATTGCAGAAATAGGCGGAAAAGTTGGATACTCAGATCATAGCTATTTTTGCAAAGTGTTTAAAAAGTTAAAGGGAGTATCTCCTAGTCAATATAGAAGAAAACAATATATGAAATAGGAGATGTGAAGAGGTGAAGGTACTTCATAATCATTTCAAACATAATGGATTATTTTTTATCATGTTTATTGTAACCGTTATCACAATTGTGTCTGTGTCTATCATTATTACATGGACGACATTTAAGATGTCCGAGAAATTTTTTATCGATAAGTTTAGTATTACAAATGCAAAAGTGATGGACCAGGTGAAAGAGAACTTAGAGGCGTTTCATTATGCTGTTGTCATTGCATCAAACAATATTTCACAAAGTGGAACGATCAAAAGCATCCTAACAGATGAACAAACAAATAGGCAGGAAATGAGATCCATTTATGATATGAGCCAGCAGATCAATCGGATTAATTCCCCGATGGAAACGTATGAAGTTGAAATTATGATTACAGGGAAAAATGGCTTTAATTATGCAACGGGCCGTACGTATTGGCCTATTACATTTGAAAGCTTAAGATCAACGGAGCTGACTGAAAATACGTTAAAAGATCCGAATCGGTTGATTTATCAATTTGGTCAGAAGGAAAACAACGTGGACGATCATTTTATTGTGATTTCCAAAGCATTGCAAGACCGTATTTCGAGAAACATATATGGTGCCTTGTATTTTGTTATTCAAGAAAGTGAATTTAAATCATTTTATAACAGTTTTACGAGCGCGGGGAATGATGTGTTTGTATTAAATAAATCCGGTTACATCGTTTCCAGTAATCAAACCTCTAACATAGGTCATAAAGCGGACGAGCTTATCACCTATTTGAAGTCAAATGAAGATGTAACGAATCATTATGAAATTGGAGAAATAAAGGGAGAAGATCATATTATTTTTACGAAATATCTTCCTTCGATGGATTTATATTTTGTTAATGTAATTGATAAGAAAACAGCTATAGGCGGTTTATTTAATAAGAAGCAAATTGTTTTGTTATCAGTTGGGATTGTATTAGTCGCGCTGGTTATTGTTTTTCTTGTCACCAGGAGAGTGACGAATTCTTTATCAACGTTAGTAAGGCAAATTGAAAATACCTCCAGGCATAACTTTGTTTCATATGTTTCCGTAACAGGCACATATGAAACAAGACAAATTGGGTTGGCTTATAATTCGATGCTGGATGAATTACAGGAGTACTTGGAGAAACTTGTGCAATATCAGAAGGAAAAACGCCATGCTGAACTTGCTGCCTTACAGCAACAAATCAATCCCCATTTCTTATATAATACCCTCACTTCCATCAAATTTTTGGTACAGCAAGGAGGGAAGGCAGAGGCTGAAGAGACGATTCGTTCGTTGATTACTCTGCTGCAAAACACGTTAGGAAACGGGAGTGAAACCATTACAATTAAACAAGAAGTAGATAATTTGAAAGCATATGTCTACATCAATCAAATGCGCTATGGCGATCGAATCAAAGTGAACTATTTCGTATCACCAGATTGTGAAAAGTATCAAATTCCAAAACTTATTTTACAGCCTTTTATAGAAAATTCCTTCTTTCATGGATTTAATTCAAAAACAGAAGGCTTTATTAATCTCATGATCTGGAAGAAAGATCATACATTATTATTTGAAATAATGGACAATGGTGATGGGATGGAGATTTCATCTGAGAATACTCTTCCTGATACAAAAAGAAAGCAACAACACTTTACGGGTATTGGTGTCCGAAATGTACATGAGCGCTTACAGCTTATTTATGGTGAAAAATATGGTGTGGAAATTTCTGGCAAACTAGGTGAAGGAACAAGTGTAAAAATACGAATTCCTATTGGTGTGGATGAAAATTTTACAAAAATCTAAAGAATTTACAAATCAACGGATAATGAAAGCGTATACAATTACTGAAAAAATCACAAGTTTATAAAAATATCTTCCTACAAGAATAATCTCTTGAGATGATACGATAAGGTTGTAAGTTAGATAACGCTTACATTGTATAAACTAAAGAGATGGGGGTACGTGTATGAAGAAGGTATTTGCATTATTTTTAGTTAGTCTCTTGTTATTATTAACTGCATGTTCAGGATCAAATGAACAGGCGCAAACAGAATCCGGTGATTCAAAAGATCCGAATGAATTAACAATCTGGACATGGGATCCGAATTTTAACGTAAAGGCAATGAATTTAGCGGCAGAGGCATATCAAGCTGATAATCCTGATTTTAAAATTAAGATTATCGAAAATGCCCAAGAAGATGTTGTACAAAAACTAAATACGAGCTTAAGCTCTGGAACAACAAAAGGGTTACCAAATATCGTGTTAATTGAAGATTATCGGGCACAAAGCTTCTTGCAAGCATATCCTGATGCATTTCATGAGTTAACAGACGTTTTTAATACGGAAGATTTTGCTTCCTATAAGCTTGGTCCAACGAGCTTGGATGGTAAAGTTTACGGTTTACCGTTCGACTCCGGTGTAACAGGTTTATATGTAAGAACAGACTATTTATCTGAAGCTGGTTACACAGTAGAAGATCTTAACAATGCTGATTGGGATAAATACATTGAAATTGGGAAAGCAGTAAAAGAAAAAACAGGGAAATTCATGTTATCTCTAGACCCTAATGATATGGGAATTGTTCGTATTATGGTTCAATCCGCAGGCTCTTGGTTTACTGAAGAAGATGGGGTTACTCCTCAATTAGCGGGAAATGAAGCACTAAAGAAATCGTTTGAAGTTTATAAAAAACTAATAGAAGCAGATATTGCTAGACCTATTTCTGATTGGAATCAATTGCTGGAAGGATTTAATAGCGGTGAAGTAGCTTCTGTACCAACAGGTAACTGGATAACAGCATCTGTAAAAGCCGAAGCATCACAATCAGGGAAATGGGCGGTTGCTCCAATTCCAAAACTTCCAGGTATGGACAGTTCTGTTAATGCATCAAACTTAGGTGGAAGCTCTTGGTATGTTCTTGATGTACCAGGAAAAGAGAAAGCAGCTGACTTCCTGGCAAAAACATTTGGATCCAATGCTGATTTCTACCAAACATTGGTCACTGAAATTGGTGCAATTGGTACCTATATTCCTGCAGCAGAGGGTGAAGCATACAAAGCAGCAGATGAATTTTTCAGTGGGCAAGCAACCGTTACAGATTTCTCAGCATGGACAGAGGAAATCCCACGTATTAACTACGGTTTACACACTTACGCAATCGAGGATATTTTAGTAGTTGAAATGCAAAACTACCTTAACGGAAAAGAAGTTGATCAAGTGCTGGAAGATGCACAAGCGCAAGCTGAAGCACAACTCAAGTAATCTCTAAATAAGCCTTAGGAACTCCCCTGCTTCTTCTTAGGATAGAGTCATGAAGTTTCAGGCGAGAGCCTAAGGCTTTTTTCTGAAAGAGTAAGAAAGTGTTAAGTTTTGTACTTAGTTTTGGTGTCTAGCTCAAGCGCCTAGCCTTAGATCGCACAGGACGTGCAAGTGCAGTAGGTGGACAGGGCGTCGCGATTTTAGACTGCCTCTAGGGTCTAGTCAATTTGAAATTGAAGGCAAAGAACGCCTTCTGTTCCAAATCGTCTTATTTGCCCTAGGCTAATCAGGGCGCTTGCGCTTTTCTAATCAAATGTTAAGGAGTGACTACAGTTGATCCCAACTAAAACGACTCAGACTCAATCTGTTCCAGTGGTAAAACCAAAACGAAATATTCGCTTGAAAAATGCTGTAATCGGTTGGTCTTTTATAGCTGTTGCTACACTGATGATTGTGTTGTTTTATTTCTACCCAATGCTTCAAGCCTTACTTTTATCATTTCAATCAGGTGCCGGCACTAATTTGACTTTTATAGGTTTAGATAATTATATCCGTCTAATTAAGGATCCTACATTTCTTACAGCAGTAAAAAATACGGTTTTTTATCTTATTATTCAAGTGCCATTAATGATTCTATTAGCCTTGTTCATCTCGGTATTGTTAAACGATAAAACCTTGAAGATGAAAGGATTTTTCCGTACAGCCATCTTTTTACCGTGTGTGACATCACTTGTAGCTTATTCTGTTGTTTTCAAATATTTATTTGGAACAGAGGGCATGATTAATTTATTCCTCATGAAGGTTTCAATAATAGACGCACCGATTCAATGGCTGACAGATCCATTCTGGGCGAAAATTGCCATCGTTATTGCGATTACTTGGCGTTGGACCGGCTATAATATGATTTTCTACTTATCAGCCTTACAAAATATTGATCATTCCATTTATGAAGCAGCAAAGATAGACGGTGCTTCATCTGTTCAACAATTCTTTAAGATTACTATTCCAATGCTAAAACCTATTATTCTCTTTACATCGATTACATCAACGATTGGGACATTACAGTTATTCGATGAAGTCATGAACATTACAAAAGGTGGACCTGGTAATGCAACGATGACGATTTCTCAATATATTTACGATTTATCCTTTAAATACACACCAGACTTTGGGTATGCAGCAACTGTCTCCTATGCAATCGTGATTATGATCGTGATCTTCTCTATCTTTCAATTCAAAGTGGCAGGTGATCGAAATGGCTAAACTGAAGCGAATTTTAAGCTATGTATTCTTAGTATTAGCAACAATCGTCTCTGTATTTCCATTCATATGGATGGTTGTAAGTGCAACAAATAAATCGGTTGACGTGACACAAGGAAGATTACTGCCCGGCAGTCATTTGCTACAGAACTTTCAAAATCTATTAAATACGGTTGACCTTGTACCCGCATTAGTAAATTCGGCAAAAATTTCGATTACAACGACCTTGTTATCCCTGCTTATAGCATCACTGGCCGGATACGGGTTTGAGATTTTTAAAAGTAAAGCAAAAGATGTTGTCTTTAATATTTTGCTGCTTTCGATGATGATTCCTTTTGCGGCATTAATGGTTCCGTTATTCCGAATGTTCGGTACCGTTTCTCAAACAGCACCATTCATGGGAATCGATACGCTTACTGCAGCCGTTTTGCCATCTGTTACAACAGCTTTTCTAATCTTTTTCTTTCGCCAAAGCACAAAGATGTTTCCAAAGGATATTCTTGAAGCAGGTCGTATTGACGGGCTAAGTGAAATAGGAGTGTTTTTCAGAATTTATGTACCAACAATGAAAACAACATATGCGGCGGCTGCTATCATCACTTTCATGGGCAGCTGGAATAACTATTTATGGCCGCTCGTTGTGTTACAATCACCTGAAAATCAAACAATCCCATTGCTTATCTCTAATCTTGGATCTGGATATTCCCCAGACTTTGGAGTCATTATGACAGCCATCGTCATCGCAACACTACCAGCAGCGGTTATCTTCTTCATTATGCAAAAGCACTTCGTTGCCGGAATGATGGGTTCTGTGAAATAAGAAGAATGAAAGAGCTTGGATTCCCGGGCTCTTTTATTTTGGAAAAATATGAAGTTATGAAGTAAAATAGAATGAGTGAAATGAAAGGGGATACATAATCATGACATACAAAGCAAACGATGGGCGTTATAAAGAAATGAAATATAATCGTGTTGGAAGATCAGGTCTACTGCTTCCAGCTATATCACTAGGATTGTGGCATAACTTCGGTGGTGTGGATTCTTTTGAAAATGGAAGAGCTATGCTGCGCAGAGCATTTGATTTAGGGATTACCCATTTTGATTTAGCCAATAATTACGGCCCGCCTCCAGGAAGTGCTGAGGAGATGTTCGGGAAGATTTTAAACACTGACTTTGCACCATATCGCGATGAACTCGTTATTTCAACCAAAGCCGGCTATCATATGTGGGATGGACCATATGGTGAGTGGGGATCTAAGAAATACTTGATTGCAAGTCTTGATCAAAGCCTGAAAAGAATGGGCCTTGATTATGTTGATGTTTTTTATTCACATCGCCCAGACCCAAATACACCGCTTGAAGAAACAATGGGAGCTCTTGACCAAATTGTCCGTCAAGGAAAAGCTTTATATGTTGGGATTTCCAGTTATGATGCTGAACAAACAGCTGAAGCTGTGAAAATACTAAATGACCTAGGTACGCCGCTGTTAATTCATCAACCAAGCTATTCGATGTTCAATCGTTGGATAGAAAATGGACTGCAGGACGTGTTGCAAGAAAACGGGGTAGGTTCCATCGCATTCTGCCCATTAGAACAAGGATTATTAACAAATAAATACATCTCAGGAATCCCGACAGATTCAAGAGCGGCCAAAGCAAATACATTCCTTAGTGAAGAACGAGTAACAGAGGATGTTATTAGCAAAGTAAAGCAATTAAATGAAATCGCTCAAAATCGCGATCAAAATCTGGCACAAATGGCTTTAGCTTGGGTCCTGCGCGAAGGCAGAGTCACATCAGCCTTAATCGGAGCTAGCAAAGTAAGTCAAATAGAAGAAAACGTCGCAGCCCTTAATCATTTAGAATTTAGTAATGAAGAGCTATCACAGATTGAGAGAATACTAAAAGGATAAAGGAAATACTTGAGAAATCAGCTCAATGGGGCTGATTTCTTTTTAGTTATATGTTAATTAAACGTTTGTTTAAGGGCAGTAATGCCTATTTTTTGTAGTAGGACATATAGAAATGTCTTTGATAGTGGATGAAAGACATTAGGTGGGAGAGACCAAGAAGAAATGTCTTTCATCAGAGCTAAAATCGTTTCTTATTAGAAGGTTAGACTTCAGAAAGTAATTTACAACCATTTTCAAAAAACGTATCATTTTATAAAAAGGAAAATACGGGAGCGGAACAATGAAAGAATTAACCTTCAAATCTTACGAACAATTTCTACAATTCAACGAACATAAAGCAATGGAAAAGGCAATCATGAAAGGACTTCAGGGAGAGGAATTAGAGACATTCAAACATGAATTCCAAGAAAGAGCGAAAGCGATGTGGAAAGAGTACGACTGTGATCATTGGGTACAAAAGCATGGATATGTCATTATAAACGTGTGGAAAGACGGCATAGGGAAGAGAAAAATCACAAGAGGCAGACCAAAAAAACTAGACTCAGAAAAATACATACATTCTGTCCACGTAAGGTTAGATGATGAAGCATATCGTAAACTCACAACCCACTGCCAGGAAAATCAAATAGATGTTTCTGAAGCAATTCGGGATCTTATTAAAACGTTATAAGTTTCATAAAAAGAAGATTAAACAAAGGTAATTGTTCGAATCTTCTTTTTATTTGTGAAAATAATGTGAATAAAGTTAGACAAATTCCATAATTTGAAATATATCTCTTTTCCCTGGTTATTTTTTGTGATACATTAATTATTGTGGTTGATAATCAATCTCAACAGGCATAAAAGTAGATAAAGCAAGGTTCTTTTTTTTATTTTTTGTTGATAATGATTATCATCTGCTTTTGGGAAGTTTAATAGAATCAACTATTAAATTTTGAACTTAGTTTGATTGTCTAGCTTCAGCGCCTAGCCCTCGAGGTCATAAGTCAATTTGGAATAGAAGGCAAAGGACGCCTTCTATTCCAAATAACCTTATTTGCCCAAGGCTGATCAAGGCGCTTGAGCTTTTCTGAATAGATTCAACTTGGAATAATAATTGTTTTCAATTGTTGTGCTGAGAATAAACATGTGATGAGGGTTTTACATGAGATTATGGATGTTAGGAATTGTAGCTATCGTCCTGTCATTTATCTCGCTATTTATCGGAGCAATTGATATAACACCACTTGATTTACTAGATTGGGAATCAGATGAAACACAAATTTTCCTTATAAGTCGGGTACCACGATTAATTGCCATTATATTAGCAGGGGCAGGGATGAGTATTGCCGGCTTAATTATGCAGTCTTTAAGCCGAAATAAGTTTGTTTCACCAACAACTGCCGGGACATTGGATGCAGCAAAACTAGGTATTTTAATTTCAATGTTATTTTTTACGAATGTAACGTATACACAACAAGTTCTCTTTAGTTTTGCGTTTGCTTTGGCAGGAACATTCGTATTTATGCAAATATTGGATCGTATTAAATTTAAGGATGTCATTTTTGTCCCATTGATTGGAATTATGTATGGAAATATTTTGTCTTCCATTACAACATTCTTAGGATATGAAGCTGATCTTTTGCAAAATATCTCTTCATGGCTTATGGGCAGCTTCACGTTAGTTATTGCCGGCCGTTATGAACTTTTATATGTTAGTATTCCGGCTCTTATTCTAGCGTATCTTTATGCAAATAAGTTCACAGTCGCAGGAATGGGAGAAGAGTTTGCGAAGAATCTCGGTTTAAGTTATAAGCTGGTGCTTAATACTGGCTTAATCCTTGTTGCCATTATTTCGACAACAGTAGTCCTCACAGTGGGTGTCATTCCGTTCTTAGGGCTGATTGTGCCAAATATTGTTTCTCTTTACTTAGGGGATAACTTACGTAAAACGATTCCACATACAGCTGTATTAGGTGTTGTTTTTTTACTAATATGTGACATTCTAGGACGTATCATTATTCATCCTTATGAAATTCCAGTTAATGTAACTGTGGCAGTAATAGGCAGTGCGATCTTCTTAACAATGTTACTTAGGGGGAGAGCATATGCGAAATAGTACCAAACTGATCATACTAGCAGTGATTGCAATTGCATGTATTTTGCTTTATGGCTTTTATGATATAAAAGGCGGCTTTGATTATGCCTTTCCAAAGCGTATGCTTCGAGTTTCAGCAATGATTGTTACAGGAATTGCCATTGCGTATTCAACAGTTGTGTTTCAGACCATTACACATAATCGAATTCTAACACCTTCTGTTATGGGACTTGATTCTATGTATCAAGTTGTACAAACATTAATCTACTTTTTTGCAGGTTCGATGTCTGTTTGGGTGTTAAATAAATACTTAAACTTTGGTGCTGCGATTTTGGCAATGGTTGTCTTTGCCTTAGTTTTATATCGATTTTTGTTTAGAGCAGATAAGCATCCGATTTATTTTCTTCTATTAATAGGGATGATTATAGGCACACTTCTGGGAAGTTTTGTCACGTTCCTGCAAGTATTGATTGATCCAGTTGAATATTTAAGTCTTCAAAGCCGCTTGTTTGCGACCTTTACGAACGTAAAAGCGGAGTTACTATTTATTTCAATTGGTATCCTGTTCTTTGCATTCCTTTATGGTTATTTTATTATGGGGAAACTGGATGTCATGTCACTTGGGCGTGAAAATGCAATGAATCTGGGGATTAACTATGACGGTATGGTCATGAAGATCTTAATATTATCGTCCGTATTAATAGCCACATCGACAGCGCTTGTTGGACCTATTACATTTTTTGGTTTAATCGTTGCTAATCTTTCTTATCAATATTTGTCGACATATAAACACTCTATCCACATATTAGGAGCTAGTTTGATCAGTATCATTGCATTGGTCGGCGGTAATTTTCTTGTGGAACATATTTTTGAGTTGCGTACAACATTAAGTGTCATTATTAACTTTATCGGCGGTATTTACTTTATTTATCTATTACTTAAAGAAAGTAGGGCAGCAGGATGATTGAAATCAAAGGATTAACAAAGCAATTTGGTAAAAAACCTGTTGTAGAAGATGTTACTGTCACGATCGAGCCGGGGACTATTACATCGTTTATTGGGCCGAATGGTGCCGGTAAGTCAACACTTCTTTCTATGGTGAGCCGTTTATTAGAGGCAGATACAGGTGAAGTATTACTCGATCAAAATAATGTAAAAAAGTGGAAGTCTTCTGAATTTGCAAAACGTGTATCTATTTTAAAACAAGCAAACTATCTTAATGTGCGTTTAACGGTACGTGAGCTGGTAGCATTTGGCCGTTATCCGTATTCAAAGGGACGACTAACAGCTGAAGATGAAAGATTTGTTGATCAAGCAATCGAATATATGAATCTGGCTGAGATGCAGGACAAATTTTTAGATGAACTGTCAGGTGGTCAAAAACAGCGTGCATTTATTGCGATGGTGATTGCCCAGGATACAGATTATGTCCTGCTGGATGAGCCTTTAAATAACTTGGATATGAAGCATTCTGTGCAAATCATGAAAATCCTTCGTAAACTAGTAGATGAACTTGGCAAAACCGTTGTCATTGTTTTGCATGATATTAACTTTGCATCTGTTTATTCAGATCGTATCGTTGCGTTAAAAAATGGCAAGCTGATGAAAAACGGGCCAACCCATGAAATCATTAATTCTGATGCATTACGTGAGATATATGATATGGATATTCCGATTCAAGAACAAAATGGATGTAGAATATGTGTGTATTTTAACTCACACACGTAAAAGTTTGCCTGGAGAATGAACTTACTCCAGGCTGTATTTCAAACATATTAAAAATTCCACAACATGTTTACATTAATTTTAAAAAGATGACAAAAAGTTATTGACTTTAAAACTTTAATGAAGCATAATGATAATCGTTATCATTGATAATGATTATCATTAACAATAAATAAATACAGTAGAGGGAGAGAAAGAAAAATGAAAAAAAGAAATTTATTTATCACGTTGTTAGCAGCTATGATGTTACTGCTTGCTGCATGTGGATCTAACGAAGAGGCTTCAACAGATGAATCAACAGATAAAGAAACAACTGCAGCTGAAGGTCAAGCAGAAGACACAACTGGAGCAGAATCTGAAGGTCCTGCATATCCAATGACTGTATCTCCAACGGTTGCTTCAGTTGAAGGTGAAGAAGCAGCAATTAATTTTGAAGATATAGAATTTGATAAAATGCCGGAAAAAATTGCTGTATTTGATTATGGGTTCTTAGATACACTGGATGCACTGGGTGTTGAGGGAATTGTTGGGGTTGCAAAAGACTCTGCCCTACCAGCTCACCTTGAAAAATACGCTTCTGATGAGTATCAAAGTGTTGGTGGCTTAAAAGAGCCATTACTTGAAGATATCGCAGAAATGGCTCCGGATGTAATCTTCATCTCCGGACGTCAGTCGGCTTTCTATGAAGAATTAAAAGAAATCGCTCCTGTTGTGTTTGTCGGTACTTCTGAAGATGACTACTGGAACACATTCTTATCTTCAGTAGATTTAGCAGCTAAAATGTTTGGTAAAGAAGCAGAAGCTGAAGAATACACGGCAAAATTTGATTCAGCTTTAGAAGAAATCAATACTTTAGCTGGAAACTATGACACTTCATTAGTAACAATGTACAATGAAGGTAAATTATCCGGTTTCGCGAAAGACTCTCGCTTTGGTTATATTTATGATATTTACGGCTTCAAGCCTGTAACAGATAATATCGAATCTTCTTCTCACGGTTCTAACTTTGGTTTCGAAGCCATTTTAGAATTAAATCCACAGGTGTTATTCGTTATTGACCGTACAGCAGCAGTTGGAGACAAGTCTAATATCGATACTGACATGGAAAATGACATCGTTAAGAAAACAGATGCTTATCAAAACGAAAAGATCGTATACTTAGATGGCCCGCTATGGTACCTAAGCGGCGGCGGTTTACAATCTGAACTCGCAAAAATCGAAGAAATATTAGCAGAATTAAAATAATAGGAAAATAGATTTATGAAAAGGACTGTCTAAAAGTAAGTGAAAACTTACAAAGACAGTCCTTTTTTCTTCCTAGCAATTCAAATTATATATTATTACTTGTTTAGTAATGATGGTGCTATCCACTCTATAAAAAAAGATAATGGAACGGACTTCTTCAGATGCTACTAAATATACGAAAAAGATTTTTAGAAAGCCAACTACTTTCCACAAACAAGCCGAACTTTTGTTCCACCATATTATCCCATATGGTATAATATGAAAAAACGCTTGGAGTGGTTTCTATTTTTAAGCTAGAGGAAATATTCAAAGATAAAAGCTCCTCTTTTTTAGAAAAAGAAGAGCGAAGATTAATAGAATTATATAGCCTTAATTTGATCCATACTCCAAATGAACAATCGTTTGATCGTATTACAGAATTGGCGAGTCGCATTTTCCAAGCGCCAATCTCTCTTATTTCATTACTTACAGAGGATAAACAATGGTTTAAATCATGTGTAGGTCTGACCGGAGAGCTATTAACCGAAAGATCAACAAAACGAGATGAATCAATCTGTCAGCATGTATTACTTGATGGAGAGCCACTAGTCATTGAAGACACACATCTCGACCAGCGATTTAAACATAATCCTTTAGTTATAAAACATCAAATTCGCTTTTACGCAGGAGCTCCGATCATAACAAAGAATCATCATATCATAGGTACTCTTTGTGTTATTGATGTAGAGCCGCGCTCATTTACTGAGGATGAATTACAAACATTAGTTGACTTAAGCAAGTGGGTCAACACCGAAATAGAACTCAGAGCAGATTTACTTGAAAGAACGATGAATGAACAATCGATTCGTACTCTATATGAAGTAACGAGCAATAATTGTTTATCTTTTCATGAGAAATTAAAGAGACTGCTCAAAATTGGATGTGAACGCTTTCGTTTGACGGATGGAAATATTTCCAAGATCACCGGAGACGTTTATGAAATCCTCCAAACAATTAGTAAGTCATCAAAGTTTAGAAAAACCGGTGATATACTTTCACTTCATCAAACTTGTGCGGGAAAAGTTATCGAGAGACTTGAGCCTGTTCATATAAAACAATCTGCTTTAGAAACAGAATCAGCTTTGATAAATGAATATGTTGGTGCACCTATATTTGTTAATAACGTTTTCTATGGAACATTTTGCTTTTTCTCTGCAGATCAAACATTTCGAACGATTACCAACTCGGACCTTGAGTTTTTACAACTAATGACACAGTGGGTTGGCTATGAAATTGAACGATTACTGGTTCATACAGAATTGAGTGAGAGCCAGGAGCGGTTTCAGCAAATCGCAAACAATATAAAGGATGCATTTTGGATATTTGATGTGGAGGAAAACCGGCTACTGTATATGAGTTCAGCTTGGGAAGAAATTACAGGAAGAACGTGTGAGCAATTTATAGAAGACAAAACCTTATGGGATACTATTATGCTTCCTGAAGATCGCGATGAAACAATGGAGCAATTCCAAAACGTTTGGAAGAATAAAGAATTTGAATATAGACTCACACATACCGATGGTACAATTCGCTGGGTCAGGAATCGAATCGTACCTGTCTTCAATAAAGATGGTGACTTATATCGAGTGGTTGGGGTCGCTGCAGATATAACTGATGCCAAGTTAAATCAAGACTTAATAAGGAAATCGGATAAACTCGCCGCTGTTAGCCAGCTGGCTGCTAGTATCGCGCATGAAATAAGGAACCCATTGACAAGTGTTAAGGGCTTTATTCAGTTAAAGCATAATGAAAGTTGTTCTTTTAAAGAGCTTATTTTATCAGAGCTCGGACAAATAGAGGATTTTATTAATGAGATACTGATTTTGGCTAATTCTCATCTTGGTATCCAACTTAATCACCATAATGTAATTGACATCATGTCTGAAGTTTTACATGCCAATAAGGAAGTTAATCACCTATTTCATCTTACATTTGAATATGATCCTAGAGCAAATGTAGAAATCATCTGTGATGAGAACCAATTAAAATTGGTTTTCCAGAATATCATTAGCAATGCAATTGAATCAATGTCAACTGGCGGTACCATTCATATCGCGATTGGTATGGAAAATGAAGAATATATTTATATTCATGTAAAAGATCAGGGTGTTGGAATAGCACAGGAAAGAATCGCTAAGCTCGGTGAACCCTATTACTCAAATAAAGAAAAAGGAAGCGGACTGGGCTTAATGATTAGTTATAAAATTATTGAAAATCATAAAGGGAAAATCCTCTTCACCAGTGAACTTGAAAAAGGAACAACAGTGAAAATTATCCTTCCGATTGAACACCAAGCATAATAATCAACTGAAAGGAGCGAGTAAGTCGCTCCTTTTTGTCTACTCTTGGAATAGCAATATTGAAAATAATGGTTTTATTTAAGAAATAAGAACTAGTTATTAGTTTTATCTCCAAATGATAACTGATATCATAAAATTATCCCATTATTGTGTTCGCTATAAAATTATTCAGGTGAAATAGATCATCAACTATATGAATCTAAAAGAATTTTTTTCCTTTTTTGCTAACAGGAAATTACTAGCATTTGTCGAATGTTTTTATTGGCAGTGTTTAAGGGAGGATATTAGATGTTACAAGCACAAGACGGGCAAATGGAAATGAATCATACAAAATCTGTATCTGAAGTTCCCTATGTGGTAGGAGTCGGCGCCTCAGCTGGAGGACTGGAAGCAATTCAACAGTTTTTTCAAAATATGAGTCCTTATATTGATGCAGCTTTCGTAGTTGTTCAACACTTATCATCGAAGTACAAAAGTTATATGCCGGAATTACTTGCAAAATCTACCAGTATGAAAATTGTTTTAGCAGAAAAAGGACTGCGGCTTTCGGGGAAAACTGTGTATTTATGTCCGCCAAACCACTACATAACCATTAATAAACAAGGATTTATTCATTTGGAAGAATATAATAATAAACAACCTGTTCACTTTCCCATCGATATCTTTTTATCTTCACTCGCAACTTATGCTGAAACAAAAGCCATCGGTGTTATTTTATCAGGAAAAGGAACAGATGGGACAAAAGGAATTAACGATATACGTGCCAAAAGTGGACTTTGTCTGATTCAAGATGAAACAGCAAAATTTATGGACATGCCTGAAAGTGCAATGAAATCAGGGGCAGGGGATTACATATTGGCTCCAAAAGCAATGCCGGAACGGATTAGTGATTATATCGCAACAAAGCCAATTGATTATACAGATAATGCGTTAAAACAAGTGTTAATGATGATACATAAAAAAAGTGGAATTGATTTTTCCATGTATAAAAAGAATACGGTGTTAAGAAGAATGGAACGCCGTATGAGTCTGATTGAGGAGGAATTACCGTCTCTAGAGGCTTATAAAAACTATTTATTAGAAAACCCTATGGAAATCCGTTATTTACAAGAAGATTTACTCATTGGGGTTACTCACTTTTTTAGAGATACAGAGGCATTCAACTATTTGCAGCAATCTCTTATTCCTAAAATGATAGATGAGAATATACATAGAGGAAGAAATAAAATAAGAATATGGGTAGCAGGCTGTTCATTAGGTCAGGAAGCGTATTCTCTGGCGATTCTCTTTCATGACGAAATTGAAAAGCGAGGATGTAAAATGGAGCTTCAGATATTCGCAACAGATATTGACCGTGATTCGGTGAAATTTGCTAGTCAAGGCTGCTATTCAGAGCAAATTGTTTCAATGATTCCAAAACATCTGCTAGTGAAATACTTTGATAAAGATGGAAGTGATTATCAAGTAAAAAGGGAAATCAGGCATAAAATTGTCTTTGCACCTCATAACATGACAAAGGATTCACCGTTTGTCAATCTAGATATGGTGAGCTGTCGAAATGTCATGATTTACTTTCAAACCGAGCTTCAGCAAAAAGTATTGTCTCTTTTTCATTTTGCATTAAAAGAGAAAGGGTATTTATTTTTAGGACCGAGTGAAACAATCGGCAAGCTATCAACTTTGTTTACTGCAGTTCATCATAAATGGAAGATTTTCAGCAATGAGGTATCAGATAGCCAACATGTCTCTCAAGCATTTCTTACTCCTAAAGAATCACTAAAAGAACAAGGGAAGGACAGAAGAAATTTGGAGCATCTGCGTGAATTAAATCGGTTTCAACACCCGGATGAACTATATGTTTCGTTAATGGATGAAATATTACCTCCATGTATTGTTGTTAATGAGCATAATGAGGTTTTATTAGTTTCCGGGAATGCAGGAGAGTATTTGAATCTGCCAAAAGGGAAAGTGAACTATAATATTTTTAATATGGTTCCTACGAATTTATCAGTGGCAATTGGAACAGCAATTAAAAAGGCAAGAGAGGAACTTAAAGAAATTAAATATAAAAACCTCCTTATTAATCCAAATGAAAATAAACAAGTAGAGCTTATTGTAAAGCCTTTAGAGAGAGCAGGAAAGGGATATGTATCGCTGTTTTTAGAAGCGAATAAGCTGGATTCTTCAACTGAATTTAAAGCGGATTCTATCATATTTGATCATGATTCAGCCTATAACCAAAGAATCTTTGACCTGGAGCAGGAGCTTTTTTATACAAAAAAAAGTCTGCAAACAACGATAGAAGAGCTTGAAACATCGAATGAAGAGCTGCAGTCTACAAATGAAGAATTAATTGCCGCAAATGAGGAATTGCAAAGCACGAATGAAGAAATGCAGTCTGTAAATGAAGAGTTAATAACCGTAAATACCGAGTATGAAAAGAAAATCAAAGAGTTAACCAACTTAAATAATGATATGGACAACCTCCTCATTAATACGAATATCGCCACGATTTTCTTAAATAAAAACCTCGATATTAAGCTCTATACACCTGAAGCTATGAAAATATTTCATCTCATAGAGCGTGATATAGGAAGGCCGATTTATCACATTTCACATCGACTTGATTATGATCTGTTTCTACAGGATATCGAGGAAGTGTTAGTAACAACAAAATCGATCATCAAGGAATTGCCATCAAAGGACGGAAAGTGGTACAGCGTTAAAATTATGCCATATCGAACAAGTGAAAACTTAATCGACGGTATTGTGATTACATTTATTGATATTTCAAATATTAAAAAGGTGAATCGCGAGTTACAATTGAGTATGCAAGCAATTGAGCTTGGGCCTGCATATACGGCATTTACTGATTTTCAAGGAACAATTGAATATGCAAACAGTAAGTTTGCAGAACAGCTTGGCATAGATGTGCACCAAATCATTGGCCGTAAAATAAAGGATATTTATTCTAAATACTATCAAGATAGTGAATTTGAACAGTATTGGAAAAAGGTCCGTGCCGGTGAGACATGGACGGGCGAGTTGTCTTATAAAGGAAAAGACGGGAAGGATAAATGGGAACATTTATCTCTAATACCTGTTGAAAATGAAGAAAACGATGTTGTCCAAATCTTACTTGTTGGTGAGGATATTACAAGCAGAAAAAGTTCAGAACAAATGCTGATTAAATCTGAAATGCTCTCTGGAATTGGTCAGCTGGCTGCAGGAATTGCACATGAAATTCGAAATCCGTTAACTTCTTTACGAGGTTTTCTTCAATTAATGATCCAAACGAATACATATAGTAAGGAATATGCGGAAGTGATGATGACGGAATTTATCAGGCTTGAAGAAATCATCAATGAATTCCTTGTGCTTTCAAGAAAGAAAACAGCTGAATTTAAAGATGTCAATATTAATAAAATTATTCAAGATATATCAAAGATATGGGAAACACAGGCGATCCTTAATAATGTGACAATTGAAACCTCCATTGACCCAATGAATTTTACTGTTAAAGGGATAGAAAATGAACTAAAGCAGGTGTTTATCAATATTGTGAAAAATGGAATAGAGGCAATGGAAGGTCGTACAGGCCAGCTCAAAATTGAAGCAAAGAAACTCGAAGATGATCGAGTACTTCTGCGATTTGAGGATCAAGGAAAAGGCATTCCTAAGGAGCAACTTGAAAAAATGGGTGAACCATTTTTTACAACCAAAGAAAAAGGAACAGGTTTGGGGTTAATGGTAAGCTTTAAAATAATTGAAAGTCATAATGGTAAGCTCATTTTCACAAGTGAACCAGATAAAGGAACGACAGTTGAAATTACGTTACCTTTATCTCATTAATCTAAGCGGTCTAGAAGGGGCAGTAGTGTAATATAAAAATCAATGGAAGAGCGAAGTTCATTTAGTTCATCAATAATAACCTCATAGTGGGCACTTTTCCCACTCTCGATAATATCAGGTCGAAGAAGGCTTAATAAATCTTGAATTTTCTCTAATTTTCCTGGAAGTTGCTTCATGTGGTCGGAAGAACTAATTAAATTATAAAGATCTGAATCTGTTAAAAATGGTTGAAACAATGAAATAATTTCTTTCCTTTGATGCTGCTCCATCCTGTCCTTGTTAGTCACCATCAATTGCTCCCTAAGCAAATGAACTTGGTGGCTGACTTTTTTAAAATTCTCTTTAAGAGGGATACAAACAACATATAAATAATCTTCACGATTTTGGGTTACATATATTTCAAAAAGCTCCAACTCATTTTCTATTGTTATGATAGTTGCTTCAAACTTTTGCTTTTCTTTCGTTGATAAAAAATAATGTACTTTGTTTTTACTATCATCATCAACTATATCAAGGAAATTTTTCCCTTCAGAAAAAAGTGTTATAGAAATAGATGAACGATCTAGTATATTAAGTTCGGCATCGAGAATAAAAACAGGAACGGGAATATTTTCTAGAGCAAACATATTGTTGTCCTCCATAGTTTAAAAAAAGATTATAAGTAAGCAGCTTCATTAGTAATAATTGAAGTCATCTCTGATAAATCCCGAACGGTTTTTGTTCGGTTTGGTAAGATATGTATTCACCTTCAACGCAAAAGACCATCGCTTGTTTCTTTCTCTCACTTTGCTGTTTTTCCTGTTCTAAACGGAATTGCAGCCTTGTTGTCAGCTGTACCTGTTGCCAGATGTTCATCAGCAACACGTATTTCATCTATTTCCAAGTATCCGATGAAATACATGGCATCTCTTAAAACATTTTCATAGATAGTGAGTGTAGGAAAACCTTAAAATAATAGATCTTCAACTAATTGGTTAGAGTTCATCGTATCGCCAAGTAATAACAGTTAAGCAAGCTTTCTGGACAGATCATTCTTAAAAGCTGTTCCCTTTCTTGTTTCATCTCCACTCTATTATACGTATCTATGAAAATAACTGCATCTATCAATAGGACGAAGCTATCCCACTGTTATATTCCCTGAAAAACTCTTAATTAAACGTTTGTTTAACTATATTTTGTGCTAATTTACAAAAAAACAATAAAAAACAAGGACAAATCTAGCAACTTATTCCATATGGGAAAATTCTTCTGTGCTATAATATGTGTAAGAAATTAACAGAAAGCGTGGATGGTTCATGAAGAAGCTTTCCTATTTATTCATTATTGTAGGACTTTGTATTGTAGGCTATGCCGTTTGGGAAATTGTTGATACAAAAATGCAAACATCCAATTCCTTAGCAGAAGCTCAAGCGATTGTTACATCACCGCCGGATAAGGAAGTCTATAAAGAAGAGGACGGTACATTTAAACCGCCAATTGGTGAAGCTGTTGGTATTTTACATATACCAAGATTAGAGGCGGACCTCCCAATTGTGGAAGGAACCGATCCTGATGATCTTGAAAAAGGTGTTGGTCACTATAAAGGCAGCTATTACCCTGACGAAAATGGACAAATCGTCTTATCCGGTCATAGAGATACGGTGTTTCGTAAGGCAGGGGAGCTGGAACTTGGTGATTCGTTAGAAATCAAACTGCCATATGGAGATTTTGAATATGAAATCATTGATACGAAGATCGTAGAAGCTGACGATCGTAGTATTATTACCCTCCAAAATGAGAAGGAAGAACTTATCTTAACAACATGCTATCCTTTTAGTTATGTAGGAAATGCGCCACAAAGGTATATTATTTATGCGAAAAAGAAAAGTATATAAATTTCTGACACTAAAACAAACAATCCAGCTTTCTTAAAAACTGGATTGTTTGCTTTTTATTATCGAGAGGATATCTGCCGGTATGCTGGCTTCGACTTCAATTTTTTCTTGTGTTAGAGGGTGTAAAAGAGTAATCTTCTTTGCGTGTAATGCCTGCCTTTTGATAAGGTCCTTGCTTCCGCCGTATAAAGTATCACCGATAATAGGGTGGTTCATGGAACTTAAGTGAACACGAATTTGGTGTGTTCGTCCTGTGTCTAATTGTACGGACAAAAGCGACAGATTTGTTTTGGGATCAAATGTTTCAACATTGTAATGAGTAATGGCTTTTTGACCATTTGGCGAAACTCTTCTTCGTGTTGCATGATGCCGATCCCGTCCGATTGGCTTATCAATCGTTCCATTTGTTTTGGGGAGTTTACCTTTTACAATCGCAAGATATGTTCTTTTGATTTTTTTCACTTGTAAATCCTGATCTAAAATGGTTTGAGCCAGATCATGCTTTGCAAATATGATGGCACCGGAAGTATCACGATCAAGGCGGTGAATATGTCGTACACGAATTTGCAACCCGTTAAGCTGGTAATAAAAAGCAATCGCATTTGCCAGTGTTCCTGTTTGGTTTGGTTCGTTCGGATGTGTATCCATTCCTGCGGGTTTATTCACAATGATTAAATGGTCATCTTCGTAAAGGATGTCTATGGAGACATTTTCAGGTAATACCCCATATTCTTCTTTTTTAAATAAATGAAGATATAGCCGATCATTTTGTTCCAATTTATGGTTAACATCTGCTTTGTTTTGATTTTTTTGAAAGCTGCAGATTGATTCCATCTTTGGATAAGTGCTTTAGAGGCGCCGAGTTTGTTGGACAAAACGGAAAAAACAGTCGCATTCGCCCAATCCTTTGGAATCGTTATCTCAAGCCATTCACCTACACGTTTCAATGGTCTATCATTCCTTGCTATATGTATATTTTGGCAACTGTATTCTACATTATCGTTTTTAATAATAATAGTGAAGAGAAATGGAACGAACAAATTAAAAACAGCCATATTAAAACAGTATACAAAACATCGAATGGATGTACAATCTAGTTCCGGTAACACTTTCCTCTGCAATCTTGAAATGTCCTGTGTTATGCTTAATGCAGTGAAACAGATGAAAGAGAAAGGTGATAAAATGAAGGTTGTTGTGGCATCGACAAACGAACAGGAACATCATATTTCTGAGTTAGTTGATCAATTGTACACAGAGATATTTCCGAAATTTTTCCCGGATGAAAAAATTGTAGAATTAAAGAAACTGAACGTGCTTCAGCCACAGGCTTCTGACCAAATCTATAATGCAACATTGAAGGATGCATTTCAAATAATCTCTAGTCTCCAAGCTTTAATTGCTGTACTCGATTTATTACATGAGAACAAACATGAAAATGAGTATAAAGAAATGTTTGAGCGTAATACCCAAAACTTAAATGATTACGGTTATTTCTTTCCTCTAACATTTTCCGATTTTAAAGAAGCTGATTGTCAAAAAGGGCAATTTAGTCAGTTTATCAGACCGGCTAATCAATATATGATCTAAGTAAAACGGACAGTTCATCATGAACTGTCCTCTTTGTTTATTCAGCTTTCCATTCATTTAGTAAAGTACGGAGTGCTTCTTCGTCCGTATTGCCGCCTTCTGCACGTGCAACTTCTTTTCCGTCTTGGAAATGAACAAGGGTTGGTGTACCAGTGATGCCATATTGATCCCAGGCATCTTCATATTCATATAAATTAAATTGATCAATTTCGACACCTAGTTCCTCTGCAACAGGCATTAAAACAGGTGTTGTTACCTTGCAATGGTCACATGTCGGGCTGAAGAAATATACGATTGCATCTTCTTTGTTATCAAGCTTTGATTCGAGTTCATCAGGAAGAATGATGTTTTGGTAATTAGGATCGTCAAGCTGATCAATTGTAGCTGGTTTAAGATCACTTTTACCATATACATTTCCTTCCGCTTGCTGGTTGTTTTGGTAAGATGTTACAAAGGCTAGTCCACCAAATAGGATAAGAATAATGGCTCCGAAAATGAGTAGTTTTTTCATCTTACTTACCTGCTTTCTTTAAAATTAAAAGACTTGTGATAAAAACAATTGAAAATCCGATTAACGCTAAAAATGGAATCGTGATAAATCCTAACCAATTTATGTATTCCCCTGTACATGGTACAATTCCGCAGGAGACGGAATTTTCTCCTAAGAAATCAATCTTTTGCACACCATAATGATAAATGGAAATACATCCACCAATGGCAGATAGAATTAGTGTATAAAAGGCAATTTTATAGTCCTTTTTAAAGACACCAATTCCCAAGATGATGACAAGAGGATACATAAAGATCCGTTGATACCAGCAGAGGTCACAAGGTGTATATTGAAGAAATTCCGAAAAATAAAGACTTCCTAATGTGGAGATAAATGCCGCAACCCAACCGGTTGAAAGTAAATTCTCCAGTGTTTTTTCATTTGAACTTGACATAACATCCCTCATTTATCTTTGTAGATACTTCTAAATTATAATCGCAAGCGTTTTTCCTTGTAAAAGAATACATATTAAAATTCATATATTTTTGAACATTTTTTGAAAATTGGAAATTTCTTGGTGGCTATTTTGAGAATGACTGTTTTCTCAAACTGTCTGAGAAATGTCCGTTCCATTAAGCTCTAGACACAAGATTCGCCGGGGAAGAGCTGAGCCTCCTCAGTTTCGCCTGCGGGGTCTCAGCCTTTCCTCTACTTCCCGCAGGAGTCAAGTGTCCTCCGCTCCATTACACTCTCTCATTTTAAACTAGTTTTAAGCACAATAATTAATTTGGAAAAAGTATAAGGGTTCTTAATAAAATCATAAATAAAGACCTTAATTAACCATCACAACACTTACGAGTATTTATGGTATTAAACTTTCCTTTATTTTTATAACGACAACGTTCAGCTATCCCCAAAAAATTTTTCTAATTATAAAGGAACGTTCCCTTTCTCATACTATATTTGAAAGGGGAGGATGATTCTGAATACAATTCAAGAATGCATGACAACAAGTGTAGCAACTGTTTCTTCTTCACAATCGATTAAAGAAGCAGCTGAGATGATGAGTCAAAATAATGTTGGGTCCATTCCAGTTGTTGATAATGGTCAATTAAGAGGGATTATTACGGACCGTGATATCACACTTCGTTCAACAGCAGAAGGACTTGATAGCAACATACCTGTCTCACAAGTGATGACTACAAACCTTGTTTCAGGACATACAAATATGTCTGCTGCTGAAGCTGCAAAAGTAATGGCGCAGCATCAAATTCGTCGTTTGCCAATTGTTGAGAACAACCAATTGGTAGGAATTGTAGCACTAGGTGATTTAGCTGTAAATCAAATGTCTGACGAAGCAGCAGGACATGCGTTAACGAACATTTCAGAACAAACGAAAACACATTAATCATCCTTGGAGGTTTGACACTTTAGTCAAACCTCTTTTCTTATTGTTCATATACTGAGAAGAAGAGCGGTGACATCCAGCTCCGAAGCACAGGATGTGCAAGTGCAGTTTTTGCGACAGGACGCCGCGTTCTTAAACTGCCAGCGCCGAGCCCCTCTAGGGTCTAGCCACAAATGAATTGAAGACAAAGAACGTCTTCTATTCATTTGCGTCTTATTTGCCCGAGGCTGATCAAGGCACTTGCCCTTTTGTACATAAATTTGAAATATAAACAAAGTTCCTTTATATATTATACATAGAAGGACACTTTTTTAGGGGAGTTGTATGATACATGATAAAAGCGGTTATTTTTGATTTTGACGGATTAATCCTTGATACAGAAACACATGAATATGAGGTGTTATGTGAAATATTTCGTGAGCATGAATGTGAATTGCCATTAGAAGTTTGGGGAAAATTGATTGGAACAAAGTCAGATTTTAATCCTTATACATACTTGGAGGAACAAACTAAAAGAAAATTAGACCATGCTGAACTTAAGGTAGTTGAGAAGGATCGTTTTAACAAAAGAATACAGGTAGAAAAGGCAAGACCTGGAGTGATTGAATATTTAGATGCTGCTAAAGAACTCGGTTTAAAAGTAGGGTTAGCCTCAAGTTCTAATTATGAATGGGTTTCCTCTCATTTAAGTAGACTAAACTTATTAGACCGTTTTGAATGCATTCGAACTTCCGATTATGTTGAACATGTGAAACCGGATCCTGCCCTCTATTTGGAGGCAGCTAAATGCTTAGGTGTGAAGCCTGAGGAATGTATTGCTTTTGAAGATTCAGCAAATGGTGCCCTAGCTGCGAAAAGAGCAGGGATGAAATGTGTTACTGTGCCTAATACAGTGACAAAAGATCTTGAGTTTTGTGAAGTCGATCATCGCGTTGAATCAATGGCACAAATGGAGCTTAAGGAATTACTGATGTTTCTGGATAAGGGATAAAGGGTATATAAATGTATTAATTATTGTTCAAAGGAGAACCACTATGTCTGAGAAACTTGATTTAACAAAATTTGAGAAAAAAATGATCATACGCAATATCCTGGAAACTGATATTGATGCCATTATTGAACTTCAAGAAAAATGTTTTCCGGGGATGGAACCATGGAAAAGAGAGCATTTGGAAAGTCATCTTGATCATTTTCCCGAAGGTCAATTTTGTGCTGAGTTTGAAGGGATTATCATCGGTTCATGCTCAAGTCTTTTAGTGAATTTTGACGAGTATGATGATCGACATACATGGGATGATATTACCGATAATGGATATATTACGAATCATGATCCTGATGGTTATAATATGTATGGAATCGAAGTCATGGTTCATCCTGATTATCGCCGAATGAAAATTGGCCACCGTCTATATGAAGCAAGAAAGGACTTAGCCAGAAGGCTAAATTTAAAAAGTATTATTATCGGAGGAAGAATCCCGAATTATTATAAATATGCTGATGAACTGACGGCAAGAGAATATGTTCAGCAGGTTACATTACATAAAATTTATGACCCTGTTTTATCGTTTCAGCTTTTAAATGAATTTACCCTTATGAGGATTAATCCAAACTATTTATCTGATGATGTTGCTTCAAATAAATACGCAACATTGATGGAATGGAATAATGTTGATTATCAGCCGAACACGAAACGTTTTTACAAAACATCCAATCCTGTTCGCATTTGTGTTGTTCAGTATATGATGAAGCAAATTCGTTCATTTGAAGAATTTGCAAAACAAGTAGAGTATTATACAAATGTAGCTTCAGATGCAGGCTCAGACTTTGCTGTTTTCCCTGAAATCTTTACAACACAGCTCATGTCATTTTTAGATGAAAAAGTTCCAAGCTTGGCTATTCAACGTTTAACTGAATTTACAGAAGAATATATTGAATTATTTACTGAACTGGCAGTCAAGTATAATGTGAACATAATTGGTGGCTCACATGTCGTAGAAGAAGAAGGGCGGATTTATAATATTGCTTACCTTTTTAGAAGGGACGGAACAATTGAGAAGCAATATAAGCTCCACATTACACCGAATGAAAGAAAATGGTGGGGAATCAGCCGCGGTGACCAAGTGAAGGTGTTTAATACAGACTGTGGAAAAATCGCCATCCAAATTTGTTATGATATTGAATTTCCTGAGCTGGCGCGAATTGCTACAGACAAAGGAGCAAAAATTATCTTTACTCCTTTCTGTACAGAAGACCGCCAAGGATATTTACGTGTACGCTACTGTGCCCAGGCACGTGCTGTGGAAAATCAAATTTACACCGTTATCGCTGGAACTGTTGGAAATCTTCCGCAAACGAAAAATATGGACATTCAATATGCTCAATCTGCCATCTTTGCACCATCAGATTTTGAATTTGCCAGAGACGGAGTCGTGGGAGAATGTGATCCAAATATCGAAATGGTCATCATCGGTGACGTCGATCTCGAAATCCTAAGACGCCAACGCCAATCAGGTACTGTGAATCAATTGAAAGACCGCAGGAAAGATATTTATTCGATACAATATAAAAAATAATATGTAAAGCCAACTCAAAGATTATGATATAGAGTTGGCTTTTTTAGGGGTGTATTTTTAGATGTTAAACCCAAGATCAGGTTCATGTCATTGTGCTTTATAAGCAGTCTTATAACCTTTCTTTGCACTTTGGTAAAAGGAATATTATTATTTTTTTTTCAAAGTTCTATAAAAAGACTAATTTGGTTGATTGAAGCGAGCATCCTGGAGCTTCAAACAACCATACCTATAGACTTATTACATAGCAACTAAGTAAAAAAATGGGGAACCTCAAAAATTTTGTCGAAAAACAAATATAGTAATAAAGCAAATCCACCAGCTATATACACATTACTTTATTCCGATAATTGTTCTAAAATAACGTCTCCCTAACAACCTAAGCAAATGCGCGGAATTTGTAGAAATTCAATTATGTGGAATGTTCTATAATATGCTAAAATTAAGATGAAATTTTAGTAAAACTCCTAGGAGGTAAAAATGGGCTGGGAACAAAGCTATCAACGTTGGAATCAAAAACAAGATTTAGATCAAGAACTACGAACTCTATTAACAAACTTAGAAGGAAATGAAAAGGCTTTAGAAGATTGCTTCTATAAAGAACTAGAGTTTGGAACAGGTGGGATGCGTGGTGAAATCGGACCGGGTACCAACCGTATGAACATATATACAATCCGTAAAGCTTCTGAAGGTTTAGCAACATACATAAATTCTTTTGGTGATGAAGCCAAAAAACGCGGAGTCGCGATTGCGTATGATTCCCGTCATAAATCACCTGAATTTGCGATGGAAGCAGCAAAAACATTAGCTTCACATGGCATTCAAACATATGTATTTGAAGAATTACGTCCGACTCCTGAATTATCATTTGCTGTAAGACACTTACATGCATTTTCAGGAATCGTGATAACAGCCAGCCACAATCCACCTGAATATAATGGATATAAAGTGTATGGCGAAGATGGCGGACAATTACCCCCAGCTGCAGCAGATACTGTGATCTCTTATGTAAATCAGGTTGAAGATGAACTGGAAATAGAGGTTAAAGACGAGAGTGAATTAAAGTCTCAAGGTTTAATCAATATGATCAGTGAAGAAATTGACCAGGCTTATACAGAAAAGCTAACAACCATTTCAGTGAATCCTTCATTATCACAAGAAGTCGATCTGAAGGTTGTATTCACGCCGCTACACGGTACTGCAAATAAACCGGTTCGTCGCGGTTTAGAAGCATTAGGTTATAAAAATGTAACAGTTGTAAAAGAACAAGAGCTGCCTGATCCAAACTTCTCAACTGTTAAATCTCCAAACCCCGAGGAACATGATGCATTCACTCTAGCAATCCGTGATGGAAAAGAGATCGATGCGGATGTCCTGATTGGAACAGATCCAGATGCAGACAGACTTGGCGTGGCGGTTAAAAATAATGATGGGGAATACGTTGTTTTAACTGGTAACCAAACAGGTGCATTACTCCTGAATTATCTATTGTCAGAGAAAAAGGAACAAGGAACACTTCCTGAAAATGGAGTCGTCCTAAAAACAATCGTTACATCAGAAATCGGCAGAGAGATCGCAAAGTCATATGGTCTTGATACAATTGATACACTAACAGGATTCAAATTTATTGGTGAAAAAATCAATGAATATGAACGTACAGGACAATATCAATTCCAGTTTGGATATGAAGAAAGCTATGGCTACCTCATTGGTGATTTTGCTCGTGATAAAGATGCTGTACAAGCAGCGTTATTATCAGTTGAAGTAGCGGCTTATTATAAAAAGAAAGGTCTTACCTTGTACCAAGGCTTACTTGAAATCTTTAAAGAGTACGGCTACTACAAAGAAGGACTTCAGTCTCTTACGTTAAAAGGAAAAGAAGGTGCAGAGCAAATTCAAAGCATTCTGCAGTCATTTAGATCAAATCCTCCTACTGATGTTGCAGGCAAGAAAATTGTAGCAATTGAGGATTATAAAAGTAGTGAACGTCAAGATGTTGCGGCAGGTACAAAGGCGAAAATCGATCTACCTGGTTCAAACGTGTTGAAATACATCTTAGAGGATAATTCATGGTTTTGTGTAAGACCATCCGGAACTGAACCAAAAGCGAAGTTCTATTTTGGAGTGAAAAGTGACACACTTGAACAAAGTGATCAAGACTTATCAACTCTGGAAGCTGGAGTTATGGAAATCGTAAATGAATTAATCACAGCATTATCGAAGTAATACCAAAAAGCGGACAAGCTCATAATTGTCCGCTTTTTGTTTTCAAAAATACTCCAAAAGTCGTATAGAAATTAAGTCAGAAAGAGAAGGTCGTAAAAAGGGAGTTGTTGATATAATAAAGATAAGAAGACTAGGGAGAAAAGCAAATGACTGGAACTGATAAACGGATACAAGACTTAAATACGCTCAAAATCATTGCAGAAAAGTTAAATGAAGCGACGGATATTAAAGATATGTTAAATGATGTGTTAAAGGAACTCCTGCATGTAACAGATCTTTCAACAGGGTGGATTTTTTTAATCGATGAAAAAGGTCATTATAAGTTAGCAGCTGATCATGATTTGCCAACAGGGTTAACATGGAAACAAAAGAAGCCAATGTGTGAGGGCGGCTGTTGGTGTGTGGATAGATATCAGGCTGGACGATTAAACAAGGCGATTAACATTATTTCATGTAAGCGAATAGAAGAGGCGATCGAACATAATTGGGGAGAGACGAACGGAATTACCCATCATGCAACAGTCCCTCTGAGAGCTGGAAAAGAAAACTTCGGACTGCTTAATGTTGCGTCACCAAATAAGAAGCATTTTTCAGAAGAGGAACTTGCCTTATTAGAGTCTGTTGCTTTTCAAATTGGAACAGCTATAAAACGAATACAATTAGTCGAGAAGGAAAGAGCTCATGCATTGGTCAAAGAAAGAAACAGACTTGCACAGGATCTGCATGATTCAGTTAATCAGCTGTTGTTTTCCATTATGTTAACAGCCAGAGGAACGAAGGAAATGACAAATCAGGCAGATGTGAAAGAGATGCTGACATATATGCAGGAACTGTCCCAGGAAGCATTGAACGAGATGAAGGGTCTGATATGGCAGCTTCGACCACAAGGGCTGGAAGATGGGATTGCAACAGCACTTATTCATTATGGAAATGTGCTCGGATTAAACATATCTTGTGATATAGAAGGTATTTGTACATTGCCTCAATATATTGAAGAAGAGCTGTGGCGTATTGGTCAGGAGGCGTTAAATAATTGCAAAAAGCATGCTGAAACAACTGTGGTGAATGTCGCCCTTTCAAAAAAAGATGTATATGTAAAAATGATGATAGAGGATCATGGAAGAGGCTTTCATTATGATGAAAATGTTGCTATTCCTTCTTTAGGGCTAAAAGGAATGAAAGAAAGAGTAGAACGTTTGAACGGGAATTTTAAGTTGGTAAGTTTGCCGGGTAAAGGGACAAAGATTGAAGTTGAGATTCCATTAAGTAAAGGGGGATAAATGATGTCCAAAATTAAAGTGTTAATTGCAGATGATCACCATGTTGTGCGGAGAGGGTTGCTTTTCTTTCTAAAAACCCAGAAGGATATAGACATTATCGGAGAAGCAACAAACGGGAAAGAAGCTGTAAAGCTGGTTTCAGAACTAAATCCGGATGTTGTTTTAATGGACTTATCAATGCCTGAAATGGATGGAGTGATGGCTACTAAAATTATTAGGGAAACAAACACAACAGTTAAAATCATCATACTAACAAGCTATGGTGATCAAGATCATGTCATCCCTGCATTACGTGCGGGTGCTTCCGGATACCAATTGAAGGATATTGAACCAGATGATCTTGTTCAAACCATAAGAGACGTGTTACAAGGACAGAGTAAACTTCATCCGAAGGTCACTTCACATGTTATGGCTCACTTGTCTACACCGGTGATTCAGCCCCAAACAAAACTAGACGACTTAACGAAGCGGGAAAAGGAAGTGTTAAACGAGCTGGCGAAAGGGAAAAGCAATAAAGAGATTGCAAGTGCGTTATATATCACAGAAAAAACGGTTAAGACACATATATCAAATATCCTTTCCAAATTACAGCTGTCAGATCGCACACAAGCAGCTATATATGCGGTGAAAAATGGATATGTAGAATCTTAAAAATAAAGGAGAATGAAAATGAAATTATTGATTATCAATGGGGGCCCAAGAAAATCAGGGAGAACAAAAATAGCCGCCACATACATGGCAAAGGTCTATAAGGCGGAACATTTTGATTTAAGTGAAAAGGAATTCCCACTTTATAATGGAGAAGAAGCAGCTTCACAACATCGACATGTTCAAGAATTAAGAAAATTGGTTGTAGAGGCAGATGCTATTGTTTTATTATCTCCTGAGTATCATAATGCAATGAGCGGTGCCCTTAAAAACGCATTAGACTTTTTAAGCAGTGAGCATTTTTCTCATAAGCCTGTTGCACTTGTAGCTGTTGCGGGTGGAGGAAAAGGTGGAATTAATGCGTTAAATAACATGAGAACGGTGATGCGGGGATTGTATGCCCACTCGATTCCGAAACAAGTTGTACTTGATCCAAATTGTTTTGACTATGAACGGAAAGAATTACAATCGGAATCTGCATTGCTCATTGAACAATTAGTAAAAGAATTAGCTGTTTATACAGAAGCGCTTCAAAATATTCATCAATAAAGACTGACTAAGGGTAGGTGTGTGTATACTATCCTAAGTCAGTCTTTTTCTTAATGTAAAGCCTCAATAGCAAATGGTTCTTCCTCCACTGCGTGGTCGATATATCGCAAAAGGGAATACAGTTGTTTTTCAACCTCTTTATAGTCATGTTCGAAATTATAGGCATGTAAGAAATGTTCTATTTTCTTTGATAAAAAATCATCTTTCGTTCGAACCATTAAAATGAGTAAGTTATCCCACTGTGAACGATGTGTGTAATACAATGCTTTGTCATAATCAACATTGTTCATAATCTTCCCTCCCTTAAGGAGATATGATTATTGTATGTGATTTATGTTTTTTGTTACTGTGAAAATCTTGGTGTCGTTGCTATAAAAGGAATGGTAGTCATTACCCACATAAAACACTTCAGAGATGGTAACCTAAAATCAAAAAAGGATGAAAAAATGAAGAATTGTTTAATCTTAATTCTCATATTCTTATTAGCGTTAGGACAAAGTGTACAAGCGAAGGATATCGAGCAACAGATGTATACATATCAACTCATGAAAAAAGATCTTCTTTCGATTGCAAAAGAGTATGACCTGGAAGTAAGAAGGTTTGGTAAGTCAGAATTTGGACGAGATCTTCTTGCGGTGAAAATCGGTCATGGAGAGAATACCGTTTTTATTACAGGAAGTCACCACGGACGCGAATGGCTGTCAACACACATCATGATGGAAATGATCAAGCAATACGCGGAGGCTTATAAACATTCCCGTCCATTTTCAGGGCATTCTCCTGAGATCTTAGATGATGTTGCGATTTGGTTTATCCCGATGGTGAATCCTGACGGTGTGACGATTCAACAAAATGGGGTTAGCTCATTTCCCTATCTGTTTCAAGAGGTCTATATCGATATGAATGAAGGAAATGCAGATTTTTCCCGTTGGAAAGCAAATGGTTTAGGAGTGGATTTAAATAGACAGTATCCAGCCGGATGGGACAATATTGAAGGAGATACGGCATATGCATCCTACTCACATTTTAAAGGCGATAAGCCTCTGGAATCAAAGGAAACGAAAGCTTTAACACATTTTACAAAGCAAATAAAGCCTCTTACAGCAGCGGCCTATCATACCTCTGGTCGAGAGCTGTATTGGTATTATTTTAATTCTTTTCACCATCTTCAGCGTGACTACTCGCTTATTGAAAAAATCTCAGAGAAAACACGCTATGAAATCTCCTATCCGCCCTTTGATGCTATAGGCGGGGGATACACAGACTGGTTTATTCAAGCATATGAACGACCGGCTGTAACGATTGAACTTAGTTATCTTGTTGAGGATACAAACCCTCCATTGTCCGTGTTTGACGAGGAGTGGAAACGGAATAAAGAAATTGGATTCATTCTCTGTGAATATGCAAAGAAAGAGCTGCTGGTAGAAAAATAAATTATTTCTTTAGAGAATATGGACAAAATGTCGGGGCAGATTAATTGATAGAAAGCCGTAATGGAGGTCTGTCTTATGAAAACATTATCAAAAGTTTTTTTTGTGTTCATTGCTCTCTCAATTATTTTTACTGCAGGATTAAAAGCTTACGGGGAACAAAATGTACAGGAAGTGGATTACAAAAAATGGAGCCGTATTGCTTTATCATCTGCAAAAGAAAAATATCCTGACGCTGAGTTTGTTGATTATAAGTATGATGGAAGAGAAGCTGTAAATGAAGAAGAGTCAAAAGATGTTTTTCATGTGAAGGGAAAGCAAAACAATAAACCGTTTATTGTAAAGGTTGATGTTGTATTTAACCCGAAAACAGGACAATTGATTACCGTGAATGTTTCCGAAATGAGAGAAGGCAACCTGTGAGGTCGCCTTTTTTTATTTAGATAAAAAATAGGAGAGTAGAGCAGATTGATTCCTTGCTACGTCAGCTAAAGTATATTGATCAAGGACTTCCAGATATGCTTGTAATGCTTTGTTTAATACATGTTTTAAGCCACATGCAGGAGAGATAATGCATTGATTGTTGTCTTGATCAAAACACTCGACAAGATGAAAATCTTCCTCAGTTTTTCGAACAATATCTCCGATATTAATTTCCTCTGGAGGCATGGCTAACCGAATTCCGCCATTCCTGCCGCGGATTGTTTCGATGACATTCATTTTTCCGAGCTCATATGTGACCTTCATTAAGTGATTTTTTGAAATATTATAAACTTCTGCAATTTCTTTTATATTTGAAAGATCTTCTTTAGGTTTTGTAGCAAGATATACCAAGACTCTTAACGAGTAGTCTGTATAAAGGGTTAGTCGCATAAAACATACCTCACATTAATTTTTAGAAAGATTTAGTCGGACTGAAATGGATTTTTTGGTCATGATATTACTTCATAATTAGTATAGCGTATGGTTGATTGAAGCTCCAGGATGCTCACTTCAATCAACCAAAACAGTTTTCATAATAGAACCTATGTTTAAAAGTAACTTTAGACCTATCTTACCATAGGGTGTGTACGTTTTAGATATTATTGTAGGAAAATGTGACAGCTTTTTTAAAGATGTATTTTATATATTGCTTTTAAATCATGGTTTATCTATGATAAAGATGTATTCAAAATACTTCTTTAGGAGTTGGAATAGATGTTATCTAATAAAACAATTGAAATTGTGAAATCAACAGCACCAATCTTAGCTGAGCGTGGAGTGGAAATAACATCTTATTTTTACAAAAGCCTGTTTGAAGCACACCCTGCATTATTAAATATTTTTAATCATGCCAATCAAAAACAAGGTCGTCAGCAAACTGCTTTAGCTAATACGGTTTATGCAGCAGCAACATATATTGATCAACTAGAAGTATTATTACCAGCGGTTAAACAAATAGCTCACAAGCATAGAAGTTTAAATGTAAAAAAAGAACATTATCCAATTGTAGGAGAATTCCTATTAAAAGCGATTAAAGATGTATTAGGAGATGCAGCAACACCTGACATTATTGAAGCTTGGGGAGAAGCATATGGAGTGATCGCCCAAGTCTTTATCGATGTTGAGGAAGAAATGTATAACAAAGCCAAGAATGAGGCTTGGGAAGAATTCAAGGCATTCAAGGTTGTTAAAAAGGAACAAGAAAGCTCTGTTATTACATCGTTCTATCTTGAAGCTTCTGATGGTAAGCCAGCTCCAAATTTTCAAGCAGGTCAGTATATTACGATAAGATTATCTATTCCAGGTGAAGAGTATTTACTTAATCGTCAATACAGTCTTTCTGACTCTCCTGGGAAACAAACATTACGAATTTCCGTTAAGAAAGAAACAGGAGAAAACATAGATCAACATGGTAAAGTATCAAACTATCTTCATGATTCAGTCAATGTTGGTGATGAAGTAGAAATTACTGCTCCTGCAGGTGACTTTGTTCTAGATAGATCAGCAAATTCTCCGCTTTATCTCATTAGTGGTGGTGTCGGCATTACACCGATGCTTAGTATGCTAAAAACAGTTGGAGATAACCAGCCAAGTCGAATGGTAACATTTATCCAGGCAGCAAATGATGGAAATGTACAAGCCTTTGGACATGAAGTTAGTGAAACGGTTCAATCAATGCCAAATGCAAAGAAATATGTCATCCTCCAACAGCCAACTGCATCTGATCGTGAGGAAAATAAATTTGATTTTGAAGGATACTTAGATTTACAAAAGCTTGAACAGATTGTGATAGAAAAGGATGCAACATTTTATGTATGTGGTCCAGCACCATTTATGGGAAGTGTAATCGAAAACCTTCAAAGACTTGGTGTGAAATCAGAGAATATTAATTATGAATTTTTTGGTCCTGCAATTGATTTGAAGCAGTATCAGGAAGCGTAAAGTTAATTTTGAAGCGAGCCACTCACTTTAGGAAACGTATTCCTTACAGTTAGTGGTTTTTTGTATTTATAGGGCTTTATGGTTCAGAGTAAATTTTTCCTGAAAGGGTATAGATAAACTTATCAACTAGTATTATGCTTATATATTTGTAAAGTTAGGTGAGATAGATGGAGAAAGACTTGGAACAAAAGCAAAAAACAATCGATTCCAAATACATACAACAACACCTGGCAAATGAGCGAACATTTTTAGCTTGGATCCGAACAGCGATTGCGATTATTGGTGTGGGATTTCTTGTATCAAATTTACATGAAAATATGGAACCGAATCTTTCACAGACTAGTGATTATTTAGCCAATATTATTGGGATAACATCAGTTGGAGTAGGAATTTTAACGATCATTATGGCAACCATTGCTTATTTACGAAAATATAAAGCAATTAACGACCAGACATTTAGAACCCCGAAAATAACCGTGATTACACTTGGGATTTTTGTAATCGTGATTGCGTTTATTTTTGGGATCTACTTTTTATTAATGTAGAAGATGCTAGCGTCTTCCTTTGAACAGATTAGCATGTTTTTCAACTAAGGCTCATACATTATTGTAAGATTTGCTTTAGGGGGAGACCATGAAAGCAGCTGACCAAAAGGCTTTGGAATATGCTATTAGTGAAATAACCGAAGTTGCGAAAGGCTTCGGACTTGATTTTTATCCAATGAGATATGAGATATGTCCTGCTGATATTATTTATACATTTGGTGCATATGGTATGCCTACAAGGTTTTCACACTGGAGCTTTGGGAAACAATTTCACAAAATGAAGCTTCAATATGATTTAGGTTTGAGTAAAATCTACGAACTTGTCATTAACTCAGATCCTTGCTACGCATTTCTTTTAGATACTAACTCTTTAATCCAAAATAAATTAATCGTCGCTCACGTATTGGCACATTGTGACTTTTTTAAAAATAATTCACGTTTTAGTAATACAAAACGTGAAATGGTTGAGAGTATGTCTGCCACAGCAGAGCGAATTAAGAAATATGAACTCATTCATGGAAGGCAAGAGGTAGAAACATTTTTAGATGCGGTTCTTTCCATACAGGAACATATTGATCCTTCCCTTGTTCGTCCAAAGCTTTCTTGGACGATTGATGATATTGAATTTGACGAAGATGCGGAAGAGCCGAAGGTCACTCCATATGATGACCTTTGGAATCTTGATAAAAAGGCTGAACCAAAGCCTACAATAAAAAAGAAGAAAAAGAAATTTCCGCCTTCACCAGAGAAAGATATTTTATTATTTATTGAAGAATACAGCCGGGAATTAGAGGATTGGCAACGTGATATTTTAACGATGATGAGAGAAGAAATGCTCTATTTCTGGCCTCAGCTTGAAACAAAAATCATGAATGAAGGCTGGGCTTCATATTGGCACCAACGCATTATCAGGGAGCTTGATTTAACTTCTGATGAAGCAATAGAATTTGCGAAGCTTAATGCAGGTGTTGTACAGCCATCAAAAACAAGCATCAATCCATATTATTTAGGGCTGAAAATTTTTGAAGACATTGAAGAAAGATACGATAACCCGACAGAAGAAATGTTAATGTTCGGTGCTCAACCCGGGTCAGGCCGTGAAAAAATGTTTGAAGTCCGTGAAGTGGAATCCGATATATCGTTTATCCGTAATTATTTAACAAAAGACCTTGTCATGCGTGAGGATATGTACTTATTCCAGAAGCAAGGCCGGGATTATAAAATTGTTGATAAAGGCTGGGAATCAGTTCGCGATCAGCTTGTCAGCATGAGGGTAAACGGCGGCTTCCCATATATTACGGTTAATGATGGGGACTATTTGAAAAATAATGAACTTTACTTAAAGCACTGGTTTGAAGACATTGAGCTTGATCTAAAATACTTAGAGAAGGTGCTTCCATATATTTATCAATTATGGGGCAGACCTGTTCATATGGAAAGTATGCTGGAAGGGAAAAATGTGTTGTTTTCTTATGATGGAAAAAGTGTATCGAGAAGATACTTGTAAAAAATCGCTGCTTAGGCAGTGATTTTTTTATTAGCATAAGGATATGCATGAATGTAGAAACTTTACATAGGACTATATTTAGCTATTGAACATATAAGTAAATTATTATATAGTAATCTACGGATGCAAGTGGAGGTGTAAACAATGTCTGAAACAACTCTTGAAATAGATAAAGCTGCGACAGTATTAAAACTATTAGGTGACAGAACACGTTTAACAATGGTGAAAATGTTGGATTCAAATGATTGTTGTGTGTGTGAGTTTGTTGAAATTTTTAAAGCAAGTCAACCAGCCATCAGTCAACATCTCAGAAAACTAAAAGATGCAGGAATTGTTCAAGAAACGAGAAGAGGACAGTGGATCATTTATTCATTAAACAAAAGCAGTAATTATTATCCATTTGTTCAAAACGTACTTGAACACCTTCCGAACCAGGATTATCGAATAAAAGAATTAGAAGAACAAGGATTACGTATTTCGTGTGAATAATGGAGGGATGAAATGACATCAGTAATTTTGGCATCCGTTATCTTTTTACTCACACTTACGCTCGTCATATGGCAACCAAAAGGGTTATCCATTGGCTGGTCTGCATGTGGCGGGGCGATTTTAGCCCTTCTTGTAGGTGTTGTTGATTTTAAAGATGTAATCGATGTAACGTCAATTGTTTGGAACGCAACCTTAGCATTTATTGCGATTATTATTATTTCTTTAATATTAGATGAAATAGGTTTCTTTGAGTGGTCAGCTTTACACATGGCAAGGGCTGCAAAAGGAAACGGCATGAAAATGTTTGTTTATGTCAGTATATTAGGGGCAATTGTAGCTGCACTCTTTGCAAATGATGGAGCAGCATTAATCCTTACACCGATTGTCCTTGCGATGGTAAGAAACTTAAACTTTAATGAAAAGATGGTGTTTCCATTTATTATGGCTAGTGGATTTATTGCAGATACAACCTCACTTCCACTAGTCGTTAGTAATTTAGTGAATATCGTATCAGCAGACTTTTTCGGGATAGGATTTGTCGAGTTTGCATCAAGAATGATTATTCCTAACTTTTTCTCACTAGGTGCAAGTATTTTGGTTTTATTTCTCTTTTTCCGTAAAAGCATCCCGAGAAATTATGATATATCTCAATTGAAAAAACCAGTAGAAGCCATTCGTGATGAAAAGATGTTTAAATTGTCCTGGGCTGTATTGGGAATCTTACTTGTTGGATACTTTGCAAGTGAGTTCATCGGCATTCCTGTATCGTTCATTGCCGGTATTGTTGCCATCTTCTTTTTAGTCATGGCAAAAAGAAGTCCTGTTGTTAACACAAAAGCCGTCATTAAAGGGGCACCTTGGGCAATTGTCTTTTTCTCAATCGGAATGTATGTCGTTGTTTACAGCTTACGAAACGTTGGTTTAACAAATGTATTAGCCGATTTAATTCAAGTAACAGCAGACCGAGGGTTGTTTGCAGCAACAGTTGGAATGGGGTTTATTGCGGCAATCTTATCGTCAATCATGAACAACATGCCTACTGTTATGATTGATGCACTAGCCATTTCCGATACAAATACAACAGGTGTAATAAGAGAAGCTCTTATCTATGCTAATGTAATTGGTTCCGATTTAGGACCGAAAATTACACCAATAGGCTCTTTAGCTACTTTATTATGGCTTCATGTCTTATCTTTAAAAGGTGTGAAAATCTCTTGGGGCACTTATTTTAAAACAGGAATTATCCTAACCATCCCAACATTGTTTATTACCCTTGTTGGTTTATATATTTGGTTACTTATCATCCATTAATCTTATCTGAAAAGGAGAAATAAACATGTCTAAAAAAACAATCTACTTCTTATGTACAGGAAATTCTTGCAGAAGCCAAATGGCAGAAGGCTGGGCAAAAAAGCATTTAGGTGATGAGTGGGAAGTAAAAAGTGCCGGCTTGGAAGCACATGGTTTAAATCCAAATGCAGTGAAAGCAATGAAAGAAGCAGGTATTGATATATCAAATCAAACATCTGATGTGATTGATCCGGAAATTTTAAATCATGCTGATTTAGTTGTAACACTTTGTGGTCATGCGGCAGACAATTGTCCAGTTACTCCTCCACATATTAAACGAGTACACTGGGGGTTTGATGATCCGGCGAAAGCAGAAGGAACAGATGAAGAAAAATGGGCGTTCTTTGGGCGTGTACGTGATGAAATCGGAGAAAGAATTGAACGTTTTGCAAAAACCGGAGAATAATAAAAAAGCCGTGGGACACATATCCCGCGGCTTTTCCTTTACCAATACTATTCATTCATTACAACAAGAATCAATGGTATCTACTTCAGTGTCTTCTTTTGTTAAGAAAAATTCCCATTCGTGGCCATCAGGATCTGTTATCCAAAATTTATCTTGCTTAGCATAGCAGCATGTAGTATCACTTTCATTACGAGAGAAAAAACCTTCCGTTTCCAGCCTCTCTTTATGTTTTACCAACTCATCTGTACGGAATACTTGAAAACCAAAATGATTGATATGATTACCCTCTACACGATCTACTGGTCGTAATGTAAAGTTTAACCCGGGGTTCTCTAACAAAAACTTCACATAATCTGGTTTTACTTTTACAGGTTTTGCACCAAATAACTTAGAATAAAAGGTAAGGGAAGTCTCTAAATCTGTTACATTTAAACCAATATGAATGTTCATATTTTCATTCCTCCTAAGGGTCTATTTCGTCATTAATTCTCCGTTTTTAGCAACAAACTGTTTGGCAACAAATCATTTCAATTGATTTAGTATCATCAGTACGCTTATCTTCTTTAGTTACAGGAATCGAAAAAGAACTAAATTCAGTCATTTCATTTTGTTTTATTTTTGAAAGCATATAAATCTCATACTCATTAAACATAACTTCCTCCTAAAACAAATTATTTTGATCTATTTATCAAAAAAAATTGATATATTACAGAAAAAAATTATCAGCAAGTTGGCCGAAATAGACAACAAAGCTCTGCTGATAATAGGTGATTTACTTCATCGAGGTTAAGTTTGTAATAATTCCATGTACCTCTTGTTTCTCTTATAATAAGGTTGGCATCTAAAAGTATTTTTAAATGATATGACAGCTTTGATTGTGTCATGTTTACCATTGGAGCCAGATCATTAACATTAATTTCACCTTTTTGTGTAAGAAGGTTCATGATCTGCAATCTTTTTTTGTCTGCAATGGCTTTAAACTTGCTCTCATACATTTCAAAGGTTTTTTCTAAAGATACATCTTGGAAGTTGATTTCCTGTTTCATGAAATACACCTTTTCTATATCAATTTTTTTTGATGTTTAAACTATATATCCAAATTTTTCTTTTGTCAACGATTAATCAAAAAAAATTGATGTAAATGGATGTTAAAAAATATATATATAATGTAAAAGATATCTGAGTTTTTATCACAACTGTTTTTGCATAAATCGTTGCTATAATTGTAATGATAGATAGTGAAATGGAGCGGAAAACACTTGACTCCTGCGGGATGTGAGGAAAGGCTGAGACCCCACCGGCTCAGCTTCCTCCCCGGCGAGTCTTGTGTCTGGAGCGGAATGGAACGAATCGGTTTTTATCTTCAACTATCTAAATTACAACATAGAAACCTTTATTTTAGATAAAAAGTGTGAAGTAACAAAAGAAGCTACCAGATTAGGTAACTTCTTTTTGTTCGACATTAAATCAATCCAATAAGTAAACCTCCAACAGCCCCGGTCAACACAATGATCCATGGAGGAAGCTTCCAATAAACTAACATACTGAATAATACGGCAGCAAAGGCAAAGTCAATTGGTGCAAGTATACTGCTGGTCCAAATAGGGTGATAAAATGCGGAGATTAAGATTCCGACAACCGCTGCATTTACTCCAAGTAACGCTCCCTTAATTTTAGGATTACGACGCAATGTATCCCAAAATGGCAAAGTTCCTAGAATTAATAGAAATGCGGGTAAGAAAATAGCAACCGTTGCTACTAATCCACCTTGCCAGCCATTTATAACGGCACCTAAATAGGCTGCAAATGTGAAAAGTGGGCCGGGAACTGCTTGTGCTGCTCCATAACCGGCTAAGAAGGCTTCTTCAGACAGCCACCCGGTTGGAACAAATTCACGTTCCAATAAAGGCAAGACGACATGCCCTCCGCCAAATACTAATGATCCTGAGCGGTAAAAGCTATCAAACATTGCAATCCAACTTATCGAAGTCATTTCTCTTAAGATTGGTAGTAGAATGAGTAACCCGAAAAATAATGATAAGCAAACAATGGCAAATCCTTTTGAAATAGGAAACTCAATTCTTGATTCTTCAGATTCTGCGTGATCTTTATATAAGAGAAATCCAACGAATGCGGCGATGATAATCACACCGACTTGTGTAAAGGCTGTTAGCCATAACAGTGTTCCTACTAAGGCAAATAAAGCAATTGTTTTCCTCTTTAAATCAGGAGTTAATTTTTGTGCCATTCCTAGGATTGCATGGGCAACCACGGCAACGGCGACTATTTTCAGGCCGTGAATCCATCCGGCATCTGCGACATCAAATCCCTGAAGGATTAAAGCAAAGATAATAAGTGCTAAAACCGAGGGAAGGGTAAAGCCTATAAAGGAAGTGATTCCTCCCAATACTCCCGCACGCATGACACCAATCCCAATCCCTACCTGGCTACTGGCCGGTCCGGGGAGAAACTGGCAAAGTGCTACTAGATCCGCATAGCTTTTTTCATCCATCCATTTCCTTCGTCTAATATATTCTTCATGGAAATAACCTAAGTGTGCAATGGGTCCACCAAATGATGTAAAACCGAGTCTTGTTGAAACAATTAGTATTTCAAGCAACGTCTTTAGTGTATTTTTTTGTTCCATTATTATTTACCTGCCTTTCCTATTCTTTTATTTCTTTGAATAACTCATATGCTTTTGCCCGAGCTTCATTTAGAACCATGTTCCCTTTTTCAGTAGTTGTATAATATTTTCGTATTTTTCCTTCTACATTTCGGTCTTCTCTTATTAAGAGACCATCTGACTCCATGGTGTGAAGGATAGGATAAAGGGTGCCGGGACTGATATTATACCCGTGTTCTCTAAGTTCTTCGAGCATCCAGACACCAAAAATTGGGTGTTCCTTTGCATGGTGAAGGATGTGAATGTGAATAAAACCGAGAAACAATTTCCGCAGGACTTTGTCTTCCAATAAATCACCTCATTAATTTATGCCGATATCGAACTCCAATATTGGGTTTCGATATTAAATATTGTAACATCTTCATTTAATTTTTCCACTCATACCTACAATATTTACAAAACCTTTACATTTCTTAGAAATTAATAAAGTTGATATGATTTTTGCATACTTTCTGCAAAGTCATTTGTTATGTTAGAAATATAGAGACCTATAAATAAGAAAATATAGGGAATTACTTTAACAACTAAAATAAGAAAAAGGAGTAGTAAAATGAAAAAAATCCACCTAATTATTTTGACAAGTTTATTAGCCATTTTATTAGCTGCATGTACTAGTAATAATGAGAAAACATCTGAAAATAATGAGGATACGAATACAAATACGGCAAAACATTCGGAAATGGATCATTCTGAGATGAACCATTCAAGTTCTGGTGAGGTTCCGGAAGGTTTAAAGGAGGCAGAAAATCCTACATATCAAGTGGGGAGCCAGGCTATCCTTGAAACAGATCATATGGAGGGTATGAAGGGAGCAGAAGCAACAATTGTTGGGGCTTATGATACAGAAGTTTATGCTGTTTCTTATACACCAACAACAGGCGGAGATATAGTTGAAAATCATATGTGGATCATTCATGAGGAAATCGAAGATGCAGGGGATACACCATTTAAGCCAGGTGAAGAAGTTGTTTTAAATGCTGATCATATGGAAGGTATGAATGGTGCAGAAGCTGTAATTGACTCTGTTGAAGAGACGACTGTGTATATGGTTGATTACATACCTGCAACTGGTGGAGAAGAAGTGAAAAACCATAAATGGGTAACAGAAAGTGAATTATCACCAATAGAAGAGTAAGTATGAAGGAAAAGAGAACTTGGGATAACCCGAGTTCTCTTTTCAATATCGTTTTTTTATTTGTCGGAAACCCATTTATAACCTATTCCCCAAACTGTTTTTAAATATTGTTCTACAGGGAAGTTTGCTTTACGCAGCTTTTCTCTCATATTCCGTATATGTGAGTCAATGGTTCGATCTTCTGTTTCAGCCTTTAAACCCCATAAAGTTGAAAGTAAATGTTCTCTTGAAAATACTTTGTTTTGGTTTTCTAAGAACAATCCGAGTAAGCCATATTCCTTAGGTGTCAGAACAAGTTCTTTCTCTTGATATGTTATCTGATATGTGGACTGATTTAGTAATAACCCTTCAAAATAAATTATGTTTTCAGAGTGAGAAGTTCTGCTTGTTCTTCTCATAATGGCTTCTAAACGAGCGATTAACTCGTCTTCATGAAATGGTTTGACCAGGTAATCATCAGCACCTTTTTTTAAGCCTTTTACAATATCTTCCTTTTCACTTCTGGCTGTTAACATGATTATGGGTACATCAGATATTTTTCTTATTTTTTCACAGGTTTTCCATCCATCCAATTCAGGCATCATAATATCAAGGATTACAAGGTCAATGCTTTTGTGATACAGAATTTCTAAGCCCTCATTACCAGATCTCTTTTTAATACAGGTATATCCATAAGGTTCTATATATAAAGATAATAAATCGAGCATTCTTTGCTCATCATCTATCAGCAAAACGGTTTTCATCATACAGCCCCTTTAACGTAATTTTAAAGCATGTTCCCTTATTTACTTGACTTTCTACCGAAATAGTTCCACCATGGGCATCAATTATTTCTTTCACTATTGATAATCCTAACCCATAACCTCCCGTTAACCTTGAGCGTGATTTATCTACTCGATATAGGCGGTCAAAGATATATGGTAAATCTTCATCAGGTATTCCTGGACCTTGGTCTCTGACATAAATATCTATTATCTCTTCTTCCTTTGTTATTTCAATTTCAGTCAATGTATTGGTATCAGAGTATTTGAGTGCGTTATCCAACAAATTTAAGAAGACTTGTTCAAATCGAATAGGATCGATATGTGCAAAAGTTTCTTTTTGACAAATAAACTTAAGTTTTACTCCTTTGTTTTCAAAAGCCGGTTTCATTTTTTGAAAAATAGATTGTATGAATAAGCAGATGTTAACTTTGTCCTTTGAAATAGAAAAAGTATGTTGATCCATTTTAGCTAAATCAAATAGTTCTGTTAGAAGATCACTCACATGGTTTGATTCTTCATAAATAATATGTATGTAATGAAGTCGATCCTTTTCAGATATGTTGTTTCTTTTTGCGATATCTGCATAACCCTTAATATAGGTAAGAGGGGTACGTAGTTCATGAGAAATACTTCCTAAAAATTCATTTCTTTCTTTTTTTAAATAGTTTAAGTCGTTAGCTAAAATATGAATGGAAGTTGATAACTCTCCTATTTCATCATTTGAAGTTTTAGGCAGGGAAACTGAAAAATCCCCCTTACTTATTCTTCTTGTTGCTTCCTTCATTAAAATCAAAGGTTTAGTTAGAGCGTTTGATAAGAAGAATATGGTAAACAGCATGAGAAAGATAATGAGAACTGAAGCCAGCATAAAATGTTCATTTAATCGTGATATAACATGTTGTATTTGGTCGGTACTTTTGAACATATAAACAAACCCAAGCTCTCCATTACGAGCCTGGAATGAAGAAACCGTCGAAATATATCGTTCATCTTGCCAGTCAGATTGAATGAGAAGACCATTTTTAGATTCTTCATGTTTTGTTTTTAGGATTTTGTTCATTTCTTTGTCTATTGTTTTAGATGAAGTAATGACTTTTCCAACGTCATTTGTTATAACTACCTCAGTATCTGTTTGTGACTCCATTATTTTAATGTGATGTAATGTTGCCTCATCATAAGAAATTTCAATAACATCACGATGGCTGTTTCCCCGTAATTTTAGGGCGTTTAACTCTTCATTAACAAGAGAATGGACAACATTACGATGTAAGAAAAACATAGAAGATGCTTCAATGATAAAAATGCAGATAAAAAACCATAGACCGAGTTTAATAGAAATTTTCATAGGATACACCTTCTTAATTTTTATATGAATATTGTAAAGGTAAATTGTTGAGAAAATATGCAGAAATAAAAGAGCAAAGCTAATCACGCTTTGCTCTTTGACTATAAACCTTAGATTGTTCAATTTCTAGTGCTGCTTATGAAACCATTTGTCGACATGCTTCAGCACATTTAAAGCAAGAATCGGCACAGTTTTTGCAATGGTCATGTTCATGTTTCTGACACTCTTGACCACATGCCTCACAAATATCGGCACATAGCTTACAAATTTGTTCAGCAAAAGGACTATTCGATTGCATAGCTTTTACTGCAAAACCGCAAATATCGGCACACTCCCTGTCCAGACGGATACAGTTTGACATCATAGTTACATCATCTTCTTTTAGGCAGGCATGATAACAAGTATTACAAGCCTCCATACACTCTAAGCATGCCTGAATACATTCCTTAAATTGTTGAGTTAACATTTGACATTACCTCCTTATTTTTCACATAAATAATAGTACCCGTCCAAATTTTTAAAGAAACGTAGTTTTATCAACTCCTTTGAATCTGCACATTTAGACAATCACGAATCAAAAATAGAATGGGCCTTGCACAACAGCTTTTCCATGAAGCATATGATAAGTTGACATTTTATGTTTGAGGAGGACAATCATGTACATATATAATCCCACCTATCAATATGTTCCATTTCATAATGGGTATCATCGGAATACAAATGATAAAAGGCTCTTAAAGGATATTCAGAAAGCAATCAATGCCGAATACAGTGCCATTTCTTGTTATGAAAAATTAGCTAAATTGGCACCTAACCAGGACATAAGAAAGCAAATTTTAGAGATACAAAAAGATGAGAAACGACATCTTGAAGAATTCAGTAGAATTTACACAAATGTAACAGGTAAACAGCCAACCTATAAAATCAGTGAAGAATGTCCAGGAAAGTTTAGAGAAGGAATTGAATTTGCATTTAAAGATGAGCAGGGAGCGGTTGATTTTTATTTAGATATTGCTGATCAAGCTCAAGATCCTTTTATTAAAGAAAGATTTAGACGGGCAGCAGCTGATGAGCAAAATCATGCTGTTTGGTTTTTATTTTTTTACAAAAAGTAAATAAGACATTAGATCGACAAGGTGAAAATTATGGTGCAAAAGGGGCTTTGAGTGTATCAACACTGACCTTACCCAGTATGCTAACCTATGCTCTCCAAGATGAATATTTAGCACAGGCACGGTATAAAAACATATTAGAGACATTCGGAAATATCCGTACATTTACCCGAATAAAAGAAGCAGAATTGAGGCATATAAGTGCACTATTACCACTTTTTGAACGATATCAAGTGTCTATTCCAGAAGATAATTCAAGTCCATACGTAACAACACCTTCAAACATAAAGTCAGCCTATTCTGCTGGTGTTCAAGGTGAAATTGAAAATATTGCTATGTATGATAAATTCATATCACAAGAGATTCCTAATGATGTGAAAGCAGTCTTTACACAGCTACGCAATGCTTCTTTAAATCATCTAGAAGCATTTAAAAGAGGGCAAGCAAGAAATTAGGAGTGTCATATCTCAGGGAAGGCTAATTGGAAGTGTATTCCTCCTATCATGCTTTCCTGAGATAAGTTATTCCTGGTCAATAGGAGAATGAATATAGTCCTTGAACGTATCAACATACATATTTCCATTAGCAGCTAATACTGCATAAACCACATCATTTTTAGTTAATTTTCGTTTTTCTAATTCTAATTGTAACCAATTTTGAGTTAGGTTGTTTTGCTCAAGATTTTCTTTAATGATTTCACCATCCATAATTAGCTCAATAGGTAGTCTTTGTTCAGGAGCTGCTGCAACCGATAAATCCTGTCTCGTTACATTCCTAAATTGCGGTTTTTTAAGTACCGTTAATGTTCCATTCGTCTCAACAATGGCAAATAAAACTTCTTCGATATTAAATGTGTCTTTTTCCCTTAGCTGTTGATTTAAATAATCTAGTGTATAACGCATTTTATTCATATTTCTTTCTAAGATCTTTCCATTCTGTATGACAATCGTTGGATCACCGGCAAAAAATTTCCTTCCTTTACGGTTTTTTAGTGAAATAAGGGCAATAAAAAAAATGACGGCGACAAAAATGCAATAAGCAAGAATCGTATGATGAACCTTAATTGATGTATTAAATGCTAAGTTTGCAGCAATAGCACCCATAGAAATGGAAGCAATAAAATCAAACATTGTCATTTGTGAGATGGTTTGTTTGCCTAGAATTCGTGCCCCGATCAGGAGAAGAATAAAGGATGTGATTGACCGTAAAATTACCTCATAATGTTCAGCCATGTATTTCACCTCTGAAACTTAGAGTTTACAAATTTAATGCAAATCATTCCAAACCGACTTTCTTTCTATATCAGTTAAATTTACTTGCTCCTTGCCGTTCTGAGTAGAAGTATCTGAATAAGTATTGATCGCAAAAATTATTCTTTTGGAGACTTTCGGGTAAATTATGAAAAAGTCCAAAAGAGAAGGGATTGTTTCAATTGTTCGATTATACTGTTACAACAACTAAAAATATAAACGAAGCCATATCTAGTCTTGAATTAAAGCTAAAGGAAGAGAAATTTGGGGTATTATGGATGTTTGATATTAAAGAAAAGCTTAAAGAGAAAGGATTGAAGTTTGAAACAGATTATCTCGTTTTAGAAGTTTGTAATCCACATGAAGCTGAAAGAGTATTGAAAGAAAATTTATTAGTTGGTTATTTTCTACCATGTAAAATTGTTGTTTATCGTGACAATGGTAAAACAAAAATCGGAATGCCAAGACCTACAGCTTTAATAAATTTAATAAATAATGAAGAAATAAAAAGACTTGCTAAGGATATTGAGGAAAGATTGATTCAATGTATTAATAAAAGCATTCAAAGTTAAAGTAACATCCTATATGAAGGAGAGGGGTAAACATTGTTACCCTTCCTTATTGAATCTGTATTTTGGAATAATGATTTATTTAACTACTTCAAAAGCTGGAGGAAAAAATAAATATGAGGTGTTGACATTATACCCCTAGTGGTATAATATGAATCTTGTAAGTTGTTCCTTGCTACAAAAAAGGGAGGAGCTTTTCACATGGTGATCGTCAGTTTATTTGTGCTAATAAGTATCATGCATGTCTTATTTTTTAGATATTTTCCCGTTTTTGGATTGAATGAAATTGATATAAATAAAATAGAGTCAAACAATTCTTATGTAATAGATTTAAGGGATTATAACGAATCATATAAAGATCCTATCGATATAGGAATGAATATTCCAATTGCCTACCTTAAAAGATACTACAGTGAAATTCCCAATCATGAATTAATAGTCGTAGCCTCGAATTGTATGGAAAGAAATATTGGGGTTCGAATTCTTCGTAATAAGGGATTTAAGGTAGTTGGATACAAGATGACATCCCGCAAAGGAATAAGAATGGAAAACCAATTAAAATCAGAAATTTTTTGTTAAAGGAGGTTTTTGTAGTTGGAGTATACTGATCAAATGAAAAATAGAGTAAAGCGCATTGAGGGACAACTTAGAGGTATTTTAAGAATGATGGAAGAAGGAAAAAATTGTAAGGAAGTTATCACACAGTTATCTGCAGCAAGAACAGCAATTGATCGAACAATCGGCGTTGTTGTTAGTTCAAATTTAGTAGAATGTGTTCGACATGCAGAAGAAACAGGAGAACACAACACAGAAGAGCTAGTGAAAGAAGCCGTAAATTTACTTGTTAAAAGTCGATAATGAATGAGTTGACATCATCTTTTATTTACATTATTATATACCCGTAGGGGTAACTGTACTAATTAAAAACTAGGAGGATTTATGAATGAATATAGATAAAGTATTAGATGCAAAAGGTTTAGCATGTCCAATGCCAATCGTGAAAACAAAAAAGGCAATGAATGATCTAGAATCAGGTCAAATCTTAGAAATTCATGTAACAGATAAAGGTGCAAAAAGTGATTTAACAGCCTGGGCTAAATCTGGTGGTCATGAATTTTTAATGCATGAGGAAGAAGATCAAGTGCTAAAGTTTTGGATTAAAAAGGGATAAAAAATTTTAATGAATTTTATACCCTTAGGGGTAAGAGGAGGAACTACTTTGACAGAAAAGAAAAAAACAACGATTGTATTATTCAGTGGGGATTATGATAAAGCGATGGCTGCTTATATTATTGCGAACGGTGCAGCTGCCTATGATCATGAAGTAACCATCTTTCACACTTTTTGGGGATTAAATGCTTTACGTAAAGATGAAAATATCCAAGTGAAGAAAGGGTTTATGGAAAAGATGTTTGGCAAAATGATGCCTAGAGGGGCAGAAAAAATGGGATTGTCCAAAATGAACTTTGCCGGATTTGGTCCTAAAATGATTAAAGACGTAATGAAGAAGCACAATGCCATGCCTCTTTCAAATTTAATCGAAATGGCACAAGAACAAGAAGTCAAATTAGTAGCATGTACGATGACGATGGACTTACTTGGTCTTCAACAAGAAGAACTATTAGACAACATTGACTATGCAGGTGTTGCAGCATACCTCGGTGATGCAGAAGAAGGAAATGTGAACTTATTTATCTAACACGAATAGGGGAATACTCCCCTAAGTATGCAGGGAGGAAACCAATGGAATACTTGAACTATATCGTCATGGCTCTTTTTATATTTTTAATCCTGAACAAAATCATTCCTTCTAAAGGAGTTAGACAGATTTCGACAGTTGAATTGAAACATGAATTGAAAGATAAAAATAAGCAGTTTGTGGATGTGAGAACACCTGGTGAATATAATGGCAATCGCATTAAAGAATTTAAAAATATTCCGCTTCTCGAACTGAGTCAAAAAGCTAAAAAAGAATTATCAAAGGACAAAGAAGTAATTGTCATTTGTCAAAGTGGGATGAGAAGCCAAAAGGCTAGTAAGATACTTAAAAAATTAGGGTTTCCACATGTTACAAATGTAAAAGGCGGTATGAGCGCCTGGAGATAAAAGGAGGATTTTAAAAATGAAACAATTTAAGGCAAAAGAAGTCGAAAACATGTTAACTCAAGGTCAAAATGTAAACATCATCGATGTGAGAGAAGTAGAAGAGGTGGAAGCAGGGAAAATACCTGGTGTCATTCATATTCCATTAGGATTATTGGAGTTTCGTATGAATGAGTTAGATAAAACGAAAGAATATATAATGGTATGCCGCTCTGGCGGAAGAAGTGGTCGTGCTTGTCAATTTCTTGAGAGTTATGGGTTCAATGTGATCAATATGACTGGTGGAATGCTTGACTGGGAGGGCGAAACAAACTAATTTTTTTAAATGCAAATATACCCAGATGGGTAATTAGGAGGAACTTAATAGATGAACTCAATTAAAACAGATTTATTAGTAGATGCAAAAGGTTTAGCATGCCCGATGCCAATTGTTAGAACAAAGAAAGCGATGAATGAAATCGAAGCAGGACAGGTCTTAGAAGTTCAAGCAACAGATAAAGGGTCAAAGGCGGATCTCCAAGCATGGGCGAAAAGCTCTGGTCATCAATATCTGGGTACACTTGAAGAAGGGGATGTTCTAAAGCATTATTTACGTAAATCTTCAGATGAAGAAATGGTTGAAACAAAACATCCACATGTAACAACGAACGAAGAACTTGAGAAAAAACTAGAAGCTAACGAAAACATTGTGGTAATAGATGTAAGAGAAGCTGCAGAATATGCATTTAACCATATTCCAAACGCAATTTCGATTCCATTAGGGGAATTGGAAGAGCGTATTAGTGAATTGAATAAAGAAACTGACATTTATGTCGTATGTCGAACTGGTAGCCGTAGTGATCTCGCATCACAGAAACTGGCTGAAAAAGGTTTTACAAAAGTAAATAATGTTGTACCAGGTATGAGTGCTTGGTCAGGTCTAACGTCTACATTAAATAAGTGAAAATTTTTTTAAAACAAAATATACCTTAGGGGGTAATTTGGAATGACTATAAAAGCAATGACTTCAAAAGAAGTAACAAGAAAGGTCTTTGATAAAGAAGCATTATTTATTCTTGATGTTCGGAATGAAGCTGATTTTCAGGATTGGAAGATAGAAGGAGAAAACGTTGGTTATTTAAACATCCCATATTTTGAATTACTTGATGGTGTTGAAGAAATCTTAGGTAGTATTCCTACGGATATAGAAGTTCTAGTTGTGTGCGCGAAAGAAGGCTCTTCTATCATGGTCGCAGAAATGCTTTCAGAACAAGGTGTGGATGTTTCTTATTTACAAGGTGGTATGAAGGCTTGGAGTGAACACTTAGAGCCTGTGAAAATCGGCGATCTAAGAGATGGCGGAGAAATTTATCAGTTTGTTCGTATAGGTAAAGGCTGTTTATCATACATGGTTATTTCAAATGGTGAAGCGGCAATTATTGATTCAACTCGAATGACTGCTACCTATCTTGATTTTGCAAAAGAGATTGGTGCAACCATTACTCATGTATTTGATACTCATCTTCACGCTGATCATATTTCAGGAGGTCGCATCATCGCTGAAACGACTGGTGCAACATACTGGCTGCCGCCAAAAGATGCAACAGAGGTAACGTTTGAATATAGCCCACTAGAAGGCGGCAATACAGTGACAATCGGAAATACAGCTATTGATATTCATGCTTTATATTCACCAGGTCACACAATTGGTTCAACATCATTTGTTGTTGATTCATCTTACCTTTTATCAGGAGATACTCTCTTTATCGATTCAATTGGAAGACCGGATTTAGCAGGAATGGCTGAAGATTGGGTTGCAGATTTAAGAGAGAGTTTATATACACGCTATAGAGAACTTTCAGAGCAACTGATTGTTTTACCTGCTCACTTTATGATCATTGAAGAATTGAATGAAGATGGAAGTGTGGCTAAAAAGTTAGGGACGTTATTTGCAGAAAACCATGGTTTAAATATCGAAGACGAAAATGAATTTAGAAAGCTGGTAACTGAAAATTTACCACCACAACCAAATGCATATCAAGAAATTCGTGAAACAAATATGGGGAAAATCACTCCGAATGAAGAAAAGCAGCGTGAAATGGAAATCGGGCCAAACCGTTGTGCGGTTCGTTAATTTAGAAAAGGCTGAAATATAAAGGGAACCGAGTGTAGGTTCCCTTTTCTAAATCGGAGGGTAGAAACATGGAATTAGGATTTATTATGACAATTTTTCTAATAGGTTTTATAGGTTCATATATTTCAGGAATGTTAGGAATCGGCGGGTCTATTATCAAATATCCAATGCTATTATATATCCCGCCACTATTTGGTTTAGCAGCCTTTAGTGCTCATGAGGTTTCAGGGATTAGTGCGGTACAAGTATTTTTTGCGACGATCGGTGGTGTTTGGGCATATCGAAAAGGCGGATATTTAAATAAAACCTTAATAGGCTACATGGGAGTCAGCATTCTCATAGGAAGCTTTATTGGAGGATATGGTTCAAAATTAATGTCTGAAGGAGGCATTAATTTAATCTATGGAATTTTAGCTTTCATTGCTGCTGTGATGATGTTTATTCCTAAAAAGGGAATTGATGACATTCCACTCGATCAAGTGAAATTTAATAAATGGCTTGCAGCTATTTTAGCTTTAATCGTTGGTGTAGGGGCAGGAATTGTTGGGGCAGCAGGAGCATTTTTACTAGTCCCAATTATGCTAGTTGTACTAAAAATTCCAACTCGAATGACGATCGCTTCATCTCTGGCTATTACGTTTATTTCTTCCATTGGTGCTACTGTTGGAAAAATAACGACTGGGCAAGTTGATTACGTTCCGGCAGCTATTATGGTTATGGCTAGTTTAATTGCATCACCCCTTGGAGCGATGGCGGGTAAGAAGGTCAATACAAAAGTATTACAAGTTATTTTAGCTTTATTGATTTTTGCGACGGCTATTAAAATATGGTTGGAGATTATTTAGAAGTGCTAGAATAAATAAAATCGAGACATAAAAAACTCCACACCCTCAGTTTAAGAGGAACAGTGGAGTTTCTTTATGTCTTATTTCTATTTCCCTTTTTTAATTAATTTGAAAGATTGCAGTGTATCATTTTTATGAATTGGTATCAGTTTACTTTTTGACACACCAATTTGCTGCGAGGTATAGATACCTGTGTGCCCAGAGAATAAATAGCTAATAATACAAACAAGAAATAAATACAAACTGGCTTCTGATCCGAAAAGCTCAATTCCCATGATAAAGCATGCGATGGGTGTATTTGTTGCTCCGCAGAAAACCCCGATAAAACCTAAAGCGGCCAGGAACGGAATGGATACTTGCAAGATGTCACCTAATGAACTACCAAGTGTTGAGCCGATAGCAAATAATGGTGTAACCTCACCACCTTGATAACCTGCGCCTAAGGTAAGAGAAGTAAAGAGTAGTTTTGTAATAAAGGTAAGAGGTGAGACCTCTCCTTCAAACGCATCATCAATAAGTGGGATCCCTAAGCCAAGATATTTCCTCGTGCCCACCATATACACAAGCCCAATAATAACAAGTCCCCCGACAAAACTTTTTAACATTGGGTTTGGAAATAGCTTTGTATACTGTTTCTTCAACCAGTGAGTGAGTTCAGAAAAAAGTGTGCTTGTTAGACCAAATAAAATAGCAGCAAAAAGAATTTTAAGTAATAAAAGAGCAGTCAATGCAGGGATTGTGCCAATTTCATAATGATGATGGCCAACTCCCCAAACAGTGGTCGTGACAATATCACCTACAAATGCAGCAATAAAAGCCGGGAAAATGGCTTCATGTCTAATTAAACCTAGTGCCAGCACTTCTAAGCCAAATACAGTACCAGCTAAAGGTGTACCAAAAACAGAACCAAAACCACTGCTAATTCCACAAATAATGATTATTTTCCGATCAACTTCATCTAATTTAAATATCTTTCCTACCAGTTCAGAGAAAGCTCCACCCATCTGAACAGCCGTACCCTCACGCCCGGCAGAACCACCAAACAGGTGAGTGACAATGGTACCGAATAACACTAATGGAGCCATTCGAAACGGAATGCTTTCCGATGCGCCATGCGCCTGCTCTATTAGGAGGTTATTACCTTTTGCAGAATTCAGCCCATATTTCCAATACAAAAAACTGACAAGCACTCCACCAAACGGAAGGAGAAAAAGAAACCAGGAATAAGTCTCACGGGTTTCAGCAGCCCATTCCAAACTCACTAAGAAAAAGGCAGAAGCAGAACCCGCAAGCAAACCGACCAATCCTGCTAAAACCGCCCATTTTATCAAATATAAAAATAAATACAAATATATGTTTTGAGTCCGGAACATACAAGTCTCCTTTCATTATGGAACAGGGGGACAGGTTCTCTGTCCCTATTGTCTTGATGGAAGAAGCATAACAGAGACACCTATAAGACAAATACCTGCACCAAACCAATCGTATTTATCTGGTGTCTGTTTATCAACTCCCCATCCCCATAGCACAGATAGAATGATAAAAACACCGCCATAAGCAGCGTATACTCTTCCGAAAGAAGGGAAGGATTGAAATGTGGCAATTACACCGTATAAGGCTAATGCTATTGCTCCACTCAAACCGAAATAGAAGGGCTTTCCTTCTCGTAACCATAACCATATAAGGTACCCGCCACCGATTTCAGCCAAGCCTGCAAGTAAAAAAATTAAAATAGTCATTAACACAATCACTCCAAAAGGCTTTCTCCTAATAATGTACCACAAGAATGGAACGGGGGGACAGGTCCTCTGTCCCATTTGGGACGAGGGACCTGTCCCCCCGTTCCTTGACAACAGATAAATACCTTGATACAATAAATCTCGAATTAATAATAAATGAATTAGAGATATAAGATTTAATACGATAAGGTCTGGGTATAATTTAGTATGACCCGACTTTTATAAGTAAACAACAAGAGAGAACAGGTGTGGTGAATATGGGTTTTTTATCAAAGCTATTTAAAAATGATTCCAAAAAGGAGATGGAAAGTATGTCAAATGTGAAACTCGCCGTTATTTATTACAGTTCTTCAGGAACTAACTATCAATTAGCTCAGTGGGCAGAGGCAGGAGCAAAAGAAGCTGGTGCTGAAGTTAAAGTGTTAAAAGTACCGGAAACAGCGCCACAATCAGCCGTTGAGTCTAATCCAGCTTGGAAAAAGCATCATGAGGAAACAAAGAATGTTCCTGAAGTAACATTGGATGACCTTGAGTGGGCAGATGCTATTATCTTTAGTGTTCCAACCCGTTTTGGTAACATGCCAGCTCAAATGAAAGCTTTCCTTGATACAACAGGTGGTCTATGGTTTAACGGAAAGCTTGTCAATAAAGTAGTAAGTGCGATGGCTTCTGCACAAAATCCGCATGGTGGACAAGAAGCAACTATTTTATCTTTATACACAACGATGTATCATTGGGGAGCAATCGTAGCAGCTCCTGGCTATACAGACCCTGTAACATTTGCGGCTGGTGGAAATCCTTACGGTACAAGTGTAACCGTTGATCAGGATGGCAACATGGTTGAAGATGTTCAAGCTGCTGTTAAGCATCAGGCAAAACGCACAGTTTCAGTAGCGGAAATGGTGAAAAAAAGTCATAATTAAGTAAAATATAAATGAAAGTAATAGGGACTATCCCACATACAGGATATATCAATAATCATTCCTGACGTATGGGGTAGTCCTTTTTTGAAAGGAAGGAAACATCATGTCGTTTCATCAATATCCAACTACTTTTGTATCTAAGCTTAGCTTAAAAGTGTTAGATCTGGATCGATCTTTGGCTTTTTACCAGGAAATAATAGGATTCCAAATTCTTGAGCAATCAGAGAAAAGAGCCATTTTAACAGCAGATGGAAAAACAGCGCTAGTAGAGATTGAACAACCCGCTGATGTGATTCCAAAACAACCGCGAACAACAGGTTTATATCACTTTGCATTATTACTTCCATCGCGCTCTGATTTAGGAAGTGTATTAAAACATCTACTGAAAGTTAAGTATCCATTACAAGGAGGATCTGACCACCTTGTTAGTGAAGCACTTTATTTAGCAGATCCTGATGGAAATGGTATTGAAATATATGTTGACCGCTCTCCATCACAGTGGAACTGGGATAATGGTGAAGTAGAAATGTCAACAGACCCGATAGATGTAGAAGGATTATTGGCGAGTGGCAGGGATGAATGGAGTAAGCTTCCTGAAGGTACAGTAATGGGACATATTCATCTACATGTGTCAGAGCTTGAAAAAACAAAGAAATTCTACTGCGAAGGACTCGGGTTCGAAGTTGTTTGTAACTATGGTAATCAAGCATTATTTATTTCAACAGGAAAATATCATCATCATATCGGATTAAATGTTTGGAATGGCGTGGATGCACCACAGCCTTCCGAGAAAAGTGTTGGTCTAGTGGATTATACAATCGTGTATCCAAGTGAGATTGAAAGGGACCATGTCACTCAAAAATTACAACAATTAGGCTTTGATGTAACAAGAGCTGATAAGGTGATAATCACAGCAGATCCTTCTGGAAATAAAATCCGTCTTACCGTTAATTGACCGTATTAAAAAGTCTCCTCTTAACACAAAATAAAATAGGACATAAAGGAGGAAGACGCATTTGACACAAACGAAATTAAAATCAGATGTAATAGCTTTGCTTCAGGATAAGATTCAACTTATTAGAACACAAAAGGGTGCCATTTATTTAGTAGGGCCAATTCGACTTCCTGTTAATTTGTTTGAAGAGACCATCGTATTTCACTGGTATTGCTGGTTGAATTGTGATGAAGTGACAGAAAACTATGAGAAGATCATTGAAAAGCTAGCTAGCATCAATTTAGCAGAACTTCAGCAATCAAGCGTTTTAGTGTACGGAAATTTTGAAGATGAAGAAGAAGCACTTATTAGAATGCATTCTATTTGTCATACAGGTGATATTTTTGGCAGTAAGCGATGTGATTGCGGATTTCAATTGAAGAAATCGATGAAAATGATTGTTGATCATGGAACAGGTGCTTTATTTTATCTGGCAAATCATGAAGGTAGAGGAATTGGTTTGTTCAGTAAAGCAATGGCTTATATCCTTCAGGAGAATGGCTATGATACTGTAGAGGCAAACGAAAACCTTGGGTTTGTTGATGATTCTAGAAATTATGAGGATGCCATACATGTACTAAAAGCATTGCGTTCAAAACCAGTTACTCTTATAACAAATAACCCCAAAAAGCTTGAAGCATTGAAAGAATCAGGACTATATGTTTCAGAGCGAAAACCATTGTGGGGAGATCGATCTGAGTATAACGAAAAGTACTTGCAAACGAAGATCACAAGATCAGGCCATTTTAGTCAAAATGATCCATGTACAAATGATTAAAGAGGTAAAGGGCAGTTTTTTAAATCTGTCCTTTTTTTCGTTAGGAAACTATAAAATTCTTTGAACTGTGGATAAATGCCCTACGTCCAGCTCCGAAGCACAGGATGTGCAAGTGCAGTTTTTGCGACAGGACGTCGCGCTTTTAAACTGCCAGCGCCTAGCCCCTCTTGGGTCTAGCCACAAAGGAATTGAAGACAAAGTACGTATTCTATTCCTTTGCGTCTTATTTGCCTGAGGCTGATCAAGGCGCTTGCGCTTTTGTTCCTGTGTTAAAATAAACTAGGTACCATATATTGAGGGGGATAAAACATGCGCAAAAGAAATATTCTAGTGTTCGCCTTGCTGGGTGGTATGTTATCAGGATGCTCCAGTACAGGTGGACATGAATCTTCACATGATCAACATGAGGGACATGAAGTCGTGAATGATATACGAGAGGAAACAGCTGGTATAGAGGTATTGCCTACTTTCTTAAATGAGAAAACAGAAGATATGCAAACAATCTATCAAGCTGCTGCAGGACATAAAGAGTTGTTGGAAAATATGCCTTGTTATTGTGGCTGTGGTGAAACAGCAAACCATACAAGCAATTATGATTGTTTTGTTAATGAAGTTAAAGAAAACGGAGCTATTGTTTGGGACGACCATGGAACAAAGTGTGGTGTGTGTTTAGAAATAGCGGCACAATCAATTGTGGATTACCAAGAAGGAAAAACAATAAAAGAAATACGAACTAAAATCGATAACATGTATAAAGAGGGATATGCTGAGCCTACTCCAACACCGGAAATCTAAAACGTTACATGTATAAATATTTCAAACACTAACGAAACGCCAAAACCCCTATGAATAAAGGGGGTGGCGTTTCTTTGTGCTCAAGGATAAATTAGTTTCATAGCCGCCGATAAATTGCCCGAATTCAACTTAGTTGTACACTGCTTATTAAGTAAAATCCATACAAAAAGATTGCTCTAGACCCACCCTTTCTCAGTTTGATATTATAGTCAAGGCAAATGAGAGTAGGAGGACATGCGAGTGGAAGAGCAAAAATATAGTGATCTTAAATTAGGAGAGCGCGGGGCAATCATCAGTATAGTCGCCTATATTTGTCTTTCTGTCTTAAAATTAATTATTGGATATATGAGTAATTCAGCTGCGTTAAGAGCAGATGGTTTAAATAATACAACAGATATCATTGCATCTATTGCAGTGTTGATAGGACTCAAGCTTTCACAAAGACCTCCTGATGAAAATCATCGATATGGCCACTGGAAAAGTGAAACAATCGCCTCAATGGTCGCTTCCTTTATTATGGCAACTGTCGGACTACAAGTTTTAATTGATGCATGTATAGGATTGGTTCAAGGAAGAGATGAATCTCCTGATGTAATGGCAGCATATGTAGGTGTTTTTTCGGCAATCGTCATGTATTTTGTCTATCTATATAATAAAAAATTAGCGGAGAAAATTAATAGTAAGGCTGTTATGGCAGCAGCAAAGGATAATATTTCTGATGCATGGGTAAGTATAGGGACTGCCGTAGGAATCTTTGGATCCCAGCTTAACATGCCGTGGATTGATACGGTAACAGCTATTATTGTAGGAGTATTAATCTGTAAAACAGCATTTGATATCTTTATGCAGGCTTCACACGAATTATCAGATGGATTTGATGAAAAGAAATTACTGATTTATGACGAACAAATAAGAAAAGTTGATGGTGTCAAAGGGATAAAGCAGATCAAAGGAAGAAGTTACGGCAACAATGAAGTGGTTGATGTTGTGATCTTAGTAAATTCGAGACTCGATATCACGGAAGCCCATGATATAGCTACTCAAGTGGAAAAAGTAATGAGAAATGATTACGGAGTTTATGATGTACATGTTCATGTTGAACCGAATTAGATGAAAAAAATACCTAGTAGAAAGAAGAGTTAACAACAATGTTTGTTAGCTCTTTTTTGGTTATCTTGAAGGACCTTGTATACCATCGTTCCGGATTAAATAGTAGTATCATAAAATCTTTTTTGGATTTTTATGGTAAAGTAATAGTGGTCAACGACTTTTCATATTTACAATCATAATTACTTACGGAGTTGATTCTGTTATGTACAAAATTCTAATTATTGAGGATGATTTCATTATTGCAAAGTCGATAAAAAATCACTTGCTTTCATGGGGGTATGAAGTCGAATGTGTGGAAGATCTTAAACATGTCCTAACACAATTTGTTGAATATGATCCTCATCTCATTTTATTAGATATATCATTAACCTTTTATAATGGATTTCATTGGTGCAACGAGATTCGTAAAGTTTCCAAAGTACCGATTATTTTTATTTCTTCAGCAGCTGATAATATGAACATTGTTATGGCAATTAATATGGGAGGCGATGATTTTATCCCAAAGCCATTTGACCTTAATATTCTTACTACTAAAATACAGGCCCTTCTAAGACGTACATATGATTTTTCAAATAATAGTCACCTGCTGGAACATAAAGGAGCCATTCTTAACGTAAGTGACTCGACACTTACCTATCAGCAAAATAGAATTGAACTATCGAAAAATGATTTTAAAATTCTCCATATTCTGCTTGAAAATAAAGGGAAAACGGTAACGAGAGATGCTTTAATGACTAGACTATGGGAAACAGATGTATTTATTGATGATAATACGCTAACAGTTAATGTGACACGCCTTAGAAAAAAGCTTGATGAGTTTGGCTTAACAGGCTTTATTAAAACAAAGAAAGGTTTAGGATATTTGGTGGAGTAATGATGAGAAAACTTATTATCTCTTATCTCAAACGTCACCTTGTAAAATATCTAGTATTCTTTCTATTCACTAGCATTTTTGCCGTTGTCCTTTCTCTATATAATCTGCCGGTTGAACCTGTGATTTATTCATCTATCATCTGTGTATATGTAGCGATCATTTTTATTTTGTTAGATTTCATTAACTATTACAAACGTCATAAACAGTTAATTGAGCTCCGAAAAACAATCACTCTGCAAGTGGATTCCTTGCCTACAGCTAGAGACCTGATAGAGAAAGGTTATCACGACTTGATTAAACTGCTGCATGAAGATAAGGTGCATATCGTATCAAGCAATGACCAGGTACATAGTAATTTACAAGATTACTTTATTTTATGGGCTCATCAGATAAAAACGCCAATTGCTGCTATGGATTTAATCCTGCAGTCCGAGGAAAACGAGCAAAACGAGCAAAATAAAGAGTTGTCCATTGAATTATTTAAGATTGAACAGTATGTTGAAATGGTTCTTCAATATTTACGTTTAGGTAATATGACATCTGATTTATTATTAAAAAAATACTCGTTGGATGATTTAGTTAGACAGGCAATTCGAAAATATGCAAAACTGTTTATTCGAAAAAAGATTCAGCTTTCATTGTCAGATTTGGATCGCAACGTTTTAACCGATGAGAAGTGGCTGGTCTTTGTGATTGAACAATTACTATCAAACGCTATTAAGTATACAAAAAAAGGCAGTATTTTAATTTATATGGATCCTGCTTCAGAAAATACACTCGTCATTGAGGATACAGGAATTGGGATTGAAGAAGAAGATTTGCCGCGTGTGTTTGAAAAAGGATTTACAGGATACAATGGACGTTCTGACAAAAAATCAACTGGAATCGGACTCTATCTTTGCAAACAAATTTTAGCGACACTTGGCCATCAGGTCAGCATTCAATCTAATGTGGGAAAGGGTACAAAAGTATTCATTGATTTTCAATTAAATGAAATAAAGGTGGATTAAAATCTAATCTTACAAAAATGCAAGGTTAAGAGGGGAAATGTAAGCTAAAGTTATGTTAGCTATGTTTTCCCCTTTTGTATACTGAACATGAAATCAAATGTGGAGGGTAAAACAATGATGATATTAGAAGCAAAGAATGTAAAAAAAGTATATACTTCACGGTTCGGCAGAAATCATGTTCAGGCATTAGCCAATGTTAACTTTTCAGTTGAAAAAGGTGAATATGTTGCCATTATGGGCGAGTCCGGATCAGGAAAAACAACCTTGCTAAACATCTTGGCAGCACTTGATAAACCAACAAGCGGGGAGGTCTTATTAAATGGTAAAAGTATTGTCTCTATTAAAGAAAAAGACATTTCGATGTTCCGTCGTGAAAACCTCGGCTTTGTTTTTCAAGACTTTAATCTCCTTGATACGTTTTCAATACAAGACAATATTTTCATGCCACTCGTTCTATCTGGTAAAACATACGACGAAATGAGTCCTCTTTTAATACCAATCGCAAAAAAACTAGGTATTGATACGATTCTACAAAAATTCCCATATGAGGTTTCAGGTGGTCAGAAACAACGGGCTGCGGTTGCAAGAGCATTAATTACAAAACCTCAATTAATTCTTGCAGATGAACCTACAGGAGCTCTCGATTCCCACTCCACGGAAGGGCTGCTTCATATCTTTACAGAGATTAATAACGATGGACAAACGATTTTGATGGTTACCCACAGTACAAAGGCGGCCAGTCATGCGAATCGGGTTCTTTTTATTAAAGACGGTGCTGTGTTCCATCAGCTTTATAAAGGAGGAAAGTCGAATGAAGAAATGTATCAGATGATTTCTAATACGTTGAATGTCATTGCAACAGGTGGTGTTCATCATGAGTAAGTTCTTTTATGTAAAGTTGGCCATCACCAATATTCGAAAAAATGGTAAAACCTATTATCCTTACATTCTTACGTGTATGGGGACGATTTCCATGTACTATATTATGCATTTCCTTTCATTAAACGAAGGCTTGGACAACATAGCTGGCGGAAATTCATTAAAAACGATCCTAAATTTAGGGACTTATGTAGTTGCGATCTTTTCAGTCATCTTTCTTTTCTATACAAACAGCTTTCTTGTAAAGCGGCGCAAAAAAGAATTTGGTCTATTTAATATCCTAGGTATGGAAAAAAAACATATCGCAAAGGTTATGGCGTGGGAGGCAGTATTTGTTGCATTCACAAGCTTATTAATTGGTTTACTCACTGGGATATTGATGAGTAAACTTATGTTTTTGTCGCTCTTAAAAATCTTACACTTTAAGGTTTCGCTTGGGTTTGTTATTTCATGGAATTCATTATTAGGTACAGTAGTGTTGTTTATTGGGATATTCATTCTAACTCTTCTAAACAATTTAAGGCAAATTCACTTGGCAAATCCTATTGAACTCATCAAAGGGGGAGAGGTAGGAGAGAGAGAACCGAAAACAAAATGGCTTCTAACGTTAGGCGGAGTCATTTTACTTACAATAGGATATTGTATTGCCCTTACGACAGAATCACCATTAAACGCATTAAATTTGTTTTTTACAGCCGTGGTGCTTGTCATACTTGGCACATATGCTTTATTTATTGCGGGAACTATTACTCTTTTGAAAATGCTACGAAAAAACAAAACATTCTATTACAAGACCAGACATTTTATTAGTGTATCCGGGATGATCTATCGAATGAAGCAAAATGCGGCAGGCTTGGCAAGTATTTGTGTTCTCTCCACTTTCGTACTAGTGATGCTTTCATCAACAGTTTCTTTATATGTCGGGATGGAAGATCTATTACGCACACGGTATCCTCAAGATATTACGGTTTCCGCAAATAATCTTTCGGAAGAAGCTTCAGATGAGCTACACAGTTTGGTTATGACAGAAGCTGAGAAGCAGGTTAAGATGACAAATCACATTCATTACCGTTATTTGTCACTTATTGCTATTCAGAATGACCATTCATTTTCACCAGGACATGGAGAAAAATCATTTAATAAGTTTTCTGTATTAAACATTATTCCATTAAGTGAGTATAATCGGTTGGAAAATCAATCAGTGACATTAAAACAGAATGAGGTTTTATTATCTACTTTTCATGGTGAAGTAGAGGGTGACTTTATTAAAATTGCAGGCAGTTCATTTGATATTAAAGAACGGATTGATGAATTCTCAGTTGAAGGTATGTCAGAAGATTCACAGTTACAGGTTAATTCGTATGGAATCGTTGTGTCAGATGAAAGTGTCGTACAAACTCTCAATCATTCCATTAACGGTCCTGATAGTGATACAACGAATTTATCTTACTATATAGGTTTTGATGCAGAGGGTAAAGGAGAAAACGAGATTGCTTTAGCTACGAATATTCAAAAAATCATGCAAGAACATTCCATAGACGGGTACTCGGAAGGACGTGAACATTCAAAAGAATCCTTTTATTCTTTATATGGAGGCCTCTTCTTTCTCGGAATTTTCCTAGGCGGTCTCTTTATTATGGCAACAGTGCTAATCGTTTATTATAAACAAATCTCTGAAGGATACGATGATAAACATCGTTTCAAAATAATGCGAAAAGTTGGACTGTCTAATTCGGAAATTAAGGGTGCTATCCAAAGCCAAGTACTCATTGTCTTCTTTTTGCCACTTGTAATGGCAGTCATCCATATCGCATTTGCATTTAAAATTATTTCTAAGCTACTAGCTCTTTTTAACTTGACCAATGTATCCCTATTTGCCTTTACCACTGCTGGAACAATTGTTGTTTTTACGATATTGTATGGCATCGTGTATGGACTTACAGCTCGTGTTTATTATCGTGTTGTGAGCTCGTAAATAAATATGCTTCAGTCAAAGAGTGACATTATAGAAAAGGAGCTAACAATAAATTTGTTGTTAGCTCCTTTCTATTATTTCTCCGCTAAAACATATTTCTCAATAGCATGGGCAACACCATGTTCATTGTTTGTAAGTGTTACAACATCTGCCATTTTTTTAATCGTAGGGTCACCATTGCCCATTGCAACTGATAAACCTGCTGCTTCAAGCATTGGGACATCATTAAAGTTATCTCCGATCGCAACAGTGTCTTCGATCGGAATATTAAAGTATTCTGCCATCACACGGATACCGTTTCCTTTGTGACCGTTCGTGTCCATGATTTCGATATTATATGGACCGGAAGTTGTGATGGAAATGCCCTCAAGATCTTGTAGAGATGCAATTAAATCATCTTTACCAGAAATCGTAGGAATAAAGAATTTTTGAACGGTAATGTCTTCGATGCTAAGTACTTCCTTAACATCTTCAAATATTTTAATACTGTCCGTTTCTTTTGGCTGCTCTGTCATTAGCTTGTACTCTTTTTCAGTGAGATGATTCAGCACATCTTTATTCTTCTCTAAGAAAGAAAGCATCCGTTCAGACCATGTAGAGGCAACAAAAATTCCTATATTTGAATATATTTTAAATGGGTATTGTTTTTCATTAAGAGTGGCAGTAACACTCTCAACTAAATCCTTTTCGATTGAAATTTGACTTAAAAGCTTACCATCGGCAATAACCATTGTTCCGTTACTGCCTGCAACCGGACATTCAAGAGGTGTCTTGCTGATAACAGTTTTAATATCCTCCGGAGCACGACCGGAACAAATCATCACGATGTGACCAGCATCTTGAGCTGCTTGAATAGCTTTGATATTTTCAGGAGAAATATCAATATTGGAAGATAACAAAGTTCCGTCGAGGTCTATTGCAATAAGTTTTTTCATTATCATTACTCCTTTATAAAAACGTATGTATGTAATTCAAACCTTTACTCAATTATCTATTATGACATATTTTTCACAAATCCATTAGAAAAACGTTTGAAAAACGATTAAAAATGACAAAAGCTTTTTCTTTTTGAAAAAAAAGATATACTTGCACGTAGAAGATCTTACATTTGGGGGTAATAAATATGGTTCGATTCGGTATTATTGGAACAAATTGGATAACAGAAAGCTTTATTCAAGCAGCTAGTAAGGTAGAAGAGTTTTCACTTGCAGCTGTTTATTCAAGAACAAATGACAAAGCTTTAGAGTTTGCTGATAAATATGGTGCTGAACATACATATACTGATTTAAACGAATTTGTAAAAAGTCCCGAATTTGATGCTGTCTATATTGCAAGCCCGAATTCATTGCATGCATCACAAGCTGTACTTTGTATGCAAAATGGAAAACACGTTATCTGCGAAAAACCGATTGCTTCAAATGCAGATGAAGTAAGCAAAATGATTGCAGCTGCTAAGGAAAATAATGTTGTTTTAATGGAAGCTTTAAAAACAACACAATTACCTAATTTCCTTGCTATAAAAGAAAACTTACATAAGATTGGGAAGGTTAGACGATATTTTGCTAGCTACTGTCAATATTCTTCCCGCTATGATAAATACAAGGAAGGTACTGTGTTAAATGCTTTTAAACCAGAGTTCTCGAACGGATCATTAATGGATATTGGTATCTATTGTGTGTATCCTGCAGTAGCATTATTCGGAGAGCCAAATGAAGTAAAAGCATCCAGCTATATGCTGGAATCTGGTGTAGATGGAGAAGGAAGTTTGCTTCTTTCGTATGAGGAAATGGATGCTGTGATCATGTATTCGAAAATAACGAATTCTTATGTTCCTTCCGAGATACAAGGAGAGAACGGAAGCATCATCATTGATAAAATTCATACCCCGGAAAGTGTGAAAATACAGTACAAAGACGGCACAGTTGAAGATATAACAAGAGAACAAGTGTCAGAGAGTATGTATTATGAAGCTAAGGAATTTATTTCATTAGTCTCAGAAAATATTCAACAATCTGAGTTAAACTCTCATCAAAATTCAATCATTACTGCTAGAATTTTAGAAAAAGCTCGTAAGCAAGTTGGGCTAATTTATCCGGCAGATCAAAAATAAAGAAAAGAGGACAGTTCCATATACGGAACTGTCCTTTAGTTTTAATAAGGATCTGCTTCGTGCCCTTTTTTTACCGCATCTTCAGTTGCTTCATTTGCTGCTAATGTACCTTGGCCATATCGTGATTGACCTGATTCACGGCCGGGTACTTTATCAAGCTCCACATCTTTCATTTCTTTCATTTTACTCATTTTCATTTCGATACCTTCCTTCACACGACGACCGTATTCTTCATCCGCTTGTGTAAAGTGTTCGATCATTGCATCTTGAATTTTTTTATCACAAATGGCTAGGGCATCCGATAAGTTTTTAATTAATTCATCACGTTCCCAATCTTCAAGGCTGCGGTAGGTATGGCCTGCTTGACCGTAGTTGTTGGGGCGGTCAATTGGGGCAGTCATCGCCGCTGCATTATATGTTGGTCGGTGTGGTGCCCGGCCTTCGGTGCTTGCTTCCTTAAAGCCGCCGAGCATTGATGGCTCATAATTAATATGTGGATTAGGACCTGATTCTTCAGGGTCACGTACATCCATTTGTCCTCGCTGTTGATTTGTGTGTACAGGAGATTTTGGTGCATTCACCGGTAATTTCAGATAATTTGCTCCAACACGATAGCGTTGCGTATCAGAGTAAGAAAAGGTACGACCTTGTAACATCTTATCATCTGAAAAGTCCATTCCATCGACAAGGACACCTGTACCGAAAGCAGCTTGCTCAATCTCCGCATGAAAATCCTTTGGATTACGATCAAGTACCATGCGTCCGACAGGCAACCATGGGAACTTATCTTCAGGCCATAGCTTTGTATCATCAAGAGGATCAAAGTCGAGCTCAGGATGGTAATCATCCTCCATAATTTGAACAAAAAGCTCCCATTCCGGATAATCACCACGCTCAATGGCTTCATATAAATCCTGTGTTGCATGGCCAACGTTTTTAGCCTGAATGGAATCAGCTTCTTCTTGAGTTAAATTTCGGATTCCCTGCTTGGGCTCCCAGTGATATTTGACCAGTACGGCTTTACCCTCTGCATTCACCCATTTATATGTATTGACACCAGAACCTTGCATATGACGGTATGTAGCAGGAATACCCCATGGAGAAAACAAGAATGTAATCATATGAGTTGCTTCAGGAGTTCTGGATACAAAATCAAACATCCGCTCAGGATTTGGAACGTTTGAAGCCGGATCGGCTTTGAACGCGTGAATCATATCAGGGAATTTCATCGCATCACGAATAAAGAAGATTTTTAAATTGTTCCCAACAAGATCCCAGTTTCCATCCTCCGTATACATTTTCACAGCAAAGCCGCGTGGATCGCGTGCTGTTTCAGGTGAATCCTTTGCTCCTGCCACTGTAGAGAAACGGACCATTAATGGAGTTTTTTTACCTGCTCCGGAAAAAACTTTTGCACGTGTATACTTTTCAACCGGTTCATCTCCTGCTTTTCCATAGGTTTCAAAATACCCGAATGCTCCAGATCCGCGTGCATGTACGACACGCTCTGGTACTTCTTCCCGGTCAAAGTGGGAGATCTTTTCAATAAAATGATAATTTTCAAGTGTTGCTGGACCACGATCACCGATTGTTCGGATATTTTGATTATCAAAGACAGGGTGGCCTTGTCGAGTTGTTAACGTTTCACCAGATTCATTATTTTTTATTTTACCTTCATTTAATTCTCCAAATTCTTCATTATGGTCTTTTTTCAATGGTTTGCCTCCTAATAGAAAATAAATGAACATTTACATTTATTTGCTAAGGAGTCTAAAATTATACAAAATTGTTAAGGTTGTAGTTAATTTCTTTGTATGAATTTCATTTCACTGCAGACAATAGAAGGTGAGAAAACAGTTCAGAGAAAGAGGGTTTAACATATGGCGGAAAGAGATAGTCATAAAAATCAGCAGAAGAAAATGAAGAAAGCCAGTGATGCGATAAATACGGATAAAGACTTTGGAAATGACTTGGCTGAAAGAAAGCACAATGAAAAAAGATCAAATTAATTATCTTTTTATGAAAAAGACCCCAAGATTAAATCTGAGGTCTTTTTTGTTGGTATATAAATTAGACAATAAAGCTTTTAATAGCAGTGTGTAAATCTTTCAGATAATATGTATTTGGATTGCTAGGAAGGCTGTTTAACACCTTCGCATGATGAGGGGAAACTCCTATAATGTACGATTTTGCCCCCATTACTTTTAGCTCTAATACTAAGTTGCGCAAGGCTCGAATTCCTTCATTTGTTATGTCACCAATCCCATGAAAATCAATAAGGATTCGCTCGATTCTCTGTGTGCAAATGGTTTCTAGAATACGGTTATGATTTTTACTAACCAGCTCAATGTTTAACTCACCGATAAGTGGGACAAGAACCGTTCCTTTAGCAAGATCGATTATTGGAACAGATAATTCCAGTATTCTTTCAATAGACTGTTCAAGCTGTTCCTTTTTTTGTAATAATTCAAAATTGGTATCTGACAAACGTTGCCTATGTAACTCAACAGCATCAATCAGTTCTTGAATACGATGATCTTGTTCTATACAGACAATATGTCCAAGGTTATTTTGCCAATTGATTTGTATTTGGTAAAGACCATAGGGAGAATTCTTCGTGTTCATAACAAGCTCTGTTGTAACAAAAGTCGCTTTTGTGAGCATTCGTCTGGCCTTATTTTGACTTTCACGATCAACAATATCTAAAAAACTGTCAGATTTATTGAATGTTTCAAGTGCAATATCAGAGGCATCAATAATGTGAAAGTCCTGATTAATCGTAAAAAATGGAAGTGGAATATGTTTTATTGCTGACATGTTGAATACCTCCTTAAATCGAGTATTGCTTTATCCATTCTTGAAGATCAGACAATGATGTAAATAATGTTGTTTTACTTGAAACATAGGGAGTAAAATCATAGTTTCCTAAAAGACGGCCCCCGACAATAACAGCTGGCTTATGGGGAAGCTCTTCTAATGCTTTACTATAAGTAGTTAAAAGTTCCGCATGATACCAAATTGAAAATGAGAGTCCAATTACATCGGGTTCCCATTTTTCAGCAAAACGGACCGCTTCTTCTAACGGTAAATTTGGTCCTAGTAATCTAGTATTCCATCCATGCTCTTCGAATAGCTGGGCGACCATTTTGATTCCAAGATCATGCTGCTCTTTTTCAAGGCATAACAACATGACGTTTCTTGGTTCAACCTGGAGGAAACGATGGGTATTTTTCATATAAAAATCAAATCGAACGAGAATATATTCACACGTAGATGTTGCAAGATGTTCATCTGCAACAGTAATCTCATCCTTTTCCCATAACTCGCCAATATATTGCATTGCCTTTGTTAGTAGGTTTTCTAGTACATCTTTTCGACTTATATCATGACCGACTTCGTTCATCACGATGTTCCAGGCAGCATCTTGGTTCCCTTTCAGGAGTGAATCGGCAAATTCATGAACCGTGCATGTCATGTTCTCACCTCACTACAAAGGAATTTTTGTACAAGCCAAACTTTGCAAAAATAATCATCAATCCTTATTTTAACATATCTATCTTTATCCTGTTTAATATCTAACACATTGGTAGGAAAGTACTGACGTTATTTATCTAACTATGTGGAAAAAGGACCAACAGATTAGAACGAAGTGCTAATTCATAAACAGCTAATTATTACAATTTTCAGAACTCATGAGTTATAATAAAGAAATAGAGACAAGCATATTATGTTATATAGATAAAAGACAAGTTACTTAGTTAAATTGGGGGAATCGTATGACAGAAATACCAATGGAAGTACAAAAACAAATAAAGAAACACCAAGGTTTATCAAAGACTAAAATATTAAAACGTGCACTTTTTATCTTTATTGGTGCTGTATTAATGGGAGTTGGACTTGAGATCTTTCTAGTACCTAATCAAGTTATTGATGGTGGTATTGTTGGCATCTCAATTATTCTCTCTCACTTACTTGGATGGAAACTGGGATTATTTATCTTTATATTAAATATCCCGTTTTTCTTTATAGGATATAAACAAATTGGAAAAACCTTTGCTCTTTCGACTTTATTCGGAATTGCAATATTGTCCATAACAACAGCACTCTTGCATCCTGTACCGGCATTTACAGAGGATGTTCTTCTTGCTACAGTATTTGGCGGGATTATATTAGGTGTTGGTGTTGGGATTGTCATTCGATATGGCGGGTCACTTGATGGTACAGAGATTTTAGCTATTTTGGCAAATAAAAAGCTTCCATTTTCTGTTGGGGAAATTATTATGTTTTTTAATATTTTTATTCTTGGAAGTGCAGGTTTTGTGTTTGGCTGGAATAGAGCTATGTACTCATTAATCGCCTATTTCGTTGCATTCAAGACAATTGATGTTGTAATTGAGGGACTTGATGAATCGAAGTCGGCTTGGATTATAAGTGAACAATATCAAGAAATTGGTGATGCCATTATTGCCAGGTTAGGTCGAGGGGTCACATATCTTAATGGTGAGGGTGCCTATACGGGTGATGATAAAAAAGTCATATTCTGTGTGATTACGCGTCTTGAGGAAGCAAAGTTAAAATCAATTGTTGAAGACTTAGATGAAACAGCCTTTTTAGCAGTAGCAAACATAGCTGAAGTAAGAGGCGGTAGGTTTAAGAAAAAAGATATACACTAAAACTTGTGGCAGCTCCACAGGTTTTTTTAGTGGCTTCACATATATTTCCGTATGTCTTTTCATACCTATTATTAATGGACAGGAAGTACACGTTCTAAAATAGGGGTGTGAAGGGATGGAAAACGTCATCTTAGATGTTTTAGATTGGTTAACAAATCTCGGGTATGCAGGAATTGCGATTGGATTAATGCTTGAGGTGATTCCGAGTGAAATTGTATTAGGATATGGCGGTTATATGATTGTGCTTGGGAAAATTGGGTTTTTGGGCGCCTTGCTTGCAGGTGTTATTGGAGGAACCATTGCACAACTGATTTTGTACTGGATCGGAAGTTTAGGAGGAAGACCATTTCTTGAAAAGTATGGAAAATATTTGTTTATTAAAAAGCACCATATCGAATTATCCGAATTATGGTTTGAAAAATACGGATCCGGTGTTATTTTTGGTGCAAGATTTATACCGGTAGTAAGGCATGCCATTAGCATACCGGCAGGAATTTCAAAGATGTCACTATGGAAATTCACTCTGTATACGATCGCCGCGATGATACCATGGACAATCTTTTTCTTGTATTTAGGTATTGAGCTCGGGAGCAATTGGATGTATATCAAGGAAGCGGCTAAGCCTTATTTTATTCCAATCGTCTGTACGGCGCTCATGCTTGCTACGGTTTATTACTTAGTTAAGAAATTCAAACAACCAAGATCAAATTAAATACTACATATAGTGAGACTTATCACGCTCAAAACGCACATCATGTGGCTTCGCCTGACTTGGACGTCAATCGTTCGTCGGGTCTTTTCGGGCAGTTATCTCCCACTTATCCTTCTGTGGTTCTCTCAAATGTTTCGTTAAGAGTTTTTTACTACCCGTTAAGATGGGATAAAGATACCACTTAGTGGAAGAATGATAATGAAACAATTGATGATAGGGTGGTGAAGGAAATGAAAGAAAAGGATCAAGAATTTTATGATCATGAAGTATTTGCTCAGGCTGAAGTGGTGCAACATCCGAAGGAAGAGAATCATTCAGCATTAGTACTGAACCAATCTTTTAATGTGTTTTCAAATAAGGATTTAACCCAAGAAGAAGATTTTTGAACAAATGGACAGTCATGTTGACTGTCCATTATAGGTAATTAAAAGGTGAAAAAGACTGTTAACACCCTACATATTTTAATTAATATTTTTTAGTTTTTGTTCTGTCATTTGTGATTTATGAAGACCTCTTTCCTTAATCTCTGTCTCAAGCATTTTAATAAAGTCAGGGTTAACCTCTATTTTTTTTGCTTCGTAAAAGCTATATAATAAGGTCTTGTCTGAAAGTGGTGAAAACCTCATTTTTATCCATCCTCTACCATTTCGTACTTGTTTACTTTATACATTTACCACTAGTCATTTAATATTAAACAGGTTTTTGTAAAAAATGTAGCAGGAATGTTTTAAAGATATTGAACAGGTAAGGAAAGAAAACAAGATTTTAGGAAGGAAGGTAAGTAAATGAGTCGATTTCCCTCTTAATTAATGTTTGTTTAAGCAGGGATGACCTGTTTAGAGGTCATCAAATCCATTATCAGCATGGTTAACCTTGGTATATTGTCTTGACTTTTGCTCAAAGAAGTCGGATTTTCCAAGATCAACTTCTTCATACGCTTTAATCCATTTGAGCGGATTTGTGCGATATCCTTCAAACGGGCGTTCAAACCCTAATTGATTAGATCGAACATTCGCATAAAACTTAATATAATCTTCAACATCTTTTATATTAATTCCATCCATTTTGTTTCCAATGATAAATTGACCCCATTCAATTTCAAGTTCCGCTGCTTGAATAAATGTTTCTTTAACAAATGTAGCAAGCTCATCTGTATCGTATTCCGGATATTGTTTCAGTACTTCCTTAAAAATTTGGACGAATAAGTCAACATGAATTTGTTCATCACGGTTAATATAATTAATCATTGTACTTGTTGCCACCATTTTTTGATTGCGGGCCAAATTGTAGAAGAATGCAAATCCGGAGTAAAAGAAAAGGCCCTCTAATATCACATCATATACGATCGACTTTAGTAGGTTCTCAACATTGGGTTGTTCAGCAAATGCTTCGTATCCATTTGTAACAAACTCATTTCGCTTTCTTAAAATCGGTTCACTTCTCCAGTATTCAAACACCTCATCCTGTACATGCTTAGGTACCAGGCTTGATAGTACATAGGAGTAGGAATGGTTATGAATGACTTCCTGCTGTGCAAGCATGATCATTAACGCATTGATACTTGAATCTGTTATATAATCAGAAACCTTACCGGCATAGTCGGTTTGGATGCTATCTAATAGTGCCAGCAAACCGATAATCTTCAGAAAGGCTTCTTTTTCATCCTCGGTTAAATCGGGATATTGCTTAATATCTTGAGCCATATTGATTTCAAAGGGTGTCCAAAAATTTGCCAGCATTTTTTTATAGCGGGGATATGCCCAAGGAAATGAAACATCATCCCAGTTTAATACGTTTGAGCTTTCACCATTTATAATACCTGTTGAGCGGTTTGGTGCAGCCGCATCCATGATTTTTCGTTTCGTTAGTTCCATATGAAGACTCCTTTTTAACAATTAGGGAATAGTGAGAGTGACTTAAGGTCTTATTCGCAAACCTTGTTGTCTTTGTAATAAGTATTGAGATAGTTGATTGGAGCTCCAGGATACTCGCTTTCCGTGGGGTGGGCGGTGAGCCTCCACAGCGCAAAGCGCCTCCGGGGTCTCACCTGTCCCACAGCTCCCACAGGAGTCTCGAACCTTCCGCTCCAATCAACCTTTTCTTATAAAGAACTTATATAAAACATTTTTGAAAAGAGCTTTCCTAAAAAATATTTACCTAAAGAAATTAACTAGCGCAAGAATCACATTCTTCAATCGTACTGGAAGTAGATCGTAAATAATAAGTAGTTTTCAATCTTTCTCTCCATGCTGATAGATGAAGGTCAAGCAGATCCTTGGCTTTAATTGTATTTTGTACGTAAAGATTGAACGAGATTGATTGATCGATATGTCGTTGTCGTGCTGCATTTTGTTTAATGCTCCAATGCTGATCAATAAAATAAGCAGATTTATAATACCAAGTTGTTGTTGAATTAAGATCCGGAACAGTTACCGGAATTTTATAGTCTTTCTTTTCTTCTGAATAAACCTTTTGGAAGATTGGATCAATACTTGCTGTACTTCCTGCAATAATAGAGGTCGAAGCATTAGGTGCAACGGCCATTAAATATCCATTTCTTACTCCGTAATTTGCCACTTTCCTTTTTAGTGCGCCCCAATCAAAGCTACTTTCTTTTGTTTGATACCCACGTTTGTCAAAATAAGCACCTGTTTCCCAATCGGAGCCTTTAAACACAGAGTAGGTACCTTTTTCCTTCGCAAGTTCCATGCTTGCTGAAATCGTTAAGAAAGAGATCTTTTCGTATAATTCATCAGCAAATTGAATCGCTTCTTCATGCTCCCATTTAAGCTGCTTTAGAGCTAATAGGTGGTGCCAACCAAAGGTTCCTAATCCAATTGCTCGGTATTTTTCATTTGTTAATCTTGCTTGAAGAACAGGAATTGTATTTAAATCGATCACATTGTCCAACATTCTTACTTGGATAGGAATCAGTTTTTCCAACACATCATCAGTTACAGCTTTCGCAAGATTTATAGATGAAAGGTTACATACGACAAAATCACCCGGTGTTTTGATTGTGATGATTTTTCCATCTTCCGTATATTGCTCTTCCACAGTTGTTGGACTTTGGTTTTGCGTAATTTCCGTGCAAAGATTACTGCAATAGATCATTCCTTGATGAGAGTTTGCGTTTTTACGGTTTACCTCATCCCGATAGAACATATATGGTGTTCCTGCTTCTAATTGACTGATCATAATTCGTTTCATAATCTCAATAGCAGGGACCTTTTCCTTTGAAAGCTGTTCATTTTGAACACATGCCCAATAACGCTCTCTGAAGCTTCCATTTCCTTTTTGTTCGTCGTAAAAATCTTCAATGCTAAAGCCCATAACAGTACGGACTTCATGTGGATCAAATAAATACCAGTCAGCGCGTGCTTCAACCTGTTCCATGAAAAGGTCTGGGATACAGACGCCTGTAAAGATATCATGTGTCCGCATTCTTTCATCACCGTTATTGAGCTTGGCATCAAGGAAGGAGAAGATATCTTTATGCCATACATCAAGATAGACAGCGATCGCTCCTTTACGTTGTCCCAGCTGATCAACACTGACAGCTGTATTGTTCAATTGCTTCATCCATGGAATAATGCCGGAAGAAACACCTTTGAATCCGCGGATATCACTTCCACGACTACGAATTTTACCAAGATAAGCTCCAACACCGCCACCGGATTTTGATAGATTGGCAATGTCTGTGTTGCTGTCAAAAATTCCTTGAAGACTGTCATCAATCGTATCAATAAAACAGCTTGAAAGCTGTCCAATAGGCTTTCCTGCATTTGAAAGAGTTGGTGTGGCAACTGTCATATAAAGATTACTCATAGCCCAGTATGCTTGCTTAATAAGCGCAAGACGATTTTCTTTATTTTCGCGGGCCATTAACGTCATTGCGATCACTAAAAATCGTTCTTGTGGCAATTCGTACACCTGTTTTGAGAAATCCTTTGTTAAATAGCGGTCAGCTAATGTGCGAAGTCCAATATATGTAAATAGGTAATCATTGTCAGGGTTTAAAAAGGAACCAATTTGATCAATCTCATTCTTCGTATAATTTTCTACTAGACTTGTGCTGTAAAGTCCTTTTGATACAAGTGTTGTAAGTAGTTCGTAAAAATTACCGTATTTTTGTTTTTTATTATATCCGCGGTTTTGAGCAGCTTCTTTATATAGCTTGGCTAAATAAATATGTGAACAAAAATAGGTCCACTCAGGTTCTAGTTCATGGATATTTGATAGCCCTTCTAAAATAAGCAGATTTGTTAATTGTTCAGATGTATAGGAATCTCTTTGCAGAATCGTATTTTCAATTCTGTTCAGATATTCGTCAATATTTAATGTTGGAAAATGTTGATGGATATTTTTAATAAATGCAGTTAGTTTTGTAAAATCAAAGGCTTCTTGTCCATTGATCATTGGGGATAAGGTTGTCTTGCTCATGAATATTCCTCCGTCTTGTCGTTTATTGGCAGGGATAAGGAGATAAAACGACAGAAAGAGAGCAAGTTCTTAGGAAGTTGAATAGCTCAAGAGGTTACTATCGTTTCATCTTCTCAGTCCCCGAAGAAATTGAAACTTTCACAAGGTATAGGTAGGTCTCCTGACTTATGCTCTTCCTACTATGAGTCCTTCCCATACATGAGGTACAGTGGTTTTCTCAATTCGTCACATTTACAGTTGCGGGGACAGTTCTGGATTTTCACCAGATTCCCAATTAAGCTAAATAGCGCCTATTTCTTGTATGTATACAATATATAGTTTTTTGATAGAAATAAAAATCAATATATAGTTGATCTTTAGTATAGTTCCATCATAAAGCAGTTGGGTAAAATAAGCAATATAATTTTTCGCAGTTAACAAAGATTCGTAGATTTGGACAATTATAGTAATAATACAAGAACAAAGATAACAGGAACATGTAGCAAATACAAAATAAAAGCTTCTCTTAAAAATTATTAAGCTGAATCTAGTTCTAAAAAAAGTCAAAATTGTTGTTTCATCATTTATATATATGGGTAAAAGCTCCATAAAGAAAACTACTACTAATTTTTAAGAAAGGGAGAATGGAAAATGAAATCTAGTAAAGTAAGCTTAGATAATCTATTAGGAAAAAACACAAGAGCCAAACGTAAAAATATAGTCGGTCGTGGTGAAAGTCAAGATATGGAAGAGTGTATTATCCATAGAGAGATTCATGGAGATAAAGTCTATGTTCCATTAAATCTTGAGCGAGTATGGAACAGTATTTAGTATAAACTTAACCCCCCAAAGCCCATTAAGGGCTTTTTCAGACTGTTGACAAACGCTCGCTTTCTTCGTTACTCACCTTGCTACGGTGCTCATTACCAACACCGGTAACTCCGCTCCTCACAAGGCTTCGTGCTTTGATACGCAAGCGTTAGCAATCAGTCTGAAAGGCTAGCAAATTTTACTTTGTCTACAAACTGCAAAGCTTATTAAGGGCTTTTTTCGTGCTTTACCGAATGCTCTTCTATTGGAGTATGATTCTGCTTTTTACGTTTCTCTTCCATGATTTTTACATCCTCTTTGAATTTATCATTAATGATTTCCTTTTTCCCAAATAGTAGAATTTGATCGCCTTCATGAATTTTTGTATCATAAATCTTCTTTCTAATCTTTATTTCACCTCTTTTGATAAACAAAACAACAAATTCCAACTGCTCATGCTCTTTTATCACTTGGCTCATTGTTTTAGAAAAGAGAGATGATTCCTTATAAATGTGGAGGTTGAGGAGATCATCTTCTTCCTCGGTTAAAAATACATCCCGTATCGGTAAATCAGCTATTTCAATATTTCTTTTCAGTTTATTAGCAAAAAGCTTAGATAATAAATTCTGAATGTAGGGCAGTTTTACCAAACCAAGGATGAGGATTGCTCCACCTGCGATATAAAGAACTTCTTTTGTTTTAATACTATTAGAGAGGAAATTGCTAATAGACGATATAATCACAGCAAGTGAGACAGCACCAAACGAAATAAGAAAGATAGCCAACTTTCTTCGGATAGGATGGCCTAAAATAAGTTCTGATTCACCTGTTGTAAAGCCTGTACCTGTCATAAGTGATATGACTTGGAATCTTGAAACTTCGAGCTTAAGATCTGTTAACCGAAATAAAATGACATGAATTTCAATGACAGTTGCAATGACGATGAAGTAAATTACTAGAAAAAATAAAGCCATTTTTCCACCTCACCAAGATGATTATCATTTTTTACACACTACTTCTTAAAACAAAGAAATGAGCGGGGTACTTAGTTACCGCCGCTTCATTAAACTATCGCAAACTATTTATTTTTTATTTTGATAGAAAAGAAAGGCTTGGTAATAAGGAATCATGTTTTCTACTGTAATTTTTCATTATAGAAATTTACTGAATACATAGCACCTTCGCTGACCATTTTATTGTCTTCCAGATCATAAGGATGTGGATTTCCTCCCTTTTCAATTGGGAGACTTTTATTTTTTACATAAGAAGAAGGTCTTATCATCCGTTTCCAGTCTCTTAGTAAGTTTTCCAGCTTCACTCTATTCGATTTAGAAGATAACCATATTGAAGCAGATGCTCCTATACCAACAATCATTAATGCTCGTTTCATAACCATACCTCCTTGAGATGTAGAATCTTTCATTCTACTTTTGTATTTTTTTACCCACTATATAACAGATAAAACATAATGATTAGATTAAAAATATTACAAAACGATTAAACAAGAAAAAGTAGGTTTTAGAGGGAAAAGAAGGTGGTACAAGATTAGCGTAAGCAAATAAGAAGAAAAACTTAAAGGAGGATGTACAAAATGAGTAAAGATAATAATAAGAAAATGACATTAGAGGAAGCAGGACGTAAAGGTGGAGAAGCTACTTCAAAAAATCATGATAAGGAGTTCTATCAAGAGATTGGACGTAAGGGCGGAGAAGCGACTTCTGAAAATCATGATAAGGAATTCTATCAAGAAATAGGACAAAAAGGTGGAGAAGCCACTTCTGAAAACCATGATAAGGAATTCTATCAAGAAATAGGACAAAAAGGTGGAGAAGCCACTTCTGAAAACCATGATAAGGAATTCTATCAAGAAATAGGACAAAAAGGTGGAGAAGCCACTTCTGAAAATCATGATAAGGAATTCTATCAAGAAATAGGACAAAAAGGCGGAGAAGCGACTTCTGAAAATCATGATAAAGAATTTTATCAAGAAATTGGAGAAAAAGGCGGAGAATCACGCAGAAAACAAAATGATAATGACTAATACAAAATAAAGTGACTTTAATTGAATGAGAGCATTTTATATTAATAGAAAAGGAAACTAAAAGCTGCATGCATCGATTTGGTGTTTGCAGCTTTTAGTATGTATCGTCAACATTTTAGAAATTTTGTACGCTAAGTAAGTTTGACAAAAATATAATCGAATTCCTTAACGCATTTGGCTTAAGTTATAGATTAATTATTATTTAAGTCTCTTAGTAAATTATTAGTTGGTAAAATGTTTGATCAAATCTATATTATTCTCCAGAAAAAATGAAAATGTTCCCTTCCTAATGGTTAAATTCAACCATGCCTCTAGGCTTTGATCCAAGCAAATATTTATTAAAAGCGTACCCTAAAAGATAAGGAATAATGGGGTGATTAAATGTCCAAAAAAGAAAAGTAGCTAGAATGGGGCTTAACGGTTGTTGTCCTACCGTTCGTAAAAATGAATGTCCGCCTATTTGTCCTCCAGGTCCTCCAGGTCCACAAGGTGAGGCAGGACCCCAAGGACCTCAAGGAATTCCAGGTCCTCCTGGTCCCTCTTGTTTGAGTATTTGTGACTGTTGTATAACTCCACTTCAGTCAGTCTTAGAACAACTTGAGGGGCAAACTGTAATTCTTGCTACTATTGCAGATGCACCAAATGTACCTCCTCTCTTTTTTTATACACTATTGTTGAAGTGAATGATTTTTTAGTTACTGTTACAGATGGAGCAGCTACCTTCGTGGTAAATATTTCAGATGTAATAGGAGTAGGATTTTTACCACCAGGACCTACTATCAACTTATTACCACCTGTTGATTCTGAGTGCGATTGTGATTGTCGTGAACGACCTATTAGACAAGTTTTGGATACACTTATCGGTTCTACAGTTAATCTTTTAGCAAGTAATGGTTCTACTGCAGTAGGTTTTAACGTAGAACAAACAGGTCTTGGCATAGTGTTAGGTACTTTACCAATAAATGATGATACAATCGTTAAATTTGCAATTTCAACTTGCAAAATTGTAGCTGTAGGGCAGACTAGTTGAATAAGGGAAAAGATTTATTTAAGTTAAAAAGTAGGATAGAAGGATCTTCAGCCTAGATTTGTATACAGTATTCATTTGACAGTTCCAACTACTTTTTACAAAGTACTCAAAAAATTCTAAAATACATTTTTAATTTTTATATTTAGCTATATTACTAATCATATTAAATGAAATAGGACTATTTTGTTAAAATGGCATACCTTTATACAGGTTTAAAAAGATATATTGGAATAAACTACTTTGTTTTTACTTAACACTTCTTCATTCCTCATATATGTACCAAATAGAACAGTTAATTTCAAAAAAGTGGATGATTAAGGGCCTAATGATGTGATTCTTGCTCTTATACACGAATAATGTAAGTTCCTCCCGAATTCTGTAATGTAAAAAGAATTTAGGGAGGATTTTTTATGTTAAAAAGGTATAGAGACATGTTTATAGTCTTTGCAGTTGGGGTCCTTGTGATGGTAGGACCTACTTTTACAGCATCAGCGCTAGGGGATCGGATACTCACGAAGGGGTCAACAGGTAAGGATGTTGCGGAACTACAGGATTATTTGATGACAAAAGGAGTATTCCCGTATCACACATCAACTGGATACTATGGTGATATTACTGTAGAGGCTGTCAAGGACTTTCAGCGTAAACGCAGCCTGAAGGTTGATGGAATTGCCGGGCCGCAAACAAACCATGCGTTAAAAGTGTTGCGAAATGGAAACATTGGGAAGCAAGTTATACATATTCAGTATCAGTTAAAGCAAACAGGTCACTATAAATCAAGTGTCGATGGTATATATGGAGACGGCACAGTAAGTGCAGTCAAGAGCTTTCAAAAGCAACAAGGACTTGCGGTTGATGGAATTGCAGGACCGAATACAAGATCGGCATTAGATCGTAAGGCTGAGCGTGGTTCAGCTGCTGGTAAAACATTAACGGTGGAAAGCACTGCATATACGGCAAGTTGTAACGGTTGTTCAGGTGTGACGAGAATGGGTCTTGATTTGAAAAAATATCCCGACGCGAAAGTAATCGCGGTAGATCCTAACGTCATTCCGCTTGGTTCCATTGTAAAAGTAGATGGCCATGGTATTGCCATAGCAGCAGACACAGGTGGCGGTGTGAACGGGAATTCAATCGATGTGTTCATTCCTAACCATGATGATGCCCTGCAATGGGGACGAAAAAATGTACGTGTGGAAATAATTGAATAAGGGCAAGAAGCTGATGTACGCAATTTTGTAGATCAGCTTCTTTGGCGTGTTGATTTAATAAGCTCTTCGCTTAAAGTTTAGTTGATCCTGAGATTTACTCATTTACCTGAACAATATCGGGGATATGAAGGAACTTGATGCCACCAAGTAGGGACGAAGTGGTAGTTATAATAAGGCGTATAATTGTTGTTATGATTGTAAGGGTTGTTAGTAGGAGGATTGTGGTGGTTATAAAGAGTATGGTGATTGTACTCTGCTGTACAAGCCCCCGGCTGTCCCGGATGTGCTCCGGTAATAATGGTATGATAATGTGGGTACATAGTTAACTCTCCTTTACCTATAAAATAGTTAGAAGCTGATATAACTTATGCACATCATTACTTATTTGTATGGACATTTGTGAAAATGGGGATTGGATAAAAAGGGAATAAAATCCATAATTAAAACAGCTAGAGAAGAATCCATTTTGATCGACTTTTATCAAAATAGATTCTTCTTATTTACAAAAAAATGGGTTTGTGTAATCTTTTACTCTAACTTTATTTTAAAGTTATGGTCTGTTACTTTAAAGACTGTGTATATATTGATACGGAACCACCATTTACAGAGAAATTACCCCATCCATCACTATTGATCGTAACATTATTAGAGGAGTTTCCAGTAATATCTCTCCATGTTTCACCAGCATTTTGCGTTCCTACATACATCCACTTGCTTCCACCCGGACCATCACTTATAAGAGTTGCTAACCCGGAATTTGAATGTGAACTATCTCCTTCTCGTGTCCAGCCTATCACATCATGATGGTCAATATAATCATGTTGTGTACCATAGGCATAAGTCTTACGTGCTATTAATATAGGATCAAGTTTAGTACCAAGAGCTGGAATTTCATATGAAGATGAACCTTTTGTTCCATAATAATCACCATAGAAAAGTGTGGGATATCCATTTGATCTAGTTAATATAAAAGCATAGGCTAGTGGTTTAAACCAGCTTTGAACTGTTGATTCTAATGATTGCCCCGGCTGTGAATCATGATTATCAACGAAAGTTACAGCTTTGGATGGTTGTGATTTTACCAGAGTACCATTTAATAGATTTCTCATATCATAATGACCGCTACTATTTGAGGCTTGTTGAAAATTATAATGCAATGGCACATCAAAGGCAGAGTGAGTGTTACCACTTTTAGTAAGGTAATTTTCAATTGCTCCTAAATCATTCTGCCAATACTCTGCAACAGTAAACATTTCTTTTCCTGTGCTCTGCCTTACACTTGTTACCCATTCACCTAAATATGAATGTTTTATGTGCTTAACAGCATCTAACCGGAAGCCATCAAGGTTTAGTTCATTGGCATACCAATTACCCCATGTTTTTAGTTCTTGTTGAACATCAGGGTGATCAAAATCTACATCTGCGTACATGAGATAATCATAATTACCCTTCTCCGAAGATACTTCCCAATCCCAACTTTTTCCTATTCCGCGAAATTTGAATAGACTATTTTTGCTTCTCGATTGATCCCAATCAACTCCATCAAAATGGTACCATTGCCATTTGAAATTGGAATGTGAATTGCTTCTTCCTGGAAAATCAAAACCTGTCCAAGCCTGAATTTGGTATTGACCAGTAGTTTCATAATTTCGATTATTTGGATCTACTTCAACTGCATCTACTAATTGTGTGTAATCAGCACCACCTTTATGGTTTATAACTACATCACCATATACATTTATTCCCTTAGAATGAAGATTTGATATAGCATCTTGTAGTTGTGTTTTCGTTCCATACTTCGTTCTTATGGTACCTTTCTGATTAAATTCACCTAAATCATATAAATCATAAGCTCCGTATCCAACATCATTCTGTGATGTCCCCTTATAAGCTGGTGGAATCCATACTGCTGTTATACCTAAATCTTGTAAATGAGTACTATCATTGTTTAATTTGTTCCAATGTTGTCCGTCATTTGGTAAATTCCATTCAAAATACTGCATCATTGTACCATTTGTGTATGCACTAGCATTCGATATCCCTAAAGATCCTGTGAAGAATAATCCCGTGAAAAGTAAAGCGGCTATCAATCGTCTTAATAATTTCAAACCTATTCCTCCCAACAAAATAAAAGATATGCAAACGATTGCACAAAAAAGATATGATATGAGCAAATGGGTTTTCTCTCTGTCACCTCACTTCTTCTAAAATGGCCCGGATTTTTATGCAAGCGCTTTCCTAAAGATTATATCACACGGATTGTTAAAGTATTTCGAATATATCGAAAACGATATAATTTTCCTAATGAATTAATTCTCTTGTAGTTCATTTGACATAATAACTTTTCATTTAATGTGTACTAAAAATAGAGAGGATTTTTCCTGAAGTTTATGATGAAGTGGAACAAAGGTTGTTACTTATAAGTTATTTTCGCAAAGTTGCATTTACTATTATATAGTAAAGCTATAGTGGAATGCCTGGAGCGCAATGGAACAAGCTGATTTTAACTTTATGGAGGAAAAAGGAAGTTGTTTCAATTTCCTTTTTCCACTGAATCTTTGTTTATCAAATATCTTTCCTTGATAATTGTTTGATGATGTAGTTCATGACCAGCAATGATGTATGCCAATGCACGTGCAGTAATAGGGTGGTTTAATACTTTTCCTGTACGAATCCATGAATCATCAGGAAGACTGGTAATCAATGAAGAGGTACATTGTCTTACAATCGTAAAATCTGAAAGTATGTCCTTGAAATCAAGTTGTCTGAAATTTGCATTAGTCATAAATAAATCTTTATCAAAGGGAGTAAATGAGACCGTATCGCCACGAGCAATGACAAGAAGGTGATAACTCAGTACACGTTCTACATCTGCCATATGTCCGACTACTTCTTTTAATCTCCATTTTTTTGCCTCATATTGGTATTCTGCTTGTTCGCTGGTTATATGACTTAGGAGATGAATAGTTGTCTCTTGTTGTTTCTTTAGAATATCTTGTAATTCTTTGTCAGGAACAAGCTTCAAGTATCTCTCAAAATAAGAATGATATTCATTCATATTCGGACGTTCCAGCATTATTACCGCCTCCATACTAGTTATATCTTCATGTTAACTCATCTTAATAAAAATGTTAATTTTTAACTGAAAAAACCGCCTCATTAAGAGACGGCCTTGCGATCCTTTAAAAATCCATAAAGAATAGTAAAAACAGGGGAAAGGTATAAGAAAAACGCGAAAGGTAAGAATGCCAAAACAGGGACTCCTAGAGTTTGAGCAAAGAACGCACCACTAACTCCCCAAGGAATAAGCGGGTTAATTAACGTTCCTGCATCTTCCAGCGTTCTAGATAAATATTTTCGATCCAGCTCCATGTCTTCATATAGGGACTTAAATGATTGCCCTGGTATTAAAATAGACAAGTATTGCTCCCCAGTAAGTAAATTGACACCTAGCGAAGAAGAAGCTGTTGAAAGAATCAACTGTCCTTTTGAATGAATTCGATCTATTAACCCGTTTAATAATGTTGGAATGATGTTAAGAGAATCCAACAATCCTCCAAAAGCAAATGCGATTAGAATAAGTGAAATCGACCACATCATAGATTGTAAGCCGCCACGATTTAACATATTGCTTATTTGTTCATTTTCAATTGAAAAGGATGTACCATTTTGTAAGACATGTAGAAACTGACTAAAGGAAATTCCTTGTATGCTGACTGCCGTTACTGCCGCCGTCACTATACCGATAATTAATGAAGGGATAACGGGTATTCGTTTAATGGCCAAAACGATTACAATAATAGGAGATAACAAGGTTAAGCTGCTCACCTTAACTTGTGATTCAATTGCCAAGACCATGATTTTCATCTCACTAAGTGATGTAACATCGATAGGAGCCATTCTTCCCAATATAAAGAAAATAACCGTTGTAATAAGTATACTCGGAATCGTTGTTAAAGACATATGTCTTATATGAGTAAATAAATCAACCTTTGCAACACCTGAAGCGAAATTTGTTGTGTCTGACATAGGAGACATTTTATCCCCAAAACAGGCTCCTGAGATAATAGCTCCGGCAACCCATTCGATTGGTAAGCCGATTGCAATTCCTGCCCCCATAAGAGCAACTCCGATTGTGCTCACTGTTGTAAAAGAGCTTCCAACTAAACTTGAGATGACCATACAAGAAAATAGTGATGTGATAAGCAAGTAATCGGGGTTGATGATCGTTAAGGCATACGTCATGATCGTTGGAATGGTTCCACTGCTCATCCAGGCACCAATTAACATACCGATTAATCCTAAAATAACAACTGGCTGGATACCACTTTGAATTCCTTTCATCATGCCATCCTCCAAATTTTTCCATCCGAAGCCTCGTAACAATCCAATTAGTAATATTACCAACAAGCAATTGAGCAGCGCTATATGTGGTTCAGTTTTTAACAAAAATAAACTTAGAAAAATAACAGCTAATATAAGAAGGAGAAGCCCGACAGCTTCTTTAAAATGAAACATTCCTTTTTCTTTATTCATGAAATACTCCTTTATAACTTAAACGCTTTTACGCTTTTTCGTACAAAAGTATTATACCAGTCTAGTTTTTGGTGTCAATTTAAAACAGTATTATGAATGTTCTAAATTCGATAAACGTTTTGTTGATATACTAATTTGCAAAAAGAAAAATCAGTGAAAAAGTTCACTGATTTTTAGGGTGTTTTTTATATTGTTTTTGCCATATCTTTTAATTGGTCCGAAGTGTCGGCGATTGAATGGATCGCATTTGAGACGTCATTTATAACATCTGTAAAGTTTGTCAGGTCTGTTTTTGCTTGCTCACTTTGTTGTTTATTTTTGTTCATAATATCAAGTATCGTATCAAAAAATGAACTCATATCGTCCATTTGATCTGATCCTTTGGTTGTTAAATCTGCCACTTTATTAATCGAGTCGGAAATACTGTCAATTTGAGTGTGAATATTTGTGATTAAGCTAGATACACCCTGTACAGAACTTTTTGTTTCTTCTGCAAGCTTGCGAACCTCACTTGCTACAACAGCAAAACCTTTTCCATATTCCCCGGCACGGGCTGATTCGATCGCTGCATTTAATGCTAATAAGTTTGTTTGTTCCGCAATGGATGTCACGATTGAAACAACTTGATTAATTTTCTCAGATGTTTGCTCCAGAGACTTCATTTTTTCAAGGATTTCAACATTGCTTTGTTCAATGAATGTCATTAGTTTACTTTGCTTTTCTAAATCACTTTTTCCGTGGTGAGCTTGTTCTTCCGCGGTTGCGGCAGCTTCCGAACGGTCAACCGAATAAGAAGCGATTTCTTGTGATTGAGCGAGAATTTCCTGTATAAAAGCTTTTGTATGATCAGTCGTATCTGCTAATTGTACAGCCAGGTGATTTACTTCCGCACGAATTTGCTGTTTTTCATGCTCACTTTCTGCTCGGACAGAAGCATATTCACGATCATATGCTTCTAAAACAATCTGTTGTTCCAAGCTAAATAATTTACTGATGCTCTGAATGACTTGTATAATTTCACTTTTCGAGTGGAAGTGTGGCTCAATTGTATGAATAACGGATGCAAGAAGCCGCTGAAATCCAGCCATATACCATTTTGCCTCAAGTCCGATTTTTACATGGATATGTGCGATTCTTCTCATTCTTTTCACATCTTCAGCATCCATGTGTCCATCAAACATTTTCAAAACATGTGCTTTAAGCGTTTCTTTTAAGCGGTCAACAGAGCTGTGTTTGTTAATAATATCAATAAGACCTTGTCCGGCTTCAAATGATGCGTAAAAAGTTTGAACAATTTCTTGAATGTTTTCTTCAATATAAGGTTTAACTTTCAATGCAATCGCGAGATCGTGTTTTGTGATGTCGAGCATGTTGATTTGTGAGAGTAATTCCGGTTCGTCTATTTGTAAAACAACTTTTGATAAAAGTGCTTCGTAATCTTCGTTTTGTACTGAATTAACGGCTTTCTTCTCTTTTCTAAACGATAAGATACCCATGAAAATAATTCCCCATTTCGTAAATATATACTTACTAGGTATATCGGCATGGATGATCAGAGTATTTAGTTTTTAACAAAAATAAAAAAGGTAGAAAATAAATTCTACCTTTAAGAAAAAGTACATTATTTTGCTATCAACACTGGAATGGTTGATAATTGTGAGACTTTTTCACTGACACTGCCAAAAATTAATTTTTTTAATCCGCTAATATTACGGTTACCGACGATGATCAAATCACCTTCATTTTCTTGGGCGTAGGAGACGATTGCATCAGAAGGTTCACCGTAGGATACAGAGACATTTGCTTTCGCATGGTGATGTTGAAGTATACGATTTGCCTCGGTTTCCAGAGCGATTTCTTCTTGACTTTTGTCAGGAAAAACTTCAGATGATTCAGGGTTAAGTTCCTGGTCCTGTGGTACAGGTATTGCAGGGTAGTTTCTCATTTCTCCAACCGGATAAGAGTGAACGGGTGAAATTAAAGGTGTTTGATCCTGGTCTGTTAAGGGATTTAGTGATTTTTCTTTAGCTATATATACGACTGATAATTGAGAGTTCATTTTTTTACTCATATTAATTCCTAATTCAAGTGCATCTTTACTATCGTCTGTCCCGTCAAATGCAACAATTAAATGGTTAAGTTCTTTCATGAAAGATCATCCTTTCAAATTGGATTTTGATAAGACCAAATTAAAAAATGAAATTAAGTAAGATGCTAATAACGACAATTGCTCCAACGACCATTAAAATAGTTCGTACCATGAATGATTCCTCCTAGTTTGTTTACTCCATATTTGCTTTCATAGCTGGTTGTAACATTGGTTTTTTCGCTAGTTTTGCTTCTGAAGAAATGATCTTCTTTAAATCGTTTAATTTTAAATGTGAATATTCTCCATTAATAATGAACGTTATTTCTTGTCCGTTTTTAACCGTTAATAAATAGGTAATAAAGGTAGTGAAATTTTCAGCGTTGATAACGCTTTTATTTCTCGTGACTAAGTAAATACTTCCGTTATAGGATTTTGCTAATTGACTAATTTTTATCACTTGATCAATTCGTAAATGATTTTTAAATGAGAATTGTAATGTAATGGGTTTATTCATATGAATTCCTCCATGAAAAATGTTGTTTGTTTTCTCTTTACTTACCTCCTCTTGTTTGGTGAGAAACCTATTTGAAGGAAAATACGACAATAGTCCTGCGATAGTTCTTAGTACCTATGCGACGTATAATGTCGGATGAAAACCATTCATCTTTAAAGGGAAACAAGGTATAGTAGAAGGTGAAGAGAGGAAGGAAGATGGGGATGGAAAAACTAAAGTACATAAGCATGTTTTCTGCCGTTATGACACAGATTGTTGGAATTATTTTTTTATTTATTAACATAAAAATCGCCATTGGATTCTTTTTCATTTATTTTCTTTCATTGCTTGTTTTAGTTATAACCTTTATTAAGATTCGAATAGATGAAAAAAAGGAGGACGACAAAAATGATTATCGTGACTACTGAGACAGTTCCAGGTAAAGCAACAAAGGAATATAAGGGTTTTGTTAGAGGCAGTACTGTTCAATCTAAACATATTGGAAAAGATTTAATGGCCGGGTTAAAAACAATTGTTGGCGGCGAACTAAAAGAATACACAGAAATGATGGAAGAAGCTCGGCAAAAAGCGATCTTTCGTATGGTTGAGGACGCGAAAGAAAAGGGTGCTAATGCCATTGTATGTATGAGACTTGAATCATCCGCGGTCATGCAAAATGCATCAGAAATTATTGCATATGGAACTGCAGTTACAGTAGAAGAGTAATGGAAAAGAAAAAAGGGCTGCCAGCCCTTTTTTTAGTAGCAAATCCCAACTCGTTTATAAATAAATTTATTGTTTAAAAGTTCATGATAAGCAAAATGTGCTGTGTCTTGGACAGAGATTTCCTTTCCGTTTGGAGGAAGAAAGTCAGGAGTAAAACGGTAATTTTTCGTTAAGGTTCCATCTGGAAGATAAGTTGGGCATACAATCGTCCACATTAAGGAACTGGATTGAAGGTATTGATAGGCTGTTACATGTTCTTTAGCGGCTCTTGTTGTTTTTCTTCTAGATTCGTTTGATTGATATCGATATAGATCCGGTTGAGATCGGGATTGGAGGATACCTGCCGTTCCAATTGTTACAATCCTCTTGATTTGATTGGACTCCATCGCCTTGATGATATGAGGAGTTGCTGTTGAGAGAAGCTGTTGACCATCTGTGCTTAATGCGCTAATGACAGCTTCCTGGTTTTTGATTGTTTTTAAAACATCTTCATACTGTGCTGCATCACCTGCTATGACGTTTAAGTTGGGTGATGCTACATCCACTTTCTCAGGAGAGCGAACAAGTGCTGTGATGAAATGACCATCACGTAAAAGAGAAGATAAAAGTTCTTTTCCCACACGTCCTGTTGCCCCAAATAATGCGATATTCATTACTAAAACTCACCTCTTAATTATGCTGTGTTTTCACTAATGTAACGTATATCCGTAAATAATGGAAATAAACATGCTTAATAGAGGATTGACGGTTAATCTGACTTTTTCTTTACTTGATCCCAATAGTATATTTGTGGAAAACGAACATATATCATATATTCATGAAATAATGTATAACCAACAAACCCAACTTGCTTCCAATCAATCGCATCAAACATATCATTCAGCTCCTTTTCAAAAAAGGTATGTGAATAGGGAAGTCATTTTCTCTACGAGGAATGATGGTGAAAACATATAAGATCATTTGAGGGTTTACTTATACTATATGGTCGAAAGAACTTGTTTGATACATTTTCATTCAACTGAAAGAGACCAACACATTGTGTTGGTCTCTAGCCAATTATATGGAATTGTTATTGTTGAGAAAATCCGCTCATAGATTGTTGAGCCATTGATACTAAACGCTTAGTGATTTCTCCACCTACAGAACCGTTAGCGCGTGAAGTAGTTTCTCCACCAAGGTTAACACCAAACTCAGAAGCGATTTCATACTTCATTTGATCAATTGCTTGAGCTGCTCCTGGTACTACTAATTGATTTGACGAATTGCTGTTTGAACTATTTTGTGCCATCTTATATTCATCTCCTCATAATAGGTTTTTAATGGTTGGGTTAGCTGGGATTGCACCAACATATGGAGGAAGTTGTCCTTCATAGCCTAACTCGGCGTAACCCATTGATAAAAGGTAGCTGGTTGTGTGTTGCGTTGTTGTTACTAAGTATTATGGATTTTTTCTTTTATTATATTCATTTTTTTTGGTAATTTTTTTCATCTCTTATTGCTTGTTGTATAGAAGAAAAGAAAAAATCTCTGGGATTGTTTGTATTATGAAGCAAGGCTTTCAAAATTATACGCTTATATTTAAAGATTCTAATATCCTAGAGAACTTACATAAATGATGATTTATTTTGGGATTCTATAGCTATGAGAGTAATAAAGGGGATGACATGATGCATTTATGTCCTTTGTGTAACGGGCTTGAGCAGAAAACGTTACAATGTCCAAATTGTCATACGATTATGGAAGATCAGGGTAAGATAACGGATTATTTTGATGATTACAGTGCATATATGGATATTGACATTATGAAACTCTATGATGGTCAACCAGCTTCACTAGAAAATCATCTATGCTTACATTATTTTTACTGTCCAAGTTGTCAGCATCAAGAAACAACTTCTATTCAAGAATAAGAAAGAGAGGGCCAGAATGGACCCTCTCTCAATGTTTATCTTATTTCTCGCCAGCTGGACGAATTCTTAATTCTGTTTCGTTATCGAAGAAGTGAGCTTTGTTCATATCTAATGCTAAGTCAAGTGATTGACCTGGTTTTACGTCAGTACGAGAGTCAACACGAGCTACGAAAGATTGACCATCGATTTCAGAGTAAAGCATTGTTTCAGCACCCATTAACTCGGCAACTTCGATTTTAGCTGTAATTTTTGAAGCTGGAGAAGATTCAATGAATACAGGCTCATCATGGATTTCTTCAGGACGAACACCCATTAAGATTTCTTTATTCACATAGCCTTGCTCACGAAGGTATTTCATTTTTCCTTCAGGTACAGCTACAGATGTTTTTCCGAATGAGAATTTGCCATCTGTTAAAGTACCTTTGAAGAAGTTCATTGCTGGTGAGCCGATGAATCCGCCAACGAACGCATTTTCAGGCTTGTCATACACTTCTTTAGGAGAACCAACTTGTTGAATAAGACCATCTTTTAATACAACAAGGCGTGTAGCCATTGTCATCGCTTCAGTTTGGTCATGTGTTACGTAAATAGTTGTTGTTTGTAAGCGTTGGTGAAGTTTAGTGATTTCAGCACGCATTTGTACACGAAGCTTAGCATCAAGGTTTGATAAAGGCTCATCCATTAAGAATACCTTTGCATCACGTACGATCGCACGACCTAAAGCAACACGCTGACGTTGACCACCTGACAATGCTTTTGGTTTACGTTGTAAGTATTGTTCAAGTCCTAAAATCTTAGCCGCTTCGTTTACACGACGTTCGATTTCGTCTTTTGGTAATTTACGAAGTTTTAGACCGAATGCCATGTTATCATATACATTCATATGTGGATATAGAGCGTAGTTTTGGAATACCATCGCGATGTCACGGTCTTTTGGTGCAACATCATTCATACGTTTTCCATCGATGAAGAAATCACCTTTTGAAATTTCCTCTAAACCTGCAACCATACGAAGTGTAGTAGATTTCCCACAACCAGATGGACCTACGAATACGATAAATTCTTTATCTTGGATATGAAGATTGAAATCTTCTACCGCCGTTACTTTATTGTCATAAATTTTATAAATATTATCTAATTTTAACTCAGCCATTTTAATTCCTCCCCGTATTTGAAAGCGTTTTAACTTGGTTTTATTGTAAGGGATTTCACTTAAATAAGTAAACGTACAAGTTGCACGAAAAATACTAGGCTCTTTTGTGCAACTTGTAAACGCTATCCTAGTTTTCATAATGAACCAAAATACTTGCTAGAAAGATAAAGGCTGCATTTGAAAATGTACGAATATCCAATCCTGTCTTTTCTAGTAATTTCTCCAGTCGATATTGAAGACTATTTCTGTGAATAAATAATCTTTTCGCTGTAGATGATGCATTCAAATTTGAGTGGAAAAATGCTTCAATCGTATGGTGAAGTTCCTTGTCCTCTATTGCCTCTAGTAAATGATTTGAGAGTATATCTTTTTTACTTGCAGTAGGGGCTCTCATGATGAGAATCGGAAGTGCCTCATAAAAGCTCATCACTTTCTCGCGATTACTAGTTCGATGTAAAGTATGAAAACAGCTTTGTTCTAATAAAAACTTTTTCTTTAGATCTTCGTCATTTTTTTGTAGCTGTCCTATATAAATAAAAGGTTCAACATAAAAGTCGGTTGTCAGTGTATCACTAAAGTCTTTTAACATATCTATTTCAAGTGTGACTTGAGGTTTGTCTTCTACAATGATTCCGTGTGACAGGCTTAACCAAATAACAAGCTCGGAGTTTATGATTCCTTTTACAGCTTCTTCAAAGTTTTGTTTATCATCAATCGGTTGTTTTAAGAAAAAATAATAAAAACGAACAGATGCGTTTTCAGTAGGCAATGGAGATTGTCCCATCTCTTCTGAAAATAAAAATGTATACCATTTTTGTTGACTGATTGTAAATGAATCTTCACTAATATTTTCTAATGGTTGAAAGAGGGAGGAGAGTAATTCTTTTTCATTATCGTGTATAGCTGTTTTCGAAATACCAAAAACTTGACCTGTATCTGTCTGAAACCAGTCATAAGTCGTATCATGTGGAATATATGTAGTTGTCATTGCGTTTTTATAATGGTTCATCAAGTTATCTAACATGAAAGTACTCCTTTTTATCCATTGTCCATACCTCTATTATAAGTAAGAAACAACATGTATAAAAGGAAAAAGACAGTTCGATATGAACTGTCTACTTATCAGCATTATATGGAGGATCTTCTTCTATTAGATCGCGGGCTTCTTCAATATTTGTAGAATCCTCCCTCATGTGGACAGAGCCACCTGATAACCCTTCATTAATGATGCGATCTATATCTAAATAAGCTTTGTCTTTACCTTCATAATCAAGATCCTGCTTTACACCTAATTCTTTATCGGTCATCTTTTAAACCCTCCTATGACACATAGTTTGTGCGAGAGGAGATATGCTCATTCATAAACATGAAAAAGCATTAATTCGTGAATTTGTGATTGGAGGTCTGTTTCCGCTTCTTTAGGAGGCTTTTGGGATCCCCACTCAATTTGTCCATTTTTATGATACACCCCATCATAGTGTGCTCCACGAAAGTAAAAGGAAATTCGCCAACCAGGTAAATGTGCTTGTTTGAACATTGGTTTGTATTGGAAATGTGTAATCAACTAAAACCGCTCCTTTCCTGTTATATTGAAATGATACGGCAAAAAGAGGGGAATTCCTGCTACCTAATACTGGAATTTTTGGTTAGGGAAAGAAAGAGTTCACCTAACAGAATAATCCGCTTATGTTGAATATCCTTTTCATCAAATATCATCGGTTTTGAATTCACCTCAAAAAGAATAGGGGAACCGGTTGATGTTAAACCTATATCCATTGAAAATTCTCCAATGAACCCAATCTTCTTTGTTAACGTGTTTCCGACCTCATTAGCTAACCAGTCTATTTGCTTAATGGAACAGCGGTCTTGAACTTTATGAAAGGGAAGAATCTCTCCTCCATTAGGGACATGTGTAACAATGGATTCTTTCCTCGCCTTACGGACCCCAATGCCAACAGATGTATATCTTCCTTCTGTATACATACAAAGAACCCGTAAATCATATTTACATGTTTCAAACTTATCCGTTTGAACTTCCTCCTGCAATATATACAAATTAGGTTTAAGAGAGTTCTCCAGCCAATTTGAAAATTCTACATTTGAAAGTGTCCTTTTTTCCCATGTTGTTTGAACTGTAAAGTGATGTTCGTTTTTTATAACTTTCATGATTCCGCTGCCTTTATAACCATTTACTGGTTTTACGTAGAGTGAAGGATATGTATGAAGGAGTTTAACCAGATCTGATTGTTTCGTGTACATCCAGGTCTCAGGTAAGTAAATTTGCAGGTTTTTCTCTTGAGAAAGGATCAAGTGGCAATCCCATTTGTTGAAAAAGCAGGGATTAAAGAATGGTTTTTCTTTCTGTCTATACAGCTCATTTAGATGTTGAAATTCTAAGGAGGATTCTTCAGATCTTGTTGAAATCCTATTATAAATTAGATCTGGAAAAGGGAAAGAGATCTTTCCCCATCTTTTGTAACCTTCAAAATAAACATATCCTGTTATACCTTTTTCGTGAATGCCGGCGGTTGTAAAAACAAATGATAGAATACCATTTTCTTTCAATTCCTTCTGAATGGCTTTAAAAACAGTGATATCACCATGGAATGTATCCTTTTTTTGTCCCTTACTTGCGAATATGCCAACAAGTGGGTGTTTATAGGTCTCCATTTACAAGTTCCTCAGGTTGAAGAATCGCTTTTTTTGATAAATAAAGGCCATACTGCAAGGATGCTTTGCGGGTTAATAGATCAGCATCTTTTAGCTCAGGGTGTGAAAAGATGGATCTTCCAGGCTTAGAATTCGCCTCAAACATCCATATCCTTCCATCTACATCAATTCCTAAATCAAAGCCAATTTCTCCAATAAAGCCTGTAATCTGTTGATCAATTCTTTCGCTTAATTTGATTGCAGCTTCTGTTAAATAATGGAGGGCTTTCACTCTCTCTTGTGGATCATCGTAAATTTCCTCCAGGCTTTTCACAACACCACCATTGTTTAAGTGGGTGGTTACACTTCCTCTGCCTGCAACCTTTGCCGCAAGAGCGGTAACCCTCCATTCGTCATGTTCATCTTTATTTGTATGAATGCGAAAATCAATCGGTTTACCATCTATTCGGGCTAGTTTTATTCCTTGTTGGGCTAAATAGCTTGAGAGCCGTCTGTCTTTAAAGCATGCTTTTAGAAAGCTTTCAAGTGAAGGATATTTCCTGAGTCGATTGATTTCATGGTCGTCACGATATCTGGAGTAATACATATTATCTTCACGAGAATACATAAGATGATATACGCCTAATCCTAAGCTGCCATTTGCAGGTTTTAAGTAAATGCTTTGGTATTTTGCAAGCATCTCTTCCATTTGACTTATTGTTGGTGTATGAATGGTTTCAGGTAAATATAAGGAAGCATCATGGTCATGAATGAGAAGTTGATGAATGGACCATTTATTGAAAAAGCCGGGGTTATACCAAGGTATAGAGTATTCTTCTGTGAGCCGTTTTTTGACTAGTTTAAGTGCGTTGTGGTTTTCGATCCGCCGATTAGGAAGACGGTCGTACACAACATTAGGGAATGGAAAGAGTTCTTTTTTCCAGCCCGATTTTCCATATGTGTATCCCTCGATTGTTCCTTCCTCCCAATTAATATGATGGGCTCCGAACACATAAGAGTGTATTCCCAGTGAATCATCTATTGATAAGAACTTCGCGAAAAAGAGAGAACGCTCACCAATTGGTCGTAATAGTGACTCGGTAAATCCTGCTGTAAAAATACCGATAATAGGTCCTAAATATAAAATGTTTTCATGTGTTATAAGAGTAGTGCTTCCACCAACAGGGAGAAGAAGCTGTTTGGCTACTTCCTGTGAAACGAAAATCGTATCTTGTAAGTGATCTTCAAAAACAATTTCACAAGGCATGATGAACGTACCAAATGATACGGAGTGAATCTCTTCATCAAGCTGTGAATGTTTAGGTAAATGAATCATAAAATCCTGTGAATCCGTTTGTTGGATTGAGTATATCTTAGTCAATGATCGTAGCTCCTTTTTGGTTATTTTTCGAGCTCAAATAGTTGCAATAAGCTAATGGTGAATCGTAAAGTGTGTGTTTTAACTCAGGCTTTGTTTCAATGAATGTTTTTCTCCCGGGCTTTGAATTTACATCCAATACCCAGATTGAGCCGTCTTTGGCATAGCCGATATCAATTCCAAGCTCGAATAGTCGACCAAAGTTGTCTTCAAGTAGGGTTGGAAGATGTGAAGTAATCGTGGATAGCTCATCTTCAAGAAGAAATCTTTGACTGGGTGTGAGCTGCTCAGACCACTGCTTATAGGTAACGGGCTCTCCACCAGTTGTTAGATTTGATAAAAATGATCCTTGGTACCCCTTTCTTACCCCTTTTTCAACTAGTGACCAGCTACCGTCAGCATCCTTTTGGAGAAGAATGCGTATATCAAATGGATATCCTTCACGATCGACAAGTGGAAGGAGAGGTTGAAGAAGATAGCTTTGTTGCTTTAGTAGACGTTCACTCCAGTCTATAAATCGTTCTACATGTTCAAACGATTTCGTTTTTTTATCAGGACCGCTATGGTATGTGATCGTTATATCTTTTTGAGTTTGGTGAATGGCAACAATGCCGATACCTCTTGATCCAACAACAGGCTTCAATAAACAACTTGAATCATTTCTTAAGCGATTTAAAATTTGCATTGGTGTTGAAATCAGCTCAGTGTCAGGTAAGTATGAATTTAGATGGTTATTTTTTTGAATGATAGAATAAACCTTCCATTTATCAGGTAACCCAAATCCTAAAAACGTGGTAACAGGATTTTTTTTCAACCACTCGACAATTGGTTTACATCTCTTAGAAGCTTTACTTTGATTGTAAAAGCAGCGGTCATAAATAAATGGAGGAATTGAAAATGTATCACTTATCCAGGATTGCGTTTGTGGATCAAACGTTTCACCTGTAATCGTTAAGTCTATAGGGTCAATAGAAGCAGGGACAAATCGAACACAATTTATCCCATATGAAGAACTTCGTTTGGCAATCTCTGTCACGTATCCATGTTCATGTGATAGGTGGACTGCCATTATTCCTAATGATATCCGTTCCAAGCACAACACTCCTTTTGTCTAAAATGCCGGCTATCTTTGTTCTCGTCTGGTAAAGGATAAAATTCTTGAACTGTGGATAAGCGTTTCGACATCCAGCTCCGAAGCACAGGATGTGCAAGTGCAGTTTTCGCGACAGTACGTCGCGTTCTTAAACTGCCAACGCCTAGCCCCTCTTGGGTCTAACCAATTTAGAATTGAAGGCAAAGAACGCCTTCTATTCTAAATCGTCTTATTTGCCCTAGGCTAATCAAGGCGCTTGCGCTTTTGTTCATATAAAAAAAGGCAATATTGGATAATGGATTTGGCTGACGGCCGGACTTTTCCGGATTTGAGATCATCCTCTGATTTTGAAGGTTTTGTATTTACTTCAATGATCCAAGGGTGACCATTTTCATCTAGTGAAAGGTCAATACCAAATTCCCCGAATTCTCCACCAGCCTGAATGCAGATCACTTCTACTATTTCTATGGAAAGTTCAGCTAATAATTTCCGCAAATGACCTGCTTCTTTCTCTCCGAAAAGCTCTTGCAGCAATTCTTTCGTTTTATAAATCTCGCCTCCCCTTGCTAAATTTGCGACAAACTGATGATCTGCTGATACTCTTGCCACAGCAGAAGTAACTTTCCATTGGTGACGGTCTTTTTTATGACATAAAAACCGGAAATCAAGGGTGCGATTTTTATAGGATTTAAGAGGAATTGTTTCTTGCAAAAGGAAGCCTTCCTTTTTTAATCTGGGATATAATGTTTTGAATAGCTCTTCAAAACTTTGATATTCTTTGTTGATATCTCCGGAAAATGTTGTGTAATCGAGAACGTATTGATTTTCGTCAGTTTGTTTTACCCGAAAGATTCTTTTTCCCTGACTACCGTTGATTGGCTTAATAAAAAGATCCTTTTTCTCAGTGAGCATATTTTTTAATATGTTCTTCGATTCTAGCAATTGACTTTCAGGTAGATAGGGTAGGAGATGTTCATTTGCTGAAAGAATTTGATGCACTTCCCATTTGTTTAAAAAGCGATCATTAAAATACGGTATTTTATTTTCAATTAAATCAGACGTAAGATCCAAAAACTTCTTTGATTTTTCCAGGGTTCGAGAATGAATTCGGTTGTGTACAACGTCAGGATAGGGCACAATGGTTTTTATCCATATATCTTGGTGAAAACAATAACCCTGCATCATTTCTTTGTTATAAGATGAAAAGGAAAAAATATAGAATAAACAACCATTGGTATAACAATATGCAGCAAGCTCTTTACAAAACTCATGGATGGATCCAAAGTGTACATGGTGATCTTTTTCTTTGATTTCAGTTAAAAGACCGATGATGGGACCAAGCTTTAGATGTCTTTGGTTAACTAATTGTCCTTGAAGTGACAGGGTTTGATGTGGTAGATGAAGTTCATCAAAGATACCGGCAGGTAAGGACAAACTAAGATCCTCTTCATCTATAAATACGATTGGACAGGACACAGTATGCATCCCGCAGCTAATTTTCAGAGTAAGAATATTTTTGGAGAGACCCAGATGTTCTCTAAGGCCAACACTTATTTCACATATATCAAGATTAGAAGTTACATTTTCTGTAATTTCAATTGTTTTTTGTATCATGTAATTCCCTCATTTGCTCGAGATGAAGCCAACCTCTATAATGTTCTTAGGCAGATGTTGATATAACATCGTATGTGACGAAAAAAAATCGGTGATGTTGTGGAAGGTAGATGATAATGGATCAAATGATAACAGCATTAATCATGATAATTGTTGGGGCAGCAATTGGAGGAGTGACAAACTCCCTGGCTATTAAAATGTTATTTCGCCCCTATAAAGCAATCTATTTTTTAGGGAAAAGAGTACCTTTTACACCTGGATTGATTCCAAAGAGAAGAGATGAGCTTGCAACTCAGTTAGGAAAAATGGTTGTGGAGCATTTGTTAACAGCTGAAGGAATTAAACGGAAATTTCTGCAAGCGGAGTTTCAAGACCAGCTCATTTCATGGGGAGAAACACAAGTGAAAAAGGTGACGAACTCAGAAAAATCTGTTGAGCAAATTCTGGAGTCTTTTAATGTGAACGAACCATCGCAAAAGGCTGATGTGCTACTCAAAACGTTTCTACAGGGAAAATATGAAGAGCTGGTTCACGAGAATAAAAGCAAACCACTTCAAGAACTGCTTCCAAAAAACCTGTTAGATGAGGCATATGTCGCCATCCCTAAAATTGGACAATTTATTATTGATAAAGGTATTTCCTATTTTGAAAGTAATGAAGGCAAACAAAAACTCAAAAAAATGATCGAAGACTTTTTGGCGACTAGAGGAATGCTCGGAAATATGATCGGGATGTTTTTAGGAAATGAAAGCCTTGTAGACAAGGTTCAACCCGAAGTCTTGAAATTTTTGAAAAACAAAGAAACACATGTACTCATCACAACATTAATTGGTCGGGAATGGAATCAGATTCAAGACATGACTCTTGATGAACTGGATCAAAAATGGGGCATCTTTGAGAAGGGCTCGACAATAGTAAATACAGTCGTTGAGACATTAAATGTTCAGGATTTGCTATCAAAGCCAATCTCAGCTTACTTAAAGCCAAATGAAGATAAAATCATTCAGGAATGGCTTCCGAAGATGGTGACTCTCTCCATTCAATATCTGACCTCACATCTTGAAGAAATGCTTAAGAAATTAAAGCTGGAAGAAGTTGTGCGTGAACAGGTGGAAACCTTTGCAGTGGACCGGCTGGAGGACATTATTCTCTCTATTTCCCGTAGAGAGTTTAAGATGATTACATATCTTGGGGCACTGCTTGGTGGAATCATTGGAGGATTACAAGCAATCATTGTCATGTTTATTTAGTAAATTCCTCACATCAAATGCAATTTTGAAAAGAGTTTGTTATAGTGAAGGAAGAGCCTACATAGGTTAAAACTAGAAAGGAGGCTCATCATATGTCAGAGAATTTATATGATGTTGCATACAACTTAGAAAAAGCACTACGTGAAAGTGATGATTTCAAAAACCTAAAAAGACTTTATGAAGAAGTGAATGCGGATGAATCTGCAAGCAGAATGTTTGAAAACTTCCGTAATATTCAATTAAACCTTCAGCAAAAACAAATGCAAGGTGAAGAAATTACGCAGGATGAAATTGATCAGGCACAAAAATCTGTGCAGCTTGTTCAACAGCATGAATTAATCTCTCAATTAATGGCTGCAGAACAACGTTTAAGTATGGTTGTAACAGAATTAAACAAAATCATTATGAAGCCGCTTGAGGAAATGTACGGAAGTCAGTAAGACGACCCTATATACATATACATTTGTAAATTTGATGCAGAATGGACTAGGTTCCGTTCTGTTTTTTTGTTGCGGAAAATTTATCATGTCCCATCTATTGTTCTATTTTTCCTAAAAGGGACATAACTTCATAATAGGTTTTGACATCTGTAGAAGGGGGACCTGTTGTGACTGCTTATCGATTACTTGCTTTGAATATTGATGGAACATTGCTTCGATCAAATGGTCGTCTTCAGCCATCCACGAAAGAGGCAATTGAATTTGTGAAGGGTAAAGAAGTGTATGTGACGCTTGTAACAAATAGACATTTTCAATCTGCGAGAAAGCTGGCAAAAGCATTAAAGCTGGACTCTTTACTCGTTACACATGGCGGAGCATTCATCTCAGAAAATTTAGATAAGCCATTATTTGAAAAGCGGATTTCAGAAGAAACAACATTCAATCTTGTGCAAGTATTAGAAAACTTCAATTGTAATATTCGTCTTACACATGAAAGATTTTCAATAGGAAATCGAAAAAAAGTATCACCGAATTTATTAAACAAATCGATACTCAATACATCAGATTCGATGTTTTATCCTGTTCAGTTTGTGGATTCCCTGGGAGATACTCTTCGTGATGAACCGGTTTCTGCAACGAGAATAGATGTTCATTTTAAACATGAAGATGAAAAACAGGAAGCAGAGACCGTCGTAAAGGAAGCTTTTGACATGGTCGATATTCGAAGTCATTTGTCATCAATTAGCTTTGACATCGTCAGAAAGGGAGTATCAAAGGAGAATGGGTTGCGTGCTTTAGCGAGTCATTTGAACATTCCTTTAGATCAAACGGTGGCAATTGGTGATGCTGAGGACGATATCGGGATGATTTCTTCAGCTGGATTAGGTGTTGCGATGTGGAATGCACCGTTTGAAGTAAAGCGTGCTGCTGATTGGGTGACACGATCTAATAATCAACAAGGTGTGGATTATATGGTCAAAGAGCATTTTCGCAAGCAACAAAGACAGGATTTTTTACGTAAAATTAAAATTGATCAATAAGAAGAAGGGGGAGTTTATACTTTCCCTTCTTCTATTTTTTTATTAGTGGATAATCCGTTAGCTTTCCTTCATATACGAGTTGGAAATGTGGATTTCTGCGAAAGTCATCAGGGGTTACCAAGGCAGGGAGTTTATCCCATAACTTAATACCGGACCGATGAAGCATTTCAGCAACGAATTGTGAGCAAAAATACGAATTGCTGAATTCAACAGGTTCATTTAAGGAAACACCTAAAACACCAATTAAATTATAAAGAAATCTTTTTTGATTCTTAATAAAAACATTCAATACCCTTCTCATTTTTTCCACATCCCGGCTTGTTACTTCCAGCTTGTAGATAACACAGGTTGTTTCAGGATACTTACTATATGTTCCTGTATGGATATCTTCTTTCACAAATCCTCCGTTAATAGGGTTATTGGGATTTTTTCTTCCAAAGCTGTACATTTCAGTTAAATGTGCATCAAATGCAATGGAAGCATGATTATAAGGAGCTTTTGTATATTTTTTAATAGACTTAGTAAATAATGTTCCTGTGTCAGTTAATAAAATATAAATAAACGTTTTTGAAGTCATTTCGTTTCCCTCTTTTAAATTCTTCCATAATATTCTATCCTTAATTATACAATAGAAATACAAAGTTGGAGGAATAAAGGTGATATCAACCCTTTGGACATTAGGTATTATTTTTCTTAGTTTAAGTTGTGTACATCTCATTTTTATCTTTACGAGCAAAAAGCAACCGAAAAAAGATTTTTCGGGTGTTTTCATGCGTGTCAAAACATGGTGGGGGATGTTTGCGGTCTTTTGTATCGCTACGTTATTTAATCCCATTGTTTCATTGTTTTCATTGATGTTGTTATGCTTTTTTGCATTAAAGGAATATTTTTCAATGATGAAAACAAGGAAAGCAGATCGACGGTTATTTCTTTGGTCATATTTGGCGATTCCTGTGCAGTTTTATTGGATTTTTATCGGATGGTACGGTATGTTTATTGTCTTTATACCAGTTTATGTGTTTTTGTTTCTACCGTTTCCACGATTACTGGGCAAGGGAACCAGTGGTTTTCTTCGTTCCGTTAGTTCAACTCAATGGGGCTTAATGCTGATGGTTTTCGGACTTAGTCACTTAGCACATTTTCAATTTGCTACACCTGAATACGGAGCGAATCTTGTCTTATTTTTAGTTGTTTTAACACAGCTCAATGATATTGCCCATTATTTAATCTCTACTTATCTTGGAAAAAGAAAGGTTGTTCCTTCAGCAAATCCGACCATTACGTGGGAGGGATATATAGGAGCAACATTAATCACAATCGCTGCAGCATATTGCATCTATCCGTACTTAACACCATTTGACAGTACATTTGCTCTATTTTCAGGTCTTTTAATCAGTTTAAGTGGTTTCTTCGGAAGCTTGACGATTTCTGTTTTACGAAGAGATTTATTAATTGGAGATCAAGAGAAGTTAAAAATGCTGCACAAAAGCTATTTAACTCGTGTTGATAGTTTAGCTTATACATCACCTGTATTTTTTCATGTGACTCGTTATTTTTTTGATTTTATGTAAAAACTAATTGCTCCGCATACGAGGCGTTTATCCTAATCAAGGGTAACGCCTTCTTTTTATGGGGAAATTGAAAGAAGTTTAAGGGAGGAATTATTGGCGATAAAGAGAATACCTTTACTTTATTATTGGTTTTAAGGAGGGGGCCTTATGAAATTTGTTTTAATTTTTGGTCCGCAGGCAGTTGGAAAAATGACAGTTGGTCAAGAACTAGCTAAATTGACTAAACTAAAGCTGTTTCATAATCATATGACGATTGATTTGGTCAATCCGTTTTTTAACTACGGAACACAGGAAGGAAAAAGATTAGTCAACTTATTTCGACAAGAACTATTTGAAGAAGTATCAAAAAGCAGCTTGTATGGAAAGATTTTTACATATGTATGGGCATTTGATCATCAATCAGATTGGGATTATGTTGATAAAGTCTGCCGAATTTTCGAGTCAAAAGGCGGGACTGTTTACTTTGTAGAACTTGAGGCTGACCTGGATGAAAGACTTGAGCGAAATAAAAGTCCTAATAGACTTGAACATAAGCCAACCAAAAGAAATGTAGAATGGTCGGAAAGAGAATTAAAGGAGTCGATGCACACATACAGATTGAATTCCCATGAGGGAGAAATTGCTAGGGAAGAATATATAAAAATCAACAATACGAATTTGGGGGCAGAAGAAGTAGTTAAGATTATTAAAGATCGATTTCAATTATAGGTTTTATAGAGGATATCAGTGGGGATGATGGGAAATCGCCAAGCTATGGCCGATAAATTGCGCGCAATGGAGGGATAACAGCGATTATGGTTCGAAATCATCAAGAAATGGAGGGAATTGCGTGCCTCATTGCACTTAATAATTGGCATGCAAGGCCAGCAAATAAAAAAGGTCCCCCATGTTCGCGCAATTTGTTATGTAAGTTCTTCTAAGTTGAATCATTTATTAAGTTACGAATTCAAGAATTTAACCCCAAACAGAATATAAAGAATCGAAGAAGCCCCAATAAAGAAAAGAAAAAATCCTAATTGTTGTCGTTTGGAGCCATTTTTTAACAAGTTCCAACGCTTACTCTCCGTATCAAGCCAAAGAAAGTCAACAATTGATGCGACAAGTATTACTACTAGGAATGTAACAAAACCCATGGATTTTTTTCTCCTTTCTTGTTTGTTTATATGATACCATTATATGGAATTAGTGAGAATTCATACTTATTAAAGAAGAACAAATTGATTAAGGGGGAATCATGCTAAAAACGATAAGAAGGATAATTGCAGTAATAATAATTATTCTTGGATGCTATGGGTTGTTTACTAAAGACTATGATATGCAATGTTTTTTCTCAGTTTATTGATGTTGGTGATGGGAATAGAGGAGTTTCAAAATGGACAAAAAATGTATGCGAATATTTGTATAGCTGTTTGCTTATTTCTGTTGTTAATTTCCTTTCTAGGTTTTTTATCAATCTAGCTAACTACTAATTTACACCAGACCAGCTAAGAGAAAAGCTGGCATTACATAAACACAAATGCAAAAAACTCTACTTTTTTTCCTAAGTTACTATAGCAATCAATAATAGAGAAAAACAAACCCGATAAAAAAGTTAAACATCTAGTAATAGAGTTTAACTTTTTTATGTATCATATTTTGTTTTTATAATAAAAGACAAAAATAATACTAGTAATTATATAGTGCAACCCGATTACAGATGTACAATCTGATAATACAGTCCATAAATGATTTTGTTTAATCAGATACATCCAAATAAAGAAACTAATAATAAATACTAAGGGGAAAAATATATAATATCCACAAAATATAGCTTTAAATTCTTGTTCATATTCCAAACTCTTTAACTAAGACATTCTGCAAATATCCCCATAAACACCAGTTAATGCAACTTCGATAATAGTAACACCAAAGTGATCTTTAAGTGCAGCAATCATATGATCTCCTTAGGTACCTTTAGCTGCTGCACTAACTGCATAGCTTTTTACTCCATTAGTTACTTTAGGTTCACATGTTGCTTTATTGATCTCTAATTCTAAAATTTGTAGTTCTTTAACTTCACCAAATCTTACTGACAGTTTATCAAAATCAAATGTTACTAAATTACCATCTAAATCATATATAGCTGGGCTAACGTTTAGTTTAGTTGTATAAAATTCAGGGGATTTATTTACTGAAGATCTGGAATTTTATGTTAAATACTTCTGGGTTTGGTGGCTTTTTGGAGGAGTATTGGATTTGAATACTATTTTGACTCATAAGTAGTTTTGAGCGGAAGAATTATCTTTACCGAATCTTATGTTTGAAAAAAATAAAAAATACTCAAGCCAAAATTGGTTGTTATTTGTCTAATAAATGAGGATAAAAAGAAAGGGGGAGTCCTAATTTGAATATTCGCTTGGTGAAGAAGGCACAAAAAGGGGATGACAAGGCTTTCTTGAAGCTTTTCCAAAAGCTTCAAGAGGACATCTATCGTACAGCCTATGTTTATGTGAAAAATAAGGATAATGCTCTAGATGTAGTACAAGAAGTAGCATATCAGTCATTTAAAAAAATAAACACATTAAGAACACCAGAGTATTTCAAAACATGGATAATAAGAATGACAATAAACTGTGCAATAAATGTAACTAGAAAAAATAAAAAAGTAGTACCTTTAATAGCAGATTTTGAGAATTTAATTGCTGAAGAAGAACAATACTTGCCTTTATTATCAGTACAAGAATTAATAGATATTCTTCAAGAGGATGAGAAGAGTGTTATTTTATTGAGGTTTTATCACGATCATACCATAAAGGAAATATCCGAAATATTAGATATACCTTTAGGAACAGCTAAAACTGTTTTATACAGAGCGATAAATAAACTCCGAAAAAATGTAAAGGAGGCAGGCGAATTATGAATAACCACTTAAAGCAAGAAATAGCAAATATAGAAATTCCAGTAGAACTTCATAAAAGAAGTAAAAGGGGAGTAAAAAAAGCAAAGGGTGAAATGAAAGGTAAGATAAAAATATACATTAGGAAACGCTTAGTAGCAGGTGCTTTTACGGTTTGTTTGCTTATTCCATCAGGTGCTTGGGCTTATCAAACCTTTCTTGCAGATGAGTTATATGGATCATATGAAAATATTAAAAGACATATATCAAGTGCTACTATGGAAAGTTATTTGCTTTTGGATGCAAAATTATCACATGTGAAAGGTGATTTAGAAAAAGACGAATATTTACATTTCAAAGAGTTATTAACTGTCATTACGACTTCTAAGCTTGAATACGGTAATGAGTATGGAAATATTGATTACTCCCAAATTCCAATAGCAGAACTAAACCATATTAGGGAGGTATTACATAAAATTCAACCATACTTTGATAAACTGAATGGGCAAAAATTAAGTGAAGAGGTTTTAACAAAAAAAGAATATGAAAATTACATAGATGCTCTAATGACATACGAACAAATAATGGCTCAATGCGACATGGAAAATTCTGGTGAAATAGATAAGATTCCAAATTACTTAAGGGAGGACTTTGCTGAAGCAGAAGCTCTTATCATGTATGTTAATGATAAACAGCTGTAAGGTTAAATCAATATCTAATTCAAAACAAGCTATCGGGCGATTTCTCAACCAAGGAGAAACGCCTCTTCTGCTTTTGGTAAATATTGTTACATAACAATGTGGTATATATGTTAAAATTGGAACAAGTTGTTAAGGAATCTTTGATCTTGGAAGGGATCTACTGAATAATAACTAAATGGTGGTGCTTGTGAATGCAAAAATGCCAGAAATGCAATTTACCTTTTGGTTGGAAAAACATTTATCGGTCATTTTGGGGATGGGTTTATAAACCAATAATATGTGGCAAGTGTAGTACAAAGCATCGTATTACTTTCCAAGGGCGTTTTATCGTTACTTTTCTTACAATAATCCCAATGTTACTTTTCATTAATTTCCTATCACTCTTTAATAATGCTTTTTTAACACTAGGTGTTGGATTGTTCATAGCATTTATTGGATCACTATTAGCTCCGTACTTAGTAAGATTTAAAGATACTACAGCTACTTAACGTTTCCTCAAAGTTACTAAGTACACTTTTAATTCTACATACAAAAAATAGAAAAAACTTTAGGGTTTATTTTAAGGAGAGGAAAAGATGAAGGTCCGAAGAGCCATTCCAGGTGATATAGCTATTTTAGCATCCCTAATGGAACAACTTGGTTATCCAACTTCTATTGAGCAAATGAACATAAGGTTTAATCAAATTGAAAAAATTTCAAATCATTATACTCTTGTAGCTGAAAATGATGATAAAGTCGTAGGGATGATTGGTTTTCATACAGGTGTACTTTACAACAGTGATGGTATTTATGCCCGTGTAATAGCTTTTGTTGTAGATTCAAATTATCGTAGTAAAGGAATTGGAAGACTACTATTAACTGAAGCTGAAAAATACGCAAAGAACCTAGGTGCAGAAGGAATCGGGTTAAATAGTGGAAACCGAGCTGAGCGGGAAGACGCACACCAATTTTATGGAAAAATGGGGTATAGTGCGAAAAGTACAGGCTTTGTAAAGCGATTATTTTAAAAGAAATTATTCGAAAGAATTTTACATGAATTTGATCAATTAGGTGATAAGTTATGAAGAAATATTTATTATTAATATTTCCTTTATTATTTTTTGGAGAAAGTCTATTTTTTTACTTTAGTAATGTGAATGATTACTTGCCTATCATTTTACAAGTCATAGTGAATATAATCATTACCACTGTCTGTATGATATTTTTGTTGAAACATACAAAAATAAAAAATGTATTTGACTGGATACTGGGTATCTGTTTCTCTCTATATTTTTGCATATTGTATCATAGTACAATCGAAAATTTGTTCTTTTTTGAAGGTGTAAGATATTCGTTAGAAAGTATTGGTTACATTTTTTATTCTGTAAATTTGATACCTATTAAAGGAATCATTGACGTAATAATGTACAGCCCCTCCGCTTTGTTTCAAATTGTGGGTAATATTATCATGCTTACTCCATTTACATTTGCTATGCTTTATTTTAAGTGGGCAAACAGTTATAAACAAGCTATTTGGTATTCGCTTCTTTGTACTATAGGAATAGAATTCATACAGTTTTTACAAACTGTTTTAGCATTAGTTTTTAATTTGGGAATCGGAAGAAGTGCAGATATTGATGATGTTATTTTAAATACCCTCGGGGCATTAATAGGAATTGGGTGTTATAGTATTTGGGTTATAATTGATAAGCGATTTAAATCTTGGGGAAAAATACATGTTGGTATATAAAAGAGGTCCAAAGGAGAAAACACAAAAGAAGGGGGCGAATGAAATGAAAAAAAGCTAGGATGCTTACACGCACACTATTCAAATATTGAATATATCGAAAACGCACTTTCTTCATATGAAATTGAATTAGTTCATTTTGTTGACCCGGCTTTAATGTATCGGGTTACATCTGATGAAACATTTAAAGCAGCGGATGCCCAGATGAAAGTGAAAGAGCAAATAGAATGGATTGCTGAATGCCATGTTCATGCCATTCTTATTACCTGCACAAACTATATTGCTATTTTACAAGAAGAACAACTTTCCATATCAATTCCAATTATTAAAATTGATGAACCCTACTTTGAATATATATGTCAAATACAACAACCTCAGACAATTCTATTCACAAATCCTGCTACTGTAAATGGGACAATGGAACGTCTCAAGCAATATGCTGATTACCGGCAAAAATCCTTAGATATAGAAGCAATTGTTATTAATAATACCTTTGAATTAATCATGCAAGGTCTAAAACAGGAATACGATCAAGAAATATCCACGTACTTGCACAAACTTATGAAAGAAGATAAAGCTATCTCTGTTGCTCAATTATCTATGGTCGATGCATCCAAGGAAGTTGAACTCAAGACATCAAAGTCTATAATAAACCCACTTGATACATTAATTTCTTACATAGTTCGTGAATTGAAAATAGACAAAAATGCATAAGGGAAGTCCCTATGCATTTTATTGCTTATACCTTAAATAATGATAATTTTCTGTTGCAACCCTCTCCATAACATTCCCTTGCTCGTTCTTATATACCTCATACTCCTGATACACTTCAACCGAATATCCATCTTCCAAATACATATCAACGAGTCGGCTCTCTAGCTCAGGAATTCCCTTTATTTCTTCCTCCTCTGCAGCAGTAGCTGAGGTTGTTTCTTCCTCAGGTACAGGAAAAGTTGAAATGGCTTGTTCTTTTTCGGCAAATTTAGGAGAATCAAAGTAACCTATTACCACTATGGCGATTGCAACCAATAATAAAGGAGCAAATTTTTTCAACAATACTGCCTCCTATTCTAATCCTTGTCTTACTTGTACTATTATTCTATGAAGTTACTTATGGAAATTATTATGATTATTTTATGTCTTTTGTATCCTAAACAATATATTATTAGGTTGTTCTCTTAGAAATTATTGCTAACCAATTCTCCAAATTCATTTCAATGATAAAATTAACAATATGTTAACATTGACCAATCAAGATGTTATTTTGTACACTTAAGTAAGTTTTCACAAAAAAAGTTAAGGTGATTATAATGAAAATTTATATAAAAGGCATTGAAGATGAACGTTTCCATCGACCGCTAACGTTAATTGGTAATTTGTTTTTTGAAGAAACTGAGCTCTGCTTTACAGATGACGATCATTCTCTAGAAGCAGAGTTTTTTATTGAAGAAGAAAGTGAAAAGGTTTCTATTAAAGGGGCACTGCTCTCTGAAGATGGAAAGCAATTTACAGCAAGCAAGGAAAGGGAAATTCCCTCCCATTTCGTTGGAAAGGATCGATTAAGATATGTGAAAAACACCCTTTCCTATGTTTATTTAACCTTACTTCAAGACTACACAGGCATGATTCAAAAATGGGGTATCTTAACAGGAATTCGTCCAACAAAGCTTTACCATAAAAAGAGACAAGAAGGTATGCAAACATCTGAGATTCATAAAATGTTTAAAGAAGAATACCTATTATCAGATGAAAAAATTAACCTTATGCAGCAAATTGTTGAGCGCCAGCTTGAGGTAATACCTGACCTTGATTCCCTGGCAAATGAAGTCAGTATATATGTTGGGATTCCGTTTTGTCCGACAAAGTGTGCTTACTGTACATTCCCGGCTTATGCAATCAACGGAAGACAGGGGTCTGTCACATCCTTTTTAGGCGGACTTCACCATGAGATGAGAGCAATTGGTCAATGGCTAAAAGAAAATGATATCAAGATTACAACGGTTTATTACGGCGGAGGTACTCCAACTAGTATTACGGCAGAAGAAATGGACATGCTTTACGAGGAAATGGTTGAATCATTTCCAGATGTGAAAAATATTCGTGAAATAACAGTTGAAGCCGGTAGACCTGATACAATTACAGAAGAAAAACTTAACGTATTAAATAAATGGAAAATCGACCGCATTAGTATTAATCCGCAGTCATATACTCAAGCAACACTAAAAGCAATCGGACGTCACCACACAGTGGAAGAGACGATTGAGAAATTCCATTTAGCAAGGAAAATGGGAATGAACAATATTAATATGGATCTAATTATTGGCTTACCTGGTGAAGGAGTGGAGGAATTTGATTACTCCCTGTCTGAATCAGCGAAACTTATGCCTGAATCACTAACTGTTCATACTCTTTCATTTAAACGTGCATCAGAAATGACACAAAACAAGCATAAGTACAAGGTAGCAAGTCGTGAAGAAATCACAACCATGATGGATCACGCTGTCACTTGGACGAAAGACCATGGCTACGCGCCTTATTATTTATATCGTCAAAAAAATATCCTGGGTAACTTGGAAAATGTGGGCTATGCGCTCAAAGGTCAAGATAGTATTTATAACATTATGATCATGGAAGAGCAGCAAACCATCATTGGAATCGGATGTGGAGCAGCAAGTAAATTTGTAGATCCAACAACAAGAAAAATCACCCACTTCGCCAACCCGAAAGATCCAAAATCCTACAACGACGGATTTGAACACTACACCACTGAAAAAATTAAGATTTTAGAGGAATTGTTTTCTAAATAATAGCTGGAGCAGTAGAAATTTTACATAGTAGAGTTTCTACTGCTTTTGTTTTTAATCTCATTTGGCAGAGATTGTTGCACTTCAATAAAATTGTAATTCTATAATGAAATGGAGCGGAAGAAACTTGACTCCTGCGGGAAGCGAGTTTCTGGAGCGTAATGGAACGAACTATTTTTATCATAAACTACATTAACTAACAAAAAAGTATGCAAAAACAGACTTCTTTTAAGACAGGAAACGAAATAAGCAGGATATCTCCCACATACTTTAGAATTAATATATTGAAATAAAAATAAGGGGTGGAAGAAATGTCTTATCAAACACTTGAACTGGTCAAAGAGGGGAACATTGCAACACTATACTTAAACAGAGTAGATACATTAAACGCAATGGACGTTCAAATGCTAAGAGATCTATCGGAATGTCTTAGCGAAATATCCACATCAAACATCACTTTATTATTTATTACTGGGCGAGGTCGTGCATTTTCAGCTGGGGGAGACTTAAAATCGATGCTATCAAGTCCAAGTGAAGATGGATTTAAAGAAGTGATGGACAATATTAAAAACATTATTGTCACCCTCTATACAATGCCTGCTATTACAGTAAGCCTAATCAATGGACCTGCTGCCGGGTTAGGCCTAAGCTTTGCGTTAGCTTGTGATTCTGTGTTAGCCGAAAGGAAGTCAAAAGTGGCCATGAATTTTATCAACATAGGTCTTGTACCAGATGGAGGGGGACATTTCTTCTTAAAGAAACGCTTAGGTGAGCACCTGGCGAAACAGGTTATCTGGAAAGGTGAATCCATGGATAGTGATAAGGCATTGGAAATGGGATTGATCGATGAAATCTATAGAGGTGACACGGAAGAACAAATAGAATTGATGAAAAGAAGATTAGGAGCAAGGCCAATCAAAGCCATGATTGCGTCCAAGATACTCTTTAGTTCACAAGAAAAACAAGAGTTGATTCAAACCTTGGAGTTTGAAACAATCAGTCAGCTTGAAATGAGAAGAACAGAAGATCATCGTGAAGGTGTAACAGCATTTTTAGAAAAACGAGCACCACAGTTTACAGGAAAATAAAGGCCAATAGATAAGGGGTAGTCTCAAGTAAGACTACCCCTACTTTTGTGATTAACGTGCAAATAATACGAGTTTACCCGATGATGATGTGCAACGATGGGTTTTATCCGTAAAGTTATTTTCTTCTAATTTTTGTTGGCCGATTTCTTTTGCTTCTTTTTCACTTTGTGCTTCAAAGGTTTCATCTAATAATTTTTCTCCGTTTTTTTCAAAAACTGTTAAGTAATAGATAGCCATTTCCCATTCCTCCCATGTTGTAGATCCATACTTTCATAGTATTCTTAAATTATCGTGAGTTTTCCTGCTTAAAGGTGAAACCTTCTATTACCATTTTCGTAGTACATATAGAGGAGGGGAAATATGAGTTTAACGATTAATACTGTCACAAAACGATTCGGTTCATATCTTGCGGTAGATCAACTTTCGATCACAATACCGGAAAATGAAATTTTTGGTTTCCTTGGTGCGAACGGAGCGGGGAAAACGACAACTTTTCGAATGATTTTAGGGTTGTTAAACCCTTCAGATGGCACCATTACATGGAATGGAAATAGAATATCATATGAAGAAAGCGACAAAATTGGCTATTTACCAGAGGAGAGAGGTCTTTATCCGAAATTAAAGGTCAAAGATCAGCTCATGTATTTAGGTAGATTAAAAGGGATGTCCAAGCAACAGGTGGTAAGCGAGATGGACCACTGGCTGCAGCGATTTAATGTGACAGAGTATGCAAATAAAAAAGTTGAAGAGCTATCAAAGGGAAATCAACAGAAAATACAGTTTATCGCAGCAATTTTACATAAACCAAAGCTTTTAATTTTAGATGAACCATTTAGTGGGCTGGACCCTATTAATGTTGAACTGTTAAAAAAGGCTGTTGTTGATTTGAAAGAAGCCGGTACATCAATCGTTTTTGCAAGTCACAGGATGGAGCACGTAGAGGAACTATGTCAGCATCTCTGCATCATGCATAAAGGAAAACCGGTGGTACATGGATCTTTACGTGAAATTAAGAGGTCATTTGGAAAGAAAAATCTCTTTATTCATGGAGACTTTGATATGGGCTTTTTAGAGCAAATCCCCGGTGTTATCAAGATTAAGAAGCTTACTGAGGGTGTTGAATTGCAAATTGCAAATGAAGAGGTTTCACAAAGAATTTTTCATGAACTTCAACACAAAGGCTTTGTCCGGAAATTTGCACTTGAGGAACCATCACTAAATGATATTTTTATAGAAAAAGTAGGTGCTTCATATGAGTAAATTTTGGATTATGGTGGCTCATACTTATTTAAATAAACTTAAGACGAAGTCATTTATTATTACAACATTATTAACAGCCCTTATTCTGGTCGGATTATCTAATATTACATCCATTATTGATATGTTTGACAACGGAGAACAAACAAAAGAATTTACTGTCATTGATGAGTCAGAAGGATATTATGATTTATTTGAAGCACATCTGTCTTCCGCGGGATGCCCACTATCAATTGAAAAGGCAAATAATGATGAGGATGACTTAGAAAAAAGTGTTCTAGCTGGCGAGTTAGATGGAATTATTGTTTTATCCAATGATGCTAACCAACTTCCACAAGCTACTGTAAAAACAAGCTCAATCACTGATAGTCAGGTTTTTACTCAGGTGGAGCAAGTATTGCAGCAAACAAAACTTGAAATAGGAAGAGAAAAGCTTGGGTTACAAACAAATGAATTAGACCAATTATTTACTCCGGTGGAAGTTCAAAAAGTTGCCTTGGAGGATAATGCGAAAACAGAAGAAGAGTTAAATCAAGCAAGAGGCTTAGTGTATGTTCTCTTATTTGTTATTTATTTTTCTGTTATTTTTTATGCGAGCATGATTGCGACAGAGGTCGCAACAGAAAAGTCTTCAAGAGTGATGGAAATCTTAATCTCCAGTGTCTCACCGGTCAAGCAGATGTTTGCAAAGCTGATCGGAATCGGGTTATTAAGCATAACGCAAATGCTTGTTATTCTAATTGTAGGGTATGCTTCTATACAGGCAAAGATGGATGATCTATCGGCAATGACGGGAGGAATGTTTGGCTTTTCTGATATTCCAACCTCAACCTTCATTTATGCAGGAATTTACTTTTTATTAGGATATTTCCTTTTTGCAACACTTGCAGCATTCTTAGGGTCACTCGTCAGCCGAATTGAAGATGTCCAACAATTAATATCACCTATGATCTTTATCATTGTTGGCGCATTTATGATTGCTATGTTTGGATTAACAAACCCTGAAACACCATTCATCACGGTCACATCGTACATTCCGTTCTTTACACCAATGATCATGTTCCTCCGTGTAGGAATGTTAAATATCCCATTTTGGGAAATTGCACTATCAATCGCTATCCTGTTCGGATCAATTATCGTGTTAGCCGTGTTTGGAGCAAGAGTGTACAAAGGAGGAGTTCTCATTTATGGGAAATCTTCATCTTTTAAAGATTTAAAAAGGGCGCTTATTTTATCGAAGGATAAATAAGAAAAAAAGAGAAGGGCTGTATTAAAATGGCACCACGTCAGGGACACAAGAAAAAAGAGTTAAGCAACTAAAAGATGATTCCTATATTGATTAGGGGTCATCTTTTTAAATTCCATTGATAGCGTTATTTCTTATAGTAAACCATATATTGATTTATTTTTACATTTAGTTTTTTCAATGTTTTATAAGATTGGTAGTCAATCTCATCCTTTTAATGATCAAAAAATGACTCCATAGGGGCATTATTCAAGCAGTTCTTCTTCTGTAGATTGATTGTCCTAATCCATATTTTTAATTAAATTTTGATATTTTGGGCTAGTAGTTGCTGATGGAAATGGAAAAGTATTTCTAATTGACAGGTCCAAATATCAATTTAGAAATTAAAGATATTGCATATGGTTATACGTTTCCTAATGGAGAAACGATAGGTGGCCAACTTATCTCTAGAGGAAATTATACTATGACTGGTGTAACATATCTGATCGAGAAAATGGGAGGGGAATCCCGGACCTGAATGGACTGTTGGTTCCTAAGGAATAGAAGTTGAATTTGAAACACTCGATTACACGTATTGGATTTTGATGGCTTATTCTATCATTGATATTAGGCAAGGGGAAATGAAAAGGCGTTTTTTGTAAGTTGGTAATTTTATATACATTTAATTGTAGCATTTGAAGAAAAAGTCCATATCTTATATTAACCCATGTTTCAATCCTCCTTTAACAAAGGAGATGCTAATTATGTCAAATGTAGGTCCAGGTGCAGGTTGTGGAGTTGGATACGGTGGAGGATTTGCGCTATTAATTGTTTTATTTATTCTTCTAATTATCATCGGAGCTAGTTTCTGGGGAGGTTATGGTGGTTATTGCTAATAACCTCAAAAAGGCGACTTAAATAGTCGCCTTTTTACATTAGATATATATGTTAGAGTCCATGAAAGTAATGTACATCATGAGAGGATCGACCATAAGTAACAAAATTGAAATATAAATTCAATATGTACAAGTATAGTTTATATTATCAACAGGTAAAGCCTAGCCATTAAAGATTTGGAGCAGAACGTGCATTCGTATTTCATAGATGGTAAAATAATAGGTAAACAAAGGAAGACGAAGAAAGAGGTATATATGAGTGCCATAAAATTTATCCATGCTGCAGACCTGCATTTAGACAGCCCTTTTCTAGGACTAAAACATATGCCCGCAAAGCTCTTTGAAAAAGTGAGAGAAAGCACGTTTACATCCTTTTCAAACATCATCACATATGCCATTAAAGATAAGGTGGATTTTATCCTTTTATCAGGTGACTTATACGATGAAGATGAAAGAAGCTTAAAAGCCCAATTAAAATTAAAAAAAGAATTCGAACGTCTGGCTGAAAAGGATATACAAGTCTATATTATTCATGGAAATCACGATCATATGGGTGGGAAGTGGCTTGATCTGGTATGGCCGGAAAATGTGCATGTGTTTTCAAGCCGCAAAGTTGAAGTAAAAGAATATATAAAAAATCAAATTCCGACAGCCTATATATACGGTTATAGCTATCCTGAGCGTGCAGTACATGAGAATATTACGTCACAATACAATAAAATAGAAAATCCAAATGTATTCCACATCGGTATGTTGCATGGCTCTGCAGAAGGAAACAACGAGCATGACGTTTATTGCCCATTTAAAGTAAACGATTTAATAAGTAAAGACTTTGACTATTGGGCTTTAGGGCATATTCATAAACGTCAGGTATTACATGAAGCACACCCTGTTATTGCATATCCAGGTAATATACAAGGCCGTCATCGGAAGGAAACAGGCAGAAAAGGCTGTTACTTAGTTGAAATAGAAGAAGGAAAAGTAACAAATACATTTGTCCCAACAGAAGTCATAAGATGGGAGGAGATTGATGTTTCAATCAATAAATGCCGAAATCTGTCTGAGTTAATTCAAGCCTGTGAAAGATCGGTTGAGAACCTGAAAAGACAAAACAAAGCGATATGTTTAACGATCTCATTTGTAGACTCAGGTGAATTAGCAAATGAACTCAACTCTCAGGATCTCGTTGAGGATCTTCTTGATGTTTTGAATGAGCAACAAAATGATCAGGAGAATTTTGTTTGGGTGGTTAAAATCATTGATCGTACAATCAAACCACGAACAACCTCGCAAAAACTATCGACTTTTTATCAAGATCTTGAAAACACAATCGATAACTATGATGAATTTGATGAAGTAATTGAACCACTGAAAAAAAATCCTTTATTCCGTAAGTATATTAGCGGTTATACACTTGAGGAACAAAAGCAGCTTCTAAAAAAGCTGAGCAACTACTACATCGTGAATTACTGCAACATCACGAGCATAAGTGAGGTGAAAAGATTGAAAATAGAAGAACTGCAAATCTATGGATATGGAAAATTTGAAAATGAACATATTATGCTTGGACAAGCCAATTTTTCCGTTATTTATGGAGAAAACGAGGCAGGTAAATCAACAATTATGTCATTCATACATAGCATCCTGTTTGGGTTCCCAACAAAGCAGCAATCGGAAAACCGTTATGAACCAAAAAGAGCAACAAGCTATGGCGGCTGTATATTCGTTCGTTTAGAAAGTGGTCAGCGTATGAAAATTGAACGATTGCCAGGTAAGTTTGGCGGTGAAGTTAGGATTGAATATGAAGATGGAGCAATAGAGAATGAAGAGTTTTTACAAACACTTTTAGGTGGGGTGGATAAGGAAACATATCGCTCCATATTTTCCTTTGATGTCCATGGTTTACAGCAAATTCAAAAACTTGATGCCAATCAAATCGGAAAATATCTGTTTCTATCGAGTATCTACGGGGCTGATGCACTTTTTACCATTGATGATCAATTAACAAAGCAAATGGACCTTCTATATAAACCAAATGGAAAAAGACCGACTGTAAATGAAGGACTAGTGAAGCTAAAAGAACAAGCTGCAGATCTGCAGGAAGCAAAGCGGAATAATCATCTTTATGAGCAATTTCAACATGAAAAAGCATCACTTCAATCACGACTATCATCCATTATTGAAACAAAACGGAATAAACTGTTACAGCATAGGTATTTGGAAAAAGCAAAAACAGTTCTTCCTTTAGTAAAAGAAAAAAATTGGTGTATAAACCAGTTAAAACAATTGCCTGCAACAGAACATTTTCCTGAAGCAGGACTTAAGAAGCTGGACCATCTTCATGTAACACTTCAGCCGCTGAATATGCAGCTACATGCTTTGCAAGCACGGAAATCCCAACTTGAGGAAGAAGTAGCAGAGATTCATATAAACGATGCATTTATTGTACATAAAAACGAGATTGAATATGTTCGTGAGCAGATGTCATTATATGAAGAAAAAGGAAAGAACAAGCAAGTTGTGGAGAAAAAAATTGATCAGCTTCAACATGAATATGAGGTATTAAAGCAAAGATTGTATCCTCATTTAACGGAGGATGACATCTTAACTATTCAAGCGACAATGATGATGAAGGACAAACTTAAGAGATTGGTTGAGGATGAAGTAAAGTTAAAACACAGAAAACAAATGCTTGATGATCAGTTTGAACAGGTGCAAAGCTCTCTAGAAGAAGCGGAATGGAAGATAGGGAAATTAACGAATGAAGTTTTGACTAATGAAGAAAGGTCTTCTTTAGAGCAAGAGCTAGCTTCAAGAAAGAATGCTAATCTTCCGGTACTTAAGGAGGAACATAAGCAGGTATCAGCAGAGCTGAAAAAGCGTAAGCAGGAATATAAAGTAGAAAAGAAACAACGATCCCTTCTTTTTATCTTATTTTCCCTCCTTTTATTAGCCGGATCTGTTTGGGGATTTCTTCAACAAAATTGGCTATTTTTTGGAATTTTATTGGTTGCATGTATCGGAACTCTTTTACAGACCAAGAATTTGCAGGCGAAAAAAGACACGTTTGTTGAGCATTTGGAAACGAAGGTAAAGAATTTAGAACAACGTATTTATCATGCTCATCAAAGCGAATCATCATCAGGCAGAGAATTATCTGATATTATGACTTTATTAGAAAAAGATCAAATGATGAAAGAATCCCTACATCATGAAAAGCATACTCTTGAACAACAGGAAAGGGTCTATGAGAGGCTGCTAAAACAGTATGAGGAATGGGAAAAGGATCAATTTTTCAAACAAGAACAGCTTGCTGAAATTGCTAACCAAATTCAAGTTGATTCGAATGCATCGTCTGAAGTTCTTTTAGAAGCTTTTGAAGCATTACAACATCTTCAAAGTGTCATCATAGAAAAGAATAAATATAGTTCTGAAGCAAGATTACTTCACCAAGAGCAATTGAAGTTTGAGGAAGAAGTATGGAAATTAGCTGAATTATGCCAAATTGAACGGTCCTCAATGAAAGAATCTATCTATATATTAGGTAAACAAAGTAGTGTGGAAATAGCTAAAGCTGCAAAACGGGAGAAAATATTCGAGAAAAAAGAAGAGGTTGCAGAAGAACTAGCTTCTTTATCAGAAGAGATTGTATTCATCAAGAAACAGCAGAATGATTTAATCTGTAGTAGCAAGTGTGAAAATGAAGATGAATTTCGAAAACTGGCAAAAGTACAAGAAGAACGTCAAGAAATACAAAAACAATTGCAATGGGTTGAAAAGCAATTGGTCACGGAAAGTGATATAGACCTAGAGACACTGGCTAATGAGAAAATGGATACAATTGATGTGAGACTACAAGAAATAGTAAATGACATGGAACAACTGGAAAAAGAGGAAACTCACGTGCAACAGGAGTATTCAAGTATTTGTTTTAAGATCGAAGAAATGGAGCAAAGTGGAACATATTCTAAGTTGAGACATGCCTTTGAAAATGAAAAGGCCATGGTAAAAGATGAAGCAGAAAAATGGATTGTCAGGGCGCTTGCAAAGGATCTCCTTCAAAAAACAATTCATAGGCATAGAGAAGAAAAGCTGCCAGAATTGCTGACTTCCATCACGTATTATTTTCAATTGCTTACTTCAAACTCCTATCAGAAGGTATATTTACCGATGGAAAAGCAATCGTTTATTGTGGAACGTCAGGATGGAGTAAAGTTTTTTGCAGAAGAGCTTAGTCAAGCTACTGCCGAGCAACTATACCTGTCGATTCGATTAGCGGTTATCCAAAACATTAATTCGCAACTACAACTGCCTGTCCTGATTGATGATAGTTTTGTTCATTTCGACCATCGCAGAACAACGAATACGTTAAATTTATTACATGAGCTAAAAAAAGACCAACAAGTCCTTTTCTTTACATGCCATTACCACTTGGCCGAATCATCACAGCCCGAGCATATAATCAATCTCTCTAAAACGATTAATATTAGCTAAATAACAAAGGTACTAAACTTCCTCAAACAGGATAGAACCGAATTATGCTATACTAGCCATACAAATGATCGTTTTTAGAACTTATTTCATAAAGAGTGAGCTCTTGAATACTACTTTTTCATTTATAGTAACTCTATAGTGGAATGGAGCGGAAGACACTTGACTCCTGCGGGAAGTTGAGGAAAGGCTGAGACCCCGCAAGCGAAACTGAGGAGGCTCAAGCTTCCTCCCCGGCGAGTCTTGTGTCTGAAGCGCAAGAACGATTTAATTATCATATTTAACCGCATTATAAACAACAAAGTATGCGAAAACATCAGTATTATAAATGATACTGACAGATAAACAAGCATTGAGAGGAGCTTTTAGGATGGGAAAAGGAATATTGCATCATGACATTGGGGAACAAGTAGAAGTTCACTTATTAATTAAGTCTTCAACAAAAGGAATTGCAAGTAACGGAAAAGCATTCTTAACATTAATTTTACAAGATATGTCAGGAGAAATCGAAGCAAAGCTTTGGGACGCTTCACAAGAAGATGAAGCCATGTACAGCCCTCAAAGTATTGTCAAAGTATTAGGCGATATTCATCACTATCGGGGACGTAATCAACTGAAAATCCGAAAAATCCGTCCTAAACATGATGAAGAAAAAATTGAAATATCAGATCTATTAGAGACAGCACCAATTGCTAAAGATGTGATGAATGAAAAAATTACTCAGTATATATTTGATATGAAAAATTCAAATATCCAACGAGTAACAAGATATTTATTAAAGAAACATGGGTCAGCTTTTATGGAATATCCTGCTGCAACGAAGAATCATCATGAGTTTGTATCAGGGCTGGCGTACCATGTTGTCTCTATGCTTGATTTGGCCAAGTCAATTTCCACTTTATATCCAAGTTTGGATACTGACCTGCTTTATGCTGGTGTGATCCTTCATGATTTAGGGAAAGTCATTGAACTGTCTGGGCCAATTAGTACAACCTACACGGTTGAAGGGAATTTATTAGGTCATATCTCGATCATGGTGAATGAAATTGCCAAAGCGGCAGAGCATTTACAAATTGAAGGGGAAGAAATTGTTGTTCTTCAGCATTTAGTACTAAGTCATCATGGAAAGGCAGAATGGGGAAGTCCAAAGCCTCCAATGATCAAAGAAGCCGAAATTCTCCATTATATTGACAATCTAGATGCAAAAATGAACATGTTGGATCGGGCACTTGAGCGAGTGAAGCCAGGTGAATATACTGAAAGAGTTTTTGCTTTGGATAATCGTTCATTTTATAAACCTTCATTTCACAAATAATAGGATATGCTAGTAAAAAATAATAGGCATAATATAAGAAATGTGATCATATGCTCCTAGAAAAAGGCTTGTCTTTTGTACAAGTTAAAGGGGGAAATAGTATATGGTCATGTTGCCTTGGTGGATTTATTTATGTTTGATAGGAATACTCGTCAGTGGATATATGGCATTTAAAACATCGCGTCAGGATAAAATGATTGACGAAGATTTCATTGAAAAAGAAGGTCAAGTCTATCTTGATCGAATCGAGCAGGAGCGCCAAAAGAAAAAGACCATGCTCGAACAACAACCACTCCAAGATGATCAATCTGTAAGCTAATAGAAAAATTTATCCTCTCTGATAGTAAAAATAAGGCTCTCGAATAAACGAGAGCCTTATTTTTTGTTAGAAACAAATCTTATTTCTTAGTTTCCTCAGCTTCTTCAGCTTTAAATAGATCTTTTAAATCTTCATCTTTCACATCAACATTTGAGTCTTTAAGGGCTTTGTCTAAAGCACTTTGGATTGTATCAGGTTGTTGAACCTTTTGTTTGCGAACCTCTTCGGTTAGTGATTCTTTCATTTCTTCCAACGGTTTTACAGTTTCCGTTACCTTAATGATATGGTAGCCGAATTCAGATTTTACAGGAGCACTTACTTCCCCTTCTTTTAACTTAAAGGCAGCATCCTGGAATTCCTTAACCATCGCACCTTCACCAAACCATCCGAGATCTCCGCCGTTTTGGGCAGAACCTGGGTCTATTGAATGTTCTTTTGCAAGGTCTTCAAACTTTTCTCCGGCATCAAGTTTCTCTTTTACTTCTTTAGCAGTTGCTTCATCTTCAACAAGGATATGGCTTGCTCTAATTTGTCCTTCTAAAGATTCGTGATAAGCTTTGATATCCTCATCTGTAACTTCAACTTCAGCTTCTGCAGCTTTCTTTCTTAATAAATCAACTTTGACCATTTGTTTCACAACATCTTCACCTTGTGCTTGGATGACACTTTCAAATTGCGCACCATATTGTGTTTTAAGATTATCAAATTCTTTTTGTACTTCCTCATCTGTTACTTTATATTTATCGCTAAGTACCTTTTCGTGAACAAGCTCAGTTAGAACATCTCCACCGAAACGGTCTTTCATTGCTTCATAAAATTCATCTTTTGTGATATTTCCCGCTTTTGTTTCAACAACAACTTCTGAATCAGCGTTGTTACATGCGCTTAACGCAAGTAAGCTTGTTGCTGTGGCTAGTACAATGGCAAACTTTTTCATCTTCTTCTACAACTCCTAGTTAAATTAGATTTTTACTGGATCCAGCTTTTCTATGTATTGCCAGATTATATTAGAAAAACTTGGCTTATCGCCAAGCACTAATGGCGAAAGCCTTAGTATTTCTTATACTATCAACCCATAAAATTTTATCTTTCTGATAGTACAAGAAATACTATACCATATTGAGTGACGATCAAAAAGTTTTTTCGGGGAAAACGCTATCAAATGGTTGGGTGAGAAAAATAAAAGAATGAAATTCCCTTGTAAATAGGGGGATTGAAGAGGGATATTCCATTTATATAAACACAAATACCTGGAACTGGGCTATCGTCCAGTCATGATTGATTCATTTGCATAGGATATATTGAAAGAAATAAAGGAGGTAATTGATATGGGTCACGCTTTTACAGGTAACTTTGCTTTGATTGTGGTGCTTTTCATTTTGTTAATTATTATTGGTGCTTCTTATCTATACTAATTAAATCAATTAGTACGGGATAAATGCCTATACCATTAAATAGGTTAGATCATAGGATATTGTAACAAGAAGAAAGGGAGGTGTCATTATGGGCGAAGGAGCTTATGCAGGTGGTTTTGCGTTAATCGTTGTATTGTTCATCTTGTTAATCATCGTTGGTGCAGCGTGGTTATAAGAAAACAAAAAAAGCTAACAGGATTTCCTGTTGGCTTTTCTATGTATGTAAGCAATAAGGCCCCGAAGAACAACCAGTACAATGAATAAATGAATTACTCGAGGCAACATAAAGCTTTTAGGTGTAAAGAACTTCAATATATGAAGAAATCAGCAGAATTGTAATAAGTACATTGATTGTTCTAAAAACCTTTGTTTGACGGTCTTCAGGAATCTCGCGAACTAAACACAATGTATTTGTAAGCTTATTTATGTAAAACAAGATAAAGACTGCAAACAAGATAAAGAAAATGATCACCAGAGATCCCCCTCCCCACATTATACATATTAGATTACCAAACTATTTATGAAAAAGATAGCATTGACATCTGATTTGCACAAAAATGTAAAAAAGTGACAAGCGTAATTGCCACTTTTTTAACTATTGTTTTGGACTAGTACCTCATAACCATCCTCATACTCCTCAATTGTACAAACCTTTGGAGCGAATAATAGTTGCCTTAGTAATAAGAAATCCGGTACACACATGCCAATATGGAAGGCAAAAGCTATACTTAAATAATGGATATAGGCCGGAAAATAAAGGCCTCCAATCACAAATAAAATGGTGAAGCTAAGAAACGGAGTTAATAAGGAAGTGATCATTCGTTTCTTTTTTATTCCTTCACAAGCTTTGAGTTGGAAAGTAGGGAACACACGGTAAAATTTAATATTAAGCGAAACACGACATCCGGTTAGTATTAACGGAAAAACATGTAGTAATTTGTGAACTGGCATCATGCAGACCAAAATAAACATAAATAATAAGAAATGCCCATCATCAAAATGAATCTTTGGAAATAGCAGGTTAATAGGCAAGTAGGTTAAAATAAATACAAGAATCATTGTGATCATCGATATAAATAAAATTCTGTGTAGACCAATATCCCTTGAAAGGTTTATGGTTTTCCAACAGTACATTGTCTCACCATCCAAACATAATACAAAACTAATTACTAACATACTGTACGATGGTGAAAGGAAAAAATCAATAAGGAATTTTAGATGTAAACGATTTAAAAATAAAAATGTGAAATTTATCATATCAACCTATGTAATTTGAGAAAAACTTCCTTTCGTGCAAGGAATACTATACAATAAAGAACAACAATGTGAGTTAAGAGAGAGGGTAAGGGATGAATTCGATTGAAAAAAGATTGGAAACATTGGAATACTACCAATCATTATTATTAAAAATAGTGGAGCCTGCAAAATTCCCTTTTTATCATTTAGTGATGTCGAAAGGATTAAGTAAAGATGAAATTGAAGAAGTACTGGTGATTTGTGAAGAACTTTCCAGACTACATGAAGAACAAAAAGCGCAAGGATTAGTGATCTTTACAGACCTCCTTACGCGATTTGCCGGCCAATTAAACCCGAAGCTGGATTTATATGAAACAATCCATGCTTTACATAGACAAAACTTATACAGCTCCTTAATGGATGATTTTGTAGACCTAATATAGTCTTCTTTTTTCATTAAGGAGAAGAAATGAGCTGTTCAGACTTAGACTCTTTTTCTTGTTCACTATTAAATGAATCTTCAATGTTATGGAATGATTGTTCAAAAATTTCCATAAAGTCTTCGCCATAAATATTACGAATGATGCACATCATTTCCATCATTTCAGGAAATTTACCATATAAATTTTGAAGTGGTAAAGCCCCTTTTAAAACAGAGTTCCTGTCTGGACTAAAGTCTTCTAACAGTTTTGAAAGAACTTCTTCGCCTTGTTTTGTTAACTTAATATACGTGTTTCGCTTGTCATTAGCTTTTTTCGAGAACTCAAGATATCCTCTTTCCTCAAGCTTCTTTGAAAAGTTGAAAGCAGTAGAAACATGCATCACTCCGAATTTAGCAATCTCTGAAATGGATGCACCATTCAAATGATCAGCAATCCACAGAATATGGTGCTCATTAATATTTAAATCATAAGGCTTAATCCACTGCTGCCAATCCTTTTCAATTGTTTTCCACAATGCTTTACTCAGCTGCGCAACACGTTGACTAAATAACAAGGCTTCTTTTACTGTATATTCCCTTTCGTTATGTTTCATCAGCCGTCACCCCTGATCTTCCAAATGTATTATTCTCTATTATGCCAATAAAATAAAGATTAATAAAGATATAAATTTACGAAATTTTTAAAAATTTTCAGAAACCCTGTTATATCAATGGTTCAGCCAATAAAAAAAGTGTGAAGACAGGGCTTGTCTATCACACTTTTTTATTACTCCAAAAATATTTCTAGCTGCAAAGGAAACGATAAAATTTCTTAAACCTGCGTTTAAGCACTTCGACATCCAGCTCCGAAGCACAGGATGTCGAAGTGCTGTTTTCGCGACAGGAAGTCGCGCTTTTGAAAACTAGTTTAATGTTTTTTCAAGTTGTTTAATTCTGGAATCGATTTCTTCAATTTCTTTCATAATATTTTCTTTATGTGGTTCAGTGTCCTGTTGATACTGTTGAATAGACTTCATTAAGTCGGCGGAAACTTCTTTTACAACCTCAGAACCTTCTTTTGCCGTTTGAACTAATTGAACCTTCAGTGCTTTACTTTCTTTTTTTAATTGGTTTACAAGATCTTCGATTTGCTTACGGTTTAGATTGATTTGACTACGTAACTCTTTTCCTGATGAAGGGGTTGAGAGTAATGTGGCAACCCCGCCGATCACGCCTCCAACAAGTAATCCAACTAACAATGATTTATTATTTGACAAACTGCATCCCTCCATAACTATGTAAAAATGAATTAGACATACTTTCTTTCAACATACCCAAAGATGTCTTCTATAAACATTATACATACATATCGAAAGTATAGCATACCTATTTATTAAGTCGTTTATAAGTCCCGTGTTCTATGCTCTTCATGGACATGTTTAGAAATTCATGATGAAAAGGTACCGAGCAGGGGAATAGGTTTATATAAGGTGTGAAGGACAGGGGAGATGAGAGAGAGCTATGAAATGTCTTTCACGAGAGGGATGAAGGACAAAAGTAAAAGATCAGCCCACTGAAATTGAAATGTTCTTCATAAGTGAAATACGAAGTAACCTCTCCTGAAATAGCTCTTCTCAAATAGAATAAAAATCTAAACTAAATATAAGGGGGGATGAGAATGTCAGGTGTCATCTTTTTATTTTTTGTCATTAGTTTATTACTCTTTATAGGTGCTTTTCATTACTTTAAACTTCTACAGCAATCAGCATCTTATCCACCTAAAAAAATAGTGAAACAAAAGGTATCGGTACTTGCTACCGGGGGAGCAGCAATGCTGCTTATAGGGATTATTTTAATGATCTTTAATTGATAAAATGAGATAAAAAAAGCAAGAAAGAGGATGAATCTATAAACATCCTCTTTCTTGCTTTGTATTTGTCTTAAGCGACTGTTATAATTCTTGAGCGTTTGAAAATAGCTTGAACAATTGGCAGGATAATAATCATCGCAGCACCGTTCAATAATGTAGCAGGTAATACAACCGTTACGAATAATGTTGTAAATGCTGCTCCTCCTGGTAGGCCGACAATTAATGATGCGGCAGTTAGGAAGACTGTTCCTGAAACAATTGTGCCAATCACTGTGAGTATTGTTGCTGTTGCAACTTTTTGGGCAATTTTCTTAACTGCTAAAACTAGACCGTAAAATACGAATGCTGTTACCACTTTGTCAATGATATTTGGAACGAATCCACCCGGGAATGCTGATGTTAATGCAGATAAAAATCCTGTCACAATACCTAGCAATGCAACATTTTTAATTGCAGGAAACATAATAATTCCGATAAACATCATGGTTAACATCATGTCAGGCTTCATACCACCGAAAAATGGAGGCATTACCATACTTAATACAGCTCCAATTGCAGCAAATAAAGATAAAATAACTAATACTCTTGTGTTCATTTTCTCATCTCTCCTCTTCTAATCTCCTAAACTCTTCTCCCCAATAGTGAACTCATTTCCTATTGCGAGAGAACTTATTTATTATTATAGCAACATTTATGCATATCGTACAGAGGATTTATGCTGTCAAAAAATAGTGAGAGCTTGTGAGAGTTTAATGTGGAATAATAGTGAAGAATTTCACATACTTAAGACATTAGTTTTATGAAGGTAAAGGTGAAAATTAGTTCGTTCCATTGCGCTCCAGACACTCGCTTTCCTCTACTTCCCGCTGGAGTCGAATGTCTTCCGCTCCATTCCACTATAGAATTAACATAATATTCAAAAGCAACAATCCTTGCGAAAACAATCTTATACAAAAAAAGAAAAGGACGTGAAATCCTTTTCTCTAAACTAACTTAGCTATTTTGATGTTTAAATTCAGCCATGAATTCAGCAAGTGCCACACAAGCTTCTTTTGGTACTGCGTTGTAAGTTGATGCTCTGCAGCCACCTACAGATCTATGACCTGCAAGGCCGATGAATTGACGTTCTTTTGCTTCTTGAAGGAATTTCTTTGTAAGTTCTTCACTAGGCAGTGTGAACGTGATATTCATTAATGAGCGACTATCATCTGTTGCGTGAGCTTTATAGAACCCGTCGCTATTATCAATCGCAGAATAAATATAGCCCGCTTTTTCCTCATTGATTTTTTGAATGTTTTTTACTCCGCCTTGTTCTTTAACCCATTCTAATACAAGAGATAGCATATAGATCGCAAACGTTGGTGGTGTGTTGAATAAAGAATTATTTTTAGCATGAGTTCGATAGTTTAAGATTGTTGGAGCATCTTCTTTTGCAGATTCTAAAAATTCTTTTTTAACAATTACAACGGTTACACCAGATGGACCCAGGTTTTTTTGAGCTCCTGCATAAATCAGTGAAAACTTTTCAACATCAATTTCTTTACATAAGATATCACTGGACATGTCAGCTATTAGTGGAATAGGGCTGTCCGGGTAATCCTGCCACTGAGTTCCAAAAATGGTATTGTTTGATGTAATGTGAAGGTAAGCTCCGTCTTTTACTTCGTCTAATGAATAGTCTGTTGGGATATGAGTATAATTATCTTCTTTACTTGACGCTAAGATTCTTGTTTCACCGAAAAATTTTGCTTCTTTTAGTGCTTTATCAGACCAAGCACCTGACATAATAAAGTGAGCAGTTTGCCCTTCTTTTAAGAAGTTCATTGGAATCATTGTGAATTGAAGGCTTGCCCCGCCTTGTAAAAATAAGACTTCATAGTTGTCAGGAATCCCTAATAGTTCCCTAAGTAATGAGTTAGCACGATTGTGAACTTCTTCATAATCTTTACTGCGGTGGCTAAGCTCCATAACAGACATGCCTGTATTTTGGAAATTAACTAGTTCCTTTTGTGCACGTTCAAGCACAGGTAATGGAATTGCTGCTGGTCCTGCATTAAAATTATAAGCTCTCATGAATTGCCCTCCTTGATTAGAACGTAAAATAATACTCATATCCTATCATGAATAGAAGAGGAAATGTAGACTGAAAATTTTCATCTTTGTGAAAGTTAATGAATAAAACGGTTACATATATAGGTGTATAAGAAAAGGCCGCTTCAAGCGGCCGAAAAGTTAAGATATACCATTATGAATTGTTGAAGCAATTTCCTGTAAATCCTGTGGAGTATACTCTTCTGTATGTGGTTTCCATACTGCACCAAAGCCATCGCCTTTACCATATCTTGGGATAATATGCATATGGTAATGAAAAACAGATTGTCCGGCTTTTTCACCGTTATTATTCAGGAGGTTTAAACCGATTGGTTGAAATTGTTCTTTAATGGAATTTGCAATTTTAGGGACAACCTCAAATAGTTTTCCGGCAATTTCAGGTGTAAGTTCATAGATATTTTCTTTATGTGCTTTCGGCACAACTAATGTATGACCTTTTGTTACTTGACTAATATCAAGAAACGCTACTACATGTTCATTTTCAAATACTTTTGCACTTGGAATTTCTCCATTGACAATTTTGCAAAAAATGCAGTCACTCATCAACGCACACATCCTTCAATTATTTTTCATGTTCAACATGTTTCAACATCATTTGTAAGGTAAGTATGTTATTGTTTCAATCAGAAATTATTTATGTATGAACAGTTATATTTTACCACAAGCATCTTTATATGAAAAAGAACAGAGTGAAACGAATGTTCACTCTGTTCCTGAAGAAGGGAAGAATAACTCATATAATGGGAAAAGTATCTTTGATAAACACCTCATTTAACATTTAGATTTAAATGTTAAATGATGTGAAATCGCCATTGTTCAATACAACCATCCCCTTGTTAAGTGATAAACGACCTAACATATGGAAAAGATTACTGTATTTTGACAAACACCTCATTTACAAAATGATGTTACATTCGAGCGTTTATTTCAAGAAAATAGCGGCCCGTAAACACCTCATTTCGTAAGTGTTCTATCATCAATGGTTAAAAACAATAAATTGTCTTTGACAAACACCTCATTTAACATTTTATTTAAATGTTATTGGAAAGTGTCCAGACCATTGTTCAATACAACCATCCCCTTGTTAGTTGTTTACTTAACATTAACAAAAAGAGAAATTGTCTTTGATAAACACCTCATCTACAAAATGATGTAATACCGAGCGTCTAATTCAAATGAATAGCGGCCCGTAAACACCTCATTCCGTAAGTTGTTTATAAAGCAATGGTTCATACATTTTATCCCTTGAGTTAAAAGATATTGTCTGGAACAAACACCTCATTTATAAGGTTTTTTGTTTGACAAGGATCCCTTCCTCACTAATTATGATGTCCGAAAGATCGCAGGATATGCAAAAAAATTACGGTCAATATGAGCATGTATTTTTGTTTTTTGATACTATAAAAAGAAAAAGGAGATCCATAAACAATGGCATTGCTAAAAATAGAAAATCTGACAGGTGGTTATACACGAAATCCTGTTTTGAAAGATATATCATTTGAAGTTGAAAAAGGGCAAATTGTTGGATTAATTGGATTGAATGGAGCAGGGAAAAGTACAACGATTAAACATATAATTGGTACGATGGAAGCACATAAAGGACAAGTTTCCATAAATGGTCATACATTTGTGCAAGACTCAGCAGCGTATCGTTCACAATTCAGCTTTATTCCTGAAACACCGATTCTTTATGATGAACTAACATTACATGAACATCTTGAGTTAACGGCAATGGCCTACGGACTTGATAAAGAAACATTTCAAAACCGTCTCCAGCCTTTGTTGAAAGAATTCAGGATGGAAAAGCGGTTAAAATGGTTTCCTGCTCATTTTTCAAAAGGAATGAAGCAGAAGGTCATGATTATGTGCGCCTTTCTAATCGAACCTGAACTGTATATCATTGATGAACCATTTGTAGGATTAGATCCATTAGCGATAAACTCCCTGCTTGAAATGATGGATAAAGCGAAAAGTCATGGATCGGGCATTTTAATGTCTACACATATCTTAGCGACTGCTGAACGGTATTGTGATGCGTTTGTTATTTTACATAATGGAAAAGTACGTGCAAAAGGAACATTGCATCAGTTAAGGGAACAGTTTGGTATGAGGGATGCTACATTAGACGATCTTTATATTCAATTAACAAAGGAAGATCAAGATGAAGACAGTTAATGACATTTGGCAAACAAGACTTCATCAGCATATAAATGAAACAAGGTCATATTTGAAATATATGTTAAATGACCATTTGCTTTTTGTGTTTATATTTCTTGCTGCAGGCGGGGCTTTAACATATCAGAAATGGCTTGAAACATTATCACCGGATTTTCCGGCCGTCTTGATTATGACAGTGACCTTTGCATTCATTATGATCGCTTCGAGTGTGAGAACATTATTGAAAGAAGCGGATATAGTGTTTCTACTTCCGATGGAATATAAGCTAAAAGAATACTTCCAAAAAGCTTTTACGTATAGCTTTATTTCTCAAAGTTTTTTTGTTATCGTGCCTTTAATTCTTTTTACACCTCTGTTTTTTAAAGCAACAAATGCAAATGGACGTATATTGCTCATTAGTCTTGTTTTATTACTTTTGGTGAAATTTTGGAATTTAAGGGTAAGCTGGAGAATCAGTTACTTTACAGAAGCATCAGCAAAATGGGGAGATATACTTGTTCGCTTAGCAATCAATATGTGTGTCATCTTTTTTATCTTTTCTCAAACATATATATTTGTGGCCATTTTATTGGTCGTGATGGCTGGATACGATGCCTATTTCTCACATGCAGCAAAGAAAAAGGCATTAAAGTGGGAGCCATTAATTGCGAAAGAAGAAGGGAAAAAACAATCATTTTACAAACTGGCTAATTTGTTTACAGATGTCCCTAAGTTAAAGAAGCAAGCTAAGCGCCGCGCCTACTTAGATTGGGTTGTCAGTCGAGTAAAGTACGATATGGAAAATGTATATGAATATTTATTTATGCGAGCATTCATTCGTTCCGGTGATTATTTCGGAATTGTTGTAAGATTGACCATTATCGGCTGTGTTATTTTATCATTTATGGATCTAGAGCTTATTGGGAGTATTGTGGTTTCGGTCATTTTAACCTTTTTAACAGGCATACAAATTATGAGCTTATATAAGCATTATGAATTGCTTGAACTGCCAAATCTTTATCCATATGCCGAGAAGAAAAAAATGAGCAGCTTTTTAAAAATTATATGTAACATACTCCTCATTCAAGTTGTGATATATTCAATTGTTACGTTAGTTAAATCAGATCTGATTGTGTTTATAGAGGTACTCATTGCAACTGTTTTATTTGTATATCTTTTTGTTTTTGCCTATATGCAAAGTAGAATGAAGAAAAAGGATGTCATTTCATGAGTTATGAACAACAAGCAGCAGAGGAAGCGAAATTATGGAAGCAAAAGCTGTTAAGAAAGCCGTCGTTTTTAGAACGTTCCTCAAAGAAAGCCCAGAGTAAAATCAATGGATTTATCCCTGAAAAAGTACATGCAACAGTGACTGAAGGGATTAAAAAAATGGTGGAAGCAACCTTAATAGGATCGAATATGACGACATTTCCGAAAAAAGTTGAGAATCTCACCTTTGAAGAAAGGGAACAACTAGTCAGGAAGTCAATCGATGTATATAAGAAGACAGCTGCTGTTGAAGGGGCCTCAACAGGTGCGGGGGGAATTTTGTTAGGCTTAGCTGATTTTCCTTTATTTTTAAGTATTAAAATGAAATTTCTTTTTGAAGTGGCAAGTGAGTATGGGTACAGCACGAAGGAATATGAAGAACGATTGTTTTTATTGTATGTTTTTCAACTGGCATTTTCGAGTGAAAAGCATAAAGAAGAGGTTCTCGATACAATTGAAAATTGGGAACTAAGAAAAGAAGAAGTCAAAGATCTAGATTGGCGAATATTTCAACAAGAATATCGCGACTATATTGATTTGGTGAAATTGATGCAAATTCTCCCGGGTGTCGGAGCTGTTGTTGGCGGAGTTGCAAACTACCATCTTGTTCAGCATTTAGGGGAATGTGCAATAAACAGTTACCGATTAAGAATATTTTCAGATTAGAAAAACACGACTTACCGCCAAGAATGGCGGAAGTCGATGTCATTTCTTATACTTTCATCCATAAAATTTATATACTTTCTGATAGTATGAAAAATAGGGGCAGTCACACCGACTGTCCCTATTTTTCTAGTTTGTTTTTATTAATGTTTCCTGCTTAAAATTCGATTGATACTGAATCACAGCTGCACAAAGTGTTTTAGTAGCGATTAGTAATGCTTTTTCATCAATATCGAATTTAGGATGATGATGTGGATACGCATGTTCGCTTTGAAGTGGTCGGGCACCGGTAAAGAAAAAAGTTCCCTTTACGTGTTGTAAATAATAAGAAAAGTCCTCTCCACCCATTTGTAATGGACTCTCTTCCACTTCATGAACACCAGGAACCTTGCCTGCCACTTCCTTTAGGAAATCTGTCTCTTCTTCATGATTCACAACAGCAGGATAACCTCTGAAAAAATCATAACGATAATCAGCCTCATTCATTAAACAAGTTCCTTTTACAACTTTTTCAATTTCATTTTCGATTTGCTGCCGGACTTCTTCATCAAAGGATCTTGCTGTTCCGATAAGAGTTGCTGAATTGGCAATGATATTAAATGCATTTTCGGCCATGAAGGAACCGACTGTTACAACAGCTGAATGGACTGGGTCAATCTTACGGCTAACAATTTGTTGAAGACTTGTGACAACCTGAGATCCTATTAAGATGGCGTCCTTTGTTTTATGAGGCTGTGCTCCATGGCCGCCTTTACCTAGGATATTAATTTCAAACCGGTCGGCAGCAGCCATAATTGGACCAACTCTATACTGTATTTTCCCTACAGGTTCAGTTGCCCAAAGATGTGTTCCGAAAATAACGTCCACTCCATCTAAACACCCATCTTGAATCATCGGAAGAGCTCCACCAGGGGCATATTCCTCTGCATGTTGATGAATGAGCACGATATTCCCTTTAAGCTGCTCCCGATTTTGAAAAAGAATCTTAGCCAACACTAGTAATGTAGCTGTATGACCGTCATGACCACAAGCATGCATCACACCGGGTACAGTTGATTTGTATTCAACTTCTTTTTCATCTTGAATGGGAAGTGCATCAAAATCAGCGCGCAATGCAACCGTCGGACCGGGGGACGCACCCTTTATTGTGGCCACAACACCATTTCCACCTACATTTTCCCTCACATCAATTCCAAGGTTTTTATAGTAATCAGCAATATATTTAGCGGTCATCACTTCTTGGAAAGAAAGTTCAGGATGCATATGTAAATACCGTCGGATGTTAACCATTTCAGAAAAATGAAGATCAAGTTCGTTGTAAAGATGGTCAAGCATGTGAAATACCTCCTTTGAAAAATGTTGTAAAAGTGATATAGAATCATATGTTCTAAACATAAAATGTATTAAAATAGGATTGGAAAATTTATAATTAGCTAGATTGTATTGAAAAATATATCAAAAGACAAGAAAATTGTTTGAGAAGAGGGAATATTTTGAAAATGAGGGTCATACTAAGTTTGCTCGTTTTAGCATTTCTATTCGTCATTCTCCTTATAAAATGGAATCTAGTGAATGATATTGATTCAACAATTGGTGAACATATCTATCATCTTCACGATCATCCTGTTTCGTCGATTATAGCAGGTATTGGGGTGGTTGGCTCGACTGTTGGAATTATTTCTACCTTATTTCTATTTATGTTTATTTTTGCCTGGCTAGAAAAAAGCTTTGTTTCAGCGGCAGTGTTATTTTTCACCGTTCTTTTCGGAAACATTGCTAATAAAGTATTGAAAGAAATTGTAGCAAGAGAACGGCCAGCTTTTCCTCAGCATATAGAAGACGGCTACGGTTTTCCAAGTGGCCACGTCATGGTTGGGGGACTTCTTCTTGGTATGATCGCCTACAATCTGTTAAAAAGAACAAGCCAAAAGAACATCAAACAGTCAATTTTAACGATAACTTGCCTTTTAATTCTACTCATCGGTTTTAGCAGACTTCTTGAAGGAGAGCATTTTGTCACAGATGTGATTGGTGGAATCCTTGCAGGAAGTATTATGTTGGTTGGAATGATTAAGCTTGATCGGTTGGCGCATCAAATGGTTAAGGTTAGGAAGCAAAGGAAGGATGTCGCTTTGTAAAAGTTTAAGCGGTTAAAGTAAATACTTTTGATTAACAGCCCTTGCTGGATATGGGGCTGTTTTTTGTTGTTCTGTAAAAGGGGAAGCTTTTTTTAGTTATTTGTAAGGAGGGTTGTAGGGGAGTTGTTTGTATGAAAGAGATGAAAGACAAAGTGGTCGTTAAAAGGAGGAGAAATGTCCTTCATAAGTGGGATGAAAGACAAAGTAGACAAGCTAAAAGAAATGTCTCTCATGAAGTCAATGGACCATTGCAAATAACTGGTAATCATGATATAGTACATTACATCAGTAATGCACTAGGGAAGGGGGCTTTGTTTGATAATGGATTGGGATCATACTAAGCCGATATATATCCAAATCGCGGAGTGGCTTGAGACGGAGATTTTAAAAGGGCACCATAAGCAGGATGAAAAAATCTATTCTCAATACCAGCTTGCAGACATGTTCAACATTAATCCTGCAACAGCCGCCAAGGGGTTAAACATATTAGCTGATGAAGCCATTTTGTATAAAAAGAGAGGGTTAGGGATGTTTGTTTCGGAAAAAGCGAATGAGATTATTTTAACGAAAAGAAAAAATCAAACATTAAAACGGTTAGTTCATGATCTGGTTATAGAGGCAGAACAACTTCATGTAGGAGAAGCGGAATTAATTGCTATGGTGATAGAAGAAAATAAACATCGTAAAGGGGGTACATCATGAGTGTTATTGAATGTAATGGACTTTCGAAAAACTATGGAAAGAAGAAGGCATTAGATGAAGTTTCATTTGTGATAAAAGAAAATACGATTACAGGTCTTATTGGAAGGAACGGGGCCGGAAAAACAACACTTCTAAAACTGATCGCCGGCTTTATCCATCAAACAGAAGGTGATATTAAGGTGTTCTCAAAGAATCCGTTTAATTCACTAACTGTGTCAGCAAATAGAATATATATAGATGATCAAATGAATTTTCCCAACACGTTAACCCTCCAGGATATTCTTCAATCAGCAGCTTCGTTTTACGTAAATTGGGATCATCTATTAGCAGAGAAACTATTTGATTATTTTTCCTTTCATCCTTCTTTGCGTTATCAGCAGCTCTCTAAAGGAATGAAAAGTACGTTTAACATGATTATAGGCTTATCCGCCCGATGTCCATTAACCATATTTGATGAGCCGACAACAGGTATGGATGCATCGGTGAGAAAGGATTTTTATCGTGCATTATTAAAAGATTATCTGGCTTACCCAAGAACGATTATTCTTTCCAGTCACTTGTTAAATGAAATAGAAGATTTACTTGAGGATGTCCTGTTACTAAAAGATGGAGAAAAATGTCTCCATTTATCAATTGAAGAACTTAAAGAATATGGAGTTTATTTGCAAGGGTCTGACAAAGGTGTAAGAGAACTCGCCGGAAACAAAGAAATCCTGTATGAAAAAAGTCTAGGCCAAGACCATTTGCAACTAGGTATTAAAAATGACCTTACAAACCGGGAGATACAGCAAGCTTCTTCAATGGGCGTTCATATTTCACCAATCTCAGCCGATGATGTTTGTACGAATTTAACAAATAAAACGATTGGGGGAATTGATGATGTCTTTAACAGAAGCTAAGCTTTCAGAGATTGTGAGGAAACAATTTAAGTATAAAGTGAAAGCGTATATGAGTGTTTTCAGTTCTTTACTCGTTGTTCAGGTCATTAGTCTATTGTTATCAACAAACGGAAGTAGAATGATGGGATCTAGCTATAACGGATTTTCAATAGATATTAACTATTATACAGGTGATATCAGCATTGTTTTTACGTTAATCTGGAGTTTTATTACAGCCATTATCATGACAACTAAAGCCTATCGTAATGATGATTTTACATTCGTGTCAAACAGGTTAAGTAGTCATTTATCAAATGTAGCCTTTTTACTTTTTGCGTCTGTTATTGGAGGAATAACTGCTGTTTTATCTGGGCAATTGTTTAAGGTAATCATGAATGTGATTTTAAGAGATGGATATGTAATGGGAAGTGCAGTACCCATTCAAGAGCTGCTTTTGAGTGTGATCGTAAGCATTTTTTACGTATTTTTACTCGCATCATTAGGCTATTTTGTTGGGATGCTTATCCAGCTAAATCGTTGGTTGGGTATTATACTTCCGACATTCATAATTGGCTATATGATCATTGGAACCAACACAGGCCAAGAACCGAAAATGGTTGTTGAGGTATTTACCTTTTATGTAAAGGAAACGGCTCTATTTCTCTTTGTGATTAAAATACTAGTCACAACGGGTTTATTATTTTTCCTTTCTAGTATTCTTACAAACAAGCTGGAGGTGAGACAATGATTGTGGCTACAATTTTACCGTTTGTACTGCTTTTAATCATCATAGCCCTGATATATTTATTTTCAAAGAATATTGGACGAATTGCATTTCTGCAAAAGCTAAAATTGAAATGGATATTAGTCGTTTACGGAGCTGTCTTGTTGCTGGCACTGATCTCCAGTTATTTCATGCCTGTGGGTGAATCATTAGTATATAAAAATGTTTCGGAAACAGAAAGAGATGAAGCAGAAATCGCAGGAGCAGCGTTAGTAAAGGCTGCATATGATCGGGAAAACATTAGGGAGAAAACAATTGAAGGTGTTGAGATCCATCATCAGTCAACCATTCCATATGAAGGGAATCAACTTGAACTATCTGTAGAAGAAACATATGGGCCCCTCACTATCCTTGTTGAACGGAAAGAAGAAAGTGACGATGAAATAGAGTTCATTGAATATCAAACAAAAACAATTATCGAAAATCTTGACCTAACCGAAGAATTTGATCCACTCTCTGTTTCGATTGAAAAAGACATATTAAGAGTGATGAACGGAGGGGGAAAAGATATAAAGATCGGAATGTTTGAAAAAGAATTTACAATCTCCCAGTTTACAAGTGAACAAGGGTTGGAGTTGTTTAGTGATTCGCATCATGTATGGGGTGAGCATGTGCTGTTTCTTCGTATTCCTAAGAATATGAAAATCATTGATGAATTTGATTATGTTCAATATGTTAAGGAATAAGCCAGCTCTTTTGAGTTGGTTTTTTTTATTTCTTTCCCGCTCTAACTTTTTAAAGGAATAAATCACCAAACCACGAATATAAAAAATAGAGCAAATGAAAAGGTTAGGAGAGGAAAAGAATGCAATACAAAACATTAGGGAAAAGTGGTTTGCTAGTTTCTGAGCTATGCTTAGGGGCGATGACCTTTGGAAAAGAAGTAAATGAAGAAGACTCTATTAACATGATTCATCGTTTTCTTGATCAAGGCGGGAATTTTATTGATACGGCTGACGTGTATGTTGGGGGAGAGTCTGAAAAAATTGTTGGGAAAGCCATTAAAGAGCGTCGTTCAGAAGTTGTTCTAGCGACAAAGGTAAGAATGAGAGTGGGACCGCATCCGAATGATTTTGGATATTCACGTCGTCGCATCATGGAAGGGATTGACCAGAGCTTAAAACGTCTAAATACAGATTATCTTGATCTTTATCAACTCCATGTATGGGACCATTTAACCCCGATTGAGGAAACAATACGAACTTTAGACGATCTTGTAAGTTCCGGAAAAGTAAGATACATAGGATGTTCAAACTTTTTAGCATGGCAAATGATGAAAGCATTATCTTATAGCGATTTTCAAAATATGGTGAGATTTATTTCGATTCAGCCACAGTACAGTTTAATTAATCGTGAAATGGATCGTGAAATCCTTCCATTATGTAAAGAAGAAAATGTAGGAATCATTCCATGGGCACCAATTGGTGGTGGTTTCCTCACAGGTAAATATAGAAAAGGAGAATCTCCGAATAGCGGCAAGGCTTTCGAACGGAGTTGGGGAATCAAGTTGGGAAAATCGCGCAAACGAGAAGAACTTTGCCATTCTAGAAGCGGTACAGGGAATTGCTCATTCATTAGATAAAACCCCTGCACAGGTTGCGTTAAGATGGCTACTTCAAAAAGAAGAAATTACTTCTCCGATTTTTGGAGCGAGCAGCTTAGAGCAATTTGAGGAGAATATGGGAAGTATCGGTTGGGAGTTAACAGAAGAGCAATGGAATCAATTAGATGAAATAAGTAAGCTTCCAAGTGAATATCCTACTCGATTCCTTGAAAAATTTAAAAGATAAAGTGTGTTTTAAAAAAGTAAGAAAGAAAAGGTGGATACCTTTTCTTTCTATTGATGTTAGCGTTAACAAATATCCTCAATGAAAACCTTCTTACCTGTCCGCGCGCTTTCGATTGCAGCAAATACCATTGCCATACTTTTAATATTGTCTTCACAATCTGTTTCAGCTTTCCGGTTTTGTTCTAACGCTGAAAACATTTCGTCTAAGCAGCCCCAATGTCCTTCATGACCGGAATAAGTATCCTTCGCCTCTTTTCGAATAACTGAACGTAAAAATTCAGTTGGCTTCGTTTCGTCAACAACTTCATAAAAAGGAAGGTGAAACCCATCCCATTTTGCTGTTCCTTTACTGCCGATGACACGCCAGTCCGATTCCCAGGATGTATTTAATCCTTCAGCACTCCATGATCCCTGGTATGTAAATACCACTCCATTGCTCATTTCAAAGATACAGGAAGCCGACGCATTACCTTCGTACCAGGAGCTTGATGGATTGTATTCATGACAATAAACAGACACAGGATCTGCATTTGTTACATATCTCGCTTGATCAAATGTATGTATCGCCATATCAAGAATCAGTGGACTATCCATCGCTTCACGAAATCCTCCAAAATGAGGTCCAAGGAAAAAATCAGCGTGAATAGAGTTAATGTGACCAATTTCATTATTAGCAAGGATTGAGCGTAACGCACGGATTTGTTTGTTATATCGTCTGTTTTGCATAACTGTGTAAGTAAATCCTGTATCACGGGATATGTCCAATAATTCACGTGCATCCTTCATTGATTCTGCCATTGGCTTTTCTCCGAAAACATGGCAGTTTGCTTGTAAGGCAGTTGATACAATTTGCTTATGAGCCGCTGGAATGGTGACGTCAAAGACAAGGTTAACATGTTGATGAGCAGCTAGAGCTTCTCCTAAATCTGAATAAACAGGTACCTGTAAGTGTTTACTCGCTGCCATTGCTGATGCTGTTTCAAGATGAACATCAACAAATGCAACGATTTCTGCAGAATCCCTTTGTAAGACATAGTCAATCCATGTATTAGCCATGCTGCCACAACCTACAACAATAATCTGATGTTTCAAAAAAATTCCTCCCCTCACTAGTATTTTAGTTGAAATGAGAGACAAATCACAGGAAAGATTGTTAACATCAGAAGAAAATTTTAAAAAGATGACACGGAATTCCCGGCCATCCCTTTTTAACAATTACTATAAAAGAAACATAGCAACAATGGTTGTGATAATCAGTCCAATGGCTACTGGAAGCAAGTTCCTCCTGGCCAGCTCAAATGGATCGACCCCACAAATGGCGGCGGCAGGTATGAGTGCCCAAGGGATAATCGTACCTCCGCCAACCCATATAGCCGTTACTTGACCTAATGCGGTTAAAGTAGCAGTACTAACACCAATTGCTGCTGAGAATAACTGTGCGATGGATCCCGCTAAAGAGATACCTGAAAAGCCTGAACCATCCAACCCGGTTAAAATACCAACACCTGTTAATGTAATGGCTCCAACTTCAGGGGTTAGAGGGACTATGGTTGCCAATGCAACACCGAGGTCATTAACAATTCCTTCCGAGCTTTTTGGAAGAAATTCTCCAATGATTGTGTAAAAACCTGCATCACCTAGATAGAAGAAGGCGGCGATAGGGATAACAGGACCGAACACTTTAAATCCGAATTGAAAACCTTGAACTAAATAATTAGTAGATTCTTCAAGGCCCTTTTTCTTATGTGTTAAGCAAGTGGTCAAAATTAAGATTAGAAGTGCTGTTCCACCTATTAAAGCTGTTGCATCACCGCCTTGTAAGTTCAATGTAATCATTAACAAAACATCTATTAAGAAGATCAATGGGATGAGAATAGCCAATAACCTTTTTGTGGAAGAGGATAAAAGACTATGATCTGCTTCTTCGTTTGCTGTTTCTGTAGAAACGGTCGGGAAAGACTTACCTAATTTCATATCTCTTTTCAATAAGAAAAATGCTGTAACTGTAGTAACGAGCCCCATCGTAATGACGAGTGGAACACTTGCCCCAACCACGTCTCCTACAGGAATTCCTGCCGCATCTGCTGTTAGTTTTGGAGCTGCTTGAATAATAAAGTCCCCGGACAATGCGATTCCATGACCAAATAAATTAATCGCAACGGCAACTCCAAGAGCTGGCAAGGCCGGCTCTAATTGCGACTGGTAATAAAACTGCCCCTATTAATGCAACAGCTGGTGATGGCCAAAAGAAAAAGGAAATAATCATCATAAGGATTCCGATCGTCCAATATGCAGTAGTGGGATTTTTGATAATCTTGGAAAAAGGAGCAATCATCACTTCATTAATTCCTGATTTCATTAGTATTTTACTCATTGCAACAATAATCGAAATAACGAGAATTGTAGGCAATAATTCAGTAATGGCAAATATAAAACTATTAAATAGACTTGATATTGAATCACTAACAGATAAGGTTGAGAAAGCTGCTACAGAGAGAATGCCAACTATACAAACAATCGTTGTATCACGGCGAAATAACATAAAGCCAATAATACCGATGATAAATAATAAATAAACCCAATGAATGAGTGTTATTTCTACCCCCATTTTTCATCACTCCTTAAGCAAATGCCTAAAAGGTATTTATTACACTTTATGAACAATGTTAGGCAGGTGTGAGAAAGGGGAGAAGATATTTTTTTCATATAAACTCGTTGTTTGTCAAAATTGTAGATAATTTGTGTAACCTAGGAAAATGAAGGGTAAAGTTATGTAGAAAGAAGTTGTCATTTCCAAGGAAATATTGTCAAATGTACAGCGAGTTAAACTAAAAAGAGACAGTCCTTTATGACTGTCCCTGCTTATACATTCTGAAGTTAATTTTCAATAGCAACTTTCGTATATGTTGTAACATATGAAGGTCGTGGAAAAATAGATTTTCGATCAATACCCTCTTCACTGCCTCTTTTTTTATGAGCGTGTTCATATGCTTTTGAATCCTGCCAAGCCTTGAAGTGTTGTTCACTTTCCCATAGTGTTAGAATAATATACGTGTCACCACGAGTTGGACGCAAAACACGAATGGCGGAAAATCCGGGTTCTTTTTCAATTAATCGAGCTCTTTCGCTAAATCTTTTTTCAAAAAGTGGTCTGCCTTCATCTGTAACAGGGATATTATTTAAAACAGCAAAAGTACCGTTCGTGATTATACCTGTTGAATCTAATACATCGTATTTTTTTGGTTCATTAAAGATGGTTGCGCCTTCAGTTTCATGAAAAAGAACGGCTGTATCTTGGTTTGCCATCAATAATAATGTCTCATTACTATGCTTTTTTACTAACTTTTCTAAATAATCGACTGTTCCATATGTAATGTAAAGCATCTTATGAATCACCTCATTTTTTTGTCTTGACACTTAAGAGTTATTCAATGACATTATAACAATGACCTTTATTATTTTTCCAATTGTAATGTTTTTAACACATATACATACCTAATTTTAACAATACTAAGCTTAAAAGGGGTGATGATATGAAAAGAAAGTTCATCTTATCAGCGATTGCAGTAGTCTCTATTGTCATCTTCGCTCTACTCGGCTATCTTTTTATCATTTTCATGGGTAATTATGTTATAGATGAAGAAAAACTCGTTATGAATACAGCATCTAAGCTTGTTGATGAAGAAGGAAATGAAATAACAAAACTTTATGTGGAAAATCGTGAACTTGTTGATATATCAGATATTCCTGAATATGTTCAACAGGCATTTATCTCTGTAGAGGATCAACGCTTTTATGACCATCATGGCATTGATATTAAAGCGATTAGCCGTGCTCTTTACAAGGATATTCTTGCCGGTGGGAAGGTAGAAGGCGGCAGTACGATTACTCAACAATTAGCCAAAAACATCTTCCTGACAAATGACAAAACATGGTTGAGAAAAACTAAGGAAGCAATTATTGCTGTGAACCTGGAAAAACGGTACAGCAAATCAAAGCTGCTTGAAATGTACTTGAATCAGGTTTATTTTGGGCATGGTGCATACGGCATCAAAGCGGCTGCGAATCTTTACTTTAATAAAGATGTTTCAGAGTTAACGCTAGAGGAGGGAGCACTACTTGCAGGTATACCAAAGGCTCCTTCCACTTATTCTCCTATAGTCAATAGTGAAAAAAGTAAGGAAAGAAGAGATACGATTTTAAGTTTAATGGGAGATCAACGCTATATTTCTTATGATGAGGCTGTAAGAACTCAAGGAAAAACAGTGAAGCTTCAAGTGAATAAGAAGCAGGAGAATCCATGGTTAACAACATATGTTGACATGATTTTTGATGAAGCAAAAGAAAAATATGCCATATCAAATGAAGAGCTACTAAGAGGCGGGTATACAATAAAAGTGCCGCTTAAGGTAAATCTCCAGCGATCGGCATATGAGTTATTCCAAAAAGCTGAATATTTTCCAGGAACTGATGAAACCGCTCAAGGTGCCTTTGTGTTAATGGATAATGAATCAGGTGGTATCATTGCTGCTATTGGTGGTCGTGATTATGTGCCAAAGGGATTAAATCGGTTGAATATAACAAGACAACCCGGCTCTACCTTTAAACCAATTGCTGTTTATGCACCAACGCTGGAATCAAAACTCTTTCAGCCATATTCTCTATTAAAAGATGAAAAATTATCGTATGGCAATTATTCTCCACAGAATGTTGATCAGCAATATGCAGGGGAAGTTTCAATGTTCGATGCCATTGTTTCTTCAAAAAATGCTGCAGCTGTATGGACTTTATCTGAACTAGGAATTAAAGAGAGCAAGAAATACTTGCATAAAGTAGGAATTGATATTAAAGATGATGGTTTGGCAATTGCGTTAGGCGGATTATCTGAAGGTGTTACACCACTCCAAATGGCAAATGCCTATCGAACTTTCACCACGAATGGAAACTATAGTGATGCGTTCCTTATTAATGAAATAGTGGATCGAGATGGTAAGGTCATCGCTAAGTATCAACCTCAACCTGAACCAGTATATTCCCCACAAACTGCTTGGGATATGACACGTATGCTTCAGCATGTTGTAAGTGAAGGTACTGCTCAAAATGGTACGTTTAATGGGGAGTTGGCTGGTAAAACAGGTACAACTTCTTATTCAGGTGTTAAAGGGGCTGCGAAAGACGCATGGTTTGTCGGCTACACTGATAATGTTGTTGGAGCTTTGTGGATGGGCTATGATAAAACAGACAAAGACCATTATTTGAAACACGGAAGTTCTTTTCCAACCAAATTATTTAAGGATATCTTAACTGAAGCTGATTGGGACCAAAACGTAGCTTTTTCTGTTCCGAAAGGTGTAGAAGACTTGGAAAGTCCGATAAGAATGAAAGAGATTGAAAAAGTGAATGCAAAATATACGTTTAAGCCATTAGGGTTGATTACATTAACACTGGAATGGGAACCTTTATCAGATGAACGGGTTGAATATCGTATATACGAATCCGTACAAAACGATGAAAAGAAACTTGTTGGAACTGTAACTGGAAAAGGATATTATGAAATTCCATTTGCGAACGTTTTTTCAGATGCAACGTATTCTGTTGCTCCTTATAATGTTCAAACAAATGAAGAGGGAAAACAAACATCAACCGAAAAACCATCATTATTTAGTGCGAAAAACTGATATAAAGGTATTAAGATAAGAAAGTATTTGATTTTGTACTTAGTTTTGGTGTCTAGCCCCGAAGCACAGGACGTGCAAGTGCAGTCGTGGAGATTGACGTCGCGATTTTAGACTGCCTCGAGGTCATAAGCAGAAAATGAATTGAAGACAAAGAACGCCTTCTATTCTTAGTCGTCTTATACTAGTCGGGCTGAACAAGGCGCTTGCGCTTTTTTAGATGCTAAGAAACGATAACCTTTGAACGGTGGATAAGTGTGTGCGACATCCAGCTCCAGCGCCTAGCCCCTCGAGGTTATAAGCCACTTAAGAATTGAAGGCAAAGAACGCCTTCTATTCTTAATCGTCTTATACTAGTCTGGGCTGAACAAGGCGCTTGCGCTTTTTTAGATGCTAAGAAACGATAACCTTTGAACAGTGGATAAGTGTGTGCGACATCCAGCTCCAGCGCCTAGCCCCTCGAGGTTATAAGCCACTTAAGAATTGAAGGCAAAGAACGCCTTCCATTCTTAATCGTCTTATACTAGTCGGGGCTGAACAAGGCGCTTGCGCTTTTGTATTCTTTTCGTCTTTTTTTTGACATTTGCCGATCTATGCTATACAACCGGAAATGAAACCGTTATAGTTGAAAGTGCAGAGAGAATAATATAGAATAAGTATTACTTTATAATTAATATAATTTAATAATTAGGGATTGACCCTTGTGCATAGAAAGGTGGATTTTTAGAATGGCTGAAAAGAAAATCAATGATACGTTTCTTAAGGCGTGTCGTGGAGAAAAGACAGATTATGTACCAGTTTGGTATATGAGACAAGCAGGCAGGTCACAGCCTGAATATCGGGCGATTAAAGAAAAATACAGTTTATTTGAGATCACACATCAACCAGAGCTTTGTGCGTATGTGACAAGGCTGCCTGTTGAACAGTATGATGTGGATGCTGCCATTCTATATAAAGATATTATGACACCACTTCCGGCAATTGGTGTAAATGTTGAAATTAAATCGGGAATTGGCCCGGTTATTGATGATCCGATTCGCTCTATTCAAGATGTTGAGAAACTGGGAGAGATCGATCCGGAAAGTGATGTTCCTTATGTATTAGATACAATAAAGTTACTAACCAAAGAGCAGCTCGAAGTTCCTCTTATCGGTTTTACCGGAGCTCCTTTTACTCTTGCCAGTTATATGATTGAAGGCGGTCCTTCAAAAAACTATAACAAGACAAAAGCGTTTATGTATTCAGAGCCGCATGCTTGGTTGGCTTTAATGGATAAACTTGCTGAAATGTGTATTACATATGTAAAAGCTCAAATTCGTGCAGGTGTAAAGGCTATCCAGGTCTTTGATTCGTGGGTAGGTGCATTAAATGTGGCAGATTACCGTGTGTATATTAAGCCGACGATGGAGAGAATCTTTGCTGAACTAAAAGAGGAAAATGTACCACTTATTATGTTCGGTGTAGGTGCTAGTCATCTAGCATACGAATGGCATGACCTCCCTCTTGATGTTGTTGGATTGGATTGGAGACTTCCAATACAAGAGGCTCGTTCAATGGGACTTACTAAATCATTGCAAGGAAATCTTGACCCGGCAATCTTACTATCTCCTTGGGAAGTGATTGAAGAAAGAGCAAAGGAAATATTAGACCAAGGGATGAAGCAGGATGGATATATATTTAATCTTGGACATGGTGTTTTCCCACAAGTAAACCCGGAATCATTAAAACAATTAACATCATTTGTTCATGATTACACGAAGAAAGCAAAAGTAGGTCAATAACCTTTTAAATTATAGAATCATGAGGTGAATTCAAGTGAGTAAGAAAAAAATGGGATTACTAGTAATGGCATACGGTACGCCTTATAAAGAGGAGGATATCGAGCGCTATTACACTCATATTAGGCATGGACGTAAACCTGCACCCGAAATGCTTCAGGACTTAAAAGATCGCTATGAAGCTATTGGTGGTATTTCGCCACTAGCTAAGATTACGTTAGAACAAGCAGAGAAGCTTGAACAGCATTTAAATGATAGTCAAGATGAAATTGAATTTAAGATGTATCTTGGTTTAAAGCATATTGAGCCATTTGTCGAGGATGCTGTCAAACAAATGCATGAAGATGGGATTAAAGAAGCGGTAAGTATCGTATTAGCTCCTCATTTCTCTACGTTTAGTGTTAAGTCTTATAATGGACGGGCAAAGGAAGAAGCAGAAAAGCTTGGAGGATTAACGATCACATCTGTTGAAAGCTGGTACACAGAGCCAAAATTTATTTCATATTGGGCAGATCAATTGAAAAAAACATATGGCAGTATGACACAAGAAGAAAAAGACTCAGCAGTGTTAGTCGTCTCTGCACATAGCTTACCTGAAAAAATTATTGCAAATGGTGACCCATATCCACAACAATTAAAGGAAACAGCTGATTTAATTGCGGAAGCAGCAGGAGTTAAAAAGTATGTGACAGGATGGCAAAGTGCCGGTAACACACCTGAACCATGGTTAGGACCGGATGTTCAAGATTTAACAAGAGATTTATATAATGAAGGCTATAAAACATTTGTTTATGTGCCGGTCGGATTTGTAGCAGATCATTTGGAAGTTCTGTACGATAATGATTATGAATGTAAGGTTATCACGGATGAATTAGGAGCGAGCTACTATCGTCCTGAAATGCCAAATGCAAAACCTGAGTTCATTGACTGCCTTGCAACAGTTGTATTAAAACATGTAAATAAATAAGGAAAAGAAGCAGTGAAACAAAGTGTTTTGCTGCTTCTTTTTGTAAGTTGGGGATGTAACAAGTAAAATGGGTGTATGAGTGACAAGGAAGGGGTAACAAGCATGATAAATGAGCAGCTTAACAAGTTGAAAAATGAATGGCTGGAAGAGGTAACAGTTGATGAGATCCAAGAAAAACTTGATCGTCATGAGATCACATCCAGAGAATTAGTCCTCATGTATTTATCAAGAATAGCTGACATCGACCAATCCGGACCGAAATTAAATTCCATTATAGAAGTTAATCCGGATGTCTTACATATTGCTGCTGCACTTGATTATGAACGGAAAACAAAGGGGTCTCGCGGGCCGTTACACGGTATACCAATATTAATTAAAGATAATATTGATACCGCAGATAAAATGCATACAAGTGCAGGATCTCTAGTGTTAGCCAATTCATATGCTAAGGAAGATGCTACTCTAGTAAAGCAGCTGAGAGAGGCTGGAGCTATTATTTTAGGGAAGACGAATCTAACAGAATGGGCAAACTTCATAGCAGAAGACATGCCGTCAGGCTATAGCTCAAGAGGTGGTCAAGTCTTGAATCCGTATGGTGCTTCATTTATCGTTGGAGGCTCCAGCTCGGGTTCCGGAGCAGCCATTGCAGCAAATTTAGCAGTCTTAGCAGTTGGAACAGAAACCTCTGGCTCTATATTAAGTCCTGCCAGTCAAAACTCGCTTGTTGGGATTAAGCCAACAGTGGGACTTATAAGTCGAAAAGGAATTATCCCAATTTCTCATACTCAAGATACGGCAGGACCGATGGCGAGAACAGTAAAAGATGCCACCATCTTACTTAATAGTTTAAGGGGAATAGATCCTTTAGATCCTGCTACACTAAGCAATGAGTTCGTTCATCACGATTTTACACATCATCTAAAAATAGATGGACTATCTGGAAAAAGAATTGGAATTGCACGCAACACCTATTTTGATGAACTAAGTGAGTCACAACGTACCGTAATGAATCAAAGTATTAAGAAATTAGAAGAGCTAGGTGCTACTGTTATTGATTCAATTGATATTCCTTCAACAAATGAAAACTGGGATATAAATGTGATGCTATATGAATTTAAAACCGACCTTCAAGCATATTTAAAAACAATTGACTCAAGTGTTGGAGTCCGTACGTTAACTGATCTGATACAAGCGAATGAACAATTAGGTGAAAAAGCGTTAAAGTATGGACAAAAGGTTTTTCTTGATGCCGATTTGACCAGTGGCCATTTAACCTCCCCCGAATACCTGGAGAGTTTGGAAAAAGATGATTATTTATCTAAAACTAAAGGGATAGATGCTGCAATGAAAGAGCATGAATTAGATGCGCTTGTCTTCCCAAACGCTAATGGTGAGATGATTCCGTCAAAAGCGGGTTACCCATCGATTACTGTGCCTGCTGGGTATACGAATGAAGGGGAACCTGTAGGAATTACTTTTACAGCGAAGGCTTATATGGAACCGACCTTAATAGAAATAGCTTATTCGTTTGAACAAGGAACAAAACATCGGGTAGCTCCATTTAAAATATAAAGAGGCTGGGACAATACTAAAATGTTCATTACTAATGACAATATTTTGGTTAGAAAAAATCCGAACTAATTCAACATTCTAATCGTAGAATCATGAATTGTAGTTCGGATTTTTCTTTGGATAAAATACTTTTGTCCCAGCCTCTTTTATATGTAAGGGGTTGTAAAAGATTACATATTCTATGAAACCTATTACAAACTTGTTCCGTATAATATATAAAGAAGAATTCATCTATAGAATTTAATATAGAGGGGGAAGAGAATCAAATGATTGATATACTTTATATCGTGATCTTTCTTATAGGTATTGGATATTTAATTCAATATCGATTAAATATTAAAAAGGCTGCAGAAATGTCTCATGATGCTCTTTTTCCAAAAAGGCAAACAGATTTTCAACATATTCTGATTCCGAATGAATGGAAAGAGATGGAGCCCTTATCGAAGAATACAAAAACGTATCAATATGTGAAGTGGGGAACATTCTTTGCGTTACTACTACTATTCATTCTTCTAATTATGGTCCTTACAACAGACTGGTTAAAGTCATCCTTCATTAGCTCTGCCTATCTATTTTTTATTCTCATCAGCGCGGTAAAACATAAAAGTTGTTTCTATGTTTTAGCAAATGGAATCATTTTAGATGGCAGGTATTATGCTACTCAACAAATTCAATCCTATAAAACAGAAAAAATCATTCGATGGCACGAGCTATATGGATATAGCACAAGAGTTGATAACGGTTACAAACTTTCGGTGAAAGTAAAAGGTACACTCTTTTTCACAACAAAATATGTTGTGATAGAAAATCAGGAACAAGTAAACAAAATCCAAAGTCTTTTTGATGAACAAGGTGTTGCAAAAGTTGCCTGATTTTTCTCCTTGTAAAAAAGAGAAAGGCATGTTATATTACATAAATAACAACTGACTGATTTGTTCATTTGGTCAATATTCTTCAGGAGTGAAACCTATGAGCGTCGATCGTAAGAAGCAAATATTAGAAGCTGCTACAAAATCTTTTGCGCAATTTGGTTATAAAGGTACGACAATGGATCTTGTATCAAAACTCGCTAATGTTGGAAAAGGTACCATTTATACTTTCTATAAAAATAAAGAGGATTTATTTTCAGAAATCATTGATCATCTATTGCTTGATATGAAAATAGTCGCAGATGAAGCCTTTGATTCACAACGTCCGTTTGTAGACAGTGTGCATCAAGCATTATATAGTATTCTGGAATTTCGGAAAACCCACCATCTAACAATTAAAATATTTCAGGAAAGCCAAGAAATGGGGACACCGACAGTGAATGAAGGTGTGCAAAAAGTCGAAGAAATGGTATTACAATATATAAAACAAAAAATTATTGATGCAATCAATCGTAACGAACTAAAACAATGTGACCCGGAACTGACTGCTTTTATCATTCTTAAATTATATATTTCACTTATTTTTGATTGGGAAAAGCACCATGAACCATTAGAAAAAGGAAAAATTGCTGAGATCTTTGAAGGTTACTTATTAAAGGGATTGTCTATAAGATAATCCTCTTATTTAGGTAAAAAGTGACCAGATGGATAAAATGGTCATTAAGTATTAGAAATTATATCGACATGTCAATCTTTTGAGAGTTTGTCACATAGGAGGGAATAGAGCATGTCATTATTGAAAGAAGAATGGAAGTCATTATTTAAAAATAAAAAAGTGCTTATTGCTGTTATTGGGGTTTTATTTATTCCTTTAATGTATAGTGGTGGTTACCTAAGTGCTTTTTGGGATCCGTACGGAAACCTCGACCAGCTTCCGGTTGCTGTTGTTAATCAGGACACTGGTACAACATTTGAAGATGAAAAGCTTGATGTTGGCGGGGAACTTATAGACAACTTAAAAGAAAACAATAAGTTTGATTGGCAGTTTGTTGGTAGTGAGGAAGCAGAAAAAGGACTTCAGAGCCACGATTACTATATGGTCATCGAGATACCTGAAGATTTTTCGAAAAATGCAACTACTCTACTAGATGATAAACCAAAGCAACTCGGACTAACGTTTACCACAAATAAAGGCTATAACTTTATCTCAGGCCAAATTGGGGATAGTGCAATTGAGAAAATAAAAGAAGAAGTAGCAAATTCTTTAACGAAAACATATGCAGAAAACTTATTTGACAGTATGGAATTAATGGCCGAGGGAATAAGTGATGCGAGTGATGGAGCCACAAAAATAGATGACGGTGTACTAGATCTTCAAGAAGGATCTCAGTCCTTAGATGAAAATCTACATGAACTTGTGTCAAAATCAATTATCTTTAAAGAAGGTCTTAATGAAGCTTCAAATGGTTCAACTCAATTGTCAGATGGACTATCTACCTTAAACAGTGGGCTCTCGGCTATGCAACAAGGACAGAGAGAGCTTTATGACGGTGCTGTTCAAACCGAAGATGGAACAGGAAACTTGGTGCAAGGCCTAGATAAGTCACTCAATGGAATGGAGGAACTTCAGGCAGCTTTACCACAACTAACTGAAGGGACAAATCAATTAAATGAAAATGTCCCTCAATTAGTTGCAGGAACGAAACAGCTTGCTGAAGGAAATGTTGCAGCGAGTGAAGGTGCTGACTCTTTATCGCAAAATATTTCAACACTAACTGAAACAGTGAATCAGTTGGCTGCAACGTTAGAAACGGTCCCATTAGAAGAACAACAACAAAAACAACTACTTGCTCTTGTAGAAGCACTAAATCGTATAGATGATGGCGGGAAGCAACTAGCGACAAATCTACATCAGCTTTCAGATGGAGCAAATAGCTTATATGCAAATGTTGAGCAACTACCTGAAAATACGAGTAAGCTTCATGAAGGAACTGCATCTGTGGAAAATGCTGTGCAACAGTTAACATCAGGGCAGGAAGAACTTTATAATGGAGCAGTTCAAATAAATGACGCTCAATCACAAGTAAGCCAAGGATTAAAAACATTCGGCGAAAAAATCGGAGAAGTGAAAACCGGTGTAGAGCAATTAGAGAATGGCGGGAAAGTATTAGATAACGGAATTCATGAATTAGCAAGCGGTTCTGTTGCGTTGGAGGATGGAACTAGTAAACTTGCAGATGGGGCAACTGCATTAAATAATGGGGTATCGGAACTTTCTGAAGGGACAAATGAACTTTCAAGCAAATTAAGTGATGCAACGGCAGACACAAAAGATGCAAAAGGTTCTGATGATCAATATGAAATGGTGGCAGATCCCGTTCATCTTGAAACGAAAGAGCTTAATAAAGTTTCTAATTATGGAACAGGTCTTGCACCTTACTTTTTATCATTAGCATTATTTGTTGGTTCCTTACTTGTTACAGTTGTTTTTCCATTGCGGGAAACAACAGGAATACCGAAATCAGGAATCTCGTTATTTGCTAGTAAATTTAGTGTGTTGTGTATTGTGGCCATTGTCCAATCAATTCTTGCAGATGTTGTCTTATTATATGGATTAGGACTTGAAGTTAAAAGTGTTGGTTACTTTATGCTGTTTAGTATCATAACAAGCTTAACGTTTATGGCAATCGTGCAGTTTTTAGTGACAACAATGGATAATCCGGGAAGATTTATTGCCATTATTGTGTTAATACTTCAATTAACAACAAGTGCAGGTACTTTCCCAATTGAGTTGCTTCCTGAGATTTTCCAAAAAATCAACCACTGGTTACCAATGACATATTCTGTAGAAGGATTTAGATCCATTATTTCGATCGGAGACTTTGGATCCATGTGGAATCAAGTGTATAAACTTGCTGGGATGATGTTGGTCATGATGCTTGGTACGATTGTTTACTTTTCGAGAAAAGTGAAAAAAGATCTATAAATGCTTAAAGTAAGAACTGATCCAAGTAGGGTCAGTTCTTTTTTTGAGGTATTGTTAGTTCTTATGACATATAAAATTAGAAAAACATCTATTTTTTTTCTGAAAATTCCCCCTTTTTACCTAAAATGTTATAAAATATACCATTATACGACATATTTTGTAACTGAGGAGGTAAAGAATGGATACAATACAACTTAATGTAAATGTATTATGGATGGTTGTCGCAACTTTTTTAGTCTTTTTTATGCAAGCTGGCTTCACTTTATTAGAAGCAGGATTGGTCCGGGCAAAAAACTCAATTAATGTGGCAATGAAGAATGTGATTGATTTATTAATTACAACAGTCGTGTTTTCCTTAATTGGTTTTGCTTTTATGTTTGGTTCATCATCTACCGGATGGATCGGCTTGGATGGTTTCTTATTTCAAGGACTTGAGGAAGATCCATCTAATTGGGCGTTTTTATTATTCCAAATTGTCTTTGCAGGAACTGCTGCAACCATTGTATCCGGGGCTATTGCTGAACGAGTTAAGTTTAGTGCATATATTATCGGTACAATTATGATTAGTGCCCTTATTTATCCGATTTTTGGACATTGGGCTTGGGGCAGCTTATGGAATGGTGAGAGCCAAGGGTGGTTGGAAGCTTTAGGTTTTATGGATTTTGCCGGATCAACGGTCGTTCATTCGATCGGAGGCTGGGTTGCTCTGGCTGCTGCCATTATTGTGGGTCCCCGTATTGGAAAGTATTCATCAGATGGAACAAGCCGTAAATTTGCAATGTCTAATGCTGTCTTAGCTGTAACAGGGGTGTTTATCTTATGGCTGGGATGGTTTGGATTTAATGCAGGATCAACAGGAGTGGCAGATATTCACATTGCATTAATTTCATTGAATACACATTTTGGAGCAGTAAGTGGCGGATTAACAGCAATGATAGTAAGCTGGTTCCTGGATAAAAGACCACAGGTAGAGGATATCTTAAATGGAATATTAGGAGGACTTGTTGCGGTAACAGCTGGAGCGAATGTGTTAACACCTGAAACAGCTTTGCTTATCGGAGCAATAGGCGGAACGATTGTTGTTTTTTCTTTAAGAATCATTGAAACAGTATTTAAAGTGGATGATGCAGTTGGGGCAATAGCAGTTCATGGAGTATGTGGTGCATGGGGGACAATTGGACTTGCCCTTTTTGCTCCGGTAGAGAATCTTGTGCTTCAATCGAGATTAGAGCAGATAGGTGTCCAAGCTTTAGGAGCGGGAACAGCATTCGTCTGGGCATTCGGAATGGGGCTATTAATCTATGGGATAATGAAATTCACAATGAATATTAGAGTAGAGAAGCATGAGGAGGAAGCTGGGCTAAATGTAAGTGAACACGGTGCATCTATTTCGGTTTTAGATACAATTGTTGCGATGAATGAAATTGCAGCAGCAAAAGGAGATTTGACAAAAAAGATCAAGTATGAGCCAGGAGAAGACATGGCTGAGCTCAATAAAGCGTTTAACACAGTGCTTTCCACATTAAACGATCTTGTACACCAAGTAAAAACACAAACATCACATGTTCTTGATACAACAGTGAATGTATTGTCTTTAAGTGAAGATTCGAAGAAAAGTGCATCACAGCAAATGACAGAAATTGAAGAAACATATACGTATGTATCAAAATCAGAAAAGTGGCTTGAACAGGAGATTGAAGTGGAAAATCAAGTGATTGCAGAAATACAACAGGCTTTTTCTTCAATAGAGCAAATAGGTCATCAATTGGGCTGGATTCAAAAAGAAATGACAGACATATCAAGCTTTGTTCGAGATGTTGGTGAATTAAATCATGATGTTAATCATAAACTGACCGTTTTTCATGATAATGTGTCCAAAATTACCAATTATGCAAAAGAAAGTGAACAAATGGTTAACTTGATTACAGAGGTTTCCGAACAAATAAATTTACTGTCGCTTAATGCCAGTATTGAAGCTGCAAGAGCCGGGGAATCTGGTAGAGGCTTTACAGTTGTTGCAAATGAGATTAAAAAGCTTGCAAATAAATCCAAAGACTCAACAGCAGATATTAGGGACATGATTCATCGTACAGCACAAGAAACGACAGCAGGGTTCTCTGAGGTGATCGAATTATCCCGAAAAATTGAGCTATTAAGCGACCAATTAGTAAAAATGCCGAAAAGATTTCATACGATTGATGAAAAGGTCAATCAGGTTAATCACTTTATGAATGATTTTCTCATTACGTTGGAACGCGTAAATCGTGATACGGTCACGATTCAAGGTAGACGATATGAACAGCAAGATAGTTTTAAAGAAATGACAGGCCGGATGGAGAAAGTCTTTCAAAATATGAAAACTAATCTTGACCTAAATCTTGATATGGTAGAGAAAATTAACATGATGAAACAACAAAATGAACAATTGCATAGGTCTGTTAAACAATTTGTTACTGCAGATATAGGATAAAAGATAGTAGGAGCAGTTTTCTATAAATTGCTCCTATTAAAACGTAACCCTGTAGGTAAAATAAACACTTTTTGTAAAAAAAGATTGAATTATAGATAATATTTTCATATAATCATAATTGAAAACGTTTCCAAGGTCAAGCAAGGTGGGCAACATAGAGCCTGTGGGGAGGGAGTAATTTGTCTACCATTGAAGATGTCGCGAAGCTGGCAGGATTATCAAGAACAACTGTATCCAGAGTATTAAATGATCACCCATATGTTTCAGATGAAAAAAAGGAGCTTGTGCAGAAGGCAATGGAACAATTGGGGTATGTTCCTAATTCTGCCGCAAGAAGCTTAAGAAATCAAAAGACAGGAATTATTGCTGTATTAATACCGAAAATATCCACACCTTTTTTCAGTCAATTAATAGAGTTACTGGAAATGAAAGCATCATCAAAAGGATATCAATTGATTATTTGTCAAACTCAATTCTCAAAACAAAAAGAATGCCGGTACTTGAATCTATTAAAAACCAAACAAGTCGATGGTGTCATTATGACAGCTGTTGAAAATGATTGGTCTGTGATTGATTCATATTTAAATTACGGTCCCATTGTTCTTTGTAATGAGAAAATAGAGAACGCAAATATTCCAATGGTGTATGTCAATCAAGCGCAAAGCGGCTATCTGGTAGCAAAGCACTTGATTGAAAGGGGACATACACATATTGCTTATTGTTCAAACGGGGTAAAAAGCGAAGGAATGAGAGCTAGAATTAAGGGGTTTCAATCTGCTTTAAAAGAGGTAAATATACATTCTTATGAAAAATTTCATTTTGATAAAGTTTCAACAGTTGAAGATGGTAAGCAGATCTTTCGAAAATTAGCTTGTATGAAGGTATCACCGACAGCAGTTTTTGCTGGAGGAGATGCCGTTGCAGCTGGCATTATTTCAGAGGCACAAAAGGCTGGTTGGAGAATACCGGAGGATTTAGCTGTAGTCGGCTATGATAATATGGAGATTACCAAACTCGTAGATCCAATGATTACCACAGTCATACAGCCTGTTGATGCTATGGCCGAAAAATCAATAGATGTTATGTGTGAAAAAATACATAGAAAGCAATTCCGTACTTTTGAGAATCATGAATTCATTTCTAAGCTGGCATATCGGGGTTCATCTACAAGTAGAGATCATTTAGTCGCGACATCATAAAAATAAGAAGGTTGGCCTAATGGCCAACCTTCTTATTTTTATTGATATATTTATGTTCTTGTAATATATCAATATTGCATTTTAATATCTGTTATCTAACAGTATAGACGTAAAAAAGATTAAAGATCTGTTACGTGTAAGCACTCATTACAAGTATTTCCATAACACTCATGCTGTTCTTCAATTTCGCCTCCACACTCTTTACACTGTTTTTTTGGTAAATTTCTGAAAAATTCTGTTATTTTCACCATCATTTGGATCCCCTCCGTTTGATTTGTTACACATATTGTATTATAACAGTTCGAGTGATGTCAACATCTGTTTTGTAACAATTATCGAAAGATTTATGTAAAAGCTAATTTTTACAAAATTAGGTGTTTGCCATTTGTTCAAGAATGTTAAAACGATTCAGAAGAGGTTATAATGTTCATGGTGAGAAATTGAGAAAGGGTTGAGTGGCTAGTGAAAGTAACGGTGATAGGGTTTTGGGGCGGCTTTCCAAACGCAGGAGAAGCAACCTCAGGCTATTTATTCGAATCAAACGGTTTTCGGTTATTGATTGATTGCGGCAGTGCGGTTTTGTCAAAATTGCAACAAACCATTACAATAGATCAACTGGATGCAGTTGTATTATCACATTATCATCATGATCATGTAGCAGATATAGGTCCCTTACAATATGGCTGTTATGTTACAGGATTGATTCATAATAAGAAAAAAACATTGCCTATTTATGGGCATGATTTAGATCAAGCAGCTTTTCAAAAACTGACATATAAAAATGCAACGATTGGTGTCGTATACAGGGAAACAGAGGTGTTGGAAATCGGACCATTTTCTATTACGTTTTTAAGTACCACTCATCCGGCACCATGTTTTGCTATGAAAATCACTGATCACGTATCAACTGTCATATATACTGCCGATACAAGTTACCAGGACAATTTCATCCCATTTTCGTCAAATGCCGATCTCCTCATCTCAGAGTGCAGTTTATACTCTCATCAAGATGGAAAAAGTGCAGGTCATATGAACAGCGCTGAAGTGGGACAGCTTGCACATAAAGCAAAGGTAAAGCAGTTATTGTTAACACATCTTCCTCATTTCGGCAATCATGCAGATTTAGCAGCACAGGCAAATGAGCAATATACAGGAAAAATAAGTCTGGCAAGTACAGGATTTGTTTGGAGTTCAGAGGATTAACGTGGTAGGTTCATCTCCTGTTCATGGAATGAACCTTTTCTTATTAGATTAATCCATACAGGTGTTGTTACCAGTTTACAAAGGAACAAATCAAATGGTGGCAGATTGTTAGGTGTTTACAATTTTTAACTTCATTATGAATGGTCTTTACTTTTGGAAGCGTTTTCAATTATAATTAAATTAGGTGGGATGGCACGAGTGGGACCGATATATATTGGTCTTATGATGAAGAAATTAAGCCTTTTGGTCTTTGATTTATATGCCCTATATCCTGACAATTAACATGCTTTTACGAAGTGTATAGATAAAATTCAAGGAGTTGAGTTTGATGAAAAAGTTTTCGACCGATACATCCCGACACCTTGTAAGAAATGATGCCGACTATGCTGCGATGGTGTTAGATAAAGCAATTCAAGATTTCCGTTTGGATCGAATTCTTAAGGAAATTGATCAATCCTTGGAGAGTAGAAATAAAGAGGAATTCTTGCGATTAACTGAGGAACTAAAGCTGATACGCAAGCGAAGTTTTATTCAATAAAGTAGCACAATGGCGTTTATAAGAGTTCGAAAGAAATTGATTGTTTCCTTTTTAGTGTATAAGAGAATAATAGTTTGGGAATAATATAGTTAGTGATGACAAAAGGAGGAAAGTGATAATGGAAAAAAACATGTCTTATCTGATTTCGTTAATGGAGATCAATTCGAATTAAATTCTTACTTAACTTATTTATTCGATAAATTTAATGGGGATAGGAATCATTCGGAAGATAAACGTATAAAACAATCGATTAACTAAGTGAAGGGATAATGAAGTGATGAGCAATAAAATTATATAAGCGAGCTTGTCTATTCTAATCAGAATAGCGAGGTCGCTTTTTGTTAGTTTTAATTTTTAAAACGGGGAAAAGGAGCTACAATTAAGTGGATGAAGGGGAAACTAAAAATAATTTGTCCAAGGCAGACCACTTACATGCGCTTTTGTTGATATGAAATCAATCTCAGTCATTGTGAAATCTTCCTCCATTCAATATAATGGAAGTAGAATGTTTTTCTGGAGGTAACTCATCATGAGCAAAGGGGTTCTTTATACCAATAGAAAAAAAGTTTCTATCAGATAAGTGAATGACTATTCATTCATTTTTAAAAAGGGGTGGGAGAATGAATTTATCTTTACGGTTGTCTGAAACTGTCAAAGAACATGGATCAAAGCCGGCTTTTATTTTTGATGGAACAGAAACAACATATTTGCAACTTGAAGGAGCAATCAATCAATTTGCAAGCAGCTTAAAGGAGATGGGAGTTAACAAGGGGGATCATGTCGCGATTGTATTAGGAAATTCTCCATACTTTGTCATTTCACTGTATGGTGCATTACGTGCAGGTGCAACCGTTATTCCGGTTAACCCAATTTATACACCTGATGAAATTGCCTATATCTTGAACAATGGTGATGTAAAAGCAGCTGTTATAGTGGATTTACTTTTGCCGTTGTTTGAGAAGATGGAAAGTGTGCTACCGAAGCTTGAACACATCATTACTTGTGATACACCGCCAACTTTAGACAAAAAGGAAATAGATATCACAAAGCTTTCGATTTACATAAAATTGAAAGGGTTTACAAAGATGATTTCGACAGGCAGCACTCAATTTGAAGGTCCCGAACTTGATGAAGAAGATGTTGCTGTTATTTTATATACGTCCGGAACAACCGGTAAACCAAAAGGTGCGATGTTAACGCATAAAAACCTATATTGTAATGCCGTGGATACAGCTAATTATTTAAAAATGAACAAAGAAGATGTGATTGTAACGGTTCTTCCGATGTTTCATGTTTTTTGTCTGACTGTTGCGTTAAATGCACCACTTATGAACGGGGCAACTTTGCTTATCGTACCTAGGTTTAGTCCTGACACTGTTTTTAATCTTGTTAAGACGTATCAAGCAACTGTTTTCGCCGGAGTTCCTACCATGTATAACTTTTTACTTCAATATGATAAAGCTCAACCAGAAGACTTAAAATCATTACGTATGTGTGTTTCGGGCGGTGCTTCAATGCCAGTTGCTTTATTAAAAGGATTTGAACAAAAGTTTAAGGTGATTCTATCAGAAGGATATGGTCTTTCAGAAGCTTCACCGGTTACATGCTTCAACCCTCTTGATCGTCCACGAAAACCAGGCTCAATTGGGACAAATATTATGAATGTAGAAAATAAAGTTGTGAATGAATTAGGCGAAGAATTACCACCTAATCAAGTAGGAGAATTAATTGTTAAAGGCCCTAATGTTATGAAAGGATATTATAAAATGCCTGAAGAAACAGCCTTTACTCTAAAGAATGGCTGGCTATATACAGGTGATCTTGCCAGAAGAGATGAAGAAGGTTATTTTTATATTGTTGATCGAAAAAAAGATATGATCATTGTTGGCGGTTATAACGTATACCCGCGCGAGGTAGAAGAGGTATTATATAATCACGAAGATGTTGTTGAGGTTGCAGTATTAGGAGTACCTGATCCAAACTTTGGTGAAGCAGTAAAATGCTTTGTTGTTGTGAAAAATAAAACAATAACAGCTGAAGAGCTTATGGAATACTGCCAACAGCATTTAGCTAAGTATAAAATACCTAGTTCGATTGAGTTTTTAGAAGAACTTCCTAAAAATACAACCGGGAAAATTTTAAGAAGAGCACTGAAAGATCAAATTTTACAAAAATAGTATTTTAAAAGAATGTAATCATACCTTACAATGTTTGCAGAAAAACACAGTTATCTTTGGGATAGCTGTGTTTTTTGTTGATATGAAAGGATTTTTGCTAGATTGTATAGAAAAAAATAAGCAAAGTTTTCAAAATATATTGAACTATTTGATTTCTCCTGTATAATTTAATCAATGAAAGCATAAAAGCATAAAAGAGATTTAAAGGGACTAAAGGGGGATTATATAGTATGAAAATAGGTTGGAAAATCGGTACAGGAATGATGCTAGCTAGCTTTTTAGCACTAGCTGGCTGTGGAAGCAGTGAAAATTCATCTGGCAGCACAGGTGAAGGGAGCTCTGATTCTGGAAGCTCAGAAAAAACATATAAAATAGGTGTAAACCAAATTGTCGAGCATCCATCATTAGATTCAGCATTGGAAGGCTTTCAAGCTGCTTTAAAAGAAAAAGGGCTGGAAGTTGAGTATGACGTACAAATTGCTCAGGGAGACCAAAATAACAGCCAAACAATCGCGACAAATTTTGCGGGAGACAATGTTGATTTAATTTTTGCCAACTCTACACCAAGTGCACAAAGTGCATTGAATGCAACACAAGATATACCGATTGTGTTTACATCTGTTACAGATCCTATCGGCGGAGGACTTGTGAAAAGCTTTGAAGAGCCTGGTGCAAATATAACCGGAACAACAGATACTCACCCTGATGCGATTCCAAATACAGTGAAGTTTATTGCAGATAATATTGAAGGAACAAAGGTAGGAATGATTTATAACTCAGGAGAGCAAAACTCTGTGGCACAAATTGATTTAGTTAAGAAAGCAATGGAAGGGACAGACTTAGAAGTCGTTGAAGCATCTGTTTCTACCTCTGCAGAAGTAAAGCAGGCAGCAGAATCATTAGTAGGGAAAGTCGATTCTTTATACGTGATTACTGACAATACGGTTGTTTCAGCGTTAGAAAGTGTTATTGGTGTTGCTAGCGATAATGATATTCCGCTATTTGTAGGTGAATTGGATTCTGTAAAACGCGGCGGCTTTGCAGCTTACGGATTCGATTACTATGATATCGGCTTTGAAGCAGGAGAAATGGCAGCAAGCATTTTAACTGGTGAGAAGGAAGTAAGTGAAGTTCCAGTCCAATATCCGCAAAATCTAAAACTTCAAATCAATGCAAAAGCAGCTGAAGATATGGGAATTGAAATAAAAGAAGAATGGAAAAAAGAAGCAGAAATTCTTGAATAAAGGTGAGGAATTATGTTTACAGCCCTATTTGGATCAGTAGAGTCAGGCTTAATTTATGCGATTATGGCTCTTGGAGTATACCTATCATTTCGAATACTAGATTTTCCGGATTTAACAGTCGACGGCAGCTTTGTTACAGGTGCAGCTGTGAGTGCAGTGTTAATTGTGAATGGTGTGAATCCTTTCGTAGCCACGTTAGTCGCATTACTAGTAGGCTTTTTGGCTGGCTGTATCACAGGGGTTTTGCATACGAAAGGAAACATTAACCCGCTTCTATCCGGTATCTTAATGATGATTGCCTTGTATTCTATTAACCTTCGAATTATGGGTAAATCGAATGTCCCGCTATTACAAGAGGAAACAGTTTTTACTCAATTACTTGATTGGTGGAGCAAGCTTGGAATAGACACTGGTCTAGAGAAGCTCTTCATTTCAATTGGTTTGGAAGGCTATGTACCGAAAACCTGGTCAGTTGTGATCACAATGCTGATTATTATTCTAGTTATTAAATTTGCATTGGACTATTTCTTGAAAACAGAGCTTGGACTTGCAATTAGAGCTGTTGGTGATAACCAAAATATGATCACAAGCTTTTCAGCAAATACAGATATGTTAAAGATTGTTGGATTAGGTCTTTCAAATGCACTTGTGGCATTTTCCGGTGCCTTTATTGCCCAATACAATGGATTTAGTGATGTAGGTATGGGAATTGGGATGATCATCATCGGGTTAGCCTCAGTTATTATCGGGGAAGCATTAGTCGGAACAAAAACGATCATTCGTGCTACGGTTGCGGTCATTATCGGAGCGATTATCTATCGCCTAATTGTTGCGATGGCCCTTCGAGTTAATTTCTTTGAAACAGGTGATATGAAGCTTATTACAGCATGTATTGTTATTGGAGCCCTTGTTATCCCGCAAATGGTTGATAAGCAAAAGGATAAACGGAAAAAAGCTTACGCAGAAAGCGGGGGAATGATATTGCTTCAGCTAGAGCAAATATTTAAAGTGTTTAATGAAGGTTCATTAGATGAAAAAATAGCCCTTGACCATCTTTCTTTATCATTAAATGAAGGGGACTTCGTTACAGTTATCGGCAGTAACGGAGCCGGAAAATCAACACTTCTAAATGTGATTGCCGGACGAATAACTCCTGATGATGGAGATGTACGCATAAAGAATCAATCAATGCTTGATGTCAGGGAGTTTAAACGGTCACGGTATATCGGCCGGGTGTTCCAGGACCCTATGGCTGGAACATCTCCAACACTGACAATTGAAGAAAACTTAGCGATCGCTTATTCGCGTGTTCACAAGAGAACATTAAGACCAGGTGTAACAGCAAAAAGACGAGTGTTCTTCAAAGAACAGTTAGAGATGCTGGGATTAGGCCTTGAAAACCGTTTATCCGCTAAAGTTGGTTTGTTATCCGGAGGAGAACGCCAGGCTTTATCGCTATTAATGGCTACTTTTACAAAGCCTGATATCCTTTTACTGGACGAACACACAGCTGCCCTTGATCCTTCACGTGCAGAGCTGATTACCAACTTAACAAAAAAACTTGTTGAAAAAGGGAATTTAACAACGTTAATGATTACACATAATATGCAACAAGCTGTTGATCTTGGAAATCGCTTAATCATGATGGATAAAGGAAACATTGTGTTCCAGGCAGAAGGAGACCAAAAGCAAGGCTTAACGGTGAGCAGTTTACTTGAGGAATTTTCAAAAATAAAATCAGATAGTTCTTTATCAGATAAGGCGCTATTAATTTAAAAGGTACATGCTCCAATAGTGGGGCATGTACCTTTTTTACATAGCATTAGTCGTTTTTTTAACGCCTCTTAATGCTTCTTCATCAGCAATCACAATGGTGTTCGAATGGTTATTTAGGATGGATGCAGGGAACAATTCTGTTACTTCTCCATTTAAAAGCTCAACCATTGCCTGTTGTTTTGCTTTACCTGAAGCTAAAAGAATAATTTCCTTGCTTTGAAAAATCGTATGAATTCCCATTGTAATGGCTTGTTTTGGGACATCCTCTAGTCGATCAAAAAATCTGGCATTTGCTTCTCGGGTGGAATCAGCTAAATTAACAACATGTGTTTTTGAGCGGAAGGAGGTTCCAGGCTCATTGAAGCCTATATGTCCGTTTGCACCTATTCCTAATAACTGAAGGTCTATTCCACCGGCATTCTTAATCATATTTTCATATGCTTCGCATTCTGCTTCCGTGTTTTCATTTGTACCTGACGGAATATGCGTTTGCTCAAATGAAATACCAATATGTTTAAAAAGATTTTCATTCATATAGTGAAAATAGCTGTTCGGATCATCTTTTTTAAGGCCGATGTATTCGTCTAAGTTAAACGTGTTTATATGAGTGTAGGAGGTTTTATTTTGCGAATAATCTTTAATTAATTCCTGATAGACTCCCTTTGGTGTTCCTCCTGTAGCAAGGCCTATATTTAGTTGAGAGCTGCTTTTAATCTTTTTTAACATGTACTCAGCAGCTTTTTTGCTCATTTCCTCATAATCTTTCACTTCAATGATTTTCAAGGTTGTCATCTCCTCTCGTAAAAGCGATTTTTCCTTTACAAATTGTCATATATACATCCTTATTTTCATCCAGGATGACGAGGTCAGCATCTTTTCCATTCGCTATACTACCTTTACGATCAAAAACATTCAGTTGCTTAGCTGGATTTTCACAAGCCATTTTAATTGCGCTCTCCATACTGCAACCAGTAAATGTTTGGATATTTTTAAATGCATCAATCATCTTAAGTACACTGCCAGCCAAAGTGTTTTCATCGAGCAGTGCCTTTCCGTTTGTAACGGTAACCATCTGACCGCCCAAGTCATAACTACCATCTTCAAGCCATTTTGCTCTCATTGCATCAGTAATTAATATCATTCTTTCATCTGTAATCTGTTTATAAGCAACTTTTACGATTTCAGGAGAAACATGTATCCCATCTGCAATAATTTCTACCATTAGCTCATCCCTTAGAAAAGCTGTCCCTACAATTCCCGGGTCACGATGGTGAAGGCCTGTCATTTGATTAAATAAATGTGTTACATGTGTAAGACCGTGATCAATTGCTTCTAACACTTGAGAATAGGATGCTTCAGAATGGGCAATTGAAGAGACGATGTTTTTATCCTTTAGATAGTCTAAAAGCTCACTTCCTCCTGGGAGTTCTGGAGCCAGAGTAACTAGCTTAATATGATGATTGGATAATGATTCAAGTTGTTTAAATGATTGAGTGTTTGGGTCAGCTATATGCTGAACAGGCTGGGCGCCAGCTTTACCTTTATGAATAAACGGACCTTCCAAGTGAATCCCTAACACTTCGGCATTTCCTTCGGATTGAAGGGAGTTGATATATTCACCGGCATTTGCTAACGATTTTTTAATTTGGTTTATATCCTCTGTTATCGTCGTTGCCAAGAAACTAGTTGTTCCTTCTTTTGGAAGGGTGGAAGCCATTATATTAAGAGCTTCACTTGTCGCATCCATCGTATCAGCACCATTCACACCATGAATGTGAAGGTCGATCATACCAGGGATTATACTAAATCCTTCCGGTAAGGTAATCAGCTGATAATCGTTTGAAGATAGATGTTCAGTAGATTTACCTATCTTTGTTATTTTCCCATCATCAATTTGAACAAAACCTGATTGTAACGTTTGTTCTTCGGTATAAATGGTTCCTTGCATAATGATTAATTTGTCTGAAATGATTTCCATCTAAAAACCCCCTTTGAATAGTATTAGAGGAAAAGGTATAAATTATGAATATAGGATACCACCTCTTTATCTAGTTGTCTATACCAGCTAAAAATCATGTATGTTTATCTTACAAAGAATATGACAAATATAATTGTTTGTTATATAAAATTGGTATAGACATCTATACTCAACGATGTTACTATATGCTTATGAAACGCTTTCACTTTTGTGAGAGTGCTATAAAGCAAATTGGTCTAATTTTGTTCCGTTATATAAATGGATAGGGGGAAGTCAACATGATGAAATACTTACAAAACATTGGACGGTCATTGATGTTACCGGTAGCCGTTCTGCCAGCTGCAGCTATTTTAATGGGAATTGGTTATTGGATTGATCCCGCTGGGTGGGGCGCAGGAAACCCTATAGCTGCATTCTTAATTAAAGCTGGTTCCTCAATTATTGACAATATGTCTATTCTTTTTGCAGTAGGTGTGGCATTAGGAATGTCCAAAAACAGAGATGGCTCTGCTGCACTAAGTGGTTTAGTAGCTTTCCTTGTTATTACAACATTACTTTCGACTGATACGGTTGCGATGTTACAGGGAATTGATGCAGAATCAGTGAATCCGGCTTTTGGAAAAATTGAGAATCAGTTTGTTGGAATTCTATCTGGGATTGTTGCATCTATTATGTACAACCGATTTAGCGAAGTTCAGCTGCCAGCTGCGTTAGCATTCTTTAGTGGAAAACGATTGGTTCCAATTATGTCAGCTGTATCTATGCTAGTTGTGTCATTGGTTCTCTTTTTCGCATGGCCTGTTATTTTCACAGGATTAGTTTCTTTTGGAACAGCTATCAGTAAATTGGAGTTTATTGGAGCAGGATTATATGGATTCTTTAATCGTTTGTTAATACCAACAGGTTTACATCACGCATTAAACTCGGTATTTTGGTTTGATGTAGCGGGAATTAATGATATTGGAAACTTCTGGGCTGGAACTGGTACAAAAGGAGTTACAGGTATGTATCAGGCTGGATTCTTCCCGATAATGATGTTTGGTTTACCGGCAGCAGCTTTAGCTATGTATCATACAGCGAAAACAAAGCGTAAAAAACAAGCTGCATCACTGATGTTAGCGGCAGGTTTTGCTTCATTCTTTACTGGTGTAACAGAACCTCTTGAATTTTCATTTATGTTTTTAGCACCTGCACTTTATGTTGTTCACGCAGCCTTAACGGGGATATCGTTAGCAATTGCTTCATTTTTCCATTGGACGGCTGGATTTGGTTTTAGTGCAGGATTAGTAGACTTTGTCCTTAGCTCAAGATTACCGTTGGCTAATCAACCATATATGCTTTTATTACAAGGATTAGCATTTGCTGTTATCTACTATGTATTGTTTAGATTTTTAATCACCAAGTTTAATTTGGCTACACCAGGTAGAGAAGCTGAGACAGAAGTTTCGAGTCATGAGACTGAAGAAGGGACGGTTACTTCAGAAAATAAATTTGCAAGGATGGCAAACGTCATTTATGAAGGACTTGGCGGAGATGAGAATGTTACATCTGTAGATAACTGTGTCACACGATTAAGAATTGAAGTAAAAGACATGGATGCTGTTGATCAAAACAAAATTAAATCAGCTGGTATTCCGGGTATCAACATAGTTGGACCACAAAGCATTCAGGTCATTGTAGGAACACAAGTGCAATTTGTAGCAGATGAAATGGCCAAAATCAGAAAATAAATAAAAAGGAAAACTACCTGTTATGCTCAGGTAGTTTTCTATTTTATTTGTAAATATACTATAATGAAGAAGAGTGAAATTGAAAGGGGATCTTTATGTGGTAGACAAAAATTCTCCTCTTCCATTGTATTATCAGTTAGAAGAGCAAATAAAAAAAACAATAGAAACCGAAGAGTTGCAACCAGGTGATGCGTTGCCATCAGAAAGAGAGCTGTCAGAAAGCTATCAAATAAGTCGTATGACTGTACGTCAGGCCATAACAAACCTTGTAAACAAGGGATATCTTTTTCGGGAAAAAGGGAAAGGAACCTTTGTTTCCAGTCAAAAATTTGAACAAAATCTACAAGGTCTCACAAGTTTTACCGAAGATATGAAAGCCCGCAATTTAGTTCCGGGAAGTAAGTTACTGCATTTTGAAATATACCCGGCAGACAAAGAGATAAGAGCAACACTTTCTCTTAAAGATGAAGAGCTTATTTATAAAATAAAACGACTTCGCTTAGCAAATAATGAACCGATCGCCGTAGAGACCAGTTATCTTCCTGTTAGTCTAGTTCCTGGTTTAACACCAGCTATATTGGCGAGCTCTCTATATACTTATATTGAAAATGATTTGGAATTAACGATCGGACATGCATCCCAAACGGTTGAGGCTGCCATTGTTGATGCTGAAGATCAACAGCATTTGAACATACATAAAGGTGTTCCGGTCCTGCTCATTCAACGGGAAACCTTTTTGGAAAATGGCACTCCCCTTGAGCTTGTCAGATCCTCCTATCGTGCAGACAGGTATAAATTTAAAATTGATATCGAGAGAAAATAAAAATGAGCCCAACCTTTTATACTGAGGTAGGGCTCATTGTCTATCTTAAATTGGAATTTACGATAGACAAAATGTAACTAATCAAACGTAAGCAACGGAATTCGATCACTATACTGCTCAATCAATCTTTGATTATGCTCATCTGCCCCATCGATATTACCACTTAAAAAAACAGGTGCCTGGAATCCATTGTTTACCATCATTTTAATTGCTTCAGCAAAGATCGCATTTAACATTGTTGCTCCAATAATGGTTGAAGTTGGCCCAAATGGAGTTGAGGAATGTTCATATGTCAGAGCAGCATCTCCTTTTGTTGCATGGTTATTAAGGGCTAAATCAACAACTTGAGATAGGAATTTACCACTTGTATGTCTTGATGATTTTCCGTCTACATAATAAAAGGAGCTTATTCCTATTACATATGCCCCCTGATTTTTAGCGTGTATGGCTACATCAATTGGGACTGGATTCAATCCGGAGGTTGAAATGACGATAATCAGATCTTGAGGCTGGATATCTTGGTTATAGATAAACTCTTCGGCATAATCGTTTTGCCTTTCAAGATAAGAAGATTTTACTGCTCCCTTATGAAGCATTAATTCCTCAATAAAGACCGGTTTAACAGGAGCTAAGCCACCCGCCCGATAGAACATTTCCTCTGTTAACATGTGAGAGTGACCACATCCAAAAAGATGGATAATCCCATTTGTTTGAATGGTAGTTGCGATTTTCTCTGCTGCAACCAGCATCGATTTTTTCTCCTGTTCGAGCACATGTTGAAGCTTTTCCTGGATTTTTCGAAATAATGTATAAGCATTTTCTTCACCCTCAGTAGATTAGCATAGTTCCAATTTACTTCATTAAGCAGGAAAAGAAAAGTATTGTATGTTATAAAATACGAATGTATACTATATTATACGATAGCAATATATGGGGGAATATGATGAAATCCATTCAGTCTCAAATCGCAGAGAATTTAAAACAAATACGCAAGCTTAGGGGATATAGCTATGATCAGTTGGCAAGCTTGACTGGCGTTAGCAAAGGAATGCTTTCGCAAATTGAAAAAGGGGAATCAAGTCCAACCGTTAATACGCTATGGAAGATAGCGAATGGACTTCAGGTTTCATTTTCGTCACTTGTTGAGGAGAATAAACCCGCTGTCTCTGTTATTAGATTACATGAAAAAAGTGCGGTCATGGAGGACGGGGAACAATTTCAAGTATACCCTTATTTTCCATTTGATTCCTCTAAAAAATTTGAAATCTACTTTATTGAAATGAAACCGGGATGCATTCACACTTCAGACCGTCATCACGGAAGTGTTGAAGAATATGTACTTGTATGTGAAGGGGAAGCCAAAGTCTCAATAACGGAAGAGTCCTATCTATTGAAAAAAGGCGATTCGATGAAATTTCAAGCAGCCCACTCACATACGTATGCAAATGAAACAAATCAAATAACAAGCTTTTATCTATTAATTTATTATTCTTAATTTGCAGCAATAGGAGGTATTTGTGTGTCATCGACAACCACTTTAGTAAAAAAACAATCTAGTTTTCTTCAAGGATTACAAGGTGGAATCAGTATTGCAATCGGGTATTTACCTGTTGCCTTAACCTTTGGGCTGCTTTCAAAATCAACAGGCTTGTCTTTACCTGAGACGGTCCTTATGAGTTTAATCGTTTTTGCCGGTGCTTCCCAATATATGGCTTTAAGCTTACTCACAGTAGGTACCGGGATTATTGAAATTATTTTCACTACCTTTATTGTGAATATTCGTCATTTTTTAATGTCTGCCTCTCTTAGCGAAAAGGTAGAAAACGATTCTTTATGGAAAAAGGCACTCTACTCGTTTGGGCTAACAGATGAGACATTTACTGTTGCATCAACGAAAGAAGGTACAGTAAATGCAGGCTACCTGTTTGGGTTAATGTTGATTTCGTATGCTAGCTGGGTGATCAATTCAGGAATTGGCTATGTCATCGGTGCAAGCCTGCCGGCAACAGTTCAGGAGAGCATGGGGATAGCTCTATATGCGATGTTTATAGGGTTACTAATTCCATCTCTAAAAAAACATCGTAAGGTTATGTTTTTAGCGGTTACGGCTGCTATCTTAAATTCTATTTTTTATACGTCGCAAATGATTTCAACAGGTTGGTCTATTGTATTATCAACTCTACTTTCAGCGATCCTTGTTGAACTATTTTATTTGAAGTATTCAAGCGAGGTGGAGACAGATGGATAGCATGATTATCATTATGATTATTGGAATGGGACTTGTCACATATATACCGCGTATGATTCCGTTAGTCGCCTTAAGCCAGTTGAAATTGCACTGTTTTTGTGCAAAATGTATTAAAAAACGTACCGTACGCGACATTAGGTGCATTAGTTGTTCCTGGTATTTTTTTAATTAGTGATGACCTGATATTTGGAATTGTTGGCGCTATTGCTGCTACATTAATTGCTTTTACCGGAGCAAATGTTATTGTTGTTGTGATGGGATCCATCGGTACGTTGGTTTTATATAGTATGTTTTTTTCTTAAGTCATGATGAACGTTTGTTTATATCGGGTCCATCCCTTTTCATGTTCTAACTCAATGTTCATAGTACTACACTAATAGTAACAGCTTGTTCAAGGGGGAAAGGCCAGATGAGGAAATGGGTAACAACATCAATTTTTCTCTACTTTTTATATGGGTTAGTTGTTTACTGGTATTTGTTTATCTTTTCCGGTACAGGTGTACCAGCTCCGTATGAGGGAACATCAGCAGATCCTACAACTTTCATGTCCGGTAGAGAATTACTATTAACTCAGGAATACTCCACAATTCGAAATTTTCTTTATTTCGTGACCATTCCTTTTGAGTGGTTTCTTCTGTTCATTTTTATGATTACAGGGCTCTCAAGGAAAATGCAGGATTGGTCGAGTTCATCATCCAACATATTTAGTATACAATCTGCCATTTATTTCTTTTGGTTATCGTTATTTATTAGTGTTATTTCGTTACCTGTTAATTGGATTGGATTCCGGATATCTAAAATGTACCACATCACCACTCAATCCTTTTCTACTTGGATGAAGGATCAGTTAATTGATTTTTGGGTTAATTATCTGTTAATGACAATCGTTATTATCGTTCTTTATTCGTTAATAAAACGATTTGAGAAAAGATGGTGGTTGTATGCTTGGTTATTGTCCATCCCTTTCTCCATGTTTTTAATGTTTATTCAACCGGTTGTTATTGACCCGCTTTACAACGATTTTTATCCGTTGAAGGACAAAGTGCTTGAGGAAAAAATACTGGAAATTGCTGAAAAAGCAGATATCCCTGCAGAGCATGTGTATGAGGTGAACATGTCTGAAAAAACGAATGCACTCAATGCCTATGTCACAGGGATAGGTTCTAATTCTCGAATTGTCTTATGGGATACAACGTTAAATCGATTGAATGAGGATGAAATTCTGTTTATTATGGCTCATGAAATGGGTCATTACGTGATGAAACATATCTATGTCGGAATAGCAGGCTACTTATTACTTAGCTTAGCCGGTTTATACATCATTCATGTCCTTATGAGGATTATTATTGCCAGACATGGAGGGATGCTGAAGATCCGATCGATGAGAGAGCTTGCTGCGTTTCCATTATTTCTTCTCTTGTTAGGAACACTAACGTTTGCATCAAGTCCTTTGTCAAATACTGTTGCAAGGTATCAGGAGAAGTCAGCTGATATGTATGCAATAGAAATGACAGACAATCATGAAGCTGCAATCAGTTCATTCCAGGAATTGTCCAGAGCAGGACTAAGTGAGGTCAATCCACCGGCTTTGGTGAAGATCTTTCGCTATACACATCCAACGATGCTGGAGAGAATTCTTTATCTTGAAGAACATGGTAACCGTACATTAAATAAATAATCTAATTTGTAACAATAAAAGGGTCTGTGCATGTTTACTGCACAGGCCTTTTTTCTTTAGTCTTCTGAACCTCTAGTTAAGTGTTTTAAAAAATTCAACTTTTTAAAAAGAAAATTGTTCCAATTCCCCTTTTTCTGTTATATATTAGTTTTAGTAATAACAAACTGTATTATAACAATTATATGAGAGGTGTTGTTACACAAATGGCTACACAGATGACAGGTTGTAAAATTGTTGGAAACATGGAGACTGAATTTCATCAAGTTTTAACACCTGAGGCGCTACGATTCATTGAGAAGCTTGAGAGGACGTTTGGAAGTCGTAGACGTGAACTGTTACAGCAACGGGTGAAAAGACAACGGGAAATTGACAATGGTAAACTACCGGGATTTTTACCGGAAACGGAGCAGATTAGAAAAGGAAGTTGGACTGTTTCTCCCATACCTGATGATCTTCAGGATAGGCGAGTGGAAATAACGGGTCCAGTTGATCGCAAAATGGTGATCAATGCATTTAATTCAGGAGCGAAAGTGTATATGGCTGATTTTGAGGATGCAACATCTCCGAGTTGGGAAAACGTTATAAGCGGCCAAATTAATTTAAGAGATGCAGTTCGTCGATCCATTTCTTATACAAGTGATAGCGGTAAAACGTATCAATTGAACAATAGTATTGCAACGCTCAAGGTTCGACCTAGAGGGTGGCATCTTGATGAAAAACATATCGAGATTGATGGAAATCGGGTATCAGCAAGTTTAGTAGACTTTGGATTGTTCTTTTTCCATAATGCGGGAGAGCTTTTAAAAATAGGGAGCGGCCCCTATTTCTATTTACCGAAATTAGAAAGTCATCAAGAAGCAAGACTTTGGAATGATGTGTTTTGTTTTGCGCAAGATGAATTGAATATTCCAAGAGGAACAATAAAAGCAACTGTTCTCATTGAGACGATCATGGCAGCTTTTGAAATGGATGAAATACTTTTTGAGTTAAAAGAACACTCAGCAGGCTTAAATTGTGGTCGTTGGGATTATATATTTAGTTATTTAAAGAAACTGCGAAACTGTGAATCTGTTATTCTTCCAGATCGTGCCCAAGTGACAATGACCGTTCATTTTATGAGGTCATATTCGTTATTAGCGATTCAAACCTGTCATAAGCGAAATGTTCATGCTATTGGCGGTATGGCAGCACAAATTCCAGTGAAAAACAATCCAGAAGCAAATGGCCGTGCACTTGAGAAAGTTAGATTAGACAAAGAAAGAGAAGCTACAGATGGTCATGACGGAACCTGGGTCGCTCACCCGGCACTAGTTCAAGTTGCTATGGATGTTTTTAATGAGCATATGAAAACACCGAATCAAATTCATAACAAAAAAGTGGATGTTCAGGTAACTGCACAGGATCTTCTGGAGGTACCAGACGGAGTTATTACAGAGGAAGGAGTCAGAATCAATATCAATGTAGGTATTCAATATATCGCATCATGGTTGAGTGGTAGAGGTGCAGCTCCCATTCATCATTTAATGGAGGATGCAGCAACAGCAGAGATATCAAGGGCACAAGTGTGGCAATGGATTCGCCATCCAAAAGGGATTTTAGAAGATGGTCGAAAACTTACAATTGGGTTATACGAGAAATTAAGAGATGAAGAGGTTCAACATATAAGAGAAAGAATCGGTGAAATTTCCTATCAAAAAGGCAAGTTTGAAGAAGCAATCACTGTTTTCGATCTGCTCGTAAAAGAAGATCATTTTATAGATTTCTTAACAATACCAAGTTATGAAATGATGTAAGCGGGATAAAGGGGACTAAAAAAATTGAATGGGGGATTTGACATGAACGGTCAAACAAGGGTTGAAGCATTACAAGAAAGCTGGAAATGTGATAATAGATGGGAAGGAATTACTCGTCCATATGGTGCAAATGAAGTCATTCGTTTAAGAGGTTCTATTGAGGTTGAACATACACTGGCAAGACGTGGAGCCCAAAAGCTATGGAAGTATCTTCATGAGGAAGACTATATTCATGCGCTAGGAGCATTAACTGGAAATCAAGCTGTACAACAAGTAAAAGCAGGGTTAAAGGCCATTTATTTAAGCGGCTGGCAGGTTGCTGCTGACGCAAATCTTTCAGGAAATATGTACCCCGATCAAAGTTTATACCCGGCAAACAGTGTGCCGCATGTTGTTAAACGAATTAATCAAGCACTTCAACGCGCAGATCAAATTCAGCATCTTGAAGGTGAAGGTAATATTGATTGGTTTGCTCCCATAGTGGCAGATGCTGAAGCAGGTTTTGGAGGTCAGTTAAACGTATTTGAATTAATGAAAGCCATGATTGAAGCAGGTGCGGCAGGTGTTCACTTTGAGGATCAATTATCATCAGAAAAGAAATGCGGCCATTTAGGGGGCAAGGTATTACTTCCAACTCAAACGGCTGTGAGAAATTTAATCTCAGCTCGGTTAGCAGCAGATGTGATGGGGGTTCCGACGATTATTATTGCTCGAACCGATGCGGATGCAGCAGACTTAATTACGAGTGATGTGGATTCAGCTGATCACGAATTTATTACAGGAGAGCGTACTGTTGAAGGGTTTTATCGTACCCGGCCAGGAATTGATCAAGCGATAAGCAGAGGGTTATCTTATGCCCCCTATGCTGACTTAATTTGGTGTGAAACATCTGAACCGAATCTTGAACAGGCAAAGCGATTTGCTGATGCGATTCATAAAAAATATCCTGGTAAATTACTAGCCTATAATTGCTCGCCATCGTTTAATTGGAAGAAAAAGCTTGATGACCAAACCATCGCAAATTTTCAAAAAGAAATTTCTAAGATGGGATACAAGTTCCAATTCGTAACACTCGCCGGCTTCCACGCTCTGAATCACAGTATGTTCGAGCTTGCTCGTGGATATAAAACCCGCGGAATGGCTGCTTATTCAGAGCTTCAGCAAAATGAGTTTGCCAGTGAGGTTTATGGATATACAGCAACAAGACATCAACGTGAAGTTGGAACAGGTTACTTTGATGAGGTAGCACAAACCATTACCGGTGGAACATCGTCAACGACTGCTTTAAAGGGATCAACTGAGGCAGAGCAGTTTATGGATGCATAAAACAGTCTAAGGCCCAGCAATATGATGCTGGGCCTTAGTGGTATGTTTAGGAGCCAAAAATAAAGATCACCTTTCGGCGATCTTTATCCTAACTTACGCATTCCTCTGTATTCTTTTGATAGTTTCATAAATTCTGTTTTGTTCTTTGTGTCAAGTGCATCATTGATACGTTCTTCTAGCAATGATTTCTTCCTGTTAAACAGCGCTTCATCCAAAATCATTTGAATATACATGTCTAATACAGGTTGCTCGGATGGAACGTTTTTCGTGTTACGGGACTTCATGATTTCAGTGTACGATGACTTTTTATTTTTCATGAAATATCACCCCTGATGCCTTTTTTATATTGTATGGAATTTAAACTGGAAAATCAACTAAATTGTTAAAATTTTTAAAAAATTTAATAGGAATATTTTGATCTATGTATGAAAACCTTACAAAGGGAGATGCTATTTTAAAGGATGTGATGTCATGAAAAAAGAAAGAGAGAAGGAATTGTCCCCAACTCCTTTAAATCCGGTTTTTGGCATAGATATGAATCTTGATGAGTTTCAAAATGAACCAAATAATGGATCGACTGATATAAATGAAAAAGAATGACTTCTTTACAGGAATGTAAAAGAAGTCATTTTTTTGTGGAGATTTTGTAAATGTGTAGATATCTAAAAAAAGACATGATAGATTGAATTTATGGGATAAATTACCTAAAAATATTAAAAGAGGTGTAAAAAATGGCGAAGGATTTAACAAAAGAAAAAGTAGATGATTATTTTATTAATCGTTTTACAATGGCAATTTTACCTGGGGAAAATAAGTTTTGCTCAGAAATATTGGAATATGAGCAAGAGATCTTTGTTGAAAAACGTCCGATGGAAGTCATTGATCAAAGTTGTCGTTATTTTGGCAGCAGTTATAGTGGGAGAAAAACCGGGTCCAAAGATATAGCTAATATTACACATAAGCCGCCTGTTGTTATTGATCCAGCAAATTCGATCTATTTTTTTCCTACAGCCTCCTCAACTAAAGCCAATTGTGCATGGATCGCGCATAGTTTTGTGAAAGAGTACAAAGCGACGAAAGAACATAATACAGAAATTACTTTTACAAATGGAAAGCAAATTACAGTTCCTATGTCTGTCGGTTCATTTGAAAATCAGCTGTTCCGAACTGCTCAATTAAGAGCGGTTATTTCTTCTCGAATTGAACAGGAGCAACGAAAAATAAATATGATGCTTTTACCGAAAGACGAAAAGGAGATAAATGCTTTCTATGAACAAATCATTAGAAAAATGAATCGTTTCTGATAAAATAATCAAACTTGGAATATAAATATGAAAAGTGGAAGGGATAACCTACATTCTGAATCAACTTAACTTTTACCATTATGATGATAGCTCACCTAATAAGATTGGGGATACATCCCGGTTTGAGGGACATGAGCTATCTTCATTTGCAAGTTACGTTATTTCTTTGGTTTAAATAAGTATTCCTCCATTATTTCAGAGACTTTGTTTCTAATTCTCGGATTAAAATAATTGTGCTTCTCTTCATAGCCGTTATAAATAAAAGAATAGAGAGTAAATGCTTCATCGCGTTCAACTTGGTGAACTTTAATGTTACGTTTATAAAGCTCACGTTTTATTTCTGACAAGTCTTTTTGTGCAAGTTTTAGTGATTCTTCAACAATGGCTAAGTATGGTCGATGTAATTTAAAAGGACTTTCTTCAATGACAGCTAAATCTCTGTTGAAGATGGAAACAGCCATCGGTAAGTAAATAGACTGTTCAATCATGTCTCTGATGTCATTTGGAATTCTTGTCATAAAAAAGACCTCCTACAAAGAATAGAACAAGTGTTCTGTTTTATTATAAATGATGATGTATGTGTTCGCAAGTATGTCACTTAAGATTATGTTCTTTCTTTTAAGTTTTTATATAAGTGTGTACAATAGAGACAAAGGATATTTTGAGGAGTTTTGGATGATATTGGAGACACTGCAGGATATTTTTACTTTAGAACAATTAATGGAAGTTTTTGAAACATATCGTTCATTTGGTCCATTTTTTGCGATATTATTGCCTTTGTTAGAAGCATTTTTCCCATTTTTGCCACTTGTCGTTTTTATTGTTGCCAATGTTAATTCATTTGGACTTTGGATGGGATTCTTATTGTCTTGGATAGGTGCTTGTTCAGGCGCTATTATTGTATTTATTATCATGAGAAAGCTAGGCAAGTGGAGATGGATCCAAAAGATTAAAGAAAAAAAGGAATGAGGAGACTTTTAACTTGGATTGAACGCAGAGGCTTTAGTCCACTTTTTCTTATCTTGTGTTTTCCTTTTACTCCTTCTGCTGCAATTAATGTAGTTGCAGGACTTTCACGAATAAGCTATTGGCAATTTATTTTGGCTGTTTTATCAGGCAAACTTGTTATGATTTTTATGGTGAGTTTTATTGGTCAGGACCTGCGGGCTCTGATTACTCAACCAACAAGAGCAGCCATTGCAGGAGTGGTCATTTTCTTATTATGGCTTGTAGGCAAGCAGGTGGAAAAGCGTTTAAATACAACAATGACAACAAGAAAAAGAGGGAGCTAATCTCTAGGGGGTTGTATGAGAAAACGAGGAATTGCTTTTACTGCAGTAGGGATTTGTTTAACGGCTATTTTTATAAAAAACCTGGTCTTCGTAGAGTACAAAGTTGAAGGTGTATCCATGCAACCAACGTATGAAGAAGGCCGATTGCTATCAATTAATAAATTAGGTTTTATTTTTTCATCATTAAAAAGATTTGATGTCATATTATTTCATCCACCAAACAGTGAGGAAATATATATTAAGAGGATTATCGGATTACCTGGTGATGAAATACACTATGAGGATGATCAGTTGTATGTGAACGGTAACGCCGTAAATGAACCGTTTTTAACTTCTTCAAATGATCAAATAGACCTTATGAAAAAGACGGGAAGCTTTACACTGGAGGAAATTACGAATAAAACCCGGATTCCGGAGGGCTATATATTTGTCATTGGAGATAACCGGATCCAAAGTCGGGACAGCCGTCATTTCGGTCTTGTTAATATTGATGATATTATTGGAACTGTACATGATAAAAAATAATGCTGACTCATTCAAGAATCATTGTGAGTTAGCATTTTTTTGTACTATACAGAAAGTAAAAGATTGATAATAGCATAAGGAAATAAGTTAGACCTTTCCATATTTCTAGCAACTTATCATATAATAAAACTATGAGCATGTGCTCACATTAGATTTGTGAAAAAAAGGGGATGGAAACATGTGCGAGGTAGTGATTACGGCTGCAGTTAGAACGCCTATCGGAACTTTTAGCGGCGCTTTCAAAGAGCTGTTGCCCACCCAGTTAGCTGTTCCGGTGCTAGATGAGGTGGTGAAAAGAAGTAAACTTGAGAAACATGAGGTAGATGAGGTGATATTAGGGCACTGTATTCAACGGACTGATGAGCCCAATACAGCACGAACATCTGCCCTATTAGCTGAATTTCCAGATACAACAACAGGATTTACCATTCAAAGGCAATGTGCATCAGGTCTTCAGGCTATTCTGTCTGCTGCTATGCAAATCCAAACTGGTCAATCCAACATTGTCATCGCCGGCGGGGTAGAAGTGATGAGTTCAAGCCCTTATTTATTAAAACAGCATCGCTGGGGCTCGCGACTTCAGCACAGTCAAGTGACAGATAGTGTGTGGGAAATATTAGAAGATCCAATTCACCATATTATGATGGGGGAGACAGCTGAAAATGTGGCTGAAGCCTATAATATCACACGCCAGGAGCAGGATGAGCTTGCATTATCAAGTCAAAACCGAGCATTGTCAGCAATCGAGAGTGGGAAGTTTGAGGATGAGCTAGTCCCAATAAAGGTGAAATCCAGAAAGGGAGAAGTAACAATATCTCAGGATGAAGGGCCGAGACAGGTGACATTAGAAAAACTTGCTTCATTACCTGCTATTTTCAAAGAAAATGGTTCGGTTACAGCTGGAAATGCTTCTACATTAAATGATGGCGCAGCAGCACTTGTATTAATGACGCGAGAAGAAGCGGAAAAAAGAAACTTGACCATCTTGGGGACGATCTCTCACTACACGGTTGTAGGTGTTGATCCAAAAATGATGGGGATAGGTCCTGTTCCTGCGATCCAAAAAGGATTAAAAGCACTGGATTGGTCTGTAGATGATCTCGATGTGATCGAGATTAATGAGGCATTTGCCGCTCAATATCTTGCTGTTGAAAAGAAATTATATCTAAACAGAGAGAAAGTAAATGTAAATGGAAGCGGCATTAGTTTAGGGCATCCCATTGGTTGTACGGGTTCAAGAATTGTTGTAAGTCTTTTACATGAAATGCAGCGCCGTGATTCCAACAAAGGTCTTGCCTCCTTATGTGTCGGCGGTGGAATTGGTGTAGCACTTTTTATAGAAAGATAGATTGTAAAGGGCTAAGGATGGTTGTTAGCCCTTTATTTGCGGCTTGAGGAAAAAAAGTACAAGGAAGCTAACACCAAACAACGTAATAAATAAAATTAGTGTTGATTGAAAAGGTAATAAGCTTGATACAATCGGACCAATACTTGCTCCAGTTAATAGGATAAATGAATAAAGAGAAATAGCAGTTGCTCTTCTTTCTGCAGCAGCTTCTCCTATAAACGTAATTAAAGATGGAATAAAAACAGCGATTGCAGAAACAAATATGATGGATATAGTTGTAATGATGACCAATTGTTTAACAAGCAACATAAATGAAAAAGAGAGAATCATAAACATTAAGCAAATGAGCATGATTTTTTGAGGTGTCATTTTCTTAAACCAGTGTCCACTAAACAAAGAAAGCGGCGTACCAATTAATGCAATACTTCTACTAAAAAATAGCTCCTTTTCCTGTCCTGCATAATATTGGGCAAGCTCTTCGTAAAAAGAGACAAAGGACATGAGTGTTATAAAGGTCATGCAAAGTCCAATAATGACAGGTGCTTGAAAAAGTTTATTTTTAGATGTGGAAAAGGGAGTCGGATGAGCAGGTTTGTTCCAATTTACTTTAGGAAGAAGATAAATAGCACAAATGGATAGAATCAAATATGACAGGCTGAAAAAGTAGAAAACAGCTTGCCAATTATACATGTGAACCAGAGTTGAGCTAATAAGCTGCCCAATGATACCTGCCATTAGAAAGCCTGTATTAATGACTGCGATTACAAATGTTCTCCGTTTTACAGGAAAAGCATCAAAGCAGTAAGCATAGGCAACCGGAGCAAAACTTCCTAACACAATTCCTTGAATCCCTCTTAAAATATAAAAGCTTTGTAAAGATAAAACCGTTGTAAGACTAAATGTTAAAAGAAAAGAAGCAAACATACCAAAACATAGAACATATCTTTTTGAAAAAGCTCTCGAAACAGGTCCGAAGCTTAAAAGGCCAATGGCATAACAAAAGGTAAAGACGGTGCTGGAGAAAACAGCTTCTTCATATGTAGAGGACAGCCCTTCAGCCAGATAAGAATACATAGGAATAAGAAAATATATATTACTTGCAACACAAACAGCAGCAAGCCAAAAATACAAACTAACTAACCGGCTTCTCACCCAAACCACCCCTTCTGTCATCTTATGAACCACCAAATGGTTTGGTGTCCCTAAGACAAAAGTTGGCAAGCGGGAAAAATGGAATTTGCTTAAAAAGTAAAGTAAAATAGTAATAGATAATTAGAACTTTAATAAAGGGATTTTAGTTTATCAACAAGTAGAACTTTTATTCTAAAGACATCTTCATAAAGATTTTTGCAGATAGTGGAATGGAGCGGAAGACACTCGACTCCTGCGGGAAGTGAGGAAAGGGTGAGACCCCACAGGCGAAGCCGAGGAGGCTCAGCTTCCTCCCCGGCGCATGGAGTGTCTGGAGCGCAATGGAACGAACTAGTTCTCACGTAAATGCATTTAATTCGAAAACAGCCAAAATCAATCACTACCACGCTATTTTAGTTGTGGTATTTATTTTTTCTAATAGAAAACATCCTAAAACGTTAGCGGGGTATTTAGCATGACGATTCGATTTATCCTTGGTCGCTCCGGGAGCGGAAAAACAGAAACAATATTGAACGAAATAAGAGACAGATTATTTGATGAACCAATAGGAAGACCGATTATTTATCTTGTTCCAGATCAAATGACATTTGGTGCGGAATACGAATTAATCCGCACACCAAACCTGGGAGGAATGATTAGAGCTCAAACTTTCAGCTTCAGTCGTTTGGCATGGAGAGTGTTGCAGGAAACAGGCGGAATGACGCGTCAGCATCTTTCAAGCACCGGAATCCAAATGCTATTACGAAAATTAGTAGAACAATATAAACAAGAATTTAAGGTGTTTTCAAAAGCCAGTGATAAAAATGGATTTATTGAGCAATTAGAGACAATGCTAACAGAGTTTAAACGGTATTGTTTATCACCGGAAGAGTTGGAGCAATATTTAGCAGGTGCGCAAACAGAGATAGATCAAAAATCATTAACAGATAAGCTCCACGACATGGCGATTCTCTATAAACAAATGGAAATTCAATTAAGTCAGCAGTATGTTGATTCTGAAGATTATTTAAGATTGCTTGCAGAAAAAGTAAAAGACTCACATTATTTACAATCAGCCGATGTTTATATTGATGGCTTTCATAGTTTTACACCACAAGAATATGAAGTGATAGGCTCATTAATCAAGCATGCAAAAAATGTGAAAATCGCCCTTACTGCGGACAAGCCGTATGAAGAGTTTCTTCCACATGAATTGCATTTATTCCAAATGACGGGAAAAACCTATCATAAAATTCTCGAGTTGGCTAAAGAAGCAGGTAAACAAGTTGATGAACCTTTGCTTCTTAAAGAACAACATCGCTTTTATAAAAGCCCATCACTACAACATTTAGAAACATATTATGACATCAGACCAACACAAGTATTTGAAGACAGGACAAGCCTTACCATCTTTCAAGCTGCAAACCGCCGCTCTGAGATTGAAGGAATTGCAAGAAACATTCAATCACTTATGAGACAAGGTGAGTATCGTTACCGTGATATCGCTTTGCTTGTACGAAATTCAAATGAATACCGGGATGTGATTGAACAAGTTTTTCGTGATTATGAGGTGCCGTTCTTTATCGACCAAAAGCGTTCGATGCTAAATCATCCATTAGTGGAACTTATTCGTTCTACTCTGGAGGTGATCAATGGTCATTGGCGATATGAGGCTGTGTTTCGGGCGGTGAAAACAGAAATGCTGTTTCCGTTAACAGAACAACTCGAGTCTCTTCGCGAAGATATGGATTTACTGGAAAACTATGTTTTATCCTATGGTATTCAAGGGTCAAAATGGACGAAAGATGAGCGTTGGCGTTACCGACGTTTTTATTCACTTGATGATGAATTTGTCGTGACAGATGAAGAAAAACAAATGGAAGACAAATTAAATCAGCTACGGGAACTGATTGTTCAACCTGTCCAATCCCTTCATAAAAGATTAAAACGAAGTAAAACCGGACGTTCTCTTGCGGAGGCGTTGTACTTGTATTTAGAAGAATTACAGATTCCTCAAAAGCTGGAAACACTTCGTCTGAAGGCGGAGGAAAACGGACGGTTGTTAGAAGCACGAGAGCATGATCAAGTATGGCAAGCGGTTGTGAATCTATTAGATGAGTTTGTTGAAATGATGGAAGAAGAGCAGGTTTCATTAAAGCTTTTTTCTGAAATGCTTGAAACAGGTTTAGAATCGATGAAATTCTCACTCGTTCCACCTGCCATTGATCAAGTATTAATTGCAGACTTGGAAAAATCAAGGTTCTTTCATGTGAAGTGTTCTTTTATTGTTGGAGCAAATGATGGTGTCATACCGGCAAGACCAAAGGAAGAAGGGATTTTAACAGAGGATGACAGAGAGTTCCTTCACTATCAAGGTGTAGAATTAGCCCCTACAGCGAGACAACAGCTTCTTGATGAAAACTTTGTTATTTATATGGGGTTAGCTAGCCCTTCTGAAAGGTTGTTTCTTTCTTATCCAATGGCAGATGAAGAAGGTAAGGCATTGCTTCCTTCGGTAATCATTAAGCGAATGCAGGAGATGTTTCCTCAAATTGAACAGAAAAGACTGATCAATGAGCCGGAACAGTTAACAACCGAAGACCAGTTATCTTTTATCATAAATCAGAATGTAACACTTTCCTATGTGACCTCACAGTTGCAATCATGGAAAAGAGGATATCCGATTCATCCTTTGTGGTGGGATGCTTATAATTATTTTTTGAACTCAGAAACAAAGCAAATGACCAAAAGAGTGTTAGGCAGTTTATCCTATGAAAACAAATCAAAGCAGCTTAAACCGGCCATTAGCCGGGATCTGTACGGTGAGCATATTCAAGGCAGTGTGTCGCGAATGGAGAAATTTAATAGTTGTCCATTCTCCCATTTTGCCTCACACGGCTTAAAGCTTAGGGAAAGACAATTTTTCAAGCTGGAGGCACCTGACATAGGACAAATGTTCCACTCTGCTCTTAAGCTCATTTCCGATCGATTGCAGCAGTTAAAGCTTGATTGGAAGGAGCTTACAAAGGATCAATGTGAGTTACTTTCGAATGATGCTGTTGAAAGATTGGCACCACGTTTACAAAAGGAAATCTTATTGAGCTCAAATCGTTATCACTATATTAAACGCAAGCTTCAAAAAATACTTGCTCGTGCGTCAACGATCTTAAGTGAGCACGCCAAAGCAAGCGGATTTGCACCGGTTGGATTAGAGCTGGGCTTTGGTCAAGGCGGAGAGCTGCCACCAATTCGTTTTACATTGCCAAACGGCTGCACGATGGAGGTTGCAGGGAGAATTGATCGTGTGGATAAAGCAACAGGTTCAAATGGTGTGTTATTGCGAATTGTAGACTATAAATCAAGTGAAAAAAATGTTCAGCTTTCCGAAGTATATTACGGATTAGCACTGCAAATGCTCACATATTTAGACGTTATTATTTCAAATTCGCATTCTTGGCTTGGCGTGAAGGCTACTCCTGCAGGTGTGTTGTACTTCCATGTGCATGATCCGATGATTCAAGCATCAACTCTATTACCGGAAGAAAAGCTTGACGATGAAATTTTTAAGAAGTTTAAAATGAAGGGCCTCTTATTAGGTGATGAAGAAGCCGTTAAATTAATGGATAACACCTTAACGGAAGGAAGCACGTCAAATATAATTGCGGCAGGCTTAAAAAAGGATGGAGGATTCCGTTCAACTTCCGCTATAGCGAGTGAAGATGAGTTTGAGCTGTTGCGTAACCATGTTCGTTCAACATTTAAGAAAATAGGCACCAATATTACCGATGGTGTGACCGATATTAGTCCATACAAGCTAAAAGATAAAATGCCATGTACGTATTGTGAATATAGATCGGTTTGTCAATTTGATGAATCGTTAGAGGAAAACAATTTCCGTATCTTAAAAAGTGAGAAAAATGATGAAGTGCTAAGAAAACTAAGAGAGGAGGCAGGTCGTCATGAGTGAACTAATTCCGAAACCGGAAAATAGCCAATGGACTGATGATCAATGGAAAGCAATTGTGGCTAGCGGACAGGATATTTTAGTTGCAGCTGCAGCCGGTTCAGGGAAAACAGCTGTCTTAGTCGAGCGAATCATCCGGAAGATTTTAAATCGTGAAAACCCTGTTGACGTAGATTCTCTTTTAGTCGTTACGTTCACAAATGCCTCCGCTGCTGAAATGCGGAGCCGTATTGGTGAAGCGCTCGAAAAGGCGCTAAAGGAGAATCCATCATCTCTGCATTTACGAAGACAGCTTACATTGCTTAATAAGGCATCTATTTCAACATTACATTCATTTTGTTTACAGGTTGTTCGGAAGTACTACTATTTGATTAACATTGATCCAAGCTTCCGCATCGCCGATCAAACTGAGGGCCAGCTACTGATTGATGAGGTACTTGATGAAATGTTTGAAGAGGAATATAGCCGAGAAGAGAATGAAGAGTTCTTTGACTTAGTTGATCGATATACATCGGATCGAAGTGATATGGAACTTCAGTCATTAATACGGGAACTTTACTTTTTCTCCAGATCACATCCAAAACCATCTGTTTGGCTTGATCAGCTTACAGAGATGTACGATTTTGATGAAAATGAAATGAATTCATTGCCGTTTATTACGTATCTTTTGCAGGATATTGACATGCAGCTAACAGGGGCTAAAGACCAGCTGTTACAAGCTATGGAACTCACAAAGCAGCCGGCAGGCCCGGCACCAAGAGCGGAAAATTTAGAGGATGATTTAAAACAGATTGCTGAGATTCTTGCACATAAGGATTCATGGGATTTGCTTGGAGAACAACTGAAAAAATTCAAAATGACTCGTGCAAAAATTGTGAAAGGTGATCAATATGATAAAAGCCTTACAGATCAAGTGACGGCATTACGAAATGCAGCAAAAAAACAAATTGAACAGCTTCGGGATGAACTTTTTACCCGTCCGCTGGCAGCATATATTCAAGACTTCAAACACTTAAAACCTGTAATGAAAAAACTAGTGTCTCTTGTTCAACAGTTTGCAGACCGTTATGAAGGCATGAAAAAGGAAAAAGGCATTGTTGATTTTGCTGATCTGGAGCATTACTGCCTGCAAATTCTCCAAACAGAAGAAGGGCGACCAAGTGAGGCGGCTCTTTATTATAAACAACAGTTTGTCGAAGTGTTAGTTGATGAATATCAAGATACGAATCTTGTACAGGAATCGATTTTGAAATACGTCACAAAGGAAGAAGAAGCAACTGGAAATCTTTTTATGGTAGGAGATGTAAAACAATCCATCTATCGCTTCCGATTGGCGGAGCCTTTTCTCTTTTTAAGTAAGTATAAACGATTTACACAAATGCCGGAAAACAGTGGAATGCGAATTGATTTATCAAAGAACTTTCGAAGCCGTTCAGAAGTGCTTGATGGAACAAACTATTTATTTAAGCAGATAATGGGTGAGACGGTTGGAGAGATCGTATACGATCATGATGCAGAATTAAAGCTCGGAGCTGACTATCCCGAGAACCGGTTGATGAGTACTGAACTCTTACTCATTGAACGTGGTGATGAAGAAACCGGTTCTGAGAAGGAAGAATCAGATGCTGAAGGTGTTTTTGATGAACAAGAGCTGGAAACCGTACAACTTGAAGCAAGATTAATGGCTAAAAAGATTAAAACATTAATAGATGAACAGTTTCAAATTTATGATCGAGGAATCGGCGGAACACGAAATATCACATATCGTGATGTGGTGATTCTCCTTCGTTCTATGCCATGGGCTCCGCAAATAATGGAGGAGTTCAAACAAGCTGGAATACCCGTCTACGCAAATCTGTCAAATGGATATTTTGAAGCAACAGAAGTAGCCATTATGCTTTCTGTCCTAAAAATTATCGATAACCCATTTCAGGATATTCCGTTAGCTTCAGCGTTACGCTCACCTGTTGTCGGGCTAAGTGAAAATGAATTAGCATTAATTCGAACCTATGATCGAAAAGGCACGTTTTATGATGCTGTGAAAGCATTTATTGTAACTGGAGAAAAGGACCACCAAGAATTATTTCATAAATTAAACCCATTTATTGACTTGTTACAAGGATGGCGTGACTTAGCGAGGAAAGGTTCTGTTTCTGATTTAATTTGGCAGCTTTACCGTGATACAAAGTTTTTTGATTTTGTCGGCGGAATGCCTGGAGGTAAGCAGCGTCAAGCAAACCTCCGTGCACTATATGATCGGGCACGACAATATGAAGCAACATCTTTTAGAGGTTTGTTCCGCTTTTTACGTTTTATTGAAAGAATGCAGGATCGCGGGGATGATTTAGGGGCAGCTCGTGCTCTTGGTGAGCAGGAGGATGTTGTCAGATTAATGACTATCCATAGTAGTAAAGGATTGGAGTTTCCGGTTGTATTTGTTGCAGGTCTTTCCAAGCAATTTAATATGATGGATTTAAATAAAAAATATTTGCTTGATAAAGAGCTGGGATTCGGCACAAAGTTGATCAATCCTAAGTTGCGTGTTAGTTACCCAACATTACCATATATTGCACTAAAGAAAAAAATGAGAATGGAGCTTCTTGCAGAGGAAATGCGTGTCCTCTATGTCGCCCTTACTCGTGCAAAAGAAAAGCTCTACTTGTTAGGGACGTTAAAGGACCCTGATAAAACAATGACAAATTGGAGAAATCATCTTTCACATACAGAATGGCTGCTACCTGACTTTGAACGTGCAAAAGCAAAAAGCTATTTGGATTGGATTGGCCCGGCGTTAATTCGTCATAAAGATTGTATTGTACTTAGTGAAGGACAGATTTGTTTTAATGACGACATTGCAGGACATCCATCAAGATGGATCATCGAAAATGTAAAAGGGGAAGAGTTGAAAGAAACATTTAAAGCTGAGCAGGAATTAAATTATGAGCTTCTGACTTCTATTCAAGAAGGTGAAACTGTACCAATTGCAAGTGAATTGAAGGAAGCCGTTCAACATCAGCTTTCATGGTTTTATCCTTATAAGCAGGCAACAGTCAGCAGATCAAAGCAATCGGTCACAGAATTAAAAAGACAGCGTGAAGTTCAAGACGAATATAGTGATCAGCAGCTGATAAAGAAGACGGATGCACAATCACTTCTTTTTAATCGACCTAGTTTTATGCAAACAAAGTCGATTACTCCGGCGGAGAGAGGAACAGCGATGCATGCTGTCATGCAGCATATCGAACTCCAAGGAGAAATAACAGAAAAAACCATTACACAAAAGATAGAAGATCTTGTTCAAAGGGAAATTCTTACCCCTGAGCTGGCCAAAGTGATTGATGTCAATCAAATTATCGCTTTTTTCTCTTCAGATCTTGGTCAAAGAATGGTACATGCGAGACATGTTTATCGGGAGGTTCCATTTAGTTACGCATTAGACGCGGATCAACTTTATAAAGATATGAAAGATGAACCAATCTTAATACAAGGTGTCATTGACTGTTTATTTGAGGACGAGCAGGGGACTGTTTTGCTAGATTATAAGACAGATACAATCAAAGGACGCTTTAATCAGGACAGAAGAGCTGTTGAAGAAATAGTAAAGGACCGCTATCGTATACAGATAGATTTATATACAAAGGCAGTGGAAGATATACTGCACCGCCCTCTTCAGGAAAAGTACCTGTTTTTCTTTGATGGTGGTTATTTGATCAACATGTAGAAAAAGTTCATTGAAAAACATAAGTGCAATCGGTCTAATGCCGATTGCTCTTGCTATTCAAGTGGAAAACAGACCAGAAAGGAATGTTTATAAATGCGTTTATTGCATACGGCAGATTGGCATCTGGGTCGAGCTCTTGAAGGAAGAAGCCGGCTGGCAGAACAGGCACAATTTATTGATGAACTTGTCAGAATAGTAGAGGAAGAAAAGGTTGATGCCATTTTAATGGCCGGAGATGCCTTTGATACAGTGAACCCCCCTGCTGCGGCTGAACAATTATTCTATGATGGACTATCCAGATTATCGGACCATGGTAAACGCCCCATTGTTGTCATTGCAGGAAACCATGATAATCCCGATCGATTATCTGCTGCATCTCCTTTGGCAGGTAATCATTCCATTCATTTAATCGGATATCCGAAGACTGAGGTTATTAAGGTAGACATACCTGCAGTCAACCAACAAATGATGGTTGCGGCACTCGCTTACCCTTCTGAAGCACGCCTTGAGCAAGTGTTATCACAGGAACACGATGAAGTTCTCCTTCGAAATAAATATGATGAACGAATACGTGATTTATTTTCCATCATGAGTAAGCAATTTCAGCAAGATACAGTCAATATTGCCATGAGCCATATTCATGTAGCAGGTGGAAGCTCTTCTGATTCAGAGCGGCCAATCGAAGTAGGCGGGGCTTATACAGTTGCTGCAACAAGCATGCCGGAAGCTGCCCAATATGTAGCGCTGGGTCATTTGCATCGACCGCAAAATATGAAGCGTGCAAGTACGTTGACAAGATATTCTGGTTCTCCGCTTGCATATAGTTTTTCGGAAATCGGCTATACCAAATCGGTTACAATTCTTGATGCAGAACCAAATCAACCGGTTGTCATGAAAGAAATTCCGTTATCATCCGGAAAGCCTTTAGTGAAATGGAAGGCGACCGATGGAATAAGTCAGGTTCATCAATGGCTTGATGAAGGCAGAGATTCAACCGCTTGGATTGATTTAGAAATACACTTAACAAGCACATTATCCATTGAAGAAATCCATCGATTACGAAAATGGCATCCAGGTTTTATTCATATTCGCCCTGTTTTCCAAGCAGAACAGGAAGTAGCAGCAACAAGACAAGCAAATCTGCCGATTGATCAATTGTTTACACAGTTTTATGAAAAACAAACAGGTGGAGCCAAACCTGAAGATGAGCTTATTAAGCTGTTTTTGGAACTGGTCAATCAGGATGAGGTGCAAGAGGAAGGTGATGAAGCATGAAGCCTATTTCATTAAGTGTTGCTGGTCTGCATAGTTTTCGTGAAAAGCAGACCATTCAATTTGATTCTCTTTGCGATGGAGGGATTTTCGGGATTTTTGGTCCAACCGGAAGCGGAAAATCATCCATTTTAGATGCCATGACACTTGCTTTATATGGAAAAGTGGAGCGGGCGATGAACAATACACATGGCATCCTTAATCATGCGGAAGATCAGCTATCGGTTTCCTTCACCTTTGAACTTGAAAATGCTTCAGCAAAGAAAAGGTATATCGTTGAACGTGTGTTTAAACGAACAGATGATATTAGAGTGAAAACAGCTATATGCCGATTAATTGAAGAGGATGAAGAACATATTGTTCTGGCTGACAAGGCGGTGGATGTAAATGAAAAAATCTATGGATTGCTCGGGCTGACAATTGATGATTTTACTCGTGCCGTTGTGCTTCCGCAAGGAAAATTTGCTGAATTTTTATCTTTAAAAGGGGCAGAAAGAAGGCAAATGCTTCAGCGTTTATTCCATCTAGAGCAATATGGTGATCAATTGCTGAAAAAGTTAAAAAAACGCTTAGCTTCAACCCGTATTGAACGAAATGAACTGGAAGCAGAAAAAACAGGGTTAGGTGATGCGTCAGTCGAGGCAGTTGAAGAAGCGAAAAATCTTGTGAATGAAGCAAAAATCTTGTTAGAAAAGCGTCAAAAAGAGTTAGAAAGTGTCACAAAAGACTTTGAGCAAAAACAAACTCTTTGGAATTTGCAGTTGGAAAAGGCTGAAATTGAAAAAGAAATGCTAACTGTAAAAAAAGCAGAAGAACAAATTGCAGTCTTAGAAAAACAATTGAAGTCTGCAGAGGAAGCAGAGGCTTTAAGACCGTATGCAGAAGCCCTTCAGGCTAGAAAAAAGGAAAAAGTGAAGCAGAAATCAACTTGATTACTGCTAAAAAAAGCTATGAAAAAATGAAAGAAAAGTACGAAATAACAAGTCGGGAGTACGAGGAAATTCGGGCGGAAAAAGCGGAACAGGAACCGGTGCTTGTAGCAAAGCGTGAGAAACTATTACAGTTGCAAAAGGTTGAAGAGGAGCTTGAACAGGAGCGAAAGCTCCTTCAAGAAGCAGAAAAAGAGTACACTAACCTGCAAAATCAGCGGGAACATCATCAGACATTATTAGTAAAGGCTCAACAGTTAGTAGAAAAAGCGGTTAATAAACAACAAGTATTAAAAGATGAGCTGCAAAACAATGTGGTAACGACAAAGGATCGTGATCAAGCACGTGGTGCTATAGATGCAAAACAACATGTACTTAGAAGTAAGCAGCAATATGTTGAAACAGCTGAATTACTAAATAGAAAAACAAAAGCTATTCAGACCGAAAAGGAGAAAGACGGTTTAACAACCGAGCAATTACAAAGAAGTAAACAACAGTTAATAACACATTTCCGTGAGTTAAATAAGCTGTATTACTATGTAGCTGAGCGGGAAAATGAATATAAGCAGACAGTTTCAATCGCTAAAAATAGAGTGGAAAAAGCGGTTAAGGAAGAAGAAAAGGCGAAAAGCGAAAAACTTGCATATGAATTAGTTAAGGATTTAAAAGAAGGTGAGCCTTGTCCGGTTTGTGGATCTTGTCAACATCCTAGTCCTGTTCATGCTGAACCAGATCATGACAAGCTGGATAGTTTGTCAGAATCAATGAAGCAACAGCTTGAACAGCTGCAAATGTTAGGGCATGAGCCACAATCTTTAAAGGTGAAGGCGGAAGGTTTATCAGAGCAGCTTGTTTCAGAATTTGAATTTTTGCAACCAGTGAAACAAACAGAAGATATTCAAGTAAACGAAATACTCCAAAATGCTCAGGATGTATCAATTGAACAAATGTCTCACCTTCTTCAAACTGAATTCAAACGACTAACCCAGGATTATTTACAAGTAAGAGATGCTATAGAGAAACTGGTAAAACAGTACCGCGAATGCCAGAAGGAGGAAATAAGAAGGAAAGACAGTATCTCCTCAGCGGTTTTGGATGCTAAAGAGTGGGAAGATAAGGTGAATTCATACAAGGAAAGCTATGAACAAAGCTTATCTTATTATAATGAGAAATTCGCAGGGATCCCTTTTGAAGAGGTTGAAAAGAGACAACAAGAAATTTCGGAAAAAGATGCTGCCAATGAACTTCTAACAGAAAGAATTCAAAAAAGTTTCTCTTTTATTGAAGAACAACAAGCTTTAGTGAAAGAACAAGAACAGATGAATCAGCAACTAACAGAGCAGCAAATTGCCTTAAATGCAACGTTGCAAAATCGTCGTTCATCCGTCAAGGATAAGGAAGAAATGCTAAATGGAATAACAATTGAGATGACCATTGCCGCACAAATTCAGGAAACTGAATCACAAATTAAGAATTTGATAGAGAAAGAAAATAATTTATATCAATTATGGCAAAAAGAGTCAAACGAGCTTCATACACTGCAAAGTGAACAAACAGCACATGAAAAATCATTAAACCAAGCATCCAGACAAGTTGAAGAGTCTGAGAAAGCCTGGGAACAAGCCAAACATAACACAGAATTTTTAACGATTGAAGAAACACTGGCTTCTCTATTATCTTCTGATGAGAGACAACAAATGAAACTGAAAATAGTAGCCTTTAAGGATAAAATGAAACAACTTAACACAGACTTAAATCGAATCGAAGGGAAATTAGAAGGAAAAGCGGTCACACCAGAGCAATGGAATCACATCCAAATGATAAGACATGAGATGAAGCTGCAAACAGACGAAGCTGTTGCAAATAAAGGAGCAGTAATAAATGCATTAGAAGTGCTGCTTGAAAAACATGAACGCTTTACAGCTATTGAAAATAAGCAAAAAGAACTTGATGACATGCTGCAAAAACTTGAAAAGCTTCAATCAGTATTTAAAGGAAATAGCTTTGTAGAATATGTGGCAGAAGAACAACTGCAGCAAGTCAGTCGAGATGCTTCTGAACGTTTATCTCTGTTAACACGTGGCCGCTATGCAATCGAAGTGGATTCTCAAGGTGGCTTCATTATGAGAGATGACGCAAATGGCGGAGTCAGACGCCCTGTTTCAACACTCTCCGGTGGGGAAACCTTCCTCACATCTTTAGCTCTTGCGTTATCATTATCAACTCAGATTCAATTAAGGGGAGAATACCCGCTTCAATTTTTCTTCTTAGATGAAGGATTTGGTACACTGGATGTTGAGCTACTTGATACCGTGATTTCAGCACTGGAAAAGCTTCAAGCACAAAACCTGTCAGTTGGAGTAATAAGTCATGTCCAGGAATTAAGGGCGAGATTACAAAGAAAACTAATTGTCGAACCGGCCGAACCTTCCGGAAAAGGAACTTCTGTTTATGTAGAATCTCTCTGATGCTAAAAGGATTGAAGAAGATATGGGGAAGAAAAAGGAAATCGGTACATGTGAATTATGTGAAAGAGAAGAGGTTGAAACAACCATTCACCATTTAACACCTAAGGAAATGGGCGGAACCTTTTTACCGACAGCCAAGCTCTGTATAGCCTGCCATAAACAAATTCATGCACTCTATACGAACGAGGAATTAGCAGCGAGGCTATCAACAATCCAAGAGTTAAAGCAAGATGAAAAACTCAAAATCTTCATTAAATGGATTCGTAAGCAACCATCAACAAAGTTGGTTCAAACGAGAAAATCAAATGAACGGAAACAAAAAAGGCGTTAAAAATGGTCAAGGTTATTGCTTGACCATTTTTTTACGGTTTTAAATCCTGATAAAAGGAAGATGCTGTAACAACATCCTCCTTTTTTAACAATCTGTTTAATTATTAGCAACCATATTTTGATCAGCTACATCAGGATCAATTAAATTTGTAGCACTTATTCCATTATTAACAATATGGAAATCACCTGTGTTTCCCCCGCCAGACCCTGAGGCGGACTTTGACTGGTTTTTTGGAGCAAGATAGAACGTGTCACCAAAATTAACTACGCCTCCACCTACATGATTAATCTTAATCGGACCGACAATTGCTGGCATATAAAACATCCTTTATAGTTTACTACTACATTACAATATGCTGGGTATTTTAAATATGTTCTGACTACACTGAAACATCTGCCAGGCCTTTCTCTATCCATTTTCACCCTTTAATTGTCGGATATGTTTCACTCTGGCTTCAGCTATAATGTCTTTTGTAGATCCAATGTGAAAAACAGCAGAACTTGAAAGAGCTGCAATATTAACAAAAGAAACATTGATCGTTGGTTGTTCATGGAAAAAATTTGTTGTTATCGCTTCATAGATAATCGGTTGAGGAATTTCTTCCTGAAAGGCTTGAAACATAGAGGTATCTCCTTCATAGTCGAAAAACCTTTCCTCCTCACGCTGTACGGCCAGGACATTTGTTGAAGGCTTTATCTGAAAAGAATCACCAATCTGAAAAACAGAACTTAGCCCAACAGAATTTACATAAGCGGATGAAACATTTGACTGCCGATTAATCATTGTGGAGCCAACGGTACAAGCGGACCGATAATTAGTGATTCAGGAGGCGTATCAAAGACAGATGATAGCGAAATGGTTTGTGTATCTCCAATAAGGAAAACCGATGAACTCGCTACCCCGACAATACGGATGTTACCAACCTCTATATTCCGATTCACAACTGTAAAATTCATAAGAAAATTCACTCCTTTATCCCATTCTTAACGGGCAGTAAGCCTCTGACTTCAAGGTTCGAGAGAAACATAGAAGATAAGTGGAAGATAACTACCGGTAAAGACCCGATAAATGATTGACGTCCAAGTCAGGCGAAGCCACAGGATATGGCGTTTTGGGCGTGATAAGTTTCGCTATCCACCAGTGGGGGATGAAGAAAATTCCCACTGATGGTAGTCTCACTTTACTGAACAGAATCTTTAGGCAAGTGCTGTAAAAAATGATTTATGGAATTCTCAACATCCTTTTTCACTAAAGCGAAAATTTCCTGTTTCTTAGTTTCAAGAGAGTCCTGATTCGTTAATGGCTGGAGATTTAAGTAATATTGAATTCGACTATCAATTTGTTTTCGAATATCTGCGATAATATGCTGGCGATGAGGTTCATCAAGCTTTAAATCATATTGTTTCTCGGCATGATGAATATATTGGACACAATCATGACTTAAAAAGTGATGAATATCATGTGAGCATTTTTTTAACAATTGATCACGAAGCTGTTGTTGGCCTCCATTTACATTCATTCCGTTTTGTTGAACCTCAAAGTTATCGATTTGATCAGGATCGGTTGGATTTAGTCCAATATTTAACACACCATCAAGTTGTTCTACTTTTAATTGATCAAATTTATATTCAATTCTTTCAATATTTGTGACAGGTTGATTTTTTAATTTTTCAATGTCAGTGCGAAGACCTGTTATTTGTTTGGTAAGTTGTTGAATCATTTTGTCTTGCTGCTGAACATAATGATGCATTTGCTGTAAATAATTCATCATATCGTTATAGTTCAAAGTCATTCACCCACCTTTGTTTCTCGCTCAACAGTTGTTACACATAGTGTATGCACACAATGAAAAATGGGTGAATGCCTAGAACATTTATGATGCGGCAGTCGGCGAGGTTAATGGAACAACAAGACCATCTGTGGAAGGTGATTGAACACCTGTTGGCGTTGCTGTTTCAATTTGAGGTGCCGGTTGATAAAAGCCGCCGGTATTATACAAATTTGATAAAGGCTTAATCATGCCTGCACTCCCAATCTGCAATACCGAAGAGTTACTAACTGCATCTACTCGGAGGTAATTAATACAGATTGATTGATTAATATAAAAATTCATCATTACACTTCCTTTGTGTTAAAGGCTATGATATGGGTTAAAAGTTTCCGGTGATCGGCTGGTCAACAACATCATTATCATACGTATTAGTAACTGAGTTTTGATTGTATATGTTCAATCCATCACCTGTATTAAATGAACCTGCACCTGCAAATGTTTTAACCTCACTATGAGGAGAAATGGTAATAACATCTCCAACATGCACGATGCTGCTTGTTCCTACACTATTTACCTTAAAAGCTCCTACAATAGCTGGCATTTTTAACATCCTTTGGCATGAAAATGAAAAACAAGAGAGAACATTTGTGACAATTACCTAGTTTTAGAATATGAAGCAGGTGGAAAGGGTGTGAACAATGGGGAGAAAAATACGTGTTGAAGAGATCGTTATCGATCATGATATATTGGGAGGGAAACATGGAACTTTATTTGTTAAACATTTCGGGCACTCCCTTTTAATGTTTCTTTGTTAAGTCCTTTTATTTCTTGTAGAAGCAATAAGTCTAACTCTTGACTGCACTGAATCGTTTTAGTTGAATTAATTCCATAATGTAGAGCTGTTTTAATTAATTGCTGTCTCTTACGTTCAATTTCATTCACTGGCATATATGGTATTCTCCATTTCGCTAATTTCTATGAGTATTGGACAAGAATATTATACAATGTTTACATGATGAAAAGCGTATATTTGATAAAAATTCCTAAAATTATACAAAAATTTACATAAAGGAAATCCTCTTCTTTATAGCGAATATAGAACATAACTAGATCTGAACATAAAAGGAAAAAGGAAAGGTAAAACTAAAAAGCTTTGTTATAGTACGAACAAATGAGGGAGGAAAAACAGTGAAATTTGTTACAGCTATTATACATAATGAGCCGTTTGTCGGTTTATTACATGAAGAAAAAATAATCGACATACATAAAGCGGAACAGGTAATCTTTGAAATGACCTCTTTCCCAAAAACATTAGATGAATGTGTTGCGTTTGGTGATAAATTCATCCAAAATGTTAAGCAAATCGTCGATAAGTTGAAGGATGCAGACAGGGTGGAAAGCTATGTATATGCGATAACTGATGTGACTATTTTAGCCCCCATACCGAGGCCGGCAAAAAACATATTCTGTGTAGGAAAGAATTATCGGGAGCATGCGATTGAAATGGGAACGGAAGAAGATATACCAAAGCATGTAATGCTTTTTTCAAAAGCACCGACGACCGTTATCGGCCATGAACAAGAAATTGATCCACATTCCCATATCACAACTGAATTGGATTACGAGGGTGAATTAGCGATTGTAATAGGCAAAAAGGGAAAGCGTATTGGCGAGGCTGAAGCAATGGACTATGTATTTGGCTATACGATTGTTAATGATATTACAGCGCGAAATCTACAAGCACAGCATAAGCAATTTTTATTGGGCAAAAGCTTAGACACATCTTGTCCAATTGGTCCGTACTTAGTTCATAAATCTGCGATCTCAGATCCATATGATCTTACCATAAAAACAAAAGTGAATGATGAAATTAGACAAGATGGTCATACAAAGGATATGATTTTTTCAATTGAGCATATCATTTCAACAATTTCACAGGGAACAACATTAGAACCGGGAGATATCATCGCAACAGGAACTCCTGCTGGTGTAGGAAAAGGATTTAAGCCGCCTAAGTTTCTACAACCGGGTGATGTGATAGAAATCGAGATTGAGGGAATCGGAACATTACGAAATACGGTGTCAAGGTAAGGAAATGGAAGGAGTCTGTCTTTGGATTTGACTTCTTTTTTACTTTAAGATCCTAATATTCACAGGAAGTTCATTCTTTTCATGTTAATTTTTTAATATTTGCAGTAAATCATGCTAAAATAGGGTTGTCTGTGATCAGTTTAAGGAGGAAAAAATATGACACATGCACACATAACAACCTGGGTTGTTGCGATTATTTTATTCTTTGTCGCACACTCGCTGTATAAGTCTGGAAAAGAAAAGCCGTCTAAAATTGTACATATGGTTCTAAGATTATTTTACATTTTAATTATTGTGACAGGTGGTTTGCTTGTATCAGCTATTTATAAGATAGATGGCGAATACATTGCGAAAATGATCTTGGGTGTGTGGACCATTGGAGCAATGGAAATGGTATTAGTCCGCTTGAAAAAAGGGAAGCCAACAAGAGTATTTTGGATTCAATTTGTGATTGTTGTGATTCTTACGATTTTATTAGGAATGCGTTTACCTTTAGGAATCTGGAGCTTTTCGTAAAAAAAAATGCCTTCTCTTACTTAAGAGTAGGCATTTTTTTGTTCACAGGTAAGATAGTATAGAATTTCGTCATTAGTTTTCGTGTCTAGCTCCGAAGCACAGGACGTGCAAGTGCAGTCGTGGAGAGTGACGTCGCGTAGTTAGACTGCCAGCGCCTATCGCCTATCAAACTTCAGATCATCTCCCTACGATAAGTCAACATCGGTTCGCTTACCGTGTTCCCTAAAGCTTTAGTCGATGCTCCTCCAGTTTGTACGGCGATGACCAAGGCGCTTGCGCATTTCTAATAAAACTTACTGCAAACCAATCTTCTCTCTCCAAGGCTTGTTGTCATTTCCAGCCGGTCTGAGGAGTGAACCCCTCTTTCAAAGTGATGTTGAATTCCGAGTATGCATTCTTCATTGTCCAGTTGATAAAAAGATACTCCTTTTTTATGAACGCGATTTTCAAGAAATAATAATTGGTTATATGAATAAATACAGTCATAAGGTGAGAAGCCAAGTGAGTTAATTTGCTTAATTAACCGGACAAATGTCTCATCTTGTAGTTCCTTCAACATTTCATCTAGTGCAACCGGTAGCTTTTTTCGTACGCGAACAGTATCACCATCATTGACTGAATAAGTCCCCGTATTTGTTTTAATCTTACCCAAACCTATCCATACCCCGGTTTTCCACCCTGAAGATTGCAAAATTTCTATATGCGAATTGTTAATCTCATCTAATAAAAGAAGCTCATCATTCATATCATCATAAATGACGTACTGATCATTCGCTACTTCGATCAGTCCGGTTAAATACGAACGTTTTTGGTTTAATAGCAGATCTGTCCGTTTTAATGGAAACATGATATTTACCTCCAAATCATTCTGACACGATTTTGTGTTGTTACTCGTTTTAGACAAAAGTGAGTAAGTTTATGCATGGATATTTTTGATTAGGACAATTCAACATTGTTATGTCATGGGCATAGACTAGGTACACCTGTTGGAGTAATTGGCGTGAGAATATATAACATGGATTGTAAACAGATGAGGGAGATGATATGTAAATGTGTGGAATCACAGGGTGGGTTAACTTTAAGGGACATTTACGCACGGAAAAAGAAACCATTAAAAAGATGGCAGAAACTTTATCCAAAAGGGGACCAGACGATACAAATATTTGGGGAGAAGACCATGTGCTGTTCGGTCATAAACGTTTAGTCGTTGTTGATCCGGCTGGTGGTATTCAGCCAATGACAAGAACAAAGAATGGTCACACTTATACCATTTGCTATAATGGTGAGCTTTATAATACAGAGGATATTCGGAGAGAACTTCTTGCAAAAGGGTACACATTTAAAGGACATTCCGATACAGAGGTGCTCCTCCAATCATATATAGAATGGGAAGAAGAATGTGTCCACCGATTAAATGGGATTTTTGCTTTTGCAGTTTGGGATACATCAAAGGAAAAACTTTTTATTGGAAGAGATCGATTAGGAGTAAAACCTTTATTTTATAAGGAAGAAAATGGCTCACTTCTTTTTGGGTCAGAGCTTAAAGCGATCCTGGCACATCCATCGGTTTCTGCGAAATTAGATAAAACAGGTTTATCTGAAATATTTGGCGTTGGTCCGGCTCGTACACCTGGTGTTGGTGTATTTAAAGGCATTGATGAACTCCGTCCGGCACATGCATTAGTGTATACGAAAAACGGCTTGAAAAAATGGCGCTATTGGGATGTTGAAAGCAAACCACATGAAGATACTGTAGAAGAAACATCAGAAAAGGTACGCTCTTTATTTACGGATGCAGTAACAAGACAACTGGTATCAGACGTCCCACTTTGTACATTCCTTTCAGGCGGGGTAGATTCCAGTGCCATTACAGCAATTGCTGCCGAACATTACAGAAAAGAAGGGAAGGGGCAGCTTCATACGTATTCAATCGATTACGAGGATAATGAGAAGTTTTTTAAGGCAAATGAGTTTCAGCCGAACTCGGATGGCCCATGGATTCAAAAAATGAGTGACGAATTCAATACTGTTCACCATCGCTGTGTGATTACTCAGCAAGAGTTAGTCGACCATCTCATCGAAGCTACATCTGTACGTGACCTTCCGGGTATGGCTGATGTTGATTCATCATTGCTTTGGTTTTGCCGTGAAATAAAAAATGACTTTGTTGTAGGTCTATCAGGTGAATGTGCGGATGAAATTTTTGGGGGATATCCATGGTTTCACCGTCCTGAAGATTTAGCCAGCTCCGGCTTTCCCTGGATGCGTTCAACAGATGAAAGAATGTCATTATTAAAACCTGAGTGGCAAAATAAATTACAATTACATGAATATGTTCAGGCTCGACATCAGGAAACGTTGAAAGAAACACCATTGCTTGAAGGTGAATCAGAAATTGAAACAAAAAGACGACAACTCTTTTATTTAAATATACATTGGTTTATGACAAATTTATTGGATCGAAAAGATCGAATGAGTATGGGGGCAAGCTTGGAGGTTCGTGTTCCATTTGCTGATCATCGTCTTGTTGAATATGTATGGAATATTCCTTGGGACATGAAAATGTATGGTGACCGTGAAAAAGGCATTCTTCGAAAAGCATTAGAAGGAATTTTGCCAAATGAGGTCCTCTATCGGAAGAAAAGTCCTTATCCAAAAACACATAACCCTGAGTATACGAGATTAGTGAAAAATTGGCTGCTATCCCTTGTGGATGGGAAGGATTCCATATTGCATGAACTTCTCAACAAGCAAAAGCTCAACGATATAATTGAAACAGAGGGGAAGGCATTCCAGGTTCCATGGTTCGGCCAATTAATGTCAGGTCCACAGCTTCTAGCCCATTTGGCGCAAATCCATGTCTGGTTTGACAACTATTCAATTGATATTGATGAAAGATAAGAGATTACGAGAAAAGTAGATGAAAAAAAGGTCAGACCCTTGGATCACACATAAAGTGTGAGATCGAGGTCTGGCCTTTATTACTGGGTAGAAGTATTGAAATTGCTTACGACACAATGGCTTCTTGAGCAAATTGTTTTCCCTGCCATGCCTTTGATTTCCAACGGTAATACATAATGATTCCTCTTACCCATTCGTCCGTTATAAAGGCAATCCATACTCCGATAAGACCAAGGTCAAAATGAATGCCCAGCACATAGGCGATTGGAACACCTATTCCCCACATAGACATAATTCCAATATAGGTTGGGAAACGGAAATCTCCCGCTGCTCTTAAAGAACCGACGACAATCATATTGAAGGCTCTCCCGGGCTCAAGCAGGATGGTGAGTAAAATTAATGTGCCACCAACCTCCAGTATTCTTTCATTAGATGTGAAAATACCGAGCAAGTAATCGGAGAAAAGGGTAAAGACAATCGCTATTATTGTAGAAATAACAATACCAACATGTAAGCTTTTTAAGCATCTTTTATATGCCGAATCATAATCCTTTGCTCCGACCATATAGCCAACTAAAATTTGTGTTCCCTGACTAACTGCTAGGCTAAATAATAAAATAAGCATCATAAGGTTTTGTGCATATACTTTTGTGGTTAGTGCCTCAGTTCCAATCATTGTGATGAAGAAAGTAATCAACATTTGTGAAGAATTGTATGATAATTGTTCACCAGCAGTTGGAATTCCAATATGAAGAAGCTTTTTAATATGATGTGCAGGTAACTTGAACAATTCTTTTAGATTAAGAGTAAAGTGAACACGTTGCTTTAAAATGTATAGAATAACGAGTAACCCAATAAACCGGGATACGACAGTTGAGATTGCAACACCTTGAACACCTAACACCGGAATACCGAAAGGTCCAAAAATAAATAAATAGTTTCCAATCACGTTAATCAAATTCATACCGATTGTCAGGTACATAGTATCCTTCGTATAACCATAGCTTTTAAGAATGGCACCAGCAGTCATAATTAAAGCCTGGATAAAAGAAAATCCTCCTACAACCTGTAAATAAAACTTTGCATCTGACATAAGTTCCTGAGGTAAATTCATAAGTTGAAGGATATCATCACTGGCGATGATAATGACAACACTGATAACAATACTGAATAAAAGATTGGCCGAAAGAGAAACAGAAGAGATTTCTTTTGCATCTTTATATTGATTTCCGCCTATATATTGAGCAACAAGAATGGTTGTTCCTGTCGCAATAAACCCAAACATCACAATCAATAGAAATAAAATTTGATTGGAAACACCTACAGCAGCCACAGAATTATCTGAATACTGACTAAGCATCAATGTATCTGCATTTCCCATTAACATATGAAGCATGATTTCAATAAAGATGGGCCAGGTTAATGCAAATAATGTCATTTTACGATCTTGTCTTAAAGTAGACATTTTCATCTACCTCCTTTACTATATGTCGATAATACTTAATAAGTTTACATAGATTGCAGTATAATAGAAAGAGAAGATTACGATATAATTTGGAGAAATACGACTTAGAGGATGATGCAACTTGTCACATATACAGTTTCAGGTACCGGCTTTTCCGACCTTGATTAAAGGAGGATATGCTGTTTTTGAAAAGGGTAAAAAACATTTTCAACGTACATTTATGGTGCTTGACTTGATTTATGTAAAATCAGGGGAATTATATCTAACAGAAGATCGTATTCCTTACTCAATTGGCAAGGGCCAATATATTATTTTACTTCCAGGGTTTGAACATTTCGGTCATAAAGGCTGTCAGGTGAAATCTGAATATTATTGGTTTCATTTTATGATTCCTACAAACTATGAAATTGTGGAAGAGGGGATTACAAATTGGGCTGATATTCATGAATCAGAAGGAGACTATGAACACCCTCCTTCTTACAGGCTGTCTATTCCATGTTATGGAGAAATAGAGAATACAAGCTTTGTAGAAACCATTTTTCACCAAATATTACATGTTGATCATCAAACACCTGATTATCAATTAAAGCAGCAATTGTTTTTTCAGGAGTTTCTTTTACACCTCCAAAAGGAAGCATGCAAAATCCCTTCTGCTGCCGAAAAGGTAGTGGAAGAAGTGGTAGCTTATATTCAAGCACATTACAGAGATGAGGTGAAAATGGAGGATCTTGCAAATGCTATCCATTTTCACCCGGATTATATTACTCGTTGTATGCAAAAAATTGTTGGTGAGACGCCAAATCATTATTTAAATAGATATCGGATGAACCAAGCAAAAAGATTGTTAGCCACTACAGATCAAAAGATCGCTAATATCTCAAAAGAAGTGGGGATTTTGGATTCCACTTACTTTTCAAAACTATTTAAGAAAATGGAAGGTCTCACACCAATTGAATATCGAAAGGTCATTTTAAGGAGATAACAAGACAGTTATTTCTTAATAAGCAAAAGGGCAAAGTCATAGCCATCAAGTGTGACAGAAAGCTGATCGGAATGTGCAGCAAATTCTTTTGAGAGCCAGAGGTCAAAAATCGTACGGTCTTTAAGGTGTAACGGAAGCAAAATCGTTTGTTTTTCAGGGTGATTATTAATGACAACAATGACAAGTTGTGTGGAATTTTCTCTTTGATAACAAATGGAATTTTGGTTGATATCATAAGATAAGAGCTGGAATTCCCCGTCATTTCCGAGAACAGGATATTGCTTACGAAGGTGAATCAATCTTTTCATGAATGTTAGCATGTCCTGATCCTGTCTTAAAGTATCCCATTCCATACACTTTCTGCATCCGGGATCCTGATCTCCAGTTAAGCCGATTTCATCTCCATAGTAAATCGAAGGAGAACCATAGAAGCTAAACTGAAAAACGGATAACAGCTTAACTTTTTGCTTATTCATCTTTGCAAGATTTACAATTCTTGGTGTATCATGGCTTCCTACCATATTAAATAATGTATGATAAACAGGTTTTGGATATTGGTGTAAATAGTGTTGTAATGACGTAGTAAATTGCTCAGCATTTATCACATTATATGCGAAAAATTGGTGAAGAAGCTGTGCGAAAGGATAATTCATCACAGCATCAAACTGAGCCCCGTCAAGCCATGGCATCGCATCGTGCCATACTTCTCCAACTAGATACACATCAGGGTGATCACGCTTTATCACCTGATGAAAATCTTTCCAAAATTGATGGTCAATCTCATTCGCAACATCCAACCTCCATCCATCGATGTGACATTCTCTTATCCAAAATTGCCCAACATCAAATAAAAGTTTGCGAACCTCAGGATGTTGAGTGTTCAACTTCGGCATTGATTTTTCGAAGGAGAAGGTTTCATACTGTATGTCACCAGTTGATGAAAAGCTTATATGAAACCAATCCTTATATTGTGAAGCTTCTCCATGTTGCAACACATCTTGAAACGGAGGGAAGTCCTGCCCGCAATGATTAAAAACCGCATCAAGCATGACACGAATTCCTCTAGCATGGCACTCCTTAACAACATCTTTCATATCTTGTATGCTTCCAAATTGCGGATCTATTTCGAAATAATTCACCGTATCATATTTATGATTTGAATGGGCCCGAAAGAGCGGGGTAAAGTAAATTCCGTTGATTCCCAAGTCTACTAAATAATCCAGATGTTGGAGGACACCTTGTAAATCCCCTCCAAAAATAGAGTCTGAGGCAGGTTCTATGCTGTTCCATGCTAATGTTCCTGCAGGATCATTTGATGAATCTCCATTTGCAAATCGATCTGGAAAGATTTGATACCAGACCGTATTTTTTACCCATTCAGGTGCTTTAAAGGCGTCTGCACGATGATAATAAGGTAAGCAAAAATAGGCTGAAAAATCTTCATGAACATGATCGGTAAATCCCTTTTCAGTGAAAAAGAGCTCCGACTCGTCGCTTTTTAAATGAAAGGCATACCTAAGACGCTTTTGTGGTGGGAAAACAGTAACGGACCAGTAATCAAATAATCCATCTGTACCACTATGCAACATTTGTAATAATGTAGACTTCCAATGCCCTTGATCAAATTCAAATGGATCTCCATAAAGAAGATTGACGGAGTTAACATCTTGATGCTTTGTTCGAAGTTGAATTTGAAAAGACCCATCACAAGTTGGGTAAGCAAATTGATCTCCCGGACGATGATAAATAGCTTCTCTCAGCATGATGACTCCTTTATCTTAAATGAATTTGTATTAATAAGCTTTTTCCAATTATAAACAGGATATTCATATAAAACATATAAGAATTTTAAATAAGATTTGACGGTATATGACACAAAGCGATACTCTTAAGAACGTAGAGATATAGAATATAGGAGGAACGGACCAAGATGTTTAAAAGTGCTGGCAAATTTTTGCTTATTCTGTTTCTTCTTTTAGGCGCAATTCCCGTGAATGCTGCTGAAAAAGAAGAGAGGGTATGGCAAGATGAAATTGCTTACTATGTTGTCGTTGACCGATTTAATAACGGAAACTCTAAAAATGATGGTAATGATCTCAATTTTGAGGATCCAACTGCTTATCATGGAGGAGACATTGAAGGAATTACTAAGAAAATTGAGTATATTCATGAAATGGGTTTTACCTCAATCATTCTTTCCCCGATTTTTAATGAAGAAAACAATGCAGTTGAAGTGAAAACAATGGACGAGCATGCAGGGACGGTTGAAGATGTAAAGAAACTTGTAGAAGAAGCTCACAAGCTGGATATGAAATTATTGTTGGATTACGGTGAAATCGAGCAAAATCTTACACAATCAGCATCATGGTGGATAAAAGAAACCGACGTTGATGGATACTATATCGAACAAGCAGACAGTATCGATGTGAGTGTTTGGAATCAGTTTCACAAGGACTTAGAAGAACTCAAAAAGGATTTTTACTTAGTAGGATCAATTGAGTCAAAAGATGCGAATGTTTTTTCTTCATATCTAGAAAATGGGTTTGATTCTATTCTGAATCAATCTTTTTATGAAGAATCAGCTAGGGTATTTTCTAATGTTGATCAATCTTTTCAACCAATTACAGAAATTGTAGCTAAGTCATCACCTTTACTAAGTACATATGTTGATAATGACCGAAAAGTCCGCTTTACAAGACATGCCATCGAAAATAATCAGCATCCGGGTGTTCGGTTGAAAATGGCTTTCTCCTATATGTATACGATCCCGGGAACTCCGTTTGTTTATTATGGATCAGAAATTGCTGTTGATGGAGGAGAGCCGCCGACAAACCGCCCTTTAATGAACTTTCAATCAGATGAAGAATTGATTGAGTATTTAGGAAAGTTAGCTAATGTAAGAAAGAACTTTCCTGCCTTAAGGTATGGTGACTATAAGGTTTTATATGAAAGACCTGGTATCCTTATTTTTAAACGGACCTATCAAGACGAGACAATAATTGTAGCAATTAACAATTCAACTGAAACTAAAAATGTGAAAATATCTGCCGCAGCAATTGCTGAAGATAAAAAATTAGAAGGCTTGTTAACGGGTGACACTTTTGAAGAAGAAGATAACCAATACGAGTTCATCCTTGATCGTGAAATAGCCGAGGTATATGAAATAAAAGAAAAGACAGGGTTAAATATACCATTTATCAGTGTCTTTATCATCGTTCCGACATTGTTTATTTTGTTTTTGGTCATGGCTTATAGAAAAGGAAAGCAGAAATCTTGATATAGAAAGGGACTGTTCATTTAGAACAGTCCCTGTTGTTTTATAATGATAGGCAAGCATAAAATTCTGTACGTAGTGTTGGTGTCCAGCTCCAGCACCTAGTCCCTCGAGCTCATAAGTTGATTTGGAAGGCAAAGAACACCTTCTATTCCAAATCAACTTATGATTGTCGGGCCTGATCAAGACGATTGCGCTTTTCTAACCATTAACAATTTTTCCACCATTCACATGAAGTGTTTGCCCTGACATATAGGAAGAATCATCACTAGCCAAAAATACGTAAGCAGGTGCAAGTTCTTCAGGTTGTCCAGGTCGCTTCATAGGTGTATTTGCACCAAATGTTGCAACTTGATCTGCCGGGAACGTAGATGGGATAAGTGGTGTCCAAATTGGACCGGGAGCCACTGCATTCACGCGGATTCCTTTACCGGCTAGATTAAGGGCCAACGAACGGGTAAACGCAGTAATCGCACCTTTGGTTGAAGAATAGTCAATTAACTGCTCATTTCCGGCATAAGCCGTTACAGAAGAGGTGTTAATAATAGCACTTCCTTTTTTGAAATGAGGAAGGACAGCTTTTGTTAAATGGAAAAACGAGAAAATATTTGTCTTGAAAGTTCGTTCAAGCTGTTCAGTTGTAATATCTTCAATTCCTTTTTGAGGGTGTTGCTCAGCTGCATTATTTACTAAGATATCAACTTGTCCAAAAGTTTCAACTGTTTTTGCCACAACTTGTTGACATACAGTTTCCTCACCGATATCTCCAGAAACAAGCAGGCATTTTTGACCTTCTGCTTCTATATGTTTTTTTGTTTCTTCAGCATCCTCTTGCTCATCTAAATAGGAAATGACAACATTAGCTCCTTCTTTTGCAAAAAATACTGCGACTGCTCGTCCAATTCCACTGTCTCCACCTGTAATAATGGCCACTTTATCTTTTAATTTTCCACTTCCGGTATATGATTGATCATCAAATGTAGGTTTTGGATTCATCAAATCCTCATGCCCGGGCTGAACATCCTGGTGTTGTGGTGGTAATGTTTGTTTTTGTTGATTTTGATTATTACTCAAAGTTTTTACCTCCTATAATCTTATCGTTTACCTATTATGTGAAGAAAATCTAAAAGTATGTTCATGATGTCATGATGGTATTTCTATTCCCACTTGTTCATTAGAGTAAACAAAAAAAGAAGCCCAATTTCAGGCTTCTATCATGAATTTCTTAAATTTGCTCTCATTTTACATAAAATTTCTCGTATCTGTTTCAGTTCGTCATTTGTTATATCCTGACAAAGTAGTGAATTAAATTGGTTGGCAATAGGGATGATATGTTCTTTTAATTCCAGCCCTTCTTTTGTCAAATATAATCGCTGAACACGACGGTCCTTTGGACAATTTATTCTTTTTACAAACCCTTTTTGCTCAAGTCCAAAAGCCATTCTTGCAATGTTTGTTTTATCTTTATCTAGTTTACATGCAACCTCATTTTGACTAAGTCCATCTTTTTCCCAAAGCAACATCATAATCAAATTCTGTTCAGGAGCAATATTAAAAGGTACTAATTTATTTTTTATATATCCTGTGAGCTCTAAATCAGTTTGGTGGATAAAAATGCTAATTAAGTCATTTAGCGAGAGTGTCATGTTCGGTAGACTCCTAATCATTCTAGATATCATTAATGTTAGTTTAGTAAGAAGTTACTATATTGTCAATTTTATGGGAGGAAAGTACTTAGAAATAGAGGAGTGAGTATATAAAAAAGCGAGTGTTTTCACTCGCTTTTTAGAGACTAAAATTAGAATTTGCTTGCTAATTCAGCAGCTTGACGGATACCGTCTTCGATGATCTCGTTTGCACGATCCGGGAATTGATTATGTCCTTCAACGATTACATCAGCTGTATTCGTGATTCCCCAGAATGCCAATACATTTTTAACATAGTTAACAGACATTTCTACAGCCGCAGCAGGACCTTCTGAATATACGCCGCCACGAGCATTTAAAAGAGCTACTTTTTTCTCTGAAAGTAAGCCTACAGGACCTTCTGGTGTATATTTGAATGTTGTACCAGCTTGTGATAAATAATCCATGTATGTGTGTAAAACAGCTGGAACTGTGAAATTCCAAAGTGGAAATGCGAATACAACTTTATCAGCTGCAACAAATTGATCCAAGTATTTTTGAACTAAATTTGCAGCTTTTTCTTCTTCAGCTGTTAATTCCATTCCTCTTGCATGTTTAAACATACCGTTAATTGCGTCCACTCCATAGTAAGGAAGGTTTTCTTGGAATAAATCAAGCTCTGTGATTGTATCTTCTTTGTGAGTTTCTTTGTAAGAATGTACAAAAGCGTCATATAATTTAACACTTACAGCCTGATCTGCAGGGCGAGAATTTGCTTTAATAAATAATACATTTGACATATAAATTCCTCCATTAACTTTGATTGCAACTCAGTTGCAATTATTTATTTGTTGGCATAGCAACTACTGGAAATTCAAGTATCTCAAATTCGTTTAGTTTGACTAAAAGATGTTGCTATACATACTAATCTGCATAAGTTTGATTTTAATGAATATTGATGCATGTGTCAACAATATTGTCTATGCGGAAAATTATAACGTATTTGGTAGAAGAAAAGGTCAGTCAAAAGGATGAGATTTTGGGGAGATGGACGTCAAATCTTGCAACTTGATAGATTTATTAGGAAGTGGATAGCATGTTAAGCAGAATTGAAGGAAAAATGTTCCTTTGCAACTTTGTCTCCATTTTTTGCAAAAGTTAGAGCGTATGTTTGCAGGTATATAGTTTATTCTTGCAACTTTCCTGATTGTTTTGTAACCGCCATTTGACGATCATTCCTGAATAGAGTCGATTAAATGGCTGACAATAATGAAGCAAGATCTCAATTTGCCCGCTTTTAAGGTTCTCAACGTACCCAATTTTGCAAGTTCCTATGTTTTTTTGCAACTTTGCCTGTATTTTTGCAAAGTCAGAGCATATTTTTGCAGGTATATAGTTTATTCTTGCAACTTTCCCGATTTTTTTGCAACTGCAATTTCACGGTCATTCCTGAGTAAAGATCAATTTCAATGGCTCCCCACACTGAAGCAGGATCTCAATTTGCCCGTTTTTAAGGTTCTCAACGTACCCAATTTTGCAAGTTCATATGTTTTTTTTGCAACTTTGTCTGTATTTTTGCAAGTCAGAGCATATTTTTGCAGGTATATAGTTTATTCTTGCAACCTTCCCGATTTTTTTTGCAACCGCCATTTGATGACCATTCCTGAGTAAAGATCAATTTCAATGGTTCCCCATACTGAAGCAGGATCTCAATTTGCCCGTATTTGAGGTTCTCAACGTACCCAATTTTGCAAGTTTATGAAGAAGTATAAAGAAAAGCCCTAAAACACTGTTTTAGGGCACATACCTTACATAACATTAAAATATTTTGCATCCGGATGTGCAACAACTATGGCTGTAACAGATGCTTCTGGTTCCATCATGAAACCTTCTGTTAGCTGTATGCCGATGTCCTCAGGACGAATAAGGTTAAATAGTTTTTCTTGATCTTCAAGATCAGGACAAGCCGGATATCCAAAGGAATAGCGCTGTCCTTGGTATTTGGCTGAGAAGCGCTGGTCCATTGTGAAATCTGGTGCATCAGGGAAGCCCCAGCGGTCACGAATGAGTTGATGTGTACGTTCGGCTAACCCTTCTGCAAGCTCTAAAGCAAGTGCCTGAACAGCGTGACTCTTTAAATAGTCACCTTGTTCTTTAAATCCTTGGGCAAGCTCACGAATTTGACTTCCTGCTGTAACGGCGAACATAGCAACGTAGTCAAAGCCGTCTTTTTGTTTCGGACGAACATAGTCGGAAATGCAGCGATGCGGCAGTTTTTCCTGTCTTGGAAAATCAAAAGTTTGTACGATTCTTTCTGTATTTTTCGGATCAAGGATATGAAGCTTATTTCCATCACTATACGATGGGAAAAATTGATAGACCGCAGCTGGTTTGAACCATTCCTGTTTTGCTCCATCTTTTAAAAGCTCTTGTATCAATTCAACAAGCTCGACTGCTTTAGGGTCTTTCTTTTGAACTAATTCCTTGATTTTCCCTTTTAATCCCAGATGATGACCGATAAGCATTTGCATATTTACATAAGGAATGATGTGGGAAAGGGAGATATCCTTGAGTATATGACGCTTTGTATCAACAGGCGTAAAAATTGGCGCATCAGTTACAGTTCCACGCTTGATTAGCAGGTCTGTAACACTTTGTGCTTGAGAGTTCTTTGGTTTTGCCTCTTCTGTTACGGCAGCTTCTTTTGCAGCGAATATTTCAGGTGTTGTGCGTAATTGATTAGCTAATGATAAGCCATCCATTGCATCCTTTGCATAGACAACAGGACCGTTGTATTCAGGTGCAATTTTCATTCTCGTGAATTTTCTTGATAATGCTGCACCACCAACCAAAATTGGTAACTCACAGTTTGCTTTGTGTAAGTCTTGGGCAGTGATCACCATTTGTTGTGCTGATTTAACAAGTAAGCCGGATAAACCTATAAGATCCGGTTTTTCATCCTTTACAGCTTGAATTAATGTTTGTGGTGTTACTTTGATGCCAAGATCGATCACTCTATAGCCATTATTACTTAAAATAATATCAACCAGATTTTTACCTATATCATGAACATCACCTTTTACTGTAGCAAGTAGGATTTTCCCTTTTCCGCTATCATCGCGTTTTTCCATGAATTGCTCAAGGTAGGAAACAGATGCTTTCATAACCTCGGCACTTTGGAGAACCTCTGCAACAATTAATTGGTTATCATTGAATAAAACTCCGACTTCAGCCATACCTTCCATTAATGGTCCATTAATGATATCAAGAGGCTCAGGATATTTTTTTAATGCTAACTCTAAGTCTGGAATAAGACCTTCTTTCGTTCCTTCTACGATATAGCTTGCTAACCTTTCTTCCAAGGTCAGGTTTTGAACAGGTTTTTTGTCTTCTTTTTTCTTACCGCGGTAGAATGCAGTAAATTTAGCTAATGATGCGTCTGTTGTTTTAAATAAAAGATCTTCGGCCATTTGTATTTCTTCTTTAGGAATCGAAGCAAATCTTTCTAATTTTTCTGTGTTTACAATCGCATAATCGAGTCCGGCCTGTGTACAGTGGTACAAGTAAACAGCATTCAGAACTTCGCGTCCAACAGGAGGAAGACCGAAAGAAACATTACTAACGCCTAATATCGTTAAGCATTCAGGCAGCTTTTCTTTAATAAGCTGGATACCCCGAACCGTTTCATTTGCTGAACCAATATATTGCTCATCACCAGTTCCTACCGGGAATACAAGTGGATCAAATATCAAATCACTCGGCTTTAGTCCATGCTTTTTGACGAGAAGATCATGAGAACGAATCGCCACTTCAAGTTTCTTTTCTGCTGTTAGGGCCATTCCCACTTCATCTATTGTTCCAACGACTAAAGCGCCACCGTATTTTTTGACAAGAGGAACGATTGCGTCAAAGCGCTCTTCACCATCCTCAAGGTTAATGGAGTTGATGATCGCCTTACCTTGAGAGTATTTTAGTGCCCGTTCAATTACTTTCTCATCTGTGGAGTCAATAACAAGAGGAGCTTTGACTTTTTTCACAACCTCTTGAATGAATACTTCCATATCCTCGAGCTCATCCCTATCAGGGTCAGCCAGGCAAATATCGATAACATGTGCACCGCTTTTTACTTGTGCTCTTGCTATCTCAGATGCTTCCTCTATTTTGCCTTCTGCAATCAGACGTTTAAATTTGCGGGAGCCAATAACATTGGTACGTTCACCAACAAATAAAGGCCGCATTCCTTCTTCATAAAGAAGGGCATCGATTCCAGATACAGTGTGACCAGTCGATACTTCTTCGATTTTTCGTGGAGTAATGGTTGAAACTGCTTCAGTAATAGCACGGATATGTTCTGGTGTAGTCCCACAGCATCCGCCAATTAGATTCAGCCAGCCTTGTTCTGCAAAAGCAACAAGCTTTTTCGCGAGTGATTCTGGTGATTCATGATAATTCCCCTCTTCATCAGGTAAGCCTGCATTCGGGTAACAGCTAACAGCTGTATTAGCTAAACCGGAAAGTGTACGAATATGGTCTGTCATAAATTCAGGTCCAGTTGCACAGTTTAATCCAACTGAAAGTGGCTTCATATGTTCTAATGATACATAAAATGCTTCGATATCTTGACCTGCAAGAGTTGTACCCATAGGCTCTATCGTTCCGGAAATCATTAAGGGAAGTTCCTTGCCTGTATGTTCAAAGGCTTTTTTAATTCCTAAAAATCCAGCTTTTACGTTTAACATATCCTGGCTTGTTTCGAGAAGGAGCAAGTCTGCTCCTCCAATAATTAAGCCTCTTGCTTGTTCTTCATAATTTTCGACTAAAGTATCAAATGTTGTTCCACCTGTAACTGAAAGTGTTTTTGTTGTTGGTCCCATTGCACCTGCGACATATCTGGGCTTTTCAGGTGTTGAGTATTTTTCAGCGGCACGTTTCGCTATTTTAGCAGATTCAATGTTTAACTCTAAAGCCAGGCGTCCTAGATCATACTCATCCAAAACAAGACCTGTAGCCCCAAAGGTATTGGTAGAGATAATATCTGATCCAGCTTCCAAATAGGCTTCGTGAATGGTTTCAATCGTCTTTGGAGAAGTCAATGTAAGATATTCATTACATCCATCATAATCTTCTCCGCCAAAATCCTCAGGGGACAGGTCTGCTGCTTGAATCATTGTCCCCATCGCACCATCTAGGACAAGGATTCGTTTTTCTAGCTCTTTGTTGATGCTACACATGTGTAATCTTCCTTTCAGCTCGCTGTTTTTCCTTTTCATGGATGTAATTTGTTAACTCCACTGTAAGGTCGTATTGTAAAAACGGTGTAATTAAATAAATACCATTGAACAGTTCGAAGGCTGTATCAATTAAATCTTTTGCAATGGCAAGGCCTTCTTGGCGTGCCTGTTCTTTATCTGATCCGGCTGAAGCCATTTTTTCACGAATAGAGTCAGATAGCTTTATACCAGGAATTTCATTATGAATAAATTCCGCATTTCGACTTGAGGTTAATGGCATAATCCCGATATAAATCGGAGCTTGCAAGTTTCGTGTTGCTTCATATACATCGATAATTTGCTGGTTTGAATAAAGGGGCTGAGAAATAAAGTAATCAGCGCCATGAGCAATTTTCTTTTCTAGTCGGACTACAGCTTTATCTAAGTGACGTACATTAGGGTTGAACGCTGCCGCTACAGAGAAGTTTGTTTGTTGTCCAAGCGGTTTACCGGAATAGGATACACCTTTATTAAATTGTTTAATTAAACTGATAAGGTCAAATGATGACACATCATATACGGATGTAGCCCCAGGGAAATCACCAATTTTAGATGGATCACCCGTAATGGCTAATATATCTGACATCCCAAGAGAGTGTAAGCCCATGAGATGTGATTGCAGTCCAATTAAATTCCGATCGCGGCATGTAATATGAATTAATGTTCTTGCCCCGGTCTTTTCTTTTGCTAAGATTCCGGCAGCTAAGTTACTAATTCTTGGTGAAGCCAATGAGTTATCTGCAAGTGTTAAAGCATCGATTCCTGCATGGTGAAGCGCTTCTGCACCTTCAAGGAATTTCTCCATACCCAGTTTTTTAGGGGGATCTAATTCAACAATAACAGAACGTCTCTCCTGAACAATATCCTCAAGCGGAGTTGGAGATGTGACGTGATGTTCTTGAACATGCAGTTGAGATGTTGCAGGGACTTTAACCTGTTTTGTTGTAACAGGGGATAAGTTTGATACAGCTTCAGCCATTGCTTTAATATGCCTAGGTGTAGTCCCACAGCATCCTCCTATTAATCTCACACCTTGATCTCTAAATTTTAGAGCACTTTCCTTGAAATACGTTTCATCAGATTCATAGACAAGATTCCCCTCAATTAGTGCAGGTAAGCTGCTGTTTGGAAAAACAGATAAATAGGCTTCATTTGGTATTGGTACCTCTTCTAAAGATTGAATCATATGGTAAGGACCTAGGCGACAGTTTAAGCCAACAACATTTGCACCAAGGTCTTCCAGAAGTGTGAGACCATTTTTCACTGATGTTCCATCCTGCAGGACACCAGCTTCATGAAGGGAAACATTTGCAATAATGGGCTTGTTCGTTTCCTTGCGGGCAATTTGAAGAACTGTTTTCATTTCTTCCATATCATAATAAGTTTCAAGTAGAAGACCATCTACATCTTCGTTTAGAAGGAGAAAGAGCTGCTCTCTAAAATTTCGTTTCACTTCTTCAATACTATGTGCACTCTTTTTAAAAGATCTGACCCCGCCAATTGTGCCAAATACATATGTGGATTGATCAGCGGCTTTTTTGGCAATTTCAACTGCTTTTTTGTTAATTTGTCTGATTTCATCTTCTAATCCATATCGTGAAAGTTTGATATCATTAGCACCATATGTGTTTGTTTGAATTAAGTTTGCGCCAGCTTCTATATACGCTTGATGAACAGCAAGGACATCCTCAGGTCTTGATAGATTCAATTCTTCAAAGCAACGATCAACACCATGTGCATAAAGCATTGTACCCATCGCACCGTCACCAATTAAAATGTTATGTTTTAAATCTTCTAAAAAACTCATTGAATGAAGCCTCCGATCTATATGATTAATAGGTAAAAATTGTTTTTAGATAAAGGAAATTAAAAAAGCCTTCTTTAGGAAGAAGGCTTTAATCATTATTAGCTTCTCCTTATCTTTCAAGCATCTTACATGCTTAGCTGGAATTAGCACCTTGGCACTCGCAGAAGTCTTGGTGGGGTGTTGGGAATTGATTGACGGGTAAGAATAAAACACTTCTTAAATAGTGGTGCATATTTTCTTTTAGCACAGCAAGCTTGCACAGCAAGCTTTAAAAAATAAATAAAAATGCTTCGAACAAACAAGATCGCTTTGTTCGATTCATTTTTATACTATCTCAACTTATATTTTAAGGTTGATAGTATAAGAAAAACTAAGGCTTTCGCCAGTTCGCGATAAGCCAAGTTTTTCTAATTTAGTTTTCTGTGCTAAAAGAAAACAACCTAGGCTTGCGTGCTTAACTTAGTCAATCATATTAACCAGACTTCACTCGTTATTGACCGGTTGCTGAAGCTTCATAGGGCCAGTCCCTCTGCTTCTCTTGATAAGATATGAAATTTTCATATAACCTTTAACGTGTGAAAAAGTATTACAACTAATTTATCTAATATTTAGAAAAATATCAATAGTAAATTAACAGTTTGTCAATTTTTACTTAGTATGTGATGAATTATGGTTGTTGTTTTGTTGGAGCCTTTATAAAAATATGAAGAGAGGAGGAAATTATGCTTTTCATATTTGAGGTAGAAAAAAGAGCTGAACTCATTTGAGTTAGCTCTAATAACTATGTTATCGGTAATTAATAAATTGTACATCGATTGGTAAGTCAGCTTCTCTGATTGCGGCAATCACCTGTTGGAGATCGTCACGACTTTTACCTGTTACACGGATTTGATCATCTTGGATTTGCGATTTTACTTTTAAGCCTTTGTCTTTAATAATGCTGTTAATTTTTTTAGCGTTATCTTTGTCAATGCCTGAAACAAGTTCAGCTCTTTGACGGACAGTCCCGCCTGAAGCATTCTCAACTTTTTTATACGAAATATTTTTGATTGGTACATTTCGTTTAATTAATTTGGAAATAAGAACATCTTTTAATTGCTCGAGCTTATACTCATCGTCAGAAACTAAAACAAGCTCTTCCTTTTCTAATGAGACGGTGCTTTTACTACCTTTGAAGTCATATCTTGTCGCAATTTCCTTCATTGCAATATTAATCGCATTCGTTACTTCGGGAAACTCAATCTTTGATACAATATCAAATGAACTATCTTTCGCCATAATTATCCTCCATTACGTATATAATATAGGTTGATTATAGTAAAATATAACAATGATCACAACTTTTGAAGTGATGTTAAAAGAATTTTCTTACAGAAAGAAGAAAGAGAGGATATATTTATGATCCCAGGTACATTTGCAACATTAACAATAGATGAAAAGGTAGATTACGGTTATTTTCTAACAGATGGAAAAGAACGGGTGCTTTTACATAATAATGAAGTGATAGGAGAAGTAGAAGAAGGTGACAAGGTTGAGGTCTTCTTTGGCGTTGACACACAAGATCGACTATATGCCACAATGAAAAAACCATACATTACAGAAGATTCGTATGGTTGGGTCGAGGTCGTAGATGTCGTAGAAGATATGGGAGCTTTCGTGAATATCGGACTTAGTAAAGACGCTCTTGTCGCGAAAGATCATCTTCCTTATTTGAGAGAAGTTTGGCCAAACGTTGGGGACAGGCTTTATTGTACATTAAAAGTATCAGGCAACGGCCGATTTTTTGTTCGATTAGCTACAGAGGAAATCGTTGAGCCGCTTATGAAGGAAGCAGACCGCACGATATTTAATAAAGAGGTAATAGGAACAGTTTACCGAATGATTGTGGCAGGTTCATTTATATTAACAGAAGAAGGATATAAAGGGTTTATTCATTCATCACAGCGCGTGGTTGAACCAAGGCTTGGCGAGACGGTGACTGGAAGAGTCATTGATGTAAAAGAGGATGGAACAATTAATGTTTCTCTTCTCCCTCGAAAGCATGAAGCACAAAGTGGTGATGCGGAGAGAATTTATGCCTACATGCTAGAAAGAAATGGTGCGATGCCATTCACTGACAAAAGTGACCCTGATGACATAAAAGAAAGATTTAACCTTAGTAAGGGAGCGTTTAAAAGGGCATTAGGTCATCTAATGAAAAGCGATCGTGTGTACCAAAAGGATGGGTGGACGTACTTTAAAGAAGAAAAAAACAACGAATAAAAAATGTAATGGTTTTCACTTGTAACTATAGAGTGAAAACCATTTTTTATTTGTAAAAAGCCTTAAAAATCTATCATTATGACCGATACAACTAAAGGTGTAAGAATAGTTAGTAAAGAGAGGTTGTTAAAATGATCATCAAGAAAATAGCATCCATGTTGGGATTCATATTCATTTTCATGATAGCAGGTTGTTCACAAGAGGAGGCTGCTAGTAAAGTAGATGAAAAGGTTAAGGTTGGGATTATGCTGTCAGATGTAGGCTTGGGCGACCAATCCTTCAGTGATTCAGCTTTCAATGGATTGATAAAAGCAAGAGATGAACTTGGTATAAGATTTGATTATCGGGAATTAAAGGATTCGGGAACATATGAAAAAGGGTTAACCGAACTAGTTGAAGAGGATCATGATATTATTGTCGGTCTTGGATATATGGTTCAAGAAGAGCTTGAAAAGGTTGCTCAAAAATATCCCGATCAGCAATTTGTCTTAATAGATGCAATTTCAGAATTAAAAAATGTAACATCCATTACATTTAAGGAAGATCAAGGGAGTTATTTGGTTGGGGTTGTTGCCGCTTTAACGACTCAAACGAATAAAATTGGATTTATTGGCGGAGATGATGTTCCTCTTATTAATAAATTTGAGGAAGGCTTTATAGAAGGGGCAACATCTATTAATCCATCAATACAAGTTGATGTCACATATGCAGGTGACTTTGGTAATGACCAATTAGGAGCAAAGTTAGCGCGTGAAATGATTCATAACGATGTAGATGTCTTATATGCTGCAGCAGGGTTTACGGGTGTTGGTATGTTGAAAGAAGCTCAGGCAAACAAAGTATTAGCAATTGGTGTAGACAGTGACCAATATTTTTATGCTGAAAAGGCAGTTGTGACATCCATGTTAAAAAATGTGGATGTGGCGATGTATCAACTTGCAGAACAGTTAATAAAGAACAGGAAAGTACAATCAGGACATATTGAATTAGGGATAGAGGACGATGGAATAGGGCTTGCTCCTCTAAGGGTATTTCCATTTTCAAAAGAACAGCAGGACATCATCGAAGAATGGAAAACAAAACTATCAACTGACAGCTAGGAGGACACTATGACCATTAAGAAAAAGATATTATTTAATTCAATGAGTGTACTGATCATTGCTATTATCATGATTGCCTATATTATTTTTAATATGCTTTCAATTCAATCATCCAACCAGGGTGAAGTAAACACTTTATTAAATATACAAAAACTTCAAGCTGAGATGAATTCTACAAAGCAGGGACTAGATAACTTTTCTGTTTCAGGAACAGATGCACAAAAGGAAGAGGTCTTAGTAAGCATTACAAATAGTAATGAACTATTAGCAGAATTAGAAAAAGAAGTCACCTATGGAAAAAGTGTTGATACGTTAAAAAAGGCAACCTCAAAATATGAGGAGTGGAAAGCTGAAGCAAATACTGCATTGGAAGAAAAAGGCGGTCCGGAAGCAAAGCGACAGTCTATCCGGATGAATGGAGTATTAAACGATATTCATCTTTTAAATGAATACGCAAATGAGCAATATTCCGCCTTGCAAACAAAATTAGCGAATCAAATTTCTTATGTTATTATCTCAGCGATTGTTGGGAGTATTGTATTAATTGGATTATCCATCTTCATCACGATGAAAATAACGAATTCAATTACCCGTCCTCTGAAGCAATTATCTAAACATGCAAAAGCAATTGCTTCGGGAAATCTTATTGTTGACACAATTACCTACGAGGGAAAGGACGAATTAGGTTCACTAAATAAGTCCTTTACACAAATGGTTGAACAGCTGAAAGAATTATTATTTTCAATTGAAACAGCAAGTAAGAATGTCGAAAGTTTTGCAAGGGACTTAGAAACAGAGAATAAAGGGCTAACAGCTATAACAAACCAAGTGGCGATTTCAACAAATGAAATGTCTATTGGGACACAAAGTATTTCCAGTGACTTACAAGATGCTGTCACATTAATTGAGAAATTGGACAACAACTTTAAGGAAAACGTCCGGACATCAGAAGAATCTGCTTCATTTGGAACAGAGGTTGTATCAGTAATTACAGATGGACAAGGTGCAATTGAAGTCCAACGAACATTAATGATGAAAAATCAGCAAACAAGTCAACAGATAGACACAGCAACCAAAACATTTGCGGAATATACCACTGAAATTGAAGATATGGCCAAAACCGTTTCAGGTATAGCAGATCAAACGAATCTGTTAGCATTAAACGCTGCGATTGAGGCTGCACGAGCTGGAGAGGCCGGAAAAGGCTTTGCGGTTGTGGCAGATGAGGTTCGAAAATTAGCAGAAGAGGCAGCCAATTCGACAAAGCATATCTTCAACATGGTCTTTAAAATTAAAGAAGGAATTTCAGATGTTAGACAAGCTGTTCAAGAAGCTGTGTTCATTGCAGATGATCAGCAGCAATCTATGAATACAACGACAGAGGCATTTATTAAGATCGGTGATCGTGTAGATGAAATGATGGTGAGGCTCACTTCTTTAGTAGAAGGAATGAATACCTCCAAACAGTTTGGCGAACAGGTTTTAAATAGTGTGGAAAGCATTAGTGCGGTAGTGGAGGAAACGGCAGCAGGAAACGAAGAAATTTCCGCCTCTACGACAGAACAGCTATCTGCCTTTGAAAAAATAGTGGATAAGGTTGAGGAGTTGAGAAAGCTTACTGATGACCTGCAGTCAACAATGAATTATTTTAAATTAAAATAAAGTAGAGGGTGGTTCTAAAAAGAATCACCCTTATTGCTTTACCTGCTTAGGAAGGTTGAAAATTGCAGGAACTATGGCTAAGTGCATTTTGACATCCAGCTCCAGCGCCTAGCCACAAATGAATTGAAGATAAAGAACATCTTCTATTCATTTGCGCCTTATTTGCCTGAGGCTGAACAAGGCGCTTCCGCTTTAGATATGATCTGTTTTTTTAGAATATTGTCTTTCGCCTTTTTGGCGGTTTTTTTCCCGCATCATATTTTTCTCGTGGCGTTTCGCATTGTTGTCTTGTGCTTTTTTATCATTATCACTAGTATGTGGCATGATGAAGCTCCTTTCAAACGAATGTAAGCTTATCATTCCCAATCCAAAATGCTCCTATGTGTTATTCCTCATCATTTAAGAAGAAAATCGCCAGTGTTCCAGGACCTGAATGAGCTCCAATTACTGCGCCAACAAGATTCACATAAATCTCTTTAGGTGAAAAGGCTTCTTGAATTAATGCCTTCATTTCATTGGCAGCTTCTTCATCATCACCATGGCTTATGGCGATTGTTTGATTTTCGAGGTTAACCCCTCGATCTTTCATAATGTCAATGATCCTTCTGAACACTTTTTTCCGTCCTCTGACTTTTTCGAGTGGAATTAGCTTTCCATCTTCAACATGAAGAAGTGGCTTAATATTTAACAAACCGCCAACAAAAGCAGATGCTTTGCTGATTCTGCCACCACGGGCTAAGTATTCTAAATTATCGACCGTAAAAATATGCTCAACCTTTTTGCAATAAGCTTTTACAGCAGTTTCTATTTCAGTAAGAGATTTTCCGCTACCAGCCAGATTAACGGCGTATTTAACTGCTAAACCGCAACCTAATGAAGCACACTTAGAGTCAATAATGGATAACTCAAATTCCGGGAAATCCTCCAGCACTTCATTTCGAATCATCATTGCGGTTTGGTATGTACCTGAAAGCTCTGATGAAAAACATACATACAAACTGGGAACACCCCTTTTAGCCAGGTCAGTAAATACATCTTTAAATAATGAAGGTGATATTTGAGAGGTTTTTACTACTGTTCCAGATCGCATGGAATCATAAATTTCTTTTGGTTTAATTTCCTTTTGGTCCTCCAGTTGTTTCCCATCAATTTCGACACTTAAAGGAAGAAATGTCACAGAGTTTTCTTCAAAAAACTCAATGGGCAAATCTGAAGCACTATCAGCTAAAATGTGAACATTCATTTTAACACCTCTTTATATTCGAATTATAAGGTCGAATCGTTATATGTAAATCAAATCTTTATATGTTTAGTTTATCCCACCTTAACGGGCAGTACAACTCCCACTTCACCCTACCGATGGTAACATTCTAAAGGTAAAAAACAATCTTTGTATTCAAATGGAGCAAAGTTGGGAAAAACTAGAGCAAGGATATAAATAAGTAAGGAGGAGAATGCATGCTGAAAAATGAGACAATGAAAATTATCGTGGTCATTATAGGTGCTTTTTTAAATGCTGTTGGGTTAAATATGTTTTTAATCCCTGCAAATGTATATGCAAGTGGTTTTACAGGCATTGCCCAGCTTCTCTCAAGTATACTTGAGGAATATACACCATTTTTTATTTCGACGGGTGTGTTATTATTACTTTTGAATATACCCGTTGCTATTTTAGGATGGTTAAAAGTGGGGAGATCTTTTACTTTATACAGCTTCTTCAGCGTTGCAGCAACAACTGTTTTTTTAGGAATTGTACCTTTACATTCATTCTCAGGTGATATTTTACTAAATGCTGTTTTTGGTGGTGTGATAGTAGCTGTTGGTGTGGGAATTACATTGAAATATGGTGCATCAACAGGAGGACTAGATATCATTGCTATGATTCTATCGCGGATGAAAGATAAGCCAGTTGGGACGTATTTCTTTTTATTTAACTCGATCATTATTCTAACTGCGGGCTTATTATATGGATGGGAAAAGGCATTGTATACATTGGTAGCACTTTATGTGTCAACAAGGGTGATTGATGCTATTCATACAAGACATGCAAAACTAACCGCAATGATCATTACAAAAAAAGCTGATTCGTTAAAGGTGGCCATACATTCTCGTTTGGTCAGAGGGATAACGATGATTCCTGCAAAAGGAGCGTTTACGAATGAACCGAGGGATATGCTTATTATTGTTATTACAAGATATGAATTATATGACCTCGAAAAAATAATTAAAGAAGAAGATCCGAATGCATTTACAAATATTGTTCAAACAACAGGGATATTTGGGTTCTTTAGAAAGGAATAGGTACTTAAATGAAATGGATAATATTTCTAACTATCGGTGTTTTATCCCTGTTGACAGGTTGTGCATCTGAAAGAAATGGTGATGCCGAGGAGATGAATCAAGAGGTGGAGGTGCAGGAAGTAATGAGTAAAGAGCTTGAGGTGGATTTTCAAGTTATACCATTATCAAAAGAAACTCAATTTCTAATCTCTTTAACAAATCGATCAGATCAGTTGAAAAAACTTGAATTTCATAGTGGTCAAAAATATGAAATTATAGTAACCAATGATAAGGGTGAAGAAGTATTTATCTACTCAAAAGGAAAAATGTTTTCACAGGCACTAGAGACAGCCCTACTTAAGTCTGGAGAGAATATGGAGTGGGAAGAAACATGGAAACATGATTCATTGCCACCTGGACAATATAAAGCAAAAGTATCCATTTTATCGCACAAGTCCGATAATCTCAGTTTAGAAAGGGAATGGACTGTCCCTCCAAACAATTAAACGAAGGGCAGTCCATCTTGGTTAAATTGAGTCGATTTTTTGCTGAAACTCTCTTAGTTGAGCTCTTTCAGCATCGGTGCTATTAGCAAAAGCAGATGACAGGGCGTTTTTTGCTTTCATGACAGCTTCATGTTTATCACCCTGTGCAGACCCTGATGCAACCGAATCGGCATATGCGACAGCTTCACGTGCTTGTTGGAATAATGGATTTGTCATTTAAAAGCCTCCAAGCATACTATCGTCAGTTTTACTCATTTTTTGTTGTTCTGATTCAGAAAGTGTTGAATGGTAAGGGAACCTCTCATCGTGCTTAGTAACTGTATCTTTGCCTTGTTGTACAAAACGTTTTGATTTGTTACGTTTACCCATTGAAAAAGCCCCCTTTAAAATAGTGACGCCTTTCTCTTGCGTCAAGATTATTTTGTACGATCCTGCAAATAATATAGATGGCAAAATGTATCTCATTTTCCCCGAGTTTCTTTAGTTTAAAGGGATAGAACTTCCTTTAAGTAGTAAGCAATTCCATCTTCTTCATTCGTTTTTGTTTTTTTATTGGCTACATTTTTTACTTCATCGGTTGCATTCCCCATGGCCACGCCATGGCCTGCGTATTGAAGCATTTCCAAGTCATTATCTTCATCGCCAAAGGCAATAATGCAATCTTGAGGAATATTGTAGTGGGAAGCAATTTTTTGTAAGCCAATCGCTTTATTCATTCCTGCCCGGATGATTTCAATAACATGCCATGGTGCAGCCCATCTTCTATGGTCAACAACCTCTGCATGAACATCTGATAAATAAGTTCTTATTTTCTCAACATCTTCTTCATCTGCATGAATAAGAATACTTGTTACATCTTCACTTAAGTTCTGACGCAAGTCTCCAATAGTCGTATTTGGATTTCCCATGCTAAAAACATCAAGTAGCTTTTCATCGTGATAATGGAAATATACATCATCAATAATTTCAGCTAATACATTATGTAGGTTATGCTTTTCAGATACAGTGATGATTTCTTTCACTACTTCTAAATCAAGGGTAGTATGGTAGGTACCCCACTTATTGTCTTTTGGGTGGTGAACATATGCACCATTAAAGTTGACGATCGGTGTTGATAAGTCTAACTCTTCATAGTAAACGGAGCTTGAACGGAATGGCCTTCCTGTTGCGATACAAACAATATGACCAGCTTCCTTTGCTTTCTTAATGATTTCTTTGTTATAAGCTGAAATGGTCTTATCATCTTTTAAAAGGGTCCCATCTAAATCTAAAGCGATTAAATAAGGTTTTGTATCCATAACGTCTCCTTTGTTATAAAATATTTTATGATCAAGTTCATACGTCAAGGCGCTTGCGTTTTCTTTCGGATAGGAAGTAAACATTTCTTACTTAGTGTGGTGTCTAGCTCCAGCGCCCAGCGACTAGTGAACTTCACACTCCTCCTTACGATAAGTCAACATCGAATCGCTATCGCTCTTCGTGTTTTCTATATCTCATTCGGATTGCTCCAGTTCATACGTCGCTGAACGGGCGCTTCCGCTTTCCTTTATTAGTGTATCTTTTTTCCAAGATTTATGTCTACATGTTACACTTATTTAGTGGGAATATAACTAGAAGGAGCAATTAATGTGATTATTGTTGAGAAATTACATATAGAAGGAATACCGACTTTACACGTTGTTAAAGAGTCGTTAAAAGAGACAAAAACACCATTTGTGATGTTTATCCATGGTTTTACAAGTGCCAAAGAAAATAATCTCCATATTGCTTATCATTTAGCTGAAAAAGGGTTCAGGGTTGCATTGCCGGAAGCATTGTATCATGGAGAAAGAAGTAAACAATATGGCACGAAGGAGCTTGCCTTCAGGTTCTGGAAAATTGTTTTAAATGAAATAAATGAAGTAACGAAGATTAAGGAATACTTTGAAATAAATCATTTAATTGATTCTGACCGAATAGGACTCGCGGGTACTTCAATGGGCGGGATTACAACACTAGGTGCACTGACACAGTATAATTGGATAAAAGCAGCGGTTAGTTTAATGGGAAGCCCTTGTTATACAGAACTTCTTAAAAGTCAGCTTTACTCGTTAAAGCAAAGCGGTGCGGAAATTCCTCTTTCAAACGAAGAAATTGAAGAACAGCTTGCATTACTACAGCCATTTGACTTAAGTCTTCAAACAGAGAAACTTCAAAATCGCCCATTGCTTTTCTGGCATGGTGAACGTGACCAAGTCGTCCCATTTGCTCCAACATATCAATTTTATAAAGATATTGTCCCAATGTATGATAAAGAACCCGAAAAACTTCAATTCATAGCAGATCCGCTAGCAGATCACAAAGTATCAAGACAAGGTGTCCTGGCATTGGTCGAATGGTTTGAAAGGTATTTATAATTAATTAAGGTTCTTTGGAAGATTGTTGCTTTTAATTTTTGATTTAATTTTAAGAGTTAGTGGAATGGAGCGGAAGACACTCGACTCCTGCGGGAAGTAGAGGAAAGGCTGAGACCCCATAGGCGAAGCCGAGGGAGGCTCAGCTTCCTCCCCGGCGCATGGAGTGTCTGGAGCGCAATGGAACGGACTACTTTTACACCTTCATCTTTTTAAAAAGTAATAAATTTCTCAAATAATGCAGAATACTTTCTTTGACTTCAATCTTTTACTATACTCAAAATACCAACTATCTGAAAGGAGTGTTTAAATATGGATGAATTACTAAAAGAAAATATCTATGGTGCGTTAGAAACAGTTGTAGATCCGGAGCTTGGTGTTGACATTATCAATCTTGGCTTAGTATACGATGTGGAAATGGATGATGAGGGCCATACGATTGTTACAATGACATTAACTTCAATGGGATGCCCGCTGGCAGCTACTATTGTTGAACAAATCAAAGTAGCCATTCAAGATATACCGGAAGTAAAAAGCACTGAAGTAAATATCGTCTGGAGTCCGCCATGGTCAAAAGACAGAATGTCAAGGATAGCAAAGATTGCATTAGGAATTCAATAAATCGTTTGAGAGTAACCCTTATACATTGTTATAAGGGTTACTTTTTTGTATTTTAAAAAAGTTTAACTATACTAAAGGATTAAAGTATAAGAAAAGGCATCGACTTCCGCCATTCTTGGCGGTAAGTCGTGTTTTTCTAATTGCTATTATAAAAAAAGATGTTTGTTCCTAGTGAAATATGGATATAAACTATTAGGTTGATAGGAGCAGTTCAATCCCAAAAATTATCACAACCCCAATATCAAAGCATAGAATATGCAATGATAAACCAGACTCTGATTATTCAAACAACTTACACATATGTAATCCCTATTCAATTTTCAAATTTTTTATACAATTAAATGCATATATATTATGTCGTGCGAATACACGTAGTTTCTAATAAATCCTTTCATTTACGTGATTTTTTTGAAAAATTAGCAAAAATATTATTTATACACTTGATTTTATTTTTATACATATTTATAATTGAGAAATAATTTAGATAACGAACTTAAGAGAAGGTGATTTGGTGAAGGTCGGAATTATCGGTGCCACAGGATACGGTGGAGTCGAATTACATCGTATATTATCCAATCATCCACATGTAGAAGAATGTATACTTTACTCATCTTCAGAAATGGATGTTCCATATAGCAACTCGTTTCCACATCTACATCAATTAAGTAATCATATATTGCGAGATATCAATGTCGAAGAAATAAAAAGAGACATAAAGTTTTTGTTTCTTGCAACACCACCTGGAGTTTCAAGAGACTTAACACCAAAGTTTCAAGGATCAAATGTCAGGATCATCGATCTCTCCGGTGACTTGAGGTTAAAAGATCGATTAGCTTATGAGCAATGGTATAAGCGACCATGTGTATCAGAAGATATTTTGGAACATGCTGTATACGGGCTTTCTGAACTTAATAAAGAGGAAATAATGAATGCTGATATTCTTGCAAATCCAGGCTGTTTTCCGACAGCAACGATTTTAGGCTTGGCACCTGTTGTCCAAAACAAAATCATTGATGTGAAATCAATCATTGTTGATGCCAAAACAGGAGTATCTGGTGCAGGACGCAATGCATCACAAACCACACATTATTCAGAAGTAAATGAAAATATGAAAATTTATAAGGTTCATGAACATCAGCATGTTCCGGAAGTTGAGCAAGCACTTCATTCTTTAAATGAAGCAGTTGGTGCTATTTCTTTTTCAACACATTTGATTCCAATGACACGTGGAATTATGGCAACTATCTATGCAAGTGTAGAAGATTCATATACAACGGAAAAATTACTAGATTTATATAAAAGCTACTATGCGGAATCATCATTTGTTCGTATTCGTGAGCAGGATGTATTTCCTTCAACAAAAGAAGTGTACGGTTCAAATTTCTGTGATATCGGGTTAAAGCTTGATGAACGAACAGGCAGAATCACCATCGTTTCAGTAATAGACAATTTAATGAAAGGTGCAGCAGGTCAAGCGGTTCAAAATTTCAACCTAATGAACGGTTATGAGGAAACAACCGGCTTGTATTTTGCACCTATTTATCCATAAGGCTATTTTGCAGATGAAATGGAAGGTCAGACTCTAAAGAAGGGGCAAATTGACTAAACCAATGTCATTGTAAAAGAGTGTTGATCATGACAACCAGGGAGGAAAAAGAAGTGCTACAAGCAAAAGAAACATCTGCTATTACAAAAATTGAAAATGGATCTATTGTAACACCGAAAGGATTCTCAAGTGACGGTGTTCATGCCGGACTCAGATATTCAAGAAATGATCTGGGAGTTATCTACAGCGAGGTACCAGCAAATTGTGCAGCCGTTTATACCCAAAGTCATTTCCAGGCAGCTCCGCTAAAAGTAACGCAGGCAAGCATCGCTGAAGAGGAATTGTTGCAAGCGATTATTGTCAATAGTGCGAATGCTAATGCATGTACAGGAGAACAAGGATTAAAAGATGCTTATGAGATGCGAGAAAGAACTGCAGACTTGTTTAACATCAAATCTCATTATGTTGCGGTTGCGTCAACAGGTGTAATTGGGGAATTTTTAAAAATGGATAAAATTCGGGCTGGAATCGAGCAGCTAAAACCCCATTCAACACATGAAGCTGCTGAAGCCTTTCAAACAGCCATTTTAACAACTGACTTGGTTATGAAAACATCATGCTATCAAGTTGAAATTGATGGAAAAACGGTTACCATCGGTGGTGCGGCTAAAGGTTCAGGGATGATTCATCCAAACATGGCAACGATGCTTTCTTTTGTGACAACAGATGCAAAGATTGACTCTGCATCACTTCAGGCCCTTTTAAGTAAAACAACAGATATAACATATAATCAAATCACGGTTGATGGTGATACATCCACAAATGATATGGTATTGGTCATGGCAAATGGGCAGGCTGAAAATGAGCTGTTAAACGAGCAACATCCAGGGTGGAATGATTTTAAAACAGCGTTTCATAAAGTTAGTGAAGAGTTAGCAAAACAAATTGCAAAAGATGGCGAAGGGGCAACAAAGCTAATTGAAGTAGCGGTAACAGGAGCAAAAACAAAGCATGAAGCAAATGTTGTTGCCAAGAAGATTGTCGGATCAAGCCTTGTCAAAACAGCTGTTTACGGAGCTGATGCAAACTGGGGAAGAATTATTTGTGCAGTAGGTTATAGTGAAGCACAAGTTGAACCTGAGAGCATTGATATTTACTTAGGGGATATTTGTTTATTTACAGATAATCGTCCTCAATCATTTTCAGAGGAAGTTGCCTCAGAATACTTAAAACAGGATCAAGTAAAGATTACAGTTCATCTTGGTGTTGGAGAAGAAACAGGAAAAGCCTGGGGCTGTGATTTAACATATGATTACGTGAAAATAAACGCAAGCTATAGAACGTAAGGGAGATTGTTATGTCAAAAACAGTTGTATTAAAATGTGGCGGAAGTACTGTTCACCAATTGTCAGAGTCATTTTTTCAAAGTTTAACAGCATTGATTTCCTCAAATTGGAGAGTGATGATCGTTCACGGTGGCGGTCCTGATATCACAAACATGTTGAAAGCTTTAAAAATAGAAACTGAATTCTACAATGGTCAACGTAAGACGACAGAAGAGGTACTTGAAGTTGCGGAAATGGTGTTAGCCGGGAAAATTAATAAGCACCTGACAGGTCTATTAAACCAAAAAGGATTAAAATCGATTGGATTGTCCGGTACAGATGATCAACTATTACTAGCGGATTTCTTGGATCAAGAAAACTTGGGAATGGTTGGGAAAGTAATATCAGTTCATACAGCTGCAGTAGAATTACTCATGGATAACGGCTATATTCCTGTTGTAGCGCCACTTGCAAGTACTGAAACACATGATACCCTCAACGTTAATGCTGATTTAGCTGCTGCAGCAATTGCAAATGCAGTCGGAGCAGAAAAATTCTTATTTGTAACAGATGTACCTGGCATTTTAAATAAAGAAAAGAAAGTCATTGAGACCGTAACACCATCTCAAATTGATGAACTGATAAAGAATGAAGTCATTACTGGTGGAATGATCCCAAAGGTGGAGTCGGCTGTTTCCACACTTTCAGATATTTGTCAGGAAGTCATGATTGTAAGTGGTCAACAAGCTTTCATTGAAAAAGATGCTTTTAAGGGAACGAAAATTGTGAGTGAGAAGGAGGTCTTGTCATCATGAGTTATTTATTTCCAACATATGCACGCTGGGACGTAACGATTAAAGAAGCAAAGGGTTCTTGGGTAACAGATGTGAATGATGTAAAGTATTTGGACTTTATTTCAGGTATTGCGGTTTGCAACCTAGGTCATGCCAATGAAGAAGTGTCCAATGCTGTACAAGAGCAGCTTACAAAATACTGGCATATGTCCAATCTATTTCACCAGCCCGTTCAAGAAGAAGTAGCAAAACTTCTAGTTGAAGCTAGTGATGGAGATGCAGTGTTTTTCTGTAACAGTGGAGCTGAAGCAAATGAAGCGGCGATAAAACTTGCAAGAAAGCATACTGGTAAGCAAAAGATCGTTACATTTTTACAATCATTTCACGGCAGAACGTTTGCGACAATGTCTGCAACAGGTCAAGAGAAAATTCATAAGGGCTTTGGACCTTTACTCGAAACCTTCCAATACCTCACCTTTAATGATGTAGAAGCATTAGATGAGCTAGGAACTGATGTGGCAGCCATTATGCTTGAAGTTGTTCAAGGTGAAGGCGGAGTCGTTCCGGCTGACAAAGAATTTATTGAAAAAATAACAGAAACATGTGAGAAGATCGGTGCATTACTTATTATAGATGAGGTTCAAACAGGAATTGGAAGAACAGGTAAGCCATTTGGTTATCAGCATTTTGGAATGAAGCCTGACATTATCACTTCTGCAAAAGGTCTTGGTAGTGGGCTGCCAGTTGGTGCAATGATCGGTCACAAATCGCTCATCGAAACATTTCAGGCTGGAAGCCATGGATCTACCTTTGGAGGTAATCCAATTGCCATGGCTGCTGCTAAAGTGACATTAGAGAAAATTTTCAATAAAGATTTCTTAAATGAAGTAAATAAGAAAAGCAACTATTTACTAGAAAAATTAGATCATATCGTCGGAAAGCATCCACTTGTAATTGGAGTTCGCGGGAAAGGATTATTAATTGGGATTGAATGTAAAGAACCAGTTTCACCAATCATTGACCAATTAAGAGAGCACAATTTCCTTGTTCTGCCGGCTGGTCCTCATGTAATCCGTTTACTGCCGCCATTAACCGTTTCATACGAAGAAATGGATATAGCGGTAAAAACAATAGCAGAAGTTTTCTCAAAGGTAAACGATTCTGTAGGAGCTCATTAATTTGAGCATTTTTTTTACAAGTGATTGAATAAAAATACCCATGGTTTAATAATTATCCAATAGGGTATAGAGAAGAATTAAAGACAAACGAGGTGTAAGCAGATGAAAGGATATCTCCATTTAGAGGATGGTTCAATTTATACAGGAGAACTAGAGCATGGGTCTTTGGAGGATATAAACGGAGAAATCGTATTTTTTACAGGAATGACAGGTTATCAGGAAGTACTAACTGATCCTTCTTATAAAAATCAAATCGTTGTATTCACGTACCCGTTGATCGGAAATTATGGTGTCAATATAAGTGATGATGAAAGTAAAAAGCCGCAGGTTAAAGCAGTTGTAATCTATGAGTGTACATCACAATATTCTCATTATGAAGCACAGTATAGCTTTAAAGAATATTTGGAAAAGTGGAACATCCCGATTATTCATCATATCGATACCCGGGCAGTGGTGAAAAAAATCAGAAATCACGGGTCGATGGCAGCTACAATAACGTCAAAATCTGCATTAGATGAAAAGCCGAGTACCATTTTCGAAGATGGAGTATTTGAAGTTGTATCAGATAAGCTTGAAACATATGGGAATGGGGAAAAGCATATTGCATTAGTAGACTTTGGATATAAGAAATCAATTCTTACATCCTTATTAGATAGAGGCTGCAAAGTAACGACTGTCCCATTTAAAATGATGGATAAAATAGGTGATTTAAAGCCTGATGGTGTCTTATTATCAAATGGACCTGGAGATCCTGAGCAATTATCAAGCTACTTTAGTCAAATTAAAAAAGTTGTTTCTGCTTACCCGACATTAGGCATTTGTTTAGGTCATCAATTAATCGCTCTATCTTTCGGTGCTAAAACGACAAAACTATTATTTGGACATAGAGGAGCAAACCAACCTGTTTTTGATCTTAAAACAAATAGAGTCTTCATGACATCTCAAAACCATAGTTATGTTGTCATTAAAGAGAGCTTAAAAGATACAGATTTATCGATGCGTTTTTATCACATTAATGATGACTCAATTGAAGGGTTATCACATAAAAGTTTACCAGTTTTAACAGCGCAATTTCATCCCGAAGCACATCCGGGACCTTCAGATAGTGAATGGATCTTCGGTGAATTTTTAGAGTTAGTCGCAGTTGCAAAAGGAGATATACTTTATGTCTAAAAATCAGTCTATCAAGAAAATCGTTGTTATTGGCTCCGGTCCTATTGTGATCGGGCAGGCCGCAGAATTTGATTATGCAGGCACACAAGGCTGTCTGGCTTTAAAGGAAGAAGGCTACCAAGTTGTTCTTGTTAATAACAATCCTGCAACCATCATGACAGATGAGGAATTTTCAGATGTTTTGTATTTTGAACCATTAACAGTGGAAAGTTTAACAAAAATTATCGCCAAAGAAAAACCGGATGGTTTACTTGCATCTTTAGGTGGTCAAACAGGGCTTAACCTGGCAATGGAACTTCATGAAGCAGGTGTTTTAGAGAAATATGGTGTGCAATTATTAGGAACTTCTATTAATTCGATACGTAAAGGTGAAGATCGAAATGAGTTCCGTCAATTAATGTATGAGTTAAATGAACCTACCCCTGAGAGCTCCATTGTTACAACATTAGAGGAAGCACTTGAATTTTCTAATAAAATCGGGTTCCCAATTATCATCAGACCTGCCTATACTCTTGGTGGAAAAGGCGGCGGAATTGCTTCAAATCTTGAAGAGTTTAAAAAGCTCGTAAGAAGTGGTTTGCAAGCAAGTCCGATTACACAATGTTTAATTGAAAAAAGCATTGCCGGCTTTAAAGAAGTAGAATATGAAATGATTCGTGATCACAAAGGAACGTGTATTTCTGTATGTAATATGGAAAATATTGATCCTGTTGGTGTTCATACTGGTGACTCGATTGTTGTTGCACCTTCACAAACATTAACAGATCAAGAGTATCATATGCTAAGAAGTGCTGCCGTTAAAATCGTTTCAGCACTTGGTGTGATCGGTGGATGTAACATTCAATTAGCGTTAGATCCTAATAGCAAACAATACTATGTTATTGAAGTAAATCCACGGGTCAGCAGATCATCTGCATTAGCATCAAAAGCAACTGGTTATCCAATTGCAAAAATTGCTGCAAAGCTTGCAGTAGGATATACATTGGAAGAATTAAAAAATCCTCTAACGATGAGTACGTACGCAAGCTTCGAGCCAGCGCTTGACTATGTTGTTGTGAAGTTCCCAAGATGGCCTTTTGATAAGTTTAATAAGGCTGACCGTAAGCTCGGGACTAAGATGAAGGCAACTGGTGAAGTTATGGCGATTGAGCGTAATCTCGAAGCAGCTATTCAAAAAGCATGTGACTCACTAGAACTTGATAATATCGGCACACACCTGCCAGAGCTTAAAGATTTATCCATTGATGAATTAAAAACAGTCATGAATAAAACAGATGATCGCCGCTTTTTTGCTGTGATGGAGCTATTAAGAAAAGGAAGCACGATACAAGATATCCATGAGCAAACAGAAATGGATGTGTATTTCCTTTCAATATTCCAACGAATGATCGATCTCGAAAAGCAAATCCAGGAAAAAACGATTTCAACACTTGATCCTGAATTTATAGCAAACGTGAAGGAAAAAGGGTTCTCTGATAAGACGATCTCATCATTATTAAATGCTCCTGAAGCTGAAGTTCGAAACGTAAGACTTCAAGCAGGAGTAAAGGCTTCTTATAAATATGTTGATACATGTGCAGCAGAGTTTGAAGCCCGTACGAATTATTTTTATTCTACCTATTTCGGTGAAAATGAACAGCCTGCTTTAACAAATAACAAAAAGATTTTAATCATTGGATCAGGTCCTATACGTATCGGTCAAGGGATTGAATTTGACTATAGTGCTGTTCATGGGATTAAAGCGTTAAAGCAATTAGGTTATGAAGCGGTGATGATAAATAATAATCCGGAAACGGTTAGTACTGACTTTGAAACAGCAGATCGATTGTACTTTGAACCAATTACGCTTGAACATGTATTAAATATCGTTGATTCCGAGGGAATTGATTCTGTTATTGTCCAATATGGCGGGCAAACGGCGATTAACCTTGCTGAACAATTAGAATCTGCAGGTGTAAAGCTGCTTGGTACTGATACTGAAACATTAGATTGGTTGGAGGATCGTGACAAGTTCTATCAACTGTTAGATGAATTATCCATACCACACGCAGCAGGACTAACGGCAAACAATGCGGATGAAGCATTAAAAGGATCAAAAGAAATAGGTTTCCCACTGCTTCTTAGACCATCATATGTTATTGGCGGAAAAGGAATGGTCATTGTTCATAATGAAGAAACCTTAGAAAAGTTACTTGCGGAAAATACAAATATGATTTATCCGGTTCTTATTGATCAATTTGTTGAAGGACTTGAGGGAGAAATTGACCTCATTTCAGATGGTCAAGATGCCTTTATACCAACATATATTGAGCATGTTGAGCCTGCAGGTGTCCATTCAGGGGATAGCTTAGCCATCCTACCTTCTCAAAACCTGACGGACGAAAATAAACAGGTCATTGCAAATTACGCAAGGGCGTTGGTGAAAAAGCTGCATTATCGAGGAATTATGAATATTCAATTCTTAGTGAAAGATCATACAATTTATATTGTAGAAGTAAATCCACGTGCAAGCAGAACAGCGCCGATTATTAGTAAAGTAACTGGTATTCCTATTATTAAGCATGCTACGTATTTATTATGCGGTAAAAAAATAACAGAACTAGACATTACCTCCCCAGAGTCTAATAACATGGTGGCGGTGAAATATCCGGTCTTCTCCAGTCATGCTTTGCATGATGTTGATATTACACTTGGACCGGAAATGAAGGCAACTGGTGAAGGAATGTGTATTGGTAATAATTTAGAGGCCGTTTATCGCAAGATCTTTGCAAAGGACTTAGAGAATGTACGAAGTGTCTTTTTTGATGTAGCAGATAATGAGGCGATAAAAACAGCTAAGGAAGTTGGACTTGAAGTTGTGACAGATCAGTACGAAACATGGGTTGAGGGAGAAAAAGGCATTTTCGTCTCATTGATTGACAGTGATGAAGCGAAATTAGCACGCCAACAAGCGATTGAAAAAGGAATGCTTCTTTTTACAAATCTATCAACATTTTACGCTTGTTTAACATCCATTACTGCCACTGATGATGATGTATCTTCAATTCAGGAATTTTTGAAACCATTGGTGAAAAACCAATAGGTTCCGCCTAAGCTAAGGAAGGTAGTGAGCTGAAATGAGTATAAATGTAAAAAATAAAACAGCAGTCGAAAAACGTGATTTTCTAACTCTTCTTGATTATAGCAAAGAGGAAATTTTAGCTTTAATTGAAGAAGCATTTAAATTAGAAGAAAATCCAATTCAACCTGTTCTACAAGGAAAAACACTGGCGATGATCTTTGAAAAATCATCTACAAGAACACGGGTATCTTTTGAAACGGGAATGCTTCAATTAGGGGGTCATGCATTATTTTTAAGTAGCCAGGACCTTCAATTAGGAAGAGGTGAACCTGTTTCTGACACTGCGAAAGTGTTGTCCGGCTATGTTGATGCGATTATGATCCGTACATTTGGTCATGATAAAATAGAAGAATTGGCCAAGCATGCTAGTATCCCTGTAATCAATGGATTAACAGATCTTTTCCACCCATGTCAGGCACTTGCAGACTTAAAGACAATTTACCGTATAAAAGAAACATTTGAAGGTGTAAAGACTGCATACTTAGGAGACGGAAATAATGTAGCTCATTCCTTAATGATTGCTGCAGCCAAAGTCGGAATGGATTTTTCATTAGGATGTCCAAAGGGATATGAACCTGATGCAGACATTGTGGCGAAAGCTCAAAAGCTTGCTGAAGAAACAGGTGCTACGATTACCATCACATATGATCCGATTGAAGCTGTTAAAGATGCTGATATTATCTATACAGATGTATGGGCAAGCATGGGGCAAGAAAGTGAACAACAAGAACGCTTGGTTGCATTCAAGGACTTCCAAGTAAATGACCAGCTTGTTCAGCATGCAAAAGCAGACTATCATTTCCTACACTGCTTACCAGCGCACCGTGAGGAAGAAGTTACAGCCTCCATTATAGACGGCGAACACTCAGCAGTCTTTGAACAAGCAGAAAACAGACTTCATGTCCAAAAAGCACTACTAAAAAAATTACTTTCATAAAGAGACGCGGGGACAGGTTCCTCGTCCCGATGGGACGAGGAACCTGTCCCCGTGGTCCGTTACATGAAAATAACTCATATGGAGATACTAGTAGTAATGCAATGAGAGGAGGTTAACAATGGGACAACAACATCGTTTTCGTGTAGGACAAAAAGCCCCTAATAATGGTATTTATGTAGAAATAGGTGAAACTGGAGACAATGTGAAAAATCCTGGACAAATTAAATTGAAGGCCGGAGACCGTTTCCCGGAAACAGCTAACCATAACCGTCAATGGACATATAAACGTAAGCCTTAATAGATGAAGAAACAAAAAAACCTACTTTTATAAGTAGGTTTTTTTGTTTTTTAGTCGAATCATTTTTAATACTTAGGTTTTTTAATGATGATCATGCTTAGCTACAGGCTCGTTAGGAATAACCTCAGCGATAATGAAAATGACAACGATTGCAATCACGGATAAAACTGTCGCAGTCATAAAATCGTAATGACCACCTGTCATATTATTCACTACATATGACGCCATGTGAATTAATAAAAAGCCCCAAAAAAATGTCCAAAAGAAACGCAAACCATTCACCTCTATTTCCAGACGAGTTCTTATTATATATTATCACAAAATATTTCAAGTTTAAAAGAACCTTTTTAAATTGTTCATAAACTCTCCATAACCTGCATGAAATAATAAAACTAAAGGAAATTCTCAAGGGTGAAATTCAATCGAAATGTTGGAAAAATCTGTTAGCGGTACTTTCACTTTGATGTGTCCATATTTGCAACAAACGTGATACAATCCCATTCTTTTTAAAAAGTTAGACATACATTATAGAGAAATAAAATGACATTGAAGAGAAAGGTGGTGGGCAAGTGATGACGATAACGGAACGCTTTTTTCAGATTGAGACAGAATGGAATGTAATACATTTACCATTTAAACCAAATGGGTTTGGGATATTAATCATTGGTAATCGTTCAGATTTTGTTGATGAAACCTCCAGTTTTTGGCACCAACATTATGGGAGAAATCAATTAATCTCTGATTTAATGAAGCAGGGCTATACACTCTTTCATTCGAATCTTTATGGAAACCACTGGGGCAGCCCTCGTTCAGTCACAATGGCGAAACAGTTATACCATTTAGTCATGAAAAAAGAGATATTAAATCAACGAATCCATTTATTGATCGATGGAATGGGTGGGTTAACAGGGTTACAATTAATGCAGGAAATACCTGAAAAGATTCGTTCTGTCGCCATGATGAATCCTTGCCTTGACCTCCAAGCCCATCTTGAAAATGAAAAAGAGCATAAATTTTTTTATAAACGATTAATTAAGGAAATTTCGGCAGCATATGGTGTTGACCCCAAAATCGTATCATCTCTAAATCTTCCAACACTAAACACAACTTCTAATATACCTGTGAGAATTTGGCAAAAAACGAATAGTACGATCTATTCACCACAAGATCACAGTAAAAAATATGAGGAAATGCGAAAAAAAGCTGAACATCCTATTCAATTAATTTATCATCTTGGTGACAATTTATATCGTATCAATCAATCAATCATAAGGTTCTTTAAAGAAAATGAAAAAGTGTTATAAGGTTAGAAAAAAGCTTAGGTTTTCAAAAATCTAAGCTTTTTTATTTAATATATGGGTGATCTCATGTAAAGAGGTAACGATGCTTGGCATTCTGTCAAAGGGAATACTAAATGAAGGATCTTTTGCATATTGTAAAATATCGTCCTTAAGGAGGTAATTCAAGATATGCAAGTGATGGTGTTTGGGGCACAGTCACACATTGGGTTTGCGATTTGTGAAAAGTTGCTTGAGGAGGGAATTGAAGTATGTGGAATTTTTTTAGACTCTTCCTCAAAAATGGAAAAGCTTCTACTAGAAGAAAGAATGTTGTTGATTGGAAGAAATGCTTTATTTCATGAATTAGCATTAGATCATGAATGGAGAAACATAGAAGCTACCCATGTCATTTATTGTAAAGGAAAAAAAGTCATCATCAAGACCAGTTATGTATTGAGAAATCTGTTGCGACAGCAGTTGAAACAAGGAGCCATTACTTTTATGTAGCTCCTGATGCCAGACAGATTGAAGAAGACAATCAGTATGTTACGTCAACACTGGAATCTTATACGCTTTTTAAGTTACCGAGGCTTTATGGACCATTTCAACCACCGGAAGAAAAAATTCATCAACACTTAAAATCTTGTGTAGCCGGTCAGAAAAATACACTTATTATTAAAGAACCTACTATATATATTACAGATGCTGCTGAAACAATTGTTGAGATCATAGAAAAAGGTGAATATCAAAAAGTGTATTCGTTTTTATGTGAACAGAAGGATGAAACAATTGAATCAGTTTCAGTTGAGGTAAAAATAAATACAAAAGAAACTGAATCAGGTGGACACCGTATCATGAACAAAACATCCATGGAAAAGGGATTATTGGAACAGGTTTCCTGTATTAAAATGTATAGAGAGATCTACGGTATTGATAGTTAGTGCTTGAACAAATAAATCATGAAAGGATAAAATAAAAGCGAAGGAAAAAGTATACAAGGAAGTGGTTGCCCATGTACTTAAAGCTAGGTTCTGTTCTTATTATTCTTCTTTCGCTTTTGGGTTGTGGACAACCTGTAGCTTCGGGGGAACTCGAAAAGGTTGGTTTACTTGTTACAGAAACAATTGATGAAAAGGTTTGGGGAACAAAAGGCTACAAAGGTTTGTTGAAAATTCAATCGGAATTAGATGTTGACGTATATTACAAAGAAGGCATGAATGATGAGGCAGGTATACGTGAAGCAATCGAAGAATTTCATAACAATGGTGTAAATCTCATTTTTGGACATGGAAGTGAATTTACAAATTATTTCAACGAGATAAGTAGTGAATACCCGGACATTCACTTTGTTGTTTTTAACGGAGAAGCCAATGGTGAAAATGTAACAAGTTTGAATTTCGATTCAAATGCAATGGGTTTTTTTGGTGGGATGGTAGCAGGAGAAATGACAAAGACGAACAAAGTTGCAGTTTTAGCAGCTTTTGAATGGCAGCCTGAAGTTGATGGCTTTTTCGAAGGTGCTTACTATCAAAATGAAAACGTGGAAGTAGACATCCAATATGTACAAGATTGGAACAATACGGATATTGCGTTAACTCTACTTGATCAAATGGTCAAAGATGGGGTAGACATTGTCTATGTAGCTGGCGACGGATATAATATAGCTGTGATTGAAAAGTTAAAAGAAGAGGGGCTATATGCAATCGGCTTTGTTTCAGATCAATCTGACCTGGGAAAAGGTACAGTGTTAACAAGTACAGTTCAACATGTTGATAAATTGTACGAAGTTGTCGCAAAGGAATTTGATAATGGAAAACTGGAAAATGGGGAACTCTATTATGATTTTAAAGACGGAGTGATTTCATTAGGTACCTTTAGTCCTCTGGTCAACGAAGAATTCAAATCAACTGTTATGGAATCAATCAAAGAGTATAAGGAAACAGGACTCTTACCTAATCAACTATAATAATCAATAAAAGGAGTGAAGAAAATGGAACAACATCCAAAAACAATGGAATTTATGCAAATTGCTATGAAGTACTTACCTGAAGCAAAGCAAAAGCTTGAAGGCTCAGGAATTGAATTATCAATGGAAACCATCCAACCAATGCTTGAACTATTTACAAAAGTTATGGGAGAAGCGTATGAGCTAGGGAAAAAGGATGCTGAGTAAACACAAAAGCGCAAGCGCCTTGAACAGCCTAGGGAAAAAAAGACGATTTAGAATAGAAGGCGATCTTTGCCTTCAATTTAAATTGCTAGACCCTAGAGGCTAGGCCTGGCAATCTAAGAACGCGACGTCAATAACAAAAGACTGTACTTAAACGTCCTGTGCTTCGGAGCTGGATGTCGCGCACTTATCCACAGTTAAGCAAAAACAAAGGCTGCCAATCAGGTAGCCTTTATTTCATTTTCTTTTTTATATAATCAACAATTGGTCCAAATTCTTTTAAAACCGGTTTAAGATTTTCTAATGAACCCATAATATCATCAATCTGCTCCATTAAGGTAAAGTAGTTCACCTCATTATTTTGTTCTTCTACTTGTTTTTCTTGAGAATTGTGTTGTTCTCTGTATTTATTGGGAACCCTATTTCCGAACATAAGTTGTGTAAATCGGTCGGATGGAGGAGTGGCTTCGGTTTCCTTTTCTATAGTTTCTGACAGTGAATCTGAGTCAATCCGTTCTTCATCTTTTTCGTCATAAGACATGTCTTACACCTCCTTTGCGTTTGGCTGCGATACATATCTATTCCTAGTTTATGAAGGGGAATGTAGCAAGGTCTAGACATGTGTACTAAAACATTAATATTGAAAAAAAAGTGAATAAGATAAAATTAGTACCAAGTCATAATAATTGATATAAAAATGCAATTTCCAATAATAAAGATAAATGAAAAGACAATGTAGTGAAGAATTAATGGATAAAAGGGGCTGTACAAATGAATGCAGGGATAATTGGTATCGGTCGATACACACCTGAAAAAGTTGTTACAAACGCAGATTTAGAAAAAGTTATGGATACATCTGATGAGTGGATTAGAACAAGAACCGGCATAGAAGAACGCCGCATTGCAGATGATTCAATAGATACATCACATATGGCAACTTTTGCTTCGGAAAAAGCATTAAAGGATGCGGGGATTTCAGCAGAGGATTTAGATCTGATTTTAGTTGCAACTGTAACTCCTGATCAGCCGTTTCCTACTGTTGCATGTATGCTACAAGAGAAATTAGGAGCAAAAAAGGCAGCTGCAATGGATATTAGTGCCGCTTGTGCAGGTTTTATGTATGGAATGGTTACAGCTAAACAATTCGTTGAGTCAGGTACTTATAAAAATGTATTAGTAGTTGGAGTTGAAAAACTATCAAAAATTACCGACTGGGATGACCGTAATACGGCAGTTCTTTTTGGAGACGGTGCCGGTGCAGCAGTCATTGGCCCAGTAAGTGAAGGAAAAGGAATTCTATCCTTTGAATTAGGTGCGGACGGCACAGGCGGGAAGCATCTGTATCAAGATGAATACATCATTATGAATGGTCGTGAAGTATTTAAATTCGCTGTTAGACAAATGGGTGAATCCAGTGTGAACGTGCTGGAAAAAGCAGGTTTAACAAAAGAAGATGTAGACTTTTTAATCCCGCATCAGGCAAACATCCGAATCATGGAAGCGGCAAGAGAGCGTTTAGAGCTTCCAGTTGAAAAAATGTCTAAAACCGTGCATAAATATGGAAATACTTCAGCAGCATCCATTCCGATTTCTTTAGTAGAAGAAGTAGAAGCAGGAAAAATTAAAGATGGAGACTTAATTGTAATGGTCGGTTTCGGAGGAGGACTTACATGGGGAGCAATTGCTCTTCGTTGGGGTCGATGAGAAAAAAGAATGAGGTGAATCATCATGGAAAAAAAGCGAGTAGTAGTAACAGGATTGGGTGCAGTAACTCCGATTGGCAATGATGTAGAAACAGCTTGGCAAAATGCAATTAACGGGGTTTCAGGTGTTGGACCAATCACTAGAATAGATTCAGAGCCATACGCAGCAAAAGTAGCAGCAGAGCTTAAAGACTTTGATGTAGAACAATTTATGGATAAAAAAGACGCAAGAAAAATGGACCGCTTTACTCAATATGCAGTAGCAGCATCCTTCATGGCTGTAAAAGACGCAAATCTTGAAATCACAGATGATATCGCTCCGCGTGTTGGAGTTTGGATCGGTTCTGGTATCGGCGGAATGGAAACTTTCGAACAGCAACATAAAACACTTTTAGAAAAAGGTCCCAGACGAGTAAGTCCATTCTTCGTACCAATGCTTATCCCGGATATGGCAACCGGTCAAGTTTCAATTGCTTTAGGAGCAAAAGGTTTTAACTCTTGTACAGTAACAGCTTGTGCAACAGGAACAAACTCAATTGGAGATGCTTTTCGAGTTATTGAACGAGGAGAAGCAGATGTGATGATTTCGGGTGGAGCAGAAGCACCTCTTACTGAAATGTCATTTGCAGGATTTACTGCTAATAAAGCATTGTCAACAAACCCGGATCCTAAAACAGCAAGCCGACCATTTGACCAAGATCGCGATGGTTTTGTTATGGGTGAGGGAGCAGGAATTGTTGTTCTTGAGGAATTAGAGCATGCTTTAGCTCGAGGAGCAAAAATATATGCTGAAATTGTAGGATACGGAGCAACAGGTGATGCCTACCATATAACAGCACCTGCACCAGGTGGTGAGGGTGGATCAAGAGCGATGCGTATGGCAGTTGAAGGTAGCGGCCTATCAGTTGATGATATTGATTATATTAATGCTCATGGTACAAGTACCCCTTACAATGATAAGTTTGAAACACTAGCAATAAAAGAGGTATTTGGAGAACATGCTAAAAAATTAGCAATAAGTTCAACTAAATCAATGACAGGTCATCTTCTAGGTGCAGCAGGTGGAGTCGAGGCTATTTTTAGTGTTTTGGCGATTAAAGAAGGTATCATTCCGCCGACGATTAATTTACAAACTCCAGATCCTGAATGTGATCTAGATTATGTTCCGAATAAAGCTCGTAAACAGGAAGTAAGAGCTGCTCTAAGTAACTCTTTAGGATTTGGCGGACATAACGCAACGATTATTTTTAAGAAATATAATGCTTAATTTTTATAACCCGACAGTTATGTCGGGTTTATTTTTTGTGAAAACAGTTTAATTAATAATGTAGTGGCAAATTAACAAATAGGTAACTTCCATCAAGAACAGTTCTTCCTTCAATTCATAGAATACATATGAAGGAGAGATGTTCATCATGAGTTTCATTAATACGATTGATTGGCTAAAGAATACACCACAGCAACTGAAAATTTGCGAAAAATTAGTTCCATATTTTAACAATATGAATAAAAGAGAAATTGCTTCCTATCTACATTCATTTGGGATGTATAAGCACCCTGCAAACATTGAGCAATGGATTGAACAAATGACAGATAAGCAAATGGGCTTTTATATTAAAAAGTTAGAAAACAGATATAAGCTTGAGTGGAACGGACCGGATGTACCGATCTTTATGTTACCAATAGATCAAGCCAATCGGAAAATAGAGAGAGAATACCGGGGGAGATCTGGGTTAGCTTTTCATAACAAATTATTCTTATTTCTTTCAAAAGACGTACATAAAGACGATATTGAGTCTTTATTTTTACACGAGTATCACCATGTTTGCCGGCTGGCTTCTGTCACAAAAGCTGAAGATACGTTTACGATAATAGATACAGTTATAATGGAAGGTTTAGCAGAAAATGCGGTTAGGGAACTGGCTGGCGAACAGGCTGTGTCGAATTGGACGAAATTATATGATTCAGACCAATGTGAAAGATTTTATGAGCGAATGATTCTACCGCATAAAGAGATGACAAGGGAAAGTCCGAAATTTTCCCAGCTCATGTACGGAACTGGTTTTTATCCAAATATGCTGGGGTATTCTGTAGGATATCATATTGTAAAAACATTGATGGATAAAACAGGACTGAAGACAAAGCAGATGTTAGGTATGCCGTCTGAAAAAATACTGGAAAAGTATTCGGATGTAAAGAAATCATCATAAAAAGAAGCCTAATTTCATACAATGTGTTAGGACATGTTCAAACATCTGAAAAAACTATGCATAATCTTCATTGATTGGAATAAATTCTCTGAAATTTGCCTATACTGTTTGACAAATGGTACTGAAGTGAGGGGTTTTTATATGTTATTTCTTCATGATGTTTGGGTAAATTGGTTTGAAGGTGAAGAGAATGGATACAATGTCTGTCATTTTCATGAATGGAGAAAAGATGACAGTGTTGAACTCCTTGATCAGGTTCCTCTATTAAAGGTAAATTCCATGCTATTCGACTACATAGAAAACAACTTATCGGAGTTACCACCTGGTCTATTAAAAGATATTTTTCAAAAGGCTTATATTCGTAAAAATCATGAGCGAATCCAACTTGATTATTGTTTTGTTGTGACAGATGGAATAGGAATTTTAGCAGTTGATACAATTGGCTATACCATTCCAATTCGAAAAAGCAGAATTATCCCAAGACAAGAACAATTGGTATTTGAAATGGTGAAGGATATTGAGCCTGAATCATATTCAACAGAAATTATAAAAGAAGAATCAAACAAGGAATATCATATTTTGTCTTTAGCACCACAATATATGAGAGGCTTGACAAGAAAAGAACGCCAATTAAAGCAATTGTTATTTATGGCGCTTGATCAGCTGCTGGCAACGAAAAATGCTGCTGAAGTTAAGTACTGGTATACTGAATGGAACCCTACAAAATATGAGGATATTCAGCAAAGAGAATTTGATGAAGTATGGAATCAGCTCTATGAAGAAACATTAAACGGTTGGTCTCCAAAGCATATTCAGCTATGTGAACGACTAATAAAAGGACAACCCTTTTTTGAAAAGCTTTGGGATATGGAGCATGAATCAAAGGTTAATTGATTTGGACAAGCTAAATAGTAAAAAACGATGTGATTGGCTCACATCGTTTTTTAGGTTTTGCAGGACTTGCAAAAAAAACATGAAATTTGCAAGAATAAATAGGATACTGCAAAAATAAGCGTGAATTTGCAATAAAGCGGCCAATTTTGCAAAATTATATATAAACTTGCAAAATTATATATAAACTTGCAAAATTGAGTTTGAAAGTAACTTTTACTTACGTTTACGACCTAGTCCCATGGCATTTTCCATTTTCTTTAATGTGCGGCTTGCAACTGCATTCGCCTTTTCTGCACCTTTATCAAGGATTTGATCCAATTCATCTGACTCCATCAGCTGGTAATACTTATCTTGAATTGGTTTTAATGCATTTACAACAACCTCAGCTACATCTGTTTTGAAATCCCCGTATCCTTTTCCTTCATATTTTGCTTCAATTTGTTCAATCGGTTCATTTGTTAAAATAGAATAAATCGATAAAAGGTTTGAAATACCAGGTTTGTTTTCTTTGTCGTACTTTACAATTCCTTCCGAATCTGTGACAGCACTTTTAATTTTTTTCTCAATTTGTTTAGGATCATCTAAAAGTGTGATAAATGCTTTTTGATTCGCGTCTGATTTACTCATTTTTTTTGTTGGGTCCACAAGTGACATAATGCGAGCGCCAACTTTTGGAATACGCACCTCAGGGATAGTAAGAACATCGTTATATTTTTTATTAAACCGTTCTGCCAGATCTCTGGTTAACTCTAGATGTTGTTTTTGATCTTCGCCTACTGGTACAAGGTCAGTGTTATAAAGAAGGATATCTGCTGCCATTAGTGGTGGATATGTGAGTAATCCGGCAGAAACAGCTTCTTTTCCATGTGATTTATCTTTGAATTGAGTCATTCTTTCTAATTCTCCGATATAAGAAACACATTGCAACATCCATCCTGCTTGTGCATGGGCTGGAACCTCGGATTGAATAAATAATGTGACTTTGTCAGGGTCTAAACCAACAGCAAGATAGAGTGCTGCAAGACTTCTAATGTTTTTCCTTAACGCTAATCGGTCCTGAGGAACGGTAATTGCATGTTGATCAACGATACAGAAATAACAATTGTACTCATCTTGTAAATCAACAAATTGTTTTAATGCACCAATATAATTTCCTAATGTAACGGAACCACTTGGTTGTATTCCTGAAAAAATTGTTTTCATAATACCCTCCTGAATATAAGTGAAATGTATAAAATAAACACAAAAAAGGCCCACTCGCCCCAAAGATAGGGACGATGGACCGCGGTGCCACCCTAATTATTTCTTAAAAGAAATCACTCTAATCTTTAACGCAAGATTACGTCTGCACGTACTAAATTTCTGCACAGAAGCTCAGAAGTCCATTCCATATCGGTCATTACCTGTTTGCACCAACCACAGGCTCTCTAAAAATGCACCATATATGTACTACTCTTCATCATAGCCGACTATTAATACTTCAACCATCATTGGTGGTAAGTTATGTTTTTCTAATTATATGAAATCATGTATGCATTTGCAAATTTTATATGTTTTAAATGCAATAATAAAGAACTGTCCCGATTACTACAATGCCCGTCATAACTAATCCGCTAGTTAAAAAAGGTGAATGATCAAATGTTAACAGCTCAGAAACTGGTGTCATTTCATTCACTTCTTGTTTTGAAAGCTCCTTCCCCTTAGAAACAAACATTCTTCTAAAGCCATATGTGATGCCGTCAAAGAAACCCCCTTTTACTGTGATTGTAAAGAAAGAAATAAATAAGAGTCCCAAAGCGAAAAAGAAAGAAATATTTACAAATGATAAAATAGTTAATTTTTGGTAAATAATAAAAGACAGTAAGATTGTTAAACATAATGACACAATAATGAGTGTAACAGATCGATTAGTGCGCAATTTCTTTCACTCTTTTCTTGTTTAAATACTATTGCATCTATTATATCAGATGAATGGAGGAGGGAAAAAACAAGTGAAGTTATTGTAGAAATATTTATTAGATGCAAATGTATAAATTATATAAATGCATTCGTCAAATTTCTACATTTTCTACAAAAAAAGTTTGTAAGATTTTGTAACCCTTTCCAATTCAACGCGTTAAAGCGTTGTGAAGAAATTGAGTGAAAAATAAAAAAAGTTCAAATAGAAATAGATAGGTCTTTTTACCTATTTTTTATTCGAATTTCATTAATATTATTGCATTTGTGTAAATTTTATTAAAAAAATAAATGCACAATTTACTGAATACTTGTATAATAATCCGTGTAAAGAAACTTGTTCAAAATAAAGGGAGGTCAAATTTGTGAAAAAGTCGAAATATTTTCTACTTTTAGCATTATCGCTTGTACTAAGTATGTTCTTAGCTGCATGTAATGGTGGCGGAGATACTAGTAAAGAGAAAGATACAGGCGGAGATGAAGGTACAGCAGAGCAAAAAATTACTGCTCTAGAGTCACAGGCAATTCCATCAATGGATAGTGTAATGGCTCAAGATACAGTTAGTTTCACTACAATGAATAACGTAATGGAAGGTTTATACCGTCTAGATCCAAACCAGGAAGTTGTTGAAGGTATGGCAGAAGGTGAACCGGAAGTTAGTGAAGATGGTACAGTTTATACATTTAAATTAAGAGATGCAAAATGGTCAAATGGCGACCCTGTTACAGCGAATGATTTCGTGTATGCATGGCAACGTGCAATTGATCCTGCAAACGCATCACCTTATGGTCCATATATGATGGATGGTAAAATCAAAGGTGCAGCTGAAATTTCTGCAGCTGGTGCAGAGAAAAAAGAATACGATCTTAACACTCTAGGTGTTAAAGCACTCGATGAAAAAACACTTGAAGTAACATTAGAAAGACCAATTCCATATTTCCAATCTTTAATGGCGTTCCCAACGTTCTATCCACAAAATCAAAAATTTGTTGAAGAACAAGGTGACAATTACGCGAAAACTGCGGAAAACCTTGTTTATAACGGACCATTCGTTTTATCTGACTGGGGTGGAAGCACAGCATCTGAATGGACTTACACAAAAAATGAAGATTATTGGGATGCAGAAACAGTTAAGTTAGAAACAGTTCAATGGAATGTATTAAAAGATTCTCAAGCATCTGCAAACGCTTTTGAAACTGGTGAAGCAGATGTTACTGGTAAACTTTCTTCTGACATCGTTCCTCAATATGAAGGCGATGAAAGAATGGTAAAATGGTTAGAACCAACAATCTTCTGGTTGAAATTTAACCAAAAAGAAAATGAAGCTCTAAAAAATCCAGATATTCGTAAAGCACTTGCACAAGCAATTAACAAAGAAGACTTCGTTAACAGTGTATTAAACAATGGTTCAATCATTGCAAACTATGCTGTTCCAAGTGAGTTTGTTAAAAATGAAGAAACTGGTAAAGACTTCCGTGAAATTAACGGGAATGAATTATTACCATATGATGTAGATGCAGCAAAAGCATCATGGGAAAAAGGTTTAGCTGCTCTTGGTACTGATAAAGTAGAAGTTAGATACTTAGGTGATGATACTGAAAGTGCAAAGAAAGTTGCTGAATATGTTAAGAATCAATTAGAAACAAATCTTCCTGGCCTTACACTTAAAGTGGAAAGTGTTCCATTCAGCGTTCGTTTAGATCGTGAAAATTCTCAGGATTATGATATTCAAATGGCTGGTTGGGGTCCTGACTACTTAGACCCAATGACTTTCTCTGACCTATGGTTAACAGGCGGAGGAAATAACAAAATGGATTACTCTAATGAAAAATATGATCAGTTAATTAAAGATGCTCAAACGACTTTAGCTCAAAAACCAGTAGAGCGTTATGAGGCACTTGCTGAGGCTGAAAGAATCTTACTTGAAGAAGATGCTGCAATTGCTCCTATGTATCAACGTTCTTCTAATGTGTTAGTAAATGAGAATGTTGAAGGATTTACTTACCACTTAGTTGGACCAGAATATAGTTACAAATGGGCATCAGTAAAATAAGTATTGATTTTATTAGTACTTTTTGATTATAGTGATAATTGATGTAAGGAGAGAGTATATTGAATGCCGATATACTCTCTTTTCCCTTGTTGGGAAATTGTCGAACTTTGTAGAATATTTAATTTATTTAGGAGGTGCACTCATATGGCGAAATACTTAACTCAACGTGTTATTTATATGGTCATTACACTTTTTTTAATTGCCACGTTTACTTTTTTCCTCATGAAAATTATTCCAGGTACACCTTTTACAAATGCTAGTAAATTGTCAGAGACACAACTAACGATTATGAAAGATAAATATGGTTTAGATGAACCCGTACCGGTTCAATATATGAACTATATGGTGAATATGCTTAAAGGTGATTTAGGTGTTTCCTTTCAATTCAATAATGTAGGTGTCACTGAAATACTTATGGATAGCATTGGGCCATCAGCAACACTCGGATTTCAGGCCATTCTTTTTGGAACATTTTTTGGTATTATCTTAGGAGTTATTTCAGCATTACGACAAAATACTTGGGTTGATTATAGTGCAACATTTTTAGCGGTACTTGGTAAATCAATCCCTTCATTTGTTTTTGCGGGACTATTGCAATATTATATTGCCGTAAAATTAGGCTGGTTTCCGGTTGCATTTTGGAAAGGCCCGGAATACACCGTATTGCCTACAATTGCATTAGCTATGTTCCCGATTGCAACAGCAGCAAGGTTTGTTAGAACCGAAATGGTCGAGGTTTTAGAATCAGATTACATTACACTTGCTAAAGCTAAGGGTGCAAGCTGGTTTGAAATTGCATTTAAACATGCCCTAAGAAATGCGTTAATTCCAGTAGTAACTGTTTTAGGACCGTTGGTTGTTAGTTTAATGACCGGTTCTCTTGTTATTGAAAAAATATTTGGTATTCCGGGACTAGGTGAGCAATTCGTGAAGTCAATTACAGTCAACGACTACCCGGTAATTATGGGTACAACAATCCTATTTGCGGTTCTGTTTGTTGTCGTTATCTTAATTGTAGATCTACTGTATGGAATCATTGATCCGCGGATTCGTTTAGCGGGAGGTAAAAAATAATGGCACATGAGAAAATTTCAAAAGATTTGTTTAAACCCGCTCATATCGATTCAGCGAAAAGTGAAGAAATTTCCAAGCCAAGTCTTAATTATTGGCAGGATGCATGGTTGCGAGTTAGAAAAAACAAAGGAGCAATTGTCAGCTTAATTGTTCTAGCACTATTAACAATCATGGCTATTGTCGGACCACATATAAATGGTCATGGTTATGATGATCAAAATCTTAAACATTCGAACTTACCTCCAAGAATTCAGGGGCTTGAAAATATTAGCTGGTTACCATTTGATGGGGACTTAACTAGAAAAAATGGCGATGTTTATAATGCCTATGAACAAAAAAAGGTGGATGAATATTACTGGTTAGGGACAGACAGTCTTGGTCGTGATTTATTTACGCGTGTATGGAAGGGTACACAAGTATCATTATATATTGCAGTATTAGCTGCTGTTATTGATATGGTTATTGGTGTTTTATACGGTGCCATTTCCGGATTTGTCGGCGGCCGCACTGATAATGTTATGCAGCGGATTACAGAAATATTAGTAGGAATTCCAAACCTTGTTGTTGTTATCCTCATGATTATTGTGTTGGATCCAGGTATTTTATCGATTACAATCGCCTTAACCATTACAGGTTGGGTTGGAATGGCGAGGGTTGTCCGTGCCCAGGTCATGAAATTAAAACAACAGGAATATGTGTTAGCAGCCAGAACATTAGGTTTGTCAAATGGAAAGATTATTTGGAAGCATCTTTTACCAAACTTAGCTGGTGTAATTATCATCAACACAATGTTTACCATTCCAAGTGCCATTTTCTTCGAAGCCTTTTTAAGCTTCATTGGACTGGGATTACAGCCGCCGTTGGCTTCTTTAGGTACACTGATTGATGACGGGTTTAAAGTACTTCAGCTATACCCTTATCAAATGATCATACCGGCCATTATTATCAGTTTAATCATGATCTGCTTTAATATGATTGCAGATGGACTGCGCGATGCTTTAGATCCGAAAATGCGTGACTAGAAAAGGTAGGTGAACCCGAAAATGGATAAAATCTTAGAAGTGAAAGACTTGCACATTTCATTCCATACGTTTGCTGGAGAAGTGCAGGCAATTCGTGGAGTTAATTTTGATTTGTTTAAAGGGGAGACTTTAGCAATCGTAGGTGAATCCGGTTCTGGAAAATCAGTTACGACAAAAGCGATTATGCGTTTGCTTCCCGAAGCAAATTCAGACATTAAACAAGGTGAGATTCTTTTTGAAGGTAAAGATCTAGCAAAAGAATCAAATAAAAATATGCAAAAAATTCGTGGGAAAGATATCTCGATGATTTTCCAAGATCCAATGACTTCGTTGAATCCAACAATGAAAATTGGAAAGCAGATTATGGAACCAATTATTAAACATCAAAAACTAAGTAAATCAGCTGCGAAGGAACGTGCAATTGATATATTAAAGCTTGTGGGTATTCCTAAACCTGAAGATCGTTTTAATCAATATCCACATCAATTTTCCGGTGGAATGAGGCAAAGGGTCGTAATCGCGATTGCTCTTGCGTGTAACCCGAAGGTTCTGATTGCTGATGAACCGACTACTGCGTTAGATGTGACAATTCAAGCTCAAATTCTTGAATTAATGAAGGAATTACAGAAGAAAATTAATACATCCATTATTTTTATCACCCATGATTTAGGTGTTGTGGCAAATGTTGCTGATCGTGTTGCCGTGATGTATGGTGGGAAAATTGTTGAAACTGGAACTGTTGATGAAGTTTTCTATAATCCTCAGCATCCATATACATGGGGATTAATAAGTTCAATGCCAAGCCTTGATACTGAAGAAGAGGAATTATACGCAATTCCAGGTACTCCGCCTGATTTATTACACCCGCCTAAGGGTGATGCATTTGCACCTCGTAATGAATATGCAATGCAAATTGATCTGGAGGAGCAGCCTCCTATGTTTAAAGTGTCTGATACACATTATGCTGCAACATGGTTACTCCATCCGGATGCGCCGAAGGTTGAACCGCCACTCGCAGTAAAACGACGTCAGCGTCAATTCCCTAATGGAAAAGGGGGGAACTAAAATGGAAACAACAGAAAAGTTATTAGAAATTAAAAATTTAAAACAATACTTTAACATTGGTAAGCCTAATGAAGTAAAAGCAGTAGATAATGTTTCGTTTGATATTTTTAAAGGGGAAACATTAGGATTAGTTGGAGAGTCCGGGTGTGGTAAATCTACAACCGGCCGAACAATTATCAGATTATATGATGCTACTGACGGTGAGGTTCTATTCAATGGAGTAAATGTACATGGGAAAAAGTCCCGTTCACAGTTAAAAGAATTTAACCGAAAAATGCAAATGATCTTTCAGGATCCCCAAGCGTCTTTAAACCCAAGAATGAAGGTTTCAGATATTATTGCTGAAGGTATTGACATTCACGGTCTTGCAAAAACGAAAAAAGAACGAATGGACAGAGTCATTGAATTACTTGAAACAGTTGGTTTAAATAAAGAGCACGCAAACCGTTACCCTCATGAATTTAGTGGCGGGCAGCGTCAACGTATCGGAATCGCTCGTGCACTTGCTGTAGAGCCTGAATTCATTATTGCAGATGAACCAATTTCTGCACTTGATGTATCGATTCAAGCTCAGGTTGTTAATTTAATGAAAAAGCTTCAAAAAGAAAAAGGCTTAACATATTTATTTATTGCCCATGATTTATCAATGGTGAAATATATAAGTGATCGTATAGGTGTTATGTACTTTGGAAAGCTTGTGGAACTGGCTAGTGCAGAAGAACTCTACAACAATCCAATTCACCCTTACACACAATCTTTACTATCAGCAATTCCACTTCCTGATCCGGATTATGAGCGCACTCGAGTTAGAAAAACGTATTCTCCTAGTCAACATAATTATCAACCAGGTGATGAAGTTGAATTCAGAGAAGTAAAACCAGGACACTTTGTCATGTGTTCACAAGCGGAATTTGAAAAATATAAAAAAGAACATGCTTAATGAATTTGTGAAAGAGATTACCCACGGGTAGTCTCTTTTTTACGTGGACATATGAAGAAATTATGTTATAATCAGGTAAGAACATCTGTTCTTGTTTGACTTTCGAAAAGATTGTTTTTTTACCATAAGTAGTATGTAAGAAATAGCCTTTTTATTAACATAGAATGTTTAATAATTCATAAAAAGGGTATACATAAGCATGGGAGAATTTATTAAATGTGATAGGAGTAGATGAATGAACTGGTATGAGAAATTAAATCAGTATTTTCCCATTGAAGAAATGAAATCAAAAAAACATATGGAAACATTGCTTCAAGAGAGGAAAGATATCTATCATAAGGATGAAGGGAAAAATCATGTCCTAATGTACGCTGAACTTCCTGATTTTCTTTTTATTGATTATCTCTTTGTATCAAAAGATGCTCGGGGAGAAGGCTTAGGAAGTAAATTAATAAATAAGCTCAAAGATAAAAAGAAACCAATCATTCTTGAGGTTGAGCCCATTAATTATGAAGATTCTGATTCCGAAAAGCGCTTGAAATTTTACCAAAAACAAGGCTTTAAGCATGCTGAATCAATTGGTTATGAAAGGCGCTCACTTGCAACAAATGAAATAAATAAGCTTGAGATCTTATATTGGACACCAAATGATGAATCTGAAGAAAAGATTTTTGAAGCCATGCAACAAACATATACCCTTATTCATACATTCAAAGACAAAGAACTTTACGGGGAATCCTATCAACCTGTTCATGAAGTACTGTCAATGAATGATAAGAAGAACAATCAAAATATTTTCGATGAGCTGACTTAATTGAGAATGCAGACAGTGACTTTTTTGGAACAGCAGGCTTTTTTAAAAGGCCAAAATAAGTCACTGTTTACATACACTATCTAGACTTTTCAAGATTGTAATCGTTTTGTCATACTTTTAACATAATAGCTATATGCATACTTACTTTTTTATAGTATAATCAATTTATTGATTCTTAATTAAATTAATTTTAATTTTAGAAAGATATAAATGTTACTCATTCTATATTTAGAGGAGTGAAAGTCAATGGTTACATTGTATACATCACCAAGTTGTACTTCATGTCGTAAAGCAAAAGCATGGTTAGAGGAACATGAAATTGCGTACGTTGAAAGAAATATTTTTTCCGAACCTTTATCCATTCAGGAGATTAAAGAAATCCTGCGAATGACTGAAGACGGAACAGATGAAATTATCTCAACACGTTCTAAGATTTTCCAAAAGTTAAATATTAACTTAGAAACAATGCCATTGCAAGATCTGTATACTTTGATTCAAGAAAACCCTGGACTTCTTCGTCGTCCTATTATCATTGACGAAAAAAGACTGCAGGTAGGCTATAATGAGGATGAAATCAGACGTTTCCTTCCTCGCCGTGTTCGAACTTATCAATTACAAGAAGCACAACGTTTAGTTAATTAAATATGAAAAAGAGGTTATTTCTACATTCTGTTCAAATTCTTGAATACTGTAGAAATACCTCTTTGTTTAATTTGGGATTGTTTATTCTTTTCTTAAAGAAATTTGTTGATAAATAAGGCCTGCTAACAAAATAAAAGACACGGTTAAATAGGGGATGCTCTGCTCAATCATAGGGTAAGAGATAAACAGATTTTGCAAATTAGGCTCTTCAATAATCATTTTTCCTGATGTAAGCGCAAGTAAGCCACCGCCAATATAGATCAAAAATGGATACTTTGTCAGTAAGACAAGGATGATCTTACTTCCCCAAATGATAATAGGAATGGAAATAAATAGTCCTAGTGCTACTAATACCATATGCCCCTGCGCTGCTCCAGCTACCGCAAGAACATTATCAAATCCCATTAATAAATCGGCAACAACTATTGTCTTAATAGCTTTCCATAAAGATTGATGACTTCTTATCTTTGTCGTGTCTTCCTCTTTTCCGACAATAAGTTGGTACGCAATATAGAGGAGAAAAACACCACCAATAAGCTGAAGGAAAGGTATTTTTAGTAAATACACGGCAACTAATGTAATGAGGATCCGAATGACAATTGCAAGCATTGTTCCTAATACAATCGCTTTGTTACGCTGAACAACGGGTAAGTTACGGCATGCCATAGCGATAACAACAGCGTTGTCTGCACCAAGGACTAAATCAATTCCTATGATCATAAGAAGTGATAACAAGAAATCGTGTTCCATCGAATAAACCCTCTTTTCAGCTTTTTGACTGCTCGTACAAATTATATGATTGTATTTTTAAGATATGCTTTTAAGATTCATATAGGTAAATAACTGTTTTTGTAAATTCAGAGTTTTTTTATTTCCTTTAAGCACTTTTTATCATAAAATAGGAGTACAAGATTCTTTCAATATTGAAGGTTTTGAACATTAGTGTGAATCATTCTTTTAGGAGAATGTTGACACTTCCCTTTACCCGGGTTAAATAGTTGAAATTTTGGGTAAAGTGTAGTAAAGTACAACTACCCTGAGGGGGGTTGTCCCTTCAACATCTTATATAGAAGGGAAGGTTGAGTAATGGAAATTGAACGTATTAACGAGAATACCGTAAAGTTTTATATTTCGTATTTAGATATAGAAGAGCGTGGATTTGATCGTGATGAAATATGGTATAATCGTGATCGAAGTGAAGAGCTTTTTTGGGAAATGATGGATGAAGTCCATGAGGAAGAAGAATTTATGGTTGAAGGTCCTCTTTGGATTCAAGTTCAGGCGCTTGATAAAGGTTTAGAAGTTATTGTGACAAAGGCCCAATTATCAAAAGACGGACAAAAGCTTGAACTTCCGATTTCTGATGAGAAGCTTAAAGAACTGCCAGTAGATGAAAATATTGAATCCTTATTGGATCAACATTTTAATAAATCAAGTGATTCACAAGATGATCACATGGAAGATATGGAACAACAGCTTCAGTTTGTATTAAAATTTAATGATCTTGAACATATTATTTCCTTGTCTAAATATTCGCAACTGAATGGGATGACGAATCATTTATACACGCTCGACCAACAGTATTATTTATTTATAGAGTTTGATGACGAGGTCAGTGATGATGAAATCGAGAACACATTAAGTATTCTTCTTGAATATGGACAAGAATCTCGGGTGACCATTCACCGACTTGAGGAATATGGTTCTATTATTGCAAAAGATCATGCACTTACTGTTATCAGAAAGCACTTTTCCTAATAAATCATAAGTAGCAGAAAAAACCGATTATTCATGAATCGGTTTTTTCTGTGTTTTTTATCCCACCTTAACTTGCAGTAAAATTTCCATTTCAAGATTTGAGAGAAGCAAAGAAGATAAGAGAGAGTTAACTAACTGCCCGTAAAGGTCCGACGAAGGAAAGGACGTCCAAGTCAGGCTAGACATAAGAATGTGGCGTTATGAGCCTGATAAGTTTCGCTAACCAGTGGGTATGAATAAAACCCCCACTGATGGAAGTCTCACTTTATTTTCCTAATTAAGGGTTAAAAAGGATTCTAAAGTAATAAAATAGTGAGAACTATAAAGGAGCAAACTTTAAAAAACAGCCGGAAAGGTTTTGTTTTATTAAAAGAAGGGAAGTAAGAATAAAAATAAGACAGGTGAAAATCGATGAAATTTACATTCCGATTACTACTATTTATCACACTTATTGCTTCCATTATCCTAATTACCAAAAGCTTCTGGGGAGATTGGGTTGTTGGATCTGTCAGTGTCCTTTTTACACTATCCATCATATTTATTTGCATTGTCATTTTCTTGGAAAATCGACATCCATCTCATACAATCACATGGCTCGTTGTATTGGGGGGATTTCCTCTAGTAGGTTTCTTTTTTTATTTATTCTTTGGAAGAAATATTAAAAAGAGGCGATTGTTTGAAAAAAAGCTCTTTTAGATGAAAAAGCATTTTTAGAAATAGAGGGAAATCAAAGGTCATATCAAGAAAAAATTGAGCATATGGGGAATCATCAGCAATTATTGTTTAAGTTAGCTCACCGTTTGGGACATAGTCCTATTTCATTTAGTACCAAGACAAAAGTGTTAACAGATGGAATCGAGACATTTGAACATATCTTTCAGGAAATTAAGAAAGCAAAGCATCATATTCATCTTGAATATTACATTGTGAGAGATGATGAGGTTGGACAAGGGTTAAAGAACCTTCTGATTGAAAAAGCAAATGAAGGCGTGGAGATCAGGTTTCTATATGATGCTGTTGGGTGCTGGAAATTATCTAAAGAATATATAAAAGAACTAAGTAAATCGGGTATAGAAATGGTTCCGTTTTTACCGGTCAAAATTCCCTTCTTTAACAATAAAATAAATTTTCGAAATCATAGAAAAATCGTCGTGATTGATGGAGAAGTTGGCTTTGTTGGGGGCTTGAATGTAGGGGATGAATATCTGGGGAAAGATTCCTATTTTGGTTACTGGCGAGACACCCATCTACTGATTAAGGGTGAAGCAGTTCGAACATTACAAATGATTTTTTTACAAGACTGGTACTACATGACAGATAAAAAATTGTTGCCTCATTTGTATTTAGCACCAAATACAGAGTTATTAGAGGAAACGGGAGGAGTGCAGTTAATTGCAAGTGGTCCAGATAATAAATGGGATGTTATTAAGAACTTATTTTTTTCAATGATTATTTCTGCAAAAGAGTCGATATGGATTGCTTCTCCTTATTTTGTACCTGATGAAGATATTCTCTCGGCACTAAAGGTTGCCGCATTAAGTGGAATTGACGTTAGACTTCTCGTACCAAAGCGACCGGATAAAAAAATTGTTTATTATGCATCAAGATCATACTTTCCTGAACTATTAGAGGCAGGAGTCAAAGTATATGAATATGAGAAAGGATTTTTACATAGTAAAATTATTATTGTTGATTATGAACTAGCTTCCATTGGGACAGCCAACATGGACATGAGAAGCTTTCATTTGAATTTTGAAGTGAATGCCTTTCTATACCGGACGGGTAGTACACAAAAGCTAGTAGACGCATATATAAATGATATTAATCATTCCAGAGAGATTAATTTAGAACAGTTTTCGAAGCGATCACTTCCGGTAAAACTTTTTGAATCGGGGGCAAGGCTTATGTCTCCATTGCTTTAACACAAAAGTTCAAACAACCAGTGGAAATTGGTTGTTTTTCTTTTCGAAAATTAACTTTTCGTAATTTGTCAAATTCCCCTTCATATGGATAATGGATAGAAAAGGGAGGGGAAGCAGGTGTTTGTCGCGATTGATCAAGAAGGATTGATGGTTAATGTTGCAGAAAAAAAGTGGTCAAGACAAAAATTAATGAGGCTCAGGGAAGAAAGGATCTTCAACTGTCCAACATGTAAGCAAGAAGTAGATTTGAAAATTGGCTCTATTATCGCTGCACATTTTGCACACAAAAAATATGGGGAATGCCCCACCGTCAAAGGAAGTCATGAAAGTGACTATCATATGAGGGGAAAACATGATTTGTATCATTGGTTTACTAGTCAGAAAGGGGTCGAATCTGTACAACTCGAACCTTATCTACAAGAAACAAGGCAGCGCCCGGATTTATTCATTGAATATAATCGAAATAAAATTGCGATTGAATATCAATGCTCAACAATTGATGCGAGAATTTTGAGAAAAAGATCACAACTATATCACCAGGAAGGAATCTCCTATCTATGGATCTTAGGTGCCAAAACCCTAACAAGAGTAGCATCACAGTCCTATCGTCTATCTCCTTTCCAATGGAATTTTATCTTGAAAAAAGAAAACTCAGCGCCATATCTATTTTCGTATTGCCCTAAATCAAGGGCAATGATTGTGTTATATCATCTTCTTCCATTTTCCTCCCAAACAGTTATTTCTGAACATAAACATTACCCTTTACCCTCAAGCTCTGTTCATGATGTCATGAAACTTCATCCTTATAAAAAAGAGAATTTGCAGAAGGAGTGGATTCGTAAGGTTAGAAGTTTTCGTCTTAAAGCCCCGGGTTTTCAATCTAAACAATCGTCAAAACTCCAACAATATCTATATCAAACCGTTCATCTGCCACTTTCATATTTACCTTCCTATGCATTTCTTCCTTTGGCCAATAATTATATTTTTGAATCTCCTGTCTATGTTTGGCAGGGATGGATCCTCTTGTTTATTCATGCAATCTCGTTATATGGTTCATTTCGTACACATGATGTTTATCATGCCATCTCAATGAGAATGAATGATGGCTCCATTACATCTCGTTCTTTAATAAAGCAAGTGTCCTTTATTTCAGCAATTGATACATATCTCATGAAGCTTGCAGACTTGGCAGTTGTGGTTTTCGAAGGAAAGGATCGATTGAAGAAGATAAAAGAAATAAGGTGGACAAACCAAATGGAAGAGCTGCTCAAGGAAGATGTGAAAATAATAGGATCAATATAAATACGACAGTGAATAGTAAATTATTTTTTGAACAAATTAAAAGGGAGATATTAACATAAAGAGGTGAACATATGTTTAATATGAAGAGAAAAAATAATCCTGTTTTAATGGTGGCTTCGATGTTAGGTGTTGGGGCAGCTACTTACTATTTGACAAAAGAAGCAATGCGGGGTGAAGATAGAGATAGTAAGGAGTCATATCCAACAGAAAATCCTTTCGATTATATAAGGAATGAATTTTAATTGGCTCATGCGGAGAATGATCTTCGGGAGGGTTGGATATGAACATAAGCAAACTGTTATCTCTTCTAACAGCTTTTACACTTATGGGTTCAATGAGCCCAAGCTCCGCATTAGCTGTTAACGTTAAAGGGGGAAATGATATGTCGGAACAAGCAGCAGTAAAAAAGTTACCATCTAGAAGTGACATCAAAGTAGATGATACATGGAGATTAGAGGATATTTTTTCTACAGATGATGCCTGGGAGAAAGAATATAATGAAGTCCAACAAGCACTACCTAAATTAACCGAGTTTAAAGGAAAGCTAGGGGACAGTGCAGCATCACTTCATGAAGCTCTTTCCTATCAAGACGAAGTAATGGAGCGGTTAGGAAAACTGTATACATATGCACATATGAGGTATGATCAGGACACAACAAACTCAAAATACCAGGCATTAAATGATCGTGCCAGAAACTTATACACACAGGCTTCAAGTATTAGCTCATATATTGTACCGGAAATTCTATCAATTGATGAAGTGAAAATTAAGCAATTTTTAGGAGAAAAAGAAGAATTGAAACTATATGAGCATGCTTTAGACGAAATTAATCGCCAGCGTCCACATGTTCTTTCAGCTGAAAAGGAAGAACTATTGGCTGAAGCTTCAGAGGTTTTGGATTCTTCAAGCAATACATTTGGTATGCTAAACAATGCTGACTTAACTTTCCCGACAATTAAAGATGAAAACGGGGAAGAGGTAGAAATCACACATGGCAGATATATCCGCTTTTTAGAAAGTGAAGATCGCAGAGTACGTGAAGAAGCATTTAAAGCAGTATATGGAAAATATGATGAATTCAAAAACACTTTTGCCAGTACTTTAAGTGGGACAGTAAAAAAAGACAATTTTAGTGCAAAGGTAAGAAACTATGATTCAGCTAGGCAGGCAGCACTAAGCAGTGACAATATTCCTGAGGAAGTCTACGAAAATTTAGTGAATACGATTCATGATCATTTGGATTTGCTTCAACGGTATGTGAAGCTTCGTAAAGAAGTACTGAAGCTTGATGAAGTTCATATGTATGATCTGTATACACCGCTTATCAAAGATGTGAAAATGGAAGTAACCTATGACGAAGCAAAAGACTATATCTTAAAAGGTCTTGAGCCATTAGGAGAAGATTACATCTCTATACTTGAAGAAGGCTTTGAAAATCGTTGGGTTGATGTTCATGAAAATAAGGGAAAACGCAGTGGTGCCTATTCATCAGGTACATATGGAACAAATCCATACATTTTAATGAACTGGCAAGATAATGTTAACAATTTATTTACACTTGCTCATGAGTTCGGCCATTCTGTACACAGCTATTACACACGCAAGTCTCAACCATATCCTTATGGCAACTACTCAATTTTCGTTGCAGAAGTAGCTTCAACTTGTAATGAAGCACTGTTAAATCATTATCTGTTAAATACAATTGATGACGAAAAGAAACGGCTATATTTACTAAATCATTTCCTTGAAGGATTTAGAGGAACTGTTTTCCGTCAAACCATGTTTGCTGAATTTGAACATATCATTCATCAAAAAGCACAGGATGGAGAGCCCTTAACACCTGAACTATTAACAAAAACCTATTATGACTTAAACAAAAAATACTTTGGTGAAGATATTGTAGTTGATGAAGAAATTGGATTGGAATGGTCGAGAATTCCTCATTTCTATTACAATTACTATGTTTATCAATATGCAACAGGGTATAGTGCTGCAACAGCATTGAGCAACCAAATTCTAGAGGAAGGTCAGCCTGCTGTAGACCGTTATGTAGAATTTTTAAAAGCAGGAAGCTCTGATTATCCAATTGAAGTTCTTAAAAAAGCAGGTGTTGATATGACTTCATCTGCACCGATCGAAGAAGCTTGCAAAGTGTTTGAAGAAAAATTAAATGAAATGGAAGAGTTATTAGGGAAAGTGAATAGTTATTAGAAAAGCGCAAGCGCCTTGACCAGCCTAGGGCAAATAAGGCGATTTGGAATAGAAGGCGTTCTTTGCCTTCAATTCCAAATTGACTTATGACCTCGAGGGGCTAGGCGTGGGAGCTAGACACCCACACTAAATACAAAATTTTTTACTTTCTTACCTGTAACTATAAAAGGAATATGCATACGCACATTCCTTTTTATTTAAAATCCTTTAAATGTTTTTCGATGGTTAATAAAATAAAGAGTTGTAAAAATTGCAATAAATAGTAGAGGAGAGGTAATATATAGCGGGAAAATGTCCATAAATGCTAATAAGTTAATAATGATTAAAACGATTGTTATTAAGGTGAGAAGCAGGATCCAGCTACCTTTCATGAGTAATCCCCCTTAGAAATAATTCTTAGTATTTTATATGTTACCAGTGAACCAATTATCCATGAAAATTGAGACAGGTTAAGTCATCGAGAAATTCATGTAAACCTCATTTGAATGTGAATTTTTTGTGAAAAGGAACTATCTTACTTGTCAAATGTCGACACATTTTGATATATTATAGATGTGAAATTAATCACAAACAAACATTTACCCCTTTGTTTGACCGTGAAAAATTTCTCCCATCCCCTTTGTTGTCGTTAAGACATATAAAAGAGACCCTTTACTTTGTATAGGGTCTTTTTATTTTGGAAGCGGAAGTTCTTTCCTATTCTTATTCATAAAAAAGAGATTGACTATAGTCAATCCCCATTCCCTTTATTTGGTTCCTGTATATCTCCAAAATGTTCCGTGTTTCGCTTGAATCTTTTCAACTTTTTGGGAAAGAACCAGCTTTTTAAGCTCTTTTTCTACTTCAGTTATGGTCATATTATAAACGGTTGCAATCTCAACTGAAGCAACAAATCGATAATGCTGTAAGAATATTTCCAATGGAGGTGTGTGTGAAGGTTTAATCACGTCACCAACCATTTCTTCTAAAAGCTGTACATACATATCATAAGAATAAATGCCGGTTATTTTTAATCCTTCCTGCTCAACTTCTTCGCTAAAAAAGGCGAGTGTGGGGATTTCCTGGATATCCATTTCTGATGTGATTTTAAGATCACATTGTAATGCTTTTGCAGCACTCTCAGAATGGAGGTCCTTCCGAAATTCAGTTACATCCAGTCCTACATTATTAGCAATATCTACTAAAATTTCTTCAGCTGATACATTTTGACTTTCTATAAATAATAATTCCTGCAATTTTCGTAAATAGCGAAGTCCTGCTTTTCTACCTTGCAATTCAGCGGATTTTATTGCTAGTGATGCCCGATACGGAGTTGATAATGGATTTTCCATCCATACTTTACCGTCACAAGACATGCCTGTACGACATGCAGTTTTTTCCCAAGCCTGAGCGAGCTTTTCAGGGCTTTTTCTTTTTGTAATATTCAATGTAGCGAGACGTCCGCTAATGATGTATTTAAGGGTGAAAAGCCGTCCGTACTCGATTTGTAACTTTTTAATAATTGGTTCCAATGCCCAACATTCGGGGCATAAAGGATCAACAAACATATAAATCTCAATTGGTTTATCAGGATGCCCATGACAATGGGAGAAGAAGAGGGATACGTTCTGTTTCTCATGATGTTCCTTCATTGTTTGTGCCTTCTTTCTGATTGCTTTCTTCTTCCGGTTCAATTGTGTTGACCATATGATGTGCTGTTAGCTGTAATCGATGAAGGAGAAAATCCCCTATTTCCCCTTCCAAGCCTGTTTCTTTCATAGCGGTTTGCATACAGCTTATCCAAGCATTTGCTCTGGAAGGTGTGATTTCAAAGGGCAGATGTCTTGCTCTTAACATCGGATGCCCATGTTCTTCTGTATAAAGTTGTGGTCCACCTAAGTATTGTGTCAGAAATTGCTTTTGCTTACGTGCTGTTTCCGTGAGATCATCTGGAAATATGGGAGCCAGTAACGGGTGATTCTGAACATGAGAATAAAAGGTATCAACAAGCTGCGAAAGTGTTTCTTCTCCGATCGCTTCATAAGGTGTTAAATGTTGATTCGTCATGTTGATTTCTCCTTTTCGATATGCTAAATAACAAGTTACGTTAAAATTGAATCTTAGGTAGTTTTTTGTTTTGATGTAAATTCATTTTAACAAGCGTTCTTTCATATCTCAAACAAACCGCTCTCAAATGTTATATTTACCATTATTGTATGTGGAAGAAGAAAAGCGCAAGGCGCCTGCCAATCGCCTTATGACCTCGAGCCGATGGCGCCTGGAGCTAGACACTAAAACTAAGTACAGATTATATACTTTCTTATCAGTTTTAAAAAAGACCATCAAGAAGATGGTCTTTAAAAAATTTGCCTCACACCTGATAAGTTGACGTGATTTTTCTTACATAGTTTTGTGTTTCTTTAAATGGAGGAATACCGCCATATTTGTCTACGTTTCCTGGTCCCGCATTATATGCTGCTAAAGCGAGGGAAACATCTCCATTGTATCGTGATAGCATTTGTTTTAAATATTTTGTTCCTCCGTCAACATTTTGGGCGGCATCTAACGGATTATCAACTCCAAGAGATCTTGCAGTTGCAGGCATTAATTGCATCAAACCCATTGCTCCGGCATGACTTTTTGCAGTCGGGTTAAAACCGGATTCCTGTTTAATGACGGCACGAATTAACTTTTCATCTACACCATACTTTTCGGCTGCTTTATTAATGATTCCATCAATTGAGTTTGCATGTAAAGGTGCGTCCGATTGACTAGTAGGAGTCAATTGATCAACAACAGGGGAACTCATTAACGAAGATATTGGCAAAGATGATAGTGTTGGTGTAACATTCTGTTGAACAGTCTCATTATTACTGCTAGTACCGACTGATAAGAAAGATTTTAGTAGTTCTTGAAAATTCGTTTCAAAAGTGGAATTACTTGACTGATTAGCAGATTGATTAAAGCTTTGAAGTGCCTGCAGTTCAAGCATGGTTTTGTAATATTGCATTTTAATATCCAAAAGTCTTACCTCATCTCACTATATTTTTGCTCATAAAACCGGCGAATTTTATTTTTCGTTTCGCGAATTGGAATATTTAGTTCTTCTAAAAGAGTATGGAAAACCTTTTTACCTTCTTGTTCATCTGTTACTTCATATTCAAGTTCAAAGTCCTCTATATTTAAATATCGGCTGTGATCGATCACAAGTAAACCATTTTTATAATTTATTTCTGCCCGTAATGTGGATAAAGTACCAAAATAGGTCATGTCCGCTTTATTAATTCCAAGTTTCGTTAATCTCTCAGTAATTTGTCCATCCTCTAGGATCCCAGTTTCCATCATCTGTTGGGCTGCTTTTTTTGTAACGATTTGATGAGTCTCCAGTATGCCAACTTGTGCAGGCTCCTTTAATGTCATGACAAATTGATTCTGTTTCTTTCGAATTCGAAGAGCAGATCCAAGATCTTTTAATGAAAACTGCGAGGTGTCAAAATAATGATTTTCCTGAAGAAAAAATTGTTCATCCTTCAACTGAAATACTTCTTTTATGTTCTTAAACTCATTGCGAGTTAATAGGTTTTTAAATTCAATTTCTATTTCCTGTGACATATTGGTTTGACCTCACTAATCAGAGTTTCAACGAAAGCCATTACCTTAAACAGGTGCTTCCGCATTTCTTATTATCTCTCGAATTTAAATAGTCTGCAATGTTATCATGTAACTTTTTAATATGGTAAAATAATCTTGGATTGTAATGGAAGGAGATTCGTATGAATACTAGAATTGAATTAGTTGAAGCAAAAGTAGAAGATCATGTATTAATTTTGGAGCCGGCAGAAATTTCATCCGGATTGGAACAAAGTGATGTAAAGGCACAAGGACAGATGCTTGTTGATTCTGATCAATTGGCTTTTATTTATATATTAGAATCAGAGGATGAGTTTGTCTATGCAAGTCTTCCTCATCAAATTTGGCCGCATTTAAAAGAAGCGTTGGATAAAGAGTATAAAGTTGCTATGAAATTGAATGGCGAGCAGATTGAGCTCGAAAATTTAACAGAAGAATTACGTTATCTATTAGAAAATATTAAAGATAATGCAAATTACGGAGATGAAATGGAGAGCAAGGTAGTAGAACTTTTTTCTCTATCTTAAAATGTAGTGGACAACAGGCGGTTGTGTTAGGGGGATACATAGATGGAAGGTCAACAATGGAAAGCCTTTTTGGCTCCTTATAACCAGGCAGTGGAGGAATTAAAGGTTAAGTTAAGAGGCATTCGGTCACAATATGAGCTGGAACATTCGAATTCTCCGATTGAGTTTGTTACTGGCCGAGTGAAGCCTATTGCTAGTATTTTAGATAAAGCTAAGCGGAAAAATATAGCAATGGAAGATTTGGAAGAAGGTCTTCAAGATATCGCAGGGGTAAGGATGATGTGTCAGTTTGTTGATGATATTCGATTTGTTGTAAATATGTTGAAAAATCGAAACGACCTGGAAATCATTGAGGAACGAGACTATATTACAAATCAAAAAGACAGTGGTTACAGATCGTATCACCTTGTTGCAAGGTACCCGGTACAAACCATTGCAGGTGAAAAGAAGCTGCTTGTTGAAATTCAGATTCGTACGTTATCAATGAATTTTTGGGCAACGATTGAACACTCATTAAATTATAAATACAGCGGAAACATTCCGGACAACATCAAAGTCCGTTTAAAACGAGCTGCTGAAGCTGCTTACTCACTAGATGAAGAAATGTCCCAGATCAGAGGAGAAATCCAAGAAGCCCAAGCTATTTTCTCAAGGAAGACCGATAAAAAATAAGCTGAACTAGCCTTATTATGAAAATAAACAATAAAGGGGTAGTATCTATGAAATTTGCTATTTCATCAAAGGGTGATCCAATTTCAAACTCAATTATGCAAAAAATGAAAACCTATTTACTTGATTTTCAGCTGGAATATGATGAAGAATGTCCGGATATCGTGATTTCAGTTGGAGGGGATGGAACGCTATTATATGCATTTCATCGCTACAAAAGTAGACTGGACAAAACCGCCTTTATTGGAGTACATACCGGTCACTTAGGATTTTATGCTGATTGGGTACCTGAGGAAATTGAAAAGCTTGTGATTGCCATAGCAAAAACACCTTACCAGGTTGTTGAATATCCAATCTTAGAGGTTATTGTCCGTCATAATGATGGTGGCAGGGAGGCAAGGTATTTGGCTCTCAATGAATGTACGGTGAAAAGTATTGAAGGAACATTGGTTATGAACGTTGAAATTAAAGGCCAAATGTTTGAAACCTTTAGAGGTGACGGATTATGTATATCTACACCGTCTGGAAGCACCGCTTATAATAAAGCACTTGGTGGAGCAATTTTACATCCTTCTTTACGGGCGATTCAATTGGCGGAAATGGCATCTATAAATAACAGAGTCTTTCGAACAATTGGATCACCATTAATTTTACCTGAGCATCATACATGTATGCTGAAGCCGGTAAATGATGTTGATTTTCAGGTCACGATTGACCATCTCACCTTGCTGCATAAAGACGTAAAGTCCATTCAATGTAGAGTGGCCCATGAAAATGTCCGATTTGCACGATTTAAGCCATTTCCATTTTGGAATCGTGTACGGGATTCATTTGTGGGAAATACAGAAAGATAATGGACAGAGCGTTTCATCTGAAGTGGACCATTCGCAAGGAAGAAGATGGTATGCTCATCTTTGACTTTGTGAAAGCAAAGCAAATCTCTAAGCGTGCTTTAACAGATATAAAATTTAATGGCGGCGACATATTAGTTAACTTTGAACATGTGACTGTTAGGCATAAGGTAAAAGAAGGAGATGTCCTAACAATCATTTTTCCCGAGGAAGTACGAGGCTCAGGCTTACAGGCAGACAAAGTACCATTTAACATTGTTTATGAAGATCAACATTGTTTAGTGATTAATAAACCGCCATATGTCCCGTCTATCCCGTCCCGGGAGCATACAAAAGGAACATTGGCGAACGGATTGATTGATTATTATGAAAAACATCATATCCCTTCGACCGTTCACATTGTGAATCGATTAGATAAAGATACATCAGGACTTATGCTTGTTGCGAAACACCGATTTGCTCACTCTTTATTTTCTACTCAACAAAAAACCAAGCAAATCCATCGAACGTACAAAGCGGTCGTGCATGGTGTATTGACTCTGGATAAGGGAACGATAACAGCTCCGATTGGTCGCAAAATAGATAGTATTATCGAGAGAGAAGTTTGTGAAGATGGACAGGTGGCAGTTACTCATTATGAGGTTATTCAACGACTGGAGGATAAAACGCTTGTAGAGCTGGTCCTTGAAACTGGCAGAACTCATCAAATCCGTGTGCACATGTCTTCACTCGGGCACCCCTTATGTGGAGATCAATTATACGGTGGAAATGAATACGAGATCAAAAGACAGGCCCTTCATAGTTCACAGCTGTCATTTTGGCATCCTTTGTTGGAAAAGCAATTAACATTTGAGGCGGAAATGCCTGAGGATATGAGAGAATTACTTAGTTAGCCCTACTATTTCATTAGTAGGGCCTTTGATAGTGAATTGAACTTCCATTATTTTTCCCTGAATCTTGTTTCATCATATGGCAGGCTGGATGGGACGGAAATAAGTTCTTCTTCCGGGTAACGGAAGGCGGTGAGTTTATTACCAAAAACGGCACCTGTATCGATATTAATTGTACGGTTTACCCGTCGGGGTTCTTTAATTGGTGTATGCCCATATACAATCATTGGTTTCCCTTGGTAGTGCTGAGCCCAATCGCGGCGTACAGGCGTTCCATCCGGATTTTTCTTACCGGTGATATCTCCATATAACACAAAGGTTTTGACAGCATTGGTATTCTTTCCTATATAATCTTCACGAATGCCTGCGTGGGCAACAATCAATTTGCCATTATCGAGTATTTGATATAAATGAGAAGATTCGTATAACCACATAAATTTTGCTTTCACATCAGCTTGCTCATCGGTTGCTAACTGTTCATATTCTGCAACAGTGGTTTCAAGTCCATGAGTGATTTGAACTTTATTACCTAAAAAGAATCGATAAAGCTTATTACAATGATTACCAGGTGAGTAGTGGGCATGATTTTCTTTTACTAGCATGTAAACCATATGAATAACCTTAATAGAATTTGGACCACGATCTGTTAAATCTCCCACAAAAGAGAGCTTCCGTCCTTCAGGATGAACAGGCATACCAGATTCCCAATCATAACCCAATTTCTTCGTTAACTCTTCAAACTCTGCATAACATCCGTGTATATCACCGATCACATCGATTTTCATATGTAGACACCTCATATCTTTGTTTTGCAAGTAATAAAAAGGGTACTCTAGAAATAGAGTACCACTTGTCTTAATCAAACATGTATTTTCTTGTACGAGACCGGACATTTAATACAATACCGATTGCGACCATATATGTTGCCAGTGAGCTACCGCCGTAGCTAACAAATGGTAATGGTAAGCCGGTAATCGGAAGAAGTCCGATTGTCATGCCAATGTTTTGGAATACTTGGAATGTAATCATACCGATAACACCGGTACATAAATAGCTGCCAAATGGATCATTACTTTCCAGAGAAATGTGAATCATTCTGTAGATAAGTAAAAAGAATAACGATACAACGATACTGCCGCCAATAAATCCAAATTGCTCAGAAATAATCGCAAAGATAAAGTCAGTATGGGCCTCAGGTAAATAAACTTCTAAATTATTATATCCTTTTCCTTTTAGTTCTCCTGATCCAATAGCGAGGAGTGATTTGACAAGCTGGAAACCTTGTTCTCCTGAATATTCATAAGGATTTAACCAACCATAAAATCGGTCCAATTGATAAGATTGACCACCTAGAATGTATTTTAAAAGGATATCAGGGTATTTAAAAAATAGAATAAGAAATGTACCAACACCTACTACAAACGTAATAACAGCCGGCAGAATAATACGCCACTTAATGCCCGAGATAAGCAGTAAAGAAGCAATAATTACACAAAATACCATTGTCATCCCCATATCGGGTTGTCTAATTAACAATAGAATAGGGGGGCCGGCAACAGCAGCTACTTTTCCGATAAGAAGAAAGTCATCTGTTGTTGTATTTTGCGGGTACTTCTCTCGGTGGTCAGCAACGACCTTACTCAAGACGATAATAATGATAATTTTCATTAACTCTGATGGCTGAAAATTACCAAATGGTCCAAGTTTATACCAGGCTGTTGCTCCTTTAATGGTTTGAACGATTCCTTCCGGTAAAATTTCTAAACCAAGTAATAGTAAAAAGCCAAAACCATATAAATACCAAGCAAGCTGTCTAAACCGATCATAGTCAATGAGCATTGTTACTGCAATGGCAACTGCACCAATAATGTACCACTGAATTTGTTTCATCGAAAAATTGATGCTTTGCAGGGTTGCTGGTAATGTTGATTCAGCACTATTAATTGCGACTGAACTGACAATCGCTAATAAAAACAATATAAAAATTAACGTATAATCTATTTGTTGTTGAGGGGATTTATCATTTGTCATAGCTGATCCCTTTCTAAAATCTTTTAACTTGAAAAACAGTCCATCTTCATTGTATCATGTACAATCTTAAAGGATTGTGAACGATTTGCAAAGAATCCTTTTTAAAAAGATGTGGAATGTACAATTTATTTTGTTTTTTGTTATGCAGCAGGTCACTTCACTTTTCAGAAATGTTTCATTTGTGTAAATAGTCGTCAACTTATTGATTCATCATTTGTATATAGAATATTATAGTTATTATGGACAGAAGCACAATATGTAGAAGGATATAAGTTTTTGTCGAACGCATGAAATATTTTCCCATATAAATATAAACGATCCAATTGATCAAAAAGAGAGGAGGAACAACTTATGTCAGAAATAAAAGAACAGGCAGAACATGAAGTGGAAGCACTTCTAACAAGTTTGTCAGATAAAAATATGGATGAATTCCGGTCCATTTTTTTAGAGCAACATCCATATGACCAAGCAAATGTATTTAGTAAACTTGATCTTGATCAACGAAATACAGTATATCAATATCTTTCTCCTGAAGAAATGGCTGCATTGTTTGAAAACATTGAGGATGAAGACGGTCAATATGAAACCTATTTATCTGAAATGGATCCCACATTTGCGGCACAGATGCTTGCCCAGATGTATGCGGATGATGCAGTCGACGTATTGAATGAATTAGATAAAGATCAGGTTGCAAGCTATTTAACGATTATGGATGATGATGCAGCTGAAGAAATTCGTGAGTTGCTTCATTATGAAGAATATACTGCAGGTAGTATTATGACGACTGAGTATATCTCCATTCATGCCCATCAAACGGTTCACTCTGCCATGCAAATATTGAAGCAGGAAGCACCGAATGCAGAAACCATTTATTATGTGTTTGTCATTGATGAAGATGAGAAGCTGGCAGGAGTTATTTCGTTAAGAGATCTAATTATAAGCGATTCAGATACAATGATTTCAGAGATTATGAGCGAGAGGGTATATTCTGTAAGTGTTGCTGAGGATCAAGAAGAAGTCGCAAGAAAAATGAAGGACTATAACTTTTTAGCTCTTCCAGTTGTTGATTTTCAAGGTCATTTATTAGGAATTATCACAGTTGATGATATCGTTGATGTTATTGATGAAGAGGCTAGTGATGACTATTCAAAATTAGCCGCTGTTTCCGATGTTGGATCAACAGATCGAAATCCGTTTTCAGCAGCTAAAAAGAGACTGCCATGGCTGATTATCTTATTATTCTTAGGAATGTTTACGGCAAGTTTAATCGGACGATTTGAAGAAACTCTAGACAAAGTTGCCATTTTAGCTGTTTTTATTCCGTTAATTGCGGGAATGGCCGGTAACACTGGGACACAGGCATTAGCGGTTGCTGTTAGAAGAATTTCATTAGGAGATACCGAAGATCAAAGTTTAAGCAAAATGGTATTCAAGGAAGCTGGAACTGGACTCATTACAGGAACAATATGTGGAATTGTTGTTGCTCTCACTGTCTTTATTTGGAAGGGGACACTTTTTCTGGGGATATTAGTCGGTTTGTCTATTTTGGCTACATTAACAGTTGCGACCATTTCAGGAGCATTCATTCCGCTAATTATGCACAAACTAAAGGTTGACCCTGCTGTTGCATCAGGACCTTTTATTACAACGATTAATGATATTATTAGCATTTTAATTTATTTTGGAATGGCAACATTGTTTATGCAATATTTGATTTAACAACAAGCAAGCATATTAATACAATTAAAAATTAAATTTGTATATGATAGGAACTAGAATTATCTAAAGAGAAAAATGATGAGGTTGAATGCAGTGACATACGGGTATCTTCATTTCTGCATTCAACCATTTCAATACTGAAAAAAATAAAAAGGAGGGATAGGATGCACGGAGCTTCTGTAACTTCATTAGTTATTGTTATACTCGCAGCCTTTTTAACCCCAATTTTACTCCACCGTTTAAAATTGAATTTTATGCCTGTTGTGGTAGCTGAGATTATCATCGGGTTATTTATTGGAAAAAGCGGATTCAATATTGTTCACGAGGATATGTGGTTGGAGACATTGTCAATGCTTGGCTTTATTTTCCTTATGTTTCTTAGTGGACTTGAAATCGACTTTACAGCATTTGCGGGAGGGAAGAAGAAAGAAAAGCTTCCTTCAGGGAAAAATGCTCCAAATACATTCTTAGTTTCAACAGTTATTTTTGTGGGGATATTTGCCCTATCATTATTACTTTCTTACATATTTGTATGGATCGGTTTAATGGACAATGCCTTCCTCATGACATTGATCATTTCAACCATTTCGCTTGGTGTTGTTGTTCCTACTTTAAAGGATGCCGGCATTATGAAATCCAACATCGGTCAAATTATTTTGCTGGTCGCTGTTATTGCTGATTTAGTAACGATGATTTTACTTGCTGTTTTTGCCTCTATATATGGAGGAGGAGAAAGCAATACATGGCTGCTACTCATTCTGTTTGGAGCAGGTGTTGCGCTCTACTTCTTAGGAAAAACGTTTATGAATCGGTCGTTCATTGAAACAATGTCAAAGGGAACCATTCAAATTGGGACTCGTGCTGTTTTTACTTTAATCATTTTATTAGTGGCAATCTCAGAGACTATAGGGGCAGAAAATATTCTTGGAGCCTTTTTAGCGGGGGTATTAGTATCACTCCTATCTCCTAACAAAGAAATGGTTCAAAAACTTGATTCGTTTGGATATGGTTTCCTTATTCCGATTTTCTTTGTAATGGTTGGGGTTGATTTAGATATATGGGCATTATTCCAAGACCCTAAAATTTTCATTTTGATCCCATTATTGTTTATCGCTTTACTCATTTCTAAAATTGTACCCGTGTTGTATTTGAAGAAATGGTATGACATGAAAACCACTTTAGCTTCAGGGTTCTTGTTAACATCAACCTTATCATTAGTTATTGCAGCAGCGACAATCGGGGAAAGGATGGAAATCATTACTTCTCAAATGTCAGGAGCCTTGATTTTAGTTGCTGTTATTACGAGTATTGTGACACCAATATTCTTTAAAAAGCTGTTCCCTAAAACGGAAGCAGAGCCTACAAAAATTAAAGTTGCATTTATTGGTGCAAACCAAATGACATTACCTGTTACAAGGGAATTAAATCCAGATCTTTATGAAACAACGGTTTATCATATTCAACAAGACAAGATTGATAAGCAAATAGCTGAATCATTATTCGAAATTAAAGAAATTAGTGAGTTTCAGGTTGATGCTTTAAAAGAACAGAATGCATTTGATGTTGATATGATCGTTGTGGCAACTGGAGATGAACAAAAAAATGCTGCGATTGCCCTGTATGCAAAAGAAGAACAAGTTAATCGGGTAATTGCGAGTGTTGGTTCACCAGATTTAGCAAGTAAATTAAAAGATGAAGAAATCGACATCTTCTCAACACTACTATCTACGAATACAGTACTGCGTGCTTTAATTGAAGCACCAAGTGTGATGAGAATTTTAACAAACCAAGAAACTACTCTTTACCAAATCAATTTAAACAATCCAAAATACGATGATATTTTATTACGCAACTTTCCGTTTACAGGTGATATCATTTTCGTAAGAATTTTCAGAGGAAAAGATTCCATTGTACCTCACGGTGATACAGACCTTAAACTCGGTGACCGCCTCATCGTCACAGGCTCAAGAGAATATGTAAATGAACTGAAACAGGAGTTGGAGTTAGTCTGATTCTTATATATAAAAAATTACTTTTCATGATTCTATAACAAAACTAATTAGGTTGATTGAAGCGGAAGGTACGAGACTCCAGTGGGAATAGCGTGGCAGGTGAGATCCCACAGGCGTGTGCGCCGAGGAAGCTCACCGCACGCCCCACGGAAAGCGAGTATCCTGGAGCTTCAATCAATCACACGATAATAAGTGAATAGTACAAAGTTTACCGAAAACAAGGATGATAAAAAAATAATTTCTTGAAAGTTTGCACACATTTGGTATGATAATAGTAATTAACAAATAAATATTGGCAATCAACCGCTAGGGGAGCCCTATACAATGGGCTGAGATTAAAGTGATTCTTTAAGACCCTTATAACCTGATCTGGTTCATACCAGCGTAGGGAAGTGGATTACAGCATGATATATAAATGTATGTAAAACCACTTTTCTATGGAAAAGTGGTTTTTTTATTTGCCATAAAAGAACTAGGTGATCGTAATGGAATTCCATGTCATAACAGATGGTAAGCAATCCATAGATGAACTGATATCTAGATTGTCAATCATTCACACTGAAGTTGATTATATCCATATTCGAGAAAAAACAAAATCAGCTTCAGACATAATGGAGCTCTTATCTGTGTTAGTGGACATAGGTGTACCAAAGGAAAAGCTCGTCATAAATGATCGAATGGATGTGGCTGTTTTACATAACATACCTAATCTTCATTTACCAAGTCATGGCTTTTCGATTCAAGAAGTAATAAAATACAGCCCTTCATTTAGAATCGGCCGATCGATTCATTCTTTAGAGGAAGCGATTCAATGTGAGAATGAAGGCGCAGATTATTTATTATATGGTCATATTTTTGAAACAACGTGTAAAGTTGATCTTTTGCCTCGGGGTGTCGAGCAGTTAAAGGACATTTGTAAAAACGTCACAATACCGGTTATCGCAATAGGAGGAATTACTCCTGAAACAATTGATCAACTAAACCAAACAAATGTACATGGTGTAGCGGTTATGTCTTATGTCATGGAGAGCATAGACCCCAAGAGTGCATTGATGAAATTAAAAAAGGTAGTAGAGGAGAGATACAATGAGCAAGCACTATGATGTAGGAATTGTTGGTGGAGGAATCATTGGTCAATCGATTGCCTATCAATTGGCAAAAGAAGGTATCTCTGTCCTTGTGTTGGATCGTCATAAAGGGGGATCTGGTGCGACAAGTGCTGCAGCAGGAATGCTTGGAGCGAATTCTGAACTTGAACAGAATGATGCTTTTTTCCAGTTTGCGAAGGAAAGTCAACGACAATATCATCTATTACAAGATGAACTTTCTCATTTTTCACAGATTCATATACAACTAGTTGATAAAGGAATGTATAAAGTAGCTTTATCTCAAGAAGAAGCCATAGCTTTAAAAAACGCGGTACAACATCATGAAACACTTGAATGGCACACAAGGGAAACAGTTTTAAATCACGAACCTTCTGTTTCAAGTGAAATTGAAGGAGCACTTCATATCCCTGAGGATGGTCATGTTTCACCAAAACATGTTTGTGAGGCATTTACAAAATCAGCTAGTTTACTTGGTGCAACTTTTATCGAGAATGCTCCCGTTCAGTCCATAAAAAAAGCATCGGTCAATGACTATCTACTCAGTACACCACAAGGAGATTTTACTTGTAATAAAGTAGTTATAGCGAATGGCGTTTGGAGCGGTTACTTCTTTAAACAGTTAGGGTTACCAAATGGGATGAAGCCTGTTAAAGGAGAATGCTTGGCAGTAAAAAGTAATACATTGCATTTGGAAAAGACCATTTTTTATGATCATTGCTATATTGTTCCCAAAGGTGATGGAAGATTTGTCGTTGGTGCCACGATGGTAGAGGATGACTGGAGTACGACACCATCTTTAGGAGGAATTCATGCGTTAATTGAAAAGGTCTCCCCGCTTGTGCCTGGGATATCTTCTGCACAACTTATAAGTACCTGGGCAGGGTTAAGACCACAGTCAGAGGATGGAAAACCTTATATTGGGGTGCATCCTGAAGATGATAATATTCTATTTGCAACAGGACATTACCGAAACGGAATCCTGCTTGCTCCTAAAACAGGAACGATGATAAGGGATTTTATTTTAAAGAAAAAGATAGATGAAAACTATGTGAGAGCATTCTCTGTAACGAGAAATTTAGCACAGTCTAATGAGGTGATCGTATGAGCATAAAGCTTAATGGAGAGTTGGTTGATCTGAAGGAAGATGTTAAGACAGTTCAGCAGTTATTAGCTTTTTATCAGTTGGAAAACCGTCTGGTTATCGTAGAACATAATCGGGAAATTGTCGTAAAGGATCAATATGATTCAACAACCATTCAACATGGGGATGAAATTGAATTAGTTCATTTTGTAGGAGGAGGATGATTGACATGTTAAAAATTGCTGATAAAGTATTTCAATCAAGATTATTATTGGGGACAGGAAAATACCCGTCATTTGAAATTCAAAAGGAAGCTGTTGCTCAGTCAGAAGCGGAGATTTTGACGTTTGCGGTTCGTCGTATGAATATTTTCGAAGAATCTCAGCCGAATTTCCTAGAACAGTTAGATGTATCAAACTATACACTGTTGCCAAATACGGCGGGTGCAAAAACGGCTGAAGAGGCAGTGAGAATTGCGAAGCTTGCAAAAGCATCAGGATTATGTGACATGATTAAAGTAGAGGTGATCGGCTGTGACCGTTCATTGCTTCCAGATCCTGTTGAGACATTAAAAGCGAGCGAAATGCTGTTAGAAGAAGGATTTATTGTTTTACCGTATACATCAGATGATGTGGTTCTGGCAAGAAGGTTAGAAGAATTAGGTGTTCATGCAATTATGCCTGGTGCTTCACCGATTGGCTCAGGTCAAGGATTATTAAATCCTCTTAATCTATCATTTATTATTGAGCAATCAAACGTGCCTGTTATCATTGATGCCGGAATCGGCTCTCCTGCAGATGCTGCATTGGCAATGGAGCTTGGTGCTGATGGAGTCCTTTTAAATACAGCTGTTTCTGCTGCAAAAGATCCTGTGAAAATGGCTGTAGCGATGAAGCTGGCTATTGAAGCTGGCAGATTAGGGTATGAAGCTGGTAGAATAGCTAAAAAAGACTATGCCATCGCAAGTAGTCCAACAGAAGGAATGATTACGACTTAATGGAACGCTATTCTAGACAAATACTATTCTCTCCAATCGGAGAAAAAGGTCAAGAGCAAATACGGAAGAAACATATCCTGGTAGTTGGTGCAGGTGCATTGGGTACCGCAAATGCCGAGATGATTGCCCGCGCCGGGATAGGAAAACTTACAATCGTCGACCGTGATTATGTAGAATGGAGCAATTTGCAGCGTCAACAGCTTTATATAGAAGAGGATGCACAGAATCGCATCCCTAAAGCTGTTGCGGCAAAGCTTCATCTGAAAAAAATAAATTCAGAAGTAGAAGTTCATTCATATGTTGAAGATGTAACATCAGCCAATATTGAAGAACTTGCAGAAGGTGTCGATCTAATCATTGATGCGACCGATAACTTTGAAACAAGATTACTGATAAATGATGTGGCATTAAAACATGAGATTCCATGGATTTATGGTGGATGTGTCGGAAGCTATGGATTAACTTTTACCATTATTCCACATGAAACACCTTGCTTGCACTGCTTATTAAAACATATCCCGTTTGATGGAATGACATGTGATACGGTGGGGGTTATTTCACCAATCGTAAGTATGGTGGCTTCACATCAAACATCAGAAGCGCTAAAACTTCTTGTGGGAGATGAAGAAAATAGACGTGGTAAGCTTGTTTCCTTTGACTTATGGAAAAATCAATATTCATCAATCAACATGGACCGTCTAAAAAATAATGCTTGCCCGACATGTGGAACAAATCCAGTATATCCTTACTTAACAGCTGAAATGGAAACAAAGGCTGCCGTTCTATGTGGAAGAGATACCGTACAAATCAGACCAAGTGAGACAAAACAGTTTTCATTTGCACAAGTGGCTGAACGTGTAAAGCCGCTTGCAGATGCATTTTTAGAAAATCCGTTTTTAATGTCATTTACATTTGGGGAGCATAGAATCGTTCTGTTTAAAGATGGGCGTGCCTTAATTCACGGAACAAAGGATATATCGGAAGCGAAGAAGATTTATCACCGCTACGTTGGGTAGTAGGGAGAGGGAGAAACATGACAGTGTCTCGAGCGCTTACAATTGCCGGATCTGACTCTGGAGGAGGAGCTGGTATTCAAGCGGATCTAAAAACCTTTCAGGAGCTAGGTGTGTTTGGTATGTCAGCTATTACTGCGGTAACGGCCCAAAATACATTAGGAGTACAAGGGGTGTATCCGCTTAGTCTTGATGCGTTAAAGAATCAAATTGATTCGGTTGCTACTGATTTGAAGCCGGCTGCAATTAAAACAGGTATGCTTTTTAATGCTGAAATGATTCAGCTAGTTGCTGATCGCATCCAGTATTATGAGTGGGAGAATATAGTAGTTGATCCGGTTATGATTGCCAAAGGCGGACAGTCGCTTTTGCAAATAGAAGCAGTCAGTGCATTGCTGACAACATTAGTACCTCTGGCTAAAGTGATCACTCCAAATATCCCTGAAGCAGAGGTTTTAACAGGAATGGAAATTCAAACGATTGAGGATAAAAAAGAAGCGGCTAAAAAGTTGTTCAATCTTGGTGCCAAGTTCGTCATGATTAAGGGAGGCCATGATATAACAGGAGAAGTTGTGATTGACCTTTTATATGATGGAAACAGCTTTGAATCATTTGAGGGTATACGAAGAGAAACAAAGCATACTCATGGAACTGGCTGTACATTTGCCGCAGCCATTACGGCTGAACTAAGCAAAGGAAAAACCGTGCATGAAGCCGTAGGTACAGCGAAGGAATTCATACAAGCAGCAATCGATGACCAATTAGGAATTGGTGGAGGACACGGTCCAACCAATCATTGGGCATACAGAAAAAAGAATCTTATATTTAGTTCATAATAAAAAGAACTGACTCTTGATTAGGCGGGGCAATCTATCGATTAGTTGTCGTGTATTTGTGGAGTCAGTTTTTTTGCGGGGAGAGACATAATCATGAATGTATCTGAAGCATTAAAACTATATCTTGTCATGGGATCGACAAATTGTCGTGTTTTTGATCCAGAAAAGACTTTGGCTGAAGCAATTGAAGGTGGAATTACGTTATTTCAATTTCGGGAAAAAGGGAATGAAGCTTTAAAAGAAAACGACTGTTTATATCTGGGGCAAAACTTGAGACAGCTTTGTAAGAAGAATAAGATTCCGTTTATTGTCAATGATGATATTGAAATGGCCCTCGAACTTCATGCTGATGGTGTACATATTGGACAAGATGATGGTGACCCATATAGGACAAGAAAACAAATTGGCGAGAACATGTGGATGGGAGTCTCTACACATTCAATCACAGAAGCCCACAAGGCAGTAAAGGATGGAGCTGACTATATAGGCGTAGGACCGATGTTTCCTACTAAAACAAAAGAGGATGCACATCAAGTGGTGGGACCTGACCTCATTAAAACAATTAGAAGATCAGGTTTGGACCAATTTCCGATTGTTGGGATAGGTGGAATTACACTTGATCGGGCGAATCTTGTTTATGAGGCAGGAGCAAATGGGGTGGCTGTTATAAGTGCCATTAGTGGAGCTGAATCACCGAAACAGGCTGCTGCAGAATTTCTTTCCATCAAAGCAACCAAAATATGAAATAGCACTTTTTCAAAATCAGTGATATAATTATAACCAGGTACTAATAACATGTATTAATTTAAGGAGGATGTACATGAGTTTATCATTAAAAGGACGTAATATTGTCGTAATGGGTGTAGCGAATAAACGCAGTATTGCTTGGGGAATTGCACGTTCTTTACATAATGCCGGAGCACGATTAATTTTTACATATGCTGGTGAACGTCTTGAGAAATCAGTTCGCGATTTAGCTGATTCATTAGAAAGTAATGATTCACTTGTTCTACCTTGTGATATTACTAATGATGAAGAAATTAAAACATGCTTTGCCACAATTAAAGAACAAGTTGGAGTGATTCATGGTATTGCACATTGTATCGCGTTTGCTAATAAAGAAGAGTTACAAGGTGAATACCTAAACACAACACGTGAAGGTTTCCTGCTTTCCCAGAACATCAGCTCATATTCTTTAACAGCTGTTGCTAAGGAAGCAAGAGGTCTATTATCAGAAGGCGGAAGCATTGTGACGCTAACGTATCTTGGTGGAGAGCGTGTACTGCCTAACTACAATGTAATGGGTGTTGCAAAGGCTTCTTTAGAAGCAAGTGTAAGATACTTAGCAAGTGATCTTGGAAAAGACGGAATCCGTGTGAACTCAATTTCCGCTGGTCCGATTCGAACTCTTTCTGCAAAAGGTATTAGTGACTTTAACTCAATCTTAAAAGATATTGAAGAACGTTCTCCACTTCGCCGCACAACAACTCCGGAAGAAGTTGGAGATACTGCATTATTCTTATTTAGTGATTTATCTCGAGGAATGACTGGAGAAAATCTTCACGTTGACTCAGGATACCATATCTTAGCATAATTTTTTGATTATAATAGAAAATCGACTTAGCCGTTTGGTTAAGTCGATTTTTTTATACTTTAAGAAAGTTTAACTATATTTAAGGATTAAAGTATAAGAAAAGGCATCGACTTCCGCCATTCTTGGCAGTAAGTCGTGTTTTTCTAAGAAAAAATCCTAGGGTCCAGAAAATAGGCACATTACCCAGTACTCCCGCATAACATGTTGAGTGTGTAGACTCTTGTTTAGGAGGGAAACGAATGGCAAATAAGCAAAATTACAAAATGAAGCCCCTTATGTATATTGTTCAACCTGATTCTGATGGTGTTCATGTAAATATGCAGTCTTATGTTGTGAAAAAAGCAAAACAAAAAGTGGTGGAGAAGCCAAAACAATCAGAAGCTGTTGTTAATACAGTGGTAGAGGAAGCTGTTGAAACTGAACTGGAACTGCAAGGGGCTGTCAGTACGGCTGTGGAGATTCAAGAGGAAGAACAGGTAGAAGAAGAACCTACAGTTAAGCAGTATCGAAAGCAAAGAAAACCTATTACCCAGATGAACGTTCAAGAAAAAATTGAGTTTTTTAAACATTTACCGAAAAATATGCCTAGGACACTTTGTCAGATCAGTACAGTTGAAGAAACGTACCGTGGAGTGATTATGACAGAGGAAAATGACATTGTTACAATTCGATCGTTAACACATTCTAAACCGATTGATATACCGCTAAATCAGATTAAAGAAATTAATTTGTTAGGTTTCTAACGTACTTAAACTAAAAAAGTTAGGCACATTTGTGTCTAACTTTTTTTGTACTATCAGAATTTATAAAAATTTTATGGTTGATAGTATAAGAAAAACTAAGGCTTTCGCCATTGGACTTGGCGACAAGCCAAGTTTTTCTAAACGAGATTTTTAATCAACTAATAACCGGGGTGATAAACATTGAATTGCACAGAAACAGCTTAAGTCAACCTCTACACAATTTCTTGTTTTAACAAGCTCTTTTACATCACAAATTTTATGAGCCACATGTCCGTGACAATCGATTGGAAGCAGCAGCCGCAGCGTTGCACAACAATGGTGAATTTTTTCGACTCTGAAAAAGTTTGTTTCAAAGCATTCCCCACCAACATGACCGAATGCTTTAAATGGCTCACCCTTTTCATTTAACAGAATAAAGGGTATTGTATCTCCAAGTGATTTGACAGGGTTTAGAAGGTTTGAATAACAACTAGTTGGACATTTTTCATCTTCGACAGCTTCCTGTTGATTCAGTATATTTTCAACCGCATCACATACACAGTTAAAGGCATTATTATGTCTCATTTTTGATATCCCTCCCACCAAAAGTTCTTATTAATAGTATAAGAATTGATTGGCCAATAGGTTCTGGGGAAAGTGCCTATTTTTCTTTAAAATCTTGTTACAATCTAAAAAGAAAAGACTGCCGATTGTTCAGCAGTCTTTGATGTTCATCAGTTTATTTGTGGCATTTTTTTCTTTCGTCTGCAACACGGTCCACTAATTCCGGTGATAAGCATTGGATAGCACAGAAGCAATCAAGGTCTACTTCGATGCAGAAGTCAGTCTTTTCAAGACCGAAGAAATCTTCGTCACAAGGATTACATACGCTTAGCGTATTGCCATCAACATCAACCGGACGTAATAATGATAATGTTGCACAGCAATCTTCAACAGCTTCAACACGGAAGAAGATTGTTTGGAAGCAAGTCATGTCTCCGTTGAATCCACCAACATTACCGAATGCTTTAAAGAGTTCACCTTTTTTTCCGTAAAGGATGAAAGGAATTGTATCTCTTTGAGGACCAGAGACAGGGCCTAATAAATTGCTGTAGCAGCTTGTTGGGCATGAGATTTCTTCAACTGCTTCTTGTTCAGCTAAAATTTGTTCAACAGCTTCACATACGCAATTATTGTCTCTATCTTTTTTATCTTTGCAACCCATTGAATAGTCATCTCCTTAAATGATTTATTGACTTTAGTCCTTAACAGACTATGTGGGAAATGACTAGTTGGTGTGGGTTATCGTCTATATTGTATGTATTCATCCAGAAAGTTTTTAGGTGAATGTATCAAAAAAAGGAAGGGTAACTTGTCTTTTTAAGAACAAGTAATACATACTTTGTTGTTAAAGTAATATGTGCTGTGCTGATTGATTGAAGCTCCAGGATGCTCATCTTAAGTGGGGCGTGCGGTGAGCTTCCTCGTCGCTTTGCGCCTGCGGGGTCTCACCTGCAACGCATCTCCCACAGGAGTCTCGCACCTTCCGCTCCAATCAACCTACAAAGTTATTGTTTACAGATGCTATTAAATATAGACTCATATAAAGTTTAATAATAATAAAATTAGTTGGATACAACATATGATATGATCTTTACTTAGTTTAGGATAAAAACATAAAATGAAAAGGCAGTTTCCGCAAAGATTGTGGCTTTTAAAACAATATTTTAACTCTGCAGCGTAATGGAACGAACTAATTTTTACCTTCAACTACATTTAAAAAAACATAAAAAAAGCAGGGCAGCCCCTGCTTCTTGTCATTAGAAAATGTCGATGTTAACAACTAGTGCGATTAAGATTTGAAGAAGAACTTGAAGTGAGATTGCAACGTCTGTGTCAGTTGTTGTAACTTTTACATCTTTTGAATTTTCAATGACTAGTTTTTGTTTGTTAACTTGTTTCATATCTGCTTCTTGAAGTAATTGTTGTGTTACTTGCTCTGCACGAGCGCTGTCAGCAATTGTTAAGTTGATAACAAGTGCGATTGCCACTTGAAGTGCTACTTGTAGGGAAACAGCTACTTGAGTATCAGTTGATTTAATATCAATGTCACAAGAATCTCTTACAATGATTGTTTCTGAAGAAATTTGCTCTGTTTCGCTTACTTGATTCGCTCCTTGTGATACTTGAGCATCGTCGCCAAAGAAATTGCCAACGTTTGCTCCAGCCACCTCGTTGTTGTTATTGTTGTTGTTGTTGTGATTACCACAGCCACAATGTGTTGGATGACAAGAATTACGGTCTAATGCAACCCACTCATATGGTTTTGCTTGCATGTTTTAATTCCTCCTTTCGATGTACTATTATTAAATGTCAGGATTTTATTTTTGTATAAGACAAACATCTTGGTGTTTTCACCCATTTTTAGTTTATTTGTCTTTCTTTTTATTTTTTAACATGTCACGTAGTGTCATGTTTTTTGGTGCTTCTTCAACTTTCTCAGGCTCTTCTTTCTTTGCCTGAGCTCCTTTTACAAATTCATTCACTTGTGCTTGAAGATCTGCTACTACCTTTTTTAACTGCTCCTTTTGGTCGTCCGTTAATTTCTTTTTACTTTCATCTGAGATGTTATTTTTGCTTAATACGTCTTGAACGAATAGTTGCATCATTGTTTGTGAGATATCTTGAAGATTTAATTTATCATTAGACAATGTTGGTCACCTCCATAACATAAATGGATAGGGGAAATAGCGCATAGCGACCCCTTCCCCATAAAAATTTTTTATTTATCTCTGGTAGTTTTATAGGATATCAATTGATACTAACAATGCTAGTAAAATTTGAATTAGAACCTGGAGAGAAATGGCTACATCTGTATCAGTTGTTGTAATCGTAACGTCACGGGAATTCTCAATGATGACTTTTTGTTTATTTGCTTGCCTAATAACTGAGTTTTGTAATAAATCCTGAGTTACTTGCTCAGCACGGGCGCTGTCAGCAATTGTTAAGTTAATAACTAATGCAATTGCTACCTGAATTGCTGCTTGTAATGAAACAGCTACTTGTGTGTCTGTTGATTTAATATCAACGTTGCATGAATCTTTAATGTGGATAAATTCCTCTGAAACTTGAACTGTCTCATTTGTTTGTACTGCATCTTGTGTTGTGTTTGAGTTACTGTGCTTACATTTGCAATCATCTAAGGCAGACCATCTAGTTGACATCCAAATTCACTCCTTTCACGATAAGAGGTAAAAAGGGGACACAACGATTAACCGTTACGATGGGACGTTTAGGGAGGATGGAAATCGTGAGGTATGCTGTGTTCCCTTTTAATTGTATATAATGCAGATTCACTAGGTTTTGAATGAGGCAAACATACAGGTTTGCACCCATTTTTCTTATAAATGCTGATGGACAAATGACTGTTTAGGGATTTGGCCTATTCATAAAAAAATTATCTTGTCCAAGTTCATAAAACAAAGAAGCCTTCATAATGTATAAAGATTATGATTAGAAAGGTGGGAGGGGATGATCACATGGGTAGAATTTTTGATCATTGCATTGGCATCTTTTCGGTTAACGAGATTAATGGTTTTCGATAAAATCACCTCCTTTATTCGCAGTCCATTTCATCGTGAAATTGAAGAGATAAACGAAAACGGCGAAACCGAAATTTATATTGAGATCAAAGGAAAAGGAATACGGGCATGGATCGGTGAATTATTAAGTTGTTATTGGTGTACAGGGGTCTGGTGTACAGCCTTTTTATGCGGATTGTGGTGGTTTTGGCCAATAGGTGCCGAACCATTACTTGTGATTTTAGCCATTGCAGGGTTAGCCGGAATCATTGAATCTATCGTAGGGAAACTAATAGAATAGGCAAAACACATAGAAACATAAAAGCAATTACACATAAGATGAGATATAGATGCTAAATGACTGCAGACGGTAAACAGAACAACTGACTTCTTCAGCATAACGTCTAAAAGCTATATTAAATCGATAGGAAGGTGGGATAATCATGAAAAAGGCAAACTTGAATCCTTCCGGAAGACCGACTAACTCGAATCAATCGATCTCTGTGTCAAAACCTAAAAAGGTAAAAAAGAGTGGCTGTGGCTGTGGAAAGAAAAATAAGCGTGTATAGCTTTTAATAGGTTAGAATCGAGAGACTACTTTAGATAAATGGTAGTCTCTTTTTAATGGTAAGAAACATTACATATTTTTACATATATATCCACATACTAAATTTAGTTTTTATTCCAAAAGTTAGGGAGATAGTAATATGCCAGATTGGATTGAAGTGGTCATTCGTTCTTTTTGCATTATTAGTGGTCTTTTTTTATTACGAAGTTACTTGGGAAAAAGCAATTATCCAAATTGTCTTTTTTGAATATATTGTTGGCATAACAGTAGGAGATATTGCCGGGACCATCACAATGGATATTGAATTAAATATCTTGAACGGAGTGGTTTCTATCTTAATATGGACGTTATTTCCCCTTGTCATATCTTATATCTCGCTTAAAAGTAAGAAGTTTCGGGATATTGTTGAAGGAAAAGCAACTACGTTTATTCAGGATGGGAAAATCTTAGAAGGAAATCTAAAGTACGAAAAATATAGTACAGATGAATTACTTGAACAGCTGCGCAAGAAAAATATCTTTCAAGTTTCTGATGTTGAATTTGCCATATTAGAGACGAATGGAGAGCTAAGTGTTTTATTAAAAAAAGAAAAGCAGCCAACAAAATGGGAAGATTTTTTCGGAGAAGGTCCAAAACAGAAAACACCGTTAACGGTCATTATGGATGGAAACTACTTAGAAAGTGCAATTTATGAGGGTGGCTATAGTTTAGATTGGGTGAGAAGGAAGCTGCAGGAGAAAAAAGAAATGTGAAGGATGTATACCTTGCTCAACTCGACTCTGATGGGAATCTATATGCAGATTACTATGATGATGAACTAAAAAAGCCGGAAACAGGAGAGGAAAAATGAATATTTTAGAACTGTTTTTTGAAGGATGGCTGAATTCCACTATGAAAAAACATGATCGGATTCAGTCTGGAGAAGATGTGAAACTGGCTGAACTGCATGACCAATTAAAAACATTAGACCAAACAACAGAAGATTTTGAATATCGAATGGAGAGTGCAGCAGTAGAATATGAAAAATGGGTAAAGTCAAAATCAAAGTGAAATTAAGGCAGAAACACTGTTATTCGTCCACACCGTTTCCTCAATCCCTACATAGATTATAAAGAAGTTAGGGTAGAGGAGGTGCTTATGCTCATGGGTTACGGCTACGGTGGTGGTAACTATGGTTATGGCGGTGGCGGATACTACGGAAGTACTTTCGTATTAATCGTAGTATTGTTCATTCTTTTAATCATTGTTGGTGCATCTTTTTATAACTAATGTGTGAAGCTTTAATGACGAACCAAGTACGAGCATGGTAGGCTGCTCGTACTTTCGTCTTTTTAATAAAGTTTTTACTTAGTATAGGAGCTCCAGCGCCAAGCCCCTCTAGGGTCTAGTCAACTTGGAATTGAAGGAAAAAACGCCTTCTATTCCAAATCGCCTTATTTGCCCTAGGCTGATCAAGGCGCTTGCACTTTTCTAATTTGAATTTTATTAATAAGATGAATTTCCTATCACATTTTAAATGGAATTCCATACGATATATCATGAATTAAGGAGGCGGGAAAATGGATAGCAAATTCTTTAAGAATCTTGAAGGAAAAACTGGCGTTAACATGAATGATATTTTCTCATTAGCTAACTCATTACAAGGTGCAAACTTTAAAGATGAAAAAACAGTACGCAGCGTCATTCAACGAGTTTCAAAGATTGCCAATAAACCAGTTAACAAGCAAATGGAAGATAAAATCGTTAACTCTATTGTTAACGGAAACGAGAAATTGGATTTTAATACGATTTCTAAAATGATAAATAAGAAGTAAACAGAAAAAGGGGTCTGACTTTTGGTCAGACCCTTTATAGTAGGGTGGAAAATTAAGCTTTGCAAAAAAAGGCTCTTTTCTGCAAAATAGATTAAGAATTTGCAAGAATAAAAGTCAAACTTACAAAAATAATTTAAAATCTGCAAAAAACTAGTGGAAGTCTGCAAAAATGAGCTGATTTTGTCAATGAAATCAGCATTAGAGCGGCTTCTTTCTAACTTATTTCATCATTCCCCTTATAAACCGGGAAGGGACAGCCTTCCGCCCTCTTCGGTGTGATGGAACTGACAAATATAAATGTTCTTTTGCCCGCGTCATCGCCACATAAAGTAATCGTCGTTCTTCCTCAAGATGTTCGAACTTTTCCTTTCGAGCCGACTCCAATGCGAAATCATGTGGTAAAGAGCCGTCGACAACACCTAATACATAAACATATTTAAATTCCAGGCCTTTTGAACGGTGAATTGTCATAAGTTGAACTCCGGATTCTTGTGTTGATGTTTTTAACGATTGCTGTGTCACAATCATATGGTCAACGTGCTGGAGAAAATCAGTAACAGTCATGAATTTCTTCGCAACTACCTTTAAATCATTCAAGTCATCTGAGCCCTTTTCCATTGCATTTCCTTCATTCCCCTGTTTCTTTAAGTAATCAACAAAGCCTAAATCTTTTTCAATGATCGCTAATGCGACAGCCGGTTTTTCATGCTGAAGAGAGTTGATTCTTGGGATGATTTTCTTTAGCTTTGCTTTTTGAAATGCAGGCAGTCCATTTACATGTAATAGAGCTTCAACAAGTGAGCAGTCATGCAGGATGGATAAAGCTTTGACATCATTGAGAACCGATTGTTTTAAAAATAAAGCGCGTATCAACTCCGTTATGGCGGAGCTGTCATCAGAGTTCATACTAAGGCGAAGATAGGATAAAATACTGCGTACCATTTTTCTTTCATAAAAGGATGATTGTCCTTTTTCAATAGTAAAAGGAATGCTTGATTGAACAAATCGTTCAAATACTGCTCGTCCACCTGTATGTGTACGATATAAAACAGCAAACTCTTCGGGATTTGCTCCTGCTTCAATTTTCTCCTTCATATCTTGCAAAATCATTGTAGCTTCTTCCTCTTCATCATATGGAAAAAAAGCAACAGGTGAGTGTGGTGTTTCATATTGAGCGATCATTTGCTTACTGAGTCTTTGTTTGTTTTTTGATATAACATCATTTGCTGTTGAGACAATTTGATGATCAGAACGATAGTTAGCAGAGAGTGTAATTACTTTTGCTGATGGGTATTCTTGTTTGAAATTCAAAATAAATGACGGTTGACTGCCTCTAAAACTGTAAATGGTTTGATCATCATCCCCGACACCGCATAGATTGTTAGTATGACTGGATAATAGCTTAATAAGCTTATATTGCACAGGATTAATATCCTGAAATTCATCGATTAAGAAATACTGAAACCGCTGCTGGTAAGAGGATAAAAGATCAGTATTTTCATTTAATAGCTCATAGCACTTCACAAGCATATCATCGAAGTCAAATTGTCCGCGCTGTTGTTTTTGCTCCTCGTATTCTCTATAAAGAGTGAGTGCGGTTTGCTCCCAATCATCAGCAGGCTTTATACACTGGGGCATATACATTGTATTTTTCCAATAACCGATTTGTTGAATGGCTTGGTCAAATGGAAAGTCCTTTTCATCTATTCCTAATTCTCTGCAGGAGGCTTTTAGATAGCTTTCCTTTTGCCAATCCCATTTTAACAGGTGTCGGCTATTCCACTTCTCACGATCGTGATGGAGAAGAATTTTATAAAAAATACTATGAAATGTACCGATTAGCAATTGGTTAAGCTTTGCAGCCTGAATAGAAGAGTTTGCAATGAGCCGTTGCTGCATTTCTTTTGCTGCTTTTGCTGTAAAGGTGACAAGCATCATCGATGTAGGCGAAATCTCTTTTTCCTCAATCATGTACAAAGCTCTTGTTGTTAATACACGTGTTTTTCCACTACCGGCCCCGGCTAAAATAAGCAAAGGTCCTTCAGTCGTTGTGACAGCTTCTTTTTGTTCCACATCTAGTGGAATGCCCAATAGGGACGCAGGAGTTTTTACTTTTATTGTAAAGGGAGTTCTCCCTTTTAGCATTTTTGGTTCACACCATTTTGTTGTTTCTTTTTTGTCAGCTGTAGCAATACTTCTTGATTTTGGTAACCGAAACCCATTTTGCTCAGAGTCGTTCTCTGTTGTTGTTTCATGAGTTGGTGTTTCTTCTTGTTTCGGAAAATCGACATGAAATTGTTTCTGGCATGTTTCATTTAATTCTCTGTTTGAGTGATAAAAATAGGGAGGATGGTTAATGCCTAAATACAGCTTCACCGGTTTTCCGCAGCACCTGCAAACAACAGCCTCTTTTAAAGATTCTTCATATATTCTTTGGATTTCCTGCTGAGGTAATTGTGTTAAGGAGATGATTGATTCCTTTATTTTTGCTGAATTCATTGTTGTCCTCCTCCCTTAAAATTGGATATTTCATCGTATGTATATAGAAATTTAGTATAAGCGAATAAATGAAGCGACAAAATCTATGATAACAGAACGAGAACTGAACGAAAAGTGAAAGAAAATGGTTTAACCTTCCATAGACACGGGAAATAAAGAATAAGAGGTGGTAAAAGTGGGATATATCTTACCGATACAACATGATACATACACTCAATACGCTAATCGATCTGTCTCAGTTAAACAACATTATGCATATGTTTTACCAACATCTGGAGTCACTCTGAATACTCGTCATCTCCGAGAAAGTTCACAGGCAGAACAACAAAAGTTTGCAGATATTTTAAAAGAAAAAATGAAGCAGAATAGCTATGTAGCAACATATACAGGAAAAGGAAAACACTTGAATGAATATGTTTAAATACGAAAAAGGACTGGTTTCAACTGAAACCAGTCCTTTTTTGATGATGTTAGAATGACTGAACGTGTAATCCTTTCCCTTCTAACCACTCTGCATAGAGAACTTCCTCTGTCCGAAAAATATTCTGTTGCTTTAATTGCTGCTCAAGCCAGGTGTAATTAAAACCAGCTTCAATTAAATTTTCCTTCAAAACTTTGCCGTCGCTAATAATTGTAATGGGGATATGAACTTTTTCTTGACTCACTTGAAGATCTGACTTGGTCGGATTTTCGAATTCAGCTTTTTTTAGAATACTAACAGTTCCATCTGTTTCAAGAATGGCATACTCCAACTCCCTAATCGAGAAAACACCCTTTGATCGAATTAAATGCTGTAATTGATTGATGTCCAGCTTACACTTTTTTAAGCTGTCTCTTTGTATTTGTCCTTCTCTAATAATAATGGTTGGCTTTCCTTCAAGAAATCCCCTTGTTTTACTCCACTTTTGCGTAATCATTTCTAAGATGAAGATGAGAAGCCCCCAAATAAAAACAGCATAAAATATTTCAGCAATACTAACGTGATCATCAAAAACGGCATTCCCGACCAATTCTCCTAGAACAAGAGCAGAGATAAAGTCAAATGTTGTAATTTGTGTGATTTGTGTTTTACCTAATATTCTTGTGATAACAAATAAAGCAATAAATCCAAAAAATAGTTCAATCGTTATTTGTCCAAAATGCATGTTAAAAACCTCCGTCACACACGTCCATATATAGTATCTTTAGCGTCATAATAGTTTTTATACTATAAGAAATAAGAGAGAAAGAATTGAAATAATAAGAGGAAAGATAGGAAAGAATATAAAAAAATTCTTCATTGGCCGAAGGAGGGGTATACGTGTCTGAAGATTATAACAAACTTACCTCAACTGAAATTGCATCACTATGGACGACCTATATGAATGAGAGCATGGTAAAGACAATGTTATCACATATGCTGATTGATATAGAGGAGAGTGAGATAAGAGCAGGGGTTCAACAATCTTATGATATAGCAAATCATAATTTAAATTTTTTAACAGAATTTTTTCGGAAACATAAATATGCAGAACCGGTGGGGTTTACAAATGAAGATTTATATACAAATGCACAAAAACTATACTCCGACACTTTTATCCTTATCTATATTAATCACATGTCAAAGGTTGCCATGCTTGGGTATTCAGGTTGCTTAGCAATGTGTGTACGAGAAGATACAAGACATTTCTTTACGGAGTGTTTGCAAAAGGCGGCAGAATTATATAACTCCACACTTGAAATTGCTGACAAAAAAGGATTTTATGTCAAAGCACCGTACATAGAAGTACCAGAGAACAGTGATTATGTGGAGACGAAAAAATATCTTAGTGGATTAAATCCTTTTTCAGAGAAACGCCCATTAAACGCGATTGAAATTTCTCATTTATACATGAATATCCAAACCAATTCAATCGGCAGTAAATTATGTTTAAGCTTTGGACAGACATCTCAAAACAAGGAAGTACAGGAATATATGATGAGAGGAAGCGAAATTTCAAAAAAACATGTAAAAATCTTTACGAAAACATTGGCTGAAAGTGATATCCTAGCACCTGGTTCTCCGGATGTTTGTGTAAGTGATTCGACATCACAAACTTACTCAGATAAATTAATGATGTTCCAAATGTCATTGCTTAGTGCAGCAGGTTCAGGTAATTACGCAACAGCGGCAGTAGCAAGTCAACGAGCGGATTTGGCAGTAAATTATGAAAGGTTATCTATAGAAATTGCAGACTTTGCAAAAACTGGCGCGGATATTATGATAAATAACAATTGGCTGGAGCAGCCGCCGGGTTTGAAGGATCGCAAAAAGCTTGTAAAGAAGGATAAATAGAAAAAAGCTAACCCAATGTTAGCTTTTTTCTATTTCCTTGATCATCGTCACATGAGGAATACCTGCGTCCATAAACTCATCAGACACAACCTCATAGCCTAACTTCACATAAAAAGGAATTGCATGTGTTTGTGCGTTAAGCTTTAGTTTGCTTACACCTTGCTGTGTTGCAATTTCTTCTAATTTTTCAACAATCATTCGGCCGGCGCCGTTTTTGCGGCTTGTTGATAAAACACAGATTCTTTCAAGTTTGCCTATGCCGTCAACAACTCGCACCCGTCCTGCACCGGCAGGCTTTTGGTTGTCATCATATAGCACGACATGTGTTGCCTCATCTTCAAGTTGATCAATTTCTTCTTCTACTGGAACTTGTTGTTCATCTACAAAAACAGTGTATCGTACTGAAAATGCATCATCTAGTTGTTCTTTTGTTGTGACTTGTTGTATGTTCAATTATTCGCTTTCCTTTCCGAGTAAAAATGTTTCGTAGACAGTCCAAGTACCGTTTTCTAATTGGTATAAAAGGTGAAAACGATCAATAACCTCTTCATGACGAATGTCCAACATTTTAAGATTTCCCAACACATCTGAATGTTCGTCGTCTGATAGTTTTTGACCAATTGTTATATGTGGAACAAATGCATACTCCGGATTGCTATTCAGTGATCCTGTATGCAGCTTTTCATGGAGAGCTTTAAGCTCATCTGTCGGGTCTACTTTTAAATAAATGACGTTATTCACAGGTGAAAAAGAGCTTACCTTCTTAATGGAAATGTGCAAAGGTTTTGTTGCATTAGCGATGTCACGTAACTCTTTTGCGATAGCTTTAATTTCAGTATCATCTGCATCAAATGCTGTTTTTAACGTTAAATGCGGTGGAACTAAAGCGTAATTCGTGTCATATCGTTTACGATATGAATTGGCAAGATCCTGTAGTTTTTTAGATGGAAAAAGGGCAATTCCGTATTTCATGTCATTCCCTCCTAACGAGTCATTGTAATGTTAGTATATCAAATTTTTGAAAATAAACATATGTACGTATGATGTGTCTGAAAATTACTCAAATATTTGCTTGAAAATCGGCGTTAAAGAAGGCTGCCAATACTTCCATGTATGATCGCCATCAAATTCTTCATAGGTGTATGAAAATCCTTTTTTTCAATCGCTTCTGCAAGCTTGCGGTTTGGTGTCACAAAATCAAGGATCTCACCATGAGTTGTTTTTACAGCTGTTTCTTTCTTTCCGATTTGATGATAAACAATTGGACGGGTAGATGAAGTAAAGTTTTCAACTGCTTCCAATACACCATCATTAACAAATGGGGATTGCAAAATAAGTTTACCAAAAATATTTGGATACATTAAGCCTGTCAGCAAGGAAACGGATGCCCCTAAAGAATCCCCGATAAGAGCACGGCCGTAGCCAATTTGGTAGGTTGGAAATTCTTCATCCAAATATGGAACAAGCTCATGTGCAAGAAAACGTATATACTGCTTAACCTTAACTCCATCAGGATGATATTTATCTCGGCGGTCATCGACATCTTTGTATGGAATTCCTACAACAATAACATTCTCAATTTCTTCTTCTTTCATGAGTGCTTCGAGTTGTCTGCCAACCCGGCCCAGCTTGAAATAATCCTGACCATCCTGTGCAATTAACAAACTATACTTATATAAAGGAGAAAAATTTTCCGGAAGATAAATAAGCAATGTTACTTCTTCCTCTAAAGATGCTGAAAAAAAGGAACGCTCCTTTATAATACCTGTTTGTTTACTCATCATTTCCCTCCTTAATGTATATGTTTGAAACCATTTTCTATTTTAACACGCCTGAGTGGATTCATCCTTAAAAATGCAAATAGAAAGATAGAGAAAAAAGGTTTGAAAAAATGGGACAAGGGAATGTACATGGTAAACCTATTAAAAAAGAGTGAAAGGAGAATCACAATGAAAAAACAAGCCTTATCAAAGAGGACAGTGGTTTTATCCGGTGTTGCGCTATCGACAATAGGTGTTACTTCTTATTTATTAAAAGATGAGAAACGAAAAGATAAAATGAATTATGGAATTCAGCGTATAAAAAATAAAGCAAAAATCCTTTTATCTAGGAAAGAACCAGTTATGGAAAAAGCCGGACATCCCGATCCTTATGATATAGAAGATAATTCAATGGTTGCAGAAGGATCTATGTACTCTGTTAATTATTTTAATGAAAAATCGAAATCTAAGTAGAAGCCGACAAAACGTCGGCTTTTTACGTTCGAATAATTATACAAATCAAACTATTACAATAATTGTATTGCATTCTAAACTCGAATCATGTAAAGTAGTAAAAAAAGTAAACCAAACAATTTCATATATTTCTTATCAAGAGAGGCAGAGGGACTGGCCCTATGAAGCCTCAGCAACCGGTTCATAACGAGTGAAGATCTGGTGATTGATATTTATTTTCTTAGAATATACCTATGTTGGTTTTTAAAAGCACCGACAGATGATGAAAAATGAAGCGAACAAAGCGATTTTGTTTGTTCGAAGCATTTTTCATCATCTGTCGCTGGCTTGCATCGCAAGCCGCAAGCATTGCGTGCTTCTAAAAACCCACTTAAACAAATTAAGTAGGTTCTAAGTTCATAAGTAAATATTAAGCTAACAGATTTTACGAAAGATCTTCCACGAGTGCCAAGGTGCTAAATCCAGCAAGCCACACCAGCTTTATGCTTGAGAGATAAGAAGAAGCGCACTCAAAACAACACAGTCTTCTTCTTAACGGGGAAGACTTTTTATTTTGCCTTAGAAGATAAGGAACGCTTTCTCTCATGTCCATAATGATTAATTCAAACTTTAGGAGTGACAAACATGAGCAAACGAATTGAAACGAAATTAGCCCAAATTGGTAACAGAAGTGAAAATGTAACAGGTACTGTAAACCCTCCAGTTTATTTTTCTACAGCATATCGTCATGCAGGGATTGGAGAATCAACAGGGTTTGATTATATACGTACAGGAAATCCAACCAGATTGCTTGTAGAGCAGGCAATTGCTGACTTAGAGCATGGTGATCGGGGATTTGCTTTCAGCTCGGGAATGGCTGCCATCCAAACGATCATGGCTTTATTTCAAAGTGGAGATGAACTAATCGTCTCATCTGATTTATATGGTGGAACATATCGATTATTTGAAAGAGAGTGGAGAAAGTACGGACTATCTTTTCAATACGATGATTTCACAAATCCAGCGGAAACAGAAAAGTTAATCAATGAAAAAACAAAAGCACTATTTATTGAAACACCAACAAATCCATTAATGCAGGAAACAGATATAAAGGAATTAGCAGCAATTGCAAAAAAACATGAGATCTTAGTGATTGTGGATAATACCTTCTATACTCCTGTTCTTCAAACACCAATATTAGTTGGTGCTGATATTGTGATTCACAGTGCAACAAAATATTTAGGCGGACATAATGATGTACTTGCCGGTTTAGTTGTAACCAAAGGGCAGGAACTGAGTGATGAGTTTTTTCAGCACCAAAATGCGATCGGAGCGGTGTTATCTCCATTCGATTCATGGTTATTAATGAGAGGGATGAAAACATTATCTCTTCGTATGAGACAGCACCAGCAAAATGCTCAGCAGGTTGCACAATTTTTAGAGGAGCATCCTGATGTACTCGATGTTCTTTATCCGGGAAAAGGTGGAATGCTTTCTTTCCGTTTGCAGGATGAAGCATGGGTAAATCCATTCCTTAAAAACTTGAAAACCATTTGTTTTGCAGAAAGTTTAGGTGGTATTGAAAGTTTCATTACGTACCCGGCTACCCAAACACATATGGACATACCTGAAGAAATTCGCATTGCAAATGGTGTCTGTAACAAGTTATTGCGTTTTTCAGTAGGTGTTGAGCATGCGGAAGATATTATAGAAGATCTTACACAAGCATTTAAAGCAATGAAGGGAGCTGTAGCAGTTGAGCAATCATAATTGGTCATTTCAAACAAAACTACTTCATAATGAATCAAAGGTGGATCATAGCACAGGATCGGTAAGTGTGCCTATTCACCATTCTTCCACCTTTCATCAATTTAATATTGATGAGTTTGGGAAGTATGATTATGCCCGTTCAGGAAATCCGACACGCGAAGCTTTGGAACAAGCTATCGCAGAATTAGAGGGTGGATCAAGAGGGTTGGCATTTTCTTCAGGAATGGCTGCTATTTCAACAGCATTCTTATTATTATCGCAAGGTGATCACGTATTGGTCACCGAGGATGTATATGGCGGGACATTTCGGATTATTACAGATGTATTAACTCGTTTTGGAATTGAGCATACATTTGTTGATATGACAGATCTTCATCAGGTTGCATCTGAAATTAGACCAAATACGAAAGTGATCTATATGGAAACACCTTCAAATCCGTTGTTAAAGGTAACGGACATTCAAGGTATTGTGAATTTAGCAAAAGCCAATAATTGTTTAACCTTTTTAGATAATACGTTTTTGACACCAGAACTTCAAAGACCATTAGAGCTTGGTGTGGATGTTGTGCTTCATAGTGCAACGAAGTTTTTAGCAGGTCATAGTGATGTACTTGCAGGACTTGCGGTTGTAAAAGACCCTGAGCTTGGGGATCGCTTATATAAACTACAAAATGCATTCGGAGCAGTTCTTGGTGTGCAGGATGCATGGTTAGTTCTTAGAGGGTTAAAAACATTGCATGTAAGATTGCAGCAATCACAAGCTTCCGCATTAAAGATCGCTGAGTTTTTAGCTGACCATCCAAAGGTGGTTGAAGTATACTACCCGGGCTTAAGCTTTCATCCGGGACATGATACACAGCGATATCAAGCAGACGGACCTGGTGCGGTTTTATCATTTAAACTAGCGGATGGAGATGCAGTAAGAACGTTGGTGGAGAATGTTGAGCTTCCTGTTTTCGCTGTAAGCTTAGGAGCGGTTGAATCAATTCTTTCCTATCCGGCAAAAATGTCGCATGCAGCAATGCCGCCAGCTGAACGTGAAAAACGTGGGATTTCTGATGGATTGCTTCGATTAAGTGTAGGGTTAGAAAAGGTGGATGACTTAATTAAGGATTTTGATGCAGCATTGGAGAAGCTTCCGACTGTGAAGAAGAAGGAAAATGTGAATGCATAAGTTAAGAAGAGAGCTAACTTTTTGTAAAATGGACCCTATAAAATAGACAGTTTTAAAAAAGAGGCTTGTCCTTGAATTTTTTACTGACTCTGTTTTGCAGGGTCTTTTTTTTGTTATATTTTAATTATTCAAATAGGTGAGGGTGTAAAATGGGGAAAAACAAATTTTCAGAAGAACAACAAAAACAGCTACTGTCCAATCCTTTCATCGAAAAAGTAAGTGATTCAAGTATATCTTACACAAAAGAATTTAAAGAACGATTTTATCAGGAATACCAATCTGGAAAAGGACCATCGGCTATTCTGCGTGATATGGAAATTGATCCTACTCTTTTAGGGAAAAGAAGAAAGGACAGTCTAGTTCAAAGAGTTAAAGATTATGCAGAACGAATAGATGGCTATCAAGACATGAGAGGTAAAAATTCTGGTCGTCATTCCATTAAGGAATTATCAAATACGGATCGAATAAAACGTTTGGAACATCAAATAAGGTACCTAAAACAAGAGAATGAATTTCTAAAAAAAACAGAATTTCTAGACAGACAGGCAGAATGGAAGGAAAACCAGAAGCAACGCCAGAAGAAAAATTCAGACTCATCGAAGAAATGACTCTGAGAGATAATAATGAGCTTAATATCAATTGGCTTTGTGAAATGGCAGGTGTGTCTAGAAGTGGTTATTACAACTGGCTTAAGTCCGCAGATAAACGCAGAAATAAAGATGAGCAGGATAAAAAGGATTTTGAATTAATTTTGGAAGCTTATCGATTTCGTGGATATGACAAAGGTAGACGCGGTATATATATGCGCCTTCTGCATATGGGCTTAAGGATGAATCAAAAGAAAATCAGCCGCCTAATGAAAAAGTTCAATTTGTTTTGTCCAATCAGAAAAGCAAACCCCTACAGAAGAATGGCTAAAGCATTGAAGACAGATACCATATCAGAAAATATAGTAAATCGGGAATTTGAAAAGCATGGTGCCGGGAAAATATTCCTTACAGATATAACATATCTTTATTACAATAATGGCCGTAAGGCTTATCTTTCCGTCATAAAGGATGCCTTCACGAAACAGGTGCTGGCGTACGTTCCAAGTGAGTCACTTGAAGTCGATTTTGTATTAGAAACAATCAAAATCCTACTAGAAAACCACGGTGATAGCTTAGAAACTGATGCCATTGTCCATTCTGACCAAGGATGTCATTATACAAGCATCTCTTTCCGCCAACTGTTAAAAGATAAGGAACTTAGGCAATCCATGTCCCGACGTGGTAACTGCTGGGACAACGCACCGCAGGAATCATTTTTTGGGCATATGAAGGATGAAATCAATTTGAAAAACTGTGGTAGTTATACAGATCTCCGTCAGGAGATTGATAACTACATAGATTATTATAATAATGACCGGTATCAATGGAAACTAGCAAAGCTCTCCCCTAACCAATATGCAGAATATCTGAAAACAGGTGAATATCCACTTAAAATATGACAGAATCATCGACATTGACGTCATTGTCCGATTCTTCATTCAAGCTATAATGGATTTCGTATAATTCTTTCTTCAAGCGCTGCCCGTATCGATTCCGTAGAACGGGTAACCACTCATCTTTGATTAGTGATTGAGGATTACTTTCGGGATCCATAATATCTTGAAAATACACAGCATAGGATAAATCGTCAAAATCATACTTTAGGATCCATTTTAGTACGTAGAAAAGATAAGCCATGTCAGTAACAAAGGTAACAGGTTCCGACATCTGTACATAAAACCACTGCCATTTTGAGTCATCCAATTGTTTACAATACCTCTGAATGTAACAAGGAACACTTTCTCCCAGCATAAATACGCGAAAGCTATCAATTGACTTTATAAAACATCTATTCATAAATAATTTTAAGACACGGATAAAATTTAAGAACCAGTAACTTTCTAAAGGCAGAAGAGTTACTGGTTCTTTTGTCGTATCTCCTCCTTAACGGAAGAATACGATATTAATTCTCAAAATTTAAGGCCTTTTTTTCAAAGTGTCCTTGACATAGGGACCACTTCATTGAGGTTAGCTCTTTCTTTTGGTGTGCCAGGCATGGCAACTATCTAGGTGGTGAAAGTCCACTGTGGGGGTACACATCGACCAACCACTAAGGAAGCGCAAGGTACTTATCGTGAGATAAGGGCTGGAGGAAGCGTGGAATAAAATCTTGGCTCGACGAACAGAAATCTGATACTAAGGCTTTACAAAGGGATAAGACTCCCAAACAAGTTAAAGTCCAAAAGATGTGCGTAACTTTGTAAAGTAGATCAGGCGAGTAAAAGAGGAAAGATGGTTGTCTTACCCTGGGAGATCTTGCGGATGTACAAAGGGTACAGTCGAAAAAGGTTAGCCGCAAGAAGTCAGCAGAAGCCATAGTAGTGAAGTAATTTCATGAAGGGCTGAACAATTTATAGTGTTTCAACACCACGAATGCGTAAGTGACATACTCCGAATGTGTTAATGGTGAAAGTATGAGAGTACCTCAAAGGATAACCAAAATGGAGCTATCACTTACTACGTGAGAGGAAAGGAGAAACGAGTGTGGAACTTTTAGAACAAATTCTAAGTAATCAAAATATGAATGAAGCCTACTTGCGTGTATATAAAAACAAAGGTGCTAGTGGGGTCGATGGAATAACGGTCAATGAACTGAAACAATATCTGAGAGAGAACAAGGATGAGCTACGTCAGCGCATCAGAACAAGAAAGTACCAACCACAAGCTGCCTTAAGAGTGGAGATCCCAAAAGAAAATGGTAAGATGCGCAAATTGGGAATACCAACAGTAGTGGATAGGGTAGTTCAACAAGCCATTCATCAAGTTCTCAGTCCAATATTTGAAAAGCAATTCAGTGAATTCAGTTATGGCTTTAGACCAAAAAGAAGTTGTGAGATGGCAATTATTAAAAGCTTGGAATTTCTAAATGATGGATACGATTGGATTGTGGATATTGACCTTGAAAGATTTTTCGATACAGTTCATCACGATAAACTCATGCGGATCATCTCTAATACAATAGATGATGGAGATGTCATTTCCCTAATAAGGAAATATCTTGTCAGTGGAGTTATGGTGAATGGGAAATATGAAGAAACACCAGTTGGAACTCCGCAAGGAGGAAACCTAAGCCCACTGCTTAGTAATATTATGTTGAACGAACTTGATAAGGAGCTAGAAAGTAGAGGACTCCAATTCGTGAGATACGCTGATGATGCCCTAATCTTCGTGAAGAGTGAGAAAGCAGCGAATAGAGTGATGGAATCAATTGTGAGATTTATAGAAAATAAATTAGGGTTAATAGTCAACGGAGAAAAGAGTAAAATCTCCCGTCCAAAAGATTTGAAATTCTTAGGATTTGGATATTATTACGATTTTAAGAATGAGAAATACCAAGTAAAACCCCATTCAACGTCAATACAAAAATTTCAAAGGAAGCTTCGAAAATTAACAAAGCGAAATTGGAGTGTTTCGCTAGACTACCGAACCTTAAAACTAAAACAAGTCATACTTGGGTGGGTTAACTACTTTAGAATCTCGAATATGAAAAAAGCAATGACTGAGATAGATAAGAAGCTTCGCTCCAGAATTAGAGTCATCATATGGAAGCAATGGAAGGTATCGAAGAAACGAATCAAATCGCTTATCCAATTAGGAATCCCTGAGGGAGAGGCGAAGGGATTAACCTTCTGTCGAAGAGGTTATCGATACATCGGTTTATCGAAAGTTGTTCAAAGAGCAATCTCAAACAAAAGACTAAAGCAGAGGGGTCTTCCCTCTGCTTTAGATCATTATCTAAAAGTACACACTGTAATATAAATTGAACCGCCGTATACGGAACCGTACGTACGGTGGTGTGAGAGGGGCGAAAATAATTAGATTATTTTTCCTCTACTCGATCTTATAAGCTCTATTATTTTTTGTGCAGGAAGAGGTTGACTAAAATAATATCCTTGAAAATCTGTACAACCCTTAGATAATAGGAAGTCCAGCTGTTCCTTTGTTTCAACACCTTCTGCAATAATTTGAATATTCAACTCACGAGCAAGAGTAATAAGGGCTGAAACAATGGCTGCATCTTCCTGGTTATTAGGAAGAGTTGAAATAAATGACCGGTCAATTTTAATTGTATCAATCCGAATTTGTCTTAGATACGTAATTGAAGCATAACCTGTACCGAAATCATCAATCGAAATTTTTACTCCTAAATCCTGCAATCGTTTCACAGAATGTTGGATATGCTGATTATGTTGGTTGAGAACACTTTCAGTGATTTCAATTTCTAAACAATTGGGAGGAAGCTCAAATTCAGATAATGTTTCTTCTACAAGTACTGGAATGTCAGTAAGGATAAACTGATTGATTGAGACATTAACCGCTATAGGGACAAGTGGATACTGCTGTTTCTTCCACTCGTGGAGTTGCCTGCATGCTTCCCAAATGACCCAACTACCTAATTCTTCGATAAAGCCACTTTCCTCTGCTGAAGGGATAAAATGAGCTGGACCGACTAATCCTTTTTCGGGATGATTCCAACGGATTAAGGCCTCAAAACCGATTACTTTCCCTATCTCTGCATTCATCTTAGGTTGATAATATAGTTCGAATTGGTTCTTACTTAATGCATGGCGAAGCTCCTCGTTAAGCATGAATAACTCAATTCCTCGCTCTGTCATGGATTCATCATACAATGCGACAGACTTACCGCCAGCTCCCTTTCTTTGATACATAGCAATATCGGCATTCTTAATGAGAAGATCTAAGGAGTTTCCATGATCCGGAAAAATACTAATCCCAATACTTGCAGTAACATGAAATTCTCGATTTTCTATTATAATAGGCTTTCTGATTTCATGAATAATTCTTTCTGCAATCGTAAATAAAAGTTTTTTATCAGAAACATCCCGTAAAAGAAGGACAAATTCATCGCCGCCCATACGAGATACAATATCTCCATCACGCACATGATCGGTAATTCTTTTGGCAACTTGTTGAAGAAGCTTGTCACCGAATGCATGACCAAATGAATCATTAATCGGTTTGAAACGATCTAAGTCCATGACTAAAATCGCAAATTTCGTTTTATTTTCCTTCGTTTCTTGAATAATGTCTTGGGAAATATCATGAAGGAAACGAATGTTATAAAGATCTGTTAATATGTCATGAGATGCTAAATAATGGATTTCCTGCTCTTTTATATTTCGTTCCAATGCGAGACCGGAAAGATAGCTAAAAGCATTTAACAACTCAATTTCGTAGCGTTCAGGTGCACGAACTTGAGGATGATAAATAGCGAATGTTCCTAAGAGAACACCTTTAGTCGATAAAATTGGCATTGACCAACACGAATGGATCCCATGATCTAATGCAAAGCTTCTCCATTTTTCCCAATTAGGATCGGTCTCTACATTTGAGGTAATTGTTAACTTTTTTGTGTAGGCAGCATGCCCACAGCAAGCATTGTTAGACATAACAGGAAACTGGTCTACCCGTTCCAAAAATGATGAAGGAAGTTTGGAAGCATATGCCACACGAAGCCAATTATGTTCTTTTTCATAAAGCATAATCGAACAATAACTTTGATTTGACAGCATCTCAACAGTTTCAACGATACCTTGTAGAATCTTTTGAATAGGTTCTCCAGACGCAATTCTTTCTAAATATCTGTACTGAAAAACTTTTACATGTTCACTTAGTTTTTGATCTGTTATATCTCTGGCAACTCCATGAATTCCTATTAATTTTCCATTTAACATAGAGGGGATTGTTGTAATTTGTAAGTCAACAAGTATACGATCTTTTCTCACAATCTTTGCTTCATGTGTTTGAGTTCGTCCGTATTTAACATGATCAAACTTCTCCATTATGAACGGAAGGTTATCCTTTGCAATAACAGATTTAAAGTGATGACCAATAAGCTCATCTTTATGATATCCAGTGATTTTTTGAAGCTCCTGATTTATATCTAGAAAAATCCCATCTGTATCTAGTGAAAAGACACCATAGGGATGGTGTTCAAATATAGATTTATATGTTTGATTACTGCTTAATAAATCAGTTATATCCCGACCGATGACGACAATTGTATCGGGATTTCCGAGTGAATTGTAGACAGGGGTTTTTATGACTTCAAATATATGATCCTTTCCGTTGATTGTAATAATTTCTTCTATTTTAATTTGTCTTCCTTCATCCCATGCTTTCTGGTCAGAGGATGCAAAGTCAGGTGCGAAAGGAGCAATGCCAGCACTTAGATGTCCTAGTTCTTCATCTGTTTTACCTTCATAAGAATGTTCATCTAACCCGAAAATATCAAGTGTACGCTGATTTGTTTTGATCCAACGACCCTTGTAATCCTTCAATACGATAATATCAGGACTTGTATCAATAATTTTTGTTAAGATTTCTTTCTGATCAAGTGCCATTGGTTATCCTTCTTCTTTCGTTTTTATGAATATACGTATGGATATTATACTATACAGAATTATCTGGGAACTAGCACTCTATGTTGGTATATATAGGAAACTTGTCAAGATTCATATGCATGTACAGAGAGGTTTCATCATATATAAAAAAGAGCTATCGCTTTACCTAAAATTTCAAAGGGGGAACAGAGATGAAAAAAATGCGTCATAGCTTGGTATTTATCCTACTCCTTGCCTTCATGTTGGTCATGGCTGCCTGTAATAGTGGTGCTGATTCAGGGAATACGAATGAAGAAGAGGGCACAAACGGATCTGAAAATAATTCAGGTGATAAGCAAGATTTAAGCTTATTAACAGGTGGTACAGGTGGAACTTATTATCCACTCGGCGGCCAGATCGGAAAAATTATTACCGACAACACAAATGCAAATATAACACCACAAACATCAGGTGCCTCAGCTGAAAACATGGAAACCTTAAGAGCTGGAGAAGCGGAAATAGCATTTTCACAAACAGACATTGCCGCATATGCCATTGATGGATTAGAAATGTTCGAAGGAAATGCGATTGATAATATTCAAGCAATTGGATCGTTATATCCTGAAACAGTTCAACTTGTCACAACGAAAGATAGCGGTATTACATCCGTAGAAGACTTAAAGGGAAAAGCAGTATCAGTAGGTGCTCCAGGTTCCGGGGCATATATCAATGCCATGCAAGTGTTAGAGGCTCATGGATTAACAGATAAAGATATTAAACCTCAAAACCTATCATTTGATGAATCGACTGATGGCATTCAAGCCGGAACCATCGACGCAGCATTCATAACAGCAGGGACGCCAACAGGAGCGGTAGAAGCACTATCAGCCCAAAACGATATCGTGATAGTTCCATTTGCAGAAGATAAAATACAAGCATTAATTGATCAGTATCCCTATTATGCACAAGATACAGTTGCTGCAGGAACATATAAGATAGAAGAAGATGTACCAACAGTCGCTGTAAAGGCGATGCTTGTTGTAACAAAGGACTTAGATGAAGAGCTAGTCTATGAGATGACAAAATCACTATTTGAGAACACAGATAAAATTACGCATGCTAAAGGTGAATTGATTACACCTGAGACTGCACTTGAAGGATTAGGAAATCTGGAATTACATCCAGGTGCAGCGAAATATTTTGAAGAAAAAGGGATACAGTAGTAGAAATAGAATTCCAGAGTTTTGAAGAATAATGATGAGAATCGTGTCAAAATGGGAGGGTTTTGTCATATGATAAATCCATTTTGACATGATTCAAATATTTTCTGGGAAATAAGTCGAACAGTGATAGAGAAGAAGTGTTGACTTGAGGTAGGTAACTGAATATAATAGAATATGTAGCTTAAAGTGTTACATAAAATAATATATTGATCCGATAGTTCAGTGGGAGAACACTACCTTGACAGGGTAGGGGTCGGGGGTTCGAATCCCTCTCGGATCATCAGAGTAAAGCTTCAGTTCCTGGTTTAGGAATTGAAGCTTTTTTGTTATTTATATCAGCTAAATGTCTTTACTATTTTGGTGATTTTTTTAATTTTCCTTAGTTGAGTCTCTCTTACGGATCTTCATTTACTGTAATTTCACTCTATCGATAAGTGTTATTAACACGTCTTGGAGTATAAAATACTTTATCCATATCTTTTCTTCCTCAATCTGGCCGGATTGTATTATAAGGTTAACCAAATATTTCTGGTTGAGTATTTTTTATATCGATATATGCTAACTGTAGCCGGGGTAGAACGTATGGCTCGTGGGACTATGATCCCGTCCGCAAAACAGTTTCACCTCCTACTTGTAGAAACATGTTTGAGGCTAGTTGGGACTAAGATCTCGTATAACAAGTGAAGCTATGTTACTGCAGGGATGATTTATGGGTACCGGTAATTAGATGGATAATTAGGAAGAGTTTCCTAAATGTGATTGAATACGTTCGTCCCTTCAATTCACTTTTCATCAAATTGTTTTAATTCTGTTTTAGAGTTTAATTGAAATACACCGTAAGAACCAGGCACTAGAAAAAATTTTAATCATATATAGGTGATATCCAGTTCTATTTGATGAGGAGGATATCATGGAACCAATGTTACCTATGGAAAAATATTTCAGTAAGTTTGAACTAGTATATTCATTTTATGGAGCAATGCCTACAGGTGTTAGTGTGACAGAAACCAATCGCATTTTCATTTGTTTTCCGAAATGGGGAGACGATGTTAAATTTACGGTAGCGGAAATTGTTGAGGATAAACTGCAGCCTTATCCTAATTTACAAACCAATTTGGTTAACCCTGAGAATATAACAATGACTTTCATCAGTGTCCAAAGTGTAGTTGCAGATGGAAGGGGAACGCTTTGGGTATTAGATACAGCGGCACCCAATTTTTCTGAACCCATTAAAGGTGGGGCAAAATTAGTCGCTGTGGATTTAGAAACCAATACAATAAGAAAAGTATATACTTTTACAGAAGATGTTGTCCTGCCTACAACTTATCTGAATGATGTCCGTTTTGATTTTCGTGTTGGAAAAGCAGGTTATGCCTATATAACGGATTCTTCTTCTACAGGACCAGGAGCAATTATCGTCGTAGATTTATCAAATGGAAACGCGTTTAGACGGTTAAATGGTGCAAATTCAACTTCACCCGATCCCTATTTTTTACCGAAAGTAGAAGGTCAATTTTTAATGAATCGAAACAAAGATGGTTCAACTTATCCATTTAGATTGGCTTCTGATAGTCTTGCGATTTCTCCAGATGGAAAGATATTATATTTTGCTCCACTAACAAGTCGTCATTTGTTCTCGATCTCAACAGAAGCCTTGAGAGACAGAACGATACCAGATATGAATTTAACTTATCATGTGGAGTATTGGGGAGAAAAAGGTGCGTCTGATGGAATGATTACCGATGCAAGGGGAACTGTTTATGCTGGAGATTATGAAAACAACAGTATATGTAAAATATTGCCAAATGGCATAATGGAAACTATCGCACATGATCCGAGAATTTTGTGGCCGGATACTTTTTCAATTAGTCCGGATCAATATTTATATGTCATTGTGAACCAATTACATCGGCAGCCTAGATTTCATTATGGAAAAGACCTACGCCAGAAACCTTATAGTTTACTTCGTATGAAAATTGATGAATTTCCTGCTCCGACCTTTTCATAATAAAAATAGTCAATTAAATGTTTTCATTATACAGTGTTAAACAAACACTAATTAAGCAAGAAGTATTAATTTTATTACTTCTGCGAAATAAAATCACATTGGTTTACTAGGAACAGTTTATCTGGTAATTGTTATACTGTTCCTTGGGGTTGTTTGTAATGTAGATAAGTTCAATGCTGTATTGATATTATTTAAATCTAAACTGATCTGTTTGTTTGTATGCCAAGCATGGTACCATCCTTTTTCTACCATATATGTGATATTTGGCTATGGCATAAAACAATATAGAAAGGTTAAAGCAATCTCATAATAATTTACACGATAATGTAGTAATAGGTAGAAATCCAAATTCATTTGGTGGGGAAATGGAGAATTTATATTTATAGTAGAGGAACTATTTTTATTAATTAAAATAGTTCCTCTACTAGGTTATAGGGTCGGTAAATTCATTGCTGTATTAATATTTTGTAAATTAAGTTGAATTTGTTCTTTGGTATCATAAGCATGATACCATCCTTTTGAGACCATATAGTTCGATATTTTTTCATGCATGTCGAGGGCTTCCTCTAGGTGGCGAGTAAGAGTGTGTTTAATTTCAGGTGTACCTGCTTCGGTAACTGCCATTGCATAGTTTCTAACACCACTTTTTGCTGAAATCAATAAGTCAGTGGCTATGACTTGATCAGACATCGCATTCATTCCAGTTAAATTTTCTATCATTGAGTTCATGTTTTTTCATCTCCTAACTAGTGCATTCCTTGTGCTTTAGATAAAATAGAAGAATATTCATCTAACTGACGACTTGATATCGTAATGTCCTGCTGCATGATATCTTTTAGCTCTTGATCGGATACGAGAGCTCTCATCGTTTTAGACTTTGTTAAACAGGTTGTTTTAAATGAGGCTATTTCCTGAACCTCAAGCACTTCATGTAAAGCATAATCCATTCTTAAATTCTCCTTCCTTATGGTTTTAATACGACTTTAATACAATTGTCTGTTTTTGTGTCGAAAATTTCATAACCACGTTTCGCTTCACTTAGTGGAAGAACGTGACTGACAACATCACCCGGATCAATCTTGCCAGTGGAAACTAATTCAAACATGTATGGCATATAGTGGATCATCGGAGCTTGTCCTGAGCGTATGTTTACATTACGCTGCATGATATCTCCTAGTGGGAATCCATTATATCGACCACCGTACACACCTGTAATTTGGATGGTCCCTCCTTTACGAACGGCTTGGGAAGCCATTACAATTGCACTCATGGCGCCACCTTGAAGCTTTAATCCTGTAGCTAGGAACTCCATTTCGGTCATTTTTCCATCCATGCCAACTGCATCAATGACAACATCCGCTCCGCCTTTTGTGATTTCCTTCAGGTAACTTCCTACATTCTCATGGTCTTCAAAATTAACGATCTCTACTTTATTTGTACGTTTCGCATGTTCTAAACGGTATTTGACATAATCTACAGCTATTACTCGTTTTGCTCCTTTTAACCAACAAAACTTTTGAGCAAAAAGGCCAACTGGTCCACAACCTAGAACAATCACAGTATCTCCACTTTTTACACCTGCATTATCAACACTCCAAAAGCCAGTGGACATTGCATCTGCAATAACACTTAATTTCTCATCAGGTTCTTCACAGGTTTCTGGTATTTTAAAATGAGTAAAATTGGCAAAAGGAACTCTTAAGTATTCAGCTTGACCACCTGGGTAACCACCTGTAGTACCCGAATAACCGAAATAGGCCCCCATATCACCATTATCATTTGAATTATCACATTGACTCTCAAGGTTGCTTTTACAATATTGGCATTCACCACAGGCAATATTAAAGGGAATAATGACGCGGTCGCCTTTTTTCAATTTAGTTACTTCCGGACCAACCTCTTCAACGATCCCCATTGGTTCATGCCCTATCACATAGTCTTCTTGCATATTAGGAATCATTCCATGAATTAAATGTAAATCAGATCCACAAATTGCCGTACTTGTTACTTTAATAATCATGTCGTCGGGCTTTTGGATTTTTGGATCTTCAACTTCTTTCACTTCAACATTTTTGATGCCTTGATATGTTACGGCCTTCATACTATATAACCTCCAATATTAATGTTCATCGGGTGTACGGTCAAACATACCTTTTCGATTGGTCTCAACAGGAAATAGATTCATGTTTCCAACCATAATTGTGTTATTTGCAGAAAGCTGATCCAATTTATATTGCTCTTTTAAATCATGTGGATGAAACCATTTTTTCTCAACCATAAGCTCCGTAATTTCTTGATGCATGGCGATGCTTTGCATTAATTGCTTTCGCAGCATGGCTCTTAAGTCAGGTGAAGAGGTTTCGGTTAAAGCCACAGCCGTATTTCTTACTGCTTCCTTTGCACGAATAAGAAAATCCATTGCAAAAGTTGTATCTGCAAGCTCAGGAACATGTAACGAATTTATGGGGTCTAAATAGTCATTGTTCAATGCTTGTAACCTTCCTTTCAGTTGATAATTGGAGTTGGACGATTTTGTGGGACAGGAGCTTCAAAAGGCGCACGCTGATAAATTGCCTGTAAGTCATTTAGTGACTGGATGGATTGATCTACATCTTTTTGCATTAGGTTTCTAAGGTCTTGATCAAAAGCTAGTCCTTGCATTAACTTTGATTTTGCGACACAAAGTGTTTTAAAGTTAATAACCTCATGTAAGTCCAAAGATTCGTGTGGAGCTAATTTTTGAGAATCCATTCAAAGTTATCCTCCTTTTTAATCTAGTGCTTGAGTATTTTTCCCGACATAGGATAATTAACTCTGAAAAAATATTTGTGAAATTGGTATAAAAATTTGGAGGCAACTTAGATGATTTGATGTAGGATTTTAAAACGAAAAGAGTAATCAGAAAGAAGACATTGAACAATTAATGGCCATACTCTAAATGTTTGGCCAACTAATAAAATTAAAAGCTAAAGGTAAATTAATTAATAAAATATTTATATTAAGGATTTGTTGCATAATCAGCAGTTTTTACGAGTATAGACTAGCTATGCTGTCTTTATTATTAAAGGGAGGGAGAAATATTTACTTAATCATCTCGTAAGCATTTATAAAGGGGTTTACCTCATATTCCTTCAATAATCATTTATACAACCAGACTATTAATTAGAAAAAGCAAGCGTCTTTTACCGAATAATTGACAAAAAATTTAAAAAATTGATATAAATAATACCAAATTAAGAAAGTACCCAAATTTAATGAGTACTTTACTAATCCTTATTCAGCTGAAAAATTAGGTTTATATAATTTATTAAATATCCTAGTTATCCATTTGGATATTAATAGGACAAATATGTAACAGATAAATAAATGAAAATAATTTATATTACCGTACATTCTAAAAAGGCCAATATTTACTAATATAGGCTTTAAAATAAATGCAAATATAGCAGCCAGTATTATTGCGTATATGTAATAATTTTTCTGATTATTTAATGTCCATTGATAAATAAGCATAAAAGCCACTGGCACTAAGGAGGTGTCTAATGAAATGCTTGGCAAAGAAGGGATTACTTGATAAGGGTAATGCCAATAACCTCTATTTATACCGTAAAGATCGATAAAGGTAAAAAAACATGAACGTTATATCCAAAAAAACCAATTAGAAATACTTTGCTCCGATCAATTTTGAAGTAAAGAATTATCAGGGGCACTAAAAGAATAGCAATCAGAACCCAAAATTGCCACGTAAGAGGGTTAGAGTAGTCTACCCAATAATTAATTAATGAATCAGTATTCTCTTTTCTACCATAAAGAATATTGTCAAATTCATGTAAACGATCCAAAATGGTTCCTCCTTATTTTTATTAATTATACATTTAGTATAACCCCCAAAAACGTTCCTTATTTATTATTACTTTGAGCGGAGTTGCATTTCTAAGGAGTTTTACCAAAAAAGTAGAGGGAGGATAAAAAGATCAGCATAAAATTGATACCGGGTAAAGTTCTGAGAAGTAACGTTTTGTGTAATCCTATTTTGTAATTATTCTGAAAAACCATCTTTGAAAGATACGCGAAAGAAAATAACTCATATACATTGTTATAAAACTCCAATACCATGACCATTTGTTATACTTAATTAAGTTAGTATATTTTACTGCAATAATTTCAAAGATCGTTATTATTGATGTATGAAAACTGTAATAAAGGACTTTTATTATTTTGGGTTTATTTTCAGGATAATACAAATTAAACAATGCACACAATCCTGGATATACAAAGTATTCAAAAGTGAAACTTGATTTAATTGTTTTTTTGAAAAATAAACGATTGGGATAGGTAATTAAATCCTTCTCTACTACTAGTAAACCAAAGAGCCAAGTAATTACTTGTTTAAATAAGAACGAAACTATTGCTTCACGAATCCTTTTTCTTGGTACAAACTTGATTAATAATACTGAAGTAACTATCCAGGCTAAGAGCTCTATTGAATTATCTAATATTTTCTTCATGAATTATCACCCAACAATTAGGATTACCTATAATGGGAATTGTATTAGTAATAAAACTAAAGGCTGTTTTAACATACTTTGTTGGTCTTTATGAAGATATCGAAATCATCAGATTGAAGACATTGAACAACTAGTGGCCATACTTTAAAAGTATGGCCACTAATAAAATTTAAATATAAAGGAAAATTAATTAAAAAAATATTTATTTATACTATGGGTTTGTTGAGAGTTTAAGTCGAGAAACCTCCAAATTAAGCTACCTGCATTATTGATTAAATATCAATAGAACCTAGTGCTGATTTGGTATACTCAACCGCATGAGTTACGGCTTCCAGATCGGCTACATCTGCTGTTGTTACTGTTATTTTTAATCTACACCCATCTCATCTAGAATAAATAATGAATCATAAATTAAAATTTACGATTGACATCCTTAACTGTAATGATTAAAATTACAGTAAGGTATTAAAAAAAATTTACAAAGTGAAACTGTAAGTTAATCTGTTACACAAAATATTTTTGATTCCGAAATGTAATATTTTTAATTGCAGTTTAAAAGAACAATTATTTAAGAAAATACTCATTAATGATTAGTATTTTATAAGGAGTGTATAAGAATGGTAAATCTATTTACAACACCAAGCTGTACATCTTGCCGAAAAGCTAAAACTTGGCTTGAGGAACATCAAATAGACTATGTTGAAAGAAACATTATATCTCAGCCACTTACAATTGATGAGATTAAATCGATTCTTCGCTTGACTGAAGAAGGGACTACTGAGATTATTTCTACTAATTCAAAAACGTTTCAAGAATTAAATGTAGATATTGACTCTCTACCACTTTACGAATTTTATGCTTTAATTATGAAGCACCCACAAATGTTACGTCGTCCAATTATCCAGGACGAAAAAAGATTGCAAGTTGGATATAACGAAGAAGAGATTCGTCGCTTTCTTCCACGCAAGCTGCGAACATTTGTGAACATAAATACGCAAAGAGCTGCCAACTAATGAAATAGTTTGAAAATATTTATAGGCCTAAAATCAATTATTCTTGACAATCTAATCTGTAACATTTAGTATTACAGTGTGTTAATCATCATCTAAATTATGTAAAAAATACAAAGACTAGTCACAAGGAGGCAGGCCATGAATAGTGAATTTACTCTTGCCGTTCATAGTTTAACATATCTTGCTTTACAGCATGACCGAATGGCAACAAGTGATGCTATTTCTGAGAGTGCTGGTGTCCATCCGGTTCGTATTCGTAAAGTGCTAAGTTTGTTAAAAAAACATGGATTTATTAAATCAAAAGAAGGAACAGGTGGCGGATTTATTTTTGCACTAGATTTAAGTGAAGTGAGTCTTTGGGATATATATATGATTACTTCTGAAGGTGCCCTTCAGCCTAAATGTCCTGAATCAAATAAGCAATGTATTGTAGGCAAAAACATGCAGCATGTTCTTTTTACAATTTTTATAGGTGCAGAAGAACATCTTGGTACTTTTTTGAAGGATTATACGATAAAAGAGGTTGTAAACCTAATTAATCAAGAATCATAGGTGGCTGCAAAGGATTAATCTTCGCAGGCTGCTTTTTGATATAAATGTAATAAAAACAATTACAGTTCCATTCGATGTATCTATAAAAGAGAAGGATGTTCAAATTTTAATAATTTAAAATCATGTAAGAAGGTGAAAAAACATGTCAATGAATAATCAGGCCAATTTAAAAACAGGTGATTGGATAAAAGGAAAGTTACAGGATGGAGAAATAATCATTGGTTATATAGAATCACTGGATTTTCTCAAAGGTACAGTAAGAGTATCAGTCATTAAATGTGAAGCTGTTGAAACAATTGGTAAAAAAATATCCATTTCACTTAAACAGGTTAAGAAATTGCCGATTTCTAAAGTGGTAAACAAGGAACAAATTCTTTTTCTAATAGACTTAGCATTGTCAACTGGCGATGAGAACTGGTTTATCGAACTTTCTGCAAAGTTAAACTCAATGAAGCAGCTTGTTAATGAAGCTAAATATTAAATAGATTTTGTCATTAGAAGCAGGATATGGTTGGGGATTTGTATTTAAGGAAATGATTTTTACTTACCTTATATATATATTTAGACACTATATTCTTTTATTAATTTGATGTAAGTATTATACTTACATCTGTTCCTGATCATCTAGTATTCTGTAGGAAACCAAGGCTTTTTAAATAAGCCTTGGTTCTTCTCTAATAAGGCCTAACCCCCTGTGTTACTCTTATCTAAATCAATGAATTGTTTTATCCAAATTTCCCCATAAATTCATCAATTCTAGAACATATTATTATTTTAATTGACCACTAAAACTTGTTCTGGTTAATATAAATGTAATTTCCCACTGAATGGAGGGTAAAAGATTGAAGTTATTATTAATTGAAGACGAACCAGATTCCTTAATGGGAATGAAAAAGGCTATTGATTCTCTTTATAATGTCGAAGTAGAATTGCACACTTCAATTAATGCGGAAGATGCAAGAGGGGTCATTTATAAACACTATCCAGAATTAATTATTACCGATATTATGCTTCCTGGTATAACTGGTCTTGATTTAATTGAAGAAGTTGTAAATAAAGACTACCAACCAAAGGTCATCGTTGTAAGCGGTTTCGATAATTTTGAATATGCGAGAAGAAGTATACGCTTTGGTGCGGTAGATTATTTATTGAAACCATATAGTACAAAGGAGTTTACAGAAAAGGTAAACAGGACTCTTTTAAAGATAAAAGAGGAAAAAGAACAACTTCAGTATACTGAGCAGCAGAAGTCGTTTGCAGAGATTGGAACACGTTCGATGAGGGATAACGATTTAGTCGAATTTTGTTTAAAGAGAACACCTCTTGAGGAACATCTCTATCATAGACTATGTTTATGGAATATTGATTGGATAGCGAATAAATCCTTCTCACTTCTTATTTTTGATGTAAAGGGCTATCCTGACGGGAAACCTTTTACAGAAGAAAATCAATTAAAGACTTTTGTTATAGGAAATATTATGCAAGATGTGATCCAAGATCATATGCGCTCACTCCTTTTTAAAGACCCTAAAAATCGATGGGTATTATTAACAACTTTTGAAGATGCCGAGGAAATAGCTAGGTCCATTCATAAAAAGGTAAAGGAATATCAAAAAATTGAGTTAGCAATAGGCATCAGTACAAAAGTATCGTCATTTGAGGAGATGCATGAAGCTTACAGCTCTACACTAAAAGAATTTCAAATAAGCTCTCTAACCAATCGCGAGGATTATGTAAAAGCTAATCATTTGATGTCTACAGACCTTACAACCGCTAACCATTTAGCATCATTAGTTATAAATAAGGATGAAGAAAGCATTCGTCAGGTAGTTAAGGTTTTCTTTCAACAGGTCATATTACTCGAGGGACTTGAATCAAGAGACGATATCACGCGAAAAACATTAAACTATTTGTCACAAACCCTTGCAAATATAAGTGAACAAACCTCAAAGGAGCTTAAAGACATACCAATGAGTGTATGGGAGAAGGTGGATGAATGCAGCACATTAGAAGAATATGAAAAGGTCTTATCTGAGTATTTAACGAGTGTTGCTCATGAGGTTTCAACACATGCTACCAATTCAATCATTGAGAGAGCGATTCAAATGATTCATTCTAGTTACATGGAAGATTTGAGCTTACAAATGATCGCAGACGAGCTATCCTTACATCCAGTCTGGCTTAGTCAGTTGTTTAAAAAAGAAACGGGAAAAACATATATGGATTTTTTAACAGAGACGCGAATTAACAAAGCAAAAACACTTCTAAGAGAAACCAGCATGAAAGTATATGAGATAGCGGAATCTGTAGGCTATCAAAATCTACAGCATTTCGGTACTATTTTTAAAAAAAGAACAAGTCAAACACCCAAAGAGTATAGGTACGGAAAATGAAAATTAAAAAGGTAAGAATAAAAGATAATTTATTTAACAAAATGTTTGTCTTTATAGCCTTATCCATCATTATTCCATTAGCATTATTAGGTTATTTATCATATGATCGGTCTAAGTCTCAGTTAGAAACGGTTACATCTCAGCTTCTTCAAGACAATATAGAATTGAATAAAAAACAGGTTAATCGGTTATTAAAAGATGCAGAAATTGAATCAGAAAAAATGGTGACATCTATACACTTACAAAAGCTCTTGCAAACTAATCCACCAACATCTTTTGAAGAAGAAAAGGTTTTTATCAATCGGATCAGTCAACTTATTGCCCAGTTAAAAGGGACGTACGGAGTATATGTCTTTCCAAAACAAATGAAGTATTATCCTAATTATTTGGAGTTAATTAATGGAAATGATTTTAAGCCAAGCACTGAATTGATGTTAAAAGTCTTTGAATTGAAAGAAAAAGGGATATGGTACCATTATTGGGATGAATCTTCAAAGAAGCCAGTCTTTGCTTATATAAGAGCAGTTCGTTCATCCTATTATTACGAACCACTAGGTGTTATTGTTCTAAAGATTCCTGATTCACTTGTTCGAGAGGAATTATCCTTCCCCTCATCTTTTACAAATTACAATACGATGATTGTTGATCAAGATAATAACATTATTTCTGACGCAGACTCCTCTCTTTATCATGAAAAATTTGTACCAGAAGAGGATTGGAATATTGCTGAAACTCAATTAAATGAGCAGGGATGGAAATTAATTACTGCCCTGCCAAACAAAGAGGTTACGGGAAATATTGAACAAATAAAAAACTTTACTTTGTGGATTGTTGTGATCAGTATATTCATTGTTTCGATTTACCTTGTTTTTATTGTTAGTAATTTTACATTACCAATTAAAGCTCTCGTCTCACATATGGAAAAAGTTCGAAATGGAGTATTGAAACATTTCCGTATGGAAAGGTCTAGAAAAGATGAGATTGGTCAACTTGTTGGTGGGTTTAACCAAATGATTACTGGAATGTCTGAACTTATTGAGCAAACAAAAAAGATGGAATCTGACAAGCGGAATTTTGAGCTTCAGACGTTAAATCATCAAATTAATCCACATTTTTTCTATAATACATTAGATGCAATTAAGTGGAGAGCAGAAAAGGTAGATGAAATAAATATTGCACTAATGGTAACGAAATTAGCTAACTTACTTCGATTTAGTTTAAATAATAATAATGAGTGGACAACGATTGAAAGAGAACTTGAGCATGCTAAGAATTATTTAGACATAGAAAAGCTAAGAAGTAATCGTTTATTTAAAGTATTTGTTCAGGTAGATCCAACGATTCTAAAATTTAACGTTATCAAGCTGATCCTTCAACCAATTGTAGAAAATTGCATCAAGCATGGAATTAGTAACCTTCCAGAAGGGAAAGGGAAAATTCTTTTAACAGCTAAGCGCATTGAACAGGATATTATTTTTATTATTGAAGATAACGGGCCAGGACTGGCGAGTAACAAATTGGATAAAGAAAAAAACTCAAGTCATGTACATCATGGCATTGGTTTGAAAAATGTTCATAAACGACTACAGATTCATTTTGGAACTGAGTATGGAATAAAAGTCGATGAAGATCACCATCAAGGTTATAGAGTGATCATTCGTCATCCAGTACGTGAGAAACAATAGTTAATGAAAGGGGGAGATTATTGACTAAGTACTTTACTCTCTTGATGTTTATACTTGTGATCTCTTTTATTTTAATCTCTTGCAATCAACCATTAAGTAAACAAGAAGAGGCTATAGAAGACAATAAAGAGGTCGAAGTGAAAGAGCAGATATCCTTAAATGGTGTTTTTCTTCATACGACATGGGGAGAGGTAACCCAAAAGTTAGCGGAAGAATATGAAAAAGAAACAGGAGTATCTGTAAATATTGAGTTAGTTGGGCGTGACATGATTTTTCAAAAATTAGCCCTTTCGATTGCCGGTAATGCAAGTTATGATCTTTTTAACGTTGATTATAACTGGGTGCCTGAACTTGTCTCGACAAATAGTCTGCAACCGCTAAAAAAATATATAGAAAAAAACAAAGTGGATACGGAAGGTTTTTTGCCTAGAGCATTAGCCCTAACACAATGGAATGGAGTAAACGGTGCGTATGGAGATGGTGGTAATATATATGGATTGCCACAGACGATCCACCCTCATATCCTTTGGTATCGATCTGATTTATTTGAGGATGAAAAACTGAAATCTGAGTTTAAAGGGATTTATGGTTATGACTTATCACCACCCAAAACCATGCGACAATTTCGTGAGATGGCTGAATTTTTTAATGGGAAAATCGTAAATGGAAAAAAATATATGGCTGGGCTGGACAAGCTAGTGAAGGGTTCGGCAATGTGCATACATGGTTAACATTTGTCTATTCTAACGGCGGAGATGTTATTGATTGGAATAAGATGACATCATCATTATCAACTCCAGAAGTCATAGAGGCGACAAAAACCTGGATTGACCTACTGCAATTCTCTCCTCCAGGTATAAATGATTATACTCTTTCAGAAGTGTCAACAGATGCTGCAGAAGGAAACGTTGCAATGGCCATTCACTGGTCTTGGGCAGCTGATAAGTTAGATGATCATGCCTATTCTAATACTGTTGGTCAATGGGAATTTGCCCAAACGCCAGCAATGAAAGCATCTGTACCACATCTTGCTGGCTGGTCAATTGTTATTCCTAAAACGTCAAAGTATCCAGAAGAAGCGTTTAAATTTATGGTTTGGTTAGAAAGCAAACAAAATGATGTCAGACAAGCTCAGATGGGTGGGGGAGATCCAGTCCTACTCTCTTCCTATTTAGATCCAACTCTTAAGCAAGTGGAAGTTGCGAGAGCTAATGTTAAGAAATTTCGCCGATACGAAGCAGTAAATGAAGCAATGAAGACAGCAAAAGCTCGTCCATTTTTCCCACAGGAAGAACAATGGGAAAGTGTTGTAACGGGTTATTTACACGATGCCCAACTAGGGGAAATGTCAGTTGAAGAAGCATTAACGAAGGCTGATGAGGCTGTAAATAATTTGTTGAGATAATTAAAATTTTTCCTCGTCCCTCAGATTTCTGAGGTTTTTTTGCTGTTTAAACCAATAATTCCTAAACGAGAAAGCGTAAACACTAAATCTCTACATCTACACTAAAAATGCATGGTGAAAAATTAATTTAACCATGTTTTTTCAATTTTCAATAACCGGTAAGATGTAACTAAGAAATAAACAAGCAATCCACTTTATCTAAACGAGAATGATTGCGATTACAATATCCACATTAATAAGTTAATAGAAAAGAGAATCTTAAATGGTTAGAATCGTAGATGTTGCAAAGAAGGCAAATGTTTCTACTGCTACAGTCTCTAGAGTCATTAGTAAGCCTGATACTGTAAGAGAGGAAACGATCAACAAAGTATTAAGTGCCATTAAAGAATTAAACTATCATCCAAATGTTTTAGCTCGGCAGCTAAGGACGTCAGAAACTAAAACAGTGATTGTTGTGATTCCGGACATATCTAATCCTTTCTTTTCAAAGGTTCTACGAGGAATAGAAAATCTTGCATCAGCTAATGGGTATCAAGTTTTACTTGGTGATGCTGGGAATGATAGTGAACAGGAAAGTCGGTATTTAGATATGCTCCGTCAGAAAAAAGCAGACGGGATGATCTTATTAACAGCAAAAATGAAACCAGAGCTTGTTGAAGAAATGGCTAATCAATTTCCAGTAGTGCTTGCCTGTGAATATATTGAAGGCTCTTCTATTCCAACCATTTCAATCGACAATGTTAGCAGTGCTAGAAAGGCAACAGAATATTTAATTCAGTTAGGACACCGAAGGATAGGAACTATTTCTGGGCCACTTGATAGTGTATTAGGACAGGATCGATTAAAGGGTTTCTACCAGGCGATGGCAAGGTGTAGCATAGCAGTAGATCCAGTACTAGTACAAGAAGGTCATTTTAATTATGAAAGCGGATTTAATTTAATGAAGAAATTTTTAGCGCTCAATAAAATGCCAACCGGGGTATTTGCAGCGAATGATGAAATGGCTTTGGGTGCTATTAGAGCTATAAGAACAATGAACCTAAGAGTACCTGAAGACATCTCGGTTATTGGATTCGATGATATTCATTTTTCCTCTATTTTCGAGCCAGCTTTGACCACAATCTCACAACCAGCTTTTGAAATAGGGTCTAAAGCAATGGAACTATTAATTATGCTAATGGATAAAAAGAGAATTGAGAAAAATCAATATATTTTAGATGACAGTCTTGTCATAAGAGAATCGTGCTCAAAGATTAATAAATCATTATAAGTTCAATGTAATCGGTTACAAATGTCGGTTCACTCATAACTTTTATACCTAGTAAAAAGGGATGAAAGGTTTGATTTTAAAAAGAAAATGTAATGGATTACAAAAATTAAGAAAGAAATTAGATTTTATTTATTTTCTCTATAAGTTAAGAAGCGCTAATTTATAGCTTAAAATTGCGGTTGGTTTGTAAACGATTACAAATTTCTGCCAATGAACTTTAAAGGAGGTGGTTGTAAAAAACGTTAGTTGTACTTTGCGAAAGTTTAAACTAGATGAAAAATTTGGGGGTTATGGAATGAAAAAGAATATATTACTATCCGTGTTATTGCTACTAGTTTTTAGCGTAATAATCGGATGTGGAAATAAGGAAGAAGCACAGACAACAGAAGGAAGCACAGAAAAAAATGAAAATTACCTCTCTGATTCAGGGCCACTAACAATAAATCCTGAGATTCCAGATATAGAAGTTCTAGATAAAGGACCAAATGGTGAACAGGCAGTTTCTGCAAAGTCTTTACAGTTAACTGAGGAAGAGCTCCAAAAAATTAAGGACGGTAATTATAAAGCAGCAATTGTTATGCACTATTCAGGCACAGATTATATGAATGCAGCTGTTGGAGCAATGCAAGACACATTTGAAAAAATGGGAATTGAAGTCGTAGCTGTAACAGATGCACAATTTAAGGCTGAGAAGCAAGTAAACGATATTGAAACAGTATTAGCGAAAAATCCAGATATCATGATTTCGGTTCCTGTAGATGCAGTATCAACTGCACCAGCTTATAAAAAAGCGGTAGAACAAGGCGTTAAACTAGTATTCATGGATGGAGCGGCAGAAGGTCTTGAAGCAGGGAAGGATTACATCAGTATTGTTTCAGGCGACAACTATGGAAACGGTGCTCTAGCAGCAGACATTATGGCAGAAAAAATTGGTGGTAAAGGGAAAGTTGGTATCGTTTATCACGATGTTAACTTCTTTGTAACTAAAAACAGATCAGATGCATTTGAAGCAACAATTAAAGAGAAATACCCTGACATTGAAATCGTAGCACAAGGTGGAATAACGGACCCGAATAAAGGAGAAGAAGTTGCTTCAGCGATGCTGACAAGAAACCCCGACATCAATGGTATTTTCGCTCCTTGGGATGTACCGGCAGAGGGTGTTATGGCAGCAGCTCGTACAGCCGGTAGAGATGACTTAGTTGTGACAACAGTTGATTTAGGTACAAATGTAGCGATTTCTATCGCATCTGATGGAATCGTTCAGGGACTAGGTGCTCAATTACCTTATGACCAAGGTGTTGCACAGGGAATTCTTTCAGGATATGCCCTATTAGGTAAAGAAGCCCCTCCTTATGTTGCTTCTCCTGCTATCGAAGTAACAAAAGAAAATGTTCTAGATGCTTGGAAATTAATTTATGGAGTTGAAGCTCCTTCTACTGTGAAAGATGCATGGAAATAATTTAGAGGCTATCAGGCTCTTGTTGCCTCTATAACCAAAGGAAGGTGAATAAACAATGGATCAACCTATTCTTGAAATGAAGAATATAAATAAGGCGTTTAATGGTATTACGGTCCTAAACCAGGTCAACTTTTCAGTGAAAAAAGGAGAAGTACATGCCTTAATGGGTGGAAATGGTGCAGGAAAATCAACATTAATGAAAATCCTTACTGGTGTTTATACAGCAGATAGTGGAGATATCTTAATTGAAGGAAAACCTGTAAGTATTAAAAGCTTTGATGACGCAAAGGCAAATAAGATCTCAATGATCTTCCAAGAGTTTAGCTTAGTACCAACCCTTACAGTTGCCCAAAATATCTTTTTAACGAGAGAGGATAAGACATCACTTGGGCTTTTAAATGATAAGGAATGTGAAAAGAAAACGGAGGTACTATTAAAGGAACTTGGTGTTGATATCAGACCATCTGATGTTGTTCAAAATCTAGGAGTTGGCTATTGGCAAATGACTGAGATTGCAAAAGCTTTATCTCAGGAAGCGAAAATATTGATTATGGATGAGCCGACCTCTTCGTTAACTCAAACGGAAACGGAAGTATTATTCAAATTCATCAATCAATTAAAAGCAAAGGGTTATGCGATTATTTATATATCTCACAGAATGGATGAGATTTTTGAAATTTGTGATCGTATTACGATCTTGCGTGATGGTCAATATATTACAACCGAGGATTGTAGTGAAACTGATCTTGATACCGTTATTCAGCATATTGTAGGACAAGAGTTTGACCAAGCCTTTGAATATCAGGAGAGGGAATACTCGAAAGAAGCACCGCCGATTTTTGAGGTGAAAAATGTAAGCGCTGGAGAGAAGGTTCAAAATATTAATCTTAAAATACAACCTGGAGAAATAGTAGGAATTGCTGGATTGATGGGTAGTGGTCGAACGGAATTAGTTCGTTGTTTATTTGGAATTGACTCAATAGATAGTGGTGAAATTTACGTTGATGGCAAAAAACGTTCAATTAATTCGGCTAAGGATGCAATAGATGCAGGGATTGCATTAATTCCCGAGGATCGACGTGTGCAGGGGTTGGTTCTAGAACATAGTGTGAAAGACAATATGATTCTACCAATCTTATCTAAAGTGAACAAAGGATTGTTTATTGATAACAAAAAAGCAAATGAAATTAGTAATCAACTTGTCAAAAAGTTAAATGTTAAAACTGATGATATCTTTAAAAAATCAGGCTTATTGTCAGGTGGAAATCAGCAAAAAATTGTTCTTGCAAAATGGTTAGCAAATCACCCAACCGTTTTATTGCTTGATGAACCAACAATTGGTGTAGACATTGGAGCAAAAACAGAAATTATCGACATTATTAGAGAATTAGCTGTGAACGGCAAGGCCATACTTGTGATTTCATCAGAAATCCCTGAACTTCTTGCTATGAGTGATCGTGTTCTTGTGATGCATCAAGGCAAGATAAAAAAGGAACTACAACGAACTGAGATTAAATCAGAGGAGGATCTACAATATGCAATCCAAGGTTTCTAAAGTAGAAAAACCAGTATTACCTATGTTTAAGAAATTTGAATGGCGTAACTATATCGTCTATTTTGCCTTCATAGGAGTGTTAATCTACTTTTCTATCAATTTATATGATGAAGGGTTTTTATCTTCAAGCAATCTATTAAATATTGTGAGACAAACAGCAACCATTTCTTTAATGGCACTTGCCATGACATTTGTTATTAGTACAGGTGAAATTGATCTTTCCGTTGGATCAATTGCTGCTTTATCTTCATTAGTTGGGGCATTAGCGCTACAGGCAGGGTACGGTATCATTGGGGGATTAATCGGTGGTGTTGGTACAGGTATTGTAGTTGGCCTAATTAACGGTTTACTCGTTACAAAAGTAGCCATTCCATCCTTCCTAGTAACACTAGGGACAATGGGAGCGATAAAAGGTCTTGCGATGTGGGTAACAGATACAGCTCCAGTTCCAATTGTTAACTCGAATTTCAACTTTATCTTTGGTTCTGGTGATATTGGGCCAATTCCGGTTTTACTTTTATGGACTGTTGTCTTTACAATCATTGCTCATGTTTTACTACGTAAGACGTCTTTTGGAAGACAAGTATTAGCTACTGGTGGTAATGAAAGCGCTGCACGTTTCTCGGGTGTAAAAACAATGAAAATTAAGTTGCTCGTTTTCTTAGGAACAGGTGCAATGGCTGGTTTAGCGGGTTTACTCTATGCTGGCCGTATGAATGCAGGAAGATTTTCATTCGGTGAAGGAGATGAGCTTTCTGTTATTGCTGCTGTCATTTTAGGTGGAACAAGTCTTTTCGGTGGAGTCGGGACAATTATTGGAACACTTGTAGGATCCTTAATGATTGGGACAATTAATAATGGACTTATCATTATGGGGCTGGATGTTAGTCAGCAAATGATTATAAAAGGAATCATCATCATTTTAGCTGTAGCTTTCGGTAAAAAAGCAATTAAGAGATAAATAGAGAAAAGAGATCATCAAGAAGAAATGACAGAACAGGAGGATGAAACATGAAAAAAATTAAGGTCGGGATTATTGGTACAGGTTTTATTGGGCCAACTCATATCGAAGCAATTAGAAGACTTGGATTTGTAGAAGTAGTTGCTTTAGCAGAAACAAGCCAGGAGCAAGCGGAAACAAAAGCTGCTGAACTTGGTATTTCACTTGCTTATGGAGATTACCGCGAGATGCTTAAAAATGATGAGATCCAGGTTGTGCATAACTGTACGCCAAATCATGTTCACTTTGCGATAAATAAGAACATCATTTTAGCCGGTAAACATGTGATATCTGAAAAGCCGTTAGCAATGAACAGCGAAGAGTCAGCAGAATTGTTGACTCTAGCTAAAACAACAGATGTTGTTCATGGTGTGAATTTCAATTATAGACAGCATGCAAGTGTCCAAAATTTACATGCGATGATTTCAAGTGGAGATCTAGGAAAAGTCAACTTGGTGCATGGAAGCTATCTACAAGATTGGTTGTTATATGAAACGGATTTTAACTGGAGATTAGCCCCAGAGGTAGGGGGAAATCCCGTGCTATTGCAGATATCGGCTCACATTGGTGTGACACGGTTCAATATGTAACAGGGAAAAAAATCGTAGAAGTTTTTGCTGATCTTGCCACGGTTATCCCTGTAAGAAAGAAAGCAATATCTGGCAGTAATACGTTCAGCGCAGTCAATCATGAGGAGCAGGAGTATGAGGATGTTGCCATCAATACAGAGGATTATGCATCAGTACTGGTTCGTTTTGAGGATGGCTCAAGAGGTGTTTTCACCGTTTCACAAGTAAGTGCAGGAAGAAAAAATAGACTGAGTTTTGAAATAGATGCTAGTAAGAGTTCAGTATTTTGGAATCAAGAGGAACCGGAAAAATTGTGGATTGGCCACCGCGATAAACCTAACGAAATTCTATTAGCAGATCCGAGCTTATTCTCGGTAAAAGCAAAATCGGCCATTCATCATCCGGGTGGACATAATGAAGGCTGGCCAGATGCATTAAAAAATATGATGCTAAACTTCTATACGTTTGTTAGAGAAGAAAAAAGTCTTAAAATAGATAAGCCTAACTTTGCCACGTTTGAAGATGGTCACTTATCAATGTGTATTACTGATGCGATCTTAGACAGTCACCAACAGCAGAAATGGGTGAAGGTCAAGCAAGAAAAGGAGGTCTATTCATGAAACTAGGTGTTTTTACACCACTTTATCAAAACCTCCCGTTTGAAACGATGCTAGATCAAGTGAAGGAAATGGGATTAGAAACAGTTGAACTTGGAACAGGAAATTATCCTGGTAACCATCACTGTGATCCAGATGAATTACTTCAATCTCCTGAAAAAGCAAAGGCGTTTATGAGAGCAATTGAAAGCAGAGGATTATCTATTAGTGCACTTAGTTTCCATGGGAATCCTTTGCACCCTAATAAGAAGTTAGCCAAGGATTCTCATGAGGTGTGGAGAAAAACAGTTCTCCTAGCTGAAAAATTAGAAATACCAGTTGTAAATGGATTTTCCGGATGTCCTGGAGATCATAATGAAGCAAAAAATCCAAACTGGGTAACATGCTCTTGGCCGCCCGAATTTACAGAGGTTTTAAACTGGCAGTGGAATGAAGTGGTGATTCCTTACTGGAAGGAAGAAGCGAAGTTTGCCAGATCACGTGGTATTCAAGTTGCGTTTGAAATGCATCCTGGATTTGTCGTTTATAACCCTGAAACATTGCTAAAGTTACGAGAACATGCAGGGGATAACATCGGAGCAAATTTTGATCCAAGTCATTTAGTTTGGCAAGGAATCGATCCAGTTGCAGCGATTAAAAAGCTTGGACGTGAAAATGCGATCTTCCATTTCCATGCAAAGGACACCTATTTGGATAGAGAAAACATAAAAGTAAATGGTGTTTTAGATACGAAGCACTACAGTGAGATTTTAGATCGATCATGGACATTTCGATCAGTTGGATATGGACATGAAGAGAAATTATGGAAAGACATGATTAGTACATTGCGAGCAGTTGGTTATGATTATGTGATCTCAATTGAACATGAAGATATGCTGGCTTCGACTGATGAAGGACTAAAAAAAGCAATCTCTCTATTAAAAGGAGCCATGTTTAAAGAAGAGCTAACTGAAATGTGGTGGGCTTAATAAAAGCAAACAATTCAACAATGGAGGCGAAACAACAATGTCAATGAAGGCTGTTTTTTTCCCAGGAGATAAAAAAGTAGAAATTCGTGAGGTAGACATTCCAACTCCTGGTCAGGGAGAAGTGTTAATTCAGTTAAAAGCATCCGCTATATGCCGTAGTGATATGAGCTTATACCATGGTACCTCTGTATTTGAAGGAACAAAAACAGGTTGTACGGTTCCAGGTCACGAGCCGGCAGGTGTGATTACAGGTGTAGGTCCAGGAGTGACAAAATTCCAAGAAGGAGATCGAGTAGCTGTTTACTTAGCACTAGGTTGTGGTGAATGTGCACATTGTAAGAGTGGCTACAAAATGTTCTGTAAGGACTTTAAATGTATTGGCTTTGACTCTCATGGTGGTGACGCAGATTACATGGTTGTTCCGGCTGAAAATTGCATGAGATTACCTGATAGTATGAGCTTTGTTACAGCTGCTGTATCGACGGATGCAGTGGGGACTCTCTACCATGCTCAAAAAAGAATGAACATTTCTGGAAAAGATACGCTCGTTATTTTTGGAATGGGTCCTATGGGTGGGGCTGGCGTTATGATTGCAAAAGGCTTAGGCGCAACTGTTATTGCCGTTGATATGCTTGATGAACGTCTAGAATTAGCAAAAGATCTAGGTGCTGATTACACAATTAATGGAAAAGAATTTAATGTACAAGAAGAGATTAATCGCATTACAAATGGAGCAGGTGCTGATGCAGCAATCGATTGCTCTGGAAGTCCTTATGCTGAAAATGATGCGCTAGATAGTGTGAAAGCTCATGGAAGAGTTGCGTTCATTGGTGAAAGCAAAGAAACAACCATTAAACCAAGCCAACAATTAATCCGTAAACAAATTACTGTTATGGGCTCATGGTATTTCCCAATTCAAGAATTTGATGAAATTACAGAATTTATTGTGAGAAAAAATCTACCTGTTGAAAAACTAGTCACACATACGTTCAAGCTTGAAGAAGCAGCAGATGCATTCCATATGTTTGATGAAAGAAAGACAGAAAAAGCTGTGTTTGTTTGGTGAGAACAGAGATTTGTATTTTGCTACTCTTGATTCGGTAAAATTCCATTTTTATGGTACATGTATCGATTCAAAATCATTTTATAAACGGAGTTGTTCATGATGAAAATTTCATTTAATACCTGGGTTTACGGTTCATTTCCATCTTGGCTTCCAACGTATCCATTAGAAGAGGTCATTAGTCGTTTATCAGCTATGGGATATGACGGAATTGAAATTGGATGTGCAAGTCCTCATGCGTATCCAGATTACTTATCAACTGAAAGACGTAAAGAAATTCTAGCTCATCTAAAAAGAAACAATCTTAGTGTTGCAGCAATGCTACCCGCACCAGGTGGGGGACCAGGCTTAAATCCTTGCTCGCCATTAAGAGAAGAGCGAGAATTTACAATTAAACAATATAAAGATGTCATTCAACTCGCCCACGATTGGGAATGCCCTACTGTGATGTGGCTTGCGGGCTGGTTTGGCTTTGGAACCACTCAGAAGGATGCATGGAAATATAGTTTAGAAGGTTTACAAGATGTTGCAAAATACGCAAAAGATCTTGGAATTACAATAGTTGTTGAGCCTCAAGCAGCCGACAGCAATCTAATCGAATCTGCTGATGATGCTTTAATTCTTGCAGAAGAGGCGGGAGAATCCAACGTTAAAGTAATGTTTGACACCTTCCATGCCCTATATAGAAACGAGGTACCAAGTGATTATGTATATCGAATGAAGGATAAGCTGCATCACGTTCATATTTCAGATGATGATCGTTTGCCTCCTGGTCAAGGAAGTGTGAATTTTGATTCCCTACTAAAAGCGTTGAAAGAAATTGATTATCAGGGCTATCTATCAATGGAAGTTGGATTTCATACAAGAAAAGCAGATCCAGATTGGTATGCAAAAACTTCAATTGACTATTTGAAACAGAAACTAGCAGAAATTAAATAAATATATACCTTGAACATCTTTTTGGATTCTAGAAAAGATGTTCAAGTATAAGATTTTATTTCATAAAAAACAGGGGGATTTTCATGAAAAAAATTTTTTCAAAATGATGATGATTCTATTAATTAGTGGTCTAGCAATTGCTGGATGTAGTCAAAGTAGTTCTTCTCAATCTGGAAATGAAAGTGAAAAGAGCGATAAAAATGAGGTAAAACTTCCAGATTCAGGTCCACTTACGATTAACCCGGAAATTTCAAGTGAACAAGAAATATTAAGTAAAGGTCCCTATGGAGAAACAGCTATTTCAGCAAAGGATTTTCAACTAACAGAAGAAGAAATTGAAAAGATTAAAGAAGGTAAATACAAAGCTGCAATTGCCATGCATTATGCTGGTAATGATTATTCAACTGCACAAATTAACGGTTTAAAATCAGCATTTGAAAGAATGGGAATTGAAGTGGTTGCTGTTACAGATGGGCAATTTAAGTCTGAAAAACAAGTAGCTGATATCGAAACAATCATGGCAAAATCTCCAGATATTATCGTCAGTCTACCGGTTGATCCTGTTTCAACTGCTCCGGCTTTTAAAAAAGCTGCAGATGCTGGTATTAAACTGGTATTTATGGATAGCGTACCTGTGGGATTAGAACCAGGCAAGGATTATGTAAGCGTTGTCGCTTCTGATAACTATGGAAATGGTACAGCCGCAGGAGATATTTTAGGTGAACAGCTTGGTGGAAAAGGGAAAGTTGGTATCATTTACCACGATGTTGACTTCTTTGTAAATAACCAACGTCGAGAAGCAGTTGAAACGACACTTAAAGAAAAGTATCCAGAAATTGAAATTGTCACAAGCAGCGGAATAACAACACCGAACGATGCTGAAAAAGTAGCTTCAGCCATGTTAACGAGATACAACGATTTAGACGGTATTTTCGCCATTTGGGATGTACCTGCTGAAGGTGTTTTAGCAGCTGCACGAACGGCTGGAAAGGAAGATTTAATTATCACAACAGTAGATTTAGGTACAAACGTTGCCTTAGAGATTGCTTCTGGTGGAAATGTAAAAGGTCTTGGATCACAGCTGCCATTTGATCAGGGAGTTGCAGAGGCGATTTTAGCCGGGCATTCTTTACTTGGAAAAGAAGTTCCTCCATTTGTCGCTGTACCAGGTTTAGCTGTAACACAGGAAAATGTTTTAGAGGCATGGAAAATGGCATACCGTCAGGAAGCTCCGGAAGTAATTCAAAAGGCTGCAAAACAATAATTTAACAATTAAAATGTTTTATAACTTTTTAAAAAATGTAAGCGATTATAAAAAAGATGTTTACAAGTGTATATCCTAAATGGGCAAAAGGAGCGATGAGAATGATTAAATACGGTTATAACACACTTGTATATGCTGGTGAGGATATTGAAACTAGTATTGCGAGATTATCAAAATTCGGTTATGACGGTGTTGAATTTGTTGGGGAACCAGGACAAATGGATACTGGTTTAATTAAGGAACTGCTTAATAAATATAACATCTCTGCCTCTACAATATGTGCGATTTATAATGCTGAAAGAGACATCGTCTCCAGTGATAAGCAAACTAGAAGGAATGCGATTGAGTATATTAAAAGCTGCGTTGATTTTGCAAGTACTATTGGGGCACAAGGAATTTCATTAACTCCAACAGCCTGTATGAAAATTTATCAGGAGGATGATCGAGAAACTGAGCTTAATTGGGCTGTTGAAGGAATTAAAGAAGCAGGCTCATATGCTGGAGAACATGGAGTCAGATTAACTGTTGAACCATGGAATCGGTATGAGAATTATCTTATTAATCGAATGGAACAATCTCTTGAACTTGTCAATCGTGTTGATTTACCTAGTGTTGGGTGTATGGGTGATACATACCACATGAATATTGAAGAGGTAGACATTGCTGATGCTATTCGGCTGGCTGGGGATAAATTATATCATCTCCATATTGCTGACAGTAATCGTGCGGCACCTGGAAGAGGGCATATCGATTTTAAACCAATCGCGAAAGCATTAAATGATATAAACTACAGTGGTTATTTAACAATGGAATTATTACCTGCTTTTGCTGACCCATTTAATGGGACAAGATGTGAAGAATTCTATGATCAATACACAGAGGAGTCTATCGTTTTCCTGAAAAAATTATTTAAGGAGGAAGTATGATGACACAGAACACAAAGGCTGCTGTACTAAAAAAACCACAAGACAGTTTTGATAAAAAAGAAATGAAGGCTGCTGTTACATATGGAACTCAAGATTTAAAAATTGAGTCCGTACCTGTCCCGGAAATAAAGGATAATGAGGTTCTGATTAAAGTGAAAGCTTGCGGGATTTGCGGAACCGATCCACATATATACAACGGACATTTCCCAGCTCCTAAGCCTCTCATCCAAGGCCATGAATTTGCTGGTGAAATTGTAAAAATAGGATCATCAGTGACTAGTGTATCGGAAGGTGACCGTGTAACAGCAGATATCAATATTAGTTGTGGCAATTGCTATTATTGCCGGACAGGTCAGAAGCTCTTTTGCGAGAAGATCACACAGCTAGGTGTCCATATCAATGGTGCATTTGCAGAGTACGTAAAAGCGCCTGAAAATAATGTGTATAAATTACCCGAAGCTATGTCCTGGGAGGAAGGCGCATATATCGAACCACTGGCATGTGTTATCAGAGGCCAGGAGCGGGCAAATGTCGGAATGGGGGATACAGTAGCTATTATCGGTGCTGGACCGATGGGGCTGGCTCATGCAATTATGGCAAAATTAAATGGTGCAAGCAAGGTCATTCTATCTGAAATGAATAATACACGTCTTCAAAAGGCTAAGGAGCTGGGAGTAGATTTTGTTATTGACGCATCAGAAACAGATCCTGTCCAGGAAGTATTTAATTTTACTGAAGGAAGAGGCGCTGATGTTGTATTTGAAGTTGTTGGAGCGATCCCGACTTATCAGCAAGCTTTACAGATGGTTAGAAAGGGAGGAACGCTGGTTGCTTACGGAGCAGCACCTGCTGATAAAGTGATGGAAATTAAACCATTTGACATCTTTAGCAAGGAACTAACAATCGTAGGTTCTTATGCAGGTACTTACGGAACATGGACGAAAGCAATCCAACTTATTTCATCAAAAAGATTTAATCCTAAAGATATATTCAGTAAAACGATCACATTAGCTCAATTAGAAGAGGGAATCAAAGAGGCAGATCAAAACAAAGATACGATAAAAATTTTAGTGAACGTCAATCAGGACTAATTTTAAATGGATATATTTCCTTTAAATCTTATTCTAGCAGGTAAGGTGTAATAATCTTGGTTAGGAGTGATTTCTTCTGTATAAGTATAGTGCTACCCAGTGGATATATGGAAATGAAGACTTAGAAATCAGTTTGAAAAGATTGAAAAAATATGGTTACCAGGGAGTTGAATTAGCTGGTGAACCAGATTCAATTGATATCGGGCAAACAAAAAAACTTTTACATGAGTATAACTTGGAATGCAGTTCGATTTGTGGGATTTTTACTCCGGAAAGAGATCTATCCTCATCGAACGAAGCTATTCGGAAAAATGCTGTTGAATATGTAAAAAAATCGGTTGATTTAGCGCAAGCCTTAAATGCCCAAACATTGATTGTTGTCCCAACCTGTGTTGGTAAGCTTTCTCCAGAAACGACTCTTGAGGAAGAATGGAATAATGCTATTTTAAGTGTTAAAGAGGCAGGACAATATGCAGATGAACAAGGAATCACAATTGCTATTGAAGCATTAAATCGTTATGAAACATATTTAGTAAACAACCTTTCATTAGCTCTAAGATTTGTTGAGGAAGTTAATGTAGAATGTGTTGGAATCATGGCTGATTTGTTTCACATGAGCATAGAGGAACGCGACATGAAGGCATCTTTAACGAAAATTTCTGATTATCTAGCACATGTCCATATAGCCGATAACACACGTGAAGCTGCTGGTCTTGGGCAAACAGATTTTAAACCCGTTATTTCATTCCTGAAAGACAGAAATTATCAAGGATATATAACGATGGAATTTTTACCCGCTGTTTCAAATCCATACTTAGCATCTGAACTCACCGGAGAGAGCAATATTTTTGACGACTTTACTAGACAATCAATCCAGCACATGAAAAAGATTGTTGGAAATTTTTGAAAAATAAAACTTTTATTTTTCAAGTTAACAGTAAATTTAATTGATTTTAGTCTGACAAAGGGAGGTTTTCCAATGATAATTATTCATGCTTATTTTAAGGTTGATCCAGAACAACGTAATGAGTTCCTTGAAATAGCTGGACAAGTAACGAAACATTCTAAAGCTGAAGAAGGAAATATTACTTATCAGTACTATGAAAATCCAGAGCAGCCAAATATGTTTGTTTTTGTAGAGAAGTGGAAAGATCAAACTGCTATTCAGATACATGAAGAAACGTCCCATTTTAAAGGATTTGTAAGCAAGGTTGACAAGTTTTTATGTGAACCGTTGCAGGCAGAGTTGTTCGAGGCGTCGATTCTGTAGTAATTCAATGATGAATCAATAAAAATAATAAGAAAGTTGAGGGGAAATGATGAAATTAGGCTACCAAACGAATACTTGGGGAGGCGTTGTTGGTCACCCTGCTGGTGTTACTTCAGTAAAAGATTCATATTATCTTGCAAATGGTTCAACAGAAGAAGCATTAGAAGATATTAAAGCTGCTGGTTACGAAGGCTTTGAACTGTTTGATGGAAATCTAATGCAATATAAAGGAAAAGAAGAAGAGTTTAAAAGACTGATTGAAAGACATTCGCTAGACTTTATCGGAGTTTATACTGGCGGGAACTTTATCTTTCCGGACATTTTAGAAGATGAATTAGTGAAAATTGAAGAAGTTGCTGCTCTAGCATCTACTCTAGGAGCAGAGCACCTAGTTGTTGGTGGAGGAGCAATTCGAGCTAAAGGTATTTTAGAGAGCGATTACAGAGATTTAGGTGAAGCATTAAATAAGGTCAGTCATATTGCTGAAAAATATGGGCTTATTGCAAGCTACCATCCACACTTAGGTACTTGTGTGCAGTCACCGGAACAATTAGATAAATTAATGCCATTAACTGTCATTAACTTATGTCCTGACACTGCACACATTGAAGCAGGTGGGGGGATCCGGTAGACATCATTAAAAAATATATTGATCGTATTCAATATGTTCATTTTAAGGATTATCAAAATGGAGAGTTTTTACCATTAGGTGAAGGAAACCAAGAATTTGATGAAATGGTAAGAGTGTTAGAAGAAGCTCAATATGATGGGTGGATAACAGTTGAACTTGATAGCTACCAAGATCCAAAGGCTGGTGCAGAAATTAGCCGTAAATATCTTTCGAAATATGAATCTTTGACATCAATATAAAGATTGTCCAAAACAAGGGGGCTCATTATGAAAAAGTTACTTTCTATTTTATCTATGGTTTCGTTAGCAACAATGCTAGGTCTTGCAGGATGCAGCCAAGGAAGTTCTACTACCTCTGAAACAAGTGATCAAGATCAAGGATCAACAGAAGAAGTCACAACAGAAGCATCTGGTCCTATCGTCATTAACCAGGAAATTCCTGATCAAGAAATCTTAAGTAAAGGGCCTGATGGAGAGTCGGCTGTGTCGGCAAAAACACTAGAGCTAACAGAAGAGGAAGTTCAAAAGATTAAAGAAGGTAACTATAAGGCAGCCATTGTTATGCATTATGCTGGAAATGACTGGGCTACAGCACAAATTGAAGGGTTAAAAGCAACATTTGCCAGAATGGGAATTGAGGTAGTAGCAGTAACAGACGCACAATTCAAAGCAGAAAAACAAGTATCAGATATTGAAACAGTATTAGCTAAAGATCCAGATATCATCGTTGGGATCCCTGTTGACCCTGTGTCTACAGCATCAGCATTTAAGAAAGCGGCTGATGCGGGAGTAAAAATCGTATTTATGGATAATAAGCCAAATAATTTAGAAGCTGGTAAGGATTATGTAAGTGTTGTATCCGCTGATAACTATGGTAATGGGGTACAAGCAGCCGAAATAATGGCAGAAGAATTAGGTGGCAAGGGTAACATTGGGGTAATTTATCATGATGCAGATTACTTTGTAACAAAGCAACGAGTTGAAGCATTTGAGAAAACAATAACAGAAAAATATCCAGATATTAAAATTGTGGAACGTGGAGGAATTGTAGCACCAAACGACGGAGAAAAAGTGGCGTCAGGAATGCTCACAAAGAATCAAAATATAGATGGCATGTTTGTCGTTTGGGATGTTCCTGCTGAAGGGGCATTAGCTGCAGCACGTACAGCCGGAAAAAATGACCTAGTAATCACAACAATTGACTTAGGAACAACAGTTGCCATTGATATTGCATCAGATGGAATGATTAAAGGCTTAGGCGCACAACTTCCATATGATCAAGGAATCTCAGAAGCGATCTTAGCTGGATATGGTTTGCTTGGAAAAGAAGCACCTGCATATGTAGCAGTTCCCGCATTAAAAGTAACACCGGATAATGTATTAGATTCTTGGAAACTTGTTTATTCAAAAGAAGCTCCAGATACGATTCAAGAAGCTGCAAAATAATAGAAGACAAAATAATTGGAGGGAATTAATATGAAAAAGTTAAACGTAGGAATGATTGGCGGAGGATTTATGGGAAAGGCACATGCTCTTGCTTACGCGGGAATGCCAATGTTTTTTTGGCCGGCACCTGCTGTACCACATCGTCACACGCTTGTTGACGTAACAGATGAAATTGCAAAAGAAGCAGCAGCAAAATTAGGTTTTGATAACTACTCATCTAACTGGAGAGAGGTAGTGGAAAATCCAGAAATCGACATTATTGATATAGTGACTCCAAATAATTCACATGCTGAAATTGCCATTGCTGCAGCAAAAGCAGGTAAACATGTAATTTGTGAAAAACCTTTAGCTAGAGATGCTGCCGAAACAAAAACAATGTTAGATGCAGTAGAAGCAGCAGGTGTAAAGCATATGGTTGCTTTTAACTACAGAAGAACACCAGCTGTTGCACTTGCGAAAAAATATATTGAAGAAGGTAGAATCGGAAACATTTTAAACTTCCGTGGAACATATCTTCAAGATTGGTCTGCAGATCCTAACTCACCATTATCATGGCGCTTCCAAAAGGAAATTGCCGGATCAGGTGCACTGGGTGACATTGGTACACATGTTATTGATTTTGCCCGCTACTTAGTTGGGGAAATCACAGAGGTCAATGCCGTATCAAAAACGTGGATCCCAGAAAGACCAGTTCAATCAGGCGGCGCAGACAAATTAGGAACTGTAAAAAGTGCAGGAGATGTTCCTAAAGGTAAAGTAGACGTAGATGATGAAATCACAACATTAGTCAAATTTGAAAATGGTGCAGTTGGAAGCATTGAAGCAACTCGTAATGCATGGGGACGCAATAACTTCCTAACATTTGAAATCCACGGTGATAAGGGCTCTATCTATTTTAACTATGAGCGTCGTGATGAGCTTCAAGTATGCTTCTCAGACGACCCAGGAGATGCGAAAGGCTTTAGAACAGTTTATACTGGACCGGCTCACCCTTATGGTGAAAGCTTATGGCCGATACCTGCTTTAGGGATTGGGTACGGTGAAACAAAAATTATTGAAGCGTATGATTTTATTAAATCAATTGTTGAAGACACAGAGGTATCACCAAATTTCAAGGATGGATACAAAATTGCAGTAATTTCTGATGCGATACTTGAATCAGCTGAAAAGGGAAAATGGGTGAAGCTTGAAAAAGACGCTGTAAAAGTAAACTAGGAATCTTCTCAATTTCCAAGCCGATAGTTGTGGGCTAATGGGATTTCATCACGTTAATGTTGTTTAAAGTAGTTAATGAAAGGAAAAGAGCTGGGCTGCTAAGAAATAGCAGCCCAGCTCTTTAGATAAACGAGGGTTCAATAAGGAGTTCTCTTACCCCAATAAAAGAAGAGTTGTAGAGTTTTTGCTATTCCCTAGAAATGTTTTCTAAAATTCCCCAAAATTGACTGACCATTTTCTACCCATTTTCTTTTGTGTTTTTTGCATATCAAAATTAAAAAACTGGAAAATATAGTTTGAATTTGTTAATAAAAATTACAAAGGATTTCGATAGATTAGGGGTTGAAAATACAATTTATTCTGAGTGTTCTTCATTAAATTTTTCCCATGCATAATGCATGTGTGTTTTAAATGCATCAACACATTTTTCAACATCACGTTCATGTAATGCATCTAAAATAGGTTTATGCAGTTTTGCTACTTCATCTAATTTATCGAAATACAATTGGCTGGTTAGATGCCAAATTCGATTTGAAACAGCACTTAAATCTTCCCATACTTTATACATAAATTCATGATTTGCTAACTTATAAATGTAGTTATGAAAAGCACCATCGAATTCCCTTACTTGATCAAGGTCATTATTTAGACCTGCTTTGAGCATATTTTGATATAAATCATCAAGTTCTTTTAAATCCTCATCCTCTATTTTTTCTATAGCTCTAGCAATAGCTAGCGGTTCCATTACTTCGCGGAAGCTATAAATCTCTTCAATATTCTTATTAGAAAGGTTTGATACAAAGGAGCCTTTATGGCGATGATGGATGACAAATCCTTCTTTTCTTAAACGGGAAAGGGCCTCTCGAACCGGAGCTTGACTAACATTATATGTTTTTGCTACTTCCAATTCTAATATTCGATCTCCTGGTTTTAATTCCCCTTTTATAATTGATTCTTTTAATAGATCACATACTTGATCAGATAATGAATAATTCTTAACTTTCCCCATAGGAAAAACACCTCTTAGTTTAAATTTTATCGATAATCATTTTTTTGTTTAGTGTAGCTTAAAAAAAGTATTTAATCAATTTATAACAATAATAATTTTGACAATTCAAAATATTATTGTTACAATACTTATATATTATCGATAATCTATAATAAGGACTTAGACAAGGGGGAAAAGTATGAATATTTTTGTAGTAATGAAAAGAACATTTGATACTGAAGAGAAACTCACTATCCAAAAAGGTGTAATTGAAGAGGAAGGGGCAGAGTTTATCATTAATCCATATGATGAATATGCAATTGAAGAAGCAATTCAACTAAAGGATGCACATGGTGGTGAAGTATGTGTGATCACAGTCGGTGGTGAAGATGCTGAAAAGGAACTCCGTACAGCATTAGCAATGGGTGCTGACAAAGCAGTGTTAGTGAATATTGAAGATGATATTGACGATGGAGACGAATATACAACTGCAAAGGTTTTAGTACAATTTTTTAAAGAAAATGAATTTGACATTATTTTAGGCGGTAATGTAGCAATTGATGGAGGTTCTGGACAAGTAGGTCCACGTATTGCAGAATTGCTTGATATTCCATATGTAACAACAATTACGAAGTTAGAAATCAACGGTGAATCAGTATTAATTGAACGTGATGTTGAGGGTGACATTGAAATCATTGAAACATCGCTGCCAGTCTTAGTAACAGCACAACAAGGATTAAATGAACCTCGTTATCCTTCTTTGCCAGGTATTATGAAAGCGAAAAAAAGCCGCTAAATGAGTTAGAACTAGATGATTTAGAATTAGATGAGGATGAGGTTCAGGCAAAAACAAAAGTTGTAGATGTTTATTTGCCGCCAATTAAAGCTGCAGGTAAAGTTCTTGAAGGAGAAACGGATGAACAAGTAAAAGAATTAGTGAATTTGTTACAAAAAGAAGCGAAAGTAATATAAAAGGGGGAGATCATTGATGACACGAAAAGTATTAGTAGTAGGAGAAGTTCGTAATGGTGCACTACGTAATGTATCTTTTGAGGCAATTGCTGCCGGAAAAGCAATCGCTGAAGGAGGAGAGGTAGTCGGTGTTATTTGCGGAGGAGATGTAAGCGTTTTATCTAATGAAATGATTACATATGGTGTCGACCGTGTCATAACAGTGGAACATGAGTTGTTGATAAATTACACAAATGATGGGCTAACACAAGCATTAATGGCTGTTATTGAACAAGAAAATCCAGAAGGTATTATTATGGGGCATACTGCAATAGGGAAAGATCTATCTCCACGAATTGCCACGAAAATTAATTCCGGTCTTATTTCAGATGTTACAGATGTTGATGTTGAAGCTGGTCAGATCTTATTTACACGCCCTATTTATTCAGGAAAAGCATATGAAAAGAAAGTCATAAAAGAAGGTATTGTCTTTGCGACAATTCGTCCAAATAACATTCAGGCCCTGGAAAAAGATACTTCTCGTTCTGGTGTTGTTCAGTCTTTAGATGTAGAAATTAAGAACTTACGTACAATCATTAAGGAAATTGTTCGTAAAACCTCAGAAGGAATAGACCTCTCTGAAGCAAAAGTTGTTGTTGCAGGTGGACGCGGGGTGAAAAATTCTGAAGGATTTAAAATTCTTGAGGAGCTGGCTGAACTTCTTGGAGGTGCAGTTGGTGCATCTCGAGGTGCGTGTGACGCAGAATACTGTGACTATTCTCTTCAAATTGGTCAAACTGGTAAGGTAGTTACTCCTGACCTATATATCGCATGCGGAATATCTGGAGCTATCCAGCACTTGGCGGGTATGTCTAACTCAAAAGTAATTGTTGCAATTAACAAGGATCCGGAGGCATCTATTTTTAATATAGCAGACTATGGGATTGTCGGTGATCTGTTTGAAGTCATTCCAATATTAATAGAGGAATTAAAAAAAGAAGTCATTAATGTTTAGTTGAGGGGAATGAACATTGAATACCTTATTAACTATTAATCTTGTAGCATTTCTATTAGTTACAGCTTATGCGGTGTATTTATTTATTTACCTTGTAACAACACGATATGAATATATAAAATTAGGCCGAAAAGTAGAATTTGACTTGCAATTAAAAGAGCGAATAGACAAGGTGAAGGTAAACGTCTTTGGACAAAAGAAACTTTTAAAAGACAAAAAGAGCGGTTTCATTCACGTCCTCTTTTTCTACGGATTTATTCTTGTTCAATTTGGGGCAATAGATTTTATTATAAAAGGGCTTGTTCCAGGAGCTCATTTACCTTTTGGCAAACTTTACCCGGCGTTTACATTTTTCCAAGAAATTGTCACCCTTCTTATATTAGTTGCTGTAATTTGGGCATTTCATCGCCGCTATATTGAAAAACTTGTTCGTTTAAAACGGGGATTTAAATCAGGTCTTGTGCTACTGTTTATAGGCGGTCTAATGATTTCAGTTTTGTTTGGAAATGGAATGTCTATCATTTGGAATAACCATGGGCTAACTTCTGCAGAACCAATTGCATCAACATTTGCATTTCTTTTCAATGGATTAAATGAAAAAGCCGCTATTACTTTGTTTTATATAGCATGGTGGGTCCACTTACTATTTTTACTAACCTTCTTAGTATATGTACCACAGTCAAAGCATGCACATTTAATTGCAGGACCTGCAAATGTATTTTTTAATCGCCTATCAAAACCTGGAAAACTTGAAAAAATTGATTTTGAAGATGAAACACAGGAAACATTTGGGGTAGGCAATATCGAGGATTTCTCACAGCATCAGTTAATCGATCTATATGCTTGTGTTGAATGCGGTCGTTGCACCAATATGTGTCCAGCTACAAGTACAGGTAAGGTTTTGTCGCCAATGGATTTAATCTTGAAGCTTCGTGATCACTTGACAAATAAAGGAGCTGTCATTACTTCTAAATCACCTTGGGTCCCAGTACAACTTTTTAGTCATACAAAAGGGAACCAGTTAGCGATGATGGCAGCTGCAAGTGGTGCAACCGAGACAGCTGCAACTGTTGATTACAACCCTGCATTAATAGGGGACGTTATTACAGAGGAAGAAATATGGGCGTGCACAACTTGTCGAAACTGTGAAGATCAATGCCCAGTAATGAATGAGCATGTTGATAAAATCATTGATTTGCGACGCTATCTGGTTTTAACAGAAGGAAAAATGGATGGTGAAGCACAAAGGGCAATGACAAATATTGAACGTCAAGGTAATCCATGGGGATTAAATCGAAAAGAACGTGAAAATTGGCGGGAAAACCGAGACGATGTTATGATTTCGACTGTGAAAGAGCTTAAAAAAGAAGGAAAAGAGTTTGAATATCTATTATGGGTAGGTTCAATGGGATCATATGACAATCGAAGCCAAAAAATTGCCTTATCATTTGCAAAACTTTTAAATGAAGCGAATGTAGCATTTGCAATTTTAGGAAATAAGGAAAAAAATTCTGGTGATACACCGCGCCGTTTAGGAAATGAATTTTTATTTCAAGAACTTGCGACTAAAAATATCGAAGAGTTTGAGAAAAACGGTGTAACAAAAATTGTAACGATTGACCCTCACGCATATAATATTTTTAAAAATGAATATCCTGATTTTGGTTTAAATGCAGAAGTATACCACCATACCGAGCTTTTAGCAGATCTCATAAAGGATGGAAGGTTAAAACCAGTTTTTGAAGTTAATGAAACGATTACTTACCATGACTCATGCTATTTAGGCCGATATAATGAGGTTTATGAGCCTCCGCGACAAATTTTGCATTCAATACCAGGTATTAAGCTAGTTGAAATGGAGAGAAATCGTGAAACCGGCATGTGTTGCGGTGCAGGTGGCGGGTTAATGTGGATGGAGGAAACGACAGGTTCCCGCATTAATGTAACAAGAACTGAACAAGCGCTTAAGGTTAATCCAACAGTTATTAGTTCAGGATGCCCCTACTGTTTGACAATGCTAAGTGATGGAACAAAAGCAAAGCAGGTTGAAGAACAAATTAATACGTTTGATGTAGTTGAATTATTGGAAAGATCAATTGTTGGGAAACAGTTGGAATAGTAAAATATTAATAGATGTAATAATGGGAGTCACTTGTATGTAATGTGACTCCCATTTTATTGTTTACTAGGAAAATTATAAAATTCTTGAACTGTGGACGTAATTCGGTTTAAAAGAGATTAGGGACATACAAGGGTAAGATGGAGATTCTACAATAATTATCGTAGCAGTAAATATAGCAAGTGAAAACGGCTTAGTTAAGGTACTGAACCGTTTTAGTTCAAATAATTGCATCTTATTGAACTAAAGCACCCGTCTGTAAAATAACTTAAATATGATTTTTTTTAACTATCACGTTGTTTTATTTTAATAATTAACCATTTTTAAAAAATTCCAAGACAAATAACTATTGGAAAAGAATATATATTTTCCAATAGTTTAATTCATAAATTCCCAACCAAACACAAATGGGTTCAAAAACGAATGAGAAAATAAAAGCAGCTATGGTTATTGCAATATTAAACGATTTCCATTTAGGAAAATATTGATAAACTACCATATAACAAAGTGGTAAAGGGGCAATATCAATTGCTACAACTGGAGGGATTAAAGGAAATAACATATTTGGGTTTTTGCATAATATAAACGAAACTCCTATAACATTTAATAATATCACTATTATTGTTATCATAAATCCAAATAATAAAATTTCCACTATTTTTGATTTATCCATCAATTTGCAGCAGTACATAAATTCATGTACTCTTTCTAAAATGTGTGTGAATTACTTTGCTAAATACTGGGTTAAAACACTATAAACACAGATATACAAAAAAGGGGTACTAATCGACGTGCGATTAGTACCCCTAATTCGTATGCTATTTATTGTTTCTCCTCGATAACTGAACCCCGTTAGTAAGTTAGGTCCCCTCTTAATAATGTGCTAGTCCAAGGTGAAATACTTTTCAGTGTTATTGTTTTAGTAAGTATGGTAGAAACGTAGAAATTTGCGGAATCAAAATAATGACTATTAATGCTATGACCATTGCTAAGATGAATGGGATTATTGCTATAGATATTCGCTCAATAGAGAGCTTAGATATACCTGAAGCAACAAATAGATTTAAACCTACAGGTGGAGTTAATAAGCCAATCTCTGCTCCTATTACTAAAATGATACCAAAATGTATAGGGTCAATTCCCAATTGAGTAACGACTGGAAGAAAAAGTGGTGTGAAAATAATCAAAATAGAAAGTGTTTCCATAAAAGTCCCTGCAATTAGTACAATCAGACCTATTAAGAGAAGAATAATTAACGGGTTGCTTGATAAATTTATGACGAAATTTCCGATAATAGATGGTATATGATATATAGCAATTAATTTAGAAAAAGCAGCAGCTGTACTAAGAATAATTAAAATTGCTCCAGTCATAATTGACGAGGAAATGATAGACTTTTTAATTTGTTGTAAATTAAGCTCTTTATATACAAAGATACCAATTATAAAAGCATAAATCACAGCAATAACAGCAGATTCCGTTGGAGTGAAAATACCTCCGTAAACTCCTCCTAATATAATGAAGGGGGTTAAAAGAGCCCATTTTGCTTCCCAGAAAGTACTAAATACCTCTTTCCAGTCAATTTTTTCACCACTGCCTGTGTAACCTCTTTTTTAGATATGATTATGATAGCCCCAACTAAAAACAATACAGCAATGATACCAGGTCCGAATCCTGCTAAGAACATGTCACTAATCGAAACATTAGCAATTATTCCATAAATAATAAGAGGGATAGAAGGTGGAATTAAAATACCTAAACCGCCTCCAGAAGCAGAAACGGCCGCTGAAAACTCCGGGCTATAACCTTTTTTGACCATAGCAGGGAACATTATCGTTCCTATTGCAGCAACTGTAGCAGGAGATGAACCGGATAAGGCTGCAAAGAAAAGACAAGACATCATTGTAACAAGAGCTAAACCACCTGTAAACGTTTTCATTAGTGAGTTTGCAAATGCGATTATTCGTGAGGATAATCCACCTGTTTCCATGAGAGATCCTGCCAAAATAAAAAACGGAATAGCCATAAGGGGAAAAGAATCTAAGGCTGTAAAAGCACTTTGAGTAAGAAAAGCAGCGGGTATCCCGGAAATAATTAAAGAAATGACAACGGCAATTCCAATTGAAACAGCTATCGGTATACCGACAAAGAGACAGAGTATTAATACTGATCCTAAAGCAACACTAGCAGTCATATGAATCTCCTCCTTATATTATATGTTGATTATTGTTTTTATCGTTAGTTGTTGAATGATCTTGGGGGTTTAATTGAATAGTAGAATTAGTATCAAGCCTTCTTAACCACATATTTTGTATAATTCTAATTGACATTATTGTAAAACCAATCGGAATGATTAAATAAACATACCCCATATTAATTCGGGTTACAGCAGATACCTGAATAGAACCCATTAATTCTTGAACCATTTTTGAACCATAAAAAATCATATAAATGTTAAAAGCAAGCCAACAAATATCTGAAACGTAATAAATCTTATTGCCAATTATTTTTGAAAGAAGTTTTTCCCCGACCTCCATTTTAAGATGAGCGTTATGCTTTGCGGCTAACGAGATCGCGATATAGACCAACCATATAAATATAAATCTAGCTAACTCTTCAGACCAATCCAAAGGAAAATTAAATATAAATCGTGATAGAACTTGAGCACCAACTAAAATAGTCATTGAAGAAAATAAGATAATACATATATATTCTTCAAAATGGGCATTGATTGCTTTGGCAATATTCTTCATTCGTTTTATCCTCTCCTTTTAGAAAATTTATGTAATAGTAAACTTATACCCTATTATATTTTATCGATAATCTAAAAGTAAAGCTTTGTTTAGGAAAAATTTTAATTTTAAAATTATTTTGACAATACAAAACAAACTTGGTATTGTAGTTTTATAGATTATCGATAATGCATATCTCGTAATCTAAAAGGGGGAATAAATCTAGAGTATCTTTAATTTTGCTAATAGTAGTTGGGTTACTAATACTTTTTAAGGGGGAATACTTATTAAAACGAAAACTAGTTTGATTGCATTGGTATTTGTTCTTTTATTAGGCATTCTTGCAGGTTGTTCTGAGGGTGACACAACTAGTTCCACTACTCCTAAAAATGAAGAAAGTTCAACAACCGCAGCTGTTATCAAAATTGGTTCAGTAAATTCGGATAAACATACGCTTTATAAGGGGTATGAAAAATTCCAAGAAATTGTCCAAGAAAAAACAGATGGAAGAATTAAGGTAGAAATTTATCCTAATGGTCAATTAGGTGACGACCGTACAATGATAGAAGGATTACAGTTTGGAACTTTAGAGGCTGTTGGTGTTTCAACATCTATGTTAGCAAACTGGGCACCACCAATGCTAGCTTTCGATTTACCCTTTGCTTTCCCTGATCAAAACACAGCTTACCAAGTCTTAGATGGTTCATATGGGAAGAAAGCGGGTGAGATGCTAGAAAAAGAGGGCCTTGTTCTTCTAGCTTATATGGAAAATGGGTATAGACATTTAACAAATAATAAAAAAGAAGTAAAAACTGTTGAAGATGTAGCCGGTTTGAAGATTCGTACGATGCAAACCCCTTTACACCTTGCCACATGGGAAGCTCTTGAAGCTAAACCAACACCAATGGCTTATACAGAGCTATTTACAGCAATGCAACAAGGAGTAATTGATGGCCAAGAAAATCCTTACGGAAACATGGCGTTAGATAAGTTTTATGAAGTTCAAAAATATATGACTGTTACAAATCATGTATATAATCCTATGGGTCTTGTGATTTCAAAAAAATTCTTAGATGGACTTAGCCCGGATGATAAACAGATCATAAAAGAAGCCGCTGTTACTGCTGGAAATTTCCAACGTGAATTAAACCAAAAGGAAAATGAAAAATTTAAACAAATCCTTGTTGACAATGGAATGAAGATAACTGAACTAACACCTGAAGCATATGAAGGCTTTAAAGATAAGGTTCAAAGTGTATATGAAGATTTCAGCAATGAAATTGGAAAAGAGCACATGGATGAATTTTTAGCAGAAGTTGAAAAACACAGTAAATAGTAATTAATTTTGTAAGCGATTACGTTTGGGCGTTTTTTACTCTTTTACAACTAACAGTGAAGTGTAAAACACTTTCCTTATAAATTTATTTTCTAGGAGGAACACTATGAATTTATTAAAAGGCACGTTCGAATTTGGTTTACATACCCAAATTTACTTCGGTATTGGTCGTCTCCGAGAATTACCTAGCATTATTCAAAAATATAAATATAACAATATACTTATTTGTACAGATCCAGGGATTGCAAATTCGGGTGCTTTAGACCGTTTGGAGACAATACTTAAAAGTGGAAATATTAATTATGAAGTTTTTACTGAGGTAGAGCCAGATCCTACCATTAGAGTCGTTAATAAAGTCAAGCAAATATATCAAGAGAAAAACTGTGATGCACTGATTGGATTAGGCGGCGGAAGTTCAATTGATACGGCAAAAGGTGTATCTATTGCTGTTGCTAACCAAGGTGATTTAACACAATTTGAAGGGAAGAATCAAATTCCAAATCGCGGTCCAGATATTATTGCCATTCCCACTACGGCTGGAACGGGGTCAGAGGTTACTCATGCAACTGTATTAAAAGATGAAGAGAGAAAATATAAAATGGGTATTCTTAGCGAACATTTGCATCCAAAAGCAGCCATTTTGGATCCGGAATTGCTTACTACTTTACCAAGAGGTCTTGCTGCTATTACAGGAATGGATGCACTAAGTCATGCAATTGAATCTTATACATCCAATCAAGCACAGCCAATTACGGAAGCATTAGGTAAGCATGCAATTGAACTTATTGGAAAATGGTTAAGACCTTTTGTTGCTGACCGTACAAATTTAGAAGCTGCATCTAACATGATGCTAGCAAGTACCATTGCTGGCTCAGCATTTATTTGGGGAAGAGTGGCAGCAGTCCATGCTTTATCACATCCTCTTGGCGGGAGATATAATATTGCTCATGGCTTAGCCAACTCATTGTTATTACCGGTAGTAATGGAATATAACTTAAGCTCTAACTTTCAAAAATTCAAAAATATTGCGGCCTTACTTGGAGAAAATGTCCAGGATTTAAATGATCGAACTGCAGCAGGAAGATCTGTAAAAGCTGTAAATGAACTAATAACAGATTTAGAGATTCCAAAGAGTTTGAAGGAAATTAATATTGAATTACCTGAAGAAGAAATTCAAGTTGTTGCCCAGGAGGCATTTGATAGCGGTATTGCAAATGCAAATCCAAAGAATGTTTCTGTTAAGGATTTAATTTCTATTATTAACACCATTAAATAAGGAGTTGTAAAAATGGAAGCGATTAAAAATTCATCTATTTTAGTTAATAATTATATCGGTGGCAAATGGGTTCCATCTTCAAATAACGAAACAATAAACAGGGAAAATCCGGCAAATATCGATGAAATCGTATCTATATCCCCAAACTCGACTGAAGAAGATGCTAACAATGCAGTAGAAGCTGCTCATGAAGCTTTTAAGTCATGGTCTAAAATCTCTCCGATCAATCGAGCGAAATATCTATATCGCTTTGCAGAGATTTTGGAAGCTCAAAAAGATGAAGTTGCAGAGTTATTAACAAAAGAACAAGGTAAGCCACTTAATGAATCTTTAGGGGAAATTAACAAAACGATAAATGAGGTTCGTTATACAGCTGGAGAAGGTTCAAGATTAACAGGAGAAACCTTGCCAAGTGAGAGGGACAATGTAAACATTCGTACGATTAGAATTCCAAAAGGTGTTATTGCAGCTATTTCACCCTGGAACTTTCCATTAGTTACACCACTAAGAAAAATTGCCCCTGCATTAGTTGCAGGTAATACAGTCGTTTTTAAACCGGCAAGCTTAACAGTGGCAATGGGTGCTAAAATCGTAGAACTTTTTGAACAGGCAGGACTTCCAGCTGGTGTATTAAACTTAATAATTGGATCTGGCAGCCAGGTTGGAAACCAAATTGTTAACCATACTAAGGTAAAGGGAATTACCTTTACTGGTTCAACAGGTGTCGGATCAAATATTTATGAACAAGCGTCGAAACGGTTGGTTCAGGTTCAACTTGAAATGGGTGGTAAAAATGCTGCAATCATTTATGATTATGATGATATTGAAGGAGCTATCGATCAGATCGTGCCAGCAGCATTTGCGGCAGCTGGACAGAGATGTACATCAATTAGCCGAATAATTGTCAAAGAGAAAGATATTGATCAAGTTGTATCAGCTCTAAAGAAAAAGACGGAATCTTATGTAATTGGAGATGGATTAGAAAAAGAGACAACTTTCGGACCATTGGTTTCTAAGGACCAGTTAGAAACGACTCAAAAATATGTTCAAATCGGTCAAGAAGAAGGGGCTACATTAATAGCTGGCGGGAATGTTTCTTATCAAAAAACCAAAGGATATTTTTTTGAACCAACTATTTTTACTAATGTAAAACCTACTACAAGAATTGCTAGAGAAGAAATTTTCGGACCAGTTCTTGTCGTCATGACAGCAACTAGTTTTAACGAAGCTCTAGATATTTGTAATGACACTGAGTATGGACTTGCAGCTTCTTGTTTTACTCAAAATAAATCCTACCAAGATTTATTTGTCAGTCAAGTAAATTCCGGAATGATTCATATAAATAATGGAACAATTAGTGAATCACATGTTCCGTTTGGGGGACTGAAGCATTCAGCTATTGGATCTTATTCAATTGGCAGTACTGCAAAGGATTTCTTTACAGATTTAAAAGTAGTCTATGATGCGACACCCTAATATATTTGTTAAATAAATCTATAATTTTAATAGAAATGATATTCATCTTAGAAAATGGATCTGATACTTTGCTTTATAATCAGATCCATTTTTTTAATAAATTACGGATTATGATGAAATTCACATCTTGTTGTATAGATATGTTCCCAAAATTAACATACCTTCAATCTCATATTATCGATAATCTATAATATGAGATAATAATATGTTGGTGGGCTAAAAGGTATTTACCAAAAAAATGGGGGTATTCATGTGAAAAAGCTAGTTTTCATATTTGCAAGCATTTTACTTGTTTTTTCCTTTGTATTAGTCGGGTGTAGTGGAGGAGGCTCGACAAGTGGAGAAGAACAAAAGGGTGAGTCTTCTTTATTACAAGAAGATGTAACATTTATTATCCCAAACGCACCGGGTGGCTCTAACGATTTATCAGTTCGTGGGATCATACCTGGAATGAAGCAAGAATTAGGAGTAGAAGTCATTCCTAAAAACCAACCTGCCTCAAAAGGTATAGTAGCTGCTGTTGAACTTACGCAGTCAGAAAATAATGGTCAGACCCTATATTTTAACTCTCAATCACTCATATTATTGGCACTGCAGGAAGATAATTTAGATTTATCTAAAATACAGCCTTTAGCACAAGTAGTTGAAGATACTTCTGCCATTACAGTTGCAGTTGATTCTCCTTATAATTCTTTACAAGATCTAGTAGATGCTGCTAAAGAAAACCCCGGGAAAATTAAAATTGCTACAAATGGGGTAGGAGCCTTATGGGATTTCTCAGCAAAAACTTTTGCAAATACTGCAAATATTGATCTTCAATATATTCCCTATGCTTCAGGCGGTAATGAAATGTCAACGGCAGTTGCTTCAGGAGAGGTAGATGTATCTGCTAACAGTCCAAGTGAAGTAAAACCCCTTGTGGATGCAGGTAAACTGAAGGTTCTAGCAGTTCAAAGTAATGAAAGACATGGTCTTTTCCCAAATGTTCCTACAGCAAAAGAACAAGGATTTGATTCAGAATTTCCAGTTTGGCGAGGTGTGTTTACCGTAAAAGGGACTGATGAGGCAATTTTACAACAATTAGAAGATAGTATTAGAAAATCATATGAGAGTGAAGACTTTAAAGGTTTTCTTGAAAACAATGGTATGCCTGGGAAATTTAGAGGACATAAAGAGTTTACTGAATTTTTTGAGGAACAGGTAGAAATGTATGAGGAAATAGTGAAAAATCAATAGCATTTAAAAACGTTCATGGGATGAAATAATTTTTATATAAACGTCCCATGAATGATTTTTATTTTCAAATCTCCGGAAAGGGGCTTTAATTTGAAAGATATAATTTCATCTATCTTTATAATCATTTTAAGTATTACCGTTTTCTGCGTTGCAACACCTTTAGGGGAGGGAAGTAGCAATCTTTCTAGTAACGCAGGCTTATTTCCGCAAATTATCAGTTTATTTTTAGGACTACTTGGGGTTTCATTACTTATTCAAGCTATGATAAAAACTGAGAAAAAGAAAATTTTATTTAATAAGAGGGTTTTTATAAAAGTTATTACATTAATTTGTATTCTAGTCGTATATGTACCTGCATTACAAATTCTCGGGTATTTACTGGCAACTATTGTTTTTCTATTTGTCGTTATGGTCTTTCTCGGACAATCTATCAAAAAAACGAGTATCCATACAGTTATTATATCTGGCTCATTATATGTGATTTTCGCACTTCTTTTCAAAGTACCCTTGCCAACGGGAATTTTGTGGTAGATGAGGAGGGATTTACTTGGACATAAGTTTGTATACTGCTGGAATAGAACAAGTGCTAAGGTTTGACGTCTTGGCTTTAATTTTCATAGGAGTGTTATTAGGGATCGTGACAGGTTCACTTCCAGGACTTTCAGCAATGATGGGAGTATCAATATTAATACCAATTAGTTATGGTTTATCACCAGCTGCAGGAATACTGATGTTAATAGGGGTTTATCTTGGAGCCGTTTATGGAGGTTCGATTTCAGCAACCTTAGTAAATATTCCGGGGACACCTTCAGCAGTTATGACAACTCTTGATGCGTATCCATTAGCGAAAAAGGGGCAGGCTGGTCGTGCACTAGGAATTTCAACGATATCATCAGCTTGTGGTGGTCTTTTAAGTGTTTTCACCCTTGTTTTAATTGCACCCGTCGTAGCGAATTTAGCCCTTGAGTTTACTTCCTTTGAGATGTTTGCTATTGCACTATTTGGTTTAAGCATCATGTCACTTATTTCACCTGGATCATTAACAACAGGGTTAGTTTCAGGATGTCTAGGTTTATTAATAGCAATGATTGGAGCAGATCCTATGACTGCTCAGTCTCGATTTACATTTGGAAGTATGCATTTATTTTCAGGCGTTCAATTTATAGCTGCAATGGTGGGACTTTATGGGGTGACAGAAGTAATCTTAAATATTGAAGAACGATTTAAAAAATCAAAGAAAAATGTAGATATAGCAAATATTAAGTTTGATAAAAAAATACCAAGTGTCTGGTTAGATATAAAAAAGCTATGGGGGTGATTACTCGTTCAAGTATTATCGGTGTAATTATTGGAGCTATTCCTGGGGCTGGCGGTACGATAGCATCTATCGTTTCATATGGTCAGCAAAAGAAAATTTCAAAAAAACCAGAAGAAATGGGGAAAGGATCAGTCGAAGGAATAGCTGCCGCTGAATCCTCGAACAATGCATGCACTGGGGGTGCAATGACAACATTACTTTCCTTAGGTATTCCAGGGGATGCGGTAACTGCGATCCTTATTGGTGCTTTTATGATCCACGGAATCCAACCTGGACCGGCGATGTTTCAGGAAAATATCGATTTAGTATCAGCGATATTTATAGGGATGTTCATTGCAAACATTTTTATTCTAGTCATTGGTCTTGGTGGGGCGAAATATTTTGCAAAACTGTTAACGATTCCCGAGTCAATTTTAAATAGTACTATTTTAGCTTTTTGCTTTATTGGGAGTTTTGCTGTACAAAATAGCTTCTTTGATGTCCAAACAATGCTTGTTTTTGCAATATTAGGTTACTTAATGGTTAAAGTTAATATACCACGGGCACCTCTTGTCTTGGCACTTATATTGGGACCATTAATGGAGATGAATTTACGCCGTTCCTTATCAATTGTACAGGATGATTTGGGTGCATTTGCATTTGCTTTTGTTGAAAGACCAATTGCTGGAGTTATTCTATTGCTAACGTTTATTACATTAATAATGCCAATATTTAAAAAGATTAAGGGATTAGGACAACAGAATGAAAATTCACAACCGAAAGAATTATAGATTAATAATTAAAAAATAACAAGTAGGAGGTAAAAATGGAAAATAGAGTAAAAATTGGTTTTATAGGGTTAGGCTCAATGGGATTTCCGATGGCAATACGGTTATGTGAGGCTGGATACAAATTACTTATTGCTGTTCATAAAAATCATGAAAAAGTTGAAAAGTTAAAAGAGAAAGGAGCCATTATAAAAGAAAGCTTTAAGGAGGTAATTCTTAACAGTGATATTATCCTAACCATACTTCCGGCAGACGAACAAGTGAAGAAAGTTTTGCTACAAGAGGAAGTAGTAGATAATTTAAAGGAAAATCAAGTATTAATTGAAATGACAAGTTGTTCACCTAAAACGATGAAAAAGATTTTCGATGTTTATGAAAGTAAGGGAGTAAAAGTTTTAGATGCACCTGTTAGCGGTGGCACAGGAGGGGCAGAAAATGGAACATTAACATTAATGATCGGAGGTGACGCTAACTTAGTAGTTGATGTTTCGCCAATTCTAGATAAGATCTCTATAAAAAAAGTAGTAGTTGGAGAAGCAGGGGCAGGTAAGACAGTTAAAATGATAAATCAGATGCTGGCTTCTATCCATATGTTGGCAGCATCAGAGGCCTTTGCATTAGCTAAGCAATCAAATGTTGACTTACAGACGTTAAAGGATGTTATAGAGACCAGTTCAGGAAATTCATGGATATTTCAGAACAAATATGCAAATCTAATGTCTGAAAATTTTGCTCTAGGATTTCGCCTTCGCTTAATGTTAAAAGATATTAATATAGCTTTAGAAGAAGGGGGAATTCTAGAATTACCGCTAACCAATTTGACTTCCAATGTTTATAAAATGGCTTTACAAGATTATGGTGAGATGGATATTTCGGCTGTTAGTAAAAAAGTTTTTTAGTGAAGGTAAAGGCTTATTAAAAATTGAAGGTGATATTAAATGATTGGTCGTTTGAATAATAGCTCCTTGGTTGAGCAAGTTTATGATATGTTAAAAAACCTAATAATTAAAGGGGAACTATTTCCAGGTGAACGTATTATTGAAGTTGATATAGCAAAACGGTTTGGAATTAGCCAGGGACCGGTTCGCGAAGCTCTATCTCAATTACAAAATGAGGGGCTTGTAATCAGGCATCGTCATAAAGGTACGTTTGTTTCTGATCTTTCAAAGAAAGATACACTAGAAATTTATGAATTGAGAGAAATAATTGAAGAATTTGCATTAAAAAAAGCAATGACAAAGTTTACCGAAGCAGACTTGCAAAGGTTAGAACATATAATTGAAGAAATGAAAAACGCAGGAAAAGAGAACGATATTGAAAGAATAAGTAATGAGGATAAAAAATTTCACGATATGATTTTTCTTCGAGCAGATAATAATCTTTTAATGGAACTCTGGGAAGATTTAAGTATGAAATATGATCGAATCTGGTATTTAACAAAACAAGTTTATTTTACAGATCTAATTGATGTTGCAGAAATGCACATTCCAATTGTAGAAGCTATTAGAATAAGAGATACAGATCGTGCTATAAAAGCATTTCTTGATCACCTAAGCGTCGGAAAACATGAAATGATCAGTAAGTTCTTTGATGGTTTAAAAAAGTAAACAATATTTGGATGCAAACTTATGATAGATTCTCACAGGTGAATAACGGTTAAACAATTTTTTTATTGTTCCTCACAAGGAGATCTTCCTTTAATGAATTTCATAAACCATTTTACACATCAAAAATATTTTAATTGTTTTGACAATTATTAAATCACCTGATAACATATTATTTATAGATTATCGATAATCTATAAAAGATAATCAAAGAAAATAAAGGATTTTCAGATCTCACTATATTGACAGCGTTTAATTAAATTAAAGGTAAAGGAAGTGGATCAGATTGCAACTTACTGAACAACAACAAAATTGGAGAGATGTGGCAAGAGATTTTGCTAAACGAAAATTAGAACCAGCTACAGAATGGTTAGAAGGCGATTACTTTTGGAATAATGCAAAGAAACTGGCGGACCATGGATTTTTAGGTTTAACTCTTCCAGAGGAGTATGGAGGCATGAACTTAAGCATTTTTGATGCATGCCTTATCATCGAGGAACTATGTCGTGTATGCCCAACTAGTGGACGTCATGCTTATCATGCAAGTATGGGTATTGCTTCATTTATTAATCAACTAGGTAATGAAGAACAAAAGAAGCAATACTTGCCAATGATTACATCAGGTAAGCTTTTCGTTGGTTTGGGAATGAGTGAACCGGAAGCAGGCAGCGCAGCAACTGATATATCGACAACAGCTGTTGAAGAAGGAGACTTTTATCGGTTAAATGGTTCAAAGGTGTTTATCAGTGAAGCGCATCTGGCTGATTTATTTGTTGTCTATGCACGTTTCGGCAATACAGGTCGTACTTCAGATATAGGGGCAATTTTAGTAGAACGAGGAACGCCAGGTTTTACTGTTGGACCAAATGAAGAAAACATGAGTGGAGAGGTACAATGTGCATTATATTTTGAAGATGCTATGGTACCGAAAGAAAATGTTCTTGCAACTAATAACGCTTTCAAAAAATTAATGGGTGTATATAATGGGGTGCGTTTAGGATTCTTATCACAAACCATGGGTATTACGCAAGCGGCTTTTGATCGTACGATGGAGCATGTGAAACAGCGTAAACAGTTTGGTAAGGAGATTTGCGAGTTTCAGGGATTACAATGGATGATATCTGATATGTATGTACAGCTTGAAGCTGCTCGTACGATACTTTACAGGGCAGCGGAAGCCGCATCGGATAATAAACCGGATAAAAATGCAGTTAGTGTTGCGAAAATATTCGTAGCGGAGGCTGCCCAAAAAATCACAGATACTTGTATTCAGCTTCATGGTGGTTATGGATATTCAAAACAATACCCGCTTGAATGGTATTACCGTTGTGTTCGCGCAGCATCTATTGCAGGTGGTACCCTGCAGGTTCATAAAACAATGCTGGCATCAAGTGTACTTGAAAGGAAGTTTGATCAACGAAAATGATAGCTTTGTATAAAACGATAGTTTAAGTTTTATAGCCTTCAAGTATAAATAATGAAGAAAACGATGGAGGTAATTGGATTGGGTACAACATCACATAAGCAAAAAAGTAATTCTAAAGTAGTTTCTGCTGAAGAAGCTGTTAAAAAAATACCAAATGATGCAACAATTACTATTGGCGGCCTTATCTCTATTCTATGTCCTGAAAAAGTTTTGGCTTCACTTGAAGAGCGTTTCTTAACGACTGGGGAACCAAGAAACCTATCAGTTCTGACTCCTGTAAGGGTGGGGTGGGATCAAAATAAAAGCACTGGATTAGAACACGTTTCCCACAAAGGGATGTTAAAGCGATTAATAAGCGGTAGCTTTAATGTAAAAGAAAGTCCAAAATTAACTGATATGATAAGAAACAATGAAATAGAAGCTTATAACTTTTCAATGGGTACTTTATTTCAGTTAATAAGATCAATTGCTGGAGGACATCCTGGCCTTGTAACAACAGCAGGATTACATACCTATGTGGATCCAAGGTATGACGGTGGTAGATTAAATGAAGCTACAAAAGAAGATATTGTAAAAATACTAGAAATAGATAAAAAGGAACACTTATTCTATCCGTCTTTTCCGATAGACGTAGCGATCATAAGAGGAACAACTGCTGATGAAAATGGAAATATAACGCTTGAAGAGGAACCTGCTACATTAAGTGGACTTGAAATGGCAATGGCAGCAAAGGCTAATGGAGGTTATGTAATCGCTCAGGTCAAGCGTGTAACTGAAAATAAGACCCTTCACCCTCGTTCTGTAGAAATTCCCGGAATTTTAGTTGATGCGGTAGTAATAGATGAGGATCAGAAGCAAAGTTTACTTAAAGATTATCATCCGAGCTGGACAGGAGAAATTAAGCAACCAATTAATCAACTCAAGAAGACATTACAATTAGATGCGAAAAAAGTAATTTTACGTAGAGCCTTAAAAGAAATTGATGCTGGTTCAATTGTTAATCTTGGCGTAGGAATTCCCGTAGATCTGCCTCAGCTTGCGTTAGAGGAAGACTTCTTTAATGAAATTACATTTTCTTTAGAGCATGGTGCAATTGGCGGTGTTCCAATGGGGGTTGAGGTATTTGGGGCTCATATAAACCCAGAGGCATTTGTTACTTCCCCGCAAATATTTGATTTTTATCAAGCTGGGGGTTTATCTGCAACTTTACTTGGATTTGCACAAATTGATGGAACAGGGAATGTAAATGTTAGTAAATTTAACGGTATATACAGAGGTTCCGGCGGTTTTGTTGATATTACTCATAAGACGCCAAAAATCATTTTCTGTGGCACGCTGACAAGTGGTGGCTTAAAGGTATCTGTTGAAAATGAAAAAATAAAAATAGTAAATGAAGGACGACATAAAAAATTCATCCAAACGATTGAACATTTAACGTTCAATGCTAGTCAAGCATTGAAAAAAGGGCAAGAAGTTCTTTATATTACTGAACGCTGTGTTTTCCGATTAGAAGAAGGTGGCTTAGTTTTAATTGAGCACGCGCCAGGGGTTGATGTGAAAAAAGATATTCTCTCGAATGTTGAGTGCGAAGTTAAAATTTCTGCAGATTTAAAACTAATGGATCCAGAGATTTTTACACAATCATCAAATGAAATGTTAATGGAAAGGGTGTAAAAGAGTGTCTTACTTTAAAATAGATCGCATAATTGAAACAGAGGTATTAGTTGTTGGAGGAGGTGGGGCTGCAGCGAGAGCTGCCCTGTCTGCTGCTCAAGCCGGGGCAGATGTTCGGATGGCAATAAAAGCAAAATGGCTAGGAAGCGGTTCCACCGCAACAGCATTTTCAGAATTATTAGCGATAGCTGCAGCCATCGGCCATGCTGATGAACGAGACCATCCTGAAATTCACTATGAAGACACGTTAGATGCTGGAAGAGGATTTATTGATCCAGAGCTTGTTTGGACACTTGCATCAGAGGTACCAGATCGAATACAGGATCTTATCGACATAGGGTTAAATTTTGATAAGGTCGAAGACGGAAAATTAGTACAGGGCATGAGTGATTTTGCTACATATCCACGAACTTGTCGAGTGAATGGTGTAACCGCACGTCATATTCTAGTAGCTTTATCCAAACAAATTAAAAATCATAATGTCCCTATTGATGAAAATACAGCAGTGTTTAAGTTAATAACAGATAAAAGCAATAAGATTTCAGGTGCATTAGCAATAAATAAAGATACAGAAGAAATGATTCTTTATAAAACACCGTCTGTTATCCTTGCTTGTGGTGGTGCTCATCATATTTATAAATATGCAGTTGGTACCTCAGACATGGTTGGAAATGGCTATGCAATGGCAAACGAATTGGGTGTTCCTCTTATTAATATGGAATTTATTCAAATTGGACCTGGGGCAATTCAGCCATCTATTACTTTACTATCAGGTCCGGTATGGAAACCAAAGCCAATTTTAACAAACAATAAAGGAAAAGACATTCTCGAAAAACATGTTCCTCAACATGTAGATATTGATGATGTTTACAATCATAAAGTGTTTCCTTTTACCATTTCAACTGCTGCTTACTATTTGGATACTTCCATTCAAAAAGAGCTAGAATCAAATCCAACTCCTAATGGAGGAGTGTGGTGTACGATGCGTCCTGGTTCTGAAAGCATTGTTGATCAAAAAATGCCAAAAACCAAAGGGGTATTAAAGTCGAAGGGCATTGATGTATTTAAAGATAAATTTGAAGTAGCACTTGTCGCGCAATGTATGAACGGGGGTGCTTTAATTGAAAGTCCGGATGGGACTACAAACGTTTCAGGTTTATTTATCGCTGGAGAAACAGCGGGAGGAGTTCGCGGTCCAGACCGTCCTGGTGGCAATTCATTAGCTGAAGGTCAAGTTTTTGGTCACCGAACAGGGAGTGCAGCTGCTGCATATTCTCAGAAAACAACAAGTAATGACAGTCTTGAACAAGAAACACTTGCGGCATTAAATAATCTTAATAGCTGGATTGAAAATAGTAAAGGTGAAAAAGACCTTGTTGAAGCCGTTGAATCTGTCAAAGAAACGATGTATAAAAATTGCTTAGTTATTCGAAATGAAGAGCGCTTAGATACAGCTCTAAAACATGTGAATGAACTTGAAAGATCATTAGAAGCTGGAGAATATCAGATTAATATGCAGAATATATCAACAGCAATTGATTTAAAACATATGCTTGTCACTTCCAAAGCAATTATCCTGTCTGCTAAAACTCGTACAGAAAGCAGAAGTTGTCATTATCGTGAAGATTATCCAAATAAAGATGATGCAAACTGGATTAAAAGTATTTATGTCACACAGAAAGATGGTGAAATGCAAGTAAATACAAGACAATGGCCAAGTAAACGGGTGAGTGAACGAAGTGAAGCAAAACTATGAAGCTTGAAGTCTTAATTAAGAGTGGGATTGCACATGTTGAATTAAATAATCCACCTTTCAATCTATTAACAAATACAGTGAAACATAAAGTGAAGGAAGCTTTTCATGTTCTTTCAGCTAATCGAAACGTGAGAGTCATCTTGTTTACAGCTGCGGGTGAACATTTCTGCTGTGGTGCTGACTTAAAAGAATTCTCTGCTAGAATCAACAACAATAAGGCAAAGGAAGCGTGGATTGAAGGACATGAAATGCTTCAGGCTATAATGGATGCTCCTCAACCAACGATTGTTTGCGTAAAAGGAAATACACTTGGTGGAGGAGCCGAGTTAGCTACTGCTTTTGATATAAGGATATTTGCTGAAGATGTTGCATTTGGTTATCCAGAAGTTTCACGAACTGTTTTTCCTGGAAACGGAGGATTTGAACGATTTCTACAGCTTTCAGGCGAAGCGAATGCGGCTTATTTATTTTTAACAGGAGAAAAAATACCAGCTGCAGATGCTTTAAGAATCGGGATTGCTAATAAGATAGTAGAGAAAAATCAGCTTGAAATAGAAGGAAAGAAAATGGCTGACCTAGTTGCTTCATACTCAAACAAAACGATTCGGACAATTAAAAAAATAATTAAAGGATGCCGCCAAAAAGACCTGTTTTTTAAAGAGGGAATGAATCACTTTGATGCTCTTCACCAAACGGAAGATATCGTTGAATCTATTAATGCATTTTTTGAAAAAAGAGATCCCCGTTACCAACATAAATAACATCAAAAGTCTTCAGGCATCAGATGTAAATCGAGCTAAACTTACTTTAAACATGATTACGATTTGGAGGTTAGGAAAATGAACATAGGCTTTCGAATATTTTCAGTTGATAAGCGCGTTGATCAATTGATCGTTGACCAGTTTAGAACAGTTGTTACACCACATATTAGTGATAATATGAGCAGGTTGCAAGGGGCCGGAGCAAAATTAAGGCCATACCATAATGGGATGAAGCTTGTAGGTACGGCATTTACTGTGAAAACAAGACCTGGAGATAACTTAATGGTTCACAAAGCGATCGATTTAGCACAACCAGGTGACGTTATTGTTGTTGATGCAGGAGGCGATCAAACAAATGCCATTGTTGGAGAAATTATGCAAAGAATAGCGAAAAAAAATAGAATTGCGGGATTTGTCATTAATGGTGCTATTCGTGATACAGTAGCTTTTAAAAATGATTCATTCCCAGTTTATGCAAAAGGAGTGACTCATCGAGGACCATATAAAGATGGCCCAGGAGAAATAAACGTTCCTGTTTCATTTGATGGTATGATTATTCATCCAGGTGATTTAATAGTAGGAGATGAAGATGGTCTTGTAGTAGTCCCGTTAGAGGAGGCAGAAGAAATCCTGAAAAAAGCACAAAAAATGGCTCGAAAAGAGGTAGAAATATTTCAATCTATTGAACAAGGAACAATAGATAGAAACTGGATTGATACCACTTTAAAAGAAAAAGGCTGTGAAAGCTATGATTCTTATAAATCGTTCATTAGCAGTGGTAGTTATAAATGAAGCCAAAAGTTTATATTACAAGGAAAATTCCTGAACAGATTCTAGAGAAAATTAGTATGGTTTGTGATGTGCGAATGTGGGATAAAGAAGATATCCCAGTCCCGTATGAAGTATTGGAAAAGGAAATTGTTGATATTGATGGACTATTTTGTTTATTAACAGAAACAATCGATCATTCATTAATAAGCAAAGCCACAAACCTTAAAATCGTTGCTAATATGGCAGTCGGATATAATAATATCGATATTACAAGTGCAACAAAGCATGGAATAATGGTCACGAATACACCAGGTGTTTTAACAGAGACGACTGCAGATCTAACCTTTGGGCTTTTAATGGCAACAGCCCGCCGTCTAGTAGAGGCATCAGACTATTTAAAAAATGGAGATTGGAAAACGTGGTCTCCAATGAAACTAACTGGTCAAGATGTACACGGAGCAACTTTAGGGATCATCGGTTTAGGTCGGATAGGAGAGGCGTTGGCACGAAGAGCAAAAGGTTTTAACATGGAGATTCTTTACTATAATCGAAGCCGAAAATACGAACAAGAAAAAGAGCTTGGTATAACATACACTTCATTTGAAAACCTTCTAAAAGTATCGGATTTTATCTGTATAATGACTCCTTACACCCCAGAAACGAAACATTTAATAGATACAGAACAACTTTCATTGATGAAAAAGAATGCAATACTAATTAATACTGCAAGAGGAGGTATTGTGAATGAAGCTGCCTTATATAATACCTTAAAAAACAAAGGTATTTGGGGGGCTGGTTTAGATGTATTTGAAGAAGAGCCTGTATCTTTAGATCACCCACTTTTAACTTTACCTAATGTTGTGACCCTGCCGCATATAGGTAGTGCGAGCAAAGCAACTAGAATAAAAATGGCTGACCTTGCAGCAAATAATTTAATTTTAGGTTTAAAAGGTAAAAGACCACAAAATTTAATAAATGATGTTTGTTTCAATTACCAATAAGCATTGGGTCATAACAAATAATTAAACTCACTAATTATTTGTTATGGAAAACAATGGAGTTTTAAATTCTTTGTTATCCAGACCGTTATATATCTTTTTTACTTTTTTTATAATCAATATAGATGGAGGCGGTGCGATGATGAAAGTTTTAATTGCCATTGATTCATTTAAGGGAAGTATTTCTTCATTAAAAGGTAGTGAAGCTATATCTTTAGGTATACAAGATATATATCCTGACGCTAATATTTTGCCACTTCCTTTAGCAGACGGTGGAGAAGGTACAGTTGAAACATTAGTTCAGTGCTACAGGCGGTAATTTAGTCAATAAAGAAGTCATGGGGCCTTTAAAAGAAAAAGTAGATGCGATCTATGGAATCTTAGGTGATGGGAAAACAGCTGTAATAGAAGTAGCTGCTGCGTGTGGTTTACCACTTGTCCCCAACAATGAACGCAATCCATTAATTACGACTACTTATGGTGTTGGAGAACTAATAAGCGATGCCATCGAAAAAGGTTGCCGTGAGTTTGTTATTGGGCTTGGTGGTAGCGCTACCAACGATGCGGGAATTGGTATGCTTCAAGCATTAGGTTTTCGCTTTTTAAATGAAGAAAAAGAAGAAGTTGGATTAGATGCACGTTCATTGCGGGACATTTGGTCCATTGATTTGAGTCAGATACACTCAAAGTTGAAGGAATGTACGTTCAGAGTCGCATGTGATGTAAATAACCCACTATATGGGCCTGATGGTGCTTCACATGTGTTTGGACCACAAAAAGGTGCAACGCCAGAAATGATTAAACAACTTGATGAAGGTATGAGGCATTTTGCTGAAATTGTTAATTACGATCTAGATAAAGACATTCATAATATTTCTGGTGCAGGTGCCGCTGGTGGATTAGGAGCCGCATTTGCGGGATTTTTAAATGCACAGCTACAATCCGGAATTGAGCTTGTATTGGATATTATTGAGATGGATAAGAAGATGCAAGATGTTGATTTTGTTATTACAGGCGAAGGAAAGTTGGACGGACAAACATCGATGGGTAAGGCTCCATTAGGTGTTGCCCAATTGGCACGAAAGCACTCTATTCCAACAATTGCCCTGGCCGGTGGTGTTTCTAAAGAGACAGCTACCCTAAATGAAATGGGTATCACCTCTTATTTTTCGATTGTGAATGCACCTATGTCACTAGATGAAGCAATGGATCCGCAAATTACTTTTGATAATTTGCGTTTAAGGACCAATCAGTTATTTAGACTAATTCACGCTGTTCGTTGAAATGTGAATTAAATAGGTGATTTTTTTGAAGAATCTCAACTTGATTGAGTTTTTAAAGGATGAAAGAAGAATAGGGTGTATAAGTCAGCTGTTAATAGATGGACTTTCCATAATGGCAGTTGAGAATCAAATTAAAATACTAGCTTGGTATGATAACGAATGGGCCTATGCTTCTAGAGTAGTAGAGTTGGCACAACTAGTAGACGAAAGGATGAGAACAGCATGGAAGTCTTCGTTGACACTGTAGCATTGGGTTCAGTCGTATGTAAATGTTGTGGGGAAATTATAGACACTATACAAGCGGAAAAAGTCATGATTTATTACTCTCATTGCAATCAAGAATCATGTGTTGATCAAGTGGAGTTGGAAAAATAGAAACATTAATGGAATTAAAATATATACTTATAAACTTTTATAAGTGCTCACGATAGAAAATCCTTAGATAAATAGAATCTAAGGATTTTTTTAGCGCTGAGACCAAAGAGTGAATTTTTGTGAAAAAATGATAAGAGATGGAGGCGGAGATATCATTGGCCTTTAAGGATATAGAATAATATATGTAAAATTAGAATAGTTAATCAAAATTTAAAGCAAAGATAAATGGTGAGAAACTATAGAAAAGTGATATTGATTTTCCATTCGATGATTTATGAAAAATGATTGTGCTTTTACATAAATCTATCTAATTTATTTAAACAAGAGGGGATAGTCATTATGAAAGGAAATCTCCGTATAAGTTCATCATTAGCTCAAATGATTGTAGATGCAGCGAAGGAAGTCATAGGTAAAGATATTCATTTTATTCAACTTGATGGAAAAGTTATAGCTAGTACAAATCTTGAAAGAATTGGATCTTATCATGCAGCTGCCCATCGTGTTAAAGAAACAAAAGATGTTATAGAGGTAACAGAAGAAATGAATTTAAAGGAGAAAAAAGGGGATAAATTATCCGGTTACGATGATACCAGGCTAGGTGATGCAGGAATATTTCATGTATTCTTGCTCAAATCTAGGTCAAACTATCGGCTAAAAAAGGCATTCCATTTTTGGAATGCCTTTTTATTAGTTTTTCTTATTCGTAGCAATATCCTTCACAACATCCTCTAGTGTTACGCTCCTCAACACCTTCTCCATAGCTAACTGAGCTGATGTGAACAATGGTTCGATTGTATTCTGGATGTTCCTACCTACAGGACATTTTGGATTTGGATTATCATGTACGCTAAATAACGCTTTTTCCTGTACAACATTCACTGCCTTATAAACATCAAACAGTGAAATATCAGATAATTCTTTTGCGAGTTTAGCTCCTGCAATACCTGGTTTTACCTCTATTAAACCGGCTTTTTTTAACATTCCCATAAGTTTTCTGATCACTGCTGAGTTTGTGTTTACACTTGATGCTAAAAATTCAGAAGATGTTGTCCCTTCTTTATTTAATTCAATTAAAGCTAATATATGAATGCCGACAGCGAATCGGCTGCTGATGGACATGTTCTGTCACCACCTTTGTGAACAAATCTGTTTACTAATTTATAAGTGTAATTAATTTGATTACAAGTTTATTATACCAAATTTCGAAGGAAATTATATATGAAATCTCACCTGTTGACAAAACGACTACATGTAACTAAAATAAATACATGTAATCTAGTCTGTTACAAGAAAAACCAAACTGGAGGAATATAAATGAAAATATTAGTTACAGGAGCAACTGGAAAATTAGGATCTAAGGTTGTGGAGTCATTATTAACATCCATACCTGCGAGTGAGCTGGCGGTGAGTGTTCGAAATCCTGAGAAAGCAGAAGGACTTCGAGCTCGTGGAGTAGAGATTCGTAAAGGTGATTTTGACCATCCAGAAACATTAGATGATGCTTTTAAAGGGATTGATCGTTTATTGATTATTTCTGCAGATGGTGATAATGATACAAGAATTCGTCAACATACAAATGCAGTGGAAGCAGCTGAACGTGTAGGGATAAAATTTATTGCATACACGAGTATCGCAAATGCAACAGAAAGCAAAAATTTAATGGCTCCTCCTCATGTTGCGACAGAAGCAGCCATCATGAAGACGGGTATTCCGTATTCTTTCTTGCGTAATAATTGGTATTTGGAAAACGAAATTGGTAGCATTCAAGGTGCTATGGCAGGAGCTCCATGGGTAACTTCTGCTGGAGCTGGTAAAGTTGGCTGGGCACTACAACAAGATTATGCAGATGCAGCGGCAGCAGTTCTTTTAGGTGAAGGAAACGAAAATACAGTTTATGAACTTTCTGGCCCTCTTTTAACTCAAGAAGAATTAGTGACGGCTATTGGTGCTGTATTAGGCAAAGAAATACCTGTGCAACAAGTTGGGGACGAAGAATATGCCGAAATAATGAAAGGCTTAGGTTTACCTGAATTTGTCATTCCGATTGTAGTAGGAATTCAAGAAAGCATTCGAAATGGTTCGCTTGAAATTGAAAGCAATGACTTTGAAAAAGTTCTTGGTCGCCCAGTTACGCCAATCAAAGAGGCACTTACCCACATTGTAAATACAAACGCTCAATCAAAATAAAATAGATAATTCCCAAAATTAATCATATAGATAAACCGACCTTCGTACGAGAAAAGTTCGGCTTTTTAATATTATTAATTCCCCACCTAATTTTGACACGGTAGGGGTCGGGGGTTCGAATCCCTCTCGGATCATCAGAGTGAGAAGCTTCAATTCTTTGGTAGATAAGGATTGAAGCTTTTTTTATTTTTGCTTGTTAATGGCAACAACCGTAAATAGTTCACGTAGAGCATAACTATGGCATTCCTTTAGTATATCAGGGAAAATTCTATAAATACTGAATTTAGAGTTAGGTTGTGTGATATAGCTATCATTTTCATCTATCCCTTTTAGGATGAAAAATTTCAAAATAATGGATTATTAAGGGCCTAATGATGTGAATCCGATTTTTATATACGAATAATGTCAAATCCTCTCGAATTCTTTAATGGAAAAAGAAAGGGAGAGGATTTTTTATGACAAAAAAATTTAGAAATATGTTCATAGTTTTTCTAGTTGGAGTACTAATCATTGTAGGTCCTTCGTTTACAGAAGCGGCACTGGGGGATCGGACGCTAACGAACAAATCTTCAGGCACGGATGTTGCAGAATTACAGGATTACTTGATGACAAAAGGGCTATTCCCGTACCATACATCGACAGGATACTATGGGGATATCAGTGTAGAAGCCGTCAAGGATTTTCAGCGTAAACGCAACCTTAAGGTCGATGGAATTGCTGGGCCGCAAACGAATCATGCCTTAAAAGTCCTGCGATATGGAAACATAGGGAAGCAAGTCATACATATTCAATATCAGTTGCAGAAAACAGGTCATTATCATTCAAGTTTAGATGGTATTTATGGAAACGGCACTGTGAGTGCGGTCAAGAGTTTTCAAAAGCAACAAGGTTTAGTGGCCGACGGAATTGCAGGGCCGAACACTAGATCAACGTTAGATAGAAAGGCTAAACGTGGTTCAGCCGCGGGTAAAACCTTGACTGTGGAAAGTACGGCATATACGGCAGATTGTGAAGGCTGTTCAGGTGTAACTAGAATGGGTCTTGATTTAAAAAAATACCCTGATGCGAAAGTGATAGCGGTGGACCCTAATGTCATACCACTTGGATCCATCGTAAAGGTAGAAGGTGTTGGAGTTGCGATAGCAGCGGACACAGGTGGTGGAGTGAACGGGAATTCAATCGATGTGTTCATTCCTAACCGGGACGATGCCTTACAATGGGGACGTAAAAAAGTACGTGTTGAAATAACCGAATAGTTTATATGAGCTGTACCTGTACTTTTTTACTGTTGCGGGTCAGCTTTTTTATTATATGTATGGCAAACCTTTGTCATTACATTCCACTAATTGTGTCTCTCTTACATTCTCATTATATATTTTTCTACTCTATCGATAAGTGTTATTAACACCCTTTGAACGGATACATCCTATCTTTTAGTTTAAGGAAAGTAGGAGCCTGAGTCTTAATTCTAAAAATGACATAAAAAAAGCCTCCTTTTTGTTAGTTTGTGTAAAGATGTATTGAAGTATTAAAAGACCATTAAAGGAAAATGAATCCATCATACCGATATTTAAGTAAAGGTCTGATACAAAGTGTTAGTAACATTATACACCCTATGGTGATCCCGTTACTGCTTTAAACCCTAAAGCACATAGTTTAAGAAAAGCTGAATTTTTCGCATGGATTCAATTAGTAAAAGAAAAGTATAGTCAATACTAGCATGTATCATTATTTTTTACTTACCTTATAGAAAAACATGAAACAATCATTATAGTGGGAAAACAATCGCCACAAACTAACTATGTATCTAGTAGTGTGGGAACTTAAATATGAAAAAGGAATGGATTAGTTCTACAACAGGGTAATATTGCTTTCCTGGCATTCTTTTATAATTTGATCATTCCAAACAGAAGCTTGGACAATGGGGTTACAGAGTTGTTTACAAAATAGGAGAAGAGACGATTTAAGATTCCCAAAAAAGAAAGCGTTTTAAAACATTGACAATCTATATCTTTAAATCTTATAATACATTTAATGAAACCGCTTAACTAAGTTTGGTTATAAGTAATAGGGAAGTTAATAGTAAGAGAAGAATTTTTGAAATGATATATTAATTGAATACTTCGGTAAAAACCCCATTATAAGTATTTGTAAAGTGATTAAACGTTATATCTAAAAGTGATTGAATTACCTTGGTGTTTTGGTTTTTACAAAGTGATTAAACGTTATATCAAAAAGCACTCAATAAAATTTAGATTCCAATGGTGTTAGCAGATTATGATAAAAATCTTCAGTTTATTTTGGGATATATATGATTTTTTCACAAAGTGATTAAACGTTATATCAAATTATCAAGTTCTTTGAATGTAAACTTAATATAACCTATCATGAAAAATAGCATCTTAAAATTCTAACTTTTGATTAAACGTTATACCACTACAATATGTTTATGGAAATCCTCAATATAATGTGTGATAAAACGTTATATCATTTTGTTATTTAAATGCCTATTTGGTGAAATCTATCCAAACGGCGTTGAAATAAATTAAATAATAATATTAAAAGGGTGGGATTATTAATGAAAAAGGTTTTGAATTTATTTTTTGTTACACTTTTTATTGTTGTACTAGCAGCATGCAGTAAACCGGGTGGTTCAGAACAGGAAGAGTCTAAAGATACGACGGAAAAAACACCTACTGATGCAACTGTACTTGAACCAGAAGAAGGAGCAGAGCTTGTATTATGGGGTAACGGAGATCAAGAAGCTGAATGGGCAGAATATGTTGCAGGACAATTTACAGATAAATATGGAATTCCGGTAACATTTGAAGAAGTGAGTCATACTGATGCAGCTGGTAAGCTTGAAACAGATGGACCTGCCGGCTTAGGCGGTGACGTATTTACAGGAGCACATGACCATGTTGGGAATATGGAAGCAGCTGGATTAATCTATGATAATTATTTTTCGGATGAATACAAAGAGCGTTTCATGGAAGGAGCAGTAACAGCGGTCTCTGCAAATTCAGATGGAGAGTATAAAATGTTTGGGTATCCTTTAGCAATCGAAACAGTTGGCCTTTTCTATAACCAAGATTTACTTGATCAAATGGGCTTTGAACCAGCTGAAACGATGGAAGAGCTGATGCAACAATCAAAGGAATTTATGGAAAAAAATCCAGGATCTTATGGATTTATGGTTGAGCCCGGTAATTTTTACCTAATCCATGGATTCTTTGGAGGATATGGCGGTTATATATTTGGTGATAATAACACAAATCCAGATGATATTGGACTAAACAATGAAGGTGGAATTAAAGCTGCAGAATTAATGAAAAAGATTCATGATGAAATCCTACCACTTAAAAAAGAAGACATAACTGGAGATGTCATTAGTTCACAATTTAATGAGGGGAAACTTTTATATTATATAACTGGTCCATGGGCAGTAAAAGGTCATCAAGAAGCAGGTGTGAATTTTGGAGTGAAAACAATGCCTAAACTAGACAATGGAGAAGTTCCTACAACTTTATCAAGTGTTAAATCTTTATTTGTAAACGCTTATAGTGATTATCCTAAGGCAGCGACATTATTGGCTCAATTTGCTACATCGGATGAAATGCTACTAAAACGCTATGAAATGACAGGACAATTACCGCCTTCTAATGCTCTACTTGAAGATGAAACAATTAAATCAGATAAGTTGAATCTTGCTTTCCTAGAACAGTCGCAATATTCTATTTCAATGCCTAATATTCCTGCAATGCAACATGTCTGGTCAGGAATGGAAGTAGCATTTACGGCACTTTGGAACGGGGAATCTGAACCAAAAGCTGCACTAGATAAAGGGGTTCAACAAATTAGAGAAGCAATTGATTCACAAACAAAATAAAGTAGTAATGGTGAACTAGTACCTATATGTATTAGTTCACCATTTAAAAAAGGAGGTAAAATCGTGGGTGAAAAAGCTCGTATTAATTCAGATGATGTAAAAAAGAATGGACCAAAAAAAGTATTAAAAACTCCTAGAAATCCGACATCTTCTACCAAACCATTCTTCACAAAACCTAAAATCGCTGCACTGTTGTCCTTATTATTTATGGGTCTTGGTCAAATATACAATAAACAAATTTTAAAAGGTTTGTCTTTTCTTGCTTTAGAATTGTATCTTCTTATTTTTTGGACTGTACCTTTTCAATGGGCATTGTGGGGACTAACAACTCTTGGTGAATCGGCACAAACGCGAAAAGGGTTTGAAATTGTGCAAGGAGACCATTCTATCTTTTTAATGATTGAAGGAATTTTATTCTTAATTTCATTTCTTCTATTCTTATGGTTTTATTATTTAAATATCCGTGATGCATATAAAGTCGCAACTAAAAGTGAAAAAGGAATAAAACCCAATAATGCAAAAGCAATGTTTAAAAATATTTGGGAAAATGGGTTCCCTTACCTTTTATTAACACCGTCTGTCCTATTTACATCTTTCTTAACGATTCTACCATTGTTATTTGGGATTTTAATTGCCTTTACAAACTACTCAGCTCCTAATCACATACCACCAAAGTCTTTAGTGGATTGGGTCGGTTTTGATACATTTATTCAGTTATTCCAAATGAAAACATGGAGTTCGACTTTTTATGGAGTATTTACTTGGACTGTGGTATGGGCTGTGCTTTCAACGCTTACAACATTCTTTTTAGGTCTAATTTTTGCCGTTCTAATTAATCAAAAAGGGGTTAAATTAAAGAAGTTTTGGAGAAGTATCTTTATATTACCGTGGGCAATTCCGCAGTTTGTATCCATTTTAATTTTTAGAAATATATTTAATGGACAGTTTGGACCAATTAATAAATATTTAATGGATTTAGGTATTATTGAATCAGCTATACCTTGGTTAGCAGACCCATTGTTGGCCAAGATTACACTTGTAGTTGTAAATATGTGGTTTGGTTTCCCATTTTGGATGGTATTGATGAGTGGTGTCATGACAAGTATTGATAAGGAAGTATATGAAGCAGCAGAAGTAGACGGAGCTTCTCCAATGCAAAGATTTTGGAAAATTACAATGCCATTGATTATGTTCGCTACTGCACCACTTGCCATCATGTCATTTGCAGGGAATTTCAATAACTTTAATATTATTTACTTAATGACTCAAGGTGGACCAGTAAATACGGATTACTCATATGCTGGGTCAACAGATATTTTAATAAGCTGGATCTATAAATTAACGCTCGATAATAGCCAATTTGCTGTCGCTTCTGTTGTATCTATTTTAATATTCGCAGTCATTGCAACCTTCTCCATTTATAACTTTAGAAAAACAAGAGCCTTTAAAGAGGAGGATATGATGTCATGATCGGTTTATCTTTGAAAAATAAAATAAGTACCGTAGTAATTTATACGATTTTAATTATTACAACCATCTTTGTACTTTATCCAGTAGTATGGGTTATTACTGGTTCCTTGAACCCTGGGGATTCCTTGTTTTCAACTAGTTTAATTCCAGAGTCATTATCATTGCGACATTACACCTATTTATTCCAAGAAACTGATTATCTTCTTTGGTATAAAAACACGTTGAAAATTGCGTTTTGGAACATGATTTTATCTACTTTCTTAGTTGTTACAGCAGCGTATGCTTTTTCAAGATTCCGTTTTCCTGGAAGAAAACAGGGACTGATGGCAATGCTTGTTTTACAAATGTTCCCTGGTTTTATGGGAATGATTGCAATCTATATTCTATTATTGCAAATGAATTTGCTAGATAACCATTGGGGTTTAATTCTAGTATATGCGGGTGGTTCGATTCCATTTGGTGCTTGGTTAGTTAAGGGATACTTTGATGGTCTTCCAAGAAGCTTAGAAGAAGCAGCAAAAATAGATGGTGCAAGCCATGTCACAATCTTCTATAAAATTATGATGCCACTCTCAAAACCTATTTTAGTATTTATTGGGGTAACGAACTTTATAGGACCGTGGATGGACTTTATTTTTGCAAGACTAGTTCTCCGCTCAAGTGATAAGAAGACATTAGCAATTGGTTTATTTGAAATGGTAACCGGAAGGGGAAATAGCGAATTTACTACATTTGCAGCAGGGGCAGTATTAGTGGCTGTACCGATTACGATTTTATTTTTCATCTTCCAGGATCAACTTGTAGATGGTCTAAAAGCTGGAGCTAATAAAGGGTAACTCCACTAGAGGAAATAGAGATTGAAAAATTTATTACATTAATTGAAGGAGAATTGAAGTCAACTTCGTATAGAGAACAGGGAATAGTATCGTTTAAGCGACAAACAGATGATGATGAGGTACTTGTGTTTCATAACGTATCAAAAGATCCTGTTGTCTTGAAGTTAGATGATGAGGATAAGGAGTTTAAGAAAGTCTACTATTCTAATTTTGAAAAACCAAAATTAAAGGAAAAGATAGATTTACCGCCTTATTCTACTCTAATTTTAATAAGAAATTGAATGATTTAATAATTGGTACAATGTGTCTATATCTTATTAATTCGTGATAAAATAATATATGAGAACTTATATCGTGTGGTAAACAGATAAATGTTTAATCACTATTATTTAGATGAAGAATTAAAAGAAAACGGGTTATAAAGAATAAAGTTTGACATTATTTTATGTTTTTAGTGAGAGGGATAGGATACATGGATAGACCAACGATTAAGGATATAGCTAGGATGGCCAATGTGTCAATCGGGACCGTATCAAATGTTATTAATGGCAAAGGACGTTATTCCGAAGAGACAAGAAAAAAATAGAAAGAATTATTAAGCAGTCTAACTATATGCCAAATGTAGCTGCACGAAGTTTAAGGGATAAGTTGAATCCATTGATTGCATTGGTCGTACCATTCGCACCAAGAGGAGAAATTATTATGAATCCCTTTTTCTCCCAACTTATTGCTGGAATTGAAAATGGTGCAAGAGATAGAAAATTTCACGTTATTGTGACAGGTTTAAAAGAAGAGCCAGATCTATCTTTTTTATTAGAAAAACATATTAATGGTTTAATTGTGTTTGGTGCAAATGAAAACCCTGAACTTTTAGATGATATTCAACACTTAAAATTACCTAGTGTTTATATAGATAGTTATCTGTCAGACTCAGATCTTTACCAAGTTGGATTAAATGATGAAATGGGTGGATATCTAGGGACTAAACATTTACTGAATTTGGGTCATAGATCTATTTTTGTCATATCAGGTAAGGTTAGTGAGGTTAATTCTATAGGTCATTATCGTTTATTAGGTTACCAAAAGGCATTGGAAGAAGCTGGGGTTGAATTTAATCATGAATTAATTATTCAAAATGATATTTCAGTAGAGGGAGGATATCACTCAGTCCAGCAAATATTGCAACACAAAGATCGAGCAACTGCTATTTTCGCCTTTTCTGACATGGCAGCTATGGGAGTTTTGAAAGCTTGTTATGATTTGAATATTTCTGTTCCTGAGGAGTTCTCAGTGATGGGATTTGATGACCTCTACTTCTCGGAATATTTAACCCCAGGCTTAACTACTATAAGGCAGGATATTTATGGAAGAGGGCAATCAGCAGTAAAATTATTAATAGATCAAATTGAAAATAAAAATCCTCAGGATCGAAATGTTATAAGCCCAGTTAGTTTAAAAGTACGACAAAGTACGGCACCAATAAGAAAACAATAAAAAGGAGTATCTAATAGCCTCGTGGCTATTTCACTCCTAAAATTATCTGTATTGATGAAACGTTTAACCAACTTTTTCTAAACTGAAGGGAGTTAGTAATATGTTAAAAGAAGCTATTTATCATAGACCGAAAAATAATTTTGCGTATGCATATGCATATGACAAGGAAACACTTCATATTCGTCTTCGCGCTAAAAAAGGTGATTTAACGAAAGTGTATTTAATTTTCGGCGATCCTTATCAGTGGACGAAAGAAGGGTGGACTAATTCAACGAAACCAATGTCTTTAGAAGGATCAGATGAATTATTTGATTATTGGTTTGTTGAGGTGAAGCCTGATTTCCGCCGTCTACGTTACGGATTTGAATTGCATGCTGAGAATGAAGCTATTGTCTATGGAGAAAGAGGGTTTAAAGATCGTGATCCGAAAGATCCAGGGTTTTATTTCTGCTTCCCATTCTTAAATCAAGTGGATGTATTTCAAGCACCAGAATGGGTGAAAGATACTGTATGGTACCAAATTTTTCCGGAGAGATTTGCAAATGGTAACCCACTTTTAGACCCTGATGGCGTACGACCATGGGGAAGTGAGGATCCAAAGCCTACTAGCTTCTTCGGTGGTGATTTTGAAGGAATTATTCAAAATATTGATCATTTAGTTGAGTTAGGTATTACCGGAATTTACTTTACACCAATCTTTAAGGCTCCATCCAATCATAAATATGACACAATCAATTACTTAGAAATTGATCCTCAGTTTGGGGACAAAAAGACATTTAAGAAATTAGTTAAAATCTGTCATGAAAATGGTATCCGTGTCATGCTAGATGCTGTATTCAATCATAGTGGTTTTTATTTTGATGCATTCCAGGATATCTTAGAAAATCAGGAAAAGTCCAAGTACATAGATTGGTTCCATTTAAGTGAGTTTCCAGTAAAACCTCTACCTGAACCTAATTATGATACATTTGCATTTACACATATGATGCCAAAATTGAATACTGAAAACCCAGAGGTGAAGGAATATTTACTGAATGTTGGTCGTTATTGGATTGAGGAATTCGATATTGATGGCTGGCGTTTGGATGTTGCGAATGAAGTTGACCACCAATTTTGGAGAGAATTTAGAACCGCAGTTAAGTCTGTGAAACCGGACCTGTACATTCTAGGGGAAATATGGCATGATTCAATGCCTTGGTTACAAGGGGATCAATTCGATGCTGTAATGAATTATCCTTTTACAGAGGCATCGTTAGATTTTATTGCAAAAGATAAAATACAGGCCGAAGAATTTGCACACCAGTTAACAAAAGTACTTACTTTATATCCGAAAAATGTCAATGAAGCAGCATTTAATTTACTAGGAAGCCACGATACTCCAAGAATTTTAACGATTTGCAATGATCGTAAGGAGAAACTAAGACTATTATTCCTATTCCAGTTATCCTTTTTGGGGACACCTTGCATTTATTATGGGGATGAAATCGGTTTAACAGGTGAAAATGATCCTGGCTGCCGAAAATGTATGGTTTGGGATGAAGAAGAACAAGATCTTGAATTGTTTAGTTTTGTTAAAAAGCTAATTTCTTTACGAAAAAAGTATAAGGCATTGGGGAGTCAGGGTGAATTTAAGATTTTAGAAACAAACAATAAGACAAACCATATTATCTATTCAAAGAAATCAAATGATGAAATGATTATTATTGCAATAAATAATTCAAATGAAAAAGTAGAAGTGAATATCCCATATGACTTTACTGGTAAAATTCCATTTGATATTTGGAACGATGAACTGGTAAAAGAAAGCTCGAAGATTGAATTGGCCCCATATTGTTTCTCTATCATTCAAGTAAAATAAAAAGAAGCTAGGTCAAAGCATTATATCTGGAAGAGCTTGCACTCCTGAAAAGGTATAAAAAGTTCAATTTAGTTTGGAGCTTTTTTAAGGGTGTGGAGTTCTATTGATTTCACTAAATCAATAAGTTACTTATCTCAGTTTTATTAAATTAAACCCTATTTTTTCCTAATACATATTAACACAACTGAAAGTGAGTAGTTAAAACGTCTTAATCCTTGATAGTACTGGAATAAGGCGTCTTTTTTATTATATCAGGAACGAACGATAAGTGTTATAAAACGTCTTGAGAGATGAATACGCAGATTCTCTTGCTCATCCACGGGGCAAGACTCCCGAAAACGTTTCGATGCTCCATTGATAACTCCAAAATAATCATCAAACAATGTGTTACAAACCTAATTGTTCACACTCTTTCATAATCATTCACCCCTTTTCATTTTTTTGTGAAAAAGTATGTATTAATCTTATTGTCTATCATTCTTATAATAACAACATAGCTGAAAATGCTTTCACGATAAATGAACAGGAGGAAAAAGACATGAGTAATTCTTGGCTTGGTTTAGAAGGAAAAGTGGCAATTGTTACTGGTGGTGCTTCTGGCATCGGTTTAAATATTTGCAATGAACTAAAAAGTAATGGGGTAAAAGTTGTTATTGCTGACTTAAATGGTGAGGAAGGACAACAAGCAGACGGTTCTTATTTCGTAAAATGTGATGTAACCAATAAAGAGAGTGTAGATCGCGCAGTAGCACAAACAGTAGAATTATTTGGTACTATTGATATCTTAGTCAACAATGCTGGTGTAAACTTACCAAGATTGTTGGTTGATGACCGAGGAGAAAGACCAGAATATGAATTAAGTGAGAAAGATTTTGACTTTATGGTAGCTGTAAACCAAAAGGGGCCTTACCTTTTTGCTCAAGCATCTGCTAAAGAAATGATAAAGCAAAACAAAGGGGTTATAATAAATGTTTCGTCTGAAGCAGGACAAGAGGGATCTGCTGGACAAAGCTGCTACTCGGCTACTAAAGGAGCTGTAATTGCCTTTACTCGTGCTTGGGCAAAAGAACTGGGTAAATTTAATATTCGAGTTGCTGCAATTGCACCTGGAATCATTGAAACAACTGGTCTTAGAACAAATGCTTATAATGAAGCATTAGCTTATACTCGTGGAGTAACAGTAGACGGTCTTTCAACAGACTATAGTAAATCGATCCCACTTGGCCGAGAAGGGAAACTTACTGAAATTGGCGATCTTGTTTCTTACCTTGCTTCCGATCGTGCTAGTTATATAACTGGAACAACGTTAAATATTTCTGGTGGGAAGTCTCGAGGATAAAGGTACACGTATAGGAGACAGATCATGCCTTATGAATGTCGAAGAAACAGGGAACTCTGTTAAGTAAACATTCGCTTCTCTGTTCGCTTCATTATTAAAGACATTCTTTTTGGATAAAGAGGTGATGACATGTCTGATCTAATAATGGATGAAAAGCTTTTTGAAATCATTAAGATTGCTCGAAAGCAGCCGTACTGCTCCCTTGATTATCTAGCAGAATCACTGGGAGTTAGTACAAGGTCCATTCGTAATTATATAAAACAGATAAATAGTGATTTAAATGATATTGCATCTTTAGTGAAGGAAAAAGGTAAAGGCTACAAACTTGAAATTGTAAATGAACATTCGTTTCAACTTTTTCTTGAAAAAAATCGATCTGATATTGAGTTACTTGATACGCCAAAACGTAGAATCTCATTTATTATAGATCGATTAATAAACAGTGAGGAAGCTTACACATTAGATGACTTGGCGTTTGAGATGAATATTGGGAGAACAACACTAGTAAATGAGTTGAAAAAAGCGTCAGTTTCCTTGGAAACGTATAACCTGAAAATTCACGGAAAACAAAATATTGGAATGACCCTCAGTGGAAAAGAGTTAGATTTAAGGTTGTTTATTTTAGATAACATTTATGATGTATTATACCAGTCATATCCTCTTGATGAAGATATTTCAGAGAAACTGTTGAAAATATTTCATACCCATGATTTAGAATCAACAACACAGACGAAATTAATGGAATTTATCATTATTATGTTGGATCGTCTTTTGAAAGGTCATCAAATTGAAGAGACACAAAAAAAGCATAAGCAATTATTAAATACACAAGATTATCAAATTGCTAAAGCAATTGTTAGAGCTTTAGAAAGTCAGTTGCCAGTTGAAATTCCTGAAAAAGAGCTATTATTTATTACGATTCCAATCGCAGGTCGACGTACACCTACAAATAATCGAACGATGGCAGAAATCACGATTACAGATGATGTCAAAAAGCTACTAGAACAAATTGTTGAGCAATTAGGTTTTAATAAAGAAATCATTAACGATAATGAGCAACTTTTTGTTGATTTACAATATCATCTAACATTTATGCTTAACCGTTTACTTTTTGGGTTGCGATTAAAAAATCCATTATTAGTCGATGTGAAAAGAAAGTATCCTGTTGCATATAAAATGGCTGAAATCGCAGGTCAGGTTATTGAAAATAATTTAGATATTAAGGTGAGTGAGGATGAATTAGGGTATTTAGCCTTTTATTTTGGAGTCTTCATTACCCAGAGCGATGATAAAGTAAAGCGATTCCAAAAAGTTGCTGTAGTGTGTGGCACAGGAAGAGGTACAGCAAGACTTATTTCTATACAACTGGAACGCATTCTTCAGCAAGAGACGAAGATTGATTTATATTCCGATATAGACGTGTCAGAAGAAGTTTTAAATCACTATGACCTTATTTTTTCAACTGTAAAACTAACTTATGAAATAGCTAATCCAGTCATCATGATTAATGAAATATTTGATGAAAATACTGTGAAAAAGGAAATCGAGAAAACACTATATATGCAGAAAAGTAAAGTGAAGCGTGACAATGTTTATTTTTCTGTCATAGCAGAACTTCTCACTGAGGAAAAATTCTTTATCTTAGATAATGAAAAAAACTATCACGATAATGTAAATAGTATGGTTCATTCTTTAATACAAAGTGGACATCTGGATAATGGTTTTACAGAAAGGTTAAGGGAGAGAGAAACAAAGGGATCAATGGTGTTTGATAATTATGTAGCATTACCACATACATTTAATCAATTATCAAATCAAATTGAACTTGCCCTTGGCATCTTTCCAGAAACAGTCATAGCAGATGGTAAGGAACTGAAAATAGTATTCCTTTTGGGATTACCGGAACATCAAACAGATAACAATGAATATTTAATTGTGAAAATCTATGATGAAATTATTCGTATTGCGAATGATAAGGAGTTAATTGAAAAAATCTCTACATCAGAGAATTATAGTGATATCGTTCAACTTCTTGAAAGCGGATTTTAAATTGTAGAGGAAATCATGCTGATCTATTAAAGTCCATCAGCTCGGAGTCATAGATTTTTCCACTCATTACTACAACACAGAAAAGGGATGAAGAGATGATTTGGTACTTGATTGTATTAATAGGTGCAGCATGGCTGGTTCAAAGTATACTCGGCTTTTTGCAAATAAGGCATTTCAATAGAAAATATGCAGAGATGAGATCTTTAGGAAGAGTAGCGATTGGTAAAAAGACAGGGAAGTTTCGTGCAGGTACAGTTGTGATGTTGTGTATTGATAAGCGTAATAAAATTATTAAGGCAGCAAAGATGCAAGGAGTTACAGTATTCTCTCGTGTGAAAGAAATGAAAGGCTTTGAAGGGAAGTATTTGTTAAAAATCTCTGATGAAGACTTTAAAAGTGTAGATAAATTAACAAGATTAGCAATTGCTGACGCCTTAAGAAGCTTTGATATTATTTCAAAAGGTGGAGAGCTTAAAGTGAAAAAAGGTTGGATTGATTATTTGATTCCTAGTAAGAAATAAGAAAAGGGTGAAATGATGGATATCGTTATTAAAGGTGCAGAAAAGTTTATGGATTTGTTCCGTCATGGTGGAGATGTATTTATAGATCTTGTGACAGATATAGTTCCATTATTAATCATGTTATTAGTTGCCATGAATGCAATTATTCGTCTAGTTGGTGAGGAAAGAGTAGAAAGAATTGCAAAAAAATCAGGGAAAAATCCTTTCACGAGATATTTCGTATTACCTGTAGTTGGTACATTTGTTTTTGCAAATCCAATGACACTATCGCTTGGTAGATTTTTACCTGAAAAATACAAACCAAGCTATTATGCAGCAGCATCATACTCATGTCATACACATAATGGATTGTTTCCACACGTAAACCCAGGTGAATTATTTGTATTCCTTGGAATTGCAGCAGGTATTACAACATTAGGTCATGATACAACAGAATTAGCCCTTCGCTATTTTCTTGTTGGTATTTTTACAAACTTTTTAAGAGGTTGGGTGACAGATTTAACAACAGCATATGTTGCTAAACAACAAAAAGTAAAATTAAAAGATACAGTTCAATTATAGGTGGTGGGAATTTATGACTTCATTTAAATCAATAAAAGTTTCAAAAGGATCTGGTGGTTTTGGTGGTCCATTAGCAATAACACCAACGGCAGAGAAGAATAAAGTAGTTTATATTACAGGTGGACAAAGACCTGACATTGCAGACAAAATTGCTGAGTTAACTGGTTGTGAACTAGTAGATGGTTTTAAGACGTCTGTTCCAGAAAATGAAATGGCATGTGTGATCATTGACTGTGGTGGGACATTGCGTTGTGGTTTATATCCGCAAAAAAGAATCCCTACTATTAATATTATGCCTACAGGACAAAGTGGTCCATTAGCAAAACATATTACAGAAGATATTTATGTTTCAGGTGTTAAGGTTGAGAACATTCAGTTAAGCGATGCAGTAGCTTCAACAGAAACAATTACTGCTGAAACGATTGTTAAGGAAGATGAAAAACAAGAAGGTAAGTATAGTACGAAAAAGAAAATCAGTGAACAAACAGCACCAAAAGGATTGTTAGCTAGAGTTGGTATGGCTTTAGGATCTGTTACAAGCATATTCTACCAAGCAGGCCGAGAAGCAATTGATACTGTTATTAAAACAATCCTTCCATTTATGGCGTTTGTTGCCCTGTTAATCGGTGTCATTCTTGAATCTGGCATTGGTGATCTTTTCGCAAAGATCTTATCACCATTTGCAGGAAATGTTTGGGGATTAATGGTCATCGCATTAGTATGTTCATTCCCACTACTTTCACCATTCTTAGGACCTGGAGCTGTTATTGCACAGGTAGTTGGAACATTAATTGGTGTTGAAATTGGAAAAGGAAATATCCCAGCTCATTTAGCTTTACCTGCGCTATTTGCAATAAATGCTCAAGCATCAGCAGACTTTGTCCCAGTAGGATTAGGACTTGCAGAAGCTGAGGTTGAAACAGTAGAGGTAGGAGTTCCATCTGTTCTTTACTCAAGGTTCTTGACCGGAGCTCCCACGGTCTTTATTGCGTGGCTAGCAAGCTTTGGTATGTATGATAGTTAATTTTAATAGAATCATTATTAATAATGTAAGAAAAAGGAGATTTTCGTGATGCAAACAAAATACAAAACACAAATTAATAAAATTGGTCCTTCAGTAGAAGATTTTCTTGGAGAAAAAATGTTGATTTTATTTGGGGAGAATGCACCTGCTGAATTGGCAGAGTATTGCTTGTTAATTGATGTAAATAATGTAGAAAGTGAAATTGTTCCAGGTGATACCCTTCAACTTGGTGAAACTCAATATAAAGTGACGGCTGTAGGGGATGCGGTAAAGAAAAATTTATCTTCTCTTGGACATATCACATTAAAATTTGATGGCTCTACAGCTCCAGAGTTACCTGGAACATTATATCTTGAAGAGAGCGAGATTGTTTTACCGAAATCTGGGGACTTTATTCAACTAGCAACTAATTAACGAACAAACGATTCGCTTAACTTTTACCTTATGTATGTAAGGGATAGAAAGAGGTTAAGCAATCGTTTTTTCTTTTAGAAGGAGTGGGAATATATGAAATTAGTGATTGATTCTGCGAATGTAGAAGCCATTAGGAATTCACATGAGTTTTTACCTGTTGATGGAGTTACGACAAATCCTAGTATCATCGTTAAAGAAAACAAGGAGTTTTTTCCACTTTTAAGGGACATTCGAAATGTAATCGGCGATGAAAAAGAGTTATTTGTTCAAACGATTTCTGAAAAAGCTGAAGAAATCGTAAAAGAAGCTAATTATATTTGTAATAATCTAACAGGCAGCATTTTAGTAAAGGTTCCGGTTACATTTGAGGGAATAAAGGCGATAAAAATGTTGAAAGAAGATGGGATACGAACGTTGGCAACCACTGTTTATACTCCAATGAGTGCGTTAATTGCTGCAAAAGCAGGTGCTGAATATGTTGCTCCATATGTTAATCGAATTGATAATTTAACTGGCAATGGAGTAAAGGTTGTCTCTGACATTATACAGATTTTCTCAGCCCATAACCTTTCTTGCAAAGTATTGGCTGCAAGCTTTAAAAATGTCCAACAACTACAAAGTGTATTTTTATCTGGTACACATGGAATTACAGCTTCACCAGAGTTGATGAAGGAAGTGTTTAATCATCCATCAGTCGAGAAAGATGTCAAAAGCTTTAGAGAAGAATGGTTGAGTCAATATGGAAAAGAAAGCAATAGCGTGATTTTAACAAAATAAAGAAGGTGTAATAAATGATAAAGGCAGTTGTTTTTGATTTTGACGGATTAATTATAGATACAGAGTTTGCACTTTATGAAGCATTTCGGAAGATGTTACAACTAGATGCAAACCAATTTCCTATAGCTGATTATGCTTCCTATATTGGAACTGATTCTAAAGCTCTTTACGACTTTATTTTGGAAAAAACAAATGGAAAAATGACTCTGGAAGAAGTTATTGAAAAATCGTCGTTCCTACATAAAGAAAACCTCAAAAGTCCTGTTACACGGGATGGCGTTGAAGATTACTTGAAAGAGGCAAAAAATGTAGGGTTGAAAATTGGATTAGCATCTAGTTCTGATAGGAAATGGGTTACTTTTTTCTTGGAAAATGTGTTATTGTACCAAATAAAATTACAGAGAACCTTCCCTGCAATACCATTGATTTATATATAACCCCTGACAAGATGAACAACTCCTTTATATTTTTAGATTAATAGTAAGAGAAATACGACATAAGTTTATCTAGTATTAGTATGGAAGATCACCTTTCAAACTTATTATAGTATTGACGTGGAACTTAGTATTAGAAACATTCTGTAAGTGGAATTGAAAAAAGAGAAGTTTGGGGCACTTGAAAAGATTAAACAAAGTTATAGAAGAGAAACATGGATATTACAAGAAAAATTCATAAGCAGAAAGGTATTGAATAATACCTTTCTGCAATTCATACAATTATTCCAAGTTAGCATGTCTACTAAACATAGAATTAGTGTTTAACCCTTCCAATTCCATATATCTTAAGATTAAAGAATCAAAAAACAGTAACAACGTTTGTTCAAAAAGTGATGCCATTGGTTGAATGGTTTGGTACTTACTGGTTTCCTGATCTTTAGGAGAACCGGGCATTTTTACCACAATATCAGCTAGTTTTCCAATTGTCGACTCAGGATTAATTGTGACAACAGCCACTTTTGCCCCATAACCCTTTGCTTTCTCAGCCATCGAAACTAAGCCTTTTGTTTCTCCTGATCCAGAAGAAATAATAAGTAAATCATTTTCAGTGATATTAGCAGTAACTGTTTCACCGACAACATATGAATCGATCCCCATATGCATCATTCTCATGGCAAATGATTTCCCCATAAAACCTGAACGTCCTGCGCCCGCAACAAATACTTTTTTCGAAGATCTAATTGTTTCGACAAGACTCTCAGCATCAGCATCAGTTATATACTGAACTGAGTGGTTTAATTCTTCCAGTACTTGAGATAGATAATAAGATGTTTCCATATACAAGCCCCTTTTTTTATACTAAAGCAGCTTCTTTTACTAATTTTTGCATTTCAGCTGCGACAGCTTTCTTATCATTTTTACTTGTGATTCCGCCGCCAACAATCACTAAATCAGGTTGAGCGGCAATAACTTCAGGTAGTGTTTCTAATATAATTCCGCCAGCTACAGCAGTTTTTGCGTTTGTAACAACACGTTTAATTGTGCGTAATTGTTCAAATGAATTTTCTCCGGCCGCTTGAAGGTCATAACCTGTATGTACACAAATATAGTCAACTCCAAGAGCATCGATTTCTTTGGCGCGTTGTTCAAAATCTTTTACATTGATCATATCAACTAAGATTTTTGTTCCATGTTTTTTTGCTTCTTCAACAGCCCCTTTAATTGTTGCATCATCTGTTGCACCAAGAATGGTTACAATTCCAGCACCTGCTTCAGAGGCCTTCATAACTTCATAGCCACCAGCATCCATTACTTTTAAATCTGCTAAAACAGTAAGAGCAGGGAAAGCTTCTTTTACTTCTTTTACAGCTCTTAGTCCTTCGTTAATGACTACTGGAGTACCAATTTCGACGATATCAATATAGTCCTGAACTTCACCTACTACTTGTTTTGCCTCTTCAATATTAACTAAATCTAATGCTAGTTGTAATTCCATTAGTATTCCTCCTTCGATATTTTGTTGTTTGAATTTTCTTACAGTTTTGATTATATTTGAATTATCAAAAAAAAAGTACGCACTTTTAAATCATATAGTGTCTAAAAATATACTTATTGATAAAGTGTGTATGAAGAGGAGGGTCCAAAATGAGCCGGTTTGACGAGAAGGTATTCAATTGCGAAAAAGAATTAACGTTAAATGTGATCGGTGGTAAATGGAAGATGTTAATTATGTGGCATTTGGGAAAACAGGGAACTCTTCGATTTAATAAACTAAGGTCCTTAATTCCGGATATAACACAAAGAATGCTCGTGAACCAGTTACGAGAATTAGAGGAGGATCTAATTGTCCATCGTGAAGTGTATCCAGTTGTACCCCCAAAGGTGGAATACTCACTTACTGAACAAGGTTACACATTAATGCCGATATTAGAATCGATGTATGAATGGGGAAAAGGCTATCGAGAAAAATATTTACAGCATACAAAGTTTCTAGAAGATAATATGCAATAGCAAGAAAGAGAGTACAGACTTCGTACTCTCTTTTCAGACTGTAGACAAACTCATTAAAATTGAGTTTTCCTACAGTCTTTTTTGATTTAAACTTGTATTAAGAAAATCTTGAGGTGATAAATATGCTTTCGAAACATAATTCCATTCAACGAGATCAAATTGAAATGATCGCTTTAGATCAACTTGTACCAGCGGACCATTTGGTTCGCAAAATTGAGGCTGCGATTGATTTCTCTTTTATTTATGAATTAGTGGAAGATATGTATTCGGCAGTAGGCCGCCCGAGTATTGATCCAGTTATTCTGATTAAACTAACCTTCATTCAATATACCTTCGGTATTCGCTCGATGCGAAAGACAATTGATGAGGTTCACACAAACATGGCCTATCGTTGGTTCTTAGGCTATGGTTTCCATGATAAAGTACCACACTTCTCTACCTTCGGGAAAAATTACGAACGTAGATTTAAAGATACAGACCTTTTTGAACAAATATTCTATCGTATATTGAAGATTGCTGCCGAGAAAAACCTTATTAGTGCAGAACACATATTCATTGATTCTACTCATGTAAAAGCTAGTGCTAATAAGCATAAATTTCAAAAGAAGGTCGTACGGAAAGAAACTAAAGCTTACCAAGAACTTCTTCAAGAAGAGATTAATCAAGATCGTGAAGATCATGGGAAAAAGCCTTTTCCACCTGATAAGTTGAACAATGAAGAAGCAAAAGAAATCAAAGAAAGTACAACTGATCCAGAAAGTGGTTACTATGTTAAAGACGAACGTACAAAACAGTTTGCCTATTCGTTTCATGCAGCCGCAGAACGTAAGGGATTTGTATTAGGTGTTGAGGTTACACCAGGAAACATTCATGACAGTCAAATGTTAAATCCATTAGTTGAAGATGTGGTAGAAATAGTAGGGAAACCAAAAGCTGTTGCTGCAGATGCTGCTTATAAAACTCCGGCAATTACAAAGTACTTAATAGAAAACGGTATTATACCAGCAGTACCTTACACAAGACCGCGTACAAAAAATGGGTTCTTCCGAAAACATGAATATGTTTACGATGATCATTTCGATTGTTATTTATGTCCGGCGGGTGAAATCTTGAAATACTCTACAACGACTAAAGAAGGATATAGAGAGTACAAATCTCCGAAGCATATTTGCGCAACTTGCCCATTTCTAGCTAAATGTACAGAAAGTAAAAATCATCAAAAAGTGGTTACGCGACATATTTGGCAAGAGTATGTAGAAGAAGCAGAGCATCTTCGTCATCATAAAGATGTAAAGCCGATTTATGCAAAGCGTAAAGAAACAATTGAACGTGTATTTGCAGATGCTAAAGAAAAGCATGGCATGCGTTGGACAACTTTGAGGGGACTCAAAAAATTGACAATGCAGGCGATGCTTACTTTTGCTGCCATGAATTTAAAGAAGATGGCCACCTGGACTTGGAAAGGTCCAGTGACTTTATAATAAAGAGGCTCGAAGAGGCCGCTTATTGTAAAATTTAAAAGAATTTGATCAAAAAACCCAAAAGGGGTTCGGAATGTATAACATTCCGAACCCCTTTTGTCGACAGTCTGGAAAGAGAGTACAGACTTCGTACTCTCTTTTTTATTGCTTGTTTTTGGTTGTCACATAGTAAATCAACTTTATTAAGAGTTGATTGAGGCTTTATTTCGTTTAGTAGGAAGAAAAGAGTCATAAAAAAATTTCTTTAAAAAAGAATGTTACATATTCTTACAATTGGATTGTGTAAGTTATGAACATTGGAGTAAAAATAGATCAACAGAAACACAAAAATGGAAGGTAGGAGGTTGTGAAGTATTTTGAGAATTTTTCATACAACCATTTAGTAATTTATTAATTGTGGATAGTAGATTTAGAAAGGTGGTTTCGAAGATTAGGGACTAATCTTAACTTACTAGAAAGGAAGAGAGGGATAAAGTAATATGGATCAAAAAAGGATTGTCATTATTGGAGCTGGAGTGGTTGGCTGTAGCACTGCCTATTATTTAAGCAAACTGGGTCAAAGAAATATTACAGTTATTGAACAAGGTCCTTTATTTGAAACTGGTGGATCAACATCACATGCTCCAGGGCTTGTATTTCAGCTTAATTCATCAAAGGTGCTTACAACATTAGCTTCACAAACAGTAGAGGCCTTTAAGGAACTAAGTAATGATGAAGCTTCATCATTCTACTCGGTAGGAAGCATTGAGGTTGCACAAACACCTGAACGATTTGAAGACTTAAAGAGAAAAGCAGGGATAGCAAAATCTTGGGGAATAGAAGCATTTATCCTATCTCCTGAAGAATGTGTGGAGAAATGTAGTTTAATAAACGGAGCTATTATTTACGGTGGCCTTTATGTTCCATCAGATGGGATTGCTAAACCACTTCGAGCTGTTGATAAAATGGCTAGCTTTGCTAAATCTTGCGGAGCACAGTTTTTTGGTCATACAGAAGTTACTGGTATTCAAGTTGTAAATGATGAAGTGAAAACAGTGGAAACAAGTATTGGTAGCTTTGAGGCGGATCTTGTTATATGCTGTGCAGGATTTTGGGGACCTCGAATAGGAGAAATGGTCGGAGTGACCATACCGCTTCAGCCAATCGCTCATCAGTATGTATTCTCAAATAATTTAGTAGAACTAGCAAATGAAGTAGAAGAGGTTACAGCACCACTCATTAGGGATCAAGATAAGTCTATGTATTTTCGTCAGGTTTTTAATGGTATTGGTATTGGCTCATATCAGCATCGGCCATTACCAGTTGAGGTTAGTGAAATATCAAAATATGGTGAGACGAAAGAAATGCCGTCGGTTAAACCATTTACTTCCGAGGACTTTGAGAAACCGTGGCAAGATGCAGTTGAGCTCATCCCTGGCTTAGAGAAATCAGGATGGAAAAAAGGGATCAATGGGATCTTTTCTTTTACTCCTGATGGAATGCCACTATTAGGAGAATCCAAAAAGATTCGAGGATTTTGGGTCGCAGAAGCTATATGGGTAACCCATTCAGCAGGAGTGGGGAAACAGATGGCTGAATGGATTGTGAACGGTACACCAACACTTGATTTGGAGCTGTGTGACATTAATCGCTTTGACACATACGCTCAAAGCCCAGCATTCTATAAGCAACGTTCTGTAGAGAATTACGAAAAAGTATATGATATTCATCACCCTTATGAGCCTGTTGACACTTCGCGTAATATGCGCTTTAGCCCTTATTTTGAACGACAACAAACTCTCGGTGCCTATTTTAGCGAAACATCGGGGTGGGAACAGCCTCAGTGGTATGAAGGAAATGCTCCGCTCGTTACTAATTATGAGGATACAATGTTAATGAGAAAAGGATGGGAAGCTAGGTACTGGTCGCCGATTATCGAAGCAGAACAACTTCATGTAAGCCAATACGCTGGTCTATTTGATGTCACTGCAACAAAAAAACGGATAGAAATTAGTGGTGCCGGTACACTTGACTTCCTTCAGGACTTAACAACAAGTGATGTTGATATCCCTATTGGGGAAACAACAAACACGTTTATGTTAAACGAAATAGCGGGGATAAAGGATGAAATAAAGATTATCCGTTTAAAAGAAAACAAGTTTTTTATTCTTTGTTCAGGTCCAGTTGAAGCTAGTTGGATAGAAAAGCACATTCCATTTTCTAGCTCAATTAGTATAAATGACCATACAGCAAGTATATGTGGTCTTCGTTTGATAGGTCCAAAAGCAAATGAAATTATGAACTCTCTTGATCAAATGTACTTTAGTCTAACAAACTGGCAATTGAAAAATGTTAAAGAATTATATGTTGGTAATGTCCAAGTTACAGTTGTTTACGATACTTACGATGGCATAGAAGGATGGGAGTTATTCACAACCTTTGATCAAGGTATACAATTATGGGATTTATTAATGGAAGCAGGAAACCCATATCATCTTATTGCTGGGGGGGCTCGTGCACTTGAGAGCATGCGAATTAGTTCACTTTCAGTTAGAAGTGGTAAAGACTTCTGGAGTGAGCATGATCCTATTGAAGTTGGCTCAGAACATATGATTGATCTGTCAAAACCATCCTTTATTGGGAAAGAGGCATTAGTGAATCGAATGGAACAGGGTCCAAAAGTTTCATTAGTAAAGTTAATGATGAAAGATCCTTCTGTAGTTTTGATGGGGTATGAACCTATTTTAAGTGGTGATAAGGTAGTTGGATTTATTACAAGTGCTGGCTATAGTTACAGCTCAGGATGTGGAATCGTCTATGCATTAGTAAAACCCGAAGCTTTACATCAAAATAGTGAATTCAGTATAGAGTATTTCAATAAACGATTCGAAGCCACAGTAGTAAACAAATCACTTGTTAGTTCTAAATAAGTAAGTATGAAAAAAACAGGGGGATTGAATATGTCAAAACATTATGATGTTATCGTTATTGGATTAGGTGCTATGGGGAGTACGACTGCCTATCAATTAGCAAAGAGAGGGCAGAAAGTTCTTGGTCTTGAACAATTTGGTCCGGCACATGACCTAGGTTCTAGCCATGGTGGTTCAAGAATTATTAGACAATCCTATTTTGAGGATCCTGCTTATGTTCCCTTATTATTAAGAGCATATGAACTGTGGGATGAGATCGAAAGAGAAAGTGGAGAAGAAATTTTAACGATAACGGGCGGTCTCATGTTTGGATCTCCAAATAGTTTAACAGTGTCAGGTAGTATTAAGAGTTCTATTGAGTGGAATTTGGCCTATGAGATTCTTGATGCAGATAGCATAAGAAGACGTTTTCCAGTTTTTAATCCTACGGCTAATACAGTTGGTTTGTATGAAGAAATGGCTGGATTTGTTAGACCAGAAAAAAGTGTATATACCCATTTATTACAAGCGGAAAAATACGGTGCTGATCTTAAGTTTTTTGAATCTGTTCAGTCTTGGGAACCGAATCCCTCTGGTGAAGGCGTTCGTGTTGTAACAAGTAGTGGAACATATGAAGCTGGCAAAATCGTTATTTCAGCAGGAGCTTGGGCACCAAAGCTATTAAAAGATTTGGGAATTTCCTTACAAGTAGAGCGTCATATTCAAATGTTTTTTGAGCCGAAAAATGGAATTGAACCATTCAAGGTAGGAAAACACCCTATTTATATATGGGAAGCTGATGATGGTGTGCAATTATATGGTTTTCCTTCTACTGGAATTGGGGCGGAAGGAGCAAAAATTGCGTTTTTCCGCAAAGGGAAGCAATGTTTGCCAGAAACAATTGATCGCAACGTATACGACGAGGAAGTGGAAATGATGAGAGAATATATAGCACAAGGCCTTCCGCAGTTAAACGGTCGATTTTTACAAGGTAAAACATGCATGTATACAAACACACCAGATGAACATTTTGTTATATCTGAGCATCCAGAACATCCACAAGTGGCTATTGCTGCAGGTTTTTCCGGGCATGGATTTAAGTTTGCTAGTGTCGTAGGGGAAATTTTAGCTGACTTAGTGATTGATGGGAAAACAAATCATCCAATTGATTTATTCAGCCCAAAACGGTTTGCCCTACAACAATAATCATTTAAAGGTTAGCCATTAAAGTCAGTAGTCATTTAATTGCATTGTTTATTTATTCATTTATGATATTTAAGATGTTTGAAGGGAGAAAGGAAAAATGATAATCGAAGAAAATGTTGTAAATGGCAGTGGAAAAATTAAATCTACATTAAGAGGCGAATTGTATACATCTCCTGTGATTTTTGAATTAGAAAGAAAACATATCTTTGCAAAACACTGGCTTTTTGTTGGCTATGAATATGACGTAACTGAACCTGGTCAATATATCACACTAAAGGTTGAAGGTGAAAATATATTAATTGTTAGAGGAAAAGATCATGTGCTTCGTGGCTTCTTGAATGTATGTCGTCATCGTGGTGCTACACTTTGTAGTGATTCTTCAGGGAAAACTGGAATTATTCGTTGCCCTTACCATTCATGGAGCTATGGACTTGATGGTAGATTAGCGGGGGTTCCAAAATCAAGTGAATGCCGTGAAGAGTTAGTTAATAATGAAAGCTATGGTTTAGAGAAAGTGAATGTCCAAACATGGCATGGACTGATTTGGTTAAATTTATCAGAAGATCCACTACCTCTTGAACAACAATTAGATCCACAAATTATTGAGCGTTTTGGTGAGGTTGACACATTAGCTAGATACCAAATTCAGAACTTAAGAGTTGCCCATCGTAAAGAGTATGACGTGAGAGCTAATTGGAAAATAATAGTAGAAAACTTTCAAGAATGCTATCATTGCTCAGCTATTCATCCAGAACTAACGTCATCATTTCCTCAATTCCGTAGTGGAGTTGGTACACAGAATGAAACCGGATCAGGAGCAAGTTTTAGTGAAAATATTGAAGCATTCTCGATTAGTGGAAAAGGCAATCGTCCAATGTTAAAAGGGTTATTACCTGAGGATGATCGTTTATACTACGGAATGACAATAAATCCACATGTATTTATTAATTTAACACCAGATCATGTCATCATTCATCGCATTATTCCGATCAATGCTGAAAGATCAATTGTTATTTGTGATTGGTTATTTGATCCAGAAGAAATGGCTAAAGCAGATTTTGATTCTGCAGATGCTGTTGAATTATTTCATCGAGTAAATGAACAAGACTTCGAAGCGTGTCAATGGTGTCAAGAAAATATGGGGTCAAGAGCCTACCAAAATGGAGGAATTTTGGTACCGATTGAGCATCATGTTTCTCGCTTTTATGATTATGTTTTAGAATCAATTGGATTATCAACTAGTCAAATTGCAAATTAAATAATATAGCTTTCAAGCAATTATACTTCATGGAAAAATCTGAATTTTCCAAATGATAGGGCGTTGACATGGTGGTAACGTCCTTCCCTTTTATAAAAATTGTAGTGTCTAATTTCTTCTATTATATAAGATTTAAAGTTCAAAAGGAGAGAATGATATGTCTCAAAATAGAGAGGTATTTGATATCACGATCATTGGAGGCGGTCCAATCGGTTTATTTACTGCCTTTTATGGGGGAATGCGCCAATGTAGTGTGAAAATAATAGAGAGTCTACCACAATTGGGAGGTCAGCTAGCTGCTTTATATCCCGATAAATATATATATGATGTAGCAGGATTTCCTAAAATTCTTGCACAGGATTTGGTCAATAATTTAAAGGATCAAATGGCAAAATTCGAACCAACGATTGCTCTTGAACAGAAAGTAGAATCTGTTGAAAAGGATATGGACGGTTCGTTTAAAATTACGACAAACCAAGATATCCATTATACGAAGGCAATCATCATTACAGCAGGAAATGGAGCTTTTCAACCGCGTAAACTTGAACTTGAAGAAGCTGAAAAATATGAGACCACGAACTTACATTATTTTGTAGGGGATATCAATAAGTTTGCGGGGAAACGTGTTATGGTTGCTGGTGGCGGAGATTCAGCAGTTGACTGGGCGCTCATGCTAGAACCAATTGCTGAGAAAGTATTTCTGACTCACAGACGTGATAAATTTCGTGCACATGAACATAGTGTTGAATTGCTAAAGAAGTCAAACGTTGAAGTGTTAACTCCATATGTTCCAACTCAGTTAATTGGTGAAGAGAGAATTAATGAAGTGGTCCTAGAAGCAGTAAAGGGAGCAGGGACAGAAACTATTTCGATTGATGAGCTAATTGTCAACTTTGGTTTTGTATCTTCTCTTGGACCAATTAAAGAGTGGGGTCTTGAAATTGAAAAAAACTCAATCGTTGTTAATTCTAGAATGGAAACAAATATTGAAGGAATCTATGCTGCCGGTGATATTTGTACCTATGATGGTAAGGTGAAGCTCATTGCCAGTGGCTTTGGGGAAGCACCTACTGCAGTAAATAATGCTAAAGCATATATTGACCCAAAAGCAAAAGTTCAACCAGGACATAGTTCTTCAATGAATTTTGAAAAAAAGAGTGTTGCCGTTACGAATTAGTTAAAATGGAAGTCTTTACCTTCTTGGTCAGTTATATTTTATAGGAGAGTGTTGTAGATTTATACATTGCCACTGAATGAGTAAGTTTCAATATATTTGAAACAAATCTCTCAGGTAAAAGGACAGAGAAGGGATCACATAGCACCCCTCTCTGTTCTTTTTCTATATTATTAGTAGTGTCTCAGGCAGCCTATACTATGTGTTCAATGTTGAGATGGATAAGAAAAAAATGAGACTGTTTCAATATAAAAGAATTGGGTACAGTTTGAAAAATATCAATATTAATCTCAACTAATTTCCTAAAATAAAGCAAACATTTAGGTGGTGGATTAAATATTTATCGAAATGGCCTTACAAATATGCTTAAGTATTCTGTGGATTTTTCTTTTTATCCAAGGGCTACGCCAAGGAACTTTGCAATTTACACACCTATTGTTACTTGTTATTGCATTAGGACTATTACCACTAACTTTATATAAGATAGTGAAACTTGTATTTTAAAAAATAGAGATTAGACCAATGTTACCAACAAGGAGTAGTGCAACACTTATTCCTTGTTGGTTTTTTGTTAAGTCTCAAAGTAAAGGGAAAAGTGAGCAACCTTGAGACAATGATTAGCTAACCAGAACATTATGAGGAGGAATGGTATTGACTTCCTGAGGAGAAAAGAAAAATAATTCTTCTAGACAAGGATAAATTGGTAAGGTGAAAGCAATAACATTAAAAAATAGGAATTCAAAAAAACTTGGAAACGTCTTGACGAGTCCAAGGGAAGAGTTTTATTAATATAGTTATTAAAAGATTCTTCGTGTTTAGAAAGGGGTATTCATATTGTGAGAGTATAAAATGATTCAATTCCACTTACATATAGGGATTTAATAAACATAATGGCTACTAAGAATTAGTTCCTGTTTTAGTTTCTGAATTCGACATGGGCCTAACATGTTCCTCTGTTTGATCTTTTAACAAGGAATACTTATTTATAGTCATATTAACTTCTTTTTTAATTCTATTAGCAAGGACCAACACATTAGAAACATGATAATTGCGAATGGGAATGCTACTACAATAGAAAAACGTTGTAGTACCTCTAATCCCCCTGCTATTAGTAATACTGTAGCAACCAGAGCTTGTATAACCCCCCATGTTACCTTAACGCTATTAGATGGTGTTAATCTCCCTCTTTCTGAGAGCATCCCCAGAACATAGGTAGCTGTATCAGCTACTGTAATATAATACACGGCTATAACGGAAAAACCTAAAACACTTAAAAGTAAAGGAAATGGTAAATACTCAAAGAAGTTAAAAATAGATAATGAAAGATTAGAAGTGACAGCTGTGGCTAGCTCTGTGTTTCCTAAGTTGTGAATAATATGTAATGCTGATCCTCCGAAAACAGAAAACCATAAAAATGTTCCGAGAGTTGGGACAATTAATACTCCAAAGATAAATTCACTAATCGTTCTCCCCTTAGAGATTCTAGCAATAAATAAGCCGACAAAAGGTGCCCAAGCAATCCACCATGCCCAGTAAAAGAGCGTCCAACCATGTAACCACGAAGCGTCTCCGAATGGCTCTAATCCTAAACTCATATTAAGCCAATTGCTAATATAACCGCCTGTTGAATCTATCAAAACATTAAATATAGAGGTGGTGGGTCCTACAACGATAATAATCCCCATAATTGCTATAGATAATAGTAGCGCAGTATTCGATAGGATTTTAATCCCACGGCCTATTCCGGTACTTATTGATATCATATAAAGCATAGTGGCCACACCAATAACAGTTAGCTGAACGGTTAGCGTATCCGGTATATTGAATAAATGGTTTAGACCAGCGGTGATTTGCATAGTTCCTAGACCTAAGGATGTTGCAACACCAAATACAGTTGCAATAATAGCGAGAATATCAACTATCTTTCCTATTGGTCCGTAAATTTTTTCTTTTAAGATGGGATAAAAGGCAGAACTAACGGAAGCAGGTAGCCCTCTTTTAAATTGAAAGAACGCAAAGGCCAACCCTATTACAGCATATATTCCCCAAGGATGTAACCCCCAATGAAAAAATGAATATTCCATAGCTGTTTCAGCTGCAGCTGCGCTATATCCTTCTCCATTAGGTGGGGAGGTGTAATGTTGCACTGGTTCGGCAACACCATAATAAATAATTCCTATTCCTGTACCTGCGCCAAATAACATCGCTAGCCAAGAGCTTGTTGAAAATTCAGGTCTATCAGTTTCCTTACCGAGTCGGATTTTACCATACTTTGAGAACATTAGATAAAAGGAAAATATGACAAAGAAAAATGCTCCAGCAACATAAATCCATCCCAAGTTTGAAACAGTAGCTTCAAATAATACTGACGTAATGTTGTTCATATTTTCAGTGAAAAAAATTCCCCAAATAATAAATATGCAAGTTAGTAAGATCGAAATAAAAAATAAGCTGTTTAAATATAAATGCTTGGTTTTCATCCATATCTCTCCTTTTCGTTTAGATTCTATCGCCAATTTCATTTTTTGTTGTGGAAAATAAATATATTACATTCGATGACAAGCATCATTGAGGTGAATAGGTGCTAGTACTCCTGGTCAAGACTTTATGTGCATATTCTTTGAGGTAACCTAATAACTAAAAATCAATTAAATAGTTGGAAAGCATAACGTCAACTCCTTGTATATTTATATGAAATAGTTAAGTACATTTTTATATTAGATTAGAGGTTTTACACAATAGATTTGGTAGGAAATGTAACGGAATATTTTAGCGGGAAAAGTTTCTTCTTACTAAATATCAAATTGAAAGAAGTATGAAGTGATGTCATGAATGATAAATAATCCTTCAAGTATACTTTTCAATACTAGATGATAATAAAGTGCGTACTTATATTTTATATTTGCAGATTTTATACTTTATTTATCGAACGATTGAGTTAATGTTTACCAAAGAGGAGGAGAAAAAATGAATGAGGTAATGATCTCACAGGTTTTTAACACTAAAGGGTATAACTCTAATACAAAATTAAGGTTAGAGCCTGTAAGCTTTATATTGTTTGGAGCAACAGGGGATTTAGCCAAAAGGAAGATATTTCCGGCATTATATCAACTTTATCTAGTTAATCGTTTACCTCATTGTATTTCTGTTATTGGTGTAGGGAAAAAGAAACTATCTGATTATTCATTCCAAATGCATGTAAAAAATTCAATTTATGAGTATTCTAGAGTATCAAATATCGATGGTGAAAAATTATCTGAATTTCTTAGCTACTTCTCATATCAAAGTCTTGATGTAACTGAATGTGAGGGATATACCAAATTGTTTGAAACTGTAAAAACTCAAGAGGAGCAGTTTGGTATTCCTGAGAATCGATTGTTTTACTTGTCTGTTTCACCTGAATATTTTGAAGACATTGCAAGAAACCTAAATAAGACTGGATTTGGTTCTACTAAGGGCTGGAGAAGACTTATTATTGAAAAACCTTTTGGACATGATCTAAAAACAGCGCAAGAGCTAAATAATAAATTAGTTCATGAGTTTAACGAAGAAGAGATTTATCGTATTGATCATTATCTTGGTAAGCCGATGGTTCAAAACTTGGAATCTTATGACTTTAAAGATTCTTTATTCCGAGAACTTTGGAATAGTAACTATGTTGCAAATGTTCAAATTACTGCTAGTGAAACAGTTGGAGTGGAGGAACGTGCAGGGTACTATGATCAAGCGGGAGCAATACGTGATATGGTTCAAAATCATCTAATGCAACTTTTAATGATGACATCTATGAATATCCCAAATAATGTAGATGCCGATGTAATCGTAAATGAAAAAAGAAAAATTATTGAATCACTAAGACCTCTACAAAAACTCGAAGTCGAAAACAATATTATTCGTGCACAATATGGTCCAGGAGAAATTCATAATCGTAAGGTTGTTGGTTACAGGGAAGAGTTAGGAGTTAGCCGTACTTCAGACAATGATACTTTTGTTGCAGCCCGTATGTGGATTGATAATTGTACCTGGACTGGAGTACCTTTTTATATTCGAACTGGTAAAAGAATGAAAGAAAAATCAACGAGAATTGTGATTAAGTTCAAAGAAGAATTAAAGAGTTTAGAAGTATTTAAAGAGAAAATGATCGTTCCTATACAGGTAGTAATTACAGTGAATCCTGAGGAAAAGGTTAGTTTAAAAATAAATATGAAAAACCCATTAACAAATTCAACGGAACCAATCCATATTGATTTTTCTTCTAAAGTAGCTAATGGACCTGAAGCATATGAGCTTTTGTTATTTGATGCCTTAAGAGGTGAATCGAAATTTTTTGTTCATTGGGATGAAGTAGAATTAACATGGAGATGGGTACAGCCAGTATTGGAGGCATTTAAAGAGAACCTTGTTCCACTTCATCATTATGACTCAGGTTCAATGGGACCAGATGCCGCAGATTCTTTATTAGAGGCAGATGGGTTTGAATGGATTTAATAGTTTCATAAGGTTAAAACACCATATTGCATGGAAATGAATGATGAATGAGTACGAAGTATAGAGAGGAGCATCTGGATGGAGATTGGCTTAATTGGATTAGGTAAAATGGGAATAAACTTATCAAAAAACTTAATCGATCATCATTATAAAGTTAAAGCCTTTGATTTAGATCAACAGGTTGTTGAAGAAATGGGGAAATATGGAGTTAGAGGTGCATCGAATTTAACTGAATTAGTGAATTTATTACCACAGCCAAGGGTTCTATGGTTAATGGTCCCTCATTCAGTTGTTGATTCGATCATAAATGAACTTATCCCATTACTGGATAATGGTGATATTGTGATTGATGCAGGAAATTCCCATTATAAAAAAACAATTCTACGATATAACCAACTAAGAGAATACGGAATTAGCTACATGGACGTTGGGACTTCCGGAGGAATGGAAGGAGCACGAAATGGAGCTTGTTATATGGTTGGTGGTGATAAGGATACTTGGGAATATGTTAAAGCTATCTTCCGAGATACAGCAGTAAGAGATGGTTATTTGTATGCCGGGGAAGCTGGTAGTGGACACTTTTTAAAAATGGTTCATAACGGGATTGAATATGGAATGATGGCAGCCATTGGAGAAGGATTTGAAGTCTTAGAAAAAAGTGAATTCAATTATGATTATGAGAATGTAGCAAAAGTGTGGAATCATGGTTCAGTTATTCGTTCATGGCTTATGGAGTTAATGGAACGTGCTTTTTCAAAAGATTCCAAATTAGAAGATATTAAAGGTATTATGAACTCTTCAGGAGAAGGGAAATGGACAGTTGAAACGGCTCTCGATCTCCAAACGGCGACACCTATCATCGCATTATCTTTACTAATGCGCTATCGTTCACTTGAAGAAGACACCTTTACTGGAAAAGTCGTAGCTGCTCTCCGTTCGGAATTTGGTGGGCATGCTGTAGAAAATAGTAGAGAGAATCAATGAGTTGAAGAGGTAATTAGCTGGATAGGAATTGAGTGAAACTTTATATTTTAAATAATGATAGCTAGTATCATTTTTAACCGTTATACATGATTGAAAAGAAACAGTATTATACTATTAAGCCATTAAATTATTATTTAATTATTCTATTATGATTAAGGGGAAGGTAAGCCAAGAAAACATTCAAATGCTTTCCATAAAAAGTGGAGCCGTCTGTATGTAAATACCAAATGAGCATTTCGTTATCGATCTACATCCTGAGTTCTCAAATGTAGCGGTTGCTAAGGTTTTTCTAGCACTGGTTTAAATTTCCAAATGGAGATTACAATATATTAGTAAGTGAATAAGAGCGGATGACAGTTGTGGGAGAGTGCAAGAAACACGCCACCGAAGGAGCAAGTTCCAAAAATACCCTTGGAATAAATCTCTCAGGTAGATGGAACTACAACTGGACGCAACTCTGGAGAGCGCGTATATGGTTATGACGCCACCAAAGGGGAAGACTCTAAGAATGATAGAGTTTAAACTCTCAGGTAAAAGGACAGAGAAGGGGAGCTGACGCTACACTACCCCTTTCTGTCCTTTTTGTGTACAAAAAGGTAGTGAAGCATCCTATGTTAAACAGTTTTTTTAGAAAAGAAGACTAGTAGCTGACTTTTAAAGAAAACTGATCTGTCTTCAAGGAGGAAAAAAATATGGGTTTGCAAAAAAAAGATTCTATCATTTTTGAAGTGATTGAGCAGGAGAAGAGCCGCCAGCATCAAACGCTAGAGTTAATTGCATCAGAAAACTTTGTTAGCGAAGATGTCTTAGAAGCAATGGGAAGCATCATGACAAATAAGTATGCAGAAGGTTATCCAGAAAAGCGCTATTATGGCGGGTGCGAGTTTGTTGACGTAGCCGAGCAAGTAGCGATTCAGCGTCTAACGAAATTATTTGGGGCTAAATATGCGAATGTTCAGCGCACTCGGGTGCACAAGCTAATTTAGCTGTTTTTTACGCATTGCTAACGCCAGGAGATAAAGTGATGGGAATGGATCTTTCCCATGGTGGTCACTTAACACATGGAAGTCCTGTCAGCATATCGGGTAAATGGTTTGACATTGTGTCCTACGGTGTAAGAGAAGATACTCACTTGATTGATTATGATGAAGTAGAAAACATTGCGAAAAAAGAGAAACCAAAGTTAATTATTGCAGGGGCAAGTGCTTATCCAAGAACGATTGACTTTAAACGCTTTAAAAACATTGCTGATCAAGTTGGGGCGAAATTTATGGTCGACATGGCGCATATTGCAGGACTTGTTGCTGCGGGTCTTCATCCATCACCAATTCCATATGCAGATGTCGTAACAAGCACGACACACAAAACCTTGAGAGGACCGCGCGGTGGGATTATTTTAACAAATGATGAAGAAATCATAAGAGCTGTGAATAAGGCTGTTTTCCCAGGTATTCAGGGTGGACCACTGATGCACATCATTGCAGCTAAAGCAGTTGCCTTTAATGAAGCGCTTCAGCCCAGCTTTAACACTTATGCCAAGCAAGTAATTATTAATGCAAAAATTCTAAGTGAAACATTAAAAAATGAAGGAGCAACACTTGTTTCTGAAGGTACAGATAACCATATTGTCCTATTAGATGTTCGCCCATGGGGCTTAACCGGTAAAGAAGCTGAAAAATTATTGGAAGAAGCAGGTATTACAGCTAATAAAAACACGATTCCATACGATCCAGAGAGCCCGTTTGTGACTAGCGGCATTCGTATGGGGACTGCTGCACTAACAACTCGTGGAATGCAATGGGAAGAGATGGTGAAAATTGGTGAAATAATCGCTGAAGTTTTAAAGAGTAAAGGGGAAATAGCTGTCCTAGAAAAAGCAAGAGAAACAACGAAAGTTATTTGCGGGACGTATCCTTTGTTTCAACAACCAATTCATGTTTAGAGGAGTGTGAACATCATGGAATTTCAGAGTTGTTTTGACATTATTGGTCCAATCATGGTAGGCCCCTCAAGCTCTCATACAGCAGGAGTGGTATCAATAGGGAAATTTATTCATGAGTTGGTAGGTGGATGTCCAGAAGAGGCTAAGATTATTTTTTACGATTCCTTTGCTGAAACCTATCAAGGTCATGGAACTGATAAAGCATTGATTGGTGGCTTGATTGGGCTAAGAACAGATGATTTGCGTATTAAACAATCATTAGAATTAGCAGAAAAGAATGGGGTAAAGTACGAGTTGGAATTTGAAGTTCACTGCGACTATTTTCCCCATCCAAATACAACGGTTGTAATAGCGAAGCGTGATCATTGCGTTGTAAAGGTTGGTGGTGTATCACTTGGGGGCGGTATATCAAAAATCTTTATGATCAACGAAGAGATGGTTGATATTCGACTAAGCACAGATGATGACCACGCAGCCCTTATCAAAGAGTTTCAACAATGCAGGAAAGTGTACCCGGGGTTACTTTAATGAACATTCAGTCCATGAAAGAGTTGATTGTTACTTGTCAGAGTGAACAAAAAACCATAGGTGAAATGATGTTGATGTTGGAGATGGAAAAGTCCGGAAAAGAGAAAGAAACCATTTTCCGAATGATGGAAGAGCGTTTAATAAAAATGAAGGAAGCCGTTGACAACGGTGTAAAAGATCGCTCAGCTGCACCAAGTGGTATTTCTGGCGGTGATGCTGTGAAAATGTATGAGTATTCGACACAAGGTAAATCACTTTCGGGAAACTATATTAGCGATGCAATGACTTATTCATTAGCAACATCTGAAAGCAATGCGCGAATGGGAGTAATTGTTGCGACTCCGACTGCGGGAGCAGCTGGAATCTTACCTGGTGTATTGTTTTCACTGAAGAAAAATGATCACTATTCTAATAAAGAGCTAGTTACGGGTTTGTTTACGGCAAGCATGCTAGGTTACGTCATTGCAAATCGCTCCTTTATTTCAGGAGCAGCAGGAGGCTGTCAAGCAGAAGTAGGATCTGCAACAGCTATGGCTGCTGGAACAATCGTCGAGATGAAAGGAGGCACTCCGGAACAAGCCGTAAACGCGACTGCTATTGCCTTGAAATCACTACTAGGCTTAGTATGTGATCCTGTTGCAGGACTTGTTGAAGTACCTTGTATTAAACGAAATGTCATTGGAACATCAATCGCCTTTTCAGCGGCAGATTTATCTCTTGCTGGTGTCGAAAGCCGGATCCCCTGCGATGAGGTCATTGAGGCCATGTATAATATTGGAAAAGAAATGCCACGAACCTTAAGGGAAACCGCACTTGGTGGGCTAGCAACAACAGAAACAGGTACTCAAGTAAAAGATAGATTATTTTGTAAAAAAACGTAAGTGGAGGTGTAAGAATGGAAACAACATTATTAAAAAGAACACTGCTATTTGACATATATAAAAATTATGGTGCAAAGGTGATTAATTTTGGAGGATGGGCATTACCAGTCCAATATTCAAGTATTTTGGAAGAGCATCAGGTTGTTCGAACAAAAGCAGGGCTTTTTGATGTTTCTCACATGGGAGAGGTGTTAATTGAAGGGAAGGATGCAGAAAGTTTTATAAACACTCTAGTCACAAATGATATGACAAAGCTTCACACCAATCAGGCGCAATATACTGCGATGTGTTATCCAGACGGTGGGACCGTCGATGACTTAATTGTTTATAAGTTGAAAAATGAAAAGTTTCTCCTTGTTATTAACGCATCAAACATTGAGAGAGATGTAAATTGGATGGAACAGCATGCTACAGGAGAGGTAAATATTACAAATATTTCAGGTGATGTAGCTCAGCTTGCCATTCAAGGTCCAAAGTCAGAAAGCATTTTGCAAAAGTTAACGGATATAGATTTATCAACCATTGGTTTCTTCCGATTTGAACAGGGCGTTAATCTAGATGGTATAACAGAAGTTCTCGTATCCCGTACAGGGTACACAGGAGAAGATGGCTTTGAACTTTATTTAGCATCGGACAAAGCAAAAGATCTGTGGGAGAAATTGTTGAAAATAGGAGAAGAAGATGGATTACTAAAGCCATGTGGACTTGGTGCACGTGACACGCTACGCTTTGAAGCATGTCTTGCTCTATATGGACAAGAGCTTACAAAAGACATCAATCCACTTGAAGCAGGAATTGGTTTTGCCGTCAAAACAAACAAGGAAAGTGATTTTATCGGTAAATCAGCACTTACCAAAGAAAAAGCAATCGGGCTCAATCGTAAAATTGTCGGAATTGAAATAACAGGGAAAGGAATCCCTAGGCATGGTTACAAAGTATCTACACCATGGGAAGAGAATGTTGGGTTTATTACGTCAGGAACCTACTCACCAACATTAAAGAAAAGTTTAGGTTTAGCATTAGTATCTACGAAATGCGCCGAAGTAGGAACAAAACTTAAAGTTCAAATCCGTAATAATGCAGTCGATGCTGTAGTTGTCTCAACACCCTTCTATAAAAAGGAAATGTAATTTCAAAGATGGGATGGAGGAAAGACTTCTCCCTTCCCTTCTATCAAGAGAAAAATAGTAAAGGAGAAAGAGGGATAAATATGACAAATAAACTAGCAAACTTACTATATAGCAAAGAACATGAATGGGTAGTAGATTTAGGTGAAAACCGTGTCCGAATTGGCATTTCTGATTATGCACAAAAACAGCTTGGAGATATTGTATTTATTGAAGGTCCACAACTTGGTGATGAAGTAACAGTTGAAGAAACAATGGGAACGATCGAGTCGGTAAAAGCAGTTTCTGAATTATTTGCCCCAGTATCTGGGAAGGTTGTTCGGGTGAACGAAGAGCTTGAGGATGAACCTGAAACAATAAATAATGATCCTTATGAAGCAGGATGGTTAGTGGAAGTAGAATTATCAAATACAGAAGAACTAAAAGCCCTTCTAAACGAAGAAGAGTACCAATCATTTATTAATGAAGGAGAGGAATAAAGTGACGGCTACTTATCGATATCTTCCAGATACGAAACAAGATCAAGAGGAAATGCTATCATTTTTAAACGTCAATTCTATCGATGAATTGTTTCAAGACATTCCAGCTAACATTCAGCTAGAGGCAGACTTGAATATTCCAGAGGCAGATCCAGAACCTCTTCTGATAAAAAAAATGCATCAACTCGCCTCAAAGAATAAACATGCAAATGCTTATTCTACATTTTTAGGTGCTGGTACATATGATCATTATATTCCGAGTGTTGTTAATCATATGATTTCACGTTCAGAATTTTATACCGCTTATACACCTTATCAGCCAGAAATTAGTCAGGGTGAATTACAGGCTATTTTTGAATTCCAAACAATGGTTTGTGAATTAACAGGCATGGATGTAGCAAATTCATCTATGTATGACGGGTTCACCTCTCTTGCAGAAGCAGCATCACTTGCTGTTTCTTCTACAAAGCGGTCAAAAGTGCTTATATCTAAATCAGTCCATCCAGAGTCAAGAGCGATTTTAAGAACTGTAGCAGCTGGTCCAGAATTCACTTTTCAAGAAGTGAATCTAAGCAATGAAACTACAGATTTACAAGATTTAAAAGCACAAATAGATAAGGATACAGCAGCTGTGATTGTTCAATATCCCAACTTTTTTGGATCAATTGAAGATCTAGCAATAATAAAGGATATTGCTAAATCAAATGGGGCACTTTTTATCGTTAGTGCTAATCCGCTTGCACTAGCTCTTTTACAAGCCCCTGGAAAGCTTGGAGCAGACATCGTCATCGGTGACATGCAGCCATTAGGTATTCCTATGTCATTTGGAGGGCCGCACTGTGGTTATTTTGCCGTCAATAAAAAATTAATGCGGAAAATCCCAGGACGGATTGTAGGACAAACAACAGATGAGCAAGGTAAGCGTGGGTTTGTGTTAACACTTCAGGCACGTGAGCAACATATTCGTCGGGATAAAGCATCATCAAATATTTGTTCGAATCAAGCGTTAAACGCCCTAGCATCTTCCATCTGTATGACTGCACTCGGGAAACAAGGAATTCGACAAATGGCGCAGCTAAATTTTGAAAAGGCCGATTATATGGCAAAATCCTTACAGGAAAAAGGCTTTGTGATTAAAAATCAGTCACCATTTTTTAATGAATTTATTGTTGAACTTCCGTGTTCAATAAAAGAATTGAATCAAAAGCTACTAAAGCAGGGGATTATTGGTGGATTTAATTTAGAAAATGATTATGGCTTTAAAAACCAGATGCTCATAGCAGTTACAGAGCAGCGAACAAAAGAAGAGATTGATCAATTTGTAAAGGTTTTGGAGGCGGTTATTTATGGTTGAATATAATGAAATGATTTTTGAAATCAGTCGACCTGGTCGTGTTGGTGCAAGCCTTCCAGAAAGTGATGTTGCTCGAATTAATTTAGAAGATAGACTACCAAAGCATCTAATCCGTGATACACCAGCCGAACTCCCAGAGGTATCAGAGCTTCAACTTGTCCGTCATTATACAGCACTATCAAATAAAAACCATGGGATTGATAATGGGTTTTACCCACTTGGTTCTTGTACGATGAAATATAATCCGAAAATAAACGAAGATGTTGCAAGGTTAGAAGGGTTCAGTCGAATTCATCCTTATCAGCCTGTTGAAACAGTACAAGGTGCGTTACAGTTGCTTTACAATTTACAAGAAGAATTAGCTGTGATCACAGGAATGGATGCTGTAACATTACAGCCTTCTGCAGGTGCTCAAGGAGAATGGACCGGATTAATGATGGTGAAAGCCTATCTGGAAAATAAAGGGGAAAAGAGAACAAAGGTGCTCGTCCCTGATTCAGCACATGGTACGAACCCTGCTAGTGCTAACGTTGCTGGTTTTAAGACAGTTACAATTCCCTCAAATAAAGATGGTTTAGTTGATTTAGATGAATTAAAGAAACATGTTGACAATGATACAGCTGCATTGATGTTAACAAATCCAAATACACTTGGGTTATTCGAAAAAGAGATTGTTGAAATTGCTAAAGTTGTTCATGAAGCAGGGGGATTACTTTACTATGATGGTGCAAATGCCAATGCGATCTTAGGTAAAACAACACCAGGTATAATGGGCTTTGATATCGTTCATTTAAATCTTCATAAGACATTTACTACCCCTCATGGTGGTGGAGGTCCTGGTGCTGGTCCTGTTGGTGTTAAAAAGAAACTCATTCCTTACTTACCATTACCGCGTATTGAAAGAGACGGTGATCAGTATATTTTTAACTCCAATCAACCACTATCAATTGGACGTGTAAAAGGTTACTATGGAAATTTTGGCATTTTGGTACGTGCCTTCACGTATATTCGTACGATGGGTCCTGAAGGGCTGCGTCAAGTATCTGAAGGAGCTGTACTCCATGCGAATTACCTTCGTAAAAAGCTAGAGCCATATTTTGAGGCACCGTACTTACAAGTGTGTAAACATGAATTTGTCCTTTCTGGCTCAAGACAGAAAAAACTTGGCGTGAGAACGTTAGACATTGCTAAACGTCTCCTTGATTTTGGTTACCACCCGCCAACCATTTATTTCCCACTTAATGTGGAAGAGTGTTTAATGATTGAACCGACAGAAACGGAGTCAAAAGAAACAATGGATGCTTTTGCAGATGTGATGATTCAAATTGCAAAAGAAGTGGAAGAAAACCCTAATATTGTTCTAGAAGCACCACATACAACGGTTATAGGTCGATTGGATGAAGTTCAAGCAGCAAGACAACCAATTTTACGTTATACAAAAGAAGAAGTAGCTGAACGTGAAAAAGAATTTGTCAATGTATAAATAAGATCATTTTTTCGTGGGTTAAATCCCTTTGAAATACTGAATAGAAATAGTGGATATTTAATGTAATGCTGCTATTGAAACAACACGATTTTATCGTTCAAATGTTAGCATGGCTGGTAGTTATTATAGGAGTGTAAAATATGACTGTGAATCATATACGGAAGCCGGATTGGCTAAAAATCAAATTAAATACGAATGAACAATACACTGGCTTAAAAAAATGATGCGGGAAAAAAATCTTCATACGGTCTGTGAAGAAGCGAAGTGCCCCAACATTCATGAATGTTGGGCTATACGCAAAACAGCTACGTTTATGATTTTAGGAAGCATCTGTACTAGGGCTTGCCGTTTTTGTGCCGTACAAACAGGATTACCAACAGAGCTGGACTTGAAAGAGCCAGAACGTGTGGCTGAATCGGTGGAGCAAATGGGTTTAAAGCATGTTGTTATTACCGCTGTAGCGCGTGATGATTTAAAGGACGGGGGAGCTAGTGTTTTTGCAGAAACAGTCCGTGCTGTGAGAAGGTGCAATCCGTTTTGCAGCATTGAAGTCCTTCCATCCGATATGAATGGAGAATATAACAACTTGAAAATATTAATGAATGCAAAGCCGGATATTTTAAACCACAATATTGAAACGGTAAGGCATTTAACACCGAGAGTTCGGGCACGTGCTACCTATGAACGTTCTCTTGAATTTTTAAAGCGTGCAAAACAAATCAATTCAACTATTCCAACGAAATCAAGCATTATGCTGGGGCTGGGAGAGACAAAAGCAGACATTATTGAAACGATGAATGATCTTCGTACGAACGATGTTGATATTATGACGATTGGCCAATATTTACAGCCAACGAAACACCATTTAAAGGTACAAAAATATTGGAGTCCACAGGAGTTCAAGGAGCTAAAAGAGATTGCGCTATCTAAAGGCTTTAGTCATTGTGAAGCAGGACCACTTGTTCGCTCCTCCTATCATGCAGATGAACAGGTAAAAGCAGCGAGAGCAAATGGATAACGATGAATAATGAAAAGGAGAGGGTTTGATGGTTATTAACATAACAGAAGCTGCATTAGAAAAGCTGCAAAAAATGGAATGGAAGAAAGAACACGCACCTAGAATTGACGCCGATGTAGCTGGTGGATGTGGGTTATCTGTCAAATTCTCACTAATTTTTGATGAGCCACGACGAAACGATATTGTCGTTGAATATGGAGAAATTACCATTCAAATAGACCAATTTACCAAGCGTTATTTAGATAATGAAACTCAGATTAGTTATTCCGAAGAGCACCATTTTTCTGTTGGAGATAGTTTTGCTTCAAGTGCATGTGCCATTGAATTTGAGTAGCAAGAGACTTATACTGGGAACACAAAATTTTAATATAAAGGATATGCTATTAATTCCAATAGAATATCAAATATAAAAATGTGTCTATAAACATTTAGCGTCATATACGGGACGCAATAATTTTCCGTAAGTGGATAGAAGTAATAAAAACTACTTTTTACCTCAAGGACTGCCTTAAGGAGTTGCTGAATTTTCAGCACTCTTTTTTTTATACAAGTCGAAGTCCAAAAAGATGGCGTAACTTTTAGAACAGATTTAAAGTAATCAAAATGTGAACGAAGCCTACTCTGAGATCTCAAAGGAAAATGGAAAGATGTGCAAATTGGGAATACCAACAGTAGTGGATAGAGTAGTTCAACAAGCCATTCGTCAAGTACTACTCAGTCCGATATTTAAAGAACGGTTCAGTAAATTCAGATTGGTGTATGCATAATATTCACCCCAGAATATTATGCAGTTTAGTTTCCAAAATGTGCATACTTAAACGATCACTTTTGTACATTTTTAATTTAGCAATTATAGAGTATGTTAATTCTAGGAACCTAATTTTTAAAAGGTACTATTTCGGAATAGTACAAATAAGTTTAATTGTCTTCTTTAAATAGAATGAGAAGATACAAGTTTAAAGAGTACCGATTTGGAAACTGAATCTTCTCTTTGGTTGTTAAAACTTGTAATTGTTTCAATGAATTTTTCTATTGATTTTGTCAAATAGACATCTGCCCGATGGATAAAAACTGTATTGATTTTACTATATTTTTCAGGGATGGAATTACATTGTATTAGCCCATCGGCTTCCAAATGGCTGACAGACGATTTTGGAACAAGACTGACACCTAGTCCGGATATAACTCCGCCTAAAATGGTTTCTAAAGTGCCAAATTCCATAATTTTTGGAGAGGTGAATCCCTGATCTGTTAACCAGTCCATAAGCTTTTCTCGATAACTACAACCCGAATTAAATACTAACAGGGGTTCACGGTCAAAGCTATCGAAATTAATTTTTTTATTAGATATAAGTACTAAATCTTCTTGGAAAACCTCATATTGCATCACGTTGGGAAGAGGAGTAAATCCTGTTACAAAAGCACCGTCTAATCTGTAGTTGAGAATATCATTTACAAGCTGAGTCGTTACACCCGTTACAAGAGATAAATCAACATTCGGGTATTTGTTAAGAAAGACCGATAATACATTAGGAAGCTTAATGACGGTTTCGACTGTACCGATTTCAAGTGAACCGGAAGGATTATTGGAATCTTGAACAACCTTTATCATTTCATCTATCGATGAAATGATTTTTTTTGTGTAGCTTAATAATTTCTTGCCTTCAGAATTTAAAATCATGCCGCGGCTATAACGATGAAATAAGCATGTTTGAAGTGATGTTTCAAGATAATTAATTCTTGCTGAAACATGCGATTGAACATAGTTCAATTCTTTTGCGGCTTTACTAACACTCCCATGAGCAGCTACTGCTTCAAAAATTCGCATATCTTTTATTTCCATATTGAACAGCTCCAATCATTTTTGAATTATTCAGATAAATAATTTTGAAAGAAAAAACTAGTTATAGCTGGTAAATATTCTAATTAGAAGAAATGAACTGATCAATTGTGCATCTTGTTTATATAAACCTATCACTTAATGTGATTATATCTATCATTTTAAGTCGCTTTACAGAGGGGGTTTACGGGGTTAGTATAGTGATAACAATAATATATCAGATTTTTTAATAATGGATTCGTAAATATGTAAGGTAATGTAACGAACAATGTAAAGTTAAGGGTGGGTGAAGTGAAAATCATTTGAATTATAGCTAAAGGAGGGAATGAAGTATGCTTGTTCATAAGTTTAATAATGTATTTTTGCAGGTTTATGCTCCACGAAATTGGTCATTATCTATTATTTAAATAAGAAGGATTTAGAACCTTAATTGTAGACACATTTTATCCGTTGTAAAACGGCATCCTTTAATGTTGGTACTAACTAATTAATCTGGTATTCAGTTATTGTATTTTTGAAATAATTTCTAGAATAAAAGATTTTTTAAGGTCTATGAACTACAAGATAATGTATGGGAGGGGTTTGTATGGACGTTCTACAAGGTGTTGGCCTTTTATTAATTTGCTTAACTATCTTCACAATATTTAGTTTAAAAGCTCCAATGGGTATGCAGGCTATGAGCGGGATGGCAGCAGCTGCTATTGCAAGTTTTTTGGTTGAGGCAATACAACTGTATATAGGCGGAGAAATTCTAGGTATTAAATTTTTAGGAGACCTTGGTACAATTGCGGGGACAATGAGTGGAGTGGCTGCTGCATCACTGGTGGCACTAAAAATGGGTGTGAATCCAGTATATGCTGTTTTAGTTGGACTTGCGTGCGGGGGGTACGGTATACTTCCGGGATTTATAGCAGGATATGTTGTTGGTCTTACACTGCCTTATATCGAAAAAAGGGTAACACCTGGGTTAGATCTTTTAATTGTTATCATATTTATTGCACCGGCGGTTAGATTGGTTGCGAGTGGTATAGATCCTTTAGTAAATAGTACACTCGGACAGATAGGAGAAATTTTAACGGTTGCAGCAAACCAGTCACCTATTATTATGGGTGTTATACTTGGAGGGATTGCTGCAGTAATTGGAACATCACCATTAAGTTCAATGGCGCTTACGGCTATGCTTGGCTTAACTGGACTTCCGATGGCCATAGCAGGTCTTGGAATACTTGCTGTATCATTTACAAATGGTTGGTTATTTCACAAGCTGGGATTTGGCGACAAGGGAAGTATTGTATCAGTAATGATTGAACCACTTACTCAAGCAGACATCATTTCGTCAAAACCTATTCCAATTTATACTACAAATTTCATAGGGGGAGGGCTCGCAGGAATTGTAGTAGCTTTGTCTGGACTGTTAAATAATGCACCAGGAACAGCATCACCAATTCCAGCTGTAATTGTGCTCTTTGGGTGGAATGATCCGGTAAAAGTTGTGATAATAACTCTTACTTGTGCACTTTGTGGCTTTATTATAGGTATTATAGGTGCAAGAGTGTTCTCTTACTATAAAAAAAGTCATATAGAAACTCTCAAAGAGAGTGAGAATGTGGCACAGGTACAGAATTCTATAGGATAACATACAAAGGGCTCTTCTGTTTATGAGCCGCTGATCTTGTTCCTCTATCTTGTATAGATATTACAATTGTCTTATTTAGAATCACAATCAAATTTATCCTAGAAACTGGATAAGTGAACAATACTTTTGTAAGCAACTTTTTGTTGCTTACTTTTTTTATTGTCAAAACACTATTATAAATTTCATAAACTTCTTTTTGGGAAGAGGTGCAACTATTCTGTAGTTACATACAGAAACAATAAAGGAGGATTAACTTCATGGAAACAGCAAGAAAATTGGAAACGCTTCAACATGAAGATGAAAAAAAGGGATTTCTAACAAAGTTTAAACAAATAAAGGTAGGGGTTATCCCGTTACCACTTTATTTAGTATTAGCAGCAATTGTTTATGGTGCATCTGTTTATAATCAACTACCTCCAGATATGATCGGTGGATTTGCGGTTATTATGGTGCTTGGGATTTTACTAGGGGACTTGGGGATGAAGATTCCTATTTTAAAAGATATTGGTGGTCCTGCTATATTAGCTCTACTAGTCCCATCTATTCTTGTATTTTTTAACCTCTTTAATCCGGCTTCGATGGAAGCGGTGACAACATTAATGAAAACGTCGAACTTTCTTTATTTGTATATTTCCGTTTTAGTAGCTGGAAGTATCCTGGGAATGAATCGTAGAGTGTTGATTCAAGGTTTTTCAAAGATGTTTATACCGCTTGTTCTCGGAACTATAACATCTATTGTTGTTGGTATATCGGTTGGAGCACTATTTGGTTATGAGATGAAGCATACCTTTTTCTATATCATTGTCCCAATTATTGGAGGAGGAGTTGGTGAAGGAATTCTTCCATTATCACTAGCATACTCGCAAATTTTAGGTGGTTCAGCCGAAACCTATGTATCTCAAATGATTCCTGCAGCAGTTATCGGAAATATCGTCGCAGTTATATGTGCGGGATTAATGAAAAATTTAGGTGAAAGAAAGCCGGAGCTTACCGGAAATGGCATATTAGTCAAATCAAAAGATGGCGTTAAAGAGATGAACAACGAGAAAACAAATATCAATGCTCCTGTTGATTTTTCGTTAATGGGTGCAGGTTTACTTCTTGCCTGTGGCTTTTTCATCTTCGGTCAATTTGCCCATATGTTTTTAGGTATTCCTGGTCCAGTTTTAATGATTGTGGCTGCTACATTGGTTAAGTGTCTTCAGCTCATGCCGGCAAAAATGGAACAGGGTGCATTTCATCTTTATAAATTTGTTTCTACCGGTTTAACTTGGCCACTTATGGTTGGCTTGGGAATGCTGTTTATTCCATTGGAGGAAGTTGTGAAAATAGTAACTCCTGCATATGTGGCCGTTTGTCTGTCTGTTGTCATTGCAATGGTTGGGACAGGTTATTTTGTTGGTAAGTTCTTAAACATGCATCCGGTTGAATCAGCGATTGTAACGGGGTGTCATAGCGGATTAGGAGGAACAGGAGACGTAGCCATTTTGTCTGCATCCAACAGAATGTCATTAATGCCGTTTGCACAAGTAGCAACAAGACTTGGTGGTGCTGCTACAGTAATCATGGCAACAATCTTAATGAAGTTGTTTAGTTAAAAGGAAGGGAGAGCAAGTCCAGGTTTTTGACAGTAATCAAGGGATTAAAGCCTGGTCTAATCTCTAGATATAGCTGAACCATGTTAATGAAGGTGGGAATTTTAAAAATGGTTTAGATGAAAAGGAGCAGTAAATATCATGTCAAAAATAATAGCAATTAATGCAGGGAGCTCTTCTCTAAAGTTTCAATTATTTGAAATGCCTAGTGAAGAAGTACTTACGGCGGGGTTAGTAGAACGTATTGGCTTAGAAAAGGGAATATTCACTATTTTAGTGAACGGAGAAAAGGTAAAAGAAGTAGTAGACATTCCAGACCATGCGGCCGCTGTTAAGATGCTCCTTAGCAAACTAACAGATTTTAGAATCCTCAAGTCTTTAGATGAAATTGAAGGAATCGGTCATCGTATAGTACACGGAGGTGAGCGATTTCACCACTCTGTTTTAATTACAGATGAAACACTTCAGAAAATTGAGGAGCTTTCAGATTTAGCGCCACTTCATAATCCGGCGAATATTGTTGGAATTAAAGCATTCAAAGAAGTATTACCAAAGGTAGATACAGTAGCAGTTTTTGATACGGCCTTCCATCAAACAATGCCTGAACGATCATTTTTATATAGTTTACCTTATGAATATTATGAAAAATATGGAATTCGTAAATATGGATTTCATGGTACTTCACATAAGTATGTATCTGAAAGAGCAGCAGAATTATTAGGACGTCCGATTGAACAATTGCGATTGATTTCTTGTCACTTAGGAAATGGGGCGAGTATAGCTGCAATTGAAGGTGGTAGATCTATTGATACTTCAATGGGCTTTACTCCACTTGCAGGTGTTGCAATGGGAACTCGTTCAGGAAACATTGATCCGGCATTAATTCCATTCATTATGGAAAAAACAGGTCAATCAGAACTGGAAGTATTAGATATATTAAATAAAAAGAGTGGTGTTTTAGGAATTTCAGGATTATCAAGCGATCTTCGTGACATTGAACAAGCCGCTAAAGAGGGAAATGTCCGTGCAGAAACGGCTCTTGAAGTATTCGCTAGTAGAATTCATAAATATATTGGTTCATATGCAGCACAAATGTCTGGAGTAGATGCTATTATCTTTACTGCTGGAATTGGAGAAAACAGTGACATTATCCGTTCTCGTGTGTTACGTGGATTAGAATTTATGGGTGTTTATTGGGATCCTGCACTGAATCAAGTCCGTGGTGAAGAAAGGTTTATTAGCTATCCATATTCTCCAGTAAAGGTAATCATTATTCCTACAAATGAAGAAGTGATGATTGCTCGTGATGTCGTTCAATTGATAAAAAGCTATGAATTAGTCATATAAGGACCTAGATTACTTGTTTTCTACTGAAAACGTTCTTTAGAAGTAAGGTGTTTTAAGAAAATGCAATTAAAAAAAGTAAAAAAACATAACAGATCACCCTTAAATGTGTTATATTATATACAGATTAATACTTTAATAGTATAACATAATTGACTGAGGAGGACTTATTAGTATGATTAATGTTGCGATTAACGGGTTTGGACGCATTGGAAGAATGGTGTTTCGTCAAGCGATTAAAGAAAGCGCATTCCATATTGTTGCCATAAATGCAAGCTACCCTGCCGAAACATTGGCACACCTTATTAAGTATGACACAGTACATGGGAAGTTTGACGGTACGATAGAGGTAATACAAAATCAATTAATGGTGAATGGTAAGCTGGTTCAGCTTCTTAATCATCGTAACCCTCAAGAGCTTCCTTGGAAGGAGCTGGGCGTTGATGTCGTGATTGAAGCAACGGGTAAATTTAACGTTAAAGAACAAGCGAATCTTCACCTGAAAGCAGGAGCGAAAAAAGTCATTTTAACAGCTCCAGGTAAAAATGAAGATGTGACGATTGTAGTTGGTGTAAACGATGAACAATTGGATATGACAAAACACGATGTGATCTCAAATGCCTCTTGTACAACTAATTGTCTCGCTCCAGTCGTCAAGGTGTTAGATGAACAATTTGGCATTGAGAATGGATTAATGACAACTGTACACGCATATACAAATGATCAAAATAATATAGACAATCCACATAAGGATCTACGTAGAGCTCGTGCTTGTGCACAATCCATTATTCCAACTACAACAGGTGCTGCTAAAGCATTAGCCAAGGTTCTACCACATTTATCCGGTAAATTACATGGTATGGCACTACGTGTTCCGACTCCAAATGTATCGCTTGTAGACCTTGTTATTGACGTAAAGTGTGATGTGACAGTGGAACAAATTAATAAAGCTTTCCAAATTGCATCTCAAGGATCAATGAAGGGAATTATAGAATTTTGTGATACACCGCTTGTGTCTGTAGATTTCAATACAAATCCAAGTTCGTCTATTATTGATGGTTTATCTACAATTGTTATGGGAACCCGAAAGGTAAAGGTTCTTGCTTGGTATGATAATGAGTGGGGATATTCCAGTCGCGTAGTAGACCTCGTAAAGCTAGTAGCAGACCGGTTTACTAGAAATAAAGAGATGCATTTTATTTAAGTGAATCACTTCATTATTGGAACAAATTTCAAAAATAATTCACTAACAAACCCAATAAATAGTATGAAGCATTTATGTTAATGTATGTACTATTTAAATAGATTACGAGAAATATTCATTAAAAAGATAAAAGGATGATATAGATATGAGTATTGTCAATGTTCAAATTGATTTACATGAGTTAGTAAATGGCAGTAATACACAAGTACAATTAAGTGTTTCACAGTTAGTGGAAAAAGTATTAAAGAGAGGGGAAGGTAAACTTTCGTCAACCGGTGCTGTTTCTGTTTCAACAGGTAAATATACAGGCCGTTCTCCTAAAGATAAATACATTGTTAAGGAAGCATCTACTGCAGATAAAATTGATTGGGGTCCTGTTAATCAACCAATCTCTAAGGGGCATTTTGATAATCTGTACACAAAGGTATTAGAGTATTTGAAAAATAAAGAAGAAATCTTCGTATTTAAAGGCTTTGCTGGAGCGGATCACAGCACTCGTCTTCCAATTCAAGTAATAAATGAATTTGCTTGGCATAATTTATTTGCACAGCAATTGTTTATTCGTCCGACAGAGATTGATTCCTCAGATCAAGATGAACCATTTACAATCGTATCCGCCCCAACATTCAAAGCTAATCCGGATATTGACGGGACAAATTCAGAAGCGTTCATCATTGTTTCTTTTGAAAAGCGTGTCATTCTGATCGGTGGTACTGAGTATGCAGGTGAAATGAAGAAGTCCATTTTCTCTATCATGAACTATTTGTTGCCGGAACAAGATATTTTACCTATGCACTGCTCTGCAAACGTATCTGAAGAAGGTGAAGTAGCTTTGTTCTTCGGCTTATCCGGAACAGGAAAGACAACGCTTTCTGCAGATCCCAACCGTAAGTTAATTGGAGATGACGAGCATGGATGGTCTGATCATGGTGTATTTAATATTGAAGGAGGTTGCTACGCAAAATGCGTAAACCTTTCTAGGGAGAAGGAACCTCAGATTTTTGATGCTATTACATTCGGAGCTGTATTAGAAAATGTAGTCATTAATGAGAATACTGGTCTCGTAGATTACAATGATGTATCCCTAACGGAAAATACACGTGCAGCATATCCAATTGACGCAATCGATAATATCATGCTTCCAAGTGTGGCCGGACACCCGGATACAATTGTGTTCTTAACGGCTGATGCATTCGGCGTGCTGCCTCCAATCAGCAAACTATCTAAAGAACAAGCCATGTATCATTTCTTAAGCGGTTATACGAGTAAGCTAGCAGGAACAGAGCGAGGGATTACATCTCCACAAGTAACGTTTTCTACTTGCTTCGGTTCACCGTTCTTACCGCTTGACGCATCTCGTTATGCAGAAATGCTTGGCCAAAAAATTGAAAAGCACAATGCGAACGTATTCTTAGTGAACACTGGTTGGACTGGCGGAGAATATGGCACAGGTCAACGTATGAATCTTTCCTACACTCGTGTAATGGTGAAAGCAGCACTTAACGGAGAATTAGAAAATGTGGAAACAGCAAAGGACGACATCTTCGGCCTGGAAATACCTCTTCAAGTTCCAGGTGTACCTAATGAAGTATTAATTCCAGAAAAAACCTGGACTGACAAGGAAGCTTATCATGCAAAAGCGTTAGATCTTGCCAGTAAGTTCAATGAAAACTTTAAAAAGTTCACAAATGTATCTGAAGAGATTGTTAAGCTAGGCGGACCTCTTGTATAAGAAAGAGCGGAACCGACTGTTTTAGTTTTTACAGAAATTTGTTGAGACATAAAACGAATGAGTATTTGTTCAATGAAAACGGATGATGAAATTCCGAACAATTTATAACAATTTGGACAGACTTCACCATATGGTGGAGTTGTCTTTTTTTCACGCGCAGAAAGTATGAATCAACAGAGAAAGGAGCGGTAAAAATGAGCAACAGAAAAACGAAAACAGACGTTATTTTAATTGGTGCTGGAATGATGAGTGCAACTTTGGGAACACTTTTGCAGGAATTGGTACCGGATTGGGAAATTAAGGTGTTTGAAAAGCTTCCAAACGCAGGTGAGGAAAGCTCCAATGAATGGAATAACGCGGGCACGGGACATGCGGGACTGTGTGAGCTTAATTATACAGTCGAAAAACCGGATGGATCAATCGATATGAGCAAAGCGATTAATATTAATGAACAATTCCAGGTTTCTATGCAGTTTTGGTCATATCTTGTAAACAACAAGATGATCCAAAATCCACAAGATTTTATCATGCCATTACCTCATATGAGTTTAGTTCATGAAGAACAAAATGTGTCGTTTTTAAAGAAACGATTTGAAGCGCTATCAAAAAATCCGTTATTTCAAGGAATGAAATTTTCCGATGATCCTGAAAAACTAATGGAATGGATTCCGCTTATAATGCAAGAACGAACAACGAATGAACCTATAGCTGCAACTAAAATCGACTCAGGCACTGATATCAACTTTGGTGCTTTAACGCGCATGTTATTTGACCACTTAGAGAGTAAAAATGTCGAAGTAAACTATAAACATAGTGTTCATGACATAAAACGTACCAGCGAAGGATTGTGGGAATTACAAGTGCGGAACTTGATTAGCGGTACTGTCGAACGTCATTCTGCAAGATTCGTCTTTATCGGAGGGGGTGGAGGAAGTCTCCATTTACTTCAGAAAACTGGTATTCCAGAAGGAAAACATATTGGAGGATTCCCTGTAAGCGGATTATTTATGGTGTGTAATAATCCAAATGTCATAGCACAGCATCATGCAAAAGTTTATGGAAAGGCTAAGGTTGGTGCACCTCCAATGTCTGTTCCACATCTTGACACAAGATTTATTGGGGATAAAAAATCATTGTTATTTGGACCATTTGCTGGGTTCACACCGAAGTTCTTGAAAAATGGTTCAATGTTTGATTTGGTCACATCAGTTAAACCGGATAATCTATTAACGATGTTGGCTGCAGGTGCAAAAAACATATCATTGACAAAATACCTGATCCACCAAGTTATGTTATCAAAAGAACAGCGCATTGAAGAATTACGTGAGTTTATCCCGAGCGCAAAAAGTGAGGATTGGGATTTGGTTGTAGCAGGCCAGCGTGTGCAAGTGATTAAAGATACTGAAGCTGGTATCGGAACACTACAATTCGGTACGGAAGTTGTTAATGCCGCTGATGGTTCGATTGCAGCATTGCTCGGCGCTTCTCCTGGTGCTTCTACCGCCGTGCATGTCATGCTTAAAGTTCTAGAAAAATGCTTCCCTGAGCATATAGATAAGTGGGAACCTAAAATTAAAGAAATGATTCCTTCATATGGCTTATCACTAAATGCAAATCCAGATCTTCTGAACGAAATTCTTCATTCAACAGCTCAAACACTTGGTTTAAGCGGGAAAAAGCCTGAACTGGTCATGAGTTAATTCTTTAATCTAATCTAAAACTAGAGTAGACAGTAAAAAGTCAAATAAAGTGTGCTTTTTTGAGCAAAACTTATTTAAATTAAAAAATAGTTTAAAAAGTTACAAAAACTATGAAGTTTTCTAAAAAATACTATAATTTTTGTTAAAGAAGGAGAGCCAATAATCTCGCAGTAAATAGAAAGCGCTTTTTTCTCCTGATTTGTATATTTAACAAGTATATTTATTACCTTCTAATATGATCAGTGATTTATATAGAAACTAATATGCTAATCGATCATTTTCAATTAGTGGTAAAATTCAACAAAGGCAGGGAGATTCAGTTATGTCAACATTACGCGAAGAAGCATTGAAGATGCATAAAGAAAATCAAGGAAAACTTAGTGTATACTCTAAAGTCAAAGTACGGGATGCAAAAGATTTAAGTCTTGCTTATTCACCTGGTGTAGCTGAGCCTTGCTTGGAAATTCATGAGATGGAAAGCAGAGTATATGATTACACAATGAAGGGAAATCTTGTTGCCGTTGTTTCAAATGGAACTGCTGTCCTTGGGCTTGGAGATATCGGACCGAAAGCAGCTATGCCAGTTATGGAAGGAAAGGCATTGTTATTTAAAGAATTTGCAAATGTCGATGCCTTTCCTCTATGTATAAATTCGACTGATACGGATAAAATTGTTGAGCACGTCAAAATGTTAGAACCTACTTTTGGCGGAGTAAACTTAGAAGATATTGCTGCACCGCAATGCTTTGAAATTGAAGATCGTTTACGCAAAGAGTGCGATATCCCTATTTTTCATGATGATCAACATGGAACAGCTATTGTGACAGCAGCAGGACTTATTAATGCTCTTATACTCGCAAACAAAAAAATTGGGGATATTCGTGTTGTAGCAAATGGGGCTGGAGCTGCAGGCGTAGCGATTGTTAAGTTGTTGCTAAATATGGGTGTAAAAGATGTCATTTTATGTGATACAAAAGGAATTATTTATAAAGATCGTCCAGTTGGTATGAATAAATTCAAAGAAGAAATGGCAGATCTTACAAATAAAGAGCAAAAACAAGGCTCATTAGCAGATGCATTGGAAGGTGCTGATGTGTTTGTTGGGGTTTCTGCGGCAGGAGCAGTTACAAAAGAGATGGTTCGTTCGATGAATAAGAATCCAATTATTTTTGCTATGGCTAACCCGGTACCAGAAATTATGCCTGAAGAGGCAAAAGAAGCGGGAGCACTTGTTGTTGGAACTGGACGCTCTGATTTCCCAAATCAGGTGAATAATGTCCTTGCATTCCCTGGCATTTTCCGGGGGCTTTAGATGTTCGTGCGAAGGAAATTAACGAAGAAATGAAAGTTGCTGCAGTTTATGCAATTTCTGGACTAATTAACAGTGAAGAACTTCACGCTGATTATGTTATTCCGGATCCATTTGATTCAAGAGTAGCAAAACATGTTGCAGAAGCTGTTGCAGATGCAGCCATAAATTCAGGAGTTGCGAGAAAAGAATTGAATTCAAAAGAACCTAATGGGGATCTACTAGGAGTAAAATAAGTTTATGATTTATCAATAAAGCTATAAGCTTTTAAAGCCTTGAACATACTTTGATTCTATAGGGTGAGAAAAGGTGTTCAAGGCGATAAAAACATTAGTAATGTAAACGTTAACTAGAGCCTTTTAATAGATCGCTAGCAAAAGAGGAACCAAAGAGATGTTCTTAAAAGAATTAACAAATAATCGTTTGCAAACAATTACTCATTATCAAAATGAATCTTTGCAAATTTGTAAAGGTCATATTTTTAATCTTGATTTAAATAAATAAGCACTCGTTTTAAAAGATATACATGAAAAGGTGAATTCGATTCGTATTTCGGGTATTAAGGAAATTGCTTCAACATGAATCCTGGATTATGTATTATTAAGAGAGATATTTTGCTTTTTTAGCCTTCCTAATAATCTGTTTAGGTAAGGTTTTTTATATTAAATCCAGGAATTTTTTTAGGAGTGGATTCATTGTCAAAACAAAAATACAAGCTAAGTACTATCATTATTTTCTTTGTATGCTTAGTTGTTCTTATATCATTGCTCCTAACTGATTTATTAATTAGTCATACAGTTAGTGAATCTATTCGTAACAACCAGGAAGAAAAAGCAAAGATTGTATCAAGAACAGTTGCCAAATCTGAAATCGTTATAAGTGGGCTCGAGAAAGAAGATGGTGATGGTGCAATCCAAGAGTATACAGTTGATATTCAACAAGCAGCTGATGTTCTTTTTGTTGTGGTGATGGATATGAATGGAATTAGAAAATCTCATCCTCATCCAGGGGAAATTGGGAAACATTTTGTCGGTGGGGATGAAAAAACGGTATTAAATGGAAAAGAACATATCTCAATATCGAAAGGAACACTAGAGCAGTCATTACGTGCATTTACTCCTATCTATAATGATGAAAATAAACAGATAGGAGCGGTTGTAGTTGGGATATCTCTTAATAATGTTCAACAAGCACTTGAAAAAGGTCATAAAAATATCTTAATAGGATCTATTGTAGGTATTTTAGTAGGTATTGTCGGCGCAGTTTTCCTAGCAAGATATATAAAAAAGATTTTATTTGGCTTAGAACCGTTTGCCATTGCAAAAATTCATGAAGAACGAAATACGATGCTTTATTCTGTACATGAAGGGATTATTGCAGTTGACAAAAATTTAACAATAACACTAGTCAATAAATCAGCTTTACGAATATTTACGAATATCGGTTTATCGGATAATCCTGTAGGCATGAAACTAACCGACTATCTACCATTTTCAAAGCTAGACCGGGTGTTAAAAACGGGAAAGTCTGAAAAAGATGAAGAGATAGCGGTCAATGGTGTGACACTTTTAACTAATCGAGCTCCATTGATTGTCAACAAAGAAATTGTCGGAGCTATCTCAACTTTTAGGGATAAAACGGAAGTTCATCAATTGGCAGAACAATTAACAGGTGTTCGGATATATGCTGAAGCACTGCGTGCTCAGTCACATGAGTTTATGAATCGGCTCCATGTTATTCTTGGAATGGTTAGAATGGAATTTTATGATGAGTTAATGGATTTTATAAATGAAATTGTTGATCATCGTGTAAACGAAGTTAGTTATGTGACTAAAAATATTAAAGATCCTGTCCTCGCTGGATTTATTATGGGCAAGCTTAGTACTGCAAGGGAAAATAAGGTAGAGATGAAAATAGATAATGAGACAATTATACCAAAACCTAGCGAGGATCATGTGACTCATGAATTAATTACCATTATCGGAAATGTCATAGATAATGCGATAGAAGCAATGAGTGAAATGAAGGAAAAGAAGCTGCAGGTAAAGTTAAACTATAATAAAAATCAACTATTAATTAAAGTCAGAGATTCAGGTCCGGGGATCAAAGAAGAACAGTTTACTCACATATTTAATAAAGGGTATTCGACAAAGGGACAAAATCGCGGCTACGGTTTATATTTAGTGAGCAAAAGTGTCGAAACATTAGGAGGATCCATTCAACTAAATTTAAGTGTTGAAAAAGGCACAGAGTTTATCATTCAAATTCCTTACAACCGATAGGAGGAGACAAATGATTAATGTTCTAATTGTAGATGATGACCCAATGGTAGCAGAGTTTAATAAGCGATACTTAAAAGAAATTAATGGGTTCTTTTTAGTTGGTGTGGCACATTCGGTAAATGAAGCGACAAAAATCATTAACAATCAAAAAGTTGATCTAGTCCTTTTAGATATCTACATGCCTGGCGAAAATGGGCTAACTTTATTAAGTAAAATTAGAAAAGAAAAAATAGAATTAGATGTCATTTTAATTACTGCTGCATCTGACGTAGATAAAATTCAAACAGCTTTAAGATATGGAGCTGTAGATTATTTAATTAAACCATTTGAATTTGAGAGGTTCCATCAAGCACTTATCTCTTATAAAGAAAAGTTCTTCATACTAAGTCAACAAAGTAAGATGAAGCAAAAGGACTTAGACGAGCTCTTCCTAGTAAAACAGGATGAATTAACTGTGACTGAACCATTGAAGCCTCTGCCGAAAGGATTATCTAAAAAGACTTTAACTATCGTTTTTAATGCTATTAAAGGACAAGGGAATCATCCGTTTACGACAGATGAAATTGCAGAAATCACTGATATTTCTAGAGTTTCAATCCGAAAGTATTTAAAATTCTTAAATGAGATTCATGTTATTGATGAAACATTAACCTATGGTATAGGTAGACCTCTTTATTCTTATATGTTTAATGAAGAATACGAATCGATTCTTGTGTAATATGAGTAATTAAAAAGAGCAGCGAGGGCTGCTTTTTTTAATTACAAAAGACTTCAATAATTACAAAAGGTATAAATTGATTGAATTTTTAAGTAATATTGGTTCATAAAATGTAAGCGATTACTATAAATGAGTCAATGACAAGCCATTGTTTCAGACGGAACAACATCCTGGGGACTTAGTTTGGAAGAGAAGCAATTTTATTATTAATGAAGGCTGTTTTTGTACTTTGTTGCTTTTAAATTATATTTACTCTTAAAACCTGGATTGATTTCCGTTGCAGGTACTCGCTTTCCGCGGGTGGTCTCAGGAGCCTCCTCAGTGCTTTGCACTTGTGCGGGGTCTCCCTTAACACGCTTCTCCCGCAGGAGTCTCGTACCTTCCCGCTCCAATCAACAGCTGTTCAAATTTGTTACTTGTAAAAACAACAATCTTTACGAAAAGAGCCTTAATGAAAAATTAAATCTTGAAATCATGACTTGAAGAAGCAATAAGAATTCAGTCGCAAGCTTCAGTATGAACCAGTGCTTTCATACTGAGCGGAGAATTAAATCTATGGAAGTGAGGGGTTTATTAATGGAACAAACAGCAAAAAAAATCTCCTTTGAAACAGACACAAAGGTAAATCAGTTAGATCCAAAATCAAAAATAACAGTATTTAATACACCAGTTTTATGGTTTGGACTATTTGCAGCGATCACATTAGTTAGTATGTATACTGGTAACTTACCAGGGGGAATGATTGGTAGTTTACTAGTGATGATTGTATTAGGTGAAGTATTTGGCTGGATTGGCGATCGCACACCAATTATGAAAACGTTTTTAGGTGGGGGGGCCATCTTAGCGATCTTTGGGTCTGCTTACATGGTATACAGCGGGTTGCTTCCAGAATCAATCACAACATCTGTTACAGATTTCATGCAAACAGGCGGCTTTCTAGATTTTTATATTGCGGCGTTAATTACAGGGAGTATTTTGGGAATGAATTCAAAAATCTTAGTAAAAGTAGGTTTACGTTATTTCCTTCCCATCTTTGGTGCTGTGATTGGTGCCATGATACTAGCAGGTATTATCGGTTCCTTAGTAGGTTTTACACTTCAGGACGCGATATTAGTTATTACACTGCCGATTATGGGCGGCGGAATGGGTGCTGGTGCTGTGCCGATGAGTCAAATCTATTCTGAAATGTTAGGAAATGAACCAAGCTATTATATTTCAATGCTCGTACCGGCACTAGCTCTAGGAAATGTATTCGCGATTGTTCTTGCAAGTGTGTTAGATATGGTAGGCAAAAAATTCCCATCACTATCAGGTGATGGACAATTGGTTAAAGGATTTAAGTATGAGAAACCTCAACAAAAATATGACATTAAAAAAATGGGTGTAGGGTTATTGGCTGCATTAGCTTTCTTTACACTTGGAAATCTTTTAGGAGCGTTTATACCATTACATCCATATGCAATTATGATTATTTTAATTGCGCTTATGAAGGTTGCAAATATAATCCCACCAATTGTACTTGATGGTGCTAGTCAGTGGTATCAGTTTGTAGCAAGTAACTGGACATTTGCACTATTATTTGGAATCGGTGTTGCATACACAGATTTAAATACTGTAATTGAAGCACTCACACTTCAATATATTCTAACAGTATTTGGTGTCGTATTAGGAGCAATTATTGGAGCGGGTCTTTTAGGGAAATTAGTAGGTTTCTATCCAATTGAAGCAGCGATTACAGCAGGTTTATGTATGGCTAACATGGGTGGAACCGGTGATGTTGCGGTGTTATCTGCAGCAAAAAGAATGGAATTAATGCCATTTGCGCAAATTTCATCGAGATTAGGAGGAGCGTTGATTTTACTACTTTCCGGCCTGATCATACCACTGCTCGTTTAATAAATACAAGAAAAGCATTGGGGGATATCCTCAATGCTTCTTTTATGTGCCAGACATGTTAAAGTACTTCATGTATCCAAAGTAGGCCATACCAAATTCAATCAAAAATGAAATGACCGAGAAAAGGATAGATAACTTCCACTTGTTCCCTTTTATATAGTGATTTAAAAACAATATAGCAGCAAGAGAAGTTGGTATAAATGTATACGAGAGTATATCTCCAATTCTACCTTTATTAGGATCAAGAATATGAAAAAAATTTGAAATCATTAAACCGAAAATTATATAGTTTTGAACTTGAAGGTGAAATTGTTGGATGGGTAGGTATTGAAATTAGTAGTTTAATTGAGTGTGAAATAAAACATTAAACATATTGCAGTATCTTCAGTTCAAAGAGGAAAGGGTATTGGTAGTAAAATGATTAATTATATTACTGAGCAATATCCATTAATTTCTGCTGAGACGGATAATGATGCAGTGGATTTCTATCGGTATTTTGATTTCGAGATAACAAGTCTAGGTGAAAAATATCCAGGTGTAGAACGATTTCTATGTGAATATAAAAAGCAATGATCTTTTTGAATTAATGGGAAGCGTTAGTTTTACAAAATAATGGTTTTCAGGAACCGGAGCGCAATTGCTAAAAATCTAATTTCACTTTTTATCTAATTAAACTAAGTTAAATGCTTTTTCAGTGGGCTATATTAATGAACAGTTTTAAAGAGAGGGAGAAAACTCCCTATTAGTCTTTAAGTCTTAACTTCATGTAAAATATCTAATAACACAACAAATTAGAGTAGTTAAAACGTCTCTTGGCTTGGTGAATTTCACAATAATTAATAGTGTGCAGTTCCCTTAAATAGCAAAAGAGTGACCTTCAGCAAACAGAGCGTAGCAGAAAAAGAAACGCACGCTCTTCAATTTTGACGAAGATTTGTTTCTTGAAAGAATTCTTACTCACCTTGAGAGATGAGTAAGAGAAAAAGTGCTAGAAAATAGTCGGCACCATGCCTCCATCCATACGGATCGGAGAACCTTTAAAAGCGGAAGCATAAGGGCTACATATAAAGGCAGTTAATCTACCTATCTCAGTTGGCCTGATAAATCGTTGGATTTCAGACTGAGGTAGATTTGTAGTCATAAATTCTTTCTCTTTTTCTGAAAATGTCATATCTTCATTAGGGTACAACCCCTCAATTATTTGATGCACATTTTCGGAGAGTGATGGTCCCGGCAAGATCGTATTGACAGTAACTTCTTTTCCTATTGTTAATTTAGATAGGCTTTTTGACAATGATAATAGCATTGATTTTGTCATACAATATTGAGGCATTTGTCCCGAAGGCATAACGGCTTCTTCACTCGCAATAAAGATAATTCGACCAAAATTATTTTTGATCATTTTAGGTAAGTAAAACTTAGATAATCCATTTGCGGCAAGAACATTCGTATGAATATACTTTTCCCATACTTCGTCGTCGACGTCCTCATATTTCATCATTTCATAAATCCCCATATTGTTAACTAAGATATCGATTTGGGGATGTTCTTTAAATAATGCTTCCCTTTGTTGAATATCTACAATATCGGCAGTAGCATTTTGCGGGAAGGTATCTGGGAACCCAAACTTAATTTCTTTTACGGTTCGTTCTACCTCTTCGTCATTTCGTCCATTAATTAGTACATTAACACCTTCTTTTGCAAGTTCAATGGCAATTGCTTTACCGATCCCTCTTGTTGATCCAGTGACTAAAGCTGTTTTATTTTTTAATTCCATATCCATCATACTTGCTCCTTTTAGCTTTGAAAAATAATCCTTTTATTTTGTAGTTATTATTTAGTTATCCGGCTGTTCATCAGTGTTTATAAGTAAACTAGTCAATTAATCAAGTTTGCACCGAGATGTTCTGTACGCCATTTTAAAGGGGTAGCACCTTCCCAAAGATGAAAGGCGCGGTAGAATGAGTTTTGGTCTTCATATCCAATCAAAAAGGCGACCTCTTTAATATCAAGTGACGGGTCTGCCAGGTACTCTCTTGCCTGCTCATGTCGAACTTTTGTTAACAAATCGTTGAAGCCCGTGCCTTCTTCAGTAAGCCGCCGCTGCAAGGTACGATCACTTATCCCTAACTCGCTCGCAATAGTCTGAATGTCAGGGCGACCTCCTGTTAGGCTGCGTTTCATGATCCACTTAACCGTCTCTGTAATTGAGGGGCTGCGTGGCTGCTTATTCAACGATTGTTCGAGTACCGGAGTCAGTATCTCCAGCAATTCGGCATTGTACGAGACAAAGGGGCGATCTAGATCTGCTCGATGTAAAGTCAACCGATTACAATTTGTACCGATCTGAATTTGGCAGCCAAAGTAATCTTCAATTATCTGTAAGTCGCCAATTGAATGGGAAGAAAATTCGACGAACTTTGCTGTCAAAGGTTGGCCTGTGCCTCGGCGTCCCAGCTCGAGTAAAAATGCCAACGTAATACCAATAAGAATGGGTAGACCGGGTTGTTCACTATGCGATGATTCTATTTCAATTGTACAGTGTTCACCTTCCTCGGTGATATGTATGCTTTCAGGAGGGCACAGTTGTTTATACCTGGCCATTCGCTTTAAAGCATCACGGTAGTCACGAGCATGGTAAGTTGCTAAGACAGTCGGGGGAAAATGATCTGTTTCAAAGGATGTCGCAAGCTTGATGATTCCTTTGGCAGTATCATCAATGAGATCGGAATAAGCCTGCCAGATCGCAAAATATTGAGCTGTGGTGACAACAGGATCAGAAATAATAGTGATTGGCAATTGTGCTTTTCGAACCACGTCATGGGCGACTATGCCCAATTGATGTAATCCTGCCCAAAATCCTGCCGGAATTTTAATACGATCAGAGGTATTCAACGTCATATATATGAGCCTCCTTTATCTATTTACATAAGTATTTTTAAGCGTAATTTGTCTCCTTCTTTGCTAACGTTACAGTTTAATAGTACCTCTTAAGCGATGCCTTGTAACTAGCAAATGGCGACAAAACACTTGCTAACTACGCCATATTTTAAGGAAAACGCCAGACATACATAAGGGTTTTTATTCTAAATTTTTGGTCAGTTTGTTGCAGCTCTATCTTATTTTCACTATTCAGCGAACGAGAGCTATTCTTGAGTAAAGATATGCGCTTTTTAACATGATAAAGGCTGGTAATGAAGCATTAAATATGCACAGAAGAAAATTGTGAGTAATTCATAATTTTTGGAAAACAACACCTTACAAAAATGCTTACATTGAAAATATATAAAAAATCAAAAATTGTCATTCCGATGAAGCTAATCCACTAAATGTCTTGTCATGTTTATTCCAGGGAATTGAATGGACCAGTTTTATTAAATGTTAAGATGGATTCTCTAAATATTTGTGTCAAGCGGTTGACCTACAAAAAAGGATGACATATAATTTCCTTGTAAGGGTTTTCTAAAGTGATTTATTACGTATAGATAGTGGAAATTAAAAGATTCATAACTTTGACTTCTGAAGTATTCAAATTTTTTTAATGATATGTCATCCGGTTAACATGTCTGAGGTTTTTCTTCCAGCTATATCAAGGAAAAGGTATTTTATGAACAAACATACTAAATTGATAGGAGAATCTACTTATGGCTAGTAAAAATTATTACGACGTAACAGAGTGGCCTGTCGGTAATCCGTATGAGGATATTGGTGAGGTAATCAATAGCATTATAGCAGATATTAAAAGTAGGCAAACGGACACTGATTTGAATAAAGGCGGAAAGCCGGGGGCGGTTATCTATATTCCACCGGGAGATTATCATCTTGGCAGCCAAGTAGTTATAGACATCAGCTATCTTAAAATCATGGGTTCTGGACACGGGTTTACATCTTCGAGTATTCGTTTTAACACTTCTGAGAATGAATGGTCTGATTTGCATGAATTGTGGCCGGGAGGAAGTCGTATACTCGTAGATATTCCCCTAGGAGTAAATGACGAGGATTATAAAGGAGCTGCATTTTATGTTGAACGAAGTGGAAATCCCCGAATAAGTTCGGTAGAGTTTTCTAACTTTTGTATTGATGGTTTGCATTTTATTGAAGATGGCTCAGGAGAAACAAATCCGGAAAACACATACACTAACGGGAAAACGGGTATTTATGTTGCAAGTGCTTGTGACTCTTTTAGGATTACAGGCATGGGGTTTGTGTATTTAGAGCATGGAATTACTATTTATCATGCAGATGCACTGACTATACATGATAATTTCATAGCTGAATGTGGGAACTGTATAGAACTACGAGGATGGGGACAGGCTTCAAAAATAACCGATAATTTAATAGGGGCCGGTTTTAAAGGATATTCTATTTATGCGCAAAATTTTGGTGGACTTTTGATTACAGCGAATAATGTTTTTCCACGAGGTGCGAGCAGTATCTATTTTGATGGCGTGACACGTTCCAGTATCACAAATAATAGACTTCATTCTTTTTATCCAGGTATGGTGGTATTCAGGGAAAATTGTTCGGAAAATTTGGTTTCTTCAAATCACTTTTTACGTGACCATGAACCTTGGACTCCTTTTCAGGGAATAGACAATGGTTTAGATGATTTATATGGTCTTCTCTATATTAGTGGCAATAATAATTCTGTAATTGGTAATCACTTTTCTGAAGTAATGAATACTCAGAACATCAAGCCAGTAGGCGCAACACCTGTAATCATACGTATTGTTTCTGGGAAAGGAAATTATATATCTACTAATCATGTTGTTGCCACAGAGGTTCATGCCAAGATTAGTGATTCTTGTTTCTCTGCGCAAGTAGACGCTTTGTTGACTACCGAAGCATCAGAGCCGCTTACCGTAACCACAGTTTTGGTAGAAAAAGAATCGATACAAAATACGATTCTTGATTCGGGCAGTGATGCACAGGTTGTTATGGAAAAGACTGAAAATGCATTCAGAGCCACTCCAACGTCAGGAGCATAATAATATATTAACTATGTTTTTTTGTAGTTTTGTCCAAAGTTTCAATTGCAAGTCGGACACTTGATTTATTTTGTTTGTCATTTGTTTTTCGGGGTGCTTCCGAGTGATGGAAGTGCCTCTACTTAAAGTGTTTCCTAAACAAGGGAATGTCTCTTTAGGAAGATTACAAAAAATGTCTTCTTTTTAAGTTTAAAAATCCCTTCAATATCTTCGTAACAACAAGCCAGCTTTACTTCTTTTAACGAAGTAAATGAATGATAGGAAAGTTGCAAGTTATATTATATGAGAAGATGAAATTTTCTAAATACTTATGTCAAGCGGTTGACCTACTAATAAGGATGACATATAATTCTCTTGTAAGGATACCCAAAGTGGTTTATTAAGAAAGATATTCAAAATGATAAGAATCAAAATATTGACTATTGTGGTATTCACATTTTTTTTGAATGGATATGTCAGCCGGTTGATATATAAAGGAATATTCCTACCTATAAGAAAGAGTAACATTAATGAATGTTATAAATTTCAGTTAAAGTAAACAAATGTAAAACGAGTATTTGTAAGCGATACCATAAAGGGGGTGGTGAGAAAAGTTTTATTTAAGATTTTTTCTTAGAGCTTTAATGATCAAGTATATGGAACGCAAATTTATAAGAAAGGGTGATAATGTGAATCAAAGAATTAATAAGTCTTTTATCCATGTATTTATTACTTTGATCCTAATGATTCAATTGTTCATCTCATCATTAGGAACGGTAAACGCCGCATCTCTTCCAGTGGTTAATGACGAGAGTTACCGTCCTGGTTATCATTTTACTCCTATGAAAAATTGGATGAATGATCCCAATGGAATGGTCTATTATAACGGTGAATATCACTTGTTTTATCAGCATAACCCTACTGATAAAGTGTGGGGACCTATGTATTGGGGCCATGCGATTAGCAAGGACTTAGTAAACTGGGAGCATTATCCTATTGCGATTTATCCTGATGAAAATGGGTTTGCTTGGTCAGGTAGCGCTGTTGTTGATGAGAATAACACATCAGGTTTAGGAACAGATGAAAATCCCCCGATGGTTGCTCTTTATACGAGTGAAAATGGTGGTGATAATCAACATGTAAGTGCTACATATAGTCTTGACAATGGTCGGACATGGACAACATATGAACAAAATCCAATTATAAAAATGCCAAATGAATTGAAAGCAAGTAATGATGGTTCAGGTGTTTTCAGAGATCCAAAGGTGTTTTGGCATGAGCAAAGTAACCAATGGATCTTTGTTATTACTAGTGGAAAAAGGGTGGATTTCTACTCATCTAGCAATCTTCTAGAGTGGAAAAAAGTAGGGGAATTCTCTGATCCTAAAGCAGCTGAGATTGGAAGTTGGGAATGTCCTGATTTATTTGAGTTGCCATTATATGATGGTAACGGAAATAAAATAGGCTCAAAATGGGTTTTAACTCTAAGTATTAACCCAACACCAACTGGTGGAACGGGAATGCACTATTATGTAGGTGACTTTAATGGCGGTACTTTTACTCCAGATAAAAAGATGGATGAATTATTGTGGGCAGATTATGGGGCTGATTTTTATGCTGGTGTAACATGGAGCGATACGGTTAACTCCCCTAATGATAGTCAAAAAGTTTGGTTGGGATGGATGAATAATCCAGCTCAATATGCAGGGGAAATTCCAACTTCGTCTTGGAGAGGAGCTATGTCAATACCACGAGAGCTTTCTTTAGTTGAGATGGATGGCGGGATACGATTGAAACAAGAACCAGTAGAAGAATTAAACCAGTTAAGAGATACTTCAAATATGGTGGAAATAAAAAATCAAAAAATCTCAGCTGATAATGTTTTAAAAGATCTTGAAGCTGAAATGTTTGAGATTGAGGCAGAATTCAACCTTACGGATGCCACTGCAACTGATTTAGGGTTTCTAGTTCGGAAAGGGGAAAGCGAAGAAACAAACATCTCGTACAATATCAAAGATAAAAAACTTACTGTAGATCGATCAAAATCAGGTGAAACAGATTTTGATGAAAACTTTCCTACCATACAACATACTGATTTAAATGTTTTGAACGGAATTTTAACGATTAAGTTATTAGTAGACCGCTCATCTGTTGAGGTATTTGCAGAGGAAGGAACGGCTGTTTTTACAAATCAAATTTTCCCAAATGATTCAAGTAGAAAGATAGAGTTATATTCAAAGGGTGGGGAAGTTACACTGAATTCATTGTCCTTTTACCCTTTAAAAGAGGCAACATTTACAAAAAATCAAGAAGATTTTGATAAGAATAGCCTCCCAAATACGATCGAAAACCCCAATTTTGAAACAGGAGATTTAACAGGCTGGACTGTTACTGGCTCAGCATTTAGATCACCTGTCACAGATGTAACTAATTTCTGGGGAGGGCCTTTTGAACATGAAGGCACGTTTCATGCATGGGGGTTTCAGGGAGCAACGACTGATGATAAGTCAGATTTAAGAGCTGGAATCATGAAATCATCCACCTTTATTCTGGATGGAAACGGACAGATTGATTTTTTAGTCGGTGGAGGACAGGACATTAATAACTTATATGTAGCACTTGTTAAGGCTTCTACTGGAGAAGAGTTAATGAAAGCAACTGGAGCTAATACAGAAAAATATCGCCGAGTGAAGTGGGATGCATCGGAATATCTTGGTGAAGCTCTTTATATCAAAGTTGTTGATCACCACTCTGGGGGATTTGGACATATTAACGTCGATGATTTTCATGTTTTAAATGAAGAAGTAATCATCGGAAATACCTTAAAAAACCCCGGTTTTGAAACAGGAGATTTAACAGGGTGGACTGCTACTGGAAATGCATTTGAAGGTACTGTTTCAAGTCAAGAAACATATTGGGACACAGCAGTTCCTTTTGAGCATCAAGGAAACTACCATCTATGGGGCTTTCAAGGAGTACCACCTGAAGAAGCTGATAGGAGAACCGGAACATTAACGTCAAACACTTTTAAATTAGCTGGCAATGGAGAAGTTTCTTTCCTCTTAGGTGGAGGAGATGAGATGGATGGGACGAAAAAGTATGATTTATATGTGGCACTGGTTCGTGCTTCTGATGGAAAAGAGTTATTTAAAGCAACTGGACCTGAATCAGAAACATACAAGCGTATGACGTGGGACGCAAAGGAATACTTGGGTGAAAATGTGTATATTAAAATAGTTGATCAACATACAGGAGGGTTTGGACATATTAATGTCGATGATTTTCAAGTGAGAAATGGAGGTATGATCCACCATTGGACGTTCAATCAAAGTGAAGGGAATACAGTAAAGGATGAAGTTTCAGGTAAGAATCAAAAAGTTGAATATGTTTTTTCAGATGCTAAATATAAACCTTCCTCTGATCCATTATGGAGAAAAGGTGTAGAAAAAAACGGGCTTCTTTTTGATGGATATTCTACCTATATTAAACAGGCGGCGCCCCAATCTATACAGCCTAGTGATGCGATGACAATCGAAGCCTGGGTTGCACCTCGTTCTTATGAATGGGGGGATCTTGGACAATTATCTGCTATTGTTAATCAGCAAAATAAAGCTCAAGGTGAAGGGTATATTTTAGGGATGGGGAGACATGGAAAATGGTCTTTTCAAGCTGGTTTAAATGGAGAATGGAAAGAGGTATGGGCGGAAGAAGATAAAGTACTGGAAAAAGATAAGTGGTCATATATTGTTGCAACTTTTGATCAGGAAGCAAAAAAAATGAAGATCTTTTTAAACGGGGAGTTAGCAGGTGAGGTTGCTACACCTAAAAATGCAACAATAACAGCCTCTGACAAGGATCTATTAATTGGAAAGCACAACACAGCTGCCATATTGGGACCATTTACTGCTAATATGTTTAACGGAATGATAGATGAGTTAAAAATCCACAACAAAGCGTTAACTGCCGAAGAAGTAAAAAACAACTATGATCAAATAATTGACAATCAAAAGAATCATCAATTACCAAGACCTGATTTATCTTTTGATCGAAGTGTATATGATGGAGATCGTTATCGACCTCAATACCATTTTCTTTCTCCAGGTCATTGGATGAATGAGCCACATGCACCTTTTGAGTATAATGGAAAATATCATATTTTCTATCAGCATAACCCGCAGGGACCATATTGGCACCAAATTCATTGGGGTCACGCAGTTAGTGAAGATATGGTTCATTGGGAGGATGCTCCTGTCGCTTTGGCTCCATCAGGGGTATCACCAGACGGAGTATGGTCAGGCTCTGCACACTTCGATAAAAATGGAGATCCTGCATTGTTTTTCACAGCTGGAGATGATAGTAAAACACCAAATCAAATGACTGGCCTGGCAACACCAACAGATGTAACGGATCCGATGTTAGAGGATTGGAAGATGCTGTCTAATCCTGTTACTATTCAAGCTCCTGATTTACCAGCGGAGGAAGGAAAGGTCATGTTCGGCCAATTCCGTGATCCGTTTGTATGGAAAGATGGAGATACATGGTATCAAATTGTTGGTTCTGGTATTGAAAATATTGGTGGAACCGCATTACTCTATACATCAAAGGATATGAAAAATTGGAAATACGAAGGACCATTCTTTGTAGGGGATTCAAAAGCATACCCTAAGACAGGCGATGTGTGGGAATTACCGGTACTGCTACCACTTGGAGAAGATGAAAATGGAGATCAAAAATATGCCTTTTTCATTAATCCTTGGTTTAAGAATTATAGTGAACATAATGTGAAGTATGTATTCCATTGGGTTGGTTCATGGGATAAAGAAAACAACAAATTTATTCCGGATCATGAGGAACCTAAGCTATTTGACTATGGTGTACATTTTACTGGTCCAAGTGGAATGATCGATGAAAGCGGGCGCTCTATATTATTTAGTATTGCACAAGATCGTAGAACAGAACAGCAGCACTATGACGCTGGATGGGCTCATAATGCAGGCTTACCTTTAGAATTGTCTTTATTAAAAAATGGAGAGCTTGGTATCGAACCGATTAAAGAATTAGAGAGCTTACGTGGAGAAAAGGTAATTAAAATGAAAAATAAATCCCTAAAAAAAGCGAATAAGTTACTAGCGGATGTCAAGGGTGATATGTTAGAAATAGTTCTTGAGATCAAAGGGAAATCAAATGAAAAGTATGGGATAAAGGTACGTCAATCGGATGATTCTTCTGAAGAAGTCAGCCTATATTTCGATGAAGCAACTGAAAAATTTGGAGTAGATGCAACAAAAATGAGTTTAGATCCTGATATTGAAAAAACAAGTAGTGAAGGTGACCTTACACTCGATGGAGAAAATCTAAAGCTTCATATCTACTTAGACAGATCGATGATTGAAGCCTATGCCAATGGGAAAAAGAGTATAACAACTAGAGCATATCCTACGAGAGCTGATTCTCTGGGCATTGAGCTATGGAGCGAAAGTGGAAAAGCGAAGGTTGTGTCTATGGAAGTATTTGAAATGGGTTCAGCCTATAGTAATAAAGTTGAACCGGCTTATTATGAGGAGGAAGCTCCAGAAGAAGAAATACCACATAGTGAGCTATTAAATCATGATTTTCAATCTGGTGACTTAACTGGCTGGACAGTTTTAGAAGGAAATGCCTTCACAGACGACCATGTTACGAATAAAAATGATTGGGGCTGGGGAGGTCCATTCGGACAGGCGACAACATCAATAGACCCGAGTCGATATCATCTATGGGGCTTTCATCCGGATCATGGAGGAGATGAGGCGACAGGTGTGATCAAATCTGAAAACTTTATTTTGGGGGGAGATGGTCAGATTGACTTTTTAACCTCTGGAGGAGCCGATGACAAGCTTTTATACATTGCACTTGTTGACGCAGAAACAAATGATATTTTAATGAAAGCTACTGGTCATAATGGTGAATCTTATCGTCGTGTCTTTTGGGATGCATCGGAATATATAGGGAAAGATTTATATATTCAAGTGGTTGATAAACACACAGGTGGATGGGGCCATATAAATCTAGATGACGTGAATGTTCCAGTTCATAAGGAAGTAGCGTCGGAAGAAGGAAGTACCAAACCAGATAAAGTACGAGAAAAACCTGGTTCAGGAGAGGATAAAAACCAAGGAAAGAAGAAGCATTAGAACAGACACCTAATGTCTACGAGAGGGATTCTGCAGAAGACAAAATGAAATGGATAAAGCATCCATTCAAATCCTCTCTTAACTGATAGGAGCAGTTTTTCTAGTTTGCGGTAGGGGATATTAATCAAAAAAATAATAGTAATGAACCCATACCTTTCTGATTACCAGAAAGGTATTTTTTTTCATGGACAATAATAAGAGGTTACTAAGTGGACGATTAAATTAAATGTGTTTTATATTTACAAGTTTCTATATGTAAAAAAATTGGTACCTTCTCATAAGTAATTATGGTAAGATTATGATCGATAATCTTGACATTCTTTAATAAATATTAGGATAATACTCTTATCGAATTTTGGAAGGGGGAAGAGATGGTGAAACCAAAAATTGAAGACGTTGCCAAGCTTGCTGGTGTTTCACCAACAACGGTTTCTAGAGTATTAAATAATCGTGGATACATTAGTGAAAAAACAAGGAAAAAAGTCCATGATTCGATGGAACAATTAAATTACTATCCTAATGAAATAGCTCGTTCACTGTTTATCAAGAAAACGTACTTAATAGGGTTGATATTTCCAAGTACTGGTAATCCGTTTTATGGACAGCTTATTTTTCATTTAGAAAATATTTGTTCTTCATTGGGGTATAAGGTATTACTCTGTAATAGTCAAAACCGTGAAGATAAGGAAAGAAACTATCTGAAAATGCTGCAAATGAATCAAGTTGATGGAATCATAGCTGGCGCTCACAATAGAGGAATTGAAGAATACGAAATACCAAAGTTGCCTGTAGTTGGTATCGATCGTTATTTATCAAGTAAAACCCCAGTGGTATCTAGTGACAACTATGAAGGGGGAAAACTAGCTACTCAATTATTAATTGATAAAGGATGTAAACAAATCATCCACATTAATGGACCGCAATATTTAGAGACTCCTGCTAATTTAAGAAGAAACGCATATGAAGATGTTATGAGAGCTAATAATCTAAAGCCTCTTACATATGAATTCCCTCTTAAATCAACAGATGAAATTGTCATAAATATTGTAAAACAAATATTAGATGACCATCCTCAAGTTGATGCTATCTTTGCAAGTGATGATTTGATCGCCTCTAAGGTCTTAAGAGAGGCTAGAAAAAGAAACATTACTATTCCACAAGATTTAAAAGTAATTGGATATGATGGTACCGAAACGACAAGAATGCTGCTGCCTGAATTAAGCACAGTTGAACAACCTATTAAGGAAATAGCTGAAAGGGCTGTAGAAATTATCATTAAACAGATTAATGGTGAAGAAGAAGATATTCAATTAGAAAACATTTTACCGGTCAAATTAATTGATAGTGAAACGACATAAAAAGAATAATCTTGATGGAGTGGAAAAATTTAATGAATTATATGTCATGCGGTTGACATACCGAGGCGGATGGCATATAATTCTTATTGTAAGGGGTTTCTAAAAGGTTTTAAATCTTTGGAAACTGTGAATTTAATAGATTTGAATGACAACCTTTTGAAGCTGAAAAAATTTTTTGAACAATATGTCATGCGGTTGACATACTGAGTGAGATTACTATTGATTTTCTCTGAAATGGTTAAAATACTATGCGGGAATTAAACGATTCAAATAATAACATGATAAAGAAGATTTTTTTGACCTGAAATGTCATGCGGTTGACATAAACGGATTTATCCATGTTATTAATAATGACTAGTTTTTGATAATAGCGATACCATTCTGAAGTCCGTAAGCTATCAAACTAGCTTGTATACTAGCTGAAATTTATTTCTGAAAGTGAGGAAAAGATATGCACACAGAGGTTAGGATGTCAACAAAAGTAGAACACCCTACACAAAGCATAAAAAAGGCAAAAGTAAAAAAACTATTAAACAATTACCAACTCTATTTATTTTTATTACCTGCATTAATTTATTTTATTATCTTTCACTACTTCCCAATGTATGGAGTCATTATAGCCTTCAAAAATTTCATAGCAACACAAGGCATTATGGGAAGTCCATGGGTAGGTTTTAAGCATTTTGAGAGGTTTTTTGAATCATTTCAATTCTGGAGTTTAATAAAGAATACACTTGGACTTAGTGTTTTACATTTAATCATTGGATTTCCGTTACCAATTATTCTTGCATTAATGATGAACCAAATAAGACATGAGAAATACAAACGTTTCGTTCAAACGGTGGTATATGCCCCACATTTTATTTCAGTCGTCGTATTAGCAGGTATGATTTATGTTTTTTTCTCAAACAATGGACTTATTAATAATTTCATCATGATGTTTGGTGGAGAATCTATTTCGTTTATGGCAAAGCCGGAGTGGTTTAAACCATTATATATCGGATCTGGAGTTTGGCAGGAAACAGGATGGGCAGCAATCATCTATCTAGCAGCTCTTGCAGGAGTTAGCCCTGAGCTTCATGAAGCAGCAGTAATGGATGGGGCGAGTAAGTGGCATCGAATTTTACATGTTGATATCCCAGCTATCATGCCTACTGCAGTCATATTGCTTATCTTATCGGTAGGAAATATTATGAATATTGGTTTTGAAAAGGCTTACCTGTTACAAACACCATTAAATCAGCCTTCAGCAGAAATTATTCCGACCTACGTTTATAAAATGGGTTTACAACAGGCTCAATATAGTTTTGCAGCAGCAGTAGGGTTATTCAATGCCGTTATTAATTTAGTATTATTGGTGGCCGTTAACAAATTTGCCAAGAAATTATCAGGTCAAGGTCTATGGTAACTAGGAGGGTGAAGAATGATGGGTTTACTTGCAATGAATAAGACAACTAGAAGATCTAAAGAAGATAAAATTTTTGATTTAATTAATATTTTCCTAGTCGCGATAATGGTTATATTAGTCGTCTATCCTCTTTACTTTATCGTGATTGCGTCGATTAGTAACCCCAATATGATCTATGAGGGGAAAGTATGGCTACTGCCAAAAGATATTACCTTTGAAGGGTATCAAAGAATCTTCAGTGATAGCAAGATTTGGTTAGGTTATAAAAATTCGATTATTTATACGTTTGTAGGAACTCTTGTAAATGTTTCATGTACATTGATGGCTGCTTACGCTCTATCACGTAGAGATTTATATGGAAGAAACCTAATTATGTTTTTATTCCTCTTTACGATGTTTTTCTCCGGGGGATTAATTCCGACTTATTTAGTTGTTAAGAATTTAGGATTACTGAATACGATGTGGGCATTAATTTTACCGAAGGCTGTTGCAGTATGGAATGTCATCGTTGCAAGAACCTTTTTCCAAACATCTATACCGAATGAGTTATTAGAGGCGGCAAAGATAGACGGCTGTTCGGATGCAAAATTCTTTTGGAAGATTGTCCTGCCACTTTCCAAACCAATTGTGGCAGTAATGGTGTTATTTTATGCGGTTGGACACTGGAACTCATACTTTGATGCATTAATTTATTTGAACAACGAGGACTTGTATCCTCTTCAATTGATTTTACGTAATATCTTAATTCAAAATGAAGCTTCCACTCAAATGATGAGTGACATTGATTCACTAGCTGCAAAACAAAGAGTCTCAGAACTTATTAAATATGGTGTGATTATTGTAGCTTCTATTCCACTTTTAGTCTTATACCCATTTGTACAGAAGTACTTTGTTAAGGGCGTTATGATTGGTGGAATTAAAGGTTGATAAATTTTGACATGTTGCTTTAAAGGAGGTGGGGATTCCGGTTTATACTCGCTAAAGCATTAGATTTAAAACATTGAGGGGGAAAACGTAATGATTAGATCAATAAAAAGAAAGATGGAAAGAAACAAGAAAAAGAAAATGTCTATAGTCCTAGCTCTTGGGTTAAGTGCATCGCTTGCCTTAACAGGTTGTTCAAGTAGTGAGTCAGGAAAAGAATCAAAGGAATCCGCGGTAGCATTTAATGAGTCAGGTCTGCCAATTGTAGAGGAAGAAGTGACATTAAATTTTGTTTCACCAAAACAACCTCTAGCACCTGATTATTCAGAAATGGTCATCTTTGACAGACTGCAAGAAGCGACGAACGTGAGTATAAAATGGAACAATATCCCTGGTGATGGATATCAAGAAAAGAAAAATTTATTACTGGCAAGTGGTGATCTACCAGATGCGTTTTATGCATCAGGCTTTACAGATCAAGATCTCATGCAGCATGGGCAAAGTGGTACGATTATCTCTTTAGAAGATTTGATTGATAAATATGCACCTAATTTAAAGAAATTATTTGAAGAAAGACCAGAACTTAAACAAATTGTGACTGCGCCGGATGGGCATATTTACTCTTTACCCCGCGCAGAAGAGATGGATCTGGTAGGGATGCCAAATATCATGTTTATTAATCAAACATGGTTAGACAAACTTGGTCTGGAAATGCCAACTACATTGGAAGAATATCATGATGTGCTAAAAGCCTTCAAAGAAAAAGATCCCAATGGGAATGGAAAACAAGATGAAATTGGTTTAACCTTCTGGTTTAACGGTTGGTGTGGTAACGAAGGAGATTTAATCGGGTTATTCGGTTTACCAGATGCTCCTTTTGAGGCTGATCACCGAATTGTTCGTGATGGAAAAGTCATTTATGCAGCAACACAACCTGAGTTTAAAGAGGCAATTGCATACTATCATCAATGGGTAAAAGAAGGACTAATTGATCCAGAGGTTGTTACTCAAGATACAGCCCAATTATTTGCAAAAGGTAAAACAGAAGATCCGACACTTGGTTCATTCATTTGGTGGGAAGATACAGAAGTAGTTGGGACAGACCGTGTGGATGATTATGCAATTTTACCACCTCTTAAAGGGAAAGACGGTGAAATTATTGTAGGACGTTCCAACTATTCTGAATATGGTAGAGATGCATTTGTTATTACATCTGCTAATAATAATCCGGAAATTACAATGCGTTGGGTTGACCGGTTATATGAGCCAAAAATGTCAGCACAAATTAACTGGGGACCAATCGGTGAAATCTATGAAGAGGATCAAAATGGTATGTTAGTCAACAAAGAATTACCTGAAGGTGTTGCAATGGGTGAATTGCGTCAAAAAGTTGCACCAGGTGGACCATTTGTTGTCTTAAAAGAACATTTTGGAACAGTAGTAGACATGGAGCCAAGAGCAAAAGAACGTTTAGATATTCTTGATAAATACTACAAACCACATATGGTTGAAGAAAACTATCCACAAATCTTCTTTAGTGCCGAAGAGCTTGAAAAAATTAATACAATTGAACCGGAAATCAAAGAATTTGTGAAACAGAAGGAAGCTCAATGGTTAATAGAAGGTGGAATAGAAGAAGAGTGGGATGAGTATATCGAGCAATTAGAAGCAATGGGATTAAATGAATTAATGGAAGTATACCAATCAGGGTTAGATCGTTTTAACAAAGAATTATAATGAATCCCACTCTTAACGGGCAGTAGAATCATATCACAAGCTTTGAGTTTACAAAAAGGGGAGGTGTGGAGGATAACTGCCCGTAAAGGTCCGATTGGTTCAACTAACCATCAGTGGGGGATGAAGAAAACCTCCACTGATGGAAGTCTTACCTTATCCTTTTTCGAAGGCCAGATGTTGTTTTTATCTGGCCTTTCTATTTAAAACGAGAAATAGGTGATAGATGTGAATAGAGTAACAGCTTTAGGAGAATTATTAATTGATTTTACACCATCCGGATATTCAGAGAAAGGGCATGTGTTATTTGAAACAAATCCTGGTGGAGCACCAGCAAATGTTTTGGTGGCACTCTCAAAATTTAATGTTCAAACATCGTTTATCGGTAAAGTTGGGAAAGACCAATTTGGCCATTTGCTAAAAAGTGGCTTAGAGCAATATAAAATTGATACAACAAATCTATTAGTTTCAGATCATGTAAATACAACGCTAGCTTTTGTTCATTTGGATCCTACAGGAGATCGTTCCTTTCATTTTTATCGCGAAAAAGGTGCAGATATTATGCTAACGGAAGAAGATATTAATGAAGAATTGATCCAATATTCACAAATCTTTCATTTTGGCTCATTATCGTTGACCCATGAACCTGCTGCAACTGCTACTTTTAAAGCATTAGAATATGCAAAAAAACATCATGTGATGATTTCATATGATCCAAACCTACGTATTCCTTTATGGGATTCACTAGACCGTGCAAAAGAAATGATTCTAAAAGGATTAAAATATGCTGATATTGTTAAGCTGTCCGAGGAAGAACTCGTCTTTTTGACTGGATATGAAGAGTTGGAAAAAGGTACGGAAATGATTCAAACTCAATACGGGTGTTCTGTTGTGTTTGTCACTTTAGGTTCAGAAGGCTGCTTTTATAGATCGAAGACTCATAGTGGAAAAACATCAGGATTTCATGTCGAAGTTGTGGATACAACTGGTGCGGGAGATGCCTTTGTAGGCGGTGCTTTATCTAAAATACTAGAGTTGAATAAACATGTAAACGTGTTAAACCAAACTGAATTAATTGAGATATCCACGTTTGCTAATGCAGTAGGTGCACTGGCGACAACTGAAAAAGGTGGGATTCCTAGTATGCCATCAAAAGAACAAGTAGAAAAAATGTTGCTTACTAAATGTTAATGATTATTAGATAAAATTTTTTGACGTTTGAGAAAGGAAGTACAAAATATATGAACAACACGGAGATTAAACAACAATATTACACAGAGAAATATCGACCGCAATTTCACTTTTCACCAGAAGCTCATTGGATGAATGATCCTAACGGGATGGTTTATTTTGAAGGTGAATATCATCTGTTTTATCAATATCACCCAAAGGGAACAACGTGGGGACCGATGCACTGGGGACATGCTATTAGCACAGATCTTGTCCATTGGGAACACTTGCCGATCGCATTAAAACCAGATGAGCATGGGATGATATTTTCTGGAAGTGCAGTCGTGGATTGGAATGATACAAGCGGCTTCTTTAATGGTCAGCCTGGTTTAGTGGCAATGTTTACACAGGCTGATACTTACCCAGACACTGAACGTCCGAGACAAAGGCAAAGTATCGCTTATAGTAATGACAATGGACGAACATGGGTGACATATGAAGAAAACCCTGTCATTTCAGATGAAAGCATTACGGATTTTAGAGACCCAAAAGTATTCTGGCATAAAGAAACAAATAAATGGGTGATGATATTAGCTTCAGGTCAGACTGTTAGACTATATACATCGAAAAATCTAAAAGATTGGGAGTTTGCAAGTGAATTTGGAGACGGTTATGGCTCACATGAAGGAGTATGGGAGTGCCCGGACTTGTTTGAATTACCTGTAGATGAGGATTCTAATCAGAAAAAGTGGGTCTTGTTTTTGAGTATCGGGGATGACCCAAGCTATGAAGAAGGATCAAGGACACAATATTTTATTGGTGAGTTTGATGGGGAAACATTTACAACTGACCATACACCGGAAACGACACTTTGGATTGACAAAGGAAGAGATAATTACGCTGGAGTAAGCTGGTCGGATATTCCCAATGAAGATGGAAGAAGAATTTATCTCGGCTGGATGAGTAACTGGCGATATGCAAATGTCACACCAACTAAAGAATGGCGAAGTGCGATGACGATTCCAAGAGTCCTTTCATTAAAAACAATGAAGGAAGGAGTTCGATTAGTTCAAGAGCCAGTTCAAGAATTACAAAACATTCGTGAAAACTCGATACACATAACGAATCAAACAATCGTGCCAAGCGAGAATATCATTTCTAATGTAAAAGGAAACACTCTTGAAATTATTGCAGAATTTGAGATCGGTACAGCTGTTGAATTTGGATTTAAAGTGTGTAAGTCAAATCAAGAGGAAACGGTCATCGGATATGACGTTATTCAACAACGATTGTTTATTGATCGCACGAATTCTGGAAAATCAGATTTTAATGAGTCCTTTGTTGGAAAACATGAGGGAGACTTAGCTCCTTATCATAACCAAAAAGTGAAGTTACACTTATTTGTAGATTGGTCATCTGTTGAAGTGTTTGGAAACAATGGAGAATTAGTGCTGACAGATTTAATATTTCCAGATCAGAATAGCAAGGATCTCGAACTGTATACAGTTGGTGGGGATGTAAAAGTAAAGACATTAGAGATTCATACGCTAAAATCCATTTGGGGAAAATAAACGAAAGATTATGGGGGATAAAGGATGAATGACTTGAATAATCGACTATTAAACACAATAAATACAATCGTGGATTACTTTCTATTAAATGTATTGTGGGTAATTGCCTCAATCCCCCTAGTTACCATTTTCCCAGCAACTGCAGCAATGTTTGGTGTTGTCCGTAAGAGACAGTTACAGAAAGAAACGAATGGGGTTTGTAAAAGTTTTTATTTGCAGTTTAAAGATCATTTTAAACAAAGTATTCTATTATCTATCGTTTGGGCTATCTTTGGAGCTTTCTTATATGTAGATTACAGGATTATCAGTCCAGAAAGCTCCATCTTTCAATTTATCCTATATATATTGCTAATCATTGGCCTTATTTTATTTGCTTCTATAACGATTTACCTTTTTCCAATCATGGTACATTTTGAGTTGAATTGGAAGAATGTCGTCAGAAATGCCTTTTTCTTTTCACTCAGCAACCCTATTTTAACGATTCTATTCATAATACTTATTGGAATTGGCGGCGCTCTATTGTATGCTTTTCCAGTTTCAATTTTTATAGTAGGGAGTTTTCTAGCATCTATTGTTTATAATTTATGTCAACATATGTTTAATCAAGTGATGGTTAAAAATGGTGCAAACTAAACTTATTAAATAAGGCTGTTTACGCATACTTGTTATTCTTGATGCAGGTAAAGGTTAAAAACTAGCCCGTTCCATTGCGCTACAGTCACTCCATGCGCCGGGGAGGAAGCTGAGCCTCCTCAGCTGCGCCTGCGGGGTCTCAGCCTTTCCTCACTTCCCGCAGGAGTCGAGTGTCTTCCGCTCCATTCCACTATAGAGTTAAAATAGTGTTTTAAAAGCCACAATCTTTGCGAAAACAGCCTTAAATTGCAGGTATGTCCTCTAGTGTTATGTGAAGTGTTTTTTTATAAAACGTGTTAAAAAGTTCTGAGGTCAAAAGCCACTCTTGAAATGAAGATAGACATCTTTTAATCAAAAGTGGCTTTTGCTTATTCTGGGTTAAACGGACACTTCATCCTTTCAAAACGCAAGTCTCAAGCCCTACGTTCAAATCAAAAAGTACACAAATTATAATTGATGTCTTGCAAACCTTTAAACAAAGTTCTAAATATTTATTACCTTTTCCAAAGATATTAGAATTTTCATATTTGACGTTAAATTCTAGAATATAAGTAGAGATAATCAGTGAGGTGATAAGAAAAAAGATGTTACAATAACTTTTCGGAATTAAATGTAAACGCATCCACAAAACACACTTTAAAATGGAGGTTATGCCACACAAACCACTTCAACAGCTTCCTAACGTAAAAGATCGCCTTCCAAAAAGATGGCTTGAACATGAGTTATGGGATAAATAATTCAATAAAGGGGGAAAAGGAAGTGTTCTTAATGAAGAGAAAAGGGTTTATTAGTGGGATCTTATCCGTTTTCATGCTTTCTATTTTATTGTACGGTTGCTCGGGTGAAGAGACATCCGTAGAGGAAGGAAAGAGTAAGGACAAATCACTTACTGTTCTTGTAGAAGGTGGCAGTCCTGCATTTACCGTAGCAAAAGAAACAGCTGAGGAATTTAAAGAAAAAACGGGCTACGAGGTAAAGATTGAGTCTGTTCCATATACAGGAGTATATGACAAATTAAAGGCAGAAGTTGCTTCACAGGCTGGTGCCTTTGATGTAGCTACGATTGATATCTTATGGTTCCCTGCTTTGGCCTCTGGTTTGCTGCCTCTTGATGATCTGATCACGGAAGAGGTTGAAGGAGATTTATTCCAAGGGTTAGTAGAAGGTGGTAGTTATCAAGATAACGTGTATGGACTACCCGTCTGGACAAATGCAAAAAATGTTATTTACCGTAAAGATTTATTTGAAGACAAGCAAAACAAAGCAGATTTTAAAAAACAATATGGGTATGAGCTGGCTCCTCCTAAAACATGGGAACAATACAAGGAAATCGCAAAATTCTTTACACGAGATACAGATCATGATGGACAAATCGATATATATGGAACAACCGTATTTGGTGCAAACAATGGTGATACCGTAGCTAGCTGGCTAGATCATGCTGCACAAGCTGGAACAGACTCGTTGGTTATTGATGAAAATAGAGAGATTATCGTGAATACAGAACCATATGTTGAATCGCTGCAGTTATTAACAGATATGTTGAACAAAGACAAATCTGTTCCACCCGGTGCTATGGAAATCTCCTCTGCAGAAACCGCTGAGCTGTTCTGGAGTGGAAAGTCAGCCATGATGATAGCTTGGGGGCACTTCTATGTTCCATCGAATGATCCAAAGCAATCAGATGTAGCAGGGAAAGTGGGGAGTGCTCCTATGATTGCTGGAGAAGCTGGGATTGGTGCAGTTCCGGGACCTTGGTATCAAGTAATCCCAAGCTCTTCGAAAAAGCAAGAAATTGCTAAAACGTATTTAGAGTTCATTTATGAAAAGAACTCATTATTTATGGATTCGCTTGGTGTAGCTGCCAGAAAATCTGTTTTTGAAGAATATAGTGCAAAAGAGGGCTATGAGCATTTAGAGTCTTTAATGACAACATTAAACGCAAAACAAACACAAAACCGACCTGAAATTAAGGAGTGGCAGCAAATCGAAAGTGAAGCCTTGATTCCTGCGGTAGCATATGCACTTTCAGGTGAAAAAACACCTCAAGAAGCACTTGATTGGGCAGCAGAAGTAATTAAAGGGATTATCCCACCACAATAAGGTGTAAAAATAAGAGATCTCTTTTGAACAATAGATTGATAGAGAGATCTCAATTTTAAGATTAAGATTCGCTTATGAGTTTACTTGAAAGGAGGCAGTTCAATGAAAGTAAGAAATGGTGCACTTTCAACGATGTTTTTTATGCCAGCTGCATTATTTATGCTTGTGTTTTTGGTTTTCCCGATTCTTCTCCTTCTCAGGGACAGCTTCTTTCATATCGATTTAATGGATCCTGCAGCGAGAGAATTTGTGGGTCTGGCTAATTATATAGACTCTCTTTCGTCAAAACGATTCTTAGCATCTTTATGGAATACTGTCATCTATATTGTGACCGCTGTTGGGGTCGAATTTTTAATCGGACTTACGTTAGCTTTACTTTTAAGTAATGCATTTAAAGGAAGTCAATTCCTCAGAACAATTTTGCTTACTCCATTAATGCTCGCACCGTTAGTTTCAGGTTTGATATGGAAATTTATGCTGAATGATCAGTTCGGGATTGTTAATTGGACACTTTACAAAATAGGGATCATCTCAGATCCTCATCAAATTCTATGGCTGTCTGATTCTCGGTTTTCTCTTTTATCAACAATTATTGCAGATATTTGGTTAACGACGCCCTTCATTATGCTTGTGCTATTAGCCGGGATACAAGGTATTTCTAAGAGCTTATATGAATCTGCAGATATTGATGGAGCAAATAAATGGCACAAGTTTCGATATATCACGATCCCTTGTTTAATTCCTGTCGCCTCGGTTGCGTTGTTAATTCGAATCATTGATGCTGCAAGAACCTTTGATATTGTATGGGTTTTAACACAAGGAGGACCTGGTTTTTCTTCAGAGTTATTAAGTACGTATATGTATAAGACTTTAACACGTTATGGTCAAGTTGGACATTCGAGTGCGATGGCGGTCATTTTTATTATCATCCTGTTAGTGTTAAGCTCCTTCTTTATAGCGAAAATATGGTCACCTCGAAAAAAGAATGCCTAGTGAAAGGAGAGGGGAATAGTTATGACGGAATTACCTATAAGTAAAACAGACTTAGCGAAGCGTACGCCTTTAAATCTTCTGAAATGGAAGAGAAAGATATGGCTTCTATTTGTAATCGCATTAACTTGCTTACTAGCGATGTTGTTTCTTGGCCCGTATGTGTATCTGCTTTTAACTTCATTAAAACCTTCAGCTGAAGCAGTTAGTGCACCACCTACATTATGGCCCTCAACATTCTCAATTGAAAACTACCGAAATATGTTCGATTACTTACCTGTCGGAAGATATTTTGCTAATAGTTTAGTCACAGCTGGGGTTAGCACAATTATTAGTGTGTTATTAGGTTCAATGGCAGCTTATGGCATTTCAAGGTTTACTTCTGTTACAGGAAAATATTTTTTGCTGTTTACTTTAGTGGTCAGAATGGTTCCAATGATAAGTATTGCGATTCCTATGTATATGATAGTAAAGGACATGGGTCTCATTGATACTCAATTGGCCTTAATTTTAGTTTATACAAGTGTGAATGTCCCTTTTGCGATTTGGCTTATGATCGGATTCTTTGATTCTGTTCCAAAAGAGTTTGATGAAGCAGCCCGTATCGATGGATGTGGCTGGCTTGGTGCATTTATACGGGTCATTCTTCCTGTTTCTTTACCAGGTTTAGCAACAACTGCGATTTTTACATTTATGTTAGCGTGGAATGATTTTTTGTTTTCCCTTTTAATGACGAGCACTCAAGCAAAAACGGCCACAGTTGGTATTTCAGAATTTTTGACTGCCTATAATCTTGATTTGGGTCCAATGACTGCTGCAGCTGTTTCGTTTAGTTTTCCGGTCATGATCTTTTCTTTATTCGTCCAACGTTATATTGTGAGTGGTATGACTTTAGGGGCTGTTAAGGAGTAAATCTTGTAAAATGATGGGCTGTTTATTAAATGAAAGTAAAAGGCATAAAGAACGAAGGTACAAATAAAAATGTGCTGAAAAATTAGGATTCTCAAGAAAAAAGAAGAGTAGAAGGTTATAAAAATTTAATCATATGAGTGTGCGAGGTTAGATATTTAAAAATATATCTAAATCCAGAGAAAAATGAAAACGTTATCTATTCTGTTGCTAACTTTTTATTAAATGGAGAATGAAGAACCATGTTAAAATTACTGAAATTAACCGACTCACCTATTAAACAAAAAATTATCCTTCTTGCATTATTCTCTACATTAATCCCATTGCTTGTTATTGGTCCTTTTACGTTTATTCTATTTAATAAAGCCATTGAAAACAAAGTCTCATCAACAATTACAAACTTTTTAACGATTGCCGATTGGAATATTGATACGTTTATTACGGAAATTGAAGATATATCGAATAGTATCTTTTTATCAAATGATATTCACGGATATTTAACCATGAACAAAGTTGGACCGAGACTTTTTAGACTTGAGACAGCATCCAGGAATACATTAAATAACATCACAGTTGTCAATAAGCCGTTTATTAACTCTATTTATATTGGAAATGAACATCATGGTTTATTAAAAGTTAATCGTGGTGAAAGCCTACAAAATGGTAATGCATATCAACTAATAAAGGAATCTAGTTTTTATAATAAACTATTAAATAGCCCTTGGAAGGGACAATGGTTTAATGGTCAACAAATGAGACTAGTTACAGCAGATGAACAACCGTTAATTTACGGAAGAATGATAAAAAATCTAGGCACAGAGGAATCAATGGGCGTTCTACTTATTAGCATTGATTCACAAATTTTTAATAAGATGTTTGATGAGGTAAAGACGAAAGGGAATATCCTCATTCTTGACGGTAATCACATCATATATTCAAGGAATTCAATGCAAATCTCTTCTATACAATTGGCGAATATTATTGATCGTTCCGAAAACCAAGGTACTATTATTAAGTATATAAATGGCACAAAAAATCTATTAAACTACCATACAAATGAGAAAACTGGATGGAAGGTCGTTAGTATTATTCCATATAACAGTGTTGTTCAAGAAGTAAATAAAATAAGGATCATCACGATTTCATTACTAGTTATTGGATTAATTATTTCCATTATTTTTGCATTCACATTATCAAAAAAAATAACGAAACAGCTAGGATTGCTGCGCTTGGTAACAGAAAAAATGGAAAAGAGAGAAATCATTTCAGGAGTCGATTTTAATAAAGAAGATGAAATAGGGAAGATTGGAGACCGTTTTGTTGAAATTTATAATCGAAATATTGACTTAACATTTAAACTATATGAATCAAAAATTAAAGAAAAAGAAGCTGAGCTTATGGCATTACAAAGCCATATCAACCCTCATTTTTTATACAATACGTTAAATACAATTTACTGGATGGCGATAAAAATAAGAGCAAAGCCGATTGCTAAGATTGCCATCAGTTTGTCGAAAATCTTTAAGTTAACATTAAATGATGGTAGCCATGTGACAACTGTTCAAAATGAAATAGATCAAGTGAAGAGTTATTTAGACATTCAAAACATTCGCTTCGATCATAAAATTACTTATCATATTGACGTTGAACCTTCCATACTTGAACGAAAAATGATAAAACTACTACTTCAGCCAATTATAGAAAATGCTGTCTATCACGGCTTAGAACAATTAGGCAAAGGAACAATCACGATTAAAGGCTATCAAGAAAGCTATTATCTACTCTTTGAAATCAGTGATAATGGCAAGGGATTTGACAGTAAAACATTTGATTATAACAAGGTGGGTTACGCATTAAAAAATATAAATGAAAGGTTGAAGCTTCAGTATGGTGAGGGATTTGGATTAGAAATCAATAGTGAAAGTGGAAAGGGTACAACTGTGTATCTAAAGGTAGGTCTCGAGGATTAAAAAAGGTAGGTGAAACAGATGTATAAGCTTCTAATAGTTGATGATGAGAAGATTGTGGTTGAAGGCTTAACATATGCAACTAATTGGAAGGATTATGAGATTGAAATTGTGGGATCCGCCTCAAATGGAAAAGAAGCCTTACAAAAAATTATTGATTTAAAACCAGATATTGTTTTGCAGGACATAAGAATTCCCGAAATGAATGGCTTAAATTTAATCAATGAAGTGAAAAAGCTTGAACTCGACACTGTCTTTATCATTATTAGTGGCTATCCTGAATTTAATTATGCAAAAAGGGCGATAGAGCTTGAAGCACTTGACTATCTAGTCAAACCGATTGAAGTGGATGAAATTATTGCTTCAATTGAAAAAGCCATTTGTAAAATAAAAAAGCTGAAGGAGGAAAAGCTCTACGATAAGCGACAAAAGCGATATGAAGAGGCATTGGTAGAGAAGCAATTTCTTGAAATTATGTTAGGCAATCAAAGCGTTATACCAGAAGTGACAAACGATTTTAAACAGTTTTGTTGTGTCATCTTTGAAAAAAGAAATGGTGAATTAAATGAACATCACTATGATGAGGAAATCAATTCTCTACGATTCACCATTGATCAAGCACTAACTGAAAAAGGAATAAAATGCTTCCTGTATCATATTGATCAATCCTTAGCTATTTTGATGTCTCTCTCTGATTCATATAGGATGACATCCTTTTTAGAAGATGTATTTCACGTTATACCAGAGCAAATGAAAGCCAATGTGTCAGTAGGAATAAGCCATTCATATTCCAATCTAGTAAACATCAATCAGTCATATAAAGAGGCGGAGGAGTCTGCCAAGATTGGTATCTATTCCAATCAACAGATCACGTATTACAGTGAAATAGAGACGTTAAATACAACAATTGATTCCAATATCATTTCAGAAATCGAACAATACTTTTCATTAAAACACTCAAATGATTTTTTTGAAATGGATAAACTGATTGATCAAGTAATTGATTATGCTAAACAAACAAGACTTCCACCTAAAAAATCTTTTTATTTATGTTCTAAACTAGTGAATCATTTGCTTGAGTATGTGGAGAAGGAATTTGAACTTAATCATATTATGGATGAACGATATGAGGTCTACGAACAATTAAACACACTCAATTCTTTAGATGAATTAAGTGAGTGGTTAAGAAGGTTAGTATATTCAATTAAATCTAAAGTAGATGCTCATAAAGTTTCTTATAATGAAAAACTTATCTTAGATATAAAAGATTACCTAAATGTTAACTATCGGGAGCCTATTGTTTTAGAAGACTTAGGTAAGCATTTTTATAAGAACCCTTCCTATTTATGTAGCTTATTCTCAAAGTCTGTTGGGAAAACAATCTTTGAATATATTACTTCAACAAGAATCAATCATGCAAAAAAACTGCTAAGAACATCTAGTTGTAAGGTGGCAGACGTAGCATTCCAGGTAGGATATGAAAATCAAAAATACTTTTACCAAGTGTTCAAAAAAATGTGGGAATTACACCAAGTCAGTATCGATCAAAGTACCTTGTGAAATGAGCTAAAATGGAAGCGAATTATACTTAGAGATGGAATATCAAGCTAATTGACTCTAAAATTCCATCCAAATCATATACACTATTAGGTTAAATTTTTGAAAAATCAAAATATTTAAGGGAAATCACTCATAATAGAACGTCTTGAGGGGGTGGTCATTGATGTTTTTGTAAGCGTTAACAATTTTAATCTTCACTATTTGTCTGGCTATGAAATCGTTTATATGAATTAAATTCCGGTAATGTTAAAAGTTTTATGAAAGTTAAATAAGTATCAAGAACTTACTACAATTTAAGTGGTGATCCAACGCAATCGCTCCGTAATGGTTTAACAGAAGGAAAGGGAGGTAACTTTTTTGCTGAAAAGGCCCTCTATCAAGTATTTTATAGCTTATTACTAAATAAAAGTTTTAAAAATACGTAAATTCCTTAGGGGGAAATAATATGGAAACAAATAAATCTATTAAACAATCCAATTTAATAAAACGACGGAGCTTTATATTAGGATTATTTGTTTGGGTATTAACATTTTTAGGAGGTTTTCCTTTTAAGTCAATAGCAAAGGCTTCCAACGAAACAAGCTATTCTCAAGCTATGGTACTTGACCCAGTAAATTATGGAGCACGGTTAAATGACCCCAATTTTGACAACGCACCAATTATTAATGATCTTATTAATGATATGCCTCCATCTGGAGGAGTGATTGAATTACCAGCAGGTGAAATGTGGATTCATTCTCCAATTAAAATTAATCGCTCTTATGTGACAATCAGAGGTGTTAATGCAGGCACACGTTCGAATATCGACCCCGAAGAACAAACAGGTCCAACTCATCCAGGCGGAGGAAGTAAACTTGTATTAGGTAATAACTGTCAAACAGCCATCATTTCTGAAAGACGTGTTGGGGCACCACGAGTATCTTCGATTCAACTTGAAAGCTTTTTGATTCAAGGTCGTGGAACAGATAAAGGTCAAATTGCTGTTAATATCGACCATGATAATGATGCAGTTCGAATTATTGGTGTTTCAACAATCAACGTAGATACTGGTTTACGATTTAATGGAGCTGACGCATGCACAGTAAGTGGATGTTGGATTTCAGAAGTACGTAATGGTCTTGTTTCGGTCGGAGCTTCTCAGCAATTATTGGTTGCCAATAACTACTTTGGAGCACAACCGTTAGGAAAAAGTGTATTTTTAGAAAATCCTAATTGGGCAAATATTGTAGGCAACAACATTTATCCTGATGGACATATTTGTTTAGAAGCTATAGGAGCCAATGATTGTACATTTACAGGGAATAATATCCAAAGCTATTACACTGGTGCTGTTGTTATAAAAGGGAATGGAAATTTATTTTCTGGAAAAGTGCAAGCGCTAAGAGATGGTGCAGGTAACTGGAAAAGTGATCCTATTGGGCGTGATGGTCTTTATGGACTGATTCATGTTAATGGAAATGATAATCATATCACTGCGTCAACGATCAATTCTGCTCAACCAGAAAATAACACTCGTATCCTAATTATGGGGGGAATGGAAACTGGGTGACTAATACCAAGATTTATGGTATTTCTTCAAATCGAAAAGTTGTAGTCAATGGTTCATGTGTGGATACACGTATAGTTCATTCTGCATCATCGTTAGAGGTAGATAAAGCTAGTTCAAATACAACGATCGTTTGGTAATTTATTGCCTTGCTATTACTCTATCTGGGATACGGCAACGATTCGTCCGAGTATTTCAACCGTAATGAAATTAATCAAAGATTAAAAAAATCGTTAAGAATATGGATTTAAACGACTTTTTGCTGAAGCTATTCTAAAAATGATGATAAGCTTCTATAAAATTATTAAAAAAAGTAGGAGGGGAAATGATGCTTCAAAATATTGGAGTACCAGGATTAATACTAATTTTAACCATCGCCCTTATTATTTTCGGACCTTCTAAGTTACCGGAGATAGGAAGAGCATTTGGTTCAACATTAAGAGAATTTAAAAAGTCTACCAAAGATCTTGTAACAGATGACTCAAATTCAGAAACATCTGATAAGAAAGAATAACTAACCAAATAATAATAGGAGATGTAGGTTCTGTCTTACATCTTCCTTTTCATGGAGTGATTAGGTTGGAAGATCAAAACATGCGGTTCGTTCAACACTTTGAGGAATTACGTAAACGCATTATGATCACTTTAGTTGCTTTTCTTCTGTCTTTAATTCTAGCATTTATATATGTCCAAGATATTTATCATGTGTTAGTTAAAGATTTGCCATTTAAGCTGGCTCTATTAGGTCCAAGTGATATCTTAGTCGTTTATTTAATGATTGCAAGCGTTGTTGCTATTGCAGCTATTATACCAGTTGCTGCGCACCAAGTTTGGTTGTATGTACGTCCAGCGTTAACACCCAAAGAACGCAGAGTTACCATTGCTTATATTCCAGGACTATTTATGCTATTCATATTAGGAATTAGTTTTGGTTACTTTATTCTATTTCCTCTTGTACTAAATTTTTTAATGTCGCTATCTAATGATATGTTTACTACTTTCTTTACAACGGAGAAATATTTCAAATTTTTGCTTCATATGACTTTGCCTTTTGGATTTCTGTTTGAACTTCCCGTTGTCATTATGTTTTTGACAAGTTTAGGAATTATCAATCCATACCGTTTGCAAAAAATTAGGAAATATGCTTACTTTCTGTTAATTTTTGTTTCAATTTCGATTACGCCTCCAGACTTTCTTTCAGATATCCTGGTGGTTATACCTTTATTATTATTATATGAAATTAGTATCAGCTTATCTAAATTAGTTTATAAAAGACAGCAAAGGACTAAAGAAGAAAATAATGAGGTATACAAAGAATCTGTTTAATATATATAAAAGCTGATTCCTTAAAATAAGGTGAGGAATTAGCTTTTAGATGTCTTTAAGTTTGCTTAACAGACTAAATTCGTGTGCCCCTCGAACAGCAACAAGAAAAACACAGCAAGCTGCTAAAAGAAAATGAATATCGAATAAAGTTACAATAGAAGATTTTACACGGAAAAATAGAGAACGGTGAATTTGAGTCCCTCAAAATTCACCGTTCTCATTTTTTAAAGCTAATTATATCCCCAATCTCTTTTTTGTCCAGGTTTCCATTCAATATAAAGTCGTACTTCCATTCAAAAAACAGCTAGATGTTTGATAAGTCCTTTTACCTAATGTTACACATCATATTGACAGAATGTATAATCAACTTTACTATTTTTATTGTTAACTAATAAATATATTTGGTTAACATATCGGTTTTTCTGCGGGACCACGCTGTTGAACAAATGAAAGAAAGAGGATGAAAAGATGCAAGAGAATAATTTTTATAGTGTAAGAATGAGGGCATCAAAGGGAGGATCGCATGAACATGGGGGAAAGCATATATCTGGCGGTGAGTTGCTTTCAATTAATAGCGATCTTCCAAATGCAGTGAATGTTTTGTTGCAAAAGGGGCTTACCCATTCAAGAGGAAAACCCGATTTTATGCAAATACAGTTTGAATTATTAAATGAGCAGATAAAACGATTAAAGCCGTTAAACGTTAAAACAAATGTAGTGGAAACAGTAGAAAATGGAAGAGAACTAGCTTGTTTCCTTTTGGAAAAGGCTGGTATCCCGAAAAAAATCATCGACAAAGCATTAGGGCAGCTAACGAATTGTTTCGGCTTCAGAGGGGCAATGGTAATCGATATTTATTCAGGTAAGCGAATTGATGAGAGAAATGCTAAAGGTGTACGTGTTTCAAGAATGGATTGGATGGATCATAACTTTAAAAAATGGGCTGCCCGCTATCAATTTCCGCAGGATACGAGATTAAAAGAGGCACTGGTACTTGCATCAAAGGTAAGTGAGCACCATGCTACTGTCGCGGAATTATGCTGGTCAGATGATCCTGATTATATAACAGGGTATGTTGCAAGTAAAAAAATGGGCTATCAACGAATCACAAAGTTAAAAGAATACGGTGATGAACAGGGCTGTCGAATATTTTTTGTTGATAAATTAGAAGATGTAAACTCCTACATAAATTATTTAGAAAAACAGCCGGTTTTTATTGAATGGGAGGAAGAGAATGACACAAAAATTGATAGAAAAAAGTAAAAAATATCTCTGGCTGCCTTTCACTCAAATGAAGGATTATGATGAGCACCCATTGATTATCGAGAGTGGAAATGGAATTAAAGTAAAAGACATTTATGGAAAGGAATATTATGATGGATTCTCTTCAGTTTGGCTTAATGTACATGGCCATCGTAAGAAAGAATTAGATGAAGCGATAAAGAAACAGCTTGAAAAAATTGCGCATTCCACATTATTAGGTATGACAAATGTTCCTGCAACAGAACTTGCTGAAAAGCTAATTGAACTAACTCCTGAGAAATTGACACGAGTTTTTTATTCAGATAGCGGTGCAGAAGCAATGGAAATTGCGCTGAAAATGGCTTTTCAATATTGGAAAAACATAGGGAAGCCTGAGAAGAAAAAATTTATCTCGATGCAAAATGGATATCATGGCGATACGATTGGTGCTGTAAGTATAGGTTCAATCTCACTTTTCCATGATGTATATGGTGCTTTAATGTTTGAGAGTTTGAAGGCACCTATTCCTTACGTATATCGCTCTGAAAGCGGCGATCCTTCACAGTGCCGCGATGAATGCTTACATACACTTGAACAGCTGCTGATTGAAAAGCATCAAGAAATAGCCGCGCTTTCCATTGAATCGATGGTACAGGGAGCAGCCGGGATGATCATCATGCCAAAAGGTTTTTTAGCCGGTGTTCGTAAACTTTGTACAAAATATGATGTTCTGATGATTGTGGATGAAGTTGCCACAGGCTTTGGCCGTACAGGGAAAATGTTTGCCTGTGAACATGAACATGTACAACCGGATTTAATGGCAGCTGGAAAGGGAATCACAGGTGGGTATTTGCCAATCGCGGTCACATTTACAACAGAGAAAATTTACAATGCATTTTATGATGACTATAAAAAGCTCAAAACCTTTTTTCATGGTCATTCCTATACGGGAAATCAGCTTGGCTGTGCAGTAGCACTGGAAAATTTACGTTTGTTTGAAGCGGAAAATATCGTTGAACAGGTATCAAAAAAATCAAAGGATCTCCATATTCTCCTTAAAGGGCTGGATTCACACCCTCATGTTGGAGAGATCAGACAGCTGGGGTTTATGTGTGGATTAGAACTTGTTCAATCTAAAGAAACAAAAAAACCTTTTCCTGCAGAAAAACGCATGGGATATCACGTTTCATTAAAAATGAGAGAGCTTGGCATGCTCACGAGACCACTAGGTGATGTGGTCGTATTTATGCCACCGCTTGCCAGTTCAAGCAGTGAGCTTGAAGCAATGGTCACGATTATGAAAAATGCAATAAATGAGATAACCACATGCTAAACGATGAGAGATGGTTAAATAAGCGGTTAGACAAAATGAAAGAGGCTGGATTGACTCGGCATTTACGAAAAATAAATAATCAAAGCGTCTTCTCTTCAAATGATTATTTAGGATTGGCGAAAGATACACGGTTGATTTCGGCAGCAAAAAGGACACTTGATGACTGGGGAGTTGGAAGTAGTGGATCAAGACTAACAACAGGTAATTGTGAGTGGCATGAAAAACTTGAACGACGTATTGCTGAATTCAAGCAAACGGAAGCAGCTCTTTTATTTTCAAGCGGTTATTTAGCTAATATCGGTGTTCTGTCATCACTGCCTGAAAAAGGGGACGTCCTTATAAGCGACCAATTAAATCATGCCAGTATTATTGATGGCTGCCGCCTATCAAAAGCTGACACCGTTATCTATAAACATGTCGATCTCGATAATCTTGAAGAAAAGTTGAAAGAAACAGCATCTTACAAGCGTCGATTTATTGTAACAGATGGAGTATTTAGTATGGACGGTCGTATTGCACCTTTGGATAAAATCATGGCACTTGCAAAAAGCTATCATGCTTGTGTGATTGTTGACGATGCTCATGGTACAGGGGTTTTAGGAGAAAACGGCAGGGGGACAAGCGAGTATTTCGGGGTAATGCCTGATGTGGTCATTGGAACATTAAGCAAAGCAATTGGATCAGAAGGAGGTTTTGTCGCCGGTTCTAAAACGTTAATTGACTTTCTTGTCAATCACGCCCGAACGTTTATTTTTCAAACCGCGATACCTCCTGCTAATTGTGCGGCTTCTTATACTGCTTTGGGAATCATTGAGCAAAGCAAAGAAAAGCGCCAACAGCTGAGATCGCATGTCTTACAAATGAAGAAAGAACTTAAAGAAATGGGCTTTTCAGTAAAGGGAGCTGATACACCCATTATCCCAGTTATTGTTGGCGATACACAAAAAACTGCGATATTTGCAGAAAAGCTGCAGGAAAAAGGAATATTTGCACCTGCTATCCGTCCACCCACTGTAGCAATTGGAGAAAGTCGTATTCGCTTAACAGTCACCACAGAACATTGCACGAATGAAATTAATTATTTGCTGGAGACATTTAATTTAGTAGGAAAAGAGTTGAATATGATTAAGTGAAGGGTTTCTTTGTTACAGGAACAGATACAGGAGTTGGAAAAACCGTTATAGCATGTGGAATAGCTGCTGCATTTATTGAGAGCGGGATGGATGTTGGTGTTTTTAAGCCATTATTAAGCGGGATCTCCCGTTCACATCCGCAAAGTGATACAAGTTTGCTGTTGCAAATGTCACAATCCTCTCTATCCCATAAGGAGATTACTCCATTTGAATTTGCTCAGCCGCTTGCCCCATCTGTTGCAGGAAGGCTTGAAGGAAAAACGGTAGGGCTTGAAGAGGTGGTAAATCATTGGGAAGGGATAAAAGGAAAACACGAATATTTCATCGTAGAAGGTGCTGGCGGTATTGCAGTTCCGCTAGGTGATCGTTTTTTAGTTAGTCATTTAATAAAGGCCTTGCAGCTGCCAATTGTGATAGTAGCACGACCGAATCTTGGGACGATCAACCATACGTTTCTTACAGTTCAATATGCAAAAAGCATGGGGATTGAGGTTGCTGGTATTGTAATTAATGGCCTCAGCGATCAATCAGATCTTGCGGAAAAAACAAACCCGAATGTGATAGCAGATGTATGCAATGTACCTATTCTAGGTATCACACCAAAATTAAATGAGATCACAAAGGAAGGCATACTAAAAATGGTACTGGAAAATATAGATATGTCATTACTTAGCAATTGGTTAAGACTGAAGCAACAGAGGTGAAATTTGATAGATACATAGAAAAAAGTGGAGAGGGTGCAGATAGAGAACATGTTAAATCAAAAGCAAGCGGAAGGTTTTGCCATTCCATTTTCCCTAACTTCTACTGAATTTTTAAGTAAACCCTATCCATTTTACGATAAGCTGCGTTCCGTACACCCAATATGCCGGGGGAGTTTATTTAAAAATCCGGGCTGGTATGTAACCGGATATGATGAGGTACTTATGATTCTTAAGGATTCCAGATTTAAAAATCGGATCCCCCTGCCTCAATCCACAAAAAAATATGAGCAGTTGAAAAACATACAGAATGATATGGTGCTTTTTAAGAATCAACCTGACCATATGCGGTTAAGAAGGTTGATTAGCAATGGGTTTACATCTAATGCTGTGGAGTATTTTCGACCTTATATAAGAGAAGCGGTTCTTGATTTACTTGATAGCATTAAAAAAAGGAAAAGAGTGGACCTTGTTTCAGAGTATGCTTTTCCATTGGCAAGCCTCATTATCGCCAAAATACTCGGAGTACCAGCAGAAGAACGAAATCAATTTAAAGAACTAGCTGCAAGCTTAATTCATACAGTTGATTTTACCCGTTCAAGAGAAGGGTTACGAACTGGAAATGATTCAATGATCAAGGCATCAGCCTATTTTAATAAGCTTATAGAAATGCGAGTGCTTAATCCAAAAGATGACCTCATCAGCCTATTAAGTAAGGAGACAACAGACGGGGGCAAGTTAACTAGCGAGGAACTACTTTCAACATGTATTTTACTTGTCATTGCCGGCCATGAAACGACAGTAAACCTTATTTGTAATTCCATTCTCACCTTATTACAACATCCTGAACAACTAATAAAGTTAAAGGAGGAACCCGAGCTTATTAAAGTGGCTGTTGAGGAATTTTTGCGTTATGAGAGCCCAACCCAGCTGACTGCACGAATGGCATCCGAAGATATTGAACTTGAGCAAACAACGATTAAGAAAGGGGAGCATGTCTATCTATTTTTAGGTGCTGCTAATCGTGATCCGAATAAATTCAATCATGCGCATCTGCTTGATATCACGCGCAACCCAAATCCTCATCTTGCTTTTGGCTATGGCCCTCACTTTTGTCTAGGTGCTTCATTAGCACGTATTGAAGCACATGTTGCCATTCAGGAACTTTTGCAACAACTGCCTAACTTCCGACTAGCTTTTAGTGATTGGCAATGGAGAAAATTAATTGGATTTAGGTCACTGAAAGAACTGTATGTTGTCTTTGATTAGTTTGTAACTTGCAGTCGTGCATAAGACATCATATATAGCTTTGATCTGACAAAAACCAGCTAATAACTGGTTATTATTAGCTGGTTTGTATTTACCCAGATTACCTTTAACTAACAATTCTAGGGCCTGAATCCCAATGCTTTATTATCGGGATTCAGGTCCAATTTGAATTGTTTAACCATATTTATTCCAATCCCATTTTGACAGGGGTTCGGGAGGCAAATCCCTCTCGGATCAAAAGAGTGAGAAGATTCATTTCCTTAATAGGTGAAAGATTGAAGCTATATTGTTCTCATATTGTACAGCAGTGGATTTAACAAGGTTCATAAAAAAAATTCTTTCACAGTGCATTTCAGCAAAACCTTTCCTTATTTGCTAATTCTAAAACTGTTTGGTTTTCCTTTTTGTCCAAATTTTTTTGACTTTTACCTTTAACTATTCAAGGAAAAAGATGCATGAATGATATAAAAATGGAAACTCTAAAAACTAATTACTGTAGTTGAAAAATTTGGAGTGTAATGAATGAATACATGGGGCCGTATGTTCAAGAAGAAAACACAAAATGTATTTAATGATGAAACAGATTCTTCCTCGATTGAATACGATCTCAGTCCTTCTTTAGAGGATAATATTGAAAAAGTTAGAGAAGCATTGGGTCATAGTGGTGATTTAATTCTAAGGGAATTTGAAATGGGCAAACCTCTCATCCATAAGGTAGCAACAATTTACTTGAATGGATTAACGGATAAAGACCTAATGGGAAATTTAGTGATTGAAAAGCTGATGGCTGACATTCATGTTGTTGAAAATAAAGAGGGGGATTGGGCCCCCGGATCTGATAGGTGCATATGTAAAAGATCATCTTTTGACAGCAACACATGTTGAAGTCGCAATCGATTTAAAAAAGCTTTTATCTCTACTTTTAAGTGGTCAAACAATCGTTCTTATTGATGGATGGAATCAGGCTTTTGCCTGTGCTTCACAAGGTGGAGAAATTAGGTCAATACAAGAGCCAACGACAGAAAGTTCAGTGCGAGGACCTAAAGAAAGTTTTACAGAGTCGTTAATTACAAATACCTCTTTGATTCGCCGTCGAATAAAAAGCCCAAATGTTTGGCTTGAAACAAGGAAACTTGGAAAGATCACACAAACTGATATAGGTGTTATGTATATAAACGGAATTGCAAATGAAAAACTTATTAATGAAGTAAGGGAACGTTTAGACAAGATCGATGTAGATGAGATTCAAGGTTCAAATACCATTGAGGAATGGATTGCTGATGATATCTTTACTCCTTGGCCAACCATCATGACTACTGAACGACCTGATGTTGTTTCGGGTAATTTGTTAGAGGGACGGATCGCTATTTTTGTAGATGGAACACCTATACCTTTAATTGTTCCGGCTACATGGAATCAATTTTTTCAAACAGCTGAAGATTATTATTTACGTTGGAATATTAGTGTTTTTTTGAGATTCATTCGGATTATTTCTTTTCTAATAACGCTTTTAGGACCATCTCTATTTATTGCATTTATTTCTTTTCATCCAGAACTAATTCCAACACCTCTACTTATTAATCTTGCTGCGCAGCGTCAGGCAATTCCATTTCCGGTCATTATTGAGGCGTTATTAATGGAATTTACATTTGAAGTATTGCGGGAAGCAGGGGTCCGGATGCCGCGACCTGTTGGTCAGGCGGTATCAATCGTAGGTGCATTAGTATTAGGGGAAGCGGCCGTTTCTGCGGGAATTGTTTCTAGTGCAATGGTAATTGTGGTAGCGGCAACAGCTATTGCAAGTTTTACAATTCCTCATTATTCAATGACAGATGCTGTTCGCTTGCTGCGCTTTATTATGATGATTTTGGCCAGTACGTATGGACTTTACGGTATTGGGTTAGGAGTCATATTATTGGTTAGTCATACAGTAAGCCTGCGATCATTTGGTATACCATATTTAGCTCCCTTTGCTCCCCTTGTTGTTGCGGACCAAAAAGATGCCATTTTACGGCTGCCAAAACCATTTATGAAAAAACGTCCCCGTCTCGTTAGTCAGAAGAAAACAAATAGAATAGATTCTAAAAAAGGTGAACCATTAGGTGAAGGAAATGAATGATCATGAAAAATTTTTTACTGCACAAGTCATATAAAATATTTCTATGTATTTTATCCATTCTCTTCATATCAGGATGTTGGGACAGTAATGAATTACAGGATTTTAGTATTATTTCAGGTATTGGGATTGATAAGGGAGGGGACGATCCTGAAAACAGATTTCGAACAACGGTACAAATTATTAATCCTAGTATCGTCTCAGGTGGACAACAAGCTGGTAGTGTACAATCTTCACCAGTTACTACATATTCAGAGACAGGCAGTACATTAAAGGAAGCCTTAAGAAAGATTTCAAATGAGGCACCTGCAGAACTTTTTTTCCTCATATTCAAATTATGTTAATTGGTGAGGAACTGGCAAAAGAGGGAATTGATGAGCTGTTTGATGTGGTTGAACGTGATCCGAAATTCCGGGTACTTTTTCCAGTGTTAATTGTAAAAGGCCACACAGCAGAGGATGCTTTAAAAGTCTCTACTTCATTAAGACCTATACCTTCAGCAAAAATTGAAGGGAGTTTACAATCCTCAAAAGAAATATGGGGAGAGTATCCAAGTACTCGTGCTGATCAGGCGATTATGAAATTAGGAGAAGGAAGTGCAGCCATTACAGGGATCGAGATTAATGGAGATGTAGAAAAGGGGAATCAAACAGCAAATATGCAGGAGATTTCCCAGAGTACGAAGTTAGAAATAAAAGGACTTGCAATAATCAGAGACGGTAAACTGGAAAAATGGCTGGAAGGAGACCCTGCCCGTGGTGTGGTGTGGGTTAATAATGAAATGGTAGAGACAGTGATGAACCTTGATTGCCCTGAAAAAAAAGATGCTATAGCAATTGATATTGGACGTGCAGAATCAATTATAAAGGCTAAAGTCAAAAAAGATAAACCAGTAATTACTATTAGAATAAATGCAGAAGGGTCTGTATCAGAAACGCACTGTTCGATGGAGCTTGATAAGGATGAGACTATTAAAGAGTTAGAAAAGCAGTTGAGAAATGAAATTGAAGAAGAGGTGCAGGCAGCAATAAAAACCCTACAAGAGGAAAAAAGTGATGTCTTCGGATTGGGGGAATATATCAATATTGAGGAAAAAAACTATTGGAAAAAAATAAAAGATAAATGGGAAGAGGAAATATTTCCGGAATCAAAAGTTAACATAGAAGTTCATGCAACAATTCGACGGACTGGAATGAAAGTAAAGTCGTATATTAAATAGATGAATGAACGAGAAAGGGGTTGCTGGAGATGGAAAAAGCCAAGGTTAACGGAATTCAACTATTTGCCATGATGTTTATGTTTAACCTAGGGACAGCAGTGGTCGTAAGTTATGGTATAGAAGCGAAAAAAGATGCTTGGCTTGCCATCCTTTTGGGAATGTCACTGGGAGTAGGATTATTTTTTATTTACTATCGGCTATTTTGTCATTATCCAAAACTACCTATTACTGGGTATGCAAGGAAAATACTAGGTAATTATTTAGGATGGATTGTCGGATTATTTTATGTCCTTTATTTTTTGCAAATTGCAACTCGACAGGTTCGTGACTTTAGTGAATTGCTTGTTTCATCCACCATGACTGAAACACCACTCTTAGCAATCCAAATCTCATTTGTTCTCGTCATTTGTTATGTTCTCTACCAAGGAGTTGAAGTGTTAGCAAGAACAGCGGAAGTATTTATTATCATTTTGTTTTTGTTAGGGATGGCCGGGAATTTCTTTATCCTTGTTTCTGGGGATTTTGAGTTGCATAATTTAAGGCCCTTTCTAGAGAATGGATGGAAGCCGATTCTATCAACTGCTGTTTTAGAATCAGTTCATTTTCCATTTGGGGAAATGGTTGTTTTTACTATGCTGCTCCCTTATCTAAATAAATCTGGTTCAGTTAAAAAAGTCTGGATGTCTGCCTTATTGTTAAGTGGACTTACTTTAAGTTGGACCGCAAGTTTAAATATCGCAGTTCTAGGTGTTGATGTCATGGAACGAACCACATTTCCAACACTAGCGACAATAGGAAAGGTCAATCTGCTTGAATTTATTCAAAGACTCGATGCGATTGTTGTGTTTACGATGTTAATTACTGTATTTTTTAAAGGATCGCTTTTTATGTACGGAGCAGTTATTGGAATTGTCGACTTATTTAAGTTGAAAAATCATCAGCAGATTTTGTTACCGGTAGGTGGAATCATTATCTTTTCTGCTATGACAATAGCGACTAACTTTTCCGGATATATGGCAGAAGGGAAAGAGGGGCTACGCCCGCTTGTTTTTCCAATAATTTTATATTTTCCAGCATTATTGTTAATAGTATCAATGATTCGCAATCATTTAAAACAAAAAATGAATTAAGCTTTTTGTTGATTTTTATTTTTCAGATACTGGAAGATTTGATTGCCAATAATAATGAAGACCAGAAATAATAACATGACATATTCCCCAGCTCCAATAATATTAAATGTTTTTAGTAGGGTAGTTAATGCTTCGAACAGCGTATCACCTCCTATAAGATCAATAGCAACATTTGTTAGAATTGTTAAGAAAAATACTAAGATCACTACACTAAATACCTTCAATACAATCCCTCCTATGTTTCATATTTTTCATATTATTTGTTACAGTTATAGTATTTATCCTGTTTAAGATGCTTGGCTTTACCCTGTTAATGAGCAATAATGTAAAGAAATGATGAAATTTTTAGCGAATTTACATCGAAAGGATGAGAAACATGTATGAACACATGGTATTTTTTAAATTTAATGATTTTTTAACACCAGAGAAAGAAGAGGAATTACTTGGAAGACTTAATCATTTTAAAGAAAAGATTCCTGGCATTAAAGAATTAACGGCAGGATTTAACGTTACAGAGGAAGTGGAAAATATAAAGGGGTTTACTTTAGGGCTGCGAGTGACTTTTGAAAATAAGGATGCTCTGGACAATTATGGGCCTCATCCAGTTCATCAAGAGTTTGTGGGATCATTAGAAGGAGTTATTGAAGACGTGGTTGTTGTTGACTATCCTATTGCGTAAAAAGAAGGGTTTTATACAGATGAGAGTCATATTGACTTGCCTGGTAAACCGTATTTTAAGGATAACTTGGTTTTTATCATAAATAGACAATGAATGAAGGAGGATGATTTAAGAATATTTTCAAGTTAAATTAGATGAGTCTTGTCTCTCTATAGACCTTTATTATATGTATTTTTCCTTTTCTAATGATATTAAAAATAAAGCTATAGCTTTTTCTGATTAATGAATGTAAAAAACATAAGGATAAAGAACCTGTTTTAGAAACCCTATTGAAAGCGTGTTTAGAGAATATTCAAAAAAATGAAATTATCGATTGACACGCCCATTACATGGGGGTAGAATAAAATCAATCAATAAACGCGTGTTCACGGAAGAGGGAAGAGACATTGAAGAGGAATAAAGTGAATAGCACACAAATTGCGAAACTTGCTGGTGTGTCTAGAAGCACAGTGAGTAGAGTAATTAATAATTACCCTAGTGTCCCACCGGAAACCAGGGAAAAGGTAATGAAAGTCATTAAAGAGTATAACTACTTTCCAGATATGTCCGCGCAAGTTCTTGCGGGTAAAAATATGAGAAATATAGGATTATTTATCATTGATAAGGGGAGTGTTTCAAAAGACCCAACAAGCAATATGCTTATTGCTAGTGTGATAGAAGCTGCGTCATCCCATGATTATTACGTAGTTACGAATATTATTCAAGACTGTAAATCTCCCAAAAATATCGAACGGGTGAAAACAGTTTTTTATCAAAATAGGATTGATGCTGGTATTTTTTTAGGTGCTGATAATCATGAACCATTCATCGAGGAACTGATTGCAGAAGGTTTTATCATAGGGATTTTCGATCAAGATTTACCTGGGCGTGATGAGCCGAATCGGATTGTTTATAGTTTTGACAATGAAGAGGGTGCCATGAAGGCAGTAGATTACTTAGTTAGTTTGAATCACAGGAAAATTGGAATTATGAATGGTAATTTAAGAAGACATTCAGGTTCTGCGAGATATGAGGGATATCTTAAAGCTATGAAAAAGCATGGTTTACCTATTAGAAAGGAATGGATTATTCAATCGGATTTTAGCAGAGTAAATGGCTATCAAGCAATGTATAACTATTTAAATACTAATCCTGAATTACCAACAGCCTTTTTTACTGCAAATGATAGTATCGCCTTTGGTGCCATTGAAGCTCTAACAGAAAAACAAATTCATGTTCCTTCTGACATTTCAATTGTTGGTACAGATGACCATGTGTTAAGTAAATTACATCATCCACCATTAACAACATTTAAAACAGATTTAAACAGAATGATGGAAGGCTTAACGCTTGATGTAATAAATACGATTGAACAAACGAATCAAAAGGGGATTAAAGTGACAATGGGTTCTGAGTTGATTGTAAGAGAATCATGTCTTTCTCTTTAATCTCTTTTCTTTTTATACTATCGAAAGATATAAGTTTTATGGATGATAGTATAAGAAAAACTGAGGCTTTCGCCAATTGGACTTGGCGACAAGCCAAGTTTTTCTAATTTTGAATGTTTAAAATGTATGCGTTTACCCGAAGTGTAGTTAAGACTTTTATATTTATTATAAATGAACTATAGCCGAAAATAAACACGCGTTCACAAAACGAACGTTTCATCACTTTAAAGGGGGTGTTCAGCAAAAAGAAGTTCACAAAAATAACAATGAGATCACTTTTTGCTTAATCTTGGGGAAATTTTTCATTTAATTTAGGGGGTAAAAAAAGTGAAGAAAATTGTCTCAATGAGTTTGGCTTCGTTCCTTGTTTTTGTTTTAATCTTATCAGGTTGTTCGAGTTCTGATTCCTCTTCATCATCAACATCTAATGGAAACTCCAAAGAATTTACATACTGGTATCCATGGGGTGGGGATTCTGAAAAATGGGATAAAGATAGAATTGCAGATTATGAAAAAGAGAAAGGAACAAAAGTAAATGCGGTATACGTTCCTGATGGTATTACAAATGGTAAACTTTTATCTGCAATTTCGGGTGGAAACCCGCCAGATCTAGTACTGGGGGATGGAAATGACTATCAGCTTGCTTATAGCTTGGCAGCACAGGGTGCTTTAGAACCTCTAGATGAATATTTAGAAGCCGCGGGATTTGATGAGAATAGTGTTCTTGATGGTTTTAAAGATGTAATGAAACTGCCTGATGGAAAAACGTATATTCTTCCGCAGGATTCCAATGTTAACTTGCTCTACTATAATGTCGATATGTTTGAAGCAGCTGGACTAGATCCGGAAAATCCTCCAAAGACGATTGAAGAACTAGATAAAGCTGCCGAAGCCTTAACGAAATTAAAGGATGATGGAAGCTTTGAAACGATAGGATTTATTCCTTGGATTGATGCTGGGGAGGATCCTTATACATGGCCATGGGCTTTTGGTGCAAATATGTATGACACAGAATCTAAAAAAGTGACATTGAATGAGCAACCTATGGTTGACGCATTTAAATGGATGGATACTTATGCTAAGAAGTATGACCCAGAAAAAATTAAGTCCTTTACTTCAGGATTTGGCGGAGCCTTTTCTCCAGATCACCCATTTATGACCGGAAAAGTAGCAATGACAGTGAGTGGAAACTGGTTTGCGAATGCACTAAAGATCTACTCTCCAGATACTAACTATAAAGTAGCGGCGATTCCTGCACCACCAGGTGGAAGAAAAGATTCAACTGTATTCGGAACTAACGTCTTTTTCATACCAAAAGGAGCTAAAAATCCACAAGCAGCTATTAACTTTGCATTATATGGAAACCAAGACAAAGTTTTAGCTGATAACATTAACATTTGGAGATCCATTTCCATCTGGAAAGAAAAATCAGATGCCATTGAGTGGGATAATGACCCAGTTTATGAAACCGTGTTAAAAGTTGCTGCTTCACCAGATTCAGGTCACCCTGCACTAACTTCAGTATCAAGTGAAATGGGTGATGAGTTAACAAGTATACGTGATGGTGTTATTTATAATCATGAAGATCCAGCAGAGCTTCTTCAAAAAGCCCAGGAGAAATTACAAGAAACACATGATAAAAAATAAAGTAATTGGGGGTTTTTCCCATCCCTCAATGATTAATAGCGAGACTTATCACGCTCATAGCGCCACGTCCTGTGGCTGAGCCTGACTTGGACGTCCTGTCCTTCGTCGGATCTTTACGGGCAGTGATAAGGCGTATCTTTATAGCTTTAAGGTATAGGTGTTACTGCCCGTTAAGAATGGGATAAAGAAGAGTATCCGGATTTTTCTAAAAGGAAAATCCGGGGTTTTTAAAAAAAGTAAGGAGGGAGATTTTGAAGATGACACTCCCAGCGGCAGAAGCAAAGGTTCATCCTAATCAAAGGCAAGCAACAACACTGACAAAGGTGAATAAAAGATTAAATAAGTTCGTTGTCTACGTCATTTTGATACTATTTTCTTTAGCTTTTATTGTGCCATTTCTTTGGCTCATATCGGGCTCATTAAAAAGCAGTACAGAACTATTTGCTGACCCACCAATTTGGATTCCGGAAGTTTTAAATTGGTCGAATTATAAAGAAGCTTTCTCCGCATTTCCATTCTTTTTATATTTAAAGAATACACTCATCATTGTCCTTTTTACATGTATTGGAGCAGTTCTTTCTAATTCTCTCATTGCCTATGGTTTTTCAAGAATTGATTGGAAATATCGTGATGGCATTTTCATCATTGTTTTAGCAACCTTGATGCTACCTTTTCAAGTGATCATGATACCTTTATTCCTTTTATTCAAAGATATTGGCTGGATTGGAACTTACTATCCTTTAATTGTTCCACACTTTTTCGGTAACGCTTTCTTTATTTTCTTATTAAGACAGTTTTTCAAAGGCATTCCGAAAGAATTATCGGAAGCAGCAAAAATGGATGGAGCAAATGAATTTATTGTTTTCTGGAAAGTTATTTTACCGTTATCTAAACCGATTTTAGCTACAGTCGTGATCTTTCAGTTTATAGAAGCATGGAGAGACTTTCTAGGGCCATTGATTTTCTTAAGTGACAATAGTCTATACACACTTTCGTTAGGTGTTCAGCAAATCATGTCACAAAATGATCCTAGATGGGGCTTACTGATGGCGATCGGTGTGGCGATGACACTACCAATCATTATCATATTCTTCTTCCTACAACGATATTTCATTGAAGGAATCACTTTTACTGGGTCAAAAGGGTAAAATCATTCCTTCACTCTATTAAAATAGGAGCAACTTTCTAAAAAACAGGGGTGCTAATTTTATGAACACACAAAGAAGAAATTTGAGAAATGGTCTGCTTTTCATTTCTCCGTGGATTATCGGTTTTCTCTTTTTTACAGCCTATCCCATGTTTAGTTCACTCTACTATTCTATGACAGAGTATAACTTAATTTCTGATCCAATCTTTGTAGGATTGGAAAACTATAAGCAGCTTCTCTTTAAAGATGATTTGTTTTTAACCGTCCTAGGAAACACCATGTATATGATCTTTGTCGGATTATCGATCACTACAGTTGTGACCATCTTTATTGCGATTCTATTAAATACAAAAAATATCAAAGGGATTTCTTTTTTTAGGGTTGTTTTCTTCATTCCAACACTAGTTCCATTTGTTGTTCTAGCTATTTTGTGGATTTGGGTATTACAACCTGATTCAGGTGTTGTCAACTCTCTTCTTGGCATTTTTGGAATCGAAGGACCTGGGTGGTTTTCAAGTCCAACATGGGCAAAACCAGGATTTATTATCATGTCGATTTGGATGTCTGGAAATATGATCTTAATCTATTTAGCGGCTTTAGGTGATATCCCGAAATCCTTGTATGAAGCTGCATCCATTGACGGAGCAAATGTTTTTCAAAAAGTTTTTCATATTACGCTACCAGGGTTACGACCAGCAATTCTTTTTAATTCCATTACAGGAATGATCGCGGTTTTTCAATCCTTTGCAGAAGCCTTTATCATCACCGATGGAGGACCGGACAATTCCACGTTGTTCTATTCTTTGTATCTCTATCGAAATGCGTTTCAGTACTTTAATATGGGATATGCTTCAGCACAAGCGTGGATTCTATTAATTATTGCTTTAATCATGACAATGACCTTTTTCAAACTATCGAAAAAATGGGGATTTGAAGATTAAATGAAAAAATAGGAATGACAATGGATTATCCATTGTAAATATATATGATGTTAAAAAAGGAGAGAAATAAAAATGTCAAATCAAACTCAATCTCAAAATGGTGTATTAGGTACAAAGGTAATCGCTCAAATTGGAATCTTAGTTCATGATATAGAAACGGTGTCACAAGCTTATGCTGATTTCTTTGGAGTAGAAAAACCACAGTGGAACTGGACTGACTCTGTCGATAAAGCTCAAACAGAATTCGAGGGAGCATCTTCTGAAGCTCGCTCAAAATTAGCATTTTTCGATATGGGTTCACTTCAATTAGAATTAATTGAGCCTGATCAACATCCTAGTACTTGGAGAAATCACCTAAATGAACATGGTGAAGGCCCGCATCATATTGCTTTTATTATCAATGGAATGAAAGAAAAAGTGTCGATCATGGAATCGAAAAATATGCCTTTAGTACAAAAAGGGGAATATACTGGTGGACGCTATGCGTATATGGATACATTCAAAGATTTAAAGATTATGCTAGAGCTTCTTGAAAATGATAAATAGGGGGAAGCGTCATGAATAAAATTGAAAACAATAATCTTATCAAAATAGGTTTAGTCGTTGAAGATATTCATGTTGCGGCGAAAAATTTTTCGGAATTATTTGGTGTAGAAGCGCCTGAGGTTATTCTTCCGCCAGAAGATTATACACCAGATCCAACAGGTGAGACTTACACGGTTTTCCGTGGAGAACATGTTCCTGCCCGAGTAAAAATAGCGAACCTTCAAATGGGACCTGTCACAATAGAGCTGTTAGAACCACTTGACGAGGAAAGTCCATATACAGAGTTTAAACAAAAGCATGGGCAAGGTGTACAGTTTATTACGTTTACTGTGAATGGGTTTGAAGAACATATTAACTTTGTTGAAGAAAAAGGAATTCCTTTAGTACATAAAGGAGAGTATGGAGTTGGTCGATATTGCTTTTTCGACGCAGTTCCTCAACTAGGAGTCATGTTAGGACTTCAAGAATTAGGACGTAAACCAGTCAAAAACTAGATAAGGAGGATTCTATGAATTTATTCATCACAGGTGCTAACCGAGGTCTTGGTCTTGCTTTAACGACTGAGGCAGTCAAAAGAGGACATACTGTTTTTGCAGGTATCAGAAACACAGTAAAACAAACAGATCAGTTAAAACAACTAAGCTCTCTTTTTCCTAATCAGATACACGTTTTATCATTAGATATTGCGGAAGAAGCAACCTGTCAAGCGGCATCGGAAATGTTAAAAGCAGAAAACATCGTGCTTGATGTAATCATAAATAATGCTGCTATTTTAGATGAGCGTTCAAAAACAATTGAAGAAATCAATATGGAAAAGGTGGAGCAATCCTTTAACATAAACCTTTTTGGACCGATGCGTGTGGTTAAACACTTTTTACCTCTACTGTCCAAAGGACCAGATGCATCTATCATTAATATCTCATCTGAGGCCGGAAGCTTCCAAAATGCATATGGCGGTGATTATCCTTACGCTCTTTCTAAAGCCGCGTTAAACATGTTTTCACAGCAGCTTAAGAAATATCTAGCTAAAGACGAAGTTTCAGTTTATGCAATTCATCCAGGATGGATCAAAACCGATATGGGTGGGGAGAAAGCTCCTGGAACACCTGGGGAATCAGCTCGTGGAATTTTGGATATTATCGAGAAAAAACAGAAAGTTGATAAAAACGCTTCATTTATAAACTTTAAGGGAGAACCAATGCCCCAATAAGAACCGGACCCTCAAACTTATTGTTTGGGGGTCAAAATTTAAAAGAAGGAGTGATAAATGTGAAAAGAATCGTTGTTGTTTTAGGTGATTACTATCATCCAAAGGAATGGATCAATGCATCCTTAGATCACGCTTTAGGTTTATTAAATGAAAACGAAAAAGTTGAATGTGTGGAAGTTCAAACAAATCAGTTAAGCGAAGAATTGGCGAAAAAACCAGATGCTGTCATTTTATTTAAAGAAGATCGTATCAATCCTACCGATGAAAAGGTTGATACGTGGATGAATGAGGAGATTGGGGAAGCAATTTTCCGGTATGTTGATCAAGGTGGTGGTTGGCTAGGCTGGCATTCTGGTCTTGCTTCATATGATATTAATAGTAGCTATACGAAACTATTAAAAGGTCATTTTGAATACCATCCTGTTCAACATTCACAAGTGAAATATACGAGTGTACAAGGAAACGATGTGTTTGGTCCAGTTTCATTTGACCTTTTAGATGAGCATTATTTTGTCAAAGTAAAGGAAGAGGAAACGAATGTCTTTTTGAAATCAGAGTCAGAGGATGGGCATTCGATTGCAGGATGGTATCATCATTATGGCAAAGGTAAGGTATGCTGTCTTACCCCGGCACATAATAAAGAAGGTCTGCTAAATGAGAATTTTACTCAACTTCTTGCGAGAACGATTGAATGGGTAAGTCGTTAAGTTGTTAGTAGATGGAGTTAAGAGGCTATTACATTTTAGATTGTTCTAATTATTTGAAAAATAGGAAGACCACCTATATACTAAGTTTATAGGATAAACAAACTCAAATTGATTAAAGGAGTGGTGACCCATGATCGATTCTTTAATAAGCACAACAACATTACATAATGGTGTTGAAATGCCATGGATTGGCTTAGGTGTTTTTAAGGTGCAAGATGGTGAGGAAGTTGTTCGTTCAGTAAAATCTGCTCTAGAGGCAGGATATCGAAGCATAGATACAGCAGCCATCTATAAAAATGAAGAGGGCGTAGGCAGAGCCATTGCTGAATCAAATGTTCCTAGGGAAGAGTTATTTATCACAACTAAACTATGGAACGCTGACCAAGGGTATGATACGACATTAAAGGCTTTTGATGAAAGTTTGGAAAAGTTAGGTTTAGATTATTTAGATCTATATTTAATTCACTGGCCGCTGCCATCCCGTGGGAAGTATGTAGACACATGGAAGGCACTTGAAAAGCTCTATAAAGATGGTCGAGTACGTGCCATTGGCGTCAGTAATTTTAAAATTCACCATCTAGAAGAAATCATCACAAATTGTGAAATTGTCCCAATGGTCAATCAAGTTGAATACCACCCAAGATTTAATCAAAGGGAACTTCACGAGTATTGCAAAAAAATAAAATTCAGCTTGAGGCCTGGTCTCCGTTAATGCAGGGTGGTCTACTTGAGGATCCCGTTTTAGTGGAAATCGCTGAGAAATATAATAAATCGACAGCTCAAGTTATTATTCGTTGGGATTTGCAAACAGAAGTCATCACTATTCCAAAGTCGACAAAACCGCATCGAATCGCTGAAAACGCAGATATATTTGACTTTGAACTTTCACAAGAAGACATGGAAAAAATCAACGACTTGAATCAGGATAAACGTATGTTTGCCGATCCAGATGAGTTTGAAAAGGTGTAGGAAAACTAGGCATTTAAATCAAGAAACAAACTTTTAGCACTCTTGTACTTTGTGATCAATTGTTGGTTATAAGGAAATATTCCTGATTATATAAGTCCAACTATTTTTAATAGAATATAAGAAGAAAAGGGTGGTTAAAAGCCATCCTTTTTTCATATTAAATAGTTTTGTCTTACGTTTTTTAATTAGAGACAGTATTTTAGTAGCTTCTACTCGACTAATAAAACAATCCAATAAAAAGTCGGTTCCTAATGTAAGGGAATCAATTTTTAAAAAGCTGGAATATTCTTTTATTTGTAAATATGTGTTTTTGATGACCTTAATTACGCAATAATAATATCCAATATTTATGTAGGCATTAAACTTCCAACACCGACATTGGTTATTCTTCATTTTTTATTATTTTTAAGTGAAGTGGTAAAAGGAAAGCAAAGGCAGAAATAAAAACTACGAAAGAAATTACCATACTCCATCCAGTGTACTTCATGTATCCAAAGTAGACCATTCCAACTTCAATCAAAAATGAAATAACCGAGAAAAGGATAGATAACTTCCATTTGTTTTCTTTTGTATAGTAATTTAAAAACAATATGGCAAGAGAAGTTGGTATAAATGTATACGAGAGTATATCTCCAATTCCACCTTTATTAGGATCACCTAAATCTATAAGATCCAATGCTCTGGCAATTGTGGCATCGCTAATCCAAGTAGCAAGGCCTACTATACCAAACGTAATATATATTTCTCTCCAAGAAATATTTTTCTTAGGAAGTAATAAAACTAATAATACTAATATAATACTTATTGTTACGGGAAACCAAAGACCTTCTGCTCCTAAGTCTAAATTATGTAGAAATTTATCCATTTGCAAGCTCCTCTTTGGTGCAACTTTGCTAATTATTGTTTCTTAGTAAAAGGGGTTTTATACCATGTGTCATATTCATATTATTATTCAGACTCAATCCAACTTCCTACTCTTCTCATACACCCTTCTAGCAAGTTCCTCTAAGATAAAAATAACTGGAATCTGAGTTGTAATATTCGCAGATTCAAAAAATTCTTCGGTCACATAATAAGACACATTTTTATCAGAAATTTTAGCGATTGTAGACTGTGCATTGTTTGTAACACTAAGAATTTTACTGTTCTTTTCTTTTAATTTATGAATATGAGATAGGGTAAACTCATTTTCTCCGGAGACGGACAATGCAATCGTCATGCTGTTATTCAAATTGGCATGAATAGGTGTATACCAATCTTTTAAATATGTAGAAAAAGTACCTAAGCTCGAGAAATATCTAGCACCATATTCAGCAAGTGTACCTGAACTGCCGATTCCGATAAAATATACATGACTAGCTTTAGAGATGGTGTCTGCAGCATCCTCCAGCTTAGCGATGAACTTCTCATTTTGAGTGCGCTCAAAAAACTCCCCCAACACATACTGACCGCTTTTGATCGAGATATCACTTTTTTCATCCATTGACAGCTTAAGTTTCACTTTAAATTCAGAAAAGCCTTCGCAATTTATTTTCCGGCAAAAACGCATGATTGTAGAGGTGGAAACATGAGCTTCATCAGCAAGATCTCGTATACGCATATATATCACTTTTTCTTTATTTTGCATAACGTATTTGTAAATCAGCATCTCAAGTTCATTGAAAGTGGCAATTTCCTCATTTGTAAACAAATGCATCTCTCCTTCATGTAAACTTTCTTTTGTCATTATACTTCATAAGAGAAACGCAGTGTTACTTTTAGGAAACAAATTCCTTTAGGAGAAAAACAAATCTAGCGCTTTCAAAACTATATCGTCTACTCTTTATCATCTCTATAATAGGTCTTGTAAATTCGTTATTTTAGGAGGAATGTTCCATGAGTAAAGGAATTAAGATCGCAACTATTGGCGGAGGTTCAAGTTACACTCCTGAATTAGTAGAAGGTTTTATTAAAAGATATGATGAGTTGCCTGTAAGGGAATTATGGTTGGTTGATATAGAAGCAGGGAAGGAAAAGTTAGAAATTGTAGGGAACCTTGCAAAACGAATGATTGAAAAGGCAGGTCTCCCGATCGAGGTTCATTTAACATTAGATAGAAAAGAGGCATTAAAAGGTGCCGACTTTGTAACAACTCAATTTCGTGTAGGATTACTGGATGCACGTGCGAAAGATGAAAGAATTCCTTTGAGTCATGGAGTGTTAGGTCAAGAGACAAATGGACCTGGTGGACTCTTTAAGGGATTGCGTACAATTCCGGTTATTTTGGACATTGTAAAAGATATGAAAGAACTATGTCCTGATGCTTGGTTGATCAATTTTACAAACCCTGCAGGCATGGTGACGGAAGCTGTTCTTCGCTATTCGGATCATAAAAAAATAGTAGGGTTATGTAATGTTCCGATCGGTATAGAGATGGGAGTAGCAAAGCTATTAGATGTTGACCATTCTCGTATCCGGATTGATTTTGCCGGTTTAAATCATATGGTATATGGATTGGATGTGTATTTGGACGGTGTAAGTGTGAAGGAGAAAGTAATCGAATTGTTATCAAATCCAGAGAACAGCAGCTTTGTTAAAAACATAGAAGGACAAGGATGGGAGCCGGAATTTATCCGTGCATTAAATGCCCTCACTTGTCCATATCACCTTTACTATTATAAGAGTGATGAAATGTTGGAAAAAGAGATGAAAAATTTTAAAGAAGGCACAACAAGAGCGGAAGTGGTGAAGAAATTAGAAGATGAATTGTTTGAGCTTTACAAAGATCCTAATTTATCCATCAAGCCACCTCAGTTGGAAGAACGCGGCGGAGCGTATTACAGTGATGCAGCTGTTCGGTTAATTTCTTCTATTTATAACGATAAACGTGATATTCAGCCTGTTAACACTATTAATAATGGAGCAATCGCCAGTATTCCTTATGGATCTGCAGTGGAAGTAAGCTGTGTCATCACGAAGGAAGGTCCAAAACCAATCATTAATGGAGATTTACCAGTAGCGGTTAGAGGGCTAGTACAACAAATTAAATCATTTGAACGTGTAGCAGCAGAGGCAGCAGTAACAGGAAACTATGATACAGCGATATTAGCGATGACAATAAATCCATTAGTACCATCTGATAAAGTGGGGAAACAGATTTTGGATGAAATGATGGAAGCACATAAGGATTATTTACCACAGTTTTTTGAAACAGTAGAAGTATAATGTAATTGTTTACTATATGTTTATATAGAATACACTTACATTTTTGGATATCATTTAATTCTTTATTAGACAGGCACTATCCCATGGAAAAGTGCCTGTCTTTTTATTTAAATCTCTGTAGAAAAAGGTTAAAAAGAATGATTAATATGATCAAGAAAGTATGGAATACCGATTCCTGCCATTTCTCTTTGCATCATACAATGCTTTATCTGCTGCAATGATTAGATCTTCAGGTTTGTTCGTTTGCTTAGGTATGATCGTTGAAATTCCTATGCTTAGTGTAAGGATATCTTTAACTTTTGATCCCTCATGGATAATATTTGCGCACCTTATTGCTTCTTGGATAGTGTTAGCCATTATGATTGCTTGATCAATTGTACAACCTGGAAGAAGGATAGCGAATTCTTCTCCACCGTAACGGGCTAATAAGTCATATAGATTTTTCGGTGTATTTTTTAGGATGCTTCCTACTTGTTTAAGACAGTTATCGCCGGCCTGGTGTCCATATAAATCATTAAACTGCTTAAAATAGTCAATATCTAGAAGCAGTAAAGATATTGATTCTGAATGATACATTCGATTATTCCACTCTCTATTTAATTCTTCATCAAAGCAACGACGGTTAGCAATTCCAGTCAGCCCGTCCAGTAGTGAAAGCTCTTTCAGAATTTGGTTGGCTTTTTGAAGTTTCCGCTCTGCTTCCTTTTCATTTGTAACGTCACGGAATATCCATAGATACCCATCAAAATGTGCATCTTCTATCAAAGGGATGGCATCCCGTTCAATTATTCGTCCATTTTTTAAATGAATTTCCTCTGAAAGACGGCTTTGACGTTTATTGATAATATCTTTCTTTTCAAGGTTATAAATTTGATCATTTGGAGCTATGTGATTTCCTTCATCCACATATGATTCAGGTGCCTTGTTGTTTTGAGGAAATAGCTTTAAGTAGGCATCATTAAACAGGGAAACATCCCCCTTTTCATTCTCAACCTTGACTCCATAGGGGAGAGAAGCAATGAGTGTTTTAAGTTTTATAGATGTCTGTCGTAATTCTTCCTCTGCCTTTTTCCTCACGGTAATATCCCGACTGACGGAAATCACCTGGATTTCATCACTGGGTCCTTTTATTGGTGTACATTTCATTTCTAAATCAAGCCAATGTCCATCCCTGTGTAAGCATCGATACTCGATCTCAATGCTTTCCCACGATTCAACCATCTTGTGAAAGGTGTGGAAGACTCTCTCCCAATCATCCTGATGAATATGCTTAATCGGATAACTGCCTATATATTCATCAAGTTCCAAGCCTAAAATTGATGTATGTGAAGGGGATGCGTACAAGATTAATCCGTCTTGAGCAAGTACGGCACAACCATGTCTGTCATTTTTTCAGAGATTAATTGATAATTTCGCATGTCTCTTTTATAAGTGTCGATATTGTTTTTTCGAGAAGTTAAACAGGTGATAGTTCCTGAAAAGGATTCTGCCTTCTTTTTCTCGTTTAGGTTAACCCTTAAAAATAAGTGAGCATCTTCTACTTGACCTAGCTTAGTGATTAACTTAAATTCTTTATGAACCCCATCGGTTTTTCCCGTGATTAAAGAGTAGAATTGCTCATTAATCATAGTTCGATCTTCCTCCATAACATATGTTAAAAAAGATGTCCCTACGGTTTCGTTAACTGTGTATGTCATTAAATTCGACCATTCATAATTTAATGAAACGAAGTTCTTTTCTAGATCCAAATGAAAAATAACAGCATTTTTTACTTCAATAAGTTCTTGATATTTTTTATTGTTCGTCTCAAATATCATTTTTTCCATGTCCTTTTTGAGACCCCCTACTAATAGAACATGCGGTTCCTACTTTTTAGTCATAATAAAGGTATTATATCATTTTGTCATTGGAACTCTAACTGGAACAATCTACCGGTATTTTGTGATGATTTTGTCATTTGATTACGGAAAGTAATCTATGTTAAATGCGCTTTCTATGAAAAATGTTTGGGAATTAATCTAAATATAATCCTGTGGTCCAACATGTAAGATACATTCAAATCATTGTTGATTGTACGTACCAATTATAGTATTATAAACTTATAATTTCATATATATACGCACAAGGTTTTGAGTTGTTGACAGTTAAACTTAGTAACTTGAAAACTTCTTTAGTAAAGAATAGAAATGACAATACGTTTTTTAACATTTATTAAGTGTTGTGTAAGCGGTTACTGCAGTTTGTTTATAAAAACGATAATGTATTGGAGGAATTTTGAATGAGTCTTAATGTGAAAAGCGCAATTCAAAGCGGTAAGACAGTACTTGGTATTGAACTTGGATCAACTCGAATTAAAGCAGTTTTAATCGGCGAAGATAATACACCAATCGCATCCGGAAGCCATGAATGGGAAAATAGTTATGTAAATAATCTGTGGACATATAGTATAGAGGAAGTTTGGAAGGGTGTTCAAGACAGCTTTCAAAAGATGGCTAATGATGTAAAGCAACAGTATGGCATCACTTTACAAACGGTTGGTGCTATTGGATTTAGTGCGATGATGCATGGGTATATGGCTTTTGACAAAAATGAAAAGCTTTTAGTCCCATTCCGTACATGGCGTAACAATATAACCGGAGATGCTTCGAAGGAATTAACAGAACTGTTTAACTATCAAATTCCTCAAAGATGGAGTATTGCTCACTTATATCAAGCGATTTTAAATCAGGAAGAACATATTGGTGATGTTTCCTTTTTGACAACATTAGCAGGTTTCGTTCACTGGAAGTTGACAGGACAGAAGGTGTTGGGTGTTGGTGAAGCTTCCGGTGTCTTTCCGATTGACCTACAAACAAAGAATTATAATCAAACCATGATCAATCAGTTCAATGAATTGGTTGCTCACAAGAAATTATCTTGGAAACTGGAAGACATTTTGCCTCATGTTTTAATAGCGGGGGAAAATGCTGGCGTATTAACAGAAGAAGGGGCCAAGCTTCTCGATGTTACTGGAGAACTGCAAGCAGGTATTCCGCTTTGTCCTCCTGAAGGTGATGCAGGAACAGGCATGGTTGCCACAAACAGTATAGCGAAACGTACTGGTAATGTTTCTGCCGGAACATCTGCTTTTGCCATGGTTGTACTCGAAAAAGATTTGTCCAAAGTACATCCTGAAATTGATCTTGTCACAACACCTACAGGTAATTTGGTAGCGATGGCTCACTCCAACAACTGTTCTTCGGACTTAAATGCATGGATCGGAATATTTGAAGAATTTTTAGGTGCAATGGGTATTGAAGGTGACAAGAACAAAATATATGAAACGTTATTTAAACAAGCCCTTCAAGGAGATCAGGATGGAGGTGGCCTATTATCATATGGTTATCTTTCAGGTGAGCATATGACTCATTTTGAAGAAGGCCGTCCATTGTTTGTTCGTTCTTCAGGAAGTCGTTTCAATCTAGCTAATTTCATGCGTGTGCAATTATTTACAGCATTCGGCGCGATGAAAATAGGTATGGATATTCTATTAAATGAAGAAAACGTAAAATTGGATGAAGTATTAGGTCATGGCGGACTATTCAAGACCGAAGGTGTTGGTCAAAGTGTCTTGGCAGCTGCTTTTAATGTTCCTGTGTCTGTTATGGAAACGGCAGGAGAGGGCGGTGCTTGGGGAATGGCCCTACTTGGATCTTATATGATAAACAAAAAGGAACAGGAATCTTTGGAAGAGTTTTTAAATGACAAAGTATTTGTTGATCAATCAGTGAAGACAGTGTCTCCAGATCCGAAAGATGTAGAAGGCTTTGAGCAATTTATGGAACGGTATAAAAACGGTCTTGTTATTGAAAGAGCAGCAGTTGAAAATCTTCGGTAAGTTATGAGTAAATTTGCCAACTCGACAGGAACAGTTTTTCTTGTCGAGTGCTTCCAAAAAAGGATTCGTTGTCTACACATGTTTTAAAGGATAGATTGAATTTATAATGCATCACTTATTTAAATTCTTGTTGATTGTACGTACAAATTACGATATGATTTAAATATGAGTTTAAGTTTATGCGTACAAGATGAAAAATGCTTGAAAGGAGTGCTAACCAGATCATGTTAGAAAGTTTGAAGAAGCAAGTGTTGGAAGCAAATTTAGCTTTACCGAAGTACGGGTTGGTAACGTTTACATGGGGAAATGTAAGCGGTTATGACCGAGAGGAAGGACTAGTCGTAATCAAGCCTAGCGGCGTTGCATATGACAAGTTGACAGTCGAAGATTTAGTTGTACTTGATTTAGAGGGGAATATTGTCGAAGGTAATTTAAACCCATCATCTGATACCCCAACACATCTGGTTCTTTACCGAAACTTTCCCGGAATTGGGGGAATTGTTCATACCCATTCCCCGTGGGCAACAAGCTGGGCTCAAGCGGGTAAACCTATTCATGCATTAGGGACAACGCAAGCGGATTATTTTTACGGTACTGTACCTTGCACGAGAAGAATGACAGAAGAAGAGATTCAAGGTGAGTACGAATTGGAAACAGGGAATGTGATTGTTGAAACATTTAAAGACATAGATCCATCACAGATTCCTAGTGTACTAGTTCATAGTCATGCCCCATTCAATTGGGGAAAAGACCCAAGTGAAGCAGTCCATAACGCTGTTGTCTTGGAAGAAGTGGCAAAAATGAATTTCCACACATACCAAATTAACCCGGAAATCCCGCCTATGGATCAGACATTATTAGATAAACACTACTTAAGAAAACACGGTGCAAATGCATATTACGGACAGAAAAAATAAGCTAACTAACTAAACAATAAATCTAACAATCTATATAAATTAGGAGGAATTCACATGTTAAAAACAAGACCTTATGAATTTTGGTTTGTTACAGGTAGTCAAAACTTATACGGAGAAGAACCATTACGCCAAGTGGCCAACAACTCGCAGGAAGTTGTAGACGGGTTAAATAAAGAAGGAGATCTTCCTTTTAATATCGTATTCAAGTCTGTTGTTAAGACAGCAGAGGAAATTAGAAATCTGGCATTTGAAGCAAATACAAATGAAAATTGTGCAGGGATTATTACATGGATGCACACATTCTCACCAGCTAAAATGTGGATCGCAGGACTAACGGCACTACAAAAACCATTACTTCACCTTCATACCCAACATAACCGTGATATTCCATGGAGCGATATTGACATGGACTTTATGAACTTGAACCAAGCAGCTCACGGTGACAGAGAGTACGGATTTATCGGAACTCGTATGGATGTGTCAAGAAAAGTAATTGTTGGACATTGGCAAAGCAAAGATGTTACATCAAAACTAGGTAGCTGGATGAAAACGGCTGTTGGAGTTACAGAAGGTCCAAATATTCGAGTTGCTCGCTTCGGAGATAATATGAGAAACGTTGCCGTAACAGACGGAGATAAAGTTGAAGCACAAATTAAGTTTGGCTGGACAGTAGACTATTACGGTATTGGTGATCTTGTTGAAGAAATGAAAAAAGTAACAGATGATCAGTTAGATGAACTTTATAAAGAGTATAGTGAATTATACGAGCTTCCAACAGAAGCGAGTGAGCCAGGAGCAGTTAGAGACTCAATTCTTGAGCAAGGACGTATTGAGTTAGGATTAAAAGCATTCTTGTCTAAAGGGAATTACAGCGCATTCACGACAAATTTTGAAGATTTACATGGCATGAAACAACTTCCGGGACTAGCTTCTCAACGTTTAATGGCAGAAGGATATGGATTTGCAGGTGAAGGTGACTGGAGAACAGCTGCATTATTACGATTAATGAAAATTATTTCCGGTAATAAAGGAACTTCCTTCATGGAAGATTATACGTACCACTTAGAGCCTGGCAACGAAATGATTCTTGGCTCACATATGCTTGAAATCTGTCCGACAGTCTCTGCGACAAAACCTAAAATTGTTGTAAATCCTTTAGGTATCGGTGGAAAAGAGGATCCAGCACGTCTAGTATTCGATGGTAAAGGTGGAGATGCAGTAAATGCTTCACTTATCGAATTAGGTGGAAGATATCGTCTAGTCATCAATGAAGTGAAAGCTGAACAACCTACTATTGAGACACCAAATTTACCGGTAGCAAAAGTATTGTGGAAGCCTCAGCCCTCTTTAAGTGAAGCAACAGAAGCTTGGATCTATGCTGGCGGAGCACATCATACAGTATTCTCTTTTGAAGTAACAACTGAACAATTATATGATTTTGCTGATATGGCAAAAATCGAAGTGGTTGTCATCGACAAAGATACAAATGTGAGACAATTCCGTAATGAATTAAAGTGGAATGAAGCTATTTGGAGAAGATAAGATCATGGAGCAGAGGTTTAAGGAAATTAGACCTCTGCTTTTCTTTTTATCTTATAAAAATGTTTAATTAATCAAAGGTAATTGGAAAGATATATTAACAATCCTTCAAATTTTGTGAGAAAAATAGAAATATTACGTACTACTCTAAATAAGGATCGGAATTGTTAATTCCAAAGCCTAAACCAAAAAATCCTGTCTTTGATGTTTAAATTGCTTTGTTGTTAATCCGGTTATTTTTTTGAAGGTCTTGCAAAAATAATGTGAATCACTATATCCAACTTGATCGGCAATTTCATAGGTTTTATTGTTTGTTGACTTTAATAGATTTTTTGCCATATCAATACGGGTGTTTGTCAAATATTCAATTAATGTTTTACCTGTTTCCTGACTAAACAAATGACTCAAATAGGAGGCACTTACATTTACGGCATCAGCAACTGTTTGTAACGATAATTGTGAGTCGGGAAAATTTTTATTAATATAATCCATAGCCATTTGAACAGATGATGAGTATTTGCTTGTTAAACAATCTCTGGTTGATAAAACGAGGTGCAGCATTTCCTCTATAAAGGCTAGAACCTCATTATAGTTCCTAATCCAGCTTGCTTTCACTTCTAATTGATTAATCTCCTGCATAACTTCAAGACGGTCCATTTCTCCTTCCTTTAAATAATGTGAAATCGTTATGGTGAAATCCATTAAAAAATAATACGTTGTAAAAGGTGAACGAATATTTCCCATTGACAGATAAGATGAATAGGTACGAGCAAAACTAGAAATATCGCATAGAAGTCCATATTTTAAAAAGTCAATTAAGTCTCTGCGGTTAAAATGTTGGAGCTCTTTCTTTGATTCAATATCTATTTCAGTTCCCTTAGAACTGTATTTATGAATAATACTTGAATAGCTTTTTTCTTCATCAGCTTCCGAAAACGAAACAGAAATCCCTTTGATACGACTTTCTACTCTTCCGATACCAAAGATTAATGGTTTCTTTGGATGTAGATCTTCATGAGCAAGGAGGAGACGTTTTCGAATTACTTCTGCTTCATATTCAAGTGCCTGTTTTGATTCGCCTTTCATAATATAAATCGTTTCCTTCAATTTTCTGCTGAATCGCAAACAATCATATTCCTCTTCGATCCAGTTAATAAAGTCTGATTCAATTGTACATTCAATAATAACAACATAATAATAGCTTGAGATTAGATTAATATTTAATTGTGTCGCCTCTTTTATAGCTCTTGAAGAGGTATATGAGCCTTCACAAATTTCATATAAAAATTTATTTCTAGTAGCAGATTTATTTTGAGAAATTTGATTTTCCAGGTCATTTATTCTTTTATTTTTCAGTTCCTCTTCATCTATTTTTGAAGAGACCTTTTTTAAAATAGTAAGTAAATCTAGAGAACTTACAGGTTTTAAGCAATACTCCGCAACTTGAATACGCATTGCTTCCCTAGCATATTCAAATTCATCATGACCACTTAGAATAATGATTTTTATTGAAGGCATTTTTTCACGAAGAATACGACTGAGTTCCAGTCCATCCATAAAAGGCATTTTAATGTCAGTAATGACAATATCAGGTTGGTGTTTTTCAATCAATGGAAGGGCCATTTCGCCATCTGAAGCATCGCCGCAATAGATAAACCCTTCTAGTTTCCAATCAATACTTTTCCCGATCCCCGCGCGGATAGCCATTTCATCATCTACTAAAAATACTTTTTTCATCTGTTTCTCCCTTCTGCAGGTATGATCAAACTGACACGTGTACCTGACCCATACCAGCTATTAATTGTAAGACCAAAAGGTTCTCCATAGTGTAAATGTATTCGTTGATGAACATTTACCATACCAAAGCCACCTTGTTCTTTTTCAAATGGGACACCTTGAGATAATTGAGATCGAATTTCTTCTAATTTGTCTTCTTTCATTCCAATACCATTATCTATTACATCAATTGAAATAGATCCTTCAGGTGTGAAATCACCTTTAATTCGTACAAACCCCTTGCCACGTTTATTTTTTATTCCATGATAAATTGCATTTTCAACAATAGGCTGAAGTGTTAATTTAATGATTTCGTATTCTAAAATATCTTCATTCAAGTGAAATGTTACATCTAAGATATCTTGGTATCTCATTTTTTGAATCGTAAGATAATTCCGGATGTGATTAATCTCATCTTCGAGAGGAATCACATCCTTTCCTTTACTTAAAGAAATTCTAAAAAAATGGGATAATGCCTTTGTAATTTCAATGACTTGACCCGTTTTTCTTGCTTCCGCCATCCATATAATGGTTTCAAGTGAATTATATAGAAAGTGAGGATTAATTTGGGCCTGCATCGTACGTAATTCTGCTTTTTTTAACTGTTTCTGCTCATTTACACTTTTTGTTAATAGGTCCTTTATTTTTATGAGCATACTATTAAAATTTTCACCTAGTTCTGAAATTTCATCTGTCCCTTTATTTTCAAATTTCACTTCCAAATCTCCCTGGGAAGCTTGTTTCATCTTTCTCTTTAATAAGCGAAGCGGAAGAATCAGTCTTGAAGTAATAAAGATATATAATCCAATTGTAAAAATTAAAATTGAGCCAACTGTTAAGACAATGAGACTCCTTATTTCAGTTGCTTCTTTCGTTATTTCTGTTAATGGTGTAGATCTAATAAATTTCCATCCGGTTAATTCAGATGTATCATAAACAAAAAATGTGGACCCTTTCGTAAAATAACCAGAGCTGTTTTCTTCTATTGATTTTCGATCTGAGAGTGGTGAAGTCTTTGCAAATTGTGGATACGAGAATAAAATAGTTCCAGACTCAGATTGAATTTGAACGGTGCTTGAGTTACTTAAGGAAGCATCGTGAAGGATATCCTTAAAAATAGAAGCTTTAATGACAATATCTATAAAACCAATAACTTCTTCGGACGAATCGGATACGATCGTACTTGTCATGGAAAGTGCTGGATTACTATTTTTATAGATCGGCTCAATCAACGTTTTCGTAGGTTCATCAAGTAGTGTCACAAATGGAGGTTTAGTGAGTGTTTGATGATCTAATTGGTGAACTCCTCGATCTTCGCTAACAGCTTTTCCATCAAGACCAATAATTTTAATATTCATGATACTATCACTATATTGATAACTTTCTCTGTAAAGCTTTATCATTCCTAAAATGCTTTTTGATTCCTCAGCTGTATTTTGTTTGTCTATTAGAAAATGGACAGTGCTGTCCTTTTTCCCAATTTCAGTAAATCTTTTGATGTCTTGAATCACCTCATCATATTCACTGCGTAATTGTGTTAGTTGGATTTGAGCTAATGAATATGACTTTTGTGAAAAAATATCGTACGATTTCATATATGAAATCATCCCAACAAGAATAAGAGGGATGACCGTTAAAAAAAGGAACATCAATAGAAGTTTTGCACGTAAACTTGATACGATCCATTTGATATATTTCATTTCTAATCAACCTGCCAGTAGTATGATAAGTAGAGTTGTATAATGTCGACAACATGCTATAAGTTTGCGGGTCTTATATTTTGAATTGCCTTATGTTATCTTTCATTTCTTGAATTCGTTCAACAAGTTTATAGGATGAATCAGAAACTTCCTCAAGAGTCGTTAGCTGTTCTTCTCCCATAGAAGCAATACCGGCTAATTCTGCATTTGTTATTTGAGAGCTTTGCTCAATGTCTGATATCATTTGACGAACAGAAAGCATTTGATCAAACGCCTCCTTCATGTCTTGCTTTATACTTTCAATTTCAACTTGCTGTTTATTTCTAATCGAAAGAATCGTTTTAAAGCCACTCTGTACTTCCTCAGTTATGATTTTACTGGCTTGAATATTTTTTAGTGTTTCAGAGTTTTGCTTTCTGATTGAAGATGATCGTCTTGAAATTTCGTTTGTTTTGTCATCAGTTTGCTGTGAAACTCTATCTGTTTCATCAGAAATTTTTTTTATTCGAGTAAATGTGTTTGATACATGTTGATTTTCTGAAAGATTTGGCATCTCATTTAGTAGAGAAAGGTACAGTAAATTAAATTCCTGGGAAACAAGTTTAATGAATCGAATATTTTCATTCACTTCTCCTGACAATCTCTGAAGTTCTTCTGATTCTGTATTCATGTAATCAATCATTTTACTCATATTTCCAAGTTGTTGATGAAATGTTATAAGTTCACTACTTATTTTATTTGTAATATGTAAGGTTTCATTTGATTGAAGGTTGATTTTATTTGATTTTCCTAGTATTTCGTTATATTTATAAAGCAGATGTTCAAATGTTGAGACTGAGTTTTGGATGAGTTGATCTTGTGTGTGAAGATTGGTTGATATTTTTTGTGTGGCTTCGGCAACTTCTTCTCCTGCCAGTCGGTTCTCCAGAATACTTTGGTGAATATCCTTTGAGGTTAACACGACTAAATCATTTGTTCTTCTCACACTTAAGATAATATCCTTTAAATTATGAAACATACGATTATACGAGCGGCATAGTTCTCCGATTTCATTTTTATAAGGATATGTTATTGCTCCTATTGTTAAATTTCCTTCAGCAATTTCATTTGTTTTTTGTCCTAAATGACGTATAGGCCTTACAAAGCTTCCGGATATATAGATTGCAAAGAATAATGAGATCATAATGACGGAAATAAATGCACAAATATAAATAGTGATATCTCGTTTTAGGTTAATGGATATGATATTTTGTGATTCCCCTTTTACCAAAAGGGTTTTTTGTAAGAGTGACTGAACCTTTTCATCAATGAGGTCTGTTAGAATTGTAATATATTCATAGGTGATATTTCGTGTATCTGCAGGTGCATTTTCTTGTATTTGTTCTCCGAGTTTATCAATATATTCAGTCGTAGTCGTTAATGTCTGGCGAACCTCTGAAATTTCCTTGGTAAATTGGCTATTCTTATCATCCTGTTCAATTTTATCTAAGTTATGGTACATATTGTTAAGGTGATCATATTGAGTACCATTTTCGAACAGTACTTTTCCGTATGCAATATCCCTTATCTCCTCATCCAGCATCTGCTTGAGTGAACCATTTATTGAATTTGTTAATTTAATGGTTTCCATCATCGCGTTATACTGCCGAACATATCCAAGGAAAAGATAGATTTGTACACAGTTAATTGTTGCAAGCAATAACAGAATGACCAAAAAAACAAAGATTATTCTTTTTCGTAATGAAAGATCAGATAATTTTGGATGCGCTTTCAATTAACTTCCTCCCCTTCTAGAAATATTCTACTATAGAAAGAGTTAAAAGTAGATGAAAAGATTTTACACATTTTTAAAAGAATTTACAATTTTATAAACAAAAGCAATTTGTAAACTAAATGATTTGCAATTTTTTCGAAAGTTATTCCATTCACTGCTAGTGTGTAAACGCTTTATAATAAGGTTATTCCAATAAAGGAATGTTGCTTGGTTATAAAACAATCTGAATGAGAAAGAAGAGGGGGAGAAGCAAATGATAAAAAAACGTTTAAAAAGAAAAACAGTATTTTTCCTCATGATGTCGCTCATGCTTTTACTAGCTGCATGTAGTTCATCAGGAACAGGGGGGAAAACAGAATCTGGTGGTGCTGGTTCAGGAGATTCTAAATCTAATGAAAAGTTAGTCATCGGTTTTTCGCAAGTAGGAGCTGAGAGTGAGTGGAGAACGGCTAATACAAAGTCTATGCAGGATGCCATAAAAGCCGCAGGTCATGAGTTAAAGTTTTCAGATGCTCAGCAAAAACAAGAAAATCAAATTAAAGCCATTCGTTCTTTTATCGCTCAAAAGGTAGATGCAATTGTCTTTTCACCGGTTGTTGAAACAGGATTTGAAACGGTATTACAGGAAGCAAAAGATGCAGGGATTCCCGTATTTCTCGCAGACCGTTCTGTAGATATTGAAGATGATTCACTTTGGGTAACATTCTTAGGCTCTGACTTTGTTGAAGAAGGAAGAAAAGCTGCAAACTGGCTAGTCGAAGAAACAAAGGATATGGACGGTGATGTGAATATTGTTGAGCTTCAAGGTACAGTAGGTTCAGCTCCAGCGATCGACCGTAAAGAAGGATTTGAAGAGGTAATGAAAGATCATCCAAATCTAAAAATCATCAAATCTCAAACAGGTGACTTCACACGTGCTAAAGGTAAAGAAGTTATGGAAGCGTTCTTAAAATCTGATGGGGAAAACATCGATGTTTTATATGCTCATAATGATGATATGGCCATCGGTGCGATTCAAGCAATTGAAGAGTATGGCTTGACGCCAGGCGAAGACATTAAAATCATCGGCGTGGATGCAGTAAGAGGAGCATTTGAGGCAATGGCAGCAGGCAAAATGAACGTCACAATTGAATGTAATCCATTGTTTGGACCGCAAATGGTCGATTTAATTGAAGCACATCTTGCTGGAGAAAAAATTGAAAAGCGTGTAGCTGTCGAGGAAAGCATGTATACAATGGATCAAGCAGAAGAGTTGTTACCAACACGTGAATATTAATTAAGAGAATAACAAACATATAGCCACTAGATTAGTAGTATATCTTGGTATTACTGACTAGTGGCTTTTAAAATAAACAGTTTGGGAGGGAAATGCGTGAAAAAGACTCCGGTCCTTATCATGGAAGGAATAACAAAGGAGTTTCCGGGAGTAAAAGCTTTATCTAATGTGCAGTTAACACTTTACCCAGGTGAGGTTCATGCACTTATGGGTGAGAATGGTGCAGGAAAATCGACTTTAATTAAAGTGTTAACAGGGGTGTATACGTTTGATAAAGGGACAATCACTCTGGAGGAAACTCCCATAAAAGTATCTAATCCACTTGAAGCACAAACCCTTGGGATCAGTACAGTTTACCAAGAAGTGAATTTATGTACGAATCTCTCTGTCGTAGAAAATATCTTTATTGGTCGGGAAATAATGAAAAGAGGTCGTCTTGATTGGAAGGAGATGAATAGGCAAGCAAAAGTGTTGTTGCAAACAAGATTAAACTTAGATATCGATGTAACAAAGCTGCTTTCTTCCTATTCGGTTGCGATTCAACAAATGATAGCAATTGCACGATCACTTTTAGTCTCTGCGAAGGTCCTGATTTTGGATGAACCAACATCAAGCCTTGATCAAAATGAAGTTAATCAATTATTTAATGTTATTCGGAAATTAAAACAAGAGGGTTTAGCTATTGTGTTTGTCAGTCACTTCCTTGACCAAATTTATGAAATAACAGATCGATTAACCGTTTTACGGAATGGCCAATGGATCGGTGAATATATGACAAATGAAATTGAGAGACTTGAATTAGTTTCAAAAATGATTGGAAAAGACCTAAACGAGCTTAAGAGCAATGATCAAGCAAGAGCCAATCATTCGAATGAAAAGAAAAAGCTCTTTTTGAAGGAAAAGAAGTATCGAAGAAAGGGAAAATTTCTCCTTTTGATATTGACATCCATGAAGGAGAAATAGTAGGTCTTGCTGGACTTCTTGGTTCAGGAAGAACAGAGTTGGCAAGGCTATTGTTTGGAGCAGATAAAGCAGATACAGGTGAATTTAAGATAAACGGAAGCAAAGCCAACCTTACATCCCCGAAACAAGCTATTTCAAAGGGAATCGCTTTTTGTTCTGAAAACCGCAAAACAGAAGGGATTATTGCAGACCTCACAATAAGAGAAAATATGATTCTCGCGATGCAAGGAATACAAGGTTGGTTTAGGTATATTCCCAAAAAAAGCAGATTGAAATGGCAGATGAATATATCAAATTACTGAACATCAATCCACCAAATCCCGAGCAGTTAATCAAAAATTTAAGCGGTGGGAACCAACAAAAAGTCCTGCTTGCTAGATGGCTAATTACGAATCCTAATCTATTAATCTTAGATGAGCCAACAAGAGGTATTGATGTAGGAGCTAAAGCAGAAATTCAAAAGCTTATGGTGTCACTTAGTAAAGAAGGGATGTCCATTTTATTTGTCTCATCTGAAATAGAAGAGGTATTACGAACTTGTCGAAAAATTGCGGTTCTACGAGATCATAAAAAAGTTTCAGAAATAGAAAATAATCAACAAATTACACAAAAAGATATTATGAAAGCAATGGCTGGAGGTGTGACATGATGAAATCAAAATTATTTTGGCCAATTGTCGTTTTACTCATCATCTTGTTCATCAATCTGTTCTTTGATAAAAGCTTCTTTTCAATTGAAGTGAGGAACGGCTATTTAACAGGTAGTTTAATAGATATTCTTAATAGAGGAGCACCACTGTTATTAGTTTCGATTGGCATGACTCTAGTTATTGCAACAAAAGGAGTTGATCTAGGGGTTGGTTCAGTTATTGCGATGGCTGGTGCAGTTGGTGCCATGACCGTAAGTGGGGCAAAGGGCGGTAGTTTACTCCCTTTATTTACTGCAATTGGATTGGTTATTGGAATCTCTATTTTAACGGGATTATGGAATGGTGTGCTTGTTTCGCGGATCGGTGTTCAACCAATTGTTGCCACATTAATACTGATGGTGGCTGGACGAGGTATAGCCCAATTAATTACTGATGGGCAAATCATGACAGTCTATTATGATCCATACACCTTTATCGGTGGCGGATATTGGCTTATGCTTCCTTTTTCCATTTTTATCGTAGCAGCAGTGCTGATTATTGCGTCTCTAATAACTAGAAAAACCGCTTTAGGATTATTTATTGAATCGGTTGGAACGAATCCTGAAGCTAGTAGGCTATCAGGTATTAATTCTAAAAATATCTTATTAATGGTTTATGTTTTTTCTGGACTTTGTGCAGGGATTGGTGGTCTAATTCTAAGCTCAAATGTAGCGAGTGCAGATGGTAATAATGCCGGGTTATGGTATGAGCTTGATGCCATATTAGCGGTCGTAATTGGTGGTACATCACTGAATGGCGGAAGATTTTACTTAATGGGGACAGTGATAGGTGCCCTTATCATTCAAAGTTTAACGACAACCATTTACTCAATTGGAATTGCACCAGAAATAAACCTTGTCGTAAAAGCAGTTGTTGTCTTAATTGTTTGCTTATTACAATCTCCTGAGTTTAGAAAAAAAGTATTCAGTGTTTTCTCAATGAAAAAGGCAAAAGTAAAAAGTGAGGGGGTGTCGGTATCATGACGAAAAGGTTACAAATCGATTCTAAACATCTCCCCTTAACAGCAACAATTCTGTTATTTATTATGATGTTTATATTCGGCTCGTTCAGATATACTGGATTTTTTTCTACACAAGTTTTTCTGAATTTGTTTATTGATAACGCATTCTTGATTGTTGTTGCAGTAGGGATGACATTCGTGATTTTATCAGGAGGAATTGATCTTTCAGTCGGTTCGATCATCGCGTTAACAAGCATGGTGGCAGCAAGCCTGACAATGAATGCTCAACTTTCTCCAGTTCTTGTGATTCCGATCAGTTTACTTGTTGGAACATTCCTTGGCTTCTGTATGGGCTGCCTGATACATTTCTTTAACTTACAGCCGTTTATCGTAACACTTGCAGGGATGTTCCTGGCAAGAGGCTTATGCTATCTCATTAGTGTTGAATCGATCACGATCAACCATGAATTTTTTAATTTTATGGCTAGTACCCGAATCTCAGTAGGTGGAGGAAATTTTATTTCCATTAGTGTCATCATCGCGATGTTAGTGGTGATTGCCGCTATTTTTGTTGCTCATTACTCGAAATTTGGGCGTAATGTGTATGCCTTAGGTGGAAGTGAGCAATCTGCCTTATTAATGGGATTACCTGTCGGGAAAACAAAAATTTTAATATATACAGTTAGTGGATTTTGCTCATCACTTGCCGGGTTAATTTTCACTTTCTATATGTTATCAGGTTATGGACTGCATGCAAATGGTTTAGAGCTTGATACAATTGCAGCTGTTGTTATTGGTGGTACCTTACTTACAGGGGGTGCCGGGTATGTAGCTGGCAGTGTTGTAGGTGTCCTTATTTTAGGAATTATTCAAACAGTTATTGTCTTTGAAGGAACTTTAAGTTCTTGGTGGACAAAAATTGCCATTGGAGCATTGTTATTATTATTTATCGTATTACAACGGGTGATCGTTGCCAGAAGCAAAGCGGGTCAAACAACAATATCCTCCCATTAAAAGGAACATTGTGATGCGATGGAGAAATAAATATCGAGGAGTGAAAAAATGAAAAACAGAAAAAAGCTCTCGATCTGTTTATTAACAATTATGATGTTTAATCTTCTTTCAGGATTAATACCGCAATCATTATTTGCAGAAGAGCAAAGCTCAGCAACTCCTGAACTGATTCTTCATTATGATATGAAATCGAGTAGTAAAAATGGTGATCAACTGACATTGAATGATGTATCAGGAAATGAAGTGGCATTTGACGGAGCATTTAAAAATCCGGAAAATGGACAATTGGTTAAAAATGATGAAGTTGGATATGTTTCCTTTAATGGGGGTAGTTCTACGTCAAAAAGCGGATATATTGAGATCCCAAAAAGTGAAGATGGTTCAGATTTATTAACAGGTTTACAAGAAGTCACGATTTCCACTCTTGTGAATTGGACGAATGACGGTGCTAATCGTTGGATTTTTGGATTAGGGGCAGTCACAGATAATGCTGAAAACGGCAATAAATATTTCTTTGTTACGCCAAGACATGGCTCAGGAGATGTAGCTGCAACAGGGGTTTCTAAAGCCGGATGGAGAAATGAATCACTTGTAAAGGCAACATCGACTATGAGAACAGGTGAATGGGAAGTCGCTACCGTCGTTTTCTCGGAAAAATCCGATACAATGACATTATTCGTAAATGGAAAAAAGGTAGCTTCAGGCTCAGCAGGTGGAAAGAAACTGGCAGAGGTTATCGATCCTTCAGCTAGCTTCTCAGGCTTTATTGGAAAATCTATCTTTAAAAATGATCCATTTTTTAAAGGGATGATAGGAGACTTTCGTGTATATAATAGTGCACTCTCTGATGCACAGGTAGCGGATTTATATACAGAAACATCAAGTAAAATTGATAAAATCAATCAACTAGTTATCAATGATGCAACAGAATCTATGGATATTATTGATTATATAGATAGTGGTGATCAAGTAGATAGAATAACAACTAATATCGCACTTCCGACAAAAGGCAAGCATGGGGTAGATGTTACTTGGAGCTCAAGTAACACTGAAGTCATTGCAAATAACGGGAAAGTTACTCGTCCTGGTAAAACAGAAACAGATGTAGAAGTGGAGTTAACAGCAACCATCTCCTATGAAGGAGCTGAAAATGTGAAAAAGTTTGTTGTAACCGTTTTAAAAGAGTATTCTGATGATCAAGTAGTAGACCTAGACGCAGCAAACTTAGCACTTACTAACACTGATAAAGTAAAAGGGAATTTAACTTTACCGGTATCAGGCCTAGAAGGAAGCACGATTACTTGGGAATCATCAAACCCGCAAATTGTGAAAGGCTCAGCTGAGGCAGCTGATCATAATAAAATGCTAGGCTGGGTAACAAGACCTGAGGTTGATTCAGAAGTGACATTAACAGCAACAATCTCTAAAGGGAACGCTAAAACAACAAAAGCTTTTAAACTTAATGTAATAAAAGACCCTGGAAACTTAACATATGATGCCTATTTCTTCTCATATTTCACTGGAGAATATGAAGGTGGAGAGGAAATTTCTTTCGCAACAGCAGAAGATCCATTAAAGTGGCGTTCATTAAATAATGGACAATCGATCATTCAATCAACGATGGGTGAAAAGGGGCTTAGAGATCCATTTGTCATTCGTTCTCCTGAGGGAGATAAATTTTATATGTTGGCAACTGACTTGAAAATGGGTGAAAGTACGAACTTTGACCAAGCCCAAATCACCGGAAGTCATTCCCTCATGATTTGGGAATCAGATGATCTTGTTAATTGGAGTGAACAGCGAATGGTAGAGGTGGCTCCTAAAACGGGTGGAAACACGTGGGCACCTGAAGCTATTTATGATGAGAAATCTGGTGAATACGTTGTATTCTGGGCTTCTTCAATGAAAAACGAAGAAACATATGGGAACTATCCAAATGGAAGACCAGCAGGACAGTACAATGTCATGTATTACGCAACAACAAGAGACTTTCATACATTCTCTGAACCCAAAGTATTTATTGATGAAGGTTTCCCTACGATTGACACCAGCTTTATCGAAAATGATGGGACATTTTATCGATTTACAAAATCTGAAGTCAATTACAGAGTGTATTATGAGAAAGCAACAGATCTTTTCAATGACAAAGATGGAATCAAAGAAAATGGATTCCAATATGATGTGATCCCTGGAACAAAAGATGGGAACAGAGGCCTAATCGGTCATCAAGGGAACAACGAAGGACAAACCATTTTTAAAGACATCCATGAAGATAAATGGTATATGTTCTTAGATTCTTGGCCATATCATGTTCGTTGGTCAACGGACTTGGAAGATGGTACACAATTTGTGGACAATTTGCTTCCTGATTCAGAATACGCTCTTCCACCTGGTCCGCGACATGGAACCGTTATTCCAATCACGAATGAGGAATACAATGCCCTACAAAATAAATACGGTATGCCTGGACCTGAGAAATCTGATGACCCGGTTGTACATTATACATTTGATAAAGAAGATATGGATGGAACAACCGCTAAAGATGTTTCCAATAATGGGTTTGATGCAAAATTAGTTGGTGGATCTAAGATTGATTCAACTGACACAGTTGGGAAATCTTCTGGAGCAGTAGAATTAGATGGAAGTACAGGATATGTTGAACTTCCGCAAAATGTCATTAAAGATCTTAATCTAGAAAGTATGACAATGTCTACTTGGGTAAAAGTTGAAGGTGATCAAGAGAATCAACGAATTTTTGACTTTTCTTCTAATACAGGAAGAGTTGCAAACCGTAATACAATGTATTTGAGTACACAAGGTGATACAGGTAACTTGGAATTTGCTATTGTCACTCCTTTCACCGAAAAGTTTGCCGATCAAAATTCCCTTTTAGGAAGCTCATATAAATATGCTGTGAGAGCGCCGATGCTTTCTGCTAGTTCATGGCATCATGTAGCGATGACAATTGAAGGATTTGATGCTGTTTTATATGTGGATGGTAAAGAAGTTTCACGAAGCACAACATATAATGTAGAGCCTAGAATGTTATTAGAAACAACAATGAACTACCTAGGTAAGTCAAGCAATAACAATCACAGTCTCTTTAATGGGAAGTTTGATGACTTTAAAATTTACAACAGAGCTCTTAACGCAGAAGAAATTACTAGTTTAGCAGATGAAGAGGTTTCAACACCACCTGAAGAGGAGCCAGAAGAAGCGAAGTTAATTCTTGACTACGATATGAGTAAAGTGGAAGACACGAAAGTATTAGATCAAACAGGTACTTTTAATGGTAAACTTATCAACCCTCAAAACGCTGAAGTGATTAAAGGGGAAGAAGCTGGGGTTATCAATTTTAAAGGCGGCTCTACAAGCTCTTATATTGAAATGCCCCAAGGTGTGTTAAATGGGTTAGAAAGTGTAACCATTTCATCTTTAGTGAATTGGGATGGGAAGAACGAAGCTGAATGGTTATTTGCTTTAGGTCAGGATAGCAATAAATATCTATTTGCAACACCAAAACGAAATTCAGGCGATCGTTCTGCTCGAGTCGGAATTGCAACAGCAAGCTGGAGTAATGAAGCGGCAGCAAATGCGACAACTGGTTCATTAACGTCACATGAATGGAAACTGGTTACAGCTGTTATGTCAGGCAAAGATAAGACGTTAAAATTGTATGTTGACGGTGTTGAAGTTGCATCAGGTTCAACAAATGGATACACTTTAGCACAGATCAATAATGCGAACGGAAGAAGTGGATTCATTGGTCGCTCATTCTATTCGTCTGATCCATATTTTGGAGGAATGATTGCAGACTTTGAAATCTATAACGAAGCCTTAACAGCTGCAGAAGTTAGTGAATTAAAAGAAAAAGCAGATGAAAAAATTGCTAAAATGGAGGGTTTACTTCTCCAAAATGCGATCAAACAATTAGATTACTCAACAATTATTAATAAGAATGAAAACAAAGACAACATTACATCAGATTTAGTATTCCCTAAAACAGGAGCAAATGGAACTTCGATTACTTGGGAATCAAAAAATCAAGAGATCATTACGAATGAAGGAAAAGTTTCCAGACCTTCATATGAAGATGGAGACAAAACAGTTAAGATTGTAGCGACGATTACAGATGGTATAAATGAGGCGACAAAAGAGTTATCTGTTACTGTAGTAAAGAAACCACACGATTCTGTCGCAGTACAAACAGACGCAGAAGCATTAAAGGTTCATAACATTCGTGATGTTCGCGGAAATCTTACATTACCGACATCTGGAGAGAATGGCTCAAAGATTACTTGGAAATCAAGTGATTCAAAGATGATTACAGCAACTGGAGAAGTAAAACGCCCGGCACATGGTGAAGGAAATAAAAATGTGAAATTAACGGCAACGATCACATTAAATAAGGAAACAATTACAAAAGCATTTTTAGCAAATGTGAAAGAAATGCCGCAAAAACAAGCCTATGAAGGTTACGTTTTTAGTTACTTTACAGGCGAAGGCTACACAAATGGTGAACAAATTTATTTCGCTTTAAGTGAAGGCAATAATCCACTTAAATGGAATGAGTTAAACAATGGAGCACCAGCCATCACATCTAAATTAGGAGAAAAGGGACTTAGAGATCCGTTTATCATTCGTTCTCCTGAAGGTGATAAATTCTATTTAATTGCAACAGATCTAAAAGTCAATGGAGATTGGAATTGGGACCGTGCTCAAAGATCAGGTAGTCGATCGATCATGGTTTGGGAATCGACAGATTTGATTAATTGGTCTGAGCAAAGAATGGTTGAAGTAGCACCACCAGAGGCAGGAAATACATGGGCACCTGAAATCTTTTACGATGATACAACAGGAGAGTACGTCGTTTTCTGGGCATCAAAACTCTATGATAATGCCGATCATAGTGGCTCAACTTATAATAAAATGATGTACAGTAAAACAAGAGATTTCCATACATTTACTGAACCTGAAGTGTATATTGATCTTGGTTATTCAGTTATTGATACAACAATGATCAAACACGATGATAAAATTTACCGATTATCAAAAGATGAAAGAGACAATACGTCATCTTCACCAAACGGTAAGTTTATCTTCCAAGAGGCAGGAAACTCAGTCCTTGATCCTAACTACGAGCTTATTAAAGAAGGAATTGGTAAAGGCTCAATCGGTCAAGGTGAAGGTCCAACGATCTTTAAATCAAATACAGAAGAAAAATGGTATATGTTTATTGATGAGTTCGGCGGTAGAGGATATGTTCCTTTTGAAACAACGGATCTGCAGTCCGGCGAATGGAAAGTATCTGATAACTACGATTTACCAGCACGCCCACGTCATGGAACAGTACTTCCAGTAACCAAAGCGGAACATGAAGCCTTACTAAAAACAGTTCCGGCAGTTAACGTTCCAAGTGCTGAACAACATCCAACAAGTGTAACACTTGATCAGGAAGCAGTCACGTTGTCAGAAGGTAAAACAGGAACACTGCATGCAACAGTTACACCTAATGATGCTGTCAATAAAGCGGTTGTATGGTCTAGTAATAATGAAGAAGTTGCAACCGTTGACGAAAATGGAAAAGTTACGGCTAAAAAAGAAGGGAAAGCAAAAATCACTGTAACAACAGTTGATGGTGGTTTAATGGCGGTGAGTGAAGTAACTGTCGAGAAGCCAAAGGATACAACACCACCAGTAATTGAATTTAACGGTTACCAAGAAACATATACCGTTGATTCAAATATTAAGATTACTTGTACCATCACCGATGATTTGTCTGGTATCGCTTCAAAAGAATGTGAAAATATTGAGGGACCAGCTTATGAATTTGAGCTAGGAATCAATAAATTTACGGCTACAGCGACAGACAAAGCAGGCAATACGGCAAAAGCAGAGATCGAATTTACAGTGACTGTTGATTTTGATAGTTTAGGTCGCTTAACAGAGGCGATGGTAACCAAAGAAGGAATAGCTGACGCCCTAGTGAAAAAGCTTCAATCTGCGAAAGCTTCAAAAGCAAAAGGCAATCAACAGGCAATGAATGGTCAACTTAACGCTTATCAAAATCAATTAAAGGCTCAAACAGGAAAATCAATTTCTATAGAAAATTCAAAGATATTGATTGATCTATTAAAGAAATTGAAAGGTTAATATACGAATAAAAAACTAGCTTCTTAGTCTCAGGACAGGAGGCTGGTTTTTATTTTTAGACTCTTTACGATAAGATTGTTGTATTTTTCTATGATCTTTAAACAAGCATTTGGATCTGTTTCTAAGATGATACCCGTGAAAAGGGGGACAAACCGTCTGATTACGCTACAAATCAATTTAAGTGGAGCTATTAGGTTTATTTATGATACTGGAGGTTTATTCGTAATCTTTCTTAAAAGAAAAAGATAAAAGAGGCTCAATGAGTTGGCTGGTAAGAGTAAAACTTATATTGAGTCTTTTTTATGTGAGGTTGGAATAAGTGTTTAAAAAAGTTCAAAAAAATTATCAGATGTAATATTTTGTTAACATATTAAGTTATCGATTATCATAAATAAACTTTGTGTAAAGTAATAGAACTTCTTAAAATATGTTTTCTTTAATTATTTTGTAAATATAATAAAATGTAAGGTTAATTTTAGAATATTCAAAATATTGATAAAAATTGTATTGACGTTATATATCAACGAACTTAAAATGAAGAAGTAATGAATAAGCACATGCTAAATTCTAAATTCAAAGGAGAAAGGAGAGAAAGATTTTAACTATTTTTATATAGTGTATTTCATAAAAAACAGAGTTTATTTATTTACTTAATAAAGTAAACGTACGTATTTTGGTTTGAAATTAATGTGTATGCTAGTTAATTACTTAATTAATAGAGGTATAGATTAAAAGGATTCAAATAAATTTCATATTAATTAATTAGGTATTTGTAAGCGTATACATAAGTGATCGTTTACTTGTTAAGAACTGAAACTTAGATTTGGGACTTAGGGTATGGGAATTTTACACATTTAACATTAAAGGGGGACAATCAATTGAAAAAAGGTTTGTTATCAGGTATAGCGATTTCTCTAACTCTTTCGTCATTATTAATGGCATGTTCGAATGAAGAAGCTAGTAAAGATACGAAAAAAAGCGACGGAACAGGAACATTAGATGTAAGTTTAGCTTTAATGGGTGGGCCTAAAACCCCGAATGCCTGGACTGAAACAGCTCTTGAGGAAGATCTTACGGGTCACCTGGGAAGAGAAGTAAATATAGAAAATATCTTTCTGCCTGGTTGGGAGGAAGCAAAGACAAAAATCAACCTGCTTATGAGTGATACGAGTCAAATGCCTGATGTAATGTGGCACTGGGATATGAATAAAGAATTCCAAAGTTGGGCAAAAGCTGGAGCTGTACAAGATCTAACGCCATATTTGCAGGAAAATGGAAAAAATATAATTAATTATTATTCGAAAGAAACAATGTTTTACCATTGGGATCCAAGTGGAAAGATCTTTAGAATTCCAGGGGATGTATCTGAGCCGGGGACAATGACAACAATTATTCGAAAAGATTGGTTAGAAAAACTAGGTCTTGAAGTTCCGACAACGGTTGATGAATATATCGAAGTATTAAAGGCGTTCACTCATGATGATCCAGATGGAAATGGTAAGGATGATACATATGGTATTTCGGGAGAGAATCTTTACCGTGCATTTGCACCATTCTTCCTTGCTTATGGTGTAGATCCTGATCAGTTTATGATTACAGAAGATGGTACGGTGAAATATGGTTCAACACTTCCGGAAGTAAGAGAAGTATTACAGATTTTACAGGACTTATATAAAGAGGGTGTTATTGACCCGCGTATGTTATCACCAATTGAGCAAGCAAAAGTAGACGAAATTATGGCTAACGGTAAGATCGGTTCAATTTATCGTTGGGTAGCATTTTTTAATCCTGACTTTAATCATCATATGTCATTTAAAGCAATCAATCCCGATGGTGAGTATATGCCGATTGAGCCGATTAAAGGACCAGATGGTTTTGCTTCAGATTTACCGGCAGATGAAATTGGCTGGTCTTTCCTATCCGTCACGGCTGCAGCTGAAGAGCCTGGTGAAGTGGTAAAGGTTATTGATCGTATTGCATCGCCTGAAACCTATAAGCTCGTAACGTATGGCAAGGAAGGTGAACACTATGAGATGAAGGATGGACAATATAAAAGTTTGGTGAACCCGGATGAAATGAATAAATTGGGTCTAGGAAACTACAATTGGTATGTTCAAAGAAAAGATGAAGCAAATATTCAAAATACACCAGAAGTTATTGAATTATTCAATAAGAGAGCCGAAACATCTATGCCGATTAGAGAAAAAACGGTCTTCTTTAAAGCGATCTCCCGTCCTGCCTGGACTGAGTATGGAACAGATATTAATACGTTGAGAGATGAAACATTCTGGGGCATTATATCCGGTAATTTAGAAATTAGTGCGTTTGATGAATTTGTTAAAAAGTATCCTGAACTTGGTGGTAACGAGGTAGATGAGGAGGCGAACACGCTTTACAAAGAGCAGGAGAAGGAATTTGAAGAATTCAGCAAATGGTATGACGAAAACATAGAGCCGTATAAATAAAGCTTTTGTTAAATCTCTTCGTTTTAAGAAGTTAACTGAATCTAGTAAAGTTCTCTGAAGGCTGGCTCAAAAATTGATTTGAGTCAGCTATCCATCTTGTTAGTTATCGAGAGTGGATGGTTGTAAGGGACAGGATCGGAGTGAAAAACGTGGAACTTCAAAAAGAACAACTATTGAGTACCGGGGTTAAAATAAAAACCAAAAGAAGTATTTGGAAAGACTTTAGTCGGGATCGGTATCTATATCTTCTGCTTCTTCCGGGGTTAATTTATTTATTTGTATTTAAGTATTTACCGATGTATGGGATTGTTATTGCGTTTAAGGATTATAACATTATAACAGGAATTATGAATAGCCCGTGGGTTGGATTAGAACAATTTGAAAGATTGTTTCGAACACCTGATTTTTCACAAATTTTCTTCAATACGTTAATTATAAGCGGATTAAAGCTTTTGGTAGGATTTCCTGCTCCGATTATTTTAGCGCTATTATTAAATGAATTAAGACATATGGCTTTTAAACGGTTCACACAATCTATTATTTATTTACCTCATTTTGTTTCCTGGGTTATTTTTGCCGGTATTATTATGACTTTCCTTAATCCTGTTGATGGATTATTTAATCATATTATTAAAGGCTTTGGCGGAGAACCGATTAGTTTCCTAACAAGCAAAGAGCATTTTCGTTCAATTTTGGTTATTTCAGACGTGTATAAAGAAATGGGATGGGGGACCATTATTTATTTAGCGGCCATGACAGGTGTTAATCCCGATCTGTATGAAGCATCCCGCATGGACGGTGCAAATAAATTTAAGCAGATGTGGCATGTTACCCTTCCATCGATTCGTCCAGTTATTTTAATTATGCTTATCCTAAGTCTCGGTAATATTCTTGAAGCAGGTTTCCTGCAAATTTATCTTCTATATAGTCCTCTCGTATATGATGTGGCTGATGTAATCGACACATATGTTTACCGAAGAGGTATTCAAGAAGCGAATTACAGTTTAGCTACTGCTGCAGGTTTGTTTAAATCACTTATTGCATTAGTGTTGATTGTGACAGCGAATAAAATTGTTAAAAAATCTGGTCAAGAAGGACTGTGGTAGGAGGAATATTAATGGTAGGAATAACAAAAGGAGAAAGGGTTTTCCTAATTTTTAATTATCTTTTTATGTCATTGCTCGTTATCATCATGATCTTTCCTTTTTGGTATTTAATTATGGGATCATTAAGTGATGCGAAGTTAGCGGCAGGAGGAGGGTTATTTTTATTACCTGAAGGATTCTCGCTTGATTCATACACAGCGATCTTGCAAAATAGTTCCTTTTTGAGTGGATTTAAGACAACGGTTATTACAACATTAGCAGGTACATTTTTAGGAACCTTTTTCACAGCGACAACAGCGTATGCCATTTCAAAAAAGAGATTACGAGGAGCCAAACTCTTTTCATTTTTGATTTTATTTACCATGTTATTCAACGGAGGTTTAATTCCTAATTACTTACTAATAAAAGAATTAGGGATGATGAACACGCTATGGGCTTTAATTTTACCTAATGCGATTAGTGCATTCAATATCTTTGTAATGACGAGCTTTTTTAGAGGTATTCCAGATACATTAGAAGAAGCCGCTAAAATAGATGGTGCAAATGATTTAACGATCTTTTTCCGAATTGTGTTACCTCTATCTAAACCGGTTTTAGCTACTATCGGTTTGTTCATTGCTGTGTTCTATTGGAATGAATTCTTTTCAACTGTTCTTTATATAACGGATAAAGAAAAATGGCAGCTGCAAGCAGTTCTGAGGGATTTAATCAGTAATACATCACAAGTACTTCAAAGCTCAGGGACAACGATCGGATTCCAGAAAAATATTTCGGAGTCTACAGTTCGTATGGCAGCAATCATTGTTTCAACAGTGCCAATTCTTATTGTTTATCCATTCTTACAAAAGCATTTTGCTAAAGGGGCTATGATTGGGTCTATTAAAGGGTGATAAGAAGGTAAAAAAAGTACGTGTTTCGACACGTACTTTTTTGTTTTTTTACCTATTCTATTGATTAGTAGCTTCCTTAATCACAAACAACTTAGAATAGTAATCATGCGGATGTTCCCGTGACCAGTACTCTGATGCACGATCTGTATAGTTCCCTGCTAAGATAATACCGATGTTCATTAATTCATCACCATAATGTGTGGTAGTACTATTATTTATCGTATATAACTTGTCAGGGTCCAAACCTTTTATTTTTATTCGGTTATAGGAATCATTTGGTTTGGCAAGGACTTTATAGTACCCAGCAATTGCCTCTTTTTGATCTTGCGACACAACTATCCATGATGTCTCATTAGAAGTGAATGGATTTGAGATTCTGTAGAACGTTCCATTGTGTATCAACTCTCTATATTCTTTGAAAAATGATACCTGTTGCTTTACTTTTTCTTTTTCATCGTCAGATAATTTCGTTACATCCAATTCATATCCGAACGTGCCGAAGTAAGCTACATTTGCTCTGGTGTCAATTGGTGTCATGCGGCCAACTTGGTGATTTGGAACGGCAGAAACATGGCTTCCGATTGAACTTAGTGGATATACCATAGATGCGCCATATTGGATTTTGAGTCGTTCCACTGCATCTGTGTCGTCACTTGTCCAGGTTTGAGGTGCGTAGTAAAGCATACCGGGATCAAAACGAGCACCGCCGCCAGCACAAGATTCAAATAAAATATGAGGATATTTGTTTATTAATCTTTCGTATAAATCATAGACCCCTAAGATGTAGCGATGAAATACTTCACCCTGTTGATCTTTTTCTAAAACATGTGAATAAGCCTCTGTGATAAATCGATTCATATCCCATTTTATATAGGAGATCTTTGATTTTCTAATGATGTTATCCATAAGTGAAAAGATATGATCGACAACTTCCTTTCGGGAGAAATCAAGGACAAATTGATTTCTTCCATGTGACGCACGACGATTCGGAGTTGAAAGGATCCAGTCAGGATGTTCTTCAAACAATTTTGTTCCCTTACTGACCATTTCCGGTTCAAACCAAAGACCAAATTTCATTCCTAAGTCTTCTATTTTTTCAGATAGTCCATGGATTCCGTTTGGAAGTTTTTCTTCATACTCAAACCAATCCCCTAATGAGCTGGTATCATCATCACGTTTCCCGAACCAACCATCATCCAGTACAAATAATTCAATTCCCAAATCATTTGCTGATTCAACAATAGATAAAATTTTGTCTTCATTAAAATTAAAATAAGTTGCTTCCCAGTTATTAATTAAAATTGGACGAGTTCTATCACGCCAATAGCCTCGTGCCAACCTTTTTCGGTAAAGGTGATGGAAAGTTTGACTCATCTCATTTAATCCGTTGTTTGAGTAAACCATTACACATTCTGGCGTTTGGAAGGATTCATTAGGGCTTAATTTCCACTTGAATTGGAAAGGGTTAATGCCCATCATAACACGTGTGACATTGTAGGTGTCGACCTCAACCTGTCCAAGGAAGTTTCCACTGTAAACCAAGCTAAATCCAAAAGCTTCGCCTGAATGTTCGGTTGCATCCAATCTTTTTAAAGCGAGAAATGGGTTATGTATATGACTGCTTGCTCCTCTTGCGCTGGAAATAGATTGGATACCTTTAGCTAGCTTCCTTGTCTCCATTTGTGTTTCTCTAGCCCAGGCGCCATAAAGGTGAATCATTTCGTATTGATCGTCCGGAAAATCTACACTGGCACTCATTGCTTGATCGAGAAAAATTGGGACAAATCCTTCATTTAAAAACTTTGCATTTCTTGTTACAACATTACGGTCTGCGTATATCGTGTAGCTTAAGATAAGTTTCGTTTTCAGCACGGTATCATATAACAAAATTTCAAGCGTTTCTGCTTCATTCTGTTCTTCAATATATGTGGCTGGTAATCCCTCTAATGCAGGTTTGCCTTTTATCACTTGGAAACTATCATACTGGAAGTTTGTAATATGGGCATTGGCCTGATCTGTAATAGAGTGTGCCGGGTAACGAAAGTCAGTAGTCCCATAGCTTGGATATTCTTGTTTAATATGTTCCAAAGAAGACGTATGGTCACCTTCGAACATGTTGCTTGACGGTCTAACTTCACGTTCAATGAGATGGTAAAAGCTATTTCGGTGTTTCACTCGGTTTCCGAAATATACATGTTCTAGTTGATGGCTTTTCTCTAAAACTCTAAAAATATAACTAACATTTTCGTTAAATAAGTGAAACTCTTTTGACTCGTTATTTACTTTAATTGGCATAAAAGGTCACCTCGTTTATTTAGCTACTCTTATAACTTAAGTTTATTAAGTTATAAGAAGGTTATCGTTAATTTATATTTATTGTATCACTTCCTTAATAGAAAAAAATATGTTTTTAAAAGAAAAACTTTGATATATAAGGATCATTAGGGCGTAATTGTTTATTTTGCTTCCACTTTATTAATAGAAAACGTATAAAAAGAAAACGGTATACACTTTTGGGTAATGGGGTTTATGCTAATTTTGTTAACTAAAAATTAGATTTAATATTAGGTAATAACCTTTTAGAACATTAGATGTATGTACCAATGTAAAGATTTGATTATGAAAAATCTGAAATTATTTGAAGTTGCTAGCAAATCATACTATTATTTACTTACATGTTATTCAATATTTACGTATATACAAATGTGTAATATGTAAGGATAATAAAAATAAAGAATATTTAATCGAAAGGGGGAAGATGAATGAAAAATAATGTGACAATGAGAGATATAGCTGACAAGCTTGGCGTAAGTAGTGTAACGGTATCGAAAGCGCTTAATGATAAAGAAGGTGTTGGTGAAGAGTTAAAACTAAAGATAAAGGCTCTTGCTGAACAGATGGGATATAGATATAATGCTATGGCAAAATCGATGAAGGAAGGTTTGTCGTATAACATTGGAGTTATTATTCCTGAACGATTTGCCGGAACTGGACAATCTTCATTTTATTTAAATGTATATAAAAGTATTACGAAAATTTTAGAGAACCAGGGGTATTACGGCATTTTGAATATTTTGAGTCATAGTGATGAAAAACAACTAAATCTTCCCAGAATTTATAACGAAAATAAGGTCGATGGTTTCATTATACTAGGGCAAATTAGTAAAGCTTATATTCAAAAAATACAGGAGATTGATATACCGAAAGTGTTCCTCGATTTCTATGATGAACATGCCGACATTGACTCGGTTACCACTGATAACTTTTATGCAGCATATGAGTTGACAAATTATCTTTTTCATAATGGCCATCAAGAGATTGCATATGTCGGAAATCTGTATTCAACTAGCAGTATCCAAGATCGCTTTTTAGGATATTATAAGTCCCTTCTTGAACATGGAAGACAGCTAAATCAAGAATATATTATTAATGACCGGGATGAAGAGGGTACATACATAGATATTAAATTACCAGAGACTCTGCCAACTGCGTTTGTATGTAATTGTGATCAAGTAGCCCACAACTTGGTTCAGAAACTTAATAAAGAAGGTCATAAAGTACCGGAAGACTGTTCTGTTGTAAGTTTTGATAATGATATATATGCTACAATTACTGACCCTGCCCTGACAACAGTTGAAGTTGATATTGAACAAATGGCTACTAACTCTGTGAATTTTGTTCTTGAGAAATTAAAAGACAAAAATAAAACATTTGGTCGTGTACTTGTAAAAGGGAAAATAATATATAGAAATTCTGTTAAGAAACTTTAAAAACAAGGTGTAATGTATACCTTGTTTTTCTTTTAAAGATAATTATCTAAAATTGAAGATATTCCCTAACAAAGTATATGTTAGGACGTTTAAGTTACAAATTATTAAGAAATGTTTCAAGGTAATTAAATTAATAATAATTGACAAGAAAGCGCTATCAAACTAAAATTAATTATAAGCTATACGGTAACTTAAAAATAAAGTTATAAAATATAAATAAAATGGGGTTGGGTAAATGGAAAAAGTCTGTTTGAATGGTGCATGGGAAATGAAGAGCACGGATGGAGCAACATGTTTGGAAGCATCAGTACCGGGATCTGTTATGAATGATCTTTTAATGCATGGTGAAATTGATGATCCTTTCTACCGGGATAATGAACGATTTGCCTATGATATTTCTTCTAAAGACTATGTATATATTCGTAAATTTTTTGTTGAAGATAATCTACTACACTACAAAAATCTTGTTTTGAGATTTGATGGACTGGATTCAATTTCGGAGATAAAACTTAATGGAAAAAGCATTGCAAAGACAAACAATATGCATCGTATATATGAGTTCGATGTTAAATCATTTTTAGTTGCTGGTAAAAATGTTTTGGAAGTGACTCTCTTCTCACCAATACAATACATCTCAGCTAAACAAAAGGAAGAAAAGCTATGGGGTGTGGTAGATGCAATAGAAGGCTATCCGCATATTCGTAAAGGACACAGTATGTTTGGCTGGGATTGGGGGCCGAAAATTCCAGATATGGGGATTTGGAGAGATGTGTCACTTCTAGCCTGGGATACGGGCCGTATAGATGATGTTTATGTCACTCAAAAACATGAAGAAAATGAAGTAGAAGTAAATGTGCGAGTTAAAGTGGAAACAAGTGATTCGGATGATCAAGTGAATCTTATGGTGAAGATGGCAAATCCTTCAGGTGGAGAAGAGACATTCTGTATTAAACATATCTTAAAGGAAGAAGTCATCACGTTCAATGTCATGGATCCGCAATTATGGTGGCCGAATAATTATGGTCAGCAACCATTATATAAAATAGAGGTTATAACGTCTAATGAAGCTGGTGTCATAGATCAAAAAGTACTTACTATCGGACTTCGGACAATAAAGGTTAAACATGAACCAGATCAATGGGGTAAATCTTTTGAATTTGAAGTGAATGGTTTATCCATTTTCGCAATGGGAGCAAATTATATACCTGAAGACAGCTTACTTGCACGTAATTCTATGGAACGTACAGAACAGCTTATTAATGATTGTGTGGAAGCGAATTTTAATATGATTCGTGTATGGGGAGGGGGAACTTATCCTGAGGATTATTTCTTTGACTTATGTGATCAAAAGGGAATAATTGTTTGGCAGGATTTCATGTTTGCATGTAGTGTGTATGATTTGAATGAAGAATTTCGAACAAATGTAGAACAAGAGGTCATCGATAATGTGAAGCGAATTAGGCACCATGCCAGTTTAGGTATTTGGTGTGGAAATAATGAAGTAGAGGAAGCATGGGTTTACTGGGGAGATATGCCTGCCGAGGATTATAAGCACAAAGCTGATTATATCAAATTATTCGAATTTATTATACCGGAGATGGTAAAAGAAATTGATCCGCAAACATTCTACTGGTCATCATCTCCCTCTTCAGGTGGCGGGTTTAATGAACCTAGAAATCCAAACGAAGGAGATATGCATTATTGGGAAGTATGGCATGGACTAAAACCTTTTTCAGAGTATGAAAAGTTTCATTTCCGTTTTTGCTCTGAATTTGGTTTTCAATCTTTTCCTTCTATGAAGACAATCAATACTTTTACAGAGCCGGAAGACCTTAATATTTTTTCTCATGTAATGGAAAATCATCAAAAAAACGGTGCTGCAAATGGGAAGATCTTATTTTATCTATCAGAAAATTTTCTATATCCAAAGGATTTTGATTCTTTACTGTATGCTTCACAGCTTCTACAGGCAGAGGCGATAAAGTACGGTGTTGAACATTGGCGGAGAAACCGCGGTCGTTGTATGGGATCTCTGTATTGGCAGTTAAACGACTGCTGGCCTGTTGCATCATGGTCAAGCTTGGATTATTTTGGACGATGGAAAGCCCTTCATTATTTCGCGAAGAACTTTTATGCTCCTGTATTAATGTCATTAAGAGAAGATGGCTCAGACGTTGAGATTCATTTGACGAATGATACATTAGCCTCAATTGATACAAGCATTGAATGGACATTACGAAAAAATACGTCTGAAATAATCACTCAAGGAACTGTTCAGTCGGTTGCTAAGAGTTTGTCGGTACAGGAATGTGAAAGACTACCATTGGGGGAATATGTATCAGAAGAAAATAAAAGATATACTTATCTGGAATGCAAATTATTTGTAAAAGGAGAACAAGTGGCAGTAAAAACCTTATTGTTCACGAAACCTAAACATTTTAGCTTCTTAAATCCTGAGCTAACATGTGAGGTAACTGAAACGACTGATACGTTTGAAGTTGAGATATCTTCTCAAGCATTTGCAAAGTATATAGAATTAGATTTACATAAAGCAGATTGTAAATTTAACGATAATTATTTTGATTTATCTGCAGGTGATGTAAGAACAATTACGGTTAAAAAAGAGAGTCTTAGTGAAAAACTTAGTCTAAACTCATTTAAAGATCAGGTAAAACTGAGAAGCGTTTATGACATTGCATAAGTAGGAAAGGGCCGCACATATATATTTTTAATCAAGGATCTTCTGAAGAAGTAAGACTTGGTTCGAGTTATCAAAATAGGAAGCTTCAATCCCTTGATAGAGAAAGAGATTGAAGCTTTTCTTGTTTTTAATCTGTTTTAGCTAGTCATGTGAAAACCACCATGATCTCAATAATATTAAAATGAATTACTATATTGTTTGCTGCTTTCAAATGTTGGAATCCAGTCACCATGTGCTTCAATTAACTCATCACACATTGCAACGATCTTATCGATGGATAATTCAGCAGCTGTATGTGGATCCAGCATTGCAGCTTGATAAATATGTTCTCTTTTCTTTGTAACGGCTGCTTCGATTGTTAAAAGTTGTGTATTAATATTGGTTCGGTTCAGTGCTGCCAATTGTTCTGGTAGATCTCCAACATAGCATGGATTAATACCACTGCGGTCAGCAACGCAAGGGACTTCGACAACAGCGTTTTCAGGTAAATTACTAATTAAACGGCCCTTATTTAAGACATTCCCACCAAATTTAAAGGGAATGTTTGTTTCGATCGCTTCAATGATGCGTGAACCATATTCATGTGAGCGAGTGTGAGTCAGTTGAGCGTTGTTGACTACTTCATCACGCATTTTATTCCAACCTTCAATTTGCGCAATGCAGCGTCTTGGGTATTCATCAAGAGGGATGTTGAATTTTTCAATTAATTCAGGCTCATTTTGTTTAATGAAATACGGATGATATTCTGCATTATGCTCGGAAGATTCTGTAACATAGTAGCCGAATTTATCCATTAACTCAAAGCGTACCATATCATGATGTTTGGTTTTTTGTTTTTCTTTTGCACGTCTTTTAATTTCAGGATATAAATCCTGACCATTACGTTTAATTTCAAGTAACCATGCCATATGGTTTATACCGGCAATTTTTTCTTCAATTCCTTCATGATCCATTTCTAATGATTTTAGCAGATGTTCACTACAAATTTGTACGCTATGGCATAGGCCAATTGTCTTCACATTTGTGAAACGGAGCATGGCTCCAGTTAAAGCTGCCATCGGGTTTGTATAATTTAAAAATAAGGCATCGGGACAAACTTCTTCGATATCCCTAGCGAAATCCATCATAACTGGAATAGTACGTAACGATCGGAAAATCCCACCTATTCCAACTGTATCTGCAATTGTTTGACGAAGACCATATTTTTTAGGAATTTCAAAATCAATGACAGTGCTTGGTTTGTATCCCCCTACTTGGATAGCATTAATGATATACTTAGCTCCCCGCAAGGCTTCTTTTCGATCAGAATACGCTTTTACTATGATATTCGCTTTTAAACTATGTTTTAAATTATTTAACATATTTTCTGAGTCTTTTAATCTCTGCTCGTCAATATCGAATAGTGCAAATTCAAAGCCTGATAATGCTGGAACAAACATACAATCACCTAGAACATTCTTTGCAAAAATTGTACTTCCTGCTCCTAGAAAGGTTATTTTAGACATTAAGAAATCCTCCTAAAAGATGAGGTAAGGAATGTCCCCTAGTAAAACCATGGCTAAAATTGCCTTAAATGAATAAGGGATCCTTACTTCAACTATTTATTATTTGTAGCTATAATAATGATAAAACGGTTACATACTTACCTCAATGGTAAGTTAGTGCGATTGGAGGGTAAAATATTGTCTATTTCATTCAAAGAAACTAAACCCAATTATGGGGTTTACGGATTTCGTTTTTACGACACACTTCCAAATGATGTTGCAAATTTAAGAGTAGTTGGTAAGGAAGAAATAAAGCAAGGTGATACCTATAATTGGCATGGGTTAAAACGAAAAGATATTGGCACATATGTGTTTCAATACACACTTTCCGGATTCGGAATGATTGAAATAAATGGAGGACGTTATTCGGTAAAACCAGGAGAAGCGTTTATTGTTGAGGTGCCCAGTAATCATCGCTACTATTTTCCTCAAGAAAGTGACAAATGGGAATTTATTTTTTTAACACTAGAGGGAAATGAAGCTTCTAAATGTTGGGGGAAAATTGTAGTGGAAAATGGTTCCATCTTAAAAGTTCCTCCTGATTCCAAATTAATTGAACTATTATTCGAAATCTATCAAAATACGAAAGAACAAAAAATGACAGATGCTTATTACGCCTCTTCAAAAGCCTATGAATTTATTATGGAAGTGTACCGTTATGCAAGAAATATTGAAGTAGTTGAGAATTTTTCCACTCAAATTACCAAGGCACTTTCATTTATCCAATCTAATTACCATGAACCAATTACTCTTGATGACATAGCAGATGCCGCAGGATATTCAAGATTTTACTTTATTAAACAATTTAAACGTAAACTCAAAATGCCACCTATGCAGTATCTAATGAAGATTCGAATACAAAAAGCAGTGGAGCTATTAAGATCAACAAACTCTAGTGTTTCTGATATTGCATGTAAGGTGGGTTTTTCAAATGCCAATTACTTCAACAAAGTATTTAGAAAAACAATCGGTGTTTCAGCTGGAGCTTTTCGGGAGAATAAGGATATTATCGGAATTGATCATTTAGTTATAGATAATGCTGCTCCTTGTAATTTGAAAACGGGGAATAACGAATAAAAGTGATAAATACGTAAGAGGATAAATAAAATTTTCTATTTATTCCGTCTTGATAAAGGAAAGAAATAGTCTTTAAATATTATTTTTATAAATAGAAAACGTGATAAGATGAGAGTGTTCTAGCTTTTACAGAGAAGTGGGAGGTTGATTACTCTTGTCTGCCTGTAAATGAAAGCGTTATCTTAGAGGAGAGGGGGCTTTGTTCTTGAAAACGAAAATACCAAAAATTTTTAGAAGATTCTTACTTTCATATGTTATTATTCTTTTATTTCCACTTATTACCGGATTCATATCGTACCAAGTATCAATTGATGTCGCAAAGACCAGTTCTATTGAGACGAGCAAAATAATTTTAAACAAAAGTAAGGATATTTTAGAGAGCAGGATCATGGAGATTGAAAGGTTTACAAGACAGATTGCTCTAGAGGATTTCAATCAACATTTAACGGCAAGAACAGAGCCTAATGCAATTGATATTTACAGCTTAAGAGAAACCTCACGTTTTGTTTCAAAATATACTCATTCGAACGATTTTTTAGAGGATTTTTATATCTATTTAAAAAATTATGACGCTGTATTAAAAGAGGGTGCCGTTTTTTTTAGAGTTGACCACTTCTATGAAACTTACCATTATAATGATCTCTCCTTCGCTCAATGGAAAAAAACGATTTTGCATGGGAATTATCAAGGAGAAATACTGCCACTTCGCTCATATACGAGTAACAATAAGGAGCTTTCTGTCATTACATATCTTCAATCTCTTCCTTTTAATAGTTTAAATCAACCATTAGGTACAGCAGTTTTGACTATTGACCAGCGGAAAATAAATATACTATTAGAAGGAATATCTAAGCAGTATGGAGGCTGGGCCTTTATCACTGATAAAGAAGGAAATCCTATTACAATAATGGGAATTAAGGAAAACCAGGCTAAGGAAATTGTTAAAAAGTATACAAAAGATACAGACTCAATTAACAAAGTAATAGAAAATGAAACAATGCTATTATCTATACAGTCTGATCTTAATGGATGGAATTATGTTGCAGGGATACCTAAAGAAGGATTAATGGAAAAAGCGGAGGCTATCAAACATATAACCATGGTTGTTACAGTAAGCACGCTGATTATTGGGATGTTGCTCTGTTTATTTCTTGCTTATCGTGATAGTTCACCAATTCATAACTTAATAGATGTGGTTAGAGAGCAAATTGGTCCGGATGCTACCAAACATAATAATGAGTTTGACTTTTTACACGGTAATATCTCGAATTTAATCTCTAATAATAAATTATTAAAAAGAGAAATAACGAACCATAAAGATATATTGAAGGATTCCTTTATAAAGAGTTTATTAAGCGGAGAATTTTACGATCAGGAAGGAATGATTGAAAGGGCGGCACAGTTAAATGTACTCTTTAGAGGAGAGTTTGGATATGTATGTATTTTAAGAATAAATGGTTATGGTGATATGGAGAATAAAGAAATTCATAATGAGTTAAGTGCATCCCGTTTCCTTATTAAACGAACGATTAAAGAGCTTGAGCCATCCATTGTTATGACGGATTTACATATAGATAAGATTGTAATGATTATAACTTGTCATAGTGAAAATAAAGTGAATGTCACTGATGAAATATTACATCTCTTACACGAACTGAGTTCATCGGTAGCTAATTCTTATCGTATCTCATTATCAGCCTATGTAGGGAAATCATTTCACAATTTTAAGGAAATAAATCGTTCTTATTACGAGGCGAAGCAGGCACTAGACTCCACCTTCTCTGAAATAAGTAAGAGTGAGATACTTTGGTATCAAGATATAGCTAGAGAAACAAGCATGTACTATTATCCAATGGATCTTGAACTTCGACTGATAAATGCGATGAAAACAGGGGAAGCATACGATATCAAACAAATCATGACACAAATATTTCAAGAGAATTTTAGTAATAGAGAGCTATCACCTAAGATTGTGGAGCAATTATTGGAAGAAATAAAATCTACGCTGATAAAGGGTTGTTACGCGGCTACTTCTCAAGGAGCCGGGGATTCGATCAAATTGGTGAACAGAGTTTTTCAAGTTCATCTAAACCTTGGACTAAATCATGTTTGGAAAGAATTTGAATTGATAGCTGATGAATACTGTAGCTTGGTTAATAAAAGGAAAAAGGAATCAAATGATCAGGCTATTAAGTTAATTATTGAGTTTTTAGAAGATCATTATCATGATCCAGACTTATCATTATATCGAATATCGGAAAAGGTAGGTTTTCCTGAAAAATTTGTTTCCCAGCTTTTCAAAGAAAAGCTTGGAGAATATGTATCAGATTATATTGGAAAAATTCGCATTAATAAGGCTTCTGAGTTACTCCTTGAGACTGATATGACAATCGAAGAGATATCAAGTGAAGTAGGCTATAATTCTGCCCATTCATTTCGAAGAGCCTTCAAGAGGGTCTTACATGTCACACCGAAAGCTTATAGACAAGCAGCTCTTGAAGCAAAATGAAAAGGGTTCAACACTACATTTAAATAAGTTTAAATTCACTTTGAACAAATAGATCACTTCTATTTGTTTTTTTGGTGTGCCAGGCATGGCAACTATCTAGGTGGTGAAAGTCCACTGTGGGGGTACACATCGACCAACCACTAAGGAAGCGCAAGGTACTTATCGTGAGATAAGGGCTGGAGGAAGCGTGGAATAAAATCTTGGCTCGACGAACAGAAATCTGATACTAAGGCTTTACAAAGGGATAAGACTCCCAAACAAGTTAAAGTCCAAAAGATGTGCGTAACTTTGTAAAGTAGATCAGGCGAGTAAAAGAGGAAAGATGGTTGTCTTACCCTGGGAGATCTTGCGGATGTACAAAGGGTACAGTCGAAAAAGGTTAGCCGCAAGAAGTCAGCAGAAGCCATAGTAGTGAAGTAATTTCATGAAGGGCTGAACAATTTATAGTGTTTCAACACCACGAATGCGTAAGTGACATACTCCGAATGTGTTAATGGTGAAAGTATGAGCGTACCTCAAAGGATAACCAAAATGGAGCTATCACTTACTACGTGAGAGGAAAGGAGAAACGAGTGTGGAACTTTTAGAACAAATTCTAAGTAATCAAAATATGAATGAAGCCTACTTGCGTGTATATAAAAACAAAGGTGCTAGTGGGGTCGATGGAATAACGGTCAATGAACTGAAACAATATCTGAGAGAGAACAAGGATGAGCTACGTCAGCGCATCAGAACAAGAAAGTACCAACCACAAGTTGCCTTAAGAGTGGAGATCCCAAAAGAAAATGGTAAGATGCGCAAATTGGGAATACCAACAGTAGTGGATAGGGTAGTTCAACAAGCCATTCATCAAGTTCTCAGTCCAATATTTGAAAAGCAATTCAGTGAATTCAGTTATGGCTTTAGACCAAAAAGAAGTTGTGAGATGGCAATTATTAAAAGCTTGGAATTTCTAAATGATGGATACGATTGGATTGTGGATATTGACCTTGAAAGATTTTTCGATACAGTTCATCACGATAAACTCATGCGGATCATCTCTAATACAATAGATGATGGAGATGTCATTTCCCTAATAAGGAAATATCTTGTCAGTGGAGTTATGGTGAATGGGAAATATGAAGAAACACCAGTTGGAACTCCGCAAGGAGGAAACCTAAGCCCACTGCTTAGTAATATTATGTTGAACGAACTTGATAAGGAGCTAGAAAGTAGAGGACTCCAATTCGTGAGATACGCTGATGATGCCCTAATCTTCGTGAAGAGTGAGAAAGCAGCGAATAGAGTGATGGAATCAATTGTGAGATTTATAGAAAATAAATTAGGGTTAATAGTCAACGGAGAAAAGAGTAAAATCTCCCGTCCAAAAGATTTGAAATTCTTAGGATTTGGATATTATTACGATTTTAAGAATGAGAAATACCAAGTAAAACCCCATTCAACGTCAATACAAAAATTTCAAAGGAAGCTTCGAAAATTAACAAAGCGAAATTGGAGTGTTTCGCTAGACTACCGAACCTTAAAACTAAAACAAGTCATACTTGGGTGGGTAAACTACTTTAGAATCTCGAATATGAAAAAAGCAATGACTGAGATAGATAAGAAGCTTCGCTCCAGAATTAGAGTCATCATATGGAAGCAATGGAAGGTATCGAAGAAACGAATCAAATCGCTTATCCAATTAGGAATCCCTGAGGGAGAGGCGAAGGGATTAACCTTCTGTCGAAGAGGTTATCGATACATCGGTTTATCGAAAGTTGTTCAAAGAGCAATCTCAAACAAAAGACTAAAGCAGAGGGGTCTTCCCTCTGCTTTAGATCATTATCTAAAAGTACACACTGTAATATAAATTGAACCGCCGTATACGGAACCGTACGTACGGTGGTGTGAGAGGGGCGAAAATAATTAGATTATTTTCCCTCTACTCGATTTTTTCTTCAAGGTTGGTGTTGTCTTGCACATTTAAAGGTGGACTAGATCACTGAAAAATTGAAAAAGAATAATCAGTGACGTATATGTGCTTTAAAACTTGATTTAATCGTATGAAATATGTAGTACACACTAGATGTACCGATAGAAATCATTTGTACCTTGACGTTTTTATGGATTATTTAAGCAATTTTTCAAGTAGTTTGTGTGATGTTACTTGATTTAGAAAAAAGGGATGTGAATGATTTATGAGAAGGTAAGAAAAGTCTATTATTTTGAAGTGTCATATAGCTTCGAGAGTTTTTTGAAGATGTTTTTTATGTATGCATTATGGTCAATTTATCCTTGATTGTCCTAGTGATATTCAATTGTACCTATGAAGTAGATCACGCTCATGTTACATTCGTATCAACTTAATAGTTCTCAACTATTGGTAGCGTTTACAAAATAGGATTGGAGTGGTTGAATTGAAAGTCGAGATAGCAAATAAGACTTCACCTAACTCGGATGCATTACAGGTTAAGTCAACAATTTTGGCTAAAGCCAAAAAGTCAATAAAGAGGCATTGGCAACTTTATCTACTTGTTATTCCACCAGTTTTATATTTTTTAATTTTCAAGTATATCCCAATGCTAAATTCAGTCATTGCCTTTAAAGATTATAGTGTAGTGAAAGGAATATGGGGAAGTGAATGGGTTGGATTTAAGCACTTTGAGATGTTTTTTAACAATCCACAATTTTGGGTGCTAATAAAAAATACGTTCTATCTTAGTTTATATTCGTTAGCAGTAGGGTTTCCTATTCCGATCATATTGGCTCTATGTTTAAATGAAATTAAAAATGGAGTATTTAAAAAGACAGTTCAATTAGTCACATATGCACCATATTTCATTTCAACTGTTATCATTGTTTCCATGTTAACATTAATGTTTTCTCCTAGGCTTGGAATTATAAACCAATTATTTACGCTATTAAATCTTGAATCAATAGATTTTCTTGGTATGCCTGGCATGTTTAGAGACATCTATGTTTGGTCGGATGTATGGCAGCATGCAGGTTATTCCGCCATTATTTATTTGGCAGCGCTCTCAGGTGTTGATCCATCCCAATATGAAGCTGCAAGGGTTGATGGAGCGACAAGACTTCAAAAAATCATCTATATTGATATACCGAGCATTATGCCTGTTGCAACGATTATTCTCATTCTCAGTGTGGGGAACATTATGGCACTAGGGTTTGAAAAAGTCTTTTTATTACAAAACCCTCTTAATTTATCAACATCTGAAGTTATTTCAACATATGTGTATAAAATTGGTTTATTAAATGCCAACTTTAGCTTTGCAACAGCCGTTGGTCTGTTCAATTCAGTGATTAATTTAATCTTACTTGTGGTTGTAAATGCAACTTCAAAGAAAATTTCTAAAAATGGTTTGTGGTAATAAAGGGGGGAAGATCATGTTTGGTCGTAAAAACAAAATAAAGGAATCTGTTGCTGATCGAATTTTTCTAACAGGAGTTTACCTTTTTCTATCCATTTTATTAGTGGTTGTTCTTTATCCACTTATTTATATTGTTAGTGCATCCATAAGCAGTCCTCAAGCCGTTTCATCTGGGAAGGTTTGGTTATGGCCGGTTGACCTGTCTTTTAAAGGATATGAAGTTTTATTTAGTAATGCCCAAATCTTAACCGGCTATATGAATTCACTATTTTATACGGTGTTTGGTACTTTAATTAGTGTGACATTGACGGTGTTGATCGCCTATCCTCTTTCGAGAAGGACATTCTTTGGTCGAAATTTTCTCATGTTTTTCATTGTATTCACAATGCTATTTTATGGCGGGTTGATTCCAACTTATCTTGTTGTGCAATCGTTAGGGATGGTTGATACAAGATGGGCGCTCTTGATTCCTAATGCAATTGCTGTTTGGCAGGTTATTATTGCACGGACATTTTTTCAAACGTCCATACCGGATGAATTAGTAGAAGCAAGTGAGATGGATGGATGTAGTGATTTACGTTTCCTTTGGTCTGTTGTTCTACCATTGGCCAAGCCCATTATAGCCGTTCTTGTTTTAATGTATGCAGTAGGCCAGTGGAACGCATACTTTGACGCCTTAATTTATTTAAAGAGTCCAGATCTACATCCTCTCCAGTTGGTACTTAGAAATATTATTATCTTGAATACAGGTACAGGTGGGATAGACGCATCTGAAATGATGGAAAGACAGCAGCTGGCTGATTTAATGAAATACTCCCTAATTGTTGCTGCGAGTTTACCTGTTATGCTCATTTATCCATTTGTTCAACGTCACTTTGTTAAAGGGATGATGATTGGCTCAGTTAAAGGCTAATGCATGTGAATTGTTCATGTTGAAAGGGGGGATGTGGAGTAAATATTGTATTAGAATTATGTTCAATTACTTATTTGATATTTCATTCAATTTAATGAAAAGGGGAAAGTTACAATGAAAAAGACGATGCTTTATTTTTTATCATTATTGCTTATTCTAAGTCTTTCTTTAGTTGGTTGTAGTTCAAATGAAAAAACAGAAGTGTCTCAGCAAGATGGTGGTCCTCTTAAGATTAAGGTTTTTGGACCACAAAATGCTGAAACAGATTTAGAAACAAACTCCTTCACTAAATTTGCTGAAGAGAAATTTAATATTGATTTAGAGTGGCAAGTAACTACTTATGATGCAACTTCTGCAAGTGAAGTAAGAAATATAGCACTAGCGAGTGGTGATTACCCTGAAGTCTTTTTCTTAGTTCCTTGGGTTGATCAATTTTCTCAAACAGACTTATTACGTTATGGAAAACAAGGTGTTGTACTGCCTTTAAATGATTTAATAGATAAGTATGCTCCAAATATAAAAGAGGTGATAGAAAATCACCCTTATTATGCATCAATGATAACAGCTCCTGACGGAAATATATATGGATTGCCGCATTTAAATGAGTGTTTTCATTGCTCATATGGAAACAAACTTTGGATCAATACGGACTGGCTTGAAACGTTAAAGTTAGATATGCCAACAACAACTGAAGAATTTAAAGATGTCTTAACAGCATTTAAAACTCAAGATCCAAACGGAAATGGAAAACAGGATGAAGTGCCAATGAGTGGTTCTCCAGCACTAATTGAATCGTCTATTATTCCATATTTAATGAATGGCTTTATTTATGATGATTCTAGATCAAGATTGCTTTTGGAAAATGGAAAAGTTGATTTAGCAGCAAATAAAGATGAATGGAAAGAAGGCTTAGCCTATATAAAATCCTTATATGAAGAGGGATTAATTGATAAGGGTGCCTTTTCACAGAATATTGAAGCACACCAAAAATTAGGGAATAATGCAGAAATTCAAATTGTTGGAGCATCAACAGCGATGCACCCTGGAATGTTTGTAACAGATGAAGAATATTCTAAAGATTACGATGCATTGGCTCCACTTAAAGGGCCAAATTCCGAATACTCGACTTATAACTTTCCTAGTTCTCCTGGAGGTGCCTTTGTTATAACAAATAAGGCGAGTGAAGAAGCACAGATTGCTGCTATTAAGCTAGTAGACTATATGTTTACAGAGGAAGGGCTAATTCGCAGTTTCTATGGTGAAAAGGATGTAAGCTGGAGGGAACCTAAAGAGGGAGAAGTAGCGATTGAGGAAAGTGCTGAACCTATCCTTGCACAAATTCAGCTTGAAGAAGGTGAAGAACCACGAAATGATAATTGGACATCAATGGTGCAATTTTATCATTCAAGAGAACATAGAGATGGGCTAGTCCAAGCAACTGATATTTATACATCTGAAGGGTATGAGCGCAGATTGCAGGAAGCAACACATTTATATGAAGGGAAAGAGCCTTCTGAGGTTTTCCCACATTGGGCCATTTGGATTGACCCGGCTGTAGCAGATGAAGCTGCGATGATTCAGACAAATATTGTGGATTATATTGAGCAGAATTCGCTTCAGTTTATAACAGGCACAAAAGATTTAGAGAAAGAATGGGATTCATATGTGAAAGGATTTGAACAATTAAATCTAAAACGTTACCTGGAAATTATGCAAGAAGCTTATGACACTTCCAGTTTATAGAAGTTCCGATTTATTTAACTGAACAATTGAATAAAAAGCCGATGAAGGTCTCTTCATCGGTTCTAATTTTTTATGATTATTTATAAAAAATATTTTGAGGTATACAAATAGAAGATATTCAATGATGTGTGATACATAGGTAAGTCCTTTGTATCAGTACAATGTGAAAATTAACTTTTTGGGAGGGTCATATGAAATATAGAAAACTTGGAAAGACAGGGCTGGACGTTCCTGTTCTTAGTTATGGTGCTTCGTCTTTAGGTTCTGTGTTTAGAAATATTGATGAGGATGAGGGAATAAAAACGGTTCATACAGCAGTAGAATTTGGAATGAATTTAATTGATGTTTCACCCTATTATGGGTTAACGAAGGCAGAAACTGTACTTGGAAAAGCATTGAAGGATATTCCGAGAGAGAAGTTCATTCTTTCTACAAAAGCAGGAAGATATGGAGAGCATGAGTTTGATTTTTCTAAGACTAGAATAATGACAAGTGTAGAAGAAAGCTTAAAAAGATTATCAACCGATTATGTAGATATTTTACTTTTGCATGACATCGAATTTGCTTCTTATGAACAGATCATAGAGGAGTCAATCCCTGCGCTTAAACAACTAAAAAAAGAAGGGAAAATTCGATTTTTTGGTGTTTCGGGTTTACCGTTAGCCATATTTGAAAAAGTACTTAACGAAACTGATCTTGATGTTATTCTTTCCTATTGTAATTATTCATTAAATGACAATTCTTTATTAGATATACTTCCTCTTTTAGAAAAAAATCAGGTCGGCTTGATGAATGCATCCCCACTATCCATGGGACTACTTAGCAATCGATCGGTACCGGAATGGCATCCGGCATCACAAGAAATAAAAGATGTATGTAGCAAAGCAGCTCAATTTTGTAAACAACATGGTATAGACATTTCAAAGCTTGCTATTCAATACTCGGTAGCCAATGAAAAAGTACCAACAACTTTAGTGAGTACAGCAAGTGTTGAAAATGTTAAAAAGAATATTGAATGGGCAAATAATCCAATTGATACAGAGTTTCTAAAAGAGGTTCAAGCTATTCTTGAACCGATCCATAATAAGACATGGTCTAGTGGAAGAAGTGAGGATTGGTAATCCTTATTACAGTCCATTCTGGGAGGAAATAAAATGAAAGCTATTGTTTGTGAAAATCCAAACGACCTAAAGATGATCGAAATGGCAAAGCCTACTTTAAAAAGAGGAGAGGCTTTGGTAGCTATTAAGCGGATTGGAATATGTGGCACTGATATTCATGCATATAAAGGAAATCAGCCATTTTTCACATATCCCCGAATTTTAGGTCATGAGTTGTCAGGGATTATTGAAGATGTTGAAAAAAATGATAGTGATTTAAAAAAGGGTGATCATGTTGCGGTTATCCCATATAGGCATTGCGGAAAATGTGTTGCATGTACAGCAGGGAAAACGAATTGCTGTACAGATTTAAATGTTATCGGTGTTCATATAGATGGAGGAATGTGTGAAACATTATCAGTACCGGTGTCACACTTGATAAAGATAGATGGAATTTCACTTGATGAAGCTGCAATGTTAGAGCCAATGTCGATCGGTGCCCATGCTGTCAGGCGATCATTTTTAAAAGAAGGTGACAATGTCTTAGTTATCGGCGCGGGTCCAATAGGTCTTGGAGTTATGGCTTTTGCTAAATATAGAGGAGCTCGTGTCATCGCAATGGATATAAATGAAGAACGGCTTGCTTTTTGCCAAAACTGGGCGAATGTCGATGAAACAGTATGCGTAACAAATGAACCACTCCAAAAAATCCAAGACATGACAAATGGGAATCTACCAAATATTGTATTTGATGCAACAGGAAACATCCAATCTATGAATCAGTCATTTCAATACTCAGCACATGGAGGAACAATCGTGTTTGTTGGATTGGCAAAGGGTGACATCATGTTTTATGACCCTGACTTTCATAAGAAAGAGCTAACATTAATGGGAAGTCGGAATGCAACAAAGGAAGATTTTCAAGAAGTAATCGAAGCTGTAAAATCATCAAGCATGATTTTGAAGGACTTAATTACACATCGTTGTTCATTTAATGAAATAGCGCAAGAATTCGAGCATTTGCTAGCTCCTGATGCAAAAGTAATAAAGGCAGTAATTGAGTATGAATAATCGGAATAAGTGAGGGATCTTTTGATTGATGAAAATTGACGCACATCACCATTTTTGGCGCTATAATAACAAGGAATTTGGCTGGATAGATGACGATATGTCTGAATTAAAAAGAGACTTTTTACCTGAAGATTTGAAGACACGTTTAACATCTATTCAATTTGATGGCACGATCGTTGTTCAAGCTAGACAAAGCTTAGAAGAGACAAGGTGGCTTTTAGAATTAGCTCAAAAATATGATTTTATCAAAGGTGTTGTAGGGTGGGTGGACCTATGTTCTCCTGATGTAACAAAACAAATTAAGCAATTTGCTAACAATCCGTATTTTAAAGGCGTTCGTCATGTGATCCATGATGAAGCTGATGATCAATTTATGCTGAGCGAAGAATTTCAACGAGGCATCAGTGTGCTTAAGGATTTTAGCTTAACATATGATCTTTTACTTTTTCCAAAGCATATTCCTTATGCTCTCCAACTTGTAGAAAAATTTCCGGAACAGTTATTTGTTTTAGATCATATCGGCAAACCAGATATAAAAAATAAAGAGATTTCATTTTGGAAAGAACATCTTACAAAACTTGCAGAATACAAAAATGTTTATGTGAAAGTATCTGGAATGGTGACAGAGGCAGATTGGAAGAATTGGAGAAAAGAGGATTTTAAAGCCTATCTTGATAGTGTATTTAACGCATTTGGTCCGGAAAGAGTCATGATAGGGTCTGATTGGCCGGTATGTACAGTAAGCGAATCCTATGAAGCAGTTATGGGAATTGTATTAGATTATGTGAAACAATACGCTTCTGGTTACGAGAATCAAATATTAGGTGAAAACTGTTCTCGATTTTATTCATTAAAATAAAAAGGGGGAAACTAGTTTTGAAAAATAATATGATTTTATTTAATAAGCCTGCAAAAACATGGAATGAGGCATTGCCTATTGGGAATGGTCGGTTAGGTGCCATGATATTTGGCAAAACTTCAGTAGAACAAATTCAGTTAAATGAAGAGTCAATTTGGTATGGAGGATTCAGAGATAGAAACAATCCCGATGCATTGGAAAACCTTCCGAAAATTAGATCATTACTTAAGGAAGGAAGATTAAGTGAAGCTGAAAAATTAGCAAAATATGCTCTATCAGGAACACCTGAAACCCAAAGGCATTATATGACCCTAGGTGATCTATTTTTAAATGTTGGTCATGAAGGTGTTGAAGAATATACAAGGAAGCTTGATATAGAAAATGCGATTTCATCTGTTGATTATTCCATGAATGAAACAAGATTTAATAGAGAAATATTCTCAAGCTTCCCAGATCAAGTAACAGTTATACGTTTGACAGCAAGTGAAAAAGGATCGATTTCATTTACTGCTAGACTTTCAAGAGAACAAAACCGCTATGTTGAGAGTTTATCCTCAAAAAGAAATAACAGCATCGTTATGAAAGGGAATTGTGGTGGGAACGGTGGTTCTGATTTTTCTGTTGTTTTATCTGCCTTTGCAGAGGGAGGAACGGTAGAAACGATAGGGGAGCACTTAATTGTAAGCAAGGCTGATACAGTCTTATTATTTTTAGCAGCAGAAACGACCTTTCGTCATGCTGATCCAGAAGAAGAATGCTTTAAAAAGATTGATCAAGCAGCAAGTAAATCTTACGAACAATTGAGGAAACGTCATATAGAGGATTATTCAGCTTATTTTAAACGAATGGAGTTTTCTTTGAATGACGAATCAAATGAAGAAGTTCTCCAATTACCAATAGATGAAAGGCTCAACCGAGTCAAAAATGGTTTAGAAGATCATAAGTTAATCGAGTTATATTTTCAGTTCGGGCGTTATTTACTCATTTCTAGTAGTAGGCCAGGTACACTCCCGGCAAATTTACAGGGAATTTGGAATGACCAAATGAGGCCCCCTTGGGATAGTAAATTTACGATAAATATTAATGCACAAATGAACTATTGGCCAGCTGAAGTTTGTAATCTATCAGAATGTCATGAACCATTATTTGACTTAATTGAACGAATGCGTGTAAATGGTAGACATACAGCAAAGGTCATGTATGGATGCAAAGGATTTGTAGCACACCATAATACAGACATTTGGGGGGATACGGCTCCACAGGATATTTACCCTCCATCAACCTACTGGCAAACGGGAGCAGCATGGCTTTGCCTCCATTTATGGGAACATTATCAATTTACATATGACAAAGATTTTCTTAATAAAAGTTATGAGACTATGAAAGAATCAGCAGAATTCTTTTTAGAATTTTTAGTAGAAACGGATGAAGGATATCTGGTTACAAGCCCATCTGTTTCACCGGAAAACACCTATATTCTTCCTAATGGTCAAAAAGGAACATTGTGTATAGGACCATCTATGGACAGCCAGATCCTGAATGAATTATTTCTCGCATGTATAGAGGCAAGTGAAATTCTTGAGAAGGACGAAGGATTTAGAGAACAGTTAGCTGATGTTTTAAAGCGCTTACCAGAAACGAAAATAGGTAAGTATGGGCAAATCCAGGAATGGATGGAGGATTATGAGGAGGCAGAACCAGGTCACCGACATATATCACATCTATTTGCCCTCCATCCTGGGAAACAAATTACCGTTTCTGAAACCCCAGAGCTGGCACGTGCAGCCAGAACAACTCTAGAAAGAAGGCTTGCAAATGGTGGGGGGCATACGGGATGGAGTCGTGCTTGGATTATTAACATGTGGGCAAGGCTTTGGGACGGAGAGCTTGCCTATACAAATATCGTAGAAATGCTGAAACACTCGACCCTTCCGAACCTTTTAGACAACCATCCACCTTTTCAAATCGACGGGAATTTTGGAGGTACTGCCGGAATTGCTGAAATGCTCTTACAAAGCCATGCTGGAACACTACAGTTCCTACCTGCACTCCCTGAAAAGTGGAACAAAGGCTTTGTTAAGGGAATAAAAGCGCGAGGTGGATTTGAAGTAGATTTATATTGGGAGAATGGTTCAGTTGAAAAGGCTGTTATTCATTCTTTTAGTGGAAATGAATGCAACCTAAACTTGACAGGGGCATATACGATAACTGATACAAATGGTGAAAATGTTAATGGATTACATGAAGCTGACGGATGCATTTGTTTTTCTACGGAAAGAGAGGGTACTTATACTCTGCAAGTCAAAAAAGTAAGTAGCTTGTGTTAAGAAAGTAATGAAAGCGGAAACAGAGTTCCAAAGATATGGGTAGGAATTTACTTCCATTATGAAACAAAAAAGTGAACCTGGGTTCTTATATTCCCGGGTTTCAAATTTTTTCTCTATTATTATGTGAAAGAAAAATTGATTAAGGAAGGTATGTATTATGCAAGTAGTGAACTACAAGGGTAATGAAGATCATTTACTAATTGAAACTACAAATGGAATGATAAAAATCACTCCCTATACGAATTCCATTATTCGTATCCGTTATACAGTAGAGAAAGAGATTGGTAGAAAAGAAAGCCTCATCGTTGAAACAAATGCACAGGAATCCGTTCTATTTTCAGTACATGAAGCAGACAATGTTATCAAGTTTTCAACAAGCGATGTACAAATTGAAATCAATAAACAAACATGTGCTTTTACTTATACCGATTCGTCAGGTCAGGTTTTAACAAAAGAACCGGAACGTGGTGGAAAAACACTTGTCCCTATTGAAGTGGTTAAATCTGTTTTTGACGAAAATACAGAGATCGAGAATTCACAAAATGTTGATGGAGCTCGTGCTAGAGCCCTTTCAGAAAAACATATTATTGATCGAACCGCTTATCATACCAAACTCGAATTTGAATGGGCAGATGATGAAGCAATCTATGGTCTAGGTTCCCACGAGGAAGGTATTTTAAATTTAAGAGGCACTCATCAATATCTATATCAGCAAAACATGAAAGCAGTGGTACCTGTTTTGGTCTCTACTAAAGGGTACGGAATCCTTGTAGACAGCTATTCATTGATGACTTTCCGTGATGATATTCACGGTTCATATATATGGACAGATATCGATAGCGAAATGGATTTTTACTTTATTTATGGGCCTCAGTTTGATGAAATTGTAAAAGGATATCGCCATCTCACAGGAAAAGCACCTCTATTACCGAAATGGGCTTTTGGTTATGTGCAGTCTAAAGAGCGGTACAAATCACAAGAAGAGTTAATTTCGACGGTACAAGAGTACAGAAAACGCCAAATTCCTCTTGATACAATTGTGCTTGATTGGATGTCATGGACCGGAGAGCTTTGGGGGCAAAAATCCTTTGACCCTGAACGTTTTCCAAATCCAACAAAAATGATGGAAGATATCCATGAGTTGAATGCAAAACTGATGGTTTCTATTTGGCCAATTATGAATAATGATGGGCCAAATCATGTGGAAATGAAGCATAAAGGGTATCTTCTTGGGAATCAAGCAACATATGATGCATTTCGTCAAGAAGCACGTGATCTGTATTGGAAACAGGCAAATGATGGATTGTTTTCACATGGCATTGATGCATGGTGGTGTGATTGTACAGAACCCTTTGAGGCAGATTGGGGAGGGAAAATAAAACCTGAACCTGAAGAACGACTTCGGATCAATACGGAAGAATCAAAAAAATATTTGGATCCTGGTTTTATTAATGCCTATTCGCTTCTTCATTCGAAGGGTATCTATGAAGGACAACGTAGTACAACGGAAACGAAGCGGGTTGTTAACTTAACTAGGTCCGCTTTTGCTGGACAGCATAAGTATGGAACGATTACTTGGTCTGGAGATATTGCAGCCAATTGGGAAACATTGCGAAATCAGATTGCCGATGGATTAAATTTCTGTGTGACAGGGAATCCCTACTGGACAGTGGATATCGGTGCTTTTTTTGTTGCGAAGAAGGATCAATGGTTTTGGAATGGAGATTATCAAGAAGGCTGTGAAGACTTAGGATATCGTGAGCTTTATGTGAGATGGTTGCAATATGGCACATTTTTACCAATGTTCCGAAGCCATGGGACAGATACACCGAGAGAGGTATGGAGATTTGGTGAACCTGGTACAGTGTTCTATGACACGATTGTAAAATTTATTAAGCTGCGTTATCGCTTGTTACCTTATATTTATTCGATAGCTGGCTGGGTCACTCATCAGGATTACACAATGATGCGAACGTTAGCATTTGACTTTATCCATGATTCGAAAACCTATGACATTAAAGACCAATATATGTTTGGACCTGCTTTCTTAGTAAATCCTGTTACAAATCCAATGTACTACAAAAGTGGATCGATTGAAATTCAAAATGCAACAATGAAACGCAATATATATTTACCTTCCGGAACAGATTGGTATGACTTCTGGACAGATCAACGAATGTCTGGCGGTCAACAAATTGAGGCAGGTGCTGAGCTTGAAACAATGCCTTTGTATGTCCGTGCCGGATCTATTGTACCAATAGGTTCCGATATTCAATATAGTTCCGAGGAGTTAAAAGAACCCTTAGAATTAAAAGTTTATAAAGGGCAAGATGGAAGTTTTATGCTGTATGAAGATGAGGGGGACAATTATAACTATGAGCAAGGCGAATGTTCAACCATACCCATACATTGGGAAGAAGACGAAAATCGCTTAGTCATAGATAGACGTTGTGGTTCTTATCGAGGGATGAAAAGCTCTAGAGAATTGTTGATCACACTAGTTAACGGTAAAGAGGACAGATCCGTCCCGGCATATTCTCAACAAAAAGTTGTTTACAGTGGGGAGCCAATGTACATTCGCTTTAGTTAATTTATCGTAGTAACTACATCTTCGGTGAATTCAATAAATATAGTAATTGTTAAAGATGTTGGGGTGATAGATGATGGTAGAAAAATTAAAAGAGTTTCAACAAGGATCAATAAAGTTAATGGATAGCCCTTTTTTGGATCGTTTTAATTTGAATGCTTCATATCTAAAAAGTTTAACAACGGAAAACTTACTACGAAATTTTTATCTTCAAGCAGGTTTATGGAGTTACAGTGGAAGCGCTAGTACTTCTTTTGATAGTGCCGATGAAGAAAAAGGACCAGAAACCTGGCATTGGGGTTGGGAGTCACCAACATGTGAGCTGCGCGGTCACTTCTTAGGACATTGGCTTTCAGCTTCAGCTTATATTTATGGACAAACGGGTGATCAAGAGCTTAGAGCGAAAACGTTATTTATCGTTCAGGAGCTTGCAAGATGTCAGCAAGCAAACGGTGGAGAATGGGTCGCGGCAATTCCGGAGAGTTATATGGATAGGATATTGGAAGGGCGACAAGTATGGGCGCCGCATTATACGATCCATAAAATATTTATGGGATTACATGATGTGTATAAAATAATGGAAATAGATGAGGCCTTACACATATCAGACTGTTTCTCAAAATGGTTTTATAATTGGAGTAAGATTTTCACAAGAGAAAAGCTGGATATGATTTTAGATTATGAAACAGGAGGAATGCTTGAAGCATGGGTGGATTTATATGATCTTACTGGTAAGCCTGAACATTTAGAATTAATCAAACGGTATGATCGCCCAAGGTTTTTTGATGCTCTTCTTGAAGGTAAGGATGTTCTTACAAATAAACATGCAAACACGCAAGTAGCGGAAATATTAGGAGCTGCTCGTGCCTGGGAGGTCACTGGAGAAATACGCTGGCGTAACATTGTTGAGGCTTTTTGGGAGGAGGCAGTGGAAAAGAGGGGAACATATTGTACAGGTGGAGTTTCATGCGGTGAAGTATGGACACCCCCTCAAAACCTAACTGCAAGATTAGGCTTAGCACAGGAACATTGCGTTATTTACAATATGATGAGACTTTCCCAATTTTTGTTCCGTTGGACCGGAGACGTAAAGTATGCTGACTTCTGGGAAAAGAATTTATTGAATGGAATCATGTCGCAACAGAACAAGAAAACGGGGATGGTTTCATATTTTTTAGATATGGGACCTGGAAGCAAGAAGAATTGGGGAAGTCCAACGAAGCATTTTTGGTGTTGTCACGGAACACTAGTTCAAGCGCAAGCATCTTATGATCAATGTATTTTTCATAGGAAAGTTAATGGTATAACGGTCAGCCAATTTATTCCTTCACGAACTAGTTTTAAGTATGGGGAAACAAATGTAAAACTAGAATTACATAATAGTACTCAAGATGGAGCGGGTCCTATTCGAACTTTTCATAAAAGTGGGCTTGAGCAAATTCAATTTGTACATGTACCGCAAATTCCAAGTGATCGACCTAATCGCTATTTGCATGTAATTTATATAGAGTGCGATACACAAGTTGAATTTGAGATGAAAATTCGTATTCCTTGGTGGGTGAAAGGGGAACCCATTGTGAAAATGAATGGGGAAGAAGTTGAGTATATGATCGAATCTTCATTTATTCTTTTGAAACAAATATGGAAACATGATCAGGTAACACTGGAATTTCCAAAACAACTTTCTGCCTCTTCACTACCAGGTTCACAAAATATGGTAGCGTTAATGGATGGACCACTTGTTTTAGCAGGTCTAGTTGAAGAGGAGAGGGAAATTGTAGGAGATTATAATAATCCAGATACTTTCTTAACTTCTCATAACGAAAGACACCATAGTTTTTGGAATGATGGGACATATAAAACTCAACATCAGTCCATAAACTTTAAATTTATTCCGTTAGTAGATGTGACAGATGAAAGATATACACTTTATTTTCCAATTCGAACATCGTAATCTCATGGATTGAGGAAGGGAAGAATTCAGTCTGAAAAATGGTGTTCCAGCCTGCTGTGAAGTCTTTAGAAAAATAAAACTGATAGATTAGGAGTATATGAAACATGTTAAAAGGGATACCAAAAATCATTTCACCTGAGCTATTAAAAATATTAATGGAAATGGGACATGGAGATGAAATCGTACTTGCTGATGGAAACTTCCCTTCAGCAAGTCATAATAGTAAAGTGATCCGCTATGATGGGAATAGAACAACAGAGTTATTAGAATCGATTTTAGAGTTATTTCCAATTGATACATATACGAAACATCCCATTACCCTAATGGAAGTTGTTGAGGGAGATCCTGTTAAAACACCAATTTGGGATGAGTATAAAACGATCATAGCCAAACAAATGTCAATAGACATTCCCTTTGAATACGTAGAGAGATTTTCTTTTTACGAAAGAGCAAAAAATGCCTTTGCCATAATTGCAACTGGTGAAAGAGCCCTTTATGCAAACATTATTCTCAAAAAAGGTGTTATTTCCGAATAAGTTTTACTTACCGTTAAAGGAGGAAAGACGATGGCCGATGAAAAATATACAAATTATTTAAATGAAATTGATCGAGTAGTGAAAGGGGGGAAATTTGATGACAATTGGGATTCACTTTCACAGTACGAGTTAGCAAAGTGGTATCGTGATGCAAAATTCGGCATTTTTATTCACTGGGGAGTCTATTCAGTTCCCGCTTTTGGAAGTGAATGGTACTCAAGAAATATGTATATTCAAGGGTCAAAAGAATTTGAACATCATGTAAAAACTTATGGCCATCATAAGGAATTTGGCTATAAAGATTTTATCCCGCTATTTAAAGCAGAATGCTTTGATCCAGAGGAATGGGCAGACCTTTTTAAGGAAGCCGGAGCCCGGTACGTTATGCCTGTTGCAGAACATCACGATGGGTTTCAAATGTATAAGAGTGAATATTCTCATTTCAATGCATCGGAAATGGGGCCTAAACGAGATATCCTGGGGGAATTAGGTCATGCATTAGAAAAAAGAGACATTTCACATGTGCTTCCTCCCATAGAATTGAACATTGTTTTTTTATGGGCCATGGTAAAGAATTCGATAGTGACATTAAAGAACCACTTTCGAGGGGAGATTTTTATTGGGCGGCTATGCCGGAACCTAATCATCAAGACTTATTTAGTCCTTCCCCATCAAAGGAATTTCTTGAGGATTGGTTGGTACGTACTTGTGAAATAGTTGATCGTTATCGTCCTAAAATCATGTATTTTGATTGGTGGATACAGCACCATTCAGTAAAACCATATCTTAAAAAATTCGCTGCATTTTATTATAATCGTGCTGATGAATGGGGCATGGAGGTTGCTATTAACTATAAACATGATGCCTTTATGTTTGGAAGTGCAGTAGTAGATATAGAAAGAGGACAGTTTTCAGAACAGAAGCCTTATTTTTGGCAAACAGATACGTCTGTAGCCAAAAACTCATGGTGCTATACCGAAAATAATGATTATAAATCTGCCAATGAGATTATATGTGACCTTGTTGATATCGTGAGTAAAAATGGTAGTTTATTATTGAATATTGGACCAAAAGCAGATGGAACGATACCTGATGAAGATAAATCTATATTGCTCGAGATTGGAAATTGGCTAAAAGTGAATGGTGAAGCTATTTATGATAGTAAAGTGTGGAGGAAGTCTGGTGAGGGACCTACAGAAATTCAAGAGGGACAGTTTACAGATAGTAAATCTAAAGAATTCACTTCAGAAGATATACGGTTTACTGTAAAGGGCTCATGTCTTTATGCAACAGTAATGAAGTATCCGGAGGATGGAAAAGTAAATATCCAATCTCTTGCAGAAAAAGACGCATCAAAGCTACCTCATTTTCATGGGATAATTAAAGACATTTCTATTTTGGGATTTGATGAAAAACCAAGTTGGAATCGGAATGAAGAAGGTCTGGAAATTACTACAGATCACGTTAGTAGTGATAAGCCTGTTGTATTCAAACTATTGATTGATTAGTTTTAGCCTTGTAATGAGTGAAAGTATGATGTACTGGGGAATTAGACTTATTTTTTGAAGGATTACACTCCTAAATTAACTTTATAGGCAAATAGTATTTGAAAAAATTCCATCATCCTCTGACTAATGGGACCATTAATTTGGCTCCGTTAGTCGGAGGATTTTTAATTTAAAGATTGAAGCCTTATCTTTTTATACTCTCTTGGTGAAACACCATAACGCTTACGAAAATGTATAGCAAAATAGTTATAGTTTTGATATCCAACCTCATAGGCAATCTCGGATGCAGATCGATCAGTATGTTCGAGCAGGAGGGCAGCTTGATTTAGCCTCATTTGTTTCAATGTATCAAGAATTGAATGTCCGACATTTTCTTTAAATAAATGAGACAGTCTTGAAGGAGATAAGTTTACACTTTTGGCTAATTTATTAATGCTAATAGAATCCTTCATTTGTTTGGAAAGTATATGTAGAACCTCTTCAATACGTGAATCCAACGTTTGCTCATGTCTTTGAGCAATTAATAATAGAACTTCTTTTAGAGAAAGTTCACATAACTCATACCAATACTTCTGCCTCTCTCGATAATCTTGAATCAGCTTTTCAAAGGATTGCTTGATCCTATTGCGAATATATTCGTTTTCTATTGTAAGATTTACAAGGCCTTTATCTGATAGATAATGGGTTTCAAACAGTTCAGGAGAAAAGTGGGCCCAGAAAAAATGCCATGTTTTCCCCCTGCTTGTTCCATATTGGTGGGGAACCATTGGCTTTAATAATGTCACATCCCCTTGACTGCATATTATCTGTTCATCCGCTGTCTTAAAGTAACCTTCCCCATCAAGAGTAAATGTAATCAACCAATCGCCCATTCCGGATTGCCTTTTCGTTTGATACGTGTCCTTAACGAGAAAATGACCGGCAATGAATACATGGGATTCAGGGTAAGCAACATAATCAGATGGTAAATCTATATCCGCCATGCATATTCCTCCTTGGGATTTATGTAAACCCTTTTATCCTTTCAATATATCACACTGGTTCTTTTAAAGAATAGCAGGATTGTTATAGTTTTTAGTTGTTTTATTACTTCAACAAGAATGAAAAAAAATTTACACTTGTTTATAAAGAAACACATTTATGATGATAAAGGAGATGGGAGTAGTGGCAACAAAGTTAAAGGCGATTACACCTGAACAAAGAGAACAGTTCGAACAAGCTGGATATTTAATTGTGAAAGAAGTATTTACGAAAGAAGAAATGAAAGAGCTTGATGAAAATTTTATGGAAATGAGTAATGATGTCATTCCTGGTTGTTTTGAGCCTGATCTGGATCAATCATTAATAGATGGTGAAGAAGATCCGCTAAAACGGTATCCCAGAATGATGCATCCACACCGAGTTAATGATGTTGCAATGAGATATATGTTACATCCAAAGGTAATGAAGATACTAAATGATTTATTTGGCGAAGCGGCGTTGGCCGCTCAAAGTATGTTTTACTTTAAACCCCTCGAGCGCGTGGGCAGGCTCTCCATCAGGATAACTTTTATTTGAAAGTAGAACCAGGGACTTGTATTGCAGCATGGACTGCGGTTGAGCGTGCTGATCAAGAAAATGGTACATTACTCGTCGTGCCGAAAACGAATAACGATGATATTTATTGTCCCGAAAAAGCGGATGCGAAGGAATCTTTTACCACTCACTATGTAAAAGTTCCAAAAGGCTTAAAAGCTGAACCAGCTATATTAGATGCAGGAGATGTTTTGTTTTTTAATGGAAATTTGATTCACGGTTCCTATCGTAATAAAACGAAGGATAGATTTAGAAAATCATTTATTTGCCATTATGCGGGAGAGTCAACGACAAAGATTGGAAGTTTTTATAGCCCATTATTTCGAGAGAATGGAAGTAAGGTAGAACCGGATACAAATCAGGATTCAGGTCCATGTGGAGAGGTATTTGATGCTGAATACCCTCATTAAGTGATGATGATAGAACAATAGAAATGAAAAGAATGGAGATGAAAAGGTGAAAATCGATATCCAACAGTCTTGGTGGGCTATGAATGGACTAGGAAATGGTCGAAGAGAATGGACGATAGAGGAAAAGTTTGAAAAAATCGCTGAAGCAGGCTTTACGGGTATCATGGGTGAGCTTCCAAAAGAAAATGAAAAGGTAAAGTGGAGACGCTTACTTGATGAATATCAATTTAGCTTCGGAATCCATTCCTTTCCATCCAAAAGGGAAGATCTTCAACAGTTACTAGTAGAAGCAAAAGAATTTGGAGTCCAATACGTGAATTCCCAGGTAATGGATGATTTTATTATTGGTGAAGAAGCAGTTCAGTTATTAAAAAATCTTGTAGACGAGGCAAAAAAGGCAAATATCCCATATTTTGTGGAAACTCATCGGGGGAGGATTACCCAGGATTTAATTCGAACAGTGAACTATGTAAATGAAATTCCAGATCTACGTTTAACAATCGATTTATCACATTATGTAGTGGCTGGAGAAGGGTGTCATTCTGCTAAAGCAGAAGAATGTTTTGATAGATTATTAAAAAGAACATCCTCCATTCATGCACGTGTATCAAATGGGCATCAAATACAAATAGACATTGGAGCAGATGGCAGCCATCCAATTACGGAACGATTTGTTCAATGGTGGGAGAAAGGAATGTCATACTGGTTGCAGGAAGCAAAACAAGGTGATGTTCTTCCGCTTGTCTGTGAGCTTGGACCTCCTGATTATTCAATTACAAAACTATCATCTACTAATCCGAAAGAAATATCAGATCGTTGGGAGCAGGCGATTGTATTTAAGCGTATCTTGGAAGGAGCATGGGAAAGGGTAGTTCAAAGCCGCTTATCCGGTACAAAGTAAGCTTCTTACGTATGATCAGCTTGTATACAAAGGTAACTAAGTGATAGGAAGTATCTACCTCGAAGTTGTAACATTAAAGGCCAATTTGGAATTGAGGCGAAGAACGCCACCTATTCCAAATTGGCTTATTTGTCGCTAAATACGTACTTAATCAGGTAATCCATATCTTACATGGTCAGATAACTCATGGCCTACTTTTTTAAGTAGAATAATAAACTCTTCAAGCTTCTGATCATTCACACTAGACACTAAGGTTGAAATACTAACCGCAGCAAGTACCTGATTATTATGATTTTTGATAGGGACTGCTATACAACGGACTCCTATTTCGTTTTCTTGGTTATCTACTGCATATCCAAGTTGACGTACCTTTTTTAGCTCTTCCAAAAGATTCAGTTCATTTGTAATTGTTTTTGTTGTAGACGAAGTGTATTCATAGTCCTGTAACAATTGAGTAATCATTTCTGGCTTTTGGAGTGACAAGAGTACTTTTCCAATCGCTGTAGAGTGAAGAGGGATTCTCCGGCCTATTCGGGAATAGCGGATCACTGATTTTTCTCCTTCTTCTTTATCGATGTAAACCCCTGCGTTTCCATCCAATATACCGAGATGAGTAGTTTGACCTGTGCGTTTCGAAAGATCAATAAGGTAACTTTTCGCAATCTTTCTAATATCAATTGTGCTTATAACTAAATTCCCTCTCTCGACAAGTTTTAATCCAAGCCTGTACTTGCCGTTTTCAGGATTTTGATCGATATATCCGGACTCCTGAAGTGTTTTTAATAAGGAGTGGACAGTACTTTTATGGAGACCCATTCTTTCACTTATATCCGTAATTTTAAGTTCATTTGTATGTTCATTAAATAGATCTAAAATCTTAAGAGAACGTTGGACAGATTGGATAATAGGCATATTTTTCTTTTTAACCTCTTATTTAAAAGTTTAAGTAGTGTTCGAAAAAACACAAACACTTCTTATTGTAATTTTACAGTAATATAATCATTATGAAATTGCAATCAAGAACTGAATTCTTTTCATAAAGTAGAGGAGAAATGAAGTAGATAATTTAGCCAATTAATCCCAATGTAAGTGTTTACTTTTTGGGGGTTTATGCTATAATCAACACAAGAAATTTATATAATAGCATTGTGTTTTATAATATAAAACAAATTTGGTTAAAAGAGAGATGATCATGAACAATTCAAAAAGTTTATAGGAGTTCATTCCTCCGTTATCCACAATTTTTGATGAAAATAATCAACTTAATCTGGAGTGATTAATATGTCATTACATTCGATCTTTGGTGAAGAACAACAGTCTCTTTATGAAGTGAAAACACATGCTAAAGGACCAATCGGTGCTCTTCCTCTTACCGCACAGATGCTTGAAGATTCCCCTAGTGGAGATCTATTCGGACTTACTCAAAATGTTGGTATGGGTTGGGAACCTAAGGATCTTCTTGGAAAACAAGTTTTGATTCTAGGTACGAAAGGCGGCATCCGGGATTATGATGGAAGTCCAATCGCTTTAGGATATCACACAGGACATTGGGAAGTAGATTTATTAATGATAGAAGCTGCAAAAGAAATTCGAGAACGAAATGGTGTCCCTTTTGCAGGATTTGTTAGCGATCCTTGTGATGGTCGTTCACAAGGTACGTTAGGGATGTTTGATTCCTTTCCTTTTAGAAATGATGCAGCGATTGTATACCGCCGTCTAATAAGGTCACTTCCAACTCGGCGTGCAGTGATTGGGGTGGCTACCTGTGATAAAGGGTTACCAGCAATGATGATTGCCCTTGCTGGAATGCATGATTTACCAACTGTAATTGTTCCTGGAGGTGTAACGCTTCCACCAACAGTTGGTGAAGATGCAGGGAAAATACAAACGATTGGTGCGAGATTTGCAAACAAAGAAATCAGTTTGAAGGAAGCTGCTGAACTTGGTTGTGTCGCATGTGCAACACCAGGTGGTGGGTGTCAGTTCCTGGGTACAGCCGCTACTGCACAGGTCGTTGCCGAGGCATTGGGTTTAGCCATTACTCATTCAGCTCTTGCTCCATCTGGTCAGCCGATTTGGGCAGAAATGGCAAGACAGTCTGCACGTGCAATATTAGAAATGGAGAAAAATAAAACAACGACAAAGGATATTATTACGGATAAAGCGATTGAAAATGCAATGGTCGTCCATGCGGCATTTGGAGGATCAACAAATCTCTTACTTCATATTCCGGCTATTGCCCATGCGGCAAAATGTAAGATTCCTACTGTAGAAGATTGGGTTAGAATTAACAAGAAAACTCCGCGTTTGGTAAGCGTACTTCCAAATGGACCGGATAATCATCCAACCGTAAGAGTATTTTTAGCAGGTGGAGTTCCGGAGGTTATGCTTCATTTACGAAAATTAGGGCTTTTACATGAAGATGTTTTAACTGTTACAGGAAATACCCTTGGGGAGAATCTAGACTGGTGGGAGCAATCAGAACGACGTGCTCAGATAAGAAAGCGTTTAATTGATGCGGATGGGATTCACCCTGATGAAGTGATTATGAATCCGATAAAAGCGAGAGAAAGAGGTTTAACTTCTACAGTAACATTCCCTACAGGAAATATTGCACCGGAAGGTTCTGTCATCAAGTCAACATCTATCGATCCTAGTAGAGTAGGAGAAGACGGGGTATACCGTCATACTGGAGTAGCGAAGATTTTCACGTCAGAAAAATCAGCTATAAAAGCCATTAAAACAGGTGGAATTGTAGCAGGAGATATAATGGTGGTTATGGGGGGAGGCCCTTCAGGAACAGGAATGGAAGAAACATATCAGTTAACATCAGCATTGAAGTATCTACCTTTTGGTAAATATGTGTCACTCATTACAGATGCTCGTTTTTCCGGAGTTTCAACAGGTGCATGTATTGGTCATGTTGGCCCAGAGGCATTGGGGGGCGGTCCTATTGGGAAATTACGAGATGGAGATATGATTGAGATCATAGTTGATTGTTATGCATTGACAGGTTCTGTTAACTTTGTCGGAACGAAAGATGCAAGGATTTCAATAGAAGAAGCAACAAAAATATTAACGATACGTGAGCCGCATCCTGACCTTAAACCACACCAGGATCTTCCTGATGACACTAGACTGTGGGCTGCATTACAGGCAGTAAGTGGAGGTACATGGCGTGGAAGTGTATATGATACAGATCGAATTATTGAGGTATTAGAAGCTGGTATGAAAGCAATGGAAAAGGAAAAAGAACAAGTTTAACTATAAGTGTAGTTTAATGAGAATAATATTTTGATATATATATAGGATATTTCCTTTTAACCTATTATGACTTTTGTTAAAGGAAAGAGTCACTCTATATGGTTTATAAGTCTTTAAAATAGGAAAGGAAGAGATTTATGAATAAAATAGTAAACCCCGTATTGCGAGGATATCATCCGGATCCCTGCATAATAAGAGTTGAAGATGATTATTATATTGCAGTTTCTACATTTGAATGGTTTCCCGGAGTTCAAATTTACCACTCAAAGGATATGGTGAACTGGAGACTCCTTACTTATCCATTAACGCGCACTAGTCAATTGAATATGATAGGAAATGTTAATTCAGGTGGAGTTTGGGCTCCTGCATTAAGTTATTCTGATGGACTATTTTATTTAATATATACGGATGTAAAAAGTAGAATGGGAGCTTTTAAAGACACCCATAATTATATGATAACGGCTGAAAATATTGAAGGACCATGGTCTGAGCCAATATATTTAAACAGTAGCGGATTTGACCCTTCCTTATTCCATGAAGAGGATGGAACAAAATGGTTGGTGAATATGATTTGGGATCATCGTAAAGGGAAGAATTCTTTTGCAGGAATCGTCATGCAGGAATATTCTGTTGAAGAAAAAAGATTAGTAGGTCCTGTTAAAAATATTTTTAAGGGTACTAGTATTGGATTAACAGAGGCTCCGCATATCTATAAAAGAAATGGTTACTACTATTTAGTTACCGCAGAAGGTGGTACTTGGTACACCCATTCAGTAACTGTTGCTAGATCGAAGTCTTTACACGGTCCATATGAAGTAGACCCTATGAATCCTATTCTTACATCAAATCAAAATGATATGAGCCAATTACAAAAAGCAGGACATGCTAGTTTTGTAGAAACACAGAATGGAGAATGGTATATGGCTCATTTGTGTGGACGTCCTGTTGTTGATAAAAAGTGTATCTTAGGTCGTGAAACAGCGATACAAAAATGTTATTGGACGGAGGATAATTGGATTCGTGTGGAAGGTGGTCCACATCCAAAGATTGAAGTAGAAGCACCTGATTTAGAACATCATCCATTTGAAATAGAAAATAACTATGATGATTTTCAGGAGACTTCTTTGAAAAAATATTGGAATTCTCTCAGAAGAGATTTCAATAAAGATTGGATTTCTTTAGAGGAACGAAAAGGATATTTAACAATTAAAGGTGGAGAATCCATGCAATCTACTCACCACCAAAGTCTATTAGCTCGAAGATTGGAAAGTTTTCAGGTGGAAGTTGAAACAGAAATAGAATTCAATCCGGATCAATTTCAACAAATGGCAGGTCTTATCATTTATTATGATACTGAAGATTATGTATATCTCCGTATAACGCATCACGAGGAGCTTGGAAAATGTATAGGAATTATTGAATCAAAACATGGGAAATACGATGAGCTGTTAGAGAAGGATGTTCCACTAAATTCATTGGAAGGAACAAAATTAAAAGCAAAAATTGATAAACAGTGGCTGCAGTTTTACTATAAGGAAGTTACTGGAGAGTGGCAAGAAATCGGGCCAAAAGTAGATATAAGTCATCTTTCAGATGACGATGCAGATTATATTCGTTTTACAGGAACATTTATTGGTATGTGTGTACAAGATTTAAGTGGACAACGAAAAGCAGGGTACTTTAAATATTTTGATTATATGAATTTAAACCTTTCTGAGAACAATGGAAAAGATTATTTCGCAGTTTCAAAAAACTGATCGTTTAAATTAAATCGTTACTCAATTAAAAGAAAAAACTCCTATTAAAGATGTATTGCTCGTTTATTTCTTCCAGCAAAATCTTTCGTATAGGAGTTTTTGGGCTTGTGTAAGTCGATTTGAGAGAATAGAACAGTAGAAACAGTTGGAAATGATTGCAAATAAGTTGAGCTGATCTAAGTTTTTCAAAGTAAAATCTATAGTTTATAGGGTAATGGATAAAAGTTGAAAAAGGTATAATGTAAGTGCTTACAGTAATTGGATATTAGGTTGACCTAACTCCGAAATAAGATTAAATCTATTTGTCAAAGGAAATTTATATGCATTCTGAAAAGTAAGAAGGTTGATTTTGAGCTATCAGCCTTCTTATTTTCCATATAATCAGTTATTTATGGACTGATCATAAAGATGAAGGGAGTAAGGTAATGGGGAAAGTTCTCAATATAACAAAGTTTTATCTTCTGTTAGAATGGGTCATGTGGTTGGCATACATTAATTTGTTGTGGATCGGCAGTGCACTGATTGGGTTGATCGTATTTGGTATTTTCCCGGCAACAGTTGCAATGTTTACGGTTATTCGTCACTTGCTCCTAAAGGATACTACTGGTAAACAAATTTTAAAGACTTTTGCTCTAACTTATAAGAGAGAGTTCTTCAAGTCTAATGTCATCGGACTTATTTTCACAGCAATTGGTTATTTGTTATATCTTGATTTTTTATATATTCAAAATATGACTGGAACAACATATTATATGTTTCAAATAGGGTTGATTTTTATTAGTATCATCTATTTTATCTCTTTATTATATATTGTACCTGTTTATGTACATTATGATTTAAAATTCCATCAATATTTTAGACATGCTCTTTTAATTGGTATCCTTAGCCCTATCACGACTATGCTTATTGTAATAGGATTAACGATCCTTTATTTTCTGCTAGTTAAAATACCGGGATTAATCCCTTTAATAACAACCAGCACATTAGCTTTCATTATAATGGGTTGTGCATTAAACGGATTTCGTAGGTTAGAAGATAAGCAGCAATCAGCTAAGTCAACATTGTGAGTCTATTTGACTTCTAGTATGGTAAAATGAAAGCGTTATAAGTGTATGTGGTATATGCCGAAGGGCTCATAAGATTGGAGGAAATTGCTATGGCTTACAAAGTATTCTTAGTAGATGATGATCGATTTGTTCGCAAAGGATTAATTAATCTCATTGATTGGGAAAGCTGTGGCTTTAAAGTTTGTGCAGAAGCTGATAATGGAGAAGATGCCTTAGAGTACATCCAGTTGAATGATCCCGATCTGGTCATTACTGATATCAAGATGCCGGTGTTAGACGGCCTCGAGTTGATAAAGCAGACAGTAGAGTCAAAGAAATCTCCTCCAAACTTTATAATTATTACGGGATATAGTGATTTTAAATATGCTCAAAGGGCTGTTAAATATAGTGTCCATGATTTTATTTTAAAACCAGTTGATAAAGATGAGATTGAAGAGACACTTAAAAAGGTTGCAGAGAAGCATACGAAGAAGTTACAGGTAGACCGAAATAGAAATAATATTCTTGCTACCACCGCATTTAATGAATTATTAACTGGAGAATTAGAAGAAGATCACCGTCATGATTGTATGAAAAAGTTAAATATTAATCAAACAACAGGAATGGCGTATATGATTATTGAGGTAAATAATGTTATGGTAAATGCAGCTAAAATACGTGAAGTCATAAATAAAACGATTCATGGTGAAGACCTCCATTCTCCTACTTTATTTCGTGAACATGGCAATAATCGTATTGGCATACTAGTCAAAAGTGAGGAGATTCAGCAATTTAATGGGAACATTGTCCAATTTTCAGAAATAATAAAGACTGAGTTAATGAGCAGTTTGAATACGGATGTTTCTATATATGTCGGGAAAATTGTAAATGATCCCGATGAAATCAAGGAGACCTATGAAACAGCAGTAAAGACTTTACAATTCAAGTACTTGGAACCTTTAGAAAACCCCATTAATTATGGCAAAACAAAGGTGTCTGCTGTGAACTATATAGAGCTTGATCATGGTTTATACCATACACTCATGGAGCATATAGAAGAAAATCAAATTTCAAAAATAAAAAATTCAATCGATAAAATGTTTGAGCAATTTCAGGAAAAAGCGTTTGCGAAAGATGCAGTAAGAACGTCCATTAATCGGGTAGTTCATGAAGTAGTTAAAACGATCCAGTCGATGGATGGGGATGAAAAAAATATCCCCTCCCTTCAAACCATGATAAATTGGGACAACCTGCCTCGTACTTTACAAAAAATAAAAGAAATATTTTTAGAATTTATATTAGAAGCCGCAATACTTTTAAATCAATTGAATAAAGATTCTGGAAAATTAAATATACGTAGAATAAAAAAATATGTTGATACACATTACAGAGAAGACCTTACATTAAAGAGTATAGCTAATCAATTTTTTATGAACCCGGTCTATATGGGACAGTTATTTAAAAAAACGTATGGATTATACTTTAAAGATTATCTTTTACAAGTCCGTATCAGTGAAGCAAAGAAAAAGCTAAGACAAACGGATATGCGAATTTATCAGGTAGCTGAAAATGTGGGGTTTTCCAATTCAGATTATTTTGTCACTCAATTTGAAAAAACCACTGGTATGACACCAACTCAATATCGAAAAAAATTATAGCGAAAAATGACCGAGATGGAGTTACCATGAGGATATATAAGTTTAATAATCTAAATTTAAGAAACAAACTGCTCATCATATATATTTGTACTGTATTTATTCCAATTACTTTAACCCATATCGCGTATTATCATGTTACGACCACTAATGTTAGAACACAGAAAATGAATGATATGTCTCTTTCTGTGAAACAGATAGCGAATGATTTCCAAACATCTATAGATGATGCTGTCGGAATTTCCTCTATGATTTACACGGACTATGAACTATACAATCTTTTAGAAACGAAGTATAACTCATCGATAGATTTTATCCATGCTTATCACGATTTTTTTGGGGATATTAGTAAAGAAGTGTCACTTTATCCATCTGTTCATTCTATTAAACTTTACACAGATAATGATACTGTCATATATGCAGGTGGGATCAGTAAAATTGACACACTTGTTAAAGGTTCCACTTGGTATAAAGAATCAGAATTAATAAGAAGCTCCTACCCAGTTTTAATAAGAAGCGTTGGAGATTCAGGAAAACATGATATGTTTAGTTTAATAAGGGAAATGGATTATTTTGTTTCTAAGAATTCTACGCAAAAAATACTAGAGATAAATCTAGAAGCAGGATTAATGCATCGTATTTTTCATGATGTTACGTTTCCGGGAGAATTATATTTATTGAATGAAGAGGGTACTATCGAATATACGACAAATTCAAAGATTGATTGGTCTGAAAGCAAATATCCGTATAAGTCTGTTTCATTGCCTGATGATAAAGTTGTTTTTGAAGAGTCATATAATCTTCCTTATTTGAATAATTGGAAAGTGGTTGCTGTAACTCAAGAACATGTTTTACTTGAGGATATTAAAGGGTCACGGAATTTTATCCTTTATTTAGCACTTATTAATTTAGTTTTTCCATCTCTTTTTATCATTTATATAACAAGCTCCCTTCATTTACGAATCTTACGTATTTTAAGACATATGAGAAAGGTAGAAGATCAAAACTTTGAACTGATAGAAGGAGTAGATGATCAGGACGAAATTGGTGAACTTACACATGCGTTTAACAGGATGGCTTCTAAAATTAAGAGACTGATAAATGAAGTGTATGTCGCAGATATCCAAAAAAAGGACTTAGAATTACAACGAAAACAGGCACAATTAAGTGCCTTGCAAAGTCAAATTAATCCGCACTTTCTATTTAATGTTTTAGAAACTATTCGTATGAGAAGCATATTAAAAAAAGAAGATGAAACAGCAAAAATCATAGAAAACATTGCTAAAATGCTGAGAAAATCATTTATTTGGGGAAAAGATTGGGTTACAGTAGATGAAGAAATTTATTTAATTAAAAGTTTCCTAGAAATACAGCATTACCGATTCGATGATAAAATGCAATACCATATTGATATAGACCCGGAAGCTGCTAAGTGCCTTATCCCAAACATGTCACTCATCCCATTTGTAGAAAATGCCAGTATTCATGGTATTGAACCGATAAAAGGAAAAGGGATGATCATCATTTCAATCAAGCGTAATGATGATAAATTAGTATGTGAGATAAATGATAATGGGCAGGGAATGGAGACGGAAGAATATGACCAGGTCATGCAATCATTAGATGAGGTTGCAAACATTGGTGAACATGTTGGAATAAAAAATGTTTACTATCGTTTAAAATTACATTACTCTAATCAGTTTGAATTTAACATAATAAGCACAAAAGGTGTAGGAACAACAGTAAAAATTATTCTACCATTTTTTGAATACAAAACTTAATTTTTACTTTTTTTAGACATTAATAGAAAAACCATAACCAATGTGTGTCGAATTCTTTTTCGGTGTATATTGGTTTTTTATATTAATGACTGTTTTTGCAAAGGTTGTTACTTTTGAAACCTACTATTTTACTCTATAGTGGAAATGGAGCGGAAGACACTCGACTCCTGCGGGAAGTGAGGAGAGTCTGAGACCCCACAGGCGAAGCCGAAGAGGCTCAGATTCCTCCCTGACGCATGGAGTGTCTGAAGCGCAATGGTACGAACTATTTTCACTCGAAAACAACCATTTCAAAACATCACTAAAGTTTACAAAGTAAAAACTATACTTTGTCAGGTCACTTATAAATAGTGTCTAAGTTATAATGAAAGTGCTTACAACATTGATGTGAAGCAATAAGTAATCATTAAAAAGGGGGAGTTAAAGTGGTGAAAAGAAAGTCTCTAGTTTTGTTTTTAAGTCTTATGCTAGTGCTGTCCGTCGTAACGGCATGTACAAACAAAGAAAGTGCTGGACAAGAAGAAGGAGAAGTTTTTACTTACAAATTCTTTAATGCATCTTCAACTGGTAAAGACGTTAACACAGCTGATACCAAAATTGGAAAGATGTTTGAAGAAGCAACCGGAGTTAACTTTGATATTGAACATATCGTTGGAGATAGTAACCAAAAGATAGGGACAATGATAGCTAGTGGAGAATACCCGGAGTTACTGAATGCTCAAAACGCGACAAATGATGTTATTGATGCAGGAGGATTTGTACCACTTAATGATCTTATTGAGGAGCATGCTCCAAACCTTAGAAAATTGTATGATCCAATTTGGGAAAAAATGAAACTAGAGGATGGAAACATTTATATTCTTCCATCTGGTGTATCAAATGGATATATTAAGCCTCCAAATGTTGGACAAAGTGCATTTTGGATTAAACGTGAAGCATTAAAAGAACAAGGTTATCCGCATCCAAAAACGATAGATGAGTTTTTTGAAATTGTTGAAACATATGCTAAAGCACATCCTAAAACAGATGGTGCTGATACCATTCCTTATACATTATTACAATATGATTGGCATGTAGGACAACTTTTTGACCCTCCGGCCTTCTTATCAGGTGAACAGGAAGGAATAATGGTTGATGATGAAACATTGGAAGTATCTGTTCATCATAATCAGGATATTACAAAGAGATGGCTCAAAATATTAAATGAAGTAAATGCTAAAGGACTATTTGATAGAGAAGCCTTTACACAAAACTTTGATGAGTATCTAGCTAAAATTTCTTCAGGACGTGTTGTTGGATGGTTTGGACCACGTTGGGAATCAGGTACAGCATTAGACACACTTGAGCTAGATGATGATCCTTATAATGATTATATGGGCTTCCCGATTGTTTTTGAAGAAGGAATCAAAGATCAATATTTAAATCCGGAATCTACTGTGACTTCTCCGGGAATGGGACTAACGTCAGGTACTTCTGAAGAAGACCAGGTAAGAATTATCAAGTTTTTAGATCACATGGCAAAGGTTGATTCTCAAAAGTTAATTACATGGGGAATTGAAGGAGAAACGTATGAAGTAAATGAAGAAGGTCGTTATTATCGAACTCAGGAACAAATTGATTTAGTGAACAAAGAAGAATTTAGAGATGAATTTGGATTTAAAGCACTAGGTTGGTACTGGCCAATCATGAGCGGAACATTTGATGATGGTAACTCTGTTGATCCGGCTGTACAACCTGAGGTTGCCCAACTTGCTTATGATGAAGTGGACAAAGAGTTCTTAGAAGCCTATAACATTGAAACATTTACGGATTTATTCACTGAGCCTGATCCGGCACCATGGTTCCCGTTCTGGGATGCAGTGATCGAAACCGGTTCTGAAGCACAGTTATATGACCAACAGTCCCGTGATCTTATCAAACGGTCATACCCTGATATCATACTTGCAGATCCGTCTGACTTTGATGCGGAGTGGGATAAATTTAAGGGAGAATTTGATAAATTACCGTATGAAGCTTATGAAGATGTAATAGAAGCATCAGTTAAAAAGGAAGCTGAACTAATGGGCAAGTAGATAAGAATCTTAATGAAAAGGCTGAATGATCTATAGAGAGAAGTTCAGCCTTCTTCATTGTTCAATGATCAATTAGGAAGGGGAGGTCTTATAATGCAGGCACAAACAAAAGTAAAATCACATACGTCTCCAATTGTGCAACTAAATCAAGAAAAGGGAATGAAATCATTTATTAAAAAATGTCGGAGTCAAAAGGCATTATTATTAATGACATTGCCTTTTGTCATTTGGGTATTCATTTTTAAATATTTCCCTGTTTGGGGATGGTCAATGGCATTTCAGGATTTCAAACCAGCTCGATCTTTTTCAGAACAAGAATGGGTAGGGTTCAAACATTTCATTTTTCTATTTACTGATGATCGATTCTTAGGTGTTCTTAGAAACACATTGGCACAAAGTATTATTAATTTAGTTTTAGGATTTGTTACAGCAATTGGGTTAGCTCTATTAATCAATGAATTAACGAATTTAAAATTTAAAAAAGTTGTTCAGACTATTAGTTATTTACCTCACTTCCTCTCTTGGGTTGTAGCAGCAGCACTTGTTTCCTCTGTCTTGTCTATTGATGGAATCGTTAACGAAATATTGATGGGACTGAATATCATTGACAAGGAAATTCTTTGGCTAGGGAAAGGTGAATATTTCTGGGGGATTTTAGGTGCCTCAGAGGTATGGAAAAATGTAGGGTGGAATACGATCATTTATTTAGCCGCCATATCAATGATTGACCAAGAACAATATGAAGCAGCAAAAATTGATGGGGCTTCCCGTTTACAAAGAATTAGATATATTACCCTTCCAGGAATGAAGCAAGTCATTGTCATTCTTTTAATTATGAATATTGGGTATATCATTGAGGCAGGATTTGAAGCTCAATATCTATTAGGTAATGGTCAAAACATAGAGTTCTCAGAAAATATTGATGTATTTGTTATTAACTATGGTATTTCAATGTTCAATTTTTCATTGGCAACAGCAGCGGGAGTGTTTAAAACAGTTATAAGCTTGATATTCTTAATGGCAGCTAACTCATTCTCGAAAAAAATGGGCCAAGGCGGTTTATATTAAGGAGGGTGATAAAAATGTTAAGAGTTAGAAAAAGAAATAGTTTAATGAGAACGAGAGAAGATGTAGTCTTTGATACGTTTAATATCATGTTCATGATTTTACTTAGTGTCATTATGCTGTATCCTTTTATAAACCAAATTGCCCTTTCGTTGAATGCTGCAACAGATTCTGTGAAAGGTGGAATCTATTTATGGCCAAGAGAATTTACTTGGCGAAACTATGAATATGTTTTCAGTCAAGCATCGATTATACAGGCCATTTTCGTTTCTGTTGCTAGAACAGTTGTTGGTACAGGGGTTGGATTATTATGTACAGCTATGGTGGCCTATGCGATCGCTCAGGAAAAATTTGTTTTTAAAAAGTCTGTAACCATCATATTTATTATGACGATGTATTTTAATGGAGGGTTAATTCCAGGTTACCTTTTAATGAGGGATTTGCATTTAATCGGAACTTTTTGGGTGTATATTTTACCGGGATTAATAAGTGCATTCAATCTTATCATTATGCGCTCATTTATAGAAGGTCTTCCTAAGAGTCTTTTTGAACAAGCGCGAATTGACGGTGCAGGGGACTTTAGAGTGTTCTTTCAAATTGTGTTGCCTCTATCCTTACCGGTTTTAGCTACGGTAGCATTATTTGTTGCTGTGGGCCAGTGGAATCAATGGTTTGACGTATTTTTGTATAACTCAAGTAACGAGAATTTAACGACCTTGCAATATGAGTTAATGAAGATCCTTCAAAACACGGCAACTTCAAATGGAGATTGGAATACTGCTCAAGCAAGTGGTGAGCGTGCTGTCCAAGCTGTTACCCCTAAGTCTATTCAAGCTACTATGACCATTGTAGCAAGTCTCCCTATTATTTGTGTGTACCCGTTTTTACAAAAATACTTTGTTAAGGGTATGACATTAGGGGCTGTTAAGTAAATCCTATCATGTTTCCGGAATAACAAATTGGTTTTCTACTATATTTGAAGGAGCGATTCGGATGACAACATCTAAAGGTCAAATTGAAATCCCATCTCTTCATAAAGAATATGAAGATTACTTTCTTATGGGAGCAGCCGTAAATCCCTTAACGATTAAGTACCAAAAAGATTTGATTATTAAACATTTTAATAGTCTTACGGCAGAAAACGAAATGAAGTTTGAAAGCTTGCAAGCGGAAGAGGGAACTTTTACGTTTGATCAAGCAGATCAGCTTCTATCGTTTGCCAATGAATATGGGAAAAAAGTAAGGGGACATACTCTAGTTTGGCACAATCAAACACCTGATTGGGTCTTTACGAATAAAAATGGAAATCCTATTGATAGATACACCCTTTTAGAACGAATGAAAACCCATATTTCTACCGTAATGGAAAGATACAAAGGGCAAATCTATAGTTGGGATGTTGTAAACGAAGCTGTATCTGATTCTGGAGATAACTTGTTAAGAGATTCGAAATGGAAAGACATTGTTGGGGAGGATTTTATCGATAAAGCCTTTGAATATGCCCATCTGGCAGACCCTAATGCATTGTTGTTTTATAACGATTATAATGAGTCAAATCCGGAAAAAAGAGAAAAAATATATTCGTTGACAAAGGGATTAGTGGAAAGAGGAGTGCCAATTCATGGAATTGGTTTACAGGCACATTGGAATTTATATAGTCCTACTTTGGATCATATTAGAACTGCTATAGAGCGATATGCTTCTTTAGGATTACAGATTCATATTACAGAAATGGATGTTTCTGTATTTGGTTCTGATGATAAACGAACAGATGTAAAAGTCCCTACAGAAGAAATGATAGCTAAACAGACCGATCGCTACAACAGTTTTTTTGAACTATTACGAGAGTATTCTGACGTGATCACATCCGTTACCTTTTGGGGAGCAGCGGATGATTATACATGGCTCGACAATTTTCCAGTGCGTGGAAGAAAGAATTGGCCATTATTATTTAATGAACATCATCAACCAAAGGAATCTTTTTGGAAGGTGATTAATAGATAAGAGGTAAAAAGTATAGGTCGAGGGGATGTGTTATTGTGTGTAAAGAAAATCATTCTAATGGAACAATACCAACTCAACAAGAAGAGCGGATTTTTAAGAATCCGATTATCTGGACAGATATACCTGACCCAGATGTTATCAGGGTAAATGATGTTTACTATATGACAAGCACGACTATGTATTATAACCCCGGTGTTCCGATTATGAAATCCTATGACCTATTAAACTGGGAAATTGTGAATTATGTATACGATATCCTGGCAGATAATGAAGAACAAATACTTAGTAGTGGGAAAAACGAATATGGCAAAGGTTCCTGGGCAAGCAGCATCCGTTATCATCATAACACCTTTTATGTAACATTTGGTTCCTTGGCAACAGGTAAAACATATATCTATCAAACAAATGATATTGAAAAAGGTCCTTGGACATCTTCCGTACTAGATGAATACTATCATGATATGTCTTTATTATTTGATGATGATGGGCATGTGTATATGGTTTATGGTAATCATGATATCAAAGTGATTGAACTTACCGCTGATGCTACAGCTATCAAAGAAGGAGGACTTAATAAAGTAATCATTCCTCAGGCGAGTCTTGTTGCGAGTCCAAAGGAGGAAGTTGGTTTACCCGCAGAAGGAGCACATATACAAAAAATAAATGGAATGTACTATGTCTTTACTATTACATGGCCAAAAAATAGAAATCGAACTCAACTAGTACACCGTTCAGAAAAGATAGATGGAGAATATGAAGGAAGAGTTGCTTTTAACCATAAAGGGATTGCCCAGGGTGGGATCATCGACACGATAAATGGAGAATGGTATGGCTTATTGTTTCAAGATAGTGGTGCACTTGGACGGATACCATATCTTATCCCTATTACATGGGAAAATCAATGGCCAATTTTCGGAGAACAAGATAGCAGTTTGAAAAAAATGATGAGTCGAGATGGACGCGTGAGTGGTAAACAATATGTGGTGGATTCAGATGAATTCGACCTGACAACATCTTCATCAAAAGGTTTTTCTGATGGAGACTGCCATAAGCTTTTAAAAGTAGTATGGCAGTGGAATCACAATCCCGATCATCGCTTTTGGTCACTCACAGACCGCCCTGGTTTTTTGCGACTTACCACAGGAAACACATGCAAAAATATAGAAGAAGCAAGGAATACACTTACACAACGAACAATGGGTCCTGAATGTTCAGCGAAGGTAGCGTTGGAAATAACCAATATGAAGGATGGAGATCTTGCCGGTTTTGCTGCCTTTCAAAAAGACTATGGGTTTGTTGGTGTGCGGAAATCAGGAGATACTTGCTTTATTGTTATGATCAATAATAGTTTAGGAGATGGGAAAGAAATAGAAAGTATTCCCGTCAACCAGGATAGAGTGCATTTTAAAATTTATGTAGATTACCGGGATCAAGTAGATAAAGCTTATTTTTACTATAGTCTTGATGGGGAGAAGTGGAATTCTATAGGTAACATCCTTCAAATGAAATATAAATTAGATCATTTTGTAGGCTATCGTTTTGCTTTATTTAATTATGCAACAAAATTACCTGGTGGTTTTGTAGACTTTGATTATTTTAGGTTAGATGAATAGGTCTACTTAACTCTTAATTCTAAGAGAAGGAGATGTGAAGAAATGAAGTATCTAAATCCGGTTATATCTGGATTTTATCCAGATCCAAGTATCGTAAAAGTAGGAGATGATGATTTTTACTTAGTAACAAGCTCCTTTGAATATTTTCCTGCAATACCGATTTTTCATAGTAATGATCTTCTTAATTGGAAACAAATCGGTAGTGTGTTAACGAGAGACAGTCAGGTTAATTTAAGAAATAGTAGAAGTTCCGGTGGTTTATATGCACCTACGTTACGATATCATGATGGAACATTTTATATGATTTCGACTGATGTATCAGGTACTGGTAATTTTTATGTCACAGCAACTGATCCAAAAGGTCCTTGGTCAGATCCAATTAAAATTCCATATGGAAATATTGATCCTTCCTTAATGTTTGATGATGATGGAAAAGTCTATGTAACCGTTCAAAATGGAGCTGGATACGAGTCTCATATTATTCAATATGAAATCGATATTCATACAGGCAAGGCCTTAACTTCTCCAATTGTTATATCTCATGGTGATGGAGGACAATGGACCGAAGCCCCGCACCTATATAAAATAAGAGGAATCTATTATTTACTCTGTGCATGCGGAGGCACAGGCGAAGACCACAGGGCGATCATATCTAAAAGCAGCAAACCTTATGGACCTTTTGAAATGTTAAACAAGCCTATCTTAACACATAATCAAATGAATGATCATCCAATACAAAACATTGGGCATGCCGACTTTGTTGAAGATCAAAATGGGAACTGGTGGGCTGTGTTTTTAGGAACACGACCTGTGAATCAAAAATATACAATTATGGGGAGAGAAACGTTTTTAGCACCTATAACTTGGACTGAAGATGGCTGGCCAATGATTGATAATAATGAAGGTAGTGTATCAGGTGTTATGGAAACAACGAAGCTTTCCGGAGAATCTACTCTTAAGGAGAATTTTTTAGATCATGATGATTTTGAACAAGATGTATTAGATTTGACATGGTTTTATCTTAGAGCAAAAAGTGAGGAAAACTATTCCTTATCTGAACGAAAAAGTTGGTTGTCATTGATTGGTGGACCTGATCATTTGAGTGATGAAAAAGGAGTTCCTACATTTATTTGTAAACCACAAAAACATAGTAAAATGGAATTTAGTACATTGCTAGAGTTTGATCCAAAAAATAATGGTGAAGAAGCCGGCTTGTCAGTTCGATTAAATGAAAAAGCACATTATGAGATAGCTGTTAAACAATTAAATGGAGAAAAAGTAGTTGTTGCATTAAAAACGATTCAAGGACATACAGAAGAAATTGCACGTTGTATGATTCGAAACTCAACAGTTCAATTAAAGATAAAATCAGATAATCAAGATTATCATTTTCAATATGCAGAAGAAGGGGAAGAGTGGAAGAACCTTGGAAAATCTCCACTGGCCCACTTATCCAAAGAGGAAAATGGAGGATTTGGAGGTGTATTTACCGGTGTCTGTCTTGGAGTGTATGCAACAGGGAATGGAAAAGAAAGTAGAACACCTGCATTCTTTGATTGGGTTCACTATAAAGGGGAAAATGAAATAACTAGTTTAATAGATCGTAAACTTGAAATAAAGGGATAAAATTTCTAAAAAACTTTGTTTGTATAATAACCAAACAATAGGTGGGAGGAAATGATAGATGAACACGGCAATTCTATATAACAGAACATATAGAAATGTTTTTCGAGAATATGGATATTCTGACGAATTGATTAATGAAAGAGTACAGGATACATGGAATAAACTTTTTTCAGAGCAGCATTCTGAAACTCAAATTTATTATCAAGTTGGAAATGATGAAGGATACATGCTTGACACGGGAAATTTGGATGTCCGTACAGAAGGTATGTCATACGGAATGATGATGGCCGTCCAAATGGATCAAAAAGATATATTTGACCGTCTTTGGAAGTGGACATATCGAAATATGTATATGTCAGAAGGAGAGAATGCAGGATATTTTGCTTGGTCTTGTCATACAGATGGTTCAAAGCGCTCTCATGGACCGGCACCAGATGGAGAGGAATATTTTGCCTTGGCCTTATTTTTTGCTTCACATCGTTGGGGTGACAGCGACGGAATCTTTAACTATGGACAACAAGCAAGGGATTTACTAAGAACCTGTCTTCATAAGGGAGAAGATGGAGAAGGTTTTCCGATGTGGAACCCTGAGAATAAATTGATAAAGTTTGTTCCGAATGTTGAATTTTCTGATCCTTCCTATCATTTACCACATTTTTATGAGTTGTTTTCATTATGGGCATTTCCAGAAGATCGACAGTTCTGGAAAGATGCTGCTATTGCAAGTAGACAGTATCTAAAAATTGCCTGTCATCCTGTTACAGGCTTAGCTCCTGAGTATGCATATTATGATGGAACACCAAATAATGAAAATGGTTATGGACATTTTTTCAGTGATTCTTACCGAGTAGCTTGCAACATTGGATTGGATTATGAATGGTTTAAAGATGAACAAACTCCGATAGAAATAAATGAAAGAATTCAGCAGTTTTTTGCCGATAAAGAGCCTGCAGATTATCGACGATACAAAATTTCCGGGGAATCCTTTGAGGAAAAATCACTTCATCCTGTGGGGCTTCTAGCGTCTAATGCTATGGCATCACTATCTACAACAGGTCCTAATGCAAGGAAATGTGTAGAATTATTTTGGAATACACCAGTGCGTACTGGGAATCGTCGTTATTATGACAATTGTTTATACTTTTTTAGTTTATTAGCCTTGAGCGGAAATTTTAAAATATGGGTGCCTGAAGAGTGATGATCTATTGTATTTTTTAATGTTTTTACATAGTTAAAATTCATATTCTAGTGAGAAGCTTCAGTTCCTTTGTAGGTAAGGAATTGAAGCTTTTTTTATCGCTAATAGTTGCATTATGAAAAAGTTAGTGGACATAGTGATTCATTTTCTAAAGCTGTGGAACTTCAAAAAAGGAATTACTTATAATTTAAAAAGAAAAGTCATTCAAAAAATATTTATACATATCATTCTAAGGCTATAGCTAAGCTGAAATGATCATTGAATAGTTTTATTTTATAAGGGACAAAATTACTTTAAATAAATAATAAGAAGGATTCTTTATTAAATAAAAAATTCTCAGCAACATGTGGATGTTAAGATGCTTTGAATTTAGGCAGAAATCAATCTAGGCAAATTATGAAATATGGAGTTGACATCATATGAAAATTAAAGCAGCTGTTACACATGGTAAGGGAGAAAATTTTAAAATTGAAGAAGTGGAATTAGCTGAACCAAAAGCAAATGAGGTCTTAATTAAAATCGTTGCTTCTGGGGTATGCCATACAGATGCAGTAGCACGTGACCTTGGACTTACACCATATCCAGTAGTATTAGGACATGAAGGGTCTGGAATTGTTGAAAAAGTAGGAGATGGAGTTAAAACGATTCAAGAGGGAGATCATGTTGTTTTATCATTTGCTTCTTGTGGTCATTGTGAAAACTGTTTGACAGGTCATCCAACTGTGTGTACTGAGTTTAATGACTTAAATTTTGGTGGCAAAATGGAAGATGACACACATCGATTACAACAACAGGGTCAAGAACTTTCAACATTCTTTGGTCAATCTTCTTTTGGTACATATGCAGTTGCAAATGAAAGAAATGTTGTCAAGGTAGACAAGGATGTTGACTTAGCCTTATTAGGTCCATTAGGTTGTGGAATCCAAACAGGTAGTGGAACAGTATTAAATAGACTTAAACCCGAATTTGGAACATCCATTGCTATTTATGGTACTGGGGCAGTTGGATTGAGTGCGGTTATGGCAGCTAAGATAACGGGCTGTAAAAATATTATTGCTATTGATATCCATGACAGTCGTTTAGAGGTTGCAAAAGAATTGGGGGCAACACATGTAATTAATAGTAAAAACGCTGACGTAGTTGAATCAATTAAACAAATTACAAATGGCGGTGCCCATTATGGTCTTGAGACTACAGGTGTACCAGTAGTTGTCCGCCAAGGTCTTCGAGCACTTCGACCACTTGGTCAATTAGCGATTGTAGGTGTAACTCCTGAGATGAATATTAATGTTCATGAAGAGATTATGGCAGAAGGAAAAACAATGGTTGGAGTTATAGAAGGAGATGCTGTACCACAATTATTTATTCCTGAATTAGTTGAATACTACAAAAACGGAATGTTTCCATTTGACAAATTAGTGAAATTTTATGATTTTAATGAGTTAAACGAAGCATTTGAAGATTCTAAGAAAGGTTTAGCCATCAAACCAATTGTGAAAATAGGTAAGTAAGATTTCACCTAAATTGTTGCGACGAGTATTTTCGTGAGTACAGATAAGAAAGAAGAATGTTTAAACAAGCCACCCATTAATGAAAATTAAGGGTGCTTTGTTTGTTTTTGCGTAGGAAACTATAAAATTCTTTGTACTGTGGATAAGTCTAGGCATCCAACTCTAGGGTCTAGCCATTTAGAAAATGAAGGCAAAGAACACCTTCATTTCTAAATCGTCTTATTTGCCCGAGGTTGATCAAGGCGCTTGCGCTATTGTTTTAGATTTAAGGCAAAACATTGCCTGCTGCTCGAAAAATTTCATACCATTCTTCGCGCGAAAGATGAATTTCACTTGCCTTACAGCAATCTTTTAATCTGTTTATGTTCATCGTACCGATGACTGGTTGCATATTTGCTGGATGGCGTAATAACCAACCAATTGCAATAGTCGTATTGCTAACTTCATATTTGTCAGCAATTTCATTAATCTTTTGATTCAATTCCGGGAATTTGTCGTTTCCAAGGAATACGCCTTCAAAGAATCCATATTGAAAAGGAGACCAAGGCTGAATCGTGATATCGTTTAGTCTGCAGTAATCTAGAATGCTGCCATCTCTATTAATTGCAGAATTATTCTCCATGTTCACATTAAAACCATTTGAGATCATGTTTGCGTTCGTAATACTTAATTGAAGCTGATTTGCCACAATCGGTTGTTTAACTGATTTTTTTAGAAGTTCAATTTGCATAGGGTTTTGGTTGGAAACACCGAAATTACGTACTTTACCTGAACTTTCAAGTGTATCAAAAGCCTCTGCTACTTCTTCTGGCTCTACTAATGTATCTGGACGGTGTAAAAGAAGAACATCTAGATAATCGGTATTCAATCGTTTTAGAATGCCGTCCACAGATTCTAAAATATGTTCTTTTGAAAAATCGAACATTCCTTTTCGTATACCACATTTTGATTGTAGAATGATTTTCTCACGAATATCATCATTCATATGAATCGCATCTGCAAAGATTTCTTCACACTCTCCACCGCCGTATATATCAGCATGATCGAAGAAGTTAGCACCTAATTCCAGTGCAGTTTGAACAAAGTGCTCTGCTTCGTTTTTTTCAAGTGAATTAATCCGCATACATCCGACAGCGACGACTGGTACTTCTAATATGCTGTTTCCGAGTTTAATCGTTTTCATTAATATAATTCTCCTTATTTTGTAATTGGCCCTTTATTGAGAGTCAGCTACATATTGTGATCAGGGAGTCTTAATAAATTTCATCTTTGCCCCTATATTTATTTTAATAAAATAGGAGACTGATTTACAGTACTGAAATTTTTTTTAGATACTTACTCTAACTTTACTTACTATAAAAAATTTCTTTCATTTAAATGGTGCATTGTATCCTGATCTTATGTAATTGGGAAAATTAGTTCTCCGTTTACCATTAAGTGAAGGTATCCAAAAGGACAAACTTTCTTGCCATAAATCAATAAGGAGCTGGTCAGAATATTAAGTACCATCTGACCAGCTCCCAAATGTTTTTACTTTATCGAGCTATTATTCACGCTAATGAATTTATTATTTTGCTCCTTTTTACTAGTAACGAACATAGTCATGTTTGTCCCTTTCTAAAGAGAAATACTCAAAGCACTGGGGGCATTGATGATAATCATCATGATTTATCAACTGTAATACTTGTTCATCACTATTAGATTCCTCTAAGTGTTTATGTAAAATCTTATGATGGTTACAGCCATCGGTAATGAAAGCTGTCCGATGTACAATTAATTTGGAATGATCTATGAAATATTTTGACATAGATGAAACTCCTTTTTTTATCGGCTTAAATAAGATTTTAGCATAATGATATTACATATAGATTACAATAAAATGGCAAATATGTTAAAAGGATACATCCGGGATATCGAAATACAACATGAAACGAATTTCACTTGAAAAACGATCCTTTTTTTCTGCCTTTTAAAAGGTCACCAGTCCAGCCTTTCATTTTTAAGTAACCGTAAAGTGCTAGAGTTGAAACAATGATAAGTACAAAGGAGAGTAAATAGCCATATTTCCATTCGAGCTCAGTGCATATTCTTGAAATTCATCCCCCATAATGCCCCTAAAGCCATTACCGGAGTAAAGATTGTTGTCATAACGGTTAATGTTTTCATAATTTCATTCCCTCGATGGGAAGAAATGACTTCTTCTAAATTAATTATTGAATCAATTTCAGTTTCATATTCGTTAATTAGAACCAGTGCTCTATCAATCCGTTTGCCCGTTCGATTGAAAATAATTTTATCATTTATTCCTTCATCAAAATAGATTTCCTCTATTCCCATTTTCAGTTCCTTCAATGGAATGGATAGATTTTTCCAGAGCAGAAGTTCATGTCTGCGCATATATATTTTATCGAGAATGCTTGTTTTATTTTTCTTACTCACATTCCAAATTAGTTCGTTTAACTTCTCTTCGAATAGATCAATACCGTATAACATTTCATTCATAAGTTCTCCAAGAATGGTTAAAAATCCATCAACAGCGTTTTCGGTCTTTTCTATTTGTCCAAATAATAATTCCTGGCTTATATGTTTAAGTGAGGATAGGTCAAGGTTAACGGTAATCAATTGATCATTTGTCATAAAAAAATGACAGATTTTATGATCTAATTCATCCTCAAAGTTTTGTTCGTAAATCAGCGAACCTTTTACAACTTTTTTTCCATTTTCTAATATAACTGTTCTTAAGCAATTTGTTTTATCTTCCTGTATGTGATCAAGCCATTCCTTATTAAAGGGACAGTACTCTTTATGTATAACATGTTTTATTTTTTCAATCTCGTTTTTCTCAAATTGATGCCATTTCCAGTTATCAGGACCAATAGTTGTTAGCATAATATCACCTTACTTAAAGTTATTATCTAGTAAATTCCCCATTATAGAATGTACAAAACTAGTTATAAAGTTGTGAAGTAGATTTCTAGACTTTATTTAATAATAGAGGTTTACTTTCCTATCAAAGCGGTTATAGTTCACTAAGTCCGAAAGGACAACATATTTTACTTATTCGAGGAGGAATTGAAAATGGCTAAAAACGATGATAAAAAAATGACGGTAGAAGAAGCTGGTAGAAAAGGTGGAGAAGCCACTTCAAAGAATCACGATAAGGAATTTTATCAAGAGATTGGCCGAAAAGGCGGAGAAGCTACTTCAGAGAACCATGATAAAGAGTTCTATCAAGAAATTGGTAAAAAAGGCGGAGAAGCTACTTCTGAAAACCACGATAAAGAGTTTTACCAAGAGATTGGTGAAAAAGGTGGAGAAGCACGCAGTAAACAACGAGAAAATGATTAATTTTATTTAATGGTATCAAATAAAACAAAGAGAACTCAGAATAGAAGCCTATACAATCTTATAGGCTTCTATTTTGAGTTCCGATGTATACAATCAATCTTGAATTAAACTGCGTAATATTTGTTCATTTCGCTATAATAATATTCTAAAGAATGGTGTTTTATATAATTGAAAAAAGGGGCCGGAATATTTGGTACTAGTCTTTTTGCCTTTTTCCACGCTTGAAACTCAATAAGGAAGTCTATTTGTCTTCTTTGTAGCGGCTCCTTTGTTTTCTCATGCAATTCAATCAAAGCTAAAAGAGATTGATCAGTTGCGTGTCCGAATTCATGAGCAAGAATGACAGCAGTGTAATCGAGGAATACATTTTTGCCGGGGAATAATAACTCGCACTGTTTTTTTATTTCATCTACATATAATGTAATGGCATGCTCTTGCAGGTTGTACTTCCCGCCAATATTTCGATTCAAAGGACATCTATCTTCTATTTTAACTGTTACGAAACGGTCAGACAATTTTAACAGTTCATCAACAATAAACTTAATTTTATTTTGTTCTGTCACTTTATTTTCCCTCATTTAGTTCGTTTAGTTAAGTATATGTAATCCATATATTAATTATGATTTTTCCCATCTCCAAGACTTATGATAGGTGTGTGTTATTCAAGTGGTTTAGGAATATTTAATTGTAACTTATAGAATTCATTATATATACGTAATTGGGAAAAAAACAGAAAAACTTATATGAACGTTACTATGAGGTTTTCATTTTCTGAATGAAAAAAGCTCGTAGACCTACCTGAATATCAGGCATTGTCTACAAGCAGAAATTGAATTCTATAGCAGTTAATTAATAATCTTTATCATGCCAACTTATGTAATACCATACTTTCTAAAAGGTTTTTCTATAAATGGTTTACCATATCCAGCTAAACCATTTATTTTTGTTATCATCAACCCAACTATAATCCTTCTTATCATACCACCCGTGTTTATCGTCCCAACCATAATCATGTCCGTCATTTCGGTCTTTATCCTTCCAGCAGTACCAATCTTTCCATATATCTATGGATTCTATACAACGGTTGTTTTTCCCTTTTTTACAGCCATCCCAATGACCCCAATTATGCTTATCCTTATTCGGGCCTTTCCACTCATCATCCCAATCATCTTTATCATTACCCCAAGAGTACTTTTCGCCAGTTCCATTAAAGAAACTAAAAATGGATTCAAAAAAGTTTTGATCCGTGTATGTATTTCCATAAGTTGCAAATGCTGAGGTAGGAATAGCTAAAGCACTAACAAGCAAGAAAATGATCACTACATTTTTGACCATACCACATTTCATCATTTCACCTCCATATGCATTCAAAAATAAGCATATATATCTATTAATATATGTTCTTATTATAGCACAAATGTAATCTTTATAACGAAAACAAGTGGACTCTCTAAGAAAAATTTATCATTGGAAATGACAATAAAGGGGAGTTAATACCTAATCACACGCTTTAATTTGGTGTGGGAAGCTAATTCATGTAGTTAGTCACGTAAGATCTATATGCTGAAAGATTAAACAAATAAACCTCTCAGCAAAGGAGAGGTTTTGAATTGATTTATTTATTTTCGTATTCCTCTTCAAGTACTTCTTCATCAATATCTTCTTTAAAAGCAAACGATAATAAAAGTGAAACTAATATCCCTCCGCCAATTAAATTTCCTATAGAGGCGGGGATAATATTAAAAAATATTAATTGAAACCAATTATACTCAAAGCCTTCTAACAAAGTAATGCTGAAATATCCCATATTGGCTACCGCGTGTTGGAAATTACCAGCTTCAAAAATAATGACAGGAAGGAAAATACCCAATATTTTTCCTGATACATCTCTTGCAGCTGTCCCTAAAACCGCAGCAATCCCAATTAACCAGTTAGCTAGAATACCTGAAAAAAGAACTTGGAACCATCCCCATGTTCCGCGCTCAGTGAATTGCATTTTTTTCTCCATAAAAACGAGAAGACCTTCATAAAATTCTTTATCCAATGAACCTGAAAGATTAAGTAAAAAGCCGACAAAAAGAGCGCCAAGGAAATTCCCAATATAACAAACCAGCCAGAACTGTAATACCTTTTTGCTTAGAGAGTAATGACTATGCAATATGTAACTTGGCAGTAAAACATTAATTTCTGTAAAAAGAATGGATCCTGATAAAAAAATCATAGCATATCCAATGGCAAAACCAATACCTGATAAAAGATGAAAATAACCTGCTTTCTCAATATTACTGGACAGTAAAACGGAAGCGAGGGCACCGAATGAAATAAATGCTCCTGCCATAATTGAAAGAATAAATTGTGCACGTCTTGTCATTTGTAGTGAATCTTTTCCTTTTAAAATAAAGGACTCGATAATTTGTTCAGGAAAATAATATTGTCTGTTAGGGTACTGACTTTCTTGTTGTTTGTTTTGTTTTTTATTTTTCATAGCAACCACCAATGTTTTTTCTAAACAGTTTCCCTAAATAAGAAACGCTAAACATGGTTGAATACGATTGAATCTTTACATTTTAATGTTAATTAATAGGATCTTTTTCTAAGGGTTTATTAAAAATGATGTTTAAGACGGCTTTGCCGTCACTTGGACAACCATTTACGAATTGGGCCGGAAATAGAGAAAAAAACACATAATAAACAGAAAAGTAAACAAATTGATAGAGTATAAGACTAGGTTTAAGGGTCCCTTGAAGAATTAAACCATTAACAAGAAAAATGGCTGATATGTTAAAGATAGAACCACCTAGAAATATTAGCACCTTTTTGACTTTTCCATTTTTTTTATGATGTAATTCCTTATATTCACACCAACCATCAACAAAATAGACCTTACGGATACAAAAGGGACCTACCTTGCAAAGTGTTTTTCCTGTACCTATATGAATATCTACATGACATCCTAATAGCTTTGCGAAAAATAAATGACCGCTCTGATGAATGATGGTAACGACAGGTAGTACTAAGAAAAGGGAAAGAAAGAATTTTCCCATGTCTTCAAATCCGAACATGAATACTCCCCCAATATGATTAACGTTTTCTTAATCTGTCTCATACCCGTCCACCTTTTTATAAAACATAAATGCAAACCCATTCATAGAAAAAATAGTCTATCGTTTCAGTAGATTAAATGAATAGGTACATATGATTAAGAGATTTAAATTTCTTTTTTATGTTTGAATGCATTTCAAGAAGGGTAAAACCTACCTAACATACTTAGAAGGAGGAATTAATAATGGATAATAGTTGGAAGAAAAAATTAATTGTTGGTGGTATGGCTGCTATTTTAACTTTAGGAGGCCTTGCTGGATGTGCTGATGGAGTTGATCAAGATAATGGTCCTAGTGATGGAGAACAAAAGGATGATGTAGATAACGAAAATAAGAATCCAGAAACAGAATAAGTATGGAAGTCCATTGAAGGGACAAAATCAGGGAATATAGTATGTTGCAAATCATGCAGTTCTGTAAAACTGGTTTTGTCCCTTTTGGTGTGAATGAAAGACAACTGGCAGTGGTACTTAGTTGTTATTGTCCTTCTTAGAGGTGATGGAAGACAACAGACAGTGGTACTTATTTTGTTTTGTCCTTCATAGTGGTGATGGAAGACAACTTGCAGTAGAACATAGTCGGTTTTGTCTTTTATTAAAACGATCAATAACAGAGCGTTTTGAGATGCCCAAGTTTCACATCAAATTGTTACTAACCATATGCCTAATAAAAAAAGTTGTCAAGGAGCGATTAAAATGTCAGAAAAATACTATGTATCCGTTGAAGTCGGGGATATTCAAGATTCCCCATTTGATGATCACTTTCATTATTATGAAATAGAGGCATCGAAGCAGCAACTGGAGGAAATTGAGAGTATCTTACAAGAGATCAAAATGACGGAATATGACCCAAAGCCAATTCTCACATCACTAAATGAAGAAAATGGTATAGAAGCACGAGAAGAGCAGCATCGTTTACTTACAAAGCTATATGAAAAAATTTATCATCTGGGAACAGTTGAAACAAAACAGGATATACGGTCCTTGAAAATATTAAACCAGCTTCATTAATATGAAGCTGGTTGTCTTATGGAGTTTAAATAAATTTATTCTCTTAACAATCAATCGGCATTTTCCAATTTTTAATCCACCCGCGGGCCTTCATGGCTTCTGCTAGTCTTCCAACTCCTACCAGATAGGCTGATTCTCGCATACTAACCTTTTTCTCTTCTTTCATCATATATACACTTTCAAATGCATGAACTAATTTCTCTTCGAGTTTTTCATTAATTTCATCTTCTTTCCAAAAATAGTTCATTGAATTTTGAACCCATTCAAAATAGGAAACGGTTACACCACCGGCGTTACATAATATATCCGGAATGACAAATATCCCTTTTTCCTCCATTACATGATTTCCTTCCGGTGTAGTTGGTCCATTAGCAGCTTCAGCTACGATCTTTGCTTTAATAGTAGGGGCGGTTTTACTTGTAATTTGGTTCTCTAATGCTGCCGGTACGAGAATATCACAATCCAGTGAAAACAGTTCCTTATTTGTAATATTCATACTATCTTTAAAACCTTTTACTGTTCCATTTTCATTAACATAGTCTATTAAGTTCATAACATCTAAACCATTTGGTGAATAAGCTCCACCTTTTGCATCCGTAATAGCGATCACTTTTACTCCATGTTGATGTAATAGTTTTGCAGTAATGGAACCAACATTTCCAAAACCTTGAATGACTGCGGTTAGGTTGTCAAGTTTGAGATTCAAACGTTTAGCTGCCTCAATAATAGAAATGACGACCCCGCGCCCGGTTGCTTCAATTCGTCCGGCTGACCCACCTATCACAATTGGTTTCCCTGTTATAAAGCCGGGAACACTACGTCCTGATAACCGATCAAATTCGTCCAGCATCCATCCCATGATTTGTTGATTTGTATTGACATCAGGAGCAGGGACATCTTTTGCAGGTCCAATAATAGGCTCTAATTCCCTGATATATCCTCGACTTAATTCCTCAAGCTCACGATTTGATAGTTCATGCGGATCGACAATAATTCCTCCTTTTCCACCTCCAAATGGTAAACCGATCAAGGCAGATTTTAAAGACATCCACATGGATAAGGCGATTACTTCATCCTCGGTAACGTTTTGATGGAATCGAACTCCGCCTTTTGTAGGGCCCAGTATATCAATATGTTGGGAACGAATACCGGTATAGCTTACATATTCACCATTATCTTTACGAATTGGAATCGAAACTTTCATTACTCTGGTCGGTTTTTTTAAAATCTCATAAACTCCTTTTGGTAGTTGTAATGATTCTGTTGCTCGTTCAATTAAACGTTTTGCGATTTCATACGGATTTGTAATATCGACACCGTTTTGTTGTTCTTTGGATGGCATTTCCGATCTGATTTCTGCAACAGGATCATTCCTAGTTCCTTCTTGAGATTCTTCATTTGTCGTCTTTGGTTTTTCTTCCATGATAAAATCCTTCGTGGGGTTCGGTTTACTTCCCATCATTAACTCCATCCTTTCCATTAATTTGTTTTATTTCTTTAATTAAATCCTAACCTCATTTTTTCTTAAAGATTATTTACCCTTAAACTTTAGATACTAAAACTAGTAAAGGAAAATAGAATAGTTGAAAATGAGTGAAAGTAGTTATTTTGAAAAAATAGGTTTATTACTTAAAAAAGTTGGTTATTGTTTTTATACGTCTAATAAAGGACAACATTTTAACTAGTATATTTCTTCAAAGGAGGAATGAAAGTGACTAAAAAGAATGTTAGGAAACTGATAGGAGAAGAAAGCAGGTCGTAAAGGTGGGGGAAAGGGTTAATTTTTAAAAAGAGAAAATAAATGAGTAACAAGTTTTTCTGAAAAAATATGCAAATGAAAGTTTATCAATTCGGACAATGGGTATCTACTAGTAAACACATTTTAAAAAATAAAAAAGGAGAGATGAAAAATGGGATTTCTTTGGGCATTAATTATAGGTGGAATTATTGGTTGGTTAGCAGGTCTAATTGCAGGAAGAGATATTCCAGGAGGGATTATTGGTAACATCATTGCCGGATTTATTGGAGCATGGCTCGGGTCTCTTTTATTGGGACAATGGGGTCCGGAAGCAGGAGGCTTCTATATTATTCCAGCTTTAATCGGAGCGATTGTTCTGGTATTTGTTGTTAGTTTTGTTATGAAGAGTATGCGAAAACATGCTTAATCTGAATAATCAATGAAAGAGGCTGCTTATATGCAGTCTCTTTGTTTAAAAATAGAAAGTTGTTTATGAATAAACTAATTATAGAAGGTGATGAAATGCAAACAAAAAAGAAGAGTTTATTGTTAACAAAGGAAGACATGGTAAACGATCAAATTGTTCCAGATTGGGTACTCAAAGAATATCAGACATTTCACTCAACAGTTACAGATCCTACTTTTCCGTGTTATTTTGGGATGAGTGCTGAGAATAAAGGGGAACTTCGTTACTCATACATTACACATGATAATTGGTCACAATTACCTGATACAATTAATAGCTTCATAGAATTATTTCAAGCACCTAAGCTTGTTCGGCATGGATTATTTCTTTTCGTAGAGCCGGAGGAGACGGAAAAATCAATTTCATATTACCGGAATTACTTTTGGAAAATCTTGCAATATCTACATAAACATGATGAAAGAGAGTGGCCGAAGGATATTCCGTACGATCCGGACCATCATTTATGGGCATTTTCGTTTGCGAATGAACCATTTTTTGTATTTGGAAATGCACCTGCGTACAAACAACGAAAAACAAGAAACTTAGGAAACAGCCTCATTTTAGGTTTTCAGCCACGCCGTATTTTTGAAGGGTTAGAAGGAACGTCCAAAGGAGGAGCGATGTCCAGAGAGAAAGTGAGAGAACGTGTGGAAAAATGGGATCAGCTTCCGAAACATCCAAACATAAGTCATTATGGTGATCCTGATCACAGGGAATGGAAACAATACTTTATTGGTGATGATGCAAAACCAATGACAGGAAAATGTCCATTCCACGAAGCTGCTAAAAATTAAAGAAAGGACGCCTTTTTCATTAAGAGGCGTCCTTATTTAAATGAAACAAAATAGAAAATAGCAGTGGGATTAGGATTACCACTGCTATTTTCTATTTTAGGGTTTATATTTTTTTTCGCTGGAAGATTGATCTTTTGTATCATGCTTGTCTCGTTCTTCTCTTTTTTCCTCTTTTATATCTTCTAGAGGTAGATCATCAATTGGCATCACAAGTTGATCAACTTCCTGCTGACTTTCCCTATCTTTTTTAAATCTATCAGGGTTATTCTTTTTCTTTTGCTGCACTTTTTCCCGGTCCATTAAATATCCTCCTTATAGTATAAAATGTTAAAAGGTGGTTACTATTTTATACCCTGACAATTATCGAGGTAAACAAACAGTTACATCTCCATGAAAACTCTACTGATATTTATAAGGTATAATCTAAAATCTATATTGATTCACAGCTAGCTATGTGACATTTTATATGTAGCTTTTAAATACATTTGTAAAAGTGTTAGTTACTTAATGGGGAGGAATGTTCAATGGGAGATACAAGATTATCGGATAAGGAAATGATTGAATCAATAAAAAAAGAATTGGATATTCCACATGCGGATGACATTAGGGGGAATATTTCTTTACCGTTATCTATTAAAGGAGCAACAATAACCTGGGAAACGAGTAGACCGGATATCGTAAATGTGAAAAACGAAAAGGTTGAGGGGTATGATGATATTCCTGCAGGTATTGTATCCAGACCTGAAACAGATACACCAGTACAATTATCTGCATCTATAACTGTTGGAGAGCTAAATGAAAATAAGCAAATTTCGCTTAAAGTGATGGCAAAACCAGGAGAAATGAGTTTTCATGCTTATTTAATGGTTCATTTTACAGGTGAGCATGAAAAAGGAGAACAGATTTACTTTGCATGCAGCACAGATGGCTTGAACTGGAGTGATTTGAATAGTGGAAAACCAATTTTACTCTCCGATATAGGTGAACATGGAGTGCGAGACCCTTTTATCTTGCGATCAGCGGAAGGAGATAAATTTTTCATTATCGCTACAGATTTACGGATTGCAAATGGAAGAGGTTGGGATGCAGCACAAACTGCAGGAAGCACATCTATTATTGTTTGGGAATCAAATGATTTAGTAAACTGGTCAGATCCTAGGATGATTGAAGTGGCTCCGCAAAATGCAGGAGACGCGTGGGCTCCTGAGGCAATATATGATGAAAAAACAGGGGAATATATTGTATTTTGGGCTTCAAGAGTCTTGGTTGAAGGTGAATTTGGAACCCATAATATTTACTATGCAAAGACAAGGGATTTCTATACTTTTACAAAACCAAAGCTGTTTATTGAACGTCCAGATGATACCCATATTATTGATACAACGATTATTAGAGATAACAAAATGTATTATCGATATTCAGGAGATGGACAAATCACAATAGAAAATAGTGAGCAAATACTAGGTTTGTGGAGAAAGATTGGAACCTTAGAAGCTTCAACCGGATTAACTGGAAAAGATATTGAAGGTCCATTGATTTTTAAATTTCATGAGAAAAAAGAATGGTGTTTATTGGTTGATCAATATTCGACAGGGAAGGGATATCTACCATTACTCACTAGAGATCTTTCAAGTTGTGAGTTTGAAAAGGTAAAAACGACTTACTCTTTGGGCTCTACTAAAAAAAGACATGGGTCTGTTTTATCATTAACAAAAGAAGAATACGAAACTGTTAGGACTAAGTGGGGGACAGACTGAACAAAATATGTAGAGCTCCTATGAAAAAATATGGAACCTACATTGTACTATTTGAATATATCGATTAAAATTTATCGTAATAATTAGTTCTAGAAACTCCCATATTGTATGAGATCTTATTTTTCTAAAGATGACAGAATTAATTGTTGTAACAGATTTAATACTCTTATAGGAGAAATTTAAGAGTAAAGAAGGGGTAATATGAGTGTCACGCTGGCATTACTTGCAGCTTTTTTTGCTGCAATAACAGGAATTCTGGCTAAAATCGGAATGGAGAATGTGAATTCTAATTTAGCAACAGCTATCCGTACAATTATTGTATTAATCATGGCTTTTATCATTGTTTTAATCACAGATCAGCTTCATTCCATCACCATGATTTCAACAAAAGCATTACTATTTATCCTGTTATCAGGGGTAGCAACAGGGATCTCATGGTTGTTTTTTTTCAGAGCGCTAGCGATGGGGGATGCTTCCAAGGTAATACCAATCGATAAATCAAGTGTTGTATTAACAATTATATTATCAATTGTGTTTTTGGGAGAGCAAGCTGTCCCGCATATTATGGTTGGAGGAGCATTGATTGCTGTTGGTACTTTTGTGTTGATTGGGAAAAACGAAGAAAAGAAACGTTTTACCGGTTCTCAAATTTATATTGTGTATGCCATATTAGGGGCTGTATTCGCAGCGTTAACGGCAATATTAGCAAAAATCGGAATTGAAGATGTGGATTCAAATGTTGCTACTTTTTTAAGAACAATCGTTATTTTACTTTTTTCATGGGCAATCGTGTTTTTAAAAGGAAATCAGAAAGAAATGAAAGCAATCTCCTCAAAAGGATATCTCTTTTTAATCCTATCAGGTGTGGCGACAGGTTTATCATGGCTTTGCTATTTTGCTGCATTAGCTATTGGAAAGGTTTCAGTGGTAGCGCCTATTGATAAAGCTAGTGTTGTTATCACGATGATTCTAAGTTTTGTGATTTTAAAGGAGAAAGTAACAAAAAACAAGGTTATTGGCGGGATAATTATTACAATTGGGACAGGTTTCTTAATTTTTTAGACCAAAAAGGCGCAACTTATAAAATTGCGCCTTTTCAAGTTTACATATTTTATCCCATATAGGCAGGGTTAATGAATATTATGTTTTCTAAAATTACCACCCTTAACTTCAGCAACATCATAAACGGTAACAAAGGCACTTCCATCGATTTCATTTATAATTTCTTTAAGTTTGGTTTCTTCCAAGCGGTTGATGACACATGTGATCTCTTTAAATTTTTCATTAGAAAAGCCGCCGTAAGCTTCTTTATATGTAGCACTTCTGCCTAAACGATCGCGAATTGTCTCGATCATTATTTCAGGTTTTGTTGTAATAATTTGGAATGTTTTAGAGCCGCTTAATCCTACTTCAACAATATGAATGACTTTAGAAGCAATAAAATAAGCGATCGCCGAGAGGATAGCTCCTTGAAGACCAAATACGGTTGATACGAAAATGAATACAAAGATGTTTAAGAATAGGATGAGATCACTTGTCCCAAATGGTAATTTTCGAGATAGTAGGACGGCAAGCATATCAATCCCATCTAATGCGCCACCATTACGCAGTGCTAATCCCATTCCAAAACCGAGGATAATCCCACCTACAACAGTAACTAACAGTGTATCTCCTTCAATAATTGCAGGAATATGGTGCATGAACACTGTCCCTAAAGCAAGTGAAGCTATTCCAAGAATCGATAATATTGTGAAGGTCTTACCAATTTGTTTATATCCAAGCCAGATAAATGGTATGTTTATGCCGGCAATCAAAACTCCTAAAGGTATGTTAAATAGTTTTGATCCGACGATACTTAGTCCTGTTACCCCGCCATCAGAAACATTGTTTGGAATTAATACTGTTTCCAGTCCATATGCAGCGATTATCCCGCCGATAATGACCATTAATCCTTGTAAAATCTTTCTTAATTTAAACGGTTTATGTTTTTCACTTACATTCATAAAATTCCTCTTTTCAAAATTTTTTCCTATTTAAGTCTACCATAAAATATTTTTTTCATTATTCTTTCTACATTGAGATTAATCCAGTTGTGAGAGTTAGGCTTCCTGTAGTCTGTACTTAGAAGAGAATACTTATAATATCGGTTGCTAAATGACTTATCGACCGGTATATGTAATGATGATATAATACGTTCGATAAGCTCATTAAAAAATTGTAAGAGGGAAGAGGAGGAGTAAGTGAAAATGATCATAAAATGTATACGGATCGCCATCATGATTGTGCTGCTTATTTCTCCTATTTTCAATATAGAAAATCAAAAATTTGATTTAAATATAGAAGATACATCAATCACTCCTTTTACTATTCATAATGATATAAAAGTCGCTTTACCTTCAGTGCCTAAATTAGTAAATGAAAAGCATAAACCTTCATTTGTTCTTCACATACACATTTTTCCTATTTTCGAATATCTCATTATTGAAAATTGCTGTGATTATTTTGTTGAAACAATACCACAAAAAATGAGTTTTCTATATGAGGTCAAATACCACTCTAATTTTTTCGCTTAAGCTCCTTCCATCTCAGATAAATCTATGAGGAGGAGAAAGATGAAGGAATTATTAAAAGTGATAGAGTGGAAACCGATTATTATCTTTACAGTTTTATCACTGCTTATCATATTAGCTGGAGTATATTATGCAAATCATTATTTAACAGGAGTTAATTATCCGACATTTTTAAGGTTTTTGAAACATATCTAATTAGCTAACGATTAAAATGCCTTCATTTAGTGTGAGGGCATTTTTTATTTGTTTCTATAAAGTATTAAGGAGTACCTCTTTCATGTTCTATATAAAATTGATGTTACATAATTTTGTAATAGTGAAGGATAAGTAACGTTAATGGAAATCCTCATTTGACATTGATTTTATAAGGCTGGGCATAATAATTGAACATGCCGGCAGACTGAAAATTGATTATGAAGCAATCAAGATTATTGTAATGTTACATAATTTTTGATAGGATATAGTTATGTAACATAAGGGGGAACTTTCCTGTGGAATATGTCGATCCGATCAAAGACATTGAACAAATAAATGCGATAAAAGAGAAATTAAAAAAACAATCACAAAGAGACCTTTTGCTTTTTGTATTTGGTATTAATACAGGGGTGAGAATCAGTGATTTACTTGCTTTGAAGGTAAGGGATGTTTTTGATGGTGAAAAGGTTAAAGAATTCCTTTATATCGAAGAAGATGATGTAATAGGATACTTTATAAATAATGCAGTGAAATATGAAATAGAAAATTACTTTGCCCAACATGACTTTAAAATGGAAGATTATTTATTTAAGTCAAAAAAGGATCTTAAACCAATTACTCGTCAGCAGGCATATCGTATTATTAACAATGCAGCTAAGGAGGTAGGAGTTAACGGCAAAGTGGGAACACATACACTTAGAAAGACTTTTGGCTACCATGCTTACCGGAAGGGAATAGCTATTTCCATTTTGATGTCGATTTATCATCATCATTCTTCTGCAGAAACACTGCGATATATAGGAATCGATAAAGATGAAAAACAAGTTATTAAAGTGGATGTGAATTTATAAAGCTGGTTTTGTAAGTTCATGTGTTTGTGTTACCTCAAAATAAGTAAACAAAAAAACCTCCGCTTAAAACAAAGCAGAGGCTAAAAATATAGATGTAGAGTTAAGTGTTTTCGTCAGGATTTTCACTATAGGTTTCTAGTGTCCGGGAAACATTTGTGAAATCTTCAATTACATCGTCAGTAACTCGGACTTGTAAGGTTTCTTTGCTTTTCATAAACTTAAAGATTCCATTATTAAAGTCGGTTCCATGTTCTTTAAAGAAGATTCCTTCATATTCAATATCTTTTGTGTGGGTAAAGGATAAACGGTATTTTTCGTTTTCCTTCACTAGATAAGCTCTAACCCCTTTTTCAAATTGCCCCTCTTCATCTTTAAGTGCACGTGAAACAGAAATGATATGAAGGTCTGTGAATGGGATATCACGTAATAAGGAATTGATGACAGAACCTTTGGCTATTTGTTCCCACCTGCTTTGGGCAGTTTGTCCAAGAATAATTTGAGTAATGTTTTTCTCCCTTGCCACATCAGCAATGACTTTTGAAACTGGACGTTTTTCATTGTCTTTTATAATGAATTCATCAGCATTATGAAGTTTAGCTAAGTGTTTCCATCTTTCTATATAAAGAGATTTCTCAGCATCCAAATCATCAAAAGGTTTTGGATCAATCGTTAAAATATAAAGTGGGCAATCAAGCATATTTGCAATTTTGCAACCACGTTGGATGAGACGTTCTCCATTTGGTCCATAATAAACGCACACGAGAATACTTTCATCCATGCGACCTTTTACTTTTTTCATTTTAAAGTCCACCTCGTATGTGTATTTAATAGGATAATTTACCACTATTTAAGTCAGACTATGTATGAATATAGCATCTTGTACAATCATCAGTCAAACTAATTTTTTTAGAAAATATAACTTGCCTATATTTATAAAAATTTCATTGAGAATAACTATGATAAAACCTATTAATCTTTGTAAATAAACTTGCCAAAGGAGGGGATCAATTTGTCGGTGTTATATATCATGATTTTGATTCCATTTATATTTGCTTTTTTCGTTCCCTTTTTATATAAACGATTTTCCCCGAAGATTCACACTGGTTGGTTTGTATTGTTTGTACCTCTTATTATTTTTATTTATTTGTTAAGGTATATTCCTGTTGTCGCCAAGGGAGAAGTCATATTGAAAACAGTACCTTGGCTGCCTTCTGCAAATATTAATTATACAACATATATAGATGGACTAAGTCTTATTTTTGGACTACTCATAGCAGGAGTAGGTACCCTGGTTATTCTTTACTCCATCTATTATTTATCAGCTGAACGTGAATCACTTCATAATTTCTATGTTTATCTCATGTTATTCATGGGAGCAATGTTTGGTGTTGTTTTCTCTGATAACATACTAGTTTTATACGTTTTCTGGGAATTAACAAGTATCTCTTCATTTTTATTAATTGCTTACTGGTATCAGCGTAAAGGATCACGCTATGGAGCTCTTAAGTCAATGCTCATTACCATATTTGGCGGGCTTGCTATGCTTGCAGGTTTTATCCTTTTATCGATTATGGCTGATACGTACAGCATTCGTGAAATGATGACACAGCTTTCTGCAGTAAAGGAACATGCCTTTTTTATTCCCGCGATGATCCTCATTCTTTTGGGTGCATTTACAAAATCTGCTCAATTTCCGTTCAGTATATGGCTACCTGATGCAATGGAAGCACCTACACCAATTAGTGCGTATTTGCATTCAGCGACAATGGTTAAAGCGGGAATTTATCTTGTTGCACGTTTCACTCCTATATTTGGCGGAAGTGCTGAATGGTTTTGGATCGTTTCAAGCATTGGATTAATTACATTATTATATGGTTCGTTAAATGCGGTAAAACAGACGGATCTTAAAGCGTTGCTAGCATATTCCACTATCAGTCAATTAGGGTTGATTATGAGTCTTTTCGGCCTTGGATCTGTTTCATTATATGATGGATTTGGAGATGAGTCTGCTATCTATGCAGGGGCTATCCTTACAGCCATTTTCCACTTAATTAATCATTCTACATTTAAAGGGAGTCTGTTTATGGTTGTGGGAATTATTGACCACGAAACAGGGACACGTGACATTCGGAAATTAGGCGGATTAATTCATATTATGCCTATTTCATTTTCATTAACACTGATTGGAAGCTTTGCGATGGCAGGATTACCTCCGTTTAATGGATTTTTAAGTAAAGAAATGTTTTTCACAAGTGTGTTACAAGCAAAAGAGATGAGCGGTTTTAATATGGAAACCCTCGGATGGATGATTCCTGCTATTGCATGGATTGCGAGTGTTTTTACATTTATTTACTGCATGATTCTTTTATTAAAGACATTTACTGGTGAATATAAGCCAGAAAAATTGGGGAAAAAAGCACATGAAGCACCACTTGGCATGTTACTATCACCAATTATTTTAGCTTCGCTTGTGATTGTCATTTTCTTTTTCCCCAATGTCCTTGCAAACTATCTGTTGAAACCTGCTTTACATGCTGTTTTACCGAATGTAGCGAAGAGCGGCGTATTTGAGGTGAAAATAAGTGCTTGGCATGGGTGGAACACAGAACTATTTATGACGATAGGTGTTGTATTAGTTGGAGCTGTTTTATATCTTCTCTTAAAGAAGTGGCAAAAAGTGTATGCAATATATCCTGAGGGTCTGAAGCTGAACAACTTGTATAATCTGGGAATTGAGAAATCTGAACAATCATCACGTCTTCTTACCGAAAAGTATATGACTGGATCAATCCGACAGTATTTGATTTATATTTTCCTATTTATGATCTTGATGCTGGGTGGTTCTCTTTTCTTTTTCAATGGAATCTCATTTGACTCTTCGAAAGATGCACCTGTCACACTGTTCGAGATGGGACTATTAGTGGCAATGTTACTAACTGCAGGTGCCGTACTTTTTGTGAAGTCGAGAATGACATCTTTAGTATTAATTGGTGTACTTGGCTTTCTAGTGTCGATGTTATTTGTCATCTTCCGTGCACCTGATTTAGCTCTTACCCAGTTGGTTGTAGAAACGATCACAACTGCACTATTTTTACTTTGTTTCTACCATTTACCGGAACTTGGAAAAAATATAGGAAGAGTAAGATTTAAATTAACAAATTTTATTGTATCGTTTGGTGTTGGTTTAACTGTTACGATTATGGCTCTGTCGGCAAATGGTACACGGTTGTTTGAACCTATTTCAACTTATTTCGAGGATTCCTACGAACTTGCAGGGGCAAAAAATATCGTTAATGCCATTCTGGTTGATTTTAGGGGCATTGATACGTTACTGGAAATTTCAGTCGTATGTATTGCAGGCTTGGGAGTATTCACTTTAATTAAACTACGATTAAAAGGGAGTGAAAAATAATGAAACATTCTACTAGCCCAAATGACGTTATTCTTCATTCTGTTACAAAGATTGCTGTCGTTATTATTCTCACTTTTTCCATTGATCTGTTCTTTGCTGGTCATCATAATCCCGGAGGAGGATTTATCGGGGGCCTTAGTATGGCTGCAGCACTGACTCTTTTATTTATTTCATTTGATATAGAAAGTGTTCAAGCGAATTTGCCTGTTGATTTTACAAAACTTGCTGCAGTAGGTGTATTAATTGCAGTATTTGTTGGAATAGGGGGAATGTTGTTTAGCCAACCATTCTTATTTCAAACATTTGACTATTTTAATCTTCCTATTTTCGGAGAAACTGAACTTGCAACTGCAGTGCTTTTTGATATAGGAGTTGCCTTGGCTGTTATTGGTACAGCTGTAACGATTATTATGACAATAAGTGAGGATCGATAAAATGGAGACATTACTATCAATCCTTGTTGGCCTATTTTTTATGATCGGTACTTATTTGATTTTGTCTAGGAATTTATTAAGAATCATCCTTGGCTCATCTATCATTAGCCATGGGATTAATCTGCTGATTCTTACGATGGGTGGCTTAAAAACAGGAGGACTGCCACTCATAGGTGAAAAAAATGTTACGTATACAGATGCTCTGCCGCAGGCATTGATTTTGACTGCAATTGTCATAAACTTTGCAGTTACAGCGCTTTTTTTAGTGTTAAGCTATCGGGCGAATAAAGTGTTAGGAACTGTTGATATAGATCAAATAAGGGGTAATGAACATGAATAATCTTATTATACTGCCGATCATCATACCTCTTATTGCAGGCATGATTTTGATTGTTTTTCGAAAAAACATCTTATTTCAAAGAATAGTAAGTGTTCTGGCAATTTTATTAATTAGTATCATTGCGTTAGTGATGATCAGACAAATAGAAGATATGGGCATTCAAACACTTCAATTGGGTGGCTGGGTAGCACCTTTTGGTGTTAGCATTGTGGCTGATATGTTTTCTGTATTATTACTATTGATTTCGAGCATTGTAGCATTATGTTGTTTGCTATTCGCTTTTAAAACAATCGGTAAAGACAGAGAAGAGTTTTACTTTTACCCATTAATATTGTTTCTTTTAACAGGAGTAAACGGCTCCTTTTTAACGGGAGATTTATTTAATCTGTATGTTTGTTTTGAAGTGATGCTGATTGCCTCATATGTCTTAATCTCATTAGGTGGTACAAAGCTTCAATTACGGGAGTCGCTAAAATATATATTAGTTAATATTGTATCTTCCTTCTTGTTTCTACTTGCGATTGCTTATTTGTATGCAATCACAGGAACATTAAATTTAGCACACCTTTCAACACGTATTGCAGAAGTAGGACAAGGAGGGCTGATTACTACTGTTGCGATTCTTTTCATTATTGTATTTAGTATGAAAGCAGCGCTATTTCTTTTCTTTTGGTTACCAGGTTCATATAGTGCTCCACCTACTGCAATTGCCGCGATATTTGCTGCATTACTTACAAAGGTCGGTATCTACTCACTATTTCGTATGTTTACGCTCGTCTTTTATCATGAGCCTCAAATTACTCATTTATTTATAGGGATATTAGGGGTTTTAACCATGATTTTGGGAGCAATTGGAGCAATAGCATATTGGGATATCAAGAAAATCTTAACCTATAATGTTATCACCGGTGTCGGTTTTATTATTACTGGCCTTGCTTCCTACACAGTAGAAGGGTTTAGAGGGTCCATTTACTACCTTATTCATGACATTATTATTAAAGCTCTTCTGTTTTTGATTGGGGGAACCATTATCTATTTGACCGGTACAAGTAAGCTTAAAGAGATAAGTGGCCTGATTCGGACACATCCTTACTTAGGTTGGATGTTCTTTATCACTTCCTTATCAGTAGCAGGCATTCCGCCTTTAAGCGGATTTATAGGGAAAGTATTTATAACACGGGGTACCTTTGAGGCAGGTTATTATTGGATTGGCGGTGTAGGACTATTTACTAGTCTAATGGTTCTGTATTCGGTGATGAAGATTTTTATGAATGGCTTTTGGGGAGAAGGATATCTAAGTAAGGAAATGGAAAAGGGAACAACAAAGGGGATCATGTTGCCAATAGGTATACTAACAATCCTGACCATACTATTAGGTGTCGGGGCGGAAGGAATATATAACTATATTAACCTTGCTGCCGAAGACCTGATGAATCCAACTGCATATATTGAGGCGGTATTTCAAGGGAAACAGATTCCTTAAAGTATCTAGTTCTTGAAATTATGAAAAGAGGTGGTTTGATTGCCTTTACAGGTACTAATCAACCTATTTATTGCATTCTTGTGGATGTTTCTCCAAGATGAATGGAGCTTTCTAGCCTTTTTTAGCGGCTATTTGGTAGGAATTATAGTCCTTTTCATCCTAAGACGGTTCTATAAACAAGAATTTTATTTGAGTAAATTGGGCTCCATTTTAAAACTGCTTTTGGTTTTCATAAGGGAATTGATCACATCGAGTATTTTTGTTGTAGGACATATAATAAGACCTAGAGTTAGCCTAACACCGGGAATTATTACAGTAGAAACGGATCTAAAAGGAGATTTAGAAGTAACCATATTTTCGTTGTTGCTTAATCTTACTCCGGGATCAGTCGTTATTGAAGTTTCACCAGACTCTAAAGTCTTTTATGTTCATGCCTTGGATCTACCAAAAGCAGGAGAATCTGTGAGAAAAGCGAGTAAAATCTTTGAAAAGGCAATTAAGGATGTGACAAGGAAATGACCGAAATCATTTTAAACATATCGCTATTCTTATTGGTTCTTTCTATTTTAGCGGCACTTTATCGAGTAATTAAAGGTCCATCAACTGCTGACAGAGTGCAAGCTTTAGATTCAATCAGTATAACGATTATTGCTGGTGTAGCCATTTATTCTGTTTTATTAGACAGTCATGCCATATTGGAGATCATCCTGTTAATTGGTATTTTATCATTTGTAGGTACCATTGCCTTTGCCAGATTTATTGAAAGAGGTGTTGTTATTGTTCGCAAACGAAACAAGTGAACTGATCCCGGCATTACTAATTTTGGTAGGAACGATCTTCACTTTTCTTAGTGCTGTAGGTTTAGTACGATTTCCGGATTTATATACACGTTCACATGCAGCTTCAAAAAGTTCAACACTCGGAGTTCTTTGTACATTATTGGGGACACTGTGTTATTTTTGGATATCTGAGGGGTATTTCAGTATTCGATTAATTTTGGGGATTTTCTTTGTGTTTCTTACAACCCCTGTTGCAGCACATCTGATGTGTAGAGCAGCATATCGATCAAATTTAAAACTAGCGGATGAAAGTATACAGGATGATTTAAAGGAAGTTTTTGAAAGAGAAAATGGATAATTGAGATTTTGGAAATTTATGATATGTAAAAACACCCCTCTACATCACAAAGTATGGGGTGTTCTGTTTGACTTATTTTCTTATTCTAAATCCTTTTTAACTGAATCGATCTGATGCTTCATATCCATTTGTTTATCTGTACGGTGATCGATGCTTATGTTTGTCACAATTCGGTCCGGACCTGAGGAAAATGCTACCTGATGCATGTCTCTGGCAATGTCCCATAGCTGATCAATTTCTCCTTCAATGACAGTTGAGGTTGGAGTCAGCTTATAGGTTAATCCTTTTTCTTCAATTTTCTTTACAACGCTGGTGACCTCTGAGCTGAAGCTGGTAGAATTCGTTCCAATGGGTATAATGCTTATTTCCAACAACGGCATTTATCTCTCTCCTTTCATCTTTTCTTAGTTAATTATTATAATTAGGTTCAGCAGGTATGGAAATGTCCTCAAGGGCTTTTCCGGCTTTTTTTGTTGATTCATTGTGGACTGCTATGTCTCCAAGCGATACCATTCCAACCAATTTCTCACCCTCGACAATAGGAAGACGGCGAATTTGATGCTGTGACATGATCTCTGCCGCTTGCTCAACTGACATATCCGGTGTTCCTTTTATAACATCTTCCGTCATAAGCTTTGAAATGGATGTCTCACCTGATAGATTATTTGCTATCCCTTTTATGACAATATCACGATCGGTTACGATTCCTACTAGTCTTTCATCTTCACAAATTGGAATAGAGCCTACTTCAAGCTCTTTCATTTTTAGAGCAATATCACTGCAAGAACTCTTCACTGTACAACTTTCAACATCGGTTGTCATGACTTCGGTAATATTCATTGCTATTCCTCCTTCATGATTTATTGGTCCTTCGTTTATTTGCATACCCTTCCTAATCTTTTGTAAACACAATAAATATGACGATTAAAAGTTGTTAATATCACTTATCTACTAAATAGATTGATTAACTGGCTGAACCCTAATATATTTTTTTGAAACTTAAATTTTAGATAATTTTATGCCTTTTTTTCTGTTTAACCACATGATTCATTGGGAATGTAACCTATGAAACAATCACATCTCATAATCGTATTTTTCAAAGGAGGCAGAACATGATAGATTACAACGGAGTAACAGATTCTTGGATGGCTTATTTAGGTAGATTACCAGATTTAGTACTTGCCCTACTTGTCCTTTTGATAGGGTGGATTGTGGCAACTATAATTGCAAAGGCGGTAAAGGCAGCCTTACATCGTACAGACTTTGATAACAAAATGGCGCGATGGATGAGACCGGATTCTGATAGAAACCGGGATGCATCAAAGCCTTTCAACTATTCTTCTGAAACTATTATTAGTAAGGTTGTATTTTGGATCATAATGGCTATTGCATTTGTTGTATTTTTAAATATGCTGAGTCTGCCATATGTTGCACAGCCAATTTCACAAGCATTGGGTGTAATCGCAGCGGCAATACCAAGTCTATTAAAAGCAGCTCTTATCGCAGTTGCAGCCTGGTTGATTGCATCAGGATTGTCAATTCTAGTTAAAAAAGCAGGAAATAGTCAACATGTTCAAGGATTTTTATCAAGATGGAAGCTAACAGGTGACAGAAATCAAGCGAATAATGCGGTACTCTCTGCTTCTAAAGCAGTCTTTTATTTAACCCTGCTGCTATTCTTACCTGCTGTTCTAGCAGCCCTCGGAATTGAAGCCATTTCAGAACCTCTTGAAGGCATGTTAAATGGATTCTTTGCTTTAATTCCTAAACTTATTGGTGCTGGGGTCATTCTGTTTATTGGATGGTTAGTAGCGAAAGTTGTAAAGGAAATTCTTGTGAAGTTTCTAAGCAGTATTGGAACAGATCGTCTTGCAGCTAAATTAGGTGCTGAAAAGGCACTTGATAACCATTCGATTTCTCAGTTAATAGGAACAATTGTATATGTATTTATTTTAATCCCGGTCGTCATTTCGGCACTTGAAACATTAGATATTGATGGTATTTCCGAACCGGCTGTTGGAATGCTTGGTCAAATTATGGACATGATTCCAAACATTATTATTGCCATTCTTCTCGTGGCAGCAGGTTTATGGGTCGGTAAATGGGTTAAGAAGGCTATCACTTCCTTGTTGGAGAGCGTTGGATTTAACAGCATTCTTTCTAAAATTGGACTAGGGTCACTGAGAAAGAGCACACAAACTTTAACCCTGTCTGAGCTAGTCGGATTAGCAGCACAGATTGTCGTTGTTCTGCTATTTACAATAGAAGCGTTGCAGATCGTTAATCTTGAAAGCTTGGTTTCTATCTTAACGGTTGTATTAGCATATATTCCGATGGTGTTAACGGCTGTTCTCATTCTTGGAATTGGATTTTATGCGGGAGATCTAGTCAAACGTATTGTGAAAAGCATGGTGAGACAAGAAACAGAAGGTAAGATGTTTGGTAATATTGCCAAATATACTATTATTACTCTAGCTTTCTTTATGGCACTTAATCAACTAGGGGTTGCAAGTACCATTGTAAATGCTGCATTCATCTTAATCCTAGGCGGATTCACCCTTGCATTTGGGTTGGCTTTCGGATTAGGTGGGAGAGAAGCGGCCAGTCGTACTCTAAATAAAGTAGGTAATAAAATGGAGCAAACTACGATTCAAAGTCCTGATCCGAAAGAATGGAAGAGACAACCAGAACAAACGAATATACCTACAAGCCATACAAATTTGTTTCAAAACAGAAATATGAACGATCATAACAATCCGAAACGAGATATCTAATATTTTTAAAAAACAAAGGGATGACAGTCTGCATGTATGGTCTGTTATTCCTTTGTTCTGTTACATATTAAAATTAAGAGAAGAAGGAAGGAAAAATTCAGGGGAGCGCACAGCGTGTTCTTGTGAATGATGATTAGAATTTTATTGCAATTTTATTAATATGCAAAAATTATGCGTGATAGTAGGCTTGCGAACCAATAAAAATCAAAATTTCACCCCTGAAATTGATTGAATATACAATGAGATGGAAATTAATAAAAATTCTTAACATCAAATATTTGCGATATAACTGAAGCTACGACATAATGAATAAATGAATCTTTCATTTGGGGTGAAAATTTGTGAACAAAGTTAGTTCAGTTTTTTGGTACGCACTTGCTATTTGTGTGGTATTAGTTGTTTGGGGAGCAGTTGCTCCAGAACATTTACAGACGTTGACAGCAAATCTAACGTCATACATATCAGAAGCATTTGGATGGTACTATTTATTACTTATCATGCTGTTGCTGGCATTCTGTATCTATTTAATGTTTTCCAGGTTTGGAAAAATTAAATTGGGTAAAGAAGATGATAAACCTGATTTTAGTACACCTACCTGGTTTGCGATGTTATTTAGTGCAGGTATGGGAATGGGGCTGGTATTTTGGACAACCGCAGAACCTATTTCTCATGCGTACAAAAGTACGCCGGGATTTGAACCGGGTTCCGACGAGGCGATTAAACAATCGCTCCAATATTCCTTCTTTCATTGGGGAGTTCACGCCTGGGCAGTATATGGCGTTGTCGCTCTGGTTTTAGCTTATTTCAAGTTCCGTAAAGGATATCCTGGATTAATAAGTGCAACACTAATACCTATATTTGGCGAAAAAAGTATGCGGACCATGCCGGGTAAGTTAATTGATACTCTGGCGATCTTTGCTACAGTTGTAGGTGTCGCTTCCACTCTTGGATTTGGTTCAGCGCAAATTAATGGTGGATTGTCTTACCTTTTTAATACGCCAAACAATTATGGGATGCAGTTATTAATTCTCGCCATTTCAACTATACTGTTTACCTTATCAGCATGGTCCGGAATTGGAAAAGGGATAAAATACCTAAGTAATATCAATATGGGTCTTGGATTTGCCCTTCTGTTGATTCTTTTCATTGTCGGACCCACACTCTATATATTGAATATGTTTACAACAACGCTAGGTGGTTATATTACAAATTTCTTTGATATGAGTTTCCGCCTGTCTCCATTAAATGAAGAAGGTCGTACTTGGATAGATAACTGGACCATTTTTTATTGGGCATGGTGGGTTTCATGGGCACCATTTGTCGGAATTTTTATCGCACGTGTATCAAAGGGACGGACTATTAAGGAATTTTTACTTGGTGTCTTAATTGTCCCGGCAATGGTTTGCTTTATCTTTTTTGCAGTATTCGGTGTTTCTGCACTGAATATCGAGCAAAACGGAATCGATGCTATTTCCAACTATTCACTTGAAACCACTACATTTGGAGTTCTCCAGCATTACCCGCTAGGAGATTTTATGGCATTGTTAACGATTGTTGTTATCGCAATCTTTTTTATCACTTCGGCCGATTCAGCCACATTCGTTCTAGGGATGTTGAGTACATGGGGATCAATAAATCCTGCTAATCCTGTTAAAATTACATGGGGTCTTGCCATGTCTGCGATGGCCGCTATTATTGTTTATTTTGGTGGTACACAGGGGCTTCAGAATATGCTGATCATTGCTGCCCTTCCATTTTCCGTCGTCATAATACTAATGGGTACCTCGTTTTATAAAGCAGTCAATAATGAAATAGAAAAAAAGAAAAAAGTAAAAGAATTGAAGAAAAAACAACAACCAAAAAGTCCGATAATAAGTTAATGGCATGAAAAAACCACCTTTTTATGATTGAAGGTGGTTTTCTGCCTAATTCTAAACAGCTATTATAATGTAATGACAATAGGTCCTTCTTTTGTAATAATAATTGTGTGTTCACACTGCGCTACAAAGCTGTTCTCTGTTACAAATGTCCATTCATCATCTTCATATTGAAACACTTCCTCTTCACGTGTTGAGATGAACGGTTCAAATGCAATAACCATTCCTTCTTTAAGAAGCTCGTCATCGGAAGGCTCGTAATAGTTATAAATATGGTGAGGGGCCTCGTGAATGGTGCGACCAATTCCATGTCCTGTAAGGTTCATAATCACTGTAAACCCGTTCTCCCTTGCAGTCGCTACTACTGCCTTACCAAGTCTGCTTTTCTTAGAACCAGGTTTAACCCTTTTTAACCCGGCTTCAAATGCCTCAACAGCAGTATGACATAATTTTGTTAATTCAGGTGCTCCGTTACCAACCACGAATGAAATGCCAGTGTCAGCAAAATAACCATTTTTAGAACCTGATACATCAATATTTACAAGATCACCATCTTCTATTACGCGACTACCAGGAATACCATGTGCCACTTCTTCATTAACACTTATACAAGTGTATCCAGGGAAATGATATTCTCCCTTTGGTGCAGAAATTGCCCCATATTCTTCAAATAAATTTCGTGCCATGTCATCAAGTTCTTTAGTTGTGATCCCCACTTTTGTTTTTTGAACTAATTCCTCTCGAATTGAGGCAACGATTTTTCCAATTTCTTTTAATCCATTAAAGTCTTCTTCAGTTTTTGCAATCATTTTTTTATTTCCATCCATTTCCTATAAGGTTATGTTTATTAGATTATCCTATTTAACGATGAAAATCCATTGATTACTATCTCAATTATTTAACAAGAAGTCAAAGATATTTTGTTACTAATCATAGTACTAACCTATGATAATATCCATGATGTTACTTTTAGCGGGTTATCGGATAATTACACTTGGAAGAAGTAGGAAGTTCGCTTGCTCACTCACGTCATAATTACCTATATTCTTAATTATAAAGCAACATTCGGATTACGTTATTTTGAGAATTCTCCGAATGCCAACGTAACCATCCACCATGTGAATTCCAGGTTATGAAATGCAAAAAGGGGTTAAGCTTTGCTTTGATTGAATTTTACAAATACTTAGTTCCTAATTTTCAACTAAAGTTTATTATGTTATGATACTTTTTGAGTTTGGAAGACTTTGATATTAAAATGAAGGAAATATTTAGTTTTTCTTTAAGTGTAAGCGTTTACAAAATAGTTTGAATATTTCAGTTTACAAGAAACCATCGGCATCGAAATGAATAAAATAGAAATAAAAATATAAACAACAAGTAAAAGAAGTAGCTACTAAAAAAGGTGGAATATAAATGAAGTTTAGATCTGCATTTGATATTATTGGTCCCATTATGATTGGCCCCTCCAGTTCCCATACAGCCGGTGCAGCTAGAATCGGCAGAGTGGCAAGAACATTGTTCGGAAGAAAACCGAAAAAGGCGGTTATATCTTTATATGGGTCCTTCGCGAAAACATATAAAGGCCATGGAACAGATGTTGCGATTGTTGGTGGTCTACTTGATTTTGACACGTTTGATGAACGGATTCCACAAGCTTTACAAATAGCTCAAAAAGCAGGGATTGAAATAGAATTTATTGTTGAAAATCTCGTGACTGATCATCCAAATACAGTGAGAATTAATCTGTATGATGATAAAAATCATCAAATGGAAATCGTTGGTGTATCAATTGGTGGAGGGTCCATTGAAATTACGGAATTAAATTCATTTCAACTTAAATTGTCAGGAGAATGTCCTGCCGTTTTAGTTGTGCACCAAGATAAATTTGGAGCCATATCCAGTGTTGCAAACATTCTGGCAAAATATGAATTAAATATTGGACATATGGAAGTGTCACGGAAAGAAAAAGGTAATATGGCAATGATGGTGATAGAAGTTGATCAAAAAATCGAGGATGAGGTATTAAAAGAAATAGAAAAATTGCCAAACATTATTCAAACAATACGAATGGTAGAATAGATGGGGCTAAGGAGGTTTATTAATGTTTAGGAACGTAGCCGAACTTTTAGAACTGGCAGAAAGCAAACAAGTGAAAACAGCAGAGATTATGATCCAGCAGGAAATTGAGGTTTCGGGTCTTACAAGAGAAGAAATTATCGAAAAAATGGACAAAAACTTAACGGTCATGGAACAAGCGATTGAACGGGGGCTTAAAGGAGTAAAATCTTTTTCTGGACTAACAGGTGGAGATGCTGTATTGTTGCAAAATTATATAAAAAGCGGAAAAACGCTAACTGGTAATCTATTGTTAGATGCAGTGAGTAAGGCAGTTGCGACAAACGAGGTTAATGCCGCAATGGGAACAATTTGTGCAACTCCAACTGCGGGTTCCGCTGGAGTTGTTCCAGGGACACTATTTGCAGTAAAAGAAAAATTAAACCCGACACGTATGGAAATGATCGAATTCTTATTTACAGCTGCAGCTTTTGGCTTTGTTGTCGCAAATAATGCCTCAATTTCAGGAGCAGCTGGCGGGTGTCAAGCAGAGGTCGGATCTGCTAGTGGAATGGCAGCTGCTGCAATCGTTGAATTAGCAGGTGGCACACCAGCCCAAGCAGCTGAAGCGATGGCTATTACGTTAAAAAATATGCTTGGTTTAGTTTGTGACCCTGTTGCAGGATTAGTTGAAGTACCATGTGTAAAACGTAACGCAATGGGTGCTTCTAACGCACTGACAGCAGCAGATATGGCATTAGCTGGAATTAAAAGTAAAATCCCATGTGATGAAGTCATCAATGCGATGTATCTGATTGGCCAAAGAATGCCGCTAGCACATAAAGAAACAGCAGAAGGCGGCCTAGCTGCGACTCCTACAGGAAAAAGATTAGCAAAAGAAATATTTGGTTAATAACATCTGTCAAGTTAAGTGATGTTATAATTGAATTTATTAACCTTTAGCGTTTTCTCTCCTTAAAATACATTTCAATGTGGAGAGAATTTTTTTGTCCTGGAAGTTGTTTCATAGGAGGCTTTGTATAGAAGGACAATAACGATTATGATATAACTAGAAAGTAGGTAGTTTTCTAACCTAATAATGTCACTATCTGGTTTGAAAGGATTGAAATGATGGATCAACAAACACTGGGTAAAGAAAATAAAAGTATGGGAAAACTGTTATGGCAACTAACCCGGCCTCATACGTTAACAGCATCCTTTATACCTGTTTTAATAGGAACTGTATCAGCGATGTTTTATATGAAGGTTGATATTATACTATTTATCGCTATGTTATGTGCATGTCTTTTTCTTCAAATTGCTACAAATTTATTCAATGAATATTATGATTTTAAACGAGGATTGGATACAGAAGATTCGGTAGGGATTGGTGGCGCGATTGTACGTCATGGTATGAAACCAAAAACCGTATTACAGCTTGCTTTGGGATTATATAGCTTGGCACTACTGTTAGGGATCTATATTTGTGCAAGCAGCAGTTGGTGGTTGGCAGTGATTGGAATTATTGGTATGGCAATTGGGTACCTTTATACAGGAGGACCTTTTCCAATCGCGTATACACCCTTTGGTGAACTATTTGCAGGTCTATGCATGGGCTCTTTATTTGTATTAATTTCATTTTTTATTCAAACCAACACAATAAATTTGCAAATTACCCTACTTTCTATTCCTATTGCTATACTTGTTGGAGCTATTAATCTATCTAATAATATACGTGATATTGAAGAAGATACAAAAGGCGGAAGGAAGACTTTAGCTATTTTAATGGGGCACAGAAAAGCGGTCTATTTTCTGGCGCTGTTATTTACTATTTCCTATATATGGATTGCTGGATTAGTGATAGTAGGTAATACAAGTCCTTGGCTTTTCCTTGTTTTATTAAGTGTACCGAAGCCAATTCAAGCGGTTAAAGGGTTCTTGGATAATGAGATTCCGATGAATACGGGTATAGCCATGAAAGCGACTGCGCAAACGAATACGATCTTTGGCTTTCTTCTTTTTATTGGTCTGTTTATTAGCTATTATTTGTAAAAAATCATCTTAATAATCAAGTTTCAGGTATAAGCCAGTTTAGAGGAAGGGGATAAACACCTTCTGTTCTAAATTGGCTTTTACATTTCAGAAAACTGCAACCGGTTGGATTAGAAATAAGATATAGCATTTTATATTAAGTATAGTATAATTAGTATTAATAATATACTAAGGGTGAGTTAAAATAAAAAATGAACCACTATACCAACAAATAAAAAATAGAATCAAAGAGCAAATCCAATCCGGTAAGCTGCGAGTAGGTGACAGAGTACCATCTGAAAAAGAATTAACGGAAGAATATCATGTGAGCCAAATTACAACAAAAAATGCTTTAGCAGGACTCGCGGAAGAGGGAATTGTAGAAAGAATAAAAGGGAAAGGGACGTTTGTTTGTGAAAGTAGTCTCACAAGCTCAACTAGTAGATCGAAAAAATCAAAAGGATTAATAGGATTTATTCTTCCTAGTATGAAAACGAAGATTGAGCAAGAGTTTGTTAATTATATTGAAAAATATGTTTCGAAAAATGGCTATCATCTAATTATAAAGATCACGCGAGAATCTCAGTTTGAGGAAGCTGATGCAATTGAAATGTTCAGAAAGCTTGATGTAAAAGGAATGATCATTTTTCCTACAGAAAAGGAAACCTACAATGAAGCGGTACTCAGGCTATCGCTGGATAAATTCCCTCTGGTCTTAATTGATAGATATATGGAGAATATATTGACTTATAGTGTAACCTCTGAAAATGAATCTGGAACCTATGAGGCGATCTCTTATTTATTGGAAAAAGGGCATACAAACATTAGTCTTGTTTCACCAATTATTACGAATACCGTTACTGCTGAAAGAGCTAAAGGCTTTGAACATGCTTTTTTAAATAAGGGAACGACTATTAATAAAAATCAATGGCTTACTTTAAACTTTAATGATATTTCACCTGGTAAAACACCTACACTTATCAAAGAATTTCTTTTAAGTAAATCTGAAATAACAGCGGTATTTACGATGAATGCTGAACTAGCTTTATATACTCATGAAGCTATTAAATCAATTAAAAAAGAAGTATCCCGAGATATTGAATTGTTATCATTTGACCCATCGGGAATATCTGGGGTTTCCTTTATACAACAGAATATTGCTGAATGTAGTAAGAAAACAGTGAACTTGCTTTTAGAGCAACTTGAAGGTCATTACAATCCCAAAAGAATATACGTTCCTGTTGATCTAAAAATTGTAAAAGATGAAAAAAGTATTTGAAGGTTAACAAACAATATTCAAGATTAAACCGTACATAGTTGGCACTTTTTAAACAAATATAATGTACGGTTTTTTTGTGATTCCTCATGGATTCCTTTTTTTGCTTTCCCGTCCTCAATAACCACCCTGGATGCTCCATTTCACAAGTTTTTGGTACCATTACGGAATGTTCATAATATGAGAATACTTTGGTTAGTTTATAAACTAAGTATATTTTATACTAAATTTAGTATGTAATATCTAGATTTATTATATTAACATCTTATTGAAAGCGCTTAAATTATTGTTGTTTATAAAAATGTTGTTTTAAGTGATTGCAATTTTCAAGGAAAAAATATTTAGTATATAAAAGTATATTTTATATTAAATTTAGTATATAAGTTATACTCATTATGTAATAATATTTGTGTAAGCACTTTCAGTGTGCTGAGTGTATAAACAAGATTTTGGTTAAAGGAGTTTTATAGAATGATAAATAAAAGCATTCCTAGAGAGGAATATCCTAGGCCTCAATTTGAAAGAGCAGAATGGTTGAACTTAAATGGTGAATGGAATTTTAAATTTGATAAAGAAAACAATGGTGAAAAAGAGAAGTGGTACAAGAAATTCGACGCCGAAAAAAAATCATTGTTCCATTTACATATGAAACAAAAGCCAGTGGAATCGAAGAGGAAGAATTTTGTCCACATATTTGGTATCAGAAGAAAATAACAATTCCTTCTGAATACGAGGGCAAGGAAATCGTCCTTCATTTCCAGGCAGCAGATTACAAGACAAAGCTATGGGTGAATGGGAGGTTTGTTGGTGAACGAAAAGGTGGGCAAATCGCTTTCTCTTTCAATATAACAGACTACTTAGAAGAAACTAAAGAACTGGACATTGTCGTAAAAAACGAGGATAGCCAAAGCTGCTTTCAACCACGTGGAAAACAGAGATGGTTGGATCAGAGTTATGAATGCTGGTATGTTCAAACAACAGGCATTTGGCAAACGGTATGGCTTGAGTTCTTAAATGATACACATATTCATGCAGTAAAAATAACCCCTGATATAGATTCTGAATCAGTTGAATTTGTCTATGAAGTAGGAGGTAACATTGATTCTTCTTATGTGTTGAAAACGTCTATTTCCTTTAAGGGTTTACCTATAAAGACCTTTGATCAAGTAGTTAGCCGTCCAAACCTAACAATAAAAACAAATATTGCAAGTGAGTTCCATCATTGGAGAGTTGCTCATTGGAGTCCACAGTCTCCTAACTTATACGATGTTACATTTACACTACTTAAAAATGGTGAAGTCATAGATCTTGTAAAAACGTATTTTGGCATGAGAAAGATTTCAATAGAGAACGGAAATGTGATGCTTAATAATATTCCAATCTATCAAAAGCTCATTTTAGATCAAGGTTATTGGGAGGAATCCCATTTAACACCACCTTCCGAAGAAGCCATACTTGAGGATATTGATAAAACTTTCGCGATGGGCTTTAACGGAGTAAGAAAACATATGAAGGTGGAAGATCAACGATATCTTTATTGGGCAGATAAAAAAGGACTACTTGTTTGGTCTGAAATGGCTGCAACATATGAGTTTTCAGATGAGGCTGTTCAAAACTTTACTGAGGAGTGGATGGAGGTTGTCAAGCAACACTATAATCACCCAAGTATTATTGTATGGACACCGTTTAATGAGTCATGGGGTGTGAAAAATATTTTTACAGACCGTAAGCAACAAAAATTCACAGAGGGGATTTATCATCTTACAAAAGCAATCGACAGTATGAGGCCGGTGATTGTAAACGATGGATGGGAGCACACAGTATCAGACATCATTACATTGCACGATTATGTGGAATATGGAGATGAATTTTTAAATCGATATAAAGATAAAGAAAAGGTAGTGAATAATGAAATAGCTTTCAATAAACATAAGCATGCCATGGCACAAGGTTATGAGTATAAAGGGCAACCAATCATCATCAGTGAGTACGGTGGTATTGCCTTCAACTCGGAAAAAGGTTGGGGTTATGGAAATCAAGTGAAGAATGAAGAAGATTTTCTAAAACGCTATGAATCTATCACACAAGGAATTAAAGATACTCCATATATTAGCGGGTTTTGTTATACACAAATTACAGATGTTCAGCAAGAAATTAATGGACTTCTAAATGAAGATCGAACACCAAAAGTAGACATGAACAAAATTAAAGAGATTAACAGTAAATAATTTTAACACAGATAAAGGAGAAGCTTATGACATTTCGACAAGAATATCCCCGCCCACAATTAGTAAGAGGGGACTGGCTTAATCTAAACGGTGAATGGGATTTTGAATTTGATGATCAAAATATTGGACTGGAGGAAAAATGGTTTAAAGAGAGTGCGGAATACAAGCGAAAAATAAATGTACCATTTGCTTATCAAACAAAGTTGAGTGGAATAAATGATTCTACCTTCCATGATTGGGTGTGGTATCGTCGAGAATTTACCATTCCTGATTCAATGAATGGAAAGCAAATTATCCTGCATTTTGGTGCTGTTGACTATCGTGCAATGGTTTTTATTAATGGAAATTTGGTAGGTTCCCATGAGGGTGGCCACACCTCCTTTTCATTTGATATAACCAACTATTTACAGGATGGAAACCAAACACTTGTTGTAAGAGTTGAAGATCCTTCTATAGATGAAACCATTCCAAGAGGAAAGCAATATTGGATTGAGAAATCTGCTGCTATATGGTACACACGGACTACCGGAATATGGCAGACGGTATGGATAGAAGCAGTGAATATAACTCATATAAAAAAATTGAGATTCACTCCGGATATCGACAAAGGTGATATTACAATCGATTTTGAGGTGGCAGGTAATTATATAAATAAAAAGGTGGATATCGATATCACCTTTAAAGATGAAGTGATTGCAAATGAAACAATACAAATACATGAAAGTTTTGTAAAAAGGTCGATTAATCTCTACAATCGAAAAATATTTCGAACGGGTTTTCATCATGTTGGGTGGAACTGGTCACCAGAAAATCCGAATTTATTTGATGTCAAAATTCGTGTGAAAGAACAAGAGCAAGTGCTGGATACTATCTCTTCTTACTTTGGAATGAGGAAAATTCATACTGAAAATGGCATGGTATATCTAAACAATAGACCATATTATCAAAAATTAGTACTTGATCAGGGGTATTGGCCGGAAGGTTTATTAACTGCACCAACTGATGAGGATTTAAAGAAAGATATAGTACTAACAAAAGAAATGGGATTTAATGGCTGCAGAAAGCACCAAAAGGTAGAGGATCCCCGCTTTCTTTATTGGGCAGATAAATTAGGCTTCCTGGTTTGGGGAGAATGTGCCGCTTCACCTTCTTATAGTGAGGATGCTGTTGCGCGTCTAACAAATGAGTGGATTGAAATCATCGAACGAGATTACAACCATCCTTGTATTGTCACATGGGTTCCTATTAATGAAAGTTGGGGCGTTCCTTCTATTTGTAATAATGACCAGCAAATACACCATTCGGCAGCGATGTATCATTTAATCCATTCACTTGATACAACGAGATTGGTCATTTCAAATGATGGGTGGGAATTAACAAAAACAGATATTTGTGCTATTCATAATTACAACCATGGACAAAAGGATGAAGTGGAAAAGTACAATGAGTTTATGAATTCATTACGAACTACTGAAAATCTACTTCTCTCAAGACCGGCCGGACGAGAGATCTATACGAAAGGTTATCATCACAGTGGTGAGCCAATTCTTTTAACTGAATTCGGTGGAATTGGATATAAAGTTGGCGATGATAGTGGCTGGGGTTATACGTCGGTTACAAATGAGGAAGATTTTCTGGCGGATTATGAACGAGTCATGAAAGCGGTGTATGAATCCAGTGCCTTGCATGGATATTGCTATACACAGTTAACAGATGTTGAACAGGAGATTAATGGCTTATTAACATATGATCGAAAACCAAAGTGTGATTTACAACTGCTTAAAAAGATAAATGATATGTGGCATGTCCCGATTGTAAGGTAACTAACCTATTCGAATCAAAAATGAATGATGTGAAAGATCCCTTGACTGAAATTGGTCTAATTTCAGTCAAGAGATTTAAATAAAAGGTAAGCAAGTATAAAGTTTTATACTTAGTGTTGGTGTCCAGCTCCAGCGCCTAGCCCCGAAGCATAGGACGTGCAAGTGCAGTCAAGCGACAGGACGTCGCGTTTTTGACTGCCTCGGGATCATAAGCCACTCAGGAATTGAAGACAAACAGCGTCTTCTATTCCTGAGCGTCTTATGCCTGCCTTAGGCTATCAAGGCGTTTGCGCTTTTCTTAACAAAAATCAGGGGGGAAATATATGAAGAAAAAAGCGGTATTAATGTTTACGATACTTTTTGTGTTTGCCATGGCTTTATCAGGTTGTAGCGGTTCATCCAGTAGTTCAGGATCATCTAAAAATGAGATTTTATTTTGGAATCCGTTTACAGGTCCGGATGGCGAAAATATGAAACAAATCGTTGATGAGTATAATAAGACAAATCCGGAATTCAAGGTTAAAAATTTATCTATTACTGAGGGCGATATGTATACAAAAATCCCGACGGTAGTAAATTCCGGAAAAGGGATTCCTGATTTAACTATTGTACATGCAGAGAGAATTAAACAATTTGTTGATAATGATATGTTAACACCATACGATGATTTATTGGGTGATTATCCTGAGATTAAAGCAGAAAACTATGTTCCCGCAGGATGGAATATTGGAGATATTAATGGCAGTAGATATAGTGTTCCATTAGATGTTCACAGCTTTGTTATGTATTACAATAAAGAATTACTTGAAAAATATGCACCAAATGCACTTGATGATAACGTTATTACATTTGATGAAATCCGAGCGGCTGGAGAACTATCTAAAAAAGACGGTATTACTGGTTTCGGCTTAACTTGGACTCGACCGATCTTTTTATCTATTTACAATCAACTAGGTGGAGATATTACTAGTGATGGAGAAACACCAACTCTTAATACGCCGGAAGCGAAAGAAGCGTTGGAATTAATTAAGGGGTTAGTTGATGACAAAATTGCCAACAAAGATGGAGAAGATCCAGGTCAATTGTTTCAATCTGGTAAAGCAATCTTCTATCCTGAAGGTATTTGGATGCAAAACGGCTTAAATGAAGCGAAAAATTTAAATTGGGGCTTAACGAATTTCCCGCAAATTTCACCAGATAATATTGTAAACTGGACGTCTTCTCATCAATTCGTCATGTTTAAAGATGAAAATCGGTCTGAAGAGAAAACAAAAGGAATGATGGATTTCCTTGACTACGTCAGACAACATTCACTTCCGTGGGCAAAGGCGGGACAAAACCCTGCTGCATTAGAAACATTAGACGATTCTGAATACAAAGAAATGCCACAATCATTCTTAATAGAAGATCCTGAATTACAAAAAACATTAAAAATCTTTGATTATAAATATAATGGCTTTGTAGTTGAAGAGATTGATAAATTAGTTGGAGATGCGGCGTTTGGAAAATTGGATATTGATGAAGGACTGGAAAAAGCACAAAAAGCCATTGAAGATAAAATAGCAACAAATAAAAAATAATCGTTGCTAAAATTATTGAGAATGATTCAACCAAAGGGTTTGACCCTTTGGTTGAGTTGTCCTCTCTCTATTCGATAACGAAAGAATAGGAGCTTAAGATGATGATAAATACTGGAGAGAATAAGGAAGTAAAAATATCCTCAGTACTGGTAGGGAAATCAAATAAAAAAAGGTTAAATCTATCTCCTTATCTATATATTGGACCACATCTCATTCTGTTTGCTGTATTTTTTCTATTTCCTACTTTATATGGAGTTTATATTTCTTTTACCAATTGGGATCTAATTGGTGATCCTGAATTCGTAGGGCTGGCAAACTATACAGAAATTTTACTTAATCAGGATTCTACTTTCTACGAACAACTCCGTGTTGGTTTGGGAAATACATTTAAATTTGTCATTTTTACAGTCCCATTTTGTATTATCGTTCCATTGTTTTTAGCTGCTGGACTTAATACGAAACCAAAAGGAATAAAGTTTTTCCAAGCACTGTTTTATATGCCGTCTTTATTTTCTGTATCTGCAGTCATGATCATTTTTGCTATGCTATTTAGTGTTTCATTTGGACCAATCAACCATTATTTAAATGTTGATACGAACTGGTTATCTACCCAGCCGTACGCCTGGGTTACATTGGTTATCGTAACCGTTTGGTGGACAATTGGTGCAAATATGATTATCTATCAAGCTGCACTTAATGGTATTTCAAAAGATTTATATGAAGCCGCATCAATAGATGGCGCAAATAACGTTCAAAAATTCTTAAAGATTACACTACCAAGCATAAGAGCTCAAATACTATACACAGTTGTTATTACGACAATTGCACAATTTAATGTTTACGGGCAGCCGCTCATGTTAACAAAAGGTGGACCAACTAGCTCGACGACAGTTCTATTAATGTACATTCAAGAGAATGCATTCGGTTCTGGAATTTCCATTGCCGGAATTGGAGCAGCAATGGCTGTCATTTTAGGATTATGTATTATGGTTGTTTCTGCAATCCAATTTTTCTTTTTAAGACAACGTGATTAGGAGGTGCTTTCCTTGAAGAAAATATCTGTAACGAAAATGATTTCATTCATCTTTTTATTATTCATGGCGTTTATATGGCTTGTTCCATTACTTTACACATTTTTAACTACATTCAAAAATGAATCAGATATTCAATCAAATCCCTTTACAATCTTGCCAATTAATTGGGTGATTGGTAACTACCAGGATGTTCTGTTCGAAAACACTAGTGCACCTGTTGCAAAGTGGTTTATGAACTCGCTCATAATTTCGGTATCACAGACAGTATTAGTATTAGTAATAGTTTCATTAGCTGGGTATGGTTATTCTAGAATGAAATTTAAAGGGAGAGATGCCATCTTTATTTTTTTAATGGCAACGATGATGTTCCCTGCTGTTGTAAACCTTATCCCACTATATAAAATTATTGATACATTAGGATGGGTTAATAGCTATTTTGCAGCAATCGTTCCGGGGGCTGCCGGAGTATTTAATATCTTTCTAGTTAGACAATTTATGCTGGGAATTCCTAAGGACTTTGATGAATCTGCCAGAGTGGACGGTGCCTCTGAATTTCAAATCTTCACTAAGTTAATATTACCGTTAATAAGACCGGTTTTAACAGTTGTTGCGTTGTTTACATTTACAGGTTCCTGGAATGACTTCTTATGGCCGTCGATCGTGTTTAATGATATTGAAAAAATGCCAATTACTCCAGGGCTGCAATTGCTTCAGGGCATGTATGCACTTGATATAGCTCATGCTTTAACAGGGGCGCTAATTGCGATTGTTCCAACATTTATTCTCTATTTATTTACACAAAAATATTTTATGGAATCGCTTTCTTTATCGTCAGGTGTTAAAGGATAGGCACGAAAAGGAGGTTTCACAGTGAATAGAAAACTCGAGCGAAGATTAATCATAATTGGATCCATTTGGCAAATGACTACAGGACTCTTAACCATATTTGTCTATGCTTCATTTATCAAAAATGAAGGGTTGAACGCTTCCTTTGATACCTTTGCTAAACTGGAAGCAGCACAATCGATATTTGGAAGTTTGTATATATTTTCAGTCTCGTTTGGGATGCTATTTGTCTTATTAGGGTTGATAAACTTTATTTTAGCTAGGGGATTAAAGGATGATAAAGCAGAAACGAAAAAGCCGGTATGGTTTATTGTCATAGGCTTAGCCTCTTATTTTGTCATGGACATTTTAGCATCACTTTTGTTTTTATCTGGAGGAATCTTAGCTTTTGCCAAAAATAAATCAATAGTAAAGATGGAAAGCTATCATTTACAAAATCAATAATATAAAACCAAAGGAAAGACCAACTTCTCTTTCCTTTGGTTTTTACTTTGGCCTTTATTGAGTAATAGAGTATTAGCTAGTAGACTATGTACTTTTGAAAATCTAAACATTGGAGGAGATTTTCCTGAAAAAGATTATGACGATGGCAATATTGGTTAGCTTTATACTGTCTCTCCCATTATCAACCTATGCTTTCAGTAACCCTTTTAAACTACCGAATTCTTGGGAATGGGATACAGGAGTGTTTTATGGAGAAGGAGATCCTTATATTCTAAAACATAATGGTATTTATTATCTTTATGTCAGTACGGTTGATGATAAGAGTGGAGTAAAAGCGTGGAAGTCAGAAGATTTGGTGAATTGGGAGTACGGTGGATTAGTGACGGAGGAACCCACAACAAAGGCTGCCTATGCACCTGAGGTTGTCTATTGGAATGGAAGCTTTTATATGTACACATCACCTGGAGGTAATGGACATTATGTATATAAAAGTTCAAATCCATTAGGGCCTTTCAAAAAGCAAACAGAAAATCTCGGTATGGGAATTGATGGACATGTATTTATAGACGATGATGGAAAATGGTATTTCTACAGTACCGGTGACCAAAGAATTGATGCACGGCCAATGTCTGATCCATATACATTTGGACAAGTTTCACACACTGGTGCAGAAATGAATGGTTGGACAGAGGGGCCAACGATTATAAAAAGAAATAACAAATATTATATGACGTACACAGGAAATCACGTTTGGAATAAAGCTTACCGTGTAGATTATGCATCAAGCGATTCCCCGATTGCTGATTATGCACATAAGTTGGAACAAAACCCGATCTTACTAAATGCAGAAGGAGAAAATGCAGGTGTAGGACATAATTCTGTTGTTCGTGGACCGGATCTTGATTCTGATTATATGGTTTATCATAGTCATGCAAATCCAGGCCGCTATATGAACCTTGATCGAATTGCTTGGAATGGAGACAAGATGCTCGTTCTTGGTCCGACTACAGCCGAACAGCCTAACCCGGATTTACCTGATTTTAGTGAGAGGTTCCCCGATTCCTCACTGAATAAGAACTGGGAGAATAAAAATGGGGGAAGCTGGACCGTAAATTCAGACATGTCCGGCTGGCTACAGCAAACAAAAATGGGTAGTCCGGAAAAGTTTAAACAACTGACGAAGGTCGGGACTTCTTCAGACTACACCGCAGAATTTAATATGAAAACAATTAAGCGAGGATCCAGCAGTGATCCACGTTTTGGTGCTGTGTTCTCCTATAAGGATAAAAAAAACTATGGATTAGCTGTGTTAAATCCTAATAAAAATCAATTAGAAACGTTCTTCATCGTAAACGGGGTTGAACAAAAATGGGAAGCAACTGATTTACCTAACGGCTATGATTATACTAAACTTCATCAAATACGAATCGAAAAAGCTGCTTCAACCTTTAAGATCTTTGTAGATGGAATGCAAAAGCAAACACGCCATATAGAAAAACTGGATGGCGGAAAGATTGGATACATGACAAGTGATGTTCATGCTGCTTTCGGGTTTACCGCCTTTAGTAATAAAGTAAACGGAAGCTCTGTATTTGATGCATATAAACCTGTACCAGGAAGCATTGAAGCGGTGCACTATAATTCAGGAGGAGAAGGAAAAGGCTACCATGACACAACTACTGAGAATACTAGTGATAAATATAGAAAAGATGCGGTTGATTTTAAAGGGAATTCCGAAAGTGGATACTATGTAAGCTTGAATAAAAAAGGAGAATGGCTGAATTATAACTTAACTATTGCAGAAGAGGGTTCTTATAATTTAGATTTAAGAATCACTGACTCAAGTAAAGATGCACAAATAAAATTAGTATTAGACAATTCGACGGAATTGTCTCAAAGTATCAATATTCCTCATACAAATGAGTGGAAAACTCTTTCAATTGAGGGGATAAGATTACCAAAAGGAAAACATACGCTAAAAGTCATTGCAGAAAATGGAAGCTTTGATCTATCGACACTTGATTTTCATGATAGTAAGGAAGTGACAAAAATATCGTCAAACTTCAATGATGGAACAAGCGAGGGCTGGGAGGAAATAGAAGGGTTTTGGACAGTAAATACAAATAAACCAAGCGTATTTGATGCGTACAAACCAATACCGGGGTCAATTGGTGCTGCTTATTATATCACTGGCGGTGAAGGAATCGCTTATCATGAAACAACGGCGGAAAATATCGGCGGGGTATTAAGAGGAGATTCTGTAGATATACGTGATAACCCAAAAGGCGGTACTGCAGTAGGATGGAATCAAACTGGAGAATGGTTTAAATACAATGTATCCATTAAAGAATCGGGTTTATATAATCTTCAATTAAATGCGGCAACAACATTTCAATCAGCAAAAGTGAGAATTTGGCTTGATGATGAAATAGATTTAACGGGTGTGTTGGATGTTCCTAACACCGGAGATTGGAATAATTGGCAGCCTGTCATAAAAGAAGGCGTCACATTACCTGAGGGAGAACACACGTTAAAGGTTGAGATCGTCGAAGGAGAATTTGATTTCACGGGCATTGACTTTACATCATTTGATATCCATAAGCCAATCCCTGGTATTATTGAGGCGGAAGATTACAATCTTGGTGGCGAAGGTGTTGGATATCATGATAACACCTTAGAGAATAGTGGAGAACAATATCGAAAGGATTCTGTCGATATACGATCAAATCCGGAAGGTGGTTACGCTGTTACCTCCAATCAAACAGGAGAATGGCTAGCATATAACGTCGATATTGAAGAAGAAGGAAGCTATGGATTAGACATTCTTGCCTCCTCTGCTATATCGGGAGGGAAAGTAAGGCTTCTTTTAAATGATGAAATTGATCTAACGGGAGAAATTGATATACCTAATACAGGTGAATTAAATAAGTGGGAAAACATTTCACTACAGGGTATTTCTTTACCGGCTGGAAAGCATACTTTAAAGCTTGAAGTCCTAAATGGAGAATTTGATATTTCTAGATTATTATTTCATAGATTTGATCATCATAAGGAGCTTCCGGGAAAAATCATGGCAGCAGATTATATGACCGGTGGTGAAGGTGTGGGGTATCACGACAATTCTCCTGATAATATTGGTCGCAAATATAGGAGAGATGCAGTCGATATCCGGATTAATCCGGAAGGTGGATATAATGTAGGCTGGAACCAGGCTGGAGAATGGCTAAAGTATAATGTCGACATAAGCGAAGCGGATGAGTATGAACTAGACATTAGAGTGGCAACTAATTTGGAAGGAAGTCAAATAAGACTTTGGCTAGATGATACTACCGATTTAACAGGTGTTATAGATGTGCCGAAAACTGGAGGATGGGATAACTGGGAAAGTGTAATTAAAGAAAATGTTTCATTACCAGCTGGAAAGCATACGATCAAGGTGGAAATGGTAAAAGGAGAATTTGATTTTAGAAGTATCCAATTCTCTGTTGCTGATGGCCAAGAACCACCAGCTATTGAAGGTGAATATAGCACATCACCAGGGACCTTTGCGAAATCTGTCATAGGAGACAGTAGGTGGAAGGATTATACAGTTGAAGCGGATCTTACTATCGGAGCTGGAACAGGAGACGGTGGTTTACTTTTCAGAGTAAATAATCCGGCAAACGGTATTGAACTTGGACAAAATAATCCTAATTTTATGCAAGGTTATATAGCCTATATAAATAAGGAAGGAATTCATTTAGGGAAGTTTAATTATAACTGGGAATACTTAAAAGGTGCTGAACTAAATGAGCCATTGAATACATGGCATCATGTGAAGGTTGTTGCCAAAGGTACAAACATTAAGATTTATGTAGGAGATATGAATGTTCCCAAAATAGATTATACAGACAACAGCAGCACAGCATTTACTCAGGGAAAACTAGGACTGCGATCAAACTATAATCAGACAACGTTTGATAATTTTGTGGTAAAACCATTAGAAACGACCCATTCATCCATAAAAAACGATCTTGATAGAATGAAAGAATCTGGTGAGATTGTTCAAAGTACCTATAAAAAATTAACAAATAAATTAGATCAATCTAAGCATCATTTAGACAAAGGGAAAGTCGCTCAATCAATCAAGCATCTTCATGATTTTAGAGATTCTCTAGAAAAAGAAAATAAACTATCTGAAGTTATCAAACAAGAACTTGAAGGAGATGCTCTAAGACTTATAAGAAAAATAGAAGAAGAAAAGTAAGTGAAAATGGGTAGGTACAAGAAAATGAGGGTACCTACCCATTCATTTTGTATATGTCATGAACAATGAATGGGGGATACACGATGGAAAAAAATAAACAAAATCAAAGCGGAGTAGAATTAGGAGAAATGTTTATGAACCCTCTACTTGAGAGTGGACCTGATCCATATATATGTAAACATTTTGATGGAAACTACTATTTTACAGCTACGACTCGTACTCATATAGCCCTTTGGAAGAGTACAACGATTACAGGGATATCAACTGCTGAAAAGAAGATCATTTGGGAGCCTCCAGTAGAAGGGCCATACAGTAAAAATATTTGGGCTCCGGAAATCCACTTTATACATAATAAATGGTTTATCTATTTCACTGCTAATGACGGTGGTGGTGATGACACACGACGAATTTATGTATTAGAAAATTCTTTTGAAAATCCACTAGAGGGAGAATGGAACTTTAAAGGTGCTGTAAATACGGAACTTCCAGGACTGGATGGAACAGTCCTTCAACATCATCATCAACTTTATTTCCTCTATGCAGGTTATGGGTATTTTCCTGATTATGGATCAGCTTTATATATTGTAAAAATGAAAAATCCATGGACATTAGAAGGTGAAAATATTCTACTTTCTGCACCAACATCAGAGTGGGAGAAACAGGGTGGAATGGCAATTAATGAAGGACCTATTTTATTGAAAAGAAATGGGAAGCTATTTTTAATTTTTTCAGCAAGCGCTACATGGTCTGATGATTATTGTTTAGGAATGTTAACTGCTAATGAATCAGATGATGTAATGGACCCGGACTCTTGGGTTAAATATCCGGAACCTGTTTTTTCAAAGAATATAAAAAATCGAGTGTTTTCACCGGGACATAATAGCTTTACTCAATCTCCGGATGGAACTGAGGATTGGATTGTGTATCACGCATTTTCTTTTTCAGAGTCTGAAGGAGACCATAGGAATGGGAAGCTTCGTAATCCAAGGATCCAAAAATTTCATTGGAATCAAGATGGGACACCAAATTTTGGAATACCTTTACCTGCCTATACGCCGATCAAGCTCCCTTCAGGAGAATAAGTAATGGGAAATATTATAAACACCCTTCTAAAAAAGGGGTGTTTATAATATTTCGTAGAAAAACGCTGTTATACTAATCTTCTGCAATTTTTACCCTGAACTCACTTATATATTGGTGTTTATTATTTCGATAATAGACGGAAAAGAATTCATAGATATCACTTAACGGTTTGACTTCGTTTGTTTGTATATAATGAATTAGTTTTTTGAATGTAACAAAGTAATGGTCAAATGAAGTGGAATTTGAAACAATGCTTAAGTATTTACCTTTTGGTAAGGTTGCAAATTCAGTATCACTTTGAAGAGATGAAATATGTTTATTCGATAGTACAGGTGTAAACAAATAATCATAATTGATTTCTTCAACAGTATTGTAGGGTCTAAATGGAATAATGGAGCCATACCCTTTTTTTCTAAACCCCTCTGTAGATGGTCCATATTTTCTTAGGCTGCTAAATGACGAATTAAAGGTGTTAATGGGACCTAAACCCATTACTTTTGTTTGAATAACCTTTATTTCATCCTTTTCTAAAAGAACGATCTCATCAAATGGAGCTTCTTGTCTCTGTAATTCTTCTCTTACATTGGCGATAATTTCTTGTATTTCAAATAAATAATCAATTTTTTCTTCCACAATTCTTTCTTGATCCATTAAAAAGGAAACATAATCTTCATTATTTAAATCTTCCACCCTTTTGATCTGATTTAAGGGTGTTCCGATATAACTTAAAGATTTTATTAGATCTAAACGATATAATTGTAAATCACTATAATAACGATAATTTGACTTTGGATCTACATAGGCTGGTTTAAATAAATCAATATGATCATAGAAGCGGAGAGCTTTAATAGAAATATTCATTAATTTTGAGACCTCACCTATTGAATAAAGTTTATCCTCCATTAATAAATCCACCCCATCACTGTTCTGAACTGGTTAATTTGGCTGGTGAAGCTTTAGATAGTGTCTGTTGTTTCCAAGCAAGAGTTAACCCTGTGCCAATGGCTAAAAAAATCGTCGCAAAATAAAATGGATAATTTAAATTGATATCAAATAGTATACCTCCGATAATTGGACCAAAGACATTTCCAATACTCGTAAACATTGAATTCATACCACCTACAAAACCTTGTTCGTTTCCGGCTATTTTAGAAAGATAGGTGGTTACAGCAGGTCTCATTAAATCAAATCCTATAAAAACGATAATTGTCGTAAATAAAATCAAAAAGTATTGATTGACAATGGTGACGAATAAGACAAGAATCGCTGAAAATAAGAGGCTGTACCGAATTAAACGAATTTCACCAAACCATCTTGTAAGTCGATCAAATAAAGCTATTTGAGCAATTGCCCCAACAATAGCTCCCCCAGTAATCATAATGGCAATATCCTTTGGAGTAAATCCAAACTTATGATCAACAAATAGAGCAAATAAAGATTCAAAAGAGGATAAGCCAAATGCTGAAATTAAGATAATCATAAATGAAATGAAATATACAGGTGAAAAAATTCGGTTTAATCCGGCTTTTTGATCTGAATTTTCTTCATATTCCATATTTCGTTCGGGTTCTTTTAATGTAATCAAAGATAAAACGGCAGCAAAAATACCTAACATACCAGCAAAGAAAAACGGGACACGAGTTCCCATTTCTGCTAAAAAACCTCCAATTCCAGGGCCGATAATGAATCCTGTTGAAATGGCTGCAGACATGTAGCCAAGTGCTTTCGGTCGTGTTTCTAATGATGTAGTATCTGCAATAAAGGCGGTTACGGCTGGCATAATAAATGCTGCACTAACACCTCCAAGTATACGTGAAAGAAACAGGACACTCAGAGTATTTCCGACACCGAATAACAATTCTGAAATTCCAAATATAAATAAACCTATTACAATCATTCTTTTTCTGCCAAATTGGTCTACCCAACGGCCTGCTATCGGTGATACAACTAATTGTGCTACAGCAAATGCTGCAACCATATAGCCTACAATTGAGCCTGATAAATGTAACTCATTCATAATTGTAGGAGTAACAGGGATAACAAGTCCTATGCCTAAAAAGGCTATAAATAGATTCAGCAATAATATCGCTAAAGTAATGTTCTGTCTTGACATGCTTATCATCTCCATGAAAGATTTTTTGCAACTACAAGACGTTATTTTAAACTCTCCCTTAAGGGAAGAGTCAACTGTTTTGTTTATAAATAAGGCTGTTTTCGCATACTTTGTCGTTATTTAATATAGTTAAGGGTGAAAATTAGTTCGTTCCATTCCGCTTCAGACACTCCATGCGCCGGAGAGGAAGCTGAGCCTCCTCAGCTTCGCCTGCGGGGTCTCACCCTTTCTACTACTTCCCGCAGGAGTCGAGTGTCTTCAGCTCCATTTCACTATAGAGTTAAGAAATTTTTAAAAGGTAATAATATTTACAAAAAACCCTTATTTAATGTGGATTAATTTAGTGTCCAAGTTGTATCAGGTATTGTTGATTTAATAGCAGATAGAAGGAACAAGCATAATAATGGGGGAAGTACTAATATGTTAAAAGAATTAAGTAATGAGTTACTAATTAGTATATATAAAAAATCTGTTATCTTAAGCCAGGATACTAAAATAATTAAGGTTTTAAAGGAAGAAATACAAAAACGAAATCTATTACAACTAATAGACGGTTAATCTAGTTTTTTACTAATAGATTGTACAACAAGCTCGAATTCTTTGTATTGAAGGAATTCGAGCTTATTTATTTAAGCAGAAGATAATAATAATGGAATGGAGAAGATTCATGTTAAAATTCCTCTGAAACAAACTTCAAAAGAGTCCTGACAGCAAATGATTGATATCGGTCTTTTTTCGTAATAAATCCAAGCTCCCACATAGGTGGAGACAATAATGTAATCATCTTAATGTTGTGATGATCCATTTTTCTATAGATAGACCTCGGTAATAGCGTAATACCAAGCTCCGCTCCAACCAATTCTGTTATTAAATCCCACTGTGAGCTTTCATATGCAATATTTGGTTGAAAGCCTGCTTTTTGACATTCGTTAATAATTAATTTGTGTAAGGCAAATTCCCTATTGAAAAGAATAAAATGTTCTTCTGCTAATTGGTTGATGGTAACCTCTTTCGAATCTGTTAGTCGATGCTTTGTGCTTGTATAAAGCATGAATTCCTCTTTTATAAACGGAGTAATTTCAAACTTGTTATGATCTGTTGGAAACACAATGATCCCCACATCAACATGACCCTCATCTACTAAGTGTTCAATTCGTTTAGCACCGAGTTCAACTAATTCTAATTCTACCTCTGGATAGTGCTTATTGAATTTTTTCGCTATTGCGGGGAAAAAAAGCGTCCCAATTAATGGAGGTATGCCAATCTTAATTTTTCCTGTTGGCAAATTGATTAAATCATCTAAAAGGACAGATAGCTCATCAGTAGCTCCTAATATTTTAGAAGCTTGTTTGAAGACAATTTCTCCTGCATCAGTCAATTTTAATGAACGTGTTGACCGTTCAAATAGTTCTACTCTGAGCTCTGTTTCTAATTTTTTTATTGATTTACTTAAGGTTGGTTGTGAGATATAGGCACTTTCAGCTGCTTTAGTGAAGCTGCCGTATTGTGCTACTTCAGTAAAATATTTTAGATCCTTTAATTCCAAATTCATCACCTACTTATTCTGTTTTGGAATGAAAAATATAACTATTATTCATTTTACTCATAAATGAGAATGCTGTAAATTAATAAGTAAATATATGGTGGAAACTCCGAATAAACTGTTAATGGGGAGGAACTGGTTGATGGAAAATAATGAGGTTGTAATTGTAAGCGCTTTAAGAACGCCGATAGGTCAATTTGGAGGAAGCTTAAAAAATATTAGTGCCGTCCAATTAGGTTCACATGTAATTAAAGCGGTGATCGAAAAAGTTGGAATTAGTGGAGATCAAATTGATGAAGTCATCATGGGAAATGTTCTTCAAGCAGGTCTTGGGCAAAACCCGGCTAGGCAATCTGCTATACACGCAGGGCTTCCTGAACATGTTTCTGCTTTTACATTAAATAAAGTGTGTGGATCAGGATTGAAAGCCGTTCATTTAGCGACTCAAGCCATTTTAACAGGAGATGCTGAAATCGTTGTTGCCGGTGGAATGGAAAATATGAGTCAAGCACCTTATTTATCTATGAGAGCTAGAGAAGGGTTTCGAATGGGAGATCAGAAGCTCATTGATAGTATGATTCATGATGGATTGTGGTGTGCGTTTAATGATTATCATATGGGAATCACGGCTGAAAATATTTGTGACCAATATGAAGTCACACGACAGGAACAAGATGAATTTGCTGCATGGAGCCAAGAAAAAGCAGCAATAGCAATAAACGATGGGAAATTTGAAGATGAAATTGTAGCTGTTGAAATACCGCAGCGTAAAGGAGAGTCTATTTATTTTGATAAGGATGAATATGTAAAGGCGGGAACAACAGTAGAGAAATTAGGTAAGCTAAGGCCAGCTTTTAAAAAAGATGGACGCGTAACCGCAGGTAATGCTTCAGGAATTAATGATGGAGCAGCTGCTGTACTCATGATGAGTTTACGTAAAGCAAAAGAACTTGGGATCGAACCGTTAGCTAAAATTCGTGGGAACGCAAGTGCAGCCGTTGACCCAAGTTTAATGGGAATAGGGCCAGTGCCAGCTACGAAAAAAGCGTTAAATAAGCTTGGACTTACAATCAATGACATGGATTTAATCGAAGCAAATGAAGCTTTTGCAGCCCAAGCTTTAGCGGTTGGCAAGGAGCTTCAATTTTCGAATGATAAAGTAAATGTCAATGGTGGTGCCATTGCCCTGGGCCATCCGATTGGAGCAAGTGGTGCAAGAATCCTCACAACATTAATTCATGAATTAAAAGAAGAAACGGAAAATATGGTTTAGCGACGTTATGTATCGGTGGTGGTCAAGGAGTTTCAACCATAATCGAAAACTATGAAACAAGGGGTGTATGAGGATGAAAAAGATATTTACTAGTTTTGAAGAAGCCGTGCAAGACATTAAAGACGGAATGACGCTAATGGTTGGGGGATTTGGGCTGGTTGGAATACCAGAGAACCTTATTAAAGCTCTATGTGTGAAAAATGTAAAAGATTTAACAGTCATTTCAAACAATTGTGGAGTAGATGATTGGGGACTTGGACTTTTACTTCAAAATAAACAAATTAAAAAAATGATCTCATCTTATGTTGGTGAAAATAAAGAGTTTGAAAGACAAGTATTAAACGGTGAATTAGAGGTACAGTTGACACCACAAGGTTCTTTAGCAGAGAAAATACGCGCCGGTGGAGCGGGAATTCCTGCCTTTTATACCCCGGCTGGAGTAGGGACTCGTATTGCAGAAGGTCGGGAAATAAGAAAATTTAATGGAAAAGAATATTTACTTGAAGAATCCCTTACTGCCGATTTTAGTCTAATAAAAGCATGGAAAGCAGACAAGATGGGCAATGTTATTTATCGTAAAACAGCGCAAAACTTCAATCCTATTATGGCGGCAGCAGGGAAAAACACAATTGCAGAGGTAGAGGAAATTGTGGAAGTTGGAGAATTAGATCCAGATCACATCCATACCCCGAGTATTTATGTTCAAGGCTTAATCGTTGGGAAACATGAAAAGCGGATTGAACGACTTACGGTTCAAGCATAAAATAGAGGAGGGAAAAGGATGACGAAAAATGTCAGAGTACAAATCGCGCAAAGGGCTGAAAAGGAAATTCAAGATGGATTCTATGTGAATTTAGGCATTGGAATGCCTACAATGGTTGCGAACTATATTTCTGAAAATAAAAATGTGGTTTTGCAATCAGAAAATGGTCTATTGGGTATTGGACCTTATCCGTTGAGAGAAGAAGTAGATCCGGATTTAATTAACGCGGGAAAAGAAACAGTAACCGCAATAGAAGGAGCGAGCTTCTTTAGTAATGCAGAATCCTTTGCTATGATACGCGGAGGTCACATTGATTTAGCTATCCTAGGTGGCATGGAAGTTTCAGAAAAGGGTGATCTTGCTAACTGGATGATTCCGGGAAAAATGATAAAAGGAATGGGAGGGGCAATGGATTTAGTTCACGGTGCTAAAAAAATTATTGTGATCATGGAACACGTGAACAAGGCCGGAAACCCAAAGATTCTTAAGAAATGCTCGTTACCATTAACAGGCCAAAATGTGGTTGATCGAATAATAACAGATCGTGCGGTTATTGATGTTTCGAAGAATGGATTGGAATTGATTGAAGTAGCAAATGGGTATAGTGTTCAGGATGTGATTGAGTCTACAGAGCCTAAGTTGATCATTTCCGATCAAGTTGTGAATAGTTCATATTAGAAATTATATAGGGAAGGTGTAAATTTCCTGGCTTTTAAGATGGTAAAGCTTCAATTCTTATATTTATATATTGAATTTGAAGCTTTCTTTGTCATTTCTATAAATGTACGTAGAGCGGCAAAATAGGAAACAGAAGTTGAGATTATCCAAGAAAAGGCAATAAAATAAATTTCTAATTTTGAAAAAATGGTATTTACTTTTAATAGGAACGGAACTATAATGAATCTTAAGTAACCGCTTTCAAAAAAGGTGTTGAATAATTAAAGTGGCATAAGCATAAAGATATTATTGTTAAAAATGAAACCCGTTTCATTATTGATGCACAAACTAAGAAAATGTGATAACAATAATGTTGAGTTAGTATACGTTTTTATGAAACCCGTTTCATTTTAAATTGAGTGAAGTGATACATACATAGTGTAACTTCTCAAACAATAAAGGTTTTATGCACTTTTATGAAACCCGTTTCATTTCTAATGTATTCTTTACTTATTATCGCTGTCTACAATGCCTATTAGTTATTCATTAAACATATTGCTATTAGATTAGTACTCTTTCAATATTACCGGTCATTCTTTTGTAAGACGGTTGCTGCTTTGAAGTTAAGATCATGAGTATAGGGGGGATTTAGATGAAAACCGTTACTGTGCAATCACAGACACCTGTTGTTAAAACAAAAACGAAAGAGTCTCGATTTAAAAGAATATGGAAGAACCGAACTCTTCTTCTTATGTGTATGCCTGCCATTATCTTCTTTGCTATATTTGCTTATCTTCCAATGCCGGGACTTTATCTCGCTTTCGTCAATTATGATTATTCACTTGGTATTTTTAAAAGTGCTTTTGTAGGCTTGGAAAATTTTCGTTTCTTGGTTATGACAGGTGATTTATGGAAGTTAACCTTTAATACGATTGCTTATAATCTCGCCTTCATCATATTAGGTAATTTCCTGCAAATAGCTGTGGCCATCATGCTTAATGAATTAAGAAACAAATGGTTTAAAAAAATATCACAAACCATTATGTTTTTACCACATTTTATTTCCGCCGTTTTAGTTGGTCTTTTAGCCTATAACATACTCAGTTATGATTATGGTTTACTTAATTCATTTTTAGAATTGGTTGGCTTGGATCCTGTACAAACTTATTCGAATCCGGCGATTTGGCCTTATATCATCGTCATTACTTTCCTCTGGCAATCTACAGGTTATGGATCAATCGTCTATTTTGCTGCGATTATGGGTCTTGATAAATCCATCTTAGAAGCTGCAGAAATTGACGGGGCAAATGCTTTTCAACGTATTCGCTATATTATTATTCCTTGGCTGAAGCCTACTTTTATCATCTTGTTACTGTTTTCTTTAGGTGGAGTATTAAAAGGGAATTTCGGGTTGTTTTATAACCTAGTTGGTGCTAATAATACAATGCTTTATCCTACCACAGATATTATCGAAACCTATGTATTCCGAACATTAATGACGAATTTTAACTTTTCTTTAGGAAGTGCAGTAAGTTTATATCAATCAATTTTTGGATTCTTTATCGTTATTACAGCTAACTGGATTGTTAAAAAGGTTTCACCGGAAAACTCATTATTCTAAAGGAGGGATGTACTTGTGGAAAATACATATAGACGAAATGTGGATTTTTCTACGATCATGGTTCGTGTGATTGGATATGGTTGTATTGGGTTATTTGCTCTATGTTGTCTTTTACCCTTTGTCTTAATTTTATCGTCATCTTTCACTTCTGAGAAGGCGATTATGGAAAGTGGATTTGCATTATGGCCAAAAGAGTTTTCTACGTTTGCATATGAAATTGTTTTCCGAAATCCAAGGCTTATTATTGGATCTTATGTTGTAACAATGGGTATTACGATTGTTGGAACGGCTGTTGGTTTGTTTATTGTGGCCATGACTGGTTATGCCTTGCAACGTGCGGATTTCCTGTATCGTAATAAAATTTCGTTCTATATTTACTTTACAACCCTGTTTTCAGGTGGACTTGTTCCATTTTATCTATTGATTACTCAGTATTTGGATCTGAAAGATAATTATCTTGCCGTATTGCTCCCAGGATTGCTGAGTCCTTTTCTTATCATAATGATGAAGGCGTTTACAAAGTCGATTCCCCATGAGATTACAGAATCTGCAAAGATGGATGGTGCAGGTGATTTCACGATCTTTTTAAAATTAATTTTACCGATGTCTACGCCGGCCTTAGCGACAATTGGACTTTTTATTGCCTTAGGATATTGGAATGAATGGTATAATGCCATGCTTTTCCTTTCACCTAATATGGAATATCGGCCTCTTCAGTTGTTTCTTTATAACGTCATTACAAGTGCTGACTTTATAAGAAACTCTGCGGCAGCTTCTAATGTTGCACCACAAGAAATTCCTTTGGAATCTATGAAAATGGCAACAGCCGTTGTGGCTACCGGTCCTGTTATTCTGTTTTATCCGTTTGTACAAAGGTTTTTTATTCAAGGTATTACAATTGGTGCAGTTAAGGGCTAATGAATATGAGTAAGGATTTTTCCTTGTTTCATAGATTAAGAATGAAAAAGATAAAGGGGAGGAAATGAAATGTTGAAGATGAAAAAATTCTTCGTACTAGTCATGGTCATGCTGTTAACCTTTAGCCTTGTGGCATGTAATGGATCAAGCCAAGCAAACTCAGAAAACAAGAAACCAACTACAAAGGTTAATGAAAATGGGGAAATTGATACGTCAGAATTTGTCAATATTACAATGATGGCGTTGGGGGATAAACCAACAAACGGTCAATTAGAAAAAGTAATGGAGCAAGTAAATGCAAAATTAGAGGAAAAAGTAAATGCTCATCTTGAAATAAAATGGATTGAATGGGCTGACTATATGACAAAATATAATCTAACTCTAGCTTCAGGTGAGCCGGTTGATTTAATTATCACGGCTACTGACTGGTTAGATGCATGGGGTAATGCTCAAAAAGGTGCATTCATGGACATTACTGAACTTCTGCCAACTTATGCACCGAAAACATGGGAAGAAGTTTCTGATGAAAGCTGGGAGCAAACCAAGTACAATGGCAAAATTGTTATGATGCCAGAAGACTCTTTTACTCAATGGGTTAACCACGGATTTTTCTACCGCACAGATTGGGCTAAGGAGTTTGGAATTAATGAACCTATCAAAGATTTTGAAACATTAGGTAAGTACTTCCAAGGTATAGTCGATAATAAGCCGGGTGTGATTCCTTGGGATACACCGGGAACAAACGTTACAACAGCATGGGGATATACAACTTCCTATTCTGATCAGATTGAATTACCAATTGCTACAGGAGTATTTCCAATCTACTGGGGTAAATCAGCTGATGATCCGTATACCGTTGTTAGTCCGGTGTTTGAAGATCTTTTTGTAGATTATGCAAAAATGATGAAGGATTGGGCAGATAAAGGATATTGGCGTTCTGATGTATTAAATTATAAAGGTGATACTCGCGCATTATTCCAAGCTGGAAAAACTGGAGCTGATCAGCATCATACTGAAACATTCTCCACTTTGCGTCCGCAAATGGATGTGAAACAACCGGGATCTGAAATTGATATGTTTGCTTGGTCTGATACACGTAATAACTTAATCTCAATGTCTATTACTCATGGAGCTACGGCTGTTGGTGCACATAGCAAAAATCCGGAGCGTGCCCTTATGGTATATGACTTACTTCGCAATGATGAGGAAATTTACAAATTATTTAACTATGGTATTGAAGGAGTTCAATATGAAATCGTAGATGGCAAGCGTGTACGTCCTGAAGGATATGATGAGACAAAAGATTCATTTGCCTCTAATTTCTGGGGGGGGCGTGTAGATAAGTTCGAAATTCCTAGTTCTGACAGATGGGAAGGAATGCCTGAGATTTATGAAGAGTACGATAAAATTAAGAAGCCGTTCCCTTATGGACAATTTGTTTTTGATAGTACACCTGTAGAAGCTGAAATAGCTGCACTTTCACAAGTAACTGCACAAATGGTACCGGCAATTGCTTTTGGTAAAGCGGGTGATCCGGAAAAAGCTGTTGAAGATTTCCGTAAGAGATTAGAAGCAGCCGGTTATGAGAAGGTACAAAAGGAGATTCAAAAACAAATGGATGAATATAAAAAGCTTGTTGAAGGTTAAGTAGGAAAAAAGTGAAAAAAGGGCTATCAAGTATTCATGATAGCCCTTTATCTATCGATTTATTACTCTAACACAATTTTAAAAAGGAGTGGGGCTGATCATGGTTAATGTCATAACTGAACAATGGAATCCCGCTGTTAAAAGTAGAAAATTTAACTTTGATTGGAAATTTTTAAAAGGTGAAGACACTGATGTACATAAAATTCAGTTTGATGATTCAGATTGGCGTTCAGTAGATTTACCACATGATTGGAGCATAGAAGGTCCGTTTAAGAAAGAATATGCAAGTTCAACCGGGTATTTACCCGGAGGTATTGGTTGGTATCGAAAGAAATTCAGCGTTCCTGATCGCTTAAGAGGGAAAAGGATTATGATCCAGTTCGATGGGATTTATAAAAATAGCGAAGTTTGGATTAATGAACATTTTCTTGGGTTAAGACCTTATGGATACAGCTCATTTCAATATGATTTAACTCCTTTTATAAACTTCGACACACACGAAAATGTCATTGCTGTAAAGGTGGACCACTCAGATTTCGCGGATTCCCGTTGGTATCCGGGTTCTGGTATTTACCGAAACGTATTTATCAACTTGACTGATCATGTGTACATCAAGCCGTATGGTATATATATGACAACTCCGAATATTTCAACATCAGAAGCAGAAATTACCATTCAAACAAGTGTGAAAAATGAAACCAATCACAAAGGTGAAATCCAAATTGAACATCAAATAAAAGATGCTACTGGAAAAAAACTAATAGCTTGTTCTTCTATGGAAACCATTCAAGCAAATAGTGAACAAGACTATCATCATTCTATTATGTTGGAAAAGCCAAATCTTTGGTCACCTGAAAATCCGTATATATACAGTGTTGAAACGAAGGTGATAAAGAATAGTCAAGTGATTGATACTGAGACCACCCCTCTTGGAGTTCGATATTTTCACTTTGATGTGGACTCTGGGTTTTATCTAAATGGAGAAAATATCAAGATGAAAGGTGTATGTATCCATCATGATGCAGGGTGTCTTGGAGCAGCTGTACCTGATAAGGTTTGGCACAGGCGTTTGCAACGATTAAAAGAAGCTGGAGTAAATGCGATAAGAATGAGCCATAATCCGCCTGCACCAGAGTTATTGGATATGTGTGATAGGTATGGTTTTTTGGTTCAGGATGAGGCGTTCGATGAATGGGAATATCCCAAAAATAAATGGGTAGAGGGTTGGAATAAAGGCGAACCTTCACTTGACGGGTATGCATCAGACTTTACAGAATGGGCGGAGGCCGATTTAAGAGATATGGTAGTAAGGGATCGAAACCATCCGTCAATTGTTTTCTGGAGTATTGGAAATGAAATTGATTATCCTAATGATCCCTATTCGCATCCAGTACTTGAAGATCGCTATAAAGCGGAAAAGCCTGAAGCAAAGGGCATGGGTGATATTGCGAAAAGATTGGCAAATGTAGTAAAGCAATATGATCCAACAAGACCTGTAACAGCAGCACTGGCAAGTGTCATTATGTCCAATGAAACGGATTTCCCAGATGCACTTGATGTGGTTGGTTATAACTATCAGGAATTTCGTTATCATAAAGATCATGAAAAATACCCTAATCGAGTCATTTATGGAAGTGAAAACGGGAGACATCATAATGAGTGGAAGGCTGTAAAAAATAATGACTTCGTTTCAGGGCAATTTATTTGGACAGGAATTGACTATTTAGGAGAAGCCCGCGGATGGCCTGTTCGTCATGCAACACCGGGGATGCTTGATCTAGCAGGATTCAAGAAGCCGCTATTCTTTTTAAACAAAGTCAATGGTCTGAGAAAGATATGGTTTATGTAGGGGTAACGTCTATTAAAGAAGAACACCCTGATCAAATTCATTGGGACCATGAAGTAGTTGATGCTTGGAAAGGAATGGAAGGCGAACTTGTAAGGGTGGCATGTTGTACAAATTGCCCGGAAGTAGATCTACTTTTAAATGGGACATCACTTGGTATCAAAAAACAAAAAGACTTCGAAGGTGGATCGATCTATTGGGATATTCCATATGAGGAGGGGACGTTAAAAGCAGTAGGAAAAAGAAACGGTACCATTTGTTGTACCTATGAATTAACTACTGCTGGTATGCCTGCAAAGCTACACCTGCACTCTGATTCAACTACTCTTAAAGCTGACAAACAGGATATAGCACATGTAGAAGTAAATATCCTTGATGTAGATCATCTGCTTGTCTATGAGGCTAATAATCAAATAGACTGTGACATTGAAGGTCCTGGTGAAATTATTGGATTGGAATGCAGTAACCCAACAAGTCATCAAAATTATAAAGAAACCAACAGAAAGGCCTATCATGGGAAATTATTAATTTATGTTAGAGCCACTGACCAACCCGGTACAATTACATTAAAGGTATCCTCAGATGGTTTGGAAAGTTCCTCTGTCGTTATTGAGGTTAGGTGAAACAAATTTATTAACAGGAGATGCTTAAATGCCCTATAACATTGCTTCTGATACTTGCAATCCCAGGAATGGTCACCGTCTTGCAGATATTCCTGCACATGACCCATTTGTTTTATCACATAAAGAAACAAATACCTACTATTTATATACAACAGGAATTCCGGAATTAACAGATTTAGAAAGAAATGGAGTATTAGTTTACAAAAGTAAAGATCTAGTAGAGTGGGAGGGACCTTTTGTTATATTTGAGGTTCCTGACGGGACATGGGCACATCCTCAACATGGCACATGGGCACCGGAAGTTCACCAGTACAAGGGTAAATATTATTTATTTGTTACCCTCCATAATAGAGACAGTATATTAGCAGAACCACCAGAGGTTTGGAAAACGAATCATCTTCGAGGTACTGCTATTGCAGTATCAGATTCGCCGGAAGGTCCTTTCCGATTAATAAATAAGGATGGCCCTGTTCCACCAGCAAATTTTATGACATTAGACGGAACGCTGTATGAGGATGAGAATGGAAAACCGTGGATGGTATATTGTCATGAATGGATTCAGGTCATAGATGGTACGTTTGAAGCCATTCCATTAAAGCGGGATTTATCTGATGCCGAAGGTGAACCAATACATCTTTTTAAAGCTTCAGATGCTCCCTGGATAAATGCTGAACGAAAACCGGATGACAAGCCTCAAGTATATGTATCTGACGGGTGTCAACTATACCGGACAAAAGGCGGTCATCTCATCATGCTCTGGTCAAGTTATAACCAAGAAGGATATGTCCAGACAATTGCAAGATCTCAGTCAGGTAAACTGGAAGGACCTTGGGAACAGCTGGACCCATTAGTTAAAGGTGACAGCGGACACGGCATGCTGTTCAAGACCTTCGAAGACACCTGGATGCTCATTCTGCACCATCCCTTCAGCACCCCAGAATCCCGAGCAATAATCTATGAAGCAGAAGAAACCGAAGATCGTTTTAAAATAATTGGACCATGGGGACAGGTCCCTCGTCCCAAACAATGAAAGAGTTAGGAGACCATTCGTATTCTATCACTTTATCTAGTAATGGAGGTAAAATATGTTATTTAATAAAAAGGTAGTTTCAAGGTTTTGTCTATTATCCATATTTCTTTTAATGTTCACATTAATTCCAGCAAATCTTAAAGCAAAGGAAAACAATATGTCTACGAAAAAAAAGGAAAATACCCAAGAAATCACAATCAATGTAGAAAATAAATTCCAAGAAATTGATGGTTTCGGAGCATCCGGTGCTTGGTCCTTCGATAAAATCGGCTCTGAATGGTCTGAGGAAAATAAGAAGAAGGTTGCCGACTTGCTGTTTTCAACGGAAAAAGGAATTGGCTTATCCATGTGGCGTTTTAACATTGGCGCTGGGAGTGAAGAAACGGATAAGGAAATCATTACAGACCCGTGGAGAAGAGCAGAGAGTTTTAAAACAGGTGAAGATGAGCCGTATGATTGGTCCAAACAGGCTGGACAGCAATGGTTTCTTCATGCAGCAAAGGATAGAGGTGTCGAGGAATTTATTGCGTTTGTAAACAGTCCACCTGTATGGATGACGAAAAACGGTCACGCACAACCTGATCCTTCTGTAGGAAGTACGAATTTAAAAGAAGAATCAGTTGATGATTTCGCGGTATTCCTGGCAGATGTATTGGAACATTTTAAAGAAGAAAATGTACCATTTAACTATATTAGCCCTATTAATGAACCTACTTGGAACTGGGATTACGCTGGGCAGGAAGGTAACCGATATAACATAGAAGATATTAAAAAAGTCATATTGGCGTTACACTCGGAACTAGAAAAAAGAGGACTTGATACAGAAATTGACGCAACTGAAGCTGTAGAGTATACATCTCTGCTTGATGATGAGATGTATGGGGAATTTACTGGTAGTGATCGTGTATACAACAGCGGGAATGCCAATGGTAGTTATCCTGGAAAATACCGTGAATACATTAAAGAAATGTTAGGGGATCCCGAAATTAAAGATATCATTGGAAATAAAATTAGTGCACATGCATATTGGTCAGATCATTATTCAGGTGAAGACCGTCTCGTTCCATTAAGAAAATCTGTCCGGGAAAATCTAAATCAATACGGTCAAGATTTAAAATTCTGGATGTCGGAATATTGTATTTTGGGAAGTAATGGACCTGGAAGAGATTTAACAATGAAGACAGCACTTGATGTTGCAAGACTCATTCATTTTGACATGGTTGAAACGCAAGCCTCAGCATGGCAATGGTGGCTTGCTCTGTCAAATTATGATTATAAGGATGGGTTGATTTATACTGATTATTCTCAGCCTGGTGATGAGGAGTCAATCATTGAATCAAAATTACTTTGGGCAATGGGGAACTACAGCCGCTTTGTTCGACCAGGTGCGTACCGGGTTGATCTTCAAGGAGCAAATGATCAAGAGGAACTAATGGGTTCAGCATATTATCATGAAGAAGACGATCAACTATCTGCTGTGTTTGTTAATTACAGTACTGAAGAAAAGTCAGTAAAAGTGAATGTTGATCACCTTCCTGGAAAAAAGAAAGCGATCCAATTCAAACCATATGTTACATCTGAAAACAACGATTTAGAGGAAAAAAACCTAATCCCAGCTAAAAAAGCAGTTACCATTCCTCCACGATCAATTGTAACGTTAGTTGCTAAATAAGTAGAACAGCAAAGTCAATTGAGTGAAATACCGTTGAATCCTTATATCACGGTATTTCACTATGCCTTGTTATGGAAGGTCTATCTTAAAAATTTATATTTTTTCCTTTTCTTACATACTTAATACCAAAAATGGGTAAATTAATTTTAAAAATGTAAGAAAGGAAGGAGATATAATATGTCACTTCAAAACAAGGTTGCTCTCATTACGGGCGCAGGATCGGGAATTGGCCGTGCTGCGGCTTTACGTCTTGCAAAAGAAGGAGTAAAAATTGGACTTGTTGATTTAAAAGAGGAAAAGCTTAAACAAGTTAAACAGGATATTGAATCACAAGGCGGGGAAGCAATGATAACTGATACTGATGTATCAGATCCCAAAAGAGTTGAACAAAGTGTAAAAGAGATCTATGAAGAATGGAATCGATTAGATTATGTCTTTGCAAACGCAGGTATTAATGGGACAGTTGCACCGATTGAAGATCTATCCCCGGAGGAGTGGGATCAAACGATATCAACTAATTTAAAGAGTACTTTTTTAACGGTAAAGTACTCAATTCCTCATTTAAAAGTTAATGGAGGAAGTGTGGTAATAACAAGTTCAATTAACGGAAATCGTACGTTCAAAGGGTTTGGCATGTCAGCATATAGCTCTTCAAAAGCTGCTCAGGTGGCATTTGGTAAAATGGCCGCATTAGAACTTGCTAGATACCATATTCGAGTGAATATCATTTGCCCTGGGGCAATTGAAACAAATATCGGACAGAATACATTTCCTGAAAAAGAAAACTTAGAAAAGATAAAAATCCCGATTGAATATCCAGAAGGGGGTCAACCATTGGAGCATAAAGCCGGTGAACCTGAACAAGTTGCAGATTTGGTTCATTTTTTATTCTCTGATGCTTCAAACCATATAACAGGCACGAAAATATTTATTGATGGTGCAGAATCATTGTTATAAATGAAAGAGAAATAGAATTGAGTAAAAGTAAAAATAAAACTAATGAGAATCTTCATTAGTTTTATTTTTATATAGGGAAAACTTTCTACATCCTGATTAATTCTAAGAACATAGCAGAAATATCAGAAGGCGAGAATAAAATAATTGACACATATCTTTAAATAAAGGTAAAATGTGAGTATGGTATGAAAGTGCTTTCATTCAATCGTTTTCATCAAACTTCTTTTGATGAAATATTTGTTTGTTACCCCTAAAATGAAACCAGTTTCATTTTAATTTCTCCGAGAATTCTTCAGCTTTGGCTTTATTATGTAGTAGGAATAGGTGGTTAATAAAAAAATTCAAAAGAGAATGGCACCGGTTTCATCTAGTGGTTGTTGTTTGAAAAGATATAAGCCTATTATTCTCATAGTGAATTACTAAAAACAAATTATAATCGTAAATAGCAGTGTCTTAAAAAAGGAGTGTGGAGATATCCATGGCAACAACAAGTATGAACAAAAAAATGAATCCTAGCATTAGCTGGCTTACAGATCTTAATGTGTTTGCAGTAAATAGATTACCAGCACATTCAGATCACCTTTATTATGAAACTAAACAGGAGGCACAAGCTTCTTCTGCAATGAAATTAAGACATGATTTAAACGGAAGCTGGAAATTCCATTATTCTATAAATTCCAAAATGAGACCTGAACATTTTTATCAACAGGATTTCGATTGTATAGGATGGGATGATATTCAAGTACCTGGACATATTCAACTACAAGGATATGGACAGCCCCAATACGTGAATACGATGTATCCGTGGGACGGTCACAATGATATCCGTCCGCCTGAAATTCCGCAGGATCATAATCCGGTTGGAAGCTATGTAAAGTACTTTCATGTTCCGGAAAATATGCAAAATAGACCGGTTTATATTTCTTTTCAAGGTGTTGAATCAGCTTTTTATGTTTGGCTTAATGGTGAATTTGTAGGCTACAGTGAAGACTCATTTACTCCTTCTGAGTTTGATCTCACACCTTATTTAATGGAAGGGGAAAATAAACTAGCTGTTGAGGTTTATCAACGAAGTACTGGAAGCTGGCTTGAGGATCAGGATTTCTGGAGATTTTCTGGAATTTTTCGGGATGTATATCTTTACACTGTTCCTGAGATACATGTTTATGATTTACATGTTCGTGCAGAACTGGATTCTTCTTTTACGAAAGGAAAAGTTCAAGCTGATATTACGTTTTTATCTTCAGTACCTGAAGGGGCAACAATTATAGCGAAATTATGTGATAAAGAAAAGAATGTTGTGGCATCAACAAACTGTCAAACTAGTGGTAAGAATCCATCATTTCTAATGGAGCTCGATAAACCACATTTATGGAATGCAGAAAATCCATATTTATATAGATTATTTATAGAAATCTATAATGAGTCTGGTGCACTGGTAGAGGTTATTCCTCAAAAAGTAGGCTTCAGAAGATTTGAATTAGTAAATAATATTATGTGTATCAATGGTGAGCGTATTGTGTTCAAGGGTGTGAATCGACATGAGTTTAATTGCCGAAGCGGTCGAACCATCACAAAGGAAGATATGTTATGGGATATTAAGACACTAAAACAACATAATATTAACGCTGTTCGTACATCTCATTATCCAAATCAAAGCTATTGGTATGAACTGTGTGATGAATATGGTATCTATGTAATCGATGAAATGAATCTCGAAACACATGGGTCATGGCAAAAAATGGGTGCTGTTGAGCCTTCATGGAATATCCCGGGAAATAACCCAGAGTGGCAGGACATTGTGATGGATAGAGCCATCTCTATGTATGAAAGAGATAAAAATCATCCTTCCATTCTCATTTGGTCATGTGGGAATGAATCATATGCCGGAGAAGTTATTTTAACTGTTTCAAAATACTTTAAGTCTGTTGATCCAAGTCGTCTTGTCCACTATGAAGGAGTTTTTCATAATCGGGCATATAATGAGACAAGTGATATGGAAAGTCGTATGTATGCAAAACCGGAAGATATTGAGAAATATTTGAATGATGATCCTGAAAAGCCATATATAAGTTGTGAGTATATGCATGCTATGGGGAATTCTCTTGGCGGTATGTATAAGTATACTGACCTTGAAGAGAAATACCCAATGTATCAAGGAGGCTTTATCTGGGACTTTATTGATCAATCTTTAATAAAGAAAGATCGTTACGGTCAAGAATTTTTAGCATATGGTGGAGATTTTGGTGATCGTCCTTCAGACTATGGTTTCTGCACAAATGGAATTGTATATGCAAATCGAGAGCTGTCTCCCAAAATGCAGGAAGTGAAATTTTTATACCAAAATATCAAACTAATTCCAAATAGAAATGGTGTTGCAATTTATAATAATAATCTATTTATTGGTACAGAAGACTATGAATTAGAGTACAAGCTTTTACTGGAAGGGGAGGAAACTTTCAGAGGAGCAATTGATGTAGATGTTGCACCTCTTAGTAAGCAGCAAATTGAATTTGATTTACCAGAAGGTATCAAAGAGGCGGCCGGTGAGTATTGTATACAAACTTCAATGAAGTTAAAAAAGAATACCCTTTGGGCTGAGGCTGGATATGAAATTGCTTTTGGACAATTTATTTTCCATGAAGGCAGATCGATAAATGAAAAGATTGATCTACCAAAAGACAGCTTACGAGTTGTAAATGGAGATGTAAATATTGGTGTTCATGGCAAGGACTTTACGATCATGTTTTCCAAACAGGTTGGGAGCTTAACGTCTATTAAATATTCTGGGAAAGAAATGATTGAACAACCACCTTCACCTTTATTCTGGAGAGCGCAAACAGATAATGATAAAGGATATCAACAAAGCTTTCAATCCGGATGCTGGTTAACAGCCAGTATGGCAAGAAGATGTATTGGGGTTGAGCTTGAACATCAGCTTGACAGGGTTAAGGTAGAATTTACCTATAACTTCTCTATCTCTGCTGATATTGAGGTGAAAATTGCTTATATCGTATTTTCTGATGGAAGTGTAAGAGTAAAATCCGCTTATACTGGAGCTGAAAATCTTCCACAAATGCCGATATATGCTATTTCCTTTAAAGTATCTGCAGATTACGACCAGGTTGAAATGTATGCAATGGGTCCGGAAGAGAATTATTCAGACCGAGCTGAAGGAGCAAAACTTGGAATATATCAATCTCAAGTCATAAACAACACAGGTTATGTTGTTCCACAAGAGTCTGGTAACAGGACAGGAGTACGTTGGGCAAAATTAACAAACAACAATGGAAAAGGAATAAAAATTGCAGCCTCTACAGAGCCGTTAGAATGTACTTTCTCACCATATACTGCATTTGAACTTGAAAATGCTGCACATCATTATGAGCTTCCAAATGTTCACTATACAGTGGTAACAGTTGCCGGTAAGCAAATGGGTGTTGGCGGGGATGACAGCTGGGGGGCACCCGTACATGGCGAACATCTTATACAAGCAAACAAGGATATGGAGTTCGAGTTTAAGATAAGTAGAATATAGAAAGAGCCTAGGCTCTTTCTATTTTTCTACTATTGCTAAAAGAATGGAGGGGAAATATGGATATTATGACGCAAGCCCCTGTTATCAAGGGAGAGTGGGCAGATCCATTTATTTTAAAGGATGGCGAAGATTATTATTTATATCCCACCAAGGATAGTGATGGGTGGGTTTATGAAAAGTTTCACGTCTTTCATAGTAAGAATTTGATTGATTGGGATGGTCCTCATTTAGCCCTTGATTTGAATGATGTTTCATGGGCTAAAACAAAAGCATGGGCACCGGGAATTACGAAATACAATGGTAAATATTATATGTACTTTTCTGCAGAGGCACAAATTGGTGTCGCTGTTTCTGATTCTCCAATCGGTCCGTTTGTTGATATTCTTGGTCGACCGTTACTTTCAAAGGACGAATATGATTGTCAAAGTATTGATGCAGACTTATTTATTGATGATGATAACCAGCCATACCTGTTATGGGGTCAAGGGAAATGCTGGATTGTCCCTTTAGAGGATGACATGGTGACATTCAAAACAGAACCAATCTTGCTCTCGGATCAGCTATATGAAAATTGTAAAAAAGACCCAAGGGTATTTGATAGTGGTGTATATAATGAAGGACCTCATCTTCAGAAAGTGAACGGAAAGTATCTTCTAACATGGAGTAATTATGATACACGAGATCCAAGGTATCAAATTTGTTTTGCCACTAGTCAGCATATTTATGGTCCCTATGAGTATCCGGAAGATAATCGAGTGACACAGCCTTCAGATCAGTTTTTTGGCACCGGTCATGCTTCAATGACACACTATGAAAATGAGTGGTATTTGGTCTATCATAGATTAATTAACAAAGACCGAACACTCTTGCGGGAAACTTGTATAAGTAAAATAACATTTGAAGGTGAAAAGCCTGTTGTAAATGTTAATAAAACGATAAGTAGTTATTAGTATATAGTCGTTAGATTATCTTCAATTTGAAATTGATTGACAAGGAAAAATAAAGGGCTTATATTTGAAATGCAATCGGTTTCAAAAGTGGGGTAAAATAATGAATAAAAAAAATATTACAATTTATGATATTGCAAAAGAAGCGAATGTTTCACCAACAACTGTTTCAAGGGTATTAACGAATAATCCGCTTGTAAAGGAAAGTACCAGACAGAAGGTCCTTGCAAAAATGAAAGAACTGGATTTCTCACCTAATGAGGCAGCCAGAAGACTAACAAAGCCACAAGCAAATTTAATTGGGTTTATATTGCCAGATATAACAAACCCCTTCTTCTCGCAAATTTATATGGAAGTTGAGAAAAGAGCATTCCAAAAAGGGTATACAGTATTATTACGAAACTCAATGAGTAATAGTGAAGTTGAATCTACTTATCTACGTGAATTTACGGAAAGAAGAGCAGCTTGTATTGTCTTCATGGGAGGTCGTATTAATAAGACGAAGCCTTCAGAAGAAGAGATTCATGAAATGCAGGATGTGCTAAGTAAAGTTCCGATCATCATGATCAATGGTAAAATGAAGGGCGTTAAATCTGCCAATATTAGAACAAATGAAGAAGAAGGAATTCGATCAATTGTTGAGCATTTAGTTTCACTCGGACATAAGAAAATTGCTCTCCTAGGAGGAGTGAAAGGGATATCCTCTTCTGATAACAAACTTTCGAGTTTTAAGCGTGTATTAAAAGAATATAACTTAGAATTTAATGAAGAATGGCAAATTTATTCGGATTTTTCTGTTGATGCTGGACGAAAAGCGATGAAGAAGCTGTTAGAACAAGAGACATTGCCTAGTGCAATTATAGGTATTAATGATCTCATTATCTACGGAGCTTTCAAGGAATGCAGAGATCAACAAATTCCGATTGAAACATTCTCTTTTGTTGGGTTTGACGATATTTACCCATCTGACATCGTACATCCCAGCTTAACAACAGTTAATCATAATTATGAGGTACTAGTAAATGAAGTGATGAGAACGATTGATAGTATTATTAATGGAAAAGGGATTGGAAAAGGAAAAATTATCAATACTCAGCTCATTATTCGAGAGTCATCGAAAGAATCTTACTTGAGCTAAAATAGAGAAATGAAAGTTGATCAATACCTAAGAATGATATAAAATAAATATATAGTTCAATAGTTTAACTATCAACACATCCTTTTTTAAGGGGAGTAGCTTTTACAGCATAGTCGTCATTACGGAGTACAAAACTCTCGGCTTTGTTGGCAACAAAAATGTTGTTAGCGAGACCTTACCAATTTGGTATAGGTCTATTTGTATACATGAAACCGGCCTATACCAAGCGTATAGGCCAATTTCATTTTCAAAGGGAGGAATACAATGAAGATATTTACAAATATACCCCGATACGTAGAAAGAGAAATAGAAGAAATTCAAAAATTAACACTACCTATTATAAAGAAAACGAGAAAATATTCGTTTTTAGCTATTCTCATAATCCCAATCTCTATATTGAATTTACTTAGTTTGGTTTTTTTCACCCCTTGGAGCCAAGAAATGTTCATCTCTACCCTTATATTTGCGATCGTAGGGGCGCTGGGATTTGCTTTTCAAAAAGAAGTCAGATATTCCGCAAAGGAAATTCATAAAGTTAGCATTGCATATATGAAGGAAAGAGTAGAAAAAAGCAGAGTACTAGATCTTCATCGCCAACGTCATTATATTGAACTACTGAGTACACATCCTACTCGAACATTAAATACGTTCCAGCAATTTTTGGAAGAGGAAAATCGTCAAATCGGGTTGTAAATCCAAATTAAGCATCAGTTCCTAATAAGGGACTGATGTTCTTGTCCGTCTTTTTTTTATAGTTGATTCAAATACTAGGAACATTCAGCTCTGACATCTTAACCAACATAACCTCATAAATACTATCCTCTTTCTTAATTTCGCAATATCCACTATCGTAAATGTGGACGATTCTGTAAAGTTTTGATTCATAATAAACCACATCACCAACCTTCATTGTTAAGCCCTCTTTCTCTGCAAATGATTATCTTATAATTGACATTAATAACATTGGAAAACGTTTCCTAACAAGTAGAAAAATATGGATACTCATTCATTGCTGGAAAGTAAAAAGAGTGCAAAGTTTTTGTTTTATTTGAAGGGTTTCTATTGAAAACGTTTAACTAATAAATAGTACCAATAGACTCTCAGATAATTTTAAGGGAAAACAAGATAATATGAGACGATGAATGAACCGAATGATTTCACTATAATAAAGTTAGTTCCATTGGAGGTTTTGAATGAGATGCTGTCAGCAAGCTATCGACAAAAATGGAATGGGGAGTACAGCTTTTCTTATCATTCTCATCAGGATTATGAAATTTATTTTTTCCATGGTGGAGAATGCAGATATTTAATTCATAACCAAATTTATGATTTGGAGCCGGGTGACATTCTTGTCATGGATGGATTAACATTACACAAACCACATGTTAATCCAAAAAGGGAATATGTCCGGAGCGTGATTCAGTTTTCTCCTGTATGGATTAAAGGTCTTCTTACGGAAATGGGCAGTATGTATTTACTTGATACCTTTCAAACACTGCATAATTGTCTAATCCGGACAAATGAAAATGAGGAATCAAAGGAATTAGAGAGAGTTTTTGGCCGTCTGGCTACATTACGTAAAATAGCTAAAAAACCTACATTACAAGATGAGACTGAGATGAAAATACTATTACTTTATGCATTAAATATTGTACATAGGCTTGGCCAAATGAATTCGATTAAAATTCCTGATCAAAAAGAAGATAAAACCCTGCACGCTGAAAACATTGCAAACTATCTTCAACAGCATTATATGGGAAGGGTGACCTTACAGAGTGTTGCAGAGAATTTAAATTTAAGCAGATCTTATGTCTCAAAAGTTTTTAAAATGATGACAGGCTATACGGTGATGGAATTTGTGATGGAATGCAGACTTACACAAGCAAAGTATTTACTTGAAATGGAACCGCTTAAACCGATGAAGGATGTTGGGTATGAATCCGGATTTGAGAGCCCCACCCATTTTAGTCGTTATTTTCGCGAAAAAGTGGGTGTAACTGCAAAGGAATACCGGAAATTGCGATTAAATCATCAGTAAGGAAGTGGTGAGACATGTCTTATAAATTTGCAGCACAATTATATACATTACGTGAAGAGTTAAAAGAAGGAATCTATCCGTTATTTAAAGTCCTTAAGGAGATGGGCTGGGATGGTGTACAAATTTCTGCTTTGCCAAAGAATTATGATCAACAAGAAGTAGCCTTTGCTTTAAAAGAAAATAACTTGCAAGCGGCAGGAATGCATATATCATTAGATCGTTTAACAAATGACCTTGATGGTGTAATAAAAGAAGCGGAACTATATGAAACAAAAGATATTATCCTTCCATCTATTCCAAAAGAGTTACATCATGCAGAAGGATTTAAGGAAGTAAAGAGACGATTAAATCAAATCGCAAAGGAAGCACCTGAACAACGTATTTCCTATCATAATCATGCCTTTGAATTTGATATCGAAATTGAGGGTCAGGATGGACTTCATTACCTGCTTAATCCCGCAAACGATAACCATATCCTTGCAGAAATTGATGTGTATTGGGTAAAAAAGGCTGGTAAGGATCCTTTGGAATATCTTACTCCTTACGCAAATCGTATGCCAATTATCCATTTGAAAGATATGACAAATGATGTACGTCAAACTTTTGCAGAAGTAGGAACAGGTGTAATTGACTTTATCCCTATTTTGCAATGGGGTAAAGCGAATGGTATTGAATGGTATGCAGTTGAACAGGACATATGTGAACGTCCTCCATTAGAAAGCTTGGAAATGAGCTTAAGAAACTTACAGGAATTTGTGGAAAAATAAATGAAGAGGGTCTGAGGTGTAAGTGATGACATTAATTAAAGTAGGGATTATTGGCATTGGAAATATGGGTAGTTCACACGCAAAACTTTTAATAGACGGGAAAGTTGAAGGAGCAATTCTGAAAGCGGTATGTGATCCTAACCAAGAGCAGCTTAATGTGATTTCTCGCTACGCATCAGGTAATGTACAAACATATCTTGATGAGGATTCATTTTTAAATGAATCAGGTATAGATGCAATTCTTATCTCAACACCGCATTATGATCATCCAAACCTAGCGATCAAGGCATTCTCCAAAGGAAAGCATGTGCTTATTGAGAAACCAGCAGGTGTTTATACAAAAGATGTAGCAGAGATGAACAAAGCAGCAAAAGAGAGCGGAAAAGTCTATAGTATCATGTATAATCAACGGACAAATCCGATTTATCAAAAATTACGAAGCCTTATACAGTCCGGTGAACTGGGTGAGATAAAACGTACGAATTGGATTATCACAGATTGGTACCGCTCTCAAAGTTATTATGATTCAAGTGAATGGCGGGCAACCTGGCAAGGTGAGGGAGGCGGAGTATTATTAAATCAAGCTCCACATCAGCTGGATTTGTGGCAGTGGACAACAGGGCTTATGCCAAAGCGAGTGCACGCATTTTGCCATAATGGAAAATACCATGATATTGAAGTCGAAGATGATATTACGGCATACGTAGAATATGAAAATGGTGCAACAGGAGTATTCATTACATCAACAGGTGAAGCGCCTGGCACAAATCGTTTTGAAATTGTCGGTGACCGCGGAAAAATGGTGGTTGAAAATAATAACCTATCCTTCTATCGCCTAACTCAATCAGAACGTGAATTTAATGCGACATATAAAGGTGGATTTGGAAGTCCTGAATGCTGGAAAATTGATGTCCCAATAGAGGGGAATAGCACTGATCATCAAGGGATTATTCAAAATTGGATTGATTCAATTTCAAAAGGCACCCCATTATTGGCACCAGGTGAAGAGGGAATCAAAGGTCTTGAGATTTCAAATGCGATCTATTTATCTTCATGGTTAAACGAGCCTGTAGAATTGCCAATTGATGCGGATCTCTTTTATGAGAAGCTGCAAGAAAAAATAAACCAATCTACTTTCCAAAAAAAGAATGTAACAAAAATGACTTTAGATGTGTCAGGAACACATTAAGAGAGGAGAATCATAGATGTCAAAGGATGGTATGAACTATGCACCAAAAGGGAAACCAAATCCTGTCGTGGAAAAAGGAGAATTTCAATTTGCTGCAGCTTGTCTTGATCATGGTCATATTTATGGGATGTGCAATGGATTAGTGGAAGCAGGTGCCACATTAAAGTGGGTTTATGACTCTGATCCGGATAAAGTCGCTCAGTTTGTTAAGGTATTTCCAGAAGTAATGCCTGCTGAGTCGCTAGAGGAAATTTTATCTGATCCAGACATTATGCTTGTAGCAGGAGCGGCAATTCCTTCTAAACGCAGTGAACTTGGAATTAAAGTGATGAAAGCAGGAAAAGATTATTTCACAGATAAAACACCGTTCACTTCAATGAATCAATTAGAAGAAGCAAAGGAAGTAGTCGAGAAAACTGGACAGAAGTATATGGTCTATTACAGTGAGCGTCTTCATGTCGAAGGAGCGGTTTTCGCCGGGGAGCTAATTGAGAGTGGTGCTATCGGCCGTGTTATACAAGTTACCGGATTTGGTCCACATCGATTAAATGCAGCAAGCCGGCCAGATTGGTTTTTTAAGAAAGAGCAATATGGCGGAATCTTATGCGATATAGGCAGTCATCAGATTGAGCAATTTTTATTTTATGCCGGCTGTCAGGATGCAAAAGTTTTGCATAGCAAAATAGCCAACTATCATAATAGTGAATATCCTGAGCTGGATGATTATGGAGATGCCACACTGGTTGGAGATAATGGTGCTACGAATTATTTCCGTGTAGATTGGTTTACACCTGATGGATTAAGTACATGGGGAGATGGAAGAACTTTTATTATAGGAACTGAGGGGACAATTGAGATTCGCAAATACGTTGATCTTGCAAGAGAACAAAACGGTAATCATGTTTATTTAGTTAATAAAGACGGAGAACAACATTTCAATGTATCAGGTAAAGTTGGTTATCCGTTCTTCGGGCAATTAATTCTGGATTGTTTGAACAGAACAGAATCAGCGATGACACAGGCTCATGCGTTTAAAGCTGCTGAATTGTGCCTGCGTGCACAAGAGCAAGCCATTGTTGTATTAGAACATAAAGCTCACGTTAAATAAGCGGTAGGTCCCTCATACAAAGAGTATGTGGGATTTTTTTATTTGTGCTTGCAGAAATTATTATTTTTCGTTAAAATCGTTTCATAGCTAACGATTAAGTTCGGAAAGCAGGTGAGTTTTTATTCATATTTATAATAAAGATGGAGAATTATTACAAGATGAGGTCGATACAATCAGCTCTTTAACAAAGTTACCAATAGATTCTCTTAATTTGGAAGCTATTGCGGTTGTTACAAATATCTATAGAGTAGCACAAGGTTTGAAAAATAAAATGGAACAGGAAATACTATCAGAGTATGGACTTTCGTGGACTTCATTTTCAATACTTTATGATCTATGGATATGGGATTCTCTCGAAACGAAAAAACTTGCTGAATCAGCTGGCGTTTCAAAAGCAACAATAAGTAACATCACAAACACACTTGAGAGAAAAGAACTGTGTTATCGCAAAGTTGATGACAAAGACCGTAGAAAAACGTTTGTCTTGTTGACTGATAAAGGAAAGAACGTGATAGAGGAGCTGTATCCACGTTTCCATACAGGTGAAGTTAATATTGTTTGCAGTTTAAGTGTGTCAGAACAAGTATCAATGGCAAATTTACTAAGAAGAGTTGTTAGGAAAAATAAATTTTAATAAGGTAAAAGCGAAGATAGGAAAAGAAGTAGTCGTTATCTCACTGTTTTCAGAGAGTCGATGGTTGGTGTGAATCGATACATAGATAACACGAATTACATTCCTTGAGCTTTCTTTGTTGGCGTAAATAGCAGCAAAGAACGGTTGAACCGTTAACGATTGAGCGGAAGAATATGATTCTTCAACAAGGGTGGTACCGCGTGAAATAGTCAAACCACGTCCCTTTTTTAGGGATGTGGTTTTTTAGTTCTCAAAAATAGGAGGAGTCATAATAATGAGTGAAATGAAGTTAACAAAAGAACAATCATTAGAAGTAAAAAGGCAACTTGAACTATACAGTCAAGGTGTACAGGAAATGATCCCGACTGAGGAATTAGAAGCCAAAATAGCTAAGTCAATTGTTGAAAATCGGCCCTTAAAAATTAAATTAGGTTTAGACCCATCAGCCCCTGATGTTCATCTTGGTCATACGGTGGTTTTAAATAAAATGAGACAATTCCAAGAAAATGGACATATTATTCAGATCATTATCGGTGATTTTACAGGTAAAATTGGTGACCCAACAGGTAAATCTATCGCTAGAAAGCCGTTAACAGATGAAGAAGTAAAGCATAATGCCAAAACATACTTTGAGCAATTCGCGAAGGTTATCGATATGGAAAGAGTGGAATTGCACTACAATTCCAAGTGGTTGTCAAATTTAAATTTCGAAGATGTCATTCAATTAGCTGGAAAAATAACCGTAGCAAGACTTTTAGAAAGAGATGATTTTGAAAAGCGAATGGCTTTTAACAAGCCGATATCACTGCACGAATTCTTTTATCCTCTAATGCAAGGATATGATTCGGTTGTTTTAGAAAATGACATCGAATTAGGTGGAACAGATCAGCATTTTAATATTTTAATGGGAAGACATTTTCAAGAAAAGTTTGGGAAAGAAAAGCAAGTGGCCATTCTTATGCCATTGTTAGAGGGGCTTGATGGTGTTGAGAAGATGTCCAAATCTAAGAAAAATTACATTGGGATTGATGAAAGTCCACAAGAAATGTATGGAAAAGCAATGTCAATTCCGGATGAATTAATGAATAAATACTTTGGACTAATTACAGATTTTACACCAGATCAAATCAAAAAAATGAAAGAAAAGCTAGAACATGGTATTTTACATCCGAGAGACGCAAAAATGCTGCTTGCTAAAACAATTGTCCGAATGTACCACGGAAATGACGCGGCAGAAAATGCAGAAAGCCAATTTGTAACTGTATTTCAAAAAGGAACAATGCCAGAAGATATACCGGTTGTCATCTGGGAAGGTAATCAGGAAGTATCGATCATAGATTTACTTGTTGAATTAAAGCTGATGAATTCTAAAAGTGAAGCACGAAGAATGATCGGAAATAGGGGAGTTAAGCTCGATGGGAATAAAGTGGAGGATTCAACATTATCTGTAACGGTTAAAGACGGATTAATCATTCAAGTTGGTAAACGTAAATTTATTAAGATAAAGTATTGATGTAATGATTTTTCAATAGTTCATTGTCAAGCTACAGATGGCTTTACTAAGATATGACAATAAAAGAACCGTCAGAGATTTTCTGACGGCTCTTTTAAATGTCCAGAAAATAAAATTTTATATTAAGTGTTGGTGCCCAACTTCGGCATCTAGCCACTCAGACTGAACAGCGTGCTTTTTTATCTCTGCATCTCTTCTATTAGACCGAATGTTTGATGAACCTTATGAATAAAATATAGAAGAACAGCCTGCTGTACATCTAGAGGTTTTTCCATTTAAACTAAGGGACAAATTTAGTTTGCACTTATTCTTCCAGTATAAGTTCATTCTGTAAGAATATATCATGGCTCTTAGGTTAAAATATCTATGAGACTTGAAATCTGTTTTAATTGTGAATGAATAAAGAGTTTTTCAGTTTCTAGTTTCTTTACATAATTATCAATATTTAAATGTATTCCTAAAATCATGATTTTATGGTATTCTTGTCCAAAAGGTTATATCCTATTCATTTTAATTAGTACAATGTTTATTTAATTTTCTAAACATAAATAAATTACATGTCCTAACGCTTCATGCTCTGAATGGAATTTATTGCTTAATTGAGAAAGCGGTTTCTTATACTTGTAATTAAATAATATAAAAGGATTATAATGACGATGACACAAAAACCCCTTCTTCCACTACGTACATTTATGTTTTTTGTCAGTGCGATCGGCTCCATGGTTGTTAGTTTTTTACCAATTTATTTTCAGCATAAGGGATTTTCTAGTTCGCAAATCGGCTGGTTTTTAGCGATTGGTCCTTTAGTTGGGTTAATTGCTCAGCCACTATGGGGATATGCAAGTGATAAATACAAAACTGTTAAAAAGGTTTTATTTGTTTGTTTACTGGGCTTTGTTGCAAGTGTGATTTGGTTATTCAAAATTGACTCATTCTTATGGATTATCATAGCTGGTTCATTCTTTTTCTTCTTTTTCTCACCAGTGAACCCGTTAGCTGATAATCTGGCAAAAAGGCAATCTCAGCTGCATTCTGTAACATTCGGTTCAATAAGAATGTGGGGCTCAATTGGGTTTGCGCTTGTTGCGTTACTTAGCGGATATCTGCTTTCAATGTTCGGGATAGAATTTTTAGTGATCCCGATAACAATTTTAGCAATAATAACCTGCTTATTGTCATTGGTTTTATCTGATGTAAAAGCAGGAACAAAAAAAGTGAATTATAAGGATATTGGCTTGATTTTTAAGGATCCAACATTAGTTGCATTCTTTCTTTTGATTGCTCTTGTTATGCTGACACATCGAACAAATGATTCGTTTATTAGCTTATATTTGTTTGAAATAGGTGGTAATGAGATGTTAGTCGGCTGGATTTGGTTTATTGGCGTATCAAGTGAAGCGCTTCTTTTCTTCCTAAGTGCAAGATGGTTTCGCGCCTCTAATCCAATCATATACATTATTATTGCATCGGCTTTATTTTGTGTAAGATGGATCCTGACCGCACTCGTCAATGATCCATCCATGTTATTAATCGTTCAAGTCCTGCACGGAATTTGTTTTGCAATCGTTTTCCTTGGAGCGATTGAGTATTTATATAAAGTGATTCCAGAAGAACTTCAAGCAACTGGTCATATGGTGTTTGTTGGTATTTCGTTTGGAATCACTGGGATTATCGGTTCATCTCTTGGTGGAATCGTTTTTGAAATTTACGGTGGCTCGACTCTTTATTTCCTGTTAGCCTGTTCATCTTTACTCGGTATGATTGGTTTCATCTTTTTTTATAAAAAGGAGAAAAAGTTTCAAGTAAAACAGGTAAAAGGGATTGAAAGTATTAGATAAGAAAGATATTGGTATATCTGGGATATTTGTTGGTGTCATCACAGTGTAGTGGTGGCACCTTTTTGTTTTATGGATTTGAAGAGAATCCTCTCGAACCATTTGACAACTAGCAAATAATCATATGAGAAATCTTGAACAATAAGTGAATTATTTCGACTGTTAGTGGAATTGTAGCATTTAGCTATAAAGTCTGAATACTTCCTAAAACTTTTCAAATGAAAAAGTTTATTTTCATACGAAATTGGATGTACTAGTCAAAGTATTCATCGTAAAATTTCGGCAAAAAGTTATGTAAATTTACGTAATTTTCACTTAAGAGAAAATGAACACAAACCCTTATATTATGCACGAATTGAAAAGAATCGAATAGTGAATAAGTGGATAATTGTCGAATTATGTTAATGAAAGCCCTTTCATTAGTTATTTACAACGTCAATTTACCAGAATATAATGATACCAACCAGTAAGTTTATTGGTTAAACAAATGGGGAGTAGGGGGATGTTACATGTTTAAAAAGCCGGGAATACAAAGGTTCATTTTGGTATTTTTCAGTTTGATGCTTTTACTAGGTGTGACAGCATGTAGTAGTAACAAGACTTCTAGTGACGACGGTAAAGCAAGTGATGGTAAGGTTAAACTGACGATCTGGATATGGCCAGGAATGGGAATTGAAGATCAACTTAAACAATATGCAGAAGAAAACAATATCGAAATTGAAATTCAAAGTGCAGAGTTTGCTGATGTACATAGTAATTTAACAACTGCTTTAGCAGCTGGAAGCGGTGCACCTGATATTTCAGCAATCGAGGTAAAAGGTATTGATAAAATGAAAGCAACTCCAGATCATTTTTATAATTTACTAGATTTAGGTGCAGAAGATATCAAGGATGATTACTTAGATTGGAAATGGAAGCAAGCGCTTACGCCGGATGGGAAATCATTATTAGGTATCCCAACGGATATTGGCCCTCAAGCAATGGCGTACCGCACAGATATTTTTGCAGAAGCAGGTTTACCAACTGATCGGGAAGAAGTTGCCGAACTGATAAAAACATGGGATGACTTTATTAAAGTTGGAGAACAAATTAAAGAAAAAACAGGTAAAGCTTTAATTGACTCACCCAACGGTGCTTATTCTGTAATGGAAGGTCAAGGAGATGAAAAATACTATGATGCAGATGGAAATGTGATTGTAAAAGATAATCCACAAATCAAAAAAGCATATGATTTTGCATCACTTATTATTGACAAAGACTTAACAGCTGGCTTTGAACAATTTTCATCTGAATGGGGAACAGGCATGAATAATGGTGACTATGCTACAGTTCTTGCACCTGCATGGATGATGACTAACATGAGACAAAATGCTCCAGATGCTTCGGGTAAATGGGATATGACATTACTTCCAGAAGGTTCAGGTAACTGGGGTGGATCTTTCTTAACGATTCCGAAACAATCAAAGCATCCGGAAGAAGCGTATAAATTAATTAGTTGGTTACTGTCACCAGAGCAACAGTTAGTTACATTTAAGGAATCTGGAAATTTCCCTTCAACTCCAGGAATCTATGATTCTGAAGAAATTCAAAACTATACAAGTGAGTATTACAGCAATGCTCCTGTAGGAAAAATTTATGCTGAAGCTGCACAACAAGTTAAACCGATTGTAGAAGGCCCTGAATCAATCCAAATTGAAACGATTATTACTGATGCCATTACACGTGTGAAGGATGGGCAGGCGGAACCTGCTGATAGCTGGAAAAAAGCAATGGATCAGCTAGAACGTGAGCTTGCTAGATAATGTAAACGTTTATTTTGATGAGTGAATTGAAAGTGGAGGATGACTTAGACACCGGGGACTTTCTTAAAAAGCAAGTCATCCTCCGTTTAAAAAGGGGGAGATCATAAAGTGGCCTCAAATCTGGAAGTGAATAAGGACAGCGCAATTCAGACAACTACAAAAACAAGGAAAACATTGAAACAATCTACGAGAGATCACATCTCAGGATATTTATATATTTCTCCATTTTTTATCGTTTTTGGAATTTTTGGAGTATTTCCGATTATTTATACTGCCTATATCTCATTTCATAAATGGAATATTTTGGGGACTAGAGAATTTATTGGCTTCAAGAATTACCAGCTCCTATTTACAGATCCTCTATTTTGGAAAGCTCTAGGAAATACGTTTAGTATTTGGGTTATTTCAACTTTACCACAGTTATTTTTAGCGTTAGTCCTTGCATTTATTTTGAACTCAGCCTTTGTAAAAGGGCGCCAGTTTTTCCGATTAGCCATTTTTTTACCGAATATTACTTCAGTTGTTGCAGTAGCCATAATATTTGGAGCTATTTTTGGCGAGAAGTATGGAATTCTAAACTATATGTTATCGTTTGTAGGAATTGATCCGATTAACTGGACTGGTACTTATTTTGGAACTCATATTGCTATTGCCGCAATGGTTATGTGGAGATGGACAGGATATAATACCATTATCTATTTAGCTGCATTGCAAAGTATTCCTAAGGATTTGTATGAAGCGGCGACAATTGATGGAGCAAATAAAATTCAGCAATTCTTTCATATTACGATACCGATGATTCGTCCCATGGTTATTTTTACAGTGATTTTATCAACTATTGGAGGAATGCAGATTTTTGCAGAGCCGTTAATGTTCTCAGGAGCAGGTGGAGGAGCATTAGATCAAGGTTTAACGATGACACTTTACTTATATGAGGAAGCATTTGTAAGAAATTCATTTGGTTATTCATCTGCGATTGCTTGGGTGTTATTCCTAATCATCGTTCTATTTTCTCTAGTTAATCTATTTATAACAAATAGAATTAAATCTGCTGATTAAGGAAGTGAAGATATATGAAAGAAGTAGGAGTGAAGTGGTATCACCCTGGTAGAATCATAACATATATTATGTTAATCTTGATTACGTTTCTATCGATTTTTCCTTTTTATTGGATGTTTGTCATTGGGTCGAATCACACGTCAGCTGTTAATAAATTTCCACCTGCCATGATGCCAGGGGCTAGCTTTATTGAAAATGCTCAAAAGGTATTTGTTAACATTGATTTCTTTAAAGCGATAATGAATTCTGTTATTGCGTCAACTTCAATCACAATTGCTGTTTTATTTTTCTGCTCATTAGCAGGCTTTGCTTTTTCAAAATTAGAATTTAAAGGTAGAAATTGGTTGTTTGTTTTTGTTATAGCAACCATGATGGTCCCAACACAATTAGGGATCATTCCTTCTTACATGATCATGAGTAATTTAGGCTGGATCGACAGTTTAAATGCAATTATTGTACCAGCAATGGTAAATGCCTTCGGTGTTTTCTGGATGCGTCAGTATATTGGTGCGACCATTCCAAATGAACTTTTGGATGCTGGTAGAATTGATGGTTGTTCAAACTTTAAGCTGTATTGGAGAATTGTCCTACCGTCCGTTAGGCCAGCGGTTGCAACATTAGGCTTAATTACTTTCATGAATGTATGGAACGACTTCTTATGGCCATTAGTTGTTTTAAAAGATCGAAGCGTTCATACCATTCAAATTGCTTTACGTACATTAAATGGTGCATATTATCAGGATTTTGCGATGATTTTGGCCGGAACTTTTATGGCTACATTACCAATTCTCATCGTATTCTTAATGTTCAGTAAGCAATTTATCGCAGGTTTAACCGAGGGATCAGTCAAATAAGTGGAAAAGAGTCTTCGGCTCTTTTCCTCTTTCTTTTTTTAAGTTAGCTAAAGTAGGTTTTTAACGATTTGTTGATTTGAGAGAGCTCAATTGAAAAGGTAAAATAGTGCTAGTTTACTAGAAGATGTTATGAGAAAATAAGAATAAATAAAGCGTTTACATTTTAGGTGTAAACGATAGGGGATGGAAATAATCGAAGCAGTTATACAAATGAATGAAGTGGAAAAAGTTTATGGAAACGGGAATCGACAAGTACAAGTGTTAAAGGGGATTAATCTTTCAATAACCGAAAACCAAGTAATTGCCTTAAAAGGTAGATCTGGGTCAGGTAAAACAACTATTTTAAATTTAATTGGTGCCCTTGATCGACCTACAAACGGTGAAATCTACTTTCAAGGTCAGCCTTTAAGTCGGTTAAATGAAAAGCAGCAATCTGAATATCGAAGAACTAAGCTTGGGTTTATTTTTCAATCACATGGGCTAGTGCCTCTCATGACAGTTGAAGAAAATATAGAATTTGGGTTAAGAGTGGCAGAGGTTCCGAGAGAAGAGTGGGATACTAGGGTGAAAGATGCGATTGAATTAGTTGGTTTAACAAATCGAGCGAAGCACCGACCTTTCGAACTATCTGGGGGAGAGCAGCAACGTGTTGCTATTGCTCGGGCCATTTCCATTGAACCACCTCTCATTCTTGCTGATGAACCAACGGCAGAATTAAATAGCTCAATGGCTTTTCATATCGTTCAATCGTTTAAAAAGCTAGTTAAGATGAAAAGCATGACGATGATCATGACAACACATGATCCGGCTGTGATGGAAATGCTCGATAAAGTCTACACATTGGAGGATGGAAGAATTGAAACCAGTTAAACGCAATCGATTGTTTACATATCCTTTATTATCATTTGCCCTTGTTATTCCGTTATCTGCCTGTTCACTTCTTCCAAAGGAGGAACCCGTTCTCGCTCCTCCATTAGTAGAACCTGCAAAAATTGATTACGATACAGCTGATGTAAAGAAAGGAGAATTAGTGAAACATGTAAAAGGCCTTGCTACAGTAACTCCACTTGAAAATGAACCACTTTCCTTTACGCAATCAGGTGGTCGTTTAAAGAAGATCCATGTAAAAAAGGGGGATGCTGTTAAGAAAAACCAACTCATAGCAGAGCTGGATTCTGGAAGTCTTGACTTTGAGCTGGAGCTTGCTGAAATAGAATTAAAAAAAGCAGAGATTCGACTTAAGCAAGCAAAGGGACAAGGTGCTGATTCATATACGATTAATTTAGCAGAATTAGATGTCGATAGTCTAACCATCCAAATAGGAAAACTAAAAAGCGAGATTGAAAAAACAAAAATTCTTTCTCCACTAAGTGGAATAGTTACATTTATAGAAGAGAAAAAGGCAGGCGATATGATGGATGCATTTCAACCTGTGGTCCAGGTAGCTGATACATCAAAGCTTCAGCTAGTCTATACAGCTACAGGTGCTGATGAGTTAAATGAAACTAAGATTGGCATGGATGTAGAGGTATCGGCAAATGGAAAAACAATAAAAGGGAAAGTCGTTCAAACACCTTCAGAAGTTCCTCGTGAAAAACTAGAAGAAAATCCTGATTTGTATCAACGTAGTATTTTTATGACAGTAGATGAACTACCGAAAGAGATTAACGTAGGAGACTCGATTGATTTTGATATCATCACAGCTAAAGTGGATGATGTGTTAATCATTCCTAAAGGGGCTTTGCGAAATTTAGCTGGTCGTACGTATGTCCAAATATTAGAGGGAGATGCGAAGCGTGAAGTAGACATTGATTGTGGTCTTATTTCAGCAACGGAGGTTGAAGTTGTCAGCGGATTGGCTGAAGGGGACACCGTTATTTTGAAGTAAAGGGGGGTGACTAAGTGGCACTCATAAAAATTATCTTTCAAAAAATGAGGAATAATAAATGGCTGACTTGTAGTTTATTTCTTGGTTTATTTATCACAGTCTCGCTTGTTTCAAGTATACCCACCTATACCTCAAGTGTTCTTCATAAGTTATTAGTGAAAGAATTAGAGCAACACCAAATTGAAAAAAATCACTTTCCCGGGGAATTTTCCTTTATAACAACCTTTGAAAAAGATCAGAACTCTATAGAAGCAACGAAAAAGATTGGTCAAATCAATAATCAAATAATCAATAATACAAGTCTTCCGATTTTAGCGAATACAACCATATTAAGTACAGTTCCCTTTGATATTTTCGTTGAAAATAAAACAGAATCCAATAAGCATGGACGATTTGTTGGTTTAACAAGTGTTGAAAAGCATATTACGATCACAGATGGTCGCTTGCCTTCTAAAAATAGTGAGAATGGAATTATTGAAGTAATCGTTCCAGAAACCTCTTTACAAAAGAGGGGAATTGTTTTAAATACAACTTTAATTGCTGTTGAGGGTGATCTCGAATTAACAGTCAAGCCAGTGGGAACATTTCAAGCCAAAAACCAAAATGACCCGTATTGGTCGATTCCACCTGAACGATACACAGATGACTTTATTGTTCTGGAAGATACATACCAAGAGATGTTTTTTAAGGAAGAGCTTCTATCATCCGCAAGGTTTTTTTCTGCTTTTGATTATTATGCGATTATGAATGAGCATATCCCGTCTTTGCTTCAATTAAAGGATAAAGTGAAGGCAGACGTAAGTGAGGTTGTGGATACACCAGTGATTGTCCAGTTCCCAATATCAGATATTTTGTTTTCCTATGAAAAGAAAGAGAACCAATTAAAAACAATGTTATGGTCACTGCATGTTCCTGTCCTAGTGATGCTTGCTTTGTATCTTTTTATGGTATCAAGATTAATTGTGAACAGACAATTAACAGAGATCGCTGTTTTATCAAGCCGTGGTGCAACAAGGTTTCAAATCATGAAAATTTACTTAATTGAACTTGGCATTTTAGCAGGTCTTGCCTTTTTAATTGGTCCTTATTTTGGAATGTTGCTTTGTAAAATTTTAGGAGGGACGAATGGGTTTCTACAGTTTGTTCAAAGAGAAGCCTTGCCTATAAGTTTAGGATATGAATCTTTTCTATACGCTGGAGTAGCTGTGTTTGCTTCGGTTTTTATGGTTATGATACCAGTTTTCCAAGGATCCAATCAAAGCATTGTTCACCAAAAGCAAAATACAGCAAAACCAGTGGCGAAAACAAGGTGGTCATTACTTGTTCTCGGTATAGTGCTATTAGGTGTCTCTATTTATGGATTATTTGTATTTAATAATAGGCAACCAACAGTTAGTCAGGATTACTCAGTAGATCCAATTTTATTTTTTATTCCTGCTTTATTTGTTATAGGTCTAGGCTTGTTGCTTTTACATCTTTATCCATTAATGTTGGCTGGTGTGTATAAGATTGGGAAACGATATTGGAATTTATCCCTTTATAGTACATTTATCCAAGTGAGTCGATCGTTTAATCAATATCAATTTCTCATGTTGTTTTTAATGATGACAATTGGGATCGGAATTTTCAGTGCCAGTGCTGCCCGAACACTAAATGAAAATTTTGAGGAGCAAATTCGTTATGAAAACGGAGCAGATATGACGATTGATGTGAAATGGCCGAGTACGGAAGTGGCAACTAGTCCGGTATTTTCATCAGTACCTTCAGGAGAACAAGCGACAGAACAAGATGGGGAAGCGGTAAAAGAGAATGAAACGTCTGTTACAGAAACACAATTTGTCTACTCGGAACCTTCTTTTGAACCTTATTTAAATATGAAAGAAGTCGAGCATGCGGCAAAGGTATTAAAATTTGCTGGAGTAAAAGCTGAAGCGAAGGGTAAAGCTCTTTATTCTTTTGAAGTGATGGGAATTGAACCGAAGGAATTTGGGCAAACAGCTTGGTTTAGTCCTAGTCTTCTTCCGCATCATTGGTATGAATATTTGAATTTGCTATCACAAGAACAAAGCTCAGTCCTTATTTCTAGATCAGTTTCAAAAGCTCTAGGAGTAAAGGTAGGAGATTATATGAAGGTTGAGGGAGATTACACGAACTCAATGGAGGTTGTTGTGTACGGGATCATTGATTACTGGCCGAGCTTTTTACCTAAGAAAAAGGACGATGATGCTGAACCACCTGCTTTAATTGTCGCAAATTTACCTTATGTTCAAAATGCGATGGGCTTAAAACCATATGAGGTTTGGTTAAAAGTGAAACCAGATGTTTCAAGAGAAGCACTGTATCGGTCCCTTGATGATACAAACATGCCAATTATTAAGATGGATGATGTACAGCCAGAACTTATAAAGCTAAAAAATGGAGCATTTCTACTCGGTCTAAATGGAACTCTATCTTTAGGCTTCATTGTCTCAATTATTATAGCGTTTATCGGATTTTTATTATTTTGGATATTAACGATTAAATCACGTGTTCTACAATATGGTGTATTCCGTGCAATGGGAATTCCACTTAAGAAATTAATCGGCATTCTTTTGTTTGAACAAGTATTAACATCCGGATTCGCTTCTATCATTGGGATCATTGTTGGCGGAATAACAAGTGTTTTGTTTGTTCCGTTGTTTCACCTTTCAATGGAAAAACAGTTGCCATTTCAAGTGATATTCGATCCAAGTGATGAGAGAAAAATTTATCTTTTTGTCGCTTTGATGCTGTCAGTTGGGTTAATAATTTTAGTGCTGCTTGTAAAGAAAATCAAAATCTATCAAGCGATTAAGTTAGGTGAGGATTAACATGATACTGTGCAAAGATTTAATGAAAATATATAAAGTTGATGAAGAAAATGAAGTCATGGCGCTTCAAGGCCTAGATTTAGAGGTCAAAGAAGGCGAGCTTATGGGCATCATAGGCAGCAGTGGTAGTGGGAAATCAACTCTCTTAAATATGCTTGGTGGATTAGATCGCCCAACAGCTGGAAAGTGCCTTGTTGATGGGAAGGATCTATTAAGATTACAACCTAAAGAGCTTGTAAGCTATAAGCTTGAAACCGTTGGCTTTGTTTGGCAAAACAATGCAAGAAATATCATTCCATATTTAACTGCAATTGAAAATGTCGAACTACCCATGTTATTAAAAGGTCGACATAAACGAGAACGAGCAAAGGAATTGCTTGAATTAGTTGGAATGGGTCATCGTTATAAAAACAAGCTAACAATGCTTTCAGGAGGAGAGCAGCAGCGTGTTGCGATTGCCATAGCGCTTGCAAACGATCCTAAATTGTTATTGGCAGACGAACCAACAGGTAGTGTAGATGCCAAAACAGCAGATGTTGTCCTTGGTGTTCTTCGAGAACTGAATCGCTCTCTTAACAAAACGATCGTAATCGTATCTCATGATACAGAACTAACCAAGAAGCTCGATCGTGTTGTTGCGATAAGAGATGGTAAAACATCCAGTGAAATCTTGAGGAAAACGTATGTTGAAGAACAATATCAGGAGGCTGTTCAAGAAGAGGAAACTCATGAAGAATTAGCTGTAATTGATCGTGCAGGTAGAATTCAGATTCCGAGGGATTACTTAGAATCAATTAAACTAGGTGACTCGAATAAGCTGCGGGTTGAACTCGAGGACGGCCGAATCGTCCTGGTAAATCCGAAAAGTGGCTAATTGTTGTGGTCTGCAAAATAGAATGGGAATGTGCAAAAAAGCTAGGGTAGTTTGCAAGAAAGTGAGAAAAGTTGCAAAAAAATGTGTCAGCTCTGCAAAAAAACCTTCTGAAGTTGCAAAAATCATAGGTAAACAAGAGAAAGAAGGATGTCATGTCAGAAAAATAGTTTAAATTAGATGAAATTAAGTGGAGCTGACCTTAGAATCACAATTCCAACTAAATGGGGTGAAAGAATGAACTTTATGAACGGTAAGTTTTTTCGAGTTTTAGAGATTCTCACAAACTTCTTTTTGCTCAATCTCATCTGGTTGCTTACATGTTTACCTGTTGTAACGATTTTTCCTGCAACAGCAGCAATGTTTGCTGTTAGTCGACAATGGATTCTTCATCATGATGAATCTGTCTTTAAAGCATTCTTTAAACACTTCAAAGAAAACTTGAAACAAAGCTTTATGATCGGTTTACTTTGGGGATTTTTTGCACTTGTATTATATATGAATTTTGTTTTACTACTAGAGGTCGAGTCCATCAAATTTTTTCTATTTCCTTTCGTTATTTTATTTGCAGGGCTGATGCTGTTAACGACAGTTTTCTTGTTTCCGGTAATGGTTCACTATGACTTGCGAGTGTTTGATATTGTGAAGAACTCCTTTTTCTTAGCAATGGGGTTTCTCCCAAGAAGTTTACTAGGAATCGGTGTGATGATAGGAATTTTCCTTCTATTTATTTGGCAACCGATGACAATATTTATTAGCTTTAGTATTGGATGTTATTTTATTTTTCAAATTAGTAATAAGGTGTTTGAGATAAAACAAATCGTGGCTCCTTAAAGTTCTAAGCTTGTCTAAAAAATAATAAATGAATAGGGAAAAAGCTGGAAGGATGAAGGGTGAAAAAGATTCAAGTTGAGGGTTTAGAAAAAGAGTGTTTTCAAATCGTATGGGTTCTATGGAGGTTGACTAATAGCTCAGTTCAACAGAGCTATATCAAGAAATAACTGTGAAAAACCCAAATTAAAACTAGATATGGTGATACAGTGCCTGTTACTCCACTTAAACTTAATTGATTTAATAAGTGAACGCCACTCGTTGATCCCGTAAAATTTGTATGAAGCTCTAATTGGCCGATTAGAAGGTAAAACATTTGATTATGACACACACACACGTTAAGAAATGTGAATGAATTGTTATGAACTGATAACAATGTAAAAATTGAAAAACAAGAGCATGAAAATCTAGCAGAGGTAATAAAGTGAAATGACATATAAAATGAATAGATAAGGAGTTTTTATTGTGAAAAAATACGTGTTAGTAGGTACAGGTGGAAGAGCAGAGTTTTTTTACGGAGCCATTGTGCGAGACTTTAAGGAAACATGTCAGCTGGTAGCTTTTTGCGATTTGAATCAAACGAGAATGGATTATGCGAATCGTTTATTAGAAGAAAGATATGACCATTCACAAATAAACACATATTTACATACAGAATTCGAACTGATGATTGAAAAGGAAAAGCCGGATACTGTGGTTGTAACTTCCGTTGACCGTACCCACCATACGTACATTATAAAAGCATTGGAACTTGGGTGTGATGTAGTTACCGAAAAGCCAATGACGGTTGATGCGGAGAAATGTCGGGCCATTATTGATGCTGTACATCGTACTGGTAAGGAAGTTCGCGTAGCCTTCAATTACCGCTATGCTCCTCATAACACAAAGCTTAGAGAACTTATTATGAATGATGTGATTGGTCAAGTAAACTCAGTTAATTTTGAATGGGCATTGGATACACAGCATGGTGCAGACTACTTCCGTAGATGGCACCGTGATAAGCGGAATAGCGGAGGTCTGCTTGTACATAAATCCACTCACCATTTTGATTTGGTTAATTTTTGGTTGGGAACAACACCTGAAACTGTTTATGCAGCCGGCGGATTACGTTTTTATGGGCGAGAAAATGCCGAATCAAGAGGTATAACCCAATTTTACCAACGTGCACATGGAAGCAAGTTTGCTAAGGAAGACCCGTTCGCAATTGACTTGGAAGGAAATCAACATTTAAAGGCCATGTACTTGGATGCAGAAATTGAAGATGGCTATCAACGAGATCAAAGTGTATTCGGTGATGGAATAAATATCGAGGATACACTAGGTGTGATGGTAACGTACAAGAATAAAGCGATTCTCAATTATTCCTTAAATGCTTATCTACCATGGGAAGGATATATGGTGTCCTTCAATGGTACAAAAGGTAGAATTGAAGTCCGCATTCGTGAGCAGTCTTATATTAATTCTTGTGGAAGCAAGGATGAGGAAGGAAAGGTTCAAGAAAAATCGATTATGGTCATGCCTATGTTTGGTCAGCCTTATGAAGTAGACGTAGTTGAAGGAACAGGAGGACATGGAGGTGGAGACCCAGTTCTTCTTCAAGATATCTTCGGAACTCCTGTAAAAGACGAATTTAATCGTGCGGCTACCCATGTTGATGGTGCGATGTCGATTTTAACTGGAATTGCGGGAAATATCTCTCTAAGCACTGGTCAACCGGTGAAAGTTGATGAGTTAATAAAGCTAGACTGATGTGGGGTCAGTAAATAATAGAAGTAGATTGAAAGGGAGCCGGGAAAAAACGGCTCCCTTTCATTATTTTAATAAGTTATTTTAAAAAGCAAATAAATAAATTCTATATGATTAATTTCTAAAATTCACCATTCATAAATGTTGAATACCTGGAGATTCTATAATTAGTATGTCATAAATAAAAGGGGTGTATTATGAAAGATAAACAATTTCAGGATGATTTAGACCAATACAAAATGCCTGATGCAGTAAAACATGCTAAGAAGGGGACGTACAAGGTTGGATATGAAGCATCAACTGGTAACAAAACAAATCCGAATCATGATGTTGGGAAGAAAGTATAAAGTACAGAACACCGAGAGCTATCGGTGTTCTTACATGCTAGGTGGAATATAGAGATTTAAAAATACAAAAACAGATAGATTCCCGATATCAACTAGAAAATGAGAAAATAATGGCCATCGTAAGCTGTTCGTTTTATATCGTATTATTGACCAAAACAATCCCATAATAAAGAGGACGATTAACAATTGTAGTGATCGGTTGCCAATCGAAAATATTCTCCATAAAAAGAAATGACACAAAGAAAATAGAATGCTTGAGTATATCACAATAACCCATTGGGAAGTTTTTTCCCGGCATAATACATTTGTTCAAACCAAGGGTTAATGAGAGCAAACAACATCACAAGGGATGCTCCCAATGGATACTCTATAATTAATATGTAATTTGGGATAATGATTCCGGTAATAGGAAAAACTCCAATTAGAATTCCAATGATCAACCACTTCTTTTTAAATTGCGGTTTTTTAAACCAATCTTTAATAGTATCAATTGAGACAAACTTACCAATCATAATTCCTAGTAAACTCCAATATAATATAGCTGTTATCAGCCAAGAATATAAGGGGAAATATGAATTGCTAATGGTAACAATAAGGTGAATACTGACAATAATTATTATAGGACAAAGTAACACAAACCTTCTGCTAGGTTAAATATTTACAATCTCACAATTGCGTTTTCATAAAATTTACGTATTTTTAACATAAAAAAATAATTAGTTAATCATTTTAATAGTTTATGTTCGTGAATGTAAAATGTGATTGACATCGTTTCCATAATCGGGATATAATTTTATACAAGTTAATAAGTGTGACGGAGATTAGGAGATTCACAGACAAATGCCAAAAATAGGGTGTTTTCTGCCGAATCTTCTTTTTTTACTTTCAGTAAAGATAAGAATTTATAGATGAAGTATAAAAAGAACTAAGACTTTCGCCATAGGACTTGGCGATCAGCCATGTTTTTTTAATGAATTGTAACTCTGAAAGATAAATATTCACATAGATTGCAGGAGGATTATCGATGGAAACATACATCTTATCATTAGATCAAGGTACAACAAGCTCAAGGGCTATTATATTTAATAAAAAAGGTGAAATTGTTCATACGGCTCAAAAGGAATTCAAACAATATTTCCCGCAATCTGGTTGGGTTGAGCACAATGCAAATGAGATCTGGGGTTCAATTCTTGCTGTAATAGCTACTGCCTTATCAGAATCAAATATAAGAGCAGAACAAATAGAAGGAATTGGAATTACGAATCAGCGTGAAACAACGGTTGTGTGGGATAAAGAGACGGGAGCACCTGTATATCATGCGATTGTTTGGCAGTCAAGGCAAACAAGTGGAATTTGTGAAGAGCTTAAGCAGGGTGGCTATGAGCAGACAATTCGGAAAAAAACAGGGTTATTAATTGATCCTTATTTCTCCGGTACAAAGGTTAAGTGGATACTGGACAATGTAGAAGGGGCGAGAAGTAAAGCCGAAGAGGGTAAACTGTTGTTCGGTACAATTGACACTTGGCTCATTTGGAAGTTATCCGGTGGTAAAGCACATGTAACAGATTTTAGTAATGCTTCAAGAACGTTGATGTTTAATATTCATGAGTTAAAATGGGATGAAGAATTATTGGAAATACTAAATGTCCCATCCTCAATGCTGCCGGAGGTTCGGTCATCCTCTGAAATTTATGCACATACAGTTGGATATCATTTCTTTGGTGAAGAGGTTCCAATCGCAGGAGCGGCGGGAGATCAACAAGCTGCAATGTTTGGACAGGCTCTGCTTTGAAAAGGGGATGGGTAAAAGCACATATGGGACAGGCTGTTTTATGCTGATGAATACAGGTGAAAAAGCTGTTGAATCTGAGCATGGGTTATTAACTACTATCGCTTGGGGAATAAACGGCAAAGTCGAGTATGCACTTGAAGGTAGTATTTTTATTGCAGGTGCAGCTATTCAATGGCTAAAAGACGGTATGAGAATGTTAAATTCAGCAAGTGATAGTGAGAAATATGCAAGAAGAGTGGACTCAACTGAGGGTGTTTATGTGGTTCCGGCCTTTGTTGGCCTTGGTACACCATACTGGAACAGTGAAGTACGGGGATCTGTTTTTGGACTAACACGCGGAACAAGCAAAGAGCACTTTGTGAGGGCAACGATTGAATCACTGGCTTATCAAACGAAGGATGTATTATCTGTCATGGAAGTTGATTCAGGCATTGAATTAAAAACACTTCGGGTTGATGGAGGAGTTGTCAAAAATAACTTCCTATTAGAATTTCAAAGTGATTTGTTAAATGTTTTAGTAGAAAGACCAGTGATCAATGAAACAACAGCACTTGGCGCAGCATACCTTGCTGGATTGGCTGTCGGTTATTGGGAGAGCCAAAAAGAAATTGAATTACAGTGGGCTGTTGATCAACAATTCGAGCCAAATATGGCACAAGAAAAACGTGATGAGCTATACGATGGCTGGAAAAAGGCAGTTCAAGCGGCAATGGCATTTTAATAATAAATGTAAGTTAAGATACACAAATAGAAATAAATCTGCTATACTATAAACAAGTTAATAAACGGTATTGAGAAACGGAGAGACCACGACACATTATCTATTTTTGGATAATGTTGTTCGTGGTCTCTTTTTTACGTCCATAAGGAGGAAAAATAAATGTTATCTAACTTGAAAAGAAACGAAATTATTACTGAACTAACAGAGAAGTCTTTTGATATATTAGTTATCGGCGGCGGTATTACAGGGGCAGGAATTGCACTGGATGCAACAACTCGTGGAATGACGACAGCTTTAGTAGACATGCAGGACTTTGCTGCAGGTACATCCAGTCGTTCTACAAAGCTCGTACACGGAGGATTAAGATATTTAAAACAGCTGGACTTTAAAGTAGTAGCAGAAGTTGGGAAGGAAAGAGCGATTGTTTATGAAAATGGTCCACATGTAACAACACCAGAGTGGATGTTACTTCCTTTTTATGAAGGAGGAAATTTTGGTAAATTTATGACATCTATTGGGCTAAGAGTATATGACTTCCTGGCAGGAGTGAAAAAAAGTGAACGCAGAGTGATGTTTAATGTAGGAGAAACGCTAGAGAGAGAACCTTTGATTAAAAAAGAAGGGTTAAAGGGTGGCGGTTACTATGTTGAATATCGTACAGATGATGCAAGGCTCACGATTGAAGTTTTAAAAGCTGCAGTTAACAAAGGTACAAAAGCACTAAATTATGCAAAAGTTAAAGATTTTCTCTATGAAGCAGGCAAAGTAACAGGAGTCGTAGTTGAAGACCAGTTAACTGGTGAAATATATGAAATTCGAGCGAAAAAAGTGATTAATGCCACTGGACCATGGGTAGATGGTTTAAGGGAAAAAGACGGATCTAAAAAAGGAAAGGGTCTGATCTTATCAAAAGGTGTTCATATCGTCATCGATCAGTCCCGCTTTCCGTTAAAGCAAGCAATTTATTTTGATACAAAAGAAGACAAAAGAATGATATTCGCTATTCCTAGAAATGGAAAAACCTACGTAGGGACGACAGATACATTCTATCATGATGATCCTGTTTCACCGGAAATTACCCCGGAGGATGTTGATTACATTATTGATGCTATTAATTTTATGTTTCCTGGAGTTAAGGCAACAAGAAAGGATGTGGAATCTTCTTGGGCTGGGGTACGTCCTCTTATTCTGGAAGAAGGGAAGGACCCTTCAGAGATTTCACGTAAAGATGAGATTTGGGAATCTGAATCAGGCCTTATCACAATTGCCGGTGGGAAATTAACCGGTTATAGAAAAATGGCCGAAACGATTGTGAATGTTGTGGCTCAGAAATTTCAATCAGAAGAGGGAAGAACCTTTAAAGGGTGTCAAACTTTGAAGTTGCCGATTTCCGGAGGAGAAGTTGGAGGGTCGAAAAAATTTGAAAAATTTGTTCAAGATGCAGCAGCAAAAGGAGTAAATATTGGACTATCAAAAGAAGAGGCACTACATCTTGCGTCATTTTACGGTTCGAATGTTTCAGATGTCTTTGAATTACTTCATGAAAAGAAAGACGAAGCAAGTAAGTATGGACTTCCATTAGTTGTACTTGCGAAGTTGATTTATGCAATTGAATGTGAGATGGCAGCTACGCCAGTTGATTTTTATTTTAGAAGAACTGGAAACCTGTTATTTGATATTGATTCAGTTAGAAAGTGGAAAGCTGATGTTTGCCGATATATGAGTGATCGATTTGAGTGGACTGAAATCCAAAACAAGCGGTTCTCGGCTGAACTTGAAGTAGCAATTGAGGCTGCAACAGGACATGACTCCAGCAACACGGATGTTTCAAATTATTAATGAATGCTTGAAATGCTCGAAAAGGAAAAAAAGATGATTCCGGTTTTTCTTTCTGGAATCATCTTCTCTCTTATTGACCTAATTGAAATTTTCCAGCTCTGGCACAGGAAGTTCTTTCGTTAATTTTTGGTGTTAGTGTTTGACTAAGTGGAACTGTAGCTGGATCCTTAATATAGTTTAACAACGTTTGCACCATGTTCTGAGCAATTTCTTCAACAGGTACTCCAACGCTTGTTAATGGAACTTCCAAGTTTTCCATTTGCGGAATATTATCATAGCTTATAACAGACATATCCTTAGGGAGAATATAATTCGCTTGTCTTAAAGAACGAACTATCCCTGCACTGATGTCATAACTTGTTCCGATAATAGCTGTTGGCTGAAACGGTGAGCTTAAAAGGCGGTTTGTGGCCATGTAGCCATCATACCAATCAAGTCCGCCGGTATTGATTAAGTTATGACTATTTAATTTTAAACTAAATTTTTCCATTGCTTGCTGAAAACCGTAATATTTTTCTACTTGTCTTTCATCGATAAAAGAAAAGTCTCCGAGAAAAGCGATGTTTTCATGCCCAAGGTGATATAAGTATTCAACAGCTGTTTGCATGGCTTCTCTATAATTTACATCAATTACCGGGATAGACTTATTTTTATTAACACCATAAGTCACAACAAGGCATTGGAAAGGTTTTTGGCATTTCGAAGTTATCTCTATTAAAGATAATGACTCCATCTACTTGGAATCGTTTAAACATTTCTATTGATTCTTCTATTGAGTTAATTGATAGGATCATGGAATAGTTATGTTTACTAATTTCTTCGTTAATCTTTGTAATTAATGTAGAAGGGGCGACTCGTTCTAAGGTAGGCCAAATTAAGCCAATTACCCTAGATTGTTTTGAGACAAGACTTTGAGCTGCATAATTAGGTTCATAGCCCATCTCTTTTGCTAATTTAATAATTTTATCTTTTGTTTCCTGTTTGACAAGCGGGCTATTATTTAGTGCCTTTGATACGGTTGAGTAGCTAACACCAACTTGTTTTGCAATATCCTTTATTGTTATTGTCATGAGAATTCACCAACTATAGTTTTATTTTTATACTTAAATAACAACGTTTGCTAATGTTGTTAGTAATAATCGCGAATTTAAAATATATATTCATATTTTTACAGGTGTAAAGGGAATTGTCAAACGCTTTCAATGATATTTTCATAAATTTTTTGTCGAAAAACACTTGAAAAAAGGGTTTTCATCATGTAGCATAGGTAGTGTAATAACAACGTTGTTATATTTGTTTTGAAAGGAATGAAAACCCTTTATACCTTTAAAATGAAAACGTTTTTTAGTGGAAAAAGGACTTTCTTCTATAACAAATATTTTTTTGGAAGTAGTTGAAAAGGATTACAGACAGACATTAAACATGAAAGCTAGGGGGACATATCTATGAAAATGAAAAAAATATTTTCAATTGCTGCAACTAGTATTCTATCTTTATCATTATTAGCTGCATGTGGATCAAATAGTTCAGGAGGAAGTAACGCGGAAGGTGACGGTGCAAAATCAGTTTCATTACGATTAGCGCATAATCAACCAGAAGATCATCCTGTTCATACATCATTAGTGGAGTTTTCGAAACTATCTGAGGAAAATTCAGATGGAAGTGTTAAGGTTGAAATATTTCCAAATGGTCAACTTGGTCAAGAACGTGATGTGATTGAGCTTGTAAAGTCAGGAACACTTGACATGGCAAAGGTAAGTGCGAGTGCATTGGAAGCGTTTGATACTAACTATGCAATCTTTTCACTTCCATATATTTTTCAAAGTAGAGAACACTATCATGAAGTGATGGACAATAGTGAAGCTGTGCAAGAGATTTTTCAAGGTACTAAAGATCAAGGGTTTGTAGCTATTGGCTGGTATGATGGAGGTCAACGAAGTATCTATACAGCTGATAAAAAAGTTGAGTCACCTGCAGATATGAAAGGTATGAAAATTCGTGTACAAGAAAGTCCGACATCGATTTCTATGATCGAAGCAATGGGTGGAGCGCCAACTCCAATGTCATTTGGTGAAGTTTACACTTCTCTGCAACAAGGTGTAATTGATGGGGCAGAAAATAATGAAACGGCTCTAACAAACAACAAACATGGAGAAGTTGCCAAAGCCTACACATATACAGAACACCAATATGTACCTGATGTGTTAATTGTAAGCACTAACATGTGGGACAAGTTATCTGAAGATCAGCAAAAAGCAATTCAAGATGCGGCAAAAGCATCATCTGAAAGTCATAAAGATGTATGGCAAAAAGCAGTTGAAGATTCAATCAAGGCTTCAGAAGAAATGGGTGTAACATTCTACACAATTGATAAAAAAGCTTTCATTGATGCTGCAGCACCATTACATGAAACATACAAAGCAGAAAATGAAAACAATGCAAAATACTTTGATGATTTTCAAAGCTATCTTAAATAGGTAGTGAAGACAATAGGCCTCTTTAATTTCTGGTAAGTTTATTAACAGAAATAAGAGGCCTATCAAAATATTGAAAGAGAAGGTGACGATCTGATGAGAAAAATAGTGGATAAGGTGACAGCATTTTTAACATGCTCCTTAATGATCGTTATGGTTTTAGTGGCTTGTTGGCAAGTGTTTACTCGTTTTGTATTAAATTCTCCTAGTACAGTATCAGAGGAGTTTTTGCGATATTCTCTTATTTGGTTGACTATGGTTGGATCAGCTTATGCATACGGAAAAAAGAAACATTTAGCTGTTGTGTTTGTTGCCCGGAAAGTACCTGAGAAATATCAACTATACCTTAACTTGCTTGTTGAAGCGTTTGTGCTAGTTTTCATTGCGGTTATTCTTCTATTCGGTGGAACAAAAGCCTATCAAAATGCAGTTGGGCAAGTTTCTTCAGCATTGGGAATGCCGATGCAATATTTATATTTAAGTCTTATCGTGTCAGGTGTTCTATTTTTATTTTATTTAATCCTTCATATAAAGGATTACTTTACGAAAACAAATAACACAGTCGTAGGTGGATAGACCGTAACGACAACTTTTAGGTATAAAGGAAAAAAGGAGTGAGCATTCATGGCATTACAGGCGGGGCTTGTCTTAATTATTGTATTTTTACTCATGCTTGTTTTAAGTGTGCCTATTTCTGTAAGTATTGTCATTTCTTCAATGGCTGCAATTGTTTCGGTTTTGCCTTGGGACATGGCAATATTTACGGCATCACAAAAGATTGTAACAGGACTGGATAGTTTTACGTTGCTCGCTGTTCCCTTTTTTATTCTTTCTGGGATCTTAATGAATAATGGTGGAATTGCTGAGCGTCTCATCAACTTTGCAAAAGTGCTTGTTGGTAGAATGCCAGGATCTCTAGGTCATGCAAACGTGTTGGGGAACATGTTATTTGGATCACTTTCCGGTTCTTCTGTAGCAGCAGCGGCAGCAATCGGCGGTACAATTGGACCGCTACAAAAGAAAGAAGGCTATGACCCTAAATTCTCAGCTGCTGTAAATATTGCTTCTGCACCAACTGGCCTTATTATTCCTCCAAGTGGTGCATTGATTATCTACTCCCTAGTAAGTGGTGGAACTTCTGTAGCAGCTCTGTTTATTGCAGGCTATATTCCAGGGATTTTATGGGGATTAGCATGTATGGTTGTTGGTTTTATTATTGCGAAACGAAGAAATTACCCAGTATCAGAAAGAGTTTCTTTTAAAGTAGCGTTTAAAACATTTTTAGATGCCATTCCAAGTTTATTGTTAATAGTTATCGTTATAGGTGGAATCTTAGGCGGTATTTTCACTGCAACTGAAGCTGCAGCTGTAGCTGTTGCATATACATTTTTATTAGCGTTGATTTACCGTACAGTTAAGATTTCAGACATGCCGAGAATCATCATGGAAACAGTTGAAATTACAGCTGTTATTATGCTTCTTGTTGCAGCATCTTCAATTATGTCCTGGGTTATGGCATTTACCGGCATACCTACGGCTATAAGTGAAATTATTATGGGGATTTCTGATAACCCAATTATTGTTCTATTAATCATAAATATATTCTTGTTAATTATCGGGACATTCATGGATATTACTCCAGCGGTTCTAATTTTCACACCAATTTTCTTACCGATTGCAACGAGCTTTGGAATGGATCCGATTCATTTTGGAGTTATGTTAATCATGAACTTGAGTATTGGAAATATTACACCTCCTGTAGGAAGTGCGTTGTTCGTGGGGGCAAGTATTGCAAATTTAGATTTGGAAGATGTTATCAAACCACTTATACCATTCTATATTGTGATCATTATCGTCTTGCTTCTTGTTACGTATATACCGGAAATTAGTATGGTGTTACCAAGATTACTTGGCTATTAATGTTCTAGTTTAATCACTAATTGGACGAAACAAACTTAAATAACTGACAACATAAAGAAAAAGGTGAGACTATGTCATTAAGAGAAAAATATCAATTTCAATTTTTAGAAGAAAAGAATAATACGTTATCTTTTAGTTTAGAAAACTCTAATGTTCTAGCACGAATTATTGTTTTAGAACAGGATATGATACGAGTATTGATGACCAAAAGTGATCAGTTGGAAGTGAAACATACATGGCTTGTCGCTCCAGGCATGGATGATGTGCCTCTTAAGGGAAGAGATCGTCTGGATATATCACCATTTTCCTTACCGGAATATTCGTTTCGGAATGATGGAAGAGCCTTCATAGTTGAGACAGAATTGTTAAAGTTGGACATTGATTTAGATGGATTTAAAATTACATGGTTCTCCAAAGATAATGAAGGAAATGTAAAACAAATTGCTGCTGACCGTGCGACACAGGCCTATAATTTTGACGGTTCATTGGGAGAGGGGATTTTTCATTATCTCCAACGTACGAAAGATGAACAGTATTACGGACTAGGTGAAAAAAGCGGAGATATGGATCGATACGGTAAACGTTATAGAATGTTAAGTATTGATCCAATGGGTTATGATGCTCAACATACGGATCCATTGTATAAACATATTCCATTTTATATTACGAGAAGCAAGCAAACAGGTATTTCGTTTGGTATTTTCTACGATAATATGGCACAAAGCATCTTTGATATGGGTAATGAAATGGATAACTATCATGGTTGGTACCGCTACTATCAATCTATAGATGGGGATTTAGATTACTATATCATTTTAGGACCTGAAGTTAAGGATGTTGTGAAAAAGTATTCTTGGCTAACTGGTAAGACAATATTTGCTCCTAAGTGGAGTTTTGGATATTCAGGCTCGACAATGACTTATACGGATGCTCCAGATGCTCAGAAACAATTGAATAAGTTTATTGAAGAGTGTGAAGAGCATGACATTCTCTGTGATTCATTTCAGTTATCTTCAGGATATACATCAATAGAAGATAAGCGTTACGTATTCAATTGGAATACAGATAAGTTTCCGGATGCTAAAGGTTTTATTAATCACTACCATGAAAAAGGCGTTAAGCTTTGTGCGAATATTAAACCTGCTTTATTAAAGGATCACCCTCTTTTCAGTGAGTTGAATGAAAAAGAGATGTTTATAAAATCAGGTGATGGAAATACGGAAATGTCTCAATTCTGGGATGAAGTGGGCGCATACGTTGACTTTACCAACGAAGAGTCTGTTAAATGGTGGAAGCAAAAAGTAACAGAACAGCTGCTTGAATACGGAATCGATTCCACATGGAATGATAATAATGAATTCGAAATTTGGTCTAAAGATGCAAAATGTAATGGCTTTGGAGAGGGAATTAATTTTGAAGCTGTGCGCTCTTTGCAGCCGCTTCTTATGATGAAAGCTTCATACGAAGCACAAAAAGAATTCGCTCCAGACATTAGACCTTATTTAATTTCCAGATCAGGAAGCCCAGGTATGCAGCGTTACGTGCAAACGTGGTCTGGTGACAACTATACAAGCTGGAAGTCCCTAAAATACAATATCAAAATGGGACTTGGGTTAAGCATGTCAGGTATTTATAATATCGGACATGATATTGGCGGGTTCTCAGGGCCGGCTCCAGAACCGGAATTATTGGTTAGATGGGTACAAAACGGAATTTTCCATCCGCGTTTTACCATTCATTCATGGAATGACGATAAATCAGTTAATGTTCCTTGGATGTATGAAGAGACAACTGGTACGATAAGAGATTTAATCAAGTTTCGTCACAGAATAACGCCATACCTTTATACTGCTTTATACAATGCACATGAAAAGTATGAGCCAATCCTTCGTCCTACTTTTTATGAATTTGAATCAGATGTCAAAACGTTTGAGGAAAATGATGATTTCATGTTAGGTGAATCTATGCTTGTTGCTTCAGTTGTTGAAGAAGGACAAAGAGAAAGAGTTGTTTACCTGCCAACATATGAAGGGGGTTGGTATGACTATCATACATCGGTCTGGTATGAAGGCGGTCAAACTGTGACTCTCCCGGCACCATTGGAATACAATCCTTTGCTAATAAAAGGAGGAAGTATTATACCGATTAATGATACAGATTCTACTTTCTCAAATAAAGATAAGGATGAACGAGGATTCCTGTTATTCCCACACAAGCAATCAGGCAGTACTTCTTATGCTCTTTATGAGGATGATGGTGTCTCAGCTAACTACAAGGAAAATCATACGATCGTTAATGTTCAAATGGATGCAGATGCAGAAAAAATAGATGTAAGCTACAAAATTGATGGAGAATACAAGCTTCCATACGAAACTTTTAGCTTCTATTTACCTGAAAATGAAGAGCGTAAACTGTATGTAAATGGAGAAGAATTGAAAAAGGGAGCTAAAGGTTATACTGTAGCTTTATAATAAATTTTTTAAAACAACGGAACGTCTTAAATCCTTTTTATCGAGGATTTGGGACGTTTTTTATATGAATTCACAATAAATTAAGAAACAAACCGTACAAATTTAGTTTTTTCTTCTACTAAATAGTCATACCTCTTTATCGAGAGATGAAATAGTAAATGAAAACACCGTTTAAAATAACGGTGTCAGACTGTTGACAAACGCTCGCTTTCTTCGTTACTCACCTTGCTGCGGTGCTCATTCCCCAACACCGGTAACTCCGCTCCTCACAAGGCTTCGTGCCTCGAAAGCGAGCGTTAGCAATCAGTCTGAAGGGCTAGCAAATTTTACTTTGTCTACAAACTGACACCGTTAAAAATAACGTTGTAAAGGTTCATAATCTATATTATTTAACTTGGATCATTTTCATCTAAAGAGAGAGTCGTTACATTCGTATATTCTCCTTTAGAAATTTCCTCTGAGCTGGCATCTTGTTGCAACTCATCCTCAGTATTCATACCTTCTGCAATTGTTGGTTGTTCAGTTGAGCTTTTTGCTTTTTCATCTTTTGCACCCCTTTCAAAAGTATTTTTTCCAATAATTTCACGTGCCATCCATGGTTAGTAAGATTATCTTGTAAAAGTAATTGGTGTTAAGAATTATTAGTATGTAGATTCATATCCAGAATCACATTCCTAACAAGCAAATTTTAATGAACAATTCTCTAAAAAGAAATAATACATAAAAGGTCCAAAACAAGAAAGGAAACACACCTTCATGTGCTGAAATGTATCGATTTGTCTGTAATATTTTAATAAGGTTTATCTTCGTTATATTGACACAACAACATATTAAATGGTATCTTTCTATTATTAATTAGTTTACAAAACAAATTAATTTGAAGTTTTTATTTGAGTGGTAATTTTTCACCTGAGAATTTATTTAGAAAGGAAAAAAATAATGTCAAAACAACAAATTGGTGTAATCGGCTTAGCCGTAATGGGAAAAAATCTTGCGCTAAACATTGAAAGTAAAGGCTACTCAGTATCTGTTTTTAACCGTTCTTATGAAAAAACAGAGGAATTTTTAAAGAACGAAGCAGAAGGAAAGAATTTTGTAGGCTTGAAAACGATTGAAGAATTTGTTCAATCATTAGAAACACCACGTAAAATATTGTTAATGGTTAAGGCTGGTAGTGCAACTGACGCTACAATTGAATCCTTAAAGCCATATCTTGAAAAAGATGATATTTTAATAGATGGTGGAAATACGTTTTTCCAAGATACAATTAGACGTAATAAAGAATTGGAATCCACAGGTATTCACTTTATAGGAACAGGTGTATCAGGCGGCGAAGAAGGAGCACTTAAGGGACCTTCCATTATGCCTGGTGGTCAAAAGGAAGCCTATCAGCTTGTAGAGCCAATTTTAAAAGCGATTTCTGCAAAAGTGGATGAAGATGCATGTGTTACATACATCGGACCTAATGGAGCGGGTCATTATGTAAAGATGGTTCACAATGGAATCGAATATGGTGATATGCAATTAATTTGTGAAGCGTATTTCATTCTGAAAAATGTACTGGGATTAGGTGCTAAAGAGCTTCATGAGGTATTTTCTGAGTGGAATAAAGGAGAACTGGACAGTTATCTTATTGAGATTACAGCTGACATCTTTACTAAGATTGATGAAGAAACGGGTAAGCCTTTAGTAGATGTTATTCTTGATACAGCAGGTCAAAAAGGAACTGGGAAATGGACAAGTCAAAATGCTCTAGACTTAGGGACTCCGCTTCCGATCATTACAGAATCAGTATTTGCACGCTTTATATCTGCCATGAAAGAAGAACGAGTAAAAGCTAGTAAACTATTAAAAGGTCCTGATACTGCTGTGTTTAATGGAGATAAAGACGAGCTAATTGAAGCTGTTCGTGAAGCTCTATATTTAAGTAAAATTGTGTCATATGCACAAGGTTTTGCGCAAATGAGAGCGGCGTCTGAAGAATATGAGTGGAATCTTAGTTATGGGGATATAGCGATGATTTTCCGAGGCGGATGTATTATTCGTGCTCAATTCCTGCAAAAAATTAAAGATGCTTATGATCGTGATCCACAATTAGCAAACTTGTTATTAGATCCATATTTTAATGAAATTGCTGCAAACTATCAAACAGCATTGCGTAAAGTCATCTCATTAGCAGTACAAAAAGGTATACCTGTACCTGCTTTCTCAAGCGCAATTGCATACTTCGATAGTTATCGCAGTGAAACATTACCAGCTAATCTCTTGCAAGCTCAACGCGATTATTTTGGTGCACATACGTATCAACGTGTTGATACAGAAGGAGTTTTCCATACAAATTGGATGTCTTGATCAAAGTTAATGTTCTGATAGATTGTGCATAAAGTATTTCACCACCGAAAAGTTCACTTAAAACTACTTAGACTGTAGCAAACATAAATTTACAATGCCTACAGTCTAAGATATTATTATCATTTATCAATGTTAGCAACAATTTTCTTTAAATATTGAATCACATCATCCCGTAAATCTTCACGTTCTAATGCAAAGTCAATTGTTGCACGGACAAAGCCCGCTTTATGTCCTATATCATATCTTTGCCCTTCAAACTGATAAGCATAAACAACTTGTGCTTCATTTAAGATTTTGATGGCATCAGTTAATTGAATTTCTCCGCTTTTATCAGGTGACAATGTCTGTAATACATCAAAAATTTCCGGTCTTAAAACATAACGCCCCATAATAGCCAACCGTGACGGAGCATCTTCTTTTTTAGGCTTTTCAACTAAAGAATCAACAGCACGGATATGATCATCGATATTGCTTCCTTTGGGTTTAATAATGCCATATTTTGAGACATCTTCGTCTGGAACTTCCTGGACGGCGACAATGGAGGAATGATATCGATTGAAAACATCAATTAATTGTTTTAAACATGGTTTTTCCGACTTAATAATATCATCCCCGAGAAGAACAGCAAAAGGTTCATTACCTATAAAACTCCTCGCACAATGAATTGCATGACCCAATCCTTTTGGTTCCTTTTGGCGGATATAATGAATATTAGCCAAGCTTGAGATATGATGAACTTCTTCATATAGTAATTGTTTATTCTTTTTTATAAGTGCATCTTCCAGTTCATATGATTGATCAAAATGATCCTCAATTGATCGTTTTCCACGGCCGCTAATAATTATAATATCTTCAATTCCGGATGCAACTGCCTCTTCCACTATATATTGTATGGTTGGTTTATCCACGATGGGTAACATTTCTTTCGGTAAGGCTTTGGTTGCAGGCAAAAATCGTGTTCCTAATCCTGCTGCAGGAATGATTGCTTTTCTGATTTTCATACCCAGCTCTCCCTCATAAAAATTATTTCACTTCCTATATTCATATTGTAAAACAACCTAAATTGTTTGAGAGATTCGCTTAGGTTTTTAAAAAATTCCGACCAAATCTGTAAAAGGACTAAAAATACAAGGAACAATATCATATAGACTTGGGTGAGCTGTCCTATACAAATATTTTCTTTGAACATAGTTTAATAAAAAGTATATTTCTTCAGAGGAATAAAATAAAACGACTAATGAAAAGTGGAAACTTCAATCTTTATTCACTACTCTCTTCAAAACTTTATCCTAGAATTAATAATGACTTGATTATCATTCTAGGAAACAAGAATTGAAACTCACACCTAATTTTCCATAAACAATAAGATATCTTTTTTGGATGAACAAGTTAAACATGCAATGATCATTACATTTTTCTGATAGAAATGACTTTGTTATTTTAAAGGAGGGGTTTTCATGGAGCAGCAGCTAATTGTGCCATGGGAAGTAGATGAACTTACCCAACACGAGTTTTACGTTCCTGAATACATTGAAAGAATGGCACAAGATGTCCTGGTGCATTACGATTTCTCAGTACAAAGTATTGAAATCGTTACGACAAAGCCTGATAAAGGCGGCGCAATATGGAAAATAGAAACCAGCGCAGGACCCAAAAGTATAAAACTTTTACACCGCAGACCTACTAGAAGTATGTTTAGCCTAGGTGCTCAGGAATATCTAGTAGATGTTAAGGAAGCAAGAGTACCGCCTATTGTAAAAACGAAGGATGGAAAAAATTATGTTGAGGCTGGCGGCAAATTATGGTTTGTTGCCGAATGGATAGAATCTTTAGTGCCTGTTACAAAAGATTTGGAAGGAGCAAAACATCTCTGTCATGCTCTTGGTGAATTCCATGCTTTAACGAAAGGATATGTTCCGCCACCTCAAGCTGAAATTGCCTCACGGGTGTTAAAGTGGCCTAAAAATTATCAAAAAATGGTAAATAAGATGGACTGGTTTCGAAATATTGCCAGGGCATATGAAGAGCTACCTGCAAGCGCCCATATTCTAAATGTTGTTGATCAATTTGAAGAACAGGCAAAAAGAAGCGTTGAAATGCTGAATCAATCTAATTATTTGGAGATGGCAAATCTAGGTAATGAATATTGGGGTTTAGTTCACCAAGACTATGGTTGGTCAAATGGTCAAATGGGTTCCAATGGGATGTGGATCATTGACCTGGATGGTGTAGCTTATGATATTCCAATCCGTGACTTAAGAAAATTAATTACAGGTACGATGGCAGACTTATTTAGATGGGATGCTACCTGGATTAGAGAAATGATCAAAGCCTATCATGAAGCAAATCCGATTTCTCAAGACCTGTATAATATCTTAATGATTGATTTATCTTTACCAAATGAATTTTATAAAAATATCAAGGAAGTCGTTTATGAACCTGAACTTTTCTTAAATGATCCAGCTGTTATTACAATGATTCAAACAATTGTTGATACTGACCAAACAAAATGGCCGATCCTCGAGGAAATAAAGGACGATTGGAAGGGAGTAGAATAAAGATGAAAATATTAATGATTTGTACTGAAAAGCTTCCTGTACCTCCCGTACTTGGTGGAGCCATTCAAACCTATATTGCAGGCAGCCTGCCTCATTTAAGGAACAAACATGATATTACAGTATTAGGAGTAAATGATCCATCTCTTCCTGATCAAGAAACAATTGATGGCATAAAATACGTGCGGGTTCCTGGAAAAATACTAGAGGTTTACCGAGAAGAAGTGGTCCGTTATGTTGAAGCTAACCAATTTGATCTTATTCATATTTTTAATCGCCCTCGCTTAGTCCTTCCAGTCCGACAAGTATCACCAAATGCAAAAATTGTTCTTAGCATGCATAATGATATGTTTTCACCAGAAAAAATTAATCCTGAAGAAGCAAAGGTAGTCATAAATGAAGTGACGAACATTATTACGATCAGTAATTATGTTGGAAATGTAATAAGAGAATTATATCCGGAAGCGGCATCTAAACTTCATACTATTTATTCCGGAGTTGATACGGATCGTTTTCTGCCAGGTCATCATCCAAAAATGCAGAAAATTCGTCAAGAGCTTCGAAGTGCGAATGGGTTAGAGAATAAAACTGTATTATTGTTTGCCGGACGACTTTCCAACAATAAAGGTGTAGATAGGTTAGTGAGGGCTCTACCGGAATTATCAAAAAAATATAAAGATCTAGCCCTTGTGATTGTTGGAAGTAAATGGTTCAGTCAAAATGATGTGACTGACTATGTAGCCTATGTAAGGGCTTTAGCTAATAAACTGCCTATACCAGTAGTAACAACGGGATTTGTTGCCCCTAGTGAAATTCAAAATTGGTTTGCGGCAGCAGATTTATTCGTTTGTACTTCTGTATGGCAGGAGCCGCTCGCCCGGGTTCATTACGAGGCAATGGCAGCAGGACTCCCGATTGTAACAACTGCAAGAGGAGGTAATGCAGAGGTTATCAGTTTAAACGAAAATGGCGTTGTGGTAGAAAATCCGGAAGATCCAGCTGATTTTGTAGAAAAGATTTCTCAAATACTTTCGAATCGTTCTTTGATGAAAAGAATGGGGGAAAAAGGAAGAGAGTTTGCACTAAGCTTATATCAATGGGATAGGGTCGCCTCTAACATACTTGAAGTTTGGAAAAAATCGTTTGAAGCCCCACTCAGTGTATCTCAACCTGAAGTATTACCAACAATTGAACCAACAATTAATGACACACAAGATACCTCTGAACCCTTACAAGATCAAAACAATGATGAGACAGTGAATAATCCAGTACCAGTATATCAATCAGCTAAACTAGAAGAAATGGATGTTCCTAATACAGAAACAGGTAAGGAAGAAATTACGTCACCAGTAAATAGCAAGAAAGACATGCTGAGAGCTCATTTAAGAGATATGATTAGATCTTCTTTAGCGAATTCTCGTCTTTCAACTACGGAAGGAACAACAGATAAGCTGTTACAAATTATTAAAGCAGACGATAAAAATGACATGACAAAAACTGAAGCAAGTAAGGAGAGTAATGAAACTAGTAGAGAGGCTAAGAAAAATGCATTAAAAGCAGCACTGAGAGACATGATCAGGACTTCTGCAAAATCATCTCTTGAAAACCTACTAAATAGACCTTCTGAATAAACTAATTATGTGAAACATCGTCCATAAGGAAAAATAATATTTTTCCTTGTGGACGGTTTCACACTTTTGATGATTTTTCATCCTACCTTTTATCATATACAATTAATCCCTATTTTCTTTAAGGTTCGTTCTTAATGAAAATAGGGATTAATTATTATACAGTAGAATATTTTATTTTACTCGTCATCATCGTCGTCATCATCGTCGTCATCATCGTCGTCATCATCGTCGTCATCATCGTCGTCATCATCGTCGTCATCATCGTCGTCATCATCGTCGTCATCATCGTCGTCATCATCGTCGTCATCATCGTCGTCATCATCGTCGTCATCATCGTCGTCATCATCGTCGTCATCATCGTCGTCATCATCGTCGTCATCATCGTCGTCATCATCGTCGTCACCATCGTCGTCATCATCGTCGTCATCGTCGTCATCATCGTCGTCATCATCGTCGTCATCATCGTCATCATCGTCGTCATCATCGTCGTCATCATCGTCGTCATCATCGTCGTCATCATCGTCGTCATCGTCATCATCGTCGTCATCATCGTCATCATCGTCGTCATCATCATCGTCATCATCGTTATCATCGTCGTCATCGTCGTCGTCGTCGATGTATTCTTCCTCTTCCGTCTCTTCTTCAGCAAATCCCAATGTATGTTCTTGATCCTCTTGATCTAAATCAACAAGTAATTCACTTAATTCTTCAGTTAATAACTCTACAAAAGACAACTCATCTGTTTGTCCGGTTTGTTCAAAAGAAAGACCTGAATTTTCTCCAAAGTTTACATTTTCCATTTCATTTTCCCCCAATATTCATTTTTGCCAACTTTCTTACTAGTTTCCATTGCAAAATAGAAGGATGAGAAGTGAAAACCCTATAAAAATAAGCGTTTGCACCTTTCAGTTAAATAAAAAAGTTTGCGAGAAGTTATTTTAATTTATGTCGTAAAAGGAAGGATGTTATAGCACAACTTAACTAATTTATCCACCAACATAAAAATTGTGCTTGTATCTTCATGAATGATAGTTTTGGTATTTTTCACTTTTATTGAAATTTGGGTATTTGTTCAAGCAAATCTGTCCTAATTTCATACATTAAACTAGAAGATATTAAACTATTCAAGGGAGGTATAAAGATGGATGACTACTGTTCAATTTTACAGTCACTCTCATCCGGTTCCGAGGTAAATATTCATACAAACGATAAAACTTATTATAATGCAATCTTCAAGAAATTTTATCCAAGAACAAATACAGCATTGTTTATGACTGATCAATTTTACAATTATGGCGGAATCCCTGTATTAATTCAATGCAGAAACATTACATCGATGGATTTACCTTTTTCCATGCAAGACATCTCAGATGAAGATGAATAATATGATAAAATCCTAGACTGCTTTTATATGCAGTCTAATTTTAAGAAATAGTCATAAAAAATTGCATATATAACTCAACTCCTCTTACATTACATAAGAGGTAACAGTTTTTACTAATTAATTGTGTTTATGCTCTATCACAATATAAGCTTATCCACTAATAAAATAGAGAGTATAGAAATAGAAACTTTTTGGAGAGGGGATATAGAAATGAAAATATGTGTAGTAGGAGCTGGTTATGTAGGTTTGACTTCTGCCTCTGTCCTTGCAGATCTCGGGCACACTGTTTGTTGTGTTGACACAAATATAGAAAAAATCAGATCATTAAATAGGGGAGAAGTACCAATTTATGAGCCTGGATTAAAGGAAATCATATCTCGTAACGAGAAAAACTTAACATTTAGTTCTGAAGTAATTGAAAATATCCGAAAGCATCCTGTTATCTTAATCGCAGTGGGTACTCCCTCACTCGAAGATGGTAAAACCAACTTAACATATATTTATAGTGTAGTTGATATGATAGCAGATGCACTTACAGATTATAAAACAATCATTACGAAAAGTACTGTTCCACCTGGTACGAACGAAAAGATACATGCTAAGTTACTTCAAAAAGGAATCGCTCCAGAGCAGTTTGCAGTCGTCTCGAATCCCGAATTTTTAAGGGAAGGGTCAGCACTTTTCGATATGTTACATGCTGATAAAATTGTTGTGGGCATGAAAAAAAATGATTCTAAATCCTTAAACATTGTAAAATATCTTTATAAAGGAATAGAAGCACCTTATATCGTAACAACTCTCTCCGGTGCAGAAATGATTAAGTACACCTCAAACGCCTTTTTAGCAACAAAAATCTCATTTATTAATGAAATTGCTAGAATATGTGATAAGTATGAAGTCAATATTGATGATGTTGTTCGGGGAATCAGTACAGACCCACGAATCAGTCCGCACTTTCTAAATTCAGGTCTAGGCTATGGTGGATCTTGTTTTCCGAAAGATGTTCGTTCACTAGAACAAAGTGCGTTTGAAAAAAATATAACTCCGATCATTCTACAAGCCATCCAATCTACAAATCATTCACAAATTGATTATTATATTGAAAAACTTTTAACTGTTTTTGAATCACTAAAAGGGAAAACGATTTCAGTTCTCGGTATTGCTTTCAAACCAAATACAGATGACACAAGAGAATCTCAAGCGGTTTATCTCATCAAAAAATTAAGTCAATTAGGTTGTACAGTAAACACATATGATCCAAAAGCAACGTTACCTTTTTTAGGAGAATCAAATATTATTCAATTTCCTACTTTAGATCAAGCAGTTACTGATGCTGAATGTGTAATCATCGCTACAGAATGGGCTGAATTTCTCTATTTAGATTGGAAGAAACTTAAGCTGCTTATGAAAGGAAATGTTATTCTGGATGCACGAAACTGCATCGATCCATCAAAAGCGTATGAACATGGATTTCAATACGTAGGAGTTGCACGCTCATGAAAATACTTGTTACTGGTGCTGCAGGCTTTATTGGATCTCATTTGTGTGAGAGACTGCTAAAAGATCCGGAAAATAAAATAATTGGGGTAGATACCTTTATAGGGCCAACTCCAATAAATCTAAAAGAAGTAAACCTCCAATCATTTAAGAATCATCCAAGATTTCAGTTCATGGAAATTGATCTTCTGACAGCAGATCTGGACAATGTACTAAAAGAGGTGGACGCCATTTATCATCTGGCAGGTATGCCTGGTGTTCGATCTAGTTGGGGAAAAGACTTTGACCCTTATGTAACAAATAATATTTTGGCAACCCAACGTCTATTGGAAGCTGTGAAAAACAAAAATATTACTAAATTTATCTATGCATCCACATCATCTATTTATGGCGAAAAGAGCGGAAAAGTATCGGAGGACTCAATATCTACACCACTTTCACCTTACGGAATTACAAAATTAACCGGTGAACACCTATGTCATGTGTATAATAAGAGTTTCGGTGTTCCAATTGTAGTGGTTCGATTTTTTACAGTCTATGGACCAAGACAACGGCCTGATATGGCATTCCACCGATTTATTGTTCAAATTCTAAAAGAAGAACCAATCACGATATATGGGGATGGTACCCAATCAAGGGATTTTACTTTTATCAGCGATTGTGTTGAAGCAACATCGGCTGTGTTATACCAAGATCATTTGATTGGCAGAACAATTAATATAGGTGGAAAAGAAAGAGCCTCCATCAATGAAGTCATTGAGTTACTCGAACAAATAACAGGGAAAACATCAAAAATAAACTACACGCAAAAAGTTAACGGAGAACCGAAACATACATGGGCAGATATCACTCTTGCACAAACACTACTACACTACAATCCTAAAATATCGTTAAAAGAAGGCTTAGTTAAAGAACTGAACTATATCCGCAAAGTTTACGGTTTGTAGAGGTGATAGGGGAATGAGAATTGCCTTTATATGTACGGAGAAGTTACCTTCACCTGCAATAAAAGGTGGGGCGGTTCAGATCATGCTTGATGGGATTATTCCTTTTTTAACCGAGCACCAAGTGACGATCTTTTCTATCTCTGACAAATCTCTTCCAAACAATGAGAAGCATGCTCATTTAGAATATTTTCGATTTCCGAGAGAAACCTATATGAACAATGTTGCTGAGGAAATAAAGAAACACCAATTTCATGTCATTCATGTATTTAACAGACCCAGTCATATTCCTATTTACAAAGAATCCTCACCAAACAGCTCATTTGTTTTAAGTCTTCATAACGATATGTTTTCACAGTTAAAACTAACAAAAGAAGAGGGATTAAGGGCGATTGAATGTGTAGATGCCATTACAACAGTCAGCAATTATATAAAGCAAACAATAGTAAAAAGATATCCGCAGGCATCACATAAGGTCCACGTCATTTATTCTGGTGTAGATCTGCAAAAGTATCAAAGTGTTTATGAAAAACAGGGGAAAATCATTCGGAAGAGAGTACGTAAACACTACGATCTCCAAGAGAAACAAGTGATTCTTTTTATAGGTCGTTTAAGTAAAACAAAAGGGCCCCATTTGTTAATAAACGCGTTGCACCATTTAATCGATAAATACCCTGACATTGTGTTGGTCATCGTAGGGGGAAAGTGGTTTAGTGATAATACTGTTGATGATTATGTTCAGAGCTTATTTGATCTTAGTTCCAAGTTCCCTTCACATGTTCTTTTTACTAAGTATGTCCCTACGGAGAATATACCTGAACATTTAGTCATGGCTGATCTATTTGTATGTAGTTCACAATGGCATGAACCACTTGCCCGTGTTCATTATGAAGCAATGGCAGCAGCAATCCCAATCATTACAACAAATCGAGGGGGAAATGGTGAAGTTATTCACCACGGGAGAAATGGACTTGTCATTAATGATTACGACAATCCCAAAGCATTCGCAGATGCAATAGATTTTATATTATCAAATCCTTCTGAAAGTAAATCACTTGGTTTGAATGGAAGAGAATATGTAAAAAAACACTTCCAGTTTCAACATGTTGCAGAACGATTAGAAAAAATTTATCTTCAAATACCTCAAAGAAACGATTAATATGTATCAAAAAACCCTATTCTTTAATAAGAGTAGGGTTTTACTATTGCGATTAAATTGCTATTTTTGATCTTCGATCGTTAAACGGATATCAGGAACACCCAGAAAGCTTTTGATAGCTAATGCACAAGCTCCCATTACTGCTGCATGTTTTCCGAGATCTGAAATTAAGATTTTATGATAATCGCTAATGGACGAAGTTAGGTTTGATTCAATTTTATGAATAACATTAGGATACATTTTTAATAACTCACTATTGAGAACAATTGTTTCGGGATTTAGTAAATTAATAATATTGTTTAAACCTATAGCAACATATTTAATGAACGAATCAAGTACATCACAGGTTGGTTGATCTTGATTTATGATAAATTTGTGAGTATCTTGATAGGTTAGATGTTGATTAGCATGTAATTCCTTTAATTGGTTTAAGATACTTGCCTCTGAAGCATATAATTCCCAACAGCCTGAATTACCACAGTTACAAGGACGACCATCAGGTACGATGATCATGTGTCCCATTTCTCCAGCGTATCCATGATATCCTTTAAGTAGCTCCCCGTTTATTAATACACCTAAACCAATACCCGAGTACATGCTGATACTGACTAAATTTTCACTATGATGATGTTTGAAGACTCTTTCAGCAAATGAGCATAAGTTTGCATTATTTTCGATATGTATTTGCATATCGAGTTCTTTTTCTAAGTCTTCTTTTAAGTTTTTATCTTTCCATTTATGTTGAGGAATAAAGTTAATTATTTCATCCTTGGAAACAGTCCCGTGAATTCCGATCACAACGCCCACAATCCCGAATCGACTATCTGAATATTGATCATCATATTGTTTGATATTAGCTATGAGCAGGTTAAGTATTTCATCATAGTTTGAATTCTTGAACTCTATAATGTCGGTACTTACGGGGTTTCCCCCTAGATCTGATAATGTAAATGTGACATGTCTGTGGTCCAGATCAACTCCTAATGCATAACCAGCTTTTAGGTTTATTGACAGCATAATCGGTTTTCTTCCCACACTGTTATGTTCCTGATGTGACTCAACGATTAATTCTTCTTCTAATAAATCAGCTACTTGTACAGAAATGGTAGCTCTTGTTAATTTCGTTATTTTGGATAAATCTGCTCTGGAGATCATTCCTGCTTCAATTATTTTACTTATGATTAAACGTCTATTAATACTTTTTATATAAGCAGCGTCACCTATCGCCATGTAAATCACCCTTAAAATTTTTTGAAAAAACTCTTAAGGCTGTTTTCTCAAACTTTATTGCTTTGTAATATGTGTTGTGCGGTTGATTTGATCTCCAGGATGCTCGCTTTCCGTGGGGTGGGCGGTGAGCCTCTCCTCAACGATTTGCATTTGCGGGGTCACACCCTCCCACAGCTCCTACAGTAGTCTCGCACCTTCCGCTCCAATCAACCAATATAGTTTTTACAAACAACATATTTACTGGAAAACAGCCATAACTAAATCATCAATTTAATTATTATACATTCTTTCACTTTTACTGAAAATCAGTCATTTGAGAAGTGGTATACAAATGATTGACGAGAAATAATAGAAATGATATTCTACACATAGATTATTAATTTGTTTTGTAAACTAATTAATAAGATTCATCTCATTATAACACAATTGTTCATGACAAAAAGAGAATATAGTAAAAACTTTGAAGAATAACAGGGTACGGAGGAGATAAAATGAAACCGTTTTTAAGTGATTCATTCTTATTAACCAATTCTACGGCAGAAAATCTTTATCATAATATTATGAAGGACTTGCCAATATTCGACTATCATTGTCATCTTAGTCCTAAAGAAATCTATGAAAATCAAACATTTGAGAATATTACACAGCTTTGGCTTGCTGGTGATCATTATAAATGGCGTGCAATGCGTATTCATGGTGTAAAAGAAGATTTAATCACAGGTCATGCAAGTGATTGGGAGAAATTCCAGGCTTGGGCAGAAACAGTCCCGCATTTATTTGGAAATCCTTTATATCACTGGACCCATATGGAGCTAAGAACGTTCTTTGGAATTAATAAACTTCTCTCACCTGATACTGCGAAGGAGATTTGGGAAGAATGTAATGAAAAACTTCAAACAGAGGACTTTACACCTCGAAGATATATTGAAAGATCGAATGTCCAATTAGTCGGTACGACAGATGATCCGACTGATACACTCGAATTTCATAAGTTAATAAGAGAAGATACTGCTTTTGAAGTGGAAGTAGCTCCAACATTTCGTCCTGACCACGCTCTTTATCTTGAAAGAGTTAGCTTTCCAGAATGGTTGAAAAAATTAGAGTCTGCTTCAGGAATGAACATTCAAACACTTGATGGTTTAGTAACTGCATTACAGCAAAGAGTAGATTATTTTGCTGAAAATGGCTGTTATGCATCTGATCATGATATTCAACTAATGGTTTATAAGCAAATACCGAAAAGTGAAGTTGAACAGATTTTTCAAAAGCGATTAAATAACGAAGAGCTTACAAATGAGGAGCTCATTGGATATCGTTCCTATCTCCTTGAAGAGTTGGGAAAAATGTATGCTAATAAAGAGTGGGTTATGCAATTGCATATGGGTGCATTACGAAATAATAATACGTTTATGCAACAGAAAATTGGTGCAGATGGCGGATTTGATTCAATCGGTGATCAGTTGCTCGCAGAAGGATTATCATGCTTCTTGGATACATTAGATCAAGCAAGAAGCTTACCTAGAACTGTCCTATATAATTTAAATCCACGTGATAATTATGTGTTGGGGACGATGATTGGCAACTTCTTTGAAGAAGGTATTCCGGGTAAAGTCCAATTCGGCTCAGGCTGGTGGTTTAATGATCAATATGATGGCATGGTCCGACAAATGACAGACTTAGCGAATTTAGGCATACTAAGTCACTTTATCGGAATGACAACTGATTCGCGCAGTCTCTTATCTTATGTTCGACACGAATATTTTAGAAGAATTGTTTGTAATATCATTGGTGAGTGGGTTGAAGAAGGAAAAGTACCAAATGATGAAAAAATATTAAAACAAATGGTTGAAAACATTGGTTTTAACAATGCACAAAAATACTTTTCTGTAAGATAAAGGAGATAAAAAAGTTATGGGCATTCTTCAAGATCTATTAAAAGACATTCCTGTTCCAAAAATGGCCAAAGTGAAACAGAACTTTGACAATGCAAAAATAGAGAATGTAGAACAAGCAATGGACGAAAAATTGCAACAGGATTCCATTCGCTCTAAGGTGAGACCTGGTATGGAAATTGCTATTGCTGTAGGTAGCCGGGGGATGGATCGACTTGTAGAAATCACGGCATATACCGTGCAATTTTTAAAGGATTTAGGTGCTGTTCCATTTATAGTACCAAGTATGGGGAGTCATGGAGGTGCTACAGCTGAAGGACAACGTGAAGTTTTAGCCCATCTTGGAGTTACAGAAGAAAGTGTGAAAGCAGAAATTCGTTCCTCGATGGATGTGATAAAACTAGGGGAATTACCGAATGGTTTACCGGTTTATATTGATAAATATGCTTCACAAGCAGACGGGATTGTTGTTATAAATCGGATTAAGCCACATACTGCATTTCGTGGGCCAGTTGAGAGCGGTATTATGAAAATGATCAGTATCGGATTGGGAAAACAAAAAGGAGCAGAAGCTACCCATCAGTTAGGGTTTAAATATATGGCAGAAAATGTTCCGGCAATGGCGAAAATGATGATGGAAAAGACACCGATTTTATTTGGAGTAGCCACACTTGAAAACGCATTTGACAGAGTAGCAAGGATTGAAGTTTTACCTGTTGAAGAGATTGAAGAAAAGGAACCGGCTCTTCAGGCATTAGCAAAACAACTATTGCCAAAGCTGTTCTTTGATCAAATTGACGTGCTGGTTATCGACGAAATTGGAAAAAACATTAGTGGAGACGGAATGGACCCCAATATTACAGGTCGATATCCAACACCATACGCAAAGGGTGGGCCTGATGTAAATAAAATGGTCGTGCTTGATTTAACTCATCAAACAGAAGGAAATGCCAATGGTGTAGGGACAGCTGATTTTACAACTCAACGTCTTGTAGACAAAATGGACCGGGAAGTAACGTATGCAAACGGATTAACTTCAACCGTTTGTGCACCTACTAAAATCGCTACTACATTAGCAAATGATAAAGATGCGATTAAAGCAGCAATTAAAACATGTAATATTCTTGATTTTACAAAGGTAAAAATGGTTCGTATAAAAAACACATTAGAGATTGCTGAAATTGAAGTATCGGAAGCTTTGATTGATCATGTTACACAGCATCCGGATATGGAGCAATTATCCAATCTTTTTGAACTGCCATTTAATGATGAAGGTAATTTATCATAATTAATCATCTCGTTAACATATGCCATTTATTTTATGAATAGAATGAGGGGGATTTCTAGAATGTCTAATTTATTTGATTTAACTGGAAAAACAGCAGTAGCAATAGGCGGTAACAGTGTATTAGGTTCATCTATTGCCGGAGGGCTATCTGCTCATGGAGCTAAGATTGCGATTGTTGGCCGTAATCTTGAAAAAGCAAACAAAGTTGTACAAGAAATTGAAGAGACAGGCGGAACAGCAAAAGCATTCCAGGCAGATGTAAGCGCTCGTGAATCTTTAGAAAATGTGGTAAAAGAAATTGAAGAATGGTCAGGCGGATTTGATATCCTTTTAAATGCTCCAGGGAAAAACAGCTCAACCCCATTTTTTGAAATTAGTGATGAAGAATGGGATGACATCATGGATGTGAATCTAAAAGGAATGATGATTACTTGTCAAATTTTTGCTAAGAAAATGATTGAACAAGGAAGAAAAGGAAGTATTATTAATATATCTTCTGTTTCTTCGACAACACCACTTTCAAAAGTGTTTACGTATTCGGTTTCAAAGGCAGGAGTTAATAGCATGACACAGTTTTTGGCGCGTGAATTTGCACCACATGGTATTCGGGTAAACGCGATCATTCCTGGTTTCTTCCCTGCTGAACAGAATCGAAAAATTTTAAGTGAAGAGCGTGTTGAATCCATTATGAATCATACACCTATGAAAAGATTCGGTAGCCCGGATGAGCTTCAAGGTGCTGCTGTTTGGCTTTCTTCAGAGAGAGCATCAAGCTTTGTAACAGGTGCGATGATTCGTGTTGACGGTGGTTTCGGAAGTATGACAATCTAATGGATTAATAGTTTGATAGAAAGAAAGGAGAAGGCAGCGATGAATGAAAAACTACAAAACTTAGTGTCCATTCTCCGAGAAATGCAATCAGTTGTTGTCGCTTTTTCAGGTGGAGTCGATAGTACCTTTTTGCTAAAGGTGGCTGTAGATACATTAGGACCTGAGCATGTACTGGCAGTAACAGCAGATTCTGAAACATACCCTTCTAGCGAGCTTGAAGAAGCTAAAGAGTTAGCTAAGAAAATCGGGGCAAATCATAGAGTGATTGAAACGTCAGAACTAGCCATTCCAGGTTATACAGAAAATGATCGTAATCGGTGTTATTTTTGCAAAACCAGTTTATTTGAACATATAATTCCTGTCATGGAAAAAGAGGGGTTTAAAAATATCATATATGGTGTTATTGCAGATGATTTAAACGAATTTCGACCGGGGATGAAAGCTGCGAAGGAGAAAGGAGTACGTGGTCCTTTGCAGGAAGCAAACTTATTTAAAGATGAAATAAGAGAGCTCTCAAGAGAATTGGATTTAGCTACATGGAATAAGCCTTCTTTTGCTTGTCTGTCTTCAAGAATTGCATATGGAGATAAGATTACAATTGAGAAGTTGACGAAAATTGAAAAAGCAGAAGCTTATTTAAAAACTTTTCATATTCGTCAGGTTCGTGTTCGAACACATCAGGAAATGGCTAGAATAGAAGTTGAACCAAGCGATATGAACATTGTCCTTGAAAACCATGATAAAATAGCTAGTGAACTAACAAAATACGGATATAAATATATAACATTAGATTTAGTTGGATATAAGAGCGGTAGTATGAATAAGGTTCTTTCATAATCAAACAGGCTTTGGAAATCATCCAAGGCCTTTTCTATGGAAATGAATACTGTCAAAGGAAGATGATTATATGTTAAATGAGTTTGTTATTGGACTTGATATTGGAACAACAAGTGTAAAAGCAGTTGTTTTTGATATGAGTGGAAAAGTAATCACAGAATCAGAAGAACACATTACATCACTATACCCGCAACAAGGTTGGGTGGAGCAAGACCCTGTCGAAATTGAACGGTTTGCTGTGAAAGCAGTGCGAGATGTGATAAAGAAAGCCAATCTTCATAAGAATGAACTGGTTACGATTAGTTTTTCATCTGCTATGCACTCATTAGTCTGTGTTGATGAGGAATATCAACCGTTATCGAATGCAATCATTTGGGCAGACGGAAGAAGTACTGAGCAGGCAGAAAAGCTGAAGCAACATGATGGAACGAATGTTTTTCAAAAAACTGGTGTGCCGATTCATCCAATGACTCCACTATCAAAATTACTTTGGATGAAAGAGTCAGGATATGATCCTTATGAAAAAGCAACGTATTTTATTTCGATAAAAGAATATATCCTCTTAAAATGGTTTAACAAACGGGTCGTTGATTTTTCGATGGCGGCTTCAACAGGTTTGATGAATGCTCATACACTTGATTGGGATCTTGAACTATTGGAGATGACTGGTGTAAGGAAGGATCAGTTATCGGAAGTAGCTTCACCTACTATGGTCTTACATGGTATAAAAAAAGAGCTTGCAGAAGAAATGGGAATCACAGAGGATTTACCATTTGTGCTAGGATCAGCAGATGGACAATTGGCTAACTTAGGTATAGGGGCAATTTCTCCGGGAGAAGTAGCCATTACAGCTGGGACAAGTGGAGCTATCAGACAATTTACTAAAGGTTTCAGCATAACGAAAGAACGCGAAACATTTTGCTATGCATTTACAGAAGAGGATTCAATTATTGGCGGTCCTACAAACAATGGCGGAATAGCGCTACAATGGTTAAAAGAACTTTTAAACTTTGAAGGAAGTTTTGATGAGTTTACAAAAGAAGCTGAAAAAACAGCTCCAGGTGCTGAAGGGTTACTTTTCCTTCCGTACATCAATGGAGAAAGAGCACCATTATGGAATCAACAGGCTAAAGGTAATTTTTTCGGGATGAATATTACTCATAAGAAAGAACATTTTGTTCGTGCAGTTTTAGAAGGAATTACATTTAATCTTTATCAAATTGGACAAAGTTTAGAAAGTCAGGCTGGCGAACCTGAAAAGATCTTTGTGAATGGTGGATTGTCAAGATCAAAGCTGTGGCTTCAAATGTTGGCTGATATTTTTGGGAAAAATGTATATGTTTCTGAAAGTCATCATAGCGCAGCATGGGGTGCGGCTTGGACAGGATTAGTCGCTCTAGGTAAAGTACCTTCCTTTGAAAAAATCAAAGAAAATATTCCAATGAGTCCTCCAATTATACCAAATGAAAATAAACATAATACCTACTTAGAAATCTATAAAAAATATGAATCATTGGCTAAAGACATAGCAAAGCATTTTTAAAATGTGAAAATAAGGAAAGAGCTTAAACTAAGGTGAGTGAAAATTAATGCTTGAAGATATTTTAAAGCAGGTACAAACAGGGTCATTAAGTATCAATGAAGCAAAGGAAAAGCTTTCAACATTTGAAAACTTAGGATTTGCAAAGGTTGATCATCACCGAAAGAAGCGACAAGGGTTCCCGGAAGTCGTTTATGGTGAGGGAAAAACAAAAGAACAAATTTTAGCTATAATTAAAGCGATCCGATCAAAGGAGAATAATGTTCTTGTTACACGGATTTCTAAAGAAAAAGCAACACATATTTTAGAAGAGTATCCTGAATTTACTTATCATGAGATCGCTCAAATTCTTTTCTGGAAAGATGAAAAGCAAAGTGAGAAATCCAAAGGTTATATTGCCATTGTCTGTGCAGGAACATCAGATTTAAAAGTTGCAGAGGAAGCGGCAGTAACAGCTGAGGCATTGGGAAGCAATGTTAGGAGATTTTATGATGTGGGTGTCGCAGGAATACATCGTTTATTTGATTCTATAGAAGAAATCCAGAATGCTACAGTTTCCGTTGTTGTGGCAGGAATGGAAGGCGCTCTTCCGAGTGTTGTTGGAGGGCTCGTTAGTCATCCAATCCTTGCCGTTCCAACAAGTGTAGGCTATGGAGCAAATTTTAATGGATTGTCTGCTTTATTAACGATGTTAAATTCATGTGCATCAGGGATAAGTGTAGTCAATATTGATAATGGCTTTGGAGCAGCATATAACGCAGTTTTAATTGATCAACTAGCTAAAAAAGGGGAAGTACAACAATGAAAACACTTTATTTAGACTGTTTTTCTGGAATTAGCGGAGACATGATGATTGGTGCTCTTATTGATGTTGGGGGAGATCCGGCATATCTTGTGGAAGAATTAAAGAAACTTAAAATAGATGAAGAGTATGAACTCCAATGGAAAAAAGTTGTTAAAAATGGTATTACTAGTACGAAATTTGATGTGATACTAAAAAACCACCATGAACATGGACACACCCATGAACATGACCACCACCATGAACATGGACACACTCATGAACACGAACACCATCATGACCATGGACATCATCATGAACACGGGCACCATCATGAGCATGGACATCACCATCACCACAGAACATACAAAGATATCGTTCAATTAATAGAGTCTGCAGGTTTTTCAAGTGAAGTAACAGAAACAGCTTTAAATGTTTTTAAAAAAATTGGTGAGGCAGAAGGGCATATACATGGTTTACCTCTTGATAAAGTTCATTTCCATGAAGTTGGGGCGGTTGATTCAATTATAGATATTGTTGGTACAGCCATATTACTTCATCAGTTAGGTATTAAAAATGTAAAATCGTCAGCTATTCCAGTAGGAACAGGAAGAATTCACATTGATCATGGAATTTATCCTGTACCAGCTCCTGCAACGTTAGAAATGTTAAAAGGTGTGCCAATCGAACAAAGTGATGTTAGATTTGAATTGACCACCCCAACTGGAGCTGCCATTGTATCGGTCCTCTCTGAAGAATTTAGTACACTTCCGTCCATGGAAATAAAGGCAATCGGATATGGAGCAGGAACGAAAACATTTAATGATCGACCAAATGTATTAAGAGTAGTTATAGGGGAATAGGTAACGGATAGGAGTAATTTCATGATTTCTCAACCACCATCAAACGAGGAACATATTGATGATCAAATGCTCAAAGTAGAAGTGAATCTTGATGATATTTCAGGAGAATGGCTTGGGTATGTAATGGATTTACTTTTTGAAGCAGGTGCAAATGATGTTTTTTACACACCAATATATATGAAAAAAAATAGACCAGGTGTGTTACTTCAGCTTCTATGTAATCGTGGGAAGCTTGGAACGATTAGAGAAGTTTTACTGAAAGAAACAACAACACTTGGAATTAGGTATTATCCTTTAACTGTGTTTAGGGCTGAAAGGACGTTTAGGCAAGTGCAAACGGAGTGGGGACCTGTAACTGTTAAAGAAGGGATGTACAATGGACAAGTTATCCAAAGGGCACCAGAGTTTGAGGATTGTAAGAAGATTGCAACCACATATAAAGTTCCATTGAAAAAAGTTTATGAACAAGTTTGGAAACAATTGGATTAGATTGGGATAATTCACTCGATTATTAGTTTAAAAGGCTTCAATTCCTTATTAAGGAATTGAAGTTTTTTTTCGTTAAGGAAATTATAAAATTCTTGAACTGAGGATAAGCGCTTCGACATCCAGCTTCAGCGCCTAGCCCCGAAGCACAGGACGTGCAAGTGCAGCCATTGCGACAGGATGTTGTGTTATTGACTGCCTCTAGGGTCTAGCCAAATGAATTGAAGACAAAGAACGTCTTCTATTCATTTGCGTCTTATTTGCCAGAGGCTGATCAAGGCGCTTGCGCTTTTGTTCTTAATAAAAATTTTATTACTCATTTTTTTAAGGATTCGTTAAGGTTCAAATTTTATAATCACATCAGAAGTAAACTTACGATATAAACGAGGTATTTCAAATAGGAGGAATAATAGTGAAAAAGTGGATTTCAATTATCGTTATTATCATTCTAGCAGTTGGAGGAGGAATATGGTTTTTCCAAAGTAGACAAACAGCAACACCAGTTTCAGCACAAGCCATGACAACAACCGTCCAAAAAGGAAACATCCAAGTTGAGGTTAGTGGTTCAGGAACCGTTGCTTCTGTTAATAGCTCGGATATCACTGCAGATTTAGAAGGAGAGGTAGAAGAGATTTTAGTAGAGGTCAATGATGTTGTTGAAGAGGGTGACGAGATTATTACCTTCACTGACGGTAGTGATCCAATTACAGCTGCACATGCTGGAACAATAACGACTATTGATGCAGAAAGCGGAAGTCGAATTCAAAATTCACAAGTAGTAGGACATATTACAGATTATGAAACATTAGAAACAGTTATTAGTGTCGATGAACTTGATATAACAAAAATGAAAGCAGGACAAAATGCTGAAATCACAGCGAGTGCTTTCCCGGATGAAACATTTGAAGGTACTGTTACAGAGGTTTCTAAGGAAGGAACTGCAGAAAACGGTGTTTCAAGCTTTAGTGTAACTGTACAGTTGAAAGATCCAAAAAGCTTGCTAATCGGAATGTCAACAGAGGAATGTTATTACTGAGAGCAAGCAGGATGTTCTTTATGTACCGATTGAATCAGTACAGGTAAATGGTGAAGAAAAATATGTAACGATCCAAGAAGCAGCTTCAAGTAATTCCGATGCAAGCACATCAGATCAGGTTGTTGAAACAGGCATTAATGACGATCAAAATATTGAGATCATTTCCGGATTAACTGAGGGACAAACGATTGAATTACCAATTTCTACTACGTCTGGTAATGAATCAACTCAAGAATTACCAGGTGCAGGAAGAGAACAAGGTTTTCCGGGGAATGGGAGTGGACAAGGATTCCCTAGCGGCGGAGGACAAATGATGCCAGGCGGAGCAGGAAGAGGTAATGAGTAATATGACAAAACCAATTATTGACATCAAAAACATGAAAAAGTCATATGTGCTTGGTGATGAAACGGTACATGCCTTGCAGGATGTTTCCCTTCAAATTTATGAAGGGGACTTCCTATCCATCATCGGGCCTTCTGGTTCAGGAAAATCTACATTCATGAACATGCTTGGATGCTTAGATACACAAGATGGAGGAGAGTACTTGCTAGATGGAAAAAATGTCGCAACCATGAAAGATCTAGAGCTTGCTATGGTACGTAATGTGAAAATCGGGTTTATTTTCCAACACTTCAATTTGCTAAACAAACTGACAGCTTTAGAAAATGTTGAACTTCCCCTTGTTTATCGTGGATTGGGAGCAAAAGAGCGTAGAGAAAGGGCAGCAGCTTGCTTAGATTTAGTTGGGTTAAATGGAAGACACCAGCATCTGCCAACACAGCTTTCAGGTGGACAACAGCAAAGGGTAGCGATCGCAAGGGCACTTGCGGGCAACCCTTCTGTCCTGCTGGCCGATGAGCCAACAGGTGCTTTAGATAGTAAGACAAGTAAAGAGGTCTTGCAATTGCTTAAAGAATTAAATAAAAAAGGACATGTGATCATTGTAATTACACATGATTTAGAGGTTGCAAAGCAAGCTAAACGGGTTGTAAGAATACATGATGGTAAAGTTTTTGAAAATGGAGGTGACTGGTTTGAACCTGTTGGAATCAATCAAGATGGCGTTAAAGAGTATCAAAGGCAATAAATTAAGAGCTTTCCTTACCATGCTTGGAATTATCATCGGGGTGGCATCCGTCATTACACTTGTAGGAGTCGGTCAGGGTTCTTCAAACTCAGTTACAGAAGAGATTGGCAGTCTTGGAACAAACTTATTAACACTCAGTGTAACAGATACCGAATTTGTTCAGTTGAAAGAAGAGCAGCTTGATCAATTTAATGAATTAAATGGGATTTCAGACGTAGCTCCAATTGTCTCGGGGAGAGTAACGGCAAAGTATGGGGAGAACTCTACACAAGTACCCATAACAGGTACAACTTCTTCCTATTTAACTGTTAGGGATTTATCTCTAAGCCAAGGTCGCTTTCTTTCAGACATGGAGAATGAATTAAGACAAAAAGTGGTGGTATTAGGTTCGGATACCGCTTCAACACTATTCCCTAGAACAAATCCTATCGGAGAAAGTGTTCTAATTAATGGGGTGTCTTTTAAGGTTATTGGAGTACTGGAGTCAGTTGGCAGCTCACTTGGCACAAGTGGTGACAGCGTCATTATTGCTCCTCTTTCTACTACTCAAAGACTTACGAAAAATACAACGATTGGCTCAATTTATCTGAAAGCACAGGATGAACAAATGGTAGACAGAGCGAAGTTTCAAGTACAAAGTGTGATGACGACTCTATTTCCAAATCTAAGTGACTATTATTCAGTATCAAGTCAAGAAGATTTGATGGAAACAATGTCATCTGTTTCAGATACTATGACAGTTATGTTAGGGGGTATCGCAAGCATATCCCTGTTGGTCGGCGGAATTGGTGTTATGAATATAATGCTTGTCTCTGTATCGGAGCGAACGAAGGAAATTGGAATCAGAAAAGCTATTGGTGCGAACCGAAAATCTATTTTGCTGCAATTTTTAATTGAAGCAGTGGTTTTAAGTGTAATAGGCGGACTTATAGGTGTGGCTTTAGGCTTAGGAATTTCTAAATTAATTGAGGTATTCTCTAGTCTGGCAATTTCATATTCACCAACAGTAACATTAGCTGCGTTTTTGTTCTCTTTCGCTATTGGTATTATCTTCGGGGTATTCCCTGCAAATAAAGCGTCTAAGTTAAATCCTATTCAGGCTCTGCGCCAGGAATAGCTGGTATCAATTTTAGATTTATATATTGATTATTTAATAGGAGTGACGAACTTATGAAAAAAATAATGCATTTGATTGGAGTTTTAGTATTAGTATTGTTACTAATTCAATCCACGATAGGAATTATCAATTATTCCTCCTTTGGGTCGCCTCAGAGTTTTCCTGATAGAGGAAGTCTTAATGCAAATGGAGGAGGTAGTGGCTTCAGGGGTACACCACCACAAAATAGTGAGGCTGAAACAGACGCAACCAATACAAATGGTCAAGAAGATACAATGGATCCATCAACCCTGAATGGTCAGATGCAGTTGACTATGGGGCAGCAAGACAGAAGTTCTTTTTCTTCTACTTTACGAAGCTTTGAAAATGGCATACCTGGTCTTGTGGTAAATTGCTTATCTCTTGGACTTGGTATTTGCTGGATACTATTATTTTGGCTTACAAGGAAAAAACAACAAACTCAAGCTATATAGAATAGTAACAAATATACCATGAATGTTGAGAGGTGAATCAAAAATGAGACGAAATCTGGGAATAAGATTAATTGCTGCCGGTACGATTATTGGAGCAAATGTATCAGCTTATCCAATTTCTCATGTACATGCAGAGGAAATGACTATACTTGAAAACTCTGCTGCATTAAAGTCAGTAAAAATTGATGAATTTCAGCTTGATCAGGCATTTTCACCTGATGTAAAGGGGTATTCTGCATCAGTTGGAAACGAAATAAAAACGATGAATATATTAGTTGAAAAAAAGAGGAAGCAGCTTTGATCACGATTAATGGCGAAGCAATTGAGAGCGGGGTGAAAAAAAGTTTACCGCTTTCTACTGGAAATAATGAATTTGAGATTACCGTTACAAATGGAACGGAAGTATCTTCTTATAAGCTTACAGTCGTTCGTGCAAAAAATGACAATAATCAACTTTCCAATCTTTCGTTATCTAATGGGAGCCTTAGCTTTAATTCAGAAAAGACAGATTATTATACTGAAGTTAAAAATGAGATTAGTAAATTAATAGTAAAACCTAATGCAGAAGCTGACACTTCAACTGTTACGATCAATGGTACTACCGTCAAAAGTGGCGAAGGGCATGAAGTCCAACTGTCTGTCGGCTCTACGACGATGACAATCATTGTAACAGCAGAAAACGGTACGAAAAAAATATATACTGTTACCGTCGTAAGGCAAGCACAACAAGATTCAAGTTCAATCGTCGCAAATGAAGAAAAAAATCAATCAGAGGAAGTTCGGCCAACAACGGAAACTACTTCAAACAGCAGTAAGACCAGCGTAACACCCTCAACAACAGAATCAAATAATCGTGGGGCAAACTCTATACCTATTGAAGATGTATTGGCAACTACAAATGTTAATAGTAGTACAAAGAATACCGTGAATCTTGGTTCATCATCTGCAACAGTGACGGGTGAAACAAAGACTACGGCAAATCTCGACTCTCTAACCGTGTCTAATGGTACCTGGAGCAAGTCATTTTCTTCTGATGTGTACACATATCATATATCATTAGCAAGCGACGTAACGGATATTACCCTTTCTGCTGATGCTGAGGAATCAGATGCAGACATTTTTATAGAAGATGAGGAGATCTCAGATAACTCAACAGTGACAATTGGTGATAAAGCCAAAACAGCGATTTCAGTTATCGTCGAAAACGATGAGGATCGCAAAACATATGTGTTAATATTTGAAAAGGATGTAGACGAAGAAGTAACGACTGAAACAGGTGAGTCTATTGCTAATATAGAAACAGAGGCACCAACAGTTTCCTCAGGCACTGAAGGTATAGAAGCTATGAAAGGAACCAGTGAGACTAAACTAATGAACGTTCGTGATGAAAGGCAAGAAGAAGCGACTTCTATTTGGCAAAAGCTTTTGGCATTTTTCGGTCTATAGGTAAAGGAATAACGGAAATAGGAAAGAAAGTGAGGAACTGTTTTGTAAAACGGTTCCTCTTTAAAAATTATAAAGTAGGTAATTTCATAGCAGTGTTTATATTTTGTAGTTCTAACTGGATTTGTTCATTGGTATCAAATGCATGATACCAACCTTTTGAAACCATATAATTTGATATTTTTTCGTGCATATCCAAGGCTTCCTCTAAATGGCGTGTTAGGGTATGTTTAATTTCAGGTGTTCCTGATTCGGTGAGTGCCATGGCATAGTTTCTAACACCGCTTTTAGCTGAAATCAATAAGTCCATTGCGACAACTTGATCGGTTAATGCCTTCATGCCAGTTAAACTTTCTATAATTGAATTCAAAACGATCATCTCCTATCTAGTGTATTCCTTTTGCCTTCGTTAAAATAGAAGAGTATTCTTCTAATTGTCGAGTTGAGATTGTAATATCCTGCTCCATGATGTTCTTTAGCTCTGGATCTGATACTAAAGCTCTCATCGTTTTGGATTTCGTTAAACAAGTTGTTTTAAATGATGCCATTTCCTGAACTTCAAGTACTTCATGTAAAGCATAATCCATGTTATATACTCCTTTGTTATGGTTTCAATACAACTTTTATACAATTATCTGTTTTCGTATCAAATATTTCATATCCACGTTTTGCCTCACTTAATGGAAGAACATGACTTACCACATCGCTTGGATCAATTTTGCCAGTTGAGACTAATTCAAACATATAAGGCATGTAGTGGATAACAGGAGCCTGACCTGAGCGAATATTCACGTTGCGCTGCATGATATCTCCTAATGGAAAACCGTTATATCTTCCACCGTAAACACCTGTAATTTGAATAGTGCCACCTTTTCGAACAGCTTGAGAGGCAATAACAAGCGCACTCATGGTTCCACCTTGAAGTTTTAATCCACTTGCAAGGAATTCTAAATCTGACATTTTACCATCCATCCCTACAGCATCAATGACAACATCTGCTCCACCTTGTGTCATTTCCTTTAAGTAGTTCCCAACATTTTCTTTGCTTTCAAAATTAACAATCTCCACTTTGTTTGTGCGTTTCGCATGCTGTAATCGATAATCAACATAGTCAACAGCTATGACCCGCTTGGCCCCTTTTAACCAGCAAAACTTTTGTGCAAAAAGACCAACTGGTCCACAACCAAGAACAATGACTGTATCCCCATCTTTGACCCCTGCATTATCAACACTCCAGAAACCGGTTGTCATCGCATCAGAAATAACACTTAATTTTTCATCAGGTTCTTCACAAGATTCTGGAATTTTAAAATGTGTAAAATTGGCAAAGGGTACTCGTAAATATTCAGCTTGGCCGCCTGGATAACCTCCTGTATTACCTGCATAGCCAAAATATGCACCCATATCTCCGTTTTCATTTGAATTATCACATTGGCTTTCAAGATTGCTTTTACAATACTGGCATTCTCCACAAGCAATATTAAAAGGAATTATCACTCTATCTCCTTTTTTTACCTTAGTAACACCTGGTCCGACTTCTTCAACGATCCCCATTGGTTCATGACCAATGACGTAATCCTCTTGCATATTGGGAATCATTCCGTGGATTAAATGCAAATCAGATCCGCAAATGGCTGTACTAGTTACTTTAATAATCATATCATCAGATTTTTGAATCTTTGGATCTTCCACTTCTTTGACTTCGACATTTTTGATGCCTTGATAGGTCACTGCCTTCATTCTGTAAAACCTCCAATGTTAGTGTTCATCAGGTGTCCGGTCAAACATACCTTTACGATTGGTTTCCTCTGGAAAGAGCTTCATGTTACCGATCATGATTGTATTTTTAGCAGAAAGTTGATCTAGTTGATATTGTTCTTTTAAATCATGTGGATGAAACCATTTTTTCTCAATCATGAGATCAGTTATTTCTTGATGCATGGCGATCCCTTGCATGAGTTGTTTTCGAAGAAGTGCTCTTAGATCAGGTGAAGTGGTTTCAGTTAGGGCAACAGCGATATTTCTCACGCCTTCCTTTGCACGAATGAGAAAATCCATTGCAAAAGTGGTATCTGCAAGCTCGGGGACATTTAGCGAATTTATCGGATCTAAGTAATCATTGTTCAATGCTCATTACCTTCCTTTCAATTTATGATAGGTGTTGGGCGACTTTCCGGGACAGGTGCTTGAAATGGCGCACGTTGATAGATCGCTTGTAATTCAGTAAGTGCTTGAATAGATTGATCAACATCTTTTTGCATAAGTTTCTTAAGATCATCGTCAAAGATTAGACCTTGCATAAGTTTTGATTTTGCTACACACAGTGTTTTGAAGTTAATAATTTCATGTAAATCCAATGACTCGTGTGCAGATAATGTATTGGGATCCATATTAAATAAACCTCCTATGTGAAATCTCTTGGTATTTTTCCCGATTAGTGGAGTTTAAGACTGAGAAATTTTGTAAGCAGCATGACTCTATCGATTGTTAACATTAAATATTCACTTTATTTATAAAAAGTATAGAGAAATTTCTCCACAAATTATATACTATTCATAAGTGAACAAAAAAGATAATTTTAAAACAAAAATAAACTTTGGTTGTGGGGGAGTTATATGGATGTCGTAACACTTGGAGAATCTATGGTTGTTTTCACACCGACTAGTGACGGTTTTATGAGAAATGCTTCTCAGTTCACAAAAAAAATCGGTGGAGCTGAATCAAATGTTGCGGTTGGATTGGCAAGATTAGGACATAAAGTCGGATGGATTAGCAAGCTTGGTGATGATGAATTCGGAAAAGCTGTCCATGCCAGTTTAAAAGGAGAAAATGTCGACATTAGTCAGGTAATATTTGATTCAGAGGCACCAACAGGTATCTATTTTAAAGAGCCGAGAAGACAGAATAACACAAGAGTTTACTATTACCGAAAGGGCTCTGCCGCGAGCAAGCTTTCACCAACTGATCTTAATCATGATTATCTTAGTAAGGCTAAATATCTTCATATTACAGGTATAACACCCGCGTTAAGTGAAACTTGTAAGGAAACCGTCTTTGAAGCAATTAGGTTAGCCAAACAAAATGGTAGTACGATTGTCTTTGATCCAAATCTCCGTACAAAGCTTTGGGATGAGGAAACAGCAAGAGACACATTGCTTAAGATGGCCAAAGAAACTGACATTGTGTTGCCCGGTCTAGCTGAGGGTGAATTTTTATTTGGTGAAAGTGATCCACATAAGCTCGGACAGTTATTTTTAGCACAAGGTGCAAAAGTTGTTGTCTTGAAAATGGGAGCGGAGGGTGCTTATTATTTCACTGGAAAAGAGAGCGCTTTAATTCCTGGATTTCCTGTAAAGCAGGTCGTAGATCCTGTTGGGGCAGGAGATGGATTTGCTGCCGGTTTTCTATCAGGTTTACTTGACGGCTTAGAATTAGGAAGAGCGGTTGAAAGAGCGAACGCTGTCGGTGCTTTAGTTACAATGGTTAATGGTGATGTTGATGGTTTACCGGAAAGAGATGAAGTAGAACAAATACTAAATAAAAACAGCGAAGATGTTGTTCGATAAGGAGAAGATAAAATGAGTCATATTGACATAATAAGGGAAACCGGAGTAGCTGCTGTCATTCGTGGTGCAACAACTGATAATATCATCGCCATTGCAGAAGCATTAAAAGCAGGTGGAGTTAAGGTATTGGAAATAACGGTTGAAACACCAGGTGCCTGTGCAGCAATTGAAAAAGCATCATTAGAGCTTGATGATGTTCTAGTTGGGGCAGGTACTGTACTTGATGCTGAGACAGCACGAGTTGCCATTATGTCCGGGGCTAAATTTATTTTCTCTCCTACGACAAATAGTAAAACAATTGAAATGGCAAAAAGGTATGGCGTTGTGAGCATTCCGGGCGCACTAACACCAACTGAAATCCTTACCGCTTATGAAAGCGGTGCAGATTTAATTAAAGTATTTCCGGCAAATGTGTTTGGGCCAAGCTATATTAAAGACATTCATGGACCACTGCCACAAGTGCCGCTTATAACAACTGGTGGAATCTCGGTAGATAATGTCGGTGAATATATTAAAGCCGGAGCAGCTGGAGTAGGGGTCGGCAGCTCGTTGGTCAACACGAAAAAGGAGCTTACGTCAGCTTATCTAAGTGAAATAACAGCAACGGCATCAAAGTTCATAAAAGCAGTAAAAGAAGCAAGAGGAGAATAATTCATAGGGGCAACCATTCGTTAAGGAAGGTTGCTTTTTGTGCAGCTTTAAATATATGAAACACCATTTACTAACATGAAAATGGATAAGATGTTTGTTTTTGTATGATTTTATCCTATAATGATATAGAAAATGTATAAATCACGGGGGAACAATATGCTTGCTTTAGAACGGCATGAAAGAATCTTAGATCAACTAGATAAAAATAAAATTGTTAAAGTGTCAGAGCTTAGCACTCTTTTGGGTGTTACTGAAAAAACAATCCGAGGAGATCTTGAGCTCTTAGAAAATAAGGGATTGTTAAATCGAATACATGGTGGTGCAGTAATAGCTGAGGACGCCGGAAAAATGCTTCCAATAGCTGAGCGCCAATCAGGCCATAGTGATGTAAAACTAGCTATTGCAAGAGAGGCAGTTAAGCTAATACAACCAAAAGAAACAATTTTAATGGACGGTGGAAGTACGACCCTTGCTATTGCTGAGTTATTAGGTGATTTTCCTATAACAGTAATTACGAATGATCTAAAAATTGCAAATGTTTTACTAAATAAAACCAATGTTCAGTTAATGGTTTTAGGTGGGATGAGAATTGACAAATCTTCCTCATTAATGGGGGCGCAGGCTACGGAAATGCTTAGTCGTATGAGAGTCAACAGGTTATTCTTTGGAACAACAGGTGTATCAGTCGATCATGGTTTGACAGTTTTCAATAGTATTCATGCTGATTGGAAAAAGCAAATTATCAATTGTGCAGATCAAATTACACTGTTAGCAGATTCAACAAAATTTGAAAAGGTTGCCCTTATTCAATTTGCTGCAATTGAAGAGGTAAATGAAATTGTAACTGATTCTAACCTCGATCAACATGTACAAGAAAAATTCCAAGAAAAGAATATTAAGCTGCATCTTGCAAAGGCATAGTTAGTAAACACACTGTGGGACGAAGCAGGATATAGGAAGAAATAAAGATGATACCGATAATTAAATCGTTGTCATCTTTTTTGTTTGTGCTATAATTAAACCACAACAAACAAAAACAAACATAAACAGATATTAACAAACAAATATTTATAAAGTTTTTACAGGTTAATACAAGTGTTATTAGTATAGTGAAGAGAAAATAGTATATTTACATCTATCAAAATAATATTTATAAGTAGTGAACATATACAAATATAAGAGGGTTTCTTATAAAAAGGCTTTATTTAGACAGGGAAACTGAATTTGATTTTCTCAATTATTTATAAATTTACCTAAAAATTCATTGACCTGATAGAATATTTTCTTTATAATCAAAGTGGAAATAAACAAACAAAAACAGAAGAAAAGGAACAATACTTCAAAAAAATAGTACATCCTATCATAGCAATAAAAATTGTAAAATTTAATAAAAGTAAAAATGAAAACGGTTAATATTATGGTAGCTGGACATGAATGTTCAACCTAAATAGGAGGGTAAAAATAATGGCACAAAAACAAGCATCTCTCGAAAAGACGGACATTTTAACTTATATAGATGTCTTAATGGATAACCTTTCAAAAATCAGTGATGACACAGGAGAATTTCTATTAAACTTTAATGGTTTAGTTGTTGATGATAAAAGTTGGAATGTGTGGAATTGGCCACAAGGTGTCGGGTTGTATGGGATATTTAAATATTGGAAATTAACAAATGATCAAAAGGCACTGAAAATTATTACAGACTGGTTTAATGCTAGATTTGAAGAAGGTGTTCCACCTAAAAATGTAAACACAATGGCTCCGCTTCTTACATTGGCATTCTTATACGAAGAAACGAAAGATCAGACTTTCGTTCCGTATTTGGAAAGCTGGGCAGAGTGGGTTATGTATGAAATGCCTCGTACGAAGGAAGATGGTCTTCAGCATATGACATACGGTCCTGAAAATAAAAATCAGCTATGGGATGATACATTAATGATGACTGTATTACCTTTAGCCAAAATTGGAAGGCTTTTCAATAAACAAGAATACATCGAAGAAGCTAAAAAACAGTTTTTAATTCATATCAAATACTTAAGTGATCGGAAAACAGGACTCTGGTTTCACGGGTGGACATTTGAAGAAAACCATAATTATGCAGAAGCATTATGGGGAAGAGGTAATTGCTGGATTACTATTGCCATTCCAGAAATAATTGAAATACTCGATTTACAAAAAGGAGATTTCTTAAGAGAATTTCTGATCGATACTTTACAAAGACAAGTTGAAGCATTAGCTGAATATCAAAATGAAAGCGGATTATGGCATACCTTAATTAATGATAAAACCTCTTACTTGGAAGCATCTGCAACAGCAGGCTTTGCCTACGGTATCTTAAAATCGATCCATAAACGCTATATAGGCCAAGAGTACAAAGGTGTAGCTTATAAAGCAATCAAAGGAATAATTGAAGAAACCAACGAAGATGGTGCCTTGCAAAAAGTATCTGTAGGGACAGGCATGGGAGATTCATTGGAATTTTATAAAGAAATTAAAATCACGACAATGCCATATGGTCAGTCATTAGCTGTACTTTGCCTGGCTGAATTCTTATACGAGTATATCTAAAAAGAGTGTATTTCATTTAAATAGACTTGGTTCAATTGACACCAAGTCTATTTAAAACATGGACAAAGGGGGAAATAAATTGAAGAAAATCATTCCGGTTATGATAATAGGCTTATTGTCTGTTATTTTAGTTACTGGTTATAGCAAAAATGAGAACGATTCCATAGTCTTGAGATTTGCTTATGCAAGTAATAGTCAGCCTGTTAAAGATGCGATGGCCGAGTTTGGAAAGCTTCTGTCTGAGAAAACAAATGGTGAAGTAACAGTTGAATATTTTCCGGATAGTCAACTTGGTGGAGAACGGGAATTAATTGAATTAACACAAACAGGTGCAGTAGATATTACGAAAGTTAGTGGGTCAGCACTGGAAAGCTTCTCAAATCAATATTCCATATTTGGACTTCCGTATTTGTTTGATAATGAAGATCATTTCTATCGGGTTATGGATAGCGATCTTGTTAAACCTATTTATCAATCAACAGAACAACTGGGGTTTATTGGGTTGACCTATTATGATTCAGGTCAAAGGAGTTTTTATATGACAGAGGGTCCTATTGAAAAACCTGCTGATTTAAAAGGAAAGAAAATCAGGGTTATGCAAAGTCAAACGGCAATAAAAATGGTTCAACTGCTAGGTGGTTCACCAACACCTATGGATAGCGGCGAGGTTTATACCTCCTTACAACAAGGTATATTAGATGGTGCAGAAAATAATGAGTTTGCCATTACAGAAGCCGGTCATGGTGAAGTAGCGAAATATTATTCGTATGATGAACATACAAGAGTTCCAGATATAATGGTCATTAATAAAGAAACATTAGAAGCCTTAACAAAAGATCAACAAGAGGCTATATACGAGGCTGCAAAAGAGTCTACAGAATTTGAAAAAGTTGTTTGGAAAGATGCAGTAGATCAAGCAAAAGAAAGATCAGAAAATGAATTTAATGTGGTCTTTAATGAAGTTGATAAAGAACCATTCCAGGAAGCGGTGCAGCCGTTACATGATGAGTTTGCTGAAAATGAAACGTTTAAACAGCTATATGAAGAGATCATGAAGATGAAGGAAAATAAATGATAGAGGGCGATACGATGAGACATGTAAAGAAAAGTGTCGATAGAGTCATAGAATTTCTGACGTGTGCTTTATTCTTAGTTATGATAGCGGTTGCAACCTGGCAGGTGTTAAGTCGTTTTATTTTGAAAAATCCTAGTACATTTACAGAAGAGCTGTTAAGGTATAGTTTAATTTGGCTTGCAATGCTTGCAACTGCATATGTTGTTGGAAGAAGTGAGCATATTGCCATTACATATTTGAGAGACCGTCTAGACGAAGAATCTGCAAATAAATTAGATATCGTCATTCAAGTATTTTTCCTATTATTCTCTGCGACGATCATGGTATATGGTGGGGCTAAGGCTGTCTCTCTAACGATGGCTCAGATTTCTCCAGCACTGCATTTGCCGATGGGATATGTATATTTGGCGTTACCGTTGTCAGGAGTATTCATTCTTTTTTATAGTGCGATCAATATACTGGATATTTTAAATAGGAAGAAAAAAATAAATAGGATCGTAGAGAGAAAAGCAAGCTGATACGTGAAGTCCCATTAATTGAAAGTAGGTGAGAGATACATGGAGTTACAAGCTAGTTTAATTTTAATTAGTGTTTTTGCAGTGCTTATGTTTATAGGTATACCAATTGCTATTAGTATAGCAGCAGCCTCATTAGCTACCGTTTTAATTGTTTTACCATTTGATGTGTCTGTATTTACATCCGCACAAAAGATGATCACAAGTTTAGATAGCTTCTCTTTATTAGCGGTTCCATTTTTCATCTTGTCGGGAATTATTATGAATAATGGTGGAATCGCTATCAAACTAGTAAACTTAGCTAAGTTGATAGGTGGTAGAATACCTGGTTCATTGGCTCACACAAATATTATTGGAAATATGTTCTTCGGGTCTATATCCGGTTCTGCAATTGCTGCCTCAACCGCCATTGGGGGTACGCTCATTCCACTGCAAGAAAAAGAAGGTTATGATAAAACATTTTCAGCTGCAGTTAATATTGCATCAGCACCAACAGGTATGCTAATCCCGCCTAGTTCAGCGTTTATTATCTTCTCATTGATAAGTGGAGGGACTTCTATTGCAGCCTTATTTATGGGTGGTTATGTTGTAGGAATATTATGGGGATTAGCTGTGATGTTAGTGGCCTATATTATTGCAAAGAAAAATAAGTATCCAGTAGCACCGAGGCTTACTTTTAATGAAGGAAAAAAGATCATTGTTGAAGCAATTCCAAGTTTATTATTGATTGTCATTATTATCGGAGGAATACTCACTGGTATTTTCACAGCGATTGAGGCATCAGCCGTTTGTGTGGTCTATTCATTATTCCTAGCTCTTGTATTTTATCGATCAATATCACTAAAGCAATTACCAAGTGTCTTAGTAGAAGCTGTTAAGATGACTGGAATTATCATGTTTTTAATTGCAGCGTCATCAGGTATGTCGTTTGTCATGGCATTGACTGGCTTACCTGAGGCAATTAGTAATCTCATTTTAGGTATATCAGATAATAAGTTTGTTATTCTAGCGTGTATTACGATTATATTATTGTTGATTGGTACCTTCATGGATATCGCACCAGCTATTTTAATTTTTACACCAATCTTTTTGCCGATAGCAACTAACTTGGGGATTGATCCGGTTCACTTCGGGATATTCTTTATTTTCAACTTATGCATTGGAACAATTACGCCACCTGTCGGTACTGGATTATTTGTAGGAGCGAGTATAGGTAGAGTAAAGATTGAAAAACTTCTAAAACCACTAGTGCCGTTTTATGTTGCAATCATTATGATTGTCGTGTTAGTTACATATATCCCGGAAATCAGTCTATTCTTGCCTAATCTATTTGGGTTGTAGTAAGAGATTTTTTAGAGGTCTATTACCATTTAATGGTGGTAGTCCTTTTTTGTCGTTCAGGTAACTATAAAATTCTATGAACTGTGAATAAGCGCGCGCCACCCCTCTCCGAAGCACAGGACGTTCACCAAACTCTGCTTCACACTATACACATCGAGTACGAAAGGAGGAAAGATTAAGATGAAGAAAACAGTATTCCTGGGTGCAATGGTTACTCCAATCGTTTTGGGGGTCTACTTTTTGCTAGGTGGTTTTAGTAGGCTCTAGCAGCAGGCCAGCATGACATGGACGTCGCGGAATGGCCTATGGGGAGGTTTTGATGGACACCAAATGTATGGTCCTAAGTATGAGGGATTTTTTATGAATGGCTTTCTGGTATTTTTCATTCACCTATTGACCTGGAACGCGTTTCATACATTACACTCATAATGAATTAATAAAAGCGAGGAGAGATACTTATGTTTGGACTAATGATACTATGCTTTATTATCTATTCTGCAGCTTATTTGTGTATAACAAGTTCCGGTCAATCGGTAAAAGTCAAACCCATTAATAATTTTGAAGATTATTTTGTTGAAAGCAATGGTAGAATGAAATCAAAGAAAGACTAGCAAAATGAGTGAAGGTGAGAATATGACAAATATTAGAGACTTAGCTAAAATGGCTGGAGTTTCGGTCACAACAGTATCTCGTGTCATCAATAACCATCCATATGTTAGTGAAGAAAAAAAGAATGCAGTTTTGAAGGCGATACAGGATAGTAATTACCATAAAAATATAAATGCTGTTCATTTAAGCAGAGGAAAAACGTTATTGATGGGGGTAGTACTACCTTACTCAGATCATCCATATTTTGCTCTCCTTCTAAAAGGGTTAGCGAAGCAGGCGTTTGAACATAATTACAAATTGGTATTGTTTCAAACCGATTATATGGAAAGTAGAGAATTGGAAGCTTTAGCCATGTTAAAACACAAACAAATTGATTCATTGGTCATCTGTTCAAGAAGTTGTCAGGTTTCTACTATAGAAGAATATTTACAGTATGGCCCGATCGTGTTGTGTGAAAATATGAAGGGAAAAGAGTTAGCTACAACATTTATCGATCATTACAAAACATTTGTTCATGCACTAGAATATTTATATCAAAAAGGTCACAGAAACATTGGCTATTGTATAGGAAGAAAAACTGGAACGAATAGCCATCAGCGGGAGTTGGCTTATAGGAATTTTGTGAACAAGTACCAGTTAGAATACAATCAGGAGTATATTATTGATCATTGTCTTTATTTTGAGGACGGTGAGAAAGTGATAAAAAGAATCCTCGGAATGACTACTACTCCATCGGCCCTAATTGTGACAAATGATCAGGTGGCAGCCGGAATTGTAACAGCCTGTCAAAGTTTAAACATTTCAATACCGAAACAACTTGCGATTATTGGATTTGATAACCAGCCAATCGCAAGAATGATGAACATTACCTCGTTTGAACTACCACTTAAGGAAATGGGAGAAAATATGTTTCTACAAGCAATTAAAGCGGAGGTTACACATAAAGAATTTTCTGTGCAATTTATTGAAAGAGGAACCGTTTAAGGAGGTTTTATGTAAAATTTCATTTTTTTACTATATAATGACAAGTGGAAAAGAAAAACGAAAGGTGGAATCATCATGACAAATCGTAGTGTAATATTTTTTGATATTGACGGAACTTTGCTGAAACATGATAAAACATTGCCAGCCTCAACGAAGGAAGCAATCTTTCAATTAAAAGAACTGGGGCATGAAGTCGCGATTGCAACAGGTCGAGCTCCCTTTATGTTTGAGGATTTGCGAAAAGAATTAGATATTCATACATATGTCAGCTATAACGGTCAGTATGTTGTATTAAACGGTGAAGTCGTTTATTCAAATCCGCTAAATATAGATTCACTTGAAAAATTAACAGAAACTGCCCTTACAAATGAGCACCCTGTTGTGTATATGGACCATGAAGATATGAAAGCGAATGTTCCAGAGCATGCTTATATAAATGAGAGTATTAACACATTGAAAATTGATCGTTTTCCTACACATGACCCACACTACTATAAAGGTCGTGAATTATATCAATCCCTTCTTTTCTGCCGTGAAGGAGAAGAAACGCAATACGAAGAAAATTTCAAGGACTTTGATTTTATCAGATGGCATCCATTATCTGTTGATATTCTTCCTAACGGAGGATCCAAAGCTAAAGGAATTGAAAAGATTGTAGAAAAATTAGGATTCCCATCAGAACGCCAATATGCATTTGGGGACGGTTTAAATGATATCGAAATGCTTTCCCAGATTACAAATAGTGTAGCGATGGGAAATGCTGAAGAAACGGTAAAGGCAGTAGCCAAACATGTGACAAAGTCTGTTGAAGAAGATGGAATTGTTCACGGACTTCAGATGGTTGGTTTATTAAGTAAGTAGTAAGGTACATACAAACTGAAAAATTCTTAGCATCTTAATAATGAGGTGTTAAGAATTTTTTTTATAATAGCTGTTTTCGTAAAGATTGTTGCTTATGAATATTACTTTATAGTGGAATGGAGCAGGACACTCGACTCCTGCGGGAGATAGAGGAAAGGCTGAGACCCCACAGGCGAAGCCGAGGCTCAACTTCCTCTCCGGCGCATGGAGTGTCTGGAGCTCGATGGAACGAACTAATTTCTCACCATTTAAAATACATAAAAAACAACAAAGTTTGCAAAAAGCAGCGTGTATAATAACTTTTCCTTATTTACTTTCATAAAATGAATGTAATTTTCTTATCTTGCTATGATCTCTATAATAAAACTTAGTTAATAAAATATGGAAACAAGAGATGGGGGAGAATGAGTTGAGTAACAAAAACGATGTGAAAAAGCAATTTAGCAGGAGTGCTGATGATTATGTAAAAAGCCAAATCCACAGAAAAGGTACTGATCTGAAAAGATTGCTCGAAATGGCTGATATAACTGGAAACGAAGTTGTTTTAGATGTCGCCACTGGAGGCGGACATACGGCAAATGCTTTTGCTGCCTTAGTCAAAAACGTAACTGCCATGGACTTGACACCGGAAATGCTGACTGCTTGTAAAAAGTTTATTCATAATAATGGACATTCAAACGTTATGTTTGTTGAAGGTGATGCTGAAAAAATGCCTTTTTCAGATGAACAATTTGATATCGTTACATGTCGAATTGCTTCACACCATTTTCCAAATATTGAAAAGTTTATAAGTGAAGTTTATCGTGTGCTAAAAAGTGGAGGGCAATTTCTATTAGATGATAATGTTGCACCAGAGGAAGAACTATTTGATCACTTTTATAATGAAATTGAAAAAATAAGAGATTATAGCCATTATCGTGCATGGAAAAAAACAGAGTGGATCCAGAAAATAGAATTAGAAGGATTCGAAATACATGAACTCTCTCGCTTTGAAAAAAAATTTGAATTTATGAATTGGTGTGAACGGATGCATTTATCTGGAAAGGTAATAGAAGATTTAACAGATATTATTCTCAACGCCCCGGAAAAGGTAAAATCCAAATTTAGAATTAATATAGAAGATAACCAGGTTAGATCTTTTTTAGGGGAAGCGATGTTGTTGAAGGCAATAAAAAGGTGAATGCTTTCAATGACAAAATACCGTCTCCCAGGAGGGGGAACGGTATTTTGTCACTATTTTTCCGAAATGAAAGACTCAATCAATGCTAAAGGTAGCTGAAATTGATTTTTATCAATTGTAATAACAGAGTCTAGTTCTTCCTGCTCAGCTGCCGTTTCTTTATAAGCATTAATCTCCCGGTTTAGACGCTCCATTTTTTGATCAAGCTGTGTCGCAACGGTCGCAGCATCCTTAAGTTCTTGGCGTAATCTTTTAGGGATTTCTTTATTATATTTATAATAGATTTTATGTTCTAAACTTGCCCAAAAGTCCATCGCAATGGTACGAATTTGTACCTCCACACTTACTAATTCCTCACGATCTGACATGAAAATAGGGATTTCCAAAATCATGTGGAGACTTTGATATCCATTAGGCTTTGGATTTTTGATGTAATCTTTATATTCAACAACACGAATATCTTTTTGGTTTGCAAGCAGCTTGCTCACTTCATAAATGTCTGAAATAAATGAAACGTTAATTCTAATTCCAGCAATGTCTCTAATATTTTCCTTAATAGAATCTAGAGACAAAGGACATTCTTTTTTTATCACTTTTTTAAAGATACTTTCGGGTGATTTTAAGCGGGATTTTACATGCTCAATTGGATTATAGTCATGTATATATGTGAATTCATCCTTCAAAATATTAATTTTCGTATTTATTTCATCTAAAGCAAATTGATAGGCCATCATAAATCGTGTTAATTCTATTTTTACTTTTTTCAGGTCTTGTAGATTAAATTGTTCTGTACTCATTATTTTACCTCTCTCGATGTAGTAGGTGATATTATTTATTCTCTTCATTCACACTTAATTTAAATACAGTATCTACTTTATTATACCTTAGAATCTCCAGTAATTGTGCTGCAAGATAGGTGGAGCTATATTTAAACCCATTTTTAATCCATTCGGTGATCATACCTAATATGGCATAGGAGTGATAAGTAACCTGCAGTTCACGGTTCACATTGGAATCTGGTAACAGAGATTGTAAATCTTGAAGAGCCAAATCTTTTAACACGTCACAAACTCGGGTTTGAAATCCGGAAAGAACATTTGATTTTAACATTAAGCTATAAAATTCTTTATTCATTTCTACGTGTTCAAAAATTTTAATAGAAGCAACCGTTAAGTGTTCTATTTCGAAGGTTTCTTTGTCTTTATATGGCTCGCGGAATGAGTATTTTAAATCCTCCATCACATCTTCCATAATATCATCAAGTAAATCCTCTTTATATTGGTAATGTTTATAAAAAGTCCCTCTATTTAAAACACAAGCTGCTATTATACAAATGATACAATGCCCAAGCGGCATGATGAAATCTTTCTTTCATAAATTATGTGAAAAAATCCCTTCTATTCTTCAACACGTAGGTGTTTGTAAACAGAAGGGATACAGTCCTATTATATTTTGTTCAGCTTACCTATTTTAATAAATCCTGCTTGATATAAGGCTTGCAAGATAATAATGAGAGCAGGACCAATGATCAACCCTATGAATCCTATTAATTCAAAGCCAATATACATACTAATCAAAGCTGAAAGTGCGCTGATCCCTATGCTGGCTCCAAGGATTTTAGGCTCTATTACTCTTCGGACAATCGTAATTACGACGAAAAGGATAATTAATCCGATTCCGAGATGTGTGCTGCCAAACACAAAGTTGTAGATTGCCCAAGGAACTAGGAAGGAACCTGCCCCTAATATAGGAAGAATATCAACCAAAACAACGCAAAGTGATAAAACAAGTGCATACTCTACTTTTAAGATAAGTAGCCCTACAAAAGACAAAATAAATGTAATGAAACAGAAGATGATTTGTGCCTTAAAGAAGCCGATAAATGCTTTTAACAATTGACTAACAACCAAATCGATTTTTTCTCTAGTCGAATTAGAAAAAATACTTAGCACTCTGATCTTAATTTTTGGCAAGTCAAGGCAAAATAGAAACATGGCTACTAAATAAATAATCGTGTGTACTAAAATTAATGGAATAGAGGCAATAAAATCAAACAGGTTCTTCGTAATGGAAGTAGCTAATCCTAAAACAAAGTCTTTAAGTGATTCTATCCCTTGCTGAATGGTTGAAAGATATTCATTAGGGATTTGGATATAATATCCCTGGAAGTGCTTGAATAACTCTTGTGCTTCATCTGCGAAAAGATAATAGTAATCCGGAAAGTTTTTCGTCACATCCAACAATTGAACGACTAGTGTTGTTATGATCCAATAGCCGCTTAATCCAAAAATTAAAAGAAACAGGATAAAAACAATTGTTACACTTAGCTGCCGTTTTATTTTTAATGAACGCATTCCAACCAGTATAGCAGGTTCTAATAATATAGCTGTTAACAATGCTAAAATAATGGGAATACAGTATGGAATCAAAAATATGATGATACCTATCGTTACGGTAAGAAAAATTATTTTTTTATATGACATTGGGCACCTCAAAATTGTGAAAAATCAAACATATTATATCTTTATTATATACTGTGGAGCCTATTTCTCCTATATGTTAATATGAATAAAATAAATTATATTATTCTACCAAAAGAAAAAGGTGGATTATAGGTCATTATACCATGTTGTTGACTAATTAATGATATTGTTTACATGCCGGAATACAGTTGATAAAGAATATTTGGGAAAATTAGACTAACAGCAAGACCTTTACTTTATGATGAAAATCTAATAGAATAATTGAATGACTTTGATTTGAAATTGAACAAGAGGTGAAATAATGAGGAAGTTTTTTAATAACATCCAAAATAATTATATGAGCCTTTTCTTTTTAGCTGTTTTATTATTATGGATAAAAACATATTTCGTTCAACATAATGAATTTAATTTAGGCTTAGAAAATGGCTTACAAGAGTTTCTATTATTTTTCAATCCATTAGGATCAGCACTATTGTTCCTTGGGTTATCTTTATTATCAAGAAAAAGAAAATTGTTATGGCTAATTGTGTTTGACTTTTCAATGAGCTTTTTATTGTTTGCTAATGTTGTGTACTACAGATTCTTTAGTGATTTTATTACACTGCCAACATTGACTCAAACGCAAAACTTTGGGGATGTTAGTACTAGTGTGACTTCACTATTGCATTCAACAGATTTCTTAATTTTCTTAGATCCGATTATTATACTTGTGTTAGGAATTTTATTCCGACGTCAATACAAACAAGTACCAGTTATGAAGCTAAGAAAAGTAGGGGCTGTTCTATTAGCAGCAATTCTTATTATGAGTATTAACCTTGGACTTGCTGAAAAAGATCGTCCACAGCTATTAACAAGAACATTTGACCGAAACTATATCGTAAAATATTTGGGTATGTACAATTACACGATTTATGATGCTGTTCAAAGCACAAAAGCATCTGCTAAACGTGCGATGGCGGATAGCAATGATATTACAGAAGTGCTTAACTATACTCGTTCTAATTATGCAAGCCCAAATCCGGAATATTTTGGTGCTGCAAAAGGAATGAATGTCGTTTATCTTCACTTAGAATCGATTCAGAATTTTATTATCGATTATAAGTTAAATGGAGAGGAAGTAACACCGTTTTTGAATTCTTTAACAAAGGATTCTAACACATTGTATTTCGATAACTTTTTCCATCAAACAGCACAAGGAAAAACAGCTGATGCTGAATTTATGTTAGAAAACTCGTTGTTTGGGCTTCCGCAAGGATCTGCTTTCTCAACAAAAGGTTTAAATACGTATCAATCAGCACCAGCTATTTTAGGTCAAGAAGGGTACACGTCAGCTGTATTCCATGGTAATAAAGGTTCCTTCTGGAATCGTGACGAAATATATAAATCATTTGGATATGATTATTTCTTTGATTCTAGTTATTATGATTTAAATCCAGAAGATCTTGCTGAATACGGGTTAATGGATAAGCCGTTCTTCCAGCAATCAGAACCATTACTTGAAACATTACCACAGCCGTTTTATACAAAATTTATTACAGTAACAAATCATTATCCTTATAAAATGAATCAGGAATTAGCAACAATTGAACCTCATACGACTGGAGATATGTCTGTTGATAATTACTTCCAGACAGCACGTTATGCTGATGAGGCATTAAAGGAATTCTTTGATTATCTAAAAGAATCCGGTTTAGATAAAAACACAATTGTTGTTATGTATGGTGACCATTATGGTATTTCAGAAAATCATAATAAAGCAATGTCTAAAGTTCTAGGTAAAGAAGTTGGGCAATTTGAAAGCACAGGTCTTCAAAGAGTTCCATTATTTATTCATGCACCTGGTCTTGAAGGCGGAACAATGCACCAATATGGTGGTCAAATTGATCTTCTTCCAACATTATTGCATTTACTAGGTGTTGATACAAAACAGTATGTGCAATTTGGAACAGATTTATTATCTGAAGAACATGATGAACTGGTCCCATTTAGAAATGGTGACTTTGTCAGTCCGGAAGTAGTATCCACTGGTGGTAAATACTTTGATTCAGCGACTGGAGCTGAAATAGAAGCAACGGAAGAAGTGCTTAAACAAAAAGAAATTGCTGAAATGAAATTAAGTTACTCTGACAAGCTTGTAGAAGGAGATCTTTTACGCTTCTACACACCACAAGATTTCACTCCTGTAGACCGTTCAAAGTATGATTACAGTGAATTGAAATCAATTATTGAAAAGAGTAATACTGAGACAAAAGCTGAAAATACAGAAGCTCAAACTGAAAAAGAAAATGCAACTGTAACTAAATAATTAAATGAAAGCTGTTGAGTTTATAAACTCAGCAGCTTTTTTGTTTTTGTAAATGGGTTAAGGAGAGTAAAGTACTAAAGGGATTTACTCTTTGAGGGAAAAGTCCCTCACAGGGGCAATGAAAAACAAAAGTCATCCGTCACAGAATGGAAAAGTCCCTCATAGGGGCAATGAAAGACAAAAGTCAGCCTTTGAGAGACAAAAGCACTCCCTAAATCAGCAAAAAATCCTTCACTAATTCTAATAAATCATTTTTGAAATCCTCCAATAAAACTCAGGAATCTAACTAAAATAAAAACAAAACAAAAAAAACAAATAAAAACGGGTGATATTTTGTGGGTTTAGTAGTATAATCAATAAAAAGATGGCTCCAAAAATGAATGGAGGGAATTAGGAAATGAAAGTATCCTTATTTATTACATGTTTAGCAGATGTGTTTTATTCCAATGTTGGAAAACACACTGTGGAGCTTTTAGAAAAGCTTGGTTGTGAAGTTGATTTTCCAGAACAGCAAACCTGCTGTGGACAACCTGCTTTTAATAGCGGCTATCATAAAGAAACAAAAGAAGTGGCAAAACACATGATTCGTACGTTTGAGAATTCAGATTATGTTGTAGGTCCTTCCGGTTCATGTGTAGCGATGCTACGTGAATACGGTCAATTATTCGAAAATGAGCCAGTATGGAAAGAAAAAGCTAAAGGATTAGCAAAAAAATCATTTGAATTAACTCAGTTTATTGTCGAAGTACTAAAAGTAGAAAACGTGAATGCTAGTTTACCGGCTTGTGCAACTTATCATAAATCCTGTCACATGACACGCTTACTAGGTGTAAAGGACGCACCCGGGAAGCTATTAGACAATGTTGATGGATTAGAGGTGAAACCGCTTCCTAATAGTCATGATTGCTGTGGATTTGGTGGAACTTTTTCAGTCAAAATGGTTCCGATTTCAGAGCAAATGGTAGATGAAAAGGTAAGACATATAGAAGAAACAGGTGCAGACGTATTAATTGGCGCTGATTGTGGCTGCTTAATGAATATCGGTGGAAGAATTAACCGAAAAGGAAAGCCAATTAAAGTGATGCATATAGCAGAAGTATTGAACAGCGAGGTGAAGTGAAATGGCGATGAAAATAAGTGATGAAAAGTTTTTTGATCGTGTTGATAAAGGTGTAAACAATTCCTTTATGCGCAATGCTGTTGCATCCGCACAAGAGAGAATGCAGGGAAGACGCCAGTTGGCAACAGAAGAGCTGGGCAATTGGGAAGAATGGCGCAAGCTTGGAGAAGAGATTAGATCACACACTCTTCAAAATCTTGACTACTATTTGGAACAGTTAAGTGAAAATGTGCAAAAGCGTGGGGGGCATGTATTTTTTGCTTCAACAAAGGAAGAGGCAAATGAGTACATCACAAAAGTAGCAAAAGAAAAACAAGCAAAGAAAGTCGTAAAATCAAAATCAATGGTTACAGAAGAAATTCACTTAAATAGTGCACTCGAAAAAGCGGGCTGTGAAGTAATAGAAACGGATCTAGGTGAATATATTCTTCAGCTTGATGATCATGACCCGCCATCACATATCGTTGTTCCGGCTCTTCATAAAAACAAAGAGCAAATTCGTGATACGTTCAAAGAAAAACGGAGCTATGATAAGTCGGAAATTCCTGAGGAGCTTGCTCTTTTTGCCAGAGAGCAATTAAGGCAAGAATTCTTAAGGGCAGATCTTGGAATTACAGGATGTAATTTTGCTGTTGCGGAATCTGGTTCTATTAGTCTAGTCACAAATGAGGGAAATGCCGGACTTGTAACCGCTTTACCGAAAACTCAAATTACAGTCATGGGAATGGAGCGGATCGTTCCAACATGGGAAGAGCTAGATATAATGGTAAGTCTACTGTGCAGAAGCTCTGTTGGACAAAAATTAACTAGCTATATTACAGGATTAACTGGACCAAAAGACGAGGGTGACGTTGATGGACCTGAAGAATTCCATCTGGTTATTGTTGACAACGGACGTTCAAATATACTGGGAACTGAATTTCAAAGTGCCCTTCATTGTATTCGTTGTGCAGCTTGTGTTAATGTATGTCCAGTTTACCGACACGTTGGTGGACATTCTTATGGCTCAATTTATGCAGGACCAATTGGTGCAGTGTTATCACCGTTGCTTGGAGGTTATGAAGATTATAAGGAACTACCTTATGCATCATCATTATGTGCAGCATGTACAGATGTCTGCCCAGTAAAAATACCTCTTCATGAACTTTTAATTAAACATCGAAGAAAAATTGTTGAAGATGAAAAGAAATCACCATTCGGTGAAAAGCTTGCGATGAAAGGGTTTCAACTTGCAGCAAGTTCACCAAGCCTATATAAAACAGGGACAAAATCAGCTTCATCTGTCATGGCACCATTTACAAAAGAAAACAGCATTCAAAAAGGACCAGGTCCTATGAAGCCATGGACAGATGTACGTGATTTCCCGGCACCAAGTAAAGAGAGATTTAGAGACTGGTATAAAAAGAGAGAAAAAGGAGGGGAATAATAAGATGGCAGCAGGACAAATCATAAATCGCGAATCATTTCTCAATACAGTAGCTGAAAAATTAGGAAGAGATAGAGTGAAATCCGTCACAAAACCACAATGGACGACAACCCCTCAATATGATGTATTAAAAGATGCAACACCGGATGAATTGGTGCAGGTACTTAAAGAACATTGTAAGGTCATTCATACTCAATTCGTTGAAACAAATTTAAAAGAGCTTCCACATAAGATCCGGGAGGTTTTTACCCAGTATGAAGTTAAAAGTGTTGTGACATGGAAGGATAAGCGTCATAAAGAGTTTGGTTTAGAAGAAGGGCTGTTAGATCAACTCCCAGAAGAGGATATTGAGGTCCACATATGGGATCCGGCTCTCAAAGAAAAAAATAGAGAAGCAGCAGAAAAGGCAGATGTTGGGATTACATTTAGTGATATCACTCTTGCAGAATCAGGGACAGTTGTGTTATTCAGCAGTGAAAACAAAGGGAGATCGGTAAGTTTATTGCCCAAAACCTATATTGCCATTGTTCCAAAAAGCACACTTGTTCCAAGGATGACACAGGCTACTGCTTATATTAACAAACAAGTTCAAGAAGGCGAAAAAATTGCTTCCTGTATTGATTTTATTACAGGACCAAGTAATAGTGCTGATATTGAATTGAACCTTATTGTAGGGGTACACGGTCCAATAAAAGCAACGTATATTCTCGTGGAAGATAAATAAATTCAAAAATAAACAAAAAACATATTCAAAAGTAAACAAACATGATATATAATAAAAAACAGATAATCAAATGAAAACAGATATAAATAAAATAGAGGAGGAAACGAAATGGTACAAAGTTTATGGAATAAAGAAAAAGCAGCTTCATTATCTAAAGGTGTGGAAGAGCTGGTATATCGCTCTAACTTAATCGGTTCAGATCGTGCCGTTTGTAACTGGGGTGGCGGAAATACTTCAATGAAAACAATTGAAAAGGACTTCCGAGGCCGTGACGTAGAGGTTATGTACGTGAAAGGTAGTGGATCAGATTTAGCAACAATGAAAGCGCACAATTTCACTGGATTAAGAATGGAAGATATTCGTCCATTAATCGAACGTGACGAAATGTCAGATGAGGATATGGTAGCTTACCTTGCACACTGCATGATCGATAGCAAACACCCACGTGCATCAATCGAAACTCTATTACATGCATTCTTACCATTCAAGCATGTTGACCATACACACCCAGATGCAATCATTGGTCTTTGCTGTGCAGACAATGGTCGTCAAATTGCTGAAGAAATCTACGGAGATCGTTTTGTATGGGTACCATATGTACGCCCAGGATTCACCCTTTCAAAAATGATCGCAGAAGGTGTTAAAAACAATCCGAACGCAGAATTAGTATTAATGGAAAAACACGGTCTTGTTGTTTGGGGAGAAACTGCTGAAGAAAGCTATGAAAAAACAATTTCAGTAATTAATGAAGCAGAGCAATATATTCAATCTAAATTAGTAGAAGAAAACGTATTTGGCGGACAAAAATACGGAGCACTTTCTGAAGAAGATCGTCAAAATGCTTTAGCACAAGTAATGCCTGTCATCCGTGGTGCGGTTAGCGAAGAAAAGAAAATGCTATTAACATATGATGATGCGGAAGATGTTCTACAATTTGTAAACAGCCATAATGCTCCAGAATTATCACAGGTTGGTGCAGCATGTCCTGACCACTTAGTTCACACAAAAATGACGCCACTATTCATTGACTGGAATCCTCAAGAACAAGATGTTGCTAGTTTAATAGAAAAGGTAAAGGCTGGAATCGAAAGCTTTAAAGAAGAGTACAAAGCATACTTCGAACGAAACAAAAACGAAGGAGACCAAATTTCTGAAACAGCTCCACGTGTTATTTTAATTCCTGGTATCGGAATGGTGAACACTGGTAAAAACATAACGATGGCAAACGTTAGTGGTGCTTTATACCACCGTGCAATCGCGGTTATGAAACGTTCTACAACTTTAGGAAAATTTGTTTCTTTAAATGAAAATGAATCATTCAATGTAGAATATTGGCCATTAGAGCTTTATAAATTATCTCTAGCTCCTGCAGAAGCTGAGTTCTCAAGACAAGTAGCCTTTGTAACAGGTGGTGCTGGTGGTATCGGCAGCGAAACATGCCGTCAATTCGTAGCAGAAGGTGCACATGTTGTGATAGCTGACCTTAACCTAGAAGGTGCTGAAAAGGTAGCAGCAGAAATCAACGAGAAATATGGAGAGGGTCGTGCATTTGCAGTAAAAATGGATGTAACAAGTGAAGAAGCTGTTCAAGAAGCATTCAAACAAACAGCTCTAACTTACGGTGGCGTTGATATTATCGTAAACAATGCAGGTTTGGCAACTTCCAGCCCATTTGATGAAACATCTTTAAAAGAATGGAACCTTAACATGAATGTTCTTGGTACAGGTTATTTCCTAGTTGCCCGTGAAGCGTTCAAACAAATGAAATCACAAGGTACTGGTGGAAACATGGTATTTATCGGTTCGAAAAACTCTGTATATGCTGGTAAAAATGCAGCAGCATACAGCTCAGTTAAAGCAATGGAAACACACCTTGCAAGATGTATTGCAGCAGAAGGTGGAGAATTCGGAATCCGTGTAAACTCAGTTCTTCCAGATGCAGTGCTCCAAGGTTCAGCAATTTGGGGATCAAGCTGGAGAGAAGAGCGTGCAGCAGCATACGGAATTCACCCAGACCAATTAGAAGATCACTATCGTAAACGTACTACATTACTAGTAAATATCTATCCAAAAGATATTGCACAATCTATTCTATTCTTTGCATCATCTAAATCAGATCGTACTACAGGTTGTATGTTAACTGTAGATGGTGGAGTTCCAGCAGCGTTTACTAGATAATAAAGAATAAACAAGGTGTAACAGAATAAAGTTTCTATTACACCTTGTTTATTATACTATTAGAATGCATAAGAAATAATTGATCATAGTATAAGAAAAGCCAAGGCTTCCCGTGTTAGGACCTGGAAATAAGCCAAGTTTTTGTCCCGATTATTTTGAAAGCGCATTAGTATAAAACACGGTGCGTTTAAACTTACACTCTTGTATAATAAAATATCTAGAGCCTACAAGCATAAGAGCTGTCTCTTTTAGCACGTAAGCTCAGACCTCATTATAAAAAGAAGTTACAGGAGGTATCGATCAATGCTTGTAGCAGAAAGACATAAAAAAATCGTTGAAGTTGTAAATGAGAAGTTAAGTGTTCGTGTAACGGAGTTGAGTAAGATTTTCCAGGTAACGGAAGAAACAATTCGTCGTGATTTAGAGAAACTGGAAAAAGAAAACTTGTTACGCCGTAGTCATGGTGGAGCTGTTAGTATAAAAGACGAGCAAACTGAAGTATCGTATGCTGAACGGGAAATCACAAATGCTTCAGAAAAAAGATCCATTGCAATTGAAGCAGTGAAACTTATTCAGCCAGGTGATCAAATCGTACTTGATGCGAGTACAACAGCATGGTATATGGCAAAAGAAATGCCTGATCTGCCCTTAACTGTTTTGACAAATTCAATCAAGGTAGCGATAGAGCTTAGTAAAAAAGAACAGGTAAAAGTGATCTCAACTGGTGGCATGCTCCAACCGAAGTCTCTATCCTATGTCGGTCCATTAGCCGAAAGGTCACTTAATATGTACCATGTGAACAAAGCCTTCTTATCATGTAAAGGGGTACATGTGGACGCTGGTTTAAGCGATTCAAATGAATGGCAGGCATTATTAAAAAGACAAATGATGTCGATTGCAGACAAAACAATTCTGATGGCTGATTCTACAAAATTTGGTGTAAGAACATTTGCTCAAATTACGGACATTCAGCGAATTGGTTATGTCATTACAGATGATCACATTGATGAATCATTTTGCAGAGCACTGGAAGAAAAAGGTGTACGAGTAAAAACCGTCGAGATAAAGTGAGTCTTCGGTCAAAAGATTACTCCTATTTGGGAAACTGGATAAAACGGGGTGTGGAAGCTATTCCGTTTTTTGCTAGAAAAAAGAGGGATCTAAATGAGTGCGAATCTTTTACATGAACTATTGCAACTAAATGATGAAGAAAAATTAATGCTTCAGCAAAAAAAGGAAGTTCAGAAGGAGCTTTATACTAGCCAGGAACCCTTCATTGTTGAAGGTGAGAGATTTTTAAATCAAAATAAAATGATCATGGTGCGAAAACACACTAGATTTGTTCACTTTCCGAAGCATAGGCACAATTATATAGAAGTGAATTATGTTTTTAGTGGTTCTCTTACCCAAACCGTTGGAAATGAACGAATGGAATTAAAAAAGGGAGATCTTTTATTTCTTAATCAACATATAGAGCATGAACTTGAAGCGTGCAATGAAGAAGATATTATTATTAACTTTATTATTAAGCCCGAATTCTTTACGTTTATTTTTTCTTACTTAACGACGGACAATTTGATCTCAAACTTTTTAATTAGCAGCCTATTCGACCAAACAAAACAAGGTCAATATTTATATTTTGCTGTATCAGAAATTGACAGTGTTCAAGAGCTTATTGGTAAAATCATCGTGGAAATTATGAATCCGTCAATGCTATCAGAATCAACGATAAAATTATATATGGGTTTGCTGATGGTAGAGCTTATAAAGAATTCGGATAAGGTCCGTTACAATCAGGATCTGAATAAGCACTATATTATTGTGGAGTCTCTAAAATATATTGAAGAACATTTTCGACATGCTTCTTTATACGAATTGGCAGAAAAACTAAATCAACCTCATTACACCTTAAGTAAAGAAATTAAAAAGGCAACAACCTATACATTTAAAGAGCTTGTCCAAGCAAAAAGATTGACCATTGCAAGAGATCTGTTGGAGAATACTTCACTATCTATTTCTTCTATTGTTGAAGAGGTAGGGTATGAAAATATAAGTTATTTTTATCGCGTTTTCAAAAGCAAATATGGATATACACCAAAGAAATTTCGAGATCAACTTTCTAACAATTAGTCATGTCATTACTAGAAATAGTAGGTGATATGACTTTTTTTACACCTTTTTCACTTGGCAAATAAGGACAATAAAAAGAATGAATTAAGATATAGGAACTTCCGGGGATATCAACTAAAATAAATATAGAAGCAAGCGTTTTCAGGAAAGAGGTGTCAAAATGAGTAATTATAGCTTAGCTGTCGATATTGGTGCTTCAAGTGGGAGGTTAATACTTGGGCATTTAGCTAATGGAAAATTAAACTTAGATGAAATACATCGTTTTGAAAATAAAATAGTGAAAAAAATGAACATTTTTGCTGGGATATTGAGGCCCTATTCCAAGAAATCAAAACAGGTATAAAAAAATGCAATAAACTAGGGATCAAGCCGGATAGCATTGGAATTGATACATGGGCAGTTGATTATGTCTTACTTGACGAGCATGACAACCTCTTAACAGATGCAGTTGCATACAGGGATCCAAGAACAGACGGAATGATGGAAGAGGTCTTTAAAATCATTCCAAAGGAAAAATTATACTTTGAAACCGGGATCCAATTTCAAAAATTTAATACGATTTATCAATTGTTTGCGTTAAAGCAAACATCACCTGAAGTTTTACAAAAAGCAAAGTCATTCCTAATGATTCCTGAGTATTTTAATTTTTTATTAACAGGAAAAAAGGCGAATGAGTATACAAATGCAACCTCTACCCAGCTTGTGAATGCATTTACAAAAAATTGGGATCATGAGCTTCTGGAAAAGCTTGGAATTAACAAACAGATGTTTCATGAGATCTTACCACCTAAAACAGTGTTAGGGACACTTTCACAAGAGCTTGTTGAAGAGTTTGGTTTTGATATGAAAGTCGTATTACCGGCAACACATGATACGGGATCAGCTGTCATCTCGGTGCCGGAAGTAGAGGACTCAGTTTATATCAGCTCCGGTACATGGTCGCTAATTGGTGTTGAAAACCGCTTTCCAATTTGTGTTCCGCAAGCGCTTAAATATAATTTCACAAATGAAGGCGGGATTGATTATCGCTACCGTTTTCTTAAAAATATTATGGGACTTTGGATGATTCAAGAAGTAAAGCGCAACTATCATGACCAATACTCTTTTGCAGAATTAGTAAAGCTGGCTGAAGATGAACAACAGTTCAAGTCGATCGTTAATGTAGATGATGACCGTTTCCTAAAGCCTGACAATATGGTGGATGAAATCCAAAAATACTGTCAGGAAACAAATCAGCCAATTCCGCAAACACCGGGTCAAATGGCAAAATGTGTGTATGATAGTTTAGCAGAAAGCTATAAACTGGCAATTAATGAAATAGAAGAGATTTTTGAGAAAAACTTCCAAAAAATAAATGTGATCGGTGGCGGATGCCAAAATGAAATGCTTAACCAAATGATTGCAAATGTTACGAACAAAGAGGTTTGTGCCGGACCAATCGAAGCGACAGCTATAGGAAATATTGTTGCACAATTTATGGCATTAGGTGAGATTCATACAATTCAAGAAGCAAGAACCACGATTAAAGATTCATTTGAAGTGAAAACATACAAAAACCAATACGTGAGAGGATGATTAAAATGTCAGTAAGAGAAAGCTATGAATTAGCCAAAAAGGAATATGAAAAATGGGGTATTAATGTAGATGAAGTACTTGAGCAGTTAAAACAAGTACCAATCTCAATCCACTGCTGGCAAGGTGATGATGTTGGCGGGTTTGAAGTAAATAAAGGAGAATTATCCGGAGGAATTGATGTAACAGGAAATTACCCTGGTAAAGCAAGAACACCTGAAGAGTTAAGAAGCGACCTGGAAAAAGCGCTGTCATTAATTCCAGGAAAACACCGTGTAAATCTTCATGCGATTTACGCTGAAACAAATGGAGAAGTAGTTGAACGTGATCAATTAGAACCGAAACACTTCGAGAACTGGGTTAACTGGGCAAAAGAACAAGGACTTGGCCTTGATTTTAATCCAACATTATTTTCACATGAAAAATCTGCTGATGGCTTAACACTATCACATCCAGACCAAGAAATCCGTGAATTTTGGATCAACCACTGCATTGCCAGCCGTAAAATCGCCGAATATTTCGGAAAAGAGTTAGGCACTCCTGCCTTAACAAATGTCTGGATCCCTGATGGGTACAAAGATGTACCAAGTGACCGTTTAACGCCAAGAGTACGTTTAAAAGAGTCATTAGATAAAATTTTCGCAGTGGACATTGATGAACAATACAATATCGATGCTGTAGAAAGCAAATTATTTGGAATTGGTTCTGAAGCTTATGTTGTTGGCTCACACGAATTTTACATGGGCTATGCATTAAAAAATAACAAGCTTTGCTTATTGGATACCGGACATTATCACCCAACGGAAATGGTTTCTAACAAAATTTCTTCTATGCTTTTATACAGCGACAAACTGGCATTACACGTATCACGTCCAGTACGATGGGACAGTGATCACGTTGTCACGCTTGATGACGAGTTAAAAGAAATTGCTCTTGAAATCGTTCGTAACGATGCATTAGATAAAGTGATGATCGGTCTTGATTTCTTTGATGCAAGTATCAACCGTGTTGCAGCATGGACAATTGGCACACGTAATATGATTAAATCATTACTTAATGCAATGCTTGTACCAAACGACCACTTAAAACAACTTCAAGAAGAAGGAAACTTCACAGAAAGACTAGCATTAATGGAAGAATTCAAAACATATCCATTCGGTGCGATTTGGGATTACTATTGTGAGCAAAATGGTGTTCCTGTAAAGGAAACTTGGTTAGAAGATGTTAAGAAGTATGAGAATGAAGTGCTTTCTAAGAGATAAACGTTCTTAAATTTGAAGGTGGATATTCGCATATAATGTCAAAAAGCGCAAAAGTGATCAATCAATCACTATGTGCTTTTTGCTGTTTATATTTGTATAATTAAACATTAATCTTAAATTAATTTTCAAATAGGAGCTTATTCTATGTTTCCTCGTATATATATCTGTTTGTTTTTTCTCATATTTCTAAACGGTTGTACTACTTCATCAAAATACGATGTGATATACAACGGCGAGAAAGGCCAAAAGCAGGAACAATCCGAAATAAATCATCAGGACTACACGATTGCAATCGTACCGAAAGTAACAGGGATTCCTTATTTTAATGCAGTAGAAGAAGGTGCCGTTGAAGCTGGATATGATTTAGATGTAAATGTACTTTACTCCGGCCCGTTAATTGCAGATTGGAAACAGCAGGAAACCATTATTAATCATTATATTGAACAGAATGTCGATTTAATAGCCGTCTCAGCAAACGATCCTGAAAAGCTTGGTCCAGTCCTAAAAAAGGCAAGCCTTAAAGGAATTAGAGTTATTACATGGGACTCTGATACAAATAAACATTATAGAGAAATGTTTATAAATATGGTTGATCCCGAGGTTTTAGGTAGACATATTATGGATACCCTTTCATCCCGTGTGAATGAACAGGGGAGTTATGCCATAATAACAGGTGCAAGTGATGCAGCTAATTTGAATGAATGGATCGAATGGATGAAGCTGCATCAAAAAGAAAATTATCCGAATATGACGGTCGTTGATATCGTTGCATCAAATGATGATCCAAAACAAGCCTATAAGGCAGCAACAGATTTAGTGAAAAAGTATCCTGATCTTAGAGGGATAATTGGTAGTTCATCTGTGGGCCCACCTGCAGCTTCACAAGCAGTTCAGGACGCTGATAAAGCTGGGGATATCACTGTAGTAGGGTTATCAACACCAAATTTGATGAGAGAATATATTAAAGAGGGCTCCTCTCAGGTTGTGACCCTGTGGAGTCCAAAGAAGCTTGGTTATTTAACTGTTAGTGTGGCCAAAGAACTACTGGACAGTCAGGAGATTCAGGATAATCAATATATTTCAAATATCGGAAACATTCGTGTGAAGGAAGATACAGTCATCATGGGCCAGCCAATTGATTTTACAAAGGAGAATATTGATCAGTATGATTTCTAGAATAATGGAAGCGTTACAACTAAAACACTTCCGTCTTAAGACAAAATTAATCATCACCTACATTCTTCTTACCGTTATACCGATGGCTATATTAGGATATATCACCTACTATCAAAATACAAAAGCAATAGAGGAGGAAGTAGGGGAGTATGTACCAAGGCTTTTAAAACAGGCAAATAAAAATATTGAAAATGAAATTAATGAGCTGGGGAATTTACCTAATCTCATTTACAACTCAAGTGATGTGATGGCGATCTTAAGGACAAACCCGTATGATGAAAGATCTTCTATACTGGAAGATCAATTTACAATAGAAAGCTTTCTTTCAAGAACGTATCTAGGGAGTAATAACAATAATATCTTAGGGGCATTTTTACTATCAAAAAATAGATCATTCATTAGTACGCGTGTATCATATGATGGCTTTGTTTTTAGTGATCATACATTTCCATATGGAGAGGCACATGATCTTGGTGGAGATACAAAAATAATTCTGCCGAGTCAAGCTAACTTGTCCTTTGAAGGAAACCCTCCATATATGCTTCTTGTTAAGGACATTGTAGATCTTGATAATCGAAAAAATCTTGGGACATTATTTTTAGCAGTTAAATTAAATTTTATAGAAGAAATACTCGAAGATTTAGATGAAGAAGAAAAAGCGACGATGTGGCTAATGGACAGTCAAGGTCAGATTATTTACCACCCGGTTCATAACAAGATTGGTTCTTATTTCGAGGAAGTTCATGATTATCCTCTTCTTAATGGTAGCTTTCGCACAATTGATGACCAAAACAGAACATTAATTAGTATCAACCAGTCTGAGAAACAGGACTGGATCCTTGTTCACAGAATACCGATTACCTATTTAACCGAGAGAACCGATGTGGTTAAAACGGTAGCCATTATTATTTTTATTATTCTTGTGATTTTTACCACGATCATTTCGATTGGTGTTGCTTGGAGTGTAACAAAACCAATTAATATACTAGGGAAAATCATGAAAGATGTTGAACGCGGGAACCTTGATGTGAAAATTCCCATCCATTCTAAGGATGAAGTGGGAGTCTTAGCAACTAGTTTTCAATCAATGATTAGAAGAATAAGGGAATTGATTAAGAAAAATTATCACATTGAGTTACGGCAAAAAGATGCTGAACTATATGCTCTACAGTCGCAAATCAACCCCCATTTTATGTACAACACATTAGAAACAATTGGTGCAGCAATTGAAGATGGAGAATCTGATTTAGTTGTGGATATGGTAGCTATACTGGGAAGAATGCTTAGATATTCACTAAGTAATAAAGATAAAATTGTTCCAATCAAAGAGGAAACTCTCCATATTGAAGATTATTTAACCTTGCAGAAATTTCGCTTTGAGGAGAGAATCTCTTTTCAGATTCACCAAAATAAGGAACAAAAGGGGTACTTAACGCCGAAGTTTATTTTACAGCCAATAATAGAAAATTCAATAAAGTATGGAATGCAAAAGCGGAAAACCCTTCATCTTGACATTGAAGTTATTCATAAAGAGGATTCCTCAATTTTGTTTGTGATTAAAGATAATGGTCCGGGGATCGAGCCTAAAAAGCTTGATGAGTTAAATCAATTATTAGAGAAAAATCCGATCATTAATAGAGATTCAGGATTTGGGATAACGAATGTCCATGCTCGAATCGTTATGATGTATGGATCTGAATACGGCATCACAATAGTGAGCAAGGTAGATGAAGGAACTGTTGTAACGATAAGAATTCCACAAAAAATAAAAAAGCAAGAAAATGGTGAGCAATCATGACTTCGATTAAAACAATAATTGTAGATGACGAAAGTAGAATACGACGTAGAATTGAAAGGCTCGTTCAAGCTTGTGGGGAAGAATGGGAAATTATCAATCAATTCTCAGATGGGAAAGAAGCTTTTGAAAAAATCACAAATCAATCCATTTCATTTGATTTACTGATAACCGATGTACAAATGCCTAAAATGGATGGTTTAGCCTTAATCAGCGAATTGAAAAAAACACATTCTTTTACTTCTATTATTATCAGCGGTTATGATGATTTCACTTACTTACAAACAGCTATGCGTGAAGGGGCAGTCAATTATATTTTAAAACCTGTAGATAAACATAAATTTACTGAGCAATTGGAAGAGGTTAAAACCAAGATTTCTGCTAAACGAACGGAACAACAAAAGTGGAGCGAAATAAATAGCAAGGCACAGCAGTTAATTTATACAAAGCAAATACAGTTATTAAGTGAAATCACCTGGAATGATGCGATGGATTTATCTGTCATTGATTGGACAAAGCAATTTCCTGATGGAGTTTATCAATTACTTTATGTCAGTGCTGACCAGAACATTTCTTCAGTAGAAAATCTAGCTTCAACTTCGAATTGGGATTTGAAAATGGAAGGAATGTTCAAACAAATTTCTCAGTTGGCTGCAATAGAAATGGATTACTGGTGGTGGAGAAGTGGAAAACTTCAATATTGGATTCTCATACGTTTTTCTGACATAAATCATGTTAAAGTTAACCAAATGATAGAACAGTACAAAGCGGATATAAAAAAGATAACTCCTTTTACAATTTCTATTGGGGTAGCTAACCCTTTTCAAGAAATTAAATTATTACCTAGTATAAAAGATCAGCTGTTAACTTTGCTTCAGTATCGGATGATACATGGGGGAAATAAGATTTATCATCAACACATGCTTGTTAATTTAACGGTTAATTCAAAGCCAAAAAATGTATCATCCATGATCTACAAACAAGTTCAACAAATATTATCATCACTTGACGGGAAAGGGGAAGACGAAACCGCATGTGCTGTAAATCAACTGTTCAATGAATTAGAAAGTATAAGTTCCCCGACAATAATAGAAGATGCCGTTCATTACTTATGTCTTCAAGTATTTAACAAGTGGATGGAAATTGACGGCTTTGGAGAAAATGCTGAAATGCTTTCAAAAGCTCTAAAAGTCACGAAAAAGGCGGGCAATTTTACTCAGCTGAAAGACAGTGTTAAGCATTGGGTAGTTGATATCAAAAGAAAAGTAGATAGTCGAAGAAAAATAGATTCAGATCCTATTCTACGTGCAAAGAATTGGATTCATGAGAACCTTGGAAAGCATATAACCATTAAAGAAATTGCCGAACACATTTATATGAGCCCGACCTATTTTAGTAACTATTTCAAAGCACAAACCGGTGAGACAATTTTAGATTATATTACAAAATGTCGTTTAGAAAAAGCAAAGGAGCTTCTCGAAACAACTGATACAAAGGTTTATGATATTTCATCAAAGCTAGGATATCAGGATACAAAATACTTTAGCCGTCTTTTCAAACAATGGTATGGTCAATCACCCTCACAATACCGTGAGTATCATTTTAAAAGAGACTAGTACATTTATGTTAATCTATCTGTTTAAAAGCAGTCCAATTATTAGGGCTGCTTTTTATTCTTTTGATCTTTTTAATTATTAAAAGTTACTCAGAAAAGGAAGGACATTACTCTTTTAGGAAGCAGATAGAATGTCTTTCATAAGCTCTTAGAGGGACAATCCTAACTAAAAGTCATCTGAAAATGTCTTATACATAACTCCTTCATTTCTTATTAAACTCCATCCAAAACCTGAAACTTAAGTTGTTTTTACATTAACTTGAAACCCTTTTCAAACATCATAATATTCACCCCCTACCTTAGTTTTGTCTCCTACCATTAATAATTGAAGTTTTATATAGTAAGAGTATCAGAAAGAAAGCGTAATCAGAAAGCGATTAATTACCACCATTGGAGGGGCAATGATGATTAGAAAAGCATCAATTATGTTTGTTGATAAAGATCAGTATGAAGAGTATCAACGTCGTCATGATGAGTTGTGGGCGGAGATGGTAAAAGAACTCAAAGAACACGGAGCACATAATTATTCTATTTTTCTAGATGAAGAATCTGGTCAGCTGTTTGCCTATTTAGAAATTGAGGATGAGGAAAAATGGAATCAAATGGCTTCAACAGATATTTGTCAAAAGTGGTGGACGTATATGGAACCTTTAATGGAAACAAATCCAGATAATAGTCCAGTTTCAAAAGAATTAAAAAGTGTTTTTTATTTAGCTTAAAACACATTAGGTTGAAAGGAGTATGTACATGGCTGGAAAAAAGGAATGAAGTCGACAATTACTGTAGCAATGTCGAACTATTTAGAAGCCGGTTCAATCGTTGCGGGAGCAGGTGGTCTTACACTTTGGATGGAATATTTAAATTTAGATGACTTTAAATTAGGATTACTTGGAGCTTTAAGTGCAAATGGCTTTGGAGCTGCCATTGGGGCATTAGCTGGAGGAATATTAGTAGATAAATATGGTCGGAAATTAATTTATAAATATGATCTACTATTATATATGCTTGGTGTTCTATTGATTACATTTTCTTTTAACTTTCCAATGTTATTAATTGGTTATGTTATTACAGGTATTGCTGTAGGTGCTGCAATTCCGGCTGCATGGACATATATTGCTGAAGAGGCTCCTGATAATGAGCGTGCTGCCAGGGTAGGTTTTGGACAATTAGCATGGTCAATTGGACCTGCAGTATCATTACTATTATCTGTAGCACTCGCACCACTAGGTCTTTTAGGAAGTAGAATTATCTTTGCTCAATTATTTGTAATCGCTTTAGTTACTTGGATTTTACAACAACAAATCAATGAATCGACCATTTGGGAAGAAGAGAAGAAAAAAGAAGAGAAATTAAAGGCAAAGTTAAAAGCAACAGGGCAAGTAGCAGAAAATCCAATCAAGGAACTTTTTACAGTAAAAGCAAACCGCCAAGCAATTATTTTACTGCTGGGAATCTATGTTTTCTGGAATTTAGTTGCAGGTGTAATGGGCTATTTCATGCCATATATCTATGAAACAGTAGGCGGGCTTTCCTCAGCCCAGGCCAATTTATTACAGGCATTTTTATGGATATTAACAGTCGCATCTACTTATTTTGTGTTTATTAAGTTAGGAGACAAAGTTAGTAGGAAAATTCTTTATACTGTAGGAGCAGTAATGGGAATAGTAGCATGGGCTGTTCTTTCATTAGGATCGATGGGTCTAACAGAGTTATTCCTATTTGTTATTCTATGGGGGATTGCAGCAGGATTTGGAGCCCAGGCATTTTATGGATTATGGGCAAGCGAACTATTCCATACAAAATATCGTGCAAAAGCACAAGGCTTCTTATTCTGTATTGCTCGCGTAGCCGTAGGACTTATTTCACTTATCGTGCCAACAATGATAACGGTTCTAGGGTTTAAAATATCAGGCTTAATTATGATTGGATTCCTAATCATTGCAGCTATAATTGGTTTTGTGATGGCTCCTGAAACAAGAGGGAAGTCTCTAAAACAAATTGAACAAGAACGTTATAGTGCTTAACATCTATAAACTGATGATACTTATAATGGTAGCATCAGTTTTTTTGTATGGAACCTATACCTTAATACTCTTTAATTTTATTCATTTTTCTACTAATATTGAAACTCTATGAAGAGAAAGAATGTTAAGATAATAAAAGATGTCATTTAAGGGGGAATCTTATGTGTCATGTCATAAAGCGTAACAATGTGAAAATCGAAGGTTCAGGTGAAAAAACAATCATTTTTGCGCCTGGCTTTGGGTGTGATCAGACAGTCTGGCAAGATGTTAAGAATGCTTTTTTGGACGATTATAAAGTGATTTTATTTGATTATGTAGGAATAGGAAAATCTGATATAGAGTCATATGATCTGGAAAAATATCATACATTATCAGGATACGTTCAGGATTTACTGGATATTTGTTCGGCTTTAGATTTGGAAAAAGCTATTTTTGTTGGTCATTCTGTTAGTAGTATGATTGGAATGTTGGCATCAATTAAAAAACCAGCCTACTTTTCTACCCTTATTATGATCGGACCGTCTCCATGCTACCTTAACGATCCTCCATCTTATTACGGAGGTTTTGAAAAAGACGATTTGTTGGGGTTGCTGGACATGATGGAAAAAAACTATATAGGATGGGCAAGTATGTTTGCTTCAACTCTTGTAAATGATCCGAATCGGCATTCATTGTCAAAGGATCTTGAAGACCGTTTTTGCTCTACAGATCCGGTCATTGCCCGTCAATTTGCTGAAGCAACCTTTTTTGCTGATAATCGGGGAGACTTATCTAAAGTATCTGTTCCTTCCCTAATTATGCAATGCTCAAATGATATCATTGCACCAGATGAGGTCGGAGTATACCTTTTAAATCAACTACCAAATAGTGAATTAAAGCGGTTAATTGCAACCGGACATTGTCCACATATGAGTCATCCTGAAGAAACGATACAAGTCATTCGACAATATCTTAGGAGTTTTCTGTAACTGATACTACTAATGTTAAGGAGAAAAGAATGGATGAACAGTTGAACTGCGCACCGTGTGGATTTTTATCATTATCCGAAGATAGCGTAATTCGATCAGTTAATCAAACTCTATGTGAGTTACTCGATCTTTCTTCTGATGTGATAATAGGACAGCATATACATTCAATTTTACCTAAATCAGGTCGTGTTTTTTATGAACTTTATTTCGTGCCACTTGTTCAAATTGGAAAAAGTGTAGAGGAATTGTATATCTCTTTAGAAGCGAAAAATGGGAAAGAAATTCCTGTACTTATAAATGCTAATAAAAGGGTACACAATAACCAAAATGTAATAGATTGTATACTAGTTCCTATAAAAATAAGAGATGAATATGAAAATGTCTTACTTAATACAAAAAAGGAATTAGAAAAAGCTCTCCTGGATAAACAGAAAGCAGTTTCTGAATTAAAAACTGCATTAAAGACAGTGGAGGAAAAACAACAAGAATTACTTGAATTACATGAGCAAAATCAAACATTTAAAATCGAAACAAAAAGAGAATTAGAGCTTGCTAGAAAAATACAAAAAACAGCATTAACAGATCGAATTTTCAATGAACGTATACATATAGAATCTCATTATAAAGCATCACATGAATTATCTGGAGACATTTATGGTATTTATCAAATTGATAAATACCGGTATGGAGTGATTATTCTGGATGTTATGGGACACGGTATTTCATCAGCATTAATTACCATGTCACTCCAGTCATTGTTTCAGAGATTGATCCCTAAAGATGGGAATCCTCAAACGGTTGTGAAAGAATTGGATCAATATCTACACAATCTCTTTCAAAATAGTGAACAATCCATGTATTATTGTACAGTTATTTATCTAATGATTGATACAGCAGCACAGAAGATTGACTTTATCAATGGCGGTCACCCACCCGCATTTTTACAGGATACAACAGGAATAAAAGAACTCCAGTCATCTTTTCCTCCTATTGGGACATTCGAGGGAATAGAATTTAAAACAACAACACTTCCCTATGAAAAAGGAAGCAGATTGCTACTCTATACAGATGGTGTAACAGATCCCTTTGGGTTTAATCATTTAAAACCTTTGCTTATGGACAATAAAAGTATTCCCCTGGTGAGTTTAAAAAAGAAAATTATTCAGTCTCTAGAAAGTACAGAATTTGCTTACCATGAAAGTGATGATCAGTGTTTTTTAGTAATAGATTTGTTGTAAAAGCACCAGCGAAAAAAGGAATATGTTTATGATATTTTAAGTGTTTGAAAGTTTAAAGCATCATCATTTATAATACCTTTATCACATGTATAGGAAGTGTTCTAATAAATGAAGAGCAACTCCATTATCACTACCTTTGTTCTCTGGATGATATAAAGAAAACATACGCCAATTCGGTGGAAAACCCGCTACAGATGAGGGCCAAATCATTCCTGGGTAATGAGTCAGATTGAAATTAAGTTTGATAAAAGTAAAGTATGTTTAGAAGGAAAAACCACTGTAAGTGAGAATACAGTGGTTTTTTCATTTTCTGTCGAACTACTATATCTCATCGATTAAGTAGATTAGACATCAAGAAAGTAAAAAAACATCAATAACAGTCAATATAATTGTATCGAAAATGAAAGTGAATATGGAATAATGTAAACGCTACCAAAATAAATGGATCAAAATGACTTATTAGCATAACATTCTTTATATCTACTTATATTTACTACTTAAAAAACTTCCTCAAACAATATACGTTTTAAATAAGCATTAACTTCATAATAGATAGCTTGATATGTAACTTTCAAATATTCGTTGACCAATCCTAAAGTATGCCCTTAAAGGGGGTGAGGAAATTTGTATTAAGAAGGAAAAGAATGGAGGTGGTTTTACAAAAGAGAGCAGGCATATATAGTTCATTTATTAAAATGTTGATTTTGATTTACAAGAATAGTAAATATGCAAAAAGTGAAACTTATTGTTTTTACTTTTTAACATGCAGAAAGGAAAGATGTTAAAAAATGGTCAGGAAAAGAACTAAACTTAAAAAAATAGTCGGTACTTTAACGATAGCTTCACTGCTAATAGGTTCCATCATTTCTAGTAACCCAAAAGTATCCAGCGCTGAAGTAACCACAAAAACAATTACAATCGATGGAAAAGATGTCGATGAATATAACAGATTTAAAGGTTTTGGTACAGTAACAGCCAATAATACATCACGTTTGATGCTGGATTATAAAGAAGAGCATCCCAAAAAATACTGGGAAATGATGAATCTCCTGTTTAATAAGGATACAGGAGCGGGTTTATCACATGTCAAAGTGGAGTTAGGTGCGGATGTGAATTCATCTTCAGGAACTGAGCCTGCAACGATGAGGTATGCAGATGAGCCGGCAAACGTATTAAGAGGAGCGGGATTTCAATTTGCAGCTGATGCAAAATCTATCAACCCTGATATTACCACGGAAATATTGCGTTGGGGTGAGCCTAGATTTACATGGAATGGTGCAGCAGAAAAAGAATATGAAGACCGGTACCAATGGTACAAAAAGACAATTGATTCAGTGTTTCATGAATATGGATTCCACTTGGATTATATAGGAATCTCACAAAATGAAAGAGCACAAAATAATGGTAGAAATGAAGTTGACTGGCTTAAATATTTTACGACAAAAATAAAAGAAGAACCAAACTATGAAACAGACTATAAAGCTATTAAACTTGTTGCTGCTGACGGGTATCGTGATACAAAAACGATTAGTCGAACTCTTCTTGATCATGCAGATTTAATAGATGAGATTGATGTTATTAGTTCTCACTATGGGTTAACTGGTTCTAATGAGCTTACTGAATTACAAAACAAGTTAATTGATGAAGGGAAGAAGCCAAAAGAGGTTTGGGTTTCAGAAGGAATCGCTCCGATGATTAATGCACGTTATCGTGAAAATATGGAGCCGAATTACAATGGGCTTGGTGGAAAAGCAGGAATTATTGATGTAACATCACGAATCATTTCAGTATATTCATGGACAGGAGCACAAAATAATCCGCTGAATGCTGTTTCTTTTGATTTTCAGCCATCAGTTGCAGCGTTTTATGAAGGGTCTGCATACAACCCAAAACACTTAATTAGTGCATATGATCCATGGTCAGGCTTTTATGAAGTAGATGGTGGGGTACAAGGAGTTCGCCATGTCATGAACTTTGTCGGATATGATGATCACTTAACACCTGAAAATGAGCGCTGGATGTATGTGAAGGATGCAACATTTAGTGATGGGAACTTCTTTGATGGAGGGGTTGATGTTGACACAAGTACTCATAACTACCTTACGTTAAAAGACCCGCAATCAGATGATTATACGACTGTTTTTGCAAACAATACAAAGGAAACCCGTAAATATAAAATCAAGGCGAAAAATTTAAGTGGCAAAGAACATGCACCAATTTATGTTTGGGAAACTCGGGGACCTGATAAAGGCCAAGCATATGATGCGAATTGGTTTAAGAACATCAATGTTATTAAACCTCAAAAAGGTGAATACGTGATTGAAGTGAAACCATATTCAATCGTGACAATTTCCACATTGGATAAGGAATCTAAAGTAGATGATTTTGAATATGAATCAAGTCCTGCTGATTTATCAAAAGACAAGATAATGTCACTCCCATATAAGGATGATTTTGAATATAAACAATATCCGGATGATAAAAAAGGAAGAGACTATGTTGAAAGAAGAGGAGGTACTCCACGTTATACAACAGATCAAATCGGGGCATTTGAAGTTGTTAAAAAAGCAACGAAACCTGTCACAAGTGGAAGTGCAAAACGGACAGATCTAAAAATACCAGATGCAAAAGCACATGGAAATATGCTGCAGCAGAAAATGACTCCTGACATTATCGGAGCAGATTGGGCAGTTTGGGGTGGAACTGATGGATCAGCTGCTAGCAGTAACCCGCATACAACAATAGGTGATCACCGCTGGGTCAATTACAAAGCTTCTTACGACTTTTTATTAGATACACATACACCGGAAGTAGAAGGTAGAAGTAACTATGCTTTAATTGGCGTACGTCAAGTGAAAGCAGGTGGGTCAGATTCTTATGCACCGTACAATGCACGTATATATAGTGATGGAAAATATGAGATCCTTAAACTAGGCAAGGTTGTTGAGAGTGGACAGATTGAAAAATTCAATAATAAAGTTTGGCATAATTTAGGGTTTGAAGCAAAAGAAAATGTATTTACTCTTTACCTGGATGGAAAGAAAATTGCTGCATATACAGATGAAGATTCGACTGTAATGGCAGGCAGAGTCGTTTTAGGTTCTGGATACTATGAAACTCTTATTGATAATTTGCGAGTAGATCCTATTAAAGGATACACTTATGAGTCTGAAAAGTTTGACAGTGCGCAAGGGAAGAAATTTGAAACGGAAGAAGAAGCTCTAAACCATAACGATGAATTAAATCCAATCGGGTATGTTGGAAAATGGAATTATACACAAGCGGGTTATGCGCACTTTAACCGTACGCAGATGACAGCAGCAACAGATATTCCTGTTTGGAACGGCGTGACGATAGGGCATGGTGATTCAACAACAACGAAAGGTACGTTGAATAAAGTTTACTATACCGGCAATTGGTCTTCCAACAGTTCTAATGCTTGGACCTCTGATGGTTCCTTGGAAATTACATTTAAAGGAACAGAAATAAGGTTATATGGTATAACAAATCCTTCAAATGGAACAGCTGATATTTATTTGGATGGAAAATTAGTCGGTGAAGCGAATTATGTAAATAATAGTGAAATTCATCAGGAAGTGTGGTCCTCAGAAATACTTGAAGATACAGAACATTCTCTTAAAGTAGTAGCAAAAGAAAAGTATCTTAGCTTTAGTAAGGTCGAAATTGAAACAAACGATCCAGTCTTGTCAGTCCAAAAATTAGTGCCAAATGATATCGTGAAAATTTCTGATGAATCACTTATAGGTACTGAAGAGAATACCGTTTATGCGTTTAGAAAAAATAATTCTTGGGGATCAAATAATACAAATGCTTGGGCGAATTTTAATGATGATCCATATCTTCTCATTAACTTTTATGGATCAGGAATTGATTACCTATCCGGAACAGGTGATAAGAGCCTTTATAATTTTGAACTTGATGGTGTGGATATGGGGAATTTTGCAGTAGATTCGAGCACTGGTGTAAGATACTCCGTAAGAGGTCTTGAAGAAAAAGCCCATACGTTAAAGGTTTCATTAAAAGATAATGAACCGAAAGAAACGTACATGGATTATCGAGGAGTAAATATTTACAGTACACCAAAAGTGGAGAGCCCAACTAGCAGTATGATCTTTGATTTTAAAGGTTCAGGCTTCAATTTATTCGGAGCAACACCTGATGCAGTCATTGATGTGTATGTAGATGATCAATTAATTGATGAGAATGTGAGAATTTTCTCCAGGGGAGATAGACAAACATCCTATCAAATACGAGGGTTTAAAGATAAGAAGCACACGGCTAAAGTCGTTGTAAAAGGTGGTACATTTGTTTTAGATGGTATAGATATAATAAATGGAAAAAACAAAGTTGAGGTTAATAAAGATAAACTGCAGTTGTTATATGAAGAACATGTAGATAAAGAACAGAAAAACTATACAAAGGAAAGCTGGAAAATTTTCCATAAAGCATTCATGAACGCAAAAAAAGTTCTGAATAATCCGCAGGTAACGACAGATCAAGTAGCAGAATCAAGGTTTATGCTCATAGAAGCAGTTGAAGGATTAATTGAAAAAATAAACGAGTAAAGCTGAGAAGTTCATACTGCTTCATAGTTTTATGGCCCAATTATTTATAAAGGTGCTGACGATATCACTTTTGAGACCTGGGTTATGTTTAACCCGGGTTTTGTTAGTATGGGATGTCTAAGTGAAGAAAGCTATTGTACTTATAAGTGAATATTCGATTCATAAAAGTAAAAATAATACTAAAATGAGTAAAAAAAATTATACTCAAAAAAGGGGACACAATTTAATATAAAGGTATTATTGCACCAATGAGGAGGGGAAAAGAATGGAAACAACCGGTTGGACAGGAGGCATATACAGAATTTGTGATTGGATTAGTAAACTTGCTTATGTAAATCTATTATGGATGTTCTTTACATTAGCCGGTCTTATATTATTTGGAATAGCACCTTCAACGGTAGCTTTATTTACAATAATACGTAAATGGATGATGGGAGAGCATAACATTTCAATCTTTTCTTCGTTTTGGGATGTCTATAAACGAGAGTTCAAAAAGGCAAATATTCTTTTGGGGTCATTATTAGTTGTCATAGCTTTTATGTATATTGATTTAGTATTGATTCAGGCAATGCAAGGATTACTGCATTATATTTTCCTAACATGTTTTGTAATAATGTCTATTATTTTAACGATTATCTTCCTATATATATTTCCTGTATATGTACATTTTGAGGGCTCAATCCTTCATTATTATAAGTCTTCTATTTTATTAGGAACCTCTTTTCCATTACGTACTTTCATGATGGTTCTCGCCGTCGGAATTGGTCTGTTCATTAGTTTACTCTTTCCTGGTGTTGCTTTTCTTTTTTTAGGTAGTGGAATAGCTTTTGCACTCACGTACTTTTCTTACTCGATCTTTCCAAAAATGAGTCCTGGTGTGGATGTTTAAAAAGAATAGTTGAATTTTTATTAAAGACACCCTATTAACCTAATGGTCTTGGGTGTTTTTTGTTGTTTTCTAAATTTTAAGGCAAACCCAAAGAAGTAAAAAATGTTGTAACTTTCATCAAAATACTGTTAAGGTTTGCCATGATGTTTTTTCTATAATAAATACATATTAAAAGAGAGGTGATACCTAATGGACTCGAAAGCAGAAATTAACACATCCTCAAAAGTACTAACAAGGAGAAAAAAAGGATCAACTGAAAAGACCGAAAGTCTAGCAGGTTTTTTATTTGTATCTCCAATGCTGATTGGTGTTTCTATATTAGTATTACTACCAATCTTCGCTACATTTATACTAAGTTTCTCAGATTGGAAGTTTATCCAAAGTATGGATCAGATGAAGTGGGTAGGTTTTGAAAACTTCAAAGAATTGATGGGAGATAAGGTGTTCCTGAAATCATTATTAAATAACGGGATCTTCTTATTTACAGTGCCGATTTGTATGGCTGTTTCTTTACTCTTAGCTGTTGTTATTGATAAAAGCGTTTACATGAAAAGTTACTTCAAAGTTGCGTTTTTTATGCCTTACATTTCAAGTGTCGTGGCAATTGCGGTTGTTTGGCAAGTTTTATTTCACCCTTCCTCAGGACCGATTAATCAGACGCTTATGTCATTAGGGATTGAAAATCCTCCTCTGTGGATAGCGGATCCAAAATTTGCGTTACTATCTGTCATGATTATTCAAATATGGATTTCCGTAGGCTTTAACTTAATTATCTATATTGCTGGCCTTCAATCAATTCCTCTAGAATTATATGAAGCAGCAGAGATGGATGGGGCGAGTTCCTGGGTGAAATTTCGTCATATAACGTTTCCGATGGTCTCTCCAACATCATTTTTCTTACTAATCACAGGAATCATTTCAACATTTAAAGTGTTTGATTTGATTGCTGTTTTAACAAAAGGTGGTCCATTACACTCAACTAGTATGCTAGTTTGGCATTTGTATGACACAGCTTTTGTTAATTTGGATATTGGTTATTCATCTGCAATGGCGGTTATTTTATTCTTTATTGTATTTTTAATCACGATATTCCAATGGGTTGGCCAAAAGAAATGGGTTAATTATTAAGGGGGGAACTATATGACTAAGCAATTAAACGCTCAAAAACTCATTATAACGATTGTTGTTTTCCTGATCAGTATTTTGTTTTTATTGCCTTTTGTATGGATGCTATCAACTTCATTTAAAATAGAAGCAGATGTATTTAAATTTCCTATTGAGTGGATACCTGAGAGATGGAACGGGTTTAATAACTATCAACAAGTTTGGTTTGGTGACTTTCCATTTTATATCTATTATTGGAACTCAATCAAGGTTGCGGTGTTGACAACATTGGTTTCATGCACAGTTTCTGCTTTAGCTGCTTATGGTTTTTCAAAAGTTAATTTTCCTGCAGGGAAATGGTTATTTATCATCGTTCTGGCAACATACATGGTACCGCCACAGGCAAGTTTAGTTCCACAGTTTATTTTATATCGAAATATTGGATTATTTGATAGTCATTTAGGTCTTATTCTATTGGGAAGCTTTAGTGTTTTAGGGACATTTATGCTCAGGCAGTTCTTTATGGGGATTCATAATGAATATATTGATGCTGCAAAAATTGACGGTGCAGGTCATTGGAGGATCTTTTGGTCTATCGCATTGCCGATTGTAAGGCCGGCTGTTGCAACATATGCCATATTAAGATTTATATGGACTTGGAACGATTATCAAAATCCATTAATTTTCTTACGTACAGACGCACTTTATACCATTCAATTAGCTATGCAAAAGTTTACAACAATTAATGGAGAATTTTATTCATTAATAATGGCTGCTGCTGTATCTGCCATTCTACCATTGTTAATTGTGTTCATAATTGGTCAAAAACAAGTAATTGAAGGAATTGCATTAGGCGGGGTAAAAGGTTAATAGTAGATTTCTACTATGAAAGTCAAATAATTTCCGAGATGGGTAAAATTATTTTTATAACTAGGATAAACGCCTTTGCTAAAATGTGTTGTGTAAGGGTTTACAATAAAGTAAGCTAATTAAAGGGGGAAATATAGTATGAAAAGGAAGTTTTGGTCAACATTAGCAGCTTCTACTATGTTAATTGGAGTACTGGCAGGTTGTTCAGGAGGTGGTGGAGAAAGTACCTCCGGGACAGAAACTGATAGTAAGGGGTCTGACGAAGCGGTTACGATTAAATTCCATACACATGGTAATGAAACAAGCTATAATTGGGAAAAAACCATCGCTGCATTTGAAGAAGAATTTCCCAAAATTGATGTAGATCTCGTTATCCTGAGTGAAAAGGGTGACACACAGGAAGCAACGCAGAAGTTAGATTTAGCTGCTGCATCCGGCGAGCAATTAGATGTCTTAATGTTTAGTGATCCAGCTAGTTATGCCCAAAGGGTAGCGTTAGGAATGGTTGCGCCAATTGATGAATTTATCGAAAAAGAAGGATACGAGTTAAATGAAGAATATAAAGTAGATACAAAGATTAATGATAGCTATTACGCACTTCCAGGTAAGTTTAATCCTTGGTATGTATTATTAAACAAAAATCACTTAGATGAAGCAGGACTTGAAGTACCGGCTGATTGGACATGGGATGAGTATATGGAATATGCGAAAAAGCTTACAACAGACGATCATTATGGAACCTATTTTCATGGTCCTCAAGGTGGAGGCTGGATGGAGTTTATGAAATTAGCTCTTGCCAGTGAAGAAGATAATACAGAATTTATAAAAGCAGATGGGACATCTAATTTCGACAGTCCACTATTTAAAAAGACTTTGGAAATGAGAGAACAAATGGAGAAGATAGATAAGTCAGCGACACCATATACAGATATCATTTCACAGAAGCTTCATTACCGTAATCAATTCTTTGGTCAAGATGCAAGTATGGTGTTAATTGGCAGCTGGATGAACACTGAGCTGGGTGGTACGGATCAGTTCCCATTAGACTTTAATGTAGCAGTAGCTCCTTATCCAAAAAATGAAGAGGGAGATACTGGTGGATTTTCCCCGGTTACAACGGACTTTATGTCTGTAGCTGCTAATTCTGAACATAAGGAAGAAGCATATACATTTATTCGTTGGTATACAACTGAAGGGCAAGTGGTTCAAGGGAAAAATGTTCCTTCCTGGAATGGTGTAAGTGAAGAAGACTTAGATTCTATTATTGACGGCATTCTGGCAGGTACGGTAACACCAGAAAAAGTAGATAAAGAATCGTTAGTGAATGTATTAAAAGGGGCAAAATCATCTAAGATTATTCCACCTGTACCATATCAAGCAGAGCTGTACAAAGTTGTAAATGAAGAGTACGAAAAGTTGATATTAGGTGATCAAGATATTGATGCAACGATAAAAGCAACTCAAGAAAGAGCACAAGAAATTATCGATAATAATAAATAATCATTTGAAATATATTAGGTTCGGGCGTAAATGTCAATTTCTCACCATTGAGTGGAGAAATTGGATACAGCAAAAGCTGGCGCCCTTTCTTTTAATTACTAACAAAAAATAAAGAAAGGTGATCATATGTCTACTAATTTAGCATGGGTTGAGGAAGCATGGCAAAAAGTCATTTCTAAAGTGGAAAGAACGAGTGTGAAAATTGGTGCAAACTTTCCACATGCAAGTGTAAAAGGAGATTATCATTTAGAATCTCCATCATGGTGGACGGCAGGATTTTGGCCGGGGCTTTTATGGCAATTGTATCGTGACACAAAAAATAATTCATTTAAGGAAATAGCGGAACAATGTGAAGAACAGCTCGATCATGTTATCACAGATTACTATAAATTAGATCATGATATGGGATTCATGTGGACACTAACAAGTGTTGCGAGATATAAACTATTAAATGATGAAGACTCCAAAAGACGTGCATTGTTAGTTGCAAACTTATTAATGGGAAGATTTAATGCATCAGGTAACTATATTAGAGCTTGGAATCCATGGCACGAAGGTGAGGATAATGCAGGATGGGCCATTATTGATTGTTTAATGAATTTACCATTATTGTTTTGGGCGACAGAAGTAACAGGAGATCCAAGATATAGTATTGTTGCTAAAAAACATGGGGAAACCGTATTGGATCATTTCATACGAAAAGATGGATCAGTGTATCATATTATTCGATTTGATCCAGAGACTGGTGAAAGAGTTGAGGCAATCGGAGGTCAAGGTTTTGCTCCTGAATCAGCGTGGTCCCGCGGAGCATCATGGGCTGTTTATGGACTTTCTCTTCTTTATAAGTATACAAAAGAGGATAAATATTTACAGGCAGCGAAAAATGTTTCACACTTCTTCCTTGCAAACCTGCCGGAAGATTATGTACCACATTGGGATTTTAGACTTCCGGAGAACATAACAAAGCATCGGGATTCATCTGCAGGCGCAATTGCAGCATGCGGACTATTGTTATTATCTGAACAGGTAAGTGAGACAGAATCTAAAATATACAAAGAATCCGGCATAAAAATGATTAAGTCTTTATATGAGAATTACGGAGCTTGGGGTACTTTAGAAGAGGATGGGCTAATTCTTGAGGGTACGAGTCATTATCCGGAAGGTAAGAACATAGATGTACCCCTCATTTACGGGGATTATTTCTTTGTTGAAGGTCTTGCGGTATTAAAAGGAAATAGACAACTATTCTGGTAAGTTATTAAAAAACAAGACAGTGTTTTTACTACTAATTACAGACATTCAAATAATGACAATATTCAATAACTAGTTGATAAGATATATGCAGAGGTTGAGAGCGTTTTCTGCTTGTGTCTTATCCTTTTATTGGAGGAGGAATTTTGTGTGGAATACGATACTTCAAAAGCTGACAACCTATTCTTTTCGTAATAAAGTTATTATCACATCTGTCATCTGTCTTGTTATTCCTGCCATTATTACCCTTTTTATTACCAGTTATTTAACAAAGGATGCAATGAAAGAACAGGCAATGTCAAACGCTAATAGGGAATTGAAATTAGCAGGAGAATATGTCAATAAGTTTTTTGAAGATATGTTATACGCCGTAAACTATGTACAGTTGGATTCTGAGATAAGTTCAATTTTAAAGAAAAATGCTAAAAATGATAAACAGCTAATAGACCAGGAAGAAGAATATGAAAGTTACTTAGAAAATCGAAAAGTCTCGATGTTAATCGAAAATATTACCTTACTTGGTGAGAAGTCATATGTGACGATTCTTCTGAAAAATGGTGAGCACTACACAAATTATCCTGTCAGTGACTATAACCCGAAGAAACTTTTTGAAGAGCCTTGGTTTAAAGACTTAGATCGTGTTTTTGGTTATGAATCGATCTGGATAGGAAGTCAGCCGACTGTGTTTAAATCAGAACAAGCGACAAATCCATATCAAATTTCAGTTGCCAGACCGTTAAGAGATGCTAATTTGAAAATTTACGGGTATGTTGTTGTGACAATTATGGAAGAGAAAGTGAAACAGGCCTTTGAAAGTTTGCCTGGAAAAGAAGAAATGATGTTGGTGGATTCTTCATATAACATTTTATCTCATATTAATAATGAAAAGATTGGAACAACATTTACTTATAAAGATGAAGTCCAAAATCCAGATTTTACTAATATTATAGAAACTTCTGATGAGAATTACCTTTATGCCAGTCATCCTATTTCTTATACAGGTTGGACACTGGTATCTGTAAATCCATACAAACAAGCAATCTTTAAAATAAATTCAATCTTTCATAAAGTCTTTATTGGGCAATTTATCTCTTTTGTGATCTTTTTTCTATTATTAACGTATGTATTACAAACGATGACAAAGCCGCTCGTCCAATTGGGGAAAGTGGCCACAACCGTTCAAAAGGGAGATTTAAACGTTCGCTCAAATATTCAAAGTAAAGATGAAATTGGTCAACTGTCTAACTCATTTGATCAAATGCTGGATCGAATCAACGAGATGATTAGGGAAATAACAGAAACTCAAGATAGAAAGCGTAAAGCAGAACTGTCTATGCTGCAGGCACAGATTAACCCACACTTTTTATTCAACGTTCTAAACTCTATTCGAATGAAGGTTATGAGAAAAGGTGATTATGAGAGTGCTGAAATGATTAGTTCTTTATCGAAATTATTACGAATGACGATTGATAAAGACAAAGGGATGATTACTTTTAAAGAAGAAATAGACATCGTAACAGATTACGTTCAATTAATGAACATGCGTCAAAGGGAAAAGGTGGAGTTTGAAGTCAACGTTACTGATGCTGCTTATTTAGAATCAATTCCACGCTTTATCTTACAACCTATTATTGAAAATTCCATCATTCATGGATTAAACCAAAGTGCCGGTAAAATTAAGCTTGAAGCTTTTGTAGGAAGAAATGATTTTTATATTATGATTGAAGACAATGGGGTAGGAATGGATGAAGCCACATTAACGAATTTTCGAAACAGATTCATGAATAACTCAGAGTTAGTTCATGTTCAGAATAAAAGCGGTTTTTCAAGTATTGGGATTGCCAATGTGTTCGAGAGGATGTGTATGACATTTGGAGATACTTTTCAAATGGAAGTTAGAAGTGAAGAGGGTAAGGGGACAAAAATAACAATGTCTGTTTTTAAAGGGAGGCTGAAGAGCTAATGTATAAGGTAATGCTGGTAGATGATGATTATCCTGTTTTGGAATTATTATCAGAGATCATAAATTGGGATCAACTAGGCTTAAATCTTCAAAGCATTCATGAGAATGGGGCTAGTGCACTTACCTATGCGTTAAATGAAATGCCGGATATTTTACTAACAGACATTGGAATGCCTAAAATGAACGGAATAGAATTAACAAAACAATTAAAGGGAATAAATCCCAATCTACAAGTTTGTATGCTGACATGCCACAATGAGTTTGAATATGCTCATCAATCTTTAAAGCTGAATGTACAGGATTATTTATTAAAAGATACGTTAGATCCGAAAGACTTAGACGAAGTACTGCTAAAATTAAAGAAAAATGTAGAAAAAGAAAATCAACAAAAAATAAAAGAATTCAAGTTAGAGAGTATTGTTGAAAGAAACAGAGAGTCAATGAAACGGGAGTTTTTACGGAAAACCCTCTATCAACATACCTACGAAAATGTGGGATGGTATGATGAAGCTTTCTCTTATGGCTTGGATGTAAAAGGAAGATCATATATTCCAGTTTTATGTTTTATCCAGGATTATCGATCAGCAAAAGAATGTTATCTTTCCGAAGATACCTTAACATTTTCGATTCAAAATGTCATAAGTGAAGTTTTACAGGATGAAGAAGGTTCAGCCCATTTTTCATTAGAAAAAAAGGAATCTTTTTTATTTTTTCCCTATAGCTCAACATTAAAATCAGACAGTTATGGAAAAGCAACCAGATGTCTTGAAAAAATTCAGAGGAATGTCTTTCATACGTTGAAAATATCTCTTTCCTTTTTAGTGGGAGACCCATTAGATAGCTATATGTCTTTTAAACATTCACTACAAACCTTGATTGATAGTACAAATCAACGCTTTTATATAGAAAATTGTACGATTGAAAAAAAGAGAGCAGAGACGAAAACATCGGATAGCTTATTTGAATGGTATGATAAGGCATCGAACGAAATTAGACAGCTTATTATAAAAAAGGATACCGCAGAAGTAACGCCGCTTATCACAAAATGGATGGACATTTTCAAGGAAAAACAGTATTCATCCGAAATGGTGAAAGACTGGGTATTAAAGCTGCTGTTAGATCTAAAAGTTAAACTAAAGGCTTTACAATTTTTCGGTACAAATACGTCAAATGAAGTTTTACATGAAGAAATAATAGCGATTGATTCCTTAATAGAACTAAGAAAATGGCTCATTCAATATTTTGAAATGCTTTTAAAGGCGGTAAACGAGTCAACGACAAAATCGAGACGTAAAGAAGTGATCGATGCTTGTAAGTATGTTGAAATAAATTTGGAAAAGAAAATCACCCTTGATGAAGTAGCAAATGTTCTTTATTTAAATTCGAGTTATTTTAGCAGACTTTTTAAGAAGGAAGTTGGAGAAACCTTTGTAGAATATGTCACAAAAGCTAAGATGAACAGAGCAAAAGAATTACTTGAACAAACGGTTGATTCGGTAGGGAAAATTTGTGAAAGACTCGGATATGATAATCAAAGTTACTTTATTAAAGTGTTTAAAAACTATGCTGGTGTTACACCGATTGAGTATAGGGGTGAGAGGAAATAACAACAGTGCTTTTGTAAGCGTTTAAGATAAAAATATATCTATTTCAATTCTTATGCAATGAAGAAAGGAGCCATTTTCAAATGCTAACCTATTTGGATTCTATTAAAACCAATCCACTCAAAACCAGAGAAGATGTTGAAGAGGCATTAAGACAAATTTGTAATTCATTAAAGCCCTTCTATAGTAAAGGCTGTGCGCGTATAAAATTAGGTAACACAGGTGCTGCTTACTCTGATTCTACTTCAGAGATGGAGGGATTCTCCAGACTTTTATGGGGCTTGGCACCCTTTTTTGCAGGTACAGATGTCGAGTATGACCTGTGGGAGGTGCATCTACAAGGATTAAAAAATGGAACAGATCCTAATCATGAGGAATACTGGGGAGAGATTAAGCATTTTGATCAACGAATTGTTGAGATGGCTTCATTTGGTCTTGCTTTATTACTTATTCCAGACAAGATATGGGAACCTCTTACTCTACAAGAAAGAGAGAATGTAAGTGCTTGGTTATCTCAGGTTAATCAATGTCATGCACATGATTGCAATTGGCTTTTTTTCGCTGTTCTGGTTAACTTAGGATTAAAAAATGTTGGAGAGCCGTATGATCGAGAAAAAATAGCAGTGAACTTAGAGAGAATTGATCAATTTTATTTATCTAATGGATGGTATGCAGATGGTATAAATGGACATTCAGATTATTATGTACCATTTGCATTTCATTATTATGGATTAATCTATGCGAAGGTTATGGAAAAAGAAGATCCGATTAGGTCTCAGAAGTATAAGGCTCGAGCAGAGGAATTTGCAAAAGACTTTATCGCATGGTTTTCATCAGATGGCTCCGCGATTCCTTACGGTCGAAGCTTGACGTATAGATTTGCTAGTATCTCTTTTTGGGGTGCGGCTGTATATGCAGGCATAGAGCCATTTTCGATAGGTGTCATGAAAGGGATTATTCTGAGAAATTTAAGATGGTGGTTTAAACAACCTATTTTCAATGATTCGGGTATTTTGACGATCGGATACTCTTATCCAAACTTAGTTATGGGAGAAAACTATAATTCACCAGGTTCTCCTTATTGGTCATTAAAAGCCTTTTTACCGTTGGCGCTAGATAAGGAGCACCCGTTCTGGAGGGCGGAAGAGGAACCACTCCCTCCCATTGGTGAGAAAGTGGTTCAGAAAGAACCTCATCTCATTATATGCCGTAATGAAGCCGGTGATCATGCTCTAGCTTTTAACTCAGGTCATGTATCAACAAATGAACATACACATACATCAGCAAAATATGAGAAATTTGTCTATTCAACAGCTTTTGGATTTAGTGTTCCCCGAGCAGAGTGGGGCCTTTCACAGGGGGCATTTGATTCAATGTTAGCCTTAAGTGAAGGAGATAATCTTTATCGAGTAAAAAGAAATAGCGAAGAATTTACGATAGAGAATGATTATATCTATTCCAAATGGAAGCCTTGGAATGATGTAGAAGTCAAGACTTGGCTTGTTCCGGGTACTCCTTGGCATATTAGAATTCACCGCATTGAGACTGACAGATTGCTAGATACAGCTGATGGGGGCTTTGCATTAGGAATTGAAGATAAGAAACTAGAACCACAGGTGGAAATTCTTCAAGAGGATCAAGAATGTATGATCAAGACATTATGGGGAGCAAGTGGAGTGAAGAGCCTTTATGGTGAAGGAAAAGCAACATTCATTTATCCGAACTCTAATACAAACATACTACATTCTCGTACGGTTATCCCGACGATTCAAAAGAGAATTACCCCAGGAACCAGCTTTTTAGTTAGTGCAGTCTATGGAGAATCCGGCAGCAAGGAACAGTGTTGGGAACATGCACCAGAGGTAGAGGTTACAGAAGATCAAATGAAGATTCGTTTTAGTAATCATGACCCAATTACAATAACAATATAAAACAGTTGAAGAATCGAAAGAATGAGAGATTAAGTTTCTGGCTGAAGCTCCTTCATTTTTTCGATTTTTTTCAAAGTTTCAGTTAGACCTAATTTGAGAGGTGAATGTCATTGTTTATTGAACTTGAAAAGATGTTGAAGCCAAATGCTTCATCTCTTTTGTTCTCATCAAAAAAAGACCAAGCAAACTGGTTTGAAAGCATTAAGGGAAAATCATCATATATGCCACTGATTACCGAAATAAGAGAAGAGGCAGATAGGCTACTGCAAAATCCCATGAAAGAACTAACATTTGAAGAATTTACGATCTTTAGAGAAACAGGCTCAAGGCTTGAATATGAAAAAAGCTATTTTGCCAAGAGAAGACGCCTTAATACGTTTGCGATCATGACTTTATTAGAACCAACTAATTCTACTTATTTGCGGGAATTACACGAAACAATTTGGTCGATATGTAATGAATACAGCTGGTGTTTACCAGCACACTTGAAGAATAGTCCTGAGATGAAGACAGAACATGAAGAGGATTTTCTACAAACAATACAAGATCCCCATTATACCATTGATCTTTTTGCAGCTGAGACAGCCTTTACACTTAGTGAAATAAACAATTTAATGAACCATGTTCTGGATCCGCTTATTCAAAAGAGAATGAAACAGGAAGTATACCGGAGAGTCCTACTACCGTTTCAACATCACTCATTCCATTGGGAGACATCCACACATAACTGGGCAGCGGTTTGTGCAGGCTCAATTGGTACAGCTGCTTTGTATGTTGTGGATGATGAACATATGCTCACCTCTATTTTAGATAGAGTTGTTCAGGCAATGACCTATTATTTAAAGGGTTTTAATGAAGATGGAGCCTGTATGGAGGGATATGGATACTGGCAATATGGCTTTGGTTACTATGTTTATTTTGCCGACTTACTCAAGAAAAAACCTCTGGAGCAATTGATTTATTTCAGGTAGATAAAGTCGAGCAAATTGCTGCTTTTCAGCAAAAATGTTTTATCTATAAAAATAAGGTCGTGAATTTCTCTGATTCAACAGAAACAGGATCTGTCTTTTTAGGCTTAAGTCATTATGTAAACGATGTTTTTCCGAAGCTTGAAGTCCCTGAAACAGAGCTTCGTGCAGCATATACTGATGATCATTGCAGCCGATGGGCACCGGCATTTAGAAATTTCATTTGGTTTGATGAGAATAAAGCGGGAAAACCTTGGGGGAATGCAACATACTACTTGAAAGATTCACAGTGGCTCATTTCAAGACATACTGATTACGTTTTTGCCTGTAAAGGCGGTCATAATGATGAGCCGCATAATCATAATGATATTGGTCATTTTATTTTACAAGCTAAAGGAGAAACGTTTCTAAAGGATTTAGGAAGCGGAATGTATTGTGAGGCCTATTTTAATCAAGAGCGGTATTCATTTTTATGTAATGGTTCACAAGGCCACTCCGTTCCAATCATCAATCATCAATATCAGTCAGCGGGAGTAGCTAGGCATGCTTCTATTATTGCTTTTATCACTAGTGAAGAAGAAGATGTGCTCGAGATGGATCTTGCAGGAGCTTATGAAGTTGGAAGCCTAGAAAAGTTAGAAAGAAAATTCATATGGAAAAAGAAGCATATACCTGAAATGATTTTGTCTGATAGGTATTATTGCACAGAAAAACCAACTTCCATCGTTGAACGATTTATTTCACCAGTTTTAAAGATTACAGAAGAGTCTACTGGTGTTGTGTTGGTGGGTACTGAAAAGATAAAGATACTTTTTGACAGAGACAAATTGGATTTGAGTATACAAAAAAATCATTTTTTAAATCACTTTGGTGAAAAGGAAGAGTTTTATCAATTAGATTTTGCCGTTAAAGAACTAAAGGAAGTTACACGTGTGGACTTTCGGTTTGTATTTGGGTAATGAATGGTTCAAAGTCTCCTTAAATGTTTTCCTGCTTAATTTAATGGAATATTTCACACGTCCATTTACGATTAAGATAAAAATGTTGCTCTTTCTGAGAGCTTCATTTTAGAATTGATTTATCAAAGAATACCGAAAGAAGAGTACTAGAGCAATAAATCTTAGAAATGAAGCATTAAGCTAGTTATTTTGAAAAAGCTATATTTTAAAATTGCGCCTGCTTTTACAATACTAGTATTATTTTGATACTAGTATTGTTTTCGTCATAAAGATATAAAGGGATATTGGTTAATAAAATAGAAAAAGGATAAAGCATAAATGTCCAATAGGAGATTTTTAATAAGTCCGAATTGGTTTATGTCGAAATTTATTTTCTAATAACACTTGAATTTGTAAACGCTTACAATTATAATGATAATAGGTTGGACGGCATGCGTGGCTGTCAAAGTATCTAGCGTAGGTGGGGCTGGTACTAGGAACGGTTTTCGAGAAGGTTATAAATTTTTCTATGTTCCGTATATTTTTTGAAATTTAGATTATCTTTATCTATAAAAGAATAATAGAGTTAAATAAGGAGGGATACATAATGTGTAGAGAAAACAAATTAACATTCTCGGACTTTGTTATTAAAGATCGGTTTGAATTAAACTCTTATCTTTCATATTTATTCCATCAAGTTAAAAATAATGCGGATCAGACTAAAGATAAAAAGGTAAAACACTAAATCAATAAAGTAAATTGAAGGGATAAATAGTTATGATTATGAAAATAGTAAGGCGACCTTGTTATTCGTTTTGGATGAATAAGGTCGCCTATTGTTTGTTATAAAACCTTTGTTTTATACTTATATACTCCTGTTCATTTATGCTTTAAACATCGGCATTTACCGGACGTTCGGAAAGCATTCTCTCCCAAGTTTATTTTTGTGGTTCCCACTTTTTTGTAGACAATCAAACAGACTCAGTATTATTCTGTTTATACTTCTTCGGTGTCACACCAACATATTTCTTAAACACCTTAGTAAAATAACTTTGATCATGAAAGTTTAATATAGTTGAAATTTTCAATAACGAATAGTCAGTAAATATTATCAATGATTTGGCCTCATCAACTTTTGTTCGGTGGATATATTCAGCGATAGAAATACCTACTTCTTTTTTAAAAAGAGCTGATAAATAATTAGGATGCATCTCTATAAGGTTAGCCAAGGTTGTTAAGGTCAAATCTTCGTAAAGATGTGTGTAGATATAATTTAAGCACATATTAATAGGTTTAGAGTACCTTTGTTGTTTATGTTTTCTTACTCGATCAGCAAAATCACTTAAGGCTTGTTCCATAAACAGATCCACTGATTTCACATTTGTTAATTCCTCAAGATTTTGAATATATAAGTCGCTAAGTGTATAGGCAATTTCATGATGAAGACCGCCCTCCATAGCAGCTCGTGTTGCCAGTGTAATAGCGGAAATTGCTAAGTTTTTACTGCTGCGTAACTGACTTTTCTTCGATAATACGCCCAACTCTCCTTTGTCAGGGCTTAGTTTGAATACTTTTAAAAATTCATCCTTTCTACCCTCTTTAATGTATTGAAATAGCCTTTTTTCATAGATGAAATCATGATGAAATGACACATTTTCGCGTTTCTGTGAAATGGTTGTAAAAGGATCCTCAATTTGTACAATGTGTTCACCCGCTTCAATATTTTTTAACATGATATTGGCGGGATCCAGTGTTTTTTGATAGAGCATATAATACATCTGCATACTGATGTTGATAAACTTTAAATTGGATGTTCGGGGCAGTAATTCATAATAATGGACGATTTTTTCAACAAGTTCTTTTTGAACAAGCATGTCATTTACCAAAGCTGCCAGTCTTTCATTTGAAAGCTCAGAAGGAAGAGCGGGACCGACAATAATCATCCCTTTATATTGATTAAGATTACGCACTTGAATGATAAAATAATGTTCATAATATTCCGATTTGACCAATAGTGGGAATGGGTAGTGCTCGTGATTTAATTGGAATTGTTTCAGAAGATCTTGTGTTGATGTGTGAAAAGGATTTTTAATAGTTTGAGAAGCAAACTCAAACTCTAAATGATTATGTTCATTTAGAAAAATAACCGGAATATGAAAAGATTCATATATCAATTTGCAAATGTAATTTACATCCTGAAGCTTCATAAGCTGACCCCTCATTTTTAATATCTAAAATCATATCATAAAGATGAATAAATGTTAAAAAAAAGATAAAAAAACTAATATATTACCAAAATTGATATGAGTGATTGTATATAATAGTCATATAGTTTATTAGTAAGCGTTTTCTACCTTGATACTTATGGAGGGATTATATTGACAAAAGATATTAAAGCACTTATTTCACAAATGACATTAGAAGAAAAAGCTGGTCTATGTTCTGGAAAAGACTTTTGGAATTTAAAAGGGATTGAAAGACTAGGCATACCATCTATCATGGTCACAGACGGTCCACACGGTTTACGTAAACAAAAAATGGGTGCTGACCACTTAGGGTTATTTGATAGTGTACCTGCTACTTGTTTTCCATCTGCAGCAGGAATGGCGAGCTCATGGGATCGCCATTTGATTCAAAAAGTTGGAATAGCTTTAGGTGAAGAATGTCAGGCAGAGGATGTTGCAGTTCTTCTTGGACCAGGTGCTAATATTAAACGTTCTCCTTTATGTGGACGTAACTTTGAGTACTTTTCAGAAGATCCGTATCTTTCATCTGAAATGGCAGCTAATCATATTAAAGGTGTGCAAAGCCAAGGTGTTGGAACGTCCTTAAAACACTTTGCAGCGAATAACCAGGAGCACCGCAGAATGTCGACAGATGCAATAGTTGATGAAAGAACGTTTCGTGAAATCTATCTGGCTAGTTTTGAAGGAGCAGTAAAACAATCACAACCATGGACCGTTATGTGTTCTTACAATAAAGTAAATGGAGAATTTGCTTCTGAAAACAACTATCTATTAAACGATATCTTAAAAGAAGAGTGGGGATTTGAAGGCTTTGTTGTTTCTGACTGGGGAGCAGTTAATGAACGTGACGTAGCTCTAGCAAATGGTCTTGAACTTGAAATGCCGGCTTCAAAAGGAATCGGAGAGAATAAAGTGATCGAAGCGGTTCAAAATGGTACATTATCGGTAGAAAAACTGGATGCAGCTGTAGAACGTATTTTGCGCATTATTTTTAAAGCTGTTGAAGAAAAGAAAGAAAATGCAACATATGATTCAGAAGCACACCATCAACTTGCAAGAGAAACAGCGAGAGAAAGTATGGTGCTGTTAAAGAATGAAAACAACATCCTCCCACTTAAAAAAGAAGGCAGTTTTGCTGTAATTGGTGAATTTGCCAAAGCTCCAAGATACCAAGGTGGCGGAAGCTCTCATATTATACCAACAAAGCTTGAAAATATTGTGGAGGAAATCGAAAAGTCTGCTGGCTCAGAAGCGAACGTAACGTATGCTCAAGGATACTATCGTGACCAAGATACAATTGATGAAGCATTAATTGAAGAAGCAAAAGAAGTAGCTTCACAAGCAGATACGGTTATTTTGTTTGCCGGTTTACCGGATCGATATGAATCTGAAGGGTATGATCGTGTACACCTGCACATCCCTGAAAACCAAAAGCGTCTAATAGAAGCGGTTGCTGAAGTGAACCCAAATATCGTTGTTGTTCTAAGTAATGGTGCACCAATTGAAATGCCTTGGTTAGACAAAGTAAAAGGATTGCTTGAGGGGTATCTTGGAGGTCAAGCTCTTGGCGGAGCGATTGCAGACATTTTATTCGGTGATGCAAATCCGAGCGGAAAACTTGCAGAGACATTCCCTAAACAATTAAGTGACAATCCTTCTTACTTGTTCTTCCCAGGTGAAGGAGACAAAGTAGAGTACCGTGAAGGAACTTTCGTCGGCTATCGCTATTACGATACAAAACATGTGGAACCATTATTCCCATTTGGCTATGGTTTAAGCTATACATCGTTTGAATACAGCAATCTGCGTGTAAGTGCCAATAAAATCAATGATTCAGAAACACTAAGTGTGACTGTTGATGTAAAAAATACAGGAGCTGTTACAGGAAAAGAAGTTGTTCAGCTTTATGTTAAAGACGTGGAAAGCAGTGTAAGCAGACCTCAGAAGGAATTAAAAGGTTTTGAAAAAGTTGAACTTCAACCGGGTGAAGTTAAAGAAATTACCTTTACTTTAGATAAACGTTCATTCGCATACTATAATACAGAAATAAAAGATTGGCATGTAGAAAGTGGAGAATTCGAATTATTAGTAGGGAAAAGCTCAAAAGAAGTTGTTCTAACAGAAAAAGTGACAGTTGAATCGACGACAGACATTCCGTTGCTGGTTCATCGTAATACAACAGTTGGTGACTTACTTGCTAATCCTAAAGTAGCTCCACTAGCTAAAGAACTATTAGGAAAAGCACAGGAAGGAAGCCCATTCGCTGCAGCATCTGAGGACGAAGGTGAATTCTCAGAGATGATGGAAGCAATGATGAAGTATATGCCATTACGAGCTTTATCTAATTTTAGCGATGGAAACTTAACGGAAGAAAAACTGCAAGAAATGATTCAACAATTAAATGATGTACAAAAAAATACAGTTGTGAACTAATTTAAGATGGATTGGCTCAAGTCGTATGAGTCAATCCATATTTGCTTTCCGGGAGGTTGAACAATCTGGCATATTACCAATGTAAAAGCTTCATCTTTTATAAAAGTTGGAGCTTTTTTGTTATCAATAACCAACTTCTCGGGTGTGTTTAATTACGTATAACCTTCTGTTATAACCTATGCATTTGTTGCAATTTACCATCGTCATCCTTCGTGATATCGTAATAGTAGATCATTTGAAATGAAGAAAGTGAATAATTCACTTTGTTAAATAATGAGGAAGGAGGGATATTTATGAAGGGAGAATGGGAAAAAGTTTTTCAACTATTTTGGTCTTTTTTCAAAATAGGACCTATAACATTTGGTGGCGGTTATGCAATGATTCCTTTAATAGAAAAAGAAGTTGTTCATAAAAAGCATTGGGTCAAAAGTGAGGACTTAACAGATGTTTTTGCTATTGCAGGGACAATACCGGGAGCAATAGCAGTAAACGCTGCTACCTTTATCGGGCACCGAATTGCCGGCATAAGGGGGCAGTTGCTGCAACAATAGGAACTCTACTTCCAACCTTTATGATCGTGCTTGTGCTTTGTGGAGTACTTTCAACCTTTCAGAATAATCCATATGTCGAATCAGCATTTTTTGGTATTCGAGCTGCGACTGTCGCTTTAATTGTATATGCCGGGATAAAAATAGCGAGGACATCACTATTGGATAAGACCACATTTACTTTGGCAGTTACTATGATAGTGGCAATGTTGATGTTTCACTGGCATCCAATTTTCGTTATCTTTTTAGGAGCATTTTTAGGGATTCTCATTGTCAGGATTAAAGAAAAATTAGGTATACTAGTAAAGTTTGAAAAAAATGAAGAGGAAGAGAGTGGGAATAACGAAGAATCGTTAAAGCAACAGGTAGGAATGTAGGAGGTAGTAGTATGCTGTTACAATTATTTATTCTGTTTTTTATGATTGGGACTGTATCATTTGGTGGCGGATATGCAATGCTTCCCGTGATAGAAAGAGAGGTTACGGGTAAGGGATGGATCACGACAACTGATTTTACAGAAGCAGTTGCCTTGGCAGGTATGACCCCGGGATCAATTGCTTCTAATAGTGCAACGATCGTAGGGTATAAAGTTGCCGGAATACCAGGCGCCATTATCTCATCTATTGCCATGAGTTTGCCATCTTTAATTCTCATGTTAGTCATTGCTTTATTTTTCTATAAATTACATTCGAATAAACTTGTGAAATCTGCTTTTTATGGTTTGCGCCCAATAGTGACGAGTCTAATCATGTATGCTGCGATTAAGTTAGCTCTTTCAAATGGTGTGATCTCTACCTCAATTTCATGGGATATGATAAGTCTCTTATTCATTTTCGGTATCTCTTTAATTTCTCTATTATATTTCCGAGTTCACCCGGTGATCGTGATTTTGTTTGCTGGTGTTATTGGTACGTTTATTCATTAAGTTTAAAAGGGATCAAGATTCTTAAATAAAGAAAGCTCAATTCCTTTTTTCTGAGGAATTAAGCTTAACTGTTTCGTTAAAATTAAACATGATCTTTCTAGTGGTGCTTGTCCTGAATAAACTGAACAAACTTTGTAACCCCTTCTCTATTGAATCTTTGCGGCTTTTTAACTAGCCATAATCTGCGATTAATATGTACACCTTCAATCTTCATTTCTTGCAAAACACCTTGCTCCAATTCCCTTGTAACGGTTAATCTTGGTAAAATACTTATTCCCAAACCTGCCTCAACAGCACTCTTAATTGCCTGTGTACTTCCGATTTCCATGTAACTTTCAATTTTATTTAAAATCCCGTGTTCGTTTAGTGCGTTTTCAACAATAAGTCGAGTGCCTGAAAGTGACTCACGCCAAATCATTCGTTCGTGGGCTAATTCCTCTATACTAATTTCTGATCTTTCCTTCCAAGGATGGTCTGTTGGGAAAACGAGAATTAATTCATCATCAGCAAATTTCTCTACTATAAAGCTTTTATCCTCTACAATTCCTTCTACTAATGCAATATCAATAACATCATTCGATAAGTCTTCTAATACACTTGGCGTATTTCTTATTGTTAACGATACTTTTATATCAGGTGTTTGTTTTTTAAAACGACCAAGCAAGCTTGGCAATAAATACTCACCAATTGTTAACGATGCCCCAACTCTAAGGCTTGAATTGTATTCTCCTGTTGCCTGTAGAATCACTTCCTTCGAACGATTAAAATCGTCTACTATCGCTTTGGCAAAGGGATAAAGCATTTTTCCGGTTGTGGTAACAGTTAATTTGCCTTCAGTCCGATCAAATAGTAAGGTGCCATAGAAGTTCTCCAATTGGCGAATTTGTCTTGTAACAGCAGGTTGTGAAACATAGCTTAGTCTGGCTGCTTGACTAATACTACCTTCATCAACGACTAAACAAAACATCTTAAGGTTTTCTATGTTCAAGAAAACTCCCTCCTAGTCCCAATTAGAAAATAATTGTTAATTCTATCATACCTCAGGTGGTGAATTAAGAAAATTAACTTAACTATAACAATCCGTTATATGCTATGCATTTGTTGCAATATGCCTGCTCGTAAAAGCATGATATCGTAGAGATAAGAACAAAACATATAAATATTTTGATGAATATTCCAATAATAATTCTTGAAAAAATAGTAATAGAAACTTGGAAGGAGAAAAGTATGAAGGATGAAACAAAAAAATTATTTCAGCTCTTTTGGACGTTCTTGAAAATTGGTCCAGTCACCTTTGGCGGTGGTTATGCCATGATCCCACTTATCGAAAGAGAAGTTGTAGATAAGAAGAAATGGGTCAGTCATGAAGATGTTGGAGATGTCTTTGCCATTGCGGAATCGATTCCGGGTGCAATCGCGATAAATTCCTCAACATTTATCGGGTATCGAATAGGCGGGATAAAAGGAGCGATTGCCGCATTACTTGGCGTTTTTTTACCAACCTTTCTAATCGTTGTCATGCTAAGCATTTTATTTTTGCAAGTTCAGAATAACCCAAAAATTGAAGCGGCATTCCAGGCGATTCGCGCTTCCATTGTTGCTTTAATCGTATATGCAGGTTATATGATCGGTAAAACAGCAATCATAGATAAAACTACTTTTGTTATATCATTTGGTTCCATGGCTGTTCTGTTTTTCCTTCATTTACATCCAGTTTTAATTATTTTCTCAGGTATTATTCTCGGTATTGTTCTTGTTAACATAAAACGGAAGTTAGGTTATTCAGTTGATGGGAAAAAAGAAAAAAGCTCACCGAAAACACAGCAACTAGAATGGTTTATGGGGGATGGAATTTAAGATGATACTGTTAGAACTATTCTGGACATTTCTATTAATTGGATTTGTTTCGTTTGGTGGAGGATATGCCATGATCCCTGTCATCGAGCTGGAGGTAATAAATAAGGGCTGGATGACGACTCAACAGTTTACGGATGTTATTGCAATTGCAGGGATGTCACCAGGACCAATCGCAACAAACAGTGCTATTTTTGTAGGGTACCAGGTTCAAGGAATCACAGGTGCTATTGCAGCAGGGTTAGGCATGGTTATTCCATCACTACTACTTGTAAATATTATTGCAACATTCTTCTATAAAATTAGTAAAAATAAGCATGTTGAATCCGCTTTTTATGGCTTACGTCCAATTATTACAGGATTAATTGGCTATGCAGCTATTAAATTTGCTATAAGCAATAACTTAGTTGGATCATTCTCTTGGCACTCAATTAGTTTATTGCTTATTTTTGCCTTATCACTTTTCTCATTAATAAAGCTTCGTATACACCCTGCCTTAGTTATTATTATGTCAGGAGTTGTAGGAGCTGCAATATATTCTTAAAAGGAAGTTTAATCTTAGAATTAGACTTCTTTTTATTTGGCTATTTTATTAAAGGTTATATTCGGAAATATGTTAGTAGTGAATCCGTTTTAAACCATCATAGCGAAATGGAACGAACTAATTCTCATGTTTTCCTTTATTAAAAAATAACAACATATACAAAAAAACAGTCTTTCCTTTTAAAAAATTAAAACGCCAAGAATCATTCTTTTGTATAGGTCTGAATACACATATTTTGTTAAATAAAAATGCGCCGAAAGAGCTTTAACAACATAATTCATGATATTTGACTTATGCACGGCAGGTAAACCTTTAGCTAAAATAATTCTAGAGTGCTAGTGTAGTGAAAGGGAGGATCACTTACTTGAAAAATATAGACTACATAAGAGAAGAAATTAGAGAATTTTCCAAAGCAAATGAATTTCTTTCATATCGTGAAGTAGATGAATTACAAAATGTTTTATATGAAGACGAAACGATACTGAATATTACAACAGGAGGCATTGAACGTTACAAAGGTTTATTTTTGTTAACGGATGATCGTGCTTTATTTATTTATCATAATGAAATTCATCAACCAAAAGTGTTAGAAGTACCTTATGAGAAATTAGAATATATTCATATGAAACAAGTGAATTATTACGTTTCAATGGAATTGTTTTTTGTTGGAACAAAAATTGAAATTTCTGATTTACCACCGGATGATGCAGACTCCTTTAAACAAGATTTAACATTTCAGATTGATTTTTATGACAAATTGAAGAAAAATGGGGTCCCTCAAAAAAAGAAGTTCGGGCTTCTGCGTTTACTCTTATTTATTGGGATTGCCGTGCTTACAGGTTATTTTGTCGGCCCACAATTTCATGTTATAGAGGTGTATGATGAAGTACTGACAGATGCATTGCCTATAGAGGAAGCAGAAGAATCATATCAGTTGGAATTCACTGAGATGGAGATTAACAAGGATAAGTATGAAACAACAGTACGTGGTATTATTAAAAATTTATCAGATAAGGAATATCGATATATTAGCATAGATATACAGTTTTATGATAAAAAGGGTTCGATTGTAGATAGTCAAATTCAATCGATTTACGATTTAAAACCAGGAAAGTCGTGGAATTTAGATAGTTATACGATAAGTGAGTATGCTGATACCTTTGAGGTTGTTGGTGTGTATGCTGAGGTGGCAGAGTAAAGATATGAACATTTTTTTCAGAAGTATTCGTCTGTAACTGAGGCGAATGCTTTTTTAGTACATAGGGTTGGTGTTTAGCTAATGCTTCATTAAGAATAGTCTTGTCCTCAATCATACAAGGAATATTTTCACATAAAATGGAGAAATTATCATCATGAATCTTTGTAAATAGGGGCGAACCAAATGAAGTCACGGTTTCAATTATCAAGGAAAAAATGGGAAAACACTAAATACATTCACCAACTGCCCCATAACCAGCTTGAAGCCCAGAAAGATGAAGTAATTGATAAAAGCTTACAAGTAAATAGTAATTGGTTTAAACAAATTCTTGGGGATAATGATGACTTTGTCACCCGAAAGTTTATGATTTTTGGTTCATATCCTGCTGCTTTATTTTATCTATCGGATTTTGCAGATCAGCAATCACTGAATCAAGATATATTAAAGCCATTAATGTCTGTACCAACACATCTATTAGGGAAAAATATTGATAGAGATACACTCCAGGACATCTTAATGAACGAAGTGCTTTATCATAGCAAAGTTGTAATAAATAATAAAAAAGTGGAGCTTGTACAAAGTATTCTTCAAGGCGAAACAATCATCATAATTGATGGGGTACAAAAAGCTTTTCAAATTGGGACAAGGAAAGTAGAAAAACGTGCGATTAATCAACCGGAAACGGAACAAGTTATATTGGGTCCGCGGGAAGGATTTATTGAGACACTGAGCACCAATATCTCTTTACTCAGGTATCGCCTACAAACACCGGACTTTATTGTAAAAACACTTAATGTAGGTGAGATGACAAAGTCCAAGGTTGCTATATGCTTCGTAAGAGGTCTTGCGGGTGAAGAATTGATAAAGGAAGTAGAATATCGTTTGTCGAAAATTGACATTGATGGAATTTTGGATGTTGGTTATATTGAGCAGTTTATCGAGGATAATCATATGTCACCATTTCCACAGGTTCAATCCACAGAAAGACCTGATAAAACAGTTGGAGGGATTTTAGAAGGTCGTGTCGCAATCATGGTAGATGGATCCCCGTTTGCCCTGCTTGTACCAGTTGTATTTAACCAGTTTTATCAAACAGCTGAAGATTACTCTTCCCGTTATTTAATGGGAAGTTTTGTTCGTATCGCCAGAATTCTGGCATTAGTGTTTTCACTAATCTTTCCATCTATATATGTTTCGTTCATTTCATTCAATCCAGAGTTACTTCCAACAGAATTCGCAGTAGCAGTTGCAGGGGGACGTGCTGGTGTACCTTTTCCGGCTGTAATAGAGGTGTTGTTAATAGAAGTGGCGATGGAAGTTTTACGTGAAGCAACCGTCCGGCTTCCAAAACAGGTTGGGGGAGCTTTATCAATTGTAGGAGTACTGGTTATTGGACAGGCAGCGGTTGAGGCCGGGATTGCCAGCCCGATTACGGTTGTTGTGATTGCTATGACGACAATTGGATCATTTGCTACTCCGGCATATAGTGCGGCCTTTGCATTAAGAATGCTCCGCTTTCCAATCGTTATTTTGGCTGGGGTATTTGGCTTATATGGAGTTGTTGTTGGAGTTATCCTGATTTTTAATCATATGCTTTCACTTAAATCATTTGGTGTTCCGTATATGAGCCCTGTTTCACCTTTTAATATAGAAGGCATGAAAGATGTCGTGATTCGAGGGCCTTTATGGTGGATGCCAAAGCGTCCGGGATTTTTACACACTAAAAATGATATACGAGTAAGGAAAAGTTCTAAGCAAAATAGTACTACTGACTCTGAAAACGTCGGTAATCATCGCCGGAAGGGGGATGAAGATGGAACATCCTAGAGAAATTACAACTGCTACAGCTTCAGGTGTTTTGATAAGTACGATAATTGGAGTTGGAGTATTGCCACTACCATTATTTGCAGTACAAGCTAACAATACAGGGGCTCCTTTAGTTACTGTTATTGCCGTCATTTTGGCCTTTATTGGATTAAGTGTTATTACAATTCTCGGTATGAGATACCCAAACCATACCATTATTGGATACAGTCAAAAAATCATTGGGAAGTGGCTTGGTCTGTTTTTAGGAATTTTATTTGTCTTGTTTTTTTCAATATTAACAGGTCTGGCATCTCGTGAATTCGGATCTGTTGTTATTTCAGCAGTTTTAAAAGAAACCCCTTTAGAAGTTACAGTGTTTGTAATGCTAGTATTGGCTGCTTTTACAACTAGACATGATATGACCACTTTTGCCTATATTCAATTATTTTACTTACCCTTTATCCTTGCACCTGCACTGCTAATTGTGGTTTTATCGCTAAAGAATGGGAATATCCTTTATTTACAGCCAGTTTGGGGAAATGAGCCGGATATTCGTTTGATTATTTCAGGAGTTTTTATTATTTCAGCATTATTTCAAGGTTCATTTGTTATGACAATCATCATTCCTTCAATGAAAAAAGCAAGAAAAGCAATGAAGGCAAGTATTTGGGCAATCATCATTTCAGGTGGTTTATATACCTTGATTGTGATTGCCACAGTGAGTGTATTTGGTACAGAGGAGACGAGGAAGTTAATATGGCCTACACTTGAACTTGCAAGAACAACGTCATTACCGGGGAATATTTTGCAAAGACTTGATATTATATTTTTAGCCATTTGGGTTGTCTCCGTCTTTACTACGTTATTAACAAGCTATAAATTAACAATTCATATGTTGAGTCAATTATTAGGATTAAGTGATCATAAGATGATGTCTTTCTTTATCTTGCCGTTTTTCTTTTTACTTGCAATGATTCCTCAGAATGTTTTGCAGATGTATGAAATTATCAGAGTGGTCGGACAAATTGGATTAATTTTAACTATCGGAATACCGGTTTTATTGTTACTCATAGATTCTGTAAAAAGAAAACGGAGAGCAAACAATGAACACATTTCTAAAGTTTAGATTTACAATAATCAAAGTTATAGTTCTTTTTATATCCGTTGTGTTTCTTTCCGGCTGTTGGGACAGTTTGGACATTGAGAAACGTGCCGTTATACTAGGGATTGCTATTGATAAGACAACTGAGGAGCATGGCAAAGAAGAAGAAAATGTCTCACATCTTTCAAATTCATTTCCTCGTCCAGATAATGAAATGATAAAAATAACTGCACAAATTGCTGTTCCTGGTAAAATCCCTCTTGGACCTGAAAGTGGAGGGGGAAATTCAGATCCTGTTTGGATCCTCGAAGTTGTTGGGCATACGATGGATGATGCATTAGCAAATTTGGAACAGGAAATATCAGATGACATTTTCCTTGGCCATTTAAGAATTATCATCATTAGTGAGGAATTGGCACGAGATGGAGTGGAACGAATTAATGATTTTTTCGGCGGAATTCAGAAATTAGAAGAACTGCATGGATTGCTATATCAAAAGGAGAAGCTAGTCAATTTATGAAGATAACCCCAACCTTTGAAAGGGTACCTGGTTTATATTTATCTTCAATGTTTGAAAATGCAGTAGATCTAGGCAGATTTCCATCTGATTTTATTGGTGAGTTTTGGACGATCCTCTCAAGTAAAGGACAGGATTCATTTTTGCCTTATATTAGTTTAAAAAAAGAAGAAAATGTTCAAATCAAAGGACTTGCATATTTTAGCGGTGATAAAATGGTAGGAATCAGTGATCCGCTTGAAATTGGTTTCTTTATGGCAGTATTAGGAAATGGAAAAGGTGGGTATGGAGTTTTTGTCCAGATCCCTGACACAGAAGACTATGTGATGGTGAGGATTTCCAGCAGAGTTGTTAAAATAGATACCAAAATAAAAGATGATCAACCTGAAATTACAGTCAATATAAATTATGAAGCAGAGATTGACGAAAAAGATGCACCTGAGCATGTAGAAATAGACAATTCAAAAATAATAAAGGAAATTGAAGAAGATACATCAAAAAATACTGTTGAATCAATTCAAACATTCATAAAACACACACAAGAGCAGGAATCAGACATTTTTGGGTTTGGTGAACATATTAGAGCAAAACATCCTCGCTTTTGGGATACAAAAGTGAAAACACCTGAAAAATGGCATTCGTTTTATAGGGAATTAAATGTAACGGTAAACTGCACAACAAAAATCCGACGCATCGGGATGAAAGCAAAATAATATCTTCCATTAAATGAGGAGAGAGGAAAATTGTACATCGGATACATGAATTACCTTATTGCAATTTTCATTATTACAGGTTGCTTAATTATGCGATATGACTACCCGTTTTATAAAAATAAAAAAATGAAAAAAGAAGAAAAAGTAACGAAATTTTTTGGACGAGGGAATATAGTTCTTGGTTTATTACTCTTTGCAGGTAATTGGGTCTATAATACATGGTTTAAATAATTATAAGAGTAAAGTTCTTTATTTCACTCAAAGAAATAAGGGACTTTTTATTTTTGTACTATTAGAAAGTATATAAATTTTATGGATGATCGTATAAGAAAAACTAAGGCTTTCGCCATTAGGACTTCGCGATAAGCCAAGTATTTCTAAATTTTCGTCTTTCCTATATAGGAAATAAAGAGAGTGTACAGGTATCAACATAACTTTCCATCGAAAAATAAAATAATTTGTAATTCCTTATATATTTCGACAACGTTTTTAGTTTTCAGCATGTAAACTTATACTTACTGATAAGGAATTAAGGAGAAGAAATCAAGAAAAAATGTAGGACGCTACAAAGGATAAGTAGATGTAGTGAAATCTACTAGTCAATTGATCATCAAAAACTCGGAAAGTTACTAAGGAGGGATATGAGTGAGTGTGAACACCGTAGTAGAGCCTGTTGAGCGTTATTCTTCTTTAGAAGACAGCATCTTAATCGAAATGTCTCATGAAGGAGATAGTGAATCACTTTCATTTTTAATAAGCAAATATCAACATTTGGTACGTTCAAAAGTGAAATCATATTTTTTAATAGGTGCTGATAAGGAAGATCTTTTTCAAGAAGGAATGATCGGTTTATATAAAGCAATCCGTGATTTTAGACAAGAAAAAATGGCTTCTTTCTATGCTTTTGCTGAATTATGTATCACAAGGCAGATCATTACTGCTATTAAAACAGCTTCTCGTCAGAAACATAGCCCGTTAAACTCATCTATTTCTTTGGACAAGCCACTTATGAATGAAGAATCTTCTTATACTCTTATGGATGTCCTTTCCGGAGAGAATGTCACTAATCCGGAAGTATTTCTTATGAATAAAGAAAAATTAAATGAAATTCAAACAAAGATTAATGAATTATTGAGTGATTTGGAACGAAGTGTCCTCTTACTCTATATGGAAGGTCATTCATATGCAGAAATTTCTGAAGAACTAAACACACATGTAAAATCGATTGATAATGCTTTACAACGAATCAAAAGAAAACTTGATAGACATATTGATTTTAGAAAAGTTGTTTAATAGAAATTAAACAATCTATACCAAAAAAAGCTTCAGTCCCATTAAAAAGGAGGGACTGAAGCTTTTTTATCGTTTACCGGGAAATTATAAAATTCTTGAACTGTGGATAAGCGCTTCGACATCCAGCTACAGCGCCTAGCCCCGAAGCACAGGACGTCGCGTTATTGACTGCCTCTAGGTCTAGCCACAAATGAATTGAAGAAAAAGAACGTCTTCTATTCATTTGCGTCTTATTTGCCTGAGGCTGATCAAGGCGCTTGCGCTTTTGTCAGAAAGTAATATAAATTTTATGGATGATAGGATATGAAAAATTAAGACTTTCGCCATTAGGACTTGGCGATAAGCCAAGTTTTTCTAATGTTATTTTTATATAAAAAATCAAATTTGAGAATTATTAACATTGACGAAAGAACTAAATTTCTTTAAAATATTTTCTTATATCAATATAATATATCTTCCTTGTATAAGTTTAGGGATATGGCCTAAACGTTTCTACCTAGCTACCTTAAATAGCATGACTACAAGGATTACATAAATCACAGGCGGTATGGCCTTTGTGTGTAATCTTTGTATGTAATATGTAAAAGCTTTAGGGTAGGAGACTCTAAAGCTTTTTTTATACGATCATTTATTGATGATAAAGACAAGAAAAACTAAGGTTTTCGCCATTATGAACCGGCGGTAAGCATGAGTTTTTCTAATTTTGTAAAATCCAGGAGGTAAAGATGAAACAGTTCTTTCATTTCTCAGATAGAGGAACAACGTATCGACAAGAGATATTGGCTGGTATGACAACTTTCTTATCGATGGCATATATTTTAGTTGTAAATCCTATTGTGTTATCAGAAGCTGGTATAGACAAAGGGGCTGTATTTACGGCGACTGCTGTCTCAGCTATAATCGGGACCCTATTAATTGGCCTATTAGCAAATTATCCAATCGGGATTGCACCAAGCATGGGTCTTAATTCATTTTTCACCTATTCAGTTGTAATCGGGATGGGAATCCCCTGGCAAACAGCATTAACAGGAGTATTTATTTCCGGTGTATTATTCGTCCTACTTAGTATTTTTAAGATTCGCGAAAAAATTATTGAAGTTATTCCACAAGATTTAAAATATGCGATCGGCAGTGGGATCGGCTTCTATATTGCGTTTATTGGCATGAAAAATTCAGGCATTATTCAAGCAAATGAAGCAACATTTGTGTCACTCGGTAATATTCAATCTGGTCCAACATTATTAGCCATATTTGGTTTTATTGTGACCGTTATTTTCATGGTGAAAAACATCCGTGGCGGTATTTTTTATGGAATGGTCATGACGTCAATTGTTGGAATGTTGTTCGGAATTATTGAAAAGCCAAGCGCGATTGTTGGTGCAATTCCAAGCTTAGAACCTACTTTTGGAGTAGCGTTATTACAATTAGATCAAATTTTTTCAATGGAATTATTAGCTGTGGTGTTTACCTTTCTTTTCGTTGCATTTTTTGATACCGCGGGTACGTTGATTGCCGTTGCAAATCAAGCAGGCATAGTAAAAGAAAATAAAATACCAAATGCAGGCCGTGCACTTTTGGCAGATGCTTCAGCTTCTGTTGCAGGTTCTGTGTTAGGAACATCTACAACAGCTTCTTTTATTGAATCATCAGCAGGTATTGCTGCTGGAGGAAGGACAGGGTTTTCATCAATTGTTATTTCAGGCTTCTTTGCGATTGCTTTATTTTTCTCACCACTGCTTTCGGTTGTTACTTCAGAGGTAACTGCACCAGCTTTAATTATTGTTGGAGCTTTAATGGCAAGTGAGGTTCGTCACATAAGATGGGAAAGACTAGAGATTGCCATACCAGCATTTGTAACAATCATTATGATGCCTCTAACATATAGCGTAGCAACAGGAATCGGTCTTGGATTTATAATGTATCCAATTACGATGCTTGCATTAAAAAAACATAAAGAAATAAACCCTATCGTTTATGTATTAGCACTAATTTTCATCGCTTATTTTGCGTTTGTTTTATAACTGAATATACTCAAACGAACTTAAACGAACGGTCGATGATCGTTTATTAATTATTGTTTTAAATATGAATGTAAATTGACAGTGAATGAAGCGGAAGACACTTGATTCCTGTGGAAGGTAGAGGAAAGGCTTTAGCCCTACAGGCGAAGCCGAAGGAGGCGCGCAAGCTTCCTCCCCGGTAAATCTTGTGTCTGGATCGTAATGGAACGAACTAATCTTCAACTTAAGAGCATTAGTAAACAACAAGTTATGCAAAATCGACTAAAAATAAACCGAAAAAGATGACAAACGGAGAATTAACCGTTGTCATCTTTTTTATTTGTGCTATAATCAAACTATACTGAACAATAACGAACATTTAAGTACGACAATAAACAGAGGAGGGGTATAAATGGAATCACTTTTTTCTCTAAAGGGAAAAGTTGCTTTATTAACAGGAGCAAGCCGTGGATTAGGGCAAGGTATGGCAGTTGGTCTTGCAGAGGCAGGTGCAACTGTTATAGGTGCCGGAATGAGTGATATGTCGGAAACACGGAACAAAATTGAATCTATTGGTGGTACCTTTCATGATGTAAAAATTGACTTGTCTGAAGATCTAGCTGCCGGAAAGCTAGTTTCTGAGGCGTTAGCTATAACAGATAGAATTGATATTTTAGTTAATAATGCCGGAATTATTAGAAGAGAAAATGCAGAGAGCTTTTCTGATGATGATTGGTATGAAGTGATTAAAGTCAACCAGCATTCTGTGTTTCAACTTTGCAGAGAGGTTGGAGGGCATATGCTTGAACATGGCTCAGGCAGAATCATTAATGTAGCCTCAATGCTTTCATTCCAAGGTGGATTAAGAGTGCCTGCTTATACGGCCAGCAAACATGCTGTTGCAGGGTTAACAAAATCACTTGCAAATGAGTGGTCGAGCAGAGGTGTTAATGTAAACGCTATCGCTCCTGGTTATATGGAGACAGATAATACATCTCAACTGAGAGCAAATAAAGAGCGGAATGACTATATTACTTCCAGAATTCCTCAAGGCCGTTGGGGAACTCCTGAAGATCTAAAAGGAGCTGTTATCTATTTAGCTTCGGATGCCTCAAGCTATGTAAATGGTCATATTTTATGTGTCGATGGTGGATGGATGAGCTCTTAAATTATAGGTTCCTCTAGGTAAGTTAGTTTAAAATCTTGTACTTATTTTTGGTGTTCAGCTCCAGCGCCTAGCCCCTCTAGGGTCTAGTCAATATTAATTGAAGGCAAAGAACGCCTTCTATTCCAAATCGCCTTATTTGCCCTAGGCTAACCAAGGTGCTTCCGCATTTCTTACATGAAAATCAAAAATCGAAAGGGGAAAGAAAAATGGAAATTAGACATGCTACAAATCCAACAGATTTTAAAGGATATACAACAGAAAGATTGAGAAGTGATTTTCTAATGGATTCACTTTTTGTTCAAGGTGAAATCAATATGACGTACTCTCATTATGATCGAGTTGTAACAGGGGGAGCAATTCCTACAACACAAGCTCTTAAACTAGAAGATCAAGAAACTCTCAAAACAGAATATTTCTTGGAAAGACGTGAAGTAGGGATTATTAACATCGGTGCTGAAGGTACTGTACTAGTTGATGGGCAAGCGTATACCTTAAATAAAAGAGACTGTTTATATGTTGGCCTAGGTAACAAAGAGGTTTTATTCGAAAGCACAAACTCTTCAGATCCAGCGAAGTTTTATATTGTGTCAACTCCTGCCCATAAACAATATCCAACGAAAAAAGCTCCAATTGAAGATGCGGAGCCAAATCATTTGGGATCTGATAGTGAATCAAATAAGCGTACGATTTATAAGTATATTCATGCAGATGGTATACAAAGCTGTCAGTTAATGATGGGGATGACGTTATTAGAGCCGAACAATATGTGGAATACAATGCCTGCACATCTTCATGACCGCCGCATGGAAGTATATTTGTATTTCGATATGGATGAGAACTCAAGAGTATTCCATTTCATGGGTGAGCCTAAAGAAACAAGACATTTAGTTGTAAAGAATGAACAGGCTGTTTTATCACCGCCATGGTCAATCCACTCAGGCGTAGGTACTAGTAACTACACGTTTATCTGGGCAATGGCTGGTGAGAACTATACGTTTACAGATATGGATGCTGTAGCGATGGAAGAATTAAAATAATTTTCGGGTAAGAATAGTGCGTTATCCTCAACTGGATAGTGCACTCTTTTTTGTACATCAAAAAGTATATATTATTTAGTAAATGATAGAGTTGGAGTGAATGAAATTGAATACATTTACATCACCGAAAGCACCATTATTTCGTGATCCAATCTTCGATGGAGCTGCTGATCCTACTATTATATGGAATCATGACCAAAAAGAGTGGTGGATGATTTATACAAATAGAAGGGCAATTGTTCAGTGTGAGGGTGTATCATGGGTTCATGGAACCGATTTAGGTATTGCAACCTCATCAGATGGAGGAAAATCATGGAACTACAGAGGAGTTATAGAAGGTCTTGATTTTGAAAGAGGCAGAAACACGTTTTGGGCACCTGAAATTATCTATCATAATGGAACGTATCATATGTATGTTAGCTATATTCAAGGAGTACCGAATCAGTGGGAGGGGCATAAACGAGAAATTATTCACTATACCAGTCGAAATTTATGGGATTGGAAATTAGAGTCTATATTAGAATTAAGCTCTGTTTTTGTTATTGATGCATGTGTACATGTTTTGCCGGATGGTCGTTTCAGAATGTGGTATAAAGATGAGGCGGATAATTCTTATACCTATGCAGCAGACAGTGAAGACTTGTATCAGTGGGAGGTTGTTGGTCCTGTTATTGCAGAATACCCACATGAAGGACCGAATGTATTTTATTTTCAAGAGTATTATTGGATGATTGTTGATAAGTGGTCTGGTCAAGCGGTTTATAAGTCAAATGATTGTGAGGACTGGGAGTACAATACAACGATCTTAGACGAACCTGGTGAAAGAACCGATGATTGGTCATTTGGGTATCACGCAGATGTACATGTTCAAGGAGATCAGGCATTTGTATTCTATTTCACCCATCCGGGAAGAAAAGAGGGTGTTCGGGCAGATCAGTATGAAGCAAAACGTTCATCTATCCAAGTTGCTAAGTTACAGGTGGAAAATGGTACGTTAAAGTGTGACCGCAATGAGGCTTTTGAATTTGTTCTTTATTAATCTGTTAACGTTCACTGTTTTTTAAACCTAATTGTCTGATAAGTATATATGTATTTCAGATTGTATTTTATATAATGAAGAGAAAATGACTGGACCACTTATTCTCTAGTTAGATAAAAATGAAAGGGTATTCAATATAGATTCTTGATATTATAATAGATAAATATTATGGGATAAATGATTCATTAATAAGGAGGTTTTTATATGTATACGGGTAAAGGAGAAACACATTGGATAATACCGGATGGGTATATTCCACCACTTAGTACAGGGGAATTACTTAGTCACGAATCCATCTGTATTTTAAACTGTCATAATAAGGACGCTCAAGCTTTTATTACGATCTATTTTGAAGATCGTGATCCATTGGAAAGGATTCCAATTGTTGTTCAAGGAAAAAGAAGTAATCATCTCCGAACATCATCTTTAGAATTAAATGGTGAGAAAATTCCGGCAGGTGTTCCATACTCTATTGAAATAGAAAGTGATCTTCCTATTATTGTTCAATATAGTCGCTTAGACTCGACGCAACCTGGTCTTGCCTTAATGTCAACAATGGGATACCCGCTAAGAGCATAAAATGACAGGGAACCGTACTTCTGCAGAAAGGTTCCTTCTTAGTAATAGTAGTTGAAAGCGGTTACCTGTAAACGTTGAAAAATAATCACATTGGAGTCTGTAGATAATGAAAAACTTAAAGCTTTGTATTTTAAACAGATACAAGAACTTAAAAATTAAGTATAAGCTAATTATCATTATTTCGACCATAATGGTGGTATGTTTATCGTTTATTATCTTAGGCTTTCAATATGCTTTTAATAGCTATGATGAACAAATTTATCGTAAGTCATCACAAGTTCTAATCATGTCTTCTAACAGGATTGAAGACGAACTAAAAAACATTGAAGAAGTTTCCTATAGAGTACTGGCTGATAATAAAATTCAACAGTCATTAATTGAAGCAAAGAAAGAGCTTACTAATTACGATCAATATCAAATTGAAAAGGAAATTAGGGATACCCTGACAAGTTATATAGGATCTGAGGAGTATATTCAATCCATTCATCTGTTTGACAGAAATGGAAAGGAATATCAGGCTGGTAAAATCACGGCATCTATTCTTTACGAAAATGCAGATCATCTTGAGCAAAGAGCAAGAGAAGGGGACGGAAGAAATGTATGGGTTTCTCTAAAAGACTCGCAAAATACAATCTTTTCTGCAAGACAGTTAAGATCCTATCAAAACCTAAGTCTTGATAACTTAGGAACATTGATTATTGAGGTGTCCTTAAATGACATCGTTAAGGAGCTTCCGAGGGAGTGGGGAGGACAGGAAGGACGTATAGCAATTTCGAATGGAGAAGACATCTTTTTTTCTGAAGAAACATCCATACAGATAGATAAATTAAATTTATCTGTAAGTGATAGACAGGGGTATCAAATCCAAAAACTAGCTGGAAGAAATTACTTTGTCACATACTCAAATTCTACGTATGCCAATTGGACATATTGGAATGTGCTACCTTTCGAAACAATGTTTGCAAAAGTTACGACAATTAAGTTTTTGGTTATTTTTTTATTTTTCGTTATTTTACTATCTTCCATCTACTTTTTCATTCGTTTTTCGAAAAGGATTACAGACCCAATTGAAAACTTGGTTTCAGCTATGAAAGTCGTTCAAAACGGTGATTTCAAAGCTGTTGATACATTTAGGCTTACCGAAGAAAAAGATGAAATTGGTATTCTTCACAGAAATTTCTTTGTCATGATTGAAAGAATCAATGATTTAATCAATGAAAACTATGAAAAACAACTCCTAATAAAGGATACGGAATTTAAAGCATTGCAATCCCAAATAAATCCACATTTTCTCTATAATACACTCGAATCAATTAATTGGTTAGCGAAGATCAATAAACAAACCCAAATATCAAAAATGGTTGAATCACTGGGCTTTCTGCTAAGAAATGCAATTAGTTTGAAGGATGATGTGATAACCGTTCAAGAAGAAATTGAAATGGTTCAGCATTATATTACCATTCAAAAATTCAGATTTGAGGAACGTCTAAATTTTTTCCTTGAAATTGATGAAAATGTCAAAGGTTGTCTTATACCAAAGCTGATTATCCAACCGTTAGTAGAAAATGCAATTAATTATGCACTTGAAATGATGATGGAGCCATGCGAAATAAAAGTTACGGCATATAAAGAAGGAAAAAATCTATATCTTGCTGTTGAGGATAATGGACAGGGGATGGACATGGCACAACTTGAACAAGTGCGTAGGGGAGAATTTAAGACAAGAGGAAATGGGATTGGTCTTAGTAACATTGATTCTAGAATAAAATTTGTCTTCGGGTCAAAATATGGATTACAAATTGATAGCGAGTTAAACATTGGAACAAAGGTGCTCATTATCATTCCATATCAAACGAGGTGGAGTTATGTATAAAGTTTTACTAGTTGATGACGAAAGAATTATTTTAGAAGGTATTTCAAGTATCATAGATTGGGAAGAGATTGGTACTGAATTAATTGGTACCGCGCGTAACGGCCTTGAGGCCTACGATTTTATTATGAGAGAAAGGCCGGATATCGTTATTTGTGACATTAAAATGCCGGGTATGACCGGGTTGGAATTAGTAACAAGAGTGTCCAAAGAATTTCCTGAAGTAAAATTTATCATTTTGTCCGGTTTTAACGAGTTTGAATATGCGAAACGAGCAATGGAGCATGGAGTAAAGCATTATTTACTAAAGCCTTGTAATGAAATGAGTATTGTTGAAGCACTAACAAGTATCATAAATGATCTATCAACAGATGCAAAGAAAGAGCAGTCTCTCTTTGATATGAAGAGCCGTCTGGATCAGATCCAACCATATATGAAAAAGCAGTTACTCAAGGAATTCATTACAACCAAGCTTGATAATAATCAAGGTATTCAATTTTATGAAAAGCTTTTAAGAGTTAATTTTCATGATGAGTTTATAAGACTTATTATTTTTCGAATTGAAGGGGAATACCATTACGAGCATATGTTTGTCATTGAAAATCTTGGAGAAGATCTATTCTCTGAATCCGTCTTATCAACAAATATTGGAGAATATGCATTATTTCTTGTTGATGAACAGGATTTTTCAGTTCTTCAAGATCAAATTGAACGATTACGCAATCATTTCTTTAACATATACGAAATGGATATGACTGTTGCGATAAGTGAGATGGATTGCATTACGAATGTTAGAAAACTATATTTAGAGGCACTAGAATGTTTACATCACCGGTTCTATTTAGGCGAAGGAAGTATCATTACGAAAAATGATATCCAACAGGATACGAAATTAACAGACTATGAATATGATGGACAAAGCTTGTGTCTATTTATAAAATCCGGGAATATCGAAAAGGTTGAAAATGAAATCGTACAATTTTTTCAAGAGTTGGCAAGTAAAAGATTATCTATTGGGTTAGCAAGATCATATGTTATGCAGTTGTTTTTAGTCATGATCCAACATACTGACTCTAAAAGGATCCAATCTTATACAGGGAAAATGTCTTCATTGCTGGAAATGGACACAATTCAACAAATGAAAGAATCCTTTCTTATGACAGCAATTGACATTACCCAACATTATTATGAGAAACATAAGTCCAATCATTCCGAAGTTATTCAGAAGATGATGGACCTTGTGGAGAAAAACCTGGCAAATACAGATTTATCTTTAAAATGGGTTGCTAATAAGGTGTATATGAATGCTGACTATTTAGGTAAACTTTTTAAACAGGAAACAGGTGAAAAGTTTTCCAGTTTTGTAACACAGCAACGGATAAATAAAGCCTTGGAACAGATTGAATTAATGGATGATATTAAAGTATTTGCTATAGCTGAAAGTATAGGGTTTGGAGATAACCCCCAATATTTTAGTCAGGTATTCAAGAAATTTACAGGTTATTCTCCTTCTGAATATAAGAAAGTCAATTGATGATAAAAGCTCACAATCTATTGAACTAGGTTGTGGGCTTTATTTGTAGGAGATAGTACCTGTAATAGATAGTAAGTCCAAGTAGTTTAAAAATAGTTGTCAGAATTCACTGTTTTTTGAACAGAGTTATCTGATTTTTGCATTTCAAAAGACCTATAAACCTAATAAAATAGGGGTTGTAAGCGGTAACAGAAAATAAGAGGGGGAAGAGAAATGAAGAAATGGTTGTTTTGGTTATTAGCAGTTGTTATGGTATTTTCTTTGGCAGCCTGTAGTGGAGGAAGTAATACTTCTTCAGGTGAATCTACTTCAGATTCAGGCGGTGGAAGCGGAGATGAAGAAATTAAACTTCGTATTGCATGGTGGGGATCAGAACCACGTCATGATTACACATTAGAAATAATCGAAATGTATGAAAAAGAAAATCCAGGTGTAAAGATTCAAGCTGAATATGCTAGCTGGGATGATTACTGGAAGAAGTTAGCACCACAGGCTTCTGCACAACAGCTTCCTGATATTATTCAAATGGACCTTTCCTATTTTTCACAGTATGCAGAAAATGGCCAATTAGCTGATTTAACTCCATATGTTGGAAATCAAATTGATACAACAAATTACACTGAAAATTATATTAACGGTGGAAAAATTGGTGATAAATTATATGGCTTTAACTTAGGAGTAAACGTTGTTGGTCTTCACTATGATGAAGCACTTTTAAAGAAAATCGGTGTTGATTCGTTAGCAGAAGATTGGACATGGGATGATTATATGGAAATCGCGGCAAAAGCGAAAGATGCCGGTCTCTTTATGGACACAGGTATGAAAGCAGATGTTTTCTTTAACTACTACTTAAGAACACAAGGAAAGTCTTTATATAGCAAGGATGGTACTGCTTTAGGATATGAGGATGACCAAATGTTTATTGATTTCTTCAGTATGACATCACAATTAGTAAAAGATGGTGCTGTCCCAACACCTGATTATCTGGCTCAATTGAAGGGTCTAGAGGATGATCCGGTTGTAAAAGAAAAAGCAGTTGGAATTTGGCAATGGTCTAACCAGTTTGTTGGTATTCAGCAGGTAGCTAATCGTCCGTTAAAAATTCACAACATGCCGGGACCTAACACAAGTGATGGTTTGTATTTAAAACCTAGTATGTTCTGGTCTGTTGCCGAGAATTCAAAACATAAAGAGGAAGCAGCGAAGTTCATTGACTTCTTCGTAAATAATGTCGAAGCAAACAAATTAAATTTAGGAGATCGCGGAATCCCTGGCTCTTCTGTTATTAAGGAAGAACTGAAGCCTGTGTTAACACCAGAACAAGTCCAAGTATTTGATAGTGTCGAATGGGCTGAACAAAACAGTTCTGAATTTGATGGTCCGGATCCGATCGGTGCAGGCCAAGTTATTGAGCTTTTGGATAGCCTATCAGAACAAATGAATTATGGTCAAATGAAGGTTGAAGATGCTGCTAAACAATTTAGACAACAAGCAGAAAGCATATTATCTCAAAATAAATAGTGATTAAAACACTAGTAGCTGGTCATTATAGATCAGCTACTAGACTTTAAAATATCATCACTGTTTGGGAGAAAGGAAATGATCGTATGAGTGCTCGCGCCCTTAAACAAAATATGAAAGGCTACGCATTTATTAGTCCCTTTATCATTGGGTTTCTAGCGTTTACGTTTATCCCAATTGTTGCCTCATTATACTTTTCATTCACACAATATAACCTATTCGCTTCTCCAACATGGATTGGTCTTGAAAACTATAAAAAAATGTTTACTGAAGATCCAAGGTACTGGCAATCTCTCAAAGTTACCCTTATCTATGTTTTTGCCGGAGTTCCATTACGTTTAGGATTTGCTTTATTAATCGCCATGGTACTTAACACAGCATCAAGAGCTGTAGGGTTATACCGGACGCTATTTTATCTGCCTTCATTAATAGGAGGAAGTGTTGCCGTTGCTATTATGTGGCGTAATATTTTCGGTGATGAAGGAATTATCAACCTGTTGCTGGCATTCTTTAGTATTCCGGATGTTCGCTGGTTTGGTGACCCAACAGCAGCACTTTGGATGCTTATCTGTTTATCTGTATGGCAATTTGGTTCATCGATGTTAATTTTCTTAGCTGGATTAAAAGGTATTCCAATGACTTATTATGAAGCGGCAAGTGTTGACGGAGCGAACTTTTGGCAAAAATTCACGAAAATTACACTTCCGATGTTAAGCCCGGTTATTTTATTTAATACAATTATGCAAACCATTGCAGCATTTATGACATTTGTTCCAGCTTTCATTATTTCGAAGGGAACGGGTGGTCCTTTAGATGGAACACTTCTTTACTCACTCTATCTATTCATTCAAGGATTTGAATTCTTTAATATGGGCTATGCGTCAGCGATGGCATGGATCATGCTTATTATTGTAGGAATTCTTACAGCGATTATCTTTGCTACATCGAAGTTTTGGGTTCACTATGAATCGGAAGGAGGGAAATAAGGATGCAAACAAATACAGAAATCAATACGGCTTCTAAGCGCTTTGAAATGCCGAAAGCAAAGAAGCCGAAGTGGTGGATTTATCACATTCTTGTTGGCGGGTTTGCGATTCTTATGCTGTACCCTGTTATATGGCTGTTAATGAGCTCTTTTAAGCCAAGTGACACGATCTTTGTAACAGCGCAATCACTTATTCCGGATCCATTTATTCTTTCAAATTTTGCTCAAGGCTGGGAAGGGATCGGCGGCAATTCGTTTGGTGTGTTTATTAAAAATACGGTCGTTCTTGTTATCATTACGATGATAGGTCAAGTCATTTCTTCAGCTGTGATAGCGTTCGGATTTGCAAGATTAAGCTTCTTTGGAAAAAGTTTTTGGTTTGCTCTTATGATGGTTACACTTATGTTACCGTATGAGGTTGTTATGATCCCTCAGTACATTATCTTTTCAAAATTAGGTTGGCTTGACTCGATAAAACCAATTGCAGTTCCAGCTTACTTTGGTCACCCGTTTTTCATCTTCCTTCTTGTTCAATTTATTCGAACAATACCAAGAGAATTAGATGAAGCAGCAACAATTGATGGATGTGGGACATTCAAGATTTTTTATAAAATTATTTTGCCGTTAATTAGACCTGCATTAGCAACAGTGTCGATCTTCTCATTCTATTGGACATGGGATAACTTGCTGGGACCTGTTCTTTATTTAAATAGTCCTGATAAATATACAGTATCAATGGCGTTAAATATGTTCTTAAGTAATGAAACGGTTTCAAACTGGGGAGCAATGTTTGCAATGTCAATTGTTACACTAATCCCTGTATTTGTTATCTTCTTCTTATTCCAACGCCATGTTGTTGAAGGAATTAGTACAAGTGGATTAAAGGGTTAAGCTCTAATAGCTAACCCTTCATCTGACTTTTTAATCGTCCAGGAAATTATAAAATTCTTGAACTGTGGATAAGTACGCGACATCCAGCTCCAGCGCCTAGCCCAGAAGCACAGGACGTGCAAGTGCAGTCATTGCGACAGGACGTCGCGTTATTGACTGCCTCTAGGGTCTAGCCACAAAGGAATTGGAGACAAAGAACGTCTTCTATTCCTTTGCGTCTTATTTGCCCGAGGCTAACCAAGGCGCTTGCACTTTTGTTCAGAAATTATTAAAAAAGGAATGGGGCAGAGCTATGGAAACACATGGATTTATGAGTGGTGTAAACAACATACTGGAATGGATTTCACGATTAGCGTTATTAAATATATTGTGGATCGGTTTTTCCTTACTTGGTTTTATTGTCCTGGGGTTTTATCCTGCAACAGTTGCCATGTTTGCTGTCGTGAGAAGATGGGCAAGGGGAGATCTTGAGGCACCGGTGTTTTCTGTGTTTTGGAGCTCATATAAAAGCGAGTTTGTGAAAAGTAATATGTTCGGAGCTGTTATATCGCTGATTGGGATCATTTTATTTATTGATTTCCTATTTTTAAAACAAGCTTCTACAATGGTTCAAAACTTGTTGAACATTCCTTTTTTAATCATTTCCCTCATTTTTATTTGTACATTGCTTTATGTGTTTCCAATGTATGTTCACTTCAACATGAAAATACTGGATATACTAAAAAACTCATTTTTTGTGATGGTTATGAATCCACTTAAAACACTTATCATGTTGATTAGTAGTTTAGGGTTAGTTATTTTACTATCGTTTGCTCCACCACTTATGATCGTTTGCAGTGGAAATGTATTAGCTTTGGTTATGTCTAAACCGGCAATGAATGCGTTCAACAAAGTAAACAAAAAACATGAATCAGTGACTGTACATCAATAAAGAAAAAGATTTAAGTAGATTGATCAGGTGTAAATGCTTACAATTGAAATGATGAAGATATCACTGTTTTTTCATCATTTCAGTCTGTATTTTTCATTAAAAATCATGAGAATACCTACTAAACTATAACTATATATGTAAGCATTTACAAAGGATGATTTACTATGAACAAGCTTTTTCTTTTATGTATTGCCCTATTTGTATTATTGTCTCTAACCTCGTGTCAGTCAATTCAAGACCAAGATGAAAGTGTCATTGATAAAGAACCGATTACGATAAAGGTAGCTTGGTGGGGAGGACACCCCAGACATGAGTATACGACCGAAATCATTGAGCTTTTTGAGAAAGAAAACCCAACAATAAACGTAGAACCTGTTTTTGCAAATTGGGATGATTATTGGAGAAATTTAGCTCCTATGGCGGCAGGGAATCAACTTCCTGATGTTATTCAGATGGATATTGCTTTTTTATCGCAATACGGTGAAAAAGGATTACTTGAAGATTTAACACCTTTTATTAAAAACAACACCATTGATACTTCCTCTATTCGGGAAAGTGTTGTGAACAGCGGGAAAATTGGAGAGGAACTATATGGCTTTACAGTAGGAATTAATGTTCTTTCTGTTATTTCCAACGAGCAGTTGTTAGATAAAGCCGGTGTGAAAATATATGATGATACTTGGGCTTGGGACGATATGGAGCAAATGGCTTTGGATATTAAGAAATATGCAAATGTCTATGGCTCAAATGGAATGCATCCACCAGATATCTTCTTTCCCTACTATCTTAGAACAAAAGGTGAGCAGTTTTACAACGAAGAGGGGACAGGACTTGCATATAAAAATGATCAATTATTTGTTGATTATTTTAACATGCAGTTAAGGCTTGTAGAAGGCGGAGCATTTCCTACACCAAATGAAGTAGCAGCAGCTGTTAGAGGGATGGAAGATGATTTAATTGTAAATGGAAAGTCAGCAATTACTTGGAACTATTCTAATCAATATGCAAGCTTTGATCAATTAACAGAAGCTCCATTGACATTAAATTTACCACCGGAGCATTACGAAAATCAGGCGCTTTTTTTAAAACCGAGCATGCTTTTATCCATTCCGAAAAGTTCTAAGTATAAAGAAGAAGCGGCTAAATTCATTGATTTTTTTGTGAATAATGTGGAAGCAAATAAATTAATGAAGGGTGAACGAGGTGTCCCTGTTTCATCTAAGATATCGGAAGAAGTAAAGCCTATGCTTTCTGGAGAAGAATTAAAAATCGTCGAATATGTTGAGAAAGCCATAAGTCTTACAAACGAAATGTACCCGCCAGATCCGACAGGCAGCTCACAGGTGATAGAAGTCTTAAAAAATATATCAGATGAAATTATGTATAAAAAAATAACTCCTGAAGAAGGAGCAAAAAAATTCAGAGAACACGCGCATGAAATTCTACAAAAGGGATGAATTGGAGGATGGATTATATGCCAAAATTACAGTTTGATGAAAATGAAATTAGAGAATTGATAGATAAAGTAGTAAACCGAACTTTCGAGATGGATTTTAACTGGGATTGGCCGGGCGGAGTGGCCTTTTATGGGGTAGCTGCTGCTTATGAAGCAACAGAAAAACAAGAGTATATTGATCTACTAAAAGCGTGGGTGGATGAATGGTTGGAGGATGGTTTACCAAAGCTCTCCATTAATGGGGTTTCAATTGGCCACGCGTTGATTACTCTTTATAACGTAACAGAAGATGAAAAATATTTAACTGTTATTAAAGAAATGGCTGATTATCTTCAAAATGATGCCCCGCGATTTGCAGACGGCATCTTTCAGCATACAGTTAACTCTGTGAAGGATGTATTTCCTGAGCAGGCATGGGTAGATACAATGATGATGGCAGGACTATTCTTGTTAAGAGTCGGAAAACTTTTAGATCGTGAGGACTATTTCAGGGATGGGTTAAAGCAATATCATGGTCATGAGGAGTTTTTACAGGATCCTGTGACAAATCTATATTATCACGGCTGGGATAATATCGCCCAAAACCATATGTCTTCAATTTATTGGGCACGCGGAAATGGGTGGGCTGCGTTAACGATGGCGAAAGCTCTTGAATTAATTGAAGTACAGGATCCTTCTTACATGATCATTGATTGTTCATTGCGTGATCAGCTAAGTGCTTTAGTACGACTTCAAGGAGATAATGGACTTTGGCATACGATTGTTGATGATCCAACCTCATATGATGAGATTTCCGGCTCTTCTGCAATTGCAGCTGCGCTCCTTAAAAGAGGATCTTTATATAATAAATACATCCAAAAATCAATTCAAGGTATTATCAATGAAATCGAAGAAGATGGAAAAGTATCTAAGGTTTCAGCTGGAACAGCTGTCATGAACGATGCTGATGGTTACAAAGAGGTTCCTTATAAACGTATTCAAGGATGGGGACAAGGTTTAACTCTCGTGTTCTTAGCTGAATTATTAAAAAGTAACAGACATGTATTTAATTAGTTTCAAAGATTGATTGGAGGTGTGAATATGGAGAAATCGTATACGATCTATTTGGCAGGAGATTCAACAGTAGCAAATTGCCCTAGCCATGAGGCACCTATGGCAGGATGGGGCCAAACCTTTCATGAATTTTTCCAAGAAAATATAGTGATTATTAATAAAGCTATGGGAGGAAGAAGCTCAAACAGCTTTATCGAAGAAGGTAGACTTGAATCTATTATGAACGAAATTCAACCGGAGGATTTCCTATTTATTCAATTTGGTCATAATGATCAGAAATCATATGGGACTGAACCGTATACAACTTTTCAATCAAATTTAACGGAATATATTACAGGCGCTCGTGCTAAAGGAGCATATCCACTATTAATTACTCCTGTTCATCGAAGGAAATTTAATGAAGATGGTATTCTGGAAAATACTTTAGGTGAATACCCGGAGGCAATGATGGAACTTGCCGAAAAGCTTGATGTTCCACTTATAGACTTATGGTCCAAGACAAGGAAGCTATATGAAGAACTTGGTGTGGAAGGATCTAAAAATCTCTTTACAATCTTTGCTCCAAATGAACAGCCAAATTATCCGGATGGCATTATTGATAATACTCATTTTAGTGAACATGGTGCAAAAGAAGTAGGGAAATTGGTTATTGAAGGGTTAAGAGAGCTTCGTTTACCGATCGAAAAGTATTTATGTGTAAAGAAATTTTGAAAAGTTAACCACGTTATTTCGTGGTTTTTTATATTAAGAGTAAAGGAGATTTCTTATGACGAAGAAGCTATATCATGGAGCCGCATATTACCCTGAATTATGGGATGAGGAAACAATTGAAGAAGATATAAAGTTAATGGTAGAAGCAGGTATAAATGTTGTGCGAATAGGTGAATTTGCCTGGTCTACTTTGGAAAAAAAGAAGGTCTAATTGATCTAATTTTTTTTGTGAATGTGATTGAAAAACTACACGATCATGGAATTGAGACGGTCATGTGTACACCAACACCTACTCCACCGATTTGGTTAACTCATAATCATCCTGAAAGATTGCATGTTGATGAAAATGGGCAGGGAATGAGTCATGGCTCAAGGCAGCATATATGTACAAATAATCCTTATTTTAGAAAAAGGGCCGCAATCATTACCGGGGAAATAGCAAAAGCTGTTGGCCATTTACCAGGTGTTATTGGCTGGCAACTTGATAATGAATTTAAATGCCATGTAAGTGAATGTATGTGCGAAACATGTAAATCATTGTGGCATAAATGGCTGGAAGACCGCTATGGCACAGTTGATGCATTAAATGAAGCGTGGGGAACTCATATTTGGAGTCAATATTATCATTCTTTTGAACAGATTCCACAACCAGTCTCAACGCCATTTCTTCATAATTCATCGTTGAAAACAATGTATCAGCTTTTCTCATTTGAAAAGATCGCCGAATTTTCAGATGAACAGGCTTCGATAGTCCGTCAATATTCCCAAGCTCCTATAACGCATAATAGCACAACTTTTTTTCATGTTGATAACGAAAGGTTATACAAACATCTTGATTTCGCTTCATTTGATACGTATGCTGAACGAAGTAATTTTGCTTCTTATTTATTTAATTGTGATTTATGGAGAAACTTTAAATCCGGCAAAGATTATTGGGTTATGGAAACAAGTCCATCACATAGTGCATCACTTGAGAGTTATGCAGCCCCTCATGCAAACGGATATTTAAAAGCAGAGGCTGTCGCGTCATATGCGTTAGGCGGGGAAGCATTTTGTTATTGGTTGTGGAGACAGCAACGTACAGGCTGTGAACAGCCTCATGGATCTGTTATTAGTGCATGGGGAAAACCGACTGTCGGTTTTGAAAACGTAAAAGAAGTTGAGGCTGCCAGGAAAGAGCTTGAACCAATCATCACAACGACTAGGCCCGTACAAGCTGAAGTAGCGATAACGTATTCAGATCGAGCAAGAGCATTTCTAAAAACAGAACCACATAGAGATTTAGATTATCGTTCTCTAATCATCCCATTTTACGAAAGAGTTCTGTCAGCTGGATATCACCGTGATTTGATTCCTGAGGGTGCGAAATTTAAAGGATATAAATTATTATTTACACCATTCGTCCATTATCTATCTCATGATTATCTTCAACAAGCAACAAAATTTGTTGAAGAAGGTGGAGTGTGGATTGTTGGTCCGCTTGCCGGAGGAAGAACAGAACACCATACAATTCATACAGATGCAGCGTTAGGACAGCTAGAGCAACTTGCCGGAGTTGAAACTCTTTATACATATCCAATGGAGGGAACAGATTCATATGGTGAGTTTATGGGAGTTAAAGCATCATTAAGCTTATGGAGCTCTGTTTTTCAACCAACTGCCGGAAAAGCTGTGGGCACGATTAAGGGGGGAACTCAGATGGAGCTGCATTTATGACTGAACATAAAGTCGGCAAGGGAAAAATTGTCATGATTGGTTCACTTCCATCAGGAGAGTCAGGTGATCAATTACTAAAGAAATGTATTGATCATTATGCAAAAGAAGCGGATGTACAACTAAAAACAGATGTTTCGAGAGGAACAATTGTGGCTCCACGTATTCGTGAGGGTGAAAAAATCTGGGTAATTGTGAATTTGGATGGAAATGGAGGAACTGTTTCTATACCAGATGGTGGAAAAGATCGTTTAACAGGAGAACAAGTAGAAAATGGTCAATACCAAATTGGACCGTTTCAGCATAAAGTGATCGTGTTTCCAATGAACAAAGATGAGAATCAATTAGTAAAAAATCAATTAGCTGACAGTTTTCAATAATACTTAAGTTTAAAAAGATAGAATCCCGAAATGAAGGTTGAGTAGACACCATCTTTTCGGGATTTTTCATGTGAAGAGAAGGGAGTGCAGCTTTTATGTGAATGTCACTGTTATTTAAACGTTAAAACCTGTTATCTATATGTTATTCTACGATTGCTTATTTTAAAATGAGGAAGATTTCTATTTTAATAGCTTAAAATGTAAGGGGTTACATTTTGGGTATCTGGAGGTGAGTTTGAAAGAATTAACTTGAAGTAAACAGGAAACGGCATTAGGGGACTACTATATGGGAGGTAATGTTTAGTGAAGAAGGGTATTACTAAAAAGTTTTCAGTCTTAACGAGTACAGTGTTGATCACTTCAATGTTTAGTGGACTGGCACCATTAGCGACACCATCGGTTAGTGCTGAGGATAAAGTGACAAAAAACATGAAATTTGATTTTGGTTCAGCAACAAGTCCAGTTGCTGAAGGATATAACCAAGTAGCTAATACACTTGTTTATAGTTCTGAAAATGGGTATGGGTTCAGTGCAGAAGTTGGGTTTCGTGATCGAGGTGAGCCTGATGCTTTATTAAGGGATTTTGCTCTTGCAGCTGGTCATGAATTTAAGGTAGATCTCCCAAATGGAGACTATGCAGTCAAAATTAAATCAGGGGATCAGATTGCTCCTAATCGGACTAGCTTCTCAATTGAGGGAAAATCATATGGCTCTATTTCATCTAGTGCCGCAAATTATGAAGAACTTCAAGCGAATACTTCTGTAAATGACGGTCAACTGAACATAGCAATCGGTGATAATGGGCGAATTAATTCCTTAGAGATTACCCCAATGGTCGCACCAAACGGATTGGAAGTGACAAATAAGGAGCTGGGAGCTGAATCAAGTGTTACTTTGAAATGGAATACAGTTGATGGAGCAAAAAGCTATAATGTATACCGCAAGCTGGAAGGAGAACAATCTGCAACAAAAATTGGAACGACAGATAAAGAAGGATTTATCGATTCGACTGCACAACTGGGATATACATACACATATACCGTTACACAAATGAATGAAGCTGGTATTGAATCAACCTCAAGCAAAGGAGTCACAGTTGGAGTGTATGATGAAAAGATCGATGCTCCGAGTGCTCCTGCTCAGCTTGCTCTCTCAAAAGCAAGTAAAGATTCAATTGAACTAAGTTGGAAACCAATAAATGATGCAGTAATGTACTATATCTATCGTTCAAAATCAGAGGATGGTACATTTTCATTGGTAGGGACTTCAACAAAACCGATATATAGTGATTCTGTTGCTACGACAACAAACTATTATTACAAAATTAGTGCAGTTAATGCAGGCGGATTTTCTGAACGTTCCAAACCACTTAAAACACCAATAGCCAATACTATGGTGCGGCAAATGGAAGAGTTGGGTCGTGATCTAGTTGCTGTAAAGGTAGATGAAGGGGTGTTTATTAGCTGGCGCCTGCTTGGTACTGATTCTGAGGACGCGGCCTTTAACCTTTATCGTGATGGAAAGAAAGTGAATCATAAGCCGATTACATCGAGTACAAATTATGTGGATTTAAAAGGAACAGTTAAATCAACATATGAAGTCCGTGAAGTTGTAAATGGTAAAGAACAATTAACAGCGGACAAAGCAAAGGTTTTTAGCAATCAATACTTTGACATTCCACTTCAAAAGCCAGAAGGCGGTACAACCCCTGATGGTGTTAAATACACATATAGTGCCAATGATGCAAGCATTGGTGATCTTGATGGTGATGGGGAATATGAAATTGTCTTAAAATGGGATCCTTCCAATTCAAAAGATAATTCAAAAGCCGGATATACAGGAAACGTTTTTATTGATGCGTATAAATTGGATGGTACCCGTTTATGGAGATTAGACTTAGGCAAAAACATTCGTGCTGGTGCTCATTATACTCAGTTTTTGGTATATGACTTTGACGGAAATGGCAAATCTGAGGTTGTAATGAAAACGGCTGATGGAACAAAAGATGGGAAAGGTACTGTCATTGGAGATCCTCATGCAGATTACCGAAATTCAGGTGGTTATGTCTTAAGTGGTCCTGAATATTTAACCGTTTTTGATGGAGAAACAGGAAAAGCTTTAACAACAATTGACTATGACCCACCTAGAGGAAATGTAAATGATTGGGGAGATGGGTACGGAAATCGAGTTGATCGTTTTCTTGCCGGAGTTGCTTATTTAGATGGAGAAACACCCAGCATAATTATGGCTCGTGGTTATTATACAAGAGCTGTATTAACAGCCTATAACTTTAAAAACGGTGAGCTGACAAAACGATGGAATTTTGATAGCAATACCTCCGGGAATGAAGATTACAGTGGTCAAGGTAATCATAGTATGAGTATTGCTGACGTTGACTTTGATGGTAAGGATGAAATAATCTATGGTGCTGCTGCAATCGATCATGATGGAACCGGTCTACATACAACAGGATGGGGACATGGTGATGCACAGCATGTCAGTGATTTAGATCCAACAAGGCCTGGACTGGAGATTTTCGGAGTACACGAAAGCTCAAATTCACCTTATGGACTATCTTTCCGTGATGGAGAGACAGGTGAAATCATCTGGGGTGTAAAAACAGGAAAAGATACAGGTAGAGGTTTATCAGCTGATGTGGACCCTCGTTATCCTGGTGCGGAAGCTTGGGCTATCGGAGGAGCATGGAATGATCGAACAGGTGGAATGTATACGGCAAAAGGTGAAAAAATTGGTACAAACATTCCGACATCAAACTTTGCAATTTGGTGGGATGGAGACTTACTTCGTGAATTGTTAGACCATAATTTTGATGAAACAGAGGGTAGTCCAACATACGGTCTGGGTGTTGCCAAAATTGATAAATGGAATCCAGAAACAAATAGCCTGGACAATCTAGTAACAGATAATGAAGTCACGTCTAATAACTGGACAAAAGGAACTCCTGCACTTCAAGCAGATCTCTTAGGAGATTGGAGAGAGGAAGCAATTTGGAGATTAAACGACAGCAGTGCACTTCGTGTTTATACAACAACAGATGTGACAGAGCACCGAATACCAACACTCATGCACGATTCACAATACAGGGTTGCAATCGCTTGGCAGAACGTAGGATACAATCAACCACCACATCCGAGTTACTTTTTAGGACATGATATGGACACAGCACCATTCCCGTCTATTCATACGGGTAAAGTAGAACAAGTAGGTGTTCAAATTAACCCTGAAGTTCTTAATGTGAAAAGCAAAGGTGGGAAAAACTCCGTTACGATAAAAGTTGACCTTCCTTCAAAGAATAAAGAAAACGTTAAAGTAGTCAAACTACATGTAAATGGGAAAACAATATTCGGCCAAGTAAATGGAAATGGTAAAAAGGCAACAATCAAAGTGGATCGTCAGGAAATCATAGCTGCTTTTGATAACATAAAAGGTGAGATTGAAGTTACCATAACAGGTTACCTTGAATCAGGTCTAACCTTTACTGGCAGTGATAAATTGACAGTTAAGTAGAATAAGAGAATTAGAGAGTGATAATGATAAACATTATCCCTCTTACTTTTTATAAATGATAACAACACTGTTATCCTGAGGAAATTAACGGTTTTTTATATGTTCATTAACTCACTCACTCCTTATAATGGGCATTAGTTTCTATTTTTTGAAAAGGCTTACAAATAAGTGTGCTACTAAATCTAAAAAAGGGAGGTACTGAACTTTCTAATAAGTCTTTTTTAATAGAGTAATAAGGAGAAAAAGTTACCTAAAGCAATAGGCGACCTACTATCATTCTATCAAATCTAGTTATTCATGTACTAATTGTTCCCCTCAAGCCTTAGTACACTTTTTCTTTGCCGAATAAAAATGCGAAAGGTGATGAAAGAAGCTTGAAAAAACATTCTTTAACAAAAAAATTATTATCCTTATCAATCGCAGCTCCACTATTAATGACAGGTTACCAGAGTAGTGCCATAGCATCTCCGCCAAAAGCAAATCACGGGAATGCAGTTCAACTAGAATATCTTGACAGAGGTCTAGTAGCGGCAAGCACATCGGAAGGAGTCTTTTTAAGCTGGAGGCTGCTCGCAAACGAAGTATCGGGATATTCTGATTCAGGATTAACCGGTGTGAATTTCCATGTTTACCGTGACGGTAAAAAGATTGGAACAGTTAAAGATAGCACAAACTTCTTAGATCAAAATGGGACAGAAAAATCAAAGTACTATGTTTCCACTGTTAAAGACGGAAAAGAAGTGGACCAAAGCAGTGAAGCATCACCTTGGAAAGATACATATTATGATTTGAAACTAAAAAAGCCGGCTGACGGGGTCACTCCAAGTGGTGAAACATATTCTTATAGAGCCAATGATATGAGTGTCGGTGATGTCGATGGTGACGGACAATACGAATTTTTTGTCAAATGGGATCCATCCAACTCAAAAGATGTCTCACAAAAAGGATACACAGGAAATACGTATATCGACTGTTACACTTTTGATGGCACACTGCTTTACAGAATTGATCTGGGAGTAAATATACGCTCCGGTGCTCATTATACACAATTTTTAGTGTATGACTTCGATGGTGACGGAAAAAGTGAATTAATGTTTAAGACAGCTCCAGGAACAAAGGTTATCAACTATGATGAAATTGGACAAGTAACGTCCGAAAAATATATTACCATGCTAAAAGAGGACAAAAAAGCAGGTTATAGTAATCAAGATGACTACCGGATGAGCAGCGAAGATTATTATAACCATGTAGTAGATATGTTTAAAAACTGGCATAAACATGAAGAAGTTATAAATGGAAATTGGCCGTCAACACTTGAAGAGTCCTTTGGAATAGAGAAACAGTATGATTATCCGCTATCAACAAAGGATGCAGAAGCATTGGCTGATTATTTCATTGATGAATATGCGCCAAGCAGAAGTTCCCGTAACGACCTAAGAGATTTTGAAGGATTTATTGTAAAAGGACCTGAGTACTTAACTGTTTTTGAAGGTGAAACAGGAAAAGAACTTGAAACAATACGTTATAAGTATGAGCGCCATGATGATGGCTTGATGTGGGGAGATTACGCAATGTCAAGAATCGAACCCGGCAATCGAGTTGACCGCTTTTTAGCTGGTGTCGCATATTTGGATGGTCAAAAACCTTCAGCTATTTTTTCAAGAGGCTATTATACAAGAGCTACAATGGTTGCTTATACATGGGATGGAAAGCATTTAAGAGAACAGTGGGATGTTGACAGTGGATGGACTCCTATGACAAATCCGTTCAATGACGGACCACATGGTAGATTAGGTACAAGTGAGGAGTATGGGACCCTTACAACTCAGGGTGCACATTCACTAAGTACAGCAGATGTGGATAGTGATGGCAAGCAGGAAATTATATACGGTTCTGCAACAATCGACCATGATGGTTCATTATTATACAGCTCTAGTGATGTGATGCCACCGGAAAGTGCAACTCCGGGTGTAACAGCAGGTTTAGGACATGGCGATGCCTTACATGTTGCGGACATTGATCCGGATCGGGAAGGCCTGGAAATCTTTATGGTTCATGAAGGAGGCGCATATGCTCCTTATGGGTATGCACTTCGTGATGCTGCGACAGGTGAAGTAATTTATGGCGGGTATACAGGAAAAGATACCGGTCGAGGCATGATAGGTGATGTTGACCCTGACCACAAGGGACTGGAAACTTGGGCAGTTGGTCTTTGGACAGCAAATGGAACGAAAATCAATACATCCGGTCCAGGAACAAATATGAATATTAAATGGTCGACTGATATGACCACTCAAATTGTAGACGGAGCAATTGATGCAACACCTACTATAGAAGATTGGAAAAAAGGAACTGTATTAACAGCTGAAAATACTAGAACAAATAACCATACAAAAGGGAATCCGTCCTTAGTTGCTGATATCTTCGGTGATTGGAGAGAAGAATTGCTTGTCCGAACGGAGGACAGTGAGGCTATACGTATCTACTTAAGCTCTGAGGTTACAGATCGGAAACTCTACACATTAATGCATGATGCACAATATCGAACAGGGATTGCATGGCAAAATGTGGGCTATAATCAGCCAGCATATACAAGTTACTATTTTGCTTCAGATACAGATTGGAGTAAAGTGCAAACTCCTAAATTACATATGCCTGGTGAAGTAACTGCACTAAGAAATACACTGGATATGTATGTTGAAAAAGGTGAGGTCAGAGGATCACTTGTACGAAAGCTGGAAAATTCGTTAATGCAGGCTCAGCATCATATTGACAAAGGTTCAAATAAGAAAGGCATTTCATTCTTAGAAAAGTTTATCAAAGAATTAAATGCCAAAAACTCAAAGAAGAATGTCTCTGATAAAGCTAAGTCTATTTTAAACAATCAAGCAGAAACATTAATCGAAAATCTAAAATAAAAAGGTGGGTCAAAGTATTAAGTTTAGTGCTTTGACCCTTTTGGCAGGGTCAATATTTGTCAAATGATAGATTTTTCACGAAAGTTGATAGATTCCCAAGAGCGGATTAATAAAAAAGAGGCAAATAGTCATGCAGGAAAATATTGAAGTATTTTCCTGCATGATTTATAATGAAGTAAAATGTTAACGTGTGCATTTTAATAAGTTCTATACATTTTAATAGGTTCATTATTTAGTATAGAAAAAAATGTTTACGTTTTCAAAATTGATTCAAAGGGGCTGAAGCAATTGAGTACGTTTATGGGAGAAAATTTTTTATTATCAAATGATGTAGCAATTGAACTATATCATCAATATGCAAAAGACTTGCCAATTATTGACTATCACTGTCATCTTAGTCCACAGGAAATTTACGAAGATAAAAAGTTTGCGAACATAACAGAAGCATGGCTATATGGTGACCATTATAAATGGAGAGCAATGAGAGCAAATGGAATTGAAGAGGAATATGTTACTGGTCAAGCAAGTGACTATGATAAATTCCTGGCTTGGGCAAAAACAGTCCCTATGACAATTGGAAACCCGCTATATAATTGGACACATTTAGAACTTCAACGTTTCTTTGGTGTTTATGAAATATTAAATGAAAAAACAGCTCCAATAATATGGGAAAAAGTAAATGAACAATTAAATAAGAAAGAGTTTTCTGTTAGAGAATTAATAAAAAAATCAGATGTTGAAGTTATCTGTACAACAGATGATCCGACTGATACCCTGGAATTCCATCAAAAGCTAAGAGACGATGAGAACTTTAACGTACAGGTTTTACCGAGCTTCCGTCCTGACAAAGGATTGGAGATAAATCGTGATAGCTATTGTGGATGGGTGAGTAAGTTGTCGGAAGTATCAGGTAAAAAGATTACAAGTTATGATGAGTTTTTAACGGCATTGGAAGAGAGAATAGAGTTCTTCCATTCACTTGGCGGCAGAGTTTCAGACCACGCGATTGATACAGCAATGTTTATGAATGCTGATAAGGAAGAAGTTGAAGCAATTTTTACAAAGGCTCTATCAGGAGAAAAAGTAACAATTGAAGAAGAAATGAAATATAAATCATACACACTTGTTTTCATAGGGAAAAAATATGCAAGCTTAGGTTGGGCTATGCAATTACATATTAATGCCCTGCGAAATAATAATACCCGAATGCTTGAGAAATTAGGACCTGATACAGGCTTTGACTGTATGAATGACGATCTTATTGCTAAGCCGTTAGTTCAGCTGCTTAATGCACTGGATAAGGAAGATGCATTACCTAAAACGATTCTATACTCTTTGAATCCTAGAGATAATCAGGTGCTTGCTAGTATTATCGGAAGCTTCCAAGGCGGAGGAATTAAAGGGAAAATTCAATTTGGTACAGCATGGTGGTTTAATGATCATAAGGAAGGAATGCTTGATCAAATGAAGGCGCTTGCCAATGTAGGGCTTTTCAGTCAGTTTATTGGGATGTTAACAGATTCAAGAAGCTTTTTATCTTATACAAGACATGAATATTTTAGAAGACTTGTCTGTATGTTGATCGGAGAATGGGTCGAAAGTGGAGAAGTACCACATGATCAGGAGTTACTTCGTCAAATTGTTCAAGGTATTTCCTATCATAATGCAAAAGAATACTTTCAGTTTGAGGAACTGATGGTACGAGGGTAATGTCTGTGATACCCTAATGGAAAAGGAACCTGAAAGTAGGTATAAAAGTGGGAGTTACAATCAAGGATATTGCAAAAATGGCAAATGTCTCACATACAACCGTGTCAAGAGCACTTAATAATAGTCCGCTAATCAAGGAAAAAACAAAGCAGAAAATCATTCAAATCGCTAATCAATTAAATTATTCGCCTGATGTTCATGCAAGAAGCTTGGTTTTACAAAAATCATATACCATTGGACTGTTTTTTACGAGCATATCAAATGGAACATCATCCAGTTTTCTGTCTGAAACAATTAAAGGTGTGAATACGGTCATTGATGAAAACTATAACTTATTTATAAAGGGAATCCAGGATATTAAGGACTATACAATGATCACCCGTAAACGGTTTGACGGCATTATATTAATGAGTCAAAGTGATATTGACAATGCGTTTATTTATCATGTGATAGAAAAGGAAATACCGCTGGTTGTGCTAAACAGACAAATCGAAGAGCGCTCTGTTGTGAATGTGCTATCAAATGACCAAGAAGGTGTGTATGAGGCAATTCAGTTATTCATCAAGCATGGACATCGTGATATTGCGATTATTGAAGGAACTCCACATTTTAAGTCTGCACAAGAACGAAAAGAAGGCTATTTAAAGGCTTTAATGGAAGAGCAGTTACCAATTCTACCTGAATACATGGTTAAGGGGAATTATAATATGGAAAGCGGTTATGAGGGAATGAAAAAATTATTATCCCTCGACAATTGCCCTACTGCTGTTTTTTGCTCAAATGATGATATGGCCATTGGTGCCATGAAAGCCATTAATGAATCCGGTCTAATGATTCCAGAAGATATATCCATTATAGGGTTTGATGATATTGGATTCTCCGAGTATACTGCACCGGCGCTTACAACTGTAAAAAGGCCGATTGAAGAAATTAGTATAACTGGGGCTGAAAAACTGTTACAAGTAATGGATACTGGTAACAAGGAGAATGGACCAATCTTTCTAACAACGAATGTGGTAAGAAGACATTCGGTTGCAGATGTAAAGTGTAATAGTTGAGCTCACGAAAGTAGCTCAGCTATTTTTCCTGAACACAATGTTAACGTGTGCATAAATTGGGAGGTAGGGAAATGGAGCAGTTATCGAAAAAAATGGATAGTGAGTATACAACATATCCTGAAAAAGTATTGCAGTTCGGGACAGGGAATTTTTTACGTGCATTTACTGATTGGCAAATAGATGTCATGAATAAGAAGGGGATGTTTAATGGCCAGATTGTTGTTGTCCAGTCAACCCCAAAAGGTGCAGTTGATACAATAAACAAACAAGAAGGTCTATATACATTATACTTACAGGGCATCAAAGAAAATCAGCCTGTCAGTGAACATGAAATCATTCGCAGCATAAGCAGAGGTATAAATATTACCAACGAATATGATGAGTATTTGAAGATAGCAGGAAATCCGGATTTACGATTTATTATTTCAAATACGACAGAGGCAGGTATTCAGTTTCATGAAGGAGATCTTTTGACAGATCGTCCCCAAAGCAGCTTTCCAGGCAAATTAACAGCTCTACTATATGAGCGGTATCAGGTCTTTCATGGTGAAAAAGATAAAGGATTTATTATCTTTCCATGTGAGCTAATCGAAGATAACGGAAAAGAACTAAAAAAAATTGTGTTAGCATATGCGGATGCTTGGAAGCTGGAATCCGGTTTCTATGATTGGGTTGAGGAGGCAAACACATTCTGTAATACATTAGTTGACCGCATCGTCCCCGGTTACCCAAAGGATTCGATACAAGATAAAACGGATGAGCTAGGCTATATTGATAAATTGATGGTAGTTGGAGAACAATTTCATCTTTTTGTTATTGAGGGACCGTCTTTCATCAAGGAAGAATTTCCAGCAGCTCAGGCAGGTTTGAATGTACATGTTGTAGATGATTTAAGCTCTTATAGGCTTAAGAAAGTCCGCATCTTAAACGGTGCCCATACTGCGATGACACCTGTTGCTTATTTATGTGGAGTAAATACAGTAAGTGAAGCAGTGACAAGCGATTTAACTAAGCAATTTGTTGAAAAAGTAATATATGATGAGATTATTCCAACCTTACCTTTTCCGAAAGAAGATCTTTCTCAATTTGCGGCTGATGTATTAAATCGATTTAAAAATCCATTTATTCACCACTATTTATCTAGTATTTCGTTAAACTCAGTTTCAAAGTTTAAAGCAAGAATTTTACCAACACTTTCTGAATATGTTGAAAGGTTTAGCCAGTTGCCTGAAGCGACTGTTTTCTCGTTAAGTGCACTGCTTTATTTTTATAAAGGAAAGCGGGGAGATGAGTCGATCACTCTTGTTGATGATGAATCTACACTACACTTATTTAATGATTGTTGGTCTTTATATACTGACAATATGGAAGAGCTTGTATCTACCACTCTCTCAAATGAAAAATTATGGGGTACTGATTTATCAAAAATTCCTCAGTTAACTGAATCAGTTGTCAACCAGTTAAAGAAGATAAATCAATATGGAATGAATGAGGCGTTAACACAATTCTTGCAAAAGACAGGTGAGAAAAATGAAAGCGTTTATTAAGATCAAAGAATCAGATAATGTGGCAGTCGCGATTCAGAAAATTGATCAAGATCAAGTTCTTGAGATTGATGGTGCGACGATCAAATTAAAAGAAACAGTTAATAAAGGCCATAAATTTGCACTAAAGGAAATCCCTCAAGGTGAAAATATTGTGAAGTACGGTTTTCCAATTGGGCATGCTACACAACAGATTGAACCAGGAGAATGGGTTCATACGCATAACACAAAAACAAACTTGTCAGGTGTCGAGGAATATGAATACAAGCCAAAGTTTCAATCAGGACACAAACTAAAAAACACAACAACATTTAAAGGTTTTAAAAGAAAGGATGGGAGGGTTGGAATTCGTAATGAGCTTTGGATTGTTCCGACTGTAGGATGTGTGAATGGAATCGCTGATCAAATGATTCGGGTATTTCAAGAAAAAGTCGGGGATATAGCTCCATTTGAACATATTCAAGTTCTTAAACATAATTACGGTTGTTCTCAGCTTGGTGATGATCATGTAAATACAAGAACCATTTTAGGTAATGCTGTTAAACATCCAAATGCAGGCGGCGTGCTAGTTTTAGGGTTAGGCTGTGAAAACAATGAGATCAATGAATTTAAAGAATCTTTAGGAGATTTTGATACTAATCGAGTAAAGTTTCTAAGTTCACAGGATGTCATGGATGAGGTAGAAGAAGGAGTTAAGCTATTACTTGAAATTTTTGAAAATACAAAAGATGATCGCCGGGAAGACCTTCCATTATCAGAATTAAAAATTGGACTAAAATGTGGTGGTTCAGATGGTTTTTCAGGTATTACTGCCAACCCATTACTAGGGCAGTTTTCAGATTATTTAGTTGCTCAAGGTGGAACAACAGTCTTAACTGAAGTACCGGAAATGTTTGGGGCAGAAGAGATATTAATGGAGAGAGCGAAAGATGAGGAAGTCTTTCAACAAATTGTTGACCTGATTAATGATTTTAAACGATATTTTGAACGTCATGATCAGCCGGTTTATGAAAATCCATCACCAGGAAACAAAGCGGGTGGTATCACAACACTTGAAGATAAATCACTAGGTTGTACACAAAAAGCAGGAACGTCTCAAGTTGTGGATGTATTAAAATATGGAGAAACACTAAAAACGAAGGGACTAAACCTGCTAAGTGCTCCAGGAAATGACTTGGTAGCTTCATCAACCCTAGCTGCAGCTGGTTGTCAATTAGTCCTGTTCACCACGGGAAGAGGAACACCTTTAGGAACATTTGTCCCAACGATTAAGATCTCAACAAACACACAAATATATGAAACTAAGCCACACTGGATTGACTTTAATGCAGGAACATTAATCGATGGTCAATCACAGGAAGAACTCCTAGAAGATTTTATTTCATATGTTATCAAGATCGCGAGTGGGGAAAAAGTGAATAATGAGAAAAATCACTTTAGAGAAATTGGTATTTTTAAAACAGGTGTAACCTTATAGCATAAACGCTTCAATCCTGGCTAGGATTGAAGCGTTTATTTGTATTTCTATTTACTTTTTGAAGATAACCATTCCATAAGAGTAATTGTCTTACCATCAATCGTTTTTTCCACATCATTGTTATAAACATAAATCCATGACCAGTGTCCATGATACTCGTATGGTGTGCCATCCTCTCGTTTGTATAATCCGGAAGTATCAATGACGTTATCAAATAAGGAGAGATGAACATCTTCTGCTCCCGCCTCGATTAACCGGTTATAGGTTGGAACAACAAATTGATTTGCAGGGACTACATCATCTGTTTTTGCATGAACAAACCAGATAGGCAGGTTTTTCATCGTATCAATATCCTCGTCTTTAATGAGCGAGTCATTTAGTGCCTCACAGGTTGGAAAAGCAGCGGCAAAATAATCAGTATAGTCTCGGATCATCAACATGGTCATATATCCACCGTTTGAATCTCCGCCGATGTAAATTCTGTCAGGATCTATGTCTTTGTTTTTCTCTACATACTCTTTGATTAATGACATTAAAGCATCTTGATATTTTGACGTACCATCGCCAAATCCTGTGAATCCATCCATCCAGAAAGTTGGTGTTTGAGGAGCTAAAACATAGGCTCCATCAAAATAGGATTGAATTTCATCTGAGGCAAAGTTAACGGCTTTGTTTCCGGAAATGGCAATTGTCGGGTCTGTCCCACCTTCACCTGCTCCATGTAACCATATAATTAATGGATTTTTTCCTTTATCTTTTGCTGGTGAGTAGTCAGCATAAGTTAGTGTAGTATCTTTATATGTAGCCTCACCGATTGAAAAATCATCGACTAATTCTCTAACGCCACCATTAAATGTATCCACAACTAAACCTGATATGGTTCCTGCCGGTGTTTCAATGGCCTCTTTTTGAGTAACTGTGTAGGTGTTCTCATTCCAGTCATTGTATCCTGAGCCAGCCCAATCGTAGTTAATCGCTGAACCTAAAGAAATCTCCGGACCAATTTGCATTTCCAATACGACATATTTTCCAGTCTTAACAACCGGGTTTCCGTTTTTATCGGCTACATAGGCTTTCGTAACATGACGATACCCCTCTTCTAAGAAAGGTTTTGCTAAACGTCTGTCACTTCTAGATACATGGACATTGAAAGTGTCTGTTGTTACTGAATCCTTCGGGATTGGCTTTCCAATATCAATCATAACCTTCGTAATAGCAGCACCCCAATCTTCAACTTCTGTTATGGTTTTGTAGGATGTTGGTTGGGTTTTCAATTCTTTTGCTTCTCCTTCCGACATAAAAAATAGTGTGGAACTAGCTACTAATGTACTTAACATTGCGGTTTTTGCATGCTTTTTCATAACGTTGAACAACTGAAAAACCTCCTTTGGTTAAGTGTTAAAACGCTTACATTAATAGTTTAATATATTTTCTTTTTGAAGACCTGTCTTTTTCTAGCTTAAACAAGGTCGATTCTTGATTCGATGCGTTGTGTTTTAGTTGTTTTACCCTGTATTCATTTTTCGATATTGACTTGGTGTCATATGATAAACAGACTTAAACACTCTTGTATAGGACTTTTCACTTGGAAAACCATGCTTCAGGGCAATATGAATGACTGGTAAATCAGTATTCATTAAATCCGGATAGGATTTCTCAAGGCGTATTGTCTGAATATAATTGAGTACAGTCATACCGATATGCTTGAAAAAAACCTTGAAAAGTACTCTGAAGATAAATTAAACTGTGCGGCTAGATGATCAATAGCTAGATTTTGATTATAATGTTTCTTTATGTAATTCGTTATCGATGTTAAACGTTCTAAATACTTGTTTGTTTTAATGGAAGGACTATTTTTTTCTCTTCTTTGAAGTCGTTTAGTAATTGATAGATTAATTGGTATGCTAATCCGGTTAAGTTAATGCGTGCAAGGGGGTCATGTTCTTTGTTCAAGTAATGTACAAGAATTTCATTTAATAAGGTTCGAAGCTTTTCAAATTTTTTTATTCTACCAGGATCTTGTTCATGAATAGAATTACAAGTAAGCACAATTTGATCATAATTTTCATAGATCGCTTTCAGGAATTCGTACTTAATAAAGATTGTGACAGCCTTTCGATTTTTCCCTGTTGTCACTGAAAAAGAATGAATAGAGTTTGAATTTATTACTACAATATCTCCTTCACTTGATTCATATTCTTTGCCATCTGCGTAAATTTGATCGATCTTTCCTGCAAGGACATAGGAAATTTCAATATCTTCATGCCAATGTCTTGGAATATATATTTCTTCATCAGAGGTATGAAGGATGACTTTAATAGGCAAATCATCATCGGTTTTTACCAACTCATATTTGTAGTCCATTTTAGAAATCCTCCTAATACGTTACGTTTTTTTTGCTTTGATCATATCCTAATCCTTATAGAAAGAAAAGATAAACATTAGAAGTTTATAAAATAAATGATATTGGATATAAGTCATGAAAGTGATAGGGAGAAGTCAGAATAATGCTAGAAATCAGTCAGTTTTGCAGTAGTAACAAATTTGAAAACGCTTTATAATCAAAATTGTAAGGAAGTATATACAAAAGATTGAAAGGGGAAGGATTAAGATGACTACATCGATTGGACTTAACTTATACTCGGTATTTAGAGAATTAAATGAAGATTATTTTGGAACGTTGGAAAAGGTCGCAGGAATGGGGTATAAAAATTTGGAACTTATTTCTGCAAATTTTTCAACCGGTGAAAGATTTGCAGATACATTTACTTTACAAGCAATAAAAAAGAAATTTGATGAGCTTGGATTACGTGCGTTTGCTGCACATGAAGGTGTGGCACCAGGTATGGCTTTGGTAGATGGAAACTGGGATAAGATAATTGAAGAAAATGCTGAACTAGGCTGTGAGTCAATTGTTATGCCGATGACATTCATTAGTACTCGCGATGAAGCCCTTAAAACAGCGGAGGAACTGAATATCATCGCTGAAAAATGTAAAACAGCCGGATTAGATTTTTACTACCATAACCATGCACATGAGTTTAGGCAAATTGGAGAAAAAACATTATTTGATATTTTAGTAGAAAACACAGATCCTAATGCTGTTAAATTTGAGCTGGATCTTGTTTGGGTAACGAGAGGCGGACAAGACCCTATGAGTGTTCTTGAAAGATTAGGGAATCGCTGTGATATGATTCATCAAAAAGATTTAGGAACTCATGTTAACGCTGTGAATGTATTCTCAGCAGTTAATCAGAATGAACAAAATGAAACAATGAAAATTTATCGTGAAGTTGTACAGCCGACTGATTTCGTTAATCTTGGAACTGGTATTGTCGATTTTGAGAATACATATCAAAAGATTCATGATTTGGGAACAATTCGATATGCGATTGTTGAAAATGAAGGTACAGTTGGTAATAAGTTTGAAAGTATAGCAAGTGATTTAAAGGTGATGGAGAAGTATGTTCAAGAGCTTACAAAAGCTGATTAATAAGGAGTGATTTACATGTCAAACGATACATTAAAAATCGGTATTATTGGTTGTGGTGGGATAGCCAATCAGAAGCATATGCCTGCATTAGCAAAACTAGGCCACCTAGGTGAAATGACAGCTTTCTGTGATGTAGTCGAAGAAAGAGCGATGAAAGCGGCAAAAGAATTTGGAACTGCCGATGCAAAGGTTTACAACGATTATAAAGAGTTGTTAAAGGATGAATCGATTGATGTCATTCATGTACTAACACCAAATCTGCAGCACTCCTTTATCACTGTGGCTGCTCTTGAAGCTGGCAAGCATGTAATGTGTGAAAAGCCGATGGCGATTAACTCCAAGGAAGCTTTAGAGATGGTTGAAGCAGCTAAACGAACAGGGAAAAAGCTGACGATTGGGTACCAAAACCGTTTCCGCGATGATTCACAAGTTCTTCATAAAGCTTCACGGGCAGGTGAGTTCGGCGAAATTTACTTTGCAAAAGCGCATGCGATTCGCAGGAGAGCTGTTCCAACTTGGGGAGTCTTTTTGGATGTGGAACAACAGGGCGGAGGGCCATTAATCGATATTGGGACACATGCTTTAGATTTAACACTTTGGTGCATGGACAACTATCAACCACAATCTGTTACAGGATCGGTCTTTCATAAATTAGCTGATAAACATGAGGGAAATGCATTTGGTCCATGGAATCCTGATACATTTGGTGTGGAGGATTCAGCATTTGGTTTTATTAAAATGCAAGATGGATCAACGATTATTCTTGAATGTTCCTGGGCTTTAAATACAACAGATGTAAGAGAAGCGATGACCTCCCTATGCGGTACAGAGGGTGGCGCTGAAATGAAAGGAAACCCTTCAACAGGTGGAGGAGAGCTTGTCTTTAACGGTACCAAGTATGGGAAGTTAGTCGAAACAAAACCTGCAACAGGTGGTGGCATCGCGTATTTTGATTCAAGCGCAGAAGACCCTGGTGTGATAGAAGCAAGACAGTGGTTAGAGTGTATTATTAACGATACAGAGCCTTTAGTAAAACCAGAACAGGCATTAGTTGTTACGCAAATTCTTGAAGCCATCTATACATCTGCAAGAACTGGGAAAACAGTGGAATTTAATCAAGATACAGTACAAGTACCATTATAATAAATAAAATACCCAAGGGAATTTGAGATCTTTTATAGGTCTCTTTTTTATATTTTTAAAGTGTAATATATTTTTGAACTATTTATTGTGCTTGAAATCTCATCTCTAAGTGTAAGTAATGATCAATCAAAACGTTGCACTAATTTAAAAAGGGAAAGCCCAGAATGAATAGGCTCTCCAGTCTTATGTTTAAATTATTCTTGTAACTTTGTGATAAACTTCAAAGCGTTATCCTTATTTTTAGAATCTACTCGAATAGCGGCAATCCTTTTACTTTCGTTTACCTCTAACCCATCAAATAGAGATTTATCATTGATCACGACCCCATAAATTTGTTCTGTTTCATCTGCTGGGGATTTTCCATACACAAGTTGATCTTCTACTACCTGATCTTTAATAGAAGGATCAATTGGCTGAAATATTTCCAACTGCATGAGCTGTTCGAAGTTTTCCTCGCCGACAATATACACATCTGATTGGTCTGACATGAGGGTGATCACACTCTTTTGTTGGTTCCCCGCATCCATCGTGTCGTTTATTTCTGTTGGTGCATAATTAGAGTTTGTTATGACTCTCTCCCATGAAGGAAAAATAGAAAGAACATTTTCTGAGACAGGGTTCACATCACTTCCAAGTAGAAAATAATCTCCGTAAAGCATAATGCCCAGGTCCTCAGGCGGAAGACTGGCTAACTCTTTTTTCTCTTGATGATTGCTGACAAGCGTTTGGATAATGGATCCAACTAAAATCAGTAAAATGATAGCTCCGGCAATGTGTAATTTATGATAATAAAGAAAGTGCTGCAGCTTATTCTTAAAAGATTTGTTTTCTTCTTCAGGATTGGAACCGTATACATTTACGTGTTTAATAGTATTGTAGGCGTCAGTTATTTGGGTCATATCGAAAGGTTTTTCAGTATTCGGTACACTTTGATATGATCGGTCCCTTTTAATCCAGGTCATATATTGCTTCTCAACCTCATCCATTGTCGAGTCTTCTGGAATTTCCAATAGTTTATAAGCTTCTTTTATATCCAAAACATACACCCCTCTTTTCATGCTCTCTACTATGTTGAAAGAAATGGTAGAAATGGTCGTTACTATAAAGATATCTTAAATTGAAGGTTTTTGCACTACTTACATGAAAAAAGTAGGGAGGAATATTAATAGGGAATCGTTTCATACAATTCTTTTTCAACATTACCCTAACAGTGGTTTATCATAGCAACCAACCTATAAACGATCTACGACCTTTGTCTGAGAAATGAATGGAAAAAATCATCCTTTTACATGAATGGAAATTTTCTCTTTTCATGTATAGTTAAAGATAAGGGGGGATCATATCATGATTAATGTTGCCATTATATCCGGCAATCAACATATTCAAAAAAGTATGAGCTTGCTGGTAAAAACAGATCCTGAACTTAATATAATTAAAACTCAAGAAATCGTTCTTGATAAGAAAGTAGTTTTGCTTGTTGATACAGAAATAGATGATTTGGAGGATTGCCTAAGAAGATTTTCTGAGCATGTTCCAATCATTTTATATAGTCATTCAAAAGATTTTTTAGATTTGAGCTATTTGCTCAATAAATACAAGGTGAACTTCTTTAATGTATATACAAAGCCTGAATGTATTCTTAACATTATTAAAGAACCATTTTGTTGATGGTTGCTATACCAACTTTAATTACTTGAAATAGAGCTTCAATCTCTTACGTTAAGAATGAAGTTTTTCTTTTGCTTCCAATCTTTTTACAAAAGGTGTAGGATGGATAGAAGAAATGGAATGATGAGAGGTGTAATACGCTTTATGCTACATAATCCAACAGGAAAAGAGCGGTTGGCATTAGCTTTTCTATTAAGTTCATTAGGAATATTAGGCCCGCTTAATATCGATATGTATTTGCCTAGTTTTCCGGATATTGCAAATGATCTGGGAGCTCGTGCTTCGCTTGTACAACTTAGTTTAACAACTTGTTTAATTGGTCTTGCCGTTGGTCAAGTAATCGTTGGTCCAATTAGTGATGCAACAGGGAGACGGAAGCCTTTAGTTATATCCCTTTCGTTATTTGCTCTAGCATCACTTTTTTGCGCATTGGCACCAAATATTATTGTATTGGTAATTGCTCGTTTCTTGCAGGGCCTTACAGCTTCTGCAGGTGTTGTTCTTTCACGTGCTGTTGTAAGAGATGTATTTAGTGGAAAAGAGTTAACAAAATTCTTTGCTTTATTAATGGTTATCAATGCAACGGCCCCAATGATGGCGCCAATCGCAGGTGGTGCTATTTTATTATTACCGTTTGCAAGCTGGCATACGATTTTCTATTTTTTAAGTTTACTTGGTATGATCATCGTGACAATCATTTCTTTAAGATTACCAGAAACATTACCAGCCGAGAAACGAATTCCCAGTACTGTAGGTCATTCAATACGTACGATGAAGGATTTAATTAGAGATCGTTCATTTATTGGATACGCCTTAACAGTGGGATTAATTCATGGTGGCAGCTTTGCTTATGTGTCAGGTACACCTTTTGTGTATCAGGGGATATATGGTGTTTCTCCACAGGCATTTAGTATCTTATTTGGGATAAACGGGTTAGCAATTATTTCCGGCAGCTTTATGATCGGACGATTAAGCGGGGTTTTTGATGAAAGACGGTTGCTTCGTGTCGCAGTCATCACCGCTGTAAGTGCAACAACTATACTGTTGACCATGACAATCATTAAAGGACCTCTCGCAACTCTTGTAATCCCGATTTTCATTTATATGACGTCAATGGGCATGATTTTGACAAGCTCCTTTACACTTGCGATGGAAAAACAGGGACATCGAGCGGGAAGTGCCAGTGCTTTGTTAGGCTTGCTGCCACTTTTACTGGGATCATTTGTATCACCTCTGGTAGGTATAAATGAAACAACCGCAGTACCAATGGGAGCGACTTTATTTCTTACCTCATTGATTGGAGGAATTGCGTTTTTTACATTAACAAAACAAAGAGATAAAGTATTAGATCTAAGAGCAGAATCGGGGACATAATGTCTCCGATTTTTTTGTCAAAGCAAGACTCCCTATACTCCTACCGATCCTGCCTGCTGTCATACAGCATCCTATATTCCGTAGGAGTCATTCCTTCCTGTTCTAAAAACCGCTTATTAAAATAGCTAATGCTTGGATACCCCGCTTTTAGGGCAATTTCTTTTATCGTCATTTCCTTTTTGTCCATCAGCCATTGTTTGCTCAATTGCAGGCGGCAAAGTGTGATAAATTGCATGGGTGTCATTTGGGTTGCACGTTTAAATAATCTGCAAAAATAATAGGTACTGACACCTGTTTGCTCGGCCCAGTAATCAAGTTCAAAGGGTTCGCATGCTTTTCTTTGCATACTAGGTAGTAAAGTTTGAATCCGATCATCTAATTCTGGTCGACGGTCGGACGATTTTGGCGATGCATTTGTAATGAATTCCATTAAAAATGTGTACGTAAGAGTGGAGAGCTGTAATAGATGCAAAAAGCTGTTCTGTTCAGCTTCACGTAATAACTGTTCATGCGCTTTTTCAAGAGGTGCTAGTTGTTTGATTGTCCATATTGAATGCTGATCAAATCCTTGTTCAGACAAAAAGGTATTTAAGATACTGCCATAAAAATGGGCCCATCGAATATTCCACGGATCCTCCTTGCTACTATAATATTTTTGCTCCTGCATAGGAAAATATAAAAATGCATCACCACGCTTAAGTGTAAATTGTTTTCCATCAATCTCTACAAACCCGGTTCCTGATAAAACAAAATGAATACTGAAGTTATTTAAGGTACCTACTTTTCGGTCAACCTCATGGTCAGGTTCCTCCCAGTACCAGCCAATTGATTCTGGCAGAATCATAAATTCGTGGTTTTGTAAGGTTGGAAGCAGATATTGTCTTGACATTTGTATCACTCTTTCATCGCAATATTGTTTTATATTGAGGGCAAAAAGTTTCTATTTTTATTTTATGTGTAGTTTCATATAATGACAATATAGTATTAAGCTTTCATGAAGGAGTGAAGAACGTGGAAAAAATACGTTGGGGAATTATTGGTAGTGCAAATATTGCGAAGGGTTCGGTTATTCCGGGGATCAAAGCATCAGAGACTGGTGAGGTTGCAGCCATTGCAAGTAGAGGGATAGAAAAGGCAGAGGAAACAGCTAAACAACTACATATACCGAAAGCGTATGGAAGCTATGAAGAGTTACTGGCAGATCCGGAAATTGAAGCCGTTTACATACCGCTTCCTAATCACTTACATAAAGAATGGACAATACGTGCAGCAGAAGCAGGCAAGCATGTGTTATGTGAAAAACCAGTGGCGATAAATGCAAACGAAGCAGAAGAAATGGCAGAAGCGTGTCAAAAAGCCGGTGTCGTATTTGCTGAAGCATTTATGTATCGTTATCATCCTCGTTATGATCTGATCCGTGATATCATCCAATCAGGTGAAATCGGTGAAGTACGCGGTATCCACGCTACATTTACATTTAATAATGCGAAGGATTCTGAAAATGTCCGTTACAAAAAAGAATGGGGAGGGGGATCCTTATACGATGTCGGTGTTTACCCAATTAGTGCGGCAAGAATGATATTAAATCAAGAGCCACAGGCTGCAACAGTTCACGGTCTCTTCTCTGAGCAGCATGATGATGTTGATATGATGGCTTCCGGACTTCTTGAATTTGAAAATGGTGTGGCATTAACATTTGATTGCGGCATGTGGGCAGCCTTTCGAAATGAACTAGAAATTGTTGGAACAGAGGGCCGTATTGAAGTTCCATCTGCGTTTGTTACAAAGCAAAATGAGCAGGATCATTTTGTTGTTCATACGAATGATGGAAAAAGAGAAGTAGAGGTTCCATACCTTAATCAATACGCTTTACAGGCAGATGCTTTAGGAAGAAGCATTCGAAATGGTGAGGAGTTACCATATCCGGCAACAGATGCTATTTTAAATATGAAAGTTCTTGATGCTTGTTTAACATCAGCAAAAGAGCGTCGTCGCGTTGAATTATAAAATCTAGGAGGGTTTACGGTGAAAACAATTACGATTCCAGGCTTAGAAAAGCAAGTTACTAACTTAATTCAAGGTTCAGATTATTTTAAACCTAGTGTTTATGAGAAAGTGTGTAAGGTTTTAGACCGTTATGTAGCGATCGGTGGAAATACGATTGATACAGCTCATATCTATTGTGGCGGAGAGAGCGAAGTAGCGATTGGTATGTGGTTGAAGGAACGAAACAATCGAGAGGATATGGTGATTCTTACAAAAGGCGCTCATCACGATCAGACAGGTCCTCGCGTTAATGCTGAAGCAATCTCCAAGGATTTATTTGAAAGCTTAGATCGATTACAAACGGATTATGTTGACTTGTATGCTCTACATCGTGATGATCCAACTGTGCCAGTAAGTGAAATAATAGAAATATTAAATGAGCACATTAAAGCCGGCCGAATTAAGGCTATTGGAGGTTCAAACTGGTCTGTACAGAGATTGCAGGAAGCTAATGAATACGCTGCTAATAATGGACTTGTTGGTTTTACCTTTAGCAGTCCAAACCTAAGTTTGGCAAAAGCTAATGAGCCATTCTGGGCAGGGTGTGTGTCAGCTGACTCGTCTGACCTTGCATGGCATAAGGAGCACCAATTTCCACTTATGTCATGGTCATCTCAAGCAAGAGGCTTCTTTACAGGACGTTTCTCACCAGAAGACAAAAGTGACAGTGACATTGTGCGGGTTTTCTATAGTGATGCCAATTGGGAACGCCTGCGTCGTGCAGAACAATTAGCTAATGATAAAGGTGTTACGACAATTCAAATCGCACTTGCATATGTTCTGAATCAACCGTTTCCTGCTTGCGCGTTGATTGGAGCGCAAAATGAACAGGAGTTACAATCTTGTTATGAAGGGTCATTAATTGAACTTACTGAAGAGGAACTAAATTGGTTAGAGAATGTATAAACAATAGTAGTATGTTGCTAGAAATATAAAATTTTATATTCCTTTGGCTTAAATCCTTTTGTATATAGGATTTAAGCCATTTTTTTGTTGGAAATAACTAGAGAAAAATAGCTTTCAAAGAAACACGTTATTGTACATCTTCTTATTTATCTTTAAAATAAAATCAATATGTGAAACCGCTTTTTTTACCTCTGGAGGAATAAACATGATATTGTCTAGTAAAATAAAACATTTCGTAAATAAATACATCCTTGAAAGCATGCAAAGAAAGCTAATGGCTACTCTGCTTCTTATTATGATGGTTCCTCTATTGATTTTTATGTTGGTCTCCACCCATATTTCCAGAGGTGCTGTTGAAACTTCTGAAATCACCTCAAACCTATCCCGAATGGATCTATCAAAAAGCTATATTGAAGAGCAGCTTATCATGTTTGATGATTTTTTGTTTTCGGCGCTAGTGGATGAAAAATTGGTACCTAGTATAACAACTGTTGATGATATTACAACAACAAAATCATTTAATATACAATCATATTTACAGGATAAATTATTTGCTCTGTATAATGCGAATGAAAACATTCTGTCTGTTGCATTAACTTCATATGAGGATAAACGCTTATACAGGGTTGAACAAAGGGAGTTTTTCATAACAAATATGATTGGAACAGCTCTGCAACGAACTGGAAAGGATTCCATGTTTTCCGTAGATTCATCTACAGGTACTTTTACCTTTAGTCGGAATATTTATCGTTTTGAAGATCAAAAACTAGTAGGAAGAATAGATTTAAACGTTTCGTTTGATTTTATTGCACATATTGCAGAAAACCTTCGAAGTAATGAGGAAGAATCGATTATGTTGGTCGATTCAAATGGAAACCTGCTTTTTGCCCTAGATGAAAATAATGTAGCTGCCCCAAAAGATCTTTCTGCTAATTTTAAGCAACAGCATGAAACAAATTATTTTTCTCTTAATCAAGATTACTATTTTTTTCAGAAAATGATGAACGAACAAATTGCGTTAGTAAAGGTTGTTCCAGAAGAGGTGATGCTGATTGGTTCTAAACATATTAGACAAACAGGATTATTGATTCTCATCATTTCAATTTGTGTAACAGTTATTTTATCTATTATCATTTCGAATCAAGTTGCAAAGCCAATTGTGTTGCTTTCTAAGAAAATGGAGCTTGTGGAAGAAACTAATTTTAACGTTAAAATTGATTCAAAACGTACAGATGAAATAGGGATTCTTCAACGAAAATTTAAGGAGATGATTGATCGAATCAGGGATTTAATTGAAAAAGATTATAAACGTGAGATGGAAAATCGAGACGCTCAATTTCTTGCATTACAGTCACAAATAAATCCCCACTTTCTATATAATACTCTTCAAGTAATTTCAGGAATGGCTTTAAAAAAGGGTGCTAGAGAAATATATGAAATGATTCAAAGATTAGGTGGTATGTTCCGGTATATAACGAATAAACGAGGAGATCTTGTTTTTGTATGGGAAGAAGTTCAACATTTACAAAACTATTTGTATATCCAAAAAGTTCGTTTTGGTGAAAATATAACAATCGAATTATTTGTTGATGAGCAAGTAAAGGACGCAATTATTCCTCTATTATCTCTACAGCCAATTATTGAAAATTCTTTTAAACATGGTTTTGAGTCTCAAATTGAAAAAGGGATTTTAAAGATTGAAATACAAAAAGTGTTTGATGAAATTGAAATAATGATTGAGGACAACGGCATGGGGATGTCGGAAGAAGTACTACTACAAGTCAGAAATAAATTATCAACCGATAGTTATTTATATAATCGCAGCATTGGATTGAAAAATGTAGATACCAGAATAAAGCTGTATTTCGGACATGAATATGGAGTTGAAATTTCGAGCCAAAAATCTAAATTTACAAAGGTATTGATAAGATTGCCATTTCAAGAAGGAAGTGACTTTAAAAAATGACGACATTATTAATAGTTGATGACGAAACTTGGACAAGGGAAACGGTCAAAGCATTAATTGATATGACCTCATTGGGAATAACAAAATTAATCGAAGCAACAAATGGAGAAGAAGCTATTAAACAAATTGTCTCGGAGAACCCTGACTTTATTATGACTGATATGAGAATGCCTGGTATAGATGGTATTAGATTGTTAGAAGTTATTGAAAAAGAGTATGCTGACATCCCTACCATTGTTTTAAGCGGTTATCAGGATTTTGTTTATACAAGACAGGCAATTAAGTCAGGAGTAATTGAATATTTGCCTAAGCCGGTAGATGAAAAAGAATTGAACGAAGCGCTGAAAAAAGCTGTATTGGAAAAACAGAGAAAAGAGCAAACGCGGTATCAATTTTTTACAGCAAAACAACCTGAGTTACTAGAAATGATTGAATCCTTCCGACAAACAGTATCATTTTCATTAAAAGAGTTAAATGCAAAACAATTATCAACTTGTTTTCAAGAGTTTCTTGGTAATATTCAGGGTGAATTAATACATGACCCATCGTTTATTATGTACCTTCATCAGGTCTTTCTTGTATTACTTGAAGAAACATTAAAAGCCCACAAAATAAAATTGGAAGAAATAGGGTTGAAGTGGAATGATATTGAGTATAGGGAAAATCAATCATTAGAGAATGAACTTATGACCCAATTGAAAATTGGTGAACTGCTTATTTGTAAAGTAGAAGAAATAAAAAAACAAAAGACTAAAATTAACTTAGAAGAAATTAAGCTATATGTGGACGGAAATTCTATATCACAAAACATATCACTTGAAGTGATTGCCGAGAGATTTTATGTAAGCAAGGAATATTTAACCACTGCTTTTAAAAAGAAATATGGATGCAATGTAACAGAATATATTATTGCTTCTCGTATGGAAAAGGCTAGAGAACTAGTCATGACGACTACATTACAGTACAAAACAATTGCAGAAATGGTCGGATATGAAGATGTTTCATATTTCTACCGAGTGTTCAAAAAATATTATGGATGTTCTCCCGGGACAATTCGGAAAAGTTAAAATAGTCCAAATGTAAGCGTTAATATTTTCGATTTTTATCGTTTACAAAACAGATTATGATAGAAGCAAGAAAGGGGAGTTGAAAATGAAAAGAGCGCTTACAACGATAATCGCAACAGTCTTATTTTTAGGAATTCTAGCTGGTTGTAATGCCGGTGAAAGCAGTTCTTCCGGTGAAGGAGGAAGCTCAGAAAAAGTAGAACTAAAAGTATTTATTGGACAGCCGAGATTTAAAGAACAATATGAAACTTATATCGATCAATTTATTGCGAAACAGAAAGAAGAAAAAGGGCGAGAGGTAACAGTTAAATTAGAGCTTCCAAGTGTAAATGAAGCACCTCAATTATTAAAAACTAGACTTGCTTCTGGAGATAGTCCCGACGTTTTCGGAATTCATGCGATTAATGATCTCCCAGTCTATGATAAAGCAGGTTATTTAGAAGATCTTTCAGGAGAGCCTTTTGTTGAGAAATTATATGATACTGTTAAACCAATGGTATCTAGAGAAGATCGAGTATTGGCAGTACCTTTAGAGACACTACAATGGGGATTTATTTACAATAAGGATATCTTTGAGGAAAATGGTTTAGAAGTTCCTACAACGTTAACAGAAATGAAAGCGGTTATAAAAACTCTTGAGGATAAAGAAATCACACCATTTATTAGAGCTTACAAAGATTCATATATTCCGCAATTATTCCTACCTTTAACAGTAGGTGCACTTGAAAGTACAAGTAATAAAGGATTTTTAGATTCAATGAATGCTGGAGAAGGATCATTTGCAGAATTAAAGGGTATGTTTGACATTATGGACCTGGTACATGCACATGGAACAGATCGTCCATTTGAGGTAGGACAAGATCAAGGAGCAGCTGCATTTGCTAGCGGCCAAGCTGCAATGTGGGTTCAAGGACCTTGGATGGCTGAGTCAATGTTAGCAACGAACGAAAACTTTAACTTTGGTGTTGCTCCTTTACCAATTAATGATGACGAAAGTGCAACACTAATCAACTTAGGTGCTTCTACATCATTAGCGGTTTCTAAAGAAAGTAAAGTGAAGGATGTAGCAAAAGAATTCATTAACTATATCCTTGATGATCAAGATTCCAGTGCTTTCTATGAGAGCTTAGGATTTAATCCACTTTCAACAGTTCACACATTTGAAACATATCCATGGTTGGAAGATTCATCTAAGTATGTTGAGGAAGGGAAAGTATATCAAGATCCAACAATCCCATCTGCTGTAAAATCAGCATCAGAAAAATTATTCCAAAGCTATTATGCTGATGATGCGTCACAAGAGGATGTCATCTCAGGACTTGATCGTGCATGGGAAGAGTATAACAAGGTGAATAAAGAATAGTGCTAAATAAGTGAAAGACAGTTTAATAAAACTGTCTTTCACTTTATAAAAATGATTGGTAGTAAGAGGGAAGTCTTCACGAAAATGTCCCCTAATCATTATCTTCTAACAGAATCCTAGAGTGAAAGGAATGAGTAATGTGGCAGTAACTGAACTGAAAAGTCCGGTAACGGAAGTAACATCTACTAAGAAAAAAGCCAAAAAAGAAAACAGTCACTTACGATTAATCTTGTTTGTTTTACCTGCATTTATCTTTTATATCCTATTTCTTTTGATTCCTACAGTAGGTGCCGGTATTTATAGTTTCACAGATTGGAATGGATTAAATAAGGCTTATAATTTTGTGGGTTTTAGTAACTATATTGAAGCATTTAGAGATGATTCTGCATTCAGACATTCCTTTTGGTTCACATTAAAGTATACGGTTTTTGTGTTTGTCATTCAAAATATTGTCGCATTAGGATTAGCGTTATTAATCGAAACAAGAATGAAATCAAAAGGGTTTTTTAGAACAATCTTCTTTATGCCAAACATGATCAGTCTAATTATCAGTTCATTAATGTTTTCGTTCATCTTTACGAATGTATTCCCGGAATTATCAAAGAAAGCTATTTTTTCTATTTTAGACCAATCGTGGATTGGTGATCCAAATGTTTCATTTTACTCCATCTTAATCGTTTCCTTATGGCAAGGAATTGGCTATATGATGGTCATTTACATGGCAGCACTTCAGGGAGTACCTAAGCAATTGAAAGAAGCCTCAATGATTGATGGTGCAAATGTATTCCAACGTCTCAGACATGTTGTGATACCAATGATTATGCATGCGATTACAATTTGTTGTTTCTTAACACTAAATGGAGCATTTAAAGTATTTGATGTTGTATATGCACTAACACAAGGCGGACCAGGTACATCTACACAGGTAATGGCACTAAATATCTATGAGGAAGCATTCTCGAATAATTTTCGATTTGGATATGCCAATGCAAAAGCAATGATTCTATTTTTAGTAATCTTGCTCATTACACTAATTCAAGTGAGTATCTTAAAGCGCAAGGAGGTTGAAGCATGAGGAAAAATCTTACTTCATCCATTATGGTCAATTTAATCTTAACGGTCTTTGCGATTATCTCATTTTTCCCCATTTACATGGCGTTCATAAATTCTTTTAAAACGCAGGGAGAGATCTTTAATTCAGTCTTATCATTCCCAACATCATTTTCGTTAGAAAATTATATTGGGGTATTTACAGAGTTGGATCTATTAGGTAGTTCTTTTAACACACTTATTGTTACAGTTATTGGTTTAGCTGGAATTGTAATTTGTGGTTCACTTGCCGGCTATAAGTTAGCCAGAACATCTGGAAAATTAAGTGCGCTTATATTCACTCTCTTTATTGCATCAATGCTGGTTCCGTTTCATTCCATTATGATTACACTAAGTCAAATGGCGAAAGGTTTAGGATTACAAGGATCCTTATCAGGTCTTGGATTAATTTATATAGGCCTTGGGGTGAATATGGCTGTCTTCCTTTATCATGGGTTTGTGAAATCGATACCAAGAGAGTTGGAAGAGGCGGCTAAAATAGATGGTTGTAATGATTTTCAAATCTTTGTTCGGATCATTTTCCCATTGTTAAAACCAATTACAGCTACAATCTTAGTATTAAATGTTTTATGGTTGTGGAATGACTTCTTATTACCACTAATCATGTTAACAGATGTAAACAACTATACACTTATGCTTTCGATCAATATGTTATTTGGTCAATATGTGGCAGATTGGCCAAAAATTTTAGCAGCATTAGTTTTAACTGCTTTACCGGTCGTCGTGTTCTATGCATTTTTCCAAAAATATATCCTCGAGGGTATTGCTGATGGAGCTATTAAGTAAAGTGGGAAGGATGTTACGAAAGAGATGAATAAATTATTATACGGAGTTGCTTATTACGATGAATACATGCCGTATGAACGGCTAGAAATAGATATTCAAATGATGAAAGAAGCAGGAATAAATGTTGTCAGAATTGCAGAATCAACATGGAGTACACATGAGCCCCAGAATGGTGTGTTTGATTTTACCTCTGTTAACCGGGTGTTGGATGCAATGCATAAAGCAGGTATTCATGTTATCGTTGGAACCCCGACTTATGCGGTTCCAACTTGGATGGTGAAAGAACATCCGGATGTATTGGCTGTTACGAAAAATGGACAAGGTAAATATGGTTCAAGACAAATCATGGATATTACAAATCCAACTTATTTGTTTTACGCTGAACGTATTATTCGAAAGCTAATGGAAAATGTAAAAGATCATCCGGCGATCATAGGGTACCAGATTGATAATGAAACGAAGCACTATGATACAAGCGGGCCGAATGTACAGCAGAGATTTATAAAATATTTAAAAGATAAGTTTGAAACAACAGATGCTCTGAATAAAGAATTTGGTTTAGCTTACTGGAGTAATGATGTACATGCTTGGGAGGATATGCCATCATCAGTTGGAACAATAAATGGCAGTTTTGGTGCCGAATTTTCAAAGTTTCAACGAGAGCTGGTCGATGAATTTCTTGCATGGCAAGTTGACATCGTAAAGGAATATCGAAAAGAGGGTCAGTTTATTACACAGAATTTTGACTTTGAATGGAGAGGCTATTCATTTGGAGTACAGCCAAATGTAAACCATTTCACTGCATCCGAACCATTCGATATCACAGGTGTTGATATTTACCACCCGACTCAAGAGGATTTAACAGGAATTGAAATATCCTTCGGAGGAGATGTTGCAAGATCAACAAAGCAGCAGAACTATTATGTTCTTGAAACAGAAGCACAAGCCTTCTCCTATTGGACACCTTTTCCTGGGCAATTAAGGTTACAAGCATTTAGTCATGTAGCATCTGGTGCAAACATGGTCGCATATTGGCATTGGCATTCTATTCATAATTCCTTTGAGACATATTGGAAGGGACTTTTAAGTCACGATCTTCAACCAAATCCTGTATACAATGAAGCCAAAACAATTGGAGCAGATTTTAGCCGTCTCTCTTCAAAAATTATGAACTTAAAGAAGAAGAATAAAACAGCCATTCTTGTAAGCAATGAATCGCTGACAGGTTTAAATTGGTTTAAGTTTAAATACGATAGTGAGTTGAACTATAACGATATTGTCCGACTTATCTATGACGAATTATATAAATTAAATGTGGAAGTAGATATCCTTCACCCGGGATCTGAAAATTTTGATGATTATTCCCTCATTGTGGTTCCGTCCTTGTATGTTGCGCCAGACGAACTATTAGATAGATTAAATCAGTATGTTGAAAATGGTGGACACGCAATTTTTACGTTTAAATCGGGGTTTACAAATGATCACATTAAGGTTAGAACAACCAGCCAACCTGGGATCATTGAAAAAGCATGTGGTGTAAACTATCAAATGTTTGTTGAACCGAAGAATATGAAGCTGGCAGGTAACCCTTATGAAGTAGAAGAGGATAAAAATCGTGTCCATTCATGGATGGAGCTATTAACTCCAACAACAGCGGAAACTCTAGCAACATATGATCACCCTGCGTGGGGAGAATATGCAGCGGTTACAGGAAATGAGTATGGAAAAGGCTATGCAACCTATATTGGATGTATTGTTTCAAGTGAGATAATGTCGGGAATTCTTACCCAGGCATTAAAACGTGCAGCAATATGGGGAGTGGAGCAAGATGTGAAATTCCCTCTTGTTATTAAAAGTGGTATCAATGATGAAGGTAAAACGATTAAATATGTTTTTAACTACTCTTTTGAGCAACAAGAAATAGAGTCTCCATTTTCAGAAAGTACGGATTTATTATCAGACTCAACATATCAAACAGGTGAAACTCTTACAATTAAACCATGGGATTTTAAAATATTAGAAATGAAATAGGGAGGACATGATGAGCTTTACTTGGATATCCACAACAAGGAGTGAGTACTGGCAGGAAAATGCTGCAAGTACTATATTATATGAAGATAAGAAACCAAACCTAGTAATTACTGATGAAAAGAAACGAGTCATTGACGGCTTTGGCGGCTGTTTTAATGAACTAGGTTATGAAGCTCTTACTCTTTTATCAGAGGAAGATCGTAACAGTGTGCTTGATTCTTTGTTTTTACCAGAAGGTGAATGTCAATTCAGTATTTGCCGTCTACCAATTGGTGCAAGTGACTATGCACTTGAATGGTACAGTCATAATGAAACACCGGGTGACTATGAAATGAAGTATTTCTCGATTGAGCGCGATAAAAAATATTTAATTCCTTATATAAAAGAAGCATTAAAACGAAACCCAAACATAAAACTATTTGCTTCACCATGGAGTCCTCCAACTTGGATGAAGTTTCCGAAAGCGTATAACTATGGCACGCTTCGCTGGGAGCCTGAAGTGTTAAAGGCATATGCACTATATTTCGTGAGGTTTGTCCAGGCCTATGAAAAAGAAGGGATTACAATTCACCAAATTCATGTTCAAAATGAAGTGGTAGCCGATCAAAAATTTCCTTCCTGCAAATGGACAGGTGAGCAATTACAAGAATTCATCGGTTCTTATTTAGGGCCGACTTTTGAAGAACACGGAATAAAAGCGGAAATTTGGCTTGGAACGATCAATGCACCAGAACCTTGGGAAGAGCTCATGCATGGGACAACAACAGATTATGATGTGTATGCGCAAACCGTTCTCAGTGATCCCAATGCCTACCAATATGTTAAAGGTGTAGGATATCAATGGGCAGGTAAATATGCAATTCAACGAACAGTTCAAAGCTATCCAGAGCTAAAATATATGCAAACAGAAAACGAGTGTGGAAATGGTAAAAACACATGGGAATACGCACTGTATGTTCATAATTTATATCGTCATTATTTTGTAAATGGTGCGAATGCTTATATTTATTGGAATATGGTCCTGCAACCAAATGGGAGAAGTACATGGGGATGGGAACAGAACTCAATGATGACAGTTGACCCGGATTCAAAGAGAGTAATCAATAATCCTGAATATTATGTAATGAAGCATTTCTCGCATTATGTAAAGCCGGGTGCAGTCCGACTTGAAACGTCAGGACCTTGGACAGGAAACACAACAGCATTTCAAAATCCGGATGGAAGCAAGGTTGTTGTCATATTGAATTCGTTTAAAATAGATCGAGAATTAGTGCTAGAGATAAACGGTGAAAACCAATGCATTACATTAGAGGCTGAATCATTTAATACGATAGTCCTATAACTGAAAATTAACTAAAAAGCTTCATTCCGGACAGGATTGAAGTTTTTTGTTTTCTAAAAAAGAAAGAGAAAAGATGCGACAAATGAAATACGAAATAATTGCACCAGTCCACCCTATGTTAAAATAGCATAAAGAATTGCTCTTTTCTTTATCAATAGGGAGTTTCCATAAATTCCCTGTTCATAAGGTTGGGACAATATTTTTTTTGAGCAATTTTCTAGTCGTTCTATTGTAGGTAGTAAAAGAATTTTTGTCAGTAAAATTATGTTGTTGCTATGAGGCGACATTGTTAAATAAAACAAGAGAGTCGAGTACTAAGATAATTTCTTAAGGTGAGGTAATGACTTGGAAACAAAATATAATATTGTAAAGCAAGCAATAAAATCGAAAATATTAGATGGTTCATTTCAACCACATCAAAAAATAAGTTCTGAAAGTGAATTGATGAAACAATTTGGAGTTAGTCGTCATACTGTTCGTCTTGCTTTAGGTGATTTAGTAAATGATGGGCTGTTATATAGAGAGCAAGGGGCAGGAACGTTTTGTGCAGACAGGACTAAGACTGAAAGATCTTCTGCAACTAAAACAAAAAATATTGGGATTATCACTACTTATATATCCGATTATATATTTCCTTCAATTATAAGAGGGGCAGAATCGTATCTAAGTAAACAGGGGTATAATGTAACATTATTTAGTACTAATAATGATCATGGAAATGAAAAACGAATTCTAGAAAATATCTTAACTCAACCTCTTGATGGAGTCATTATAGAGCCAACTAAAAGTGCTATTGCAAATCCCAATATAAACTATTATCTAAATTTAGAAAGGAAGAAAATACCCTACATAATGTTGAATGCTTTTTACGATGAACTAGAGCCTCTAAGCCTTACCATAGATGATGAAAAAGGCGGCTATCTGCAAACTGAACATCTTATTAAATTAGGACACAGGAATATAGTAGGTTTTTTTAAAAATGATGATATTCAAGGAATAAAAAGGATGAAAGGGTACATTAAGGCTCATAGAAATCATGGGGTTTTAATAAATCCAAATTATATTATAAATTATAAAACAATTCAGAAAACTTCAAAGCCAATTGAAGCTTTAAGTCAGCTCTTATCAATAGATAATGTGGATAGGCCAACTGGAATTGTTTGTTACAATGATGAGTTAGCGGTTCTCTTATTGGATGTTATTCGAGGTAAAAACTTAACTGTACCAAATGATCTATCCATTGTAGGTTTTGATGACTCGTTTATGGCGAAAGTTTCAGAAGTGAAATTAACCACAATTCAACATCCAAAAAGTATAATGGGAGAGAGGGCAGCAAGTATTATATTAAACATGGTACATGAAGCAAATTATCATTTAAAAGGAGCTAGTGAGACGAAAGAGTCTATTGTGTTTGAACCAAAATTAATTTTAAGGAATTCGACAAAAGCTCTTTAGGTAGAAAAAAGAGACTCAAACATGCACCTAAATCAATTTACATGAAAAAACATGCAGTGTAAACCTACTATTTTCGCTGCATGTTTTTTTATGTAAACCGCGAAAAATATCATAAATGGTCGATAAAAATTTAGAAAAAGGAATTGAAAAGTTGTAACAACCTATATATAATAAAAACCATCAAACTTATACGTACAAATATAAAATATACACACTGATAAACTTAGAGAGTTTTTCTTGAAGTTTATCGGATTGTTGATAATATTAAAATGATATAATAATAGAATCTATATATACTTATACGTATATGATGATGTATGTGTTAAAAAGTTATAATGATAAGTGAAGGATTGGTTATTGGTATTTAATCGTTTTCTTAATAAGAAGTCAATCATATTTTATAAAAGAACAAAATGTATGCGTATACATGTCAGAAAATTTAATTTTTGGAGAGGGTCGGAAGGAGTGATGAAAAATGTAGAATTAAGCCAGATATTGCTGATCAGGTTTATCTGTGTAACTTTGCTTATTTCAAATGAGTAATACTTGAAACGTACAAAAACTGATATGTAATCAATTGTACACGTAACAGTGTGATTGCTAAGGAGGATTGTTTTATGTTTCCAACGGCAAAGAGAACAAACCAAGAGCTTGCAACTGTCAAAAGTCCAAATCGTCTTGCGAAAATACTAAACTCACAAAAAGTTGTACCTTATATTTTTATCTCACCTTTTGTCCTTTCACTATTCATATTCACCATTTATCCAACTATAAAGGCTATTATTATGAGTTTTCAAAGCGTACTACCGGGTCAGGTAACATATATAGGCTTAGAAAATTACTCGAGAGTCTTTAATCCAGTATTTTTTAAAGCGCTAAGTAATACAACCATTTATGTTATCCTAACTGTTACGATTCTAACGATAATTCCAATTATTTTAGCTGTATTATTAGACTCAAAACTTGTAAAGTTTAAGACTTTTTTAGGGCTTCGTTATTCGTTCCTGCCTTAACCTCTACTATTGTTGCAGGTATGGTATTCAGGTTAATGTTTGGAGAAACTGATAACGCTGCTGCCAACCAGATCCTTAATTGGATAGGATTTGAATCTGTTGAGTGGCAATATAATGCTTGGTCAGGTATGTTCCTAATGGTCTTACTGTGTTCATGGCGTTGGATGGGAGTAAACATCCTATATTTCCTCGCAGGTCTGCAAAATGTTCCAAAAGAATTATATGAATCTGCTGAGATAGATGGTGCAAATATGCTGGAAAAATTCAGATATGTTACACTTCCTTTCTTAAAACCCGTTACCATTTTTGTTGTCACGATTTCAATCATTGCCGGATTTAGAATGTTTGAAGAGAGCTATGTATTTTGGCCAGCTGGATCACCGGGAGATATTGGTTTAAGTGTTGCAGGATATATTTATCAACAGGGAATCTCTCAGAATAATTTAGGATTTGGTGCGGCTATCGGTGTTATTTTAATGATCATTATCTTTGCTGTTAGTATTGTTCAATTGTTACTAACGGGTGCATTTAAAAGGGGTGATGAATAAATGAATCTTAAGAAGAAAGTTTTACTGAAATTGATTATTAATCTTTGTTTATTGGTTATATCTTTAGTTGCTTTATTTCCGCTTATTAGTCTACTACTAGCTTCATTCAGACCTTCAACTCAGTTAATGCGAAATGGAATTAGTCTTACTTTCGATTTAAGTGAACTGAATTTAAATAACTATACTTATATTTTCTCTCAAGCAGGACAATATTGGACTTGGTATGGTAATAGCTTAACCATAACAGTCATTACAATTGTTCTATCATTATTTTTTTCATCATTAGTCGGTTATGCATTAGCAGTATATGATTTTAACGGGAAAAATCTATTTTTCACCTGTGTATTGTTTATTTTAATGATCCCGTTTGAAATTTTGATGCTTCCACTTTTTCAACTAATGATAGATACTGCTTTAGTGGATACTTATATGGCTGTTATCCTTCCATCGGTTGTTGCTCCAATAGCTGTATTTTTCTTTAGACAATATGCTCTTGGCTTACCAAAAGAATTAATGGACGCTGCGAGAATGGATGGATCTACGGAATATGGAATCTTTTTTAAAATTATGTTGCCGCTTATGACACCTTCTTTAGCAGCGATGGCAATCTTACAAGGATTAGGTGCATGGAATAATTTCTTGTGGCCATTAATTGTTTTACGATCAAATACCTTATTTACATTACCATTAGGGCTTTCGACATTATTAACGCCGTATGGAAATAACTATGATGTCTTAATAGCTGGATCTGTTATGACAATTGTACCGATTATCATATTGTTTATTTTCTTCCAACGCTACTTTGTGGCCGGACTTACTGTGGGTGGAGTGAAAGGGTAATCTTGGAGATGATAAGAAGAGGTGATTTGTAGTTGAATCCAAAACAATTTGTCTCAATAATAGATTTAATCCTTCATTGGGTAACTAGTTTAGCGTTAATCAATGTGCTGTGGTTCTTATTTACACTACGTGGGTTGATAATAGGAGGGGTATTTCCTGCTACTACCGCTGTGTTAGGTGTATCGAGGAAAATGATTTTGAAAGGGACAGACGTTAATATATGGAATACATTTAAACGAGTGTATCGAGAGGAGTATCTTCAGTCAAATATTCTTGGTTGGTTTTTATCCGGCATTGGAGGCTTGCTTTATATAAATTATCAAATCATAGCAAACTCTGCAGGTGAAATTGCTATTATCACTCTATTTGCTTTTTATCTAGTTATATTCTTTTATAGCATTATTGTGCTATGGTCTTTTCCGTTGCTAGCACACTACAAATCAACTTGGATTCAACATCTGAAGAATGCATTCATTATTGGTTTTACAAAAGTTCATTATACAATTGCGATTGGATTAATGGCATTTACAGTTATGTATTTCTCTTTTGAATATCCTGGATTAGTTCCGTTTTTCTCAATAAGTATGATTGCAATGGGGGGGATGTGGTTTTCATTGCAGATTTTTACAAAGATAGACCAAGATGCTAGATAATTAGTGGGTGAAGAAAGCTGTAGCTGTCATGGAGATTTGTAAGTGTTATTATTTATGGTTTGAATAACAGCCAATTTTTTGGGAGGTGATTCTCAAAAAAATAGAGGAAAACCCGGGATATGCATATTTAAACTTAAATTAAGGGGGATGCTGGATGAAGAAGAAATCACTACTATCATTTCTTTGTGGGGTAATGGCACTGTTATTGGTTGCATGTAGTGGCGGTCAATCAAGCTCAGGGGGAGCGGAAGAAACGAAGGTTATTGGTGATGATGTAGAAAATGCAACAGAACTTACATTTTGGTCATTTAACGAGTTGCATTTGGCTTTTTTTGAGGATGCTGTACCTCGTTGGAATGAGGCAAACCCAGATAAGCCTATTAAATTAAAAGCAGAAGTGTATCCGTTTGATAATATGCATACAAATCTATTAATGGCGTTACAATCTGGTAAGGGCGCACCTGATATAGCTGATATTGAAATTGGTAAGTTTCCAAACTTTTTAAAAGGTGAACCACAGATATTACCAATGAATGATTATATAGAGCCGGAATTTGATAATTTTGTAACATCACGTTTTGAGATTTATTCAAAAGATGGAAATTATTACGGTTTACCAACACATGTTGGTGCATCTGTTATGTATTACAATAAAGAAATTATGGATGCAGCAGGAGTAGATATCGATTCTATCAAAACATGGGAGGACTTTAGGGAAGCTGGTAAACAAGTTGTTGCTAAAACTGATGCAATTATGACATCTGTTTCAACAGAGGATTATATTCCTTATTGGTCCATGATATCCCAACGTGATTCTGATTTCTTTAACAAGGATGGAGAACTTACGATTTATAATAAAGAAAATGTGGATACCCTTCAATACTTACATGACATCGTATACGAAGATAAGATTGCTGAAGTAATGCCTGGAGCAGCTCCTCATGCAGAAGAATTTTATCAATTTATGAATGATGGTGGTCAAGCTGCTATTGGTATGCCAATGTGGTACATGGGAAGATTTCTTGATTACATGCCTGATCTAAAAGGTAAGATAGTCGTTCGTCCAATGCCAGCTTGGGAAGAAGGGGGTAAACGCTCAGCGGGTATGGGTGGTACAGGTACTGTTGTAACAAATCAATCAGAAAATCCTGAATTAGCTCAAGAATTCTTAGCGTTTGCAAAACTTTCTAAAGAAGCAAATATTAAACTTTGGACTGTTCTGGGATTTGATCCTCCGCGCCATGATGTATGGGAAAGTGAAGAAGTCTTAGCAGATAACAAATATTATGAATACTTTGGTCATGATTTATTTGAGACACTAAATGACATCAAGGATGAAATCAATGCTGTTAATATTACAGAATATACACCAGATGTTGGAACTGAAATAAATACAAATGTATTTAATAATGTTTTAAGGCAACAATCAGAGACAGCTGACGAGGCATTAAAAAAGGCACAAGAGACGGTTGAAAGTAAAATGAAGTAGGAAATAAAAGGATTGAGGGGCTGCCCTCAATCCTTTTATTATGACTCTGGCGTATTAAGAGGTATAACTTCTATAATGAAGTCTTGAGTTTCTTGGTTTTTGTCAATCTAAAAGACTTCTGATATGTATTTTTTCAATTAATTTTATATACTAATATCATCATTTACATTGAAGAACAAATTGTTATTCCAGGAGGAATCCACTTGCTTATTTCAGAACGACATAAACTCATATTAGATTTATTAAAAGAAAAGGAAAATGTCAAACTTCAAGAACTTGTTGATTTAACATCAACTTCTGAATCAACGCTAAGACGTGATCTTGATCAGTTAGAAAAGCAAAACTATTTAAAACGTGTACATGGCGGTGCGTCCTTGCTGCAACGAAAACGATCTGAACTAAGTGTCTCCGAGAAGACAACGAAAAATCTGGCTGAAAAAGAAAGTATAGCAAAGTATGCAGCACAATTAGTCCTGGACGGAGAATGCATCTATCTTGATGCTGGTACAACAACCTTTCAAATGATCCAATTTTTAACACAGAAGGATTTAGTGGTTGTCACAAACGGGACTGACCATCTAAATGCATTACTTGAAAAAGATATAACGACCTATTTAATTGGCGGGTTTGTAAAAAAAGTAACCAAGGCGACTATTGGTCGTGCTGCATATGAAAGCATTAAAAACTACCGCTTTGATAAGTGCTTTATTGGAACAAATGCTATTCATTATGAACTTGGATTAACCACTCCAGATCCTGATGAAGCCCAAATTAAAGAAAGAGCTATTTCATTAGCGAGAGAGAGTTATATTTTAGCTGATCACACAAAGTTTGGTGAAGTATCATTTTCAAAGTTTGCAGAGTTGGATCAGGTAAAAGTTATAACAAATGAAAATGATACAATTGAATTAGACCGTTATCAAAGCATAACTGAAATGTTGAAGGTATAAGTGAAGAACTGCGTAAAGAATGCTTCCTTTTATGAGGGAAGCATTTTTTATTAGGTACTTTCATGAATGAGAGGACATTCCACTTATGAAATTCGTACTAAAAGTACTTTATAACTTGGATGAAAGACAATTGACCTATAAAATCCATAATAAAAGTTCTTCATAAACTTGATAAAGGACAAATGACGTTTGGAACCCTCATCAAAAGTTCTTTATTCCCCTTATGAAGGACTTCTAGCCCGAAAAGCCACTCACAGTGTGTCTTTCAGCACTTTCCTAGTACTGTTCTACTATTGTTTCTTCGTATACACAATGAACAAAGATCAATATAATGCACCTTTTTAGTCAATACAGTTGATCGAACCTTTGGTGAAAACGCTTTATAATCAAAAGCAAGCGATTACAAAAGTACTAGGTGGTGTTGATAAACATGAGTGCCAAAATAAATACTAATACCCTGGCGACAAAAGAAACACATGTGAAAGAAGAAATAAAAACAAACAAAAGCCCAAAGTTGAAAAAGGCTCTAGGGTACGCAGCGTTTGTGGGTCCGGCGATTTTATTTTTTGTTCTTATTCAAATTATTCCATTTTTTATGGGGGTCTATTATTCGTTCACGTCATGGAACGGAGTTAGTTCAGCAGTTGAATGGGTTGGATTAGAAAACTATATAAAAATCTTCACAGATGATCAAAAGTTCTTTAATTCATTTATCTTTACAACAAAATTTATGTTTGCTGCCGTTTTAATAAGTAACATTATAGGTTTTAGCTTTGCTTTATTACTGAATGCAGCATTAAAAACAAAGAATATATTACGAACTGTATTTTTCATTCCGAATGTAATTGGTGGTTTATTACTAGGATTTATATGGCAGTTTATCTTTGTTAAAGGGTTTGCGTCAATTGGAAACATGACTGACATCGGATTCTTTAAGTTACCTTGGCTTGGTGATGAAGCTACAGCTTTCTGGGGAATTGTAATTGTGTTTGCATGGCAAATTAGCGGCTATATGATGGTCATTTATATTGCAGCACTACAAGGGGTGGATACTTCCTTATTAGAAGCAGCAAAAATGGATGGTGCAACAAATTGGTCATTATTAACGAAGATCATTATCCCATTAATCTTACCTGCTTTTACGATTTGTTTCTTCCTGACAATTTCGATGGCATTTAAAATCTTTGATTTGAATCTTTCTTTAACAGGTGGGGGGCCATTTAATTCAACAGAATCAGTTGCTATTAATATATATCAGGAAGCCTTCATGAATAATAGATATGGACTTGGGACAGCAAAATCGATTCTATTCTTTATTGTAGTAGCCGTGTTTACAACACTTCAAGTAACATTCACGAAGAAAAAGGAGGTTGAAGCATAATGAATAAAGGCTATACAAAGCGAACATTTTTACTAGAGATCATTGCCATTATGCTTGCCTTAATCTTTTTAGTACCATTTTACTTTGTATTAATTAATTCTGTAAAAGGATTTTCGGAAATATTAATTGATGCAGCTGCACTACCGAAAGAAATTCTATTTAGTAACTATACAAAAGTTTGGGATATTCTAAGCTTCCAGGATGCATTTCTAAACTCTCTCATTATTACTGTATTTAGTATTGCCGGCATTGTTGTCATTAGTTCGATGGCGGCTTGGAAAATGGTGAGAACACCTGGAAAGCTAAGTAAAATATTGTTTATCTTCTTTGTGTCAGCAATGGTGATCCCCTTCCAGACAGTTATGATACCACTAATGAAATTAGGTGGAACACTTGGAATTATGAATAGTATACCTGGTATTGTCATTATGTATTTTGGGTTTGGGGTTTCTCTATCACTGTTCTTATACCATGGTTTTGTTAAAACAATTCCTATGGAAATCGAGGAGTCTGCTAGAGTAGATGGATGTACACAATTTGGTGTGTTTTGGAGAATTGTTTTCCCATTATTAAAGCCGATAACTGTAACCGTTATCATCTTAAACACATTATGGATTTGGAATGATTATCTGCTGCCATTACTTGTGTTGCAGGATGCTGAATTAAGAACAATCCCGTTAGCGACAAGTTCTTTCTTTGCTCAATATACAAAACAATGGGATATGGGATTAGCAGCTTTAGTTTTAGGTATAGCTCCAGTTATCGTGTTCTTCTTATTCCTGCAGAAGCACATTATAAAAGGAATTGCTGCAGGATCTATTAAGTAGTATATAATCTTATGGCTAGATGCCTAGCCATGCAGATTCATATAAAATAAAAAAAGATAAGATTGGGGAGGTCATTTTATCATGAAAAAGCTTTTGCTATTAGGTATGTCTTTCTTATTAGTATTAGGTATTTTAGCGGGGTGTAATTCAAGTAACAAGGAAAGCTCATCTGAAGGGAACAATGATTCAGGATCTGGTGATGGTGAAGTAGTTACATTGAATTTATTCCAGTTTAAAGTTGAGATTGCTGATCAGCTTCAAGAAATGATTAAAGAATTCGAAGCAGAGCACCCAAATATTAAAGTGAAACTTGAAACTGTTGGTGGTGGTGCTGACTACGGTGCTGCTTTAAAAGCAAAATTTGCATCAGGTGAAGAGCCGGATATCTTCAATAACGGTGGATTTAAAGAATTAGAACTTTGGAAAGAGCATTTAGCTGATCTTTCTAACGAGCCATGGGCGGAGCATGTACTTCCTATCGGTAAAGTTCCAACGACAGACGCAGACGGAAAGCTTTACGGTATGCCAGTAAACCTTGAAGGATATGGATTCATTTATAACAAGGATTTATTTGAAAAAGCAGGTATTACAGAACCTCCAAAAACTCTTTCTGAATTACAAGATGCTGTAAAGAAACTTGATGCAGCTGGAATCAAAGCATTTTCTGCCGGTTATGGCGAGTGGTGGGTAATTGGTCAACACTTAATGAATATTCCATTTGCACAACAAGATGATCCAGAAAGCTTTATTGCAGGCTTAAACGACGGTTCTGCAAAATTTGCTGGTAATGAGAAATTCAAACAATTCAAAGATATTGTTGATTTAGAAGTGAAAAATGCAGTAGGTAACCCAATTACAACTGATTACAATACTCAAGTAACATTATTTGCATCAGGTGAAGCAGCAATGCTGCAACAAGGTAACTGGACTGAAAATATGATTACTGAAATCAATCCTGAAATCAATATGGGCTTCTTACCAATCCCATTAAATGATGAAGAGAATGCTGATAGATTACCAGTAGGAGTACCTAATAACTGGGTATTAAACAAAAACTCTGAACATTTAGAAGAAGCGAAAACATTCTTAAACTGGATGGTATCTTCTGAAACTGGTAAACGTTATATCACAGAAGAATTCGCGTTTATTCCAGCATTCGATAATATCGAAGCTTCTGGTTTAGGTGACTTAGGTCAATCAATCTTAGAATACTCTAAAGAAGAAAAACAATTTCTTGGAACTGGTTCAGGTGGCCGGATGGAGCAAACAAAGAATTTGCTGCTACCATCCAAGAATATGCAGCAGGTAAGATTACGTTCGATGAAGCATTAGAAAAATTCCAAGCAACATGGGATAATATGAAATAAAAAGGTTTGACAAAAGCATGTCTATCATAGGCATGCTTTTTCACCTATAATAGTTGGTACATCCCTTAAGATTGGAGGTTCCCCAGTGAAAAAAACAAGCATACGCAATAAGCTGATCGTACTGTTATTATTAATTACCATTGTTCCATTTGGAACTTCAATTGTTATCACTTACTTTTATACGAAAGAGTCATTAAAGGATGAATTCGTAGCGGAAAACGTCAATCTCCTTTATCAAGGAAAGTTAAACATTGAGGGGTATATCGGGGAACTGAAAAATCTAACGTTATCATTTTATAATAATATTGATTTTATGAGATATATGAAGAATAATCCTGATTTTGATAAGGATTATCTCGCAAAGGAAAGCTTTAAAAATGTGATATTAACGATCCTTTATGCTGAGGAAAACATCAATCGAGTGAATATTGCATTGATGGATGATCACCATACTATTTCTGTATCCAAAAAGTCGGCTGTCGTCTTTTCACGGTTAAATCAAAACCTGAATCAAGGTATGTATGATAAAGCGTTAAACAATCCTTATCGTATTTATATTGAGCCGATGGAGGTTTTACAGGAAGAGAATATAAGTGAGAATTCTAAAAGGAGAAATGACATGTTTACTTTGCATCGTGCGTTAATCGATGTGCCGTCAGATGATCTATTAGGATATATTTCGCTGGAAATAAACTCAGAGCATCTCCTTGGAATCGCCGAAAAGCTATATGTGAAAGATAAAGAGGAATTTTATCTATTAAGTCCTGAAGGAGAGTTGATTTTTCGTTCCAACAATGATGTGGATGAGAACCAACAATGGATTACGAGCCTTATAAAGAGTAACAAACCAAATGGAATGATGGAATGGAAAAAGGATTCCTTTCACGGTTTAATGATTTATGAAACCCTTGATGAATCATCCGGCGGTTGGATCATGGTAAAAAGAATTCCTTATACATCCGTTTTTGAAAGTGCATTAAGTGTAGCTAAAATCAATATCCTATTTGGCGTAATCGGGTTAATCCTTGTCATTATGGCAACTTTATTTGTTTCATTTAAAATCACCTCGCCCATACGGATACTATTACAAAATATAAAACAGGTTGAAAACGGGAATATGAACGTTCAATTTGATTCTCTAGGTAATGATGAAATAGGTACACTTGGTGAGCGTTTTAAAGAGATGATTGCAAAGATAAATCATCTTATTAATCGAGAATATAAACTGGAGATTGAAAATAAAACAAATCAATTAAAGGCATTGCAATCTCAGTTAAATCCGCATTTTTTATACAATGCTCTGCAGTCCATCGGTACTTTGGCATTAAAAAACAATGTACCACAAGTCTATACTTTGGTTACTCACCTGTCGAAGATCATGAGGTATGGGATGAATATTGATGAAGATCTAGTTCCTTTAACAAAGGAAATTGATTACACAAAGGCCTTTTTATTACTTCAAAAAGAAAGATTTGGCGACCAATTTGAGTATGCATTGACTTTTGATAAAGAAGATTCTTTTATTACAGTTCCGAAGATGATTCTTCAGCCAATCATTGAAAACTATTTTAAGCATGGTTTTGATCGAAGTAATGATAAAATCGGTCATTTAAAGATTATTGTAAGAAGAGATCAAGGTCAATTGGTGATGACAGTTCAAGATAATGGAAACGGAATAACAGAAACAAGGCTTAACGAGATATATCAAACACTAAACGAAGATCAACAAAGTAAGCTTGGGGGTGCAAATATAGGTTTGAGAAATGTTTACTTACGTTTGAAGCTCTATTTTGGTGAAAAAGCATCATTATTAATAGAGAATGATGAAGACGGAGGTACTTTTGTTACGATAAAGCTTCCGGTAGAAACGGGAGGTTCAGGAAATGAAAGCAATCATAATTGACGATGAAACACATGTTAGAGAAGGGCTGCTTTTATTAGCAGAATGGAAGAGATTTGGTATTCAAAAAGTATTCGAGGCAAAGGATGGAGAAGAGGCGCAAAACCTGATTATTCAGAATCAGCCGGAGATCATCTTCACAGATATGAATATGCCCAAATTTGATGGAATTGAACTTTTAAAATGGCTAAATAAAAATGAAATAAAAAGTAAAATCATTGTGATCAGCGGTTATGATGATTTTCATTATATGAGAAACGCCATTACGTATGGAAGCTATGATTACCTATTAAAACCAATTGACCCCGGATTGCTTAATGAAACTTTAGAAAGAGCGGTATCAGATTGGAAAAAGGAAGCACTTCAAAGGGAGTCTACAAACGAAACGAATAGAGTCATTAATGAGGTAAAACCTCTTTATTGGGATTATCTTTTTTCTAATGTTATATCGAATCAAGTTATATCGGATGAAACCGTTCAAAAAATCAAGAAGGAATTTGGGGTTCACGTTAATGAAATTGAGTGTACAATCTCTCTAGTATTTATTAGTCCTAAGATGATCGAAAAGTTTAATTATGATAAAGATTTAGCCTTTTTTACCTTATTAAATATAAGCAATGAAATTGTTCGCTCGAAACAAAGTGGTTTTTGCTTTCGGAATATAAACAAAGAATATGAGATTGTCGTTCTTTTGTGGAATAGTAAAAATGAAATAGAGATCCTAAAAAAAATACAAACGGAAATTTATAAGTTTAGTGGCATGAATGTCCTGTTTTTTGTTGGAAAATCATTGTCTTTAATTAAGGAGGCCTACCATACTGCACGAAAAACTTTACTGAAGCATAATATGATGGAATGTGCTAAGAGAAATAATATCGTAAGGTACGAAAACATTACTACAGTCCCTAACCTGCATTTATTCGATTTCGCCGAAGATATTAAATGGGCTATTCAAAGCAGCAGTATAGAGCAAATGGATGAGATTATGCAAAAAATCTTTTATGCCCTTGAATCTAAGCATGTACTCTCGTACGAGCAAGTAAGTATTTGGGAAGAGCAGTTTGAGATTTTGAGAAAAAATTGGTTAAAAGAATATAATACGAATGAAGACTTGGATTTTTATAAGGGGATGAATTATTGGGATGATAAAGGAATTTTCTCATTTAATAAATTCAAAGAAGAAAAACGGAAGGAATTTTATGAATTAATTCATCTATTAAATGATGTGAGATATAAAAGAGAAACGAACAGTATTCAAGAGATTGAAGCTTTCTTACGAAAGAACTATGAGAAGGATATTACATTACAGGAAATTGCGGAACGATTTTTTTTAAGTCGTGAATATATTTCCCGAAAGTTCAAGCAAGAATATCATGAAACATTAACAAACTATTTAACGAAAATTAGAATTGAAAAAGCAAAAGAGCTTTTAGAAAATCCGCATCTTAAAGTATATGAAATTTCATATAAGGTTGGATATCCCAATGAAAAATATTTCAGTAAAGTGTTTAAAAAACTAGTTGGATTAACTCCTAATGAATATCGGGTACACGTGATGTCAAAATAGATAGATGTGAGGGTACCCATGTTTTTTAGTTACAAGTTTATACAACACTTGCTTATTTAATGCTACTATATGTTTATTAATCGCTCGGAGGACATATATGCGTATATTTAGAATATTAAACAACAATGCAGTGGTTGTAATTGATGGGCCACAAGAGAAAATTGTAATGGGACCTGGAATTGCGTTTCAGAAGCAAAGAAATGATATTGTGCCAAAAGGTAAAATAGAAAAAATCTTTGTTTTACGTGATGCTTCATCAGAAAAGTTCCAACAATTACTATCTACATTACCAGAGTCACATATTGAATTAGCAGAAAGTATCATAAGTTATGCTGAAGGTCATTTATTGGCTCCTTTAAGTGATCATATTCATGTGGCCTTAACAGACCATCTATCTTTTGCTTTGGAGAGGATTGAACAAGGAATTCCTATTAAAAACAAGCTAGTGAACGAAATAAAAATGCTCTACAAAAAAGAATATGAAATAGGAATGTGGGCAAAGAAGGAGATTAAGAAAAAGCTAGGGATCGACATACCAGAGGATGAAGTAGCTCACATAGCTCTTCATATTCACACAGCGAAAATGGATGCTCCTTCTATGAGTGAATCTTTAAAACATGCCTCCATTTTAAGTGAATTTGTCCAACAAGTTGAAACATGTATTGGTGAAAAGATAGAAGAATCTTCAATCAATTATCAAAGGTTAATCACACATCTTCGCTTTGCCTTAAATCGTATCCAACAGGGAGAGCAGTTTGAACCTATTGATCAAGATATGCTGGGGCTTATACAAGACAAGTATAAAAAGGCTTATGAATATTCACAGAAAATATTAGATTATTTATGTGAAGAATATGAGATTTCTTTTCCATCATCTGAAATCGCCTATATTGCGATCCATATTCAAAGGCTAATAAAATAGTAAGTGTCGAAATTTGAATTTTATTGTTGACGTTTCCATATGTCTGGTATAAAATTTACTCAATCAAACAATTTCATATGTAGGATTGTGACTGATAATGCAGGCAAGACCTAGAATATATAAGATGACATGGGTAGATCATTTTTCTCTTTGCTACCTATCTTTCCTTATATATTTTGGGTCTTTTTGTTGTTTATCGGAAAAATCCTATATGCTATATAAGGAGGAAATGAACATGAATCATCGTGAAGTTGCAGAAGAGCTTGTTACAAAGCTCGGAGGTAAAAACAATGTCATTAGTGCAGCTCATTGTGCAACTCGTCTTCGTCTTGTAATTGAAGATGAAAGTCAAATAGACAAAAATGCTATAGAAGATTTAGATGGCGTAAAAGGGGCTTTCTCAAGCTCAGGACAGTTTCAAATCATTTTTGGTACGGGAACAGTGAATAAGGTATATCAACATTTCGCTCCAATAGTTGGTGTTTCAATGGAAGAAAACACTTCAAATAAAAGTGAATCACATGGGGATGCTGCAAAACGTAAGATGAATCCGTTTGCCCGATTTGCTCGAACACTGTCAAATATTTTTGTGCCGATTATTCCTGCCATTGTGGCAGCAGGTATGTTAATGGGTCTTTTAGGATTAGTGAAAACATATAACTGGGTCGACCCTGAAAGCGGATTATTTGTCATGCTTGATATGTTTTCATCTGCAGCCTTTATTATTTTACCTATATTAATCGGATTTAGTGCAGCTAAGGAATTTGGTGCAAATGGTTTTCTTGGTGCCGTAATAGGGGGAATTATGATACACCCTAACTTATTAAATCCATGGGGTCTATCTAATGCAGAGCCTACTACACTTGATTTCTTTGGCTTTGGAGTTGAAATGTTAGGGTATCAAGGGACAGTCATTCCCGTTCTTTTAACAGTTTATATTATGGCGCAGATTGAAAAAGGCTTACGAAAAGTCATTCCAAATGTTATTGATTTACTTGTAACACCATTTTTAACAGTGATTTTTACAGGGTTCTTTGCATTGCTAGTAATCGGTCCATTAGGAAGAATGCTAGGCAACGGAATTACAACGGTATTAGATGTTGTGTATAATTCAGCAGGACCTATTGCAGGGCTTTTGTTTGGAGGTTTATATTCAACTATCGTATTAACAGGTGTTCATCATAGCTTCCATGCGATAGAGGCTGAATTACTAAATGTTGGTGGAAACTACTTACTTCCGATCTGGGCGATGGCAAACGTGGCTCAAGGTGGGGCTACTCTTGCTGTTTTCTTTAAAACAAAAAATAGCAAAACGAAGGAGATTGCACTTCCGGCGGCCGTTTCTACGTTTCTTGGAATAACGGAGCCGGCTATTTTCGGAGTAAACTTAAAATATCGCCGTCCATTTATTGGAGCAGCAATCGGTGGAGCTTTGGGTGGGGCATATGTTGTTTTCACTCAAGTCATGGCCAATGGAATTGGATTAACAGGAATTCCCCAGTTTGCAATCGTTCAAGATCCTATTAACTATGGAATTGGATTTGTGATTGCAGTGGCGGGTGCCTTCATTTCTACCTTATTATTAGGGTGGAAAGAAGAGTCTAAATAAATAAAAATGGGTTGGCTTTGGTGTCAGAGTCAACCCTTTAGTTTTAAAAGTATTGGTAAGTAGGTGAAAGAATCATGACAAAAGATGAACAATTACGACAAGAAGCATTTGAAGAGATTGAAAAACATAGGAATCTTGTAGAACTGGATCCATATAGATTAACCTATCATTTAATGCCGCCAGTGGGATTATTAAATGATCCAAATGGATTTATTCAAGTAAATGGAGTCTATCATCTCTATTATCAGTGGATGCCATTCAAGACAGATCATGGAGCAAAGTTTTGGGGGCATTATTCATCAGAAGATTTAGTGAACTGGAGGCATGAGAGCATTGCGTTAACACCTTCAGAGTGGTATGAAAAAAATGGTTGTTATTCAGGAAGTGCGATTGAGTACGAAGGAAAAATATATGTCTTTTACACAGGCAATGTAAAAGACGAACAAGGCAATCGTGAAACATACCAATGTTTAGCTATTTCAGAGGATGGTATATATTTTAAGAAGAAGGGTCCACTTATTTATCTGCCAGAAGGCTTCACCGCTCATTTTCGTGATCCTAAGGTTTGGAAGCAAGAAGAAACCTATTTCTTGGTAATCGGAGCTCAGACTGAAGATTTAAAAGGTGCAATTGTTCTATATCAGTCAAAAGATTTATTAAATTGGACGTATCGTGGGATTTTAGTTGGTGGTGGAAAAGGGGAACTTCATGAATTTGGCTATATGTTTGAATGTCCGGATTTATTTCATCTTGATGGAAAAGATATTCTAGTTTTTTCACCGCAAGGCTTAGAAGCACAAGGTATGAATTATCAAAATGTGTATCAGTGCAGGCTATGTTATTGGAGATTTTGATCCAAAGACTGGTGAATATATGCATAAAGAGTTTGAGGAGCTTGATCGTGGCTTTGATTTTTATGCTCCACAAACAACGATAGATAATAAGGGGAGAAGACTCCTATTTGGCTGGATGAGTGTACCTGACCAAAATGAACAAGATCACCCTACAATAGAATATAAATGGGTTCACAATATGACATTGCCGCGAGAAATGAAATTGGTGAATGGTAAAGTATATCAAGTTCCTGTTGACGAGCTGGACCAGCTAAGATGCAGTGAGGCTGTGTCACATTCCGTTAAGTTTACAAATGAATCGAAGGGACTAAATGGCATACACGGCAAATCTGTGGAATTGAACATTCGTGATATTGAGATAAACGAGGGTTGGATAGAGATTTCAATAAGTGATGGAGGAAGAATAATCTACTCTGCGGATGATAAAGTGATGTCGTTTGAAAGAAAGAGCTATGTGGATGGTACGACCGAGAAACGCCAATGTCTACTTTATGATTTAAAAAACTTGCGTATATTTATTGATACGTCTTCTGTCGAAATATTTATTAATGATGGGCAAGAAACATTTACTTCTAGAATTTATCCATCTCCTAAGAACGACACGATCACATTTGGAGCATCAAAGGATGCTAGCTTTACTGTTTTAAAATGGGATCTAAATGTGAAAAATGTAAATATATAAACACTAAAAATCACTTTCTCAAAGTTTGAGAAAGTGATTTTTAGTTAAACTCAACTTTTCGATATAAAAGGAGAAAGAATTTATCTGAAAGTACCTAATAGGGTATAATGTTAAATAAATAAAAAGATACTAAGGAGGGCGAACAATGGAATACGATACTCAAATAAAAAACCGAGTTAAACGTATCGAAGGACAATTAAGAGGAATACTCCGAATGATGGAGGAAAAGCAGGATTGCAAAGATATAATTACCCAGTTATCTGCTAGTAGAACAGCTATTGATCGGACAATAGGTGTGATCGTAAGCTCGAATTTAATTGAATGTGTTCGGATTGCAGAAGAAAAAGGCGAAAATACGGAAGATTTAGTTAAAGAAGCTGTTAATTTACTTGTGAAAAGTAGATAAAGATTATATTTTAAAACCGCATGAATTAAAATTCATGCGGTTTTTTGATGTTATTTTTGAAGCACTGCAAAATAATTACCTTCACTGTCTGAAAAGTTAAATACCCGACCATTTGGCATATCGACTATATCACCTACTGTAACATCCTTATTCTGAAGTCCGTTGTACAATTCATCGAGATTGTCTGAGAAAAATAACAAGGAAGGTGTTCCAAGATTAAGCTCAGGTTCCATTTTTGCAATAAGCTCCTTATTATGAAGGATTATGCTAGTTTCAGACTCTTTTGTAGGAGATAGTTCAATCCACCTCATTCCTTCACCGTTATCCTCTTCTGCAACTACATGAAACCCTACTTTTTCCGTCCAAAAATTCACTGCTTCATCTTGGTTGTTAACATAAAGCATGATTTGGCCTACTTTGTTAATCATATTTTTCACTCCATTTCTAATGAAATAATGAGTATGTATTTTCTAGTGAGTTATTTAAATTATACGAGTATGTTCTAAATAAAGTAAATGCGAAAATCAAATTATTATTGTTTGAAAAGATTTAGTTGAAGTTATTATTTTTGAAATTTAGATAACTAATACAAAGGAAACAGTGAATTTTTCTACATCCTACAATGACAAATAAATTGAAAACATATATATTGTTAATAAATGTAACATATAATGTTATAAAACATTACATTAACTTTAGGAGGGGTAGTATGGAAAGTGAAAAAAGCGGAATAAAGATTTTCTCCTTAGGGCTGCAACATGTTCTGGCTATGTATGCGGGAGCTATATTGGTTCCGCTCATTGTAGGAAGAGCGTTGAATTTAACGTCTGAGCAATTGGCTTATCTAGTTGCAATAGATCTTCTTACATGTGGAATTGCGACCCTTTTACAAGCGTGGAAAACAAACTACTTTGGAATTGGATTGCCTGTTGTGTTAGGAAGTTCGTTTGTGGCGGTCACTCCTATGATTGCGATTGGAAGTCAATATGGAGTCTCGGCCATTTATGGAGCGATTATCGTTGGAGGTCTATTTGTTCTGTTTTTTGCTTCATTCTTCGGAAAAATCATAAAGCTTTTTCCTCCGGTTGTAACTGGATCGGTTGTAACCATTATCGGCTTATCTTTAGTACCTACGGGGATACGTAATATGGCAGGAGGGGCTGGTAGTGAAGATTTTGGAAGCGTGGAAAATTTACTTCTTTCATTTGGAGTGTTAGTCGCAATTATCGTGATGAATCGGTTTTTTAAAGGGTTTGCTCAGGCTTTATCAGTGTTAATTGGTATTATAGCCGGCACAATTGTTGCGACCATTATGGGGAAGGTTAATGTTTCTGATGTTTATGAAGCTTCGTGGTTTCATTTACCTGAGTTATTTTATTTTGGAGTTCCGACCTTTGAAATTGGACCGATTCTGACGATGATTATTGTTTGTCTTGTCATCATGATTGAATCAACAGGTGTGTTTTTAGCTTTGAGTAAAATTTGTGATCAAAAGTTAGAGGAAAAAGATTTTGTTAGGGGATATCGGGCAGAAGGATTAGCGATTGTGTTGGGTGGTTTGTTTAATGCATTTCCTTATAATACATTTGCGCAAAATGTTGGCCTTGTTCAGCTTTCAAAAGTGAAAACGAAAAATGTCGTTGTTGCTGCAGGTTTTATATTAGTTGTTTTAGGACTTGTTCCAAAAATTGCAGCTTTCGCCACGATCATTCCGCCGGCAGTATTAGGTGGTGCGACAGTTGTTATGTTTGGAATGGTGATATCTTCAGGAATCAAAATGCTGGGATCTGTTGATTTTGGTGATCAACAAAATTTGTTGGTGATTGCTTGTTCGATATCATTGGGCTTAGGTGCAACCGTTGTTCCGGATCTTTTTGCGGGTTTACCACAATCTTTTAAAATCATTGTCAGTGACGGAATTATTACAGGTAGCTTAACCGCAATTTTATTAAATTTATTTTTTATGATTCGTAAAAAATCAAAACCGGTTTCGATAAAGGAAGATCAATCGGTTGCTTAAAAAGCTGAGAGAAGGTGAGTGTACTGATTTCGATAAGTGAATTAAATGGCATAAATCAAAGCAAGTTTATTGAAGTACTGAAAGATATATTTGAGCACTCACCATGGGTTGCTGAAAAAGTATGGACATATCGTCCGTTTGCCTCGTTAACAGATCTTCATGAAAAAATGGTGTTTATCGTGAAGGATGCAACTTATGAAGAAAAATTAGCGTTAATTCAAGCGCATCCTAACTTGGGAACCCGCCTTGAAATGAGTAATGCCTCCGTAAAAGAGCAGGCTGGAGTTGGTTTAAATCAATTAACATCAGAGGAGTTTGATCAATTTTCGTCTTTGAATAAACTGTATATGGAGAAGTTTGGTTTTCCGTTTATTATGGCAGTGAAAGGTCAGACAAAGACTGTTATCTATGAATCTATGCATCGAAGAAGTAATCATCATGAGACAGAAGAATTTGAAACAGCTTTAAAAGAGATTGAAAAGATTGCCTACTTTCGTTTAGAAAAACTAATCAAAAAAAGGAGTGTTCTCATGTTGAAGAAACATACTGTCTCATATGGTAAAGGTGATGTTTTTGCTTATCGAACTTTTTTGTCTCCATTAACAGGAGTGAAACAAATTCCTGAATCTGATTTTACCGGAAGAAGCAATACGGTATTTGGAGTGAATGTAAAAATTGAAGTAGGAGGTCAAAAACTGCTTCCTTCATTTACTGAAGGAGATAACAGTCTTGTTGTTGCAACAGATTCAATGAAAAACTTTGTACAAAGACATTTAGGTAGCTATGAAGGGGCTACGATTGAAGGGTTTGTCCAATATGTTGCAGAAGAGTTTTTAAAGAAATATGACCATATTGATACGATTAAAATAATTGGTGAAGAGGTTCCGTTTGAAGAGACGACAACAGCTTCGGCAAATGGGTTAATGCAAAGTGATTTAGTATTTAAACATTCACGAAATGAAAAATCGGTAGCAACAATTGAGATGGTTCGTGGTGAGGGGACGATCGATATTGTTCAACAAAGTAGCGGGGTCCTGGATTTACAGTTAATTAAAGTCAGAGGGAATTCATTTGTCGGTTTTATTCGGGATGAATATACAACTCTTCCGGAAGACAGCAACCGCCCTCTGTTTATCTATCTAAATATCGGTTGGGAATACGAAGATATGGAGGATTCGACGGGATCCGCGCCATATAGCTATGTGTGTGCAGAGCAAGTTCGAGATATTGCAACATCCATCTTCCATGAGCTTGAAACGCCTTCCATTCAATATTTAATCTATCTTATTGGTTGTCGAGTTCTGGAAAGATTTCCACAGCTCCGCGAAGTTAGTTTTCAATCTCAAAATCATACGTGGGATCCGGTCGTGGAGGAAATTCCAAACTCGGAAGGCAAGGTGTACACTGAACCCCGTCCTCCTTACGGTTTTCAGTATTTTACCGTTACAAAAGAAGATCTTGTAAATAGTAAAGAGCTGTCAGGAGAAATAAATATTTCAAAATAAGGGTTGATGGTTATGACAGGTTTGACAACACATATATTGGATTTAACGCATGGTATACCTGCTGCTGATGTTCTTGTGCAGTTATTGAGATTAGAAGGTAAGAGAGCTTCTCTAATCAAATCAGTTAGAACAAATGGTGATGGAAGGATAGATTTGCCGCTTCTCTCTGCAGAAGAGATGCGGATAGGTGAATATGAGTTGTTGTTTTATATTGGTGATTATTTTCGTGGGAAAGAATTACCTCTTCCGGATCCAGCTTTTTTAGATAAAGTATCTATTCGTTTTGGTGTTGCGGATGTAAATGCTCACTACCATGTGCCGTTATTGGTATCACCGTGGGGGTACCAAGTTTATAGAGGGAGCTAATTTGAATTCTGGGAGATTTGCAAAAAATTGATAATACCTGCAAAAATAACGTAGTTTTTGCAAAAATAATAGATTATTTACAAGATTACACGAGATTTTGCAAGAATATCTATAAAACTGCAAAATTATTTAGAATCGAAGAGCCTCCACTGTGTATTTATTGGTGGAGGCTTTCGTTTTATCTAGAAATCTAAGTAATTTTATATCTAATATTTTAATTACTATCCCTGTATTAATGTCTTTATGCGAAATGCCAGTCTTAATCTGAGTGTTTCATCAGGTTCTTTTAAACTTCTGCCAATAATCTCCTCGCATTTTTCAAGTCGGTAAATGACTGTGTTGCGGTGAACATATAGACGTTTCGCGGTTTCTGATAACTGACAATGAGTTTCAAGAAAAACGGATAATGTGTGCAATAAAACTTGGTGGTCTTTTTTTGTATCATCTGTAAATGACTGAAATGTATCATCATAGAATTTTTTTAATTGCTCGTATGGAATCATCCTGAGAATTTCGGGGACTTTTTTCGGCTGATATAGTTCGATAAACTGTTTTTTACCTGACATGTTTCCATGATACAGAGCATCTTTTGCTTCTTTATATGACACTGTTACATTTGTAAGCTCTTCAGCATACACGCTAATTCCGAATGAAAGATCTTTTTGGTAGTGGGTGGAAACTTTCGTTTGTATTCTTTTTAATAGACTTATAAAAGGTTGTTCAATATCCTTCCACCCTGACTGAAGTTCCAATAATAAGATAAATGTTTGATCCATTGTAAAAAGGTGGACTATTGCTTCGTTATTTTGGACTTCGAATTCGATTGTGTCATAAATAAAATCGGTTTCTGTTTGATATTGTAGATAGGACTGTTTTTTATCTTCTTCACTAATCTCTCCAACTGCACATAAATAACGTTGACCGCTTTTTAGGCCAAATTCTTTTCCACGGCTAATAATCTCATCTGAAGTTGAAAATGTACCATTGACAAAGTTTGTGAAAAATTCATTCTGAATTCGTTTTTTATTTTGTTTTAAGGCATTTTCCTTCATTAATTCAAATGCAATGACATTTGATGCTTGTTTTATCGTCAAAATGGTCGTCCGATCTGTTAAAGGGATAAATCCTAAAATACAAAGATAGTGATATTGTTTATGTGTATAGACAGGGAACAATGTTACAGTGAGCTGTTCTTCACCTATCAGAGTAAATGTTGACAAAGATTTTGTTGATAAATGAAAGGAATATCCTTTATAGAGAAGGGATTCCAATTGTGAAAATAAGGTAGAATGATCAATGGTGCTCGTGGGCATTAAATGATCATTTAATAAGTAAACGGGCAATTGGGTAAGGGAAGAAACATTATCAATAATTTCTTGGATTCCCTTCCCATTCATTATTTGATCTGTAAATTGCTGATGAATTTCCATCGCTTGGTGGAGTTCGTTAGTTCGAATATCAAGTATAAAACTAAGGGATTTATTCACAATATCTCCTAAAGATGTCTCAACAGGGAGTTCTAATAAAGGTAAATTCAGTTTATTTGCCAGGTTGATAGCTTCTATGGGTATTTCTTGTAAGAACCGTTTCGTTTTAATGCCTAAGCCGGAGCAATTTTGTTTTACCATCGCTTCTATTAATGCAAGTAAAGACTTAAGGTCTTCTTTAAAATGAAAAGCGGTAGTAACGAGTAATTCGTTTTGTTTTAGAAAGTGAATAATATCAGGAGCATCCATCATGTTCACCGTATTCACTTCTCGATTTAATCCTTGTGCTCCTGCAACTAATCTAGTTCCGGAAAAAATAGGTAAGTTCATTAATTCACTTAATTTCATGAAATTCATCCTTTGTTAGATAATTTACAATTTTAATAGAGAACAGGATAAAAATTTAGTTAAAATAACCAAAAGATTTAGAGTCTGTTCTACATTTATGTACATGATTTTAAGGTATGATTGTTTTAAAATAAAAATGTATTACTATCATGTAAATAAATATAACATTAAATGTGAGAAAATAGAATAGGGGGGAATGAATTGGTTGAAAATGTTGAAAAATCATCTGCCTTATTCGAGCAAATTGAACAAATGGTCGAGTGGTTAGCTTGTTTTGGTAGAAGTGAACGTAATGGTGTAACAAGGTTGCTATATTCAAAGGAATGGCAACAAGCTCAACAAGGTGTTGAGGGGTATATGAAAGGGATAGGTCTGTGCACATACTATGATGATGTAGGAAATTTATACGGCAGGCTTAATGGAACAAATCAGAACTCAAATGTAATTCTTACAGGTTCACATATAGATACAGTGAGAGAAGGCGGTAAGTATGATGGTGCATATGGAATTATTGCTGGTATTATTGCTACTAAGTTTCTTTTTAAACAATACGGATCACCGAAGAAAACGATTGAAGTTGTGTCTTTATGTGAGGAAGAGGGCAGTCGCTTTCCGGTGACATACTGGGGATCGAGTAATATCACTGGGGTGAAAAAGCTGGCCGATATCAATGATATCGAAGACTCGGAAGGAATAAGTTTTGTAAAAGCCATGAATGATGCGGGATTTGGTCATGGTCGCCACTGTCCTCCTAAACGGAATGATCTTGAATGTTTTATTGAAATGCATATTGAACAGGGAATCGTATTAGAAAAGGAAGCGAAAACAATTGGTATTGTTAGTCACATTGTTGGTCAACGAAGATATACGATTACGGTTGAAGGGGAAAGTAATCATGCCGGGACGACACCTATGGGATTGCGGAAGGATGCTATGTATGCGGCAGCGGAAATGATTCAAATCCTCATTGAAAAAGGTAAAAATACCTCACCTGAACTTGTTGTGACTGTTGGGCAAATAATCGTAGAGCCGAATGTGTCTAATGTTATCCCAAGAAAGGCGATTTTTAGTCTTGATATAAGGCATAGTGAAGAGGAAGTGTTAAACTTGTTTTGTCATGAAACCTTCCAAGAGCTTGAATTAATATCTTTGAAACATCAAACATGTATATCCATCAATAATTGGATGGATGAAACTCCTGTAAAAATGTGTGAAAAATTAAATGAATTATCGGAAACGATCTTAGTGAAAGATCATATTCCGTATAAAAAAATGACAAGTGGTGCTGGGCATGATTCTCAAATTTTTGGTCAGTCTATCCCGACGTTGCTTTTGTTTGTACCTAGTCAAAATGGAATCAGTCACTCGCCTTTAGAATTTACAAGAACGGAAGATTTAGAGGAAGGTATAAAAACGTTAATAAAAGTTTTATATGAACTAGCTTATTAGGAGGGAGAAAGAGGATGGTTTACCAAGAAATAAATGCACCGTTAAGAACAATTATGACACCAGGACCGGTTGAGGTTGACCCGAGGGTGCTTCGTGTAATGAGTACACCAATACTTGGACAATTTGATCCGGCTTTTACAGAGATAATGAATGAAACAATGGAAATGCTCCGGGAGATTTTTCAGACGAAAAACAATTGGGCATTTCCGATTGATGGAACATCACGATCTGGAATTGAAGCGGTGTTAAGTAGTGTGATTGAGCCTGGAGATAAAGTGCTTATTCCGATCTTTGGGAGGTTTGGACATTTGCTAACTGAAATTGCTGAGCGAAATGGAGCCGAAATCCATACAATGCGTTGCGAATGGGGGAAGGTCTTTAATCAGCAAGAGATCATACAAGAAATGAAAAGACTGAAGCCTAAGGTTTTGGCAATTGTCCACGGAGAAACATCTACAGGGTGTATGCAGCCTCTTGATCAAATTGGGCCTGCTTGTCGTGAGTTGGATGTGCTGTGTATTGTTGATGCTGTTGCGACAATTGGAGGAACGGAAGTGAAGGTTGACGAATGGAAGCTTGATGCGGTGATAGGAGGAACACAAAAATGCTTATCTGTCCCTTCTGGAATGGCCCCAATCACATATAATGATCGAATTGAAAAGATCCTATTCTTGAGAAAAAAGTGGAAAAAGGTATCGCGACAGCTGAAGATCATGAAAGTATAAGACAACCTATTAGGAGTAATTATTTTGATTTAAGCCAGCTGCAGGATTACTGGGGACCTAGAAGATTAAATCATCATACAGAAGCAACCTCTATGTTATATGCATTGCGAGAAGGAGTGAGAATTGTCCTGCAGGAAGGGTTGACAGTCCGTTTTCAACGCCACAGGCTTCATGAAAAAGCCCTTATGGAAGGGATTAAAGCGATGGGGCTAGAATTGTTCAATGATACAGAATGGAAACTTCCGATGGTAACATGTGTTCAAATTCCAGCAGGAGTAGATGGTGAGGCTGTTAGAAATATGCTCCTTGAGCAATTTGGTATTGAAATTGCGAGTTCATTTGGACCACTCCATGGAAAGATATGGAGAATTGGAACAATGGGATACAGCTGTCGAAAAGAAAATGTATTATTTGTGTTATCCGCTCTAGAAGGTGTTTTAATTCGTCATGGAGCACAGTTGAACCTTGGAAAAGGACTGCAAGCTGCTATGGATGTCTATGAGTCAGTTCGTATAATGATAAAATAACCCCAAGTTCGGGGTTTTTGTTTACTATCAGAATTTATAAGTTTTGTAATTAGTTTCAGTGTCTAGCTCCAGCGCCTAGCCCCTCGAGGTCATAAGCCAATTTGGAATTGAAGGTAAAGAACGTCTTCTATTCCAAATCGTCTTATTTGCCCTAGGCTGACCAAGGCGCTTGCGCTTTTCTTACTTATTAGTGATAGAGGAGGATGGATGATGCAAAATAACTTAAATGCTTTTGTAGAGGAAGAAGTTATAGTTGAACCGATGGGAACTGGTTTGTTAGATGGATTGGTGTTTGCGGTTAAGGATGTATTTTCAATTGAAGGTTATAGAAATGGAGCTGGAAATCCCGATTGGCTTAAATCTCATGGTGTATCAACCTGTCATGCCCCTGTTATTGAAAGACTGCTTAGTCATGGGGCGAAACTAAAAGGGACAACTAAAACAGATGAATTAATGTATAGCTTAAATGGAGAAAATGCTCATTATGGAACACCGATTAACCCTAAAGCTCCAAATCGAATTCCCGGTGGCTCTTCAAGTGGATCAGCAGTTGCTGTCTCAGCAGGAATTAGTGACTTTGCTTTAGGTACTGATACAGGTGGATCTGTAAGAATACCATCATCCTATTGTGGGATATATGGTTTCCGACCTACGCACGGTGTAGTCACGCCAGAGGGGGTAATACCGTTAGCTAAAAGTTTTGATACAGTCGGATGGATGTCGAAAGCCCCTGAGTTGTTATATCGAATTGGGAAGGTGCTGGTTGCTGATCAGGAAGAAAAGGGTCAGTTTACACAGGCGTTTTTTTGTCAAGATGCATGGGATCTATTAGATGAGCAATGTAAAGAAGAGCTATTAAGTGCAACATCTATGATAAAAGAACTTTCTCACCGTGAATGGATAATGTTATCGGTGGGTGGTCTCGATGAATGGTCGAGTGCATTTCGGATTTTGCAAGGATTAGAGATTTGGGAAGAGCATGGAGATTGGATACAAAATGAAAAACCTGCTTTTGGTCCTGATATACATGAGAGGTTTCAGTGGGCGGGCACATTAAAACGTGAAGAAAGTTTAGAGCAAGAAAAACTTCGGGAACAAATTCAAAAATCCATTTCATCACTACTGGGTGAAGAGGGTGTTATTGTTATCCCAACAGCACCTGGACCGGCGCCTTTATTACATGTGCAAGGTGAAAACGCAGAAAGATATCGGGCTAAAACAATGCAGCTTTCCTGTATAGCTGGTTTAGCAGGGTTACCACAAGTAACGGTTCCTCTTGCGGAAGTAGATGGTTTACCGATAGGGTTATCATTTATTGCAAATCATCATCAAGATCTTAAATTATTAAAGTGGATAAATGAGGTTTTTGGAGGGGAGGGTGTATGAAACTAACGACTGTAAAAGTTGATAATGAGGAATTAGCAGCCATTTTATTAGGTCAAAAAGTGATATTAATAAGAGATATAAATGAGATAGCAGGAGCAAATTGGAGTGAAAATATTTTATCTATTCTTCAGAATGGTCAATTATCACAAATTAATAGCTGGTATAAACGTGTTGGGAATAAAGAAATAACTGAGATGAATCGATTAGTGTTAGAAAGTGTAACGTTTGCTCCTTTATACCGTCATCCGGAAAAAATCTGGGGGTTGGTATGAATTACATAGATAAGGCAATTGAATTATCAGGGAAACCCCTGAAGAGGAACCGGTTATTTTTATGAAGCCGAATAGTAGTTTAATTGGTCCTGAAGATGATATTTTACTGCCCTATCAATCAACTGAGGTAACAGCAGAAGCTGAGCTTGCCATTATTATAGGGAAAACCTGCAAAAACGTGGAAGAAGCTGATGTTCCTGGAGTGGTGGCGGGTTTTACTACTTCCTTAGATATGACAGCGAAAGATATTCATGCGAAAAATCCCCGTTATATGCAAAGAGCCAAAAGTTTTGATACGTTTTTTAGTTTTGGTCCTTATCTAACCACTATTGATGAGGTGGAAGATGTGAGTCGAATATCTGTTGAGACAAAACTGAATGGTGAGGTTTACCACAGTGATATTGTCTCTAATATGATGTATTCACCATGGTGGAATGTTTCGTTTTTCTCCCGTATTATGACTTTGCATCCAGGTGATGTGATTATGACTGGGACACCAGGGTCTGTTCTGATAAGTGATGGAGATGTAGTGGAATGTATGATTGAAGGGATAGGGGAGTTACGAAATTATAGTTGTAAATAAAAACAAAATGAAGAGAACAGTTGTTTCGTAACACGAACACTGTTCTTTTTTTATGTGAGGTTTTATATCATTAATTATTTGTATTCTTAAAAAATAGTTAACATATACAAAAAAATATTGAAAAAACAACAAATCCTCTAATGATTTAAGGGTGTATCTCTATTAAACTATTCATATGTTATATTAATTAACATTTAATGTTACGTTTTAAAATTGAATGTCTAATAAAGGAGATATTATGGAGAAAAATTACGATTTAAAGCCAATTCTAAGTGAGAAGAATCGAATCTTAGGTCCAAAAGCTTATGTTGCGATGTGGTGGGGAGACGCCGTAATGGTTGGGTCATTTATGTTAGGTTCAAGTTTAATTCCTCCATTCGGAAAATTAAATTTAACACAAGCCTTTCTTGCGTTAATTCTCGCAAATATTCTTGCTGCATTACTGTTTGCATTAAATGGGAGAGTTGGATGGAAGCACGGCATACCGATGGTTGTTCAACTTCGATCATCATTCGGACCAACAGGTTCAAAAATTCCTGCGTTGATGCGGGCAATCCCTGCATTGTTCTGGTATGGTGTCCAAAGTTGGCTTGGAGCAATGGCTCTTAATCAAATATTTATGGATATCATTGGGTTCAATAATGTGTGGATATGGTTCTTCGCATTCCAAGCATTACAAATTTATCTATCCGCAAAAGGTATTAAATCTATAAAGTGGATTGAAGTCGTTGGTTCTGTTGTCATCATGCTAGGTGTTGTCTATTTAATATTTTTGTTTTTATCTACATTTGGTTTTGAAGTTAGTCAGACAGCGAATATTGATGGGACATGGGGAATACCTTTTTGGCTTGCAATGGCTGTGTTAATTGGACAATTCTCTGCATTACTCTTAAATGTATCAGACTATACACGCTATTTTCCGCGTAAAGCTTCAACTGGCACATTTGTTGGATCTCATATCGTTGGAATCGTACCTCCAATGATTTTATTACCATTTGTAGGAATACTTGGTGCAGCTGCAGTTGGAATATGGAATCCGGTGGATATCATTTCTGATCATATATCTAGTTTATTTGCAAGCATTATCATTTTATTATTTATTGCGATTGCCCAGATTACTACAAATTTAGTTGCAAATATTATGCCACCTGTCCTTGTAGCAATGGACATTTTTAAAATATCTTGGGAAAAAGCGTGTGTAATTGTCGGGATATTAGGTGTATTGACATGTCCATGGTGGATCATGAATGATGCTACATTCTTACGATTCATATCTATTGTTTCTGCATTTTTAGGTCCTATTTTCGCAGTAATGGTTACTGACTTTTACTTCGTTCACAAAGCAAATTATCAGGTGGAAAAGTTATATGAAGTGACAAACTTATTTTCTGCCTTCAGAGGTTGGAACCCAGCAGCACTTATTGCAATAGTAGTTGGAACATGTTTTTCGTTTATCAATGTTGATCTCTCATGGTTATTAGGGATTATCCCTGCAGGTATTGTGTACATCGTTCTTATGAAAGTTTGGGTTATGAAGCATGAATCTTATGTAAGAGAAGGAATGGAACAGAGCTTTAAGGATGCTCCTGAAATAGAGGATCAAGCAGTATAAAGATTAATATGGCTATTTATTAATAGTAAGGGTTTTGAGCAAGAGTTATGTAGATTTTGCTGACAGGAAGGACTTGTACCAGAATTCCAACAAATAAATGAAGGAGGAAAATATGTCTGTAGAGAGAAGTTCTAAAATTAATGTAAATTACCATCCTAGAGTGAAAAATAAGATAACTATGCCCCATATTTATGTCATATTATTTATTTTTATTGCATTGGCTTCAATTGCCACTTATTTAATTCCAGCTGGTGTTTATGAGAGGATTCCTGGTCCTGAAGGTAGGACAACAATTGATCCGAATTCGTATCACGCTGTTGAACAGTCACCTATTGGGGTAGTTGAGTTTATGACAGCTATTCCTAGAGGTTTAGTAGCTGCCGGAGAAGTTGTCTTTTTTACCTTTATCATTGGCGGATTGTTTGCAGTCATCAAAAAAACAGGACTAATTGAAATCGGGGTAGATAAACTTACAAGGAGATTTTCAACCAAAAGCGTCATGGTTATACCTGTGTTAGTCATCTTATTTGCGACAGTATGTAGTTTAATAGGAACCCAGGAGCTAAGTTTAGTATATGTACCTGTCATTCTGCCGTTAATGATCGCATTGGGCTACGATTCAATGGTTGCTGTAGCCATTGCGTTGATAGCAACTACTGCGGGTTTTACAACTGGGTTTCTGAATCCGATTAATACAGGACTTGGACAAAAATTATCTGGTTTACCGGTATTCTCTGGTTTAGAACTAAGAATAATAGCATTTATTGTATTTGTTCTAATAGGTGTCATTTACATTATTCGGTATGCACAAAAAGTAAAGAAAAGTCCAATGGCAAGTCTTGTTTACGAAGAAGATTCTAAAAAGAGAACACAGTATCAAACAAAATCAGCTACTAGAGTGTACAAGGCTACTTCAAGGCAAAGATTTGCATCTGTTCTCCTCCTTATATTTTTTGGCTTGTTAGTATATGGAGTCCTTACTCAAGGTTGGTTCATGTTAGAAATGGCGGGTTTATTCATTGTCATGGGAATTGTTGTTGGACGTATATCCGGGTTACCATTTTCAGACATTTGTGAAGGATTTAATGAAGGATTCCGTGAAGTGTTAATTGGCGCATTCATTGTCGGTGTTGCCCGAGCTGTAGCTGTAGTAATGGAAGATGGATTAGTAATGGATACTATTGTTAATAGCCTAGGTACCGTTGTAGGTGAATTCCCGGCAGTTTTTAGTGCAATCGGTATGTTTATCGTGCAAATGTTATTCAATTTCTTAGTACCTTCAGGGAGTGGTCAAGCATTGGTGACGATGCCAATTATGGCCCCTTTGTCAGATTTAATTGGGGTTACAAGACAAACGGCAGTGTTAGCCTACCAGTTTGGGGATGGTATCGGAAATATTTTGTACCCGACTTCTGGATATTTTATGGCAACACTTGCTTTAGTAGGAGTTTCATGGCAAAAATGGATGCGGTTCTATCTGCCGTTATTTTCAATGTGGTTTGTTGTCGCAATAATTTTCTTAATATTCGCTCAAGTGATTCAGTGGAATGGATAATTGAATATAAAAATTGTAAAGGGAGTTGTTCTTATGGAAAAAATGGACCTTATCATTAAAAACGGAAATGTGGTACTACCCGCTGGTTTAGAACAACTTGATATAGGAATTAAAGATGGATTGATATATATTCTTGGCAAGAATCTATTGAATGAATCGGAAAAAATATGGGATGCAACAAATCAATACATATTTCCAGGTATGATTGATATACATGTGCATTTTAGTGAGCCAGGCAGAGAGCATTGGGAAGGATTTCGCACCGGCTCACAGATGATGGCTGCCGGTGGTTGTACAACATATTTCGATATGCCGTTAAATGGTATTCCTTCTACCGTAACTGAGGAGGCACTATCTAAAAAAGCGAACCTTGGCATTGAAAAATCTCTTGTGGATTTTAGTCTATGGGGAGGACTTGTACCGGGGAATGAAAGGGATCTGGAAGCTTTAGCGGAATCAGGAGTAATCGGGTTTAAAGCGTTTCTTTCAACAACAGGTAACAAGGAATTCGAAGCAGTGGATGAAATCACTTTATTAAATGGAATGAAGCAGATTGCGAAGTTAGGTAAGGTCTTGGCTCTTCACTCGGAAAGTGCTGCGATAACCAATTGGTTGAAAGAAGAGAAAGAAAAAGGAGGAAAGTTTACTGCAGATGATTATTTGGAAACACGCCCAATTATGGCTGAGGTCGAAGCAGTGCAACGAGCAATTTACTACTCTGAGATCACGGGCTGTCCCCTTCACTTTGTTCACATAAGCTCAGCAGAAGCATTAGAAATCATTCAGCAAGCCAAATCAAAAGGCTTAAATATAACAGTTGAAACATGCCCGCATTATCTGCTTTTTAACCATCAAGATTTAAGAGAACGAGGAGCAATCGCTAAATGTGCACCACCTCTCCGTGAAAAAGAGGAACAAGAAAAATTAATTAATCTATTAATCAATCAAAAATTCGATATGATCTCGTCAGACCATTCACCGTGTCCTTATGAATTAAAAGATCCTAAGGTTCATAATTTATTCCAAGCGTGGGGAGGAATTAGTGGTGGTCAGTTTACTCTCATGTCAATGATTGAGTTGGCTGTAAAATACAATATTCCATTTGAATCAGTTGCAAAATGGACAGCGCAAAATCCAGCTGAGCGATTTGGGCTTTCAGATCGAAAAGGTCAAGTAAAAGAAGGGAAAGACGCAGATTTTGCTATTGTCACTTTAGGTAAATCATTTACCGTTACAGAAGATAATTTTTATGCAAAACATAAGGAGAGTCTTTATTTAGGGCATACATTTCCATGTGAAATAACCGGAACGATAAATAGAGGGATTGTGGTCTATGAGAATGGTAGGGTAGTGGGTGGTACTCCGCATGGATGTTTGGTGAAGCCGGTTGTGACAGAAAAAGTAAGCAATTAGTAGTTGTATGATAAACATATGGGAAGTAATTGGAGGAACTTAATGTGAACAAAACAATCGTGGGAACTAAGTCAATGGTCGTGAGTCCGCATTATTTGGCATCACAAGCAGGAAACACAATTTTAGAAAGAGGAGGGAATGCATTTGATGCAGCAGTAGCAGTGAGTGCTTGTCTTGCTGTTGTGTACCCGCACATGACCGGTCTCGGAGGAGATTCATTTTGGGTTACATACAGTAAGAGTGAAGAGAAAGTGAAAGTTTATAATGGAAGTGGCCGAACTGGAATAAACCTGACTCGAGAAGTGTATGAAGGGCAAGAAGCAATACCAACCAGGGGAATCGAGAGTGCTATTACGGTGCCAGGAATGGTGGATAGTTGGGATGCGGTCTTAAAAGAATATGGCAAATTATCATTAGAAGAAGTATTACAACCGGCAATTGATTATGCCGAATATGGGTTTCCGCTTTCGCCTGATCAATATGAAAACACTGTAAAGAGAGCGGATATGTTGAAGGAAGATGGAGATATGGCCCGAATATTCTTACCAGATCAGCAAATTCCTAAACGATATCAACGATTTATCCAAACAGACTTATCATGTACATTAAAAAAGGTAGCTAAAAACGGTAGAGATGATTTTTACAAAGGAAAGCTGGCAGAACGAATTGTCTCAAGCTTAAAAGACAAGGGAAGCCGTTTAACCCTAGATGATTTTTCGAACCATTATGGAGAGTGGACAGATCCAATCACTACCTCTTATAGGGGCTATGACGTTTATCAAGCACCCCCAAATTCACAAGGATTCGTAGGGTTAATGGCACTTAATATTTTAGAAAATTTCGAAATAAGATCGATTGAGGAAGGCTCTTATCGTTACTATCATTTATTAGTTGAAGCATTAAAAAGAAGCTTTCAAGATCGTAACAAGCATCTTACAGATCCTCAATTTTATGATATCCCATTAGAGAGATTATTAAGCAAATCATACGGAAAAGAATTGGCAGAAGGAATTCAATTCAACAGAATTGATGAAATTGAAACCGAATCAGTTGGAAGTGATACAGCCCATGCCGCAGTAATTGATGAGGAAGGAAATGCAGTATCGTTTATTCAAAGTCTCTATTTCGAATTTGGATCTGGTATTGTAGCGGGAGATTCTGGTATTGTCATGCAAAACAGAGGTTCCTTTTTCTCTTTAGATTCTTCTCATGTGAACTGTCTTGAACCGGAAAAAAGGTCATTTCATACGTTAATGCCTGCAATGGCGTTAAAAGATAGGAAGCCAAGAATCCTTTATGGGACACAAGGCGGGGAGGGGCAACCTCAAACCCAAACGGCGATTCTCACAAGAATGATTGATTATGGAATGGATCCTCAATCAGCTATTAGTGCTCCAAGGTTTGTATGGGGAAGAACATGGGGAAAGCAAACTCAAGAATTAAAAATAGAAGGTCGAGTAAGCCTGAATGTTCTGGAACAATTGTCGAAAGTTGGTCATATTGTCAATAAAGTGGAAGATTTCGATGGGATAATGGGTCACGCAAATGCAATTTTAATCGATGATCAAGGGTTTGTATACGGTGGAGTGGATCCGAGAAGTGATGGGGCTGCGGTTGGTAGGTAAGGTAGAAGGTGTGAAACTTGTCGATTTTTACCGAATAGCAAATAAATTATGAGAATCGGAAATAAATCTCCAAAATCGCAAATAAATTATCAGAATCGCAAATAAATCTCCAAAATCGCAAATAAATGTTTATTTCTGTCCAATGAAAGGTACGTCTTCCTTATTTTTCTTTATATTTCACTTTTATCTCCTTACTTGAATCATTATACTTAAATTATATGATGTTTAAAGGATGGGTTTTTAGTGAAAATAGATCACATTGATAGAAAAATACTAGAGCTTCTCACGATAAATGGCAGGATGTCTTATTCAGATATAGGAAAGGAACTTGAGTTATCAAGAGTTTCTGTTCGTGAACGTGTAAATCGACTGATAAAACATGATGTGATTGAAAAATTCAGTGTTGTGATCAATTCGGAAAAAATGGGAAAAAACGTTTCGGCGTTTTTTGAAGTGGATTGTGAACCAGCTTATTTGGTTGATGTTGCCCAAAAGCTTGCGGACAATCCATGTGTGTCCAGTTGTTATCAAATGACAGGACCAAGTACATTACATATGCATGTATTGGTTGATGACTTCGAGGCTTTAGAGAAGTTTATCAATAATGAGTTATATGCACTTGAAGGAATCACTAGGGTTGAAAGCCATATTTTACTTAGACGTTTTAAAAGCAGAAGTGGCATGAAATTATAAAGAAGTATGTAGTGGAGAATGCAGGTAAATTGATTCCAATGGCATTCTCTTTTTATTTTGAGTATTATTCAGAAAATGTATAGAAATGAAGGGAGATATCCTATATAATCAAAATAATCAAATAAAAGTTTCGTTTGTAAGTTAATATCATACAATTGATTAACAAACGAAAAAAATCCGCATGAATTAGTAATTAGATCCATACCTATTGTAAGGGCACAATATATAGATAGAGGGGGATAATAAGTATCTGGCAGGAATGTGTCTTAGAGAAATGACATCATATGTAAAGGGTGAGAAGAAATGAAACACCTTCAATTATTTTTAGCATTTTTTCGAGTGGGCATGTTGGGGTACGGTGGAGGACCTTCATCAATTCCACTTGTTCATAAAGAAGTAGTCGATAAATATAAGTGGATGAATGATGATGAGTTTGCTGATGTATTAGCGCTTGGAAATACATTACCTGGACCAATTGCAACAAAAATGGCCGGTTATATTGGGTATCGTGTAGGGGGGATATTAGGGCTTATTAATGCTACACTCTCCACTATTCTTCCAACGATCGTTCTAATGATTGTCTTATTAACAACGATTTCCTCTATAAAGGATTATCCTTGGGTCCAAGGAATGACAGCAGCAGTAGTACCTGTAGTTGGAGTTATGCTGGCAACATTGACATGGGATTTTTTAAAAAATCACAAACCTCAATGGGCTGGATAAAAGCAATTGCATTTATAGGTGGTAGTTTTCTTTTTATGGAGATTTTAGGTCTACACCCAGCTGTTTTAATCGTAGTATTATTGATTGCTGCTGTCATGATAAAAGATAAAAAACCTGATGAAGAGAGCAACGTAGAGAGGGGAAATGCTTCGTGATCTATTGGGAGATATTTCTTGCCTTTTTTATACCGGGAATATTAGGGTATGGTGGTGGTCCAGCTTCGATTCCACTCATCGAAAATGAAGTTGTTGATCGCTATGAATGGATGAATGTGAATGAATTTAGTGAAGTACTTGCATTAGGAAATGCCTTGCCGGGTCCTATTGCAACAAAGATGGCCGGCTATATTGGCTACGAACAGGGGGGATACTAGGTAGCTTAGTGGGTATTTTTGCTACAGTAGCGCCTTCTCTTATTTTAATGATTGTCTTATTGGGGTTTTTATATAAATACAAAGATTCTCCTAAGGTAAAACGAATGACAACTTTTATTCGTCCAACAATCGCAGTTTTACTTGGGGTAATGGCATACGGCTTTTTCTTCACTTCTTATCAGGATACAGGAATTTGGCAAACCTTGTTCCTTGTTGTGGCTAGTTTTTTCTTATTAGAAAAATTAAAGGTCCATCCAGCTTTAGTTATTGTGGCTGCGATGGGATATGGAGCGGTCTTTATATGAAGTCCCAAGCTTTTTTAAGCTTGGGATTTTTTATTTAGTATTAAGGATACTCTCTTCTAATACCTCATTTTTATCTCCATATACTTGTGTTAAATGACTTTCTCCCCAAGCACATAAGGCATCTAAAATATGTTCAAGACTTTTACCGTATTTACTTAATTCATATTCTACTTTAGGTGGAATTTCATGATAAACAATACGATTAATAACACCGTCTTCCTCTAATTCGCGTAATTGTTGAGTTAACATTTTTTGAGTGATATTAGGCATTAATCGTTTTAATTCACTTGTTCGTTTTTTTCCGTGAGTAAGGTGACACAAGATAACACATTTCCATTTTCCACCGATTACTTCTAAAGTAGCTTCAACCGCAATATTGTATTTTTTCTTTTGCATAGTTTCCTCCACATATGATAGGTACAAAAAAGTTCCTATATCACTTCTTGGTACCTATCGTACTTAAAAGTGCGTTCTTCTCAATTTGAATTGTATATATCATAATAACATTTGCCGATCGATTTTCACCATTTATTTTATCGTCTGCATGCAGAAGGTGAATCATACAATAGTATCTATTTTAGGAGGAGACAAAATGTCTTTAGATAAAAAAAGAAGCATATTCGCGCTGCTTGCTTTAGCGGTTAGTGCTTTTGCTATAGGAACAACTGAATTTATAAGTGTAGGACTATTGCCGCTTATTTCAGAGGATTTGCACATACCTGTCACAACAGCTGGTTTAACTGTATCTTTATACGCATTAGGAGTTACGTTTGGGGCTCCAATCCTTACATCTTTAACTTCTAGTATGTCACGAAAAACGTTACTGCTTTTAATTATGATTGTTTTTATTGTTGGTAATTCCCTGGCTGCAAGTTCGACTAGTGTAGGAATTTTGCTTTTTGCCCGAGTTCTTTCTGCTTTTTCTCATGGCGTTTTTATGTCAATTGGTTCAACGATTGCAGCTAATTTGGTACCCGAGAATAAACGGGCTAGTGCCATTTCAATCATGTTTACAGGTCTTACTGTAGCAACTGTGACAGGAGTACCGCTTGGAACATTTATTGGTCAGCAATTTGGATGGAGAGCTGCCTTTCTTGCGATCATTGTTGTTGGAATAATTGCTCTTATTGCTAATAGTATCCTTGTTCCGTCTGATTTACCAAAAGGAGCAAGAACAACTTTCAAAGACCAATTCAAGCTTCTTTCAAATGGCCGTCTTTTACTTTTATTCATGATAACGGCCTTAGGTTATGGAGGAACATTTGTTGTTTTTACTTATCTTTCACCATTGCTTCAACATGTGACAGGGTTTAAAGAGGGTGTTGTGGCGATCATCTTGCTTGTTTATGGAATTGCCATTGCAATCGGGAATGTCATAGGAGGAAAACTCGCAAATCAAAATCCCCTTAAGGCATTGTTTTATATGTTTATTATTCAGGCCATTATTCTTATTGTTCTTACATTTACTGCCCCATTCAAAATAGCCGGATTAATCACGATTATTTTTATGGGACTTCTTGCTTTTATGAATGTACCAGGTTTACAAGTGCATGTTGTCACACTTGCGGAGAAATTTGTTCCAAGTGCAGTAGATGTGGCATCAGCGATTAATATTGCAGCATTTAATGCCGGTATTGCGATTGGATCTTATATAGGAGGAATCATCACGGATTCCATTGGGTTAATTCATACGGCATGGATTGGCGGACTCATGGTTATGGGTGCTGTTGTCTTAACAGGATGGAGTCGTTTGTTGGAAAAACAAGATTGACACATTTTTACGGGTGGAGTGGGTGGGGGTATAAATAATTTAAATGGAGGATGTTTTCATGATAAATGGTTTACAAGAAACAACAGCTTTGCATAATGGAGTAAAAATGCCTTGGTTTGGAATCGGTGTGTTTAAAGTAGAAGAAGGTCCAGAATTGGTGAATGCATTAAAAGCTGCTATTAAGCATGGGTATCGAAGCATTGATACTGCAGCTATTTACGGGAATGAAGAGGGTGTTGGAGAAGGTATTAGAGAAGGGTTGAAAGAAGCAAAAATTTCTAGACAGGATTTATTTATAACTTCTAAGGTTTGGAATGCTGACCTTGGGTATGAATTAACATTAAAAGCATTTGAAAGTAGCTTACAAAAACTAGGCTTGGAGTATTTGGATTTATATCTTATTCACTGGCCCGTTGAAGGTAAATACAAAGATGCATGGAGAGCGTTAGAAACTCTTTATAAACAAGGAAAAGTAAAAGCAATCGGTGTTAGTAATTTCCAAATTCATCATCTTGAAGATTTGATGATGAGCGCTGAAATTAAACCGATGATTAATCAAGTAGAGTACCACCCGCGTTTAACTCAAAAGGAGCTTCAAGAATATTGTCAAAAACATGACATTCAGCTTGAAGCTTGGTCACCATTAATGCAAGGTGAGTTGTTGGAGAACGATACTTTACAGAGTATTTCATTTAAATATCAAAAAACAATTGCACAAATTATATTACGTTGGGATCTTCAAAACGGTGTGATCACCATTCCGAAATCTACAAAAGAACACAGAATCATTGAAAATGCATCCATTTTTGATTTTGAATTAACAAAAGAGGATATGGAAAAGATAGATTCCTTAAATGAGAATAAGCGAGTTGGTCCGGATCCGGATCATTTTGATTTCTAATGATGATGAAAAAGGGGCAGTCAATAAAAGACTGCCCTAAACTTTTACCCTCTTAACAATGGTAATGTACAGCATCTAAATGCTCCACCTGATTTAATAATTTCCGTTATATCCACTTCAATGATTTCATATCCCCGCTCTTCAAGTTTTTTGTTCACCCCATGATTAATTGGCAAGCTTAATATCCGCTTGTTACCAATTGATAAAATATTGGTTCCTAATGTAGCTTGCTCTTCCTCTGAAACTTCAATAAGATCATATCGTGAAGCAAGTAATTGATGCTTTTCTTTGCTCATTTCACCAGGGAAAATCAACGCCTCATTTGGAGAAATAATATTGAACACACAATCAAGATGTAAGTATTTATCTGTAAAAGGAATAGCGATTACTTCGTACGTTGGCAAAAGGGTCTGCAAATGCTGAATTGCGTCTACATTTGTTCGGTTACTAACTCCAACAAAAATAGTGTTTCTATCAATAAATACATCTCCACCTTCAATCATATCTCCAATGAGATTTGTGTAAGTAATTTCTTCTTTCTCAAGATAAGTAATAAATTCTTTTTCTTCCCCAACACGTAAATCATGTGCCATATCGGCAACAAAAACTTGTTGTCCTAATGTAAATCCAATGTCACGGGTAAACACCTGCTCAGGGAATTTTTGATGAGGGGTTAGTAAATGAACCTCGATTCCGAGATCTCGTAAAGTTTGGACCAACGCCTGGTGCTGTTTTTTAGCTAACTCTGTATCAATATTTTCTTTCAAAAATTGTTTTTGAGTTTCATTAATGGGTTCTTTAATTGTCATATAATCTGGTGGACAAAGCACTACCTTTTTAAGTGGATCGTATTCGTTTAAGCATGTACATTTTATGTAATCTGGACGCTGTGACATGAATTACTCCTCCTATATCTGTTTTTCTTACTATTCCCTATCATTAGGCGATTGAACCTTTCTTGTTAGTAACTTGATTTCTGAAGGCTGGAAATAATCTGCATATTTATGTAAATGCAATTGCAAACTATTCTTAATGTCTGCATATAGGAGGTTTGTTATGAACAATAAATCAAAAATTGGTGCATCTGAATTTGGTGCGTTATGGGTGACATATCATAAAAAAACAATGATCTTAAGATTCTTGGAACATTTTATACATACATCAGATAATAAAAAAGCAAAACAACTATTAACAGGCTTACATGGAAAACTGAATTCAAAAGTAGAAGAAATAAAAGAACTCATTCAAAAGGAAGGGACAGTTGTACCCGTAGCATTTTCAAGTGAGGATATCAATTTAGATGCACCTGCATTGTTTCGTGAGGGTTTTGATATTATGTTTAGCCGCATTTTAAAGGAGATTAGTTTAGGGATGTACACGCTCCACATTATATTGTCATATCGAAAGGACCTTATAAAGCTTTATAAGGAGCTTAGTGATCTTTCCCAAATCTATTTTGCGCACTTTACAGAATTTCTTTTGGAGGAAGGGATTCTTCAAAAACCGATTATAGTGAATTTACCTAAAACAACTAGTTTTGTAACAGATAAGAGTTACCTTAAAGGATCACATTTATTTGGAGAGAAAAGGCAATTGACTGTTGTGGAGTTTGGTTTCTTATATCACGGCATCGAAACAAATGTGATCGGGATGAAACTGATGGATGGATTTTCTCAATGTGCAAAGGATGAAGAAGTGAAGAAATACTTCTTAAAAGGGAAGGAACTTTCGAAAGAAATGATATCAGAAACAGAAAAAATACTTCTACAAAATGATATCCAGCCTAACATTCCAACTGGGGGAACAACAACCAATTCATCTGTTGCCCCTTTTTCAGATAAGCTTATGATGTATTGTGCATATCTTTTAAGTAACTTCAGTATTGGTGGAGAAGGCTTCGGTACGGGATTTAGTATGCGTAGAGATCTAAACTTGAAATTTGGAATTTTTGGTAAAGATACATATGAGTACATGAGAGAAGGAGTTTCGATTATGATTTCAAATGGCTGGTTAGAGGAACCTCCTAAAATGGATGTATAATCTGGATCATTTTTAAGGGGCCAATGAGGGTCCCTTTTATTTTTTAGTCTGCACTTTTTTGTTGGGTAATAAAAATATACCTAACCTCAATAGTGAATTAATCTCTTAGATTTCATTTGGCAGTTTATTTTCTTTAAAGTTTTGCAAGTATTAAAATCTATCAATCTTCCTTTTCCATAGGAGGAATTTCTGAAGGTTCGGTAAAATAACTTGAAAAGAAGGTAACAATTTTTAAAAATACACCTTTTTATACAACTTATTTACCGAAGGCGTTCCCATAATCCTTCTTTACGTATTATGATAGAAGCGAGATATGGTGTGAATATACGGATATTCCGTTAAATAAAAAACGCCTGCAATTAGTAAGGAGGCAACAATGATCGTTACAATAAAAGATGTTGCAAAAAAAGCAAATGTAGCACCTTCAACAGTGTCAAGAGTTATTGCAAATAGTCCGCGTATCAGTGAAAAAACAAAGAAAAGAGTTCGTGAAGTAATGGAAGAATTGGGATATCACCCAAACTTTCAAGCTCGCAGCTTAGCAGCGAAAAGTACACAAGCAATTGGTGTCATCATGCCGAACTCTGCCTTTCATGCATTTCAAAACCCCTTCTTCCCGGAGGTATTAAGAGGGATTAGTACGAGTGCACATGCTAATAAGTATGGTATATATCTTTCGACAGGTTCAACAGAGGATGAAATATATAATGAAGTAACTTCAATGGTACAGGGTAGAAGGGTAGATGGTGTGGTACTTTTATATTCTCGGGTGAATGACAAGACGATGAACTTCTTACAGCAATCGAATTTTCCATTCGTCGTAGTTGGAAGACCATATGAAAATGAAGAACGCATTTCTTTTGTTGATAATGATAATATTTACAGTACCAAACAAGTGACAAATTATCTTATCAATCTTGGTCACCACAACATTGCGTTTGTTGGCGGAAGTCTTAATTTTGTTGTGACAATTGATCGACTAAATGGCTACAAGCTTGCATTAGAAGAGGCAAATATTCCATTTAATGAAAAGTATATGGTTCATGAGGAATACATTAAGGAAAATGGAAGAGAAGCCCTTCACTCTCTTATGTCGTTACCATCACCACCAACTGCCCTTGTAACACAGGATGATTTAATTGCTTATGAAATGATTAGTTACCTTGAGGAAATAAGCATTCGTGTGCCGGAAGATATCTCAATTGTCAGCTTTAATAACCTTATGTTATCGGAACACTCCAAACCTCCGATCACATCTGTTGATATATGTATCTATCAACTAGGTTATGAAGCAACAAATTGTTTAATTGAGAAGATAAAAATGCCAAACACGTTACCTAAGAGGATAACGATCCCTACAAAATTTATTGAAAGAAAGTCATGTGAAATAAAGAAATAAAAAGGGTAACAATGGTTAAATAATCAATCATGTGGAGGTGTATCACGTTATTATGATGCACCTTTTTAAAAAAAGGGCTTGTGAAAACTATTGTAATTAGTTTATATTAAAACTAATATCGTTAGTATTAAAACTAATAATGATTTAGGGGGTTAAAGATGAAAATTGTAAGGGATAGGAATATATATCAATTAATCTTTTTGCCGGGTTTTTTTCCAGTTAATTGCTATATTGTTGAAGAACAAGCTAGCATCACACTTATTGATACTGGAATCTCAAATAGTTACAAAGGAATCGTAAAGGTCATAAATGAAATTGGTAAACCATTAAAACATATCCTGATTACTCATGCCCACGGTGATCATGTTGGCTCGCTTGTTGAGTTGAATAAAGCTTTCCCGGATATACCAATTTCCATTTCGAGGAGAGACAGCAGATTATTAAAAGGGGATGTGGAGCTTGAGCCTCATGAGCAGCAAACACCTATTAAAGGTGGAATTCCTAAAAATATCCACCTGCAACCGAATCAGCTCTTACAGGAAGGTGATCAAATAGGCTCTCTTGAAGTCATTGCAACACCGGGCCATACGCCTGGTTCAATATCTTTTTTCGATACAAGAGATCATTCCATTATAGTCGGAGATGCTATCCAAACAAGAGGAGGAATTGCGGTAAGCGGACAGCTTCGTCCCTTTTTTCCATTTCCGGCAATGGCTACATGGAGTAAAGAAAAGGCTCTTGAGAGTGTAAAGAAAATAGTGGCGCTTGAGCCGAAATTGCTGGCTGTAGGTCATGGAGAGATGATCGTGGAGCCAAAAGAAGCAATCCTTCGAGCGATTAAAGAAGCGGAACAAAAGATAAGAGTAAGAGAGTAGGAGGTGAGAGGGAAATGCCGAGGATGGGGTTGGATTTGCATACAATTTTACAAGCAGCAACTGAATTAGCCGATCAGCAAGGATTAGCTTCTGTCACATTAGCATCACTAGCTAAAAAATTAAATATACGTCCACCTTCATTATACAATCATATTGAAGGACTAGGAGGACTTCGGAAAAAGTTAGCTGTACATGGTTTGGACATTTTATATGATAGGCTAGCACAGGCTTCAATTGGAAAAGCAAAAGATGAAGCTGTACATTCAGTGGCAGATGCCTATGTTGCTTTTGCTCGGGAACACCGAGGGATCTATGAGTTAACCTTACAAGCTGCTGAACCTGAAGACCATGAAATTCAAATAGCAGGCGGCAAAATTGTAGATTTAACTGTACGAATCTTAAGAGGATATGGATTGGAAAACGATGAAGTTATTCATGCTGTACGAGGACTCCGCAGTATTCTGCATGGCTTTTCATCCTTGGAACAAAAGGGAGGATTTGGACTTCCTATAGAGCTCGATAAAAGTTTGCATTTATTACTCGATAGTTATTTAGCCGGTATTCATAAAATGAAAGAGAAATAGCCGGAGTTTGTCGAGAAAAGTCTAATCGAAGATATATGTTGAAAATCGTTGATAAATATCTAGAATCGAAAATAAATCTCCAAAATCGTTGATAAGTTCTAGGAATCGAAGATAAAGCAGTAGAACGTAAATACGTTCCAAGCAGACTAAAAAAGGATCGAAACGATCCTTTTTTTTATGAGGATACATACCTTGTGCATGATCATTACAGGCTGTGTTAACATAATAGCAACAAAATGTTGAACCATTGGTTCAACATGAGAGGAAGTTACAAGATGAAACAAGATTTTACAAGTGGAAGCATCATGAAGCAGGTGTGGACGTTTTCCCTTCCCATTATGCTAACAAATCTGCTTCAGATCTCTTATCAATTTATTGATAGCTTATGGGTAGGAAACTTGTTAGGTGCTAATGCTTTAGGAGCAATTGCTGTTTCAAGTACGGTCATTTTTACAATTTTATCGTTCATCATCGGAATTAATAATGCGACTCTTACAATCTTATCTCAGCAAAAGGGTAAACAAAATGAAACAGGGCTAAAAAACTATCTAAATGCCTTTGTTGTCGTGTTAACTGTCTTATCTGTGTTTTTAGGGATAGCAGGGTATTTTTTATCAGAGCAGATATTAATATGGATGGCAACTCCTGCAACAATGATCCCGGATGCTGCGGATTATTTACAAATTAATTTTATAGGAATTCTTTTTTTATTTGGCTATAACTTTATTAGCACTGTGCTTAGAGCACTTGGTGATAGCAAGACACCGATCCGCTATGTCATGATTGCAGTAGTCTTAAATGCACTTTTAGACCCGTTATTCATTTACGTGTTCGAGCTCGGTATTGCCGGCGCTGCCTATGCAACGATTCTTTCTCAGGGAATTTCCTTTCTCTATGGAGTTTGGGATACTTTAAGAAGAAAATTAGTTCCTTTTATAAAACCAAAGTTGCCTTCCGGGGATGAAGTGGCAACAATTATGAAGCTCGGATTGCCTTCAGGATTACAAATGACTGTCATCTCGGCAGGTGTAATGGCCATTATGAGTGTAGTCAACTCCTTTGGCAATGATGTTGTAGCCGGATTTGGTGCAGCCCAGAGGCTTGATAGTCTGATTATGCTACCTGCTATGGCTCTCGGGACAGCAGTTAATAGTATGGCAGGACAAAATATTGGGGCAAACCAGTGGAAGCGTGTCCATGATATTGCAAAGTTTGGTGTGATATTTAATTTAATGATTATGATTCTGATAAGCACGGTTGTGGTTCTCTTTGCTGAATGGGGAATAAGACTTTTCATAGGTGAAAAAGAAGCCGTACAATTCGGCACTGATTATTTAATCGTCATAGCTTTTTTCTATCCATTTCTCGGAATTAATTTTATTTTAAATGGAATAGTTCGCGCAGCTGGTGCTATGTTTCAGGTATTAATTTTAAATGTTATTTCTTTTTGGATTCTTAGATATCCATTGTCGTATTTATGTTCAAAATGGCTCGGAGAACAAGGGATTGCAGTTGGAATGGGTCTTAGTTTTGTCATTAGCAGTGTAATTGCATTTGGCTATTATAAGTATGGAAAATGGAACAAAATTAAGCTGGGGACAAATGAAAAATAATTGCATAATCAGTCTTGACAGTCGGTGAAATACTCGGCATAATAAATAAAAATCACAGTGAACGTATTTATAGAGGACTAGTATACGGTACCTTTTATCACAGAGAGTGAAGTTTATAAGCTGAAAGACTTCATATTAAAAGCCCGTTGAACCTACCTCTTGAGTCCTATGAAAACATAGGCGCACCCCTGGCGTTAAAAAGGGTAAAGTGGGATGTGAATGTATATTACTTTATATCCAATCAAGGTGGTACCACGGAAGCTAAGCTCCTTTCGTCCTTATTTTATTAAGGATGGTGGGAGCTTTTTTATTGCTTAGGAAACTATAAAAGTCTTTGAACTGTTGGTAAGTGTGAGACATCCAGCTCCAGCGCCTAGCCCCTCTAGGGTCGCCACAAATGAATTGAAGACAAAGAACGTCGTCTATTCATTTGCGTCTTATTTGCCCGAGGCTGATCAAGGCGCTTGCGCTTTTGTTATTGCTTGCAACTTCAAATGGAGGAAGAAGATATGGATAAGAAGCGAATTGTTGTCAAAATTGGGAGCAGCTCCTTAACAAATGCAAAAGGACAAATTGATCAGGAAAAATTCACAGATCATGTTGAAGCTGTTGCGGCACTTAGAGAGGCGGGACATGAAGTATTACTTGTATCATCAGGTGCGGTAGCTGCTGGATTTGCCCGTTTAGGTTATCCTTCCCGACCGATCACCTTAAAAGGAAAGCAAGCAGCAGCAGCAGTGGGGCAAAGCTTGTTGGTTCAATCTTATATTGAACAATTCAGCTATCATCAAATTGTTCCTGCTCAAATACTGCTTACTCGAAATGACTTTTCAAAACAAGATCGTTATAAAAATGCCTATGCAACTGTAACAGAATTATTAGAGCGTGGAATATTACCGATTATTAATGAAAACGATACTGTTTCTGTTGAGGAGCTTACTTTTGGTGATAATGATATGCTCTCAGCACTTGTTAGTGGACTTGTTCATGCGGATCAGCTCATTATTTTAACTGATATAAACGGACTTTATGATTCAAATCCAAATAAAAATCCATTGGCAAAAAGAATCAATTTTCTTCCAAATGTGACAGAAGACATGCTGGAGGTTGCTGGAGGATCTGGTTCAAAGGTCGGTACAGGCGGAATGAAGTCCAAGTTAATGGCTGCTAAAACAGCACTATCATTAGGAGTACAAGTGTTTATAGGTCTTGGCAAAGGCAGAAATAAGCTAGTGGACATTATGCTTGGCAATGGAGATGGCACATATATAGGGAATGAAGGACTTCAAGGTGTAAATAACAGTCGTCAATGGATTGCGCTCCATTCGGAAATATCAGGTACTATTTATGTTGATAAAGGAGCTGAAGATGCCCTTGTGTATAAAGGAAAAAGCCTTCTTCCAGCCGGAGTTTATGACATTAAAGGTACATTTGAAAAAAATGACGTTGTAGAAGTAGTAGGGCCACAAGGTTTACTTGGTAAAGGTGAAGTGCTTTTTTCATCAGAAGAATTAAAGGATGCAATGGGAAAAAGAAGTGAAGAGTTATACAAAGATGATGTTATATCATCAATTGTTGTGATACATCGAAATAAATGGGTAAAAGCGTAGAGGAGGAAAAAAGATGAGTGAGGTACTTGCAAAAGGAAAAGCAGCAAAGAAAGCAAGTTTTTCATTGGTAGATATCTCTACCGAAGAAAAAAATGAGGCATTAGCTAAGATAGTAGATCAGCTTTTGGTTGACCAAGATAGGATCATTGAAGAGAACAAAAAAGATTTAGAAGCAGGAAAGAAAAATGGTCTAACTGACAGTGTCCTAGATCGAATTATGCTAAACGAAAAGAGAATACATGATATAGCAGAGGCAATTCGTTTATTAATTGATCTCAAAGATCCTATTGGAGAAACAATTGAGACAATTGAAAAAGAAAATGGACTGCTTATCAAGAAAAAAGAGTACCGATCGGTGTAATCGGAATGATTTACGAAGCACGTCCAAATGTAACAGTAGATGCAGCAACACTTGCTTTGAAAACAGGAAATGCGGTCATTTTAAGAGGAAGCTCTTCTGCGAGATTTTCAAATCAAGCTCTTATTCAATCAATTCATCAAGCACTTGAGAACAGTTCTGTGCCGGTCAATGCCGTTCAATTAATAGAAGATACAAGCAGAGAAACTGCGAAGGAGCTCTTTCATCTTAAGGAGTATTTAGATGTACTAATCCCACGCGGTGGAAAGAATTTAATTGATACTGTTGTAAGGGAAGCGTCAGTTCCGGTCCTGGAAACTGGTGCTGGAAACTGCCATATATTTATTGATGAAACTGCTGATGATCAAATGGCCGAAAATATTGTCATAAACGGCAAAACACAGCGTCCCTCTGTATGTAATGCAATTGAGACTATTTTAGTAGAAGAAAATTGGTTTTCACAATACGGGAAAAGTTTACTTGAAAAATTAGATGAACATCATGTTGAGATCTTCGGAGATGATAAAGTGGTGAATGTGTTTGAAAAGGCTAAGTTAGCTACTGAGGAAGATTGGTATACTGAATATCTTGCTTTATCGGTAAGTGTGAAAGTAATAAAGGATGTTCATGAAGCTATTCAGCATATCAACACATATGGTACAAATCACTCTGAAGCCATTGTAACTGAAAATGAACAGAATGCTACATTATTTTTGAATAAGATAGATGCTGCAGCTGTATACCATAATGCTTCAACTCGTTTTACAGATGGGTCTGAGTTTGGTTATGGTGCTGAGATTGGAATCAGCACGCAAAAATTACATGCTAGAGGTCCAATGGGATTACAAGCATTAACATCAAGTAAATTCTATATTTACGGTTCAGGACAAATACGATAACAAAAAATCTTCTAAGGATAACCCTTAGAAGATTTTTTTGGGAGATACCTATATTTTAATAAGGGGATGATCATAATTGTAAAAGTATGATTAAAGTTGGTGATGAAAATGTGGTGGCTTCTACCGTATCTTTCTCTATTTATTAATCTTGTTATTATCCGTTTTATGCCAAAACATTTAACGAAAAAAGAAATTTATATTTCATGGTTTGTTGTGGCACTCATTAACTTAAGTTCAGATATTGTCCTCAGTTTATACTTTAGGTTGTATGAATTAAATGGTGATGGTGTCCAGCTTAGTGTCCATATTATTGAACTTACATTAGGTGCATCATATGGCATTATTTTTTTGAATTTTATGCCAAAGACAATGAAACGCTTTATTGTATATTGTGTGTATTGGTTAATTTTTTCTCTTTTATTTGAAAGTTTATTGGTTTATACAGATTTTATCCATTACTTTGAATGGAACATATGGTATTCAGCAGTATATTATCTAGCAGCGTTTTTCTTTATAAGATGGCATTTGCATTTTATTCGATCCTGAAACTAAGACAAAAGATGTGATTTTGAGTAATAAATGGGTTGATAAGAGGTTATTGAGTTTAATATGGTATAATTTAGAAAGTTACAATGCTGGGTATGGGCAGCGGTGGTACTCCCGAGGCGGATCGGTGGTGGTGCCGTGTATATCACAAGAGATGAATTGGATACAATGATTGCTTTTGCTGCTTTGGTCGTTTCGATTATTGTCGCAACAAGAAATAGCGGGAATAATAAAAACGACTAGCCCACCCTGACATTTGGCGATGAGGGGAGTGGAGCTAGTCTGTGTTCTACTTGCCTCAGCCACCGCATCTTTACAATGCGGAGTAACTAAAGCTTATAAGGGCGGTTGGTGTTAGAGCACCAATCGTCTATTAGTATACGTTCTTTCCCCTATCATATACCAATCTTACCCAGTTTTCAAGTTGAAGGTACCTGTTTATTATTCTTTTCACTCTTCCTCATAAAAAAATTAAGATTTCCACAAACCTTACCTTCTATTATGATTTCGTTCCTTTTTCTTATATAATAATAGGAAAATAGTACGATTAAAAGGTTGGTAGAGTATGAGTGAGATGGTTGTGACAGGATATGGAATAAAAGCACCAAATACTGCAAATATCGATCAATTTCTTCATCATTTAAAGAATGGAACTTGTTGTCTGGAGGTAGTAACAAATTTAAGTGGAAATCATAGATCCACCATTGTTGGTTTAATAGACAATCAAACGTTGCAACCATCTAAAGATAAGCTCTATAAAAGATTACCCCGTACAGCTCTGTTAGGGATAGCTGCAGGAAAGGAAGCACTAACTTATGCAAAATTAGGTAATACTGAAAAAAAGAAAGTTGGTGTATTTTTTGGTATTTCTGTAGGAAATATAGGAGATTATGATTTCCAACGGGCTTTATTGAATGCCAATCAACATAATGAAAGAGAAATACCGATAACTTTTGGGCACATAGGAAACTATCATAGTATTACCTCGTCGATATCTTATTTTTTAGGTGGAAATGATGTCACCAAGACAATTTCAACTGGATGTACATCAAGCCTGGAAGCTATTCAGGACGCAATTGTTTATTTAAAAAGCGGGTTAATTGATATAGCGATTGTTGGTGGAGTTGACAGCCCAATAAGCAAAGCAGCGTTTTATTCATTTTCCAAAACAAAGGTTCTGCCGATCAATCAGAGTTTAGAAGAGGGTGCTGTTCCTTTTCAATCTTGTAGTAAAGGTTTTGCGATGGCGGAAGGAGCTGGAGTCATTGTATTGGAACGGGATTCTGATGCGTTGCAAAGAGGCGCGTATATTTTCGGGGAAATAGACAACATCGTGTCAAATAATGATGGTGTACATATCTATTCTTTAGATGCATCAGGTGATAAAATGATAAAGGCCTTAAGAGAAGCTGTTAATAATAGGGTACCTGATTATGTCAATAGCCAAGCTCTAGGTATTCAAATAAATGATAGAATTGAAAAAAAGTCTCAAAAGAATTGTTTAATCATACTGTACCTTTTACATCAATAAAAAGTATGATTGGCAATCCTTTTGGGGCTATTGGGATCATTCAGGTTATTTCATCTCTATTAAGCATTAATAACAATTTTATACCGCCAACTATTCGTACAGATAAAAGTGGGTATGAAGAGATGAACATTGTTATGGAGCCAATTTTTAAACGAATAAACGAAGTAGCCATCACAAATCATGGATATGGCGGCAACAATGCTTCGGCATACATTAAAAGGTACAAAAAGGAAGAGACAACGTGATAACGTCATTATTAATAATTACAATTGGATTGCTGCCATTAGTTCTGGCAGTGAATGTAACAAGGATATATAAAGGATCACAACTGGGAATAGCTTTGTTGTTATTTATGTGTTCTGTTACATTGTGGCAATTGGATATCGGGGTTCTTTATTTAAAAGGGATTATCCCGGAGGAATGGATTTTGAATTTATTCCGTTTTTTTCGAATTGGCACAACTGGTGTTGTACCTGTTATATTCTATTTAATTTATCTTTTGCTTAACAAGCACACACCGAATATAAAAAATAAAACAGGATATAATTTTTTTCAATCTTTTTTTAAACTGAAAATATTTTGGGGTTTAGTTGTTTGGAGTGTGGGAATTTATGCAATTACCTGGACAAAATGGGGAATTGAGGGGCTAAGGGTTGTTCAAATTGCTGACCCAAATACTAGCCTTTATTTTCCTGATTACGGAGATTATCATTTTCTGTACCTTTTACACACTGGTACAGTCCTTTTGTTACTCATCATTGTCGTAATTATTTGTAGAGGGATTCAAAATGCATCCTTAAAGGCATTTTTAAGAACCTTTTCATATTGTTCCATGTTTTTATTACTAACTGGATTTTTGAACTTTATACCTGGCACGGGTGCAGTCATTAGCAGTATTGGAGTTATTATTTTTTCATCGAGTATTATTTTTTCTTTTGTGAAAATGAATAATATTGTTACCATAAATTATAATTTATTGAAAGAGCGTCAAAAGAAGCTTGATTATATGGGAAATCTCTCGACAAGCCTTATTCACGAAGTGAAAAATAATATTCAAATAATAAAAGGTTATTCCAAGATGGTTGCTGAAACGGCAGATTTACCAAAGCAAAGTGAACATCACGTGAGCATGATTCAATTAGGCACAAGTCAACTTGAAGAATTAACACATCACTACTCAGAATACATAAAAAAGAAAGCTGTTGAGTTTAATGATGCAGACTTAAATCAAATTATTCAAGAAGCGATTGATTTTACGGCAGAGTTAAGAAAAGAGAAGCAAATAGATATATGCTTTGAACAAAAATATAAACCGCTTAAGGCATTTGCAAGCTCTACTTATTTAAAGCAAGTTTTTATTAATCTTATAAAAAATAGCTGTGAAGCAATAGATGACGTTAATCCAAAGCGTAATATTGCAATAAAAACAGATATTGTTGCCGATAAGATTATTATTGATATTTCTGATAGTGGAAATGGGATTGTTAAAGACCGATGGGAAAGTATTTTTGATCCATTTATCTCTACAAAAGAATTAGGAATGGGAATCGGTCTCCCGTTTGTCAGGAAAGTGATTTTTGAACATCGCGGCGAAATTTTTGTTCTAGAAAGCAGTCAGAATGGAACGACATTTCGGGTAAGATTGCCGCAATACGAATTTAGTGAATTGAGTCATACCTAGAAAAAGAGGCAGTTTTCTTATACTAGTATAAACAAAAGGAAGTGGAAAGGTATGCAGGGAACGAAACGTGCTGATATAAAAATTGGTGCAAGAGTAAAAGTCGTACAAAAGCAGGACCAAAGATCAGGAAAATTAACAGAGGGCATAGTTTCAAAAATATTAACAAATTCAGCAGTACATCCTCATGGTATAAAGGTAATGCTAGAAACGGGTATTGTAGGAAGGGTTAAAGAAATAAGTGAATGATGAGAAGAAATTGAGAAAGATTTGATTCAAGTAAAAGAGGGACCTGTTAAACCAGTCCCTCTAAAAAAGATTAGAATACCTTATCACCATTAAAGATCGAATTTTTCACAACAACATAATCGACGTGTCGAATTGCCTCTATGCTCGTTCCGCCCGCATATGAAATAGAAGATTGAAGATCTTGTTCCATTTCTGTTAGTGTATCTTGCAGGGCTCCCTTGTGCTCCACGTACATTTTTTTTCCTTCTACATTTTTCTTTTCACCTTTTTGGAATTCTGAAGCTGATCCAAAGTACTCTTTTACAAGTTTACCGTCTTTTTCAATCGTTTGGCCCGGTGATTCCTCATGACCTGCAAATAATGACCCGATCATCACCATTGATGCTCCAAAACGAACTGATTTGGCGATATCACCATGAGTACGAATACCTCCATCAGCAATAATAGGTTTTGTGGCCGCTTTTGCACACCAGCGTAGTGCTGCAAGTTGCCAGCCACCAGTACCGAAACCAGTCTTTATTTTCGTAATACATACTTTACCAGGTCCAATTCCCACCTTGGTAGCATCGGCACCAGCATTTTCAAGTTCACGAACAGCTTCAGGAGTCCCAACGTTTCCTGCAATGACGAAGCTTTTTGGTAAATGAGCTTTTATATGCTTGATCATATTAATGACTGCATTTGAATGACCGTGAGCAATATCAATTGTAATAAAATCAGGTGAAAGTTGTTCTTCAGCCAATTGTGTTATAAAATCGTATTCTTCGTCCTTCACACCAACACTAATAGAAGTGATTAATCCACGTGAGTTCATATCTTTAATAAATGAGATGCGTGTTTCCGCTTGGAAACGATGCATAATATAAAAATAGCCATTTTCCGCTAAATATACAGCAATTTTTTCATCAATAATTGTCTGCATATTAGCAGGTACGACTGGTAATTTAAATTTATGTCCACCTAACGTTACTGTCGTATCACATTCAGAACGGCTGTTTACCACACACTTAGCCGGAATTAATTGTATATCTTCATAATCAAATACATTTTCCATGTTATACACCCCTAAACACGAATGTTGATCTAAATTCGTTTTAAATTGTTCGTCCCTTTGGTAATTTACATTATTTTTAGTCAGATGTCAAAGCTTTTTACGTATTTTTTTGAAAGGGCTTCACTTTTCATGGATAGATTTCCCTAAAAGGAAACAATTAAAATAACATTTTATAGCACATATTGAATTTCAGAATACTTTAAATAATCTTACGCGCAAGAAATGGTAAACTATAAATAACGAGAAGATATGGGAGGGTGTGAATTAAAATGGAGGAAGTGACATTTTTTCCACAAGGAGATCATGCTGTAACTATCGTATTTAACGATAAAATAAACAGAGAGACACATAGTCAAATTCGCCATTTCTCTTCATACTTAATAAGAAATTCTTTTGATGGATTGGTTGAAGTGGTTCCGGGATATACAAGCGTAACGGTTTATTATGATCCAATTAAAATGAAATCAGTATCACCATATGAAGAAGTTGTGACCATACTAAAAAAACAACTTTCAAAACAAAATGAACGAAATGAAATTCCGTCAAATATTGTAACAATACCTGTTTGCTATGGAGGGAAATACGGTCCGGATTTATCATATGTTGCTGCATATCATAATCTTTCAGAGCAAAAAGTGATAGAAATACATACTCATACAGAATATTTAGTTTATATGATAGGTTTTGCTCCGGGATTTCCCTATCTTGGCGGAATGTCGCAAAAAATCGCAACTCCACGTAAAGATACACCAAAAGTGAATATTCCTGCAGGTAGTATTGGGATCGGAGGGGAACAAACAGGAATATATCCTCTTGATAGCCCTGGAGGATGGCAATTAATCGGGCAAACCCCCATTAAACTTTTTGACCAGCAAGAGGCACAGCCAAGTTTATTAAAAGCAGGAGATATCGTTCGGTTTATACAAATCACACCCGAGACGTTTGAACACTGGGAGAAAGGAGACATATATGACGATAAAGGTAACTGAGCCGGGGCTTTTAACAACGATTCAAGATTTGGGGAGAAAAGGATTTCAGCAATATGGTGTAGTCGTTGGAGGAGTAATGGATGATGCAGCAGCCAGGTTGGCCAATATCATGGTCGGAAACTCGGAAGATGAGGCTGTATTAGAGTTAACGGTCATTGGACCAAGTCTTATATTCGAACAAGATTATCTCATTTCAATTTGTGGTGCAGATTTATCAGCAAAAATTGATAATATACGAGTACCATTATGGAGACCCCTGCTTGTGAAAAAAGGAAGCTGTTTAACATTTGGTCGTCCCCAAAAGGGATGCCGCAGCTATGTTGCAGTTGCAGGTGGATTTGATGTTCCGATGGTTATGAATAGCAGGAGTACATATATTAGAGGCAAAATAGGTGGGATACATGGCAGGGCATTGATAGAAGGAGATCGTCTTAACCATAAAAAGAAAGAAAGTTTATTCGCACAGGCCTTAATTGGGTCACTTAGAAGAGAAGAGCATTCAACTCCTTTTCAGTCTGTAAATTGGACGATCCCTACTCATATGAGATCTACCAATCACAAAAATCCAACTGTGAGAATCATAAAAGGTCCACAATTTTCAATGTTTACTTCAATATCTCAAGAAGAATTTCTAACAGAGACTTACAAAGTTACACCACAATCAGATCGAATGGGTTATCGATTATCAGGAGCAAAACTTAATGTTACATCACAACATAACCTTCTCTCTGAGGCTGTGCCAATAGGCACAATTCAGGTGCCGAATGATGGGCAACCGATTGTTTTAATGTCTGATCACCAAACAATTGGCGGTTACCCTAAAATCGGGTATGTCATAAGTGTGGATATACCTTTGATGTCACAGGTGATGCCGGGTGGTCTCGTTAGGTTTAAGGAAGTCTCAGTATTAGAGGCTCAGCATTTACTTATACAAAGAGAAAAAGAGATTAAGCAGTTAAAAATAGGAATAGCTTTAGCTATAAGGAGGTCTAATAAATGAAAATAGATATAAATTGTGATATGGGTGAAAGCTTTGGAGCATATAAAATAGGCGTGGATGAAGAAATTATTCATTTTATAAGTTCGGCAAATATCGCCTGTGGTTTTCATGCAGGTGATCCAGCAACAATGAGAAAAACAGTGAAACTGGCACAAAAACATTCTGTTAAAATAGGAGCACATCCCGGCTTTGAAGATGTAAAAGGATTCGGAAGACGAAATATTTCGATTTCACCCGAGGAGGCATTTGACTTAGTCGTGTATCAGCTTGGTGCACTATCAGGTTTTGTTACGATAGAGGGTGGGACTTTACATCATGTAAAACCACATGGTGCTCTTTACAATATGGCTGCTCTAGATAGGAAGCTTGCCGAGGCGATAGCAGAGGCAGTATATAAAGTAAATCCAGAGCTGATTTTATATGGACTTTCTGGAAGTGAATTAATTAGAGCAGGTGAAAAACTAGGATTACGAACAGCGAGTGAGGTATTTGCAGATCGAACATATCAAAAAAACGGAATGCTGACACCTCGTGTAGAAAAAAATGCATTAATTAAAAAAGATGAATTGGCTATGAAACAGGTTTTAACCATGGTTCTTGAGCAAAAAGTGGTTACTACGAATGGAGAAAAAGTATCGATAAAGGCAGATACGATTTGTATTCATGGAGATGGTGAATATGCAGCTTCATTTGCCCGATTGATATACAATACTCTTCAGGAAAACGGTGTTCAGATAAGGGGAGTATAACCCTCATTATCTTTTATTCACCCGAATATCTTAAGTTACATGTGCTATATTAATTTATACATATTTTAGTAGAAAAGGTGAGAAAATGGAATTTGTAGTGGTTTTAGTCCCGATATTTTTTATTTTTGGCATAGGCTTCGTAGGGGAAAAGTTACTTAAATTTGATACTAAGCCATTATCTATGATGGCTATTTACTTGATGCTACCCTTTCTTGCTTTTGAGACTTTTTATATTACAGACTTTTCATTTGATTATCTTATGATGGCAATTTATACAATTGGGTTAGCATTTTGTTTGATTTTAGTCATCTATGGAATCGCCTTTTTGAAGCGCTATTCGCTGAAAAAGACATGTGGAATGATTCTTGCCAGTGCTTTTATGAACAACGGAAACTATGGAACGCCACTGATTTTCTTTGCTTTCGGAGAATCGGGTTTGCGATATGCGGTCATCTTAATGGTTATTCAACAATTATTAATGTGTACCGTTGGGATATATTATGCAGCAAAAGGATCACCAAATGGTGGGGGAGTAAAAATTGCGCTTAAAGAATTTGTGAAAGTCCCAATTGTTTACGGAGCCCTGCTTGGTATTGCTTTTCATTTTTCTCCAATATCTATTGAAGGAACATTTATGGAAGCGATTTCAATGGTGGGGAATGCAGCAGTACCGACGATTATGATTATTCTTGGTATGCAGTTAGCGAAAATATCAGTTAAAAAACTGGATTTAGCCCCATTATCATTATCTTTAGGAATTCGATTGTTTTTATCACCTGTTATTGCATTTGCATTTACACTTATTTTGCCCATTGATGATTTATTAAAGCAAATCATGATTGTTTTATCGGCAATGCCTACAGCTGCAAATACAACAATGTATGCCTTAAAATATGACACAGAACCACAGTTTGTTTCATCAGCAACATTGTTTAGTACAGTTTTGAGTGTCATTACATTACCGATCGTTTTATACGTGTCACAAGTCATATATGGTTAAAAAGCAGCATACAGTGCTGCTTTAGCGTTGCGCCTAGCCCTCTCAAGTTCATTAGACTCAAATGAATTGAAGACAAAGAACAAAGAACTTTTCTATTCATTGCGTTTATTTAACTCAAAGCGGATCAAGGAGCCTGCGCTTTAGTCCTAACCAGGAAAAGCGGAGCGGTCTTCATTCATATATAAATTAATGGTGACACACTATACTCATTATATTCACTTACCTTAAGTGTTACATGTGTATAACTCTCAGCTTGTCCAAAAACATCTGAAAACGAAGAATGATAAATAGCTGGACAATGATTACGTTCATCATTTAATCGATATTTCAATTTATAACTTTTTTCATAATCCTCCAAATTTATGTTTTTTTACTATTTTTATCCATTTCGATAGGATTAATCATTGCTACGTCTTTGACATATTAAAGAAGTAGGGTGTTTTTTGGATACTGTTTTTTAATATGTATGCGAAAATTGTCAAAATTCCACTCATCAAAAACGATCACTTTTGGAATAGATTTGGAAGTGATTGTAAATAGTAATAAAACGAGGGAAGTAATTGATTACTTTAAAAATGATGATGGGAAGCATACATATGACGTCAAAAACAGAAGCGATTCTTTGGAGTATTGCCTTACCTGGGTTTGCTCAAATACTTAATAAAAAATTGTTAAAAGGTTTTGTGTTTATCTTTCTTGAATTTCTAATAAATGTTAATAGCAATTTTAATTCAGCAATTATGGCCAGCTACCTAGGAGAAATGGATAAAGCCTTTGAGGTACTTAATTATCAATGGCTTATGTTTTATCCTTGTGTTTATATGTTTGCCATGTGGGATGCTGTAAAAGACTCGGAACAAGGAAAAATGCCCCGTTACTCTTTTTTACCCTATGTATGTAGTGCTTACACTGTCACAGTTGGTACTATGTACGCACCTATTGTAAAATTCAACGGAATATCTATCGGACCTATTTTTTTTCCAATACTCTCTTTAATTCCGGGCTTAGGGATTGGAGCACTGATTATGTACTTTTTAAGGAAGCTTGACAGCAGAAAAAAAGAGAAGTGAATTTTTTATAAAAACCCTAATAAAACCAATCCTCTATGCGTATTATTATATGAAGAGATTGGTTTTTCTTTAATGATTAGTTAGGTAATTAGTGCACCGATGCTGCTATTTTGCCTTTCAGTGCTCGCCAGATGGCGAGTTTTTCTAATACTATCAGAAAGGAAATAAATTTTATCGATGATAGTATAAGAAAAACTAAGGCTTTCGCCATTAGGACTTGGCGACAAGCCAAGTTTTTCTAATGTTTCATGTTATAAAGTGCAGAGGAGTTAATAATAAGATAAACTATATATAAATAGTCACTATATGAGGGGTTGTAGGAGGAAGACGATGACGAGAGAAGAACAGCTAATTGAAAAGACATTTTATCGGACCTATTTGCAAGGAAGTGATGAAAAACATACTGTACATGAATTGGGACAGGTGTATTATGATGAACAAAGCAGGGATGAGAGCTTTGATTTGTCATACATACGATATGCACAAGGGGAATACTATTTCCATGCACAGGATTACGAAACAGCTATTTTTAAATGGGAAAATATAAAAAATGAACTAGAACCTTGGGCAAAAATGAATATTGGAGATGCCTATTATCAGTTGGGCTTACTCTCTGCCGCTGAGGATATGTACACGTCTATTGAAACAGAAGAACTGACGCTGAAAAGTGAAGTAACTCTTAAGTTATTTTTCTTATATACAGAACGAGAAAAGCTTGAACATGCCTATGACACGATTCAAAAGGCTGTAATGATTGACCCGGACTATCCTGAAGTAACAAGGACGGCACGGGATTTTTATGAGGAACAAAATGACGATGAACATGCAGTTAAGTTAGCTGTAAGTGAAGTGATACGTACACAAAGAGAAGAATGGTTTTCAGTATTGACTTCTTATGTAAAAGAAGGTAAAACCAAAATCTTTAGCCCGGATTATTTTGCGGAAGCACTGCTCGCAATGTATGAGGCTAGCAGGCCGTCCCTTATTTCTTTTATCGGAGCGTTATGGGATAGCTATAAAAAAGAAGATTCATATCTTTATTGGATCCAAACAATTAATGAAATGGTTCTTTCAACAGTCGAATATAAAGAGGATGCTGATTGGAATCAAATTGTAGAGCTCTACGAACAAACATTTAAGGAACTGACAGATGGTCGATATTACCTGAAAGAATTACAAGTAGTTATTCCACATTTGTTAGCTTGCTGGTTAAAGCTTTCAACAAGAGCAACATCATTATCACCTGCAGCTACTGTGCTCGCATGGAATGAAATTTTCCCGGGGCAGATTATTCAAGATGCTGTGTATACAGCAGAGGAAGTTATTTTTGAAGTGGAACATAACCAAAATGGATCAGAGCAGGCACTCCAGTTGTTCAAAACGATAAAAAATTGGGCAGAAACTCATGCACTTGAAGTTGATAAACGAGTGAGCTGGTGGTTAGAGGAATTAATCAACTCGAACATTAAACAGCATTTTTTGCTTATGGGTGAGGAAGGCAGTGGAAAAACAACTTTTGTTAATTCACTACTAGGTGATAAATTCTTTAAAGGCTCAAGTTCAGCCTTTGTTGTTCTGCATGATGACGATGAACTTACAATGAGTCAAATTACAAGTAGCGGTCATCGCTATCTTGAAGATCAAAGGGAATTAGTGAAAGAGATGGAAGTGATGCCATCCTCATTGTACCAAGTAAAGAGACCATGTATCTTTTTGAATGAACATCAATGTGCCTTAATTGATTCACCATCCATTCATAAAGATCAGGAAACACGCAATGAGCTCTTTAATACTTCTTTATTGGCAGACGGAGTACTCTACATTCTTGATGGGTCATCACCACTATCAGAAAGCGAAAGTGATGTTTTATATCAACTGAAAAAGTTTGCACCTGATGTGAAGGTTCATTTTATATTAAATAAGGTAGATTTAATTGCGAGTGATGCTCATACTCAAGCAGTTATAAACGAGATTAAATTGAAAATTGCAGATATATATCCGGAGGCAGAGATTCTTCCTTATTCTTCCTTACATCCATTTGGACAGCAATTAAGTCAATTAAATGCCTTCCTTTCTACTCATTTCCCATATGAAATAAAGGAAAAGAGGGAAAAACGAGCTGCAAATATTTTAACGTTAATAAGAAAAGTTCTAGCTGATCTCCTTCAAAAACGTGTGGATATGGAAAAAGGTCTCATCTACTCGATAGAATGGAATGAAGATATATTAGTTAGATTAAAGGGTCTCACAAACAAGTTATCTGATTTACAGTATGAAAAAGTAGACACAGTTATTTCTGCGTATAAAACCTTATTAAAAGTATCGAAAGCAGAATTAACGGAGACAATCCCTAAGCTATTAAAGGAAAGCTCTGCTCTTATTAAAGAAGATAGTGATTTCAAGCAAATTCACATTACTCTGAATGAAAAGATGAATGCAAAAATACAGGACTATGTCGAAGATAAACTACTGCCAACAGTATTTAATCAACTTGAAACATGGATTTCTGCTTCACATGATGAGCTTCTTGAAAGTCAATCATACTTGAACGAAATGAGTGACACATTCAATGATATTTATGAGGAAAAGAAGCTTTCCCTGCAGTGTGATTTTTCGTTATTAGATGATTGGAACCGTGATATTACTCGAATGACTGGCCGTGTTCGCTATGAAAAGGAAAACATTCTTTTGAAAAATAAACCAACACAGCTTTTATTAAAAGGTGCCGGAAAGCTATTCGGTACGATGAATCAAAGCAATCACGTGCTATTTAATCAATATAAAAAATATGTTGAAAATGAATCGTATGAAGAAGTAACAAATTCAATTGCTAATAAATTATTCCTGCCATTTGAACTATTTGAAAAAGGACTAAATCAAGACGTTTCGTCGTTTTTTCAAGGTCCGATTAAAGAGGTTGAAAACACGATAATACAAACAAAAGAGACTATTCAAAATGGCAATGAAGAGTTAGCGAATATGAGGGATAACCCTGAAGTCTTCTATGATCCATTAAAACTCTTTGAAGTAAATCTTCTGCAGCAGGACTTTACTCTTCAAGCGAAGAAGGCATATAGTCGTTCAATATAAATGGGAAAGAGGCGATTTTTAATATCGTCTCTTTTTTTCGTCAAAACAGAGATAGAAACGACTATAATAAAAATAACGAAAAAATTTTGAGGAGCACAATACCACATGTATAAAAAGTCATTTAAACCAAGAGTAAAAAGATATATTTTCATCTTGCTAGTACTAGTCATCATAGCGTTTATCCCAACACCCTATTATTTATATCAACCAGGACCAATGGAAGAACTGGCACCGATTATTAAGGTAGAGAATGGATATGAGAATGAAGAGGGAAGCTTTCACTTAACAACTGTCCTACAAATAAAGGCTAATCCCTATTTATTAGCATATGGTCTAGTAGCACCAAATACAGATGTAATGGAGGAAGAGAGTGTAAAAGGAGATCTATCAGATGCAGAATATAATAGTTTGTTAGATTTTATGATGAAGGATTCACAGCAGAATGCACTGGTAGCAGCTTTTAGAGCCGCTGATGAAGAAGTTACTATTGATTATAAAGGTATATTTGTCAGAGGTATTGTAGCTAATTCACCTGCAAAGAAAACTCTGAAAGTTGGCGACATTATTACAAGTGTAGATGGTAACAAAATCGTTGAAGCACCTGAATTTATTGATTATATCCAACAGAATAAAAAGATAGGTGATCGTGCAGCACTAACTATTTTACGAGGAAACAAAGAACTTGAAAAAACAGTGGACATTATCATGTTAGACGAGTCTTCTGGTAAAGTAGGTATCGGAATTGCACCCGAAGAGGAATTTACCGCAACGATCCCAAAAACAGTCAGCATCAAAAGTGAAGATATTGGGGGTCCATCAGCAGGACTTATGTTTTCTTTAGAAATCTTTAACCAGTTAACAGCTGATGACCTTACAAAGGGATACAAAATTGCAGGTACAGGGACGATCGATCATAACGGAAATGTTGGCCAAATTGGGGGCATCACCCATAAAGTTATTGCTGCTGAAGAAGAAGGAGCCGATATCTTTTTTGCTCCAAAAGACTTAACCGAGCTTGACCTAAATGAAAAGGATGCTATTGCCCAAGCTGAGGATAATGGATATAACGTTAAAATTGTCCCGGTAGGTACTCTGTCAGAAGCGGTAGAGTATTTGAAAAGGTTAGAAGAGAAGAAGTAGGGCATACATTTCTTGTGCGCAGTCTGATGAACATGAATCATCTGACTGCTTTTTTGTGATTTTTGGCGGTTTGCAATGAAGGACAAAGTTGGTGAAGAAAAAATAGGAATTGTCCTTCATGAAGGGATGAAAGACAAATTTGGGGAAGAACTAAAGGAAATCCTTCATAAAGGGAGTGAAAGACAAATTTGGGGAAGAACTAAAGGAAATGTCCTTCATAAAGGGAATGAAGGACAAATTTGATGAGGAACAAAAGAAAAAAGTCCTTCATTAAACGAAGAAGGACTTTGAAGAAATTAAATCGTATCCACACAGTGATCTTACTGGGAAACTTCCTGCTCAACATCTAAAGAATCCGGTCTTTTACACGTGCTTTCCATTTGATAATGACTTCCTTGATCAGAAGAATCATGGAAGCCGTGCATAGCCTCTAATACATGGTAGGCAAGTTCGCCGCTTGCACGATATGTCCCACCGTTTAGAATAGCGTTTGCCATATCTGCTACACCCAAACCTCTGCTGTTTTGAGCATATCCATAAGATAATGGGACTTCAATAAATTCTTTTTCACCTTTTTTGCGGATCTTAACAGGTCCACCGAATGTATTTGGATCTGGTACAAGTAATGTACCTTCACTTCCATAGATTTCAATAGGAGGAAGTGATGAGCCGCCCATTGCATCAAAGCTTGTCGTAATGGTTCCAACCGCTCCTGAAGCAAAATCAATCACACCTGAAATATGGGTTGGTGTTTGTACGTTGATTTTTTCACCAGCTTTCGGTTCACTTGAAACAATTCGCTCTGGATAACTAATTCTAGTAGAACCTGAGATTCGTTTAATAGGTCCTAATAATGAAACAAGGGCAGTTAAATAATATGGCCCCATATCGAACATCGGACCGCCACCAATATCATAGAAAAAGGCTGGATCTGGATGCCAGTGTTCATGGCCACGGCTGATCATGAAGGCAGAGGCACCGATTGGAACACCGATTTCACCTTGTTCAATAAGCTTGATGGAAGTTTGAATACCTGCACCTAAAAACGTGTCTGGAGCGCTTCCAACTAGGAGATTGTGTTTTTTTGCTGTCTCTAAAATTTGCTTTCCTTCCTCACGTGTGACTGCAAGCGGTTTTTCTGTATAAACATGTTTGCCAGCTTCGAGCGCTTGAATACATACGGCTGCATGTGCTTTTGGAATAGTTAAGTTGATCACTAGTTGAATATCAGAATCATCAAGAAGCTCTTGAACTGTATATGCTTTTGGAATCCCAAACTTTGTTGCTTGTGATTGGGCACGTTCCACATCAAGATCAGCACAAGCTACAAGTTCAAGATGCTCAAAATTTTGACAATTTTCCATGTAGATAGAGCTGATATTTCCACACCCTATAATTCCGATTTTTAACTTTTTCATATTCAAACCTCCAAATTTTTAATAAGATTTACTGACTATCACCCATACCTGTGTAAGAACGGCCATTTGCTGCAACAGCTAAACTTTCAGCTCGTTGTTTACCTTCTGCTGCCCATAAGAATCCGCGACGCATCATAAGTGAAACTTCAGGCATTGAGACGATGTTTGCTTTATGACCTAATGAATTATAAAAAACATTTCCATGTCCCCAACGTTTTGTCCAGACTACAGGCATATCAACTGCTTTATTTGCTGCATGTGGTCCGTCAACAACTGGAAAACGTGTTGTGGCTAATACTTCAACAGCTGGATCGAAATGTAAGTAGTATTGTTCACTTACGACTTTAAAATCAGAAAGTCCTTCTAAAAGCGGACTTGTTGAATGCTTGATGTTCACCATGTATTCCACACCATCATTTCCAGGGTGTGCAACCCAGTTACCGCCGGTCATAAATTGCCAGTCTACATTGTTTCGGAATGAGTCACACATTCCGCCATGACATCCTGCTAAGCCAACACCGTTCATGACAGCTTCTGAAATATTTAGTACATATTTTTTCTCGATTTCTCCCATTGTCCAGTGTGGAACAATAAGGTCTAAAGATTTTAATTTTTCCGTATCAGCGTAAGATTCTAATGAATCAGATACTTCTACATTGAAATTTTCTTCTTCAAGAATTCCTTTAAAAATTTGACTTATTTGTTCCGGTTCATGGCCGTCCCAGCCGCCCCAAACGATTAATGCATTTTTTTTCATAGTTAAACACTCCTTAATAGGTTAAGTAAAAAATATTAAACGTCAGACACTTTAATCCATTGGCGTTTTTCAATTGAGCGGTCAACAGCTTCTAAAACCTGTTGACATTTCACACCATCACGGAAGTTAGGAACAGGCTGACGGTCTTCTTTAAACGCTTCCATTAATTCGACTACTTCATGAATAAATGTGTGTTCATATCCAATTGTGTGTCCTGGTGGCCACCAGTTTTCTGCAAATGCGTGAGCCGGGTCTGTTGCTAATACTCGACGGAATCCTTGAACATCATCACGATCATCTGTGAAGTAAACTTGAAGCTCATTCATTCGTTCAAAATCAAAGATAACGCTTCCTTTACTGCCGTTGATTTCAAATGAATTCGTACAACGATGTCCTGCGGCATATCGTGTTGCTTCAAAGCTACCTAAAGCCCCATTAGCGAAACGTGTTAAGAATAAGGTAGCATCATCAACTGTTACTTCACCTTTTTCAGCATTTTCGTTACTACCTCCAGCCGATAAACCGGAAGTACCTGTTGTAATAGGTCTTTGCTTAATAAACGTTTCACTCATACCAATTACTTCTGTCATATCGCCTATCAAATAATGTGCCAGGTCAATTAAATGAGCTCCTAGATCGCCGTGGGAACCAGAGCCGGCGATTTCTTTTTGAAGTCTCCAAGCAAGAGGGAAGTTCGGATCAATTAACCAATCTTGTAAGAACCAGGCACGGTAATGATAGATATCACCTAACTTGCCTTCATCTATTAATTTTTTTGCTAGCATAACAGCAGGAGCGAAACGATAGTTGAAGCCTACCATATGTTTCACACCAGCAGCCTCAACAACCTCAAGCATTTCTCTGGAATCTTCAAGTGTAAGCGCTAACGGTTTTTCGCAAAATACATGCTTGCCTGCTTTTGCAGCGGCAATTGTAATTTCCTTATGTACATCACTCGGTGCATTTATATCGATTAAATCGATATCATCACGTTGAATAAGTTCCTTCCATTCAGTTGTGTATTCCTCCCAGCCGAATTGTTTTGCAGCTTCTTTCACACCCTCTGGATTACGTCCGCAAATTACTTTCATTTCAGGATGAACAGTATTTGGGAAGAAAAGTGGAAGGTCACGATATGCGTGACTATGAGCTTTCCCCATGAATTTATAGCCAATCATACCAACTTTAATATTGTTCATAACATATCCCCCTTTAAAAAGTTTTATAGAATTGGTTTTAAAATCTATGATCAGTACTAGTGCCGGAAATCATCTGGTACTAGTACATGTCAAGTGAGGTTGATTTGCGTTCAATTAATGTTACTGGTAGTCGAATTTGTTGTTCAGATTCATTACCTGAAATAAAATTCAATATTTTTTCAGCTGCCAGTTTTCCCATTTCATATAGTGGAACCCTTACAGTTGTAAGTGGAGGTGATGTCATTCTTGCGATTTCAGAATCATCATAGCCAATGATTGCATAATCTGTGCCTGCTTGAAGTCCTAGTTCACCCAAGCCTTGCATAAGTCCAATTGCCATTCGGTCATTTGCAGAAAAGATTGCTTTAGATGTAGGTAGTAACTTTGAAATTTCTTTAGCGGCTTGATATCCGCTTTTTCTACTATAATTACCCTCGAAAACAAATTCTTTAGAAAATCGCTCATTCCTTTTGTCAAAAGCTTGTTTATAACCTTTGAAACGGTCAAGACTATTTGAATATTCCTTAGGTCCATTTATGAAAATAACATGTCGGAATCCTTTATCAAGTAAAAAGGATGTTGCTTGGAAACTACCACCTACATGATCTGCATCAATTGTGTGAAAGGAATAGCCGGAATACGTTTGGTTAATAAGGCAATAAGGTAATTGTAATTGATGAAGTTCTTCTATAGCTTCTATTTCAGCAGCATTATCGCTGGAACCTAAAATAATGCATCCATCAACACGTTGTGATTGAAAAAGCTGTACATAATTTTTTCGCTCATCTGGAGGTTGAAAAAGTAAGAGTAAGCCATAGCCAGATTCTCCAAGCTTTGCACCAATACCACTGACTATCTCTGAGAAATAATGAGTGGACATGACATTCACCTTTGGTAAATAGGGAACGATCACACCGATGTTATGGCTTTTTCCCTTTGCAAAGTTTTGTGCAATGACATTAGGATGATAATTAAGCTCTTTAGCAGCTTGAAGTACTTTGCGTTTTGTCTCTTCGCGCAGAGGCGATACATTGTTGAATACCCGGGAAACAGTCGCTTCAGAAACGCCTGCTAATCTGGCAACATCTTTTCTATTAGCTAATGTATTCACCCCTAAACATATTATGTACACGCGTTCATTTTCTCTTGTTTTGAAGTAAATGTCAATATGAAATCTATGAAAATAGGAAATTATTTGAATGTAGAAAAAAATAAATGTTTTTAGGTTTATCTTTTGTTAATTAGGGTATATAGAAAAAGACAGTATCCCCCCTGATACTTTCTATATGAAAAACTTGAGGAGCCTCTGTACTTTGTATAGAGGTTTACTTTTTGTATTTGATAAAAAATGGGCCATTTTACCTGATTTGGAAATTAGGTGTTGAAAGATAAAAATTAAGTGCTTATACTGAAAAATGTAATCGGTTACAAAAATGGTACAAAGAGAAAAGTTATCCGCAGGGAGAATGGTTATATGGTGAAAATGCGTGATGTGGCTAAATTAGCAAACGTCTCAGTTGCTACTGTTTCAAGGGTGCTGCATAATCCTGAAACTGTAAGAGAACCAACAAGAAAGAAAGTATTAAGTGTTATTGAACAGTTAAATTATCAACCTAATATGCTAGCACGCCAGTTCCGTAGAAATGAAACTAAAATCATTCTCGTAGTAGTACCAAGTATTATGAATACAGTTTTCTCGGGTATTATTGAAGGAATTGAGTACGAAGCATCCAAGCATGGATACCGGGTTTTATTAGGGAATACGAATAGAAATGTAGAAAACGAGTATGGTCTCGTTGAATTATTAAAGCAAAAACAAACAGACGGAATGATACTGTTATCAGAGCGAATGGATGCTGACTATATAAAGGCATTAAGTGAAGAATATCCGCTTGTTTTAGCTACAGCTTATATCGAAGGTTTAAAGGTACCCTCTGTATCAATCGATAATGTTAGTAGTAGTCGTGACGCTGTTGAACATCTTATTGGTTTGGGTCATCGTGAAATTGCTCATATTACGGGTCCGTTGAAGTTTGCGATGTCCAGAGGTAGATATAAAGGTTATAAGCAAGCTTTGATGCAAAACAATATAGAGATTCGTAATATGCTTGTTCAAGAGGGAGACTATACTTTTGAATCTGGCTATAATCAAATGTTAAAAATAATGGCAATCGAGAAAACCCCAACTGCTATTTTTGCAGCAAACGATGATATGGCAATGGGGGCAATAAAGGCAGCAAAAGAGCTAGGACATAGTGTCCCAACAGATTTAGCTGTAGTGGGATTTGATAATATCGGCTTTTCTTCTAAATTTGATCCAGCGTTAACAACTGTAGCTCAACCACTTTTTGAAATGGGACAAAAGTCAATGAATTTACTACTCTTGCAAATGCAGGGAAAACCGATAGTGAAGTCACAATATGTATTAGAATGTGAATTAATTGTTAGAGAATCATGTGGTGGGAAGGAAAAGGTGCTAAATGAAAAACTAAACACATAAAATGTAATCGGTTACAGTTAAAGGAGGTGAATATCTAAATATTCTATGAAAATAGAAATAAATTTGTAACCGATTACATAATTTTAGCCATGGAAAGGATGATTTGTTTATGGTGAACTTTCAATTCAGCTTACAGTTATTCACATTACGTGAAGAGACTGAAAAAGATTTTGTAGGAACACTAGAGAAGGTAGCAAAACTTGGATATCAAGGAGTAGAGTTTGCAGGATATGGAGGACTAACAGCAGGTCAATTGAAAAATGAACTTGATCGATTAAGACTGAAAGCAAGCTCTAGTCATGTTCCAATTGCGATGCTTGAAAATGAATTAGACCAGGTCATAGAATACCAGCAAATAATAGGTAGTCAACATATTGCATGTCCTGTACTACCAGCTGAGAGAAGAACAAAAGAGGCTTACAATGAACTAATTCCAATCCTAAATGAAATTGGCCGAAGATGTCATGAATCAGGCATTACTCTTTCTTATCATAATCATGATTTTGAATTAATTGAAATAGATAATGGTAAAAAGCCTTTAGAACTTCTATTAGATAAAACCAATCCTGAATGGGTGAAGGCAGAATTTGATGTATATTGGTTAACAAAAGCTGGTGAAGATCCAGTTCAGTGGTTAAAACGATACGAAGGAAGAACACCACTTGTTCATCTAAAGGATATGACAACAGATGGGGAGATGTTTTTTGCGGAATTAGGAACTGGTGGGGTTAATCTAGACGGGGTGCTATATCAAGGGGAACAATCAAAAGTAGAGTGGTTTGTTGTTGAACAGGACAGATCGAGAAGATCGCCGCTAGAGAGCATTGAGATCAGCATGAATTATTTGAAAAATAAGCAATTGATAACAAATTAAAGCTAATAACGAAAACAAAGGGGATGGAAGAATGAAGAAATTATTATCTGTTTTCACAATTATAGCGCTTTTACTGTTAGCTGCATGTGGACTTAACGGGGGTGGTTCAACAGAGCAAACAACCTCTGATACTGAAAAGAGTGAGTCAAATGGCGGCAAAACGACACTAGAATTCTGGCATATTGATCCAGGCGAAAGAGAAGTTGTTTATGAAGAGGCTGTGAAACGTTTTGAGGAAAAGCATCCAGATGTTGAAGTGAAAATGCTTCAAATTCCTAATGATGCTTATAAGCAAAAGTTATCTGTTGCTATGTCTGGAAATAAAGCACCAGATGTATTCCATAGTTGGGGCGGCGGATGGTTAAAGAACTTTGTTGATCAAGGAAAAGTATACGATATTACAGAAACGACTGATAAATCTCATTTCAATGAACTTGCTCTTAACAATGCGACATTTGATGGAAAGATTTATGGCTTGCCGTTAGGTTTATCATTGGATGTTGTTTTCTACAACAAAGAGATCTTCGAAAAATATGGATTAAAGGCACCAGAAACATATGAAGAATGGTTAAATGTCATTGATACGCTCAAAGAAAATGACGTTATTCCTATTGCTTTAGCTAATCAAACAAAGTGGCCAGGTGCTTATCATTTTATGAATTTTGCAAGCAGAATTGCAGGGCCTGAATTATTTGAAAGTGCCTTCAATAGGGAAGGGAAAGGATTCGATGACCCAGCATATGTTGAGGCAGGGAAGTATATTCAAGAGCTAGTAAAAAGAGATGCATTCAATCCAGGGTTTAATGGTGTTCCTTATGATGAAGGTCAAGGTCGTCAGTTGCTGTATACTGGTCAAGCAGCAATGATGGATATGACGATCTCATTCTTAAATAACGTAAGACAAGAAGCACCTGAATTTGAAGAAAAGTTAGATTTCTTCCTATATCCAACAGTTCCTGGAGGTAAAGGAGATCAAACACATGTAGGTGCAAATACTGGACCAGTATGGTCAGTAGCACAAAATAGTAAAAACCCTGAGTTAGCTGCTGAACTAGCTAATGAACTTGCTAGTGCTGAAACGGCTCAAAATTATACAGATCGAACTGGTGCACTAACAGGTGTTAAAGACATTGTTCCAAATGATGAATTTACAAAACGTTTTTATGATGTGATACAACAAGCAACTCACTTACAAATGCCTTATGACCAAACACTTCCACCTGAGTTAGCAGAATTACACAAAGATACGACTCAAGCGATCTTTGGTCTAGATATGACACCTGAAGAGGCTGCAAAGAAAATGGAAGAGAAAGCGAAAGAGGTTTTAGAGTAATTACAGTAGGAGGGGGTATTTCCCCCTCTTGTTGTAACAAGGGGAGTGACTGAAATGGATACACATGTAAAAGTTGCTGATCGTCAAGTGATGGTTAGACAGAAATCAGCTGTCAAGTATAAAAAATTAAGGAGTGCGCTAACAATTGGCGCTTTTGTTGCACCTGCGATTATTATTTATACTGTTTATGTTTTGTTCCCGATCATATCAACCTTAATGTACAGCTTTTATAAATGGGACGGCATGGGTGTAGGAGTATTTGTTGGATTACAAAATTATGTTGACCTTTTTAAAGACGCAATTTTTTGGAGAGCTCTCACAAACAACACATGGGTCGTATTAACTTCGGTATTTGCTCAAATTCCTTTAGGTTTAATCATGGCACTGATGCTATTTGCACCAATTAAAGGAATTAAATTCTTTGGTAGTGTTTATTTCTTTCCATTTCTTATGTCAACTGTAGCAATCGGTTTGTTATGGGTCTTAATGTTCGATCCAATCAATGGGATTATTAACAGTATTATTAATCTTTTTGGCTTTGAAAATGTTTCATGGCTCAGTGAAACAAATACCGCATTATTTGCAGTGTTATTAGTTATCGTTTGGCAATTCTCTCCGTTCTATATGATTCTTTTTAAAGCATCCATTGTAGGAATTCCTGACGAATTATATGAAGCAGCTGAAATTGATGGGGCAAATCCATTCCAAAAGTTTTTTCAAATTACTTTACCACTGCTCATGCCAACGATTGTAAGTTCTTCTATTTTGGCAATTGTAGGATCATTAAAAGCGTTTGATATTTTCTATATCATGACAGGTGGAGGTCCTAACCATGGGACTGAATTATTAGGGACGTATATGTTTAAACAGGCGTTTATCAATTTCAATATGGGTTATGCAAGTGCGATTGCCTTTGTTATGTTCTTTTTAGCCTTATTCGTTACGATCATTATTCAGGTGATGGATCATTTGCGTAAAAAGAAAGGAGCCTACGGAATATGACGATGGGATTTAAAAAAATACCTCTATATATTATTGCCATTATGTTGTTAGTTTTCACTGGCTTTCCTTTCATTTATATGATTTCAACTTCACTCAAATCACGTAGTCAATTCTTTGAAGAACCCTTTGCTCTATTTTCATCTTTTAATCTGGAAAATTTTCAATCTGTGTTTGAAATGGGGTTAACCCGATACTTCTTAAACAGTTTATTGGTTTCTATTGTAGCTGTTTTTGTTGTAATGTTTGTAGCAGCGTTAGCAAGTTATCCTTTAAGCAGAATGAAATTTAAGTTGAACAAAGTATTATTCTTACTGTTTATATCAGGAATGATGTTGCCTATACATGCTACTCTTATTCCGATTTTTAAACTTACACAAAGCATGGGGGTTTTTGATACGGTTTGGGCTTTACTGGGACCATATATCGCTTTTAGTCTGCCAATCTCCATTTTTATTTTGACTCAGTTTATGCAGGAGATTCCAAAATCATTGGAAGAAGCAGCAAAAATGGATGGCTGTAATCATTTTGGAATCTTCTGGAGAGTGATTCTGCCGATGTTAACACCAGCGTTAATGACAGTGCTGATCTATAACTTTATCCACCTGTGGAATGAGTTTATTTTTGCACTCGTATTAATTTCAAGTCCAGAAAACATGACCTTACCATTAGGCTTGCAAGACTTTAAAGGTGAATTCTCAGTGAATATACCTGGTCTTATGGCTGCCTTAACACTAGCAAGCTTGCCTATTCTGGTTGTTTATCTTTTCTCTCAAGAGAAAGTTGTAAAAGGTTTAGCGGGTGGAGCGGTAAAAGGATAAGATGATAAACGAGAGAAGTGAGTCTATTATGGCTCACTTTTTTGTTTGAATCTAGTTATTGAATATTTTCGCATCAATAATCGGTATAGAAACTTTCTTGTGTTAATAATATCAACCACATTTAAGTGAGATTTTTTCTTAAGAAATTCTTCATATTTCCCCTACCTTTAAATTAAGAACTTCTGATTATACTTAGAACATCCGAAGTAAATTAACACATGGTATACTTTCGAAAGGAGGTTAGATACATGAACAATTATACTGTGCTGGTCGTAGATGATGATAAAGAAATTAGAGAGGCAATTGAAATATATTTGAAAAATGAAGGATTGACAGTGTTATTAGCTAGTGATGGCGTAGAAGCAATCGAACGATTGCGAGAAAATGAAGTTCATTTAATTATTCTGGATGTAATGATGCCAAGGATGGATGGAATTTCTGCAACGTTTAAAATTCGTGAACAAAAAAACATTCCGATCATTATTTTAAGTGCGAAAAGTGAAGATACAGATAAAATTCTCGGTTTACAGGTTGGGGCGGATGATTATGTGACCAAGCCCTTTAATCCGTTAGAGCTAATAGCACGAGTTAAGTCACAACTTAGAAGATATGTAAAACTGGGTCATTTTGAAGGAAGAAACCGAACAATTGATTTAAATGGTTTAACGATCGATCAAGAAGCGAAGGAAGTGGCGGTGAACGGAGAGGCAGTAAAACTAACTCCGATAGAATATAAAATTGTAGAATTATTAATGTTGAACGCTGGTCGTGTGTTCTCCATTTCGGAAATTTACGAACGTGTGTGGCAGGAGCCTTGCTATAATGCTGAAAATACTGTTGCTGTCCACATTCGGAAAATTCGCGAAAAAATTGAAATCGACCCTAAAAATCCAAGATATTTAAAGGTGGTATGGGGCATTGGATACAAAATGGAAAAATAGAGGGGTAATGCTCTTATGGCTTGTTTTGTTTACATACGGGCTTAGTGGAGTGTTAACCGCATTAGTAAATAATAATGATTATTTAAAGCCAAGTTATTTTAAAACCTCTCAGTATGAAGAGTCAGTTGGAGCATTAGTTAGTTACCTTCAAGCATATGAGTTTTCCTATCACCCGAAGGAAGATGTGAAAAAGAAACTGACTGTCTCTACTGAAGAAATTGAAGAATACCGATATCGTTATGGTGAACTAACAGATCAAATCCAAACTATAAAGGATCAGTATCAATATAAAGTCGAAGAGGCAAGAGCAAATGGTAATGAGGATATAGCGAATGTATATATAAAAGAACGTGACACGAAGATTGAGGATATAACCAAAAACTTTGAGAGTGACGAGTATGTTGAAGAAAAAATTTTAAAAGAAAAAGAAAAAAGAGTAGATGAATATTACAAAGAATTAGAAGGATATAGGCAAGACTACAATGTTTATAATGAAGCTTTTGCCTATTACTTAAAAAACACATCTACCGGAGAGGTCTACACAAATCTACCATCTAAAACAATAGAATCGGCCTTCACGAAAGATAAAATGTTATATGTAAATACTTATCCAACGGACAATGTCAACTATCTAGGTGTTCGGGAAGAATCCCTTATTTATGGATATGAAGATGTCCTGCCAGATGATCATACAAATGTTTTATATGAAGGGAAAATCGGACTTCGTAAAGATGTTTCAAATGCAAATGCCATTATGGCATCTTATCACAATTTTAATGACCATAGAATTGTATTCTGGATTTATACGATTGGGGCAATCATATCACTCATAATGAGTGTGGTTATGGCCCGGAAAATGTCTATTTTCCAAAAAATAAAATCTCATCGTGTAAAGAATTATTACGATCGTCTACCAATTGATGTTGCGTTAGGGCTTTTTGGAATCTCAGCCATCATTTCATTATTATTAATTGATGAGTTTCCTCATTATTATAACTATTTTTCATTTAGAGATCTTCTTTACCGGTTTTTTATGATGGTCTTTTTTCTAGGAGTAACCATTGTCCAATGGATTTATTTATTCCCTTTGATAAAAGAATTGCCGTCAAATAAAGGATTACGAAAGAGATCAATATCTTATCAATTATTAAAAATGATCCGAGATGCTTTTGCAAATCGCAGAGTTGGAACACAAGTGTTTTTGGTTCTGGCGATTGTGTTTATGTTTGGTCTTGGAGCTGCAGTAGTGGTTGTAGAGCCAAGATTTTTAATTATCTACTTTCCTGCATTTGTTGTAGTTGCATTGCCGGTATCCATTGTTTTGATAAGAAGGCTCGGATATTATAATGAGATAACCCGTCATGCATCTGCCTTAACAAAAGGGAAATTTGAATCAGATTTGAAGGTTGTTGGAAAAACGTCACTAGCTACTCTTGCGTCAGATATTAATCAATTAAAACATGGTGTGAAAACCTCACAAAAAGCACAGGTGAAGAGTGAACGGTTAAAAACAGAATTAATAACAAATGTAAGCCATGATCTAAGGACCCCCTTAACATCTATTATTACGTATTCCGAGTTATTAAAGAATGCTGAGCTTACAAATGATGAACGTTCAACATATATTGAGATTATTGATCGTAAATCAAAAAGATTAAAAGTACTTATCGATGATTTGTTTGAAGCTTCGAAAATGGCCAGTGGAAATATTGAATTATCAAAAGCAAAGGTAGATGTTGTTCAACTGCTGCAACAGGCATTAGCGGAATACAATGAGACTATTCAAGCATCGACAGTGCAATTTCGTGTAACAAATCCTGATAACCCTTTATTCGCTTATATAGATGGACAAAAGCTGTGGAGAGTTTTTGAAAATTTAATAGGAAATATTCTGAAATATTCGTTGGAAAATACAAGAGCATATCTAGCAATTAAGCATGAAAATCAACAAATTATCATAACTTTTAAAAATGTATCAAAGTATGAACTTAGTGAAGATGTCAATGAATTATTTGAACGATTTAAACGTGGAGATGAATCTCGACATACAGAAGGATCTGGTCTAGGTTTAGCTATAGCAAAATCAATCATTGACTTGCATGAGGGACAGCTTGATATTGATGTTGATGGTGATTTATTTAAAGTAACGATCATTTTAGATGCGATGGATTCATAATATATGAAAGGCAGTTCTTCTTTAAGAACTGTCTTTCGTGTATTTTCATAAATCTTCAAACTAAAAAACTTCATCATAAAACTTCAACAAATAGTAATAAAAGGATAATTTTACATAAAATTTGAGATAAATATATATGAATTAGATGAAATAGACTCAATTCATCGTATATAGATATCAATTTCATGAAATTTAGATGAAATTCTCTCCGAATAATGATATGATAGAATTATCTTAATATTTAATAGAATAATAAAATCTTAGGGAAGGTGACAAAAATGACAACAAGAATAGAAGCAAATGACAGCAGTCTTCCGTTACGTCGTGATGTAAAATCACTAGGACATATTCTAGGTGAAATTATTGTTCATCATGGAGGAACGGAGCTACTAGATAAAGTTGAAAAATTTAGAATGATGGCGAAGTCTCTACGAAATAACTTTGATAGGCAAATATATAATGAACTGAAAGAAGAAATCGTGAATTTAGACCCACCAATGCGTAAGCAAATCATTCGTGCCTTTTCAATTTATTTTCATCTAATTAATGCCGCAGAGTCAAATCACCGCATTCGTCGTCGTCGCGAATATCAGCTCCAAGATGATCATGTTGTTCAACCTGTATCAATTGAAAGTGCACTTCTTTCATTAAAAGAAAATGAAATTGATGAGGAGACAATTCAAAATGTCTTGAACACGTTATCACTTGAGCTTATCATAACTGCGCATCCAACTGAAGCAACTAAACGCTCAGTTATTGAGATTCAAAAACGAATCGGCAAAATATTGAAAGACCTTGACAATACAATGTTAACAAAGAAAGAACGTAAAAAATTAGAAGACAGTTTGTTAAATGAAGTAACAATTCTATGGCAAACAGATGAACTGCGTCATCGCAAGCCAACAGTTATGGATGAAGTACGTAATGGTCTATATTATTTTGACCAAACATTTTTTGATGTGTTGCCAGATATCCATCAAGATCTGGAAGAAGGACTTACAGAGCAATTCCCTGGTCATACTTGGAATGTACCGAATTTTCTGCGTTTTGGCTCATGGATTGGTGGAGATAGAGATGGAAACCCGAATGTAACAGCAGAGGTTACATGGGAAACTTTGGAAAGCCATAGAGAGCTTGTACTTAAGAAATATCGAGATTCATTAATTGAAGCAATGAAACGCTTCAGCCATTCTTCTACTCGTGTTGAGATCAGCGAAGAGCTTCTTTCTAATGTTGAAAAAGAAGAGCAACTTTACTTAACGGCTGAAAAAAGATGGCCAGTAGAACAAGAAGTTTATCGCCGTAAAATTGCAATCATAATAGCGAGAATTGAAGCAGTTGGGAAATCTGACATTGGATATAAAGCTTCAGAGGAACTGTTAGAGGATCTATATTTAATTCAGGAAAGTGTTGATGCACATCAACCTGCAAGACGAGAATTGAAAATGCTCAAGAAATTTATTCGGCAAGTCCAGCTATTTGGTTTCCATTTAGCAACACTTGATATTCGTAATCACAGCGGTGAACATGAAGCAGCGATAACAGAAATCCTGCGTAAAGTAAAAGTAACCGAAGATTATGCTGCACTTAGTGAAGAGGAGAAATTAAATGTATTAGAAAGTGTTTTGAAAGATCCGCGTCCTGTCTTACTTTTAAATGAAGACTATTCTAAAGAAACACAGGAAATGCTTAAAGTCTTTACAATGATCAAGAAAGCACATGAAACATTTGGCAAGAAATCGATTCTTGTGTATCTCGTTAGTATGACACAAGCAGCAAGTGACCTTTTAGAAGTGCTGGTTCTTGCAAAGGAAGCCGGTATCTATCGTTTACATGCAGACGGATCAGTGGAAAGTCATCTAAATGTTGCTCCGCTTCTTGAAACCGTTGATGATTTAATTGCGGGTCCTAAGATTATGGAAACATTATTTGAAATGGATGTATACCGCAATCATTTGAAAATCCACGGTGATTCTCAAGAAATCATGCTTGGGTATTCAGACGGCAGTAAAGATGGTGGAACACTTACAGCCAACTGGAAATTATACAAAGCTCAGCTTGAAATTCATGATATGGCGAAAAGTTACCAAATAGGCTTGAAATTTTTCCATGGTCGAGGTGGTTCATTAGGTCGTGGCGGCGGTCCGCTAAACCGCAGTATTTTATCACAGCCTGCTGAAACATTGGGAGATGGAGTTAAAATTACCGAGCAAGGAGAAGTGTTATCATCTCGTTATTTAGTAGAGGATATTGCTTATCGTAGTTTAGAGCAAGCAACTTCTACCTTGATTGAAGCATCTGTTAATCTTTCAAAGGAATCTGAACAGCAGCATTTACGTGAACTAGCATGGGAAAATGCAATGGAGGAAATTTCAGATGTTTCCTTAAAAAAGTACCAATCACTAGTTTTCCAAGATCCTGATTTCTTAACATATTTTACAGAAGCAACACCATTAAATGAATTGGCTGAACTAAATATCGGCTCCCGTCCTATGAAACGTAAAAATCGCAATCGTTTTGAAGATTTACGTGCGATTCCTTGGGTATTTGCATGGACACAAAGCCGTCAGTTGTTACCAGCTTGGTATGCTGCAGGAACTGGTTTGGAAAGTTTTGCTTCAAAAAGTGAAGAAAACTTACAACTATTAAAACGTATGTACAATGAGTGGACATTCTTCCGTTCCACAATTGACAATTTGCAGATGGCTCTTATGAAGGCAGATATTACAACAGCTAAAGAATATACATCTTTAGTAAATGATCAAGAAATTGCAGATCGTATCTTTGGGAATATCCTGGAAGAATATGAAAAAACAAAAACAGTTCTTCTGCAAATTACAGATGATGAAGAGCTGTTAGATCATACACCAAATATTAAAGAATCTGTACATCGTAGAAACCCTTATGTCGATCCGTTAAACTTCTTACAAGTAGAACTCATAAAGCAGCTTCGTCAACAGGAAGAGCCTAATGAAGAGTTATTAACAGAAGTACTTTTAACAATTAGCGGTATTGCAGCAGGATTACGTAATACAGGCTGATATTAAAACGATAAGAATGGACTGCTGAGTAATCGGCAGTCTATTTTTGTTTATAAGTTAAGAAAATATAAAATTTTGTATTTAAGTGTAGTGTCTAGCTCAAACACCTTCTATTCCAAATCGCCTTATTTGCTCGTGGCTGATCACGGCGCTAGTGCTTTTGTTTAGTATAAGTTCTTCGACCAAGAAAAAATATGAGTTTGTAATAAAATCTACCATACTATGTGCAGGTTCAATCTTTATTTTCATAAGCCACAGCAAGAATATTCTTGGATAATATGTAAGACAAATGTAAAGGCTATTAATAGGAAGAATATAACTAGTTGGGGGCATGACTATGAATCAAAAACCACTTCATTATGATGGAAGCAGTTCAACAGAATTTATCTCAATGAATGAAATAGCGGAAAATCAAGTGTTTGAGATCACAGATGAAATGAGAAAAAATATTGCGGGTAACCCATACGCTATAGATATAAATGATTAATTTTTTTAAAAGGATTTGCTTAGTATAGCAAATCCTTTTTTGTTTCAAAGAGTATAGTTCAAAAAAGCAGGTGTAAAATAAAAACAAATAGTAGCATAAGAAGGAGGAGCAATGTGACATACCAAGATGGGCTAGACCAAATAGATAAAGCTACAGAAAAGATCAGTGACGCATCCCAGTTAACAATAGAAGCTGTAACGAATGCTTTTTTATTCACATGGCAATGGTGGATAGCACTCGCTATGATCATTGTTCCATGGATAATTTGGATATTATTCCGTGATCGGAAAAGATCTGCACATTTATTTTCTGCAGGGTTACTAGTTATGGTTATATCTGAAATTCTGGATGTAATAGGTGTAGGTCTTGGGAAATGGGCCTATCCAGTCAAAGTAATCCCAATAGCTACTATAAGCTTTTCTTATAGACTCTCTCTTTTACCGGTATTATTTATGTTGTTGTTACAGTTTAAGCCTCATGTTAATCCTTTTATTAAGGCAGTTTTATATGGTGGTTTCGGTGCATTTATAGGATTGCCATTGCTAGAAAGTATTGATCTTTATAAAACATATGATTGGCCACTTACATATTCTTTCTTTATTTTAACTAGTTTATATTTACTTGGTTACTGGTTTAATGAAAGGAAAACTTTCTAGTTATGTCTTAAACCGCATACTTGTTACTACTATCCTTCTTTGTGAAAACATCATAAATTGTTAAAACTTTTTACTTGTTGTTTATTTTCGCCGTTTTGTATCAAACTATAATGACTTAATAATAGAAAGGTAAGATGAAAATGACAAAAGTTTTGTATATTACAGCACATCCTCATGATGACAAGGTTTCTTTTAGTATGGCAGCAGGAAAAGCTTTTATTGATTCATACAAAGAAGCTAACCCTAATCATGAAATCGTCCATATTGATTTATATAAAGAGCATATTCCACATATTGATGTGGACGTGTTTAGTGGGTGGGGGAAATTACAAACAGGAAAAGGGTTTGACGAGTTATCAGAAGAAGAAAAAACAAAGGTAAGCAGACTTAATGAACTAAGTGAACAGTTCATATCCGCTGACAAATTTGTATTTGTTACTCCGTTCTGGAATTTCTCCTTTCCACCCGTTATGAAAGCTTATATTGATTCAGTTGCTGTAGCAGGAAAAGCATTTAAATATACGGCTGAAGGACCTATCGGCTTGTTGACGGATAAAAAAGCACTTCATATCCAAGCAAGAGGCGGTATTTACTCTGAAGGACCGGCAGCAGAAGTTGAAATGGGACATCGCTATTTAAGTGTGATTATGAATTTCTTCGGAGTACCGTCGTTTGAAGGGTTATTTATTGAAGGTCACAACGCTATGCCTGATAAAGCTGAAGAGATAAAAGCAAATGGAATTGCACGTGCAAAGGATCTGGCGAAGACTTTTTAATGTTATATAAGGAATTGACCAATAGAACAAATTGGCATTGGCTTGGCCAAACTTGCAGAAAAAATGAAATCATACTTCCACATTAATCTGACATAGATGTTGTAAATGTTTGATGAAACTATGTGAGAGTTTATTACAAGGTAATGGTGAGGTTTCTTTTTTTCTTTATACTACAACTAAATAAGGTACTATGTATATATAAAAAATTCTAAGGTTCAATTCTTGTTGTGAATCTCCCCTCACTCAAAACAAGAAATTTGGATCGGGATAAAGTGAATGGCTATACCTCATGATAGCTATCTCCATGGATGGATAAAAGTCTGAGATAATTTTAATCTCATTGGCTTTTATCCTTTTTTATTATGTAGCAGTATTATATGCAGGACTTTTCCAACTTTCCTTGAAGTTATTAAAATAATGTTTTTTACACAAGGGGGAGCAGTATGCAACAAAAGGTCGTGGTTTATCGTGAATTACCAGATCAAGTTTTATATTTCTTGAAAAATAAATATGATGTAAGTTATTTTCCGACTCTTAATGATGAAAATTACCGGGATTTTCTAGTTGAATTACAAACTGCACATGGATTGTTAGGTGCCAGTATGAACATAGGGCAAGAGCTATTAAATCAAGCTCCAAATTTAAAGGTCATTTCAAATATTTCGGTTGGTTATGATAATCTGAATATAGAAGAGCTTAAGAAAAGAAACATAATAGCAACAAATACACCCGGGGTGCTTGATGATACAACAGCAGATACAGTCTTTGGACTTTTACTGGCAACGGCAAGAAGAATGCCCGAGCTTGATCATTATGTAAAGGCTAAAAAATGGGGAGGAACAAAGGGTGAAGACCTTTTTGGTGTGGATGTACATTATAAAACATTAGGTATTATCGGGATGGGAAGTATCGGCAGAGCGGTCGCTAAACGGGCACACTTCGGCTTTGATATGGAAATCTTATACCATAATCGTTCGAGAAATAAGGAAGCAGAAAGTGAATTTGATGCAACATATTGCTCATTAGATGAGCTTTTGAAGAATTCAGATTTTGTTTGTTTAATGGTTCCACACACACCTCAAACAGAAAAAATGATTGGAGAGAGAGAATTTACCTTGATGAAGGATTCAGCGATTTTCATTAATGGATCAAGAGGGAAAAACGTTGATGAAGAAGCTTTAATTAATGCACTGCAGAAAAAAGAAATCCTCAGCGCAGGGTTAGATGTCTTTGAGATTGAACCTGTTGAGAAGGATAATCCCTTATTATCAATGCCTCATGTTGTCACGCTCCCGCATATCGGTTCAGCTACAGCTGAAACGAGAGCAAAGATGGCAAAGCTAGCTGCAGAAAATATGGCTATTGCTCTCGAGGGAAAAACACCTCCGAATTTAATAAGATAGCAAAAGGGTAGAAAGATCTACCCTTTTCAATATTTATTTACATTATTAAACCGTTCATTGCTCCTTACTTGCTTTACTAGTTTCAGAATTTACTTTTTAGGACAACTATATGTTCTATGATAGAGAATGTTGTTCATGAACATTAAAGATTGGTCAGTTCTTTCCGGTATGTTGAAAGCGTTTCTTCAATCACACTCAGCCTTTCCTCCAGTTTCTCAACAGAATGTCCTGTGGATTCCAATTTTTCAATATCTCCTTGAGTCCTCACATATTCCATTTTTAATTCATCGATTTTTTGCTGTATTTCCTGTTTGCTCATCTTTATGCCCCCATTTATCATAATTTTGCTAAACCTTTATAAAAGTATAACAAGAACTAAAAAAATGGGCTAATTATCATCCTTGTTATGAATTACAGGGATGATAATTAGCATTTGAAAAAACCTATGAAAATAGTCGTTTCAAAGAATTTAAAAGAAGATTAAAAGAAATGTTCCGACGATGAAACAATAATATGTAAAATAAACAAGTTTGCCGTTCTTCATAATTCCCATAAACCACTTCATCGCAAAATAAGACATCAATAGAGTTGAAATAAATGCCGCTATATATGGAATGGCCAAGTCATCTTTATTTGGTTCATGCAGAAAGTCAGTAAACCCAAGAACTACTCCACCAAGGCTAACAGGGATATATAACATAAATGAAAAACGAAGAGCTGTATCTTGCTTCATTCCGACAGCTATGGATGAAATAATCGTTGCTCCTGAACGGCTAATACCAGGAGTTAAGGCAACAGCCTGTCCTAAACCAACCATGAAGGCATCCTTAATGGAAAGGTCACTCTCGTCTTTAGTACCTTTTATATTACGAATTAACCATAATGCAATTCCTGTTACAAATAACATGATGGCAATGGTAGTCATGTTGACATTTTCACCAATAAAGTCATTCAATAGAATACCTAGAACACCCGCAGGTATAGTACCTATGATAATAAAGCAAATAAAGTGAAAATCGCTTTTATAACGAGAATCTTTTGTTCTTAAATAGGCAATGGAATTATTCATAAGCCTAAAGATATCCTTTCTGTAAATATAAAGAATCGCAAGTAATGAAGCAGTATTAGTTAATATAGCAAAAGTAAATCCTTGTTCTCCTAGTCCCAAAATTTCACTTGCAATCATTACGTGACCACTTGATGACACAGGGATAGGCTCTGTAAATCCTTGCACTAGCCCAATAATAATCATTTTCAATGTATAGAGAATGTCTAATTCACCCATTTTATCCTCCTCGTTTATCTCTTTAATAATGTATCAAATTAGGATTATACCTTATTTGTGCTAATAATTTGATTAATAAATCTTTACAATTATGTGAAAAAGGAAAAAGTTCCTCTCGTATTTGGGAAATACTCTTTGTTGTGTAAGTTTTTATCAATTTTTTATAAAAAAACTGAACCAATATTGGTTCAGTTCACGGTAAGCTTTAATTGTTTAAATCATTTAAACCAGATGCATGTTCATTCGGCATATCAGGATTGTTGCTAAAAAAGTTAAGAGTGAACGATGTACTCATTCACTCTTTAGAAATAATTATGATTATTCAGGACGAGTCGTATTAGTTGAGTTATGTTCAATTGGATAATTTTCTCCATAACCTTCAACATGACCGGCGTGCTCTTTAATATATGCTGACCCTGAACCAATTTCAGAATTTTGCAGGTTGTTTTTTTGCTTTTTATTGTCTCTAGTTGGATTGGTCAAAAATTTCACCTCCTAAACACATATTAGATTGCTTTGAAATGGTGAAATTATTCAAGGAGATAGAAATAATAGTCCTGTGTATGAATTTATTTTTAAAGATTGAAGAATACATACTAAAAGATGTTACGGAGATTTACTTCACTTTCCTTAAGCCTTTTCCATTAAGAATATCTTGCACACCTTCTTCACAAACACCATAAGTTCTCCAATAACAAGATTTACAAACCGTTTGAATATCTGAAGGGATGATACGCTTGTTTATGATAACTTCAATTTCCTCCCAATTCAAAATCTGTCCAATTTCGAGCCCTAATTTCTCTAATATAGCCGCATCTCTTTCATAAATATGATCCTCCTGACAATGGTATTTCCCACTGTTTGGATATTTGTCACACAAATGATCAGGACCCGAGATGAGTTGTACACTTGTTTTAGGCTCCTCTCTCAAAGTTTGATGCAAACGCGTCATATTTTCAATATATTCAATAGAATACCCCATACCTCGATAGCCTAATAAGCAAAAAATATGATGACCTCGTAGTTTAAACATGGTTTCCTCCTCTAATAGTTGTAAGTATGTAAACTTAAAATGTAGTTGAGTTTACATACTTACATTTTATCATTTTACCTTAAATAGCTGGGGGCTTTTTTCATTATTTATAAATGTAACTAAAGAAGATAAGAAAAGGTATATAGCAAAGTAATTGTTAAATACTATTTGGATCATATAACTTTTAGTAAAGAAAAATGGGAAATGTTTTGTAAATAAGTAATATGACTATGTGGTAGATGTAACAAAATAAAAAGGAGAGAAATATAATAGAGGGAAAGTAAGAAAAAAATGATTGGATTTATCACTTCATTGATAACGGTTTAATCTTTCAAAGGGACTATTTTTCTAAGTTGGATATATATCACATATTTACATAGAATTAACACCTAGTTAATAAAATTTACAAAACCTTTACAATTTCTTAATAGAGAATTTACAATCTATGTTTATTCTTAACAATGGGTATTATATGAAAAGAAGTTGTCAGTAGATCACCTTGGAGGTTTAGAAATGACATTTATGAGAAAGACAACATTTGGCTTATTGATGTTATTTTTTGCTGCTGCATTAGTAGCATGCAATAACAATGATAATGGTAAAGAGTCAACCAATGAAGGTTCAGATACAATTGCAATTTCAGGTTCGACATCCGTAGGACCATTGGCGGAAAAAATGGCAGAAAAATACAAAGAGAAATCGAATGTAAATATAGAGATTAATCAGATAGGTTCGTCAGCAGGCATAACAAATGCTATAAGCGGAGTATCTGAAATTGGCATGTCTTCACGTGATTTGAAAGAAGAAGAAAAAGCACAAGGGCTAACTGAAACGATTATTGCTTATGATGGGATAGTGGTTGTAACACATCCAAGCAATAAAGTTAAAGACCTTACATTGGAACAGGTAAAGGAAATCTTTACAGGTGAGATTACCAATTGGAAGGAACTGGGAGGAGATGACATGGAAATTGTCGTTGTTTCCAGGGAGGACGGATCAGGTTCCCGTGATGCATTTCAAGAAATAGTAGGGTATTCGTCAGGGGAATTAGTTAGAAGTTCTATTATTGCTTCCGGAAACGGTAATATAAAAACAACCGTGGCAACAAATAAGCATGCAGTTGGCTTTATTTCATTTGAATATATTGATTCAACGATTTCAACAGTAAAGATTAATGGAGTAGAAGCTACAGCTGAAAATGTCCTTAAGCAAAAATATAGTTTATCACGTCCGTTTTTGTTTATTCACAAGGATAATCAACTATCTAGTGGAGGACAACAGTTTATTGACTATATTCTTGGACCTGAAGGACAAGCGATTGCTGCAGAGTCAGGTGCAATACCGATTAAATAACATAACAATCACAGATGTCAAAACGACATGTCAGACATAAAACATCATGTGTTAGAGCAAACATGGAGGAATGAAGTATGCCGCGACTACCTGTTGAGGATCAAACAATAGATATTGGAAAATCAAATAAGAGGAAGTACTTTCTTGAGAAATTATCATCAAAGTTATTTCTTTTTTGTGCATTACTTTCAGTTATCAGTTTAATGGTCATTATAGGATTTGTATTTTATAAAGGTTCACTACCATTTATTGCTGATGGATATAGTTTTTTTGATTTTATCTTTGGGGTAGATTGGGTTCCAAGTGAAGATAAATTTGGAATATTACCAATGATTGTAGCTTCTATATTTGCAACAATTGGATCTTTAATCATTGGAGTTCCGGTTGGATTATTTACAGCCATCTTCTTATCAGAAATTGCACCCAAAAGTATAGCGAAGCTCATCTCACCAGCTGTTCAATTATTGGCCGGTATTCCATCAGTTTTATATGGAGTATTCGGACTCGCTATCATCGTCCCATTTTTGCAGAACAATTTACACTTACCGAAGGGTCAAAGCTTATTTGCAGTTATTTTGGTATTAGCAATTATGATGTTACCTACAATTGTAACTGTTGCAGAAACGGCGATTCGCGCAGTGCCTAAAACGTATCGTGAGGGGTCATTGGCACTAGGTGCTTCTCATATAGGAACCATTTTTAAGGTTGTTGTTCCTGCAGCGAAATCCGGTATTATGGCAGCAATTGTTTTAGGTTTAGGGAGAGCGATCGGAGAAACAATGGCAGTTATCCTGGTAGCAGGTAACAGTTTAATTATCCCTACAAGCTTAACTGACAGTATACGTCCATTAACGACCAATATCGCTTTAGAAATGGGCTATGCATATGGGACACACCAGGAAATGTTATTTGCAACTGGTATCGTTTTATTCTCCTTTATCCTATTATTAAATTTTGTTCTTTCAAAAATCAGTGCGAAGGGTGGTCATTGAGTTGAGACAGGTAAAAGATACCATATTGCGTGGACTTCTCTGGTTTTCAGCATTCTTAACTATTGCCATCCTTGTAACGATTGTTGGATATATATTTTATAAAGGATATCGCTTAATTAGCATAGATTTTATCTTTGGGGATTATTCTCCAACAGGTCATGGCGGAATTTGGCCAATGATTATCACAACAATATATACAATTGTGATCTCATTATTAATTGCTACACCAGTAGGAATTTTGGCTGCAGTGTATTTGCAGGAATATGCAAAACAAGGTCGTCTTGTAAAAATGATCCGCTTCGCAACGGAAAGCTTAACTGGGATTCCATCAATCATTTATGGATTATTCGGCGCAGTATTTTTTGTTACAACATTAAAATTGGGAATGTCGATTATAGCAGCTTCATTAACGCTGACAATTATCGTATTACCAGTTATTATCAGAACAACAGAAGAATCTTTAAAGACAGTACCAAAAACATATCGAGAAGGCTCTCTAGCTTTAGGAACAACAAAGCTGCAAACATTATATAAAGTCATTTTACCGAGTGCGATGCCTGGAATATTATCTGGAATCATCCTCTCGATCGGGAGAATAGTTGGGGAATCTGCAGCCATCTTTTTAACTGCTGGAACGGTTGCTGCTATGCCGGACAGTATTTTCTCCTCAGCAAGGACATTAACGGTCCATTCTTATTTGGTTACACAGGAATCAGGTGACATTGAGCTTGCTGCTGCGGTTGGAATTGTCTTAATCGTCATCATATTGGTACTGAACCTTTCGGCGACGTTTATCTCCAAGAAATTAAATAAAGCTGACTATTAAAAGAGGTGTATTGACATGGGTACAACAGAGATTGAACATAGTAACAGGAAAGACCAATCACAATTCAACCAGCAAACAAACGGCAATGTCAAAATCAGTGTAAGAGACTTAAATTTATTTTATGGGGATAAACAAGCACTTTATTCTGTTTCATTGGATATTCAAGAAAAGGAAGTTACTGCGTTAATCGGACCTTCTGGATGTGGGAAATCGACTTTTCTACGAACATTAAATCGCATGAATGATCTTATAGACAGTGTAAAGATTAATGGTGACATCGTTATAGATAGAGAAAACATCTATCAATCAAATGATGTGATAAAATTAAGAACAAAAGTTGGAATGGTTTTTCAAAAGGCAAACCTGTTCCCGATGAGTATTTATGATAATGTTGCCTATGGTCCAAGAATGCAGGGGATAAAAAACAAAAAAGTTTTAAATAACATTGTTGAAGAAAGCTTACGTGGTGCTGCAATTTGGGACGAAGTAAAAGATCGCCTGAAAACATCAGCACTCGGACTATCTGGTGGTCAACAGCAAAGGATTTGTATTGCACGTGCAATTGCGATGAAGCCGGAAATCATCTTAATGGATGAGCCTACATCAGCATTAGACCCAATTTCAACATTAAAAGTAGAAGAATTAATTGAACGCTTGAAAAAAGATTACACAATTGTTATTGTGACCCATAATATGCAGCAGGCTGCACGAGTATCAGACAAAACAGCCTTTTTCCTAAATGGGGAAATCATTGAATTTGATTCAACAAACAATATTTTCTCAATGCCAACAGATAAGAGAACAGAAGATTATATAACTGGAAGATTTGGGTAAGATTTTGGGGGAGTAGAAAATGGTCGTTCGTGAGAGCTTTGATAATAATTTGCAGGAATTACAAGGCAAAATGTCAATGATGGCTAAGCTTTCAATTACTGCAATGGAGAAAGCATTTGAAGCCTTAAAAAAACAAGATGTGGAGATTGCATTAAAAGTAATTGATGAAGATACAGTAATCGATAACCTGGACACGGAAATCAATCAATTTGTCATATGGCTAATGGTGAAAGAGCAACCAGTTGCCAGAGATTTAAGAAGAATTATAGGTGCTTTAAAGATTACATCCGAGATTGAGCGAATTGCAGATTTTGCTGTAAATATAGCAAAGTCTACAATAAAAATTGGTCAAACCCACTCTTTAGTACAAATCACAAATCTTGATCAAATGAAAGATCTATCCATTACTATGCTTGAAAAGGCATTACAATCATTTATTGAAGAAAATATGGTTCTGGCTAAAGAAGTTGGCGATTTGGATGATAAGGTTGATAAATATAGTGGTGAAACATACAAAGCAATTACTAATTATTTAAAAGATCATCCAGAGGAAACAGATCAATTAGTGCAATTACTTTTCATCAATCGATACCTGGAACGAACAGCAGATCACATAACTAATATTGCTGAAAGTGCAGCTTATTTAATAAAAGGCCGTATATATGATTTTAATTCTTAATATAAAGGGTGAGCATTTGTGCTTGCCTTATTTTATTTTTATCAGTAATTACAATTATATCTACTAATAAGCATCAATAGGGAGTGAGAGGCATGAGGAGGTCTCACTCCCGAGAAATACGATAAGTCCTACTGGATTCTCTCATTTGGGAATAGTTTTTATTTCAAGTTAATCGAAATTGGTTGCATTTCTTCAACATTGAGAACCATTCCTGATCCTTTTGAATAATAGATTTGTGGTGTAAATGTTAAAGTACGAGCATCCGGATGTATGGAGTAAATAGAGACTTCACTTTTATGAAATGCCCCATCATCAAAACTTACTCCTCCATTACTATTTACGTCATATTTGTTTCCTAAGTTGTCCGTTATATTACTCATTTCAATTGAAATAAAAGGCGATTCCTTTAAAATATTCCGATCAACAACAAATTCATATTGTAAGACTGATGCCATTTTTGAATGCTCAAAAGATATTAGGTTTAGAGTAATCCCGGGATACTCTTCTTTTTTGTTAAGTAACTGAGTACTTGTTTGTAGTTGGGTTAAGGAAAATTCAAATGACCAATCACCTTCGTATTGTTTAGTATCACTACTGTTTTCAAAGACTTTCGGCTCCCACTTGATGTTAATGTCTTCAGGACTTTTTCCATCAAAATGTGGAGTGATTTTTTCAACACCTACATATGTTGTTTCATTCATTTTATCAATGTATCCTGTTCCACCTATTGCCTTAACATCCTCTATATCTATAAAACCTTCTGATCTTGGTTGATTTCCAAGGTCATATGTAGTCTGGATTGCATAAGTAATTATCACATTTGTTCCATCGTAAACTGCATTTTCAATCATAATATCAATTCCATTACTTGACTGCACTTGATTGACAACTGTAGCTAAATCAACGTATTCATTGGGAAGAGTATCTTTTTTAAAATGCTCCATAATATTTTGGATAAAAGGAATGTGATTTGCTAATACGGGAACGCTTACGATACTGCCGGTAATAACCGTAACTCCAATCAATGCTGCAGCAGTTAAAGTATGTAGAAAAGTCCGTTTCTTTGCCTTTTTTTCTTCCTCAATACATGTTGTTTTATTTCTGCTTTCCTTTTCGTTGTTAATGCTCTTGGTTCGATATCATTAATATCAATATCAAGAAATTCTTGTAAATCATTACTCATAAAAACCGCTCCTTCAGATGTTTGTTTTGTGCTAGTTTTTTCTTGCCCCGATATAATCGATTTTCTACCGCTGACACCGAAATTTTTAGAGACGCTGCAATTTCAGCACTTGTTAAATAAAGAAAATATTTCATCATAAAAATATCACGATCCATCTCAGGTAATGTACTGAGGATAAGGAGAAGCGTGTTTGTTTCTTCCTTTTTAATTATTTGCATTTGGACATCATCTATATGGGGATGTATCTGAAGTTCCTCTTCACTTTGCTCTCGATTTTGGATTTTCTTTATATGACGAAAACGATCAATTGCTTTGTATTTTGTAACCATCGCAATCCATTTCTTGAATTCCGTACTTGTACCTTTAAACTTATTTGCATTCTGCCAAACTGTTAAGAATACATCATTCACACATTCATCTACCGCATCATTGCTAACATTGTGTAAGATTTTGTAGCTTATGGCATTTACAAGAGCTGAGTATTCATCAATGATGTATTCGAGAGCCTCTTCATTTTGTTTTTGTAGTAGTTTAATAAAATTCACAGCATTACATGTCATTATTGATTCTCCTTATTTTATTAAAAAAGCTTTTTCACTATCTATATCGAATGAATGAACGAAAAACTCGCATTTTTTTAAAGTATAAATTTATTATGGATAATAGTAAAAGAAAACTAAGTCTTCTATATTAAGGCAAGTAGTTTTTTTATTTCATAAAGCTCTAGCTAATTAAGATAAAGATAAATTAGGAGATTTATTTTTAGTGACGAAAAAAAGAAAAATTAGTGATATAATAGAAAGAAAGAGCTTACAAAAAAGAAAGTAGGATGTATTTATGACAAATGTAATGGGTGGTTTAAACCGTTTATTTGAATGGATTATGCGTTTATCTGTTATTAATATAATGTGGATTATATTTAATCTGCCTATTTGTTATCTAGCTATGTCACTTTTGTTTGCAGAAGATGAAGGGTCGGTCTTTTTATTACTGGGAACAATTGCTGTTTTAGCTCCTTTTATATTTTTTCCGGCGACATCAGCAATGTTTGGCGTTGTGAGAAAATGGGTGATGGGAGAGGATGACGTCCCACTAGTTAAATCATACTGGCGTTTTTACAAAGAGAACTATGTAAGAAGTTTAACAGGTGGTTTATTGCTTACTCTTTTTTGGGTGATCTGGACTGTTGACTTTTTCTTTTTCTCAAAGGTAAATGTCTTGGTTAGTTCATTCTTTTTAATCGGATTTTTATTTCTTTTCTTAATGACACTTTTCTTTTTCTCAAACACTGTACATGCTGAATTAAAGCTTTTGACAAGTGTAAAGAATGCCTTCTTTCTTACAATGGTCTATCCATTAATTAATATGGTTGTATTGGTAATTAGTGGAGTTATTTTGTATATAAGCTTAGGTGTATTTACTTTTCTTGTTCCATTCTTCATGGGTACACTTATCACGTACGTAGGTTTTGCTGCTTATTATCAAAAAATGGAGAAAATAAATAATAAGTCGGTTGTCAAAACAAAATAAAGTTAAAAAAGTATGTTCTTTTTATAAGAACGTACTTTTTTGTTGTACAGGAAAAATGGTGTGGAATTATCAAAATTAGAAAAAGACCTTTTCACGTGGAAAGGTCTCTGTTTTTATCAGGAAGCGTTTTCATAAATGACGCCTTTAAACTGAATTTTAAAAGATGGGGGATTACTTTTCTTTATTTCGTTTTTTACTTCTTTAATTTTTGCTACAGCTTCTGTCATTCCGGATGCTTTGATTTTGTATTCTGTTTTCTCATTTCCGGTGTCAATTAAAAAGACAAATTGTTTCATGATTTGTGGCACTCCTTTGATTATAGTTCATATATTTTATGTTCGTTAGTGGAAAACGGTTTCAATAAAATTTTAAGTAAATTTGTATCCGCTTTCATTTTATTGCATCAAAAGACCTATGTCAAGGAGTAACCTATTTTATTTTTTACAATAAAAAAATTCTTCTTAATTTGTTCACAATTGAACATATTAAGAAGAATGGTTAATTCGGCATTTATTATAAATAAAATGCAAAAGCGATTATAATGCCAATTCCTAAAATAATATAAATCCATGATAAGCGAGAGAGGTTTGCTTTTGTTTTTGTATCATAATGTTTATCTCCCTTGCCACCAATTAAAATAGTACCTAGTAAAGCGAGAACACCAATTAAAATGACGAGGATAATGGCAATCTTCATAAAAAAATTCCTCCTTACATCCCATACACTTTTTTCTATCATACTATAAAATGAATGATTAGAATGTACAATAATGACTGAAAAACAAAATATCACCTCATTTACAAAGAGGTGAAAGTTTTTATTTTATAACATCATATAAAACACGTGCAATTATTTCATGATTAAAATGCCCAAAGTCCTTTCCAAATAATGTTAGGCCACCACTGTTTTTTCTATTATCTGAAACAGCTAATTTGAATTTTATCTCAGATTTCATCGTAAGGTTAATGTGATCGATTGTTACATCCGAAATGCGACTTCCATCTATAAAAGTACCATCTTTGTTAATACGCAGTAATTTGGCCATTCCATATTGATTTAAGTATCCCGGCCACCAGTCTGGATTATTCGTGCCTCTCATTTTTCCAAAATCACCAGGTGATGTCCAGAATCCAAGCTCAATATTGTTTAAATAAAAGTAGATATCAGAAGGCCAATCCTCATTGTATCCAGGTGCTTCGGAACTAATTTCAAAAATAAATTGAAGTTCTTTAAACTCTTCAAATCGTTTTAAGTAGTTAGGTATTCGATATTCCAGAAAACCATTGTTTAACCAAATAATTCCGGCATGAATGTGACTTGGATCAGCGAAATAACGGGGGTCATCGAATTCTCCAATAATACTATTTTTTGTAGCTAATCCACAAGTTGGCTCAGCACTATAATTAATATAATGTCCAACATTGATTTCATATTCATAGCAATGCTCGATTTCTTTACTTCTTAAATCCACAGTTAGCGAATCTTCATTTAAATAACACATCTTTTGAATTCCATGTTTCCCTACTGTAGTTGTTATATCAATTATACCGCTTTCTTCAAGTTTTTTAATATGCATTGTAACAGCACCATTTGTTAATTTTAGTTTTTCTGCTAGCTCATTTAAGTTTAATCGATCATGTTGTCTTAATAAATTGATAATTTCAATTCTAGTTTCAGAGCTTAATGCTTTAAATATGGTTAGACCTGACCGCAAATCTTTAATATGAATCAAAGGTGTACCCCCTGTAGAGTGAAGTTTATTTTAGTACATTATAAAATAAATCAAATGAATGAGAAAGTCATTATTTTTAGTGGTTCAAGAAAAAGTGTATTTATAAAAAAAGGGGATAATAAGTTTTTGAAAACGAATACACTTTTTCGTTGACAACTAAAATGATGGGCGATTATTATAAAGTTATAAAAAGATTTAGGTTTTTATAAAATGAAAATTGGGGATGGGTGGTAAAGCATGAAATTAAAAGCAAATATGGTAGTTGATAAGGATTTTAAAATATCTGACGTGGATTCGCGGATATATGGCTCATTTATTGAGCACTTAGGTCGTGCAGTATACGGTGGTGTATATGAACCGGATCATCCACTTGCTGACGAAAACGGTTTTCGAAAAGATGTTATTGAACTAGTGAAAGAATTAGATGTGCCGATTATCCGCTACCCGGGTGGGAATTTTGTATCAGGCTATAATTGGGAAGATGGAGTAGGACCTATAGGAGAGCGTCCAAGACGTTTAGATCTTGCCTGGAGAACGACTGAAACAAATGAATTAGGCACAAATGAGTTTGTTGACTGGACAAAAAAAGTTAACTCAGAAGTGATGATGGCTGTCAACTTAGGTACAAGGGGAATAGATGAAGCAAGAAACCTGGTGGAATACTGTAATCATCCAGGGGGGACATATTACAGTGATTTACGGAAACAGCACGGGTATAAAGATCCCCACAAAATAAAAACATGGTGTTTAGGAAACGAAATGGACGGACCTTGGCAAATTGGTCATAAAACAGCAGAAGAGTATGGCAGACTTGCGGTTGAAACTGCAAAAGCTATGAAGTGGGTAGATCCGACAATTGAACTTGTTACATGTGGTAGTTCAAGTTCTTCAATGGCAACTTTCCCTGAGTGGGAAGCTACAACATTAGAGCATACATATGAAGCTGCAGATTATATCTCACTTCACCAATATTACGGAAATCGCAATAACGATTCAGCTAGCTATTTAGCTAAATCGCTGGATATGGATCATTTTATTAAAACAGTCATTTCAACATGTGACTATATTAAAGCGAAAAAACGTAGTAAGAAAACAATGTATTTAAGCTTTGATGAATGGAATGTTTGGTACCATTCAAATGAAGCTGATAAAAAAATAGAACCATGGTCGATTGCTCCTCCACAATTAGAGGATGTTTACAACTTTGAAGATGCATTATTAGTAGGTAGCATGCTTATGACAATGCTAAAGCACTCTGATCGTGTGAAGATGGCATGTATGGCTCAGTTAGTTAATGTTATTGCACCAATTATGACAGATACAAAAGGAGGAGCGTGGAAGCAAACAATCTTTTATCCTTATCAGCATGTATCCATGTACGGGCGTGGGATTGCTTTACAGCCGGTTATCTCCTCACCTAAATATGATTCAAAAGAGTTCACAGATGTTCCTTATCTGGATTCAATTGCCGTTCATAACCCGGAAAAAGAAGAACTAACGATTTTTGCCTTGAACCGTAGCCTTGAAGATAGCTTAACACTAGAATGTGATGTTCGTAGTTTTTCAGACTATCAAATCATTGAACATACTGTGTTGGAAAATGAAAACTTAAAAGCGGTTAACACACTGGAACAACAAGCAGTTGTTCCACATAACCGAGGAAAAGCGGTACTTGAAGGTGGAAATATTATTGCACCATTAGCGAAGCATTCTTGGAATGTGATCCGTTTAGGATTGAAAAAATAAAAAATGCCAAATGAGACCTGCTCTGTAATAGAGCAGGTCTCATTTTCGTTTTACTAAATATGTTTCAACAAGGTAAAAGTGTGGAAGGGTACATATATAGGGACATACTTAGAAAATGACAGAAGCGCTTCATATGTCATTGTATTTATGACACAATGATTCCCTTAAATCTTTGTGGATTTGATACATTGTCGCTTAAGCTTATGTAATCGTAATATATATAGTAAGTAAACTCTTACTCAACCTTTAATGGGGGTGTTTGTCGTGTCAGTCATTTCAAGAGATTTATTTTTATATCTATCAAATAATAAAACGTTGAATCGGGCCGCCCAGAATTGGGGCAGCAATATCGCCTCTGGAAAGATTGTCGGTGGGATAGACTTTCCAAGCTCCATTAAATTTATAAAAGAGTTAAATGAACAGGGTTTTTCGGTAACAGTTGATCATTTAGGAGAGTTCGTTACTAGTGAAGAAATTGCAAGAGAGCGGACAAAAGAATGCATTCAAACAATTGAAACGATTGTTGCTCAACGATTAGATTCTCATGTTTCTCTAAAACTAACATCATTAGGTTTAGATATTTCAAAAGAACTAGTTTTTGAAAATATGAGAAAGATTATGGATATAGCTGAAAAGTATAAAATTATGGTCACAATTGATATGGAAGATGAAACGAGGTGTGAAGAAACACTTTCAATTTTTAAGGGCCTTAAAGCTGATTATACTTATATTAGTACAGTAATCCAGGCGTATTTGTATCGTGCTGAACAAGATATCCGAAATTTAAATAGTTATGAACCATTTTTAAGACTTGTTAAAGGAGCATATAAAGAGTCACCTACTGTTGCTTTTCCGAAGAAGGCAGATGTTGATGAAAATTACAAAAAAATAATCAAATCTCGTTTATTAAATGGTCATTATACTGGAGTTGCGACTCATGATGATGCCATTATTGAATATACTAAGAGATTAGTAGAGGAATATAAAATTCCAAAACATTCATTTGAGTTTCAAATGCTGTATGGAATGAGAACACAAACTCAAAAGGAATTGGTTAATCAAGGTTATAAAATGCGTGTGTATGTGCCATACGGGATTGATTGGTATGGATACTTTATGAGGCGTCTTGCAGAACGTCCAGCTAACCTTGCCTTTGTTTTAAAGGGTATGACTAAAAAGTAAAAAGGAGTCGATGATCATGACAACAGTTTACAAACACGAACCATTCACTGATTTTTCAAAAGAGGAAAACCGCAAAACTTTTGAAGCTGCTTTAGAAAATGTGAATAAGGTGATGGGAAAAGAATACCCGCTTGTCATCAATGGAGAACGGATTACAACGAAAAGTCAAATTGTCTCCTATAACCCGGCAAACAAAGATGAAATTGTGGGAAAAGTAGCCAAAGCAACTCAAGAGCACGCGGAAATGGCCATTCAAGCAGCAGATAAAGCTTTTCAGACATGGAGATATTGGAATCCAGAAGAACGAGCCAATATTTTATTCCGTGCAGCTGCCATTATTCGCCGAAAAAAACATGACTTTTCGGCATTATTAGTAAAAGAAGCAGGAAAGCCTTGGAATGAAGCTGATGCAGATACAGCGGAAGCTATAGATTTCTTAGAATATTATGGTCGGCAAATGATTGAACTGGCTAAAGGGAAGTCCGTAAACAGCCGTGACGGAGAAATCAATAAATACGTTTATACACCAACAGGAGTAACAGTTGTCATTCCACCTTGGAACTTTTTATTTGCGATTATGGCAGGTACAACAGTTGCACCAATTGTAACTGGTAATACGGTCGTGTTAAAGCCTGCAAGTGCCACACCGGTCATTGCTGCTGAATTTGTAGAAGTATTAGAAGAAGCAGGATTACCAAAAGGTGTTGTTAACTTTGTTCCAGGAAGCGGTGCTGAAGTTGGTGATTATTTAGTGGATCATCCTAAAACGAGTATTATTACCTTTACAGGATCTCGAGAAGTTGGAACCCGCATTTTTGAACGTGCAGCAAAAGTACAATCAGGTCAGCAGCACTTAAAACGTGTGATTGCGGAAATGGGTGGTAAAGATACAGTTTTAGTTGATAAGGATGCGGATCTTGAGTTAGCCGCTCAATCTATCTTCACTTCAGCATTTGGTTTTGCTGGCCAAAAATGCTCTGCAGGATCAAGAGCAGTTATTCACGAAGAAGTTTATGATCAAGTGCTTCAGCGAGTTGTGGAAATTACCGAGCAGAAGATTATCGGAAACCCTGAAAAATACGAAACATACATGGGACCGGTTATTGATCAGGCTTCATATGATAAAATTATGGATTATATTCAAATTGGAAAAGAAGAAGGTCGTTTAATGAGCGGTGGTAAAGGAGACGATACGAAAGGCTACTTTATTGAACCAACGATCTTCGCTGATCTTGGCCCGAATGCTCGGCTTATGCAAGAGGAAATCTTCGGCCCTGTGGTTGCTTTTGCAAAAGCGAAGGATTTTGACGAAATGCTTGAAATCGCTAATAACACTGAATACGGTCTAACAGGAGCGTTGATTACAAGAAACAGGCAGTATATCGAGCGTGCAAAACAAGAGTTTCATGTTGGAAATTTATATTTTAACCGTAACTGTACTGGTGCTATTGTTGGTTATCACCCATTCGGTGGCTTTAAAATGTCAGGAACAGACTCAAAAGCTGGTGGTCCGGACTACTTAGCTTTGCATATGCAGGCAAAAACAATAAGTGAGATGTTGTAATTAAGTTGTGAGAAAGCAGACATAGTTTCTGCTTTCTTTTTTATGAATAATTCCCTTCATCTTTCCCATGTTACACAATGTAGATCATGAAAAAAAATAAACTATTTCTAATTTCCTGAAACTTTCGACTTCCTTAATCGTATTACTTAACAAAGGTAACTAGTTACCGAAAAAAGTCTACCACGTGGAAAAATGGCTTAATACACTATTAGGAGGCAGAAAGATGGATGGGTTTTTTGGAGTTATTGTTATCTTAATTCCTTTATTAATTATTGCAGCACTCGGTGGGATTGGATATTTCTTTTGGGTGAAGATTCGTTATCGAACAGCCAAGTCAAATCAAGCGTTAATCATTACAGGTCCAAAGTTAGGAGATCCTGAAAAAGAAACGAATATATTCACAGACCAAGAAGGACGTTCGATGAAAATTATTCGAGGTGGCGGTTATAGACTGAGACGTTTCCAAACTGCTACTCCTGTTAATTTAACTTCCTTTCAATTAAAGCTTTCAACACCAAGAGTGTACACAAACGGCGGGGTGCCGATTGTCGCTGATGCAGTTGCGATGGTAAAGGTAGCTGACACATTAAATGGTATTGCAAACTATGCAGAGCAATTTTTAGGGAAAGAGCAAGAAGAGATTGAAGCAGAAATTATTGAGGTTCTTGGGAGTAATCTTCGTGCTATTTTATCGAAGATGACGGTTGAAGATATTAACAGTGACCGTGAAAAATTTAATCATGATGTATCAGAGGTTGCACAAAAGCAATTAGATCTTATGGGCTTTAAAATTACATCATTAGGTTTAACAGATTTACGCGATGCTGATGAGGAAAACGGTTATTTAGAAAACCTTGGAAGACCACGTATTGCAGAGGTTCGTAAACTGGCTGAAATCGCAGAAGCGAATAGTCAGCGTGAAACGCGTATTCATATAGCACAAACAGATCAAGCGGCAAAAGAAGAGGAATATAAGCGTCAAATTGCAATAGCTGAGTCAAAGAAAGAAAAAGATATTAAAGATGCTGCCTTCAAAGAGGAAACTGAACGGGCGCGTGCAAAATCAGAACAATCCTATGAATTAGAAAAAGCGAAGCTTGCGAAAGAAATAAAAGAAGAGGAATTAACACTTCAATTTTTAGAACGTGAACGTGCTGTTAAGCTGGAAGAGGAAGAAAGTAAAGTTCGTAAAGCAAAAGCAGATGCGGAGTACTATGAAACGACTCGTAAAGCAGAGGCGGAAGCCCGTAAAGCTGAGATCGATGGGGAAGCAAAGGCAAAAATTCGTCGTGAAGAAGGTTCTGCTGAAGCAGACGTTATACGTGAACGAGGGAAAGCAGAAGCAGAAGCTCGTAAACTATTAGCAGAAGCAATGGAAAAACATGGTGATGTTATCATTACTGAAAAATTAATTGAAATGTTGCCAGTCTTTGCTGAAAAGATTGCACAGCCACTAAGTAATATTGATTCTGTGAAAATTATAGATTCCGGTAACGGTCAGGGTGTGTCATCTTTTGGAAAAAGCATTACAAAAACAATGGTTGATATTCAGGAACCATTAAAAGAAATGACAGGAATCGATATGGGTGAGCTATTAAAGTCTTATGCAAACCGTACAAATCGGACAGATAATCATATAACTTTTCAAGATGTAAAACGGGACAATGATTCAGATGCAATCACGGTTGTTGATGATCAACCTGAAAAATAAAAGGAGAAGGCGGGCAAATGTTGTCCGTTTTTTTTCTATGCAAAAAAATGATAAACATTAGCATTAAAATATGTGAATAAATAATGTGGTTGAACTTGTGTTCTATTTCTATGAAAGATTTCCTACAATGAAACTATACAAGTAATCCTAAAGCAAAGTATCATAAGGTTAACGAAATATGAGGTAGGGGTTTTTTTATGACTGAGCTATTAGAGCGTGCTTTATCATTAACTGATTTGAATGATGTTGTCGATGTGATCAGTGATGGGTTAAAAAAGCCTGTGATTGTAGAGAGCGATCACTTTTTTCTTCTGGCTTATAATTCTTATTATGTAAATCACTTTGATTATGCTAACCAACAAACCATTTTCTCAAAAAAGTGTCCATTAAATATATTTGAACGATTTGTTGAAACAGGCATTATCGACCAATTAAAAACAACTGACAGGCCTTTCCGGGTTGAAGAAATGAAGGAAATTGGTTTAAATCGTCGAGTTGTTGTTCATGCAAAGTATAAGGATAGTATTATGGGCTATATTTGGGTGCAGGAAATAAACAATCTTCTGACTGAAGAAGAACTTGATTTTCTTTTTGATATTTCCTTTCATGTTGGAAAGTTAATTTACAAGAAAAATAAGCTAAAACAACAAAAAGCAGAGGAAATTGAGTGCTTTTTCAGAAAGGTTATAAATAATGAGTTTACAAATGAAAAGGAATTAAAGTGGCAAGCTGCGGAGCTCGATATTGTGTTACCTTCTATTTTTTGTGTAATGGTTGTGAATGCGATTCATGCAGACGAAGAGCTAATCGAGGAATTAAAGGAAACAATTCGTTCCTATTTAAATTTAAAAGACAACACAAGTCATGTGTTGGTGTATCGGACAAATATTGTCATCATTGTTGGCTGTTATTCTCTTAAGTATTCACCTGTAAAAGCTTCTCTTCAAATTGTAGACAATTTACTAACAAACTTTGATGTCAGGCGATATTCAAATATTTATATCGGAATCGGAAACGAGTATCAGCCTGTTCTCTCTCTTCATAGAAGTTACAAGGAAGCGCTTGAGGTTGTTTCAATTACAGAGGAATTAAGAACACAAGAAAACCTTCCCTATGAATATAACAAGATTGGAGTTCTACAGTATTTGGATGTTATTTATGAAAAGAATGTAAGAACGAATTATACGAATAAAAATATCCGAATTCTTCAAGAAAAAGATAGAGAAAGTCAAACTGAGCTTGTCAAAACGTTGGAATATTATCTAGTGAATAACTGCAAGCTTAAGCCAACAGCAGAGCAAATGTTTATTCATCCCAATACATTAAATTACCGAATGAAACAAATTACTGAGTTAACAACAATTGATTTTAACGATTTTAATCAAAAATGTCAGCTTTATCTTGATTTGATGGTAAGTAAAAGAAAAGATCGGTAGGATGCAATGTTGGTGAAAATAGTTATTTTTATCGGAGATAGATGTAACTAATGCAGATATGGAAGAACGATTGCTAAAAGAAATCACCCATTGATTCATCAATAGGGTGATTGTGTTTTTTATTCAGGTTGATCCGGATAGGTTTCTTTCAAAAACTCAATGGATTGTGTAATTAGTGCCTTTACTACATCCACATCAATATCGGCAATTTTATTGATATAAACACAGGCTTTACCGGACGTATGCTTACCTAAGTTCTGAAGTAATTCCTCACGTTTTGTATCACCGGTGGCAAAATAAAGACTAATTTTTGCTTTTCTAGGTGAAAATCCGACGAGCGGTGCATCCCCTTCATGACCTGTTGGATATTTATAGTGATATTTTCCAAATCCTATAATACTTGGCCCCCACATTTTGGCGGGATAACCAGATGTCTCAGTAAAAATATCCAATAGCTTGTACGCATCTTCACGTTTTTTGGGATTCTCTACGGCTTCAATAAATTCGATTACACTACTGTCATTTTCTTTGGTCTTTAGCTCGTACATATGAAGATCCTCCCAACTAATCGACTAGCCCTAATGATTTTAATCCATTATAAATACCTGAGTTTGTCACTTTTGTTGTTTTATATTTAGCATATTGAAAAAGATCAGGGTGTCCATTTCCCATCGCAAATCCTTCTCCAACAACACTTAACATTTCCTTGTCATTCATGCCGTCTCCAAACGCAATTGATGCTTCCTTTGGAATATGTAAAAGCTCTAAAATATGCTGTACAGCAATTCCTTTGTTCACATTATCCCGGATTACGTCATAGCAATGACGAAGTCCATCAACATTTACTTGTGATAAGTGTATGGAGGGATCTGCTTTTTCATAAAGTGCCGGTTCATTTTCACTTAGATTTATAAGAGTGATTCCGAGTATTTTATCAATTATATCAACAGAGTAACTGTTGTTTTTTTGTAAGTGAAAAGCTGAAATAAACTCTTTTACCATAGGGCTTTCCAAATCTGAAAAGATATTTTCTTCATGTGTATAAAGAACCAGCTCATGTCCGTTGTTCTTTGCGATATTCACATAGCTTTCAACTGTCGTCCTGTTCATGGGAGATCTGAAAATATCCTGATGATTGTATATTGCATATGCTCCATTGTAACCGATAAATGAAGAAATGGTTAATTCATCTGCTATATGTGAGATCTCATGTAGTGGGCGACCTGTGGCTAGAAAAACCTCAATACCTTTTTCTTTTACTTCTGCTACAGCTTTTTTGGTTGAGTCTTCAATCGTATCATCTGGTTTGAGAATGGTCCCATCAATGTCCAGAAATAAAACCTTGTAATCTGTCATCGTCGCTTCACAGTCCTTTTTTTAGTCTTTTCTCTCTTTTCTATATTCTATCATAGAAAATTTTGTCATTACATTTTATCGGAGTATTCATTTTAAAATAATTTATTAAAAAATGAAATTTCATGTTTATTTTTTATTCTAAAGGTAATACTAAAAATCGAAATTATCATCAAACGTGTTTTGATTGATCTAGGAGGAAATATTGAGATGGCACAAGGAAAAGTAAAATGGTTTAACTCAGAAAAAGGTTTTGGATTTATTGAAGTTGAAGGTGGAGATGATGTATTCGTACATTTCTCGTCAATTCAAGGTGAAGGGTACAAATCACTTGATGAAGGCCAAGAGGTCACTTTTGACATTGAAGAAGGCAACAGAGGACCACAAGCTGCTAACGTTCAAAAAATCTAAAGCTTATTAAACCATAATGTAAAGGGACTATGCTCATTGTATATGAGCAAGGGTCCCTTTTGTTTTACTATCATTTAATCGTATATATAGCCTTTGCAAAAAGTGCTGAACTTAGTGCAGTGTTACTACTTAATATAAGACTTTGACACATATCAATATGACTTCCCATACTTAATTTTATGCCATGAGCCATTTGTAGTAACAATAGAAACATTTTGGTTTTTCTTTAAAGAACCTATAACTTTTGCTTTAGTAGAAGCAGCCGCACGGACATTTAGTTTTGTGGCATTCACTTTACCTGTTTTTGTTTTCGCGACAGGTGCAGGCTTTTTTACTGTAAAAGATGGTAATGTAGAAGCTCGATTATTGCTGCTATCGACTGCCGTAATCCCTACATAATATGTCCCGTTTGCTAATGAGGAGAAATTGTATTCCTTCTTGATTGGTCCTGCTTTTATTGAGGAATCCTTTAAAATATAATGCAAAATTTTCCCTTGAGCATTTTTAATATAGATTGTGACTTTTCCTGATTCATTAGTGTGAAAGGAAATAGTAGCTTTCTTTTTAGTTTGATCACTTGTTACTTTTAGCTGGCTAATAATGGGCGCCTTTTTATCGATTACTGACTTTTTAGCGGGTGTTGCGGGTTTGACTGGTGCTGTAACAACAGGCTGATTTGTATCTTTACGTGTATCATCTTTCTTGATAGGCTGTATTGTTGTACTAGAAGGTGCTTCTTCTTTTTCAACGGGCTGTATTTTAGTAACAGACGTACCTTCCTTTACAACAGGTTGTGGTGTAGTGCCAGATGTTTGCTGTCTTTCTGCGTAATCTTTGACAATAGATGTCCCATCATAATAGAAGCTTAAAATCTCACGATAAGAATGTCCTGCATCTGCGCGGTTTTTTGCACCCCATTGGCTCAAACCAACACCATGTCCATCTCCAATACCGAATAGTGCAAAGCTATCATTTGTTTCTGATTGTTTTGTAACGAGATAACTTAGGATTACCCGGTTTCCAATCATAGCACGAATACGGGTAGCTGGAATGTTTACATATTCGACCTTTTGTAAAACTAGCTCTCCATCTGTATTTACACGATCTTTTACAAAAAATTCAAACGTGATATCTCCTTTAGAGACTCGGCCGCCTGATGTTGGTGTATGGAGAGCTAGCTTAGGAATTGAAACAATTTTGATGTCTTTTCCTGCATAACCATTTTGCAAAAGCCAAGTTTTCATAGTAGACGTAAGTGAGCGATCCATTTCTGTTGTTGTATTCCACCATAACGAGGGATTCTTTAAATTTAGTGATGAAGAATTAATTTGCTGTTTTTTTATTGTAAATTGCCAAGGAGTTTTTGCATCAAAGGGATCTGTTTTAATTGGAAGGTACGATAATGCTGTGCTACCCCACGCATTTGCATTTGACTCTGTTTGTCCACCATTACTCGCTGAAAAAACAGTGCTCACAAGGCGGCCATTTTGTCTTAACACTTCACCATAGGTTTCATTTACTGCTGCATCAGTATTTGGATGCCAAGAATAGCCGCCATATACTTGATAGTTAATTGTATCGTCTATCACTCGTGACAGATAACCAACTGCATAACTGCGAGCAGCAACTGCTTGAGACTTGAGTGCTTCTTTGTTCCAGCTTGCCATCATTTCAAATGGAACAACACCTTTTAAATAATCTTCAAGATAGACAGTATTAATTGGACGAATATATTTTGCCTGTTCAACAACAAATCGGAATGATCCAAGGTAAGGACGGTTATTGATTTCCAGATAGTTTGTGAATGACACAGGAGTTAGCTCCAACTGGTCAACGGTTACTAATTTTGTTGATCCGTCAAATAATGAGATTTTTCCATGTTCAACTTTTGCTTCATATGTTTTCTTATCAAGTAAACGTAAATGGTGATTTGCTATGAGGAACTCTCCATGAATTGCTATAGAAAGCTGTGGTTGATTACCAATATAATTGACAAGCTTAACTTGTACCTGAGGCTCTGAAGTAGCAGCTTTAGATTTAGAAAAAGGAAAAATAGAGATAAAAATGATAATAACCATAAAAAATAAAATATTCTTTTTCAAATATACTCATTCTCCTTAGAAATTTAGATTAATAGTATTACAGGGAGAATCATACAAAAGAGAGGTTAGTAGGAGCAATAGGAGATTAAAGGGAAAAAACCTTATGAAAATAGCAACGGAAATCGAAGAGGTTGTTTGTAAGTAATTAGTAAAGATAAGGAAAATAATTAAGCCATACAATTGTACCCTCCTCATATACATATAATTAAGGAGGTTGTACGGTGAAATCGACAATTCAATTCTTCTTTAAACTCATTTATGTACCTATACTTGTGCTGGTCTTCATCTTTTGCTTAATTGGGATCATCATTACGATGCAAGTGACGATTGATTCTTATAGTATTCAAAGAACAATCGGTTCAATGAATACTGAGCAATTATTTGCTCAATTTCTTCAGTCGGAAAATCAATATTTTTATCAAGATACTGAAAAACAATTCATGGATGCTTCCAATATTTCTACTCTGGCTATACAGCTTGCTACAAGTATTAAACCAACTGATGCAAGAACATTTTTAGGGAATGAATTACCGGGGATGAGGCTGTATGATACTGAAATTGCAGTTGCAGGAGAAGGAACAGATTTAACTAATATCCCATTTGAATCACCACCACCAACAGAAGTTCTCTTAAAGGAAAGGAAAGTAGCAGAAGAAAAATTGGCAGGTAGAGAATTGGAGCAAGAAGAACCTGTTACAAATCCTGAGAATAAAACAGTATTTATTTATCAAAGTCATAGTTGGGAGTCTTTTTTACCTTTATTAAAGGGAGCTACACAACCTAATGATGCAATAAGCTCAGATGAAAGAGCAAATGTGATTGGACTCGGAAGCCGATTAGCTCAAAATTTAATGAAAGAAGGAATTGGTGTAGAGCATGACAAAACAAATATGACACAGGAACTACATAGCAAGGGATGGAGCTCAACAAAAGCATATACACTTTCAGGTGGTATCGTTGATGAAGCAGCATCAACACAGGAGAATGACTTTGTCTACTATTTGGATTTACATCGTGATTCTGCTCGTAAAGAAATTACAACTAAAACGATTAATGGAGAAAGTTATGCAAGACTCTATTTTGTTGTGGGAAAAGAAAATAAAAATTATCAGGAGAACCTTGATTTTGCAAAAGAAATTCACCAAAAATTAGAGAGGAAGTTCCCGGGTATCAGTCGAGGAGTGTTCTTAAAAACAAAAAGTGAAGGCAATGGTGTTTATAATCAAGATGTATCAAATAAAGCGTTACTAGTTGAAATAGGAGGGGTAGACAATCATTTAGATGAATTAGAACGAACAATTGATGCATTTGCAGAAGTGTATGCAGAATTTATTCGCAATGAGCAAAAAGCGAAAGAGGTGAACTCACAGTAAAACAAGCCGAAATTCGATTCGGCTTGTTTGTTTAGTAATATTTAATGTTTCCATCCCCAGTTGTTTTATTCCAGGTTTTTCGCATGAAAAAACAAATTATGCCTATTATGGCTGCAACCAAAATACTAACAAAAAAACCAGGTCTGATAGCTTTTTCAAGTAAAGTTCCACTGATTGCTGCAAGGATCAATACCAGTCCAAGAATGGCGAGCAGCTTGTTCCAAATCTTGAGCTCCAAAAGTTTAAAAGAAGAACACACGATAAACAGCCAATTATATAAAAGCAGAATTCCAGCTGCTGTTGTGATGTATTCATAAATTTTACCAGGAAGCAATAATGCTGTAATAATAGAAGCGCTAAGCCCAATTGTAGCAAGACCTAAAGAAGGTAAAGGCAAGCTTTTGAAATTTAGTTTCTTTGAAAACAGTGCTGGTGCATCTCCATCATTTGCCAGGGTGACAAGTAAATTCGTTACCCCGTACAATGCAGCCGTCATTGTGGAAAATCCGGCAATAATAATCGCTCCATTAAACACATGAGGGAAAAATGGAAGGTTAAAATTTGCTAGTGCTGTTACAAAAGGGCTTTCCTTATCATGAAACGCATCAATCCCTGTTAAGGAGACAGCAAGTCCGAGAGACAATACATAAACCGTTGTTAAGCTGATAAGCATAAACGTTCCTGCTTTTGGAGCATCATCTTTATTTTTTAATTGCATGGCCATAATTCCGATAACTTCTATTCCTCCATATGCATAAAAAGCATAAATGAGAGATGAGTAAAAACCGCGAAATCCCTCAGGAAAAAGCTCACCAAGTTTTAGAGGTACTCCTGGTGGTTTCGTACCATCACCGTTGATCCAGCCAAACAGTGCGGCAAAAGCGAGGACAATAAACATAAGGATTGCCGCAAATTTCATAATGGCAAATAAATTTTCCATCTTATCAAAGCCTTTTGTTCCTGTAATCACAACTAGAATTGAGAGAATTGCATATCCAGCGGCAAATATCCACAACGGAACATTAGGGAACCAAAACTGTGATAGAATGGCCAAAGCTGTTAATTGACTTCCCATCACTAGAATATTGGAACACCAATAGTTCCATCCGCATCCAAACGCTGCCCATTTTCCAAAAGCTTTACCAGCGTAATAACAAAATGACCCTTCTTGAGGATCCTGTGCTGTCATTTTGGCTAAAACATTATATACAATATAAGTGCCCAAAGCAGCTAGTAAAAAGGAAAAAACGATTGAAGGTCCGGCAATACTTACTCCAATTGCAGATCCAAGAAAATATCCTGTCCCTATCGTACATCCGATCCCAATTAAAGAAAGCTGCCACCAATGTAAATCACCTTGTGTTGATTTTTTCTTTTGTCCTGTATTACTCATCCATAAAACCTCCTCGAACTTCCCTACGCTTATTGTTGGATAGGATGGGTTTGATTATGTAAAGCAAGAGAAAAATTCGATCATGTGGTGATCAAGATAGAGGGAGGGGCTCACTCAACATCTCTTAAAAAGGTAACTCCCCTAAAAAGTCCCCCTTATAGGGGGAAGCAAAAAAACTATGTTTAAACGAATGAATTGAACGAAAATCCATCGATAGACGAAATTTTCCCCCGCCACCATGTTCCATTTGTACGTGTAATTTCATGTTGGTTAGTTACATATTTTGCATTCTTTAAATGAATAAAGGTAAAAGAATTTTCATTTTCTTTCGATTCCTTTTCTGCTTCTTGTTGTTTCTGTTTTGCATACTCTTCTTTTAAATCATGAAATTTTTTTGAGATGATTTTAGACATTGTGCTATCCTCAAAGTTTTTTGATGCTTCTGTAACTCCTTCATAGTAGGCTGTAGCACCAATTAATGTTCCAGATATAATTGAACCATTTACTGAAAGTGTTATATCTACTTCAATTCCATCTTGTTCAACTAAATCTAAAAACATTAACATGATTGCATCATTTGTACTCATTTGTGTTTGTTCTTTTGCCATTACCTAACACCTCTGATCAATAATATTGGTATAGTTATCATGCCCTTAATTTTTAAGTTAAACATCAAATATTTTTTAAAACAGAAAGAGTAAATATTCACTCATAGTGGACAACTTTTTTCATATAATGTACAAGTCCATTAAAAGGAGAGAAGGATATTTGAGTATTAGCATTTTGGTCGGTTATATTTTCTTAGGGTTATCACTTGCTGCTCCAATTGGGCCCGTCAATTCGGCTCGTCTTGATAAAGGAATTAAAAATGGATTCTGGCATGCGTGGATTGTAGGAGCAGGATCAATGATAGCAGATGCTATTTTTATGCTGTTTGTTTACTTAGGAATGGTGAATTTTTTAGATATTCCCTTTGTGCAAATCTTTTTATGGTTGTTTGGAGGATTTATTCTTTTATATTCAGGATTTGAAAGTATTTTAGGGGTTAATCGCGTTAATCTTACATACAGCAGAAAAAAAGATTCACTGAGTAAATGTTTTTTTACTGGATTTATGATGTCGATAACAAGTCCTTTATCCATTTTATTTTGGCTCGGGATATATGGTTCAGTTTTGGCGAAAACAGCACAAGAAAGCGGTACAAGCCAGCTGCTTATTTATAGTTGTATGATCTTTGTCGGCCTTACGTTATGGGATATATTTGTTGCGGGACTAACAACAGGCTTTCGAAAATTTTTAAATGATACAAGCTTAAAAATCATATCCATTATTTCAGGATTATCTTTGTTAGGGTTTGGTGGATATTTTGGATATCAAGGCTTAAAAGCCTTATTTGGTTTTTAATGAAGACGATTGAAAAATCGTCTATTTTTCTTTTTCTAGACCAAAAAACTATGGTACGATCAAAATAATCAAAAAATTCAGGAGAGTACTTATGGAGAAAATGATTGAGTTAGATCAGGTTTCATTAAAAAGAAATGGACAGTGGATATTGCAAAATATCAATTGGCACATTAACCAACATGAGAATTGGGTGTTATATGGATTGAATGGGGCTGGGAAAACGGCACTATTAAACATGCTATGTGCTTATTATTTTCCAACACAAGGTTCTATAAAGGTATTGGATAAGGTCTTTGGCCGCGATTATTTAGCAGAAAAGCTTCGCCAAAAGATTGGTCTCGTTTCTTCTAGACTCCAACAAAAATTCTATCCTTCTGACAGTGCTTTTGAAATTGTATTAAGTGGAGCTTATGCATCAATCGGCTTATATGAAAAACCGACGGAAGAAATAAGAGAAAAAGCAATTCGATTATTAGAGGAACTACATTGTCTTCCTTATGCTGATCGGGCATATGAAACTCTTTCCCAAGGAGAGAGACAAAGGGTACTTATTGCCCGCGCACTAATGGCAGACCCTGAATTACTCATACTTGATGAGCCGACTACAGGGTTGGATTTTTTAGCCCGTGAGCAGTTATTGGACGCATTAACTCACCTATCAGAAAAGAGCATTGCGCCAACTCTTCTTTATGTTACACACCATGTAGAAGAAATTTTACCAATCTTTACACACACACTATTATTAAAAAATGGTCAGGTATTTGATTCTGGTCTCACAAAAGATATGCTTTCAGATGAGAAGCTTACAGAGCTTTTTGAATGTAAAGTATCAGTTACATGGGAAAATGGCCGGGCTACTTTAAGAAGGAAATAAATATTGACTAAATCTGCTTTTTTCAAGAGGATCTTACCCTTAAGATCATTTCATTTCACGTGAGGACCGATAAAAAATATTTTTTGGTGATAGAGGGTTCTCAGGACACAGCATAGATCTTTCGGTCATTTAATAAAATGGGGAGTATGGAGCGATTCACTCCATAGTTTGGCTGGAATAGAGGTGGTTTCATGTGATATTAAAAACGTTTGAAACGAAGCAAATGCTTGAAGCCATTCTAAGTAGTATAGATGAAGCCATTCATGCCGTAAATGACGAAGGAATAACGATATTTTATAATCAGGTGGCTGCAAAACACGATGGAGTTGATATTGATGAAGTTCTTGGTAGGCACGTCTTAGATGTGTTTCCTTCATTAAGTAAACAAACAAGCACTTTATTAAAGGTTATTGAAACAGGAAGACCTATTTATCAGCAATCCCAAACCTATAAAAATAATAAAGGATTGCTAATAGATACAGTTAATACGACACTGCCAATTAAAGTTGGTGATAAAATAGTTGGAGCAATCGAGATTGCAAAGGACATTACAAAGGTTAAGCAGCTATCACAAAAGCTCCTTGAGCTTCAGGGAAAAGTGAATGGACAACAATCTAAGCCTGTAAAAAATACAGGTGCAAAGTACAAATGGGATGATATTATTACTGCTTCGGATGCCATGAAAGATGTCATTACTCTTGCCAAAAAAGCAGGGGATAGTTCATCACCTGTGATGATATTTGGAGAAACAGGTACCGGAAAAGAATTGCTTGTCCAATCTATCCATCAAGCATCCTCAAGAAAAAATGGTCCATTCATAGCCCAAAACTGTTCATCTTTGCCAGACTCTTTACTTGAAAGCATCTTATTTGGCACCAAAAAAGGCAGTTTTACCGGATCAGTTGATCGAGCGGGATTATTCGAATTGGCTCACGGTGGAACATTATTTCTAGATGAAATTCACACAATGCCACTCGAATTTCAAACAAAGCTTTTGCGTGTATTGGAAGATGGCATCATACGACGAGTAGGCGGAACAGACTCATATGCAGTTGATGTACGAATTATCGTGGCTATGAATGAACATCCTTCCACACTCATAGATAAGAAGGTTTTGCGTACAGATTTATATTACCGACTAAATGTGTTTTTTCTGGAGCTTCCACCACTACGAGATCGTAAGGGTGATATAGCTTTACTAACACATCACTTTATTCAAAAATATAACTATCTTTTTAACAAGCTTGTGATAAGTGTTGAAGATCATGTATTAGATGCATTAAATCAACATGATTGGCCAGGGAATGTAAGAGAACTCGAACATACGATTGAGTTTGCAATGAATATGGTTGAAAAAGAAGATTTATTAACTGTTAGACATTTACCTTCATTTATTAAAAAAGAAAAATTAATGGAGAAAGTAAGTATTCAACCTTTGAAGGAAATCGTAGAACAAACCGAAAAAAATATGATTAAACAGGCATTAAACACAACTAACGGTAATGTTCTAAAGGCATCAATACTTCTGGAAATTCCCAGACAAACATTACAATATAAAATGAAGAAATACGAGCTTTTATAAAAGGTTTTAGTTGAAGGAAAGGGAGGGATCCAGAGATGGCGAAACCTTATAAGACCCTAAAATTGTCAACTTCTGATTATCAACTTGAGCTCTTTCTGGATTATTTTAACAAAAGAATTAGAATTGATCATTACCGGGGAAATATGACACAAATTTTACAGGAGATTCGTCATATTTCTAATGAAGATTTCTGTGAAAAAGTACTATTTTATTCACATCCCGAGCATTGGCAAAAATTATTAAGTCATGGATATGAACTCGAAGGAGTGATTCCTGGATATTTTAGTGGGGCTCACAATTATGTTATGACTTTATATACCAAAAACGAAAGAAGAACAAGTCAATACTGGGTAAAAGAAAATGAAATTCTTCAGGATATTAAAAATAAAGGGCCTATCATGAATGATAAGTTAGTACCTACTGATTATAGTTTCCGGAAAGCTGAAGTAGGTGATACCAGGCAGCTTGCTGAATTATACGGAAAGGTTTTTCAAGTTTATCCAACACCAATGAATGATCCAAAATATGTTGAAAGTATGATTAAAGGTGGGACTTATTTTTACCTTGTTGAGTATCATAATGAAATTGTTAGTGCTGCCTCTGCTGATGTGAACACTATGTATCATAACGCCGAGCTTACAGATTGTGCGACAATACCAGCTCACCGCAAACATGGGCTAATGAAAAAGCTGCTGATGTATTTAGAACAAGATTTAAGGGGAAATGGAATTTATTATGCTTACTCTTTGGCAAGAGCTTTATCATTCGGGATGAATTATGCTTTTTATCAACTTGGATATCAATATCATGGAAGACTCATAAATAATTGCTATATATTCGATAAGCTTGAAGATATGAATATTTGGGGAAAGGATTTATCATCTTAGCAAATATAGGTGCCAAATTTTCTTCATGCTGCCGAAAATTCAGCGGTTGCAATCTACCAATTGCTGCTGAAATTTTGGCAAATATTCGATTCGAACTTGCTCTTTCAATCTTCTCATAAAAACATATGGTCCATTTTTATTACTTTTTTGCATAAAAATAACCATGAATACCGAAAAATTTATAACGGTCACCCTTCACTTTTGTTTTTGGCATAGAAGTTGCATATCTATTGTTGATAGCAAAAGTAAGGGGGAAATGATCATGTTATATGATTTATATAAACCAAAGCGTCATTGGAAGGACATTGAGCTGTGGAAGGATGTACCGGAAGAAAAATGGAATGATTGGATTTGGCAATTAACTAATACCATTCGTACACTTGATGATTTGAAAAAAGTCATTGATCTTACTCCTGAAGAAGAAGAAGGAGTTAAAATATCCACGAAAACAATCCCATTAAATATTACTCCATATTATGCTGCCCTTATGAACCCTACTGATATAAGATGTCCTATTCGGATGCAATCTGTCCCTATTGGTGAAGAAATTCATAAAACGAGATATGACCTAGAAGATCCTTTAGAAGAGGATGAAGATTCACCTGTAGCCGGGTTAACCCACCGTTATCCCGATCGCGTTCTTTTCCTCGTAACCAATCAATGCTCAATGTATTGCCGTTATTGTACTCGTCGAAGATTTTCAGGACAAATCGGCATGGGTGTACCGAAAAAGCAATTAGATGCGGCAATTGAATATATCCGACATACACCTGAGGTACGTGACGTCCTGCTCTCGGGCGGTGATGGCTTACTAATAAATGACAATATACTGGAATATATATTAAAAAATTTACGAGAAATTCCCCATGTAGAAATTATTCGAATTGGTACGAGAGCTCCTGTTGTGTTTCCACAACGAATTACAGAAAATCTCTGCACAATATTAAAAAAGTATCATCCAGTTTGGCTGAATACTCATTTCAATACATCAATCGAAATTACTGAAGAATCAAAGCGAGCATGTGAGATGTTGGTTAATGCCGGTGTCCCAGTTGGCAATCAGGCTGTTATTTTAGCTGGTATTAATGACAGTGTACCGATTATGAAAAAGCTTATGCATGATTTAGTTAAAATCAGAGTTCGTCCTTATTATATTTATCAATGCGACCTTTCGGAGGGAATTGGTCATTTCCGGGCACCTATATCAAAAGGACTGGAAATTATAGAAGGGCTACGTGGACATACGAGTGGATATGCTGTACCAACCTTTGTTGTGGATGCTCCTGGTGGAGGTGGAAAAATCACATTGCAGCCAAACTATTTAATTTCACAAAGTCCAACAAAAACAGTACTGCGAAATTTTGAAGGAGTGATTACAACATATCCTGAACCGGAAAATTATATTGCAGGCCGGGCTGATGATTATTTTAGAGAAATTTATTCTGACCATGATTTAAAGCCTTCAAAAACAGGGATTACATCATTATTAAATGATGAACAATTTAACCTTGTCCCGAATTCACTGGAGCGTTATAACCGCAGACAAAGCTTTCAACAAAACCCTGCATATTCAACATTAAAAGATAAGCGTGAAAAACGTGATGAATTAAAGGAAAAGAAATTTTTGGCACAGCAAAAGAAGACGGCTCAGGATGAAACGTGAGGTGAAATCTTTACAGATGAAATGTGAATGGTGTGAAGCTGAAGGAGCCAAGGAGAAGGCATGTACGGTTTACTGGGAGTTGCCGGATGGAACAAGAGCGATTGAAATAACTAACACACCTGGTGTCTATTGTTCATTATGTGGGATGGAATATCAAACAGAGAAAACCATTGAAGAGCTTGAAGACCACCTTATGTTAATAGATACAAAGAGACTTAAACATACAATTGAATTTGATGTCTTAATGTCACAGCCTAGATTACTAAAAAAGAATTACTTTAAATTTTAAGCTTGTCAGCAAGAGAGTGAGGCGATTGTATGAATCGATCTTTGTTAATCAAGCCGAGTATGAAGGAAAGTTATCCTACTGTGACACATGGTGAAGGAATCTATTTGTATGACAAGGATGGCAAGCGGTATATAGATGGATCTTCCGGAGCAGTGACAACAAGTATTGGTCATGGAGTATCAGAGATAATAGAGGCTATGCATGAGCAAGCAAACAAAGTTTCATTTGTTTATCGCTCACAGTTCACATCAGAACCGGCAGAAAAGCTTGCGGTAAAATTAAATGAACTTTTGAATGCTGATGAGGATTATTGGTCTTTTTTTGTGAATAGCGGGTCGGAAGCTACAGAAACAGCGATGAAAATTGCGATTCAACACTGGCAGGAGCAAGGGCATTTTAAGAAAAATAAAATATTGTCCAGATGGGTGAGTTACCATGGAATTACACTTGGTGCTTTATCAATGTCTGGACATGTGAGCCGTCGTGAACGATTTGTATCTATACTTGAAGATTATCCCGCAGTCTCAGCACCATACTGCTATCAATGCTCTTTAAAGAAAACATATCCCTCTTGTCAGCTAGCCTGTGCAAATGAAATTGAAACTGCGATAAAAAGAATTGGTCCCGGGCAGATCGCGGCATTTATTGCGGAACCGATTATTGGGGCGGCAGGTGGTGTGATCATTCCTCCGGATGGATATTATCAGCAAGTTAAAGAAATTTGTAACAAGTACGACATCCTCTTTATTGCCGATGAAGTTATGACCGGAATAGGGCGAACAGGTGAAATGTTTGGTTTACATCATTGGGAAGTGCAAGCGGATATTGTCGCTATGGGGAAGGGAATGAGTGCAGGCTATACAGCTATCGCGGCCACTTTAGTTAGTGAAAAAGTAATGAAACCAATTCTGCAAGGATCAAACTCTGTCATGAGCGGTCATACGTATAGTGCAAATCCTCAATCTGCTGCTACAGCCTTGGCTGTTCTTCGATACATTGAAAAATATCAATTAGTTCAAAATGTGAAAGTTCAGGGAGAGTATTTGCTTCAGAAGCTACTTTTTGAGTTAGGAGAGTTGCAGATTATAGGGGATATTCGTGGAATAGGTCTTATGATTGGTGTTGAATTTGTTTCCGATAAGTCTACAAAACGACCATTTGATAAAAAGCTCTTGATAACAAATAAGATCGTAGAAAAGGCAAGAGAAAAAGGCTTGCTCATTTATCCATCCTCAGCCGGCCAAGAAGGTGCTCATGGTGATGCCATCATTATTTCACCACCGTTTATTATTACAAAAAGTCAAATGGATGAACTTGTTTCTATTTTGAAAGAAGTAGTTTTAGAGATTCAAAAAGAAGTAGGGGGTGTCGGACATGGCGGAACAATCACACCGGATGAAAAGAATGAATAAAGTAGGTACGTTAGATGAAGCTTTATCCTATATTCATAGTGGCTGTTCCCTCATGTTTGGAGGCTTTGGTGGTGTTGGCAATCCTCCAACCTTAATTAATGGCATACTTCAGAAAGGGATAAAGGATTTAACCTTAATTGGAAATGATGCAGGTTTTCCTACAATTGGGATTGGGAAAGTGGTTAGTCAGGGAAAAGCTAAAAAGTTAATCGTTTCTCATATTGGTTCAAATCCTATTGCAGGTCAACTCATGATGGAGGGGAAAATGGAAGTGGAGTTTTCACCACAAGGAACACTCGCTGAGCGGATTCGTGCAGGGGGAGTTGGTCTAGCGGGAATTTTAACAGACATAGGGCTTGATAGTATGATCGAAAAAGGAAAGCAAAAAATTTCAGTCGACGGAAAAGAATTATTAGTAGAAACGGCACTAACTGCCGATATTTCCATTGTCTATGCAAAAAAAGCCGATACTTTTGGAAACGTACTTTATGAAACGAGTGCAAGAAACACAAATCCTTTAGTAGCTATGGCCGGTCAGTATACGATTGTTGAAGCAGAAGAAATTGTGGAGCTTGGTGAACTAGATCCGGAGCATATTATAACATCGGGTATTTATGTGGATATGGTGATAAAAAGTCAGGGGATTGATTGGAAATGGGCCTGGGAATAATAGGGAGAGTGATGGAACTGTGAATTCACTTGATGAACGGAACCGCTTGGCAAAGCGGGCAGCTCAGGAAATTAAAGAGGGTATGATTGTCAATTTAGGGATAGGTATCCCGTCACTTGTACCGAATCATCTACCACCGCACCTCCAAGTTATGTTTCATGCGGAAAATGGAATTCTTGGCATAGGTGGATCACCAGAAAAGGGTATGGAAAATCCAACTTTATGTAATGCAGGAGGCTTTCCGGTTACCATTGTTTCAGGAGCTTCCTATTTTGATAGTTCAACAGCTTTTGGTATGATTCGGTCAGGATATTTAGATATGACCATTTTAGGAGGACTGGAAGTTAGTAAGAAAGGTGATTTAGCTAACTGGATTGTCCCTGGAAAAAGAGTTCCTGGAATTGGTGGAGCAATGGAACTTGCCAAAAAGGCGAAGCGTGTCATTGTATTAATGAATCATTGTAATAAAAAAGGTGAATCAAAAATTGTAAAAGAATGCACTTTGCCATTAACGGCTAAAGAGTGTGTCAGCTTAATTATTACCGAAATGGGAGTAATGGAAGTAACGGAACGAGGGTTACTATTAACAGAAGTCATGGCTCCATTTACAGTACACGATGTAATATCAAAAACAAATGCACCTTTGCAAATCTCAGACGAAATAAAGGTTATTGGTATATAAAAGAGATGGGGGATGAAGGGTGACAGATGAAAAACATATGCTAGGAGAACAAATTCATCACTGGCTGCAACATAACCGTAACCATGGAATAGAATTGCTGCAAAAGCTCGTTCAAGCCGACAGTACACAAGGAAATGAGCAATATGCACAAACCATTGTTATTGAAAAACTTAGGAAGATTGGGTTAAAGGTGGAAGTATGGGAGCCTGATGGGAAATTTCTAGCTACACATCCGTACTTTGCTTCACCCAGGAAGGATTTTAAAGGCAGTCCCAATGTTGTCGGTATATTAAAAGGCACGGGAGAGGGACGCTCAATTATATTAAATGGTCATATTGATGTTGTACCTGAGGGAGATCATGCACAGTGGGATCATCAACCATATAGCGGGAAAGTGATAGCAGGAAAACTTTACGGACGTGGTGCAACAGATATGAAGGGTGGAAATGTTTCTCTCCTTTTAGCTTTATCAGCCATTCGTGCTCTTGGAATACCTTTAAAAGGCGATGTTATATTTCAGAGTGTCATTGAAGAAGAAAGTGGAGGGGCTGGCACACTTGCTGCTATTTTAAAGGGATATAAAGCGGATGCAGCGATTATTCCGGAACCGACTAATATGAAAATTTTTCCAAAACAACAAGGGTCTATGTGGTTTAGGTTAACTGTCAAGGGAAGATCTGCACATGGGGGAACACGTTACGAGGGAGTTAGTGCAATTGAGAAAGCTATGCTTGTTGTGGATCATATAAGAGAGTTGGAGAAACGAAGAAATGAGAGAATACATGATCCTCTATATGAAAAAATTCCAATCCCGATTCCAATTAATATCGGAAAGATAGATGGAGGTGATTGGCCGTCGTCTGTTGCTGACCTTGTAAAATTAGAAGGAAGAATGGGCATTTCTCCAGATGAAACAATGAATCATGCTAAGATGGAACTAGAGACCTGGATCAAGGAGCTTAAAAATATTGATCAATGGTTTAATGATTACCCGGTTTCACTCGAATGGTTTGGTGCACGGTGGGTACCAGGTTCGGTAGACCTTAGTCATGAAATGATTAAAACATTATCAGCTAGTTACTCTGAAGTAATAGGGAAAGAGCCTGTCATTGAAGCATCACCATGGGGGACTGATGGTGGTTTGTTAACACAGGTAGGGTCAACTCCGACAATTGTCTTCGGACCTGGTGTGACAGAAAAAGCCCATTTTCCAAATGAATATATTGAAATAGACAAAGTGTTTGAAGCAGCAGAAATTATTGCATTAACGGTTGTTGACTGGTGTGGAGTAGAGCGTTAGTAAAAAAACATTTTATAGAGGCGGACTGTACAGGTCGGTCTCTTGAATTTTTAATAAACATGGACTTGTTGAATTTGCTCTTCTTGTCAATCATTAATAATGAACTACATGAATTTGTCAAAAATATCCTGTGGTATCCCCTCCTTTTCCCTTTGGTGAAAGGTATAATGATAAGTAAAGGAGGGTGTATCTGATGAGTATTATATCCAAAAGAAGTTTGATCATATTTAGTTTTTTATTGTTTTTCATTATTGCCTCCAATACAATTCTTTACCGTGTACCCATTGTGCAACCGCTTCCTGATGGGATTGCTTTGGCAACTTTATTTGATTGTATGATTGTCATTCCTCTTTTAACATATCTATTCATTCTTAGAAAGCGCTACTCTTTAAAATATATACTTCCAGTTGCATTAGCGGGTTATGGTGTAGCACTTCTCATTGTCCCAAATGGTTTCTTGTCATCATATTCATTTATCAAATATATTCTCTTTGCGGGAGAGGGGGCATTTATTCTTCTTGAATTGTTTATTGTCTATAAAATTGTGACCAAATTTCACTCTATCATTAAGGGCTTAAAACTAGGTAAATCGACAGAAATTCCTGTATTTTCATATAGATTTGAAACTGAACTGAAAAGAAAGTTAAAGCCATCTCGTTTTTTAGATGTCATTACATCTGAGTTAACAATGTTCTATTATAGCTTCTTTACCTGGAATAAAAAGGGGCAACTGAATGTTAATGATTCAAACATGTTTACCTATCATAAAAAAACCAGTGCTATTGCTTTCTCAGTCATGCTAATTCATGCTCTAATACTTGAATCGGTAGGGTTTCATTTTTTGCTGCATTCTTGGAATGAAATGATAAGCTACGTTTTGCTAGGGATGAATCTTTATACGCTTGTTTTTATAATTGCTGATATTCAAGCTATTCGACTCAGTCCGATTGTACTAACAAAAAATCTTCTTTATATACAGGTTGGGATTAAAGCGAAGTTGGTCGTACCATTTGAAGAGATAAAGGAGATTAGTTATTATAAAGGTCCTGAGAAGTTGTCAAAAGAAGAAAGCAAACAAGTATTTGATGCAGTATTAGCAGATTTCATGAAGGAAAAACCTATATTTGTCATTGAATTTTATCAACCCCAAGAAGTAGGCTTTATGTACGGTTTTAAGAAACAAGTAACAAAAGTTCATCTTTCACCAGATGAACCGGAAAAGTTTTATCAAATGCTAGTAACGAGAATGGGAGATTTGGGATAAATCAAAGGGACTGTCTAAAAAAGAGGCCGTTGAAAAGAGGGGAATAGATAATGTTCTAATCCCTTTTGTTAACAGTTCCTTTTAAGGACAGTCCCTTTAGCATATCTATATTAACTAGCTGTTATTTTTGTTATTCCGTATAAGGTAATCTGCTCTATAGGGCGAAGCAGATGTTCATGCAGTATGACTGTTTTAGAAGAATAAGCAATATGTTCTTCACAAGAATGAACCAAATCTTGATAAAACGCGAGGAAGCATTGGGCATGATGAATATTACTCTTTGAAAAAATGCCGGAGCGGTTGAGGATCACATTTTCATATTTTAATACAGTTCGTCTAATCGGTTTAAGCAGCTTTTTTATATCACGTAAACGATAAGTATGACGAAGTTGTTCAGTTAATTGTTTGGCATCATGTTGTAGTTGGTTTTGTATTTTATCATTCACATTTTTGATATTAACAGGCATTGTATCTTCTATTATCATTTTTTGAACCATAATCAGATCTGACTGAAGAGGTTCATTCATATAGGTTTGAAAGACACGGAAAGTATTAAAAGCATCATACATTGGATTATGCATGTCACCAATAAATTCTAAATCATATAGGTTTAGAGCATCTTCAACAGATACTGGATTTTTGGTAACCCGATCTGTGAATACCTTCTGAAAATCGGTGTACCGTTGCTCAATCTTTTTTAGCGTTCTTTCGGGAATTTCATGTCTTAATGCATCCATTTTTAAGCGAAAGAGATCACTTGGAGACCATGAAAAATACGTTGTTTTTTTAATTCCGCCAATCCACTCGAGGAACTCGCTAAAAACTTCTATAAAATTGGCTGCATCAACTAAGTCATGATCACTTATTCCAGTCAGGGTTTTGCAAAAGTCAGTGAGTGGCTCGGTGCTTTGAGGACGAATAAATTGATCAAAATATGACACTTCCTCTGTCTCAAGTTCATATTTAACAGCACCTAACCGAATGGCCTCCATCGCTTCGAAAGCCATCCCTGTATCTGAGCACAACATTTCAAAGTCAAAAAAACAAATTGCTTGATGTCCGCCATTCATATTCCCCCTCTCAACAGGTAATTATATGTGGCTTATGGAGGAATTGGTAGATACAAATTTTGTTAAATATTTTGCAAGTTTTGTATGTAGCAACATGTCTCCTTTAATCTAAGCATAATTATAGTGTGAGAGGAGTAGATGAACGTGAAAGATGAACTTATCAATAGCTACAAATATATGAAAAAGTTATTAAAGCAATACTCTTATAGTCAACATCCTAATGACTTATATATTTCTTCACTATTAATGGAACTTGTCTCTATAACAAGGTCAACGATCATGATATTGCAACAGGAAGTAATTGCGAAGCGGCGTTTACGTCATGCATTAACAGTTTTATATAGAAGCTATGTTGCTTTTAAAAATGCTTTTTATGGATGGGTGAAGATTACATATGTAAGTGAACCGGCCAATATACAAGTGATTTTTCAAAGAGAAATAATAGTTAATTTCATCGAAAAGCATGTAAGATTAGCAATTCAAAGTATAGAAGAATTTACTGGTAATGAGCTGTCGAGGGAGATAAATAAAAGGTGAAACTTTTATGTGAAAAGGAAAAGATTATGCTGGTTTAATTCATCGAATAAAAGAAAAAGATGAATTCAAAGGTGGAGTAACCAATTGAAATTCATCCTTTTTTATGGACTAAGAAGGGATTTTATTTCAAACTCTTGCTACTAAAAGAAATGAGAGTAGGGAGATGTTTCTATCTTTTATAAAAACACTTCTTCAACCGTTAGTGGATGGAGAGCGTTCGTCACATTAATATAGATAAACAAATCATATCGATTTGGCATGGAAGAAGGAACATAATTTCCGTATTGCTCGTAAGCTGGGTTATAGACGACGCCAATGGCACGATGTCCTATAGGTTTTTGAAACAAATGACGGTTATGTTTAGTAAAATGAATGAATTTATCATAGGGGCCGGCTTTGTGCATAGCATCCTCCCAACTACCTGTTTGCGCGGGAGGAATGAGCATTTGTTCGGGGGCAACTCCCCACTCGTCAGCAGCGATAACTGTGCCTCTATGTGTACCAAATCCAATAATGAAGATGGTCTCAGTACCTTTTTCCTCTCTGAGTAATTGACCTACATTGACAACCCCTTCATTGGCCATATCTGTTGCCCGCGCATCTCCAATATGGGTGTTATGCTCCCAAACAATTCCTTTTGCATGTGCACCATAGAATTCGTGTATTTTATTTAAGGCTTCTACCATATGCCTGTCTCGAATATTCCATGACTCATTATCATTAACGACCATCGTTCTGTAGTAATTCTCAGCATTGGCTGTAATCAGTGCATTCACTTCAAGGTTTAAAATATCTTCAGAGTCAGATATCGTCAGTTTATTTAATATGATCTCAGTTAATAGTTTGGTCACTTCGTTCAAACAGTCTTCACCATAGAAAGAAGCAGATAGCCCGTATTTTTCAGGGCGGCGATTAAAAGGTTCGAAACAAGAAAATGCTTTTTTTGCTATTTCGATTTGTGGGGATTGAATTTTTTCTAAATAAGCGATAATCTCATCAATTGATTCCCATAATGAATAGACGTCAATACCGTAAAATCCTACCTTTTTATCATTTGGCTTGTTGCTATTGTAATCTTTTAGCCAATCGATTAACTCAATCATTTCCTCATTGGCCCACATCCATGTAGGCCAGCGGTGAAAAGAGGCCAAGACTTCTCTTGTGTTTGAAAAAGTGTCGTCATAACCTTTAATATAGTTATTAATTTGATGACAACCTGGCCAATCTCCTTCTACAGCTATATACATAAACCCTTTTTCTGTAATTAGCTTTTTCGAGAGCTCTGCTCTTATCTTGTAAAATTCTGATGTACCATGTGAAGATTCACCAAGTAGCACAAAAGTTTCATTTTTTACTTTACCAACTAAAGAATCAACACCTTCCTGCTTATGGAAAGGACGTGATTCTTCTTTAATAGATTGAATTAGGCTTACACTCATGTTCATCCCTCAATTATTGTTTGTATTCTGCATTGTAGGAGTTATCACCTGAATGTACTGATAATAAGGTGTCAGCATATCCTACAAGTCGGTTGACAATTTCATCTGCAATGAAATAAACAAGCTGATGATTCTTGCTATTATGTAATTCAGGATCATCAAAAATAATTGTTGTATTAATAAAAATGTGCTTCGTGTCATACAAGTTGTAATGAATAATTGCTTTTCCAGGTGCACCACCTGTTACTGGATCATTATATGAGGGTAAAAAAATATACCACTCTTCAGCAGTTGGGGATCGGAAATTTTTGGTGAAAGTCATTCCTTTAATTTCAAGGCCAATTTTGTGTTTAAGATTTTCGTTTATACCTTCTAAAATTTTTTTATTTGACAAACGGGCACCTCCGGAACTTAATCAGCAGGATTTGCATCGACAGCTATTTCATAAGCATCTAAAACCATACTTGTCATTGCAGGGTCATCAATCCCGAATAGATATTGACCGTCTCTCTCATCCTTAACTTGCATAACGAAGATGACGGAGATATCCTCTTTCGGTGTTAATAGGGCGAATGTTTCAGAATTTATAACAATTAAAGCTTCTACTGAAAGCTGTTTTTCTTGTTTATATTCATCAAGAACTGTAATTACATCGCGTTCTCTCATGTGAATCACTCCCTATCATTGTCATTGTTAGTGTTGCCTTTATTAAGGAGTTTATGTCCAAAGAGAGAGCTTTTGTTTCTATCTCTAAAAAGCTTTTTTAAAAAAAGTTAAAATAGGTCTTTTATTTTTTTGAAAAGGATGTTATTATATTTTTTGTCTTCAAGAGAAGGTAACTTGATAAATTGGTGAAAAAAAGGGATTGACACTATATTTTAAGATGTGATACATTATAAATCCTGTGTCATTCAACTAGAAAATTGTAGTGGTTGAAATGAAATAAAAAAGTTCTTGCTTTTTTAGAAAAACTTACTATAATAAAAGTTGTCCTAAATTGTCTGGTAATGATGGCGAAGAGGTCACACCCGTTTCCATGCCGAACACGGAAGTTAAGCTCTTCAGCGCCGATGGTAGTTGGGGGTTTCCCCCTGTGAGAGTAGGACGTTGCCAGGCAGACCAAATTTGGTTTTAATAACATAGTTGGCCCATTGGTCAAGCGGTTAAGACACCGCCCTTTCACGGCGGTAACACGGGTTCGAATCCCGTATGGGTCACCATTTAATGTAGGTATACTAAATGCGCGACGTCATGTCGCAACACATGCACTTGCACATCCTGTGTTTCGGAGGATTAGCTCAGCTGGGAGAGCACCTGCCTTACAAGCAGGGGGTCGGCGGTTCGATCCCGTCATCCTCCACCATTAATTAGTAATACACACCATGCGGGTGTGGCGGAATTGGCAGACGCGCTAGACTTAGGATCTAGTGTCCTTGTGACGTGGGGGTTCAAGTCCCTTCACCCGCACCATTAAAGTTAAGCGGAAGTAGTTCAGTGGTAGAACACCACCTTGCCAAGGTGGGGGTCGCGGGTTCGAATCCCGTCTTCCGCTCCAGTAAGTGCCGGGGTGGCGGAACTGGCAGACGCACAGGACTTAAAATCCTGCGGTAGGTGACTACCGTACCGGTTCGATTCCGGTCCTCGGCACCATGAAATTTAGCGCCCGTAGCTCAATTGGATAGAGCGTTTGACTACGGATCAAAAGGTTAGGGGTTCGACTCCTCTCGGGCGCGCCATAGTACGGGAAGTAGCTCAGCTTGGTAGAGCACTTGGTTTGGGACCAAGGGGTCGCAGGTTCGAATCCTGTCTTCCCGACCATTTAAATTGGGGCCTTAGCTCAGCTGGGAGAGCGCCTGCTTTGCACGCAGGAGGTCAGCGGTTCGATCCCGCTAGGCTCCACCAATTTAAAATTTCTTGACTGAATATGGCGGTGTAGCTCAGCTGGCTAGAGCGGGCCGTAAACATCTTGAATAATCCTCTTTGTAGGCTTGCGAGGAATGTGTCTGTAAGAGACATGACGAGCACCATTTTAAACAGGGAGCGTTTTTAAAAACTATGGCGGTGTAGCTCAGCTGGCTAGAGCGTACGGTTCATACCCGTGAGGTCGTGGGTTCGATTCCCTCCGCCGCTACCATTTTCACATATGAATATTGGAGGAATACCCAAGTCCGGCTGAAGGGATCGGTCTTGAAAACCGACAGGGGTGTCAAAGCCCGCAGGGGTTCGAATCCCCTTTCCTCCTCCATATGTTTTTTTATTTCATTTTTTGTTATCGCGGGGTGGAGCAGTCTGGTAGCTCGTCGGGCTCATAACCCGAAGGTCGCAGGTTCAAATCCTGTCCCCGCAACCAATTTCATTTTAAAAAATAACATCAATAATGGTCCGGTAGTTCAGTTGGTTAGAATGCCTGCCTGTCACGCAGGAGGTCGCGGGTTCGAGTCCCGTCCGGACCGCCATTAACTTTTTAAAGAAACAAATTATTATTGTGATCTAAGTAATGTGTAAGAGGGTTTCGATAAGCGAGAAGGTCGAGGAAGCGACTGAACGAACACCGGAGCGTATGAAAATACGTGAGGATGTGAGCGATGGAGCTGATGAAGAGATTCGAAGCTTAGTGGAAGCCGAAAACTATATTGGCTCGGTAGCTCAGTTGGTAGAGCACGCCCGAATAAGCTACCCTGAATTTATATCAGCGTACTCATCGAGCTGCTTCTTGAACGATCATCCTGAGATGAGGACGATCCACAAATTATCATAGCACTTATACCTTAAAAGTATTAGATCTTAAAATAGGTACTTGAAAAGTAAAATTGCATCTTTTTTCAAATACACATTAATTATGGCTCGGTAGCTCAGTTGGTAGAGCAATGGACTGAAAATCCATGTGTCGGCGGTTCGATTCCGTCCCGAGCCACCTTTTATGTGGAGGGGTAGCGAAGTGGCTAAACGCGGCGGACTGTAAATCCGCTCCTTAGGGTTCGGCAGTTCGAATCTGCCCCCCTCCACCATTTATGTTAAAATAGGGGCATAGTTTAACGGTAGAATAGAGGTCTCCAAAACCTTTGGTGTGGGTTCGATTCCTACTGCCCCTGCCAAGAAAACCATGGCGGTTGTGGCGAAGTGGTTAACGCATCGGATTGTGGTTCCGACATTCGTGGGTTCGATTCCCATCAGCCGCCCCAATATATGTATATAATAAATTCTTAACTCCTGTTAGAAATAATTCCAGATATTCTCTTGCTGGTTTGTGACACGAGATAGGTTTTGAGTGGAACGTTTTATATAGAGAGAATAGTTTATATCAAGACATAGAGTGTACCTAGATGTCGACGATATTTCGCGATGAGGATTCACGTAGCTTAATCGAGGAAGTATATTCTTGAGGGTTATTCAATGGGCTATAGCCAAGCGGTAAGGCATCGCACTTTGACTGCGACATGCGTTGGTTCGAATCCAGCTAGCCCAGCCATTTTGAGGCATCATAGCCAAGTGGTAAGGCCGAGGTCTGCAAAACCTCTATCCCCGGTTCAAATCCGGGTGGTGCCTCCAAAACATTTAATATGCGGGTGTAGTTTAGTGGTAAAACCTCAGCCTTCCAAGCTGATGATGAGGGTTCGATTCCCTTCACCCGCTCCATACATACATATTTCGCTAAAAAATGGGCCTATAGCTCAGCTGGTTAGAGCGCACGCCTGATAAGCGTGAGGTCGATGGTTCGAGTCCATTTAGGCCCACCATGATATTGTTCCGCAGTAGCTCAGTGGTAGAGCTATCGGCTGTTAACCGATCGGTCGCAGGTTCGAATCCTGCCTGCGGAGCCATTTTTATGGAAAAGCAGAGGATAACAAAATATGCGCCTTTAGCTCAGCAGGATAGAGCAACGGCCTTCTAAGCCGTCGGTCAGAGGTTCGAATCCTCTAAGGCGCGTCAGTAAAAGGTTAGTTTCAATTTTGAAACTAACCTTTTTTGTGTTTTTAGCAGAAATAATCCGTCTCCCTCATTAAATAATTCAGTAGGTTTCATTCTTTTTTTGTTGTGTTTCGAAACTATATCGATTAAAATTTATCGTAATAATCGAAATGGATGGAGGGTAAGTATGTTAGGTAATATTAGCCAGGAAATGTTGACATTGCTTACTTTTATAAGCAGAAAACCTATAAAGCAAGGAGAACTATTTCTATCTCTTAGAAATGAGTTAACCGATCCTAGTAGTTGTCTTTATGAAGCAATAGAAAAAGGCTTTGTTCAAAAAGATGAACAGGAAGTTCTATCTTTAACACATAAAGGGTTAAAAACCGCCCTGAAATTTTTTGATAAACAGCCACATTTAAGAGAAAAAATGAAATCTAAATTTACAAAACGTAGAGGTATTATTCAGCTTGCAATTTTGCAGCTACTAAAAGAAGAACCGAGACATGGTTATCAGGTAATGAAGCAGTTGGAGGAAAGAAGTGGCGGCTATTATTCTCCCAGTGCAGGAACCATTTACCCTGCATTACAGGATTTGGTTGAAAAGAAACTAATAGAAGTTAAATTAGATGGAGATAAAAAAATATATGCATTAAATGTGGAAGGGTTAGAATTTATAAACGATTTAATAAATGAAGAAGATGAGATCTTTTGGGAGGAGTGGGCGATGCGGTTGCGATGGAAGCAGTCTGAAGAAGCTTCACTTGTTCGGGAAGAAATGGGTAAGCTTCAACTAGAATTTCATTATGCCATGAAAAGTGTACTATCCGAACCGGAGCTCGCAAAGGATATTCTCTCTATTCTAAAAAGTTGCAGGGGTGAGCTTATTAATTGGTCTGATAAAAAAAGAAATAGTAAAGGTGAGATGTGATGAGTTCTATTAAAAAACTTTTACCTTATGCGAAGCCATACAAGCTATTTGTTATTCTCGCTCCTTTATTGATGGCTTTAGAAGTAACAATGGACTTGTTACAGCCTCTTCTTTTACAAAAAATCATAGATTACGGAATTGCCGAGGATGATACAACGTACGTTATTCAAATGGGAACATTTATGATCATTGCAGCGATTATTGGCTTGATTGGTGGAATAGGTTGTACAATATTTAGCACTAAATCTGCCATCAATATTGCTACCGATATACGACGAGATTTATTTTATAAGATCGAACATTTATCCAGTGAGAATCGCGACAAAATTGGTACTGGTAAATTAATTACAAATGTAACGAGTGATATTAATTCAATTCAACAAGCGGTTATGATGACACTTCGTGTATTTGTAAGAGGTCCTCTGCTATTTATTGGAAGTGTCATGATTGTTTTTTTTCAAGCAAGAGAGCTGTTTCCTATTTTAGTTATGCTTATTCCAATTCTTGTCTTTTTCATTATCCTTCTTTCCAGGAAAGCAGGTGTTTGGTTCAAACGTGTTCAAGAAGCGTTAGATCAGCTAAATTCAAAGCTTCAGGAAAGTATTGCGGGAATTAGGGTTGTAAAAGCATTTGTACGAAATGAATATGAAATAAATTTATTTCATAAAGTGAATGTTTCGCTAACAAATAAAACAAAAATTGCTGAACAAATTATTACAATTCTTATGCCGGTTTTACTTTTTGTGATAAATGTTGGAATGGCTGTTGCTCTTCTTTTTGGAGTTTTTCCGATAGGGGGAAGCACTATACAAGTGGGAGTAATTTTGGCGTTTATTAATTATCTAAACATCATTTTAATGGCGCTCACCTCAAGTAGTATGGTTCTGATGCAGCTTATGAGGGCATTACCTTCAGCAGTTCGAATTCAAGAAGTTTTGGAAATTAATACGGACCGAGCTGAAAATTCATTTGATGAAATGCCAATTAAAGGAGATGTAGAATTTCGGAATGTATCGTTCTCATATAGTAAAAAAGGTGAAAATGTACTAAATTCTATCTCATTTTCTGTTAGTCACGGCGAAAAAATTGGAATTATTGGAGCAACAGGTAGTGGGAAAACAACATTAGTTAAATTGTTTCCAAGATTATATGATGTGGATCACGGAGAGATTTTAATAGATGGACAGAATAGTAAAAACATAAGTTTAAAGCATCTTCGTGGATCTATCGGCTATGTTACACAAAAACCATTTTTATTTTCGGGAAGCATTAAATCCAACCTTATTTATGGTAAAAAGGATGCATCAGAAACCGAGATGCAATTGGCTAGTAAAAATGCATGTGCAGAAGAGTTTATTGAGAAGTTTGATGCCCGTTATGAACATCCTTTAACTCAAGAAGCTACTAATTTATCTGGAGGACAAAAGCAACGATTATCACTTGCAAGAGCATTTGTGCGAAAGCCGTCTATCCTTATTTTGGATGATGCCACATCTGCGATTGATGCCCGGTCAGAAGCAATCATTCTTGATGCATTAAAATCCTCATACCCAAAGACAACAATCTTTATGGTTTCATCAAAGATTTCTTCCATTCTTGATGCAGATAAAATTCTTGTTATGGATGAAGGATCCATAGTGGGAGTAGGAACACATGATGAATTACTGGAGTCGTGTACTGTTTATCAGGAAATCTATCAAACTCAAGTACAGACTGGAGGTGTAATGGTTGAGTAATACTAATAGTGTGGCAAGAATGCAGCAAACAACAAGAGGAGCAGGTCCGGGGGAAGGGTGTCAGAACCTGTTGAAAAAACAAAGGACCCTAAAAGAACTTTGCGAAGAATTTGGTTGTATATGAAAAAACAAAAAATGAGGTTAATCTCGTCAGTTATTCTTGTTATTTTATCTTCAATCTTAAGTCTCCTAGGTCCATATTTTATTGGAGTGATTATTGACCATTACATCCTTCCTAAAGATGTAACGGGTACAATTCGCATGATTTGGATGCTTGTTGGGATTTATGTCGGCACATCCATTCTTACCTGGCTTCAAGGCTATATAATGGTCGATATTTCATTAAATACGATTAAAGGATTACGCGAGGATTTATTTGCAAAGTTACAAACTCTTTCATTACGTTTTTTTGACCAGCATAAACATGGTGAGCTAATGAGTCGATTTACAAATGACCTTGAGCAATTAAATCAAGCACTTAGTCAAAGTGTAATTCAGTTTGTATCCTCACTACTAACAATAACCGGTGTTACCATCGCTATGTTTGCCTTGAATTGGGTATTGGCGATCGTGTCTTTTTTGATCATTCCGTTTATGCTTTATGTTACGAAGAAAATTGTAAGTATTAGTCGGAAAAACTTTTCGCAAAGACAGAAAGATGTTGGTGGGTTAAATGGCTTTGTCGAAGAAACGATAAGTGGTGGAGAGGTTACCGCTTTATTTGGTAAGGAAGAAGATACTTTCGGACAATTCCAAGAGGTAAATGAACGTTTGCGACAATCCGCAATTAAAGCCGATATGTTTTCAGGAACACTCGGTCCGTTTAATAACTTTTTAAGTAATTTAGGGCTTGCAATCGTGATTGCTGTCGGTGCTTTAATGGCACTTAAGGGGCATACAACAATTGGGATTATCGCGTCCTTTGTTACGTATTCCAGGCAGTTTACAAGGCCGATTAATCAGTTATCAACATTGCTCAATTCAATACAAGCAGCATTAGCCGGAGCAGAGCGGGTTTTTGAAACAATGGATGAGGTCCCTGACATAGTAGACAAAAGAGAAGCAGTTCAAGTTAGTTCACTAAAGGGTGAGGTACAATTTAAACATGTTGATTTTCAATATGAACAAAACAAGCCTATTTTAAAAAATATTCATTTTTCAGCAGTACCAGGGGAAATGATTGCTTTAATTGGTCCAACTGGTTCGGGTAAAACAACGATTATAAACTTGCTAATGAGGTTTTATGATGTCCGATCAGGAGAACTTTTACTGGACGGAAGAAATATAAAGGACTATAAAGTAAGAGATTTTCGGAAAAGAATTGGTATTGTCCTTCAAGATCCTTATTTATTTTCAGGAACAATTTTGGAAAATATCCGCTACGGCCGCCTTGATGCAACAGATGAAGAAGTGATTGAAGCAGCAAAAACAGCTTCAGCACATGGATTTATTAAGCATTTACCTAACGGATATCAAACAACCATTACTTCTGGTGGTCAAAATATAAGTCAAGGTCAAAAACAGCTTCTATCTATTGCTAGAGCCATATTAGCAAATCCTGATTTGTTAATTTTAGATGAAGCAACATCTAATATAGATACAAAAACCGAAATTGATATTCAAAGAGGAATTCGCAACTTAATAAAAGGTAAAACCAGCTTTGTAATTGCTCATCGTTTAAAAACAATTGAGCTAGCTAATCAAATTATAGTTATACAAGATGGTGAGATTATAGAAAGTGGGAACCATCATGAATTATTGAATCAGCGCGGTTTTTACTATGAGCTATATTCAAAACAAATGACCATTTAATGAAAGGATGAAGGAAATGTTTGTAAATACAGCCACGTTTGAAATTGAAAAAGCGTATGAAGAAAGATTAGTAATGAAAAGAGAGAGTGACAAAGAAAAATTGGCTGAAGCAAAAGGTCTGATTTCATTTGAATGCTGGAAAAGGGAAAACACAGAGACTGTAGAATTTGTCTATGTCTCCAAGTGGGAATCTCAAGCAGACTTCAAAGCATGGATTTCAAGAGAGGATCATGTAAACGAACATAAGGAAATGAATAAAAAAAGAAAAGAAAATCAGCAACTTGAACAAGTAAAAATGAAAAAAACACTCAGAGCCTATAAGCTTTATGATTCTTCAAACGAATAATATAATACATGGGTTTAGTTTTGATTCTTGATAAATAACAAAAAGCACTAATCTTATAATGATAGATTTGTGCTTTTTGTACTTCTGGAAAAGTAAAGAATTTAAAGCGATTTATCTTGGAAAGTAATAGGCAATGGCATAGAGCGTGATTTCATTTCTTCAAGTAATATTTGCATAAAGTCCTCTGATACATTTAATTTAAGCGCATCTATATAGGCTTTATAAAGTGTTAAATTAGAAATTAATTTTAGGGTAGTTTGATAGGGCATAATTCAAATAACTCCTTGTAAAGTATATAACATAAGGATTATTTTAACCAAAATTTATGAAAAAGATAAGGCTTTCGACGATCATTCCTATAATTAGACAAAAAAAGTAAAAAACTAGTGAAAACTAGTAAAAAAATAAGGAAAATAATTAGTGGAGTTAAGGTGAAAGAGTTGATTTGTATTTTATTAATGATGGTAAGAGAATAAAGTTGAATGGTATTTTTACTGTGGATAAAAGCAGTTAACGGTTAAGAGAAAGCGTTAATATCATCGATTTCATTAACTTCAAGAGAAAAAACAGATTTAGAATCGACATTATAAAATAAAAGTTGTGACTGATCTTGTGATAAGTGGATAATTCGGCCGGAGAAGGTTTTTCGTCCAACTTTTCTTTTCGTAAAAATGATATGAAGAAGTGTATTATTTTGACGCCACACTTCAACTTGGGCAAAGAATTGTTCCATAGTAAACCCCTTTCTTATTATGTAAATAGTAGAATATCTAAGATATGTAATAGCTATCATTTTACTTGTTATAGTCGAAATTTGCTAAGGGTAATATTTTCCAAGGTATGATCAAAAAGTCATTTTAATAGATATAGTGAGGATATTTGAGGTGTTTAAAAGTATATTACCTTACAGAAAACTTAATTTTACTTCAAGTAGTATAAGAAAAACGAAGTTTTCCACCGTTTGGACTTGGCGATAGGCCAATTTTTTCGCGTTTAAAATCCCACCCTTCACTTATTTTTGAAAGGTGGGAAACATTTTATGCCTTTTGTTCCTTTGAATAATAAAGTCTAAAGATAATATCTTGGTTATAGTTTCCAAAGCCTGAACCGAAAAGGGTAACTCCTCCGACATGCTCTGCATCTTTTTCTACTGCGATTTTGAATGTCCATTGTTTATCACGAATTCCCACATCATGAATCGTCACATCTGAGATTTTATTACCATCCATATATGTTCCGTTTGAAGTAATTCGTAGGTATTTTAATAATCCGTATTGGTTAATGATACTCGGCCACCACGAAGGAGTATATTTTCCTTTATTATCTCCAAAGTCCCCAGGACTTGTCCAGATACCTAAAAAAACATTATTCAAATAAAATGAAATGTCGGAGGGCCAATTGTTATTTGTGTCAGGTGCTTCTGATGATAATTCCATTGAAATTTCAAGTTCTTCCGGACGGTTACTTGTTAACAAAAAGTTAGGGATTTTATATTCTACATAGCCTTGGCCAAACCATAGAATATTGGCGTTTACTCGTTCATGATCAAGAAAATAACGGGGCTCATCAAACTCACCAATTATTTTCTCCCGTGTTGCTAAACCACATGTGGGTTCAATTTGAAAGTCTGTATAATGACCTACTGAAACATCAGTTTGATGAAATTCTTTAATTTGACTAAGTGCTGCCGGAAAATTTATTTCAATTTGATCAACATCAAGTACACACAATTTTTGTAATCCGGCCTTCCCTGGAACCATATCCGTTCTAATGATACCTGCTTTTTCCAGCTTTTTAACATGCATGGTCATAATTGCACTGCTTAGTTCAGCGGCCTCTGCTAATTCTTTAATATTCATAGGGCGTAGTGATAGTAATTGAATAATTTTTAAACGTACGGTACTTGCTAAAGCTTCATATATAGGTAAATATTCATCTGTTGTATCTATTTTCATGAAATTAGTCCTCCATTATGTCGTGCAGTTTACATATAATATACACGTTTGTTAATTAGTATACAAGTATGTTAACCTTTCAATTTTTATTTTATGCTTATATTAATAATCTACTGTTTTATATGAGAAAAACATAACAATCAAGCCATTTTGTTTATTTCCTATTTAATAATAAATTTGTTAATCATTAGTGATATCGTGAGGAGATTGTAATAAATCACTAAATAACTTATATAGAATTCATTGAAGCTTAGTTTAATAGTTAAATTAAGGATTAAATTAATTTTTCCGAAAATAGTTGACAGTTATATAGTTAATAAATATACTAATCATTAATAACATTAATATTAACGAAAATACTGTAATGTTAATGTTTATATTATTAATCGAAGTAGCAATCAAGATAAGAAGGAGATGTAAAGATTAGAACTTACATGAAAGAGTTCACTAATTGTGTTTGTCGACTGAATTTTTGGTCATGATTGAAAGCGCTTAATACGAATTAAGGGGGATTAACATGTTTGTTAAGAAAATGATTTCTTTAGGAATTGCTATGATGCTATTTGGTAGTTTAATAGGATGTTCGGCATTTACAGGTTCTGAAAGTGGTGGCGATTCAGCAACACAATCCGGAAAAAATGAAGATGGCACAACAACAATTGGGATTTCAACTTGGGGTTCTCCGGATGAATTGAAAGTATTTAAAGAATTAGTAAGTAATTTCGAAGAAGATAACCCGGATATTAAGGTTAAAGTTACACATATTCCAGATGATTATGCAGGAAAGATGAATACAATGCTTGCTGGTGGAACAGCACCTGATGTTGTGTTTACTAGTGACGGTGACTTTGGAAGATGGGTATCTGCAGACTTATTTTTAAATATGCAGGAATTGATTGATAACAGTGATATTAACACAGATGATATGTGGGAATCAGCATTAGTTCGATATAAATATAATGGAAAAACATTAGGTGAGGGTGACTTATACGCTCTACCTAAGGATATCGGACCTTCTGTTTTATATTACAATAAAGAACTTTTCGATAAAGCGGGTATTCCTTATCCATCACCTGAGAAACCAATGAGCTGGGACGAATATTTAGAAATTGCGAAAAAATTAACAATTGATGAAAATGGTGACGGCAAGCCTGAGCAATATGGTATGGGGCCATTATGGTGGGAAGGATTTGTTTGGTCAAATGGTGGTAATGTTTTAAGTGAAGATCGAAAAGAATTTGTATTAAACAGTCCGGAAGCAGTTGAAGCGATGCAATTTGTTGCAGATATGTCAAATAAGCACAATGTCGCTCCTGATTCCCGTGCTTTGGAAGCGATGTCAGCAGATCAAATGTTTGAATCAGGTAAAGTGGCAATGGTCTTTAATGGTCGCTGGATGGTACCAACATATCGTAAATTGAACTTTGACTGGAATGTTGCTCCTTTCCCTGCAGGAAAAACTGGTGAATCATCTGGTTGGTCAGGTTCAGTAGGATATGCCATTAATAAGAAAACAAAATTTGTAGATGAGTCGTTTAGATTAGTAGAATATTTAGCCGGTGAAGAAGGACAAACCATACAAACAGAATTAGGATTTGCTATTCCAACTTATAAATCAGTATCAAATACAGATGTATTCTTACAACCAGGTCAAAAACCTGAAAATCCTGAAGTGTTTATTCAAGCCGCAGAAAATCAGCGTCCGGGTCCATGGTCAATGACAACAAATAACAAATGGCTTGATACTGTCAATCAAAAGCTTGCTGACCTTTGGAATGGAAAAAAATCAGCTGAAGAACTATTAAATGAAATTAAGCCTGAGGTGGATAAGCACTTAAAAGAGGGGAATCCAGCAATTTTTGAGTAACACACTGCGTATAGAGGGGAAATGAATTTGTACATTCCCCTCTAGGTTTGAAATATCTGTGATAGAAAGGGTGATAACATGATAACGCAGACAGCAACAAAGACGAAGAAAGCTGAGATAAACGTGAAGAAGAAAAGAAGATTCAAATCAGAATATATGTGGGGATACTTGTTTGTTGCCCCGCCTTTAATTGGTTTTCTCTGCTTTGCTTTTATCCCAATGTTATTTTCCGTTTACGTCAGTTTTACAAAGTTTGATTTATATACACCTGCTCAATTCAATGGTTTAGAAAACTATAAGAGATTGTTTTTTGAAGATGATTTGTTTTGGAAGACAGTTTTTAATACATTTTACGCTGCATTAGGAATTCCTTTTGGTATGGTGATTGCTTTGTTTATTGCCATAGCTTTAAACCAGAAAGTAAAGGGGCTATCTTTGTTTCGAACAGCCTTTTTTCTACCAACAGTGTGCTCCATTGTTGCCATATCTTTGCTGTGGAAATGGATTTTCAACTCGGATTTCGGATTATTAAATGTCCTGCTTGGTTATATCGGCATTACAGGGCCGCCTTGGCTGAGTGATGAAAATTGGGCGATGCCTGCCATGATTATTCAAGGTGTTTGGGGCGGATTGGGAATCAATATGATTTTATATTTAGCTGCACTTCAGTCTGTATCAAAAAATCTTTACGAAGCAGCAGATATCGATGGAGCAAACAGTTGGCAAAAGTTAAGGTTTGTCACGATTCCATCTATATCACCGACAACATTTTTTATTCTGATTACATCTATCATTGGAGCTCTTCAGGATTTCCAACGATTTATGATCATGACTGAAGGTGGTCCGAATTATTCCACAACAACAGTTGTTTACTACTTATTCCTAAATGCATTCCGTTACATGGAAATGGGCTATGCATCAGCAATGGCCTGGGTATTGGGGATTATTATCTTAATCATTACATTAATTAATTTTAAACTAAGTAAACGTTGGGTTCATTATTAATAAGGAAGTGAAGAATATGTCTGCGACAAGTGTTGCTTGGAATAAAAACGTAAAGAACATTCGACTCATTCAAAAGATCGCTGCATATGTTTTTTTAATTATTGGTGGTTTTATTATGGCTATACCATTTTTCTGGATGTTATCAACGTCCCTAAAGCCGGAAGGGGCAGTATTTACAATGCCACCTCAATGGATCCCTGAAAAGTTTGTTTGGGGAAATTATTGGACGGTTTTAACTGAAGCAAATTTGTTAAGAGGCTTTATGAATACGTTTGCGGTCATTATCCCGCCTACTCTAATCGGGGTATTTACAAGCTCTTTAGCAGCATTTGGGTTTTCGAAATTGAAGTTTCCAGGAAGGGATAAGTTATTTCTCGTTCTTTTAGCGACAATTATGCTGCCTGGTGTTGTTACGATGGTACCAACTTTTATTATTTTTAGAGATTTAGGGTGGTTGGACACGTGGAAGCCATTAATTATACCGGGGATGTTTGGTACGGCAATGGCAATCTTCTTTCTAAGGCAATTTTTTATGACCATTCCTGATGAATTAATGGAGGCAGCGAAAATCGATGGTTTAGGTTATTTTGGAATTTTTATAAGAATCATTTTACCGTTGGCAAAGCCGGCAATTGTCACACAGGCTATTTTATGGTTTTTAGCTGGGTACAATGATTTCCTTGGACCATTAATTTACATTAATACGCCTGAAAAGTTTACACTTCAATTAGTATTGGCATCCTTTAATGGTTATTACACATCAGAATGGACACTCATTATGGCCGGATCCGTATTAGCGCTAATCCCAACAATTCTTATGTTCTTCTTTGCCCAAAAGCAATTTATAGAAGGAATTACAATGACTGGAATTAAAGGATAAAAAGGTATCGAGAAAAGGAGATGTTTGCTATGTCAAATAAATATCAAAATCCAATTATAGAACAGCGTGCAGATCCTTGGGTATATAAGCATGTTGATGGCTACTATTACTTTACTGCATCTGTCCCTGAATATGACAGAATCGAAGTTCGCAGAGCAACCTCTATCCAAGGTTTAGGAGAGGCAAAGCCTATTGTGGTTTGGAGAAAATATGATCATGGTCCGATGAGTGCGAATATTTGGGCACCTGAAATTCATTATATTGATGGAGCATGGTACATTTATTTTGCCGCAGCCAGAACGGCTGAAACAAATGAAGGATTATTTGATCATCGTATGTGTGTGCTTGAAAATAAGTCAGCCAATCCTTTAGAAGGTACATGGGAAGAAAAAGGTCAGATTAAAACAAAATGGGAAACATTTGCTCTTGATGCAACAACCTTTGAGCATAATGGAGAGCGATTTTTAATTTGGCCACAGAAAGATCCGGACATTAAAGGTAATTCTAATTTATATATTGCGAAGATGGAAAATCCATGGACGATTACAGGTGAACAAGTGATGATTGCAACACCTGAGTGTGATTGGGAAAAAATCGGATTCCTCGTAAATGAAGGTCCTGCTGTATTAAACCGAAATGGAAAAATTATTGTTTCCTTTTCAGCTAGTGCGACAGATCATCATTATTGTATGGGATTATTGTATGCCCCTGCGGATGCAGACCTACTCAATCCGGCTTCATGGACTAAATTAACTGAACCTGTTTTCCAAACAAATGAACAAACAGGTCAATATGGCCCTGGGCATAATAGTTTTACGGTTTCAGAGGATGGAAATGAAGATGTAATTGTCTATCATGCAAGAAATTATAAAGAGATTGTTGGTGATCCATTATATGATCCAAATCGTCATACACGTGCACAAGTATTTACTTGGGGAGAAGATGGTTTACCTGTATTCGGAGACCCTGTACCGGATCGTGAAGTTAGTAAAAAATAATTAGACTAATAGTGTAGGAGTGAATGATTTGGCTAATTCAATTATTATCAATACAGATATCGAAAAGGGAAAAATAAATAAAAATATATATGGTCATTTTGCAGAACATCTAGGGCGTTGTATTTATGAAGGAATTTGGGTAGGTGAAGATTCTGCTATTCCTAACACAAAAGGAATTCGGAATGATGTCCTTCAAGCACTAAAAAATCTAAATATTCCAGTGTTACGCTGGCCGGGTGGCTGCTTTGCTGATGAGTATCATTGGAAAGATGGTGTTGGTCCTCGAGAAAACAGAAAAAGAATGGTTAATACCCACTGGGGTGGAGTGGTAGAAAACAACCATTTCGGTACACATGAATTTATGCTTCTTTGTGAGCTACTAGAGTGTGAGCCATATATTTGTGGGAATGTTGGAAGCGGAACAGTTCAGGAAATGTCAGAATGGGTTGAATATATGACATTTGATGGAGAATCTCCAATGGCTAACTGGAGAAGTGAAAATGGCCGCGAAGAGCCGTGGAAATTAACTTATTTTGGAGTAGGTAATGAAAACTGGGGCTGTGGTGGAAATATGCGTCCGGAATTTTATGCAGATCTTTATCGCCAATTCCAGACCTATGTAAGAAACTATGGAGATAATAAAATTTACAAAATTGCCGGAGGGGCAAATGTAGACGACTATAACTGGACTGAAGTGTTAATGCGTAATGCAGGTCGTTTTATGGATGGGTTAAGCCTTCATTACTATACAATTCCAGGTGACTTTTGGTTAGGGAAAGGTTCTGCAACAGACTTTACTGAAGATGAATGGTTCACTACGATGAAAAAGGCTCTACATATGGAGGAGCTTGTAACAAAACATGGTACGATCATGGATAAATATGATCCGGAAAAACGAGTGGGTATGATTGTAGATGAATGGGGCACATGGTTTGATGTTGAGCCTGGTACAAATCCGGGGTTTTTATATCAACAAAATACGATTCGTGATGCACTTGTAGCGGGTATTACCCTAAATATCTTTAACAACCATTGTGATCGTGTCCAAATGGCTAACATTGCCCAAACAGTAAACGTCCTTCAAGCGATGGTCTTAACAGAAGGAGAAGATATGATTTTAACTCCGACTTATCATGTTTTTGATATGTATAAGGTTCATCAAGATACTGCTTGTCTAACGATTGAAGCTGCAACATCGACTTTTAAAGGAAAAGAAGATGAAGTCCCTTCTGTTCATCTCTCAGCTTCAAAAAATACGAAGGGTGAAGTAAATATTACATTATGTAATGTAAGTAATCAGGACTCAGCACCTGTATCAATTGAATTAAGAGGCTTACTAGATAAAAATGTGACACAGGTAAGTGGAAAAATCCTAACATCAGAAAATATGAATGGAAGAAATACATTTGAAAATCCAACTGCTATAGAACCGATTGCATTTGAAGGATTTAATGTAAATAAAAATGAATTGTCATTCGAGATGCCGCCTATGTCAGTTCTTTTAGTATCGGTATCATGATAGAAAAAGAAACAAAAAGAAACTGTAAAGGCTGTTTCCAGGTCGAGCGTAGGTCAAAATCACAAATTTCTCAGCTTGTTCAAGAGCAACTTCTGCTTGAAATCAATATAGTGAATGATTCGCTGTATCAAAAGAGAATGGACATCTGTTTAAGCTGTCCTTCTCTTTCAAGTGAAACAACATGTTTACATTGCGGGTGTTATGTGGAATTTCGAACAAAACTATCGTACAAACAATGTCCACATCCAAATGGACCAAAATGGTAACGACTAACTTTAGAAAATCACTACTTATGAATGTTAAAGGAATTTAACGTAGTGATCTTCTATTTTTTTGAAGATAAAGGAATAGGAGAGGGATGTATGGTGAAAAAATGGCTTGTTTTACTAGTGTTTGTTATTATGATTCCAACCTTAGTGATCGCCGTGGAGGCAGATACAACCAAGGAGAAAAAAACGATGAATCAAAAGGTGAATACAGCAGATAAACCTAAATTTACAGATGCATCTGTTCATGATCCTTCTATTATAAAGGTACAGAATGAATACTATGTGTTCGGGTCTCATTTAGCAGCAGCGAAATCCAAAGATTTGATGAATTGGGAACTTGTAGCTTCTGGTGCAAATGTGACAAATCCATTGTTTGACAATGTAGTAGAGGAATTAAAGGAAACATTTGATTGGGCACAAACAGATACACTTTGGGCAGCAGATGTTATTCAGCTTGAGGATGGCAAGTTTTATATGTATTACAATGCATGTAAAGGAGATTCACCAAGATCTGCTTTAGGTATTGCGGTTGCGGATAATATTGAAGGACCGTATAAGGACAAAGGAATTTTCTTGAAATCAGGGATGTGGGGAGAACCGAGTGAAGACGGAACAATCTATGATGCCACTAAGCATCCTAATGTTGTAGACCCTGATACATTTTTTGATGAAAAAGGAAAGCTTTGGATGTTGTACGGATCATACTCAGGTGGAATTTTTATTTTAGAAATGGATCCAAAAACAGGGTTCCCATTACCGGATCAAGGTTATGGGAAGAAGCTGCTCGGTGGAAATCATAGTAGAATTGAAGGGGCATACATTCAATATCACCCTGATACAAACTATTATTATATGTACCTATCTTTTGGAGGGCTGGACGCGATTGGTGGGTACAATGTGAGAGTCATTCGTTCAAAAAAACCGGATGGACCTTATTATGATGCCGAAGGAAATGAAATGATCAATGTAAAAGCAGATCCAACTGTACCATTATTCGATGATAAATCAATTGAACCGTATGCCGTTAAGTTAATGGGAAATCATTTGTTCGAACGAAAGATCGGGGATCCGGGAGAAGGGATTGGTGCAGGTTATGTCTCCCCAGGCCATAATTCAACTTACTATGATTCAAAAACAGGAAAACAATTTATTATCTTCCATACACGTTTCCCTGAGAGAGGTGAACATCATGAAATTCGTGTTCACCAAATGTTTATGAATCAGAATGGTTGGCCTGTTATTGCACCATATCGCTTTGCAGGAGAAACAATTGAAAAGATAAAAAGGGACCATGTTATCGGAACCTATCAAATGATTAACCATGAAAAAGATATATCAGCTGAAGTGAAAAAGCCGGTGTCTATAACACTTGAGAAAAACAACAAAATAAGCGGCAGTTTAAATGGAACTTGGAAGAAAACAGGGCATTACAATGCCGAGCTAAAAATAGGTGGAAAAGTGTATAGTGGTGTATTTCTACGTCAGTGGGATGAAGTATCACAAAATTATGTGATGACATTTAGTGTCCTTTCGAAAGAGGGTATTGCCCTTTGGGGAAGTAAGGTAAAAGATAGAACAGATCAGGAAATCATAGAGGATGTAAAGGCAGACTTGGATTTGGGGGATACAAGCAATATTATAAGTAATGTAATTCTTCCAATTGAAGGAACAAGAGGAACGACTATTTCATGGGTATCATCGAATCAGGATGTAATGACTGATAAAGGAGTCATCACAAGACCTGAAGCGGGAAAAGACCCGGTAACCCTGACCTTGACGGCAACAATCACAAAAGGTGTTGTATCTACTCAAAAACAATTTACGATCACAGTAGTTCCCAAGAAACCAGATGGTATGGTCGCACATTATAAATTTGAAGGGAATTTATCGGACAGTAAACAACCAGGTAAAGAAGGGATTGTGACAGGAGACAGAGTAGATAATAGTGGTGGCAATATTGATTATATTGAAACAGAGTTTGGAAAGTCAGCGGAGTTTAATGGACAGTCAGGAATTCGATTACCGGATGGTTTAATCGACAGTGATTCATATTCGGTTGCGTTATGGTTAAACCCGGATGAATTAACTGAATATAGTACCGCATTTTTTGGTGCAAGAGATTCGAATTATTGGATCAGCCTAGTACCAAAGGGACATTCCGGGGTTAGTCATCATACGATGGTTTGGGCCGGAACAGATTGGTATGATGCCGATACTGGCCAGTCAATTCAACCAAATAAATGGACACATCTTGCATTTACGGTGAATCAAGGGACAATTACGATTTATGTGAATGGAAAAGAAACGTTTAAAGGTACTGATTTTCCACATGTGTTCACAACAACAAATGGAGGAGTATTCAGTTTAGGAGTCAATTGGTGGGATACCCCATATAAAGGGCTTATGGATGAACTAAGAATTTACAGAGGTTCAATATCTGCAGAAGAAATAGCAGAATTAGCAAAAACAAAATAGATAGCTGGTCATGAGGAGAAGAGGTTATGTTTATAGCCTCTTTATTATAATCATTAGTAATATAGTTTAAATAAGGATATCCTACTACTAAAAATGAGGTGGAATTATGAAGGTAGATGGTGTCATTATTTCAGGTGATTTTGATGATGCAATGAATGAGTTTTCAATACAAAAAGTAAAACAATTTTATACGGAATCAACTTTAAGACAAAGTCAACTGGATCTTCTTTATGATTATTTAGAGAAACATAAACACGAAGAAAGCGGACAGTTTATCACATTGTATGATCAGTTACCAGTACACTTAAGTCAAGATGAAATCTATCAATTACTGAATGATTTAAAAAAGGTTAAAGAGCTTTATCATTAAAAAAGAAATATTTTGAATATGACAACACTCAAAAACCACATTATTTTTTGTGGTTTTTTTATTGAATATTTTCTCCCAACCTTGTAAAATCCGATAGTATACTTTTTGATACTTAGTGAAATGAAAGTGTGTACTTGTGGATCGTTTGAAGATATCGAATAATGTGTGTAGTACCATTAAATTTATACGTATTTAAATCTTGACCTTAATTAGGCTGTTTTTCAATTGATTGTTGCTCTTGAATGCTATTTTAACTTTTATAGTGGAATGGAGCGCAATGGAACGGACTAATTTTGAAGCTTAAATTGCATAAAAAACAACATATTATACGAAAACAGCCTTTTATAAATAGAATAGAAAGAGGAATGTACATGAACATCAGAGTTTCTGCCGTCCAATATCATCTTCATACAATTAAATCGTTTGAAGAGTTTGCTAGGCAAGTTGAACATTATATAAAAACAGCCGAAGAATTTGGCTCTGATTTTATATTGTTTCCAGAATTTTTTACAACCCAACTATTATCAATTGGGGGTAAGAACGGAAAAGCATTGCCTATAGATCGCCTTCCTGATTTTACTGATAGATACCGTGAATTATTTGTTGAGCATGCAATGAGAACAGGAATGCATATTATTGCAGGAACACATGTTATAGAAAAAGAGGGAGAACTATATAATGTGGCTCATATGTTTTATCCTGACGGAAGAATTGCAGAGCAAGCAAAACTTCATATTACTCCAACTGAAGTAGAAGAGTGGAATATGAGTGCAGGTGACAGCCTGCAGGTTTTTGTAACGGATAAAGGTACGGTTGCGATGCTAACTTGCTATGATATTGAATTTCCTGAGATTGTGAGAATGGCTAAGGCGAAGGGGGCTGATGTGATCTTTTGTCCGTCATGTACAGATGATCGGCACGGCTTTCACCGAGTTCGTTATACCAGTCATGCAAGAGCGATCGAGAATCAAGTGTATGTTGTCACAACTGGTACAGTTGGTTCCCTTCAAACAGTTGATTTTATGAGAGGGAACTTTGGGCAGGCAGCAGTTATTACACCAAATGACGTACCCTTTCCACCAAAGGGAATCATGGTACAAGGAGAAATTAATCAAGATATGATTGTTACTGCGGACTTGAATCTTGAGCTTTTATATAAAGTGCGTCAAAGTGGTTCGGTCACAACATGGAGAGACAGACGAACAGATCTATATCCTGATTGGGAGCCTGAAAAACTAACGTATTAATAGGAGGTTTCTATGTATCGGAAAGAATTTTATGTGTTCGATCAAGACAAACCGATAAAAGCTGTCATTCGCAATTATGAAAAGGAAGATTTTCAAAAACTAATACAAATTCAACAAGAAAGTTTTCCACCCCCATTTCCTTCAGATTTATGGTGGAATGAAGAACAACTTAAAAATCATGTAACACTATTTCCAGAAGGTGCGTTATGTATTGAAATAGATGGTGAGATGGCAGGGTCGATGACAGGGTTAATTGTGGATTTTGATCCTGAGCATCCAAACCATACATGGGAAGAGATAACAGATGGCGGCTATATAAGAAATCATAATCCTAACGGAAATACGCTCTATGTTGTGGATATTTGTGTTAAGCCATCATATCGGAAATTAGGTCTTGGAAAATGGTTAATGCTTTCCATGTATGATGTTGTGATCCACTTAGGATTAGATCGCCTTTTAGGTGGAGGGCGTATGCCGGGCTATCATAAAAAAGCAGAAAATATGTCAGCAGAGCAATATGTAGATGCGGTCGTAAATGGGACCGTCAAAGACCCTGTTCTAACGTTTTTACTTCGTTGCAGTCGAACACCAATTGGAGTTGTTCCTCATTATTTGGAAGATGAAGAATCGTGTCATTATGGAACATTGATGGAATGGAAAAACCCTTTTCGAAATAAAAAATTATAAATAAGGAGAATGAAGATGGATTATCATCGTATTACAAATATTGAAGATCCTTTTTTTACACAAATGCACCAGCTTATGCAGGAGATCTTTCCTCCTGAGGAAGTGCTGGAGTTTGACCTTTGGAAAGAGCCTTTAGAGGATCCAGGTATCCGTGTTTTTGTTGCTGTTCACGAAGGTAAAGTGGTTGGTGCTACAGAATATCGTTACTATGATGACTTCAATGTGGCGATGACGGATTTCACGATTATCGGAAATCCGGGTTTAGGAATCGGACCATTTCTAGCTAACAATCGGGCACAAGACTTACATGAGCTTGCTGCTGCGAATGGCAAGAGTTTATCGGGAATGTTTGCTGAAATTTATGATCCATACCGTATTGAACACCATGAGTTTGGTGGTGTAAAACCAATGGATCCGTATGTTCGCAGAGAAGTATTGGCACATTTAGGTTATAAAAAAATTGATATCAATTATGTCCATCCATCATGGAATAATGATGGTGAAGCTGTTACAGGCCTTGACCTTTGTTTTCTTCCAATGAATGAAAATAAGTCAGCGATCTCAGCAGATTTGGTGGCAAAATTCATAATCCGTTATTATTCTGTATTATCTAACAAACCTGAATCCTGGACAAAAATGGTTTCTGAAATAGAATCAAAGGATCAATTGGCTCTAGTAAATATTTAAATAATGAAAACTCCCACTCTAGTAATGGGAGTTTTTTATCTTTTTTATAGGCTCTTTTTTAAAAGATTGTTGTTTTTAATAAGTACTTGAAAAAACTAAATAGGGTTGATTTGAACGGATATGCGAGACTCCTGTGGGACAGGTGAGACCCGCAGACGCAAAGCGTTGAGGAGGCACACCGCCCACGACCCCACGGAAAGCGAGCAGCCTGGAGCTCAAATTAACAACCTCTACACTTATTACAAAGCAACAATGTTTGCGAAAACAGCCATTTTATAAAAAATGAAGTGTTGTTGGAGAATATCGGTTTTTTAAACGTTTATGTCTGATAATTATATATCTAAAAATTCTGACAAATATTATCATTTAATTTTGTAAGGGTTTTCAAAGGGGAGAAAGGAGGAAGGTTTTCATCAAGATGAAGCATAAGGTGACTATTTTCGAGAAGGAGAGGTAGTAAACTTATGAAAAGAAATGGACAAAAACTATTTGCCGTTTTTCTAAGTGTATTGTTATTCGCAGGAAGTATCCCGTTTTATTCAATGGACGTAAAGGCTGAGGAGAGTTTACTAACAAAGAAGTTTGATTTTGGGAATTCTTCCAGTGCAGTAGAAAACGGATATGACCAAGTCTCACCTGAGTCTGTTTATAGTGAGGAAAAGGGATTTGGTTTTAAGGATTCTTCTAAAGTTGAGGCTGTAGACAAAGGTACAGCTGATGCGTTAAAATCTGATTTTATTATGGCAAAGGAAACTAGTTTCCAGGTGGATTTACCAAACGGTGATTACTCGGTTACGGTCATTGCTGGAGATGCCACTGATTCTGCAAATATAGGAGTCGGTGCTGAGACGATTCAAAAGATTCAAGATACGAATGTATCATCAGGACAATTTATTGAGCGGACGTTTTCGATTGCATTGGTAGATGGACAACTAACGTTTGAGTTTACTGGAACAACTCCAAAGATTAATGGACTCATTATTACACAATTAGCAGAGCGGGTTCCAGGTGAGACACCAACAGTTTATATTGCAGGTGATTCTACAGTTCAAACATATGATGAGTATTGGAAACCGGAAGCTGGTTGGGGGCAAATGATCCCTAGGTTTTTTAACGGATCGATTACATTTGATAACCAGTCAATTGGTGGAAGAAGCTCTAAGTCTTTTATTTTTGAAGGACGATTAGATAATATTTTGACTGAAATACGTCCAGGTGATTTTTTCCTCATACAATTTGGTCATAATGATGCAACAATCAGCAGGCCTGAGCGATATGCTTCTGTTCCAGATTATAAAAACTATTTAAAAACATATATCAATGGTGCTAGACAACGTGGTGCTGAACCAATTTTAGTTACGCCAGTTGGACGACGGGATTTTAATGCTGAGACAGGCGTATTCAATGTTAGTTTCCCGGAATATGTTCAAGGAATGAAAGAAGTAGCAGAAGAACTGGATGTTGAATTAGTTGATTTAAGCACATTAAGTCGTGAATATTATGACACGATTGGTCCAGTTGGAACGAAAACAGTTTTCCTTCATACGGAACCGGGAATTTATACCGCTTTTCCAAATGGCTCTCAGGATGACACTCATTTTCAAGAGTATGGTGCTATTCAGATTGCTCGGTTATTATCTAGCGGAATTAAAGAGTTAGATAGCTCATTAGCTTCTTATGTAACAGACGTAGAGCAACCGGCAAATGTACCTGATAAGCCAACAGGTATCACGGCAAGCGGTATAAGTAATGCTGGGGCTGTATTAACGTGGGATGAAGTGGAAAATACCGATATATATAAAATCTATCGAAAGCTTTCAACTTCACCTAATGAAGACTATACATTAGTAGGAACTTCTACTATTTCAAGAATAAGTTTAATGGGTATGGAAGAAGGAAAATCCTATGATGTAGTTGTAACTGCGGTTAATGGAAAAGGAGAATCTGCACAATCAGAAATTGTTGTCATCAAAACAAAAGAAGCGAATCTTAAATTTGATTTTGGACCGGTAAGTAGCCCGGTTGCAGAGGGATATACTAATGTTGATTTAAATACTGTGTATACAAAAGAAAGAGGATATGGAATAAAAGATAATACAGGAATGATTACCCGTGACCGTGGTGACGGTGATACACCTTTAAGAGATGTAACACGTGACTGGCTCGGTTATTTTAATGTAGGGTGGGAATTCCAAGTAGATGTACCAAATGGGCTATATGCAGTAAAAGTTCATGTTGCTGATTTTCTTGGTAGTGCTAGATCAGATGTATCCATCGAAGGGAAGGATTTAGGTCCTGTAAATGCTTCTAACCGTAATTATACATCTAAGGTCTTTTCAGATGTGTCTGTTAAGGATGGACAAATGAATGTGAATTTTAAAGGATCAACAGGTATTGCGAATGGTCTTGAGCTCACACCTATTTTACTTGCTCCTTCAGAACTAAAGGCTGACAAGGTGAATTCTGATCCGGAAAACTCTTCTGTACAGCTTTCATGGAAAGCGGTAGAGGATGCAGTGAAATATAATATTTACCGTAAAGTTGCAGGTACAAGTCATAGTGAGTTAATTGGTACTGCAAATACAAATTCTTATACAGATACAAACGTTGATGTTGGAATGGAGTACGAGTACACAGCAACTACGATTGATCGTGCAAATGTTGAAACAGTTCCGTCTATGCCGTTAACGGTTTCAATGATTGATTCGTCTGTTCCAGTCCCTTCTGCACCAGAAAATTTGAAACTCGGGGAAGTAAACAAAAATGATGTTTCATTTAGCTGGGACAAAACAGATGGAGCAAAAACATACAATGTGTACAGATCAAAAAAGAAAGATGGAGAATACCAGTTAATTGGTAAAACAAATAAGGCGAATTATAAAGATGAGACGGTATTAACAACGATTAAGTACTATTATAAAGTTGCTGCTGTAAGTGCAGGAGGAATTTCTGAGCATTCAACTAGCCTTGAAACTCCAGCTGTAACCGTATTGAAAAAGCAAATGGAAACACTTGATCGCGGTTTAGTGGCGATGAAGACAGAAGATGGTGTTTATATAGGGTGGAGGTTTTTAGGAACAGAATCTAAAAATGTTTCATTTAATCTTTACCGTAATAATGAAAAAATCAATTCTAGTCCAATTACGTCAAGCACTAATTATGTGGATTCTAAAGGAAATGTAGACGATGTGTATGAGGTAAGAGCTGTTATTGATGGTAAAGAAAAGAAACAAAAAGTTCAGACATCAGTTATAGCCGAAAACTTTTTTGATATTCCGCTCCAAAAGCCGAATGATGGGGTTACACCATTAGGAGATCCCTACACATATTCTGCAAATGATGCAAGTGTGGGAGATTTAGATGGAGATGGAGAATATGAAATTATTCTTAAATGGGACCCGTCAAATTCTAAGGATAACTCACAAGCCGGCTATACAGGAAATGTCTATATTGATGCATACAAGTTAGATGGAACAAGATTGTGGAGAATTGATTTAGGTAAAAATATTCGTGCAGGTGCTCACTATACTCAATTTATCGTTTATGATTTTGATGGAGATGGTAAATCGGAAATAGCAATGAAAACAGCAGATGGCACAAAGGATGGTAAAGGAACAATCATAGGAAAAGAAGATGCAGATCATAGAAACTCTTCAGGATATGTGTTACAAGGTTCTGAGTATTTAACGATCTTTGAAGGAGAAACAGGCAAGGAACTTGTGACAACAGATTATACGCCTCCTAGAGGTGATGTTTCTTCATGGGGAGATGGATACGGCAACCGTGTGGACCGCTTTCTGGCAGGTGTTGCATACCTTGATGGAGAAACGCCTAGTATCATTATGGCACGCGGATATTATACAAGAACAGTTGTTTCTGCTTATAGTTTTAAAGAAGGTAAATTAACAAAGCAGTGGACCTTTGATACTAACAATGAAGGATATAGCGACTGGGCTGGTCACGGATATCATAGCCTAAGTGTAGCGGATGTGGATCATGATGGAAAAGATGAAATTGTTTATGGTCAGATCACAATTGATGATGATGGATCAGGACTCTATAATACCGGTCTAGGACATGGTGATGCATTACATGTAGGAGATCTAAACCCTAATCGGGATGGTCTGGAAATATTTTCCGTTCAAGAACATAAAGATGCGGAATTTGGATATGATCTTAGAGATGCAGAAACGGGAGAAGTTATCTGGGGAGTCAAAACTGGTGAAGATACAGGTAGAGGTATGACTGCTGATATCGATCCAACCCACGAAGGTGCAGAAGCCTGGGCGATTTCAGGTGAATGGAATAGTAAGGTTGGGGGATTACACTCTGCAACAGGAGAAAAAATAGCTGATACGATTCCTTCTTCAAACTTCGGTATCTGGTGGGATGGAGATTTATTAAGAGAATTGTTGGATCATAATTGGGATGCCAATAAGGGTGTTGGAACAGGGACGATTGAAAAATGGGATTATAAGAATAAAACACTAAAAGATCTTTTAGTTGCTGATGGAACTTACTCGAATAATTCAACAAAAGGCACACCTTCATTACAAGCAGATATACTTGGAGACTGGAGAGAGGAAGCTGTATGGAGAACAGAGGATAGCAGTGCTCTGCGTGTCTTTATGACGACTGATGAAACGGAACATAAAATGTATACACTTATGCACGACCCTCAATACCGAACAGCTATTGCATGGCAAAATGTTGGTTATAACCAGCCGCCTCATCCTAGTTTCTTTATTGGAGAAGGAATGGAAGAACCTCCTGCTCCAAATATTTACCTTGTTTCAGCACAAAGGCCTGATGAAACAGCACCTGAGACATCTTTTAGCTCTGGTAGTGATGCTCAAAATGGATGGTATAGAGAAACAGTGAAAATAGACTTCACTTCTATTGACCATGAATCGGAAATTGAAGCGACGTACTTTTCAATTAATAACGGTGAGATAAAGTCAGGTACATCTATTGAACTGAAAAACGAAGGAAAGTATATTATACATTACTGGAGTGAAGATACTGCAGGTAATGTGGAAGAAAAGCATGAATTAATAGTAAATATTGACAAATCCGGTCCGGATATACTATTTAATCTAGAAGATGAAACAGAAGTTGGGATCAATGAGATCATTTCTCTTTCATGTCAAGCTGATGATTCTTTATCAGGTATAGACTCAACAACATGTGAGAACTTAACTAAACATGCATATGAATTAGGTGTTGGGTCAACAGAATTCACAGCAGAAGCAATTGATAAAGCCGGAAATAAAAGTGAAAAAACAATTACAGTGGAGATCTTTGTAGATTATGATCATCTGGCAAACTTAACAAAGAAGTTTTTAGCTGAAAAAGGTCAGGAAAAAGAAGCTACATCTTTTGTAGAGAAACTTATAGCAGCTAAGAAGTCACAGGAAAAAGGTCAATCGAAAGCAAGAGATGGCCAACTTGGAGCATATATTAATCAAGTAAAGGCTCAAAAAAATAAATCTCTTACAGATGAGCAAGCAGATGTCCTTATCAGTTTAGCTGAAGAGCTAAAGAAATAGCTAATAAAAACTCGTTTCCTTAACGGAAACGAGTTTTTATTTACCTGTAAATGTAAAAAAAACATTGTTTTGACATACTAACAAGGTACCCAATTCTTTAATAGAAACTCTCTGATTAAGGAGGTTATAGAAAATTGCTGAAACATTCGAAGGTATTACTATTAATCATGATGATTTTGCCATGGTTTACTATTCCATTTATGGATAGAAGGACTTTTAAACGATTTTTACCCGCAAGTATTTTTATTTCACTCGTCGTGAGATTAGAAAGTTATCTTGCTGAAAAAAGACGGTGGTGGTGGATTTATGATAAGCTTCACCCAAGATTGAGAGGGGAAACACCGGTTTTGTGGGGGCCATTTATTGTTGGCTCTTTATGGATATTAAGATTTACATATGGAAAATTCTATCTATATATGTTACTTAACCTTTTAATTGATGCTTTCTTTTCTTATCCATTACTTAACTTTTTTCAGAAATTGGGAGTTGGTTCATTAGTACGGTTATCAAGGGTGAGATTAATGCTTATCTTTATGTTTAAAGCAGTGCTACTGTATGGATTCCAGTTTATAAAGGAAGAATATTTTGTAAGAAAAGACGAAGCTGAAATGAGTAACAACGATTCAAGTGAAGGTTAAATAGATCAATTTCGTCAATTTGTCTTAATAGTACACGAATTACTTCATAGAGCTGACATCAGCTCTATTTTTCGATTCATAACATTAACACATCCTACTTCACATGAACTACAATGAAAGATACATGTTTACATATAAATAATAAACACTAAGGTATACCCATTGTGAAAAGGAGTGCGTACATGAGTGACTTACTAGAAGAATATTATATGTTAGCCATTGACCGGACAAAGTCAAAGGTTTTAGAAGATATAGATCGATATTTTGAAGGAAAAGAAATTGTGCCAACTTATGAACAATATGTAAGAGAAAGAGGAGAATATATTGATCAGATATGGCTAAATTCATTTTTAAATGCTGCCACAAGCCATGCATCAAATACAGTAAAAAGACAATATCTGTTGGATAATAACTATGACCTTGAAGGAGTTAGTAAAAAGCTGGTTAATCAAATGTTTCGTAGTGAAATACGAAATGTAACTCCTTTTCATGTGTTGGACTGGCTTGAAGAAATGTTTATGGGCAAAGAAGAGGTATGGAGTGAAAAATATAACAAATCAAAGGAACTGTACGAGGCTCGAGTTAAGATGCAGGAACATCGTGAGAAGACACGAAAGCTCATGCAGAAATTTGAGTTCTACATGGAAGAATTACTTGGAGACCATTATGAAGATCTCTATTTATATATTCGATACTTAATTGGATCACATCTTGCCATTGAAGTTGAACAACAGGGTGTTGTCCTTCCTACGGGAGAAATGACTTTTTCTGATTATTTATATGACGAAGCCCATTTTGCATATAACAAATATCAATATGAAGAAGATATGACTGAGATGTATGAAAGGTTAATATCTGGATATTTATTTGATTTTGGTCCTAATTGGATTAAGGATCGACTTTCTTCCCATCTTTTTGATGAATATCATGAAGCATTTCATGAAAAATCACCAGATTATTTTATAAAAGAAATTGCATATGATTTATTTTTGGACTTAGCTAATGAGTTTTTTGCTGACCTGCTTGAGGAATTTGTCACAGATTTAATAAAACTTATAGATACACCGTTCGATCTTGAAACACATAAAAAGATTTATGAAACAGATATTTCAGAAAGAGAGCGGAAAATAGTTGCAGAGCTTGAGGAAATCAAGCGTCGTAAAGAAGAGGAAGCCCGAATGGTAGAGGATGTTTTCGGACGGGAATACAATCCTCCGGGTGGACGGAATATAGAATATGTATTGCATATTGGGGAAACGAATACAGGAAAAACATTTCATGCCATTCAACGTATGAAAGAAGCTGGTAGTGGTATTTATTTGGCTCCACTTCGATTGCTTGCCCTGGAGATTTATGAAAAGTTAAATCACGAAGGTGTCCCTTGCTCATTAAAAACAGGTGAAGAAGAAAAACTGGTAGCAGGTGCTAATCATGTTGCTTGTACTGTTGAAATGTTCTATGAGAAAGACTTTCATGAAGTTGTCGTAATAGATGAGTCTCAAATGATTGCAGATAAAGATAGAGGATTTTCCTGGTATAAAGCCATAACGAAAGCAAATGCAAAAGAAGTTCATATTATTTGCAGCTTTAATGCAAGACATATGATATTTCAGCTTTTGGGGGATTCGAATATTACGATCCATGAATATAGTAGAGAGGTCCCTTTAGAGGTAGAACCGCAGCTGTTCCGATTAAATCAGACCCGAAAAGGTGATGCCCTTGTTTGTTTTTCCAGAAAAAGAGTTCTTGAAACTGCTGCAGAGCTACAAAGAACTGGTCGTAAAGTGAGCATGATTTATGGGAGTATGCCGCCTGAAACAAGAAAGAAACAAATGGCACGTTTTATTAGTGGTGAAGCAACTGTTATAGTAGCAACAGATGCGATCGGAATGGGGTTAAATTTACCGATAAGAAGAATTGTTTTTTTAGAAAATGACAAATTTGATGGAACAAGAAGAAGATGGTTAACATCACAAGAAGTCAAACAAATCGCAGGCAGGGCTGGTCGAAGAGGACTATATGACATTGGCAAAGTAGCATTTGTACACAATCCCAAGTCAATGGCAAGGCTACTTGACCAACAGGATGAACCCCTTCAAGGGTTTGCCATTGCTCCAACAACAGGAGTGCTTGAGCGATTTCAGAAATATTCCCGTAAACTAGGATTGTTTTTTTACTTATGGGAACAGTTTAAAAGCCCTAAAGGTACAAAAAAAGCCTCACTGGCAGAGGAAAAGCTTTTGTATGAAATGATTGAAGATACAATGATTGAAGCAAAACTCTCGATGGCTGATTTATACGGCTTTTTGCATTTGCCTTTTTCAACGAATGAACCAACTTTACGAAATCAGTGGAAGCAAAAGCTAGAGGCTATTGTTGAGGGGGAAGAACTACCCGATCCGCTAATTAAAGAAGCAGGACTTGAAGAACTTGAATTATCATATAAATCGGTGGGTCTTCATTTATTATTTTTATACAAATTAGGCAGAAATACTGAAGCCCATTATTGGGAAAGAATAAGGGAAGAAATTAGTGACAAAATCCATGAACAGTTAAAATCGGGTGTGCAAATGACACGGAAAGCTTGTAAGGTATGTGGAAAAACACTGGCTAATAAATTTAAATTTGATGTTTGCAATGAGTGTCATTTTGAGAGACAAAAAAGAAAGGAAAAAAGGAAGATGAGGTATAACCAGTTCTAAATATGAAAAAAAGCTCATCGAAAGATTAATCGGTGAGCTTTAGTCATTTATTTAATTTCAACTTTTCCACTTGAGACATCTATCTTTACATCATGCTTTCCTGAGCCTGAAATACCATAAATAATATTTTTATCTTTTTGAAGTTCTTTTAACGTTAGATTAGATGTAATAATACCGCTGCCTGCTTCTCCTCGGAGAGTAAAATCCGCATCTGATGGCAAGTCTACCGTGCCAAATCCAGAATTTAATTTGATATCAAGAGAATCGGTTACCTTTTTCATTTGTAAATCTATCTTTCCGGAGGATAAATCAGCCATAACCTTTCCGGTATGATCTTTAATTGTCAGGTTTCCGGAGCTCATATCAAACGTACTTTCATCAGTTGTCAGGGAAGAAATCGAAACATTGCCTGATGAACCATCAAGTATAAAATTTTTAGTGGATAATTGACTTAATTTTACGTTTCCGGAGCTCATGTCAACTGTTAAATCTTCAAGGGTCATTGATTCACCGTCAAATACGATGTTACCTGAGCCGCTATCAATTAAAAGTTCCCGAGTAAAATCATCTGGGATATATATGGTGATTTCTCTTTTATTAAAGAATGAAAATACGTTAAACCAGCGTTTTGTTTCAGATTCAACAAGAATTGTATCCCCGTTATTTTTGACATTTACTTTTCCATTTCCTTTTATTTCAGCACGAACTTCATCTGTATTTTTCGGAATAATTGTTGTACTTGCACCTGAAACATCTAATTCAATTTTCTCCGTATTGCTGGTGACTTCAGCAGAAGATTTATTTTCGCCAAAGACAAACCATGAAGTATTTGTCTTGACAATTAATAGCAAGCCCCCAATAAAAAATAAAAGTAAAAACAGTTTTTTCATCATAAACCCTTCTTTCTTCGTCGCATATAGCGCTCATGTAATTACTTTTATCTTATAGAAAAAGAAGGATCGCGACAATGAACTCAAGCTTTATTTTATCTAAGTCTTGAGACTTACGGGAGAAGACAGTAATTAAGGACAGTTTTAAAAAACTGTCCTTATGCGGTATATTGTGCTACTTTTTTGTTTTAGTAACATCTTTAATATTTTCTTCTTCAGAAATTTCTGTTCCATAAGCTAAATTTGTATTCATAATAGAATTCCTTTTGCTTTTATAGGTTGGATGTTCATTTCGACTTTGTACCATAAGATGAATAACTATTTCTGCTCCGGTGATGATAATAGCAGAAATAATACTTCCCCATGCAATTTGAAGATAGTTTTCAAATAAAATACTTCCAAAAATCCACACACTTAAGTAACTAAGCAAAAAATCCGAAACCGCTGCAGCCCTTCTTCCTAGTTGAGGTAAAATGACCAATTCACCTACAACATATGAGGCGAAAGTAACGAATAGGCTGAATGATAAAATATCGACAAAATTTGCATTGAAAAAAAGATCCAGTCCTATACCAAAAGCAATCAAACAGGTGATGAATTTTATGAAAAGTAAAAGTGGTTGATTCATGTTTTAATCCCTCCTTGACCATTAGTTTTTATCAAATAACACTTGGTCATACGATGGAAAAAGAAAATTATGAGAGGATGATCGAAAACGAATTCTATAATTACTGTAAACATTACTTTTGGTTTACTAAAAAAATGAATTAGATAAGTATTAAGTTGGAAAATAATGAAATTAAAGTATTTTTGACGAATGATGACGAAAATAAAATAGATTATTTTCTAAAAAAAGTATTGAAAGCGCTTTAAAAGTTTGGTAATCTCGAATTATCAAGTAAATATTTAGTGAAATAAAAAAATGGCAAACATAGTTTATTTACTAAATTAAGTGTAGTGAGGTAATTGTTTATGGCGACGATCAAAGACATTGCAACACTTGCGAATGTATCTAGTTCAACAGTATCGAGGGTATTGAACAATGACCCTACCCTTACCGTACTTGATACGACTAGGGATCGAATTTTAAAAATTTCAAAGGAACTTGGCTACACTGCATTAAAAATAAGAAAAACCGAAAAACAAAGAGTAAAGAGAGCTGCTCAACAGAAAATTGGCATCTTTATGTCATGTACAGATGAAGAAATTGTTGATGGTATTGACGATCCTTATTTTGCTTCCATTAGAAGGGCTATTGAAAATGAATGCATGTTACGCGGACTCTTCCTAACAAGATTGATGAGAGTAAAAGATATTCAGCAAGCATCCCTAAATAATGAACTAGATGGATTGATTGTTCTTTCAGGTATGGATCTTTTGCAGTTAAATAAAATTAAAAATTACGTAGAGCATATTGTTTTTGTAAATTATTCGTTAAACGAAAATGATTTTGATTCTATTTTAGTAGACTTCAAAAAGGCAACCTGTGAGGCAGTGAAACATTTAGTGAAATTGGGATATAAAAAAATAGGGTTTCTTGGTGGAGTAGAACGAGAATCCATGACAGGGAAAAAACAGGTAATTAAAGGCGTTCGTCAAGAAACCTTTGAAGATTCACTTAAAGAACAAGGGTTATTTCAAAAGGAATATGTGTTTTTAGGTGAGTATTCAATGAAGCAAGGATATGAGTTAATGAAAACTGCGTTACAATTGCATGATCTTCCAGAGGCATTCTTTGTTGCAAGTGACTCTATGGCAATGGGAGCTATACGTGCTATATGTGAAGAAAATCTCCGCATACCTGAAGATATCGCAATTGTTAGTTTGAATGATGTTGAATTTGCGAAGTTTGCAAGCCCGCCATTAACATCAGTAAAAATTTATACAGAACAAATGGGAAAGCTTGGAGTTCAACTTCTGTTAGATCGCTTTGAAGGCAGGGGTATTCCTATAAAAGCGATTTTTCCAACTAAACTAATCATCCGTGAAAGTTGCGGATGGAAGCAAAGAATAAAGAGATCTTCTTTGTAGATATAGTGAATAATAGATATTGCTTAGATTGCTATATTCATATATTCTCGTTTCGCTAAAAAAGAAAACGTTTGTTCAAAAAAAATAGCGAATTTCTAAAAAATGGATCATGTATTCGGTAAATCTGATTTCAAAATCCAGATTTACTGCAAGAATATTCATTACGATTTGTAGGAGGATGAATGAAAGCGTTTGCTTAATCGTCTTTGCAATGGATGTGAGGAAGATACATGTTGGAGACGTACTTGTTGATTTTAAGGGGGTGATGTTCTACATAGACATGTTTACCAGGTGAATAACAAGGTTTTCAATCAGCATAACAAAAGGATTTCATTCACTAAGAAAATGGGGGTAAATGTAATGAAAAAGAAGTTAGCATTTTTATTGTTTGCCGTTTTGCTTATCATGATTCCTGCCTTACAAGCATGTAGTAATTCAAGTTCAAGTTCATCAAATTCCAGTGATTCAGGAAGTTCGGGATCTGGTGAAAAGATTAATTTAACATTTTCTGCATGGGGGAATCCAGCTGAAATAAAAGTATACCAACGAGCAGTGGATGGATTTAATAAAGAAAATCCTAATATACAGGTGAAGCTTGTTCCGATTCCTAGTGATGGTTATATCCAAAAGCTTCAAACACAACTTCAAGGCAGCCAGGCTCCTGACATATTCTATGTAGGTGATGGAGATATTTCTAAACTGGTGGAAACAGGAAAGCTCGCTCCTTTAAGTGAATTCATGAATAGCTCTGAAAGTTATGCAAAACCTGATGAGTTTGCAGAAGGACTATGGGGTGCTGCAAAAAAAGATGATGAGATCTATGGTATAACAGTGGATTGTAACCCTATGTTACTTTACTACAATAAAAAATTATTCGCTGAACTTGGGATTAAATCTCCACAGGAATATTTTGATGCTGGTGAATGGAACTTTGCTGCGATGGAAGAAGTAACAGATCAATTACGTGATGGCGGTAAATATGGTTTTATTGTAGATAACTCTTGGAATACCCTTTTCAGCTGGATTTGGGCAAATGGAGGAGATGTTTATAATAAAGAGACTGGCGATTTTATCCTAGACCAAAATGATAAAGGAATTGAGGCAATGAAATTCCTTGAGAAAATGATGAAGGATGAGAACTTTACTTATTCCGGTTCTTTGCCTAAGGGTCAGGGAGCTGAGGCAATGTTTATGTCAGGTCAAGTAGGTATGGTAAGTGCCGGTAGATGGTTTACCCCATTATTCCATGAAAATAAAGCATTAGAATGGGATTACATTTCTTGGCCTTCAAATACTGAAAATAAAACAGAGCCAGTTGCTATCCCAACAGCATATATGGCTGTAAACAATGATTCAAAGAATAAAGAAGCAGCTCAAAAATTTGCATCCTACTACACGTCTACATTAGGACAAGAAGCTCGTTTAGCTGGAATTGGAAATGCTATTCCATCAATTGGGGGTATTGATGAAATTGTAACAGATTCCAAGGTTCCTGAACATGTTGACTATATTATTCAAGCGCGTGAACAAGGTTTTGCAAACGCAATCCAATCAACTATTCCTGGATTGGATAAAGAGGCTAATGACATCATGGACTTATTGTATCTTGGAAAAGACGATGCTGAGACAACGATTGGAAAATACGCAGAAAAAGCAAAAGCAATGATCGCTGAGCACAAAGGTGAGTAACTAATTCAGAAAAGGGCGAAGATAGTGTTATGTGCATTTCCTATCTTCCCCTTCCATTTTAGCAGAAGAAGGTGAAAACATTGAATAGTCGTCAGCAAAATCTGTGGGGATTTATCTTCCTAACTCCTCAATTAATTGGACTACTTGCATTCTCATTAATACCAGTTCTTTTTACATTATCTTTAAGCTTTATGAAATGGGATGGATTCGGAGCAAAAGAATTTATTGGTCTAGCAAACTATAAGGATCAATTTACAAATCCTGATTTTTGGAAAGCACTTATGAACACAGCTTATTACACGGTGTTGGTTATACCTGTTCAAATCGCTATTTCCCTTATGGTAGCTATAGCACTTAATAAGATTAAAGGGAAAAACTTTTATCGTTTATTTTTCTTTATGCCTGTGGTCACTAGTTCTGTATCAATCGGTGTCATTTGGATGTGGATCTTAAACGGTGATTTCGGAATCTTAAACCAAGTTCTTGCGAATGTTGGTTTGAATGGTCCGATGTGGCTAACAGATACAAAATGGGTTATGCCATCTATTGCTATGCTAAGTATTTGGTGGGGCTTAGGCTACAATATGGTTATCTTTTTAGCAGGTCTGCAGGGAATTTCACGCTCATATTATGAAGCAGCTGATATTGACGGTGCGTCAAATTGGCAGAAGTTCCGTCATATTACATTGCCTTTATTATCTCCAACGACTTTCTTTATTACAATCATGGCAATCATTTCATCCTTTCAGGTGTTTGACCAAGCATATGTCATGACGAGTGGAGGACCGGCAAAATCAAGCTATACATTCGTGTATCACATTTACGAAGCGGCGTTTGTTGATTTTAATATGGGAGTAAGCTCTGCTGCTGCAATGATTTTATTCGTCATTATCTTAATGTTTACACTATTCCAGTTCAAGATGTCAAAGAGGTGGGTTCATTATGAAGATCAATGATGTTCAAACGAAAACTGTACCTAATCAGAATGTATCATTAAGTATTGGGAAACGAATAAAGCCAACAAAAGTTTTACTCCATGTTGTATTAATTATTGGCTCATTTTTGATGGTTGCTCCATTTTTATGGACAGTTAGTAGTTCCTTGAAGGATATGTCACAGATTTTTCTTATACCTCCAAAATGGTTGCCGGATCCAGTAACATTTCAAAACTATCCTAACTCTCTTACAGCAATGCCTTTTGATGTCGCGTACTTTAATAGTTTTTATATTACCTTCATTGTGGTTGTATTAAACTTATTAACGTGTTCAATGGCCGCCTATGCTTTTGCGAAAATTCGATTCCGGGGCTCAAATCTTTTATTCATCTTGTTTTTAGCAACTATGATGATTCCGAAGCAAGTAACAATGGTCCCTCTTTACATCATCATGGATAACCTGGGATGGATTGATACTCACTTGTCACTAATTGTACCTTCCGGTTTGTTTAACGCATTCGGTGTGTTTTTATTAAGGCAATTTATTAAAGGAATTCCAAATGAATTAGAAGAAGCAGCAGTTATTGATGGGGCGAACCCTCTTAGAATTTACTGGAGTGTAATCCTGCCTTTAATTCGACCGGCTTTAGCGGCATTTGGTATCTTTGCGTTCATGGGAATTTGGAATGGTTTCTTAGAGCCTCTCATTTATTTATCATCACCTGAAAAATTTACTGTTCCTTTACTATTAAATACATTTAAGGGTCTTTACTTTACAGATTGGTCACTGATGATGGCAGGAACAACCATTTCCGTTATACCAGTAATTTTAGTATACATCTTTGCTCAAAGGCAAATTATTGAAGGTATTGCATTAACAGGTTCAAAGAGCTAGCTAGTTATATTGAATGGAATATTTATATTGTAGAAGGGATGAGGAAGAATGTCGAAAATAACTTTTATAGGTGCAGGTAGTACAGTATTTGCTAAAAATGTATTAGGAGATTGTATGTTTGTTCCTGCTTTAGCAGGATTTGAATTTGCATTGTTTGATATTGATGAACAGCGTTTAAGAGATTCGGAGAATATGCTTAATAACTTAAAACAAAATTACAAGAGTAATATTACGATCAAATCATATACTGATCGAAAGGAAGCATTAAGAGGGGCAAAGTATGTGATTAATGCGATTCAGGTAGGCGGGTATAAGCCGAGTACTGTCATCGATTTTGACATACCTAAGAAATATGGGTTACGCCAAACAATTGCAGATACGATAGGAATTGGAGGTATTTTTAGATCATTACGGACGATACCTGTTATGTTGGATTTTGCGAAAGATATGGAAGAAGTTTGCCCTGATGCCTTATTTCTAAATTATACAAATCCTATGGCAGCGTTAACAGGCGCAATGCTCCGCTTTACAAATATTAAAACAGTAGGTTTGTGCCACAGTGTACAAGTATGTACCGAACATCTATTCAAAGATTTAGGGATGGATCATGAAGGAATTGAAGAAAAAATAGCGGGTATAAATCACATGGCATGGCTTCTTGAAGTGAAGCGTGACGGCAAGGACCTCTATCCGGAAATTAAGCGTCGTGCAAAAGAAAGACAGAAAACAAAACATCATGATATGGTCCGTTATGAGTTGATGGATAAATTCGGTTACTATGTAACGGAATCTTCTGAGCATAATGCGGAATATCACCCTTACTTTATTAAGAGTAACTATCCGGAGTTAATTGACCGATTCAATATTCCATTGGATGAATATCCTCGTCGTTGTGTTGAACAAATCGAAAGATGGGAAACGATGCGAGAAGATATGGTAAACAATAGCCAGCTTACTCATGCACGATCACATGAATATGGCTCTCGTATAATAGAAGCAATGGAAACGAACATTCCCTTTAAGTTTGGTGGCAATGTTCTAAATACCGGCCGTCTTATCAGCAACTTACCTGCAAATGCATGTGTTGAAGTACCTTGTGTGGTTGATCGGAGTGGTATTATGCCAACCTATGTTGGAGATCTGCCAGAGCAATTAGCAGCACTTAACAGAACAAATATTAATACACAGCTCTTAACAATTGAAGCAGCGATGACAGGAAAACGAGAAACGGTTTACCAGGCTGCCCTCCTTGATCCGCATACAGCTGCAGAACTTTCAATGGATGATATTATTGCAATGTGTGATGACTTAATTGAAGCTCATGGGGATTGGTTGCCGCAGTTTGCGAATCAAAAGGCAATAGTAAAATAAAGAAAAAGCGACTAATTCTATTTAGAATAGAAGTTGGTCGCTTTTTTCGCATTCCAAATTGTATTGAAACTTTCTATTCAGTAGTTTCGTATAATATAAAGAAAGGAGGGGAATTGATGGGAGATCCATATTATTCCGGTGATGTTTTATTTCAAATTGTTCCAATATTCATTGGTATTATTTTTATTATTGTGTTTGGAAGTATTCTGTTTACAGTGTTTAAGGGAGTTGGTCAATGGAAGAAAAATGAGCAATCACCCCGCTTATCTGTTCCTGCTGAAGTAAAGACTAAGCGTACACATGTAAGAAGAGTAGGTCAAGAAGGTCATTCAAGTACTTCATATTTTGTAACATTTGAGTTTTCCAGTGGTGACCGTTCAGAATTAAAAATGTCAGGCAAGGAATACGGATATCTTGCTGAAGGCGATGTTGGAATCTTGACTTTTCAAGGTACCAGATTTTTAGGGTTTGAACGGAAACAACAAGTAGAAGATGAAACATTATAAAAGGAGTTGGATTTATGATCAAAGTAGAAAGTATTCATCATGTTAGTCTATCTGTAACAGATTTGCAAAAAGCTAAACACTTTTACGGGACACTTTTAGGATTTAAGGAATTAAAGAGGCCACCTTTTGATTTTCCGGGGGCATGGTATCAAATTGGAGATCAACAGTTGCACTTAATTGTACATAATAGGTCCACAACAATTCGCAATACTGATGAAATTGACTCAAGAGATGGACATTTTGCTATTAGAGTAAAAGATTATAAGAAAACTTTACATTACTTAAAAGGAGTTGGTATAGAAATAAAGGAAAAACCTAATAGTACAAGCGGATTTGCACAAATATTTTGCGTGGATCCTGATCACAATTTAATTGAATTTAATGTTGATCAAGAAACATTGAAAGATCGTCAACCTTTATAAAGAAGTTATTAAAAGAGCTAGTTATATGTCCTCTATTTTATTCGTGCCAATCTACTTATTCTATTCAAATGGGTATGAGTCATTTCTATCAAAAATATAAATTTCCACTATTTCCATTTAAATCATATCCGGAATTTAGTATATATAAAGTAGGTCAGTTTTAAATTTCACTAAATGAGGAGGAAAAAAATGGCTCAAACACCACAAGTTAAATTAGTTCCTTTTACAATCAATTCAATTGTGGATCAAACAAATGAAACTCCGAAGGGCGTTAGCTTAATTCAGGCTCCTGAGATTTGGGAGGATAGCAACCAAGGAGAAGGTATTGTAGTAGCTGTTATTGATACTGGTGTTGATAAAGACCATCCCGATCTTAAGAATCAAATTATTGGTGGAAGAAATTTTACAACTGATTTTAATGGCGATCCAGACATGTTTGAAGACAATAATGGTCATGGTACACATGTTTCTGGTACAATAGCTGCTTCTTTAAATAATGATGGTGTTGTAGGAGTAGCACCAAAGGCGGAAATATTAAGTTTAAAAGTGTTATCTGGTGAAGGATCGGGTAATTATGAATGGATTATAAATGCAATTAACTATGCTGTTGATTGGCGGGGACCTCAAAACCAACGAGTTCGGGTTATTTCTATGTCACTTGGTGGTCCTGAAGATGTTCCTGAGCTTCATAAAGCGGTAAAAAATGCGGTAGATCACGGTATATCTGTCGTAGTTGCAGCAGGAAATGAGGGAGACGACAGAGAAGATACATTTGAGTATTCTTATCCCGGAAGTTATAACGAGGTTATTCAGGTAGGTGCAGTGAGTCATAATTTAGAGCTTGCACCATTTACAAACACAAATTCAGAAGTAGATTTAGTGGCACCTGGTGTGGATGTCGTGTCAACATATCCGGATAATAAATACGCATCTCTATCCGGCACTTCAATGGCTACCCCACATGTAGCGGGAGCCATCGCTTTACTTATTAATTTAAGTGAAAGAGAGTTTAATCGATCACTGATAGAATCAGAAATATATGCTCAACTCGTTAGAAGAACATTGCCATTAGGCTATAGAAAAAGTTCAGAAGGTAATGGTTTTCTTGTCCTTAACTTGGTAGATAAAATTTATGAAATTATTAATGTCGCACGATTGAATATACCCCTGCAACACAAGTAAATGGTTTTACATCAATTAGCCCACATCGTAGAGCCTTATGAAACTCTAAAGTGTGGGCTTTTTTTATTAGGCTATTTTCACATAGTGTCTAAAAGCGCAATGGAACGAACTAATTATTACCTTTAACTCATAATAAAAAACAACAAAGTTTGCGAAAATTGCCTTTAAAAATAAGGGAGGGAAAATCATGGACCAGGTAAATCATAAATTATTGTATCAAGAAGTAGATTTAGACGAACTTTTAGTAGAAGTAAAGCATAATAAAATTAGAATGAATAAAGAAGATGAATATTACGATAAAGAAGAAGATCAAAAAATAATCAATCAATACTATCAGAATATCTCATTTCATACCTCAGATAAAAAAGAAATGTTTATGCAATTAAGTGAATTAATTACTAACACTCATGAAATCCATCTTCCATACAATTCAACAACTAGAAATTATCTATACTCCTGGGTAGATTTACAAACGGATGGCACGTTAAGGAGCATCTATTCTGGAAAAAATAAGGACCCGGAGCAGCTTATAAAAGAAGACTATGAGGCTGAGTTGAGCAGAGAGATGGCCTATAGCCAGCTAGAGAAAATGACATTAGGACATGAAGCTGTCATACAGGACACGATCAAGGTCATAGAAAAGGAAAACATGTATAATTGTGAGCACGTTGTCCCACAATCTTGGTTTGATAAAGATAATCCTATGAGAGGGGATTTACACCATTTATTTACATGTGAAAAAACATGTAACTCGTTAAGATCTAATTATCCTTATTATGATTTTACGGACTATTCTCCTGAATTTTCGTTAAAAGGAATTGCATCAGAATGTGGGAAATATGAAGAACAAAAGTTTGAACCTGAAAGTGGAAAAGGGGAAGTAGCAAGAGCAACATTGTATTTTTTATTGAGATATCCAAATGAAATTAATCATTATGACCATAAAGATATTAAATTGCTTTTAAAATGGCATCATGAGTTTACGGTAACAACACATGAAAAGCATCGAAACAAAGCTATATATGAAAAGCAAAAGAATAGAAATCCATTAATAGACTTACCTCAAATTGCGGGTGAAATTGATTTTTCGGTGGGGTTAAAATAGACAAACCTGTAATGCTAATTTGATAATAATTTTATGCAAATAACCTTGTGCCATTATTTTTCCTTCCAAGCACAAGGTTATTTTAATGCTTAAAAATATTTATTATTCTTTCCAAAATTCATAATTTAGTAATAGGAACCTTCCACTCAACTTACTTATGGCAAAAAAATAATAACGACAAGTAATTACACTTAGTTTATTCAGTAGATAAAGTAAATGAAGATATGATAAAGTATTTAAGTAGTATTTTACTATTTTTATTAAATGGCTGTTTTCGCAAAAATTGTTGTATATAAAAGTTACTTTAACTCTATAGTGGAATGGAGCGGAAGACACTCGACTCCTGCGGGAAGTAGAGGAAAGGCTGAGACCCCACAGGCGAAGCCGAGGGGGGATCAGGTTCCTCACCGATGCATGGAGTATCTGGAGAGCAATGGAATGAACTAATTTTCACCTTTACATTACAACAAAGCATGCAAAAAACACTCTATTTCATTATTTGCTTGGGGATGGGCTTGAATGTGGATTAAATTAGGTAGATACAATACATTACGTAATCAAATATTACTAGTTTTTATTACAGTGATGACAATTGTTTTGTGTTTTGTTGGTATCATGACGTATTTTATTGTTTCAACATTATTGCAAGACAATGCTGAAAAACAAATTCAGCAGACTGCAGTCGAAGCAAACGGAAGGATGGAATCGTTGCACCAGCAAATTGATTTATTAACAAGACAAGTTGCAACAAATTCAAACATACAACAGATGCTTCAAGATGAATCACAGGGAAAACTGGTTACTTTTCAACAAAGACAAGCATTAGTCAGGCTTAGTAATGAATACCTAACCTACACAAATGGTATAAATAACTTAGAAATTTACTCAGCTGATAATCGAAAGTTAATCCCTCTTGATGGTGAAGCATTAAATAAGCGGATAAGTCAGAACTGGATTTTAGAAGCTGACAGGGCTGAAGGGAAATTGGTCTGGATAGGACAAGACCCCAATGAACCCTCTTATTATCTTGCAATAAGAAGAGTTAGCTTAATCGATCGATGGTTTTCAAACGGTGGTTATATCGTATTACAAATTAATCCTAATTATTTTGAATTTAGTGAAACCCGTCTAAACAATGAATATATGATTCTGGTGGATCAAAATAATAAGCAAATTTCAAGTAATTACAATGGAGATATATCACCGATTATTAAGGAAAAAGAAAAAACACTAACATTAAATGGAAGCGATTTCATGTTAGTGAAACAAACATCTTCTATAACAGGATGGACACTGTATATTTTAACACCAGTTAATGAGGTCATGGGCGGTATTACTGTATTGCGGGCAGCTATTCTTTTATCAGGTATTTTTGGGTTTTTAATTTTCTCCTTTTTTGCGGTGTTTTTATCTACTATGATTACGAAGCCGATTTTTCGATTAACAAAAACAATGAAGAAAGCAAGTGAGGGAGAACTTACGTTGAATCCGGAGATATCTTCGACAATTGAAATTAATAGGCTTAATGAATCGTATAATCAGCTTGTTGAAAATACGAATGAACTCATTCAAGTCGTTTATGAAAAAGAAATATTAAAAAGTCATGCAGAATTAAAAGCTTTGCAATCCCAAATTAATCCCCATTTTCTTTTCAACACACTGGATGCAATGTACTGGTCTTTAGATGAAAAAGGTGAAGGTGAGCTGGCGGAAACGGTATTAGCTATGTCGGAATTATTTCGTTATACCATTAGTAACCAAAAACAAGATGAATGGGTAACCATTAAACAGGAGTTAGAGCATGTTGAATTGTATATGCAGCTCATGAAAATGAGATTTGGAGAACGATTTACCTGGCAGGTAAGTATCCCTTCAGAACTGGAAACTGTTCCTATTCCTAAGCTGCTCATTCAGCCGATTGTAGAAAATGCCATATTACATGGAGTTGGTAATAAAGTTGGAAGTGGCTTTGTACATGTCATTGTGGAATCATCTTCACATCCAGGTTATATCATGATTTCAGTCCTTGATACAGGTCCTGGTATGGAAACTGACACCATAAAGAAAATTAAAGGCTTGCTGGACAAAGGGAAGGTATCATCATTAAAGGGGAATGGTATAGCACTTGGTAATGTGAATAAACGGTTAAATCTATATTATAAACAGCATGAATTAAATGGAATTAACATTTCAAGCAAACGAAACGAAGGAACATGTGTGTCGTTTCAAATTCCGATAAATAGAGGTGGGGCATATGCTGAAAAAAACAATTTTAATCGTGGATGATGAGCCTAAAACAAGGCAAGGATTGAAGAAAACACTCGAGGATTGGGCAGCTGGACAGTTTGAAATTATTAGCACAGATGGAGCATCTGCAGCAATAGATATTTTAAAACAAAAAGAAATCCATATCTTAATTACAGATATTTCAATGCCTGAAATGAATGGAATAGAAATGCTCAAACGACTTCAAGTGCAAAAGCAATACCCTGTTGTCATTATTATCTCTGCATACTCAGAATTTGATTACGCACAAGAAGCCATTCAATTAGGTGTGCTAAATTACTTATTAAAGCCTATTAGTAAGAATAAATTAATAGAAGCCGTCGAAAAAGCAGTGGAAGTTCAAAAGAAACGTGAAAGAGAAGGAAAACTGACAAGGATTATTGATGAGAGGTTAGTAGATGTAAAGGTAGAGGAAAAGGAGGAAGATTCCCATATTCAGAGAGCGATGAATTATGTTGATCAACATCTTAATGAGCAACTAACACTAAAAGAAGTGGCAGCCTTTGTTCACCTAAATTCCAGTTATTTTAGCGTGCTTTTTAAGGATCAAACAAAAATGACTTTTAGCGAATATGTAACGAGAAGCCGTCTGCAGAAAGCAAAAAACCTTTTAATCGAGTCAAATTTACCTGTATCAGATATTGCAGAAGCGGTCGGATATAATACCGCTAAATACTTTATAAAAATTTTTAAGGAATACGAGGGACAAACCCCAAGTAAATATCGAAAAACGGCAATGATGAAGGATTTCTAAAATAAGTGGAATTTTCCCCAACCATCGTTACCTTATTCTACAGGAAAAACGTTGCTATAATTACGTTGTAAGCGCATAACAAAGGAATAATAAAAAGTAAGAGGGGGAAAGATTCATGTTAAAAAAGAAAGCGGTATCAATATTTTTTGCCCTTACAATGATTATAGGGCTCGCATTAACAGGTTGTTCAAGCTCCAGCTCAGGAGAGTCAAGTGGAGGAAGCTCTGGTGGAGATGATGTTACAGTAAAACTCATGCACCTTTGGCCTTCGGGAAGCTCGAAACAACATAATATGATTGTCAATGACATTGCAGCAGAATATGAAAAAGAAAATCCAGGGGTTAAAATTGAGCAAGAAATTTTAAGTAATGAACAATACAAGGAAAAACTAAAAGTACTGTCAGCATCAAATGAGTTACCAGATGTCGGAATGACATGGGCAGCAGGGTTCTTAGATCCTTATGTAAAGGGAAATAAATTTGCACCACTTGATGATATCTTAGAAGGTGGTCTAAAAGATTCTTTTATCGCAGGAACAACTGAAGCTTATGCTGTAGATGGAAAAACTTATGGGTTACCACTTGAATTAAACATTGCACCAGTGTATTACAATAAGAAAATCTTTGAAAAATACAATTTAGAAGTACCTGAAACGTATGAAGACTTTAAAAACATTATAAAGACCCTTGCGGACAATGGTGTGACGCCAATTACATTAGGAAACAAAGATCGTTGGACAGGGTCTTTATGGTATATGTATTTAGCTGACCGTCTCGGTGGTCCTGAAACATTAACAAATGCTATCAATCGTTCTGGAACTTTTGAAGATCCAGCTCTAGTTAAAGCTGCGGAAGAAATTCAAAACTTAGTTGGCATGGATGCATTTGTGAAGGGGTTCAACGGGCTGTCCAATGATGAAGCAAAAGGTCCGTTTATGAATGAACAAGCAGCAATGTACTTAATGGGTTCTTGGGAATCACCAAATTACACTACAAATGAAGATGTTCCACAGGAATTCAGAGATTCGGTTGGGTTCTTTAAATTCCCAGCTGTTGAAGGTGGAAAAGGGGATATTAACAGCTTTGTTGGTGGTCCTGGAGTAGGTTTGTTCGTTTCTGAAGACTCAGAGGTAAAAGAAGAAGCAAAAAAATTCGTGGAATTTTTTGTGGAAAAATGGGGTGAGCGTTCAGTAACAGATGCTGGTGTAATACCTGCAACAAAAGTTGACACTGCTTCTGTTGAGTTACCACAAATGTATATTGATGTATTAGATGAGCTAAGCAATGCAAGCAATATTACATTATACGCCGATGTTCAAATGAGTGCATCTGTTGCAGAAGAGCACTTGAATATGATTCAAGCATTATTTGGTGGAGAAGTAAAACCGGAAGAATTTGCGAAAAAACATGAAGAAGCTCTTGCTAGTGAAGAGTAAGCTAACGGTTTTTAGAAGCATGTGAAGTAAAAAAGGACATATCAATATTGATCGATATGTCCTTTTTTATACCTATATAGCCTCAATATAGTAATCTCTCCGCAAAACAAAACTTCAAATTTCATTTTTTTGAAATATAAATGACGGGGATGTAAGCCCTAAAAGAGTTGATCATACCAACCTTTAAAAAGAAAGGTGAGAAAACAATGGATAAAGTGATGTCCAATAAATTAGTCATAGCACTATATGTTTTACCTGCACTACTACTCATTATGGTATTAATTTATGTGCCAATCGCTTTAACGGGTTACTATGGATTAATGAAATGGGATGGAATAGGAGAAATGACCTTTATCGGTCTAGAAAATTATATAAAATTATTATCGGATGGGAAATTCTGGGCTAGTGCATATCATTCCTTTTTACTAGCGATTTTTTCAGCTTTAAGTTTAGTAGGCTATCTAATTATTTCATTAGTACTTGCTGGGAAGATTAAAGGGGCAAATTTTTTAAGGAAAATTTATCTCATTCCAATGTTGCTTTCCTCAGTTGCAATAGCTCAACTTTGGTTAAAAGTCTATCATCCCTCAAACGGATTGGTGAACAGTTTACTAATGTCTCTAGGAGTAGAAAATCCGCCTGCATGGCTTGCAGAACCTAAATATGTGTTAGGAGCTATTTTTGTTCCAATTATTTGGCAATATGCAGGGTTTTATATCCTAATCTACTATGCTGCATTGAAAAACATACCTGAATCTCTCATTGAAGCTGCGAGAATTGATGGAGCAAATGCTTTTCAAATTGCTTATAAAATTAAAGTTCCGCTTATTGCAGGCGTCATTAAGGTAACAATTGTGTTAGCGATTGTTGGTTCACTTAAATATTTTGACCTTATCTATGTTATGACTGGTGGGGGACCAAATGGTTCAAGTGAGGTCATGGCATCCTATATGTACCAAAAGGCATTTGGGACATATGACTTTGGCTACGGTAGCGCAGTTGGCTTCTTCTTATTATTAATCTGTTTAGTCGTAACATGGATTATTCGAAAACTAACAGCCACTGGCGAAGAAATTCAGTATTAAGAAAGGAGCGGAATCCACATGAGCATAGAAGTGAAACAACAAACACACTCAAATATCACTGCTACTACCAAAAAGTCAGAAAGTATGATTGGAAAGCGAATTGGATATGGACTGCTATATCTTGTTCTTGCAGTTATTGCTGTCTTTCAAGTATATCCACTTATTTGGTTATTCTTCTTCTCATTAAAAGATAATCAAGAGGTATTTAGCAACTCTCCATTTGCTCTCCCAACAAATCCGAAATGGGAGAATTACACAACCGTTTGGACAGAGGGGAATATTAGTTTATATTTCTTTAATAGTGTTTGGATAACCGTATTAGCGGTTGTTTTAACAGTACTATTAGCGAGCTTCGTTACGTTCGCGATTACGAGAATGAAATGGAAGTTAAATAAATTAGTATTAGGTTTATTTATGGTAGGGTTGATGATTCCTGTTCACTCAACATTAATTCCGCTTTTTGATTTTTTCTTGAAGCTTAATTTAATTGATCATCCATTGTCAGTGGTTTTATCATATGTAGCTTTTAACCTGCCAATTACAATCATGATTTTAATGGGCTTTTATTACACGTTACCACGTGAGGTAGAAGAGGCTGCTGTTATTGACGGGTGTTCCATTCATCGTATTTTTTTTCAAATTACATTACCGATGACAGCTCCTGTTTTATCGACTACTGTCATTATCAATATGATATACAACTGGAATGAGTTTATTTTTATCAACACATTCATTAGTTCTGATAAATATAAAACATTAACCGTGGGAATTCAAAACTTTATCGGGCAATACATGACAGAGTGGGGGGCAATAGGTGCAACACTTATGATCAGTATTATTCCAATTTTAATTGCCTTCTTCTTCTTTAGTAATCGAATTGTAGAAGGAATTGCTGCTGGTTCTGTGAAAGGATAATTCTTACCTTTATTAACCATGGCTAAGTAAAATCTCTCTAAGTCAACTTATTGCTCGGAAGCTAGTAGGCTGTGAATGGGGTGAAGCAGAAGTGAAAGCTGATGCTGCCCATGTTGACTGATTAACACATCTCGCCTTATCTGTGTGGGGCTGAAGCGATTAAATTATATCCGGTCAAATATCCGGGTGTATGTATTATCCTAGGGGAGTAACAAACGTATATTATGGCTTGATGAACAAGAAAAAACCTTAAGTTAGGTAAAAATGAAGAATTTTACAGTGGTTCTTAATTGAATGAATAAACGATAAAAAGCTGATCGGGAAAAGGGTCAGCTTTTTGTGTTGGGAACGTTGTATGGTAAATATTTAAACATTTAAAAATTAATCTAGTAATAATAATGTAAGGGCTTTCGAAATAAGGTAAACTTATAGGATAAATGATGATTTTAAAAATCGAGGGGATGATGATCATGCTTAACGTGGGGATAATTGGAACAGGCTGGTTCAGCGGGGTTCATGCAAAGATATTGAATAAAATGGATGGGGTACAAATTAAGGCAATTTGTGGGACAAGTCAGGAAAAAGCAGATAAATTTGCTAAAGATTTCAATGATGTAAATGGGTATAGCTCTGTTGTTAATATGCTTGATAGCGAAAAACTTGATGCCGTTTACATTTGTGTTCCGCCATTTGCTCATGGAGAGATTGAATTAGAATTACTAAATAGAGAGATTCCATTTTTAGTTGAAAAACCACTGGGAGTTAATCTGGATATACCTGCAGACATTCTGACCAAGCTTCAAGATCAAACTCTTATAACATCAGTAGGGTATCACTTCAGGTACCGTGATTCGATTGCTTTACTAAAAAAAGAGCTGAATAGCAGTACACTTGGAATGGTGACAGGCGGTTGGATGGGGTCTATGCCTTTAGTACCTTGGTGGCGGAACCAAAGTACGTCAGGAGGTCAATTTATTGAACAGACAACTCATTCAGTCGATTTATTACGCTATACTGTCGGAGAAGTTGAGGAAGTTTATTCTTCATTCGGAAAAAGGTCTCTTTCTGAGCAATATGAGAATGTCTCTGTACATGATGTTGGTACTGTTATATTAAAGTTTCAAAATGGAGAAATTGCCAACCTTTCTAATACATGTATTTTACCAGAAGGAGATTCAAGTGTCGGGTTAGACTATTACACAAATGAAGGGATGTTTCATATCGGCTTTGATGGGTTGAATTCTTCAAAAAAAGGAACAACGTCTTCTTTTAAAGATGAAGCAAATCCTTATGAAAAAGAAAACAATGCTTTTATACACGCAGTCAAAACAGGTGATCGTTCAATGATTCTTTCAAACTATCATGATGCATATAAAACACATGCAGTGACTGTAGCGGCATTGCATTCAGCTGAAAAGGGGAAGCCTATTCGATTAAGTGAGTATTTAAATAAGGGAAAAATAGTTAGAACTTGAAATAGTACCTCATAAATTAGAGTTATTAAAGTTAATTTTTAAATGAGGTGAATCGGAATGACAACGTTAAATAGAATACTGGAAAATAAGATAATTGCTATCATTCGTGGAGCAGATCCAAATGATGTGATGAAAATAACCGAAGCACTTTTGAATGGTGGAGTGACGACAATTGAAGTGACAATGAATTCTCCGAAAGCATTGTCCGTTATTGAAAAAATAACAGAAGAATTTGGTGATCGAGTATTAGTTGGTGCTGGAACAGTATTGGATGCTGAAACGGCCAGACATGCAATATTGGCTGGAGCTAAATTTATCCTTTCGCCTACAGTTAATAGTGATACGATTAATTTAACGAAAAGGTACGGAGCTGTCAGTATACCAGGAGCCTTTACACCGACAGAAATTCTTTCAGCGTATGAAAATGGTGGTGATATTATTAAGGTATTCCCGGGGATTCTCGGTCCAAGTTACATAAAGGATATATTAGGTCCGCTTCCTCAAATTCCTCTCTTACCAACTGGAGGGGTTGATCTCGAAAATATTCATGCGTTTTTTAATGCAGGTGCAGTAGGCTGTGGAATAGGAAGTGCCCTTGTTAATTCGAAACAGCAAGTAAATGAGGAGTATATAAAACAGCTTACATCAAAAGCGAGGCAGTTTGTTTCAAAAGTAAAGGAGAGATCTGAATGAAAATTACCGGGTATGAGTTGTTCCAAGTTCCACCACGTTGGTTATTTCTTAAGATTATGACCGATGAAGGGATTATTGGGTGGGGAGAGCCTGTTATTGAGGGGAAAGCAGCCACAGTTGCCACAGCTGTAAAAGAACTAATGGAAGGATTAATTGGCAAAGATCCACATCGAATTGAAGATCATTGGAATATGATGTACAGGTCAGGATTTTATCGCGGCGGCCCGATATTAATGAGTGCAATTGCTGGAATTGATCAAGCTTTATGGGATATAAAAGGAAAATACTTCGAAGCACCTGTTTATGAACTTTTAGGTGGTGCTTGCAGAGATTCAATTCGAGTCTACTCATGGATTGGTGGTGACCGGCCGGCTGATGTTGGTATTGCTGCTCGAGAAGCTGTTGAGTCTGGATTTACAGCAGTTAAAATGAATGGAACAGAAGAGCTCCAAATCATTGATTCCTATGAGAAAATTGATCAAGCTATAGAAAGAATTGCAGCGGTCCGAGAAGCTGTTGGTCCTTATATCGGCATAGGGATTGACTTTCATGGGCGTGTTCACAAGCCAATGGCAAAAATACTTGCTAAAGAATTAGAAGTATTTAGACCAATGTTTATTGAAGAACCTGTCTTATCTGAAAATAATGAAGCTTTAAGAGAGATCGCCCAGGGAACAAGTATTCCGATTGCAACAGGAGAGAGAATGTATTCAAGATGGGATTATAAACAGTTATTTAACGATGGATATGTTGATATTATCCAACCCGATTTGTCACATGCAGGCGGAATTACCGAATGTAAGAAGATTATATCAATGGCGGAAGCATATGATGTTGCTGCAGCACCGCATTGTCCTTTGGGTCCCATCGCATTAGCTGCTTGTTTACAGGTGGATGCTACTTGCCATAACGCATTTATCCAAGAGCAAAGTCTAGGTATTCACTATAATGAAGGAAGTGACCTATTAGATTATATAGTTGAGAAAAATGTTTTTGAATATAAGGATGGATATGTAAATATACCAAATGGTCACGGATTGGGAATTGAATTAGATGAAGATCATGTTCGAAAACTGAGTAGAGTAGGCCATAATTGGAAAAATCCGATCTGGCGCCATAAGGATGGAAGTATCGCAGAGTGGTAATGAGAAAAAAGGATGAGCATGATTGTCTTGCTCATCCTTTTGATGTTAACTATTTAAAAATTTCACACATACAGGATCAGGAACCGATACTTCAGAATCTAATAAAGTTAATTTTCCTGTTTCTGTATCACGTGCGTATAGGACAAGGTTACTGCTTTCTTGATTTGATGCGATAACAAATTTTTCTGTAGGATCCAGGACAAAATCACGTGGCCAATTACCTTCTGTTGAAGTATATTCAATGAATGTAAGCTCACCACTTTCTGGATTCACACTGTAAAGTGCAATGCTGTCATGTCCACGATTACCTGCATAAACAAAGCGGCCGTCAGAAGAAATATGGATCGCACTACCTTGACTGTTTTCGGTAAAGTCCTCAGGAATGGCAGGGATGTATTGAAGTTCAGTGAATACTCCTGATTCCGGATTATAGCTTAAAGCAATCACTTCATTGCTCAGCTCTGTCATTACATAAGCAAACTTGCCATTTGGATGAAAGGCAATGTGTCTTGGGCCGCTGCCGGCCTTCACCAGCAATGTGTGAGCTTCTTTTAATTTACCGTTTTCATTTTTATAAGTAATAATTTTATCAATTCCCAAGTCAACAGCCACAACGAATTTTTCATCAGGTGTGAAGCCGGAATAGTGAGTATGAGGCTTTTCCTGTCTTTCGTGCGGGCCTTGACCAGTGTGCTCAACTACTGTAACAGCTGAAGATACTGTTCCACTTTCATTTACTAAAAATGATTCCACTGTACCTTTATGATAGTTAGCTGTCACAACCTGATTGTTTTGGCTATCCACACTCACATGACATGGAGAAGCACCATCAAGTAATGTGCGATTGATTTCAGAAAGCTCACCTGTTTCCTTGTTGATCGAGTAGGAAGCAACTCCACCTTGATTTCCTTCTTTTACAACAGCATAAAGATTTTTATTATCGTTGCTTATATTTACGTATGTAGGGTTGTCCAACTCTGCAGCCGGCTTTACATCACCGAGTTTTGCAGCATCAGTATCAAGTGTGAAGCTATAAACTCCTTTACTTTCACCTTTTGTGTATGTACCGATATAACCGATTAATTTAGGCAAGAGTTATTCTCCTTTCAATTTGTAATACCTATCATTATATCGTTAGTTAATTGGAAACAACAACATTTTCATATAGCTATTTGACTAAATATGCTACTATAATAGTATTTATATGGAATAGAAAAGGAGAAGGAAGATGCTGAAGCGGTTTTTTTCGTACTATATCCCTCATAAAAAGCTTTTTATTTTTGACTTTAGCAGTGCGATCATTGTAGCTCTATTAGAGTTAGCTTTTCCACTCGCGGTTCAATGGTTTATAGATTCTTTATTACCAACTGAAAATTGGTCAGCAATCGTATCTGTAAGTATCACTTTATTAGTTTTATATATTTTTAGTACATTCCTGCAGTATATCGTCAATTATTGGGGACATATGCTTGGAATTAATATTGAAACAGACATGAGAAAACAACTGTTTCAGCATGTACAGAAACAGTCATTTAAGTTTTTTGACAACACGAAGACAGGAAATATTATGAGTCGGATTACAAATGATTTAATGGATATTGGTGAGCTTGCCCACCACGGTCCTGAGGACTTATTTATTTCCATCATGACGTTTGTTGGTGCCTTCTGGATTATGTTCACAGTAAACGTTAAGCTTGCACTAGTAGCACTTATAATATTACCGTTTTTAGGCTGGCTTATTGTCGTTAGTAACTTAAAGATGAACAAAGCATGGAAAAAAATGTACGGAGAAATTGCTGATGTTAACGCCCGTGTGGAAGACAGTGTTTCAGGTGTCAGGGTTGTTCAATCTTTTACAAATGAAAGCTTTGAAAACAAACGCTTTTCAGTGAATAACTTAAAATTCCGTCAAGCTAAGTTAGGTGGATATAAAGTCATGTCCTTTAGCTTATCAGGAATTTATATGATGACTCGATTTGTCACACTGGCAGTTTTAGTCGTCGGAGCATGGTTAACCTATACAGGGCAGCTTACATATGGTGAGTTAGTTGGGTTTGTCCTATATATCAATGTCCTTTTTAAACCGATTGATAAAATTAGTGCTCTAATGGAACTTTATCCGAAGGGTATGGCTGGTTTTAAACGGTTTACCGAGTTGCTTGATATGGATCCGGATGTTCAGGATGTTAAAGATGCAGTTGAAGTTCAAAGATTGCGCGGAGATATTGCCTTCAAAGAGGTCACATTTGGCTATGATGAACATAAGCGGGTGTTGAATGGAATTGATTTGAACATATCTGCGGGAGAAACGATTGCATTTGTAGGGCCATCTGGTGCCGGTAAAACAACCATTTGTACTCTTATTCCTCGTTTTTATGATGTGGATAAAGGTTCAATCAAAATAGATGGTATTGATGTACGTAATATGACCAAACAATCACTTCGTTCCCAAATTGGAATTGTGCAACAAGATGTGTTCCTCTTTACAGGTACATTAAGAGAAAATATTGCATACGGAAAACTTGGAGCCACACAAGAAGAAATTGAAGAAGCAGCGAAGAGGGCTCATTTGGAAAGTTTTATTGAATCACTTCCATTTGGTTATGAGACACAAATTGGTGAACGTGGTTTAAAGCTATCTGGAGGGCAAAAGCAACGTATTGCTATAGCTAGAATGTTCTTGAAAAATCCGCCGATTCTCATATTAGATGAAGCGACTTCAGCGTTAGATACTGAAACAGAACTAATTATCCAGCAAGCTTTAACAGAGTTATCACAAAACCGGACTACTTTGGTGATTGCACATCGTCTTGCAACAATTCGAAACGCAGACCGTATTGTTGTTGTGACGGAGGATGGCATTGCTGAACAAGGTAAGCACGATGAATTAATTGAACAAGGTGGAATTTTTGCCAATCTTCATCGTGTGCAATTTCAGAGGTAATATTACAAAGTGGAACAGCGATGTTCCGCTTTTTTGAATTTGTGAAAAATTTCAAATGCGGCGAAAAAAGTAAATGAAGTGTGGTTGCGATTACAACATATAAATACCAAGAAACTACGGATAGACCTCATATTTTTCAAATAATCCGACTTCTAAAAACAGATTGACACCGATTCCTCTGTTATGTATTGTATTTGAGTATGTCTTTTTAGGAGGAATTTATGAATAATCATCAAGTGAAAATTACAACAGCAGATCCATCCGCAATAGGACTATTTGGTTTAGCAATGGTGACTCTTGTTGCATCATCACAAAAACTAGGGTTAACAGAAGGTTTATCGTTTATTTTACCCTGGGCATTCTTTTTAGGCGGACTAGCCCAACTGTTTGCCTGTGTTCAAGATGCAAAGCACAATAATATCTTCGGAACAACCGCATTCGGCGCATTCGGGTTATTCTGGTTTGGTGTTGGTGTGTCCTGGCTGATCCAATTAGGTGCTTTTGGGGAGAATTTAGCAGCAAACGCTGACCCGAAACAACTAGGTGTTGCGTTTATCGGCTATTTGATTTTTAGTGTATATATGACTATAGGTGCTATGGAAACTCATAAAGTATTATTCTTTATATTTGTTTTTATTGATTTCTTATTTATTGGGCTGTCATTAAGCACATTTGGCATTATGCACGAAGCTACTCATATGCTGGCAGCTGTTTCTGAGTTGATCATCGCATTGCTGTCCTTCTATGGATCTGCGGCAGTTGTTTTAAATACACATTTTGGCCAAGTTGTTTTACCTGTTGGTAAACCATTTGGTATTTTTAAAAAATAATGTAGTGAAGAGGCTAACAGCGATGTTGCCTCTTTTTTATAGAAAACACGCTCGAATTTTAGCGTATAATGTCTAATCGAAAATAAAAGGAGCATAATCGAAAATATATCCTTGGAATCGAAAAAAAGATCTAATAATCGAAAATATATTCCCAAAATCGAAAATAAATCTACCCACTCAAGTCTCGAATATTAGAAATCATTCATAAATGGAAGGGTATTAATGTTTCGGTGATGAAAATTACAAAATAATCTACTGAAAATAAAGGGAAGATTCGATCATTTTTGTTTTTGATTTTTTATATTAGAATATCAATATTCTTAATGTGCAATAAAAAAACAATACATGGACGTTAGCGAAATATATATTGCAATATTATATTTTGTATATTTATGAATAAAAATACATAGAGATGTTAAGTTGAGTCATCACTCACCTCTACGTTACAATGAAAAAAAGGGGGAGTGGGTTATGAAAAAGCATATAACAATCATTGGTGCTCCTATGGATTTAGGGCAATCCAGACGAGGGGTCGACATGGGACCAAGTGCAATTCGCTATGCAGGCGTTGTAGAACGATTAGAAATGCTAGATTATGAGATTCAAGATAAAGGGGATATTCAAATCGGAAGGCCTGGAAAAGAAGAGGAAACTTCCGCTGGAAGTAATTTGAAATATTTACAGGCTGTTTCAAAGGCTAGTCAAAAATTAGCAGAAGCAGTGGACGAAGTCGTAAAAAAAGGATCGTTTCCACTCGTATTTGGTGGTGACCATAGCATTGCGATTGGGACACTTGCGGGAATTTCTAAACATTATCAAAATTTAGGTGTGATTTGGTATGATGCACACGGAGATTTAAATACTGGTGAAACATCACCTTCAGGAAATATACATGGCATGCCATTGGCAGTAAGTCTCGGAATTGGACACCCTGATTTAATATCAATTGCAGGCTATACGGAAAAAATTAAGCCGGAGAATATCGTCATTATCGGTGCGCGCTCATTGGATGAGGGAGAAAAAATACTTATCCGTGAAAAAGGAATGAAAGTATACACGATGCACGAAATTGATCGCCTCGGGATGACAAAGGTAATGGAAGATGCAATCGCTTACTTGGAAGATAAAACAGATGGTGTTCATTTATCACTTGATTTGGATGGACTTGATCCAAGTGATGCACCTGGTGTAGGGACTCCCGTTTTAGGTGGAATTAGTTACCGTGAAAGCCATTTAGCAATGGAAATTTTAGAAGAATCAAAAATGATTACATCGGCTGAGTTTGTTGAGGTGAATCCGATCTTGGACGAAAAAAATAAAACAGCTGAAGTGGCTGTTGCGTTAATGGGTTCACTATTTGGGGAAAAGCTTCTATAAGTAAGGAGGAATAATGTTGAAAACTAGATCAGAGCAAGTCATTGAGCAAACAAAACAATATGGAGCAAATAACTATCATCCTTTACCTATTGTTATTTCCAAAGCAGAAGGAGTTTGGGTGGAAGACCCAGAGGGAAATCGATATATGGATATGCTAAGTGCTTATTCTGCAGTTAATCAAGGTCATCGTCACCCCAAGATTATTCAAGCCTTAAAAGATCAAGCTGACCGAGTGACCTTAACATCTCGTGCATTTCATAATGATCTACTTGGTCCATGGTATGAACGAATTACCAGCCTAACGAAAAAAGAAATGGCTTTGCCGATGAATACCGGAGCTGAGGCAGTAGAAACAGCTGTGAAGGCGATTAGGCGATGGGGGTACCAGGTAAAAGGTATCTTAGAGAACAAAGCAGAAATCATTGCATGTGAAGGGAATTTTCATGGTCGAACAATGACAGCAGTTTCTCTTTCATCTGATGAAGAATATAGAAAAGGGTTTGGTCCGATGTTGCCTGGTATTAAGATCATACCTTATGGTGACATACAGGCTTTAAAGGCAGCTATCACACCTAATACAGCGGGTTTTCTTTTTGAACCAATTCAAGGTGAGGCGGGAATTAATATACCACCATCGGGCTTTATGAAAGAAGCTTTTGAATTATGTAAAGCAAATAATATTTTATTTGTCGCAGATGAAATTCAAGCAGGTTTAGGACGCTCAGGAAAATTATTTGCCTGTGATTGGGAAGGGGTCATACCTGATATGTTCATTTTGGGTAAGGCGCTTGGTGGAGGTGTGTTTCCTATATCATGTGTGGTAGCGAACCGGGATGTTCTGGGCGTGTTTAACCCCGGGTCACATGGGTCAACATTTGGAGGAAACCCATTAGCCTGTGCGGTATCACTTGCATCACTCGATGTTATGGAAGAAGAAAAACTAGTCGAACGCTCTTTAGAATTGGGTACTTATTTTATGGAACAATTAAAGGAAGTAAAGAACCCGTTTATTAAGGAGATAAGAGGTAGAGGACTGTTTATTGGAGTTGAACTAACGGAACCTGCTCGTGGCTATTGTGAGAAGCTTAAAGAAAAGGGACTGTTATGTAAAGAAACACATGACACGGTTATCCGCTTTGCTCCGCCATTAGTCATAACAAAAGAAGAGCTTGATTGGGCAATCGAAAGAATCAAGCAGGTCTTAGCATAATGGATTTACTTTTTAGGGATGGTCTTTAATAGTAAGACTGTCCCTATTTTTCTTATAAACTATAATAAATCAGCAATCAATTGATTGACACATCTCAATTGGGGTATCATACTACAATTATTCATGTAAAGGAGTTAATAAAAATTGTCCAACTATATGAGAAAGATTGATTTTATATGAAAATCATTCATCATTCCTATAAAAGAAGAGGTCAAATTGAGTTTATGTTCGAAACATTTCCTCATTCTAAAGTAGTGTTTTCTCCTATAAAAAATTACTATTTTATAAGAACTGTACGGTGGAATCGGGAAGATCCTGTTGTTACACGAAGAGATTTGGAAAAAATGGAACTTGAAGTAAATGAGTTTTTAGGGAGTATTGAATGGTATAAACAGCGTAAAGCTTTTAAAAGCTTTGTAAATCATTAATAGATCGTATATATTGCAGTAGAAGGATAAAAGTTGTGTTTTACAGCGGAAGACTAGATGATAGAGGATCTAGTCTTCTTTTTTTGCTGTAAAAACTACTGTGTAGGAATACCTATTCTCACTATCGATGCATGAACCTTAATACCTGGTTTTCTTATGAAGAAATTATGAAAATATTACCGTAGACTTTGAAAAAATTAGGATAAAAGTTTCCTTTTTATTTACATTTTGGTTTAAACCTGTATTTATCCGGGTAGATATGATATTGGTATATAGTAGAAATTTTACAGGATATGTTTTTCTATCCAATTGATTTGGGTACTCACAATTTAAATAGATGAATACCGAAATATAAACTAGTTAAGGAGAGGAAGTAAATGTCTGGAATTATTCGTGTTACCCCTGCAGAGTTAGTGAGCATGGCCAACCGTTACTCTAGTGAAAGCAGCCAAGTAGGAGAGCAAGTTTCTCGTCTTGATACAATGATCCGCGAGCTTGAAGGTATGTGGGAAGGTGAATCAAGCAGAGCGTTTAGTGAACAATATCAGTCTTTAAGACCATCATTCATTCAAATGCAACAGCTGCTTGAGGACATCTCAACTCAGCTTAACAGCACATCTAAAGCACTTGAAGACGCTGATCAGCAAATTGCTAGTCAAATTAGAGGATAATGAAACAAAAGCGGAAGTTCCTTGTTTAGCCCCGATAAGCTAAGGCTCAAGCGAATAGAAGACGTGCTCTTTGTCTTCAATTCGTTTGTGGCTTATGACCTCGAGGGGCTAGGCACTGGCAGTCTAAGAACACGACATCCTGTCGCAACGACTGCACTTGCACGTCCTGTGCTTCGGAGCTGGATGTCAAGAGCACGCTATATAGCTTATAGAAGAAAAAAGCAGGGGCGCTCTTTAACGGACGCGCTCCTTCCTTATGAGGTGACGCGCGAATGTACATAGAAATCACAATTGACCTAAAAAACTATCAACAAGAAAGTTTTGATATCAGACTATCTAATTATCATTCTGTCAAAAAATTAATCGATATTGTCTGGCAAGCAAAAAGTTTGACTGAGCCGCCAAGACAAGGTGCCTGGGTAAGAGTAGTTAATAAACAAAAGGTTATTCACGGCACAGAACGACTTCATGATGCAGGAATACGAACAGGAGACAGAATTGAAATCTTATAAAGGAGAATTAGACATGTCAACAGAAACCAATCATACCTCATATCTAACAAAGCAACTGGAAGCTATTATCACTCGTAAAGAGCGGAATATGACATTCACTTTTCAGAAGGAAAAAGTGAAATTAGATAATCCTGCAGAAATCTCCTTTCTAACTGAATTAAATCCTACGATTGAAAAGGACATAGTGATGAAGGACGATGAGCTCACCATCCAATACAAACTCCCTAATACCTATTCTTTTCTCCTTTCCCAATTGAAACGTCTAGATGAGAAAGAGCGATTTGTTCTTGCCTATAAAATCGTGCAGTCAGTGAAGAGTCATAAACTTTCAAGAATCCATCTTGTTGTGTGTCCTGAAAATATCGTTGTGGACCAAGGGCTACATCCTTATTTTCTTCATTATGGAGTAAAAGAAAGTCTACCTCCTTATGAACAGAATGAAGAGAAATTGCTTCAGGAGGTAAAGGCGACGGTTGCTTCTGCAGTGGATACAACACATACATTCGATCAATACGTCCAGTTTTCTCAAACTCTAAAGCTTACATCATTAGTGAAAAAAATCATGGATGCAAAGGAATACCAAGACTTACTTGACATAATCGATGGTGAAATTCAAAGAGTTAACCATGAAAAATCACTTAAAATGACTGTTAATAAGAAAACATGGAAGCTAAATCGATATGTGTTAATTGGAATTACCTTATTGTTTATTCCTGCTATTATATATAGTTTATATTCATTATTTTCATTGCAGCCAAAGCAAGCCAGCTTTATTCAAGCACAGGAGGAGTTTTTGCGAAACAATTTTAGTGAGGTTGTAACAGAACTTCAGCCGTATAGCATTGAAGAAATGCCTAAGGTGACTCAGTATCAACTGTCTTTATCGTATATTGTGAACGAATCATTGACAGAGGATCAAAAAGAAACTGTTCGAAACACCATAACTTTACAAACAGATCCTCAATATTATGAATATTGGATTCGAATTGGCCGTGGTGAGGCTGAAGATGCACTTGATATTGCAAGATTTCTGGAAGATCGCGACCTTATCTTATTTGGATTATTAAAGCATAAAGAACAATTAAAGTCAGATGATAGTTTAGATCGAGAGGAAAGAGAGCAAGCATTAGCTGACATAGAAAACGAAATAAAGGAATATCAGCGAGAAGCAGAAGAGTCGGAACTTGCAGATGAAGAACAAGATCAGCCTGTATCGAATTCAGTTGAAGAAGAAACTCTAAGCTCTGAAACGGAAGGTGAAACGACCGAACAGAATACAAAGCAGCAAACACAGACAAAGCAAGAAAGCACACAAGAGCAAACAAAAACGGAGTAATAGAATTATCTGATGAATGAAATAACAGGTGGTGATCATATGGCGACGCTTTGGGTTTTTACAAAGCATACATACCAGGAAATTCAACTAAATAAAGGTTCAAAACAACAAACAACAATTGGTCCAAGCAAAGAGCATACAGTTACCATCCCGAGTATATCAAATACCTTTTTTGTAAAGTTTCATGATGGTCAATATTGGTTGCGAAATGATGTGGATCAGATAGAGACAAAACTGGAACATAATAAGGAGTATTTAATCGATGACGACGGAGAGAAGCTAAGGATTTACTTTGCATCAACTTTGAAAAGAAAAACCTACTATGTGGGACATTTAAAAGAAGTATCTTTTTCTTCCTTTGATCAAAGCACAAGCTTTTATAAGAAATATGATCTTGAAACTTCTCTTTCTCTTATCCAGCAATCAAATAATGGATTTCAACTATCAAGTCTAAATGGTGAGTTATTTAAAAATGGTCAAAAAATTGAAACACCAAGTTTATTAGAAACTGGCGATATAATCATGTGGGCATCGATGAAAGTCATCTTGCTTGAAGAGGATTTTATTCAAATTGAAAGTCCGGAAACGTATCAAACAAATTTACCTGAGGCTATTATCCCTTTATCAGAAATGAAAAAAAATATCCCGCCTACCGCAGAACACCTCGTATGGTATATGATTTGCCAGATGAAAAGGTACAGCTATCGTTTCCAACGCAAGATTCTCAAGGGTCAAATCGAAGCTTGTGGTTAATTATTTTGCCTCCACTTGTAATGCTGATCGTCATGGGACTTGTCGCATTTTTAATACCAAGAGGCATTTTCATCATTGTTTCATTAGTGATGTTTATGACGACGCTTGTGACCTCAACAGTTCAATACTTTAAAGATAGAGGAAATCAGAAAAAATCAAAGGAACGTCGAAAGCGAATTTACTCGAACTATTTACATTCGAAAAGACAAGAGCTTCAGCAGCTTGCTGATAAGCAAAAGGAAGTGCTTGAATTTCATTTTCCCGCATTTGAAAGAATGAAGTACTTAACAACTCAACTGTCAGATAGGCTATGGGAACGAACGATGGAAAGTCCTGACTTTCTGCAATTTCGTCTTGGGACAGGAACAGTTCAAGCAAGCTACACGATTTCTTCTTCTGCTTCAGATATGTCCAATCGTGAAATGGATGAGTTGCTTGAAGAATCCCAAAAACTTGAAAGAGCATACAAAAACCTTTCAAACCTACCGATTACAGCCAATCTATCTGAAGGAGCAATTGGATTAATTGGGAAAGACCGTGTATTAAAGAATGAGCTACATCAATTAGTTGGTCAACTGGCCTTTTTTCATAGCTACCATGATCTAAGGTTTGTGTTTATCTTTGATGAACAAGAATACAAGGAATGGGAGTGGATGAAGTGGCTGCCACATTTTCAATTGGCAGGATCCCATGCCAAAGGATTTATCTATAATGACAGAACAAGGGATCAATTATTATCTTCTCTTTACGAAATGGTAAGAGAGAGGGATCTCGAAGAGGAAAAAGAAAAGATAAGGTTTTCTCCACATTATGTGTTTATTGTTACAAACCAACAGCTAATTTCTGATCATGTCATATTAGAGTATCTGGAAGGAAATCATCAGCATCTAGGGATTTCGGTTATTTTTGCAGCAGAGGCAAAGGAAAGCTTATCAGATAATATTCACACACTTATTCGTTATATCAATGACGAACAAGGTGATATATTAATTCAGCAGAAAAAAGCAGTCAAAATTCCATTTGTATTGGATGATCACAACAGATCCGATAATGAAATGTATGCAAGGATGCTTCGAACACTTGATCATCAAACAGGGATGACAAACTCGATTCCGGACTCTGTTTCCTTTTTGGAAATGATGAATGTGAAAAATGTTGATCAGCTTCCTATTGAACAAAATTGGCTAACAAGAGAGTCAGCGAAATCATTAGGTGTTCCAGTTGGATTAAAAGGAAAAGCAGAAACCGTTGATTTGAACCTTCATGAAAAAGCACATGGACCACATGGGCTGCTAGCAGGGACAACAGGTTCAGGTAAAAGTGAGTTTTTACAAACGTATATATTGTCACTTGCTGTCCATTTCCATCCACATGAAGTGGCCTTTCTTCTTATTGATTACAAGGGTGGTGGAATGGCACAACCGTTTAAAAATATGCCGCATCTTCTTGGGACCATTACGAATATTGAAGGAAGTAAAAATTTCAGTATGCGGGCCCTTGCTTCTATTAAAAGTGAGCTAAAAAGACGTCAGCGCTTATTTGACCACAATAGTGTGACACATATTAATGATTACACAAGACTTTATAAAAGTGGAAAAGCAGAACTGCCATTACCGCATCTGTTCTTAATCTCTGATGAATTTGCTGAACTGAAAGCCGAAGAACCTGATTTTATTAAGGAATTAGTCAGTGCTGCGCGTATCGGAAGAAGCTTGGGTGTCCATCTTATTCTTGCCACTCAAAAGCCGGGTGGTGTTATCGATAACCAGATTTGGAGTAATGCACGCTTCAGAGTTGCATTAAAAGTTCAGAACACAGAGGATAGCCGAGAGATCCTAAAGAATGGTGATGCAGCTGCTATTACACAAACAGGTCGTGGATATTTGCAGGTTGGAAACAATGAAGTGTATGAATTATTTCAATCTGCATGGAGTGGGGCACCATATCATGAGGAAGAATCTCTTGATATCGAGGATGAAATCGCGATTGTCACAGACCTTGGATTAATTCCACTTTCCGAGGTAACGGTTCAAGATCATAAGCAAAAAGAAGTACTAAGTGAAATTGCCGTTATTGTTTCAAAAATAAACGAGTTACAAGAAAAATTAGAGCTTAAGAAGTTACAAAGTCCTTGGTTGCCACCACTGCCAGCTCGACTATACCCAGTCAAGCAAAAGGAACAAAGAGATAAACAGAGTATTATGTTTACTCGAATTGATGAGCCGGAAAAACAAAGCCAGTCTGATTATTCTTATAACGTATTAGAAGATGGAAACATCGGAATATTTGGTTCTGCCGGTTATGGTAAAACAAGTACAATGCAAACATTACTTCTTGGTATGGCAAAAGCATTTACTCCAAAGGAAGTTCATTTTTATTTAATGGATTTTGGAAATGGTGGGTTATTACCTTTGAGGCAGCTCCCGCATACAGCGGATTATTTTCTGCTTGATCAAGAGCGGAAAATTGAAAAGTTCATGAATATTTTAAAAGACGAAGTGGCAAGCAGGAAGAGGCTTTTCCAAAAGAAAGAGGTTAGCTCAATTAAAATGTACAATGCCTTAAGTGAAGAACAACTTCCGCTTCTCTACTTAGTTGTTGATAATTTTGACCTCGTCAAGGAAGAAATGCTCGATTTGGAGCAGCAACTAAATACCTTTGCACGTGATGGCCAATCATTAGGTATTTATATCATGCTGACAGCCACACGAATTAACTCTGTTCGTCAATCATTGATGAATAACTTACAAACCAAAATTGTCCATTACTTAATGGACCAAACAGAAGCCTACACAATGTTGGGACGATTACCATTTGCTCCGGAATCAGTACCGGGAAGAGCGATCGTGAAGAAGGACGAAGCATTCTTTTCTCAAGTTTACCTTCCAGTTGAAGGAAAAGATGATTTTGAGCAAATGGAAAACGTGAAAAAACTAGTGCAACACCTAAAAGATGAATATGTCCATGTTGAGAAGCCTGCTCCTGTACCGATGCTGCCGACTGAGCTTACGATGGCTAATTTTGCCGCTTACATAGAAGGAAAAGAGGGATTACTACCAATCGGCTTACATGAGGAAACAGTTAAGCCTGTTTATGTCAACCTTACTAGATCTAAGCACTGTCTCGTACTCGGTCAAGCGCAAAAAGGTAAAACAAATACATTAAAGGCATTTATTCATACCGCATTGGTGCAACAATTGGAACATGTTGCGATCTTTGATTCGATTGATCGAGGCTTGTCTGCTTATATTGGAGATGACAGACTTGTTTATTTGGAAGGTAAGGATCATGTAGCATCCTGGCTTGAAGCGATTGAAAAAGCAATGGTAGATAGAGAAGCCAATTACCAGCAATTGATTCAGCAAGGAAAACCATTGAAGGCTAATCAGCCAGTGTTACTCATTGTGGATGGATACGCAAACTTCCTGACAAAACTGGATAATCCCCTGCAAGATAAACTTGTTCGATTGATGAAAAATTACAGCCATTTAGGCTTTAACATCATTGTATCCGGCAGCAACAATGAGTTAACAAAAGGATATGATCCATTAACTCTTGAAATAAAACAAATCCGTCAAGCAGTCGTGTTAATGAAAAAATCTGAACAAACGATGTTCACTCTTACCTATGACCGGAAGGAACCGGAAATACAGCCAGGTTACGGCTATTATGTTGAAAATGGAAAAGAACAAAGTATTCAAATTCCGCTTGTTCATGTAGAACGGAAGGTGCAAATATAAGTATGAAACAAACATCAACTATTATTAAACTACTAGTCGCAATTACATTAATCGTCATTACACCCCTTCTTTTTTTCACGCAATCGGTGATAACCCGTTCAAGGTTGAAAAAGCAAGTGCAGCACAATCAATTGCGATTATTAACGAAGACACAGGTGTTGAAGAAGAAGGAGAAAAAATTCAGCTTGGTGAAAATGTTGCAAGCATTTTAAGCGAAAACTCAAATTTTGAATGGACAGTTGTCGGCAGAAGTGCCGGTGAAAATGGGCTGCTAAGTCAGAAATACGATGCTGTTGTCTATTTGCCATCAAACTTCTCTGAAAATGTGATGTCTTATGATGAAAGTAACCCTGTGAAAACAAACTTTGAATACAAAGTTCAAAGTCAACTAAATGCAGTCAATAAAGAAAAAGTGTTACTAGAGCTTGAGAAAGCAACGAAAAAAGTGAATCAAAAAATCTCGACTCTATACTGGAATTATGTTTCAGCAGATTTAGAAAATGTTCGTGCTGAATTTGATGAAATTCTTCAAAAAGAAATTGCTTTTCAGGAAGCAATGACAGCATTCTACAAGCCTAGCTCAAAAGATTTAGCTGGACAAATTGAAGAACAAAAGGTGATGCTTGCTAGTCTTCAGTCATCGATTCAGCAAGCGGGAAGTCAAACACCTGATCAAAAATCAATGCTTGAAACATATGAGAAAAGTTTAGCAAGCTTTGTAGAATATGTTGAAACATACAAGGAGTACCAAGATAAACAACAGCAAATATTAGCAGACATTCAATCACAAGCGATTCAAACAGTTAGTAAAGCAACAAACAATCAACAGCCATTATTTGTGCAATCCATTCGTCTATTTGAAGACGAGGGAAGTTCGATTGTGGAAAGCATGCAGAAATTAAACACTAAAATGACTCAGTCACAGCAGCTTTTTACACAGCTCGAGGAACAAAGATATAGCCAGGTCGCAAGACAGATAAGTGATTACTATGATTTTCAGAAAAAGGTTTTAGATTTTTATCAGCAATATAAAGATACGTTAATTTTGGATGATACGCAGAAAAAGCTAGAGGAGTATAGTTTAGCTCTAGCTGAACAACCTGAAGTACCAGAGAAACCAACTGATCCAAAACAACCAGAGAATGAAGAGGAAACAAAAACAACAGTATTGTCTGCAAATCAGGATGAAAAAACTGAAACTCAACATGATAAGAAAGAAGAGGAAAACCAAGACAATTTTGAACAACCACCTGGTAAAAACCCAGATGTACCAACAGATCTACCTGAAACGGAAAAGCCAGATGGTAAATATGTAGATTTAGAGAAAGAAAAATCAGAGATTAGTAGTATTGCAGGAGAAATAACAAAGCTCAAAGATGAGTTAGCATCCCTAAAAGACCTTGAAATGATTACAGCCGAAAATTTAGAAGGTACATTAACTGGTTTACAAGGATTGCAAAATCGCTTAGAAACTTTAAATACAGATTTAGCGAAAAAGGAAACAGATGGAGAAAATCCACTTCAATCTGTATTAAATAAGCTGCAACAAACTCTAAATGAAACGGTTGAATCAACATCAAAAACAATTAAAGAATTAGAAGATAAAGTCAGTACTGTGACAGGTGAAAGGGATAAGCTGCAGGAGGATAAAGCTAAATTAGAGAAAGAAAAAGAGGATCTCCAAAAGCTTTATGATGAACTTCTTATCAATTTTACTGCTGTAGACGAAGAATTAAAGCTATACAAAGACTATGAAGCTAGCATTAAAGATGAAATTAATAAAAAGGAAAAAGCTATTTTAGCATCACAGGCATTGTCTGAAACAAGGAAGAAGAATATTTCTGAAATTCTTTCCAAGGAAATAAATAGTAAAGATCTTCTCGACATGATGTTCTACTACTCTTATCTAGATCGTTACCACGCAACATTAACAAGTATGGTATCAGAGGATAAAGCTAAAACTGCAACATTAAAAGATGAATATCTACAACAGGAAGCAAATAAAATTGTTGCGATTACATCAGAAGAGCAGGGGAACTGGGATGTCATGAGAGAAGAAATCCCAACAACGAAGGATGCTTTAACAACAATTGAAGACAACTTCACAGTCTTTATGGTTGAATACCGAAAAGCAGTTGATGACAATCAAGCGAAGCTTATGGAAAGCTTAGATGCTATTCAACAGGAAGCACAAACGGTTCTTGAGCAAATTCAACAGCCTGAAAAAATGCTTTCAATATCAACTCCTACTTCAACTGTCGAAGGCCAACAAATGATTTTAGGTTCAGAACAAATCAGCAATCAAATGGATTCAATCCACACTTGGCTAGGTTCAGTTCAAGAAAGTCAAGGCGGTATTGTTGATTACACGAGTGAATTACAAAGTAGAATCAATGATGTTCAAGCAGATGCTGATAAGCTAAATCAAAAATGGGCAACAAATGTGGCATCAACTGAGCTTATTCGTGACGACGTATTTAGTGTACTCGGAAATGCGTTTGTTGATGGCCAATCAAATGGTTATGTGTATGACTTTTTAACAAATCCATTAAAAATAAGTGGAGATGTTCCAGAACAAACAGAAAGTACCACAGTGAAAAATATCCCACCGGTTGTTGTCTTGTTTATAGTCTTAGTTTCCAGCTTACTAATAGGGTACACAAGCTATTATTTCAAACAACCACCATTATGGATTCAGGCGATTTTATTTGTCTTATTGAATCTAATTGTTGGATTTTTCATTAGCCTATTTGGACTTGAAATATATCCATTACGAGAAGAAAGTGCAGTGGAATGGACTGTGTTTACAATCTTCCTATTAATGGCGGGTTCTGCCATAGTAAGAGTTGGATTTGCGGTTCACCAGCTTGTAGGAACATTTATAACAGTTGGAATGGTTATTTTCTATGTGACACCATTGCTTGCCTTGACAACACCAAACTTCAGCTTCCAAGATCCGATGTCAAAGGTGTACATGAGTATCCAGTATGGAACTGAATCCCTGTTTACCCAAGCAATGATTGCACTTTGCTGTATACTGTTAGGACTGGGTGCACTGCAATACTTTATTGGAAGATCTGAGTTCGTTTCAGTTGACAAAGGATCGGAAACTTATGATGCGTAAGCATTGGGTAATGTTGATTTCGTTTTTATTCTTTGTCGCAAGCTTTCTGCTGTTACCAAATCAAACCGTAATAGCAGAAACCAATATTGATGAGCTTGTTCCAAACGACTATCAAAAAAAATGTGAAAATTAATAAAGATTTACTATTAGACAAACAACAAAATCAACAGCGTACAAATATACCTGAAGAGCAAAAAGGATTAACATTTGAGGGGAAGAAATCGTCCAATGATACGAAAATTGTTTCCTCGTTGTTTAAAGAAAACGCAAAAAATTTAAATACAATTAAAACAAAAGCAGAAAATTTACACTTATTTTCTTCAACAGAAAAGGTAGCCCAGGGGCAAACAGTAGGGGAAGAAACAACTTCCTCTACAAAGCCTTTATCTCTTTTCATTTGGGTACTAGTTGTGATCTGTTTTATATCACTTATCACAGTCATTTTGTTTTGGAACAAATCAACAAAGCAAAAATTTGTTAAAAATAGCTAGTGAGGTGAACGTTATGAGTTTATCAAGCACGTTATATTCAATTCAAAACACAATTTCGTCTCGATCAAATGATGTAAATGAAAAAATCGAACGACTCCAAAAAGCCAAAAGTCAGATTAGTAGTGAACAATCAATTCTATTACAGGAAATAGAAAAAATTAAACAACCAGACCTGGGTAAAGACTGGACAGGTAAGCGTTCTGAGGAATTTGATGAGGAAAGAGAGCAAGCCTACACCATCATGAAAAACATTGGGCAATACAGCTATAATAGCTATCAATATACAATTGAAAGTAAAATCAATGTCCTGGAATTAGAGAGAATGGCCTTAAATACTGCTAGTGCATTAGCACATGAAGCAGGAGATTTAGTGAACATGGGAGAGGACGCCATTGATGAGCTGTCCGATCGGATAAGTGATTTGAAAAGGCGGTTATTTTAATGGTTACAATCAAATTAAATTATGAAGCCGTAACAAAGGAGCTTAATGAGGCAGAATCAGCCCTATCATCCGTTAAACTTACCGTCCCTGCCTCTGGTGACATCGGAAGAAATCTCTTGGATTTCACCACTTATTTTCTGGAGAGAGAAGAAAGGATTCATCAGTTCATTAATGACTATGTACAAATTGTCGGAAAAAACATTGAAGATACAAAAGCAAATGTACGTTCATTGAAGGATCAGGATGAAGCCATTACGAGAAACTAACGGAAGGGCAGATGGCTAACGTGAAAGTACTTGAATCAAAAACGTTAATTGAATCAATGGAGGATCGCTCAACAGTCTATAAGGATTTGAGAGAAAAGCTTGATAAGCTAAAAATGGAATTCACAGATATCATTCAGCTCGATGACAACCTAACAGGAAAGGGAGCAGATGCCATTAAAGGCTTTTACCAGGCACAAGTTGATGTGGTAGAAGCCTTGCTTCGTTTCGTCGACATGCAAATTGCCTTTTTTAATGGTGTATCAGGTTCTATTGATGAATCTAATTTATCGGGTGATACAATTGTCGATGTGAATTTTCTTGAAACAGATCTTTCTATTCAAACGACAAATCATATTGCAATGGTTGATAGTCAGCAGGAAGACCTTAAGAAAATCTTTAGAGGTATTGATGATATCGTCTCCCTTGATGCTTTTTCTACCGATCAATTTGATACAGCTATGTCAGATGCAAAAAAAGAGGGAAGATACAGTAAAAGCTGTAGATTCGTTAGATCAACAATTAAAAGAAGAATATATGGTTTCAGAAAGTGCCGAGTATCATATAGCAGCCCTCTTCCAACAATTGCTGGAGGCAACGGCCCAAGGTAATACCATCCAACCCATCAACTTCGACTCACAAGCCTATAAAGCTAGCGAAGCCTATCAACTAACAGACGAAGTTGAACAATACGCAAACGAATACCTCACCTTCAAAGAAGAACAAGAAAAATTCAGAGAAGAACTCAAAAAAGCCGAAGAACTCGAAAACCGCCCATGGTACGAAAAAGCATGGGATGGAGTCAAAACCTTTACAGGAGAAATAACCGGTTATTATGATTATTTACGTGCCTCAGAAGGAGTTGACCCTGTCACTGGCGAAAAATTAACAACAGGCCAACGAGTCGCTGCCGGTGCCATGGCAACAGCCGGCTTTATCCCGGTAGTCGGATGGGCAGGAAGAATCTTCAAAGGCGGAAATGCCATCTACAAAACGGCCAAAGGCATGAATGCCGCTGATCGAGCCCTTGACGTCTACCGCACATCCAAAACCTTCTCGAACCTGGAAATGGCCGAAATGGGAATTTACGGACTTGTCTCCGCGAATGGATTTAGCGAGTATCTTACCGGTAAGGATATGTTTGGGAATGAGTTAACGGTAGAGCAGCAGCAGAATAGTCTTGCCCAGGCGCTTGGATTGTTGGCCGTTGGTGGTGGGGCTTATTATGTGAATAGGTTGCAGGATGGAAGTAGAGTACTTGATGTTCCAAGTAAAAATCATTCAGAGGATATTGATGATGTAATAAACAAAATCATCCTTGAAGATGCAGATGAATCTATTAAACCATTAAGAAGGCAAGCTTTTGAGGAGTTTTTCCAAGCGACCAAGGGCCAGTATAGTTCAACTGAAGAACAAGGAAATGTATTTATGAAAATTTTAAAAGAGGAGGACCCTTGGCCATTAGGATTTAATAAAGATGCTGCAAAAACTACATTGAAACCTGGTACAAGAATCGAAATGGCTATTAGCCCGGGGCAAATTGAAGAAAGACCAGGTGGTTTTGGAACATTTGATAATATTAAAGATGTTGATTACGTTAGAAATCAACTTGCTGTAAAAGCGGATTGGAAGCCTGAAATTGACAGGGTGGTAACATATGAAGTGGTTGATGACCTCCCTGTTATTTCTGGTGAAGTAGGACCACAAATAGATGAACCTCTTGGTAAGTATTTATTTGGAGGAGGACACCAAGTACAAATGCTTGTAAGTCCAGCTGATAGAATGAAGCATTTAAAGGTAGTTGAAGTAAGGACTATTAATTAGTGGAGGTAATAATATGATTTTTGTAAATGAAAATAAAACGTCTTGGAGAATTAATGATAAAGAAGTAAGAATTGATCTAGACAATGTTGTAAATGCAAAACATTATGAAAAGGCTAATGTTGTAACTTATTTAGTTGGAAAAGAACCAACAAATCCAGATACTCTACAAATATTTAATTTAAATGGTGAATTACTATTAAACTTATCTAGACCTAAAGGATATCAATTTGTGTACCTAACAACACATCCTAAAGCAGAGGTTTCTGTTGTTTGTGGTGTTATAGATGTAGAAAATTCAGATGAATCATGGTCTGATTTCTTTTTCGGTGTAAATTTTGAATCTGGAACACTTGAAAAGCTAGGTGTCGCACGATAAAGTTTAGAAGTCTTAGAGTTTATTGTTAATATTCTATAGTTTATCTCTTTCAATGCAAAAACATAAACTTGCGTATTTATAATCATACTATAAAATTGTAATTCATTAGGAGAAAAACTAAGAGGACAGAACAGGGACTTTAATCTTTTAAACAATCTATTGAAATATCTTTAAAATATTAAACCTGATCTGAAATATAGATCAGGTTTTTTTCTTATTAAGAATATTGAATATGTATACAAATAAACAAATCTAAGTGGTATTTAACTAAAAAAATTTAAGATGGTGATTTAAGAATATCTCCCTGTAAATACATTTAGTATATACTGCTTTTATAATAGTAGATAATATACGTGATGCTATAAAAAAATGATTCTTTCTAGTTTTTTACTTTAAATAACACAGGCTGTTAGAGATTTATGATATTCCTAAATATATTATGATCAGATAACAGGAAATATAAATTGGCCACTTAATGATGAGTTTGATGGGGAACCTATACTACGTACTCAAAAAAGGGATGCTTATTGATAGATTTGGCGCGCCAGGTGGTGGTTTCTTTTCACCAGAAGGAATTCCTTACGAACAAAGAGCCTTAGCACTTCATAGTGATGGGGCAGATTATTATATTTATAGAGTACTTGAAGACTTTGAAGTTACTGGTGGAAAAATAGCTCCTTGGTTTGATAGACCTGGTGGTGGTACACAATTTATTAAATATCATAATAACGGTAAGGCTTATTCAATGGAAGAGTTAGAAGAGCTTGAATTAATTGAGTTCGTATCAGTTAAAAAAGGTGGATAAAAATTATGAACTATAATGATCTATTAAACAAATTAGATAATTATAATATTAAGACGGAAAAATTAGGTGGGGATACAATAATTTATGTATATCCCAAAAATAATGACGGTAGTGCTAATCTTGATGTTGGCGTTATATTAGAGAGCTCTGATGGTAAATGGTGCCTCTATGAAATTCAAAGAGATAAAAAATTTGAACTTAATAATTTTTCTAAGAAAGAAATTGGCCACTTAGCATTATATGTTGCTGTAAAAGGAAAATTTGAGAAAGTCAAAGGCGATTATCTTGTAAAAAATGAATTAAGGAAGCTAGAACAAGATCTTGTAGATGGGAAAACAATTCTTCAAAAAAGTATAAAAGAAAATTATTTTTCTCTACTTAAGGAAAACGAAGGAACAATTAATTTAATTGAAAATAATCAATCATTTGATGTTTTTTATTTGACTCATCAAAAAGAAAAAATAATGATTACAGAAGGTAGACCAATATCTAGTGCACTAGTCGTTTTGTATAATTTTGGTATTAAACTTGAGGAATTTGATAAGCTAATAAAGCCTCATGAAGAAAACATAGAATTAAAGGAATTAGAAAAAATGAAGATATTATATATTGGTAAGTAATTTTAAAAAGACTATCATTTACATGTGAAATGTGGATGATAGTCTTTTTGTTAAAAAAGTTTTTTAAAAAAGTTAGTTCCTGGGTTTTAGACTTTGTTGAAAGTTTAAGATTGGATTATAAAGATTGGATTATAAAGATTGGAATGGAAATAGACCTTTTCCTGATGAAGGTAATTCTTACGGAATAATTAGATTTAAAACAAATGCAATTGATGATTACAATAGCATATGGAGATAAATTTGGAGGTAGTAACACAGACGGTCCACCTTGTACTTTAAATGGATTTACAGGTTCAAGAAATGGTATTACCGTGCCAGAGTATAAGTTTACTAATAGGACTATGCCAAAAGATGGTGCAGAGTTATATGAGGTTGTAAATGGAAAGGAAAAGTTAGTTGCAATCTTTGATGAAGAAGTTCAAAAGTTTACACGTATTAACAGGAGATGAGTATCTTGAGAAAAGGAACATATGCTGGGTATAAAGGAAAGGAATTTAGATTTATAGAGGGTGAAAATAAAATTAAATTAATTAGCAACGATATTAATGATAGTAAGCTTGGATTTACACCTTCAAGTAAAAATAACGATGTTTACAGCAAAAATGTGGATGTAGAAGAAACAGACTATTTAGTATATATAACTCCTTTTGCTACTTATAGGGGCTATGAGTTTCTAGCATCTAAATCGTCAGATGGAAATGTCTTGTTAGATACTAATAATATAGAAATAGCAAGGAAACTGGGGTTTGAGCAAACGGATAAATATCTTTATTCAAAAATTGTTCCAAAAAGTGAAGTGGAAATTACTGAAAATAAAAAACAGTATAGTTTATAAAAAAGCAAAACCAAGTAATTGAAATCTATAGAAATGAGATATTAAAACATAGAATAGTGATTATTATTAATGGTACCTTGATTGGACATATCCTTTCAAGGTCTTTTATTATATATATTTCTTAGGTTTAAATTAATTATAATACATTCGGATGGGATTCTGATACCTAGTTATATAAATCTAAGGGTGTAGTTCAATAATAGATTAAGAACTGGAAACTTAAAAATTAAAATTTCAATGCTAGGTTTATTCCTGTAAATGGAGCTGAATCGCAAAAGTAGTGTATGGTGAAAAAATTTTACCAGTTAAATCAGGAGAAAAATTATGCTAAGAAAGGGAAATATGCTTCATATAAGAATGGTGAATTTAGATTTACAAAATAGAAGATGACTATGTTGAATTAGTAAGTAACAATCCAACAGAAAAGATGATTGGCTTTAAAGAGTACTCGGGAAATTTTTTTATTATATCAGTCTTAGAGGATTATAAATTTATACTTGTGGCATGTCAAGTTAGAATAACCGTTGTATGTGAAGGTAGTAATTCGATTCATACGGTAGAAATTCATGGCATTTTGAATTGAGTTTAAGTACTGGTGAACGGACTAAAATAAATATAGCTTCTTAAAGTTGTTAAATAAGGGAAAGGTTATAATTTGATTATCTAGTTTGATATTTAAAGTAGGTGAAATAATGGCGAAATATGCTGATTACAGAGGTAACCGGTATCCAGTTATTATTAAAAATGAGAAATATAGATTGATAAGTAAGGTAATTGAAGATGGATTCGAAGAATTAATTGAACTCGGAGGAAATAAGCAAAACGATACTTTTGTAAAAGAAGTTGAAAATGAGGATATCGATTTAATTTATGAAATTCATTATAAAATTATTTATCAAGGAAAGAATATAGCCCTTTTGCAATAGGAGAGTTAGTAATTAAAAATAATAGAATTACTTTATTCAGTAAAGATTATATAGATTGTGAGATGAATGGGTTCCAAAAAAAGGAACAATTTGTTTTTGTAAAAGAAGTTGAGATCGATAATATTGAAGGTATTATCGAAATAAAAAAGCCAATCCTAAATTTTAAAGGATTTCCAGAAGAAAAAAAGTATCTTTCAAGAAACACAATTTCAAACCTGTATAGTTAGAATCATAAGAATAAAATCACTTCAATTGGACATACAAATCATGAGGTGATAAAAATGGATCGTTTCGAACAAGCATTTTACCAGTATAAAAATCAAGCGAATCAAGATGAAATTCAAGCAGAAATTATCGAGGGTATGAGCCCGAATCAAGAGAGAATCGTTGCAGTGAAAAGGAATGATGATGGGGATTTAATTGCTTTTCAAACAGAGTCAGGCAGACAGTTGGATTACGTTCAGGCACTTTCAGAAGCGAAGGAAGGCAAACTCGCTCATGTTGATGTGTTTCATAAATACGGCCGCGATATCTTAAGAAGTGAACCAGATGGAATTAAAGAAAACAATCTTGATTCTTTACCGGAATTTTAAATAAAAAATGAAAACACAGCTCAGAAGTGGCTCTGAACTGTGTTTTTTCTTGTATTCACAATTTAAAAGAGAAAGTATGAAAGAGCACTACACTCAATAACTTCTCCAAGCCTTCTCGTATTTTTCAATAATTGTTGGCCTTGTTAAGGTATTTGTATCGATTGGAAGAGGGTTTCCCTTATCATCTAAAATTTCTTGGTCGATATCTTTGCCGAATGAAGTTAAGCCGCCTAATACTTCATTTGTTAAAAATTTTGTTTCAACATTTATGTTAGCTTTGTTCAAATCGACTTCTTCTCTTTTCGCTAAGACAAAGCCCCAATCGCCAAAGCTTGGTACATCAACGTGGAGGTTTTCTGTATAAAGGTTTGCAGCTTGTACGGTTTTGTTAATAGACCAATATACTTCTGTTGCGAAGGTTGGGCTTGTTGCTTGAATCATAATGGAACCACCCGGTGCCAGACGATTACGTACCAGCTGGTAAAATTCAAGAGTGTATAGCTTATTTAAGGATTCATTATTTGGGTCTGGCAAGTCAATTAGTATCACATCATAGAGGTTGCCTTGATTTTGTTTTAAAAATTGAAAGGCATCTTCGTTTTTGACTTCAACACGTTTATCCTCAAATGCTTTTTGATTTAAGGTAACAACATCCCGATTTGTTTTCCCTAATTCCACGACGCTTGGATCCAGGTCAACTAAAGTCATAGACTTTACTTCATCATATTTTTGTAACTCTCTAAGAGCTAAACCATCTCCACCGCCAAGGATGAGAATGTTTTCTCTTCTATTGGCTGTACTCATCGCAGGGTGTACAAGAGTTTCGTGATAGCGATATTCGTCGCTGGAACTAAATTGAAGTTGCCCATCGAGAAATAACCGTAAATCTCCTTGTTCCTTCGTCAATATGATTTGTTGATAATCTGTTTGTTCCGTATAAATAATTGGATCTCGATATAGCTTTTGTTCAAATGTAAAAGCTGTTTCTTCCCCAAAGAAAATACCCCCAATAAGGATTAAGAAGATCACAATACCTGCTGATAAATGACGTTTGAATGTTTTTATTTCCTTTTTAAAATAGAGTAAAATCCACAGAGCAATGGCTACATTAATGATGGCTACAAGAAAAGCTGTTTTTACAAGCCCAAATTCCGGTCTTAGCAAGTACACGAAAAGTAACCCGCCGATCAGGCCCCCGGCATAATCAGAAAATAGCACCCTTGCTGTGCTTTTTTGTAGAGTGACACCAATCTCATTTGCTTTTCTAATTAAGATCGGAAGCTCCACTCCAGTTAGTGCACCTACAATTAACGTAATGGAGTAAAGAAAGAACGCATCCATTCCTGATTCCAGAAAAGCAGAAACTCCAAATAATAAGAATGTTGAAAGCCCGCCAATAATCCCGATTAGATATTCGATCCATACAAATGACAAGATTAAATTCTTTGTTACTTTCTCGCTAATGGAAGCACCGATGCCCATGCCTGTTAGAAAAAGAGAAATGGTGAGGGTGTATTGTTTTACACCATCACCAAGTAAGTAAGAGCCAGCTGCACCAAATAATACTTCAAAAATGATTCCACAGACAGATACGATTCCTGAAGCCCAATAGATCGCTTTGCTTTGTTTGATATTCTGTTCAATCACACAACTGTCTCCTTGTTCATATTCTTTACGTAATCGATGCCCCAATAACGAAGGCTAATCCAATTGATACACACATACTAATGATCCCTACAGAAATGTTTCCTTTTTTTAGTTGTTCCTCTACAGAAAAGTTCCTAGTGAAAAGCTCGAATAATACATAAGCAATTAACTGAAGCAGTACACCATAAGCACCCCAAATAAGTGTATCTACAACACTTGCACTATGATAAATAGAGAATGCTAGAACAATACAAATTCCAACGATTTTTCCCCCGATTGAAAGGGATACGGCATGATTACCATTTAAGATTTCATCCCAATCTTTATATTTTTTCGTCATAAATTCAAATAAAATTAAGCCAATAAGTACAATTGCTATTGCAATAATAAAATAAACAGCCGTTAAAATAAAAGGCTCCATATTAATTCATTCCCTTCCTATTTTATTTTCCAGTACCTGGTCCGCCACCACGGACAGATGAGGTTCCACCTCTTACTGTTGAGGTTCCGCCTGTTTTGAATGATCCACCTGAAGAACTGTACCCTCGATAGCAATCATCTTGGTTTGATCTACATTTATTCCGCTGCTTTTTACCCCAATCATCTACATCAAGTACGTCGTCTAATAGCCAGAGAACAAATAATCCATCAAAAAAACCAGGGCTATAATGATTACGAACAAAGTCATAGGTGGAGATTTCAACCATTGTATTAGCTGAGTTATCTTCATCAGGTGTTAAGATAACAAATGTATCTTGATAAATCAGAACTTGTTTGTCATCTTTTTTCTCACTAACTTCTCTAGGTTTTTCATAATCTTGCAATTCGTTTGCCACATCATCAATGGACTTATTCTCAGCTACATATATTTCAGAAATCTCTTGAGAGCGTTCCTGACTTGAAACTACGTCTTGTAAAATGTATGTACTACTAATGAAGTCAGCAATTCCGTCTTTAAAAAAGGACCCGCCTGTTGAGCCTTGTGTTTCACTTCCACAGGCAGATAAAAGGAGAATACAAGATAGAAAAATAAAAAGAAGTGACTTTTTCATTGATTCACCTTCTTTCCGGGTAAGCTTTTTTATAAAAACTCGAGAGACCTCTAATGCGGAAAGCACCGGAGGTCAAGAGAGTTTTTCTCTACGAACTATTCCTTATTCTTTGCCAAGTTTTTTCTTTAAAGCAGCAAGTTCATCATCAATCTCATTGTTTTCTAATGCAGCAAATTCATCATCTAAACTTTTATTAGAAGATCTCATATCTTCACTTGTTTCTGCTTCTGCCTCATATTGAAGGACTTTTTCCTCCATACGTTCAAAACCGCGTTTTGACTCATCACTGCCGATACCGGAAAGAGTGCGATTGATTTTTGTTCTTGTTTTTGCAGATTCTGCACGTGCTTTTAGAGAATCCTTTTTCAATTTCATTTCATTGTATTCAGCTTTCATTTCATCTAATTTTTTTCTTAATGTATCTGAATCTAGTTTTGCACGTTCATACGATTCTTTTAATGTATCCAGTGTTTGCTGGTGAATTTTCTTGTCTTCTAATGCACGTCTGGCAAGGTCATCATTACCGGCTTCAATCGCTTTAATCGCTTGTTCATCACGTTTTTGAACCATTTTTCCTGCGTCTTCAAATTTCTTTTGTAACATTTTTTCATTGGCAATTTGTTTTGCAATAGCTGATTCTGCTTCTCTTATATCAGTTTCCATGTCTCTCATAAATTGATCAAGCATTTTTACAGGATCTTCAGCTTTGTCCAATAAAGCATTTAATTCTGAATCCACAACCGTTTTTACTCTTTTAAATAATTTAAACATAATATCCTCCTATTTACTTGCAATAATTTTTATTTCATATTGCTCAATATCATATCCCCGGCTTACTTCAATTTCACTGCCCCATTTTTCTACAGACAGGTAGTTTTCTTCATCATCATCACAATAGTCATAATATTGGCATACCATACCATTTATGTTTTGATTTCTGCCGATTCCTGTTACTCTAGCTGTTCCTGATTCATCTAGATAATAGGTTATTCCCTCATGGTCAATTTTTTTAGGGATTGGTTCCTGAAGCTTTAGTTTTATTTTTTCATACATTCCTAAATAAAGCTCATCATCCATTTCGACACTTAACCAAAGTGTTTTTGATGTTCCTTCAAGCTGATAGGCATGCCACTTAAAGCCATGATCATCATAGCTGATTTTTCCGACTATTTTATAATCCTCTAAATCATATGTGACAATATCATCTGTTTGAAGGTTGAACATATTTCGTTCTTCTACAGGCTTTTGGTTTGTGTTTTTATTGCCAAATAATCTACTGAAAAAACTCATGTATCCACCTCGACTTTTTGTGCTAATGTTTCCTCTTAATATTACGTATGACAATTTAGAAAGTTTCACTAAATTTAAATTTCTATTGAACAGATTTTTTTGAGTACAAAAAGTTTCATTAGGATATGAATATTTCTCGTCATTAACTTTTAGGTGCAAGAATGTACGTACAAATGTATAATGTATTCACATACGAAAATGTAATTTCTATACATCTAGAGGTGAAAACTATTGAAAAAGCTCTTATATGTTTATGGATGTTTATTTTTACTCTTTTTTCTCTACTTGTATAATTTCCACCTAAAGGATACTTTATCAAATCCAAATTCAAGTGAACGGTTTCAAGGTGACCGAAGTGAAAAATATGTGATGGTTACATTCTTGGCTGGAATCGATTATTGGAAGAGTGCTATAAAAGGATTTGAAGATGCGGCGGAAGAGCTAGATGTATCTGTCGAGTATCGTGGAGCTACCCAGTATGATGTTCATGAACAAATTACTGTTTTAGAGCAGGTAATCGCAAGAAAACCGGCCGGAATTGCTATTTCTGCAATAGACCCTTATAAATTAAATACAACAATAAATAAAGCAGTGGATGCCGGGATTCCTGTTGTTTTATTTGATTCAGATGCACCTTCAAGTAAAGCGCTTTCGTTTGTAGGTACAAATAATTACGCTGCAGGAGAGATTAGCGCTCATAAAATGGCGGAGCTTTTGAATGGAAAAGGGAAGGTTGCTGTTATCACGTTGCCTAATCAATTGAATCATCAGGAACGTACAGATGGTTTTGTTGAGACAATTCAAGCTGACTATCCTGAGATGGAAGTTGTTGCGATCAAGGATGGAAAAGGTGATGAGTTGTATTCTGAAGAAGTTACTGCCAATTTGGTAAAAAAAGATCCGGATATACAAGGGATTTTTGCAACAGAAGCTAATGGTGGTGTGGGAATAGCTGAGGCAATCCAAACGGATGAAAATAAAAATAAAAATGAAATGAAGGTTATTAGCTTTGATACAGATAAACCAACCTTGGATAAAATCCGTGAAGGATCCATTTCAGCAACAGTGGCTCAAGGAACTTGGAATATGGGATATTGGTCTCTTCAATTTTTGTTTCAGCAAAACAATGAATTACTGAATATCCCAAAAGATCAACAACTACCTGATTATGTAGATACAGGTGTGTCGATCGTGACAAAAGAAAATATACAAGAATATTATGCAAACTGATTCAGGAAAGAATGAGTGGATGAAGTGATGAAACAACGTTTTTATAAATTAAATAATCTATCAATCAAACACAAAGTCATTGCGTTATTACTAGTGATTAGTATTGTTCCTTCGATAGGGTTAGGGTTGTTGACAGGGTATACTGTCGAACGCATTTTGGAAAAACAGGCAGCAGATCATACCCTGCAATTGATCGGACAGGTAAATAAAACACTTGAATCATACATGAATAATATGCAAAATGTGAGCTATCTCCTTTCAATGGACCCGGAGATTGAAGGGTTTCTTACAACTTCCACCCAACCTAATACTGAGGATGGGCGGTATTCAATAAAACAATTTATGCAAGGGCTTTCAACTTTATATCCCGAAATTGCAGGAATACTGGTAGTCAATAGCAATGGTCAGTTTATCAGTAATGAGCTTTATCCAAAGAGCGATAAAAATTTGTCAAAAGAGTCATGGTATAAAGAGGCGGTTGAAAATGAAGGGATTTTTACTATTGTTGGTCACCCAAAGGACAGGAATATAACAAGTCATATAAATTATGAAGATGATGAAGTTGTGACGGTAGTGAGAGCAATACTAGAGCCGGAAACCCAAAAAGTAATGGGTGTTGTATTAATTGACTTAAAACTGCGTGTTATAGCTGAAGCAACCAAAAATATCCGATTAGGGAAGTCGGGTTATTTAATGGTCATTGATCAAAATGGAGAGAGCATATACACTCCGGCGAATCCTTTAGTCGTAAACCCTCCAACTCGTTTATTAGAGGAAGAAGATTCGGGGTATTTTTCTGAAACAATAGATGATCAAGGTTTTCAATTTATTTATCAAAAACTTCCGTTTACTAATTGGACAACTGTTGGCATTTTTTCTACAGATGAATCCGTAAATGAGGTCAGAACCATCCACTTTTATGTTATCTGTTTTGTCTTTTTTGTTTGTTTATTTGGGATTACAGCTTCATATTATCTATCTAACTCTATGTCAAAGCCTATATTTCAGTTGATGTCGTCGATGAAGGAGGTAGAGTCTGGAAATTTATCCATTCAATATGAGAGCGGGAGACAAGATGAAATCGGTATGCTGGGTAAAAGTTTCAATCATATGATAAAGAAAATAAATGAATTGCTATTATTATCAGAAAAGCAAGAACGCCAAAAACGAGAGGCGGAGCTTCGAAGTCTTCAAGCACATATTAAACCGCATTTTCTCTATAACACATTGGATACAATTAGCTGGATGGCGCGTAAACGTGGAGCCGAAGATGTTTCTGATGTAGTGACAGCATTATCAAGATTATTTCGAATTGGTCTCAATAAAGGGCATGATATTATTTATCTTAAAGAGGAAATCACTCATATACAAAGCTATTTGAGCATCCAAAAAGCGAGATATCGAGATAAACTAAAATATTCTATTGATGTTAAAGAGAGTTTTCAAGATGTTCAAATCCTAAAGCTTGTTCTTCAACCAATTGTTGAAAATGCAATCTACCATGGAATAAAAGAGCGTAAAGGACCTGGTTATATATCAATAACTGCAAAAGAGGTTGATGAATGTCTATTGTTGACCGTCACTGATGATGGTAAGGGAATTCCTAAGGAAAAACTAACAATGCTAAATGAAAGACTCAATTCTCTTTATAAAGAACACGATCAAAAGGTTAATTTCGGCTATGGCATGATGAATGTTCAAGCAAGAATTAAATTAACATATGGAGAAAATTATGGATTAAAGATTGATAGTCTACCCGATGTTGGGACAACAGTGACTATCCGCCTGCCAATTCATAGGAAATAAGGGTTCAAATGGAGGAACAAAAAGTGAATCATCATTTATTACACGTCTTAATTGCAGATGATGAACCGGTTATTCGTGAAGGGATCCGCGAATCAGTAGATTGGGCATCACTTCAAATGGAAGTAAAAGGAGAGGCCGAGGACGGGGAAGAAGCGTTTGAATTAGCGGTGAAACATTCTGTTGATGTTCTTCTGGCAGATTTAAATATGCCTATCATAGATGGAATTACTTTAATTAAACAAGTTCGTGAAAAGCTGCCGGATTGTAAAATCATCATCATTACAGGCCATGATGAATTTTCATATGCGCAAGAAGCAGTTAGATTAAACGTAGTTGACTATATCTTAAAGCCAGTTGTTCCAAATCAATTAAGAGAAGTGCTTGAGCGGGTCCGGCAAGAGCTGGAAGAGACCTTGCAACAGAAACAATATCTAGATATAGCAAATCAACAAATTGAACGAAATAAATCACTCTTCAGAGAGCAATTTTGCCAGGAGTGGCTACATGGGAATTTTTCTGATGAGGAAGTTAGAAGCCAGCTTTCTTTTTTACAGCTACCATCAACTTTTCCAACACACATTGCTGTCATACAGGCTTCTGAATACCTTGCAAATAAACCGCTAATGAGTGAAAAAGAGAAACAGAAATTTGAAAAAGCGCTTAATGATCAAGTAAAAGAACTGCTGGGAGCGTCTGATCATGTCTTATTTCGTGATGAGATGGGGATGTTTATTTTATTCATATGGAACGACCATGCAGGAAATTTATTTGAGAATACCGAACAAGTACTAAAAGAAAGTCTTAAAACAACCATTCATTTTACCATAAAGGAAGTGGATTCTAGCCAAGCATCTTTAACAGAGGCTTATAAGCATTGTATGGAATCTTTAGAAAATGAGTCTATCATTTCACCTATCGTTCGACGGGCAAGAGATTATATTGAAGAACATTTTTCGGAACGATCCATTAATTTAGATTTTGTCGCAAATACTTTGCAAGTCTCACCAGTGTATCTAAGTAGAACGATTAAACAAGAATTAGGCATCTCCTTTGTCAACCTTGTAACAAACATGAGAATAAAAAGGGCAATTCATTTATTAAACACAACCAATCTACCTATTGTTGAGATTTCCGAGCAAGTAGGCTATGACACACAACATTACTTTAGTACAGCATTTAAAAAAGTAATGGGCGTCTCGCCGAATAAATACAGAAAACAAATGGGAATAGAAGTCACATGAAAAGCAGGTAAAATTTATCTGCTTTTTTTGTGTTTATATAACGCTTACAATCTCCATTTAATTGCTGTTTTTTCCAAAGATTGTAGCCTATGACTCTTTATTAAGGAAAGTCAGTTTTTGAGAATAACAGAATTATTGAAAGCGTTTTAAATTAAGTTAAATAATTATAAAAATAGTTAATTTATTAAAAAGACCAAAAATGTAAGCGGTGATATATTTTTAGTAATTCATCTAATATATGAATGCAATGAAGTGAAGTTCCGACTATAAGGAATGAACACTTTTCGTTTAGAAAGGGGGAATCCTACATGGGAAAGAAAACGTTATCAATAATTCTATTATTTGTCATTATTTTTTCTCTGGCAGGATGTGGAGTTGAAAAGTCAACAGGAGAGTCAAAAGGATTTATCGGAATTTCTATGCCAACCAAATCGTCTGAAAGATGGGTGAAGGACGGTGAAAATATGAAGCAAATGTTTGAAGAACTTGGCTATCAAACAGATTTACAATATGCCGAAGATATAATAGAAAATCAAACAGCACAAATTGAAAATATGATTACAAAGGGTGTGGATGTACTAGTTATCGCACCAATTGATGATCGTTCAGGCTTATCAAGTGTACTAGAAAGAGCAAATAAAAGGGGCATTAAAGTCATTTCTTATGATCGCCTCATACAGCACAGCAAATATGTAGATTATTATGCTACGTTTGATAACTTCAAAGTTGGGGTTTTACAAGGAACATATATTGAAGAAAAACTTAACTTAAAAGAAGAAGAGGGTCCGTTCAATATAGAGATTTTCGCAGGATCACCCGATGACAATAATGCGTACTTCTTCTTTGACGGAGCGATGTCCATTCTAATGCCATATATTGATTCAGGTAAATTGGTTGTGCAAAGTGGACAAACAAAATTCCAACAGGGGGCAACACTTAGATGGGATGGTGCTTTGGCGCAATCTAGAATGGACAACTTATTAAGTGCTTATTACTCATCAGAACGAGTGGATGCTGTGCTATCACCTTATGACGGTATTAGTATCGGTGTTATTTCATCTTTACGCGGTGTTGGATATGGAAGTGAAGACCAGCCGATGCCTGTCATAACAGGACAAGATGCAGAGCTTGCATCAATTAAATCAATCATTAATGAAAGACAAACACAAACCGTGTTCAAGGATACAAGAGAACTAGCAAAAAAAGCGGTAGAAATGGCCAGTGCCCTATTGAACGGCGAACAAGCAGAAGTTAATGATAAGGAAACATATCACAATGGTGAAAAAGTCGTTCCAGCCTACCTTTTAAAGCCAGTCTCTGTTGATAAAACGAACTATGACTCTGTACTAGTTGAAAGTGGATATTATACAGAAGAACAGCTTGGACAATGATTCATCATTCGAAAGAAAAACATTGAATGTAGGTGGGAAAAATGTCAAAGATCATTCTAGAAATGCGGAATATCACAAAAGAGTTTCCAGGTGTAAAAGCACTTGAAAACGTGAACCTAAAAGTAAAAGAAGGAGAAATTCATGCTCTTTGTGGTGAAAATGGGGCAGGTAAATCCACCTTAATGAAGGTATTAAGTGGAGTTTATCCGCACGGATCCTATACTGGAGATATTTTATTTAAAGACTCTGTTTGTGAGTTTAAGGATATAAAACAAAGTGAAGAGCTGGGGGTCGTCATCATCCACCAAGAACTTGCGTTGATCCCAGAGCTTTCGATCGCAGAAAATATTTTTCTCGGAAACGAAATTGCCTCTAAAGGTGTCATTAATTGGAATATCACGACAATGAAAACACGTGAACTGCTGCAAAAGGTAGGACTAACCGAATCACCTAATACCAAGGTCGATGACATTGGAGTCGGAAAGCAACAATTAGTCGAAATTGCAAAAGCGTTATCAAAGGAAGTGAAGCTGCTTATCCTTGATGAGCCAACAGCTTCATTAAATGAAGATGATAGTGAAAATCTATTAAATCTTCTGTTAGAATTCAAAAAACAAGGAATGTCCGCAATTATCATCTCTCATAAATTAAATGAGATTGAAAAGGTAGCGGATTCAATCACGATTCTACGAGACGGGCAAACAATCGAAACACTTGATGTGAAAAAAGACAATGTTACGGAGGATCGCATTATCAAAGGTATGGTTGGAAGGGATTTAACTAACCGTTATCCTGAACGAACTCCTAAAATCGGAGAAACTTTCTTTGAAGTGAAAAACTGGAATGTATATCATCCTTTACACTCAGATCGAAAAGTTATCGATGATGTTACGATCTCCATTCGAAAGGGAGAAATTGTAGGGGTTGCCGGACTAATGGGGGCTGGTCGTACAGAGCTCGCTATGAGCATCTTCGGTAAATCATATGGAAAGAAGATTACCGGACAAATGTTTAAGGATGGAGCAGAAGTTGAATTTAACGATGTTACATCAGCGATCAACCAAGGCATGGCATATGTTTCAGAGGATCGTAAAGGAAATGGGCTCATCCTAATGGATGATATTAGACAAAACATTACACTAGCAAGCTTAGATAAAATTTCAAAGCAATCAATCTTAGACAAAAATAAAGAGATTATGGTCGCTGAAGAATATAAAAAGAAATTACGTATAAAAACACCAAGTATCTACCAAAAGGCAGGAAATTTAAGTGGAGGAAATCAACAAAAGATTGTATTAAGTAAATGGATTTTCTCTGAACCGGATATTTTAATTTTAGATGAGCCAACACGAGGAATTGATGTAGGGGCAAAATATGAAATTTACTCTATTATCAATGATCTGGCGATGGCCGGAAAAGGAATTCTTATGATTTCCTCAGAGTTACCGGAATTATTAGGCATGTGTGACCGAATCTATGTGATGAATGAGGGAAGTATCACTGGTGAAGTAACAAAAGAGGAAGCAAATCAAGAAAAGCTTATGACTTATATGACAAAAAGTAAGGTAAGGAGGTAGTTATGATGCAACCGCAAAATCAACTACAAAAAACACCAGGATTAAACAATGACTCCATTTGGAAATCAGTAATTCAAAACAATATGCGTCAATATAGCATGATCATTGCTTTAGTCTTTATAATGATTTTGTTTCAAGTTTTAACAGATGGGTTACTATTAAAACCGCTAAATATTACAAACTTAATTTTGCAAAATAGCTATATTTTAGTTCTGGCAATTGGAATGGTATTAGTAATTATTACAGGGCATATTGACTTATCGGTTGGTTCTGTTGCAGCCTTTGTTGGAGCAATATCAGCTATTTTGATGGTAAACTATGAAATGCCAACCTTCCTGGCAGTTATCATCTCTTTACTAGTAGGTGCCATTATCGGCGCATGGCAAGGGTTTTGGATTGCTTATGTGAAAATCCCGGCGTTTATCGTAACGTTGGCAGGAATGCTATTGTTCAGAGGTGCGACGATGATCGTCCTTGAAGGAAAATCCATTGCACCATTCCCTGAATCTTTCCAAAAAATCAGCTCAGGATTTATACCTGATATCGGAAGCGGATCAATCCATGTTTTAACACTAATTATTGGATTTGCATTATCAATTATTTATGTTTTCACCCAAATAAAAAGCAGACGAACAGAAATGAAATATAATGTTGAAGTTTCCTCAACAGGTATGTTTGTTTTAAAACTTGTTGGACTTGTGGCAATTTTAAACATTTTCACGTATGTATTAGCAACGTATGAGGGAATTCCGAATATTTTAATTATCCTCGGAGTTTTAGTTATTCTCTATACATTTGTTACAAATAAAACAAAAGCAGGTCGTCATGTTTATGCAATTGGAGGTAACGAAAAAGCTGCACAGTTATCAGGAATTAAAACAAAACGCATGACATTCTGGGTTTTTGTAAATATGGGTGTACTTTCTGCACTATCAGGTCTATTATTTGCAGCACGTTTAAATGCTGCAACACCTAAAGCGGGTAACTTATTTGAACTAGATGCAATCGCTGCATGCTTTATCGGCGGAGCATCTGCATATGGAGGAATTGGAACTGTTCCCGGTGCTATTATCGGTGGTCTTGTGATGGGGATCATGAATAACGGGATGTCATTACTAGGATTGGGAATTGACTGGCAGCAAGGAATTAAAGGATTGGTATTACTACTTGCTGTAGCATTTGATATCTATAATAAAAATAAAGCTTCTTAAATAAGTAAGAGGGATCCGGTCAAATGATGCGGATCCCTCTTTACTTGTTAGGAATCATCTTCTACTAATATTCGCAACTATTCATTTTAAATGTCTGCTTCATAGTATATAATGGAAATAGTTGTACGAATAAGTTAGTGCGGAAACATACAAGCTGAAAGTGGTGACAGAATGGCGCAGCAAACGAAAGTCAGCATGGTGAAACAAAAAGTCAAAGAGTGGATTACTGAGGGGAAGGTTTTGCCGGGAGAAAAAATTCATTCGGAAAATGAACTTGTGAAACTGTTTGAAGTGAGTAGACATACGGTAAGACAAGCTGTTGGTGACCTAGTTCATGAAGGGTGGTTGTATCGTGAGCAGGGAGCGGGTACCTTCGTCTCGCAACGCCGGAAAAAAACTCAAGCCCAACTGGCAAAAACATCGGTGTGATAACAACTTATGTAACAGACTATATCTTTCCTTCTATTATAAAAGGAATTGAGTCATATTTATCAGATCATGGTTACTCCTTAACATTTGCTTGTACTGACAACAATCCTGAAAAAGAAAGGATATGTCTGGAATCAATGTTAAGCCGTAATATTGATGGGTTAATTGTCGAGCCGACGAGAAGCAGCAGCTATAATCCTAATCTTCATTATTATTTACAAATGGAACAAAATGAAATTCCTTATTTAATGATCAACCAATATTATCCACAATTAAATCCCCCTCATCTCATACTTAACGATGAGAAAGGCGGTTTTATAGCAACTGAACATTTGATCAAGCAGGGTCATCGAAAAATAATCGGGCTCTTTAAAAGTGATGATATTCAGGGGTTAAACAGGATGCAAGGGTTTATTAGAGCTTTTCGTGAAAATGAAATCTCATTTTTTCCCGAGATGATCATTACATATACAACTGAGGAAAAAGACAAAATTTTAGTCAACAAACTAAAAGATGTGCTCATTTCAGAAGAAAAGAAGCCAACAGGAATTGTTTGCTACAATGATGAGATAGCGATTAGTGTGTTGAATGTTTTACGGGAACTTGAATTAAAGGTACCTGAGGATATTTCAATTGTAGGATACGATGATTCGTACCTAGCAGAAGCATCTGAAACCAAAATTACATCTGTTACTCATCCAAAAACAGAGATGGGATTGGAAGCGGCACAATGGATTGTTGCAGCAGTAGAAAACCGCGATAGAAAAATCGTGGAAAATAATCAAAAAATCTATGAACCTGAGTTAGTTATTCGAAATTCAACAAGATCTATCACAATTAATCATCTAATTTGATTTTTTTGATTTTGATTCGAAAACTGAAAAACTAAGGGGGATGTGTAGTGATTTCACTAAATGATTTAAAGGAACAATCGAAAGCATGTACATGTGGAAACAAGCATATTGATGTGGTCATCGAAAAAGTGGTCATTAGCCATAATGCCTTAACAGAAACAATAACCTATCTGTCAGAAAAAAACCTTCAACATGTAACAGTCGTTGCTGATTCAACAACTTATCAAGTCGCAGGAGAAAAGCTTACCTCTCTGCTTATAGAATCTGCAATTCCTCATCAAGTTGTTGTTATTCAACCAAATGATCAAGGTGATGTAGTGGCTGATGAGGTCTCATTAATTGAGGCCATGCTTGGTATACCACAAGATACTGATGTTGTTATTGCTGTTGGAGCGGGAACAATTCACGATATTGCGAGATTCTCCAGCTATAAAATGGGAAAACCTTTTATCTCAGTCCCAACAGCACCTTCAGTGGACGGATTTAACTCAATGGGAGCACCTGTTGTTATTAAAGGAATGAAAACCACGTATCAAATGCAAACGCCTATCGCATTATTTGCTGATATATCAATTCTACAAGCTGCTCCAAAAGAAATGATTGCTGCCGGATTTGGGGATATGATTGGTAAGCATACATCACTAGCGGATTGGAGGTTTTCTCATCTGGTAAATGGTGAGCCATATTGCCCGCTATCTGCCAGATTAACGAGGGAAGCGTTGAAAGAATGTGAAAATCATATTAATGAAATTGCTCAAGGTGATCGTAAAGGAATCAGGATTCTCATTGAAGCTTTGATTCAATCAGGCTATGCAATGCTAATCGTCGGACATTCATCTCCAGCATCAGGTGGTGAACATCATGTGTCCCATTTGTGGGAAATGAAGTTTCTTCAGCAACATAAGCCACAGGTTTTGCATGGAGCTAAGGTCGGTGTTTCTTCACAGGTTATTCTAGACTTGTATAAAAAGAGATTCAAAGAACTTGTTGCTAGTAAGCAACAATTAGAAGCACTTCCTGTTGGAAAAAAAGACAAGCTACTGAAAGTGTTAGAAAACCGAGATGAGATATTAACTGTTTTAGCTTCCTTACCGGAAAGTTCTTACATTGGTGATCAACTAGGAAAGCTTGGTGGTGCTGTTAAACCACTGGATTTAGGTATTGACGAACAGTTAGTGATCGAAAGTCTTAAGAATGCTCATAAAATAAGAAGCCGCTACACGATGTTAAAATTTTGGAATGAACATATAGGAGCACATCAACATGCATAGTTTTACAAGCGCGGATGCTGTCTTTTTCGATTTGGATGATACTTTATATGATCAATTATTACCTTTCGAAAAAGCGTTAACAAACCAGCAAATAGGACTGGAAAATTCTCAAATTGTACCGTTTTATAAACAAGTACGCTATTATAGTGATGTGCTATGGAAGCTTCATGTAAAAGGATCACTTAATTTAGAAGAGCTTCGTATTGAGAGGCTAACTTCTGCATGTAAAGACTTCGGTATCTTACTATCAAAAGAAAAAGCCATAGCTATTCAAGAACGTTATGAATATGAGCAAAAGATAATTACTCCATTTTCAGAAATACCGTCACTTCTTAAGTCTCTGCAGGACAAGGGGAAGGTTGTTGGTATTATTACAAATGGACCTGTTGCTCATCAGATGAAGAAATTAGTCGCCCTAGGGATTGATCATATCGTACCTGAAGAACGAATGTTTATTTCTGATGGTATAGGGATTGCTAAACCAGATAAACGAGTATTCGAATATGTCCAAACAAAATTAAATCTTACTCCAAGTAAATGTCTATATATTGGGGATACATGGGAAAATGATATTGTCCCACCAATAGAAGCAGGGTGGAAATGTATTTGGTTCAATCATCGAAAAAGAAAACCACTAACACATCATCTCCCGAATGAAACAGTTACAGAGATTGATGAGTTATTACAATTAAAATAACAACATGAAAAAGGATGAAGTGTTAAAAACATATCATCCTCCTTCTACTTTATTCCTGCTTCAACTGCTGTTCTGCTAATTTTATCATTTCTCGAACCATATTGCCCCCGAGCTTCCCGCCTATTTTGCCGGCTTGTTTAGATGTTAAATCCCCATTATTTCCATCACTTAATGGAATCCCCAGCTCTTTAGCAGCCTCAAATTTAGCTTCAGTTGCGGTGGTACTGTTTGCTACCTTTGCCTTTAATTGATTTACTTGTTCTCTCGACTCAGGGACAAGTAACTTATTTCGCTTTGCCATCACATTCCCCCCTTTGTTTATAGTTTTTCTAGTAAAGGCTGAATCTATGCTATAGTAAAAATAAATCTCTATTAAAGTGAGTGTTTGTATATGACGAGAAAATTATTTTATAACAATGCCTACCAAACGTCTTTTAACTCAGAAGTAGTGAAAAAAGGGATCGATGATAATGGTAGAAATTATATTGTTTTAAAGGAAACAGCTTTCTATCCGACTGGAGGGGGACAGCCGCACGACACTGGAACAATAAACGGAAAAAGTGTTATAGATGTAGAAGAAGTAGAAGGAGAGTTGCGGCACTACCTTGAAGGACCTCCAATAGAAAAGGAAGCAATTGTTGGTCATATTGATTGGATTCGTCGGTTTGATCATATGCAGCAACATGCAGGTCAACACCTTTTGACAGCAGTTTTTGAGGATCACCTTGGGTATAAAACGAAAAGTTTTCACCTCGGAAAGGAACTGTCTACAATTGATCTTGATACTAAAACTCTTACAACCGAAGAGATACAGAAGGCTGAGGAGTTAACAAATCAACTTATTTTGGAAAATCGACCTATTCATTCGAAGTGGATTAAGGATACTGAAGAATTATTGACATATACACTTCGTAAAGATCTGGCTGTTTCTGAAAATATTCGCCTTGTAGTCATTCCCGAAATTGATTATAACGGTTGTGGTGGTACACATCCGAAATCTACAGGTGAGATCAGTGCTTTAAAGATTCTTCATATTGAAAAACAGAAAAAGCTGGTACGTGTTCATTTTGTTTGTGGTCATAGAGTACTGAAACAACTGAATAAGAAGCATGAAATCATTCAAAAACTAAGCTCACAACTAAGTGCTCCACAGGAACAATTAAATGTGGCAGTTGATAGACTTCTGCAAACAACAAAACATTTAGAAGACAAAGTTGATGAACTAACAACAAAGGCTATTCAATTTGAAGCAAAGGAGCTTTTTTTAAAAGCAGAACCCTTATTTGAACAATTTTTAGTTAAAGAAGTTTTTCAGGACAGACCAATCGATGACTTGCAAAATCTTGCGAAGGATCTTGTAACAAACCGATCTAACCTTATCGTTATTCTCATTTGTAAGCAACAAGATAAAATTCAGATCGTTTGTGCACGTACTGATGATATAGACATTAATTTGAACATAGTGTTAAAGGCTGTATTACCATTGATTCATGGAAAAGGAGGAGGAAGACCTTCGTTTGTCCAGGGAGGCGGAGAAAATGTACTACCTTCAGATGAGCTTATGAAGCAACTAATAGAAACGATAAAATCAACATTAATATAAAAAATGTCAAAATATCCTATTGCATTCATCTATTATTTCTAGTATTATAACTATACAAGCTGCGCTGTACGCATCCTTTATAAAGTTTTAACCTTTAAGCTGAAATAGGGAGTTTTACATTGAAGTCGGAATATCATGCCTCCATTATGTTGAGGACGATACGAAATCTTCTGCGAACACCCACTTGTAGGAGTGGTGGTTTAAAACTCTATAATTTTACGATGCGGCAATCGCGGCAAAACCCTTTATAACAAACAATCCGGTTTCCAATAGGAATCCGGATTTTTTTGTTTTATTAAGAGGGAGTCGTTTCAGAGAGGCAAGAACGACCTTTAAAATTCCTGTAATTCTCTATGGATAAAACTCTCAGTTGTAAGTGCTGCAACACCCAGTGCAGCTGAGTGGGTAGAATGCTTTGAAAAATCAATCTGTAAATCCTGTTGCTGGAAAAAGAGTGATTGAGAGTAAACAATATCTAAAACTGGCTGTTTTATCCACTCTTCGGCCATTGCTAATCGATTACCAATAATAATTTGCTCAGGATTAAAAGTATTGATAATGTTATTAATTCCATAGCCGAGATAAGTTCCAATTTCATGAAAAAGTGATATTGCCTTTTTGTCTTTTTCTTTTGCCAATGTAATTAATTCTTCTAGGCTAATATCTGATTCTGCTCGTTTTAGGAGTGCATGCTCAGAAGCATATGTTTCCCAACAGCCCCTGCTGCCACATCTGCAAGGAATACCATTTATTTCAATGACCATATGACCGAGCTCACCAGAGAATCCATTAAGGCCCTGGTATAATTCATTATTAAGAATTAAACCAACACCAATTCCAATCCCTGCGCTTACATACATAATATCTTTATAGTCATGTCCGACACCAAATTGCTTTTCGCCATACGCTCCTGCATTGGCTTCATTCATAATGATAACGGGTATCTGAAATTCTTCCTCTAATAATGATTTTATTTCGCAATTTTTCCAACCAAGGTTTGGTGCAAGGAGGATGCTTCCTTGTTTATCGACAATCCCGGGTATACCGATCCCGATTCCAACAACTCCATAAGGTGTTTTAGGTAGATCTTTCATTAAATAAATAATCATATTTCTTATCTGTTCGTTGACTGCCAGAAAATCTGTATTTTTTACTTTTACATGATGTTCAATGACAATACTTCCTTTTAGGTCAGTGACAACACCCAGAATATAATTCACGCCTAGATCAATTCCAATTGAATAGCCAGCTGTTGCATGGTAGTGAAGAAGAACCGGCCTGCGTCCACCACTAGATTCACCCGGACCAGATTCATACACTAACTCTTTTTCTAACAACTCATTTACAAGTGAGGAGACGGTTGCTTTATTTAATCCAGATTGCTGGGCAATATCTGCTCTTGAAATGGGCTCATGCTGGGTAATCGTTTGAAAAACAAGCGCTGTATTATTTTTCTTTACAACTTGCTGATTCCAAGTAATCGACTTCAAATGCTTCACCTATTTTCAATGTTATTCTACTTTTTATTATAGTACAAACTTAGTTTAATGGATAGACAAACTTCACTCTCAATGATATAATTTTAACTAGTCTTTGGAGTAGTAGAGACGTCAACAGATCAGTGTTGTAAGGGTTTACTTAAACGAGAATTATACCGTTGATAAGAAGTATATATTTTTTTTGATAAATAAGAAACAATGGGGGAGACAAAATGAAATATGTAATCGGGGTTGATTTAGGTACAAGTGCAGTAAAAGTGATATTAATGGATCAACAAGGAACAATCGCACAAGAAGTTTCAAAATCCTATCCTTTGATTCATGAAAAGTCAGGGTACAGTGAGCAGGAGCCTGAGCAATGGGTTGAAAAAACAAGAGAAGGACTTGCCGAACTTGTTCAAACATTCAAAGGTAATGTGGCTGATATTGAAGGGATTAGTTTTTCAGGACAAATGCATGGATTAGTTCTTCTTGATAACAACAATCAAGTATTAAGAAATGCTATCCTTTGGAATGATGTAAGAACAACTGATCAATGTCAAAGGATTTATGAGGTTGTCGGTACAGAGCGCTTACTAGATATAACAAAAAATCCTGCATTGGAAGGCTTTACACTACCTAAAATTTTATGGGTTAAAGAGCATGAACCTCAAATTTTTGAAAAAGCAGCAGTATTTATGCTGCCGAAGGACTATCTACGCTTTCGTATGACTGGAAAGGTACATAGTGAATATTCAGATGCAGCAGGCACATTGTTGTTAAATGTCGGAGATAAGTCATGGAGTCAAGATATTTGTGATTTATTCGAACTGAATATTGATTTTTGCCCGCCATTGGTTGAATCACATGAATGTGTGGGTCAAATTACAGAGGAATATGCCCGACAAACCGGTCTTTCAACAGAAACAAAGGTCTTTGCCGGTGGTGCTGATAATGCATGTGGTGCAATTGGTTCCGGTATTTTATCAGAAGGTAATACCCTTTGTAGTGTAGGTACATCAGGTGTTGTACTATCATACGAAGAACGTAATGATCGTGACTTTTCAGGAAAAGTCCATTATTTTAATCATGGAAAAGAAAATGCCTTCTATACGATGGGGGTTACACTTGCAGCTGGATATAGTTTAAGCTGGTTTAAGGATGTATTTGCTGAGAATGAATCATTTGAAGCTTTGTTAGACGGGATTGGAGATGTACCAGTCGGATCAAATGGTTTGCTGTTTACTCCATACTTGGTAGGTGAAAGAACTCCTCATGCCGATCCTACGATACGGGCCAGCTTTATTGGAATGGAAGGATCACATAAGAAAAAGGATTTTGCACGTGCTGTTATAGAGGGAATTACATTTTCGCTTAATGAGTCAATAAATATTTTCCGTGAAAGCGGAAAAGAAATCGGAAGTGTCATTTCAATAGGAGGGGGAGCAAAAAATGATACATGGCTGCAAATTCAAGCAGATGTTTTCAACGCTAAAATTATCAAGTTAAAAAGTGAGCAAGGTCCGGGTATAGGTGCTGCCATTCTTGCGGCATATGGAGCAGGATGGGCTGAATCATTACAAGGAATTGCTGATATCTTCATTCAGCCTGAAAAAACATATGAACCAATTCCAGAGAATGTTGAAAAATATAAAGAACTTTTTACTCTTTATAAAGAAGTTTACAACCAGACAAAATCATTAAATGAAGGGCTGAGAGCCTTTAGAAAGTAAAACATAAGGATCAGGAGCTCATGGTAGAAGGGAGACCTGATCCTTTTTCTGTTATTTAATTTGAATCGTATCAGAAGAAAAAATGGTGACAATAAGCTGTCCACCAATCACCTTGGAACGGACAAGTAAAGGTTGATTATATTCGTTCTTAAATGTGAAATCTGGTCCATACCAACTAACAGTTGCGTCCCGGTTAGGAGGTACGTATGGAACTTTCCGACTATGAGAGTATCGCTCGAGAATCTTGACACCGGCTTTATCTACTGCATTAAAAAGGGTTGATGATACTTGACAAATTCCCCCGCCAATTCCTTCGGATAATTCCCCTCTAACTATTACTGGAGCTGGTAAGTAACCTTTTTCGACGGTTCTTTTACCTACCACTGCATTAAACGAGAAAATCTCTCCGGGGAAGATAACATAATTATTTATAGCATCTGACGCTAATTTAATATTATGAGTTCGTTCTCCATTTCTGCTATTAAAGAAAGTGACATATTGCCCAACCATCTTTTCTTTAATAGAAGAAAGGAGCTCACTATCTACCTTCGGATAAAGTGTTACTGTTGGTAATTCAATTGTTGAAGGACCTTCGGAAAAATAGCGTGTATAAAATGTTTTCTTCCACAATTCACGATTTAATTTTATCCCCGTTTTTTCACTAATTAGTCGTCCATGAGGATCTAGAGACGCGTTTACTGGTTCTCTGAAAACGTTGGATTCTAATGAATCAGTTAATTCATTAAATTTAGATTCATCAATAAAATCATACTGAAAAGGAGAAAGAGCAACTTCAGAACGATGCAATGATTTGATTTCTTTTCCTTCATAAGTGATCGACAGATTATCAGATACTTCTACAGGTTGTCCGATCAGCATGAATAGTGCAAGTAACATATACAAATAAATTCAACCTCCGATTTCTTCCTGGATCTAGGATTTCGGTATTTTTTCCAAGAAAGGGTCAACTATAACCTTCCATGAAGAAAACGGGGAAATTCTCACTAAGGTAAAGGTTTGTTTCACTTTCACTGGACCTACAGTCTTTAAGTAAATTTTCATATCAGCAGAGACTTTTTTGGATAGAGAGAGTGAAGCATCTTGGTTTGTCTCTTTTATAGACCATTGCATTCCTTCGATATCATTTAAAAATACAAATGATTGATTTAGATTTTTATGATTGGATAAAACCATTTTCTTACTTAATTCTTTGTCATTGTTTTTAACAGTTAATAGAAATACTTCTAATGATTGTTCAGGTGTAAGTGTTGTGACATATTCATCAAATTTCCCTGCAGCCTTTAAGATCATAATGTGATGTGACAAATCCAGTTTACCTGTTCGATGTGTTTTACTTTCAGAAAAGTGGATGCAAAAATGTCCGGGAAAACCATTTTGGAGTGCACCTGCTCCATGTGGCATTCCATGCATTGAAGCAGGAATAAGACGGTCTTTGACTTGAATAAGGACCGCACGTCTCCGCCAGCTCCAATTGCCGTTATAAATTACTTTCATAATAACGGTATCTTCTTTTGTTAAAGGTTGTACATCGGCATGACCGCTTCCCGCTCTTCTTTGAACATCAAATTTCTTTCCGGTATCCACATCAATTACTGTGAACGTAGATTGACGGGGAATCACTTTCTTCACTTCTTCCCAATTAGGTAGTTCCGGTTCAAAGCTAATGGGATGAACAGATGCTTTATCGCCTGCTATTCCATATGTATGTTTATAAGTTAGGGATAAAAGAAATAAGCAAATAACTAAGGTTTTTTTCAACTTCCTTCAACTCCATCGCAAGCATTCATTACGGTTATTTTGCGTAAAATTTCGTAAATCATCGCAATTTAAGGGAGGAAAAATATAGAAACTTTTTACATTTTGCAGATGATATTCATTTGAAAACACAAATGACCTCTACTTTCTGGTACAATTGCATATACATAGTTTTTCATCATGATATTTTTCCGAATAGGAGAATGCATTATGCTATATAAAATAAATCGACAGCTTGAAAAGTGGATGCCAGTCATTACACCAATCAGTGTAGTAACAGGTGTGTTACTTGCAGATAAGCTGTTAGCTTTCACATTTCTCATTCCATGGTTATTTGCCTTTATGACGTTAACAGGCAGTCTCGGGTCAAATTTTTCATCCCTTAAAGGAGTCATTAAAAAACCCCTCCCATTATTTGTGATTATTTTGTTATTGCATTTAATTATGCCTTTAATTGCTTGGTTAGTCGGCCAAAGTTTTTATCCAAATGATCATTTAACAATTACCGGTTTTGTCTTAGCTTCTGTCATTCCAACAGGAATTACAAGCTTTATATGGGTAACGATTTATAAAGGGAATATTGGACTTGCTTTATCCATAATTTTATTTGATACCATGCTGTCACCTTTTTTAGTGCCATTTACACTATCTCTTTTTGTTGGTCAAAATGTACAAATTAATGTCATGGATATTATGTATGGATTATTCTTTATGGTTGTTATTCCTTCGCTTTTAGGTATGTTGACAAATCATCTTACGAAAGGGAAAAGTGTAAAGGCTGGCAAAACATTAGCACCGTTTTCAAAGCTTGCTCTTGCCACTGTCGTTATGATTAACGGAGCTGTTATCTCTCCTTATATAAAAGAATTTAGTGTTAAATTAATGTTAATCGCGTTAACGGTGTTTTTTCTGGCATGCTTAGGGTATGTTATTGCGTGGGGATTAGGAATTTTTCTTAAAAGAGACAGGGAGACACAGGTTGTCATGTTGTTTACAGGCGGTATGCGCAACATTAGTGCCGGTGCAGTCATTGCTGTTCAGTATTTTCCTGCAGCTGTTGCGGTACCCGTTGTACTGGGGATGTTATTCCAACAAATTTTAGCCTCCTTATTTGGTTTTTTGTTTCACATATTAGATCAAAAACAAGATGTAAAAAATCATTTTTCAGCTACACCATAACAATATAACATTGCCAAAAAGGAAAGATTATGTTAAAAATAATGAGAATCAACTAATTTTATATCAATAGATTCACCACTAGGGGAGCTGTTAAAGCTGAGAGAGGCAAATGCCTTGACCCTTATTACCTGATCTAGATAATACTAGCGGAGGGAAGCGGTGTTTGATTACATATTTGGTAGATTTATAGCCTTGATTGCTATAGTTTTATACCATTATTTTATGCCATTCAAACCACTTCTCAAGTAGAAGTGGTTTTTTATTTGGAAAAAGGAGGAGAGTTTGCTTGGCGAAATCGATTACTCAATTAGTTGAAAGTGTCCATGATCGTAAAGATGAGTTGGTTTCTTTCGTACAAAAATTAATTGAATTTAAAACCCCGGCACCGCCGGCTCGAAATACAGAGGAAGCACAACTGTTCATTGCGGATTTTTTAAAGCAAAAAGGTTTTTCAATTGATATGTGGGATGTATATCCAAATGATCCAAACGTTGTTGGTATTAAAAAAGGCACTCAGTCTGCTTCTTATAAAAGCTTAATTATTAATGGACATATTGATGTAGCTGAAGTACATGAAGATGAGCAATGGGAAACAAATCCCTTTATTCCAATTGTAAAGGATGGGATGATTGTTGGTCGTGGTGCGGCAGACATGAAAGGTGGATTAGCGGGCGCATTGTTTGCTATTCAATTATTACAAGAGGAAGGAATTGAACTTCCCGGTGATCTCATTTTTCAATCTGTCATAGGAGAAGAAGTAGGAGAGGCTGGGACTTTAGAATGTTGCAATAGAGGTTATACAGCTGATTTCGCAGTTGTTGTAGATACAAGTGATTTACATATTCAAGGTCAAGGAGGGGTCATTACCGGATGGATTACAATCAAAAGCTCACAAACTTATCATGATGCGACAAGACGTCAAATGATTCATGCAGGTGGAAATCTTTTTGCAGCAAGTGCAATTGAAAAAATGACCAAGATTATTCAAGGACTTCAGGAGCTCGAGCGTCATTGGGCTGTGACAAAAAGCTATCCTGGCTTTTTACCGGGCACTAATACGATTAATCCGGCAGTAATTGAAGGGGGACGACATGCTGCGTTTATCGCTGACGAATGTCGCTTATGGATCACGGTTCACTATTATCCGAACGAATCACATCAAAAGATTATTCAGGAAATTGAAGAGCATATTCTGCATGTTGCAAAGTCTGATCCGTGGCTTAGAGATCATCCACCGCACTTCGAATGGGGTGGCAAATCAATGATTATAGATAGAGGAGAGATTTTCCCTTCATTAGAAGTAGATCCAACCCATCCTGCTGTAAAGCTATTAGGTTCCACACATGAATCAGTCTTGCAAAAATCAGTGATTGTAGATGTTTCTCCAACGGTAACAGATGGGGGATGGTTGGCAGAGGCGGGAATCCCGACAGTAATATATGGACCGGGAAAATTGCATCATGCTCATTCTGTAAACGAACAATTGTCTATAGATGAATTAGTTGAATTCACAAAATCGATTTTATTGTTTATTTATGAATGGAGCCATACAGATAAAAAAGAGAAGGGGATGTCCTAAATGAAATTTAGTCAAAGACTTTATGATAAAGTGAAGCCTATTTGGGAACAAAATCATGCTCATCCTTTTGTTCAAGGGATGGGAGATGGAACACTTGCAAAAGAAAAGTTTCGATTTTATATGATTCAGGATTATTTGTATTTAATTGAATATGCGAAGGTATTTGCATTAGGTGCAGTTAAAGCTACAGATGTGAAGACAATGGCACGTTTTGCTGAATTGTTACATTCCACATTAAATGATGAGATGGAACTTCATAGACAATATGCGGAAAAATTTGGCATTACAACTCAAGAACTAGAAGAAGCAAAACCTTCTCCAACAACTCTCGCCTATACGCATTATATGTTACATGTAAGTCAAAACGGAACACTTGCTGAGTTAGTTGCTGCTTTGCTTCCATGCATGTGGAGCTACTGGGAGATAGGTAAGGATTTAGCAAAAAAGAAGGAAGCATGTGACCAAGAATTTTACGGTGAGTGGATTACAATGTATGCTTCAGTCGAATTTGGTCAGCTTGCCACTTGGTGCATTGATTTAATGGATGAATGTGCAGAAGGGAAACCAGAAGCAGAGTTATGTAAATTAGAAGAAATTTTTCTGAATACTACTCGCTTTGAATATATGTTTTGGGATATGGCTTACCATGAAGAGATGTGGCCGATTAATGACTAATAAAATACTACAATTTCATAATATTAGTTTTCACTACGAAAAGGATGACTTGCAAAAGCCAATTCTTAAAAACTTGAATCTGGAACTATATGAGGGGGAATTTATCAGTTTTCTTGGGCCAAGCGGGTCTGGAAAAAGTACATTATTTAAATTAATCACAGGATTGGAACAACCAAGTGAAGGTGAGATTTTCCTGCGAAATCAGCTTGTTATCAATAGACTGGGACAGGTAGGGTACATGCCTCAGCAAGACTTACTCTTACCTTGGCGGACAATTGTAGAAAATGCAGCACTCCCACTTGAGATTAAAGGGCTGAAAAAGCGGGAGGCATATCAAAAAGTGATCATGCTATTAGATGAATTTGGTCTTAAAGGAGTGGAAAATCATTTTCCAAGTGATTTATCAGGGGGAATGAGGCAACGTGTATCTTTTTTAAGAACAATATTAAGCGGGTCTAACATTCTATTACTTGATGAGCCTTTCAGTGCATTAGATGCAATTACAAAATTATCACTTCAGGAATGGTTATTAGCTCAATGGCAAAAGCGGAACGAAACGATTTTGTTTATTACTCATGATGTGAATGAAGCATTATTTTTATCAGATCGTATTTTTGTGTTTTCTGAATCACCTACAACGAATTTAAAAGAAATCAAGATTCCGTTACTTCGACCCAGAAATATAAAAGACTTGAATCAACCAGATATTCTCCAATTAAAAGATGAACTATTGGATGAGTTGCGAACGAGGCAGAAACTATGAAATGGATACATAAATATGGTGCCTCATTTAGTCTTATCGTCCTGTTATTAGTCGTCTGGGAAATAGGTGCAGAATTGCTGAATATGGGGTTTATCCTTCCTACGCCAACAGATGTAATGATGAAAATTTGGGACATAAAAGAACCGTTATTTTTAGAACATTTACCTGCTACCTTTCTAATTATCATCATCGGGTTAAGTTTATCGATTTTCTTTGGAGTAGGCCTGGCAATTTGGATGAGTGTAAGTAGTACGGTTGAAAAAACATTATATCCTTTGATTATTTCATCTCAAACCATACCAATTATTGCACTTGCCCCCATATTTGTTCTTTGGTTTGGCTACTCGATTTGGAGTAAAGTTATTGTGACTGTTCTTATTACGTTTTTCCCTATAACGGTAAATACATATGATGGTCTTAAAGCAACAAGCAAGGAATATAAAGAAATGCTATTGACAATGGGAGCGAGTAAAAAAGATATTTTCTTTAAGCTTCAGATTCCCGGGTGTGCGCCGTATTTTTTATCAGGGTTAAAGGTCGCTGTTACATTAAGTGTTATAGGTGCTGCTATTGGCGAATGGATTGGGGCTCAAGCGGGTTTAGGTTATTTTAGTAGAAGAATGATGACTCAATTTGATGGAGCTGGTGTTTTTGCTCCAATTGTCATTCTCTCATTAGTAGGAATTGGATTATTTCTTATTGTAACACTCATAGAAAAAAAGATGTTTAAATGGAGGAAAACAGATTGAAAAAAGCTTTCGTATTGTTCATAGGTTTATCTTTAGTTATTTTATCCGCATGTTCCAACAAAACAAGTACAACTGATACGGGTGGAGAAGCAGGGAAAGAAGAATTAAAGGATGTTAGTATTATGCTTGATTGGTATCCTAATGCTGTTCATAGCTTTTTATACATTGCTAAAGAAAAAGGATACTTTGAAGAAGAAGGACTGAATGTAGATATTCAATTCCCGGCTAACCCTACAGACCCTATTAATTTAGCTGCTGCAGGAAAAATCACTTTAGGTATTTCCTATCAACCAGATGTGATCATTGCTCGTGCAAATCAAGATATTAAGATTAAATCAGTAGGTGCAATTGTTCGATCACCCTTAAATCGTGTCATTTTTTTGGAAGATAGCAAGATACAATCTCCGAAGGATTTAGAAGGGAAAACTGTGGGATTTCCGGGAATTCCTCTAAATGAATCTCTAATAAATTCAATGGTAAAAGCAGATGGAGGAAACCCTGAAAATGTTGAAATGATTGATGTCGGCTTTGAGCTAGGCTCTTCTATTGTCAGTAAAAAAGTAGATGCTGTCATTGGTGCATATATTAATCATGAGGTACCAGTGCTAGCTCATGAAGGTTATAAAACGCGTAACATCAATCCCACCGAGTTTGGAGTCCCAAACTACTATGAGCTTGTAGCGGTAACAAGTGATCAAACATGGGAAAAAGAGCAGGAATCAATCGAGGCTTTTTGGAGAGCTGCAACGAAAGGATATCAATTTACTGCAGAAAATCCAGATGAAGCCTTACAGATATTATTAAAAAACCAAGATGAGTCGAATTTTCCGCTTGTAAAAGATGTTGAAGATCAGAGCTTAGATATCTTATTACCTCTGATGAAATCAGAAGAAGGATTTGGTAGTCAGAATCAACAACAATGGGAAAAAACGATTAAATGGTTAAAGGATGCAGGATTAATTGAAAAAGAACCTATTATAGAGGATATCTTTGTGAATATCGCAAAAGAGGAATAGAAGGACTTGGTGGGATTTGAACCCACAAAATGTACAACAAGTTAACGGTGTAACTGTTGACCGCTCTACACATTGAGCTACAAGTCCTAATGTTAGTGTGTGCAATTTTGAACATTTTATTCAAGTGAACTTTAACATGTATATCAAAAAACGGTTGTTCAATTTGAACAACCGTTTTTTGATTCATTGTTTATATTTTTAACTCAATCTTCGCTGTTTCACGAAGCTCCTCTACTTTTGCTGCAAGTTTTTCTTGTGTTTTTTGACCTTCAAGGTTAGTTTTTAATGTATCCTTAACATCTTCGTACTTTGGAGTTTCTGCTGATTCTTCCCCGGAACTTGTCATTTTGTCATAATATTCTTTTACTTCTTTATCAGTTACTTCTTCTACCTTTAAGTCGTTCTTGACATATTGATCATACTTTACTGTGTCGGCAATTTGAGATTTAAGTTCATCTAGAGTAAGGTTATTTGCCTTTAATGCTTCATTAAAGGCATCATCATTTTCATATTTAGCCTTTAAAGTATCCAGCTGTTTATTAATATCTTCTTCTTTCGCTTCGTAACCTTTTTTCTCAATTTCCTGCATAATAAGAGTTTGTCCTACAAGGCTTTCAAGTGTATAGTCTCTTAATTGTGTTGCCAGTTCTTCAGTTGTCGGGTCTTGTCCCATACTAGTAAATTGCATTTGTGACATACTTAAAGCGTCGTTATATTCATTACCTTTAATTTCTTTGCCATTTACAATTGCAACAACTGTATCTTCTTCTACCTTTTGTGCATCAAGCTTTTTTTGCATCTCCTTAGGATCAACAGCTGCTTCTTCTTCTCCGGTAGCTTTTTCTTCTGTTTCCTTTTCCTTTTCCTTTGCTTTATCTTCATCATTGTTGCAAGCAGCAAGTGATAAAGAAAGGATTCCGACGAATAGTGCTAGTAAAAATTTTTTCAACTTGAAAAACTCCTTTCAATCCTACGAAACATTCAAGACATAGGTACATACTAGGAATTGTATAATAGTTAACGAAAAAATGAAAGGTTTTCAAATGATTTAATAGAAGATAGTAGTTTTTAAGTGGTTAAAGTTATCGGTATAAAAACCCAAATTGGTTTAATTAATGGAAAAATGAGATAAACAACAGTCCAAGTTAAAAATTTCTTAAAAAGTACAAATCATTGTATCCAAACAACCCGGCAACTAGACAATTGTATGAAAATTTAAAAAATCTAATCTTGATATAAGGGGATGAGAAGCGTTAGAGACGTCTGAGACGCTTTTAAAAGAATATACGGATAAATGGCAACGCTTACACTAACTAATTGGAAGAAATACTCACAACATTACTTGAACACCTTGATTATGAAAATCATCGTGTTAGTATTAAAACGTGAGCAAAAATACGAACAAAAATACGAACGAAATTGGAGAGATGAGATGCTACACGATAAAACAGTTGCGTTTATAGGCGCAGGTTCTATGGCAGAGGCGATGATATCTGGACTTGTAAAATCAGAAAAATTTCCAATACATCAGATTGTTGCCACAAACCGGTCAAATGCAGAACGATTAGCTGCTTTAGAAGCTATTTATGGTATTAACATTTGTAAATTAGAAGACTTACAGTTTGACCAAATAGATGTCATTATTCTGGCAATGAAGCCAAAAGATGTAGATCAGGCATTAAGAGGAATCAAGCAACAGATCAAACCAAACCAACTCATATTATCAGTACTAGCTGGAATTACAACAACATATCTTGAACAAAACCTTCATATTGGCCAGCAGGTAGTCCGAGTCATGCCGAACACATCAAGTGCTATCGGTGAATCAGCTACTGCCATATCCCCAGGTCATGAAACATCAGAAAACAATGTCGTTTTAACTAAAACATTATTAGAATGCATCGGTGAAGTCTACACAATCGATGAAATGGATATGGATGTTTTTACAGGTCTTGCAGGAAGCGGACCCGCATATTTTTACTATTTAATGGAGCATATGGAGCAGCAAGGTGCAAAGGCTGGATTTGATGTGGAGACAACGAGAAAAATCATCGCTCAAACAATCAAGGGTGCAGCAACAATGGTTCAATCACAAGGTGAAACACCAACAATCTTAAGAGAAAAGGTAACATCACCAAACGGCACGACTGCTGCAGGTCTAAAAGCACTTGATGAGAATGGCGGAGGCAAGGCAATTGCCAAAGCTGTTGAACATGCCGCCATTCGTTCAAAAGAAATAAGTGAGCAAATCCAAGAAAGTCTTTTAGTGAATTCGAAATAACAGATTGAAAATAGAGATAAAAATGATTCAGGAGTGATATAATGACGACCCTTGAAAACGTAAAGAAACGGGTTGTAATAAAGGTAGGAAGCAGTTCCTTAACAAGTCGACACGGTGAGATTAGTCGACGGAAACTAGAGAAATTAGCAGATGAAATTGCTTTATTAAAAGATGAAGGACATGAAATCGTTTTTGTATCATCTGGAGCTGTAGCAGCTGGCTATCGAAAATTAGGGTGTATTAATCGTCCGACATCTTTACCTGAAAAACAGGCAGCAGCTTCTATTGGTCAAGGATTATTAATTGAAGCATATTCGGAAATTTTCTTGTCACACGGATATGTTGCTTCTCAAATATTAATAACACGCAGTGATTTTTCAGATGAAATTCGCTATAACAATGTAAGAAATACGTTAAATGTTCTGCTGGAAAGAGGGATAATCCCAATTGTTAACGAAAATGATACTGTAACAGTTGATCGATTGAAATTTGGCGACAATGATACATTGTCTGCAAAAGTAGCTGGTTTAATTGAAGCAGATCAACTAATTATTCTTTCTGATATTGAAGGATTATATGACTCAGATCCTCGTAAAAACGAGCAAGCAAAATTACTTGAAAAAGTATATGAAATAACCCCTGAAATCGAAGAGGGTGCCGGTGATTCAGGCAGTAATGTTGGTACAGGTGGAATGAGGTCAAAAATCGATGCAGTAAAAATAGCAATGGCATCAGGTATTTCTACCTTCCTTGGGAAAGCGAGCATTGCCAATATTCTTACTGAAGCAGTAAGAGGTGATGCGAAGGGCACATATTTTGAAGTCACAAATGAGACGGTTAACTTAAATAGAAAGAAACAATGGATCGCCTTCCATTCAGGTCCAGAAGGAGAAGTTGTCATAAACCAAAATGTCAAAATGTCCATTGCAGATCATAAGCATAGTATTTATTCATCAGATATTGAGCAAGTAAAAGGACATTTTGAAAAAGGTGCAGTCATTCGAATTCTCGACCATGAAGGTGAGAGAGTAGGTCTTGGGGTTGTTAATTATTCAACAGTTGAATTAGAAAAAATGAGGAATATCTCAGGTGGAAATATTGAAAAGCAAGAAGTTGTTCATTTTGACGATTTAGTTTGTGAGCTTGAATTATCCTTACCAGTAGGAGTATAAAAGGAGGAATTGGATGTCTGTCATAGAAAAACATACAACAGTTGAAGCACAAGCAATTGCAGCGAAAAAAGCAGCAAAAAAAGTAAGTTTGTTATCGACAGAAGAAAAAAATGACGCATTGCATATCATAGCTGATACACTGGAGAAAAATACTAGACACATTCTTCACGCAAATGAGCGTGATCTGCAATTGGGTAAAGAAAAAGGCTATGATGAAGCTTATATGGATCGTCTTGCATTATCAAAGGAGAGAATCTTTGATTTTGCAGAAGGATTACGACAAGTTGCAAAACTAGAGGATCCAACAGGGAATATTTTATCGAATTGGACCTTAGATAATGGATTATTAGTTGAAAAGGTGACAGTGCCTTTAGGTGTTATAGGTATGATCTATGAGGCACGTCCTAATGTGACAGTTGATGCGACAGGACTTGCACTTAAATCAGGGAATTCAATTCTTTTAAAAGGCGGATCATCTGCTTTATCATCAAACAAAGCAATTGTAGAGGTTATGCATGAAGCATTGAACGCAACTAAAATACCAAAAGAAGCAGTTCAATTTATAGCGAGCACCGATCGTGAAGCAACACAACAGCTGTTTACAATGAAGGAACATATTGATGTGTTAATTCCACGTGGTGGTGGCTCTCTCATCAATGCTGTTGTAAACAATGCGACTGTTCCAGTCCTTGAAACAGGCGTCGGAAACTGTCATTTATATATTGATGTTGAAGCAGATGTAGAGAAAGCATTAAATATTCTAGTTAATGCAAAAACAGACCGACCAGCTGTTTGTAACGCATTAGAAACAGCTATTATTCATAAAGAGTGGCTTGATAAAAACAAGGAACGATTAATTAACACATTAAATGAAGAGGGTATTACAGTTCATGGTGATGAAACAGCTTTATCCTATTTTCCTGATGCAATACTCGCAAATGAAGAAGATTGGGCTAATGAGTATTTAAGTTTGGATCTTGCAGTAAAAACAGTAGATAGTGTGGAAGAAGCAATAGATCATATTGAAAAATATGGTACGAAGCATTCAGAAGCGATCGTAACGGAAAATAAAGATACTGCTAAAATCTTTATGAATGTAGTGGACGCATCTGCCTTGTACCATAATGCCTCAACACGTTTTACGGATGGGGGTGCACTTGGATTTGGTGCAGAAATTGGAATTTCAACACAAAAGTTACATGCACGTGGTCCAATGGGATTACCTGCGTTAACGACAGTTAAATTCCTCATGTCAGGAAATGGTCAAACCAGATAATAAATGATCAGGACTTACCCGTTAAGGGGGTCCTGCTTTTTTTGTCTAAGAATTTCTATATAATACATAATTTTATAAGGGTGGTGAAAACTTATAACACATATAAAAAAAGCAGGTGTACGTAATGCAGAAAAAACAAACATTCAATTAACGGCTGCTGAAATGTCGGTCTTATGGACGCAATATATAAATGATACAGCATCTGTATGTGTTGTGAGTCATTTTTTACAAAAAGTAGAAGATGAAGAGGTTCGTCCTGTTTTGGAATTCACACTTGATGGTTCGAAAAAAATCTTGCATTTCTAAAAGAATTATTTCAAAAAGAGAAGTTCCCAATACCCCTTGGTTTTACAAAAGAGGATGTTAATAAGGATGCTCCTCGTTTATTTTCTGATACTTTTTCACTTATATATTTGAGAAATATGTCCATATTAGGGATGGCTGGGGCAAGTGGGGCAATTGGATTTTCAACTAGATCTGATGTTGTATCGTTTTTTAAAAGTGTACTTAAATTAGCTGTTGGACTACAGGATTTAACAAGAGACCTAATGCTAAAGCAAGGAACATATATAAGACCTCCTTATATCTCTGTACCTGATAAAGTAGATTTTGTTGGGAAACAACATTTTTTAGCTGGTTTTATGGGAGATAAAAGGCCTTTAACGGCACATGAAATTACCATGTTATTTAATAATATTCAAACAAATGCAATCGGAAAAACGTTAATTATAGGTTTTGCTCAAACGGCGAAAAGAAAAGAAGTGAAAGAGTATTTTTTAAGAGGAAAGCGAATTGCTCAAAAGCATATAGATCTTTTTAGTGATATCTTAAAGAAAGAGGATCTGCCTGCCCCAATGACGTGGGATACAGCACTTACAGATTCGACCGCTCCTGTATTTTCAGATAAGCTCATGATGTTTCACGTTTCAGCAATGATTGCAGCCGGAATTGGAAATTATGGTGCCTCAATGTCTGGAAGTCCAAGAAGAGATCTTGCTCTAAGATATGCCTCTTTAGTACCTGAAATTGGCCTTTATGCAGAAGATGGAGCAAATATTATGATAAATCATAGTTGGCTTGAAGAACCTCCACAAACAGACGATCGTGATCAAATAATTAAAAAAGAATAATTAAATGATAAAAAGCGACTGAAAAATTATCAGCCGCTTTTATTTTATTGTAATAACATGAATAATAATGATAATTATTTTCAATACTATAAAAGAAGAAGACAACCCCTAATTGGTCGCCTCTTCTAATAACATTACAAGTCAGAGGGTTCAAATGTTTTACAATCTGTGTCACTGCTAGTGGAAGCGTTCTTTTCTTTATGATTCACTACATAAATTTGAGTTGCACCACATTTGTTCTCGTTGTTAATGTTATGGATGCAACTACTAACTTCACATAATACGTCTTGTGCCATATTAAAACACCTCCTTCATTGTTAGGATAAGCAAACTACCGCTTTCTTATTCAAGGATTAGAGGTGTTTAAATTTGATCGACTTATATTTACAGAAAATTAATGCGATTTCATTTGTTAGTGAATAACAATCGAAAACATTAAACCCAGGTAGGTAGAAATGATAAAGGCGATACCAAAGCTTAAAGCAATTATAGGTGAGATTTTTTTGAAAAAGCTAACAATCATCATCATGATAAATAACACAGCAATGACTAGTAGAACAATCGATTGTAAACCTAAAACAAGTTGCACGTTAAATGGTGCTTGAATATTTAGCCCTAATATTGGCTCCACCCAATTAGCAGGGCCCTCCTGTAAAAATGTCGCATTCACTTGATGTGGAGGAGGTAGTGTGCCTAATATTCCAGTAATAAAAAAGACAATCATAAGGATAAATGTTTCTGCTTGTACCCATTTAATTGGATTGAAATTCTCATCTTGCTTTGTTTTTCGAGATAAAAATCCGTTTATTAAACCAAAGACAAGGATAGGAAAAATACTTATATGCTTAAGTAAAAGCATCTGTCCATATGTCAGAACCCATGAGTTTGTATAATCGCGTGGTTCAACCACAAAAAGCATGAGGCTGATCCCGGATATTGTTAAAATAACAATCAATACAATTGATAAAGGTGTAAACCATCGAAGAAATGCATGCCAATTATTTATCTCTTTTGCTAACCAACCAACATGAAGAAGTACACCAAACCATATGGTGATCGTTAAAAAATGGATGGAATGTGAAAGTAAACCGGATAAAGCATCAAGTGTCGAAGCATGACTTGCATAACCAACTGAAATAATCATGACAAGGATCAAAAATGCCTGCAAATACTTTGGACCTTCCACATAAATTGTCATCCATAATAAAACCGCGAAAAAGCTTCCGTAGAGCCAGGCAATGCCAACTTGAAATTCAGTTAATATAGAATAGGCAGTTAAACTAAATAACCCATCCTCAGAAAAGAAAGTAATTACCTGAACAACAGGTAAAAAAGTTAACACAATAATGCCTAGTACACTTAATAATAAGCTCTGTTTTGTTACGAAAATAACAGGTTTGCTAGATTGAGGTATAAATTGTAAGAAGATATACCCTACTAAATAAGAAAAGAGCATATATGTTGCATACTCTGTAATTGGAATTAGTTGATTCATACTTTACCTCTTTTTACGAAAAATAACCCATATTCCACCAATCAATAAGACAATCAAGACAATGACTGAGACTGTTGCGAATGTTGATGAATTTGAATCTTCGCTTGAGTTTGTCTCATTATATTGGGGTTCTTCAAGTGTATCATCACTACTTTGTTCTGTTGATTCATCAGGTGGTTTGGGTGCTTCACTTTCTGTATCTTCAGTTTCAGTTTTTTTAGTCTCAGGAATTTCCACAGTGAATGGGATATCTCCTGTCATGGCATGTCCGTCCTTTGCGGCTATTTTCCATGTTAAGACGTAGTTACCATTTGTTAATGGTGTGGTAACTGTACCAATAATTTCTTTTTCATTAACTGTAACGGAATCTAAAGGGATTTCTGTATCATTTTGCTTTAAGGTAAGTGTGCTTTGTTTTTCAATTTCACCGGCAAATTCAACTTTCAGCTCAGATAATTCCTTTTTAATTACTTGACCTTCCTCAGGGGTGGAATTTGATACTGTTGTATGAGCAGAGACCATGAAAGGAAGCATCCAAAGAACGCTAATTAGAAATACTATTTTTTTCATCAAATCATCCTTCACATATAAGAAATAGGCTGTTAAAGTGTTTGACGTGCACTATCGACTTTTAACACTTTTATACTATACAGTTTAACATTGAATTCCTTCTTTATTCATAAACGATTTCTAACAAATTAGCAAACAAAACGAGTTAATTCTTCATGCCCATTAAAATAAAAAATTTTTTATAGGAACTGTGCATCCGCCCTTACAGACAAGTACCTATATACATAGTGTATTAGTACAACGAAAGGGAGGTGTTGTGAATGAGTGGTGCAACTCCAGGTTATGGCTACGGTGGTGGCTTTGCTTTGATCGTTGTGTTATTCATCCTGCTAATTATTGTGGGCTCTGCTTACGTTGTATACTAGTTTGTTGCTGATTTCAATTATTATATAAAGGAGGAATTTTAATGTACGGATATGGTTATGGTCATTGTGGTTATGGATATGGTGGAGGATATGGATATGGTAGAGGATTTGCGTTAATCGTTGTATTGTTCATTCTATTGATTATCGTTGGCGCTGCTTGGTTATAAAATTAACCAAGAGAAGGGGACCTGATTTCTCAGGTCCTTTTTGTGCTTAATTTTTATGATGTTTTTTTCTCGTCTTCTTGTATCGCGATCAGTGATTTTCGATTAATCCAGTAATGGAAACTGTCTTTTGGGAAAACACCTCTTCTTTTTGAGTTATTCATTTGGATAACAATACTTTTATCAGAGATTTCAACAATTTTCAGTTTATCTGAGTTACTGATATTCGGTAGGAAGTTTCCACTTAATTTAAATTCCATATTATGATGCAAATCCATGACAATATCTCCTTTTTTAAAAACTATTTATAATGTTTCCCTTAACTAGAAAAATTATCCGTATTGCAAATTCATGTGAAAAAGTGAAATCTCAGGCAGGAACATAATAATGACAATTGAATAATTTGTTTCTTTACCAATCTGCGTTACAATATAATTCAACATGATGAAAAAGGAGATATGTTCATGAAAGAGACACTTCAATTAATAAAGAAATTAGTGGAAATTCCAAGTCCTTCAGGAAATACTGAAAAAGTAATTTCATTTGTGGAATCGTATCTTAAAGACTTTCAGGTGAAAATGAAAAGAAATCATAAAGGTGGGTTAATTGTTACAATACCGGGAATAATTGATAGCCAACACCGGATGCTTACCGCACATGTTGATACATTGGGCGCAATCGTAAAAGATATTAAATCCAATGGACGATTAATGATTGATCTTATCGGAGGGTTTAATTATAACTCAATTGAAGGTGAATATTGTCAGATTGAAACATCAAATGGTCAAGTTTATACTGGAACGATCTTAATGCATCAAACATCTGTCCATGTTTATAAAGAAGCAGGGAAATCGGAGAGAAATCAGAAAAATATGGAAGTTAGGATTGATGAACGTGTACATAATGCACAAGATGTCCGTGAATTAGGTATAGAAGTTGGAGACTTTATTTCATTTGACCCACGAGTTGAAATTACAACAAGTGGCTTCATTAAATCCCGTCACTTGGATGATAAAGCAAGTGTTGCTTTATTATTAGAGTTGATCAAGAAAATATCGGTTGAATCGATCGAACTACCATATACAACCCATTTTCTTATTTCAAATAATGAGGAAATTGGTTATGGAGGTAACTCAAATATCCCCAATGAAACAATAGAGTATTTGGCAGTAGATATGGGAGCAATAGGGGACGGGCAAGCAACAGACGAATATACGGTTTCGATTTGTGCAAAGGATTCAAGCGGGCCGTACCATTATGGGTTAAGAAAAAAATTAGTAGAACTTGCGAAACAGCATAATATTGAATACAAAGTAGATATCTATCCATACTATGGCTCAGATGCTTCGGCAGCTATCCGCTCAGGCCATGACCTTGTACACGGATTAATTGGACCGGGAATTGATGCCTCACATGCTTTTGAAAGAACTCACACTACTTCATTAGAACATACAGCCAAACTACTTTATTGCTATGTTCTATCAGAGATGAATGTTTAACACATTTATAACCTTGAGGTTAATTTATAGGTAAGAAATGTGGCTCCTAAAAGTAAAGCTGATAGTAATAAAACAAAACCTATTCCGATTTCTTCTATTAAAGTAAAAAGATAGATTATTAAAACAATATCTGTGATTATTGAACCGATAAGAAGTCCTTTCGGGGATCTCATATATCATTAGCTCCTTTGAAAAAATGTTAGACTATTACAGTATATCAGATATAAGAGAAAAAAATAAAAACAGAGTCAGACTCTGTTTTTATTTTATATAGGCTATAATTCCTTCATTATCATCTAAAAGAAGTTCAATTGCAGCTGAAAATGGGTCAATATTCATTTCATTTTCGAGCCAGAATCTTAAAGCTTCAATTATGTTTGCTGTAATCAATACCTGCTTGCGGTCATTCACATAAGCTTCAGCAGAAAAACCATAATCATCATCATACATTAATTCAATTTCAACCTCTTGAGGATTAATTTGTCTTTTATGGGCAATGTGTAAACATAGCGCATTTACAACATCTTGCTCAGAGACCTTTATTTGCCCCATGCAGTTTCTTCCTTATCTTTACGTTTCTTCATAAAATAAGTGAAAATCTTACGTATAATCATGATGACCGCCATAATTGCGAAAACATTAATTAATAAGCCGATAATAGATCCTAATACTCCAAGATTTGATAATAATCCGCCAAGTAATAGACCTGCTAGTCCACCTAAAAATAAGCCTTTCATGATACCGCCAGTTTTAGGCTTTGTTGTGCTTTTGGTTGTTGAAGATTTTTGTTGAGAATCTTCCTTTTTAATTAATGAAGGACTGTTAGAATTTGTGTTTGAATTAAATGACTTTTTTCCTGATTTGTAGCCTTTTGCCTGGACTGTTGAAACTTGGTCTCCTAACATAAAGCCTCCAATTGGGGTAAGAAGTAAAGTGAGTGCCAACATTGCTGAAAATAATTTTTTAAACATGTTGTTGATTTCCTCCTAGTAGGTTATAGCATCACTATTTTATGTGATACATGTAATACGATTATAATATAAGAAGGTTTCATTTTTTGAAAATATTTTATAAGAATGAACGTATAGGTACATTGAATTTAGCTTAATGTATACAAAAATAGATCATTTTAATCCAGGAGAAGACGTAAACTGATTCAAAATGATCTATTCCTTTTATTATAGATTTGATACCCATATGATTTCGCCTGACTTGTCTTCGTCATTTACATTTACGTAAAAATCATTTTTTTTATAAAAATGTACAAGTCGATCAACATGATCCCAGTCTCTTTCAGCGATATCTCCGGTAATCTTTGGTATGTTATGTTCAATAGCCAGCTCTTTTAAATAATCCATACAGATTGTACCGTAGCCTTTATTGGCCGGTCCTTTTATGTCACCAATGTGAATTGTACTTTCATCAGCATATGTTGCCTGAATTGAAAAGTCCCAACTTCCTTTATAAGATGTTTCACAATCACATAACATAATTTTACATGATTGATCGTCTTCTGGTGTGTAAACAATCACAAGTTTTTCATCATTTGCTTGGTCAACACCTAAAACTTTACTTTTTTTCGCAATCTCTTTTAAATTATCTTGCATGCGAAATACCTGAAACTCCAGATCCTCTAATTCTTCCTTTAATACGTCAGGATTTTTAGAATGATGATCGGCTTCAAGTAGTTTATACATCTCCTCCACTCCTCTCATTTATTTGATTACACGCTTTTATTAGACTAGATAATAAGTGCTAATAACAAACAGTGTAATATTATAAAGTGAAAGTTTGGAAAAGTCAAGTTGAATAGCGGAGTAAAGAGGCGGTTTAACCGCCTCTTTTATACTTCAATAATAATTGGAAGAATCATTGGCTTTCTTTTCGTATGTTTATAAAGATATTGTCCAAGTGTTTTCTTGATGTTTTGTTTCATGATATTCCACTGATGCACTCGTTCTTTTTGCAGCTCTTTTACAATCCTTTCAACTTGACGATTGACATCCTTTAATAATGCTTCAGAATCTCTTGCATATACAAATCCCCTTGATATTGTGTCTGGACCAGAAATGATACTTCGATCTGTTTTGCTTAGTGTAACAACGATGACAAGCATTCCATCCTCTGAAAGCTGTTTGCGATCCCGTAAAATAATGTCACCTACATCTCCAACACCTATACCGTCGACATAAGTATTACCCGCAGGAACTTTTCTTGTCTGATAAGCTTGTTGATCTACAATGTCAACAACATCACCTAAGTTGACAATGAATGTATGATCTTTTTCTACTCCCACCGATTCAGCTAACAGTTGATGTTGATGAAGCATTCTGTACTCGCCGTGGATTGGAATGAAGTATTTCGGCATCATTAACGTAAGCATTAGCTTTAGGTCCTCTTGATACCCATGACCTGACACATGCATACCTGTTGAGCTACCAGAACCATAGATAACTCTTGCCCCCAATGAAAATAAGTTGTCAATAATCCGTGATACATTTCGTTCATTACCTGGAATAGGAGATGCCGCTAAAATAACCGTATCACCAGCAAGTATTTCTGCATCACGGTAATTTGCGGTCGAAAGGCGGGCGAGTGCTGCCATCGGCTCCCCCTGGCTTCCTGTACAAAGTATGGCTACATTTTCAGGTTCAAGTTCATGAATTTGCTGAGGTTGTATCAACATTCCTTCCGGTATATTTACATATCCCCGCTCCATAGCAACGTCGATGACATTTACCATACTTCTACCTAATAAGGCAAGCTTTCGGTTTGTTTTCTTTGCAGCATCGACAACTTGCTGAACTCTGTTTACATTGGAAGCAAACGTAGAAACGATAACCTTTCGATTCGCCTTCATAAACGCTTCATCCATGTGCTCGCCAACCATTCTTTCAGAAGGAGTTAAGCCTGAACGCTCTGCATTTGTACTCTCAGATAAAAGTACTAGAACGCCTTTCCTCCCAATTTCAGCCATTTTGTGAATATCTGAGTGTTGGTTATTCACTGGAGTTAAATCAAATTTAAAATCACCTGTGTGAACAACATTTCCTTCAGGTGTATGAAATACAATTCCTAAGCAATCTGGAATACTATGATTTGTTTTAAAAAACTCACATTTACTTTCTCAAATGGAATTTGTGATGTAGAGTCAATTTGTATCAGTTCTGTATCTCTTAAAAGGTTATGCTCTATCAGTTTTAATTCAATCAAGCCTAATGTAAAGCGTGTTCCATATATAGGAACCTTCAATTTTTTTAGGAAATAGGGGATACCACCAATATGATCTTCATGACCATGTGTAACAATTAGCGCTTTAATTTTATCTTGGTTTGCCTCTAAATAAGAGAGATCAGGAATAATTAAATCGATTCCTAATAAGCTTTCATCAGGAAATTTTCCACCACAATCAATGATGAAAATTTCGTTAGAGTATTGAACAACATACATGTTTTTTCCAATTTCGTTAACACCGCCTAATGCAAAAATAGATAGTTGTTCCTTTTGTGTCATACTTTATATCCTCCTAAGCTAATTTGATGGTTATGATGATAGTTATAAATGTTCGATATGAAGTTTACTAAGAAAAAGGCAATTGTCAGCTCTCATCTACACTATTGTTCTATCTTTGGCTTTGTAAGTAGTTGTGCTTCAACAATATATCGTTGAGGTGCAGGGCCAATATAAGTAAAAGGATAACAAGTTGTAAGTGTTAATGTGCTTCTTGGCTTTGGGACGATAACAGTTTGGTCATTCTTATCGACAATTCGTATTTTCTTAATTTTAAAAATATATGTTTTATTATTACTTGTTACAATGAGAGAATCTCCTATTTTTAATCGATCAAGCCCCCGGAAAAAAGTATCTCGGTGACCGGATAATACTGCATTACTTTGTTGACCGGGTAGGGGTGTAGAAGGAATGTGACCAATTCCTTTCTTCAGTATGTCTTCACCTACCCCTTCATAAATAGGTAGAGTTTTCTCGAGTTTTGGAATGGAGAGGATACCGATTTTTTCACCTTCTTCCATAGGAAGAGAAGAAGTCACTGTTTGGGATGCTTTCCCCATACCAGGTTCTGAATAAGGTGCATGAACATCCTGTTCAACAGATAGAAACATATTTAATAGCCAATAGGATTGATAGATAATGAAGCTACATCCAATAATTACGAACCAAAAGGAAAGGAATGAAACAAAACGATTGATCATTTTACCCCACCTGTCTGCCCCTTTTTAGAAACAAGATACCCGTAACGCCAATGCCCACTAGTATGAACCCGATTATTAAACTTATCCATATAGAAGAGGCTGTATCAGGTAGACGATCATGCAGCATATTCGTTAATTCTCCTGCTAAATCTCCTAGCTTAGCAAATTCAATTCCTGATTCAATAAAAAATTCGGAGTTAAGCATATCTTCTGATAACCGCATATCTAAAATAAGTTCTCCTTGTTGACTATAGAGAGTAATAAGTAGGTCATTATTGTACAATTCCTCCATATTCATTAATTGCTTAAATGTGACGTTGGTTTCTACATCATTGTTATCTACCAACGTAAACTGGGCTTTTAGATTTAATGCATTCATGATCTCTTGAAAGAGACCAATCATTTCATCTTGCTGTACTTCTGATAATGTAGTTATATCGTCCAAAGTCAAGTAAGGATCTAAACGGGACATTATAGTTTCCATCTGTTGTTCAAGTTTTTTTTCATCTAATTCCATAAAGTGGGTAAAAAGGGCATCTACTTCTTCCTCAGTTAACCCGATTAAGGATAAAAATTCTTCGATTTCAGCCATTTCACCATCATGATCTAAGTAAAAATTCAAGGCAACATCAAGATCTTCAATAAAATAATAATCCTCAATTGTTTCACCAAATTCAGCTAGAACAATATCCAATTCTTGTCTGTTCATTTCATATTGTTGTAAAAGTTCCGCTAAGTTTTCTGGAGTAATTGCTGTCCCTAAAATCATCCGCAGGTCATCACCAGTTTCAAAATCATCCAGGGTCAATTCATAATACTCGAGATAATTAGTTAATTGTTGCTGTGTCCAATTTATTTCTGAAAGGATTTTGGTTACTTCATCTTGTGGTGGTGCTGCTTGAGTTGTTTGACATAAGAAACAAAGGAAAAAAGATTTACTACAAAAAACTTTTTCATTAGCCTTCCCTCCAACATACATAGATGATGATAGTATGTGTGTTTAATGTTTTGATCTATTCATTAAAAAGGAAGGAATGTGAATAATTTGATTTTAAAGTATAATTTTCCACTTATAGCAAACGATAAATTTAAAGTAAGACCAGGTGGGGAGTTTAAGCTATGCTCAAATCTAAGCAAGAAATGATAGATGATATAAAAAAAGAATTAACAGGCTCTCCTGATTTGGTGAACCAAAGATTTGAAGCCGAAGGGAAGGTATGTGAGTTATGGTACATAAGCAGCATTTGTGATGTAGAGAAAATTCACAAAGATCTTTATGTACCTTTTTTTGAGGAAATAGAGATTGGGGGATATGAAGACTATTTATTATCATTATCGGGAGTTCGAGAGATTGAGGATAGTGACAATCCTATTGAGCTATTGCTAAAAGGTTCAGTCCTTATTTTCTTAAATGATCTTCATTTCATTCTTGATGTTAAAAAAATACTTAATAAAGCGATACCTGAAACAACAATTGAAACGACTATTCAAGGTCCCCAAACAGGATTAAGTGAAGACCTCGAAACTAATATGAATATTATTCGCCACAGGTATCATCAATCTTCACTTGCATTTGATGATTATAGAGTAGGAAAGAAATCACAGATGGGGTTAAAGATTCTCTATGATTCGATAGAAGTAGATAAAGAAGTATTACAAGAGCTTTATCAAAGATTAAATGAAATTGATAAAGACGTTGTACAATCCGTTTCACAGCTATCAAGGATGATTACTAGGCATAAGTCTTTTCTGTTTCCGACAATTGTCATAACAGAACGACCTGACCGGATCGCTTATAATCTTTCAAAAGGTAAGGTAATTGTCATGATGGAAGGGACGAGATTTGCATTGATTTTACCTTCTGTTTTCTATGATTTTATGAGCTCAATGGATGATCTGTATTTACCTTCCTGGATTGCGAAATTTTTAGTCTTATTACGATATCTGGGGTTGGGAACAGCCCTATTGCTGCCGGCAATGTATGTTGGTATAACAGCTTATAATCCTGAGTTATTTCGTGTTCAGTTGGCATTGTCGATTGCTGGCAGCAGAATGTCTGTGCCATATCCGGCATATATCGAGGTATTTTTTATGCTTATTATGATGGAATTGTTAACAGAAGCCAGTATCAGATTACCTAAAGCAATTGGTCCGACTGCTACAACTGTTGGTGGGCTTATTTTAGGACAAGCTGCAACAGAGGCAGGTCTGGTAAGTAATATTATGATTATTATTGTTTCCGCAGTAGCCATTTCTAATATTGTGATTCCGATTAATGAAATGGGCTTCGCAATGCGAGTCACAAAGTATTTGCTGTTAATAGTCTCCACTTTTACTGGATTAATTGGAGTGATTTTTGGGTTAATTGGGATCATATATTATTTGGTAAGTTTAAATAGCTTTGGCAGGCCGTATTTGGCATTTTTTAATGGAGAACAATTCAGAAAATAAATACTGCGAAGCTTAAAAATAGATTAGGAAGTTGATGATGTCGAAACGATACTTTTATATTATGCTCATTTTAAATATGCTCACAAATATTGTCGCATATGTTCCAACTGTTTTAATTGAAAACAGAAGTAAGGGTGCTTTACTTGGCATGTTTATCAGTCTGCCGATTGGAATGTTACTTATATTCTATTTTGTAAAATATATCAGTAAATTTCCGGAACAGGGTATACCTGAAATTCTCGAAAAGTATACACAAAAATGGTTTCGGTTTTTTTATTTATTTTTTCAGGGGTTATTATGGTTTATTGCCGGCTTTGTAACGTTAACCATATTTACACATATTTCAAAACAATATATCAACCCAGAATTAGACGAACTGGTCATTATGCTTTCCTTTTTGGTCATTATCTTCTTTGGAGCATTAATGCATTCTAAACACATTCTGTATGCTATAGAAATCATTTTATTATTAAACCTCCCTTTTATTGCGTTTATCATATTTAAATCTTATACAAACAATGAAATTATTTGGGATTCAGCCCGTGTTGCACTAACATACTATCAGGAAATCCCGAATTTTGAAACGATATCAACAGCATCGTTTGTTTATACTGGATATGCAAATCTTGTTATTTTTAATCGATACTTTAAAGAGGTGAAAGTTGGATTCTCGATTTTTATTTTAAGTTTTCTTGGTTTCATTACTTTAGTTACTACTTTTTTCATACCTATCGGTGTGCATGGATTTGACGGTGTAGGAATATACACGTTTCCTTGGATTGCCACAACTGAAGCTTTAAGGATAGAACTTGGTTTTATTGAACGGGTAAGTTTTTTATTCTTAGGTTTGTATATTAATATTTCAATTGCGAGTGTAACATTGCATTGGCATGTTGGGATGGAGCAGTTAAAGTCGATTTTTCCCAGCATTAAGATAAAGAAAAGAGATTTTACACCAATGATCATATTGGTTATTTTTTCTTTATTGGGATTAATCAGCCAATTCTTTCTTGATGTTGAGATGGTTGGAAGGATAGCAAAATCTTGGATGATGATCTTATTACCTGCACAAGTAATGGGCATCGTTTTATTAAAAGTCATTTTAAAAGAAGGGACAAGGCGGCAAAATGAAAAAAGTACTAGTATGGTTTATGTCATGTTCTATCTTCTTTTTTTCGGGTTGCGGTTACAAAGATATCGACAAGAGATATTTTGTCGTTTCGATAGGTGTAGATAAAGGTCAAAACGATATGTATGAAATATCCTTAAAACTAGCAGTTCCAAGCAGTGATGTGAAAACAGGAAGCAATGAAGCTGAGATTTTGACTGAATCAGCACAAACGGTATCTGAAGCTGTTAGAATGATAAAATCCAAAGTTGATAAGGAACTTGACTTTGGTCATGCCAAGATGATTATATTCGGTAGTTCGTTAGTCAAAGAAGATTTATCGAATATTGTAGATTGGTTTAGCAGAAGAAGAGATATACAAGAAATCGCATGGACGGCTATCGGGAGTCCCAGTGCAAAAAAATCCTTGAAGCAAAACCTATGGGGGAAAGACTTCCTTCAAATTCTTTGTTTTTAACATTTGGACATGAAGGCACAGAAACGCCATATATTAGTTCTGTTTATTTATATAAATTAATCAGACTTCGTAATGAACGGGGAATTGATCCGATATTACCAATTATTGATGCGGGTGAGCAAAATTTTTCAACAAACCGGTTAGCTGTTTTTTCTGATGCAAAACAAGTTCTACTATTGGAAGGGGAACAAACAAAGTACTTTAATATGATCACCAATAATACATCAAAAACAGAAATAAAAGTAGAAAAAGAAAATCAAGCACCATATTTTGTTTTCTCGACTGATCAGGTTCGAACTACATATGAAATTCAATCTGAAAATAAGACAACAAACATAGAAATTGATATTAAAATAAGCGGAGTCGTAGAAGAATCTTTTGATGTGTTAGATGATCAGAAAAAAATGGAATATGAAAAAAATATCGAAAAAGAAGTAACAAGTCAAATGGAAGATATATTACGTTTATTTCAAAAGGAAAAAGTTGATCCAGTCGGGTTTGGATTAAGGTACCGCGCATTACATACAGGAAAGGAATCCGCAAAGATGGAGGACTGGGAACGTATTTATCCATTAGCTGATATAAAGGTGAATACACAAGTGAAAATGAAAAATGTTGGAATCATTCAGAACCAAGAAGGATATCCGGAATAACAGTATAATTTATTTGAAATGAACAGTATGGACAACTTACTCATTTTGTTATTACTTCATATGAAGAAATGAACACAAAAAAGGAGTTGATTCATTTGATGCAAATAGGTACAGTTAAGCCCCACCACGCACATCGTTTTGAAGTGAAAACATCGGTATCGAAAGAGCATGATCATCTATTAAAGGGATTTACATTAACTGTAAATGGAAATAGCTTTGATCGTCATCGCCATTACTTTAGAGGTGTGACGATGAGTACGAAGAACCATTATCACCGCTTTTATGGAGAAACGGGTCCTGCAATACCTTTAGAAAATGGTGGCCACTATCATTTGTTTGAGAGCCGTACATATTATAACTATGATGAGGCTGTTTTATCACAGTATGGTGGTGTATTGTACGGGAATAGTGAACGTCCGAAACATGATCACACGTTTTCTGGTCGAACGCTTGATATAGTTGGAATGGATCCATTTTTTAGACGTTTTTTAGAAAACTGCTAAAAGGATAAAGAAGGAAGGGATTTAGCCAAGCGGATAAATCCCTAACATGTTATCTGTATATTTTTGAACCCCACTCAGCAAATTCCTTTGCTTTTTCTTCCATACCCTTTTTACGAATTTCTTCATCTGAATCTAGATTATAGACTTTATTTTTAATATCATGAGAAATTCTCATTGAACAAAACTTTGGTCCGCACATTGAACAAAAGTGAGCTGTTTTTGCTCCTTCAGCTGGTAATGTTTCATCATGATATTCCATTGCTCTTTCAGGATCAAGAGAAAGATTGAATTGATCATGCCATCTAAATTCAAACCGTGCTTTTGAAAGCGCATCATCTCGTTGTTGGGCGCCTGGATGCCCTTTGGCTAAATCGGCGGCATGTGCAGCGATTTTATAAGCAATAACTCCTTCCCGAACATCATCTTTATTTGGTAAGCCAAGATGTTCCTTAGGTGTCACATAGCATAACATTGCAGTTCCAAACCAACCGATCATGGCTGCCCCTATCGCTGAAGTAATATGGTCATAGCCTGGGGCGATATCAGTTGTTAGCGGTCCTAAAGTGTAAAAGGGAGCTTCTTGGCAAATCGTTTGTTGCTTCTCGACATTTTCTTTAATTAAGTGCATAGGAACATGTCCAGGTCCTTCAATCATGACTTGAACGTCATACTCCCAAGCAATTTTTGTTAGCTCACCTAGTGTTTCGAGTTCTGCAAACTGTGCTTCGTCATTTGCATCAGCAATTGAGCCGGGGCGTAACCCATCACCTAATGAAAGGGCAATATCATATGCTGATAAAATTTCACATATTTCACGAAAGTGAGTATACAAGAAATTTTCTCTATGATGAGCTAAACACCATTGGGCTAAAATGGAACCTCCTCGAGAAACGATTCCTGTTGTCCGGGTAGTAGTAAGAGGGATATAGTGCAAAAGTACACCTGCATGAATAGTGAAATAGTCGACACCCTGCTCTGCTTGTTCAATAAGTGTGTCACGATACACTTCCCATGTTAAATCCTCGGCAATTCCACTTACCTTTTCTAATGCCTGGTAAATTGGTACGGTACCAACTGGAACAGGAGAATTACGTATGATCCATTCTCTTGTTGTGTGAATGTTTTTTCCAGTTGATAAATCCATAATCGTATCTGCACCCCAGCGAATTGCCCATGTCATTTTTTCAACTTCCTCATCAATTGAAGAAGAAACAGCAGAATTTCCGATATTTGCATTAATTTTCACATGAAAGTTTTTTCCGATAATCATCGGTTCACTTTCAGGATGATTAATATTTGCGGGTATAATGGCGCGGCCACAAGCAACCTCATTTCGAACAAATTCAGGATCCATTTGCTCGCGAATCGCGATAAACTCCATTTCCGGTGTAATCATTCCTTGTCGTGCATAATGAAGCTGGGTAACTCTTTTACCTTGTTTAGCTACAAGTGGAGTTATAGCTTCTGATGGGAATACATCGGATGTTTCGGGAAGTTTTGTTCTATACCCGTTATCTTCTGGTTTCGTTTTCCGACCTGCATAATGTTCAACATCTTGTCGACTTTTAATCCAATTTTCTCTTATTCTACGTAGCCCCTTCGAAATATTTATTTCAGCATTCTGGTCTGTATAAGGTCCACTCGTATCATATACCTGTATAGGTGGATTCTCTTTTTTCTCGAGAGTATTAATCGTTGCTCCTTGTGAAATTTCCCTCATAGGTACTTGAATGTCAGGATGACTACCTTGTACATAAATTTTCTTGCTGCCCGGGAAAGGTTTCTTTACCGTAATCTTCATCTAAATCTCCTCCTAGAAATTCATCTACTTGATTGAAACGGAAGAATAAAAAAACGGGTTCTGAAATTCAGAACCCGTTCGGTAGATGTAGGAAATATAATAAAAGGGGTGCATACAAAACCCTTTTTTAGTTTATTCCCACTTCCCTACGCTGGTATCATCCAGATCAGGTTCAAAGGGTCAAAGAACTTCGAACGCGTTCTTCTCTCAGTCCAGGCTAATGGACTCCCCTAGTAGATAATGGTAATTTGGTTTTAAACAAGGTTAATCATATCACAGTAAAGAGGTAAGTCAACAGAATCTTTTGTACTATCTGAATGTTTTGAAATACATGAAGACTTTCTCTCATATATGAGTGAAAGCCTGACATTTTTTGAAACTATGTTAGTAAGTTTGAACGATAGACAGCATTTTGCGTCTATTTTATAGGTTAAAGGGACTTTTCTACTAACGATGTATGTAATTTCTTCATTCGAACCATCCATTCCTCAGAAAGAACATCTAATGATAAGATCTTTTCAATTCTTTTAATATTATTTTTTTCATGAAAATAAGTATGATGGATGGTGCTAATTGATATTTCCTCTGAATGTTTTTCCAGTAATTTGATAGAGGAGTTAGAATGAATTACTCCTTCTTCTAACACGCGAAAAAAATAACCTGTGTGGCCGTGTTCAACAATTTTATTTAAAAGGGTGTGAATGTTTGTGTATTTATTAATAGTAGAGCATGGGAATCTTCCCTGAGAAACCTGAACAATTGCATCACCGATTTGAAAAATATCACCAACACATACATCTTTTTCTGTCATTCCAGTTAATGTAAGGTTTTCACCAAATGCTGCTTTGGGTAGCGTAGTTTGATAAAGCTGTTCCCAAAACCCATAATGTTCAAATGCATATACGCAAATCACCCGTTCAGAACCACCATGAAAATCATGATTTTCAACATCATCACCGATAATTCCATTTGACATGACCTTTAATTCATTTACTTGATGTTTTGCGATACCTGACTTGAATTCTTTTCCTTTATAAGTAAGGGTAGAGGGTGTTCCCTTACTTAACCAAACAATTTCTCGATCCAAAATATCACTTCCTTTATAAAATTCTATATTCGAGCTGGAAAGATAGAGGGGACTAAATCCTGATTTCTGATAGGATAAAAAATACATCAAGGTTTCCCATTGATGTATTTCCTGCTTATTTCATATGATTACTAATATTTTTCTATTTGCTTACTTGTAGTTTTGCATTCAGTCATTTTTATATTCAATAATTCATCTAAGTATTGACTTGCAATTAATGTTCGATGTGAATTTAAACCATTTTCTCTGGCAATCAAAAACATTTTGTTTCGATATTCTTCTATTAGGGTATCTAGTGTTTTCACAATGAACACCTCACAGTAAACATCTAGGTAAAATGAACCTAGTACCTTTATTATCTGTTAATATTTAAAAAAGTAAATAGATTACTGTGTTTTTTTCCTATTTTCGCAAAAAAAAGTCGAAATACTATATTTAGAACCTAAAAGTAAGTGGGATACAGTTCTTGTGTTGGGAAGTAGAAGGTGATGGGGAGGGTGTAATGATGTGTATATGGGAAATGTTCTGTAAAGAGGAATTGAATATATATAAACGCTACAGGAGGTTGATAAATTACTGTAGCGTCAATTTTACTATTACTAAAATCATCACCTTTTTAAGGATGATCCTATAAGAAAAACCAAGGATTTCTCCTGTATACCTATGTGGGAAGCCTATGGTAATCAATGTCCTCCACGTCCATATCTGAATTGTGCATTTAACTGACCTTGAAGCATCTTTTTCCGGACATCTGCTTCACTTTCCCTTTTCCTTTCTTTTAATCGCATTTCCTTTAAGATTTCTGTTGTTTGTACACCATCCTCTCGTTTATCAGCAATGTCCATCAATGTTTCAATATCGGAAAACGAATATTTACGCGTACCACGATCATTTCGATACGGGGCAATTAATTTTCTTTCTTCATAATAACGAATTTGTCTCAAAGTTAATCCGGTTAGTTCGCTTACTGTTCCTATTGAAATCACCTTTTTATCCTTATAAGAGCGGTCTTGATGATTCAATATCTCCACCCCTTAAACATTTCTTTTTACAAGTATATCCTGTTTTGTTATTAATAACTTCTGTTATGTCAGAAATTCTAACATGGAAATATACTTTTGTAAAAAAGATGTGAGGTTTTTTTACGGTAGGAGTGAATAAAACATAGTTCGAGGTAAAAGAGCATATGCTTAGTTAAGGATATTTAACATTAGAGGATAGATTTTCTATGTAGTTCTTCTTCATCGTTATAGGACTTACTATTTATTTGAAAATAGATATGCTCTGTAAGGTTTTGAAGGAAGGATTTCGGGAATAAAGAAGTAACCTCTTCGTATTGATCTTTACGTGTATTGTAGGAGGTTAAAGTCAATAATTTTCCTTTTTCAATAATCATCATATATAGTTGTTGGTTTTTTGGTTCAGCTAAATTAAGATAATAAACCTTTGTTTGAGAAAGATGTTGTTTCAAAGCAATCACTTTAATTGTCATTCGTTTCAACTCCATGTGTTATTGAAACTATTCTCGACAAAGTTTTGAAAATTTAATCAAATTTATCCCCCTTAATGGGCAGTAAAACTCTTAACGAAAGATTCGAGTGAAGCAAAGAAGTCTAGTGGGAGGTAATTTACCCGTAAAAATCGGACGAAGGACAGGAAGTCCAAGTCAGGCTAGACATAAAGATGTGACTTTTTGAGTGTGAAAAGTCTCGCTAACCATCAGTGGAGATGAGAACATCCACGCTGATGGGAGTCTCACTTAATACAATCTTAATATCTTTAAAGAAAATCTTAACATTGCGTTAACTGTCGCATAACAATTTTGAGGTAAATTTAAATATGTAAAAAATAAAATGGAGTTGAGTGCTATGAGCAAAATGTTACAAACTGCACTTGAGGAGCAAAGAAATTACTATTCACAAAAACTAATGGCAATTGGCGTTTATAATAGCCAGGTAATGAATAAAATGACATTAACCGAATTGAAAAATGAGTATAATTATTTTTATCACAACATCCCAAAGGTAAAGAGAAAGGCTTCTACAACCTGAGGACTCCTTATTAGGTGGAGTCCTTTCCTTAATTGATCATCTTAATAAAAAAATCAGTTAATTCCTTCGATATGTTTTTATCATTTTTTCGGCCTTCTTTTGCAAATTCTCCTAGTGTGTTTATGCTTGATTCAATATAATGCAACAGGGTTTTGGAGGTGAAGTTTTGTCCCGATTGTTTCTGAAGAATGACTTTTTTCATTTCCTCTTCAATAACTGGGGTGACATGACTCGTATGAAAAATGTGTAAGCCGATATGCGGAAAATCATCTTTTTCAATAATCCAATAACAAAGTTGCAAAGGTTTTAAGACGGACAAATACATTTTAGCTGAACAATGGTCAGCTTGTTTTAAACGTGTGTAATTTTTTTTAGCCATACTAAGATAATGATGTAGTACAGAATAAGGTGAAAACGATTGACTAGCTAAGCTTTTTAATTTTTCGGTAAACATTACATTGTTTCGATAAATGATAGGTGAATAAAGCCATTCCATAAGAGTAGGGTTTGATTTATTCAGTAATCGCAAGGCCTTCTTGAGATCCCATCCAACAACTTCAAAGCTATTAAACGAACTTTCTATAACATCTCGACCTTCATATAATTGCAAATACCATTCTTTTTCATGCTTATAAATGCATCTAATATCATAATCGCTTTTCTTTTCATGTAAATTCCATGCTCTACTTCCTGATTCACAAGCGAATAAAATGTGTATTTTTTCTTGTTTTTCTATTTTATATAAGATATTTTGTATCTCCTTGTACATGGCTTTAACCCCATTTCTGTCTGCCTATTATTATAATTACATACTTTTCTTATTTAAAACCTTCAAATTTAGTTTAAATAATAGTAAAATGAAAAAGGAGTGCTGTTTTTTTATACTATTAGGCTTTTTTATTAGGATTTTGTTCCACCCAAAATTCCTAATAATCATTTTACTTTGGCTAATTTTAAACAAGAGGGCGATGGGATGAGATCATTTACTGAAGAAGAATTACAGAATGCATTAGATTTGTTTCGAGTTTTTGCAAGGGCTTTCAAAAGTGTATCTGAGCATTCTATCCGTGATAGTAAGGAACATGGGTTTAATCCAACAGAATTTGCTGTTTTGGAGTTATTGTTTACGAGAGGTCCGCAAAAGCTGCAACAAATTGGTTCAAGACTGCTGTTAGTTAGTGGAAATGTTACGTATGTGATTGATAAGCTTGAAAAAAACGGCTACATTTATCGCGAACAGGATCCAAAGGATAAACGTTCGATCTATGCGAAATTAACTGATAAAGGCCAATCATACTTAGATGAAATCTATCCGATTCATGCAATTCGGATAGCACGTGCATTTTCTGGTTTAAGTGCTGAAGAACAGGCAGAATTGAAAGCGTTATTAAAGAAGGCTGGAGTACATAGCCAGCATTTACTATTTAGGTAGATTACTAAAAAGTTTGATTGTAAACGTTTACCTATAAGGGAGTGATCATTATTTAATGGTCACTCTCTTTTTTTTGTTGCTTAGGAAACAAAGGCACTTGTGCCTTTGTTCTGTCCTTAATACAAAGATAGGCGTCGAAATAAAAATCCATTCATGTCTGCTTATTGCTTGGATGTTAATAGAAGAATGGATTGATTTAAATTTGTTAAAACTAGAAATTATTACCTAAATGCTGATTAGAACATAAGGGTTGTACATAAAGCAGTTGGAATGTGAGGGAACGGGATGAAGATTAGCCATTTTTCAATTAATAGACCTGTGTTTACCATTGTAACAATGCTTTTAGTAGTAATATTAGGTACTGTATCAGTGATAAAGATACCGTTAAAGTTGATACCGGAAATAAACCCGCCTATCGGAGTGGTTGTTACCAATTATGAGGGTGCTAATCCAAAGGAAGTGGTAGAAGAAGTCTCTAAACCGTTAGAAGAAGCACTATCAACTGTTCAAGGTATTGACACAATAACGACCACATCACAGGAAAATGCAAGCCTTGTTATCTTGAAATTTAATTGGACAACACATATCGATGATATTCAAGATGAAATTCGTACAAGAATGGAGGATGCACCTTTACCGGATGATGCAGGGGAGCCGAGGTTTTTAAAATTTGATCCTTCTCAATTTCCGATCATACAGCTTTCTCTTTCATCATCACAAGATACAGAGCATCTTCAGAATTTAGCGGGGGAGTTAGAACAAGAATTAAGTAAAACGGAAGGTGTAGCAAGTATTAACCTTTCAGGGTTACAAACGGATGAAGTAAGTGTAAAGCTTGATCAACATAAGCTGGAACAATACTCACTTAGTCAATCAGAAATTGTTGATACAATTAGAGCTAACTCTATCTCAACACCTGGAGATCCAGTCGTATCTGAGGGAAAACAGTTAACAACAAGAGTTATCAGTACGATCGATTCCATTGATGTATTAAAAAGTTTAATTGTGAAGAAAGATTCTGCAACTGGCGACAATATTACGGTTGGAGATATAGCGGATGTTGTAATGGCTAAAGAGGAATCTAATACCATAACACGTGCCAATCAAAACCCGTCTTTGCTAGTTAGTATCTTACAGCAATCTGATGCAAATACAGCTTCAGTTTCTGATGCCTTTCATGAGAAATTGACAAATATCCTTTCTGAGGAGAAATATGAATCCATTAATGCGGATATCATTTTTGATCAAGGAGAATATGTTGATCAAGCGATTGGAAATATGTTTAATACCCTAATAATAGGCGGAATTTTGGCCATGGTTATTCTTTTTGTTTTTTTGAAAAGCATGAAAAGTCCTCTAATTATTGGAGTGGCAATTCCATATGCTGTTATCGTGACATTTATTCTCATGTATTTTGCGGATTTTACGTTAAACATTATGACTCTAGGTGGGTTAGCTCTTGGAATCGGGATGCTTGTCGACAATGCCATCGTGGTTATCGAAAATATTTATCGGCATCTCTCAATGGGGAAAAGACCAAAAGAGGCAGCATATCAAGGAGCAAAAGAAATTGGTCCTGCTATTATTGCTTCTACTTTAACAACTGTTGCGGTATTTATACCTGTCGTCTTTATTACAGGTATTATCGGTGATCTTTTTACAGAGTTTGCTTTGACAATCGCTTTTAGTTTGTTTGCATCTTTATTTGTTGCCTTGACAATCGTTCCCATGCTTGCAGGTCAACTATTAAGAAACCCTTCCAAAAACATAGAAAAGGTTCGTAGAGAGTCTACATTTATGCATTCTCTAGACAATGCTATTAAATGGTCCTTGCGTAATCGTACAGTTATGTTATGTATAACGTTAATCGTTTTTGCAGGAAGTGTATACGGTTTAACTAGAGTTGGCACAGTATTTTTACCAAATACTGATGAAGGGTTTTTTACAATTGACGTTGAACTAGAAAATGGATCATCCTTATCAGAAACCTCAAAAGTAGTAACAGCGATCGAAGAAGAGCTTGAGGAAGAAGACGGTGTTGATTTATATGTTAGTCTGATTGGCACAACACAGGAGGAATCCTTTAGGGGTACAGGAAGAACAAATATTGCTGAAATATACGTGAAACTAAAAGATCTGGATTCTCGAATTGTTACGACATTTGATTTGATCGATAATGTTCAAAAATCATTTGGGAATGTAGCAAGGAGAGAAAATAAAACCGCTAAGCTCTCATTTCATACTCAATCTTCAACAGGATCTACACCTAACACGTTAACATTTCATGTAAAAGATACGAATGAAACGCGTTTAAAAGAATCTGTTGCACAAATTGATAAAGCGCTTGTAAAGTTGACAGATGTTGAAGAATTATCAAATGATCTTACAGAAACTGTTGAAGAAATTCAGATTACAGTTAACAGAGATAAAGCACTTGATAACGGCTTATCACCAGTCCAAATCGGGATGGTCGTAAATGATGTAACGAGAGGTACAGATGCGATACAGATGACAAATGAACAGGATCATGAGATGTATATGGTAAATGTCAGGTATGATGAGTCTGTACCCGAGGATGTTGATGCTTTAAAGGGTTTACTAATTAAAAAACCAGATAATAGCTTTGTAGAACTTGGGGATATATCCACAATTCAAGTTGAAGAAGGACCTGTATCCATTCAAAGAATAGATAAGCAACCTGCCGTACAATACACAGTAAGATATAGTAATTCAACAAACTTAGGTGATTTTTCAGAATTAGTTGATAAAGAAATTAAAGATCTGGATTTACCTGAAGAAACAGACATTAGTTTTAGTGGCGATCGAGAGTTGCTAGAGTCAACAAAGGATGATATGTTACTTGCCTTTATTATGGCGATTATTTTTATTTACATTGTCATGGCTGCACAGTTCGAGTCCTTTAAATATCCATTTGTAATTATGTTTACTGTACCCTTAATGCTAATAGGAGTAGCTGTAGCTTTAACTGTAACAAAATCTCCAATTAGTTTAACAGTCTTAATTGGTCTTATTGTGTTAGCTGGCATCGTTGTAAATAATGCAATTGTGATCGTCGACTTCATCAATCAGAAAAAGGCACAAGGTTTCAAAACATATGATGCACTAGTGGAATCAGTAAGAGTAAGGATTCGTCCAATTCTAATGACAGCATTGACGACTATATTGGGATTGGTACCTTTAGCACTTGGCTTGGGTGAGGGTGCAGAAATCAATCGACCTATGGGGATAACGGTTATTGGAGGTTTAATCTCAAGCACATTTCTATCACTATTCATCATTCCGATTGTCTATAGTTTAGTTGATCGTGAAACAAGAAGAATGAATAAAAAATACGTTACACCAGAGGGGTATCTTGTATCACCCTATCGAATAGAAGATCCAATTTTCCATCAAAATGAACAATATGATTCAAAGAAAGAAGAATTGCCTGGACCCTCTAAATTTGACAAAGATGATATGGTCAATATGCTTGAACAAATGATAGATATTGTGAAGGATAAAAAGAAGTAAAGCAAAGTTGGTAGTCAATGTAGACTGTCAACTTTGTTTTACTTTTATATCTTAGTGTGTGAAATGTTGAAAGACAAAAAGAAAAGAAACCTAGTCAGAATGTCTCTCATAGAGCAGATGAAAGAAAAAAAGGAAACGAAACCGAATCAAAATGTCACTCATCATAAATCATATGAAAACAATCCAGGAAAGAAACGTGAAACGTCCTTAATGTCCAACCAAGGAATAATAAAGCCTTCTTATTGCACATTGTTGATTTGGTCAATTATTGTTCTTAGCGTTTTATCCTGAGGAGATTCAAAATAATCTTGAAAAGGACAACCGATTGTTTTTGATCGGTGAAGCACCTCATCAATTGTAAATTGTTCTACTGACAAGTGTTCATTTATTTCATCCCAAAAAAGGGGTGATGCAATAAATGCTCCTTCTTTTTCCCTCGGAGAGAGTAGGGGGCGATAATGGTCTTGCCTTCAGCATGTTGAATATAGTCTAAATAAAGTCGGTTACCACGATTTTTTTTCATCCGTTCAATCGTAAAATCTTCAGGAAAACTTGTAACAAGAAACTGAGCGATAAATTCTGTGAAAACACGAGTTTCCTCATAAGTAAATGAATTTTTGGTAAGTGGTATATGAATTTGCAACCCTTTATTTCCTGACAATTTAGGAAATGTCTTAAGTTGAAATTGATCAAAAATTTTTTTCATTTCTAATGCAGCTTTTATCGCTAAAGAGAAATTTTCTCTGGAAGGTGGGTCCAAGTCAAAAACAATTTCGGTTGGGTGTGCTGTATCAATGGTCTGGAATGGAACATGGAACTCAAATGCTAGTTGATTTCCTAACCACATCAATGTTGAAAGATCTTCACAAATAATATACTCGATTCCTTCATGTTTACTTGTTTTTATAAAGGAAGGAGCATAATCAGGACAGTTTTTTTGATAAAATGCTTCACCAAACATTCCATGTGGAAAACGAATAACTGTAAGTAGTCGTTTTCGTAAAAAAGGTAGCATTAATGGTGAGATTTGATAAAGATAACTTAAAAATTTCTCTTTCTTAACATCAACCGTTTCCCACAATGGTTTATCGGGATGTGTAATGGAAATCTCGTCACGAATAGGCGCTGTTTTAATCAATAATTGATCCCATGTGCAATCATCGATATGGACATCAAATCGAAATGATGAAAAAGAAGGTTCACGTAATTGATTTTTATAAAGAGATAAAAATTGAATTTCTACAACAATAGCTGGTTCTATCTCAATAAAGGAGGTTGTTTCAGTTGTTTTATTTTCACGTACTATTGTTAATAGTGCTTCCCGCTCGGTACTTGATATTCCATGTGAGAACACCCCTAATGGAACAACTTGTTCCTTTTGAAAAACTCCAACATGAAAATATCCATTTTCTTTGTAATAACCCGTAATAAAAAAGTTTGCATATTTATAGTTTTTAATTTTTAACCATTGTTGTGTACGCATCCCTGCTTCCCATTTGCTTTTTAATTGCTTGGCAATAATCCCTTCTCCATTTTCAAGACGAATTTCTCCCCACAACTTAGAATAGTTCGTTGTATAAGGAACATACTGTAAAAGATTGGATGAAACGGGAGTTACATATCCAGTTTCTAACGTTTTAAATAATACATGAAGCAGTTGTTTTCGTTCATTAAGTGACTTTGTGAATAGAGTTTCTCCGCTTATTTCCAAAAGGTCAAAGGCAAGAAATCGGCACGGACGTTTTTGTGCTTCATTTCCAATTTTGTCCTGATTTTTTAATCTCCCTCTAATTTGAAGTTGTTCGAAATCCGAGAAATGTGTTGAGATAAGGCAGACGATTTCACCATCCAAAATTAGGGGCAAATGTGGTTTTAAAGTGTCCTTCATTCTCTCAAGTTCTGAAATGATTTCGGGGAATTGCTTGTTTAATGATTTTTCATTCCGGCTCATTAATTCAATTGTTGAATCTGTTACATATAAGATAGAACGAAATCCATCATACTTGGTTTCATATATCCAATCAGAACCTGTAGGAATATCAGTATGTAATGTTGGGAGCATTGGTTTCAAAGAGCATCATCCTTCAATATTTATACTATTTTCTTTATCATTAATATGATCAAATTCGTGACGATTCATGAAAGGAGAATCCAAATTGTGAAAAAAGCTGTGTTCCTTGATCGAGATGGTGTCATTAATGAGGTGTTAAGTAACCGTGTAAAATTCGTTAACAAGCCGGAGCAAATGCATTTATTAGAAGGAGTTGCTGAAGGAATAAAACTCTTAAACAACGCAGATTATCTTGTCTTTGTGGTGACAAATCAAGGTGGTGTTGGTTTAGGGTATATGAAGGAAGGTATGCTAAGGAAGGTTCATGAAAAAATGAAGGGCGATATAGCAAAAAATGGAGGGAGAATTGATGATATCATCTATTGTCCACACAAACCGAACTCTGGTTGTGCATGTCGAAAGCCAGAGCCAGAAATGCTTTATACATTAGCGGAAAAACATGAGGTAAATTTGAAGGGAAGTTATATGGTAGGAGATCGGGATGTTGATATATGGGCTGGCAAACAGGCAGGCACCAAAACGATTCTAATTGGTGATAAAGAAGGATTAGCTGATGCCCAATTTCCTTCATTATTAATGGCAGCTCAATGGATTATCACTCAATGACGAGCAATCAACATGAATTTGATTGCTCTAATTAGGAGAAATAATGATGATTGATTCATAATACATATTGCAACAATATTTTGAAGGTGATATTCTGAATGGTATAGAAAGCGTTTGCATTTGAAAGTCTGTATGGAGAGGATACGTTTTTACTTTCTTTTTTTAATGTGCAATCGTTTTCGCAACAAATGACAGATTTAAAGGGGAGGCAAAGGAATTTGAAGAGGTCAAATTTGAGAGCGTTATCTTTGTTGGTTGTATTTTCTTTCGTTTTACAACTATTTTTGGCATTTCTTCCTTATGAAAGCGTTAGCGCAGAAGTGACGAGTCCACTAATCAATGATGATGGGACTGTTACATTTTTATATGAGGGGGAAGCAACATCTGTTAAGATTGCAGGCAGCTTTACAGATTGGCAAAATGGAGCTATTAATATGACAGAAGAATCAGATGGAATATGGACTCTAACGAAAGAGCTTCCAGAAGGAACTTATGAGTATAAGTTTATTGTAAATGAAGAATGGATAATGGATCCTTCTAACTCTAAACAAGCAAATGGGAATTCTGTATTTACAATAGGTGAACCGCCCGCATCACCTGTTATTAAAAGCCCGGTCATAAATGAGGATGGCACGGTTACTTTCAATTACGAAAGTAAAGGGGAAACCGCAATTTATGTAATTGGCAGCTTTAATAACTGGGATTTAACAACAGCTGTAGAATTGATAGAGAAAGATGGTATTTTTTCAACTACACTTTCAGGCCTTGAACCAGGTGAGTATCAGTATAAGTTTATTTTTAACAAGCGCAGTTGGGATGAAAACAGTGCAGATCCGCTGAATCCAAACGTAATAGATGGAAATTCAGCTTTCACAATTGAATCATCGGAGTCCGTTAAGGTTCAATCTGCATTAATGGAGTCACTAAATGAAATTTTGGTTACAACAAATAAAGAATTTGGAAAACAAGAATTTGTGTTAACTGACAATAAAACTAATGAGGTCATTGATACCACAACAACAGTTTTAGGTGATAAAAAAGCAAAAATTACGATTGCTGATGGCAAAAATATTGATGTCCGGAACGTGTATGAAGTTTCATTGGGGCAATCAGAAGGTCAAATAGTAACGATGCGTAATGTCCTGAATGATGATCGTTTCTATTATGATGGAGATGATTTAGGCTATACCTACTCTTCTAGCCAAACAACTTTTAAGTTATGGGCACCGACCGCAACAAAGGTAAATCTAGCAATCTATGATGAAGAAGGTACATATGAAGGTGCTTTTGTTAAGGACCACTCAGGTGGTAATGAAATAGACATGGAAAGAGCAAATAATGGTGTATGGTCTATCACGATAAAAGAAAACTTGAAAAATAAATATTATATGTACAAACTTGAATTCGCTGATGGAACGTCTCATTATGCTGTTGATCCATATGCCCGTGCAACGTCTGCAAATGGGCAAAGAGCAGCCATTGTTGACTTAGATAGTACAAATCCTAGTGGATTTGATCCAGCTGATAAACCAGCAATCGTGTCACCAGCGGATGCGATCATTTATGAACTCCATGTAAGAGATTTCTCGATTGATGAGCAATCTGGAATGGACAATAAAGGGAAATATTTAGCCTTTACAGAAACAGGAACAACAGGACCAAATGGGGTGAAAACAGGTGTTGATTCCTTAAAAGAATTAGGTGTGAATTACGTTCACTTATTACCAACTTATGACTTCGGTTCTGTAAATGAATTAACGGTTAATGATCCTAACTCCACAGACGCAAAATTTAACTGGGGCTATGATCCGATACATTTTAACGTACCAGAAGGATCTTATTCTACTGATCCTACTGATCCAACTAGTAGAATAAAAGAATACAAGCAAATGGTGCAATCTTTGCATGATAACGGAATTCGTGTCATTGCAGACGTTGTCTATAATCACACATATATGAACGAATCAACACAATTGGAAGGCAGTTCCCCATTTGACTTGATTGTTCCAGGTTATTACTATCGTACAGACGAAACAGGAAAAATGACAAATGGCTCTGGGACAGGAAATGAAGTAGCGTCAGAACGGCCGATGGTTCGTAAATACATTAAAGACTCTGTTCATTATTGGGCTACAGAATTTGGTATTGATGGCTTCCGTTTTGACTTAATGGGCTTAATTGACCAAAAAACAATGCAAGAATTAACAAAAGAATTGAAGAACAATGTAGATCCGAATGTGCTGATTTACGGTGAACCTTGGACTGGTGGTTCAACTAGCCTACCATCTTCAATGCAGCATGTAAAAGGATCGCAAAAAGATCAAGGCTATTCTGTTTTTAACGATAATATCCGTGGTGCCATTAAAGGGGACAGTGATGGAGCTGGGACTGGTTTTGCAACAGGTGCTGCTGGTAAAGAGGGAGATATCGTTGCCGGTATAAAAGGTGCAATCGATCAATTTACAAGTAAGCCTCAAGAAAGCATAACATATGTCACGGCACATGATAACTTAAACCTTTGGGACAAGTTAATGAGAGTAGCAGGTACAGATGGCGATCGCGAGTCAGAGCAATATGACCCTCATGCTGTGATCACAGAAGAAAATGCATTGAATAATGAATGGGTAAAACGCAGTCTATTAGCTAACGGCATCGTCTTAACTTCACAAGGTACTCCATTCCTTCATGCCGGAGAAGAAATGTTAAGAAGTAAATATGGTGTACACAATAGCTATAAGAGTCCTGATACAATTAACCAAATTCGTTGGGAATTAAAGAACGAATATCAATCTGTCTTTAACTACTACAAAGGCTTAGTAGAACTACGAAAAAAACACACTGCTTTTAAAATGGAGTCGAAAGAAAAAGTTGAAAAACACCTTCAAGTTCTCAAGCAGGATGAAAACATTGTTGCATACCAATTAAAGGATAATGCGAACAATGATACGTGGAAAAATATTGTTGTGATTTATAATGCAAATAAAACAACAAAAGAAGTAGCTCTACCAGTAAACGGAAACTGGAATGTTGTCGTTGACCATACTTCAGCAGGAACAGAGACAATACGTACAGTAAAATCAGACAAGGTATCTGTTGAAGGTCTTTCAATGATGGTACTGTATGATCAATCTGAAGCAGAATATATTCCTAAACCAACCAGTATTGAAGTAAATCCTGATACATTTGCCATTAACCCTGGTGACACGAAGGGTGTAACAGCATATGTAAAAGATCAAAACGGTCGTGTCATGCTTGGCGAAGAGCTTATTTGGTCAACTTCTGACAATGAAGTAGCAACTGTAGACAATGGAAGAGTGGTTGGAGTAGCAGAAGGTGTTGCTACCTTAAAGGTAAAGGCGGGTGACATTGAAGCTTCAATTGAAGTAACGGTTGAAACATTAGTTGCCGATACAATCACTATCGTAGGTAATGACTCTGTTTTCGAGACATATTCAACTCAGCTTTCTGCTCATGTTAAAGATCAATTTAATCAAGATATGCATCAGGCTAAAATATCATGGTCTTCATCAGATAAAACAATTGCTACAATTGATAACACAGGAAAGGTTACTGGGGCCAAACCAGGAAACGTAGTGATCACAGCTACCTCTGGTGATGCAGAAGCAACATTAGACATGGCTGTAAAGAAAAATGTAAAGCGTTATGTCCGCATTAAATATGTCCGTCCAGACGGAGATTTTACAGGTGATTTTGGAGCTTGGAACCTTTGGGTATGGAATACTGGTGTAAAAAACGATCAAATCGATTTTGAAACAATTGATGGTGATACAGCAGTAGCAAACGTTGAAATTGCTCCTGAAACAGAATCAATGGGATTCTTAATACGTAAAGGTACTGATTGGAATACAGCAAAAATTTCTCCTGACAGTGATGATCACAATATTCAAATTAACCGGGATGATATTATTACAAAAGTGACCGTTGTCACTGATGTCCCAGGACAAACAGTTGTACCATCTGTCAATGGACCTGTTTTAGAGGATGGAAATGTTACGTTCTATTATCGAGATGAAGAGTTATTCCAAAGTGATGAAATGCATTCAATCGAAGAAGTAAAAGTAAAAATCGGTGGAAAAGAATATCCATTAGAATATAATAAGGAAAATGAGTATTTTTCTTATAAACTTGAGGGTCTTGAGGAAGGAACTCATGAGTATACGTTCCTAGTTACAAAAGACGGTGAAACGGTCGAAGTAATTGATCCAAATAATATAAAGAATGGCAAGTCAACGATTATCTACACACGTCCAAATCTTACAATTAAGACAAGCGTTTCTCCCTCTGAAATCTCTTTTGATGAAAATGCGGTTTTACAAGTAGATGTAACATCTGGAGATAAGGTAAACATAAAAGAAATATATGCCGACTTAAGAGCACTTGGTGGCAAGGAAAAGGTTGAAATTGATCCAAATGTGGGCGCTGTTTCAATTGCTGCTAATCAATCCGTTACTGCGGGTGAAAAAGAGATTAAAATCGTCGTCATCGATGAGTTTGGTAACACGCATAAGCAATCAGTAAAAGTAACCGTTAAACCAGAGCAATCTGTTGGTGGAAAAATGAACTTTAATTGGGATGAAGCACGTATTTACTTTATGCTAACAGACCGTTTTAAAGATGGTGATCCATCTAATAATGGTAAGGAAGAATATGATCCAACTCATTCTGAAGCATATCATGGTGGTGATTTCCAAGGGATTATTGATGAATTAGATTATATTGATGACTTAGGAATCAATACAATTTGGATTTCGCCAATTGTCGATAATATTGAATTCAATAAAGGTTTAGATTTTAAAACCGCTGTAGGTCTTGAACCAAAGCAGTATGGTTATCATGGTTACTGGGCAAAGAATTTTACTACTTTAGATGAACATTTAGGGGATATGGAAACATTCCAAGAGCTTATTGAAAAAGCTCATGATCGTGGAATTAAAATCATGCTTGATGTAGTTGTAAATCATGCTGGATATGGAATGGATGGAGACATTTGGGATACATGGAAAGCTGATGCAGAAAATCTTCCTACAGAGGACGAATTAGCAATGTTTAATGGGATGTTACGAACTGTGGATGAGGACCCAACGGTAAGGGGAGAACTTGATAATCTTCCAGACTTCAAAACAGAAGATCCAGCTGTACGACAAAAAATCATAGATTGGCAAACAGATTGGCTTGAAAAGGCAAGAACAGATCGTGGAGATACAATTGACTATTTTCGTATTGATACAGTAAAACATGTTGAAGATGCAACATGGCAAACACTAAAAAATGAGCTAACTGCCATTGATCCGTCTTTCAAAATGATTGGAGAATATTGGGGTGCAAGTATAACAAATGACGGAGGTTACTTAGGTACAGGTCAAATGGATTCTCTGTTAGATTTTGATTTTAAAGAAAAAGCAAAAGCATTTGTAGATGGAAATATTGATAGTGTGGAAACTTATTTACAAGATCGAAACAATAAACTAACAAATTCAGCAACACTTGGCCAATTCCTAAGTAGTCATGATCAAAATGGCTTCTTGACAGAATATGTACAAGGGGATGTAGGAAAATTAAAAGTTGCAGCTGCTCTACAAATCACAGCAAAAGGTCAGCCGGTTATTTACTATGGTGAAGAATTAGGTAGATCTGGTAAGTCTGATTGGGAAAAAGATGCTGATGGAAATGTATTGGCATTTGGTCAAAATCGTGATGATATGCCTTGGGACCTTTATGAAAATGAGGATCCGGAAGCTATGGCTCTTCACAAACACTATTCTACTCTCTTAAATATCAGAGAAGATTACTCAAAAGTCTTTTCAAAAGGAACTAGGGAAAAAATAGCAGGTGGAGATGCAGAGAAATACATTGTTTTTAAGCGACAATATGATGATGAAAATATTTTGGTAGGTTTAAATACAGCAAACGAAGAAAAACAAGCAACTTTTCCGGTTGATTTTGCTGCTAATACAATATTAACAGACCTATATAATAACAAAGAATACGTTGTAAACGACAAGCAAGAAGTAACGATTATACTTCCCTCTAAAGACAACGGCGGAACTGCAGTATTGACGTATGCTACCGAAAAACCAGGAGACAATCCAGGAGAAAAACCAGGAGACAATCCAGGAGAAAAACCAGGAGGAGATACTGGAGATGTAAATTCAGAAAATTCCGGTAATAAGCCAGAGCATAAATCTGACGTAAAGTCCGGTAACAATCCTAGCGATAAACCGAATGACAGCAAGAAAGGCAACAAACCAGTTTCTTCGTCAAAAGAAGGGAACTATTTACCATTAACTGCATCTACTCATTACAACTGGTTAATAGTGGGAGTAATTATGATATTAATTGGAAGTGCTTATGTTTTTGTTCAAAGAAGAAGAGTAAAAAGGTAATTGAAAAGGCGAAATAAAACTTGGTGATTTGCACAACCACCAAGTTTTTTCGTTTTTGAGATATAGGGGATAAGACCCAAGTGGAAAATGATAAAGTTTCATAACTAGGCCTTTTTTCGAACGGTTTTTGTTTTCTTTTCTGTAGTTCCACTAGTATGAGCTGTTTTTTGAGAGTTATCATCACCAACTGCCTTTGCGGACTTTGCCTTTGGCTTTGCTTTTGTTTGCGGTTTTTTTGTTTTTTCAATACTTGCTTGAAGAGCACTCATTAAATCAACTACATTTTGACGAGGTGCTGCTTCTGTTGGTGTTTTTCCTTCATCCTGGTTTACTTTTCTCTCGATTAATTCTTGTAAAGCTAAACGATAATCATCCTTATATTTTTCTGGTTCAAACGTGGTGGTTAACTGATCAATAAGCATGATAGCTGTATCCAGTTCTTTTTCACCGACTTCTACATTTTCAGGAACACTAGGGACTTCTTTTACGTTTCTGACTTCGTCCGGATAATGAACAGTTTCCATGACAATGCAATTCTGATAAACACGTACCATTGCAAGCTGTTGCTTAGAACGGATTGTAATTTCTGCAATTCCAATTTTCTCTGATTTCGTTAACGCTTCTCTAAGTAAACCATACGCTTTTCCGCCATTCTCTCCCGGACCAATAAAATAAGAACGGTTAAAATAGATAGGATCAATATCATCCATTTTGACAAAATCAATTATTTCTACCGTTTTATCTTCATGTTCATCCTTTAATTCCTTAAGCTCATCATCTGTTAGTACAACATATTTTCCTTTTACATATTCATAGCCTTTCACAATTTCATCTTGTTTTACTTCTTCATCACAATTCGGACATGTTTTTTCATATTGAATAGGACTATGGCATTTCTTATGAAGGGTTCTCAGTTTTATGTCCTTATCTTCTGTTGCTGCATAAAGTTTAATCGGAATGTTAACTAAACCGAAACTAATGGAGCCTTTCCACATTGTATGCATATAATCCCCTGCCTTATGTTATAAGTTTCCTGCTTTTATTTTTTACTTAAGACAAGGGTTTCATTAGTAGCAATAGCTGCCAATTATGTTTAGAAAATAGATAATTGCTGAAGAACAATAATGATAATACCTAAAATCCACACATAAACGGCAAAGATTTTTAAAGATCTGTACTTAACAAATGCAATCATAAATCTAACGGCAATATAACCGAAAATCGCTGAAGATAATGTGGCTATAAACATAGATGAAAGACTGATTTGAGGTACTGATCCTGAAATCATATCTTTTAATTGATAGATAACTCCTCCACATATAGCGGGGATAGATAGGAGAAATGAGAAATAGGCTGCAGCTTCTTTATCCATTTTTCTTAAGAGAGCACCAACGATCGTCATACCAGATCTGGAAATTGCAGGGAATATAGCAAGTGCTTGAAAGCTACCAATAAAAAATGAATCAAATAAAGAAAGGTTTTCAACTTTTTTTGATCCGTTCTTAATTGAATCTGCAAACCACAAAAAAAGACCTGTAATTAAAAATTCCCATCCAATGGAAACTCCGGATTTTGATAGTCCATCAAAGTAATCGCTAAAAAGTACACCGGTCATAACAGCTGGGATCGTTCCAATAACTAATAGTGCTGTTATCCGGCTAAATGGTTTTTTTATTAATTTGATTAGTATGTCTTTATAAAAGACAATAAGAGCAATAAGTGTACCCAAATGAAGCATTGTATCTAAAAATAAACCTGCTTCTTCTAATCCAAAAAAGTTACGCCCCAAGTAAAGATGCCCTGTACTACTTATCGGAATAAACTCTGTTAAACCTTGAATAATTCCCAAAATAACTGCCTGTATCCAGTCCATGTTCATCCCCCTCAAAACAAAGCTTGTCTGTATTTATGAATATGTAGGATAGTTCCTTGTGTAGAACAATTTATTAAAGAATATAAGGTAGGAACAAAGAAAAACATTTGACAAAAAAACATGCTAGCACGTATGATAAAGGTAACATAATAATCTTCTTTCAAAGGGGAGTAGCGTTCAGGGGAACCTGAAAACAAAGTCGTCATTTCATGGATATCTTTCCATCGGCTTTGTTGGCATGATCGGATCGGTTTAACATGCTCAGCAAGACCTTTGCCTTTAGCGGCAAGGGTCTTTTTTTGTTGTCCTATTGCTAATAAAGGGTTAAAGAAGATAAATACCCTAAGCATAGGAGGAGAAATAATGGAAGTAACTTTATTATTAGAGTACGGTTGGGTGCTATTAGTGTTAGTTGCCCTGGAAGGGATCTTAGCAGCAGATAATGCATTGGTAATGGCTGTTATGGTGAAGCATTTACCAGAGGATCAAAGAAAGAAAGCTTTATTTTACGGATTGGCTGGAGCATTTGTTTTACGATTTGGTGCACTATTTCTCATCTCATTTCTTGTCAATGTTTGGCAAGTTCAGGCAATAGGTGCCATTTACCTTCTTTATATTTCAATCAACCATATTGTGAAGAAGTTTATTTTAAAGAAAAGTGAGCAGCACAAGGTTGTAAAGAAGGAATCTGGTTTTTGGGGTACAGTCCTAAAGGTAGAACTTGCAGACTTGGCTTTTGCAGTAGATTCCATTTTGGCTGCAGTAGCACTTGCCGTTACACTACCAGCAACAAATTTACCTACTATAGGTGGACTTGATGGCGGACAATTCCTTGTGATCTTAGCAGGTGGAATAATTGGAATTGTGATCATGAGATTTGCCGCAACGTATTTTGTGAAACTGTTAAAGAAAAAACCAAATTTAGAAACGGCTGCGTTTTTAATTGTTGGTTGGGTAGGTGTGAAGCTTTCATTATATACACTTGCACATCCACAAATTGATGTCATTTCAAAGCATTTTATAGAATCTGCCACTTGGAAAATCATTTTCTGGATTATCCTTGCTGGTATTGCAGTAGGTGGATGGTTCTTATCTAAAGATGTCAATGAAGAAGAGGCCATTGAAGAAAAGACCATAGATAAAGCTAAAGCGAGTAATGATTTTTAAATAATAAATAATAAAAAGGAATCCGATTCGGGTTCCTTTTTATATTGACTAAAGAAAATATACACATAAATATATCAAATGTGTAACATTTTGTAGGTCTAAAATCATATTTGAGTTATTTTTTAAAAAATATTATTTTAACACCCTTAAGATAAATTATTGTGACGTAACTATTTAGAGAATAAATTAAATCTTGAGAGGGGGAATATGACAAAAGGGAATTTTCCTAATATTTTTCTGTTTTTTCATTGTTTTGCTAATGTGTTGTCTTGTTTGAAGTGACCTGTTAATTTGATTAGTCTTTGCTTTTTTGATGATTTATAATAGGTTTAAATCAATAGGTCTAAAGTAGTTTGTTTTGTAATAATTGACTTTCTTTTGTAGAAAATTAGAAAGATAGTTTCATATATCTTCCTTTGCGATCCCCTATTAAATTAGCTATGATATACAAAGTAATATAGGGGAAACAGAGGTGAACATCCCAATGCTTAGCCTTTTGTTTAAATTAGGTAAAAAGAAGCGAACATTAGAAGAAACAGTTCTCCAAATACAAAAGGGAGATCTACATTTACAAAATGAACTAATCGAACAATATAAACCATTTGTTGCTAAAACAGTCTCATCTGTTTGTAAACGATATATTAGCGAAACTGATGATGAATTTAGCATAGGTCTTATCGCATTTAATGATGCCATTGAGAAATATTCGACTGATAAGGGGAGCTCACTATTAGCTTTTGCTGAGCTTGTCATTAAAAGGAAAGTGATTGACTATATTCGAAAGGAAGCACGCCATCCTTATACAGTCCACCTTGAGCTGCAAGAGCATGAAGAAGGAGAATTTTCCCAAAGCAAAATTGAATCAGACTTATCAATTGAAGAATATACAAAAGCAATTGAACAAGAACATCGTAGAGAAGAAATTATTTATTTTCAACACTGCCTAAACGATTTTCAATTAACTTTTGCTGAAATTGTGGAACAATCTCCAAAACACTTTGATGCCAGACAAAATGCGATGTTAGTGGCAACTGAGTTGGTAAATGATGAGAAACTGCGAAATATACTTTTTACCAAACGACAGCTGCCAGTAAAACAGCTCGAGGCAAAAGTTTCAGTAAGTCGCAAAACAATAGAGAGAAATAGAAAATACATCATAGCTATGGCTATCATTCTTTCGGGAAACTTCGTCTATTTAAAAGATTATATAAAAGGGGTGCTAGATTCATGAAAAAAGGGGTCGTCGTAGATCTCGATGATGACTTTGTTACATTGCTTACCCCAGATGGGCAATTTCTAAAGGCTTCAAATAAAGAGGGTAATTATGAATTAGGTGAAGAAATTTCTTTTTTTCCTTTAGCGGATAAACGTGAAGAAGCTGCAACAAGAACAAAAAGGGCAAGCAATCATACCTTTCTTAAATCTTTACGTACTCGAACAGCTAGGGTAGGTGCTTTATCAGCAGTCGCCATCATATTTTTTATGATTAGTTTTCTACCTTTATTTAACAATGATAAAGTTTATGCATACATGTCAATTGACATAAATCCTAGCTTTGAAGTAAGTCTTGATGATCATTTAAAGGTAATTTCATTAGTACCGCTTAATGACGAGGCTAATAACATTATGAAAAGCCTTAAAGATTGGGAGAAAAAGCCACTAAATGAAATTATGCAAATAATTATTAAGAAATGTAAGTCAGATGGATACGTTTATCCTGGGAAAGAAATTGTTATCACTACGGTAATGAATGACACTGACAAGAAAATTGAAAAAGAACTGCAAGAAGGTTTGACAGAAATAAGTTCAGTGATTGAAGAAGAGGAAATGGTCGTAAAGACAATTAATTCAGATAAAGATACAAGAGATAAAGCACAAAAACAAGGGGTTTCGACCGGTAAATATATTGAACTTGTTGAGCAAAAAGAAGAATCTAAAGAAACAGAAGCGCCTGAAGAAACAGATGAATCAACACAGAGTGAAATTACACCAGCTCCAACTGTTCCAGAAAAAAAGGGCACAAGCATAACGAGTCAAGTAAAAGAACAGAAGAACCCTAAACCTGCTGATAATACCACTTCTGTGCAAAAAGATAAATCTGAAGCAAAAGAAAAGTTAACTAAAGCTAAGGAAAAGCTACAAGAGAATGCTCATCAAATTCAACAAAAGAGAAATGAAAATAAACAACAGAATAAACAACACCATAATCAACGTGCTAAGTTTAACCAAGAGGAACGGAAAAAAGGGCGTACCGAAAGTGAAAAACCCTGGCAAGAGAAAAAAGACAGGTATGATGACAACGACGATCGCAATGATGACCGAAGGGTTGAGCGCAAAGGAAACAATAGAGGTAAAAACAACAACGGTCGCCAAGATAGAGATGATAACAAACGAGGAAAGAAAGACCGTGACCACGATTAAATAACGTACAGTTTTATATACCAAAAGGCTGATCAATCGGATCAGCCTTTTTACACTATCAGAAAGTATATAAATTTTTATGGAAGATAGTATAAGAAAAACTAAGGCTTTCGCCATTAGGACTTGGCGACAAGCCAAGTTTTTCTAACCATACATTATTCAGTTTTTTGTCCGTTTAACTGTGATTGGGCTTGTGCCACAAGACGTTTGGTGATTTCTCCACCTACTGAACCATTTGATCGAGAAACAGTATCTGATCCTAATTGCACACCGAATTCTTGTGCGATTTCATATTTAATTTGATCCAGAGCTTGTTCAATCCCTGGTACAAGTAATTTATTACTACTTCTTGCCATTTCTTAGCACCCCTTTTATATTAATTGCTTTAGTCTATAAAGAGTTTCCTTTATAGCCTTACTCATAAGGTTTCTTTGAGTATGTATTTCTATACTGGAAATGTTTAGTGGTGCTTAAAATTTATATATCATTTAAATAAGTTTGTGCCCTTGTTTGGATATGTGAGGCTAATACTGCCAAAACAGTTGTCACCAAGATTCTACGAATTGTATAACATTGATCATTTGTCAAGTTTAAAATAATTTGTGAGGGGAACTTTATTTTGCTATTAATACGTTTTTCCAATGTTAAATCATTCCCCGAGCTCGTGTCTAAGCTTTCCAACACAGATCCATATATTTCATAAAAAGTTATTGGGCTCATTAAATCATCACTTCGGTCTGAAAGTGTGTTAAATACCTCAGTCAAGATGTTTCGGATTCGCTCAAAATCAAAAATTGCTTTTAAATCTTTTACAATTAATAGCATAGCTGCTTGTTCTATTGAATATTTTTTACCAAGCTCCGGTTGTCCGATTAATTCCTTTACATCACGTTTTATCCAATTTTGAATGGAGGTAGATTTTAAAGAAGTTAGTTCGCATAGATTGGCTAATGAAACAATTTCATTTGTAGATAAGCCATACTCAACTTGGTTTTTACGGTTGCTAGCCTTTATTAAGAAGTTTGGAATCACTTCTTCAGTGAAGGACGATGTTTTTACGGCTTCCTGTATAATATGTAAAGGAGTCTCTACCGACTCACCTTTTAACGCATATAAAAGTTTTGTCATTTGTACTCGAGTTAATTGAAAAGACATCTTAACACCTCGTTTTATGAATCTAAAAGATGGTTTAATCTTTATTGTAAAGGATTTAACAAAATCGTGAACGATTTATTAAATGTAAGTATTCTATCTTGCTTTTTATGAAAAATATTTCTATAATTCTTATTATAATATAAGTTCATGTGAACTTGAAAGATGGAGGTCTGTATGGCAAAAAGAATTTTTCTTTTTCTATTATCAAATATTTTAGTTATCACCACAATTGGCATTGTTTTATCCCTATTGAATATATCACCTTATCAAACAGCAGGTGGTGGTCTCGATTTAGTTAGTCTCCTCATCTTTAGTGCAGTTGTAGGTTTTACAGGGTCATTTGTATCATTGGCTATGTCTCGTTGGATGGCCAAAATGATGATGGGTGTAAAGGTATTAGATCCAGATAGCTCGCTCTCCCCGGCAGAAAGAGAATTAGTAGAACGAGTTCATCGCCTATCAAGAGCAGCAGGGCTTATGAAAATGCCTCAAGTAGGAATTTATCAGTCTCCTGAAGTAAATGCTTTTGCTACAGGTCCTTCCAAGCGTCGTTCTTTAGTAGCTGTATCAACAGGACTGTTACATGAAATGGACGATGATGCTATTGAAGGCGTTGTTGCACATGAAGTAGCTCATATCGCAAACGGTGATATGGTGACGATGACATTATTACAAGGTATTGTTAATACATTTGTTGTATTCCTAGCACGTATAGCAGCATGGCTCGTTTCACGATTTGTTCGGGAGGACTTGGCTCCGATTGTGCATTTTGTGGCTGTGATTATTTTCCAGTTAGTCTTTTCAATACTCGGAAGCTTAGTTGTATTTGCGTTTTCTAGATACCGGGAATATCACGCAGACAGAGGTGGAGCCGATTTAGCCGGTAAAGATAAGATGGTTCATGCTCTGCGTTCACTTAAACAATATACTCAACGAGTAAGAGATGATCAGGCGTCTTTATCCACATTAAAAATTAACAGTAAAAAAGGGATGTCACTATTTTCAACACACCCTGACTTAGATGATCGTATAAATAGATTGGAAGCGAAATAAAAGAAAAGGATGGCATAATTGCCATCCTTTTCACTTTTTGTTTACCTATATTAAAGGATTAAAGTATAAGGAAAGGCATTGACTTCCGACATGCTTGGAGGTAAGTCGTGTTTTCAAATAATTAACATACATGGTGGTAATAGTTGATTCAAATAAGAAGGTAATTAGCCTTTTCATTTCCAGGAATAATCGTTATGATATAAAACATGGGTACATCAATACACTTTAATTCATAGTTTTTGAACTGTAAGATAGGAATGAATGGATATGAAACAATTAAAGCATAGATTACAATCATTAACACCGGTACAACTAATCGTTGCCTATTATTTTTTAGCTGTAAGTGTTTCTGTTTTATTGCTGAGTTTACCAGTGGCGCATAAGCCCGGTGTTGAATTTGCCTTCATAGACAGACTATTTACTGCAGTAAGTGCTGTAAGTGTAACAGGTTTAACAACTGTGCCTACTGCTGAAACATTTAGTGTTCCCGGCATATTTATCTTGGCTTTTGTATTGCAATTCGGTGGAATTGGAATTATGACACTCGGAACATTTGTATGGCTTATTATGGGGAAAAAGATTGGCTTAAAAGAACGGCAACTTATTATGGCAGATCAAAATCAAGTTAACTTATCAGGAATTGTGAACCTAATTCGCCAAATTATTGTGCTCATTCTTTTGATTGAATTTCTTGGTGGGTTAATACTCGGAACCTATTTTCTTAAATATTACCCAACTTGGCAAGAAGCCTATTTACAAGGTTTCTTCACTTCTATCAGTGCAACAACCAATGGTGGTTTTGATATAACAGGACAATCAATGATCCCGTTCGCCCATGATTATTTTATTCAATTTATCACCATGATACTAATAGTATTGGGAGCGATTGGTTTTCCAGTTTTGATTGAAGTAAAGGATTTTTTATTTAACAAAAATAAAAGACATCGGTTTACATTATTTACTAAGTTAACAACTATTACATTCTTTGCCCTTATTTTGTTTGGAACAATTGCTATTGCTATTTTAGAATACTCACACTTCTTTAAGGGAAAAGAATGGCATGAAACCTTCTTTTATTCATTGTTTCAATCAACTGCTACTAGAAGTGGAGGGTTAGCAACAATGGATGTAAGTTTATTCACTGAGACAACCATTTTAATATTATGTGCTTTAATGTTCATTGGAGCTTCACCCAGTTCAGTTGGAGGAGGAATCCGTACTACAACATTTGCTTTAAATTTATTATTCCTTTTCCATTTCGCCAGAGGACATAAATCAATCAAGATATTTAAACGGGAGCTACATGAAGCAGACCTTAATAAGTCTGTTGTCGTCACAATGATGGCCTTCTTAATATGTTTTACCTCAGTCGTCATTTTATCAATAACAGAACCTTTCCCGTTTGTTTCAATTTTATTTGAAGTATGCTCTGCATTTGGAACAACCGGATTATCAATAGGAATTACACCGGAACTTAGTATAATAGGCAAAATCATCATTATGATCTTAATGTTTATCGGTCGTATTGGGATATTAACATTCTTATATCTGTTAGGTACAAAAGAGAAAAAAGATAATTTTCATTATCCAAAGGAAAGAGTCATTATTGGATAGGGAAGAAAAAGAGTTGGTGTTAAATCCAACTTTTTTTCATTTAACAAAAAATCAAACGTTATTAATTGATGGCTTCATAGTCTTTGGTACAATATGTAAGGAGGAGGGAGCGATATGAGAAAAAATTTATTGGCATTTGTTTTTTTTGTATTATTAATCGTCTTAAGTGCATGTTCAGAAGCACCAACTGCTGCAGACCGTTTTTCTGAATACATAAAATTATGGAATGATCAAAAGTTTTCAGAAATGTACGATAAACTATCGTCACATGCAAAAGAGGAGATTACAAAAGAAGATTTTGTTAATCGCTATGAAGGAATATACGAGGGTGTGTCAGTTAATGAGTTGAAGGTTGAGTTTGATAGACCGGAAGAAGAAAAGATAGATGATAAGACAACTGAGGTTAGCTACCCTTTTTCATTAACAATGGAAACCCTGGCTGGCCCAATATCATTTGATCAAGATGTGAAGATTATCCAGGAAAAAACAGAAGATGGAAAGGATTGGTTTGTTTCCTGGTCACCTTCTATGATCTTTCCGCAATTAGAAGGTAATGAAGAAGTAAGAGTGAGTAGTACATCACCGGAGCGTGGACAAATTTTTGATGAAAAAAATAAAGGGCTCGCAGTGAATGGTTTAGCATATGAAATTGGAATTGTTCCCGGCAATCTTCCGGAAAATCGGGATGAGACGGTCGAAAAGATTGCTAAAATACTTTCAATGGATGTGAAAGAAATAGAAGATAAGCTTTCACAAAGCTGGGTTCAACCTGAATTATTTGTTCCCATTAAAAAAATTGATCCACAACGACAAGAATTACTAGCTGAATTAATTTCAATTCCATCAATTCAAAAGAAAGATGTTCCAGCAAGATTTTATCCTTACGGAGAAGCTGCAGCACATCTAACAGGATATATTGGAAGCATTACAGCAGAACAGCTTGAGGAATTAAAAGATGAAGGGTATTCCAGTCAATCCTTGGTTGGAAAAGCCGGTTTAGAACAAGTATTTGAATCAAGGTTAAAAGGAGAAACAGGTTATACCATTTACGTTGAAGGTACAGAAAAAATTATTGCCGAAAAGCCTCCTAAAAATGGTGAGGATATCCAAGTAACCATTGATGGTGAGCTGCAAAAACAACTGTTTGATCAGCTCGAGGGTGAAGCAGGTACAGCTGTTGCGATGGATCCTTTAACAGGAGAAACATTAGCTTTAGTGAGCAGTCCTTCTTATAATCCAAATGAATTTATATATGGTCTATCTTCCTCACAGTATGCGGCATTATCTGATCATCCACAAAAGCCATTAATGGCTCGTTTTAATAAAACATTTTCTCCAGGATCTTCTTTGAAACCGATTATTGCATCAATTGGATTGAATGCAGGAAAGTTAGATCCTAATGCTGAAAAGCAAATAACAGGACTAACGTGGAAAAAAGATGCTAGTTGGGGAAATTATAGCATTACAAGAGTGTCAGATGCAGATTCAAATGTTAACTTAAAGGATGCTCTTATCTATTCTGACAATATCTATTTTGCACAATTAGCATTGGATATAGGGGCAGAGGAAATGGTAAACGGATTAAAACAGTTTGGATTTGAAGAAGACATTGACTTCCCTTTTCCAATTGCAACATCTTCTATTTCCAATGAAAATCTTTCAAATGAACAGCTTCTGGCTGATTCCGGTTATGGACAAGGAGAAATATTGATGAGTCCTTTTCATTTGACAGCAGCATATACAACCTATGTAAATAATGGCAGTATGATAAAGCCGTATCTCGAGGTCACAGATGAAGATAAAACAAGTTTTTGGAAAGAAAGTATGACAAAGAAAGAAAATAACGATATTCTTCTGTCAAATTTAAAAGAAGTTGTAAACAATCCAAATGGTACCGCTTATAAGCCTAAAGTAGATAGCCTACAAATAGCAGGCAAAACTGGAACAGCTGAATTAAAACAGTCAAAAGAAGATAAGGCAGGTAAAGAAAATGGATGGTTTGTAGCTGTTAATACAGATAATCCTAAACTCTTGGTTACAATGATGATTGAAGATGTAAAAGACAGGGGAGGGAGCCATTACGTAGTTCCTAAAGTAAAAGAAGTAATGAAGCAATACTTCTCAAATGAATAATAAATGGATGACTCAAATGAATTTGACATTTTGAGTCATCTTTTTTATTTAAATTAGTCACTGCTATAACTTACATCTTTATCAGGATGTGTAAAGAGAGCACCTTTTGCTTCTCTCTTTTCTTCAAGTAATTCTCTATTTTCAGGAGTATTCCAGCCAATATCATTTGTCTGGTGAACCCATTGTTCACCAGACATAATAGCCGGATCAGTCTCATCACTCCATTTGTTTAATGGAGAATGCTTGGAGTTATAGTTGCTATCTCCAATCACCACCCCATAGTCGTTTATAAACGGTTCCTTCATTGTCACTCCTGTTCCTTCCCAAGATGGAGCATGTATTTGATGTGGTAATGATTCATCAAGTGAAAACTTGTCTTTCTTTTCCTTTTTCATATATTTCACCTCAATCTTGTTTATGTTTAGAATGCCCAATCAGTACCTGATCTTTTTTCCGATTTCTACCTATGATAGAAAACAGTAAAATGGAGAAAGTAAAAAAGTAACATCTTGAACTAGTCGAAACTTATCATTGAGGTGAGAAGATTGAAGAGAAAAGCATTTAGAAATCAAGCCGTAAAACATAATAATACACCAACGGAAAGTCTGCCAGATGTGGAATTTGCTGAAATTAATGATGATGAAAACCCGATGAAGGGTGCAAATCGAAATTCTAAACATGGAAAGCAAGGGAAATCATCATGACACATAAAAAGGTGAAAAGCAGAGATATGCAAAACCATAAAATTCCTACTGAAAAGGATTTGCTACAAGAAGAATTTGGTCATGAAATGGGAGATGTTAATGCATCTCAACTTTATAGCGCACTAGCAGGTAATAAAAAGGAAAAAAAGAAAAGTGAGAGATAATCCTCTCACTTTTTCCTTCACCCTACTTTAGATTCGAATTCATGTGATAAAGCTGTATAAACTGTTGTTTTTGATTGGATGGTATCGTAGTGTACAAGAATGAAAGAGCCTTCTTCTACCATTTTTCCTGTTTTAAGATAGTGATTTAAATTAAATGGTAAGGTTTCAAGCACTGTATGTTTGAATAAATCCTTCTCTGTTAGTTGTTTTCTTGCAAATTCTTCCCCTAAAAGAAGAGGATTTTCCAATATGGAGTGATAAATTTTGCTACGTTCCTGTTTAGAAAGTGCATCATCCCACCATGGTTTACGTGGTTTGAATTTTTGATTACGTAAATAATCATATTTCATAAATCCACTAACAATGTCTACAACGTCATGATTAGAGCTTGCAAGGAATTCAAAAAGATGTTTATAAAGATCTTCTAACTGATGGCCAATTCGACTCCAGCCTTTTTTATCCCAAAATGTTCCAAAATCCTGAAAAAAGTCAAAAGGAGATGCAAATACATTTGAAACTAAGTATTCAATAGTTTCATCCATTCGATGATCATTCCAATATTTTTCTAATACATCTTCTACATGTTTAATTTTTGTAATGTCTTCAAATGACAGGATGTTGTTTTTCAAAATTTCATAAGGGGAATGATCCATATATACATAACCATGATCTTCAGCCCGAAGTCTGAGACCCGTTCCTCTTAACATTTTCAAGAATCCTAGCTGAAGCTCTTCTGGACGTAGTTCAAAAACATCATTAAAGGTTTTCTTAAATGAATGATAATCTTCTTCAGGTAAACCTGCAATTAAATCAAGATGCTGATCAATTTTCTGTCCTTCTTTTACCATTGTGACAGTACGTGTTAATTTACTAAAGTTTTGTTTCCTCATCACAAGTTCATTTGTTGCATCGTTTGTTGATTGAACACCAATTTCGAATCTGAACAAACCTTTAGGGGCATTGTCGTTTAAAAATTGAATGACCTCAGGTCTCATAATGTCTGCTGTTATTTCAAATTGAAAAACAGTACCAGGCTTGTGCTCATCAATGAGAAATTGAAACATTTCCATGGCATAGCTACGGCTAATATTAAATGTACGATCAACAAATTTAATTGTCTTTGCTCCATGTTCCATTAGAAAGCGAATATCCTCTTTAACTTTTTCACGATCAAAGTAACGTACACCTACTTCAATCGAAGATAGGCAAAATTGGCAGCTAAAAGGGCACCCGCGACTTGTTTCAATATACGTAACACGCTTTGAAAGCTGTGACAAATCTTCTTTAAAACGAAATGGAGAAGGTAATGTCTTTAGATCAATTTTGTTCCGCTGCGGTTTAATTTGTAATGCTGCGTCTTTGCGGTAAGCAATCCCACTAACATTTTCATAATGATGTTCACCGTGTAATTCATCTAATAATTGCTTAAATGATTGTTCTCCTTCACCGATAATAATAAAGTCAACTTCCGGAATCTTCTCCATCCATTCTCTTGTGTCATATGTTACCTCTGGTCCCCCTAATACAATCAGTAAAGAGGGGTTAATCTTCTTCAACATTTTTATCACTTTTATGGTTTCTTCAATATTCCAAATATAGCAGCTAAATCCGATAATCTCAGGTTTTTTTGCATGAAGGTCTGTAACGATATTCATTGCAGGATCTTTGATTGTATATTCTGCTAACTCTATATCATAATCTGGCTCTGCGAAGGCTTTTAAATAACGAATTGATAAACTTGTATGGATATATTTTGCATTTAATGTTGATAAAACAGTTTTCATTTCTACACCACTTTTATTTGATTTTAATAAAAATAAATTGCGTAACCTTTTAATCAATTATTTATTTTAACATAATGCTTCGATTGGGTATATAACCACAGTATGGAAGGAATACCAGACATTTAAACAAAAATGAGACATGATCCTTTATAGGAAAATGTCTCATATCATTATTTATTCAATGAAAAAGGCTTATTATATATATGTGATGGCTTTAACTCAATAAAAGGGCTCGCAATTTCTTTCACTGTTTTTGTTGATAATACCGTTGTTAGCAAAACTGCTAACAGCGTAAGAGTAGCAATACTTTGATAATCGCCTAACCACTCAATCGTATCACCTTTTCTCATATATTGTATGATGAAGCCATGTAGAAGATATACATAGAACGTTCTAGTACCCCACTCAGTGAAGAAAGCATGTCTGGTAGGAATGAGAGCCAAGAAACTAAGAGACGTGATCAATGTTAGAGTGTAAAAGCCCATTCGAATAATAGCATTAAAAATGGAGACTTCACCAAACTGTGAATAAGGCTTTGAACCAAATAACCATTCATAATCAAAGTCTAGGTAGAAGTACGAAACAAATGTTATGGTTAACAATAACAAGGCAATAACTCTGATATTTGGTTTAGTAAGGAACGTAAAATGCTCTTTCTTTAAATAAAAACCAATTAAAAATAATGGGAAAAACACAAATGTTCTTGATAAGCTTAAATAATTACTTACTATGTCAAAATATCCAACTGCAATTCCGATCGCAAAAGCTAAAGTTAATGACCATTTCGGAGAAAGCTTTGCTGCTCCAAATAAGAAAACATTCCAGAAGAATAAACTGACTAGAAACCATAGTGACCAATGGGGATCTAATGGGTCCAAAACACTTGCACCTTGTTTTTCAATCGCAAAATAATAGACAGAGTAAATTCCTTGGAAAATTAAATAAGGCAAAATAAGCTTTTTGGCGATTTTACTGACATAGCCCTTTTTATTAAATCCCTTGGCAAAATAACCGGATACTAAAATGAATGCTGGCATATGGAACGTATAAACAAATTTATAAATGGTCAACATAACATCACTTTCATCGATAAACGGCCTAATAATATGACCAAAAACAACTAAAAAAATTAAAAAGAATTTTGCATTATCAAAATAACTCAAACGATTAGTCATTATTTTATCATTCCCTTTGAAGTAATTAATCGTAAAATTATCCTTTTTATTCCCGAAAAGAGGTGGAAATAAACGTTGTATGAATTTAAATCAATATGAGCTTATTACATTACTTTCGATAAAAATAGTTTTTTTATTAGGGACGTAACAAAGCTGTCATCTATTTGTAAAACGATGACAGCTTTTATGTGGGTGAATTGATCATTTCTCTTTTCCTTAAACAAAATACTTTAATATATTACACCGTTCACAGTTAAAAAGAAACATTTTCTATCATTTTGTAGATAGGTGAAGGACAATGAAGGAACTTGTAGAATAGAACTTATAGAAGAAAGTGAGTCAGGTAGGGGTGAATGAATTGAAACAAACGATGGAGGATTTCGAAATCGTTACCTTGAAAGCACAATTAGCTAAATTAGAAAAAGAAAATGAAATGTTAAAATTTAAGTTACTGCAGCACGAAAATATATTGGAAGGTGCATTAGATGCTGTAGCTATTTTTGATGAAAATATGAAATTTATTGATGTAAACTCGGCGGCATGTCATATGTTTCAACTACAAAAGAAGGAATTATGTCAAAAAAGCCTTTATGATTTTCTATCTCTAATTCCAAAAAATCAATTGAGCGAAGTTATGGAAGCAATCTATCAAGATGAGCCTGGCAGAAATGAATTAATCGTAAAACTAGAAAATGGACAAGTGAAGTTTTTGGAAATTTCTGTACGTAAGCAGGCGATAAATGGGTATGATCTTGCGATGATCAAAGATGTCTCATTCAAGAAAATGCTTGAACGAGAAAGAACAATTAATGAACAACTTTTTAAAGATCTATTTCACCGGGCTGTTGATGGAATTGTGATATTTGATCAAGATGGAGCATTTATAGATGCAAATGGCTCCTTTTGCACAAGTTTTGACATTAATAAGAATCAGTTAAACTCATTTGTTTTAGGCGATTTTATTGATGAGCCGGATCTTTATAAATTGGATAGACTATGGAAGATGTTGAAAGAAAATGGAAGTGCAAAAGGTGAACTTCCCGTGCTGCTTAGAAATGGCAGTAAAAAGGTTTTTGAATTTACAACAACTTCAAATATTATTAATGGTTTTTACATGGCGATTATGCGGGATATAACTGAAAAACGATCGATGGAAATGAAACTATACAAGAGTGAGGAGCGCTTTAGAGAGGTTTTTGAAAATGCCATTGATGCCATCATGATCTGGGGGAAAAATGGGCAAATTCAAAAGGTAAATCAAGCCGCAAGCAGAACGTTTGAATTAAGTGAGACAGAGCTTGTACAAAGAAATATTTTAGATTTTGTGGATCAGAGTTCAGTAAGCTTTCAACGAGTGAAAAAAGAATATTTTCAAACAGGTGCCATAAGAGAAGAGTTGCTTTTTCACATGCCGAACGGTCAAAATAAAGAACTTGAGTTCACCTCAAAAATGGACATTTTAGATGGCCATCATTTAACAATCTTTCGGAATGTTAGTGAAAGAAAAAGAATGGAAAAAGTCTTAAGAGAAAGTGAGCATAAATTTAGGAATATATTTAATGCATCTATGGACGGTATCATCCTTTTTAATAAAAATTATGAAATTATTGAAGCAAATCCTGCTGCAAGGAAAATTTTGAATCTATCTTCAAGTGATATAAAGTCGTATAAAATTTGTGATATTCTTTTTTCGAAGATGGCTGATCTTTATCAGGAGGAAGAATTAGATTTTTACGAGGCCAAAACACAGGAGACCATTTACACTCTTTCTAATGGTGCAGAGAAAATTTTAGAGATTTCTTTAAAACATCATATAAATGAAGATATGAATCTAGCGGTATTTCGAGACGTAACAGAAAAGAGAGAATTAGAGGAGCAATTGCGGAAATCCGATACATTAAATGTTGTTGGAGAACTGGCAGCTGGAATTGCCCATGAGATACGAAATCCAATGACAGCATTAAAAGGTTTTATTCAGCTCTTAGAGGGAAGTGTGAAGGATGATTTTTCTATGTATTTTAATGTGATCACATCAGAGTTGAGTAGAATTGAATCGATTATTACTGAGTTTCTTATTTTAGCTAGGCCGCAAGCAATTAAATTCTCTGAGAAAGATCTCAGTATCATCATGAAGGAAACAACTGAATTATTGAACGCTCAAGCCATTCTAGTCAATGTTCAGATGATCCTTGATATCGAAGACAATCTTCCGCTAATTTATTGTGAACCAAATCAATTAAAACAAGTTTTTATCAATGTGTTAAAAAATGCAATTGAAGTTATGCCGAATGGCGGTCAAATTGACGTGAAAATAAAACAAAAAGATCAAGATAATCTTCTAGTATCTATTACAGACAGAGGTTCAGGTATTTCTGAAGATAAAATCAAACGGTTAGGGCAGCCTTTTTATACAACGAAGGAGAGAGGAACCGGTCTTGGTCTAATGGTTAGTTATAAAATTATTGAAGAGCATCAGGGACAAGTGGTTGTAGAAAGTGAAGAAGGGAAAGGCACAACTTTTCATATTATGTTACCTATTAGACAATAGAATAATAGGTTATTTTATGGTAAACGAAAAAGCTTGAGAAAAATGAGGGTTTTATTTATGTATTATTATCGATTATTGGAATCACCATTAGGAACATTAACGATTGTCTCAAAAAAAGACAAGCTAACAAACTTGTTTTTAACAACAGAACTATTTGATTCGTTTCGATTGGGAAAAGAGATTGTTCATGATCATGAACATAAATGTGATGTTCTGGAGAGTGCCATTCAACAATTACATGAGTATTTTCATGGAGAACGAAAAGAATTTGACATACCTATGGAACTAAATGGAACTGACTTTCAAAAAAAGATTTGGGGAAGATTAAGAGACATCCCTTTTGGAAAGGTATACAGCTATCAGGATATAGCAGTAGCTATTGGACAAAAAAATGCTGTACGAGCAATTGGTCAGGCTAATAAAGCAAATAAACTTCCAATCTTTATTCCATGTCACAGAGTAATAGGTAAGAACAAAAAACTTACTGGTTATGCGGGGACGAAAATCGAGTTGAAAGCAACCCTATTAACACATGAAAAAATTACATTTAAAGAGTAATTCATAACTTGTCACACTTTTGACTTTGTAACATATTATTTCATTAAGAGAAAAAAGTTGCGTAAGGTAAAGAAAGGGGCAAGGTAAATGTGGGCACAAAAGAAACGGTCTAAAAAAGTGTATTTTTATTCTGTTTTGTTATCAAAATTACACATTTTATCAGAACAGGAAAAAAACACACTTCTTCAAAAAAAGAATTAGTTAATAAAAAGAACAAAGTAATCACGATGTGAAAACTTTGTTCTTTTATTAATTACTTATTAATTAAATAAAGAAGAAATTGCTTCCTTTAAATCACCAGTTAAAATGCCCTTTTCCGTAATAATCCCTGCGATTAATTCATTCGGTGTTACATCGAATGCAGGATTAAACACTTTAACACCATCAGGTGCTACTTGAACACCATGAATATGTGTGATTTCTTCTGAATGACGTTCTTCAATCGGTATTTGATTTCCATCTGTAATCGCAGGATCAAATGTAGATAATGGTGCTGCAACATAAAATGGAATGTTGAAGGCACTAGCTAAAAGCGCTAGATTAAAAGTTCCTATTTTATTTGCAGTATCACCATTTGCGGCGATTCGATCAGCACCAACAATGATAGCGGTGATGTTTTTTGATTTAATGGTATGTGCTGCCATATTATCAGTAATTAATGTTACATCAACACCTGCTTGCATCAGTTCCCATGTTGTAAGACGTGCTCCTTGCAGAACTGGTCTTGTTTCACAGGCATAGACACTTAAGTTTATATTTTTTTCTTTGGCAAGATAAAAAGGTGCTAGAGCTGTTCCGTATTTAGCTGTTGCTATAGAACCGGCATTGCAGATTGTCATAATCCGATCACCGTCTTTAAAAACAGAAAGAGCATGTTCTCCAATTGATTGGCACACTTTTTCATCTTCCGCTTCAATAGCTTTTGCTTCATTTAAGATTGTTGTCTTTGCTTCATCTATGTTTGTCACTTCTTTTATACTGTTCATTAATCGATCTAATGCCCAGAATAAGTTAACAGCTGTTGGTCTTGAACTTGCCAGATAATCACGATGTTTTTTCAGATTGTTTAGAAAGGCTTCATAAGTTTGTGAAGTTTCCTGGTTAGCCGCTAATGCTAAACCATAAGCGGCAGTTATACCAATTGCAGGAGCTCCTCTTACTTTTAATGATTGGATAGCTTCCCAAACATCCTCGACTGTTCTCAGTTCGAGATACTCAGTGACTTGAGGGATCTTTTGTTGATTTAATAAAGAAATATACTCTTCCTTCCAGATGACAGAACGAGGTATAACGAAATTTTGTGTTGGCATTTTGTAAAACTCCTTTTGCAATTCTTTAGTTGACTGTTACAGCAGTTTGCTTTACATATTCTTTAAATTGTTGTGGTGATGTAATTGATTTTCTGTTTTTGATTAACTCGATTCCCAAAGATAAAGCAACTTGCTTTGTTGCAATTCTTCTTTCAAAGGGTTCAATTGTATCTAAGTCTGCAACATGTGCCAATCCGATTGTACGACGAATAATTTCACAGCCGGCAAACCCGACAGCTTCTTCAAAGATTTCAGTTAAAACATGCTCCAAATAGCCATCGACTTTTGCGAAAATCTCGAGTGCATCTTTGTTCCATGCATTGGAAAATTCAGTTACAAACACATCCCATGTCGTTTCAATATGGTTATAGATGACGCCTTGATGTTCGGGATTACGAGCCAATACATTAAAGAGAAGGTTTGCAAATACTTGCCCAACATCGAAACCAATAGGTCCAAAATAGGCGAACTCAGGATCGATGACTTTTGTCTCGTTTTCATCAGCAAAAATACTACCTGTATGTAGGTCACCATGAACGAGTGCTTCGGCCTTGGTAAGGAATAGCTGTTTTAACTTTGCTGTTTCTAGTTTTAACGCTTGATCTTTCCAGATTTTTTCTACATCTTGTTGCAGCTCCTGCTCATAATCATTTGTGTCATGATTAAAGAAAGGATCTGTAAAGACAAGATCTTCTGTAATTTTACAAAGGTCAGGGTTAATAAATTGTTTAACCAATGTTTTTTTATAATGCTGGTTTAGACCGTAATCAGATGTATAAAATAATGTTTTAGCTAAAAACTCTCCGATATGTTTGGATAAAAGTGGTAAATCGTTACCTTCAATTAAAGCTGCTCTTGCAATTTGTAAATGTGAAAGATCTTCCATGATCGTAATCGCAAGTGCTTCATCTGAATAAAACACTTTAGGTACATATTGAGGAACAAATTCCGCTTGCTTTAAAAGAGCATTTGTTTCAATTCTTGAACGATCTAAAGTTAATGGCCAACTTTCTCCAACGACCTTTGCATAGGGTAAAGCCTGTTTAATAATGATGCTATCACCAGATTCAATGTTTTTCACTTTAAATACAAGGTTTAAATTCCCGTCACCAATTTCATTACAAGTTAATTGACTGTTCTCTTCAAAAAGCTGAAGCTTTTTTGCTAAAGCGATTGCTCCGTTTTCATTTAATGGTTCATATGCAGATGATTTTTTGTTTGCACACATTTGAATGACCTCCAAGTAATAATTGTGTTGGAGGCTTTTCTGAAAAATAAGAAAAGCCCCTTTCCAGATTGAAAGAGGCTTGAAGTCGTCGCTTCGCACCTCTCATCTTTCAGAAAGTTTCCCTTCTGATGGAATTAGCACCGTGCCCTACTGGTAGTTGCCCAGATTTATTTCATGAAAATGAAATATGGTCGGTTGCTGCGGCGTCATTGGGCCAAGTCCCTCTGCCAACTCTTGATAAGAGATTATTATAAAAATAATAGATTCATTTAATTGTTTTTAGGTATAAATGCTTTTAGCAAAATATAACGCTTGATTAGCATATTATCAATGTTCATAAGATTTTGTCAACAGTAAATCTAAAGAATTGCCTAAATATTTGTAAATTTAACGATAATAATTTGGGAGACGGTCATCGAAAATAGGGATTTGACTGCGAACTTGTTTCACCATGTTGATGTCCAGTTCAGCTGAGATTAAACCTGGATTTTCATCTGCTTCAGCTAAGATATTTCCCCATGGGTCAATAATAAGTGAATGTCCTGCAAATTCATTATCTGGGTCACTTCCTGCCCGATTGCATGCTACTACATAGCATTGATTTTCTATTGCTCTGCTGAGCAGCAGCGTTTTCCAATGGTGAAGACGAGGCATTGGCCACTCTGCTACAACGAATAATACCTCTGCTCCCATTGTGGTATGCGCACGAATCCATTCTGGAAAACGAATATCATAACAAATGACTCCAGCACCTTTCATGCCGTCAAGGTCGAATAGTCCTTTTTCCTTTCCAGCAGTAAGGTAGTGATGTTCATTCATAAGCTTAAATAGATGAAGTTTGCTATATTCATGGATAAGCTGCCCATTATTATCCACAATGAACATCGTATTTGTAACATGCTTGTCACTCTTTTTTGCGATGGATCCACCGATGATGTGTATGGTATATTTTTTTGCAAGCTTTTGCAAAAATGAGCATGTTTTTTCTCCATTTTCATCAGAGATTTCATCTAAGCGAGTTAGATCATATCCAGTTGTCCATAGCTCTGGTAGAACGACGATTGTTGAATCTTCTTGTTGAACAGCTTGTGCAATCTTTTCTTCTACTTGTTGATAATTAAAGTCTGGATCACCGAATTTAATGTCTAATTGAATACATGTAATGATAGATTTCATTTTGTTCACACTTTCATTATAAAATTTTTACTTTACAAGTTGTTACTAACAATATATGATTTGTGACTAGAATTTCAAGAATTTTTTGAGTAGGTGCTAAAAATGAAAATATATAAGCAATCAGAATTATTAACTTCATTACCAACGCAGTTTTTTGCAAGTCTTGTTGAAAAAGTTAACGATATTATGGAACAAGGACATGATGTGATTAATTTAGGGCAGGGAAATCCTGATCAGCCAACACCGGCACATATCGTAGAAGCGATGGAAAAGGCAGTGCAGAATCCTAATTACCACAAGTATTCTCCGTTTCGGGGTCAGACCTTCTTAAAGGAAGCCGTCTCTCTTTTTTACAAGAGAGAGTATGGAGTGGATGTTGATCCGCAATCAGAGGTGGCCATTCTTTTTGGAGGAAAAGCAGGGTTAGTTGAGGTTCCTCAATGTCTTCTCAATCCGGGGGATGTTGTGCTTGTACCAGATCCAGGTTATCCTGATTACTGGTCAGGTGTAGAATTAGCTCGGGCAAAAATGGAAGTAATGCCTTTGTTGGAGGAAAATAAGTTTTTACCGGATTATAAAAGTTTGCCAAAAGATGTCGTAAAACAAGCAAAATTAATGTTCATTAACTATCCGAATAATCCCACTGGAGCAACAGCATCAGCAGAATTTTTCGAAGAGACTGTTCAGTTTGCAGATGACCATAATATTTGTGTTGTTCATGATTTTGCATATGGTGCGATTGGCTTTGATGGGAAAAAACCGAAAAGTTTCCTACAAACAAAGGGTGCGAAAGAAGTTGGAATTGAAATATACACATTTTCTAAAACATTTAATATGGCCGGTTGGAGGGTTGGATTTGCAGTAGGTAACCCATCTGTTATTGAGGCGATAAACTTGCTGCAGGACCATATGTATGTAAGTGTATTTAGTGCAATCCAAGAAGCGGCTGCACATGCTTTATTAAGTCCGCAAACATGTGTAGAAGAATTAAATGAATTATATGAGTCTAGACGAAATGCATTAATAGAAGCATGCCTTGATATCGGGTGGAAAGTAACCGCACCAGCTGGATCGTTTTTTGCATGGCTACCTGTACCAAAACAATTTGAATCTTCTCAAGAATTTTCGGATTTTTTGCTTGAGAATGCCCATGTTGTTGTAGCACCAGGTGTTGGATTTGGAGAGTATGGTGAAGGGTATGTGAGGGTTGGTTTACTTACATCTGAAGAAAGATTAAAAGAAGCAGTTGAGAGAATAAAGAAATTAAATATTTTCTAATCTTGACAGATTATATTTTGTTCTGTCATAATCTTATTAATTTAATATATTGAACGTTCGTTCTTATCAAGAGCAGGTGGAGGGACTGGCCCGATGAAGCCCGGCAACCGACTTAAACATTACAATGTTAAGCACGGTGCTAATTCTTGCAGCATAAGCTGATAGATAAGGGAAATTGCTTTATACATTTGTACGTACAAAAAGCTCCTTTGATCTATTCAAAGGGGCTTTTTTAGTATTAATTTTAAATCCGTATATGAAACGAAATGTTCAAGATTTACAGAAGGAATCAAATGGCATAGAGTAATAAAAGATGTTAAAATTAGTATGATTAATAGAAAGATTCAGATAATGTCAGATGTATTGAGAAAGTAGGGTTATCAGTGAGTGAAGTTATTGCTACATACCTTGTACACGATCCAAAAGGTAATTTAAACAAAAAAGCCGAAGGCATTGCATTGGGTTTAACGGTTGGTTCATGGACCGATCTTCCATTGCTTGAGCAAGAACAATTAAAAGCCCATAAAGGTCGTGTATTAGAAGTCAGTCAGCTTGATAGTTGTGAAAAAACAAATCAATTTTTAGGGAAACATGTTACAAAAGGAATCATCAAAATTGCTTATCCAAGCGTAAATTATAGCCATGATATACCAGCCATTTTAACAACTGTTTTCGGAAAATTATCTCTTGATGGGGAAGTGAAGCTTCTTGATTTAGAGTTATCTGAAGAGGTGAAGAAAGCATTTCCAGGTCCAAAATTCGGTATACCTGGGATCCGTGACTTGGTAGGAGTTTATGATCGACCACTACTAATGAGTATCTTCAAGGGTGTCATTGGTAGAGATCTTGTTTACTTAAAAGACCAATTGAAGCAGCAAATATTGGGTGGAGTTGATTTAGTAAAGGATGATGAAATCCTCTTTGAGAATCCTTTAACACCTTTTGATGCTAGAATTGCAGCTGGTAAAGAAGTATTACAACAAGTATTTGAAGAAACAGGACGTAAAGCATTATACGCGGTAAACTTAACAGGAAAAACATTTGAGCTGAGAGACAAAGCGAAAAGGGCCACTGAGCTCGGAGCCAGCGTGTTGCTTTTTAATGTGTTTGCATATGGTTTGGATGTAATGCAAAGTTTAGTGGAAGATCCGGAAATTAATATACCGATTATGGCACATCCGGCTGTTAGTGGTGCTTCAACAGCATCAAGTTTGTATGGGTTTTCCAGCTCTTTACTATTAGGAAAACTAGTTAGAATGTCTGGTGCTGATTTCTCTTTATTTCCATCTCCATATGGAAGTGTTGCTTTAGATCGAAATGAAGCGCTCGGAATTGCGGAATACTGTTTGAAACAAGAAGGGCTAAAGCAAGCATTCCCGGTTCCGTCTGCAGGTATTCACCCAGGATTAGTCCCCTTATTAGTGAACGATTTTGGAATCAATTCTGTGATTAATGCCGGTGGCGGTGTACACGGACATCCAAATGGAACAATTGGTGGGGGACAAGCCTTCCGAGCAGCGATAGATGCTGCCCTTTCAGGTAGTTCCTTAAAGCAAGCTGCCGAAACAAGTGAGAACCTTAAGCTTGCCATTGATCTTTGGGGTGCAAAAGAGGTAAGCAAATGAGTGACACAGTAATTATTTGTGACTTTGACGGGACAATCACTGAGACAGACAACATTATAGCTATTATGAAAAAGTTCGCTCCACCTGAATGGAATGCTCTTAAAGAAGGGGTTTTATCCCAGGAAATCTCCATAAAAGAAGGAGTAGGCAAGATGTTTCAATTACTTCCTTCTTCATCAAAGGCGCAAATTGTGGATTATATCCTTAATCATGCTGAAATCCGATCAGGCTTTAGTGAGTTCGTTCAATATACAATCGATAAAAATATTCCACTTTATATTGTCAGTGGAGGAATTGACTTTTTTGTTTATCCTCTTCTTCACGGATTAGTTCAAGAAGATCAAATTTATTGTAATGTGGCTAATTTTTCTCATGAAAAAATAGTAATTGAATGGCCAAACAGCTGTGATGATTTATGTGCAAATGAATGTGGATGCTGTAAGCCGTCTCTTATTCGTCAGCTTACAAATGAGAATCAGAAGAAGATCGTAATAGGTGACTCAATAACAGATTTACAGGCTGCAAAATTGGCGGACTTTGTGATTGCCAGGGATCTGTTATTAAAAAAATGTATAGATTTAGAGTTACCACATCAGTCCTTTACTACATTTTATGAAGTGGTGAACATTTTGGATCAGTTTGAGGAGGTGAGTGTGTGAGTTTACTAGAACAACGCTGGGATGAACTAGCTGATATAAAAAGAGTGCTAGCTAAGAGAGAGTGGTTCCCGGGAACAAGTGGTAACTTGGCTATAAAAGTGAATAGTGATCCTATTTCGTTTCTTGTTACGGCAAGTGGAAAGGATAAAACAAAGGAAACGAGCGAAGACTTTTTGCTTGTAGATAGCACCGGTCAGCCGGTCCATGACACTCACTTAAAGCCATCAGCTGAAACGCTGTTACATGTTGAAATATTTAATAACACGGATGCTGGCTGCAGCCTTCATGTCCATACAGTCGATAACAATGTCATTTCCGAACTGTATGGTGATAATGAAAAGATCACGTTTAAAGGTCAGGAAATTATAAAAGCTTATGGTTTGTGGGATGAAGATGCAGAGTTTACGATTCCAATCATTTATAATCATGCTCACATTCCTACATTAGCAAAAGAGTTTAGTGAATATGTTAAAGGTGATGCAGGTGCAGTCCTTATTCGTAATCATGGTATTACTGTATGGGGAAGGGATGCATTAGAAGCGAAAAAATTCTTAGAAGCTAGTGAATTTTTGTTTTCCTATCATCTTAAATTGATGGCTTTGAAAGCAGTGCGCTAAAAATGAATGTTATATAACAATTTAATATATTGGAGGAGAAAAGAATGGCAGTTATTAAAGTAAGAAACACAAAAGAAGTTATAGAAGGTCAAGAGAAGGTTTCTTCATTTCTAGAAAAACAAGGTGTTTTATATGAGCATTGGGATATGAGCAAACTTCCATCACATTTAGTTGAAAAATTCGTTCTAAATGATGAAGAAAAATCAGAAATATTAACAACTTATAAAGCGGAAATTGAAGATTTAGCTGAAAGAAGAGGATACAAGACTTGGGATATCGTGGCATTATCAGATGCGACACCAAACCTAGAAGAGCTATTAAAGAAGTTTGAAAATGTTCATACACATACTGAGGATGAGGTTCGTGCAATTACTGCGGGGCATGGGATTTTTATTATCAAAGGTGACGAGCAAACAGGATATTTTGATGTAGAGTTGGAAGCGGGAGATGTTATATCTGTACCAGAAGGAAATCCTCATTTCTTTACATTAATGGAAGATCGTCAAGTTGTAGCTGTTCGTTTATTTATTGAAACTGAGGGATGGGTGGCACATCCTTTTAAGGAAGAGCAAGAATTAACTAAATAAGACGAAAAAAAGCGGAGATTTTATTTCTCCGCTTTTTTTAATAAGTGTTGTTTTTTCTTTGTTAACTTTAGAAATTCTTGATCTAATATTGCATATTTTTCAGAATCCGGTGTTAATAAGCTAAGCTCACCAAGTACCGCAGAAATTTCTGTGTTCACTCTCAATAATTCTTCTTCTATTTCCTTTTGGCTAGAAGAAATAGATTTTTGAGGTGTAGTTCGTTTCTTCTCATACTCTTCAATCGACATTTCTATACGTTTAATTTTTTTATCCTCGAAAACTAACAGTTTATCACAAACATGTTGTAAAAAATAGATATCATGAGAAACGATAAGAATGGTTCCGGAAAAATCTTTTAATGTTTTTTCTAATTGATTTCGGCATGCTAAATCTAAATGATTTGTCGGTTCATCCAGGATTAAGAGGTCGTATTCATTAACTAGCATGTTTGTTAATTTAATTCTTGTCCGCTCTCCCAGACTTAAAGTTCCAACTCGTTGACTCAGTTTTTCTGCGTCCATTCCCATATTTGCCAGAGTTGTTCTGGCTTTAAGTAGTTGTGTCCGGTCTGAGATCTGTAATGCTTCTAAACCTGTTTGCGAGATATCCATATCTGCAACATCCTGACTTAAACTTGCGATGTTAAGTGAGGAGCTAATAGTTAAATTACCTGATGTGATTGTTTCTTTTCCCCTTAACATATTTATTAATGTTGTTTTCCCTGAACCATTTGGTCCATAAATACCAATTTTTTCTCCATGCTTAATATAAAAATGACTTTGCTGAAACAACATTCTTGTTTGATACTTTTTCATAAGGTCTTTTGCCTCAATGATACGGTTTCCTCTTTTTTCGTTTGCTTTAAATTGAAATGCAATGTTTTTCTCTTCAGAAGGTTTTTCAACCTTATTTTTTTCTAATTCACTTTTTAGTCTTTTCATTTTTGACTTCATTGCACGATCTATTTTCTTCGCTTTCACACCATGGAATTCTTTCATTCCTTCTTGATCACGCATTGTACGGTGAGCTTTTCCTGCCCAATGTTGTAATTGCTCCATTTGAGCTTCAACTCTTGCGATATCCTTTTGCTGGCTATGATAGTGATGGAATTGAACGTCTCTGCGTTTCTTTTTCTCATTAAAGTAAGAAGTGTAATTTCCTTCATAAGTTGTAAGATGTCCGTTCTCCAGGTCAAAAATATGACCAACAGTTTGATCTAAAAAGTAACGATCATGAGAAATGACAACGATAGCTCCTTTGAAGGTTTTAAGTTGTTCGATTAACCAATTAATTCCTTGAAAATCCAGATGGTTCGTAGGTTCGTCAAGTAAAAGGATATGTGGATGACATGACCAAACTTCAGCTAAAGCAATTTTAAGTTTTTCACCCCCACTTAAATGTGAGAGGCGGTCATGATCCCACGATTGGTATTTTGAAAGTCCTAATTCACTTGTCTTTTCTAGAAATTCACTAGAAGGATGTAACATTTCTGCTGATTGAAAATCGACGGATTGCTTTAAATAACCAATTTTAAGTGAGGGAGCTTTTACGATTGTGCCGCTATCAGGCTCTATTCTGCCGTAAATCAAGTTGGCAAGTGTTGATTTTCCTGCACCATTTATACCAACTAACCCAATTCGATCTTGGTTTTTTATTTCAAAGGAAACATCGTTTAAAATCTGTAGATCACCAAAATGTTTGTGAATATTCCGTACTGTAAGCATAAAAAAACCTCCCTAGCCCTAGAGAGATCATTCTTTTAAAAATACATATGCATATGAAAAAAGGCTTCTGATATGGAAGAACATATCAAAAAGTTTCATAAGGGATGTATAATGTTGAAGAATGCAGACTAATCCAATTTCTCTAGGTAATATTAAGATTCAATAAATAAATGAATAATAATAGCCTGAAAAAAAGATTAGAACTTCATTGTCTCAACATTCACCCTTTCCGTTTTTATTACTATTATTATATGTAACAGGAAAAGAAAATGCAACACCATATCATATACATGGAAAACGGATATTTTCAAATGCCCTTTACTATTAAGTAGGGCTATGATAAGTTTTTATCAATTACACTTCAAGGGGGCTGTGTTATGAAAGTTCGCTATCATTATGTGAACAAAGCTGAAGTTAAATATTGTGAAAGTCAATGGACTGTCAAGGAAGCATATGAATATTTAAAGGAAGCAGGGTATAGGTCAATACCCGTTTTAAAGGATGATGGGAAAACATTTGTTGGTTTCATCTATAAAGTCCATTTATTGGAGCATTTTGTTGAACATAATGGAAAGGAAACAGATCAAATTGAGCCATTCATTAAAAATCAAGATGCATACATATTTGAAGACGATTCTTTCTTTAAAACATTTTTATCCATTCGCCGGTTGCCTTTCCTAGCTGTCATCAATGAACAAAATGAATTTTCCGGTATTATTACTCATTCAAATATCATGGATGTATTAGAAGATTCTTTCGGAATGAAAACCGGGGGAGTTCTTTTAACAGTTGGTACGAAGGAGCATAAAGGTGCAATAAAGGATTTAGTAACTGCTGTAAAAGATATTAATATCGAAGGTTTGTTAACATTAGATAATGGTGATGAGTATATTAGAAGGATCATTTTAAATTTATCTGGAGATTTATCTGATCAAAAACTTCAAAAAGTCGTGAAGAAATTAGAAGACAAAGATTTTCGTGTAACTGCAATCGACCGCATTGCCAAAACAAATTAATAACCAAGGGATTGTTCGAATATAGAACAGTCCCTCTTTTTTTCTATTATTGAAAATTTGTCACGTCTTCTGGATGAAGAAATAATTCTGATAGTGTAACCGCTTTTGCTTTCTCTTTGACCTTTGGTACATACTGTCTTAGGACTGCTGCTGTTTTATCTCCGGCAATTCCAACATGACCAATTGCTATAATTTCAGTATCATCCTCAATCCTGTTTAATAATAAATTTGCTTGCCTAACAATATGACTTGTCGTATATTGTTCATCAAAAAATAATTCGTTTTCAAGGTAGGGGACACCTAACTCACTTGCCAATTTTTCAACAACACTTTTTCCAGTTGTTTTACTATCTAAGTAATATAAACCTTTCTCCTGACATACTTCCAAAATGATTCTCATAATTCGTGAATCAGCTGTAATTTTTGACCCCATATGATTATTCATTCCAACAGCATGGGGAACATCTTCTATAGCTTTTATGACTCTATCCCGTACTTCTTGATCTGATAAATTACTTGTAATTGCACCTGGTCCTAGCCAGCTCTTTTTTCCATGTAATGGTTCCATTGGAAGGTGAAGAATCACTTCATCCCCTTTTTGATGTGCAAGCTCTGCATCTTTTTTCGTGGTTGATAAAAAAGGCATCACTGCTACAGTAAGAGGAATAGGTAAAGAAAGAATTTCCTTTGTTCCTTTCATGTCATTTCCAAAATCATCAATCACAATGGCGACATGTTTTGGACCTGTAGGTTGAGAAGCCTCAGAAAGCATAGGACTTGCAATATTCAAAAAAAGAAAACCAAAGATCATTAAAATCTTCATATTTGATACTCCTTTTGTTTAAATTTCATCTTTCGTTTACCCTTATAAAAAACTGTTCATTGTTTTCACAGATATTGCTGTTATGAAAATATAGTAACTCTGTAGTAGAGCGCGATGAAATGAATGGAATTTCACTTTTAATCATTAAAACAAACAACAAAGTATGTGGAAAACAGCCTAACTTTTTTATAGTCTATCCAATCAAGAAAAATCGATGTGTATATAATGTCAAAATCAATCTGAAGGGAAGTTTAAAGAATACAAAATGTGGGAATAAAGAAAATATAAGTAAGTAAAAATGAAATGAAGATGTTTGCAATATTGACATATTTAATTATGCGAAAATTGTCTAAATATGCTTTAGTCTTTACAGATTTGAGAAATTCTGTAATAATTTTTGTCATAATAAAATGGATTTTGATAATGCATAACTATTTGAAGTCCTAGATTCTCGTATAAATGAATAACTAGGAGGCTATGTAATGAATACTGAACACATGAAGAAGAGTTTACTTGAATTAATAAACAATAAAAGAGAAGAAATGATTGAAACAGCAAATAGAGAAGGTTATACAAGTGTATTAGCGGTTCAATGCAGTCAAGATTTGGACAAGCTATTAAATGAATATCAACGGTTATTATTAGATGAAAAAAAACCGAAAAGAGGAACTTTTCAGCATTTTGTTCCAAATATGAAATTTTTTTCGTTTCAAGATACTTTTTCCTATTAAAAAAATACAGTGGACACCACTGTATTTTTTCTTTGTTTCAATTATTAAAAGCTATTGATTAAGATGACCATACATAGGATCCCTGTAATAAAGGAATAGGTGGCAAACTGTTCGTTTCCATCACCATGGGATTCGGGTATAAGTTCTTTGTAAATAATAAATAGCATAGCTCCTGCTGCAAATGCTAAACCATAAGGGACTAGAAAACCTACATAGTTAGTTAAATAAAATCCTAATAATGAAGCAACAATTTCTACAGCACCAGTTGCGGTTGCAATTAAAAATGCTTTTCCTCTTTTAATACTTTGATTAATTAAAAACAGCGCTACTAAAAAACCTTCCGGAGCATTTTGTAAACCGATTGCAAACGCAATGAGATTTCCGGTTTCATTTGCACCGCTGCCTGATGATGCATAACTAACCCCCACAGAAAGTCCCTCTGGGATATTATGCAATGTTATAGCAGCAATAATGAGAAGTGCTTTCTCATCAAATTTTATCCCGCTTTTGGTATGCTCTAAGTCAATATGAGGAATGGCTCTTTCTAGGGAGGTTAGAATTAAAACACCTAAAAATAACCCGATTGAGACCTCTATTATACCTCCATATTTTAATGATTCAGGTATTAAGCCTAACATTGCAGCAGTCATCATGATTCCAGCTGTAAAGGCTAATAAAATGTCTCTCCAGCGATGTGTAATGGTTTTTTGTAAAAAAGGATTGGAATGGCACCTAATCCTGTTGATAGGGCTGATAAAATACTACCTATTAATACTTCAGACATTTGAGTTTTCTCCTTTTAATATGGATACCCTTTGTTCATTTATTATCATTTAGAACTATTATAGCTGAATCTCTTATTACGAAGAAACAAATACCTTTAAAATTATACTACTCATGTATCTATTTTGATTAGAACAAAGAATTCATAGATGGTATAACATTCTGTAAATACTTGGAGTAAACACGACTTTATGTAAGTATATGTTAAAGTGGGCTCCGTGTGCCTTCGTTGTTTGATATAGGGGAGTTATGAAGTGTTGATTCAAGTAAAAAACTTGTGTAAGATATTTTTAAATGAGGAACCAATGCCAAACAGAGGAGCTATGTAGTTCTGTTTGACATTCTGATTAACATAGTCTATTATTATGCTTAATCAATATTTTGAATTCAAGATAATTTTAAAGGGTTGAGAAAAATGGCTAATACAAAGAATATTGAAGAATCATTGAAATTTTTTATCGTGCTTTCACGTGCACATCGAGCTTTTAATGATGTCGTGAATAAACATATATCCACATTTAATTTAAATCCAACTGAATTTGCTGTACTTGAGTTGCTTTATCATAAGGGACCACAACCTTTGCAGCAAATTGGCGGAAAAATTTTGCTTGCAAGTGGAAGCATCACATACGTAGTTGATAAATTAGAGCAAAAAGGATTACTGGAAAGACGAGCATGTCCAAATGACCGCCGTGTTACACATGCCCAAATTACTGAAAAAGGACAGGAATTAATCGAAGAGATCTTCCCAACTCATCAAGAGAAGATAGATGAAATAGTCAGCGTCTTAACAGACGAAGAGAAAAATCTTGTTACAGAGCTTCTTAAAAAGGTTGGCTTTCATGCTAATGATATCATGAAAGGTGAGTAATTATCATAAAAAGGATCATCCTGAGTTATAGGATGATCCTTTTTTAGTTTACTCTTTCTGTTCATAAGGTAAAACTAGAACTTCAACTCTTCTGTTTTTCTGTCTGCCTTCTTTTGTGTCGTTGCTGGCAACCGGCTTGTATTCACCAAACCCTTTAGCGCTAAATGCTTTAGCATCCAGCTTATCATTTTCAATTAGGATCTTCATAAAATTAACGGCACGCATTACACTTAAATGCCAGTTAGAATCAAAATCCGAGTTACTAATAGGTACATTATCTGTATGTCCACTCACAATAATATTCCGGGGAGGATTCATAACAAGTAGTTCGGATATTCCTCTTGCCAGCTGTACATCTTTTGAACGTATATCCGCATTTCCTGAATCAAAGAAAATGTCATTTAAAATTGTAATCATTAATCCTTCGTCAGTTAAAGTTGTTTGTAATTTCGTTTCAAGATGATTATCTTTAATATACGTATTTATTTTTTCCTGTATTTTTTGCAAGTTTTGTTGTTCCATCCGTTTTTGTGCTTCTTCTATATTTTCTTCAGATTGCTCTTTTTCAACATTTAGTTGCTCCATTTGTGCCTCAGGTGTTGGACTCGGATATTCCAATACACCAGTACCACCGGTAAAAGCAGCGTTTAAAGATCTAGCGATTTGTTGGAACTTTTGTGCATCAACTGAACTCATGGCAAATAAAACAATGAAAAGTGCAAGAAGTAATGTTAATAAGTCGGCATAGGGGACAAGCCAAGACTCATCTACATGTTCATCATGGTGTTTATGTTTTTTCTTTTTAGCCATCTATGCTCTCTCCCCCGGCGATAGAAGCATTTAGTTTATTTCTTTCTGCAACAGGTAAATATGTGGATAATTTTTGCTCAATTGCTTTAGGTGCTTGTCCTTCTAATACAGAAAGAACCCCTTCAATGATTACCTCTTTTACCTTTGCTTCTTGTCGTGATTTGCGCTTTAATTTGTTTGCAAAAGGATGCCAAAGTACATATCCTGTGAAAATCCCCAACAGAGTTGCAACAAAAGCGGCACTGATAGCATGTCCTAGTGCGTCCGTATTGCTCATATCAGAAAGTGCTGCAATCAATCCAACTACGGCACCAAGTACTCCAAGGGTTGGAGCGTAAGTTCCCGCTTGAGTAAAAATGGAAGCATTGGTTTGATGTCGATCTTCCATTGCCTCAATTTCTTCTGTCATTACATCACGAATAAATTCTGCATTTTGACCATCAACAGCCATTAGTAATCCACTTTTTAAGAAAGGATCATCAACTTCTGTTATCTTGGCTTCGAGTGCAAGTAAGCCTTCTTTACGAGCAACCTGAGCCCATTCAGAGAATAAAGGTATTAATTCTTGAATAGTAAATGTTTTTTGCTCTTTGAAAATAACTCCAAATAATTTTGGCACTTTTTTAATTTCACTTGTAGGGAATGCGATAACAACCGCTGCAGCTGTACCTAATATAATAATTAATAATGCAGCCGGATTAATTAGTACTACGGGACTAACACCTTTCATAAACATACCGACTCCAACTGCAATCGCTGCTAAAACTAAACCTAATAATGACGTTTTATCCATTGTAAATCACCAAATTCCTCTTATTTTTCTTATGTATTATATCGGAGGAAAAAGGAAAAACTTTAGAGTTTCTTCAAAGAAGTTGTGAAAAGAATATGACAAGGAGAGATTCATTATCATATTCTGCAACTATTCAAGTTTTAGGGGTTGACGTTTTTAACACTTGCTCATCTTCATCGAGGTGGGTGTTCAGTTTATTTTGTTCTTCAAGTTCGTAAAGAAAAAAATCGTATAACAGCTTATGGGTATATTCATTAAAAAACATTTTTTTCATCTCCAATCAATGAATTTCTTAAGTTCATCATAGAAGAGAAATGAAAAAAAGACGTCGGGAACTTGAAGGAAATAATGCTCATCAAAGAGGTGGAGATTATTCAGTCTATTGACTGAGAGGTACTAACTTAAGATAAGTGAAAAACCATAGTAATAGAATGGGAGGAATGTAATGACCAGGTTGCTGTAGAAAAATAAACGGGAGTAGTAGCTGGTTTTTTCTTCATATGCGATAGATGCTAAAAGTGCGCCAAATAAACTTGTACCACAAAATAATGCAATCCCAAATCCATCACCCAATCTTGCTTGGAAAAGGATAAAGCCTATGGCAGAGCCATTTAAGAAGAGGAAACAAAAAGAAATGAACAAAAATAAAGTTGAAATCTTCATCATGGACAACACCTCATTGGATGTATATGATCAATGAAGACAGGCCATGACAAGATATGCGAAAGAATGGATAAAATGATGAAAACAAGTGAGAGTATAGGGGAGTTTTTACTAAGTTCCTCACTTGTTTCCTGGATTTTAAACTATATCCTTATAATTATCGTCATGACAAATGATAAATAAATTCGCATCTTCAGGGATTGTTTCTTGTAATCGGTTAATGATTGAAAAGTCATTCCCATTTGAAATAAGAAGTGCACCTTTTTTAGAAAGGGCCTTCCTTGCATCTTCATACGTTTTCCATTCGGTTTTTTTAGGAATGGAGTATAAGTCATAGCCTTCATTACTCGTAAGCTGCCGAATAACTTCACTTGAGCCATTAAAAAGGATTGATCGTGCAGCTAAATGTGCAGCTGTGTCGTTAGCTGTTATGTATTCATTAACATTTACATGTGCAAATGCCTTAATATGTGCAGAATTCGTTACTTCACAAAGAGTATAGATAGGTTTATTATTTTCCTTTTCAATTCCTTTAACCATCGAACCGATTAATAATGTGTGACCATCAGCTTGGGATGCAGTTTGTAAGTCATCTGGTGAAAAGATCATAACTGATTTGGAGTGAAGAATGTTAGCTTGTTCAAGGATAGAAGTATTCGCAGGATTGCCTTTTACAAATTCTACTCTGTCGTGCTGAATCGGTATTTTAGGTAGATGCTCATCAATGATAACGACCTGGATATGTTCAAATGCTTTTAAGAGTTCATCAAGTGTAATAGCAGCCTTTTTTGTCCAATTGATTAATAGAATGTGATTTTTTGTTGAAATAGCCATTTTTCCTTCCTCCTTTAATCGCTTACGAATGCTAAAAAAGTCAATCACTTTTCCAATAAAAATACTCATAAGTCCAATCCCTATAATGTATAAAAACATAGCAAATATTTTCCCGCTAACTGTCGTAGGTGAAACATCTCCATATCCCACAGTAGCAATGGTTGTCATTGTCCACCAAAGACCTTCGAAAGGATTAGCAAATGTTTCGGGTTCAATAAAGTAAATAATATAACTACTTGATAATATAAGGGTTAATGTGGCGAACATAAGTATCCAACTGTTTATTTGGATGGCCTTTAAAAAAAAACGTATCAAAATCATGTAATATCCCTCCTAGTGTTGAAGTGTTGAAAAATACAACTTTATGAAAATATTAACATAAAATGAATCGCTTTTTTAGTTGATAAAGAAGACGTAAGTAGTATCCATACAAAAAGGATTGCCCAGTTAAGACAATCCTTCAGTAAACAAATTAACTAATAATGATGTTATCTTTTTCTACATCAACAATAATTTGATTGATTTTTTGTTGTTCCAATAAAAGGTCTGTAATTTTATCTTCAACATGCTCTTGGATAACCCTACGCAGTGGACGGGCTCCAAATGCTGGATGATAACCAAGTCCAGCTAGCTTTTCTTTTGCTTTATCAGAAACGGTCATGGAAATATCTTGTTCTGCTAAAGTTTCAGCCAAATCGTCAAGCATTATTGTGACAATTTTTAAGAGATCTTCTTCTTCCAATGAAGAAAACTCAATAATATTATCAAATCGATTGAGAAATTCAGGCTTAAAGAATGAACCTAATGATTCTAATAGTTTGCTTTCTTCAACAGCAGTATTCGATGAAGTTTCAAACCCAACAGTCACACGTTTTTCTGCAACACCGGCATTGCTTGTCATAATAATAACAGTTTCTTTGAAGCTTACAGTCCGCCCCTGACTATCTGTTAGACGGCCATCTTCCAATATTTGAAGGAACATATGCTGAACATCAGGATGAGCTTTTTCTATTTCATCTAACAAGATAATACTATATGGGTTGCGACGAACCTTTTCTGTTAATTGTCCTGCTTCATCATGACCAACATAACCCGGAGGTGAACCAATAATTTTAGACACTGCATGTTTCTCCATATACTCGCTCATATCCAGGCGAATCATTGCATCTTCTGATCCGAATAATTCTTTTGCCAATGATTTTGTGAGCTCAGTTTTACCAACGCCTGTAGGACCAACAAATAGGAAGGAACCGATTGGTCTGGTTTTTGATTTAAGACCAGCTCTGCTTCGTCTAATAGCTTTTGCCACCTTTTTAACGGCATCTTCTTGACCAATCACTTTATTGGAAAGGTTCTGTTCTAAAAACTTCATTTGTGTTTGTTCATGTTGTTGAAGTTGGCCTACAGGAATACCTGTTTTCTTTTCGACGATTGCTTGGATATCTTCAATAGTAACCGAAAGCATGTCGGCTTTTCCTTCGTTATGATTTAATTGTTCTGTTAATTTATTTTCTTCATCGCGTAATTTTGCTGCTACTTCATAGTTTTCAGTATTTGTTGCTTCCTGTTTTTCCTTTCTAAGTTGAATTAATCGTTTTTCTATTTCAGCGACTGAAGGAGCAACTTGCATTAAGTTCTTTTTTGAGCCAGCCTCATCAAGTAAATCAATGGCTTTATCTGGTAAATATCTATCCTGAATATAACGGTGTGAGAGATTTACGCAGGCTTGGATGGCTTCTTCCGTATAATTGACTTGATGATAGTCTTCATATTTGCCCTGAATACCTTTAAGGATCTCGACTGCTTTTTCAAGAGATGGTTCATGAACAATAACGGGTTGAAAACGTCTTTCCAAAGCTGCATCTTTTTCAATTTGACGATATTCCTTTAAGGTAGTAGCTCCAACTAATTGTAATTCTCCCCTTGCTAAAGCAGGTTTTAAAATGTTTCCCGCATCCATAGATCCTTCTGCAGATCCTGCACCGACTACTTGATGAATTTCATCAATAAAAAGAATGATATTTTTGCGATTTTGTAAATCGTCAATTAACTTTTTCATTCTTTCTTCAAATTGTCCTCTAATACCAGTGTTTGCGACAAGTGATGCCACGTCTAATAAATAGACCTCTTTGTTAGCAAGCTTTGCAGGTACAGTTCCATTAGCAATATTTAGGGCAAGTCCTTCCACAACAGCTGTTTTTCCGACACCTGGCTCACCAATTAGTACTGGATTGTTTTTATTGCGTCTATTTAAAATTTCGATGACTCTTTCTACTTCTTCGTCGCGCTCAATGACTGGGTCAATGAGACCTGCACGTGCAGCAGAAGTTAAGTTACGGCCTAATTGATCAAGGATGCCGCCGCCACCTTGCTTGTTTTGTGGTTGTTCCATTTCAGTTGGATTTGGCTGAAACCCTTTGAAAAATTGCTCAAAAGGAATAGAAGAAAATCCTCCAGAACCAGTAGGAATCGCTTGTTTATATGAAGAATAGCAGTCTTGACATAATGTTAGTTGTTTTTGTTGTTTATTTATTTGAATATTTAAATGAATAGTAGCTTTGTTTGTTTTGCATTTTTCACATTGCATATTAAAAACTCCTTTTTCAAATAGTTTTGATATTAGAGGTCTTGACCAACTTTGACTAATAGGATAAAAAATGATCAATTGTTTGACCTTGTTTGACTATAGTATACTTTGACCAAATTTGACATTCAACTATTTTGATTCATGAAATTTTTTCCAAATGGTACTTGAAAGGAAATAGAATCTTCCTGTTTTTCTTTCATATAATGATACAAGCCTGTTTAACTATAGTGAGGTGTACTGGATGAGAAGATCGTGGATTGCTCCTTTCCAAATTGCTGCTGTTTATATAGGAACTGTTGTGGGAGCTGGCTTTGCGACAGGAAGAGAGATTGTTGAATTTTTTACAAAATACGGCGTATTTGGACTTGCGGGTATTTTGTTAGCTGGAATACTTTTTATGTTTGTTGGAACAAAACTGCTCATCTTATCAAAAAGAATACGAGCTACATCGTACCAGGATGTTATGATTTACTTATTTGGGGTTAGATTTGGAAGATTTGTAAATATATTTATGCTTATCGTGTTATTAGGTTTAACCTCCATCATGTTATCAGGAGCAGGAGCAATTTTTAGAGAGCAGCTTGGCCTATCAGTTCGACTTGGTGTGATCATTACTATATTGTTGACGATTGCAGTCATGACTTTCGGAGTAAAGGGTCTTTTTAGTGTTAATCTTATTGTAGTTCCAATGTTAGTAGTTTTTAGTTTATTGTTAGCTGTACAAGCATTTTCAATCGAATCATTTGAATACAGACCAAACAAATCATCTGATTCATATAAATGGATTATATCAAGTTTTTCATATGCAGCCTTTAATTTAACGATGGCTTCAGCTGTACTTGTCCCTCTAGCTAATGAAGTGAATGATGAAAAAATGTTAAAAAGAGGGGGCATGTTGGGAGGGTTTTTATTAACAGCTATTTTAGTAAGCAGTCATATTGCTCTCTCTACATTACCAAATGTAGTTGAATTTGATATACCGATGGCAGAGGTAATGAAATCAACATTATATGCCGTCTACTATATATACATTGCCATTATATATGGAGAGGTTTTTACATCAGTTATTGGAAATTTGTATGGCCTTGAAAGACAAATTGTGTCAATTATTAATGTACCAAGAATGATTATTGTATGTGGGATCTTGTGTTTGGCAGCATTTATCAGTAAGATCGGATATAGTTCATTAATTTCATCATTGTATCCTATATTTGGCTATGTTTGCTTAGGAATGCTTGTTTTATTAATCGTTAAAAAAGTGCCGGAATGATCGTTGGTTTGTGCTACACTAAAGAAACCAATATACTGAAGTCGTCGTGCAATTAATCTTGCATTTCACTTCAGGGAAATAAAAGGACAAGCTGCTAAAGACGTGATAAGGAGGCATTATTAATGGAACAAATTGCCTTAGTTTCTGATATACATGGAAACATGCCGGCGTTGACATCTGTATTGGAGGACATTGAAAGAAGAGGAATTAAAAGGATTTTTTGTCTTGGAGATTTAGTAGGTAAAGGTCCGGACTCTTTTGGATCAATTGAAAAAATCAAACAAACATGTGAGCATGTATTAAAGGGGAATTGGGATGATTTTATTACCAAGGATACTGAATTTGATACATTAAAATGGCATCAAAAGCAATTATCAGACGAACAGAATGTTTATTTGGAATCATTACCCTTTTCGATTGATTTTTATATGAGTGGCAAAATGATTCGATTATTCCATGCCTCACCGTTCAGTTTATATACTCGTATACAACCTTGGGATTCGATAGAAAAGCGTCAAAGTATGTTTGAAAACACAGAAAATACAGGAAACTCTATGGGTAGTCCTGATGTAGTTGGATACGGTGATGTTCATAATGCTTTTATTCAGCATCTTAACGGAAAAACTCTTTTTAATACGGGAAGTGTAGGGAATCCTCTTGACCATACTTCTGCAGCATATGTTATTTTAGAAGGGGAATACGACTCCAAAGATGAAGCTTCTTTTTCTATTCAGTTTGTTAGAGTACCGTATGATATTCAATATGCAATTAAATTAGCTAAAGATGTAAATATGCCGGATCTGGAACCATATATGAAAGAATTAACAACTGGCACATACCGTGGAATGAAAAATTAAGTAATAACAGGTGAGTAAAATGAACATCTTATGGGACTTTGATGGAACTTTATTTGATACATATCCTGCATTTACTCTTGTTATGCATGATCTTTTGCATGAGAGAGCAGAGAAAAAAGACATTCTTAAACAGCTTAAAGTATCTTTTCGTCATGCGGCAAAATATTTTAATTTGTCAGAAGAACAAATTAATATGTTTAAAGAGAAAGAAAAATCTCTTTCTCCAAAAATGAAAAAGCCATTTCCTTATGTTGAAAAAATTCTTATGAATGCAAATATAAATGTGATTATGACACATAAGCCGAGAGATGAAGTAAAGTTAATTTTAGACTACTATAATTGGAATGATTATTTTCATGAAATTGTGGCAGGCGATGATGGTTTTCCGCGAAAACCGGATTCAGCATCTTATCGATATTTACATGAGAAATATCAATTAGATATAGCAATAGGGGATCGTTTGTTGGATATTTTACCTGCAAAGGAAATTGGAATTTTGACATGTCTTTTTCAAAATCATTCACAAGGAGCGGATTTTTACTTAGATTCATATAGGGACTTCGATAAAATTGTGAAATTATTGTAATCTAATCTTACTCGCCGATTGGCGGGTTTTTTGTTTCAGTATATGATTAAATAAAGGTTAAATATTAAAGGAAAAGGATGCTTTATTAAGAATTGAGTATAAGTGTTTTTTCAAAATCTAACAAACATTCCTTAAAATGTGGTAAATATGTTCATTTCGGGTCATAATGAGTGGTTTTTCATTAGAAAAGGTATTATTAAACGAATTATCACATATTTATTTAAGAAATCGGCAAAGTGTTATGTTTGACTGAAGAGTTTCATTCATATTATGATAATTCTAACTAAAACTGTGGGGTGATAATATGGGGCAGTGTTAAAAATAAATACAATTATCGCATCCCTTATTGTACTCCAAGCGGACGCAGATAATGATCATGTAAATTAATACAAAACATTTTATTATGATTTGACTCTCAGGAGGTGACTCCTTTTCCGTTAATAACGGAGAAAGGAAGCTTATTTGGACATAGTGAATTTGTTGCTTGTTGCAATTTTAATCGCTCTTACGGGTTTTTTCGTTGCTTCTGAATTTGCAATTATTAGAATTAGGAGCTCTCGTATTGACCAATTAATTGCAGAAGGAAACAAAAAGGCAGGCGCTGCAAAGAAAGTCATTAGTAATCTTGACGAATATTTGTCTGCCTGTCAGTTAGGGATAACCATAACAGCTTTAGGTTTGGGGTGGCTTGGAGAACCTACGATTGAACATTTGCTAAAACCTTTGTTTCAGCAATATGAACTGCCTACATCTGTAGCTACTGTGTTATCATTTGCAATTGCCTTTACATCAATTACGTTTTTACACGTAGTTGTCGGAGAATTGGGACCTAAAACAGTTGCTATTCAAAAGGCTGAAGCTGTTAGTTTATGGTTCGCAAAACCTTTAATGGCTTTCTATTTTATAATGTACCCATTTATCTGGATATTAAACGGATCAGCTCGATTTATTACAGGCCTTTTCGGATTTAAACCTGTTTCAGAGCATGAACTGGCACATAGTGAAGAGGAATTAAGAATTATTCTTTCTGAAAGCTATGAAAGTGGGGAGATTAATCAATCTGAATATAAGTATGTGAATAAAATCTTTGAGTTTGATAATCGAATTGCTAAAGAAATTATGGTGCCGCGTACTGAAATTGTATCTTTATCAATTGATGCACATATTCATGAGCAATTGGAAATTATCAAAGATGAGAAATATACAAGATACCCAATTGTAGATGGAGATAAAGATCACATTGTTGGTATTGTCAATATTAAAGAAATTTTTACAGATCTTATACAAGTCGAAAACCAAAAAGCGTTTTCAATTGAAAAATACGTTCGACCTATTATACAGGTGATAGAGTCAATTCCTATTCATGAACTCTTGTTGAAAATGCAAAGAGAACGAATTCATATGGCCATCTTAATTGATGAATATGGAGGGACAGCTGGCCTAGTGACTGTTGAAGATATCTTGGAGGAAATCGTAGGAGAAATTCGTGATGAATTTGATGCGGATGAAGTACCTTTAATTCAGAAGATATCTGATTCCAGATATATTATTGATGGAAAAGTTCTAGTTAGCGAAGTGAATGGATTATTAGGAGTAGATATCGATGATTCTGACGTTGATACTATTGGTGGCTGGGTATTGACAGAACGATATGATATTAAGAAGGGTGATTTTATCGAATTTGATTCCCATATTTTTAAAGTTCATGAAATGGAAAACCATCACATTCGTTCCCTTGAAATTACAACAGTTCCACAGGTTGTATCGACAACAAGTCTACTCGATAAAAAAATAGCCACATCATAGAGGTGAAAAGAACTTACATCATGTAGGTTCTTTTTTCTTTATTTGAAACTTTTCCCATATTTTAACGTAACATAGAGATAGAAGTTATACAAAGTGAGAGGAGGGAACTTATGAAGAACGGTAAAGTTTTTTATGGTGTCTGTTTAATTGGGTTAGGACTATTCTTTTCATTACAATCATTTGGACTAATAGGTAATTTATGGAGTGTCTCCTGGCCAATTATTTTGTTGTTTGTTTCAGTAGGTTTTCATTTAGGATTCTTTTTGAGTGGAGGCAAAAAGCAGCAAGCGGGATTGTTGGTTCCTGGAGGTGTATTATTTGTATTAAGTTTACTCTTTATGTTTGAAGAGATGACAAATTGGTCATTTTCCGGTTATACATGGCCTGTTTATCTTTTCGCCGTTGCATTTGGCTTATTTGAATTATGGTTATTTGGTGGAAAAGAGGTGGGATTGCTTATCCCCATTTTTATATTATCTGGATTAGGTTTTGTCTTTCTTATCCAAAATCTTTTTACTTTTAACATTCTTTCCTTTTGGCCAGCTATCTTAATTATTATCGGGTTAATTCTGATTTTTGGCAGAGGAAGACATCACTCGAAAGATTTATAAGAGAGAATTGATTTTCCCTTTTGAGGATATCATAAAAAAGCTTCATAATTGAGGCTAAAATGCAACCTGGGGGAGTAATTATGACACAATCCAAGTCTCAAAAAGAACGCCAGTGGACTGTACGTAAGCAATCACAAAATCCTCATGGTAAAGTAAAATCATTTGATCAGCTTGCACAGGATGCAGGTAAAAAAGAAGATCATTAAGAAAAAAGGTGAGATTCTCACCTTTTTTCTATCAACATCAATTCATCCGATTTGTTAAACTTTTGACAAGCCTTGGCAATGTTTTTTAGATGATTATTTAAGTGTGCTTGATCTCTCGATAACCATTTCGTTTCTTTTAATCCCTCAACGATATAATATGAAAAATCCCAGACAGCTTGTTTAATAATAGGAGAATTTTCTTGTGCAATGTATGTCAATGCCTTTAAGATGGCGGTCATAACGGAAACATCTTCTTTTGCGTAATGTCGTATTTGATAAAAACTTTCATATAAATAGTCATCAAAGCCTGGTCTTTCATAAATGACTCTTAATTGACGATGCTGATCATAATAAAATGGTGTTGCTAAATGTTTTTTACCAAGTAACGATAAAAATTTTAGCCAAGTGGTTAATGCTGTTTATTGCGGTATATGGATCATTTATGGATGGTGAAATTGCTCTAAGAGCAATTTCAACAAGTTTTTGAAAACCAAAATGAACATCTTGGAAAGGCTCTTGATCAGATGAAATCGTAATATATGATAAATAAATTTCTGCTTGTTTTTTATTCTTAAGCCTCCAGATCGAGAACAGTGGGGTATATTCATCCACATATTTCCCTAAATCCTGTTCTATTTTAATGATGAGATTATCTTTTGTTGAGTGAGTCATTAATTTATCAAATTCAATATATTCAATATAGCCCGAGCGTTTGCTATATACTAAATAAGGTTCAAGCGATTGAATTTCATCAAACTCCCAATTTTCCCAGGGTGGATATTCTTTATAGTTTTCTTCATCAACAAATTGTTTATGAATCGATTGAATCGTTTTTTGAGTGATGTGAAAAATTAAGTTACTTACTTTAATCCATGTTGTGACATGATGAATGAAAAAAACGAACATTCCTAAGCAAATAATGGAGACAATGATAGCGAATGTTGGAACAATATAAAATGAAGGATCTTCATTATTTCTAACGAGCAGTAATAAAATGATTGTATAAATAAATCCACCTATAAAAATACCCAGTACACGCTGTGTGTGGTGATCAGTGATAAAATTTTGTAGAGTTCTGGGTGAAAATTGAGAAAGATAAGTAGTTAATACGACTAGAATTGATGAAAACGTTATTGTAGTCATTGTTAATAGTGAAGTGGATAATGAGCTAAGAATGGTTTGGGCAAGATTTACATCTGATAAAAAGACATTTGGTAATAGTATAGAAAAATCATGTGACAGAATAAACCTATCAATAACCATACTGATAATTGCTAAAATAAAGGCAATAATACTATAAACAGTCGGTAAGTACCAGAAACTGCTTCGAACTCGAATGAGGATTTGCTTTAGTGACATACGAAGTCCTCCATAGATAAATTCATTGCAAAAAAATATATTCATGATATATTTTCTTAGTTGAAAATTTAACAAAAATCCGATTCTCATAAATCGGGAGAGGTTCTAGCTAAACCCTCTATAAAAAACTATAATATCTGTTCTTGAGATATAAGTTTTATTATAGATGAGCTATAGCAAACACCTCGAATATGAATTCGAAGGTGTTTTTTTATTTTGTAAATATAATTTTAAAATTTCTAATATGTAAAGTTTATGTTAAATACTCACTGTTATACACGTAAGATCATGTAGAAGGGAACGGTTTAGATGAAGAATGAAAAAGCGGTTGTTGTTTTTAGTGGTGGACAGGACAGCACAACTTGTTTGTTTTGGGCGTTAAAGCAGTTTAAGGAAGTAGTGGCTGTTACGTTCAATTATAATCAACGGCATAGCTTAGAAATAGAGGTTGCCAAGTCTATTGCGAAAGAATTGGAGATTCAACATCATATTTTAGATATGTCCTTACTAAATCAGTTAGCTCCGAATGCATTAACAAGATCGGATATTGAGATTGAACAAAAGGAAGGAGAACTTCCGTCAACTTTTGTTCCTGGTCGTAATCTTCTGTTTTTATCGTTTGCCACTATTTTAGCAAATCAAATTGGGGCAAAACATATTGTAACAGGTGTTTGTGAGACTGATTTTAGCGGCTATCCAGATTGTCGTGATGCATTTGTAAAATCATGTAATGTGACGTTAAATCTAGCTTTAGATCGCTCGTTTGTCATCCATACACCACTAATGTGGATTAATAAAGCTGAGACATGGCAAATGGCAGATGAGCTTGGTGTTCTCGATTTTGTCCGTCATAAGACACTTACATGTTATAACGGCATCATTGCCGAGGGATGTAGGGAATGTCCGGCATGTGAATTACGTCAAAAAGGACTTGATGAGTACTTGTCTGATCGTGAGGTGAAAGAGCAATGATGCAACAAATATATCCTCAAGTTCAGCACCCTTTCCAATTTGAATTAAATAAAGATATGCATATTGCTGCAGCACACTATATTCCACATGAGGACGCAGGGAAATGTCAGAAAGTCCATGGCCATACGTACTTTGTTAACATCACCATTGCTGGGAATGAGCTTGATGAGTCTGGATTTTTAGTGAATTTTGCTTCATTAAAAAAATTAATCCATAACCGATTTGATCACTCACTATTAAATGAACATACAGATCTTTTTTCAGATAAAGATTCAAATTACTTTCCAACAACCGAAGGTGTGGCAAGAGCAATATATGAAGTGATACAAAAAGACTTGGATACAAAAGAAAATAAACCTAAATGTGTTCAAGTTTTCGTTAGAGAAACACCGACTAGCTATGTAGTGTTCCGCCCGAAAAATAAGGAGGAACAAGCGTGAAGAAAGTACCGGTATTAGAAATATTCGGACCAACCATTCAAGGTGAAGGAATGGTTATTGGTCAAAAAACAATGTTTGTTCGTACTGCGGGATGTGATTATTCTTGCAATTGGTGTGATTCAGCCTTTACCTGGGATGGATCTGCGAAAGATGATATAAGACAATTGACAGCAGAAGAAATTTGGTCAGAGTTAGTTGAATTAGGTGGAGATTGCTTTTCACATGTTACCATTTCAGGAGGAAATCCAGCTCTTCTAGGAAACCTTCAAGAGTTCGTTACCTTGCTAAAAGATAATGGAAAGCAGATTGCAATTGAGACACAAGGCAGTCGTTACCAAGAGTGGTTAAAGCAAATCGATGATTTAACCATTTCACCTAAGCCGCCTAGCTCTGGTATGAAGACCGATTTTGAAAAACTCGACCACATTATTCATAAGTTAACGAGAGAAGAAACCTCTCAGTCTATAAGTTTAAAGGTTGTTGTGTTTAACGAACAAGATCTTTTTTATGCAAAGAATGTTCATAAACGTTATCGGGACATTCCATTTTACCTGCAGGTAGGAAATGAAGATGTTCATGGTTCTGATACAGATCATCTTGTCCAACACTTGCTTAAAAAATACGAGTGGCTCATTGACCAAGTGATAGTAGATTCAGATTTAAATAATGTGCGTGTTTTACCACAGCTTCATACGTTAGTATGGGGAAATAAACGTGGTGTGTAATCAAGAATGTAAGGAGGCCAAATCATGGCAGGAAGAAAAAACGAAGAATTAAAAGATGTAACATTATTAGGGGATCAAGGAGTCAAATATTTATTTGAATATTCACCTGATATTCTGGAATCATTCGATAACAAGCATCCTAATCGTGATTATTTTGTTAAATTTAATTGTCCAGAATTTACATCATTATGTCCAATAACAAATCAACCCGATTTTGCCACTATATATATTAGCTATATTCCTGATAAAAAAATGGTTGAAAGTAAGTCACTAAAGTTATATTTATTCAGTTTTAGAAACCATGGAGATTTCCATGAAGACTGCATGAATATCATTATGAACGACCTTATTAAATTAATGGATCCACGTTATATTGAGGTATGGGGTAAATTCACGCCACGTGGAGGGATTTCAATTGATCCTTACACAAACTACGGAAAGCCTGGAACAAAATATGAAGAAATGGCACAATACCGTTTAATGAATCATGATTTGTATCCTGAAACAGTAGATAATAGATAGTAAAAAAGATAAGTTGTGACGTGTCACACAGATATGTATGATGTCACTGTGATACAAGGTATAACGATATTTAAGTTGAAATTGAACTAAATAAGTTTGATTTTTAGAGGCAATCCTTTTGGGTGCCTTTTTTGTTGTATAGTAAGACGCTCTTACAGATGATTCTAACAGTCATATCCTTTTTTCTTTGATTCTTTGTTTCTAATAACATCAATCCTAATAAAGGAGTTCTGTTTTTCTAAAGCACTTTTTTTGAGTGAAACTTGCAAAACTACAATTCGTTATGATAAAACCTATAAGAAGTTACCTATAGGAGGTTGTTCTAATGAACGAAATCAAAGACTTATTATCTAAAGCATTAAAAGCAAATGAAGAAACGATAAAAGGCAAGGAATTCAGTGTGCAAGCAAATTTAAAAGGAACTGATGATTACATAAACCTTTATGTAAAGGGTGCGGTAGTAGCTGTATACGATGCAGATGATCAAGATCTTAATATTATCAATTATGATTATAAGAAAGCCGTTAAATTCTTTGGTGAATGCTTAGAAGAAGAGGGAATGGAAGTATATATTGATGAAGGATTGATGAATTGACACTCAATAACGGGTGTCTTTTCTTTCTCCATTAAATCTAAACTTTATTTAAAACGATTAGGGATGTGAAATTGGAAAAATATCAAGTAGTAGACAATTTAAATGAGTTGTCAAAGAATATCTAAAAGAAACTTTGAGGAAATTCCAATACCGTTTAATGAACCATGATTTTGTACCTGAAACAGTAGATAATAGATAGTAAAAAAGATAAGCTGAGTGATTAGTATACTCAACTTATCTTTTTTGTATATTTAATGACAAATGCTTTCTTACAAGGGTTTATTGATTACTTGAGTATTCCTTATCGGAATAAATTACTCATCACCATTTCCATTAAGAGGAATTTGTTGGAATTGTAATACTTTTAAAGTAACGTCCATAACAATTTTTTCACGTAATGTGCTAAAGCACTTAGCTGGTCCGTTGTGATGATGAGGAGAAAAGTCTAATTCAAAGAAGTCAGCTCCGATAAGTTCACAGAATGGCTGTTCATTGTAAAGTACACTATTTTCAAAGAAGTACTTATCTAAACGAGGTGATTCTAAACCAACAGGATCAATAAATTGAGCTCTTCTTTGTTCACCAAATCCAAAGATTGGATCATTTAATAATTCTCCAGAAATATCAGCAAAACCTGAGAAAGGTACTTTTGCTGTAGTTGTACGAATTGAACCGTAACATTCTTTTGTTGCATATTCAATGTTTTTACGGATATAACCTTCTACAAATAATTTAGCTCCTGCAGAAGTAAAGAATCCTGTATCACCAATTTCTGTGAAAGGTCCAACCGGTACAAGTTTGCATTGAGTTAAAAATACATCTTTTAAAACTCGTTTAATTTCGCCTGCTGGAGGATTAAGCGGAATATCCGCTTCTACTACGACCTGGATTGTAGGTTCTGCCAAAACAAGAGGAACCTTGATTAGCGGACTAACCAGGTTTGGATTCACAACAGCTGGACCTGTTGAAACAGGAAGTTGTGTCTCTGTACGAGCCTTCACTTCACAATTATTTTTTTTGCACCAACACACTTTGATTTACCATTACCTTTAGGATAAAAACCCATTAATATTCCCTCCTACTTACTATTTAAAGAATTAAACTTTATACAATAGGATATACAATTTCTTCTTTTATGATTGGATGAATATTACTAGTTTAATAGTGGAATTTTTTGATTGGGTCGTGTGTTTTTGCTTTTAACTAGACGAACTACTAGAATTAATAACCTGCTGCTGGAGCAAAAGAAGTTGCAGCTCAACAATAAGTACCTGATCAATTTGGTAACATATCTTTTTAATCCATTCTCTTGGCGGTTTTTGGTCTAAATTTAACGCGGGAATAAATTCTATTGATTCATCAATAAAACCTTCAATAAATAATGTTCCTTTTGAAACATGTCTTTTCATTTTATTTGAATCAAGAGAATAATCCGTGGGGAGAAATTTACAATTTGTTAATACGACTTCTTTAGTAACATCAACAATGTTTGTAATCCCTTTTTTGAACGGAATAGTTGAATGAATAATTATATCTGTTTTGTACTCACCAAGAACAATCGGAAGTAATGCTTTAGGGTACACTTGGGTATCTCCGAGTTCTAAGTTAGTAAGGGTTTCTGTTGAGATGGACTGTCCAGTGTGAATTGGTGTAAAGGTATTAGGTAAAGTCTCAATTAACTGATTCTGTTGTATCCCTTTTTTGTTTAAATCAGTCATTAACCGGATATCGGAACGGACAAGTTTGCAAAATGGTTGATCCTGATAATACGTAGTAGTAGTAAATTGCTGTTGATCAACGTGATGATCGTCTTTTTTTATCAAATAATTTTATATTCTGTTTTATTTTATTTCCATAAATAGGATTGTTAAGAAAAGAATCAATATGAATATAACTGGAAAATGGAATAGTTGCCATTTTTATTTTGTGGGAATTACTTTTTCCTTTAATGTAGTTTGTTGAGCCAACCAATTTATTGGTAGATTTATTCGTCTCTATTTTTGCTTGGTTACTAAGGGGGAAGGGGCTGGTTTTATTATTTGTAACCTGTAACATCTTTTCACTCCTGACACAATTATTTCCTTAATATTGTGTATGCAACTATTTTTTATTTGCCCCCTTATGAAGCAATCCATTCCTTGCTTGCAAATACTTTGGGATAAGTTCATTTTACTGTAAAGTGTTATCGTGAATTTTATTCATCATTGATTGATAGCATAGCATCTAATAAAAATCAATAAAATAAGAATATGTAAGAAGAGATTTATTTTGGGGGTGTATTTAATGGAGTTCCATGAAGCAGCTAAATTGCGAAAGGAATGGGAGGAAAAGGGAAAAAGAGAGTGTGAACATTTTCAGCTTGAACAGCGTTTTTTGGGAGAATATGCTGGTGACTATGCGTGCAAAGTATGCGGGCAAACTTTTTTGTCCCCATTTCTTGATAGTAAAGATGAAAAATAAAACGAGAAGGATTAACCATCCTTCTCGTCGCTTTTCTATTAAGAAAATGAATCTTTAATAATTTTATAGTTTTTATGATTAACAACCGTACGTCTATCAAGGTCTAAATCATGGAAATTCTCCATATACGTGAGATCAACAATTACGGAATTTTCATTTACTTTTTCAACAACACCTGTTAAACCGTCTTTAAATTCAATGATACTGCCAACTTTAGCGATTTTCATTGCCTCGCTCCTTTACATATTCTTATACGATTAAAATTTTTTATCTCTTTCAATTCTAATCATCTGTATACGCTTAACGCCGTGAGCCAAGGGCGCTAATAAAATAATAGAAAATCTCTATTAGAATTATTTAACACTATTTTTTTTACTAAGTAAAGCGTTTTTACTTATTTTTTCAAAAATATGACAAATGCCTTTTACCTCACACATCAAAGGAAAGAGTCGATGATTAGTAGAACTCAATAACTGATCAAAAAGGTTATTTATGTTATATTAAAAAAGAGTTAAAGTGAAGGAGCGTTCAACATGGATGACACAGGTTTAGTATTAGAAGGCGGAGGGATGCGAGGGATATATACAGCTGGTGTTTTAGAGGTTTTTATGGAACAGGATTTGTACGTTCCATATGTTATTGGTGTATCAGCTGGTGCATGCTTTGGAGCTTCTTATTTATCGAGACAACGAGGGAGAAACCGTAAGGTGAATATAGATTATGTTACACACCCAAAATATCTTTCTCTTCAAAACTATATAAAGCATCGTCAATTATTTGGCATGGACTTTATATTTGATGAAATTCCTAACTTACTTGTTCCATTCGATTATGAAACCTTTTATAAGGGTACAGAAGAATTTGTCATAACGGCAACGGATTGTCAAACAGGTCAGCCGGTTTATTTTAATAAAAAGGACTATGGAAAAGATATGTTAACGGTTATCCGTGCATCAAGTTCATTACCTTTTATAGCTCCTGTTGTTGAATATAAAGGAAAACAATTATTGGATGGAGGGATCACTGATTCTGTTCCAATTAAAAAGGCGGAAGAAGACGGAAACAAACGTAATATTATTGTGCTAACAAGAGAAGAATCCTACTCCAAGAAAAAATCAAACATTAGGTGGTTAATTAATAAATCTTATCGGCAATATCCTAAATTAATCGAAGCCATCTTAGCTAGATATAAGATGTACAATGACACACTTGAACATATTAAGGTACAGGAAAAAGAAGGTAAAGTATTTGTGATTAGGCCAAGCTCAAAATTGAAAGTGGGCAGAATTGAGAGAAATCAAACCAAACTTGAAGATCTATACATGATGGGAATGGAAGATGCCAAGAGGGAGTTTAAGCGATTGGAAACTTGGTTAAAAACATCTAAATAAGATCCTTGCAAATAAACACCCTTTTTTCTATAATGAAGCATTGAATGCTTATAAAGTGAGGAAAAATGATGGACAAGCAAACAATTAATGACATTCTTAATAAATTAAAAGAGGGAGAATTACACGAATATTATGTTGCAAAAGAACAATTCTTGCCATTTCGTGATGTTCTCGTAGCGCGTGAGGATTTTAAACATTTTCGCGGTATTGCAAAACAAGGTGGACATGTTGTCTATCATTATTTAAAAGAGCCGAGAAGTTAGTATCACTTCTTCTAGGCTCTATTTTTTTGTCCGTAAACCTATTAATAACTTTTGGTAAGTCTACCAGATTTTGATGAGTGCTATTAAAGAGTGATCCTGTTAGGCTTGTGTATGTGGCGAGAACAACAAGATCAAAATTATTAACTTATGAATCTTTAGGAGGTAACAAACCTATGAAAAAAATGGTCCTAAAACTTGTTGCTGTTTCAACATTAGCTTTATCGCTTGTTGCGATTACTGCACCACAATCAAAAGCTAATGCTGCAACAACACATCAAGTAAAAACAGGTGATACATTTTGGAAAATTGGCAAAAAATATGGAGTGCCCGTAAAATCGTTAATGTCAACAAACAAAAAAACATCCCATTTATTATTAGTAGGTGAAAAATTAGTTATACCGCAGAATGTAACAAATGCTGAGATGGATTTATTAGCAAGGCTAGTACATGCTGAAGCAAAGGGTGAGCCTTATGCAGGGAAAGTAGCGGTTGCCTCTGTTGTACTAAACCGAGTTGATAGTTCATTATTTCCGAATGATATAAAAAGTGTCATATATCAAAAGGATCAAGGCTATTATGCTTTTACACCCGTTCAAAACGGAGCCATTAATCAACCGGCGGATTCATCTGCAAAAGAAGCTGTGAAAGAAGCATTAGCTTTCCGTGGAATGGGGAACGGTTCTCTCTATTTTTATAATCCCAAAACAGCGAAAAGCACTTGGATTACTTCAAGAGAAGTAACCATTACAATCGGTAACCATCGTTTTGCTAAATAGTATGATGATAAAAGGAGTACCTAAGGAGGTGCTCCTTTTGTATTTTTATATGATCTGAATGGGTAGGGAAAAGTAAGAATTTCACCAGTAGGAATTGGTGTTAAGCCAAGTTTTTCTTCTTAAAAGATAAGAAGGTATAGAATTTAGTTCTAAGTTTGGTGTTTATTAACCTCAGGCGCCACCGGCTCGAGGTTATAAGAGGAAAGGTGGGCACATTGTGCTTTTCTAATCAAAAGGCTGCGCTGCATAATTCTAACAAAAGTTGGAAACCTAAAAAAAACGATATTACGGAGCGTGTAAAGTGGATAAATGGATAAAAAAATGTCGAATAACAACATAGTGCAGGAACCAATTGTACAAGTTGTCAATAAAATGAGAACGTCTTCAGATTTTATTCAATACAGTGATAAGAATGACCATACTCAATATTGGTTCTCGTATTTTCGTACATTAGTTGATACGGAGACTCTACAAAAGAAGATATTGCCAGCACTAAAAAGTAACGATTGGAAATCACTTTTAGGATTGAAGAATGCTATTCCAATCGAAGAGATCCTTCTAACGACAGATACAAACACAATTAAAGACAAGCTGCTTGATGGATATATTATGGTCACGTTAACAGAATATGGTGTGCATTGTTTACTCATAAAGGCAACCCTTAATAAAGCCCGTGATGTTTCACTTCCAGAGGTCGAATTTAGTGTTGTAGGGCCAAAAGAAGCATTTGTAGAATCGATTGAATCTAACATAAATTTAATTCGCAAAAGAATACCTGATGAGAAATTAAGAATCCGTGAGCTTCAGATAGGAGATCTCTCCAAAACGAAAGTCGCCATTTTATGTGTTGAAGAAATTGTAGATGAAGAGAACTTCCGAACTATTTTGCAGCGGATAAATGAAATTGAATTTGATCAAATAAGTGATAGTTCGTTTATTACCCAAATGATATCAGATAATCATAATTCACCATTTCCTCAGCTATTAGATACAGAAAGACCTGATCGGGTTGCTTCTATTCTAGCTGAAGGAAAAGTAGGTGTAATGGTAGATGGTTCACCACATGTACTAATCGGACCTACCACGTTAGTTGAATTTTTTTCAGCATTTGATGATTATTTCTACAATTGGTTAAATGCGTCATTTATCCGGCTTGTTCGATTGTTTGCCGTTGCTTTTTCGATTTTAATTACACCCATTTATGTTGCTGCCTTAACTTATCATTATGAGTTAATACCTAATGATTTATTAAATACACTTATTTCCTCTCGCCGAGAGGTTCCGTTACCTCCTTTATTAGAAGCGTTATTTTTAGAACTAACGATTGAACTATTACGGGAAGCAGGAGCACGACTTCCAACAAAGGTTGGTCAGACAATCGGTATCGTTGGAGGAATTGTGATCGGAACTGCTTCTGTTGAAGCAGGATTAACAAGTAATATTTTGCTTATTATTGTGGCGTTATCCGCACTAGCTTCATTTACTACACCTATTTATGCCATGGGCAATACGATTCGAATGCTTAGATTCCCTTTTTTGCTCTTTGCAGAGTGGCTAGGATTATTAGGGATTGTGCTTTGTTTTTGTTTTTTAACGACCCATTTGTTGAAGTTAACATCGCTGGGACGACCTTTTTAGAGCCGATCTATCCACCAAGAACAGCTGATATGAAAGATTCATTAATTCGTTTGCCATTTTCCTTAATGGCAAAGCGTCCTCAACAATTACGACCTGGAAAGCCAATTCGCTTTTCAATTAAAAAAGCCAAGCAAAACAAGGATATTGATGAATAAGTGAGGTGATACCATGATTAAGATAGCAGAACGTTTTCAAGTATCTCATTTTTTAGTCTTTTATTTAATTCATTCACTTCAATTTGGAGTTGGAGTATTAGGGTTTCAAAGAATTGTGGCTGAAAAAACAGGAAGAGATGCTTGGATTAGTGTTATTTTAGCTGGTATCCTAGTCCATATTTCCGTATGGATGCTTTATAAAATTCTAAAGGATTCAGGCGGAAACGTAATTACAGTTCATCGAAATCTTTTTGGTAAATGGATTGGAGGATTGTTGAGTGTAGGTTTAGCACTTTACTTTTGTTTATTAGCCATAACAGTTCTCAGAACTTATATTGAAATTGTTCAAGTATGGATGTTTCAAGATTTGAATGTATGGGCGTTTACGCTTGTCTTTCTACTACTTGTCTACTATATCATTTCTGGTGGATTTCGGGTTGTTACAGGAATCAGCTTCTTTGGAGTAATTCTGCCGGGCTATGTATTGTTAACCTTTCTGTTTCCACTTGAATTTTCAGATTTAAGTAACCTTGCTCCACCTTTAAATCATTCAATTAAGGATTTTGCACAGTCCACAAAAGATATGTCGCTAACAATCGTCGGATTTGAGGCATTACTTGTTTTTTATCCGTTTATTAAAAAGCCTGAAAAATCAAAAAAGTGGGCTCATATAGCTGTTGCGTTTAGTACCGTCATCTATACATTAATTATGTTGGTTTCGCTTGCTTATTTTAGTGAAGAACAGCTACAAAAAAATGTATGGGCTACATTGACAATATGGAAAATTGTTGAAATGCCTTTTGTTGAGCGCTTCGAATATATAGGAATTGCGAATTGGTGTCTAATTATTTTGCCTAATATTTGTCTAACTTTATGGTGTGCTAGCAGGTGTTTAAAAGATACATTTAAAGTGAATCAAAAAATAGTCCTTCCCATTGTGCTGCTAGGAGCATTTTTAGTCGTTTCCTTTTCTCAAACAAGAGAACAAATCAATGTTTTAAATGATTTAGTAGGTCGACTAGGTTTTTATATGATGTTTACTTATATCCCGTTTATCTATATTTTTAATATAATTACGAGAAAAGTAAAGGGGAGAATAAGATGAGGAAGAAGTTATTATTAACGATGGTTATGATCCTTCTCCTATCTGGTTGTGTGGAAAAGGAAGTTATTGATGATGTGAATTTAGTCGTTGCAGTCGGATTTGATTTAACTGAAGATGGGAAAATCCGGGGGTCTGCCAATGTTAATACATACATGAAAGATCAACCAGTTACAGATTACCTAATGGTATCCGAGTCAAAGCTTAGTAGAGATGTATTGTCAGAAATGCAGAAGCAATCTCCAGATCCATTAGTTATCGGGAAGCTGCAAATTGCCCTGTTCGGTGAAAAAATAGCAAAACAAGGATTATCTGAGATTGTTGATACCTTGCAGCGTGATGCTTCCATTGGAGAAAGATTATTGTTAGCGGTAACAAGAGGTGATGCTAATAATATACTGGAAGCAGAATTTGCCACAGTTGGTGCGGCTAAATATTTAACAAACTTAATTTTACATAATAAATTAAGTAGGGATTTGCCTAGAACCAATCTCCATTTATTTTTGTATCAACATTATTCGGAAGGACAGGACCCTTTTCTCCCTATCTTAAAGAAAAATGAACAAACCGGAAGTGTTGAAATTGATGGAATTGTCTTAATGGATGATAAAAAGGTTGTAGGAGAACTACCGAATAACAAGTTGTTGTTTTTTAAAGTTCTTACAGATCAATATACAAAGGGTTCACACATCGTAGAAGTCCCTGATTCAGAAGATTCAGCTGTTGTTAAAAGTATATCTTCTTCAAGAAAGCTAAAGGTGATTTCTACAAATCCCTTAAAGGTAAAAATTGATGTGAAGATTGAGGGGTTTATTAATGAATACACAGGTAAGAAAATTACACCACAAGTAAAGGAACAACTCGCGAAGGCCTTTGAGAGTCAAGTAGAAAAAGAATCAACTGCGTTAATTCAAAAGTTTAAGGAACTGAAGATCGATCCAATTGGAATTGGGGATGAACTCCGGTCAAAAATTCGCACATTTAAAATTAAAGAGTGGAGGGAAAGAATTCCTGAGCTAGTAGTAGATGTTCACGCTGATGTTATAATTTCAGAAACGGGTGTTATTGATTAGCATATGATGAATGGGATAGACAAACGTAAAAATTAATAAAAAGTACGAAAGCTTGTTTTATTTAAGAACCTTGTCTCATATTCTTTACAAACGGATTGTAAAAGATAAGGGGACAAAGACATCATGAATAATTTTGTAAAAGGAACTTTATTGCTAGTTATTGCCGCCTTTTTTGGAGAATGCTTGGAGTTTGTCATTAACATGATTTTAGCGAGGGAGCTTGGTGAAGAAGGTATGGGGAAGTACATGTCTATTCTGCCCATCATCTTCTTCATTGTCATAATTGCAAGTCTAGAGCTCCCTGTTTCTATTTCAAAGTTTATTGCTGAGAAACATCGTGAAACACATTATCATATGTTAAAGCACACATTAACGCTAACCATTATTTTCACTTGTTTGTTTACGGTGTTTGCTGCAATCGTATTGCCGTATTTACCGATCTTTCAAGGATACCATCCATATGTAAAGTGGCTTTTTATTTTGCTTATACCTGTTATTGCGTTTTCATCCATCGCTAGAGGTTATTTTATGGGTGTTCAGCATATGGGCAAAATAGCAGTTTCGAACTTTCTTAAAAAAGTTGTTCAGTTGGCTATTTTGTATTGGGTTTATCAATCTTTTCATTTTAACTTAGAAGTAGCGCTGTTAATAGCCTTAGCCACCTTAATAGGAAGTGAGCTGCTTGTATGTACCTATTTAGTTGCTATGTATTTTATAGAAGTTCAAATTCTTAGTAAGGAAAAAAAGAAATTTATTAGAGGCAGCAAGGTTCGTCGGGCCTTGTTTGCTGTTTCATTTCCTACAACGGGTTTAAGACTATTTCATTCTTTAACACATGCAATACAGCCCTTTTTAGTCAAGGGAGCATTAATTGCAGCAGGTTTTTCCACGGTAATGGCGAATGAACATTATGGGATGCTCGCAGGTGTGGCGATGTCAATTGGGTTTTTTCCTGCTTTTATTGGACATTCCTTAATGGTCATGCTAATTCCAAATGTATCTGAAGCTTACGCGAATAATGAGACCAATAAATTAATCCGGCTTCTGCAGCAATCCATGATGATAACGATGATATATGGAGCAGTTTCAATGGTAGTCATGTATGTTTATGCTGAACCATTGACACATTTGTTCTTTGATTCTACTGCAGCATCTATTTATTTAAAGCTGCTATGGCCTTACTTTCTATTTCATTTCTTTATTATTCCGATGCAGGCTTATTTAATTGGGCTTGGTCTGGTTAAGGAGGCTCTTTTTCATACTGTATGGTCACATATGATCTCTTTTGGGATGATGTATGTGCTTGGATCAATGGAAACACTTCAAATGAAGGGTATTATTCTCGGAATGAATATGGGGGCAGTCCTTCTTATGCTCATGCATTATGTAACGATCTGTAATAAGTTGGGTGTGAGTGTATATTTTTTAAGGAAAAAATTAACTATTTAATGGTATGTATGCTGATATGTATACATACCTTTTTTTGTTGGTAAAAGTAATAACAAGTCAATCAACGGAAGGTGATTCTATTGAATAAACAAAGATGTTATCAGATTGTTTTTTTTGTTTTCCTGATTATTGGATTTGCAATAAATAATGTCTCAAAGGTGAGTGCCTTAAATGAAGGTGAAAAAGCAATTGATTTTACGTTGGAATCTAATTTAAATAAAAGTATTCGACTAGAGGATTTAAAAGGGAAAATAATTGTAATAAACTTCTGGACAACATGGTGTACATACTGTCAGGAAGAAATTTCAGAGTTACAAACATTCTACAAAGAAAAAGGTGGTGATATTGAATTAATCGCTGTTAACTTAACTGCATCAGAACAAAGTAAGCAAGGAGTCCTTCAATTTATTAATCAGTCAAACATTCCATTTACTGTACCATTGGATGTGAATGGTGAGGTTGCGAAAAAATATAATATTATTGGTATACCAACTACTTTTATCATTGATAAAAAAGGAATCATTACAAAAAAGGTAGTAGGTCCAGTTACAGCTGATATGCTGCAACAATTAATTGATCAACTTTAAGAAACAGGACATATGGGACTGTTTCTTTATTTAATTAGCTTAAATTATTATACATAGGGGTAATGAGAGATAGTGAGAAGAATTATCGTTATCAATAATTATTATAAAGTAATAATTATAATAATTATTACTTGAAAATGAACTGGTATTTGTTATAATCATATTATACCTTAAATTATAAGTGTTTTAAGTGGTTTAAAAAGAAAAATGCGACATTATTGAGAAGATGATGATGAATCTTATTCTCAATTAGAGGAGTGGAGAACATGGAAATAAACAATGTTACAGAAATTGAACATCATACTGAATCAACTAAAAATCAGTTTTATACAAAATGGGTAGAACATATTGAATTAATTAATGCTATTATTTCCGGAATTCTAATTGGGATTGGCTGGTACTTAAACTCGCAAGGAAATGAAAATATAGCAATTCCTTTATTTATATTAGCCTTTGTTATTGGGGGATTTGCAAAGGCTAAGGAAGGGATAGAGGAAACCATAGCAGAGCGAACATTAAATGTAGAACTGCTGATGATATTTGCTGCAATTGGTTCTGCGATTATTGGATATTGGGCTGAAGGAGCAATACTAATTTTTATTTTTGCATTAAGCGGTGCTTTAGAAACCTATACAATGAACAAAAGTCAGCGTGAAATCTCAGCACTTATGAGCTTGCAGCCTGAAGAAGCGTTACTCATAACAAATGGAAAAGAACGTCGCGTACATGTGTCTACGTTAACTATTGGTGATACGATCTTAGTTAAACCGGGTGAACGAATTGCAACGGACGGATATATCTTGTCAGGTAGGACGTCAATTGATCAATCTGCGATAACTGGTGAGTCAATGCCTGTTGAAAAAGAGGTAAATGATGAAGTGTATGCTGGAACAGTAAATGGCAATGGTTCCATTACTGTTTCTGTGATGAAAAAAAGCACTGAAACGATGTTTCAAAAAATACTTGACCTTGTTCAATCAGCACAGTCAGAAAAGTCACCATCCCAGCAATTCATTGAAAAATTCGAAGGGACTTATGTTAAAGCTGTTTTAATGTTGGTTGCTTTAATGATGGTATTGCCTCATTACTTACTGGGATGGAGTTGGAACGAAACAATTTACCGTGCGTTAGTGCTTATGGTTGTGGCCTCTCCATGTGCACTTGTTGCATCAATTATGCCTGCAACACTATCTGCAATTTCAAATGGTGCAAGAAAAGGTCTCTTATTTAAAGGTGGTATGCATTTAGAAAGATTAAGTAAAACAAATGTTGTTGTTTTTGACAAAACAGGTACATTAACTAAGGGTGAACCGGAAGTAACGGATATTTTGACATTAGAGAATGCAGATCTTCAAGAATTTTATGAAGCGGTCCTATCAATAGAAAATCAATCAAACCATCCACTTGCAAAAGCAATTGTTGCAAAAATCAATCAAGATTTCCCTACTGAAGCAGCAAAAATGACATCGGTTGATGAAAAGTCAGGTTTTGGTGTAAAGGCAAATATTCATGGTGTACAGTGGAAAATTGGGAAAGCAGATTTTGTAGGAAGGGATGCAGCAGATTCTTTTCATTTAGGTATTAATACGACTCTCTCGAGAGATGGAAAAACAATTGTATATGTTCAACGTGAGAATGAAATCATCGGAATCATTGCTTTAAAGGATGTAGTAAGGGATGAGGCTAAAGCTACTATTAGAGAGTTGCAAAACAATGGAATTAAAGCTGTAATGTTAACCGGAGATAGTGTAGAAACAGCAGAGGCCATTTCGAAGGAGTTAAATATCGACATATTTAAAGGAGAATGCTTACCAGAAGATAAGGTTACAGAAATTAAATTATTGAAAGAAAAGTATGGAAATGTAGCGATGATTGGTGACGGAATTAATGATGCTCCAGCATTAGCAACAGCAGATGTAGGTATCGCAATGGGAGAAGGAACAGATGTTGCTCTTGAAACTGCTGATATCGTTTTAATGAAAAACGAACTTTCCAAGTTAACCTCGTCATTTACTTTATCTAAACAGATGAATCGGATTGTTAAACAAAATATTGTGTTTTCAATGTCTATTATTGCTTTATTAATTTGTTCGAATTTCTTTCAAGTACTTGACTTACCTTTGGGTGTTATAGGACATGAAGGAAGCACAATTTTAGTCATCTTAAATGGATTACGTTTATTAAGAGGTGAATAAAGTAAGGGGCTGACCCAAAAGTCTAGATTTTAGACCTTGGGTTAGCCTTTTTTCATATTTTGACCTTTTTAATTCAGACAAACGTATAAACTGGGACATTCCATTGCGCTCCAGACACTTGCTTTCCGCGGGGAGGGAAATAAAGAAAGAGAGAAAAATAGATACCAATAAGGAGGGAGGAATACCCCATTTCATTAAAAAAATCCCACTATTTGATTCTTTTCAAAAACAAATAAGAAAAAGGTGCTCAAAAAGTCGTCATTTAACGACCTTTTGAGTCACCCTCTTTTTAGTGCTACATTTTAATGGTCTCTTCTGAAGTTTGTACGGAAATTTCTTCTTCATCTGGGCGTTTGCTAAGGATGATATAGGATGTAACGAAGCAACAAAAGCCATTGATCCACCCGACGATCGTACTAAAGTAAAAGATATCTATTAACATCATACCTACAACTGGAGAAAGAATTCCTATAATACAAAGTACTAAAATTAAATGACGTTTTACCCATTGAAGCACAAAGAACAACTCCTTAATAGGAAGAAAGATTGCTTTATAGGATTATTATACAAGAAAAAGAACTTTTGTAGTATCAACGAAATGTTAAAAACAGATTACAATTTAATTTTGATGATATCATTCCTGTAACTCCGATACTTAAAAATGTCAATGATAGCGGAAGGGTTTAGCTTATTTCTTTTTTTAGATTGGATTTAACATCTTTAGAAAGGATAAGATCGGCAGTTAATTGACCCGAGAGAGTAACATAGGGAACTCCTCCTCCAGGGTGGGTAGAACCTCCAACAAAGTATAGATTTTCTAGTAGAGCACTTTCGTTTGGAAATTTAAAACCGCCATTTTTTTTGCGATCTGAGACAACTCCGTACATAGACCCTCCATTTGATCCATATAGATTTTTAAAATCATCTGGTGTTAGGGTATACTCAAACTCGATGTTATTATTTAGTTCCTTTAGACCCATTCGTTCAAGCTTATCAAAAATAAGTTTGCGATACTTTTCTTTTTTGTTTTCCCAGCTGTCTCCTTCGCTTAATGGTGGTACATGTGTTAACACAAAGAAGTTTTCCTTTCCCTGAGGTGCTTGGGATTGATCAGTTTTTGAGGAAATACCAACATATATTGTAGGATCATCTGCTGGAACACCCTTATTGAAGATTTGATCGAATTCTTTATCGGGATTATCGGAAAAGAAAAAGTTATGGTGTGTAAGATTATGATATGGCTTTTTTATGCCGAGCAATAAAGCGAAACCTGACACTGTTGGAGGGAATTTCTCTTCCTCTTGCTTAAGTTGTCTACTGTTCAAAGCATCTTTCAATAAAGTCTTGTATGTAGGGATAACGTCTATATTAGAAATAACAAGGTCAGCATCAATGACAATTCCATTTTCCAATTCAACTCCAATAGCTTTGGTTCCAGAGGTTAAAATTCTTTTTACTTGAGTGTTTAGGTGTACATCTGCTTCTAATTCATGCAACACTCTGGACATAGCGTCGGCAATTTGAAACATGCCGCCTTCTACATAATAAATACCTAGACCTAATTGTATATGAGCTAATTGAGATAAGAAGGCTGGTGCATGATATGGAGAAGAACCGATATACATGGTGAGAGTGTTAAATAATTGTTGAAGCTTTTTGTTTTTGAAGAATCTTTTCGTCCCTTGGCTTATCGTTTTCAGTGGATCCATAGATAGGAGCTCCTTTACACTATGCATGGATCGTAAGTCTGTTAAACCGGTTAAACTCTTTTTATAGAAACTTTTTAAACTATATTCATACATTTTGCTGCAATAGTTTAAATAGCTAAAAACTTCATTGGCATCATCTTTTGAAACGGATTCCAGTTGTTTAATTAATTCTGGAATATCGCATGTTAAATCTATAACAGTTCCATCTTCAAAAAAGGTCTTCCATTGAGGTTCAATTCTTTTTATACGAATGTAGTCAGAAAGATTTCTGTTAACATGATGAAAAAGTTGTTCAAGCACCCATGGCATCGTTAAAATGGTGGGACCAATATCAAAGGTATACCCCATACCTCCACGTTTATTTAATTTACCGCCAAGACGTCCTCCTTTTTCCAAAATAGTAACATCATAATTATCTGCAGCAAGACGAATGCCTGCAGACATACCGCCAAGACCTCCACCAATAATGACAACTTTCTTATCCAAGTCCTATAACCTCCTCATTTCGTTAAATTTATGTGCAAAATTAATCATCATTTTGAGTTTAAATATGTTTCTATTGCTTTTCATTCTAACCACCATTTCTACATTCATAACAATATAAGGATTTATTCTTTCTTTGACGGGTAAAAAATGTATACAGATAGCTTTAATCTTCCTTTTGTTGAAATACTGTTTGAGAAGATTGAATCGTTTTTAAGTTGTTCGATTGTACTTTCTACTACTCATTGTTATGATAAAAAAAGAAGTTTTTTGAAGGGTAGTGACAATATGAATCAGCGTTTAGAGAAAGTAATGGAGTGGCTACAAGAGCAAGATATCGATTTGTGTTTCATTCAATCAAAGGAAAATGTATTCTATTTTACACAGTTTTATACAGACCCACATGAGCGTTTAATGGGGGTTTTTCTATTTAAAGAGCAGGATCCATTTTTTGTTTGTCCAAAGATGGAAGCGAACCAAGCGAGGGCTGCAGGATGGTCATTTGAAGTGATAGGATATAGTGACCACGAAAATCCTTGGGATTTAATCGCAAGTGCCTTAAAACAGCGTCAAGTTTCTATTCAAAAAGTTGCCATCGAAAAAGACGTGACATCATACAGTCGTGCGGAAGAATTACTTGAAAAGACTGGTCATCCTAAAATTGTGTCAGCAGAAGGAAAATTAAATCAACTTCGCTTAATAAAAGATAAAGATGAAATAAAAATCATGAGGGAAGCGGCGAGGCTTGCAGACTTTGGAGTTCAAGTTGGAATAGATGCCTTACAAACAGGTGTCACCGAAATGGAAGTTTTAGCAACAATTGAGTATGAATTAAAGAAAAAAGGTATCCGTGAGATGTCTTTTTCTACCATGGTTTTATTCGGAGAAAAATCTGGCGATCCTCATGGAAATCCAGGGCAAAGAGTGTTAAAAGATGGGGATTTTGTTCTGTTCGATCTTGGGGTTGTGTTGGATGGATATTGTTCAGATATAACGAGAACCGTTGTTTATAAAAAAGCTACTCAAGAACAAAAAAACATTTATGACACTGTACTTAAAGCGCAAACGGCTGCATTAGAAGCAAGTAAAGAGGGTACTAGAATTGGTGATTTAGATACTCTTGCAAGAAATATAATAGAAGATGCAGGATTTGGTGAGCATTTTCCACACCGTCTAGGTCATGGGCTAGGAATCAATGTTCATGAGTACCCTTCAATGAGTTTTACAAATGATGAATGTTTAAAAGTTGGAATGGTGTATACAATTGAACCGGGAATTTATTTACCTAAAATTGGTGGCGTGAGGATTGAAGATGATGTAGTGATTACAGAACAAGGGTACGAAACATTAACAAAATTTCCGAAAGAGTTTACCGTTATAAATAGGTAATAGTTATTGATAATGAAAAAAACAAAAAGTTTATACAGTTTTTTCCTTCTTGTTTTAACTTTTACTCTTATAACCGGTTGTGGAAGTGAACAAACAAATACAACCTTATTGGATGCAGAAGTAACAAAAGTGGTAGATGGAGATACACTTCACGTCATGATTAGTGGAAAGAAGGAAACAATTAGACTCTTGCTAGTAGACACCCCTGAAACAGTTCATCCATCAAAGCAGGTCCAGCCATTCGGACCTGAAGCAAGCAATTATATGAAAGAAAAATTAAATGGTGAAGAAATACAAGTTGAACTCGGTATAGGAGAAAGAGACAAGTATGGACGTTTGCTCGCATACGTTTATCAAGATAATCAGATGATCAATAAACTATTATTGGAAAAAGGGTTAGCTAGGGTGGCGTATGTGTTTGAACCAAATACAAAATATATTGATGAATTTAAGGAAATTCAAAAACAAGCCCAAAATGAACAAGTAGGGATTTGGAGTCTTGAAAACTATGCGTCAGAAAATGGCTTTCAAGATGAAACACAAATTGAAAATGACGATACAGTTAATTCTGGTTGTACGATTAAAGGAAACATAAATTCAAAAGGAGAAAAAATTTATCATACAGTGCAATCTCCTTCCTACAATGTGACAAAGCCTGAAGAATTATTTTGTACAGAGAAAGAAGCGGTAGAAGCAGGCTATCGCCCAGTGAAAAGATAAAAGGTGATAAGAGCGTTAAAAACGTTCTTATCACCTTTTTTAGGTACTAAATATTTATTTCCTTACTTTATATCAATGAGTTAAACAAGTTACCATTATGGTTGTAAATCGTTTTAGAAGACTATTGATTAGAAAAAGAAAAATAGGAAAATCTATAATGAAGGAATTATTTGGTGGAAAAATGATTTATACATTCCCTATTGGTGAATATATTTATTGAAAATGAAATAAAACTAGATTTATAACTAAGGCTTATTTGTTACTTTCTGGATATATATAAATGGTTTTTTGAATGGAGGGATTTACATGAAGAAAATAGCTGTTCTAACAAGTGGGGGAGATTCACCAGGGATGAATGCGGCAATCAGAGCTGTAGTAAGAAAAGGTATTTATGAGGGTTTAGAGGTATATGGGGTTTATCAAGGATACGCTGGACTAATGGAAGGAAAAATGAAAAAGCTGGAACTTGGATCAGTAGGTGATATTATCCACAGAGGTGGAACGATTTTATACTCTGCTAGATCTGAGGAATTTAAAAAGGATGAATCCCAATATAAAGCAATTGAACAGTTAAAACAGCTAAGAATTGAGGGACTTGTTGTGATCGGTGGTGACGGCTCATATCGAGGGGCTGCGAAATTATCAGAGAAAGGGTTCCCTTGTGTAGGTTTGCCTGGAACAATTGATAACGATATTCCGGGAACAGATTATACTATTGGATATGATACGGCGTTAAATACTGTGATTAATAGTATTGATAAAATAAGAGATACTGCTACATCTCATGATCGTACGTTTATAATTGAAGTAATGGGGCGGCACGCCGGGGATATTGCCTTGTTTTCTGGTTTAGCTGTAGGAGCGGAGTCCATTATTATTCCTGAAAAAACGTATGAAATTCAAGATATAGTTGCAAAGCTGAAAAAAGGAATTGAAAGAGGAAAAAAACATTCCATCATTGTGTTGGCTGAAGGTGTTTGTTCCGCGAGTGAGCTTGCAGCAAAATTATTGAGTAATTATCAATTGGAAACAAGAATTTCGGTTTTAGGGCATATTCAACGAGGAGGAACTCCAACCTGCTTTGATCGTGTATTAGCATCTAGATTAGGAGCAAAAGCGATAGAGCTTTTACTGGAAGGGAAATCAGGTAGGGCAATTGGAATGCAAAAACAGGAAATTGTAGATCATGATATTATTGAAATTTTAAAGAAAAGGGATCCAATCCAGGAAGGTGTGTACACACTTTCTAAAGAGCTGTCCATATAAAAAAGTTGTTAATCGTTGGTAGAGGCTGACCAGTACGTATGATTTTTAGCGTACTGACCAGCCTCTTTTTTGTTTTAATTCCTATGTAAATGGAGGAATTTTTTAAAGGGAAATTTATTGACGCCTTTATGATATAAGCCCTGCCTCTCTTATATCGTTGCGGCTCCTAGGCCGCGCCACGTGTTTATGCGTCTAGCTGTGTTTGTTATAGGTAATGTCACTGGTAACGCGCTCAATTATGTATTACCCCAATAACACAGGGTAAAACCTATAGACAAGCTATTGGGAAATATAAAATGAGGAAAGAGGGCTACATGTCGAAGTAATTAGTATAAGGTTATACAGCGTTTGAAGAAGTTTGGATTCCTGCTGATAAAATATGATCAATTGAAAAGGTCCTTATTTGCCTGCGAAGTAAACAGTATGCAATTAATCTGTTTGGTGTGACTTTCTTTACGATGATTTTTCTTTGAGTAATTGAACGATCCTTAGCAATATAAATAATCGTGATCGGATGGTTTTGCTCCAGGCTCTGTGTGAAAAAACAATTCATTTCATCCACCTCCAATGTATTCCTTTATATTATATACGAACATACATTCTTTTATCCATACATACAAACATACATTCTTATTATTTTCTGCCATAATTGAACATTGTATAGCGTATGATGGATATTAGTAATCCGTGAAAAAATATATTAATGATGGATGGGGGAGAGAGAATGACAACTATCGAAAAAGCTAGGAGAATTAAGGAAATAACCAATGAAATGATCAGACATTATGTTAAAGATAATAAAGGAATAAAAGAAAGTGAACAGGAAAGGGCTGTTGAATTATTAGCTAGTGCTATTCAAGACTTTTCAGAAATATATCTAAATAAAAATGCAGACGACGATGAGATGCTAAAAGGAATTTTAGCAAAAGTAAAAATTGCTTCAAATATAATAGATGAAGTAAAAAAGCCAAAAGTGGTGATCAAAAGGGTATGATGTAGGCTAATATTACCAAAGTAAGAACGTGTGTTCTAATTTTAGGCGTCGTATGGTACAATTAGGTTGCAGTTTCATTAGGATCGAACAAGCCCCTTCTGGAAGGAGGTGATGCTTGTTGACGATTTATGAAAGTTTAATTTCAATGTTTACATTCGCCTCATTAATTATCGCTATTTTAGCCTTCTCACAAAAAAAATAGACCCTATGAAAAAGGTCTACTTATGTCACAAGATTTGGTCCAATAAGAAACTGCAGACTGTGGATGCGGCAACATCCACGGTCAATCCGGATTTAATTATAACACAAACTGGGAGATGTAGCAGTATCATTGTATCTTATTTACCGTTCATTGCTAAATTTAATTCTTTAGATAGGGTTGTGAATTCAAAATAGATGTCAAAAAAGACTGGTGTATTTTCATCATTATATAAAATAAGTCTATGTTGGGTTTTATCCTCTACATTATAAATAATTAATGCCTCTGAAATAAAGTCATCAAACCATTTATTTTTTACCTTTACTGAATTGGTTAAAGGAACTCTAATGAGATACCCTTTTTTAGGAAGGGGCTTGCTTGAATTGTAATATTTTTAATACCTTCTATTGCTTTTTTAACTTCACGATCAAATAATAATGAGCTTTCTTTCTCAAGTATAACAGAATTAGATTCTATATCTAGCACTTTTACGTCTGGTTGTTCTGCAGCTCGAGCGTTGTTTAATGTCATTAATCCTATAAAAAAAATAGCTGAATCATGATCATTGATTTTCGCATGTAGTCACCTCTTCTATAGCTTCCCCCAGCTTTTGATTTTATTCCTAAATAAATGTACGGTACAGCGGAACCCTACTCATAATAACTAGTAATTTACAGGTGTAAAGTGATATAAAAAAATAATTCCATTGTATTATAATCACTATAATAATTCTTTACTACAAAAATCGACAAATTCATTGACGTCCATGCTTAACTTTTGTACGATATGTAAGATTGAATGTAAAGGAGTTGTGGATTTCGTGAAGGAGTCCTTTAAAATAAAAAAACATTAAATAACAATGTGTTGATCGCTTCACATGACTCTTACGGAGAAGTGGTATTGATAGGTAAAGGTATAAGTTTTGGTAAAAAGAACGGTGACATTATTCAAGAGCAGAGCTATGAAAAAATGTTTGTGCTTACAAACCAAAAAGAACAAGAGCAATATAAAATGTTATTATCAGACATTGATGAAGACATGCTCGAAGTTGTTCAAGATGCTATTCGGTATATTTTTGAGCGTGTGGAAAAGCCGCTTAATGAACACATCCATATCGCACTTACCGATCACATAACTTTTGCTTTAAAGCGTTTGCAACAAGGGATGGATTTGAAAAATCCCTTTTTGTTAGAAACGAAATCTCTTTATCCTTTTGAATATGAGCTGGCAACAGATGTTATACAGTTTTTAAATAAGTCGTTATCTGTTGATTTGCCGGAAGGGGAAATAGGGTTTATTGCTCTCCATATTCATAGCGCAATTTCTAATAAACCATTATCTGAAGTTAATCAATATTCACAATTAATAAGCCTTTTAACTGAGGTTATTGAGGATTCACTTAAGGTGAAAGTGGACCGGGACAGTGTGAATTATCTACGATTAATTCGCCATCTTCGTTACACGATAGAAAGAGTTAACGCTGGTGAAACTGTATCAGAACCAGAAAAATTATCTTTTCTGTTGAAAAAGGAATATCCCTTATGCTACAATACTTCTTGGAAAATGATAAAAGTGATGCAACAGGTGTTACAAAAACCTGTTTATGAAGCTGAAGCAGTTTATTTAACAATGCACTTATACCGATTAACAAATAAATAATTGTAACCGATATTATTCACGTGTTACTGATTCGATCAGGCATGAGTGAACAAAGTGTTTTTATTTGCTATTTTGGGGAACTATACCTAATAGCAGATGAAAGCTATGTTCACCATGCCTTTTTTGTATTTGATACCTCATTGTAGGGAGATTGTAAACGGTTAATATTAAGAGTGTTTTTGGCTTCAAGACTTTTATTAAGCAAATATGTAATGAAATAGGAGGTTGTTTTATGTTTAAAAATGCATTTGGCGTCTTGCAAAAAGTTGGACGTGCTCTAATGTTACCAGTTGCATTACTACCTGCTGCTGGATTATTACTTGCATTAGGTAATGCGCTGCAAAATCCAACACTAACTGATTTAGCTCCATTCTTAACAGCTGATTGGGTTGTGTTAATTGCGAGTGTAATGGAAAACGCGGGTAATATTGTATTCTCAAATCTCCCAGTATTATTTGCCGTTGGGGTAGCTATCGGCCTAGCTAACGGAGATGGAGTTGCAGGTATCGCAGCTTTAATTGGTTACTTAATTATGAACATCACCATGAGCAGTATTCTTAAAGGGGTAGGGACTATTCCAGAAGGTGGACAGGAACTTACCGAGTTTTTAGCTAATAATGGAGCTGCTTATGGTAATGTCCTAGGCATTCCAACACTACAAACAGGAGTTTTTGGAGGTATCATTGTTGGTATCATTGCAGCAGCAATGTACAATCGTTTCTTTACAATTGAATTGCCTTCATATTTAGGGTTCTTTGCAGGGAAACGATTTGTTCCAATCGTAACGGCTGCATCTACAGTATTATTAGGGATTGCAATGTACTTTGTATGGCCTCCAATTCAAACAGGGTTAAATGCTTTCTCAACAAATCTTTTAGACGCAAATAGAACATTGGCTGCCCTTATCTTCGGGATCATTGAGCGTTCATTAATTCCATTTGGTTTACACCATATTTTCTATTCACCATTTTGGTTTGAATTTGGCAGTTATGTTAATGCTGCTGGTGAGACTGTTCGTGGTGACCAAACAATTTTCTTTGCGCAAATTCGTGACGGAGTTCAAGACTTAACAGCAGGTACATTCATGACAGGTAAGTTCCCATTCATGATGTTTGGGTTACCAGCTGCTGCTCTTGCAATATACCATGAAGCAAAACCAGAAAACAAAAAAGTTGTTGCAGGTTTGATGGGTTCTGCTGCATTAACTTCTTTCTTAACAGGTATTACAGAACCACTTGAATTCTCTTTCTTATTCGTTGCACCAGTGTTATTTGGTATCCATGCTTTATTTGCTGGGTTATCATTTATGATCATGCACATCCTTGATGTGAAAATTGGGATGACGTTCTCTGGAGGATTAATCGACTTTTTACTATTCGGGGTATTAAACCCTCAAACAAACTGGTGGTATGTAATTCCAGTAGGTTTGGTACTAGCAGTCATTTATTATTTTGGGTTCCGTTTTGCTATACGTAAATGGAATCTTGCCACACCTGGTCGTGAAGCGGCAGATGTCGAGACTTCTGATCAAGGTCAAGCAAAACCTTCTACAGGTGATTTACCTTCACAAGTTTTAGAGTCATTAGGCGGATCAGGAAATATCAAGCATTTAGATGCTTGTATTACTCGTTTACGTGTAACAGTTAATGACAGTAAAAACGTTGATAAGGATCGTTTGAAAAAATTAGGTGCTTCAGGTGTACTTGAAGTTGGTAACAATATTCAAGCTATCTTTGGTCCTAAATCGGATAACTTAAAAACTCAGATCCAAGACGTCATGTCCGGAAAACGTCCAAAAGCAACTGGAACACATTCACAAGAACAGGAAGTTCAGGAGCAAGTGGAAGATGTAGTTGCTGACGGAATTAAAAATGAAGTCGTTAATGAAACATTTGTTGCGCCACTTACTGGAGAAATAAAAGAAATTACAGAAGTTCCTGACCAAGTATTCTCCGGGAAAATGATGGGAGATGGTTTTGCTATCTTACCTACAAATGGAACGGTTGTTTCACCTGTAAATGGTAAAATTCTAAATGTATTCCCAACGAAACACGCGATTGGGATCCAATCTGATGGTGGGAAAGAAATATTAATCCACTTTGGAATTGATACAGTAAACTTAAAAGGTGAAGGTTTTGAAGCGTTTGTTCAGGAAGGTGACATTGTTGAGCAAGGTCAAAAAATACTTGAAGTAAATCTTGATTTTGTAAAGGAAAATGCACCATCTGTAATGACACCAATTGTATTTACAAACCTAAAAGATGGTCAATCAATTAAGCTTCAAGCCCAAGGTAATGTAACGGCAAAAGATGCAGATGTTATTTCGATTGAAGATTAATTTGAATATAAAAAAGATGCCACACTTGTCATTTGACTAGTGTGGCTGATAAAATAAAAACTTGAAAAAAATGTTGAATTTTAAAGGAGATTGATGAAAATGGCAGAAAAAACATTCACAGTAACAGCAGATTCAGGAATTCACGCACGTCCGGCAACAGTTTTAGTACAGGCTGCTAGCAAATATGATTCAGATGTTAACTTAGAATATAATGGTAAAAGTGTTAACCTAAAATCAATTATGGGTGTTATGTCTTTAGGTATTCCTAAAGGATCTCAAATTAAAATTATTGCTGCTGGTTCAGATGCTGAAGATGCTGTTGCAGGATTAGCAGAAACATTTAAAAATGAAGGGCTAGGCGAATAATGAGTAATAACCTTAAAGGGATTGGAGCTTCTGCAGGTATTGCAATTGCAAAGGCATACCGCTTAGAAGAACCAGAATTAAAGATAGAACAAAAAACTGTAACAGATAAAGAAGCAGAGAAAAGCAGATTCGAAGCGGCAATTGCTACATCAAAATCTGAGCTTGAAAAAATTAAAGAGCATGCTAACCGTGAGTTAGGTGCAGATAAAGCAGAAATTTTTGCTGCTCACTTACTAGTTTTAAGTGATCCCGAGTTATTAAGTCCTGTAAAGGATAAAATTGAAACAGATGGTGTTAATGCAGAATCTGCAATGAAAGAAACAGCAGACATGTTCGTTTCAATGTTTGAATCAATGGACAATGATTATATGAAGGAGCGCGCAGCAGATATCCGCGATGTAACGAAACGTGTTATCGCTCATTTGTTAGGTGTTCAAATTCCTAATCCTAGCTTAATTTCAGAAGAAGTTGTGATCATTGCTGAAGATTTAACTCCTTCTGATACAGCTCAGTTAAACCGTCAATTTGTAAAAGGATTTACAACTGATATTGGCGGTCGAACATCACATTCAGCAATTATGGCAAGATCAATGGAAATTCCTGCGGTTGTTGGTACGAAGCAGGCAACTTCTTCTATTGAGAATGGCGTAATGGTTATTGTAGATGGGCTTGATGGTGATGTCATTATCAATCCATCTTCAGATGTCATTGCACAATACGAAGAGAAAAAAGCAAAATTCGAAGCTCAAAAAGCTGAATGGGCAAAGCTTGTTAACGAACCGACAATCTCAAAAGATGGTCAACACGTTGAGCTTGCAGCAAACATCGGAACTCCTGATGATGTAAAAGGTGTATTAGAAAACGGTGGAGAAGGAGTAGGACTTTATCGTACTGAATTCTTATACATGGGAAGAGATCAGCTTCCAACTGAAGAGGAGCAATACGATGCATACAAAACAGTTCTTGAAAGAATGGGAGATAAGCCGGTTGTTGTTCGTACGTTAGACATCGGTGGAGACAAAGAATTACCATACTTACATCTTCCAAAAGAAATGAACCCATTCTTAGGTTTTAGAGCAATTCGTTTATGCTTAGAGGAACAAGAGATTTTCCGTACACAATTACGTGCGTTACTACGTGCTAGCAGCTACGGAAACCTAAAAATCATGTTCCCTATGATTGCGACTCTTTCTGAATTTAGAGAAGCAAAAGCAATTCTTTTAGAAGAAAAAGAAAAGCTGGTTGCAAGTGGAGTTCAAGTATCTGATTCAATTGAAATTGGTATCATGGTTGAAATTCCATCAACTGCCGTTATGGCAAGCCAATTTGCAAAAGAAGTAGACTTCTTCAGTATCGGAACAAATGATTTAATTCAGTACACAATGGCAGCTGATCGTATGAACGAGCGTGTCTCATACTTATACCAACCATACAGTCCTGCAATTTTACGTCTTGTTTCAATGGTTATTGAAGCAGCTCATAAAGAAGGGAAATGGGCTGGAATGTGTGGTGAGATGGCAGGCGATCCAATCGCAATTCCATTGCTGCTTGGACTAGGCCTTGATGAATTCTCAATGAGTGCAACATCAATACTTCCGGCACGTACACAAATTAAAGGATTATCAAAAGAACAAGCTCAAAGCATTAAAGAAACTGTATTATCCATGGATACTACAGAAGAAGTTATTGCATTTGTAAAAGAAACATTTCAAATAGATTAATGTCTTAAGAAGGACGGGCTGAAAATGCCTGTCCTTTTTGCGTATTTACTAATCAATAGGGAAAACTACCTTTATCAAATGAAGGAAGGTGTCTTAATGAATAATTTTAGAGTAGGGGAAGAGGTATATGTCATTTACAGAAATCCCCATGCTGTCAATGTAGCGAATATTGAAAAAGCAGAGATCGTAGAACATCCTAATAACAACCAAGAGCTTGCTCTGTTTCTTCATGATGCCTACCATCCGCTTGCAGAGGATGATGCTGTTTTTTCCAGCTTTGAAGACGCTGAAGAATTGTATAACCAATTGTTTGATTATAAAACGCATGATTAAATAGGAAATTATTATTGAGACTAAGGGTGTAACGAAATGCATATTTTAATGATGTATAGTTCTTTCTAGTGACTTTTAACAAAGGAAGGTACATTCATGATTAAACCGTTTGTTCCACAATTAGTTTATATAGAACCAAGAGCTTTGGAATATCCCCGTGGTGTTGAATTGAAAGAAAAATTTGAGAAGATGGGATTGGAAATTCGGGAAACGACTTCACATAATCAGGTTCGTAATATACCTGGTAAGAATCACTTACAACAATATCGAAATGCAAAATCAACCCTTGTTGTTGGGGTAAGAAAGACTTTGGAATTTGATAGCTCAAAACCTTCGGCGGAATATGCCATTCCATTAGCCACTGGCTGTATGGGGCATTGTCATTATTGTTACTTACAGACAACAATGGGAAGCAAACCGTATATTCGCACATATGTAAATGTTGATGAAATCCTTGAACAAGCACAAACTTATATGGAGCAGCGAACACCTGAAGTCACACGTTTTGAAGCTTCGTGTACATCAGATATAGTAGGAATTGACCACCTTACACATTCACTAAAATCTGCCATCGAATTTTTTGGACAAACCGATATGGGAAGACTTAGATTTGTGACGAAGTTTCATCATGTAGACCATCTGTTAGATGCGAAACATAATGGCAAAACCAGATTTCGTTTTAGTATAAATGCTGATTATGTTATTAAAAATTTTGAACCTGGAACATCGCCGCTGGAAATGCGTATTGAAGCTGCCGTGAAAGTAGCAAAAGCCGGATATCCCTTAGGGTTTATAATTGCTCCTATATATGTTCATGAAGGATGGCAAGAAGGATACAAAGTGTTATTTGAAAAACTCGATGCATCCTTGCCAAAAGAGGTTCGAAGTGATATCACGTTTGAGATGATTCAGCATCGTTTCACTAAACCGGCAAAAAGAGTGATACAAAAAAATTATCCTAAAACAAAGCTGGAGTTAAATGAAGAGGAAAGAAGATATAAGTGGGGCAGGTATGGTATCGGAAAATATATCTACCCAAAAGATCAGGAGCAGGAACTTCGAGAAACACTTGAGGATTATGTTGATCATTATTTTCCTACAGCAAAAGTTGAATATTTTACCTAAAGGCTATACTCTCATCAAAAGATGGGAGTTTTTTGTTTTATACTTAACGAGTAGTACAGCTTCAACTGAAAGCTCACTTTATCACACATTACATGTAATGGTAAAATAAATTTATCATACATAAGAGGTGAAATAAATGCATCTAAATCTAAAAGGTAAAAATGCCTTAGTCATCGCTTCGAGCCAAGGTTTAGGTAAAGCAATAGCTGAAAAATTGTTTGAGCAAGGTGCTAATGTCATGATATCCAGCCGTGACCAGGCAAAACTGGAGAAGATAAAAGCAGAGCTTGAAAGTAAGAAAAGTCATGCTCGCATCATTTATCAAACATGTGATATAAAAAATAAGCTGGAAATCGAAGCACTTGTTGCAAAAACAGTAACCGATCTGGGATCTATTGATCTTTTAGTTAATAATGCAGGAGGACCGCCTGCAGGTACATTTGAGCAAATGACAGATGAAGATTGGCAGCATTCGTTTGAATTAAATCTGCTTAGTTATATTCGGATGATTAGAGCGGTTTTACCTCACATGAAACAAAATGGTGGCAAAATTGTCAATATCGCCTCTTCATCAGTGAAAGAGCCTATTCCCGGTCTTATTTTATCAAATACATTTCGAATTGGGATAGTCGGTTTATCTAAAACATTGGCTTCAGAACTTGCTCCATATCAAATACTAATAAATACGGTGGCACCCGGCCGAATTGCAACAGACAGGGTAGCGTTTCTGGATGAAACAGCAGCAAAAAATAATGGGGTTTCAAAAGAGGAAATAGAAGATAAAATGAGAAAAACGATTCCTTTAGGAAGATATGGTTTACCCGAGGAATTCGCAAATTATGTTGCATTTCTTTTATCTGATCATAATAGTTTTATGACTGGTCAAACCTTCTTAATTGATGGAGGTATGGTGAAGTCAATTTAATTAACTGAAAATGAAACCTCATAAAATAAGTGAAAATATTTATAAAAAATAAGGAGGAGTTACTGATGAAACAAAAGGTTGGATTTATTGGATTAGGTGTTATGGGACAAAGCATGGCTAAACATATCTTACAGGCAGGTTATCCCTTAAGTGTCTATACAAGAACAAAGAAAAAGGCAGAAGATCTTATAAATTTAGGGGCAGTTTGGATTGATTCTATTAATGAATTGGCTAATGAATGTGAAGTCATCATTACCATGATTGGCTACCCAAAAGATGTTGAAGAAGTATACTTAGGGGAAAACGGGATTGTTTCCTCAGCAAAACCTGGTACATATGTTATTGATATGACAACCTCACAACCTTCGTTGGCTAAAAAAATATATGAACAGGCTAAGTTAAAAGATATATATGCTCTTGACGCCCCTGTATCTGGAGGAGATATAGGAGCTAGAGAAGCACGGTTAGCGATTATGGTTGGCGGTGATAAAGAAGCTTTTGACACCTGTTTTCCTCTATTTGAAAAGATGGGAAAAAACATTGTCTATCAAGGAGAAGCTGGATCTGGTCAACATACAAAAATGTGTAATCAAATTGCTATTGCTTCAGGTATGATCGGTGTTTGTGAGGCTATTTCTTACGCGAAAAAATCAGGGCTGGAACCTGAAAATGTACTGAAAAGTATTACGACCGGTGCAGCTGGAAGTTGGTCATTAAGCAATCTCGCACCACGTATGTTGGCAGATGATTTTGAACCGGGTTTCTTTATCAAACACTTTATAAAAGATATGGGCATTGCGCTTGATGAATCAACTACAATGAACCTTTATACTCCTGGATTGGAACTTGCACATCAATTGTACGAGAAACTGGCTGAAGCTGGTTTTGAAGATAAAGGCACACAAGCTTTAGTGAAATTATGGGAAGAAATTTGAAGAAAAAACAAAATTAGTATCCTTTTTTGAAACTTTTCATAAAATAAAATCGTCTAAATATAAAAGGTTGTCCAATAAAAATGGACAACCTTTTATATTCATTTCACTTTTTCTACTTCACATGAATGTCATAAAGCAATCTATCTCTTTGTGCTTTTTAGTGGTAAAATAAAGGGTAGCCTAATTTTATAAATCATTTTTTTATATAGAAAAAATTTAGATAGGAGGGAGTTCTTTGACAGAACAAAACACAAGTAAATCAGAACAGCGAAAGCTGAGAAAATCAAGGTACATAAGGACCAATGTGTTCTTTTTTGTTGTGTTCCTGTTATTTGTTGCTTTAATTGTTCGATTAGGAGTCGTTCAAATTGTTCAAGGGGAAGAATTTTCAAAGGAAGTTTCAAAGACAGAATCAGATTACGCAAGTCTGCCTGCTCCACGGGGAAAGATGTATGACAGGTACAATCGTGTGGTTGTTGATAACAAAAGGGTGCCTGCGATTACCTATACTGTTGATAAGACGACAAAAGCAGAAGACAAAATCAATACGGCCATTAAGCTTGCAGAGTATATTAGCTATGAACCCGAATACTTAAAAGAAGAGCTTAAAGAGCGTGATATACGTGATTTTTGGTTAGCTTCGAATCCAACAAAAGCAAAGGAATTATTAACTGAAAGTGAATTGGAATTAGAACCATCTGAAACATATAAGCTACAAGTAGAACGTGTTCCTAAAGCTGAAATTAGTAAAATTGAGAACAGCCTGGAAGATATGGAGTTAGCTTATATTTACACACGCTTTTCGTCAGGCTACCAATATGAACCACAAGTTGTAAAATCGCTAAATTTAACAGATGATGAGGTTGCACTTGTTGCTGAACATTTAGAACAGCTTCCTGGGGTTGATGTTATTACGGATTGGGGACGTGAATACCCTTATGCTTCCCTACAAACGATTTTCGGTGGAGTAACTTCGGCTGAACAGGGTATTCTTCAATCACGTCAGGATTATTATAAGGCAAGAGGATATGCAAGAAATGAACGTGTAGGAAAAAGTTATCTTGAATATCAATATGAAGATTATTTAAATCCTAAAAAAGCAAAAATTGAATATATTTCTGATAATAATGGGAATATTGTATCCGAACAAGTTGTAGAAGAAGGACAACGCGGATATGATTTAAAGCTGTCATTTGATATGGAATTGCAGATGGAAGTAGAAAAAATCATTGAAGAAGAACTACGCAAAGCGAGTAGAAGTCACTTTCTTATGGATCGGGCGTTTGTCGTGATGATGGATCCGTATCAAGGTGATGTATTAGCGATGGCTGGAAAGATGCTTGATCCAGATGACCGAAGTGGAGAAATGCTTGACTTTGCTTATGGAGCCTTTGCTACTCAATATGAAGCTGGATCAACTGTTAAGGGTGCAACTGTGCTAGCTGGTTATCAGGATGGGATGCCTATTGGGCAAGGATTTGTTGATAAAACAATGTATTTCAAAGGAACTCCACCAAAAAGTTCTTATAGTACTCTCAATTATGTTACTGATCTAACTGCATTACAACGGTCATCAAATGTGTATATGTTTAATGTTGCTCTAAGAATTGCTGATATAAAATATGTTCCACATGGCCCCTTAAATGTGTCAACGGAGGACTTCCAAAAGCTTCGTAATTATTTCGCCCAATTTGGTTTAGGAGTTCCAACTGGTATTGATTTGCCTCAGGAATCAGCTGGTTTGTTAAGTACACCTGATGCAGCTGGTAAGCTTCTGGACATCTCCATCGGACAGTTCGATACGTATACACCACTTCAATTGGCTCAATATGTATCTGTTATTGCAAACGGTGGTTCACGTGTTCAACCGAGAATCGTAACAAGTATCCATACACCTGTTGATGAATCAACACTAGGGCCAATTGCTGTAGATAAGTCTCCAACTGTATTGAATCGAGTAAACAATACTCAAGATGAAATTGAGCGTGTTCAACAAGGGTTTAAAATGGTTGTTCAAACAGCTCGTGGTACTGCTTCAAGGTACATTGATTATGATTCAGCAGGTAAAACAGGAACATCTCAAACAAATTACTATGGACCCAGACGTGAATATTGGGGTAAGAAAACAAACAATTTAAACTATGTGGGTTATTATCCAGCAGATAAACCAGAAATAGCATTCAGTGTTGTTGTGCCTTGGGCAAACAATGATAAAACCCCTGTAAATAAAAATATAGCCAACAAAATTATTAAAGCTTATATAGATCTCCAAAAGAAATATGTTACCACAACCGAAATTGATCCTGAAAAATCGGCAAAAGAAGAGGAATAATCTCCTCTTCTTTTGCTATTTATGGAAAAATTTATTTATCACATATTTCATTCTTCCTATCGCAAAATAAGATTAATCGTGTGAAAGGAGTGAAGAAAAATGGCAAAACGAACGAAAAAAATGATCCGCAACAAAAAAATAAAAAAGGCTTTGATTCCAGTGTACTCGATTCAGAGTTTAGCCATGAGTTTGGAAGCGCTGCGGCAAATAAAATTCATAAAGATAAGGCGAAAAAAGAAAAAGCGGCTAAAAATAATGGGGAATATAAAGGCTAAAAACTTGGCGGTATGCCAAGTTTTTTCTTATGATCCCTACAAAAAGAATAGAATAATGAAATTTGATAGATTGACAAACTTACAGAACAATGTAAACTTATTTTTAAGAAATATGCGGTCTTAAAAAAGGAATTTTTACTATAGAAATAGAATTATTAAGGTTAAAATAATCGAGATGTTTGTTCGTTATATAAAACTAATGAACTAGTATAGAGGTCACGAAAAAGGTGGGAGAACGAATGGAAAGAGGCTTAGTACGTCAAGAGGAAGTGAGTCAGTCTTTAGAACTTTATGCTGTTGTCTCTTCAAATGGCCGCTTTCAATATATTTCATCCAATTCATTAGAATTACTGGGCTATTCAAGTTCTGAACTGGTCGGTAAGTACATGAAAGAATTTTTACATATCGAGGATTTATTTTTAGTTGAAAGTTACTTTTTTAATGAGCATCATCTTCATCCTTGTTCATTCCGTTTTTTTACTAAATTAGGTAAATATGTCTGGTTTGAAGCTGACCTTGACTTTATCCGCAGCAATGTTCAAGATGTTGAGCAGGAAATCATCCTCAAAATGAGATTATTAACCAAAGCAGCTACCGGTTTGACTGATCATAATCAGAATGGCTTAACCAAGTTGAATGATAAAGAATTTGTGAGCCAAGACCGTATTCTACTTGAAGATTTGCCTACACCTGTTTTCATATCAAAGAAGGGAAAGCTTTGTTTTGTTAATCAAGCATTTCAGGATTTATTAGGGGCAGCTTCCAAGGAACAACTAATTGGGAAACATACATTCGATTTTACGGATAAAGGATATCATGATGTCATTAAAAATAGAGAATATCGATTATACAACGGAGAGAAAATCGGTATTATTGAAGAAACTTGGCACACGTTAGATGGTCGTGAAATCAATCTGGAGATAATGGCCTCGCTAACGAAATTTAAAGGGTCCTTAGCTGAACTGGTAGTTATGAATGACATTTCTTCTAGAAGGAACTTTCAAAAGATCCTCCAGAAAAGTAGAGAAAGATATCAAAGGCTCATTGATAATTCCATCGACACAATAGCCGTTATTCATAAAGATAAATGGGTGTTTATGAATGAATCAGGTGTGAAGCTTTTTAAGGCAGAAGATTATCCAGATATGTTGGGACGTAATATTTATGAATATTTACATCCTGGCGATCATCAAACAATGAGGAATTCTTTGAAACATATTTTAGACGGAACATCAGATGTACAACTAACAAAACAATCATGGTTAATTTCAAAAGAAACAACCATATATACTGAGATGGTATGCATTCCTACAACTTATTATGGGGAAAAAGCAGTTCAAGTGATTTTGCGTGATATTTCTTACCGAAAAAAAACAGAAGAGTTAATGATTAGATCCGAAAAATTATCAATTGCTGGGCAATTGGCGGCAGGTATTGCACATGAAATTCGTAATCCATTAACATCCATCAAAGGATTTTTGCAAATCATGCAACCGGATATTTCTAATCATAGTCAATATTTTCATATCATTTTTTCAGAGCTCAATAGAATCGAAATGATATTAAGTGAGCTTCTTATGTTAGCAAAACCACAGGAAACAAAATTTACGAAAACAGATTTGGTAACATTACTCAATGACGTTGCAATTCTACTAGAAACACAAGGGAATATGAATAATGTTTCAATCTTACAAAAGCATTCTTTCCCGGAATTGCAAATCAATTGTGATGAAAATCAATTAAAACAAGTATTTATTAATTTATTTAAAAATGCAATAGATGCAATGCCTAAAGGCGGTAAAGTAAAAGTACTAACAGAGAAAATCAACCAATCTGTTAAGATTATTGTAAAGGATGAAGGAGAAGGGATTCCTCCCGAATTTCTTGAGAGAATAGGTGAACCTTTCTTAACAACGAAGGAAAAGGGAAATGGTTTAGGTTTAATGATTACATATAAAATAATTGAAAACCATAGGGGTAATATGTATGTAGAAAGTGAAGTAGGAAAAGGAAGTATATTTACAATTGTATTGCCATGTGGATAATTTTTTTCGTTAAGCTGAAACAACGGCAAATGCCGCTGTTTCAGAAAGTTAACGGTTGGAAACGAACAGAAAAGATCATGAAAGATTCGTTACGTAGTTTTCCATTCTGTCCATTGCTTTTTTTAATTGCTCCATTGAGTAAGCATATGATAATCGCACGTATCCCTCTCCATACTCCGAAAAAGCACTACCGGGTACTAAAGCAACTCCAGCATTTTTCACCAATGATAAGGCAAAATCAAATGATGATTGCTTGAATTGGCTAATATTAGGGAATAAGTAAAATGCTCCATTTGGTTTTACTACATCGAATCCCATTTGAATTAATCGATCGTACACATAATCTAAACGTTCTTGGTATGAATGTTTCATAGCATTAGCATCGTCCATTCCAATCGTTAAAGCTTCTACGGCCGCTTTTTGAGATATAGATGTAGCGCAGGAAACATTGTATTGATGAACCTTTAAAAGATGTTTGGTGATAGCTTCAGGAGCAAATACAAAGCCGACTCTCCATCCAGTCATACTATGTGACTTTGATAAGCCATTAATGACAATGGTTTGTTCCCATATATGTTTAGCAATAGAATGATGAGTTCCTTCATAAACTAATTCACTATATATTTCATCTGATAAAACAAAAATATCTTTTCCCCTGACAAGATCTGCAATTTCACTTAATTCTATATCAGTAAGTGTCACTCCGGTTGGGTTGGACGGGTAAGGAAGAACAATACATCTCGTCTTTTCTGTTATGTAAGGTGCTAAAAGTTCGGCAGTTAACTTAAAATCAGTTTTTGTTGTATCCACGTAGACTGGTGTTCCACCAGCGAGTTTTATTAGTGGTTCGTACCCAGGATATACGGGACTAGGTAAAATGACCTCGCTCCCTGTCTCAAGTATTGTACGAAACGTACAATCAATTGCTTGGCTAGCGCCAACCGTCGTAATGATTTCGTTATTTGGAGAGTAGGTTAAACCATATTTTTTATTCACAAATTGACTAGCAGCTTCTCTTAATTCAATCAACCCAGCATTATGAGTATAAGTTGTGAAATTATCATCAATTGCCTTCATTCCTGCGGCTTTTACATGCTCAGGTGTTGGAAAATCCGGTTGTCCAATCGTGAGAGATATAACATCTTCATAATCTGCTACAAGATTAAAGAACTTTCTAATGCCTGAGAGTTCTATTTGTTTTACTTTAGAATTAACTAAATGTTCCATATATGAATCCTCCTAAAGATAATGTAAAAGGTTGTATGATTGCGTTAAAGCTTGGCATATTTCTAAAAATTAAACATATAGGAGTAATTTTACCATTTTTATTGGACATGTCACCTTTTTTCTTATATAGAATATATGTCTTTTTAACGTGTTTAGATATGAGAATAAAAGGGTAAAGTGAATTGGATGTAAGAAGGAGATCTAAAGATAATACAAAGAATAACAATAATTATAAATCTCCATATTTAGAAAGACCGACACAAAGGTGGTTTAACGACCGAATAATTATAGAAACATGATTTTATAACTATTGAGGTGATAATGATGAGTGAAGAAATAACATTATTAACCAAAGAAGAACAAGCGCTAATTGATAAGTTGGAAAATGAAATGCTTTTTGCCCTTTCAAGTGCACATGTTAAATTTTATAAAAATGAAATACAAACGATAATTTCACAAGCAAAACGAAGACAAGCATTTTTAACAAAATATGCTTATGAACTATAAAATGTTTAAGGTTCTCAAAACTACGGAATCATGTAGGTGAGAACCTTTTTGTTATCATATTTTACTGATTTCGAGGACGAGTTTTTTCTGCTTTTTTATTAACCGATGTAAGATCTTTAGAAATTTCAAGATCTGTGATAGGTTTAGCCGTTTGAAGTCCGGATTTTGTTTTAATATTGCGCTTTGTCATGATATTGCCCTCCTAATAAATATTTGGTCTTGCAAAATTACTATGTACAGGTAATGGTGATTTTATTTTTACAATTTTTACTTCTGAGTCAAAATAAAAAATCATGAAGGTTGCACATAGGACAATCCTTCATGATTTTTGCTGTTAACAACTAAACGAGCGAATTTGATCAAGGTCAATTCCAAAGTAAACCCAACGATATTGACGTCTTCTCCAGCGATAGCCTGCAACTGAATTTCGACCTACAAATGTAGGATAATACCAAAAGGCACGACCATTATTTAGACGAACGTACGTAAAGCGGAATAAACATCTACGGATTCCACCGGGATCAACTGCAAAAGTTCCTATTTGACTTTGGGATTGCATTGGAGGTATCTCACCAGGTGGTGGTCCTTGTGGGGGTCCCCCTTGACCAGGCCCTCCTTGAAAACCCGGTGGTCCAAATGGTGGTTGTTGATCAAAGCCGCCGCCAGGAGGTCCAAATGGCGGGAAACCGGGCATTGTAAACTGACGATTGTATGGATACATGTGTAATTCTCCTCTCATAAAACCTTCACGTTTACAATATGCCAGTGTCAAAAATAGGTGAATGTCCACATAGAGAGTGATTGGAAAATAGTGAGGGGCAGCTCATTTTGCATGAGCTGCCCCATTCACTAGAACATTAACGAACAAGTGTCTCGACTGTTCTAGTTTGTAAATCCACCATATACCATGCTTCACTTTTTTCACGATTACCTTCAAGAGAGTAGACATGTACTATATAATTCCCATCTTCAACATGATCGTATTGTACGATCGTATTCTTATCTCTTCTAACTCCAAGCTTCTCTTTTACTAATTCCTCTGCTTGTGTAGGGTGAAGAGGGTCACGATCATGATCATAATTTACTTCTTCTCTTGCTTCTAAAAGAAGATCATCATTTGTTTTGACTCGATTATTTCCTGTTTGTAATAATCCCTCTTCTTGATTCTCACTTGTAGCCTCATCCTCGTTTACGTTGTTGCACGCTGTCATCATTAATAATGTTAATAACAATACAACATATCTTCTCATGCTTCACCTCTAGTATACTTTTTTCACATTATCTTTATTTTGTGAAAAGGAATAAATTTTATACGAAAGATGTAGAAGTAAAAGAGGCAATGAAAAAAGACAGACAAGTGTCTGCCTTAATGAAGGGTATGAAAAACAAAATTAAATAAAAATAGCAAAGCAATAATATACAGAGCTGGTTTTACCTCATCTTTTCTTTTTAAAATGACTTTTACTATAGGATACATAATAAAACCAAATGCCATACCATCTACGATACTGTAAGTAAAAGGAATTAAAGCGATGATAAGAAAAGCTGGAAAGCTTTCACTAAAATCATGTAAATCAATGTGTTGGATATTTTGTATCATTAAGCTACCAATTAAAATGAGAATTGGTGCAATAGCACTATCCGGGATAATTTTGATAATAGGTAAAAATAACAGAGAACTTAAAAAGAGCAAACCTGTTGTAATAGAAGTTAAACCCGTTCTCCCACCTGCAGTAATCCCAGCTGCAGTCTCAACTGTACTTACAGTTGGACTTGATCCGAAAATGCCTGATGTGATAGTAGATAAGGCATTAGCTTGAAAAGAACGCTTGTAGCGATCAGGGCGATTGATCATATGAACCTGACCAAATACTAGCCCAATATTTTCAAAAACAATAACCATTGTTAAAGAAAAAGTAGCAGTCCAAAATGCAAGATCCATTATACGACTAAATGACATGGCAAAAAGGACATCTTTGTAGACAAGAAAAGCCTCATGCGGTTTTGTCGAGAAATCAACTTCCAGCAAACCAAAACATGCAGATAAAATGGTACCGGCAAAAATACTGATTAGAAAATTACCAGGGATTTGTCTGATAAATAAGCCAACCGTAATGAGTAAAGTTAAAAGTGTCACGATCACTCCAGGTTGGCTAAAGTCTCCTAAAGCAACAAAGGTATCACTATTAAGAACAACAATCCCACCCTTTTGCAATCCAATAAATGTTAAAAAGAAACCAATACCCACTGTAATTGCTTCTTTTAATGAGAGGGGAATAGATTCTGAAATAATGACAGACAGCTTTGTAAATGCAATTAGTGTAAAAAGAATGCCGGACACAAACACAACTGCTAAACCTTCTTGCCATGTTAGTCCCATTCCCATGACAATTGTATACGTAAAGAGAGCGTTGACACCCATGCCTGGTACAAGGATGATCGGAGTATTTCCGAAGAAGCCCATAATTAGGCAACCTGCTATTGAGGTCAGAACCGTTGCAATAATCCCAGCCTCTAAAGGTATTCCCGCATCTGATAATATTGAAGCATTTACAACAACGATGTAGACGATCGTAAAAAAGGATACTGTCCCTGCAAGTATTTCCTTTTTTATAGTGGTCTTGTTTTCATGCAATCGAAAAAACTTTTCCAAAGTTACCCTTCCTTATGTGTGTAACCCTCAACCCAACCCGTAAATTTGTAATCAAACAATTTACAAATGGATTATATCAGGAGTGTTACAACTTTGCATTATTTTTAATTTATAAAGTGTGAAAATTTCAATCATTTACATGTAGGATGGCATTAAAATATTCGAAACATGTACATGTTAGGAGATTGTATAATTTGTTATGACCTTAGCTGGTGAAACAAATGCAGAAAATCATAAAGCTTAATGTAAAAAAAGATCAAACTTTATTTGTTAGCATGCTTTAAACAACCCTTGTCATACATATATATGTGTAGAGCTTAGAGAGAAAGGGCGTGATGTCTCTGGCACGTAAGATTTGGGGAGTAAATTCTACTGGCCCAGTTAATCAGGATTTCTTCATAAGGGTAAGAAAAAATTTAGGATTACCAAAATATTGGGGGAGATATCTAACAGAAATCCCCAATGTGTCAAGCGGTTTAACAAAAGCGGAAATTAACTTTCTTAGAAATAAAGGAATTAAGATTTTGCCAATATATAATGTCATTAGTGAAGAAATAGGCTACGAATATGCTCAAGTTGCTGGTAGGAATGCAGTATATCATGCAAGGAGGTTAGGTTTTCCGAAAGAAACAGTATTGTTTGCAAATCTAGAGAATTTACATAATGTCGATGCCTTATGGATACGTGGGTGGACGGAAACTCTTATTCCATCAGGCTATAGAGCAGGATTTTATCAGGATTCTAAAAAAGGAAGTTTTGCTCAGGCATTTTGCCAGGCAGTAAAAGATAATCATGACATTGCAACACAAACAATACTTTGGAGTGCTGAACCTGAAACGGGTACTTCATCTGAAAGAAAAGCACCAAGATATAATCCTGTAACTCCATCTTGCAGAGCCAATGTCTGGCTGTGGCAATATGGTCGAGATATGAATAATGGTCCGATTGATACAAATTTAGCAGATGATAGAATTTTAAATTTCTTATATTGATGAAGAAGCTTGGATGTTAGACCAAGCTTTATTTAAGTACTTGTGAGAAAATAGAAACTAATTTACTTCTTTCCTATCATTCATATTATATGAAAAAGGGCTATAATTTTTTAATAATATGCCGATATAAAGTATACAAATGTATCTTCATGGAAGGAAGTTTTATATGGACCAACAAAAGGGTATTTTACTTGAAAGCGGCACAAATGAGCTTGAAATAGTCGAATTTAGTATTGGGAAGAGTAAGTTTGGTATTAATGTAATTAAAGTTAAAGAAATTATTCAGCCAGTACAAGTTACTAAAATACCACATTCTCACCCAAATGTAGAAGGAATAATAGAAATCCGGGGAGAGATTCTTCCTGTGGTGGATGTAGCGAAAGCTCTGGGATATCCTCAAAGTGATAGACCATTAGAAGAGAAATATATTGTAACTGAATTTAATCAAACGAAATTGGTTTTTCATGTTCATTCTGTTACACAAATCCACCGTATCTCTTGGGAACATATTGAAAAACCATCTGGAATGTACCAGGGGCTCGAGAGCCAAATAACCGGAGTAGTGAAAATGAATGATCAAATGATTTTACTATTGGATTTTGAAAAGATCGTTGTTGATATAAATCCTGATTCAGGGATAAACATTGAAAATGTAAAAAAATTAGGTGAAAGAGAGCGGTCTGAAAAGAAGCTAGTTGTGGCTGAAGATTCACCACTTCTTAGAAAGTTACTCCAGGAAACGTTAAATGAAGCAGGGTTTCAGCATATTGAGTTTTTTGAAAATGGGAAGGATGCTTTATTCTATCTAATTTCAATTGTAGAATCTGGGAAAGCGATTGAAGATGAAGTTCAACTTCTCATAACAGATGTTGAAATGCCGCAAATGGATGGACATCATCTAACTAAGCAAATTAAAGAAAACCAGTCCTTAAGTGTCCTTCCGGTTGTGATCTTTTCGTCGTTGATCACAAATGACCTTCGTCATAAAGGACAAATGGTTGGAGCTAGTGCGCAGATTAGCAAACCTGAAATAAATCTTCTTGTAGAGCAAATAGACAAACATATTCTATAATATAAAGGCTATCATGTTGTAATATACATGATAGCCTTTTGTTAAAATATAGAAAAAATTCAGGGATGGTAGAATATATGTGGAGAATAGCCACTTATAAAAGTGCGTATTTCCAAAGTGTGGCTATTATTACCTGTAACTTTCACCTAATCTTTTAAACACGGGTTTTTCATATGTACGTGTTTTTTTGATTGAAAGGATTGAGCTGGCTTTTTTTCTTCATTCATACCAACATAACATTGTAAAAGGATTTTAGCCTTTGATAAAGACATATGTGCTTTGGGATTTCGATAGGTTTTATTTAAAGTACCTAAATGTGGAAGTTTATCGAAGTCATCTTTTGTAGGAGGCATATGAAAGTAATATTCTCCTGCTGATACTAAAACATCTGATTGCTGTTTGCTAAATTTAGGATTGTTTGAAAAATGTAGTCCTTTTTTTAAAGCTTTCCCCTCGTGGACAAGTTTCAATAATGCTTTCTTCTTTAATGCATAGAGAAATTTAGGGTTTGGCGCAGTTTTTGCATGTCTATTTACAACATAAATAGCACGGGCGAGGTTTTCTGTAGATTGTTGATTACTTGGATCGAGACGATTATGATCCTCCATTGGTTCTCTCCTTTTCATTTTACACTCTCATTTAATAAGTTTCTTACTTAAATTATACTTAGTAAAGAGTAAAATGCAACAAGTTACGGTATTTATTTTGAATAATTCAATAGCTATTTCGTATTATTGTATAAACAAGTACATTAGAAAAGGTTAGAAAAACTAGGCTTGTCAACTGTCCTAATGGAGAAAGCCTTAGTTTCTTCTATACTATCATCCATAAAATTAATATACTTTCTGATGAAATAAAAATAAAAGTGTATCTGCTCAATTGTATATCAGTTGAGCAGATGCACTTTCTTTACATCGATGGGACATTACTTGGTTTTTGTGTTTTTTGTTTGTGTTGTAGTAGTTTTTGTTTCTTATCAAAAGCTTCGCTTAGCTTAGGTAAGGTAAAAGCATAGAATAAAGAAACCAATAATATGACAAATGCAATACCATAATATAAGTAATCAATTTCTTGAATAAACTTAGGGAAAAGGAGAGCAATTAATCCCAGTGTTGCGGATTGGGCGAACATCATTAAAGGATCAATCCAACCGCTTACACGTCCCATTAGCTTCGGATGTACTATTTTTGGCATCCAACCGCCTATAGCAATATTAATTGGTCCCAGGCATGTCCCAATAATAAACACAACGACAAGGAAGACAGAAAGTTTATCTGTAAAGCCTAAAAAGAAAATGAGTAAACTTGTTAAGAAAATAGGAAAAATCATTAATTGATGAGGCTTGAACTTTGAGGCAATCAAGGTTCCTAAACCGCTGCCTGTTAACAATCCGAAGCCTAAGGAAACAGCAAATAAAGAAGCGTACCATTCATAGTTCGTTGGTGATAACTCATATTTCATGGTAAACATTGGTAAAATGGCGAAAGCTCCGTTGAAGAATCCGAAAATAAAAAATCCGAAAATAAGGACGGAAAGCAATCGGTTTTTGACAATATAAAGAATACCAGCCTTAAAGTCTCCAATAGATGATTTTATGTTTACATCTTTCCAGTCTACTTTCCCATTAGGCAATCTTGCAGAAGTAGGGATTTTGCAAGAGCGGATTAACAAAGCAGAAAATATAAAACTAAAAAAATCTACAATGACCGCACCATGGACGCCAACTGTTTTATAGATAGCGGCTCCTAAACCAACTCCAAACACCATAAAGATACTAAAAAGCATTTGATTTAATCCAGCAGCTTGGGCATATTGCTCTTTATTTAATATTCCTTGAACAAGGCTGTTCTCCGCTGGGAAAAAGAACTTAGTAACAGCACTTCTTAAAAATAATACGAGAAAAATAAAAGGAATAGAATTGGTGAAAAGAGCTCCGAAAAGGAGAACTGTTAAGGCAGCTCGAATCCAATCGCAATTTTCAGCCACTTTTTTTCGATCAAATCGATCTGCAACGACTCCGACGATAAAAAACACAAGGATGGTTGGTAGTGAATACATTAATTCAGCTATAGTTGCGTAAGAAGGTTGATGACTAAAGTGATCTAAAAGATAAAAGGCAAAAGCCATGTTTCCAATCGTTGTTCCCATTTGAGAGAAGAGGGCTGCAAAAAATAATTTTACAAAATTTCGATTATGAAAGATTTTCATGGGTACGCTCCTTATATGACAATATTCCATTTGTCATTATAAGGTAATATTACTCGTTTTGATACGTTAATTACAAAATCTTAATAAAATCTTAAGGTCTAATTGATACTTTAGTTCCATTTGGAACCAGGGAAGCCAATTCCACGACATCCTCATTATACATTCTGATACATCCAAGTGATACTGCTTTTCCAATCGAAGCAGGGTTATTTGTACCGTGAATACCATAGTGTATCTTGGATAAAGAAAGCCACATTACTCCAAATGGACCTCCAGGGTTTGGTTCACGATTTACGATCACAAAGTCTCCTACAGGAGTAGCAGTAACCATTTTACCAACTGCAATAGGATATTGTTTCATTACCTGTCCGTTCATGATTAAAGTTAACCTTTTCAGTGAGATTGAAATCTCTATGGAATAGGGAATACTGTTGGGATCGGGTAAACCTGGTATTGTAATTTTCTGACCTATAAATAGTAAGTTTGGATTGGTAATCCTATTAACAGCTATGAGCTGTTGTATAGATGTGCGATAATTAGCAGCGATTACGGCCAATGACTCTCCTCGTTGAACAGTATGAATCATTAACATCACTCCAGTTGGAAGTAAATTGCCCAAGGAACAGGGATTTTGTAGGTTAAAACTTAATATACCTTATGAATGAATATGTTATAATGTACATTAATTTATGACTGTTTATTTTTCTTTTTAGTTGATAATCTGTAAAGTTGAAGCTCTATGACTTGTGTAAAAGTAAATGTATTTTTATTTTGAAAATAAGGGTGTTGAATTTGGATAGAGAAAAATATGCAATTGTTGATATCGGCTCAAATACAATGCGTTTGGTTATTTATTTACGTGAGAAAAGCGGTAGATTAAAAGAAATAGAAAATGTTAAGGTTGTTGCACGGTTACGAAATTTTCTTTCGGATGAAGGAGACTTAACAGAGGATGGTATTCGTATACTTATTGATTCACTATTAAGTTTTAGGGAAGTTACGAACCATCATTCTTTATATGATGTAAAGTGTGTTGCAACTGCTACTATTCGACAAGCAAAAAATCAACAGCAAATTCTTGAACGTGTAAATAATGATACTGAATTTTCAATTCAAATCTTGTCTGAATACGAAGAAGCTTATTTTGGTTATTTAGCTGTGGTCAATACAACATCCTTTCAGAGTGGGATCACTATAGATATCGGTGGAGGAAGTACAGAAGTAACGTACTTTCATGACCGGAAGTTAATGAACTATCATAGTTTTCCTTTTGGGGCTTTATCATTAAGAAAACAATTTATTTCTGGGGAAATTCCCACTGAATCAGAATTAATAACCCTTCGTAATTTCATTAAAAATCAATTGGACCAGTTAGAATGGGTGAAAGATAAATGTCTACCTATAATTGGTATCGGAGGTAGTGCACGTAACCTGGTCCAAATTCATCAAGAATACGTTGCCTATCCAATTGCCGGGGTTCATCAATATTTAATGAGTAGAGAAGATGTTTTTGAAATGAATCAGTATCTACAATCCCTTTCATTTCCCGAGTTGCAAAAGGTAGAAGGACTTTCAAAAGACCGTGCAGATATTATTATACCTGCTGTTGAGGTGTTTCGTCAGTTAATGAGCATCGTAGGAGCGGAACATTTTGCCTTAAGTCGAAAAGGGTTACGGGATGGAGTTTTCTTTGAAGAATTAACAAAAGAATTTGGTATTTCTTTTTTCCTAATGTTATTGAGGAAAGCTTTTATGAGCTTGCAACAGACTATAACGTTAATTTAAATCATGTTTTTCATGTTACAAATAGTGCTGTAATGATAACGGAATTATTAAATAAAGCTGGAGTTATTTCAACAACAGATGAGGATAAGTTGTTTTTAAAACGGGGTGCCTTTGTTTATAATCTTGGATCATATATCGATTCTGAATCAAGCAGTCAGCACACATTTTATTTATTAGCAAATCGTACAATTGATGGATTATTTCATAAAGACCGTATGATTGTTGCCCTCATCGCTTCTTATACAAGCAAGTCAGGATTTAAGCGATATGTTACTCCATATAGTCAATGGTTCTCAAGAGAAGAGTTACAAACATATAGGATATTAGGGGCAATCTTAAAATTTGCTTACAGCTTAAATGCAACAAAAAGAAATATTATTAAATCCATTGATTTACATACTTACAAAGAAGGATTAACCTTTTCTATTACATGTCATCATGATTGGAAACCGGAACAATATCAAGCTGAAAAGCAAAAAAAGCATTTAGAAAAATTATTGAAAAGGTCAATAACAATTATTTTTTCCTGAGGAGGACATTTTAAAAAGTAGCAAGACAAAACGAATTCTATTTACGAAAAATTAATAATAATTTACAAAAAATTTACAATCGAATTAGTCCCTTAGTGCTATTATGAAACAAAAGAAATTGTCGAAAAAGGGTGAAGGTACATGAATACAATCAATCAAAAAGCTTTGGATCTTCAAAGTCCGCTTTATTATAACAATAGAGAATTAAGCTGGCTTGCATTTAATGAACGTGTTTTAGAAGAGGCTTTAGATGAGCATAACCCTTTATTTGAGAGGTTAAAGTTTCTGGCTATCTTTAGCTCTAATTTAGATGAGTTTTTTATGGTTCGTGTAGCGGGATTAAAAGATCAGGTAAAGGCTGGATTTAATAAGCCTGAAAATAAAGCTGGGATGACCCCAAAACAACAATTAAATCAAATTGCTCAAAATGCTCATAGGCTAGTTGGGCTGCAATATGACTCATACAATAATTTGCTTATCCCACAGTTAAGGGAAGAAAACATCGAAATACTACATATGACTGACTTAACGTCTGAACATTATAAAATTCTCGAGGAATATTTTGATGAGCAGATTTTCCCTGTCTTAACACCTATGGCAGTTGATGCATATCGCCCATTTCCTATGCTCCTCAATAAAAGCTTAAACTTGGCCATTGTGATTGAGGATAACGATGAATTCGAGGAAAATCGCTATAAGACAGCAATCGTTCAAGTTCCTGCTGTTTTAGAACGATTTGTAAAATTACATACTTCCTCTGATCAAAATCGGTTTGTTTTATTAGAAGATATTATCAGTACATTTATTCATAAGCTTTTCAAGGGGTATAAAGTAGTGTCAGTTTCAGTTTTTAGGATTACAAGAAATGCGGATATGACAATACATGAAGAAGGTGCTCGGGATTTACTGAAAGAGATTGAAAAAGAGTTAAAGAAACGTAAATGGGGAGCTGCGGTTAGGTTGGAAATTCAAAAAAATGGATTTGACTTAAACATTCTGCGTTATTTAACTAAAGAACTTGAAATCCATGAAAAAGATGTATATGAAATTGATGGACCTCTTGATCTAACCTTCCTATTTAGCTTTGCAAAAGAAATGTCAAAACTTAGAGAAGATCTTACATTTGAAGCTCTAATTCCCCAGCCACCGGTGGACATTTCTTCAGATGAGGATATCTTTGAAAAAGTATCAGAACAGGATGTGTTTCTTCATCATCCATATGAATCATTTGAACCGGTAGTAGAGTTTATATCGGATGCTGCTGACGATCCGGATGTATTAGCGATTAAGCAAACATTGTATCGGGTTAGTGGAGATTCGCCAATTATTGATGCATTAAAACGTGCGGCTGAAAACGGTAAGCAAGTAACAGTTTTAGTTGAGCTGAAGGCACGCTTTGATGAAGAAAAAAATGTACAGTGGGCTAAGGAATTAGAAAAGGCCGGATGTCATGTTATCTATGGAATGACATATTTAAAAACTCACAGTAAGATAACACTTGTCGTAAGAAGAAAAAATAACCGGATTGAACGTTTCGTTCATTTAGGCACAGGTAATTATAATGATCAAACAGCAAAGATTTATACAGATATGGGACTTATCACTTCAAAGCGTAAGTTCGGAATTGATGCAACAAACTTTTTTAATTATTTAAGTGGATACACTGAAAAGCCAGACTTCCATCATCTTTCAGTGGCACCTTTTGACATTAGAAAAGATTTTATAAAATTAATAGATCAAGAGATTCAATTTCAAAAGAGATTCTCTAACGGACGTATTATTGCAAAAATGAATTCATTAACAGATAAAGTGATCATTACAAAACTTTATGAAGCATCAAATGTAGGTGTGCAGATTGATTTAATCATCCGTGGAACGTGCTGCTTACGACCAGGAATAAAGGGCGTAAGTGAAAATATTAGAGTTCGAAGCATTGTTGGGCGATTTTTAGAACATAGTAGAATCTATTTTTTCCATCATAATGGTGAAGAGAAGACCTTTCTTTCATCTGCAGACTTGATGACAAGGAATATGGAAAAACGTGTTGAAATTTTGTTCCCTATTTATGAGGGTCATATAAAAATGAGGCTAAACCAGGTGCTGGCTCTGAATTTAGCTGATAATGTGAAGGCAAGAGAACAAGATCAACATGGAGTTTACCATTATGTTAAACGCAATGAGGATGAAGCATTAGTTGATAGCCAGCTCACATTATTTAGCAAAGCCTATCAATTGCTAGAGGATGAAGAATAATTGAAGATCCAGTAAGACATGACTTTACGCCAAGAATGGAGGAAGTTGATGTCTTTTCTAATAAGTTGAAAATTTAAAGTATTAAAAGGACAATTTCTTAGAAATTGTCCTTATTTTGAGTTAAGAAAGTATAAAATAGGTACTTTTTTCTAGCACAAGCGCTAAGCCCCTTGATGGACTAGGCGCTTGTGCTTTTCTTATTCAGAATGAAGAGTTATTTGTGTAATCTCCGGAACGGATAAAAAGCGAAAAGGAAGTCTTGTTGTTCCTAAGCCCCTATTAACATAGAGCTTCATATTATCAATATCATACATTCCTTCAAAATATTCAGTTGCGAATGGAGGTGTAATAAGAGGGCCGTAAAAAGGAAGCTGCACTTGACCACCATGACTATGACCTGACAATTGTAAATGAACATGATATTTTCTTGACTCAAGAGCAGCATCCGGTTCATGTGCTAATAAAATATTAAATGTATGTTTATTTAATTTACCTAAAGTTCCTTCATAGCTTGGTCTCCCTAACATTAGATCATCAATCCCGGAAACGGAAATTTTATGTCCATCTAACATGGAAATATTTTGCACTTGGTTTTGGAGTAATGTAAAGCCTGACATTGTAATAACATTTTGGTAAATATCAGTCCCATATCCTCCATGATCATGATTTCCATAAACAGCAAATTTTCCAAAAGGAGCTTCTAATTTTTCAAGTACAGGAACAATTTCATTTATTTGTGAATATTGATTAGGCTCATCCATTAAATCACCAGTGAAAAACAATAAATCAGGTGATAGATCATTTATTTTATCGACGATTGTTCGTAGTCTTCCAATCGTAAAGTATTCACTAAGATGTGTATCACTGAATTGAACAATTTTAAATCCATCGAACGATTTTGGGATCGTTGAATGTGTAATTTTTAGTTGATTTATATCTAAGAAACCAGGTTCAAAATATCGAGCATATGTATACCCGCCGGCTCCAGCCAAGATTCCTCCAATGGATATGGAAAAAAGTCCTTTAAGAAAAGATCTTCTTGAATAAAGTTTTTTCATTAAATACCAACCATTCTCAAACATTTTTCAATAGATCAATTATTTCATACTAAATTATAGCACGGTTTTATGACTAAGTCCTATTTAAACGTAAAGATGAACCTTCAGTTTCATTAGATAATAGGGCTAAGTTATGATAAAATAGATGAATGAATAGTCATTCATAAAAAGGGCAGGAGGGAAGAACATGAAAAATAAAGTGATCATTGTAACTGGTGGTTCTAGCGGTATGGGAAAAGTGATGGCAAAGCGATTTGCTAGTGAAGGGGCTAATGTTGTTATTGTTGGGAGAAATCAGGATAGACTTGATGAGGCTCGAAAAGATATCGACGGAGAAACTGGGAAAATTTTTTCTTTTCAAGCAGATATAAGAGAACCGGAAAAAGTATCAGAATTAATTCAATATGTTGATTTAACATGTGGAAGAATAGATGCAGTAATTAATAATGCTGCAGGAAATTTTATTTGTCCAGCTGAAAAGCTGTCAATTAATGGTTGGAAATCTGTCATTGATATTGTCCTAAATGGTACTTTTTATTGTTCATCCGCTGTAGGGAATTATTGGATTGATAAGCAAATAAAAGGTTCGATTATAAACATTGTGGCTACATATGCATGGGGAGCCGGTGCAGGTGTTATTCATTCAGCAGCTGCTAAAGCCGGAGTATTATCAATGACGAGAACCTTAGCTGTAGAATGGGGGAAAAAATATGGAATAAGGGTGAACGCTATTGCACCTGGGCCAATTGAAAGAACAGGTGGAGCTGAGCGTTTATGGGAATCTGAGGAAGCGGCGAAAAGAACGATCGATAGTGTTCCACTAGGTCGTTTGGGTACGCCTGAGGAAATTGCAGCATTAGCATCATTTCTTCTTTCAAATGATGCAGCTTATATTAATGGAGAATGTATTACAATGGATGGTGCTCAATGGTTAAATAAGCATCCTTTCTAATACGAGAGTTAAGTCTAACTGTTGACACATCTATACATTAAGTAAAACCATTGTTCACAAAGTATAAATACATCTAAACATTCCCTTAATATGCTATAATTATGTTTATACAGATAGAGATATGTGAGGGGATTGCAATGGATCCGTTAGATGTGTTAACGAATATAGATAAGGTTATACCTTACTACCAGGCCATTTTCAGCGCTGATGAACAAAGGATCATCGGATATGAAGTATTAGGAAGAATAAAGCTAAATCATGAGATTAAAAGTTTGGGTGAATTTTTCCAGGATGAAAACATTCCAGATGAATATCGGATTGAAGTAGACGATTCTATCTTACATAATGCAATAGATGAGTTTCTGGAATTAAAGGAATCGCATCTTCATCTCTTTATTAACCGTGATGCAAACTTATTAATGATGGATCATGGTGAAAGTTTTTTAAACATCCTACTGGATAAACAGGAAAAAGGATTAAAACTTAATCAGATCGTATTAGAGATTACCGAACATAATTTTCGAGGTGATATTGAACAACTTTATCATCTTTTATTATATTACAGAACATACGGTATTAAAGTAGCGATTGATAATATAGGTAAGGCTAGTAGTAATCTTGATCGGATTGGTCTTTTATCTCCTGATATTCTAAAAATAGATCTACAGCCATTAAGACTAAGTTCACCATCCCAATCATATTACGATGTACTTTATTCAATCTCCCTTTTAGCAAGGAAGATTGGGGCTACATTGCTGTATGAGGATATTGAGGTCAATTTTCAGCTTCAATATGCGTGGAAGAATGGCGGCCGTTATTATCAAGGATTTTACTTAAATAAACCACAACGGGAATTTGCAGAAATTGATGATTGTAAAAATATGCTAAAATATGAGTTCCAGACATATATTTCCTCCGAGAAAAAGAAGCTTGAAAAACTTTATCTTTTTACGGAAGCCTTTAACAACCGTGTGCAACAAGTGCTTCATAAAATAGGGAAGCAATTTATTGATTACGAAGATCTGTTACAACAGCTATCAAAGCAGCTAGATGACTGTAGTTTTAGAATTTATATTTGTGATGAAGATGGTTTTCAACAATCCGTTAATATTTTCAAAAAGGATAATTGGCAAATTCAGCCGCAATATTACTTAAATAACTGGAGTTGGCGACCTTATTTCTTAGCCAATATTATGAGAATGAGATTTGATCAAAAAGGATTTTTAAGTGATGTATACAGTGATATTGAAACGGGAGAATTAATTCGGACATTTTCCTTTCCCTTAAACCAAAAGCATTATCTATTTATTGACTTGTCTTATGATTACCTCTATGAAGAAGAAGGTCTATTATAAGTTTTTCCAAGGCATATTTATTTATTGAGTGAGTCATCCTATTTATAAAAGGGGTGACAGTAGGATGACCTATTTAACAATGGTTCTTGGTGTAATCGCATTACTAATATTAGTAACAAGCTTAATATATACCTTTAAAATAGGGAAGCTTGTTAGTGGAAGAAAAGCGAAATATGATACACAGTTAAATGAGAAGGTGCAGGATCATCCTTATTCGCGTAATCCTGTTTTTTTGGCCTATATGATTGCAGCAGTTCTTTCATTAGCTTATATTTTTTATTTGGCTTTTTCAATATCATGGTAAACAGTGGACAAAGGTTCACTGTTTTTTTTGTGAATTTATAAAGATCGATTAGACCTTTGTCAAATTGGGTAGAGAATAATGAAGGTTGTTGTCATAATTTGATTGGATTTTACGAACGTTCATACCGCTATATTGACAAATTTGTTGGTAAAATAGGGAAGAGATAAAGATTGTCCAAATCATTAATGAGAGAGGATGGAATAAGAATGAGACAAAATAAAGTATGTTGCAGTTTACTTATCATAGCTATTCTCCTGGTATTTTCTCATCCAGTATTTGCTTCAAACCTTGAAAGTTTGAATAGAGAAAACATCTTATCTCATCTACAAGATGCCTTTAAAGCACAACAATCATTATCAGAAAAGCCAAGAGAAAAAGAGGAAATAATCCAAATTCTTTCTGAATATTTTGATAAAGATATAACATCCCAATATTTAAACAAAAATCTGTTTGAAGAAGACGGGAAATATATTGTTTATGGTACAGATTTTCCAATTCACGTGATTCCGTTTTTTAGCTTTGACGAAAAGACAAAGATTGTTGAAGAAAATGAACAAATTGTTGTTTATGAATTTTTCCCTGCCTCAAATGATGGTCCTGTTAGCTATGATGACCACTATGAGTGGGTAAAATTAACGAAAACACAAAAAGGATTAATGGTTACTGATATTAAAAACTATGCAAAAAATTTAGAAGAAATTGGACATAATAAAAAGAATGGACAAGAAGTTAGAGGGACAAAAAATTCAGAAGTGGATAATCATAATGAAAGAGGATATCTTTTAAATCAACACTTAAGCCAGATCTTGTTACCTTATTTTTACTCAAAGACAATTTCACATCATTTTCTCATAGAGAAAATGATGTGAGTTTATGAAAAAAACATTTGACATTGAAAGTGATAATCATTATCATTATAAATGAGAAAGATAATCAACTACTGCCTATTGCTACGTAGGAACTTGATTAGTCATAAACTCTCGTTTTCCCCAAACCCCTTTAATAGAGTGAAAAAAGCTTGGCTGGTCACCAAGCTTTTTTCTATTCCTTTTACAATCCTAATAGTTCCTCAAGTTTTTTTAAATCAAACCCAATAACAACATGGTCGTCAACAGTAACAGTGGGTGTTGACGATGATTGTAAATCTTCAACAAGGGTGTGCCGTGCATCTTTATCGACACTAATATCTTTATCAATATAAGTGATATTATGATGGTCTAAAAATTGTTTAACAACTTGGCAAGGTGGACAACTTGGCTGAGAATATACAATTATTTTTTTCACGTTTATCTCCCCAAACAATAAATATTTCCTATGGAGTCATTGATAACAAATTTTATTAGTAGAATAATGAATGTATTTGTGTTAGTTAATAGAACAACATCTGTTTTATGAACATCATAGGAATATGTGTTACAATTATACAGGCTACTGCTTCGAGCGTAAATAAATAAACGACATTTTCATATAATATGATGAAAAAGTGGACAAAATAAAGGAAGTTTAACATACTTTGATAATTTCCTTGGAATTCCCTACATACATAGTGTAAAATTGACATGGCACAAAAGTAAGATGCTGATTATTGAATCGTCGTTTAGTGGATAGAATGAGTGGTAGAGTAAACAATAAAACGAAGGAATTAGTTATACGTTAACTCTTCCGGAAGGGGGATATCTGGTGTCACAACTTTTAGGTATTATTACAAGACTTCAAAATCTTCAAGAAAATTCTGGTTCAGGAGAACCTATCCAGCGCTTTTTTGAGGTTGAAGGTGAAAAACGTTGCAGTGTAAAATATTTTGACAAGAATAGTACGTTTGAGCTTGAGGTTTATCAAAAAGGTGAAAAACCTCAATCATATCAATTCGATAATATTGATATGATTGCTATGGAAATTTTTGATCTCCTTCAATAACAGTTTTAAAACTAAGGAGGCAAAATGAAAAAAGATCCTTTTGTTATTTGTCCATTTTGTCAAGGAAAAGGACCACTTTCAGAATCATTAACAGCACAATCTAATCAAAATGTGATCTTTACCTGTACTCAATGTCACGAGACCATTAGAAACATTGAAACAAGTAAAGGGGAATAGTCATACCATCTGGTATGGCTATTTTTTATTCATATTATGTCTTGTCTTCGTCATACAGTATAGTAACGGAAAATTTGTTTTTCGAACATACTAACAATGAAATATGACAAGGAGTTGTAAGATGAACGATTCTTTCACCTTTTATAATGTCTCTGAGAAGAGGATGTCCTTTCAAACTGTACTTGAGCGTATAAAAGGCTTTATGTTAAAGGACCCACGTTCAGAATATGTATTGTCTATTGGGTCAGATTCACATGTTCATCAGACAGAAACAAAGTTTATTACAGCTGTTCACCTTCATAGGGTTGGTAAAGGTGCGTGGGGTTGCTTGAAAAACCATACTGTAAACCGGCCGATTACAAGCATTAGAGAAAAGATCTCAATGGAAACAGCACTAAGCCAGGAAATTGCTTACTATTTTATTTCTAAATATTTAATGGAATTAGCAGATATTCTAATTCCGTTTGCAGATGAGGGAGCAGATTTAATTTTTGAGATACACTTGGATATTGGCAGAAGAGGAGTGACAAAGGAATTAATCCAAGAAATGACTGGAAGAATTGAAGCAATGGGAATCGAGGCAAAAATAAAACCGGAATCCTACACAGCTTTCAGTTATGCAAATAGATATACCAAATGAGAATTAAATAGTCTTGAATAAGTAGATACTCCTGCAAGAGTATCATTTTTTTGTCATCAGAAAAACCACATTGTATAGCTGTATGAACCGTATACAACGGATCTCAACAGTTAAAATATTACGATTTCTTATCTTTTTAAGAATATAGGAGAGTAAACGAAGAAATGGAATTTCATTTTATGATATGATAGATTAGGAAACTTTAACACACCTCTTTGTGGTTAAAAATAGCTTTTTAGAGAGGAAGAACAACATGTTTAGCTTAAGTGCCAATGAATTAATGGGTTTAACTATACAAGATTTAATGATTTCAGGGGATAAAGTAGCACATGTCCAGATAGGTAATAATTTAGAGCATGCATTATTAGTTTTAACAAAAACAGGCTATACAGCCATTCCTGTTTTGGACCCGACATTTACATTACATGGACTTATTGGAATGAATTTAATAATGGACAATATTTTCGGATTGGAACGAATTGAATTTGAAAAGTTAGAGAATATGAAGGTCGAAGAAGTGATGAATACGGATATCCCAAGGTTGTATTTACATGATACCGTTGAAAAAGGCTTAGACCTTGTTGTGAATCATCCGTTTGTTTGTGTGATAAATGAAAACAACATATTTGAAGGTATATTCACAAGAAGAGCGATACTAAAAAAAGTAAAAAAACAAATTCAACTTGCTAATAATGGAAATGATAGTGAATAAATATGTAGAAAGATTGAATGATGAAAAAAGGGGACTGTGCACATTTTGCAACATAAGATGACAGTCCTTTTTTATCTGGATTGTTATTTAATCATTTACTTTTTTATACTTTAAGAAAGTTTATCTATATAGATTATAGTATAAGAAAAGACATCGCCTTCCGCCATCCTTGGCGGTGTGTCGTGTTTTCTAAAAGGAAGGTATTATTTCAAATGGGACAAGAACTGTATGTTTTAAAAGCAAAGGAACGTAAAACAAAGCGACCCTATGTGCTGGCTACGGTAATGTTAGCAATGTTTATGGCAGCAATTGAGGCGACAATTGTGGCAACAGCCATGCCTGCCATCGTTGCAGAATTAGAGAATTTTTCCCTCTATAGCTGGGTATTTTCATCGTATTTATTAATGAATGCTGTGACTGTATTGATTTATGGGAAATTATCTGATTTATTTGGCAGGAAGCCAGTTCTAACCATTGGTATTGTCATCTTTTTAATTGGTTCAATTTTATGTGGAATGGCTTCATCAATGGAAATGCTTATTTTTGCACGTTTTGTGCAAGGTTTCGGTGCAGGTGCAGTAATGCCGATTGCCACAACCATTGTTGGTGATATTTATACAAAAGAAGAAAGAGCGAAGATTCAGGGATATTTGTCCAGTGTGTGGGGAATCTCAGCGATTATGGGTCCTGCTATTGGTGGATTGTTAGTGGAATTTGTTAGTTGGAGATTTGTTTTTTGGATTAATATTCCCCTTGGAATACTTGCTATTATAGGATTGTATTTATTTCTACAAGAAAATATAGAAAAACGTAAACCTCAGGTTGATTATGGTGGTGCTGTTTTTTTAACAATTGCTGTCACTTCCTTTATGTTTATCCTGGTAGAAGGCGGAGTTCGCTTTGATTGGCTTTCCTTACCAGTCTTATTGCTGTTTTTGCTATCATTATTTAGCTTTATTGTTTTTGTTTTCTATGAAAGAAAAGTTGATGACCCAATGATGCCTTTTGAGCTTTGGAAAGAGAGGTCTATATTAGTAGCAAATCTTACATCCTTAACTACTGGAGTTATCGTAATAGGATTATCGACATTCCTCCCAACATTCGTACAAGGAGTTATGGAAGAAAAGCCAATCGTTGCTGGTTTCACTTTAACAACAATGTCGATTGGTTGGCCAATTGCCGCAATGATATCAGGCAGGGCCATATTGAAGATTGGCTTTAGAACAACCTCTATATTTGGCGGAATATCACTAATTCTGGGAAGCGTTGTATTTATTTTCTTATCAAGCGGCGATAGCCCAGTTTTTGCTGCTTTTGGTTCTTTTTTAATTGGTACAGGTATGGGACTTACTACTACAGCCTTTATTGTTTCAATTCAAAGTACGGTTGAGTGGAATAAAAGAGGAGTAGCTACAGCGACGAATATGTTTATGAGGAATGTTGGCAGCACTATTGGCGCAGCTTTATTAGGCGGGATATTAAACAGTCAGTTGATTTCATTCTTTAAAAGCGAAGGTGTAGATAATGAATTAAACCTCGATTCAACAACACTTATTTTAGATGATCAACAAAGAACATCACTAACTTCACAAGCGCTAAAGATCCTCAAAGAAGGCCTTGAAATGGCTCTTCATCATGTTTTTATAGTTATATTAGGTTTTGCTGTTTTAAGCTTTATCTTGATCACATTTTTGCCTAAAAAAGAAAAAATATAATGAGGACTGCCCAAATCTTTTTGGCAGTCCTTCTTTTGTTATCTTTTTTAACGATATATAAAATCCTTTACAAAAGTCACCGATATCCTTATGATACAATTGATACCTCAATAACTAAATAAGTATTTTTTTAGTTTTTTCTATAAGGAAAACTTATTATGAAAAGGGTGAGTGGATGCAAACTTCTGAACTTAGAATGCTGGTTGTTTTAGCAGAAGAAATGAATATGAGAAAAGCGTCTGAACGACTGTTTGTTTCTCAACCAGCATTATCACAGCGGTTACAAACAATTGAAAAGTCTTGGGGATTACAATTATTTATCAGATCACAGAAGGGCCTTACTCTAACTCCAGCGGGTGAAAAAATTGTTGCTTATGCACAAGAAGTCGTTCTAAAAGAAGACAAAGTAAAAGAAGAAATACTGGCGCTGGAAGGTGAGGTACACGGAACATTAAAGCTTGCTGTGGCTTCTATAATTGGCCAACATTGGCTACCAAGTGTATTAAAAACATATGTTAGAAAATATCCTCATGCAAAAATATCACTCATCACCGGGTGGAGTAGTGAAATTTTGAAAAGTATGTATGAAGATCATGTTCATTTAGGAATTATACGTGGAAATCCTGAATGGAAAGGGATGAAAAAACACCTATTAACAGACACGCTTTACCTGGTAGATACCGAGATACAGAATATTGAAGAAGTCCTACATACGGAAAGACCTTTTATTCAATTTAAAAGCGATTCCTCTTATTATCAAGAAATACAAGACTGGTGGCATCGCCAATTCAATACATCACCAAAGAGAACGATTGTTGTTGATCAAATTGAAACATGTAAACAAATGGCGTTGAATGGAATTGGTTATGCCATTCTTCCTTCCGTCACATTAAAGGATGAGGAACAGGAGGTGTTTAAAATACCACTTCTAGAAGAAGATGGGAAGCCAATTGAAAGACATACTTGGTTATTGGGTTTTGAGTCATCCTTTGAATTAAAACAAGTAAAAGCTTTTGTCGAAATTGTGGAAGAACATCAAAGGGATGAATGTTATTAGAAAAATAAGAATTCGACAATATGACAAATTTAACAGATCTCTTGTCAACAGTTTGATCCTTTGATACAGTAAAGAATGACTGACATAGTACAAGGAGGAAATACATATGAACATGATGGATGCAAATGAGATTATCTCATTTATACAAAACAGTAAAAAATCAACACCTGTAAAGGTTTACGTTAAAGGAAACCTTGAAGGAATTAATTTTGGGGATTCTGCTCAAACCTTTATTACTGGAAACACAGGGGTTGTTTTTGGTGAGTGGGCTGAAATTGAAGCAGCATTAGAAAGCAACAAAGCAAATATTGAAGACTATGTGATTGAAAATGACCGTCGTAATTCAGCTATTCCTTTACTGGATCTTAAAGGAATTAAAGCACGTATCGAGCCAGGTGCGATTATTCGTGACCAAGTTGAAATTGGGGATAATGCAGTTATTATGATGGGTGCTTCTATCAATATCGGTTCTGTCATTGGTGAGGGAACAATGATTGATATGAACGCAACATTAGGTGGACGCGCTACAGTAGGTAAAAATTGTCACATTGGTGCAGGTTCCGTATTGGCAGGTGTTATTGAACCGCCTTCTGCAAAACCGGTTGTTATTGAAGATGATGTTTTGATTGGTGCTAACTGTGTTGTTCTCGAAGGTGTAACAGTTGGTAAAGGTGCCGTTGTAGGTGCTGGATCAATTGTAACAAAAGACGTTGAGCCATATACAGTTGTATACGGTGCCCCAGCCCGTAAAATTAAAGATATCGATGCTCAAACACAATCTAAAACTGAAATTATGCAAGAACTAAGACAATTATAAGAATGGTGAGGATGACTCTGGATGGTCTATACAACAGACTATTTCGTATAGTCATCCTCTTCTGTATAGAGAGGATTGGTCATTGTGGGGACAGAACACCTTATTCAAATACGCAGGGATCTACATCGGATTCCTGAGATTGGTTTTCAGGAATTTAAGACACAACAATATCTTTTAAATCTCTTAAAACAATTTCCGGAACACCGTTTGAAAGTAAAAACGTGGAAAACGGGTATATTTGCTTTGGTGAAAGGTACCAATCCACAAAAAACGATTGGCTATCGAGCTGATATCGATGGGCTGCCAATAACAGAAGAAACAAACGATGATTTTAGCTCTGAACATCCAGGATTCATGCATGCATGTGGACATGATTTTCATATGACAATTGCGATTGGTATATTAACACATTTTGTGAAGAATCCAATTTCAGATAATGTCCTATTTTTATTCCAACCGGCTGAGGAAGGACCAGGTGGGGCAGAGCCAATGTTAAATAGTGATATAGCTAAAGAATGGAAACCAGATATAATCACAGCACTCCATATTGCTCCAGAGCTCCCAGTTGGAACAATTGCAACAAAACCAGGTCTGCTTTTTGCCAACACATCAGAGTTGTTTATCGATCTGAAAGGAAAAGGCGGACATGCTGCATATCCTCATACAACAAATGATATGGTTGTAGCTGCATGTTCATTAGTTACTCAGCTCCAAACTATTATTGCCCGTAATATAGACCCATTAGACAGTGGTGTTATTACTATTGGAAAAATAACGGGTGGAACTGTACAAAATATCATTGCCGAGAATGCAAGATTAGAAGGTACAATACGAACATTATCCGTAGAATCTATGGAAAAGGTCAAGGAAAGAATCGAAGCTATTGTAAAAGGGATCGAAATAGGGTATTCATGTAAAACAATGATTGATTATGGTTCGATGTATCATCAAGTAGACAATGATGAGATGTTAACGAGAGAATTTATGGAATATATTTCAGATCAGACGAGCTATGATGTAAGAGAGTGTACAGAAGCGATGACAGGTGAAGATTTTGGATATATGGTAGATCAAATATCAGGCTTCATGTTCTGGCTAGGTGTAGGCTCGCCATATGGGTTACATCATGCGAAATTACAGCCAGATGAATCAGCCATTGGAGTTGCAGTTGATATTATGTGTAAATATATTTCTTATAAAGCAAACCAATAATGTGGAAAAGCAATCGGTGAGAACCAATTGCTTTTTTTGAGCAACCGACGGTGTAGGATTTTGACGAACGATGTCTAATAGTGGAAAAACATAAAAATTAAAGAAAAAATCTTAAGGATTGATATATTCTGTTCATAGTCACATATTATCACCAATTTACAAAGTATATTTTATCCAACTGTGTACACAATACTTGTAGGAGGTGGATAAATGATGGCAAAAATCGGTGTAGAACAATCATTATCTGATGTTACTTCAGCATTACAAGAAAAAGGGTATGATGTTGTCCAATTAAACAATGAAAATGATGCAAAAGGCTGTGATTGCTGTGTTATCACTGGTCAAGATTCCAACGTAATGGGGATTAGCAATGCAGTAACTGCTGGTTCAGTTATTCAAGCTAGTGGTTTATCAGCAATGGAAATCTGCCAACAGGTTGAAAGTAAAGTAAATCGTTAATAGCAAGAAAATTGCAAACTACAAAAAGAGCCTAAAGTTTTTCAGGCTCTTTTTGAACAATATTTATTTTTTCTCCACGTTCACTTGATGGGGATATGGAATTTCAATCTTATTAGCATCAAATGCCTCTTTAATTGCTTTACGAAGGTTACGTTCGACTGCCCATTGCTCCATATTTTTTGTTTTTGCAAGAACTCTAATGACAACATCTGAAGATCCAAGTGCTTGCACACCCAAAACATTTGGGCCATCCACAATATTTTCATCCTCTGCAGAAAGTTTATCACATACATCTTGTAATACTGAAATGGCCTTGTCGATATCATCGTCATAGGATATACCAATATCAACTAATGCCCTCATGTTTCCACGTGAATGATTGCTTACATTAGTTATTTCCCTGTTTGGAACATAGTGAAGTGTACCGTCAAACCCTCTAATCTGTGTAGTACGCAGTCCTACTTGCTCTACAATCCCATCAAAGCCCGCGACTGTTACATAGTCTTCAACATCGATTTGCTTTTCCAACAGCAGGAAAAAACCAGTCACTACATCACTAACCAATCCTTGTGCTCCAAAGCCGATCGCTAATCCTACAACACCTGCTCCAGCTATTAAAGCAGAAACATTATAATTAAAAACTTCAAAAATCATGACAATAAAAATAAAAATTAACACATAGGAAAAAATGTTTAAGGTCAAACTGTGTAACGTTAAAGCTCGTCCATTCGATATATTTTCACGTTCTTGTAACCTATCGAACATCTTTCTAATTACTTTGTTTCCAATTGCTTTAACTATTAAAAAAGCAATTATGATACCAAGTAATTTCAAAATAATAATTCCTGCAGTGGTCATTAGCGCTGACCACTCAATTTTTTCAAAAAAATCCATCATTCAACATCCTTTCTCGAAATAGAGGTTCTTTCAACGTGCACGCAATAGCTGGAATTATACTCTAAATTTTAAAGAAAGAACACATTATTAATACCCTCCGCCTACCATGTTAAACATATTTTGTTCAAAAATGAAGGGTTTAAGCTCAGTTGTCGTAAATTACGGGCAATTTGAATAGTAGATTTGAATATCGCTTAAACTACAAAATAGGATTTGTTCCAGATTGTCTCCTTTATTTTATATAAGTTCCGGAAAAGTGTAAGTAAGAAAGTATGAAATTTTGACTTAGTGTTGGTGTCTAGTGCAAGCGCCTAGTCCTTCGGAGCTGATCAAGGCGTTTGTGCTTTTCTTAGATAACACATAAATAGAACATGATTAGGAGGAATGGTATAATGACAGAACGAATGGTTGGAAAACAAGCGCCAAGATTTGAAATGGACGCTGTATTAGCTAATAAAGAATTTGGTAAGGTAAACTTGGAAGACAATATGAAAAATGATAAGTGGACTGTTTTGTTTTTTTATCCTATGGATTTTACATATGTTTGTCCGACTGAAATTACTGCACTTTCTGACCGTTATGAAGAATTTGAAGAATTGAGTGCAGAAGTGATTGGTGTTTCAACGGATACAATCCACACTCACTTGGCATGGATTAAAACGGATCGAAAAGACAATGGCTTAGGCAATATTAAATATCCTTTAGCGGCTGATACAAATCATTCTGTCTCACGTGACTATGGTGTGTTAATTGAGGAAGAGGGAATTGCCCTTCGCGGATTGTTTATCATAAATCCAGGTGGAGAACTTCAATATGCAGTTATAAATCACAACAATATAGGGCGTGATGTTGATGAAACATTACGGGTACTTCAAGCACTTCAAACAGGAGAACTCTGTCCTGTAAACTGGAAGCCGGGACAATCTACGCTTTAATTATAGTGAATGGACAGCGGTAAAAAATGAAATTAGTCGGTTACCATATGTCGGTAACTGACTTTTTAAATTTTAAGTTAAAAAATCAGAGGGGATGGGGGAAAATGCAACAAATTATAGGGGTTTTACTCGCGGGAGGAGAATCAAGGAGATTCGGTCAACCTAAAGCATTTGCAGAGTACAATGGTAAAAAATTCTGGCGCTATTCAATGCAGGCCTTAAAAGAAACAACTGAAAAACAGGTTATTGTAAGTCATCAAAATCTTTTAACGAAATTTACTGATGAAACAAAAGTAAATGTTATAACTGATGATCATCAATTTATAGGAGATGGTCCTAAAGCTGGGGTATATACTGCGATGAAAATCGAAGTGTCAGAGTGGTTTGTTATTTTGTCATGTGATATTCCTCTCATTACTGGAGAAGTGATTAAAAAATTACTAGCTTATATTTCTTCAGGTAAGAAAGTCATTATTCCAAAAATTGAAGGAAAGTTACATCCCTTAGTAGGAGTATATCATCACTCAGTTTTTCCATTAATTGAAAAGCAATTAGTAAATAAAGATCGAAAAATGATGACACTTCTAAATCAAGTTAACGTATTGTTTGTGACGGAAAAGGAATTAAATATAGATCCTAAAATATTTAGTAACATAAACTCACCAAAAGATTATGGTATGCTATTAAATAATGATAAAATATCAGAATCTAAATAGTAAACTATATTTGTCTCGGAGAGGATTATATGATTGAAAAAAGAAAGCCATTACCAGTAAAAGAAGCAATAAAGAAAGTGATGAGTTTTGCGACTGTCGGAGACATAGAGCAAGTACCCCTTAGAGAAAGTTATGGACGGTATTTAGCGGAGGATTTAATTGCAACTCACCCAGTTCCACCTTTTGATCGGTCACCCTACGATGGGTTTGCTATACGTACGCATGATACAGTTAATGCCAAAGCTGATCAACCCGTTGAATTTGAGGTGATTGATGAAATCGGTGCCGGTAGTGTTAGCAAGGAAAGTGTTGGTCAAAATCAAGCGATCCGTATCATGACAGGTGCGCAAATGCCTTGTGGCAGTGATGCGGTTGTTATGTTGGAATTAACGAAAGTTTATACGAAGGACAATAAAGTATATATGTCGATAAAAAGACCCTTTCATAAAGGTGACAATGTATCTTTTAAAGGTGAAGATACACCAGAAGGAAGTATACTTGTTAAAAAAGGTACATACATCACGCCGGGAACTATTGCGTTACTTGCAACATTTGGTTATGAAATGGTTAAAGTGGTAAGGCAACCACGTATTGGCATTATTGCAACAGGTAGTGAATTATTGGAAGTTGGTGAGCCCCTTGAACCAGGCAAAATAAGGAATAGTAATTCATTTATGATAGAAGCACAGGCAAAAAGAGCTGGGGCACAACCGATATACCTCGGGAAATTAGCCGATGACTTTGAAACTTGCTATAAAGCTGTAGTTGACGCCTTGGAAGAGGTAGATATTTTACTCACAACGGGAGGCGTTTCTGTTGGAGATTATGACTATTTGCCGGATATTTATCAACGTTTAGGGGCCAATGTTCTATTTAATAAAGTTGCCATGAGACCTGGGAGTGTGACAACGGTAGCTGAATACAATGGTAAGTTATTATTCGGGCTTTCTGGAAATCCATCTGCATGTTATGTTGGGTTTGAGTTGTTTGTTCGACCAATTGTTCGACATTTCTTATACTCAACCCGCCCGCATTTACAAAAGGTTACAGCTGTTTTAGGAAAGGATTTCTTAAAGCCAAATCCTTTCACAAGATTTGTAAGAGGATCTTTTCAACTAATCGATGGACAAGTTATTGCAAGCCCTGTTGGTTTGGATAAATCGAATGTCGTATCATCATTAGCTGATGCTAATGTCTTTATTGTCTTGCCGGGAGGATCAAGAGGATATAAAACTGGAGATATGATTGATCTCTTATTATTTGAAGATCAACTAGGAAGTGACACGCATTGGGCAGAATCCTTCAAGTAGTCGGATATCAAAACAGTGGAAAAACCACATTTGTCACGGAGTATATTAGAGAAGCGGCTAGATATAAATTAAAGGTGGGTACCATCAAACATCATGGGCATGGTGGAGCATTAACCCAAAATGATAATGGGAAAGATACTCAAAAACATCGTGAAGCAGGCGCGCAAGTATCGTTTATCGAAGGAAATGAATCTTTTATTTTATCTTCAAATCAATTTAAATTAACACTTTCCCAGATGATATCTTTGTATAATACATTTTGCTTAGATGTTATCTTAATAGAGGGCTATAAATTTGAGGGATATCCTAAAGTTGCTTTGCTTCGATCTCATGAAGATCTTCCGATGTTAAAAAAATTAGTTAATATTACATGTGTATTGGCCAGTTTCTCATTACCTCTTGAAGTTAGAGAAAAATATCTAATCTTTTCTTCTCGAGATAAGTGTATTGAATGGCTTATGATAAATGAAGTAGGTGAAGATATTGACAACGCAAATGTTTGAAATTGTAAAGAATCCAATTTCAATAGAAGAAATTACTAATAAAGTTATACGTAACGAGGCCGGCGCTGTTACAACTTTTACTGGAACGGTAAGAGAATTTACATATGGAAAACGTACCTTATCACTTGAATATCAAGCTTATGAAAAGATGGCAGTGAAAAAGCTCGAACAAATAGGGGAAGAAATAAAAGTGAAATGGAGTGACGCGAAAGTAGCGATTACTCATCGGATCGGGAAATTAGAGATTTCAGAAATTGCTGTTGTAATTGCTGTGTCAACCCCACATCGTAAAGATGCTTATGCAGCAAATGAATACGCGATTGAAAGAATAAAACAAATCGTACCAATATGGAAAAAAGAAATTTGGGAAAGTGGAGAAGCTTGGATAGGAGATCAATTAGAAAAAACTCCATATCCAGAAGGAAAGCCGATGGAGGAAGATAAATGATAAAAGTACTTTTGTTTGCTCATTTACAAGAAAAGGTTGGACAAGAAAGCATTAGTATTGAAAGAAACCAGACAACAGTGAAGGACATTAGAGACTATATGTTATCCGCCTATGACTTAGGAAATTTAGAAAATGTCATGATTGCTGTAAATGAAGAGTATGCTCTGGAGGATGATATGGTTAAAGCTGGGGATGTAGTAGCCTTTATTCCTCCTGTTAGTGGCGGGTAATCCTTTTTTCGTAGTTTTATTATCGTAATTTTTTCAAGAGTATTAGATAAAAAGGGATTTAATTTGACAACATCATTATATTGATCTATAATAGATCTTTATGCTTGATTAAAATCCTCACTATATAGTGATTTGTGGATGAAACGTATAATGTGCTTTCAATTCACACTGGCGCGGACTAGGAGCCGTAAGGACGGAAGAGAGGTAGGGCTTTCGTTGTTTTGAGTAACGGCAATTTCGATAATAAAACAATTGATCATAATATATTCTAGTTAAAATATAGAGCAACGTTTTAAAAAATCTTTGGAGGTTCTACTTATGAAAACAACTGGTACTGTAAAATGGTTTAATTCAGAAAAAGGTTTTGGATTTATAGAAATTGCTGAAGGAAATGATGTATTCGTTCACTTCAGTGCTATAACTGGTGAAGGTTTTAAAACGTTAGAAGAAGGACAAAAAGTTGAGTTCAACATAGTTGAAGGTAACAGAGGTCCTCAAGCAGAAGACGTAGTGAAATTATAAGCATAATTTAAAATGTGGACTGACATATGTCAGTCCATTTATTCTTCAATTAATACATCCACAGGAACGTTTTTTTCAGCTTGGGGATTACTCAGTGAGAAAATACGAGCAGTTCCTTGATCCTCATTTACAGATTGGATATAAATGGATTCACCTTCGTATTGCACATTCACCATTTCTCCCATATTTGCAATTTCTTTCGCTCGATTTACATTCATTTTCTCCACTCCTTTTTTACAACGATAAAAGTATTAAATGTAAAAGCCTATCTATACATTTTCCTAAACCGATAAAATTATGCCAAAAAACTTATGTTAAAATGTATTTTCTAAAATAAGTGAATGTGTTATCTTTTATAGAGGAAAAAGGGGGATCAAGTGTATTGTTTATTGCAATAGTCATACTTTTTACTATCATGGTCGTAATAACCTTTCTATTAACCAACTCTCTCAAGAAGGATCACCATAAAATTAATGTTTCTTTTACTTCATCTTTTATAAAAAGATTTGGTGGAAATACATTGTCACATTTGCTTTTTTTAGAAGATAAACAGTTATTTTTAGCGCAAGGTGATTCGGTGTTAATTTCATATAAACAAATGGGGAAAAAGCTATTCGTTTTAGGTGATCCGATTGGTGATGAAGATAAGTTTGATGGTGGATTAGAGGAGTTTTTTGATTTTGCTTTAAAGAACCGTATGACACCGATTTTCTACCAAGCATCTGAGAAGTATTCTTCGAATTATCTAAAGCGAGGTTATCGTTTATTTAAAATTGGAGAAGAGGCAAAAGTTGATTTAAAAACCTTTGCTATTGAAGGAAAAAAATTCAGTAATATGCGAAACATAAGAAATAAATTTTCGAAGGAAGGCTATCGTTTTTCAGTTGTTCATCCTCCTTTTAGAAAAGAATTACTAGAGGAATTGCAATTTGTTTCAGATGAGTGGTTAAATGATCGTAAAGAAAAAGGTTTTTCAGTAAGTTCTTTCTCTGAGAAATATATCGGCCATTTTTCAGTGGCCTTATTTCGTGATCCTGATGGCTCTTTATTAGCGTTTGCTAGTCTTCCTACTGATTATCAACAGAAGCAAACAATAAGTATTGATTTAATGAGATATAGAAAACACAGCCCGAGAGCAACGATGGATATGGTGTTCGTTTCAACTATTCTTTGGGCGAAAGAAAAAGGATACTCAGTTTGCGGTTTGGGAATGTCTCCTTTATCTAATGTTGGAATAGATCCCGGCTCACCTTACCAGGAGAAATTGGCAAGATATGCTTTTTTGAATGGGTGTAAATACTATAACTTTAAAGGTTTAAGAAAGTATAAAGGAAAGTTTGCGACAAATTGGACTCCGCGATACTTGGTCTACAAAAAATCAGTATTGGTTATTATTATCATCCAGCTCATTATAATTGTGAGGAAAGTGCCTAAACAGAATGAACTAATTTTCTTAAGGAAACTTACGCGGGATAAACAGGTGGTTTGAGAGGACAACATTAAGTTGTCCTCTTTTGTTTTTGCTTAGGAAACGATAAAATTCTTTGTACTGTGGATAAGTCTCGGCATCCAGCTCCAGTGCCTAGCACCTCGACGTCATAAGCCAATTTAGAATTGAAGGCAAAGAACGCCTTCTATTCTAAATCGTCTTATTTGCCTTAGGTTGTTCAAGGCACTTGCGCATTTGGTTAAAATTCTGCCACAAGTTTCTCGCAATAGGCTTTTACTTGCTGCTCTTCTTCTTCTTCTAGAGCGAAATCTAATACTTCCCCTGTCGTGCTCTCGATAAAATCATATTGAGCAATCTTTGATTGGTTTTGATCAATGGCAAAGATTAGTTTCAATTTAATTCCATGTTCACTATATAACTCATCCTCCTCATCAACTTCTAATGTAAGGAAAATTTCATAACGTTCGCCGGACAAAATGCCAAATGGATCTTCCAGTTTTTCGATTGTTGATTCAATAATGTTCATATTAATACCTCTTTCATTATCCATATACAAGGTTTTGTTTTGCATTTAATATTATAGCTCTTTCATTGGGTTAAGCCAAATTTAAGAAAATTGATTGAATGGAGTGATGCATATTAACTCAAAAGCTCCGGTTTTATGTTTAGTTTTAATAAAATGGGTTAATTTTCCCTATCGAAGAGATTAGTAATTCTTATAAAAAAGAGAAATGCTACATAATAAACACAAATACATTTTTTAAGTTTTTTCTATGATCTACATCAAAAGGAGAACAATATAATGGAAAAAGTAACAAAGGTTTTTTGGATTTCAATCGTAATTGCCACTTTTTTTGTTGGTTGGGGTGTTGTTGCTCCTGTTCATCTAGGGGAAATGATGGATAAAACGAAGGGCTTTTTTCTAAGTAGCTCTGGTTGGTTTTATCAATTGTCTGCAACATTCTTTTTGATTTTTGCATTGTTTTTAATATTTAGTAGGTATGGAAAAATTAGACTTGGTGATGATGGTGAAAAGCCGGAATTCAAACGACCTACTTGGTTTGCGATGTTATTTAGTGCAGGGATGGGTATTGGATTGTTGTTTTTTGGAGTTTCGGAACCAGTATCACATTTCGCGAGTCCACCAATCGGAGATGGAGGGACCGCTGATGCTGCAAAGGTGGCACTACGCTATACGTATTTGCATTGGGGCTTCCATGCATGGGCTATTTACGCAGTGATTGCACTAGTGTTAGCTTATTACAAGTTCAGAAAAAAGCAGCCTGGATTGATGAGTGTAACATTAACTCCTTTGCTCGGGAAACGCGCAACCGGAACACTGGGAATAATTATTGATGTTATAGCTGTCTTTGCTACGATTTTCGGGGTGGCTGCATCTCTTGGTCTGGGAGCAGCACAAATTAATAGCGGATTAAATTATATAACAGGTATTCCGATATCTTTTACGATACAGTTAGTTATTATTTCAATTGTGACTGTCTTATTTATGTTATCAGCTACGACGGGTATTCAAAAAGGGATAAAATATTTAAGTAATGCTAATTTAATAATGGCTGTTATTCTTCTTATCGTCTTTTTATTCCTAGCACCTACTGGTTTTTTATTGGATTTGTTTACGACAACTTTAGGTAGTTATATTCAAAATTTACCTAGCATGGGATTAAGACTTGCTCCATTTAACGAGGAAAATGCTTCATGGATTCAAGACTGGACGATCTTTTATTGGGCATGGTGGATAGCATGGGCACCATTTGTAGGAACATTCATTGCTCGTGTTTCGAAAGGAAGAACGGTGAGAGAATTCATGATAGCTGTATTAGTTATACCGACACTTGTTTGTATTTTTTGGTTTGCAGTATTTGGTGGTACCGGTATTTACTACGAGTTTTTTGAAGGGCTGGATGTAAGTGGCCAGACATTGGAGACGGTTCTATTCTTTGTTTATCAACAATTACCACTAACAGGATTATTAATTGTCATAACACTAATGTTAATTACCACATTCTTTGTTACATCAGCTGACTCAGCTACCTTTGTTTTAGGGATGCAAACAACTAACGGAAGTTTAAACCCGCCAAATATCGTGAAAGTTGTTTGGGGATTTTTCTTATCAGCATCCGCGGTCGTCTTAATGCTCTCAGGTGGATTAAATGCGATGCAAACAGCAATTATTGTTAGTGCATTTCCTCTAACTTTTGTCCTAATTGCGATGTCGTTTTCAATTCTTAAGGACTTTAGTAAGGAAATGAAAAGGAAGAAAGTCATAAAACAATGAATCGTCTTAGAAAGCATCTCATGTTGTTTGGGGTGTTTTTTATTTATTTTGTTTTTTAGATTGTGTCAGATATTCTAACATTAAATTATCAGAAACTTTAAAAAACAGGTTGACACTTGTAGAATATCGTATAGAATAGTAAATAAGAAATAGATGTTATATTTTCTAACATCTTAAGTTAAGTATACAGACAGGAGGAAATAGTATGGAAGACACTTTGTTTTTGATGAATAGTGTTTGGATTATGTTAGGTGCAATTTTAGTTATTTTTATGTTAGGTGGGTTTATTTTACTAGAAGCAGGATCAACAAGAATGAAAAACGCCGGTCATATTGCTGGTAAAACAATTTTCACAGTTGGTCTTGCATCATTAGTGTATTGGGCAGTCGGTTATGCATTTACATTTGGTGGAAATGGAAACTTTTTCGTTGGATTAACAGACTTCTTCTATTCAGGAGCTCAAGCAGAAGGGGCAAGTTATTCGACTGCAGTATTCTTTGTATTTCAATGTGCGTTTGCTTGTATCTCAATTACAATTGCTTTAGGTGGTTTCGCTGAACGTGCTAAATTATCTGTTTATCTTGTATTTACAATTCTATTCTCAGCACTTATTTATCCTGTAATAGCTCATTGGATCTGGGGTGGCGGATGGTTAGCTGAACATGGTAAGCAAGACTTCGCAGGATCAACTGTTGTTCACTTAACTGGTGCAATGGCTGCATTTGCAGCAACAATTCTCTTAAAACCTCGTATCGGAAAATACAATAAAGATGGCTCAGCAAACAATATTCAAGGACATAACCAAGTCTTTACAGCTCTAGGTGTGCTAATTCTTTGGGTAGGTTGGTTTGGATTTAATGCAGGTAGTACTGTAGCAGTTGATGAAGGGTTCTTTGGATTTGTCGCAATGAATACAAACTTAGCTGCGGGAGCAGGTGCAGTTTCCGCACTTCTTATATCTTGGATGGTTTTAGGAAAATCAGATGTACCTACTATGCTTAATGGTGCATTGGCAGGATTAGTTGCAATCACTGCATCATGTGCATTTGTAGACACATGGGCAGCAGTTGTAATTGGATTTATTGCTGGTATTCTAGTATTCTATAGTGCAAGATTCTTCGAAAAGAGAAAAATTGATGATCCAATCTTTGCACTTTCTGTTCACGGTGTAGCAGGTGTCTGGGGCACATTATCAACAGGATTCTTCGCAACACCGGAATTGGCTACTGTTGGTAAACCGGGCCTATTCTACGGCGGTGGTTTTGATCAATTAGGTGTACAGTTCATGGGTGTAGCTGTCTCAGGAATTTACGCATTTGTTGTATCATTTGTTATCCTGGCTATTGCCAAGAAAGTAATGAACGGTTTGCGTGTAACTGAAGAAGAAGAAGTGATGGGATTAGACATGAGTGAGCATGGAAGCTATGGTTATCCTGAATTATTTGCTTCCAAAGATCAAAATGTTGGTTCATAATCAGGATAAGTGGTCTAGAACACTCATTTTGACAAAACGTGAGGAAGTGTCTCTCATGAAAGGAAATTTCGATTCCTATGAATCAATTAAAAAATGGAAAGATGAACATATCCACAATTATGAGTCTGAAACAAGAATCTTGAATGAGTTTCATGATGAGATGATGAGGAGTGCTAGTCAAATAGCACTCTTTCATCATGAAAGAACTTATGGAAAACCTCCATGTCCTTATTCTTGGTTTATAACAGGAAGTGGAGGTCGTTATGAACAAGGAATTATAAGTGATCAGGATCATGGTTTAATTTATGAGCAACATTCTAATCAGGCAAAGGAGTATTTTAATAAGCTTGGTGAAGAATTATCTAAAGGATTATTTCTTATCGGGTATCCGTATTGTGAAGGAAAAGTTATGAGCTCAAATCCCTTATGGTGTAAATCATTTCAGGATTGGAAAGGTCAGCTTATTCATTGGATGGATGAAAGAAGTTGGGAGTCGATAAGATATTTACAAATTTTTTATGACTCCCGAAGTTTGATAGGCAATGGTGATCTTGTGAAAGAGTTGAAGAAAATCATCTATGATTATCAACAAAAGGAGCCAATGCTTTTGAAGCGGCTTATGGATAATATACAGCATATTAAACAATCCGTAGGTCCACTGGGGCAAATTTATGTGGAGCAAAGCGGTCAATACAAAGGTTCGATTGATTTAAAGAAAACGGCATTTTTACCTTATGTAAATGCTATAAGAGTTTTGGCAATGAAAGAAGGCATTTTAAAAACTTCAACTATAGACAGGTTGAATTGCCTATCTGAAATTGGAAATTACAAAAATGATATGCCCTATTACAAACATAACTTTGAAAAATTACTCAAATACAGAGTCATGTTATTTAAAAGTGCTACTTCATATGATGATGTTCATTACTTGAATATAAAAAAGATGTCAAAGGAAGAAAAACGTGACATGAAATGCATTTTAAGGGATGGAAAAAAACTTCATTATTATGTAGAAGGGATTATTGATAAAGGGTGTTTATCATGACATTTGACCCGTTTTTTTTTATGAAAGGAAGGCTAGGCGGATCACAAGGGAGGCAATCTCATCAGCAGGTTGCATATATGAGACAATTGCAGCGAGAAATGAAGGTTGAAGAAACGTTAAATATTCCGCTTACAGACCTTAATGTCATTGTGTTTGATATTGAAACAACCGGATTTTATCCTGATCAAGGAGATCAAATAATTTCGATAGGTGCTATTAAGGTAAAGGGAGATGAAATCAAAGAGAGAGAGACATTTTATTCTTTGGTCCGCTCAGAAAAAAAGATTTCTGAAGAAATAAGTCAACTAACAGGATTAACAAACAAAGAGTTGGATCATGCTCCATTATTATCTGAGGCACTATTTGAATTTTTTCAATTTACTCAAGACTATACACTTGTCGCACATCATGCTAATCATGAGAAAAATTTCCTTCAGCATGCTTCATGGAAGTTATATCGTGCTCCGTTTAAACATCGTCTTGTTGATATGTCTTTTCTGTATCGAATTGCAGAACCTGATCAAAAGTTGGTCACTCTTGAAGAATGTTGTGAGCATAATGGTATTTCTATCCATGGAAGACATCATGCTCTATATGACGCAAAATTAACGGCAGAACTTTGGAGTATATACGTAAATAAACTCCGTCAAAAAGAATGTTATTCATTAAATGATCTTTATGAGCGATATACGATTGCTTGATTTATTAGAGGGACAGTCTTAGGTGATCATACAACCGGGGCTGTCTCTCTTTTTTTGCTTTCCTTAAAAATAAAAATTAGGTAGAAAGTAATAGTGATGAATGATTAAAGAGTTGTCGTTATATTCAGAATATACAAAATTGAGATTATTTTGTAGTCATATTGAGTTAGACATAGTATGATTGACCTATATGATTGTTAGTCTAATATAACGATGGAAAAATGAAATTCTTTAAAGTTACATATTAAAAAGAGGAGAATGGCATCATGAAAGATTTATTCGAACGTATAAAAAAATTACGAAGTAAATGGAATTCCAATTTAACAATAAGAAAAAAATTAATCATTGCTTTTGTATCTATATTACTGATACCGAGTTCTTTGATAGGGCTAATTTCGTATAAATCGGCACAATCAGAGTTGGAAAAAAGTATGTTACAAACCGCCCGGGAAAGTGTCCAACTTATTAATTCTTCTTTAAATGCTCAACTTGAGCCAATAAAAGAGGATATCGAATATTTTGCTAAAACAGCAAAAACAGCTAATGCTAAAGTAGAAACTGATGATTTTGAGAAAATCATGATGAAATTTAATCAGTATATTCAAACAAAGCCAAGTGCTCAGGCGATTTATATCGGATTTAATACAGGTGATATGGTTGTTTCACCTAGGTCTGTCCAGTTACCAGATGACTATGATCCAAGAGATCGTCCTTGGTATACCCTAGCAATGGAAAATAAGGGGGACGTTGTCATAACGGATCCATATATTGATGCCGACACAAATGAAATATCTGTTACGTTTGCAAAGGTACTTAACGATGCTTCTGGTGTTATAGCCGTTGACATTGATATTAACTCTTTAAGTGAGTTGACTAGTGAGGTAAAGGTAGGGAGTGAAGGATATGTCACGATTATTGATAAGACTAAAAACTATATCATTCATCCAACAATGCAAGGCGAAGAGGTCAAGGGAACTTGGGTAAATAAATTATTTGAAAGTGAAAAGGGGGTTTTCGCTTATCAATTAGATCATAATGATATGCGAATGGATTTTACTACCAATGAGCTTACTGGATGGAAAATTGCTGGTACGCTTTATTCAAGTGAAACAACAGAGAGTGCTAATGGAATTCTGCAAGACACTTTAATTGTCATTATTATTTCTTTTGTAGTAGGTGGGATCATCATTTTTATGATAATAAGAGCAATTTTACAGCCGATTCGTAAGTTGATTCACACATCTGAAAGTATATCGAATGGTGATTTAGGCGTTGCGGTTGATACAAACACTAATGATGAAATTGGCAAGCTGTCTAAAAGCTTTAAAATAATGGTTGAAAACCTGCGTAGTATGATCACTAATTTACAGTCTGCTTCTGAACGAGTTAGTTCATCTTCTGAAGAACTAATTGCAAGTGCCGATCAAACAACGGCAGGGACAAAACAAGTAACAGAAGTTATCCAAGAGGTTGCTGCAGGTGCGGAACAACAAACTTTAAAAATCGAGGCAAATAATGCAGCATTAGAAGAAGTTCTTCAAGGTGTTCTTCGCATTTCTTCAAGCTCTCAAAGTGTCTCGAACTTAGCACAAGATACAATAAATGAAGCTGAAATCGGTGGGGAATATGTAAAGAATAGTTTAGAACAAATGAGATTTATTCATGCCTCTGTTACAGAATCTAACAAAGTCATTCAGTCGCTTTCTATTCGTTCTCAAGAGATTGGAAAAATATTAGACGCAATATCAGATATTGCGAATCAAACAAATTTATTAGCACTTAATGCAGCTATTGAGGCTGCAAGAGCTGGAGAACATGGGAAAGGATTTGCAGTTGTTGCAGATGAAGTACGGAAATTGGCTGAACAATCTCAACAATCAGCAGGACAAATCTCTGCACTTATCTCTTCTATACAACATGATACTGACCAATCTGTTGAGGTTATGAATGAGGTATCCAAAAACGCTGAACAAGGGCTTTCTATTTCAACAGAAACCTCAGAAAAGTTTGATGTAATAATGAATCGAATGAATAGGATGACTCCACAGATCGAAGAAGTATCAGCAGTTGTCCAGCAAATTTCTGCTGCTGTACAGGAAGTAAGTGCTTCAGCCAATGAACTAGTTGTTATTGCAAAAGAAAGTTCAGCCACTTCTGAAGAAGTAGCTGCTACAACAGAAGAGCAGCTTGCTTCTATGGAAGAAATTACTGTGGCTGCAAAATCATTAACGGATATGGCTGAAGAACTTCAATCAATTATTGATCGCTATCATGTATAAATCTTCCAAACTAGCTAATTTTACAATTGTTAAATTAGCTAGTTTTTTTGTTCTAAAGAATTTTGGGATAGGATCGTCATTTCGAAGGTTAACATAATGGATGAACCTTCGAAATAATAATTAATGTTGTTTTTGATTCTGATTACCTGGAAATAGAAAATAGGAGATAACACCAGAAATGAAAGCTCCTCCTAACGCTATTAAGGTTCTTATGCCAATTGTAATATCTTCACCATAATTTTGATCAAGAATTCTGATCGCAAAAATAAAGACAATAATTGAAATAGGGATGACGATTTTTAACCTTTTCAATATGACACATCCTTCAGGGAAAAGTAACATGTTCATAGTTTAACATAAAAAAGGAAAAGATCGTGTGATATTAATAAGTAAAGCTGAGTTAGAGGGGGTATGTTGTACATAGTTAACACTAATGAGAGATCGGAATGGGTTTAGTATGTATTCTGATTTCCGTCCTTTGGAGTAGGTCTGTTCATTCTATAGTTGTGTTTTTTTAAAGATTCAGATAAATATATGGAAAAATATTTCGATTCCCGATATATTTAAACGTATCACGTTATATGTATAGATAATGTGATCAAAAATGGAACATGTGAACGGGGAGGGTATATATGGAAACCTTTAAAAAGCTGAAAAGCTTTTATTGGCCATATAAAAAGTATTTTTTATGGTCATTGTTTTTTGTTTTATTTATTACCACCATTACTGTGGTCTATCCAATTGTTCTTCAATTAACAATTGATGAAATTGTTTTAAAAGAACAATATGAATATATCCCATGGATTGTAAGTGGATTTTTAGCATTAATGGTTGTAAAAGGGGTATCTGCATTTTTTCATCAATATTTAGGTGATATGTTTGGAATTCAATCTGTGTACCGGCTTCGGAATGCATTGTACGAGAAGCTCCAGAGGTTGCCTTTTATGTATTATGACAATGCAAAAACAGGTGACTTAATGTCCCGGCTAACTGCTGATGTAGAAGGATTTCGTTTCTTTTTATCTTTCGGGTTTTCAGAACTAGTTCGTTTTATCCTTTTAGTGTGTGGGACATTAACGGTCATGTTTATTTATTCTGTACCATTAACTTTTGCTACGATTGCTGCATTACCGTTTTTAGCCTTGACAGTTTATCGTTTTGATAAAAGAGTTCATCCGGCCTTCCGGAATATTCGTAAATCATTTGGGAAATTGAATACAAATGTTCAAGAAAATATTAGTGGGATTCAAACCGTAAAAGCACTTTCTCGAGAGGACTTTGAGATAGGAAAATTCAATCAATCAAATGGAGATTATAAAGAAAAATCTTTAACAACTTCATATGTTTGGGCGAAGTTCTTCCCGCTTATGGAGCTGATAGGTAATATTTGTGTTGTTGCATTACTCGCATACGGAAGTATTTTAGTCATTCAAGGTAGTCTTCAACCAGGTGAACTTGTCGCATTTTTTAGCTTAGTTTGGTATTTAATGGGCCCGATTATGCACTTGGGATTTGTTATTAATCTATTTTCTCAATCAAAAGCTTCTGGAGAAAGATTGCTGGAAATTCTCGATGCCGATGAGAAGATTAGAGATATGGATACATCAATTTCCGAGACAAAGATAAATGGCAATGTCGAGTTTCATCATGTTAGCCTTCGGTATAAGGATGAGGATGAGCTTGCGTTAAATGACATTTCATTTAACGCAACATCTGGAAAAACAATAGGATTAATTGGTGCAACCGGGTCTGGGAAAACGAGCTTAACCCAACTTATAACACGGTTTTATACTCCATCAAGTGGGCAGATTGTTATCGATGGCAAAGATATTAGAGATTATTCCTTACATGCATTACGTTCAAATATTGGAGTTGTCTTACAAGAATCATTTTTATTTTCTTCCACAATAAAATCCAATATTTCATATGGCAGACCAGATGCTTCAATGGATACCATTATTGATGCAGCAAAAAGAGCACAGGCACATGACTTTATTATGGAACTACCAAATGGTTATGACACTATGCTTGGTGAGCGGGGTCTTGGTTTATCTGGCGGCCAAAAACAAAGAATTGCGATTGCAAGGGCTATTTGTTTGAATCCAAGTATATTAATTTTAGATGATTCCACGAGTGCGGTTGATATGACAACAGAATTTAATATTCAAAAAGCGTTAAAAGAAGTTATGAAAGGAAGAACTACTTTCATAATTGCTCATCGTATATCATCTTTAAAGCACGCTGATGAAATTCTTGTCCTTGAAAACGGTTTAATTACTGAAAGAGGAAAACATGAGGAATTAATCAGGAAAGATGGCTATTACAAACGAATTTATGATATTCAATATAAGGACCAAAAGGCTGTTTTACAGTCAACGGCAGGGTAGGTGTTATTATGGATCATAAGCAAAAAAAAGAAAAAATTATGGAAAGGTTTCACTATTCCACAGACACAATTATTGATAAACCATTTAACTGGAAGCAAATGTGGAGACTTTTCAGCTATTTAAAGCCGTACTCAAAAAATTTGCTTCCAGCAGCATTTGTTGCGGTATTCATTTCAGCACTTGTCAGGTTGATTGCTCCAATCTTAATTGGAAAGTATACACTTGACTATGCTATTGCTAATAAAGATATAAATCTATTAACAGTATTAGTTGTTACAATTGCAGGATTGTATATTTTGTCTTATATTGCCAATAAATTCCGCATTAAATGGATGAATATGTTGGGTCAGAATGTAATATATGATATACGTAAGCATTTATTTACACATGTTCAAACGTTGTCACACCGATTTTTTGATCAACGTTCGGCAGGTTCGATTCTTGTGCGAATTATGAATGATATTAATTCACTTCAAGAATTGTTTACTAGTGGAGTTATTAATCTATTAATGGATTTTATCCTTTTAATTGGTGTTGTTGCCTTATTATTTACGTTAAGTCCACAACTAACGTTAGCTATCTTAATTATTGTTCCATTAATGTTTTTTATTTCTACAAGCTTACGAAAAAAAATACGCCGTTCCTGGCAAACTGTAAGATTAAAACAATCAAAATTAAATTCTCATTTAAATGAGTCCATTCAGGGAATCCGTGTAACACAATCATTTACACAAGAAAAAGAGAATATAGAATTCTTTGATGGCGTGAATAGTGAAAACTTCCGTGCTTGGCAAAATGCAACAAAAAGAAATGCAATGTTTACACCGATGGTTGAAATGACAAATGCAATTGGAACAGCGATTTTAATTGCATACGGTGCCAGTTTAATAGCAAATGAATCAATTACGATCGGAATCTTCGTTTCATTTGCCTTTTATTTAGGCATGTTTTGGGAACCGATCTCACGCTTAGGGCAGGTATATAATCAGTTGCTGATGGGGATGGCTTCATCTGAACGGATTTTTGAATTCCTGGATGAAAAACCGATAGTGGCTGAATCTCATAGTCCTATTTCTCTAAGAAATATGGATGGGAAAATAACGTTCGAATCTGTAGAATTTGCCTATGATTCCTCAAGAAAGGCATTACATGATGTCTCTCTTACCATTGATGCTGGGCAAACAGTAGCCCTTGTAGGGCATACAGGGTCAGGTAAAACGACGATAGCAAACTTAATTAGTCGTTTTTATGATGCAACAGCTGGAAAGGTAAAAATTGATAACATTCATATAAAAGATTTATCGATTCAGGAACTAAGATCACAAATAAGTGTTGTTCTTCAGGATACTTTTATATTCTCTGGAACGATCATTGATAATATCCGTTTTGGTCGTCCTGAGGCATCTGATGAAGATGTTATTGAGGCAGCTAAAGCAGTAGGTGCAGATGATTTTATTAAAAATCTGTCAAGTGGCTATTTTACTGAGGTAGAAGAAAGAGGGAACATTTTATCAGTAGGTGAAAGACAATTAATTTCATTTGCAAGAGCATTGCTTGCAGATCCGCGCATCATCATCCTTGATGAGGCAACCGCTAGTATTGATACAGAAACAGAAGTGAAAATTCAACATGCATTGAGAACACTTTTAAAAGGAAGAACTGCAATTATGATAGCCCATCGACTCTCAACCATTCGAGAAGCTGATAATATCATTGTCCTTGACCATGGTCATATTATAGAACAGGGAAGCCACCAACAATTGATGGAGAAAAAAGGTATTTACTATGGGTTAGTGAAAGCACAGTTTAATATGTTAGAAGTAGGATAAAAAAGCGTTGACCTAACGCTTTTTTTTCTTGCAATAGATAGAGTTTATTCGTTGAAAGGTAATAAGCTTAAGTGATCTAGCTTCAATGGTATAGTTCATAAATTTGAACATTATGTAAAATATATTTCTACCTATTTACAATACTTAAAATTAGAGATATTATTTTTGGTGGAAGTAAAATTGTTTTTTAATCCACTAATTATTGGAGGCACAACAGGAAAATGTGGGTCATAACCTTGTATGATGAAGAGAATATTAAAATGTATGAGTTTGATAATGAAGAGGAAGCAAAACAATCTTTGAAGAAGATGAAAGGTCAAACCATTCTCTCACATGTTGTCTATTTTAATGATCAAATTTTAGAAGCTGTTCATCCATAAATGATGATACCGGCACCCTTTAATAAAAAGGGTGCCGGTTTTTTTGTGAAAATGAGTTTTTAGATAAACAAGAAGAAAACAGTTACAATTTATAAAAGTTGTACTAAAATGGAAATAGGATATTTAAAACGCTTACAATGAACGTTTATAAGTGAGCTGTATTATTCTTGAAAATATCCCTCTTTAAAAGTAAAAGATATGGAGGTCAGAGATGTCACAATTAAGTAATGCTAGCACAAATATTATTATTCGATTGCATTTTCAAAAAAACTTAATTACCTTTAGTGAAATTGCAAAAGTAATAGGTGAAGTTGGCGGAGATATAATAGGGATTGATGTGATCTCTACAAGCAAAACACAAACAGTACGAGATATTACGATAACAGTAAAAAATCAGAAGCATGGTCAAAACGTAATGGATGTTCTAGGGTTACTAAAAGGTGTAAAAGTCATCTCGGTTTCCGATCGTACTTTTCTCTTGCACCTTGGAGGAAAAATAGAAGTTACACCAAAAAATCCTATTAAAAACCGCGATGATTTATCAAGAGTTTACACTCCAGGTGTTGCACAGGTTTGTCGTGCGATAGAAGATGAACCACAAAAAGCTCACTCATTAACAATTAAGCGAAATACCGTTGCGGTTGTTTCTGATGGTACAGCCGTTTTAGGCTTAGGTGATATTGGTCCATTAGCAGCGATGCCTGTAATGGAAGGGAAAGCAATGTTGTTTAAGCAAATGGCAGATGTTGATGCATTTCCAATATGTCTTGACACGAAAGACCCTGATGAGATTATTAAAATTGTTAAAGCGATTGCACCTGCATTTGGCGGTATAAATTTGGAGGATATTTCTTCACCAAGGTGCTTTGAAATTGAGGAAACACTTAAATCTGAATTAAATATTCCTGTTTTTCACGATGATCAGCATGGTACAGCTGTTGTATTGTTAGCAGGGCTTTATAATGCGTTGAAGTTGACAGGAAAGAATATAGAAGAAATTAAAGTCGTTCTTAATGGAGTGGGAGCTGCAGGAACAGCTTGTGCCAAAATGTTGCTAGCAGCAGGTGTCCGTCAAATTATTGGAGTTGATCGCGTAGGTGCCCTTAACAAAAATGAATCCTATGAAAATCAAAACTGGACAGCCTTTTCTCAAATGACTAATCCGGATAACTTAAAGGGTTCGCTTACAGATGTCATTAAAGGTGCTGATGTTTTTATTGGAGTATCTGCACCAGGAGTTTTAACAGTAGAACACCTTCAATCAATGGCAAAGGATCCTATTGTATTTACATTAGCAAATCCGGATCCGGAAATTGATCCGGAAATTGCAGAACCGTATGTAAAAGTATTGGCCACCGGACGCTCTGATTATCCAAATCAGATTAATAATGTTTTATGTTTTCCAGGTATTTTTCGCGGTGCATTAGATTGCAGAGCTTCAGAAATCAATGAGCAGATGAAGATTGCTACAGCAAAAGCAATTGCGGATGTTGTTTCAGATGATGAATTAAGTGAAACATATATTGTACCTAGTGTTTTTAATCAAAAGGTTGTTGAAAAAGTTAGACAAGCAGTTGTCAAAGCTGCTCATGAATCGGGTGTCGCAAGAAAAGATTTGTATAAAGAAGAAAATAGTTTCCAAGAAAATTGATAGGTTAATACTCTTAAGTTCATCTTCTATATAATCTTCATGAAGGCATATTTGAAGGTTATATAGATCATGGTACTTAAGAGTTTTTTTATACGATCAGAAAATTTAAGATTTTTATTCATTGATAGTTAAAAGAATTTAAGAATTTCTCCATTAAACTTGGCGATAAGCTATGTTTTTCTAATGAAAGATTAGTAGTTCAGAAATTTTTTACAAATAAACACCTTTTTTATGAAACTATTTCCAATCACCCTCGTATAAGTATATGAAAATATAATTTGGAGGGAAAAAAGATGGAACAAGAAACTATACAAACAAAGAAACCATCATTATTTGGAATGATTTTTCAACCGGGGGAACAGTTTGAAAGAATGCGTGAAAAACCGAAAATTTGGCTTCCTTTAATTATTCTTTCTATTTTAGGTGCACTTGTGGGTGTAATAGCCGCTTTAAATGTTGATTACGCAACAATGCCAGGCATGGAAGGAATGCCGGCTGATCAAATAGAAATTTCAAAAATGTTTGGGATTATCTTCGGGGGCATTGGAGCATTGTTCGGTACACCGATTGGATATTTAATTGTTGGTGGTATATTATTTGGAATCACGAAGATTGCTAAGTCACCGGTTACATTTAAACAAATGTTTTCATTAATCATTTTTACAAGTTTTATTTCAGCTATTGGGCAAATATTAAATCAGCTTATTATATTTGCTATTGGATCACATTCAATGGTTATGGTTACAAGTCTTAACAGTTTTGTGGGTGCTGAAGGTGTTTTGGGTGGTATTTTAGGTGCGATCGAGGTATTTCAAATCTGGTATTATATCTTACTTGGAATCGGTCTAGTGAAAGTAGCACAACTTTCTAAACCGGCAGCCTATACAATTACAATTATCTTCTTTGTATTAGGTCTTATCTTTGCTGCAGCTTCTGGAGCTTTAGAAGGGCTGGCTCAATTTTAATGAAGAAAAAGGTTTGGATTTCAATAGCTGTCGTGTCTTTGATCATACTATTAGTTGGAGTAAACATCTACAGGGCATCAAATCAGGAAGTCCTTTCAGTGGAGACGGAGACAGTAGAGGAGCGTGAGTTGACCGGGAGTGTTATGGTTCCCGGTACGCTCTCTTTAAGTCAAGAAAACTTTGTATATTATGTGCCTGAAAATGGTGAGGTAGCCGAGGTCCTTGTAAAAGAAGGTGATAAGGTAGCCGAGGATACCCCATTAATAAAATATGAAAACGAACAGTTACAATTAGAAAAAGAACAAAATGCTCTTTCCCTTGAATCCTCCTATTTACAAATTAATCGAATTAAAGATCAAATTGATGATTTAGATGATAAAGAAAAGGATTTAAAGGAACAAGTAGGAGAAGAGGAAGCTGAAAAACAAATTGATGCTGAACGTGATCAGCTTAAGACGGATTTAAAGGTCGCAGATCTTGATGCAAGGCAGATTCTGCTTCAAAAGGAAACGATTGAAAATAAGCTTGAAGATCTTGTCGTTAAAAGTGAAAGTGCTGGAACAGTTCTTACTATCAATGATGACGCGATAAAAGGGATTTCACAAGCTCCTATTTTACATATAGGTAATTCAGAAGACTTAATGGTGAAAGGGACAATATCGGAATATGATTCCTTGAAAATAAATGAAGGGCAAGCCGTTACTTTGCGTTCAGATGTTCTTACTGACAAGGAATGGAAGGGAAAAGTAGCAAAAGTTAGCTATTTACCTGTACAAAGTGAAACAGCGATATCAGGTGAAGAAACAGCTGTTCAATATTCTATTGAAGTTTCTATTGATGATAAAAATATTGAGGCTAAGCCCGGATTTAAGCTGATTATGGATATTGAAACAGAGAAACGCTCTGCAGTAGCTGTGCCTTTAGAGGCTGTAAAACAAGATGGCGAAAACTACTATGTATACACCCTCGAAGAAGGAAAAGCCGTTCATAATGAGGTCGAAATTGGAACAGCCAGTAATGAGTATATGGAAATCAAATCAGGTCTTAAATCAGGATCAAAAGTCATTCTTAATCCTTCAGAAGAAGTCCGGGATAACGTGGAAGTGAATGAAAAATGATTGAGCTAACGTCAATTACAAAAAGCTATAAAGTAGGTCAAGATACGTTAGACGTGTTAAAAAATATCAATCTTACGATTAATAATGGAGAGTTTGTTGCCATTATGGGTCCATCGGGTTCTGGAAAATCAACTTTAATGAATGTAATAGGTTGTCTGGATAATCCCACTTCAGGAACCTACCTTTTAGATGAAGAGGACATTTCAACATACAAGGATGAAATGCTTGCAAAAGTAAGAAACCTCTCGATCGGATTTGTTTTTCAACAATTTCAATTATTACCAAGGTTATCAGCCTTGAAAAATGTGGAACTTCCAATGGTTTATGCCGGGTACAAGAAGAAAGAGCGGGAGGATCGAGCAAAACAAGCTCTTGAAAAGGTGGGTTTAGGTGAAAGAATAAATCACCTGCCTAATGAATTATCTGGTGGACAAAAACAACGGGTTGCTATAGCCAGGTCAATTGTGAATGAACCGAAAATTATTTTGGCTGATGAACCCACCGGTGCTCTTGATAGCAAGACAAGTATAGCCATTATGGATCAATTCACACAATTGAACAAAGAAGGTACTACCGTCATCCTTGTTACTCATGAACAAGAGGTTGCAGATTATGCAAATCGAATTATTACAGTTAGAGATGGAATTATTCTCTCTGATGAAGAGCGGGGGAGAGTATAGATGAGTTTAATGGAAAATATTAAAATGGCATTAAGCTCAGTTCTCGCTCACAAATTACGTTCCATTTTAACTATGTTAGGTATCATTATTGGTGTAGCGTCAGTCATTCTTGTTGTCGCAATAGGACAGGGGGGCGAACAATTATTAAAAACTTCGATAACAGGACCCGGAAACACTATAGAAGTCTATTATGAACCGAGTGAAGAAGAATTGTTATCAAACCCTAATGCCTATATGAATGCAGCTTTCACCCAAGATGATGTAAATGCATTAAGTGAGATTCCTGAAGTGAAAAAAGTCGTTGCATCATCAACCGAATATTTCCAAACAAGTTTCCGTGAAGAAACAGCTGATACAAGTGTTTATGGTGTAAACCAAGCATATATGGAAGTGAATAATTTAAATGTTCAATCTGGCAGAAACCTATTAGAAAGTGAATATATAGGAGGAACCAGAGTAGGTGTTATTAGCCACGAGCTGAGCACAGAAATTTTCGACGATAAGTCTGCAATAGGTGAAGTAATTTGGGTTAAAGGTCAGCCAATTGAAATTGTTGGAGTATTAGAAAAACCTAGTGGATTATTTGCATTCGGAGCTATGGAAGTATATATTCCTTGGAATACTTTTCGTAATTCTTTTGGTAAAAATGAATATAACCAAGTAACATTACAAGCCAAGAATGCTGATGTGATGAAAGAAGTGGGAGAGAAGGCAACGACTCTATTAAATACCTCCCATAATACTGAAGAGTCATACAAAGTGTTTAATATGGAAGAAATGGCAGAAGGAATCGGACAAATTACAACGATAATGACGTTAATCATTGGCTCAATTGCTGGAATATCCCTTGTCGTTGGAGGGATTGGTGTTATGAATATTATGCTTGTTTCTGTTACAGAAAGAACGAAGGAAATTGGTATTCGAAAAGCACTGGGTGCCACAAAGCGGCAAATTCTAACCCAATTCCTAATTGAATCTGTTACCCTCACACTAATCGGAGGGGTTATAGGTATAATTTTAGGTGCTGTTGCAGCAAATATCGTATCCATTTTTGCTGGATGGCCACCTTTGATTTCGTGGGAAGTTGTTGTCGGTGGACTACTTTTCTCTATGATTATAGGAATTGTGTTTGGCATGCTCCCTGCAAATAAAGCAGCCCGATTAAGTCCAATAGAATCTTTACGATATGAATAAATTAAGAGAACCTCACAATCAGATTATTTCTATGTGAGGTTTTTTGTTATTCATTCGAAGGAATAAATACATGTTTAGATAGTGTTAATCGTATTAAAATTCTAAATTATGATTGTTTGTGATTGATAAAATGCTATATAGATATAAAAATGATAGTTTTTGATATTTTACGATTGATTTTGACTGAAAGTGAAAGTATAATAAGATGTAAGCAAGCGGTGAATTCGCTTACAAAAATTAGTTGCAATGAAATGTTACAAAATACTTGTAATGGATATTAGGGGAAAAGCTTTATCCATATATAAAAAATAAAGCAATAAAGGTAGTGAATTCATGATTTATACTATTACGCTAAATCCTTCGGTGGATTACATTGTTAAATTAGAACAATTCGAAATAGGCTCTTTGAACAGAATGACAGATGATTCTAAGTTTCCTGGAGGAAAGGGAATTAATGTATCAAGAGTTATGAAGCGACTAGGAGTAGAATCTAAGGCAATAGGTTTTTTAGGTGGCTTTACGGGTGTCTTTATTGAAGATTTTTTAACTGCTGAGAATATTAATCATCAATTTATAAAAGTATCTGGTGATACACGAATTAACATAAAATTAAAAACCGATGTTGAAACAGAAATCAATGGTTTAGGTCCAAGTGTGTCAGATGAGCAATTAGATCGGTTTTTACAACAATTTGAAGACATGGATCGCCATGATATCGTTTTATTAGCAGGAAGTATCCCTGGAACATTACCATCATCCATCTATAAGAGAATTATGGATATTTGCAAAGAAAAAGAGATAAAAGTGGTTGCAGATGTTTCAGGAAATGCATTGAAAGAAGTTGTATCCGGAAAACCTTACTTAATTAAACCTAACCATCATGAATTGGGCGAATTATTCGGTACAAGAATTGAATCGGTAGAAGAAGCACATGAATATGCGAAGAAGCTAGTTTCACAAGGAGTTCAACATGTTATTGTGTCATTAGCTGAAAAGGGCGCATTGCTTGTAACTGAAAAAAATAGTTTTGTTGCGAATGTTCCGAAGGGAAAAGTGTTGAATTCAGTTGGTGCAGGTGATTCTGTAGTTGGAGGATTTATTAGTGCGTATTCAACAAATCATCCAATTGAAGAAGCATTTAAGATTGGAGTCGCTTCAGGAAGTGCAACAGCTTTTTCAATTGAGTTATGTACAAAAGAGGAAATGGAAGAATTATTGCCTCAAATTGAAGTGAAGAAGGTATAGAGGGGGAAGAAAGATGAGAATAACAGAGATATTAACAAAGGATACAATTATATTAAATATCCAATCAACATCTAAAGGCGATGTTGTAACAGAATTAGTGGAAGTATTAAACCGTGCGGGCAAGCTATCTGATAAGGTTGCTTACGAACAGGCGGTTTTAGAACGGGAAAAGCAAAGTACAACTGGAATTGGTGATGGGATTGCAATTCCACATGCTAAAACAGCAGCTGTTAAAGAACCGTCTATTGTATTTGGACGATCAGTTGAAGGGGTAGATTATGAGTCATTAGATGGTCAGCCCAGCTATTTATTTTTTATGATAGCAGCTCCGGATGGTGCGAACAATACTCATTTAGAAGCATTATCGAAACTATCCAGTATTTTAATGAAACAAGAAGTAAGAGATCAATTAATGGCTGCAAAAACAATTGAAGATGTGTTGGCTACTATCGATAAATACGATGTTCAAGATGAGGACAAAGAGGTAGAAGGTACCAATAAAGGGAAAATCCTCGCAGTTACTGCTTGTCCAACAGGAATTGCCCATACGTATATGGCAGCAGACGCGTTAAAAGAAAAAGCAAAAGAGATGAATCTTTCTTTTAAGGTTGAAACGAATGGCTCTGGTGGAGCAAAAAATGTGTTAACAGCATCAGAAATTGAAGAAGCTACTGCCATTATTGTTGCGGCAGATAAGCAAGTTGAAATGGAACGCTTCAAAGGAAAGCATGTCATCATCGTCCCTGTAGCGGATGGAATTCGTAAAACAAAGGAATTACTAGATCGAGCTGTTAACCAAGATGCTCCTATTTATAAAGGAAATGGAGAAGGAAGAAAAGAAGAGGGAAGTAGTGAAAGAACTGGATTTTATAAACACTTAATGAATGGTGTTTCGAATATGCTTCCGTTCGTTGTTGGAGGCGGTATCTTAATCGCTCTTTCTTTCATATTTGGTATTCATGCTTCTGATCCGAACGATCCTTCACATAATGTTTTAGCAGAAGCGTTAAGTACGATTGGTGGCGGAAATGCTTTTGGTTTAATGATACCGGTATTAGCCGGATTTATCGCATTAAGTATTGCTGATCGCCCTGGTTTAGCACCTGGTATGGTTGGTGGGTTTATGGCAGCACAAGGTGGGGCTGGTTTCTTAGGAGGTTTAATTGCCGGTTTCTTAGCGGGTTATATTGTTGTTCTTTTGAAGAAACTACTTTCAGGTTTACCAGCATCATTAGAAGGAATTAAGCCTGTTCTGTTATATCCAGTTTTAAGTATCTTATCTGTCGGAATGATCATGTTCTTTGTGGTAAACAAACCAGTAAGCGCATTAAATGCTGGTATTAGTGATTTCTTAGGTGGATTAGGAACTGGTAACTTAGTATTACTTGGTTTATTATTAGGAGGAATGATGGCTATTGATATGGGTGGTCCTGTCAATAAAGCTGCTTTTACTTTTGGTATTGCGATGATTGACTCAGGAAATTTTGCTCCACATGCCGCAGTAATGGCTGGAGGAATGGTTCCACCGTTGGGAATCGCTTTAGCAACAACTTTATTTAAGAACAAATTTACAAAACGTGAACGTCAATCAGGTATTACATGTTATATAATGGGTGCATCCTTTATTACAGAAGGAGCAATACCGTTTGCGGCGGCCGATCCAGGTCGTGTCATTCCTTCAATTGTAACAGGCTCAGCTGTTGCTGGTGCATTAGCGATGTTTTTCGGAAATGGATTACGTGCTCCTCATGGTGGCGCATTTGTTATTCCATTGGTTGAGGGAAATCCATTTTTATATCTTCTAGCAATTGTGATTGGTGCTGTTATAACAGCTATTATGCTTGGGATTTTGAAAAAACCAGTGAAGGAATAATAAGAAAGCTGATTTGTCTCGGATAATTCGAAACAAATCAGCTTTTTTTGATTAGATATGTGTAAAATAGGGTGCATTCTAGTAATGGTCAAACTAAAGAAAATGGAAGGTGGAATATATTCATGTCAGAATCATTGTTTACATCAACTGCAAAAGCTGTTGGTGGTAGAGATGGAAGAGTAGAGTCTTCTGATGGGAAAATGAACTTGAAATTAGCTATGCCTGGTTCACCTCAGGCTAAAGAAAATCCTGATGCTACAAATCCTGAACAATTATTTGCAGCAGGATATTCTGCATGTTTTGATGGTGCCCTCCAATTAATGGCGAAAAGAGAAAAAGTTCATTTCGAATCTGAAGTAACAGCAAATGTATCTTTATTGAAAGATAATACAGATGATGGCTTTAAAATAGGGGTTACCTTACAAGTAAAAGGGACAGGCATTGAAAAAGCAAAGCTAAGGGAGCTGGTTGATAAAGCTCATAAATTTTGCCCTTATTCAAAAGCAACACGAGGAAATATTGATGTAGAGCTTGAAGTTGTTGAATAACCAAATAAAACCATATTAGAAGCAGGCCCTGGATACTGGTAGGGCTTGTTTTTTTATGTTTATATACTCTTTTAGGAGTATCATTCAATAAAAGATAAAGGATTTTTAAATATTTAACAAATGGGCATATAAAGAGGTATAATAAGAAGAGGATTGAATTTAGGAGGACTTTTCATGTCACAAACAGAAACTGAAACAACAAAATCTAAAATATGGGAATGGACTAAGGCCATCGTTTTAGCTGTGGGGCTCGCAATGATTATACGATTCTTTTTATTTGAGCCGTATCTTGTAGAAGGTTCATCAATGGACCCTACTTTACATGATGGTGATCGTCTATTTGTAAATAAAACATTAAAATTTATCGGTGAAATAAATAAGGGAGATATTGTTATTATTGATGGTGAAGAAGAAAATATTCGTTATGTAAAGCGAATAATTGGATTACCAGGTGATAAGGTTCGTGCAGAAGAAGGACAAGTATATGTGAATGATCAACTTATAGAGGAACCCTATTTATCAGAAAACCGTGAAGAAGCTGAGCAGTTGGGAATGATGCTAACAGGAGACTTTGAAGAGGTGGAGGTACCTGAAGGAAGTTATTTTGTGATGGGCGATAATCGTTTAAATAGCATGGATAGTCGAAATGGATTGGGTCTTATTGAATCAAGCCGGATACTCGGTAAGTCTGAATTCATTTTTTATCCATTTGATCATTTTCAAAAAACAGAGTAAAAACAAAGAGTCGATACTATAGGTGTCGGCTCTTTGTTTTTTTCCATTTTTGTAACATTTGATCTCTCTATACGTCTACTTCTAAGAGATTACAACCTATTAAGGAAGTGTTGTGTAATGAAAAGTTGGATGGTTATCATATGTTCATTTTTACTAGTAATTGTTATTGGCGGATGCAGCAATTCTTCTAGTGAAGAAAGTCAAGCAGATAAAGCTAATTATGCATCTGAAGGTGATACTGTTGAAGAAAAGGCAGTTGAAACAGAAAACAAGGCAGAGTTAAGGTCAGATCCTGTTGAACAAAAGGAATCGGATACTAAATCTCAGGTAACAAATATGAGTGATCGAATGGTCATTTATACAGCAAACCTTTCCATTCAAGTTAACAGCTATACTCAAGCTATATCCTTTATCCAAAAGGAACTACAAACAAATAACGGATATATCGTAAATACAAATTCTTATTCAGTAGAAGATGAATTAATGGAAGGGACTATTACGGTAAGAATTCCTCAAGAAAACTTCCAATCATTTTTAAAGACTGTTGAAAGCGAAAGTACAAAAGTAATTGATGAATCCATAAGTGGTCAAGATGTGTCAGAAGAATATGTAGATTTGGAATCAAGACTTAAATCAAAACAAGTAGTTGAAAAGCGTTTACTTGAATTTATGGAGAAAGCAGAAAAGACAGAGGATCTATTAAAAATATCAAATGATTTAGCTGCTGTTCAGGAAGAAATAGAACAAATAAAAGGTAGAAAGAATTATTTAGATAATCAGGTGAGTTTAGCAACCATAACAATTCATTTACAAGAGAGTAAGGTCAATGTTCCCGCTCTTGAAAATAATGACTTAAATACCTGGAATGAAACGAAAAAGCAATTCATGGAAACTCTAAATTTCGTCATTAGAGCCATATCTACAGTAATAGTATTTATCGTAGGTAGTATACCCGTCTTCATTGTGTTAGGTGGCATTCTCATTGTCGTTTGGTTCATTTTAAAAAGAAAGCGAAGACAGCAAGAAGAACCACCTGAAAATACAGGGAAATAGTTTTTCGTCAAGTTGCTAAAATTGTTAAAATTAGCATTGTAATAAATACACTTCCACTTATTAAAGCAACACTTACTAATAGTGAAAGTTTTTTATTTTCGATCTGGTAGTGTGGGAGAATCCGTTTCAATAACAATGTGATAATTATGTAAATAAAGATTACACCAATAATAAAGGCAATTCCATTTGATTGAAAGCCCAGAAATGCAAAATAAATCCCGGAAAAAAGTATAAGTAAACAATATTCAATAAGTGTATGTAGTTTCATGTTGTGGCTCCTCATATGATTAAGATAATCTATTTTACCATAGTTTATTTCTTTGATTAAGTAAATCGTATCTTTTGAGAATAATGTTCAATTTAAGGAGTGAAGGAATGTAGAGACGGATATAGAATATATAGTTAATTAAAAGTTATGGAGGAAGCGATGAGTTATTTACCAGATCACTTTATCAGGACTATAAAGTCAATTCATAAGCAAAAAGGAGATGAATGGCTAGAACATTTTGATAACTTAAAGCGTGACTGTGAATTAAAATGGGACTGTGACATTCTCCAACCATATGAATTATCTTATAATTTTGTTGCTCCTGCTGTAAAAAAAGATGGAAGTTTTATTGTTGTAAAATTTGTTGTGCCCCATGGAAAAGAATTTATACAAGAAGTTGAGGCGTTAACAAATTTACAGAGTAGCACGATAGTTAGATTACTAGATGTAGAGGTTGAAAAAGGGATAATGGTACTGGAACACATTTCGCCAGGAGAAAAGCTATATACTGTTAACAATGACGAAGATGCCACTTTCATTATGGCAAATGTTATGAAAAATTTGTGGACTGAAGCTCCTCTAAAAAGTTCAATACCAACTATTTTTCAAAGAGAAGAAGACTTTAAAAAGATTCGTTTAAATCATAAGGATGGAATTGGACCAATTACAGCTGATATGTTGATTGAAGCAGAACTAATTTTCTCAGAACTTACAAGTTCAATTGAAAAGTTATTTTTGCTACATGGTGACCTTCATCATCATAATGTTTTATTCTCAAATCAACATAAATGGATTGCTATCGATCCAAAAGGGCTAATTGGAGAAAGAGAATATGATGTAATTCAATTTCTCTTGAACAAAGTGCCTCCGGAGAATTATTTAGAGGTTTTGGAAAGGCGGATTGACATACTAGTTGACCATTTACTTTTAAAAAAAGATCGAATTATTTTATGGGGCTTTTGCCATTCCATCCTAAGTTTATATTGGGATATAGAGGACTTTGGTAAAGTAAATGAACATACATGGAGCATCGTTAAATCATTTGAATGTTTAATGAAAAAAGTAAACGGAGCTATTCACAGATTAACAATTTTATTGAATAGCTTCAAAGAACTCGGCAATTACAAATAAACTAGATATATATATTGTACAAAAATCTTTTATGATGTTAATTTATGTAAAACTAAGTTAATATTAGTAAGATAAAACATTCATAAAAGGAGATTGATGATGAGTCAAAATTTTATAAAGATTGAAGAAGGAAAAAATACTCATAAACGTTATATTAGTTCACTTCTTGTTATATTAGCTTTTATGGTTATTTTAGGTACTCTTGCATACATAGTTGCTTTAATCATTGGTGAAGTCATAAACCCTGGCCTTCTTGATATCGAAACAGGTTTAGTAACAGATCCGCTTGTAGATCTTTATTTATTGCATCTTCAGAGTATCTTATTGGTTGTTGGGTTATTTATTGCTGTTAAATTTATATTAAAAAGAAGATTTATTTCGATCATTACCCCAGCCGATAAACTTAATTGGGCAAAAATTGGGTATGGTTTTCTGGTTTTCCTTGTGATTCTGGGTGTTTTTTCTTTTATTGATTTTATCATTTTCCCTAGTGATTATCACTTGAATGAGTTTGATATGTCGAGGTTTCTATGGTTATTAGTAGCTGTTATTTTCCTTGTACCTATTCAAACAACTTCCGAGGAATTATTGTTTAGGGGCTTTTTACTGCAATGGGGTGGGAAATTTACACAAAATCCAATTCTATTAACTATTATTGTTGGTGGAATCTTTGGAAGTCTTCATTTCTTTAATCCGGAGATGGAATATGGAGCATTTTGGGTTGCGTTAGATTATCTTTCTATGGGCTTTATATGGACCTATATTTCTATCAAAACAAATAGTTCCGAATTTTCAATTGGTGCTCATGCAGCAAATAATATGTTTCTTTGTCTATTTTTAACAATGGAGGACACTGTATATGGTGATATTCCTTCCTTGTTTGTCACGACAAATGTAAATGCCATGATATCCACTTTAACAACAGTTGTGACCGGGATTATATTTTCCATTATTGTTTTTAGAAAAAATAAAAAAGCTGCATTCTAAAAAAGCGTGCAAACTATGCATGCTTTTTTAAATAAAGCTGTTATTCCGACCTTCCAGAATATGCTTGATTAAGGTCAAATGAATGGTTGCCCAAGCCTTTTCCCTAAAGTGTAAGATAACACTAATGATTAAGATGGACAGATAAACTGTAATAAATATAAAAAACGGCATACTCCCGTTATTAAATAAAAATTCTTGAAGTTGTTTGGAGAATAGAAACAGCAGCCATGGTCCTGCCGAAACAAAAATAGGTATCATTCCCATTCCGTTTTTTTCTTTTAGCATTCGATAATAGATTTTCTCCAAAGTTGCGGTATCGATTTTCTTATAAAATGTTTTCATTGCAGATATTTCTCTTAATTCATTTAATTCATGTAATGGTTCGCCCTTGTCTGATATCCTTTTAAATTTCAGGTATAATTTATGTGCATCCCCACGAGTTGAAAACATTTATGTAAACCTCCATTCTGTACCCTAAAATCGTTTGCAAATTTAAGATGAAATATACTTAAAAAGAGGAATAGAGTATAAGGAAGGATAAGGATTAGGTTTATTTTTAATTATGTGGTATCCTTGAGGTACCATTTAATACTTGTAGCAAGACTTCAACCACTCATTTTTGAGTGGCTTTTTTATTTTTTAGAAGAATTACGCAGATTAATCGGCTATATGAATAAGTAAATGGATAACTACAATTGGCGGTTTGTTTATAAAAAAAGAAGGCCTCTAAATTAGAGACCTTCTTGTCATAAATCAATCAGTTAATTATAATTTTGTAACGTTAACTGCTTGAAGACCGCGTTGACCTTGCTCTGTGTCAAAAGAAACTTTTTGACCTTCGTCTAAAGATTTAAATCCTTCGCCTTGGATAGCTGAGAAATGTACGAATACGTCGTCTCCACCTTCAACTTCGATGAAACCGAAACCTTTTTCTGCGTTAAACCATTTTACTGTACCTTGTTGCATAATTGTTGCCTCCTGTGTGGAAAATCCACGTTTTATTACTATCCTTGCTCAATTAGATATCAAAGGCGAAAAGTTTAAACCACTTATTCTTTCCTTACAGACCGAACAAAAATAATTCTTACTTATCATAACAGAAATAAAAGGGAAAAGCAAATAGTGAATAGGTATTATTAAAAAATCTTCGTTTTTCTAAGAGTGGATTGATTTGTTGTATTCATTGCTATCACTATGATTTTCCATTATAATAGGCATGTCCATAAAAGTATATATAGTAGTAAAAATACTTACTTTTAAAGAAATAGGGTAGACAACCCTTTATTAATGGAGGAGTTATATGATTCAAGTGACAAATGTTAGCTTACGATTTGGTGATCGAAAGCTTTTTGAAGATGTAAATATTAAATTTACACCTGGTAACTGTTATGGATTAATTGGTGCTAATGGTGCTGGAAAATCCACATTCTTGAAAATTTTATCAGGGGAAATTGAAGCTCAAACTGGTGATGTTAGTATGGCGCCGGGTGAACGATTAGCAGTATTAAAACAGAACCATTTTGAATACGAGGAGTTTGAGGTTCTAAAAACAGTCATAATGGGGCATAAACGCCTTTATGAGGTTATGCAAGAAAAAGATGCGATCTATATGAAGGAAGATTTTACAGATGAAGATGGAATGAAAGCAGCTGAGCTTGAAGGAGAATTTGCCGAACTAAACGGATGGGAAGCAGAAAGTGAAGCAGCTATACTTCTAAAAGGTCTGGGAATTACTGAAGAGCTTCATTCGAAAAAAATGGCTGAACTTACTGGTGGAGATAAGGTCAAGGTATTATTAGCACAGGCATTATTTGGCCAACCTGATGTTCTGTTACTAGATGAGCCGACAAACCACCTTGATATTCATGCAATTCAGTGGTTGGAAGAGTTTCTTATTAACTTTGAAAATACGGTTATCGTTGTATCACATGACCGTCACTTTTTAAATAAAGTATGTACTCATATTGCTGATCTTGACTTTTCTAAGATCAAAGTCTATGTCGGTAACTATGATTTCTGGTATGAGTCAAGTCAATTAGCATTAAAATTAGGCCAGGAAGCAAATAAGAAAAAAGAAGAAAAGATTAAAGAACTTCAAAACTTCATTGCTAGATTTAGTGCGAATGCATCTAAGTCAAAGCAAGCAACATCAAGAAAAAAATTATTAGACAAAATTACTCTAGATGATATTCAACCTTCTTCCCGTCGCTATCCATATGTAAACTTTACACCAGAACGTGAAATTGGTAACGATGTATTACGTGTAGAAGGACTATCTAAAACAATAGATGGAGTAAAAGTATTAGATAATATAAGCTTTATTATGAACAAAGAAGATAAAATTGCCTTAGTTGGTCGTGACGAGATTGCGATTACTACATTATTTAAAATTTTAGCTGGGGAAATGGAGCCTGATAGCGGGACATTTAAATGGGGTGTAACAACATCACAAGCTTATTTTCCAAAAGATAATGGAGAGTATTTCAAAGGGGATGAGCCAACATTAGTCGATTGGCTGCGTCAATATTCTCCAAATGATCAAAGTGAAAGCTTTTTACGCGGATTCTTGGGAAGAATGTTATTTTCTGGAGAAGAAGTATTGAAAAAACCAAGTGTCTTATCCGGGGGAGAGAAAGTTCGTTGCATGCTATCTAAAGCGATGTTAAGCGGTGCGAATGTCCTGTTATTAGATGAACCTACAAACCACTTGGATCTAGAATCTATTACAGCGTTAAATAATGGTTTAACAGTTTATAAAGGTGCCATGATTTTTACATCTCATGACCATCAATTTGTCCAAACAATTGCAAATCGTATCATCGAAGTTACACCAAACGGTACTGTAGATAAACAAATGACATACGATGAATTTCTTGAAGATGAACAAGTTCAAAAACAAGTGAAAGAACTTTACATTTAATAAAATGTTTTAATAAGCCAAGCATCTAAACCTAGACGCTTGGCTTATTTGTTTTGAGCTCATATCACTAGAGTATCTAGCTGCTTTTGTAATGAGGAATGATCTAAGTTTTCACCAATAAATACAAGAGTTTGTTTTCTGTTCACTTGCTCCTTCATATATAAAGGCATACCGTAGGAATACTGAAAAAGAAATGATTCGTTTGAATGACTAAAACGAATATAGCCTTTTATACGGAAGATTGTATCAGGCATCTCTCTCAAAAAATCTTCAAATTTATCTAAATCGATCGGATTAGCAAAAGTATGTACATAGCTTCTTAAGTGAAGATGATTGTGAACATGTGCTTGTTCATGTTGTTGCTTCTTGTTCATTTTATTTATCTGAATGGATGATAAAGGAATTCTGGCAAATTCAGTCATAAACAGTTTTCCTGTTTGATTTATTGATTGTATTTCAGAGGTGACCTTTGCTTTTTCGTTTTCAGATAAAGAATCTACTTTGTTAAGAAGAACAACATCTGCATGTTCAACTTGTTCGCTCAGTAATTTACGTAATTGAATGCTTAGTGCGGTTCGATTTTGCCACCTATGTGCATCCACTATGGTTAATATGGCTTTTACTTCAAGTTTTTCTGCGAAAAGTGGGGACAAGCAGGCATCCAAGACTTCGATTGGGTGTGCAACACCAGTTGTTTCAATGTATATAGCATCGAGGTCATATTCTCGAAGCATGTTTTCTAACTGTACTTCAAGCTGTCCTTGGATGGTACAGCAAACACAGCCATTTAGCAGTTCCTTTAGAGGAGTCTCTTCAGGAATCATATTTGAATCGATTGAGACTTCACCAAGTTCATTCATTATGACGGCTATTTTACGATGATTCTGTTGTTCCTCTGAAAGGATATTTTGAAGAAGTGTGGTTTTTCCAGCCCCTAAAAATCCAGATAAAATATATACTTCAACTTGCTTCATGAAAAAACTCCTTATCTATATAAATAAACGATTGTCATGGTTACTTATGAAAAGGGCTGACAACTGTCAGCCCATTTAGATAACTAAAAAGCCCATGTTCCATTTCGGAAGATCGCTTCAGATGTTCCATCTTCTCTAATACCATCAATATTCATGTCAGCTGAACCGATCATAAAGTCAACATGTGTTATGCTGGAATTTACACCTACTTTTTCTAATTCTTCGCGAGACATTTTCTTTCCGCCTTCTACACAAAATGCATAACCGTTTCCGATTGCTAAGTGATTTGATGCATTTTCATCAAAAAGTGTGTTATAAAAAAGGATACCGGATTGAGAAATAGGTGAATCATGTGCAACTAATGCTATTTCTCCTAAATAGTGTGAACCTTCGTCTGTTTCAACAAGTTGTTTTAATACTTCTTCACCTTTTTCTGCTTGTACAGAAACAATTCTTCCATTTTCAAAGGTTAGTGAAAAATTATCAATTAAATTTCCGCTATAGCTTAGAGGTTTTGTGCTTCTCACAATCCCGTTTACACCATTTCGTAGTGGTACCGTAAAGACTTCTTCTGTAGGCATGTTTGCCATAAAGAAATTTCCCTTTTCATTTTCACTTCCAGCGCCAACCCATGTATGAGTTTCATGAAGTTCGATTGTCAAATCTGTTCCCGTTGCTTTATAGTGAAGCTTTTTATACTTTTTGTTATTTAAGTAATCCACTTTTGTATGTAAGTTGTCATTATGCTGATTCCAAGCTGTGACAGGATCTTCCTGATCCACACGTGTTGTCTTAAATATAGCTTCCCAGAGCTTTTCAACTTGTTTGTCTTCATGCTCGTTTGGGAAGACTTTTTCTGCCCATTTCTTTGAAGAAGCTGCAATAACAGACCAGCTAGCTTTATCTGCTTGTAAATAATTTCGATACTTTGATAGAGCCATTCCGGCAGCTTTGGTTGATACAGCGATTCTCTTTGGGTCTATACCGCTTAAAAGATCAGGATCAGAAGAGATAATGGACATAAATGCACCATCATTTTCAGCTAAAGTCTCAAGACCTCTTGCTTTCCATTCAGGATAATCACTTAAAGACTCTTCAGAAGCAAGTTCAAAACGAGTTCGAGTGATCACATCATCACTCCACTCAACATAAACATTTCGAGCACCTGCTTCATATGCTTTTTTTACAACAAGGCGAACAAAATCGACTACTTCTATTGATGCGTTTATTGTTAAATTTTGGTTTGGTTGAAGATTAACTCCTACACGAACAGCTAGGTCCGCATATTTTTCTAGGCTTTTTTGAAAATTTGACAAATTAAACACTCCTTCTTATCAGGAAATATGTAAAAACTGCTAAACTTATTTCATTATTATTGTAACAAAACAAACCAATAGATGAAATGTTTAAGCCCTTTCATAAGTTAAATTACTTTCAGTTAGAATGGAAAATGAATACAATAAGAAGTAATGAGGTGATGACGTGAATTATTTGGATGAACAATTTATTAAAACATCGGATCAAAGAAAATGGCTAATGAAAACAGAAAAGTTATCAAAGGAATTCGCTAAACGAGCAGACTATAATGACAGGAACGGAACATTTCCGTTTGAAAATTTTGATGCTTTAAAGACAGAAGGATACCTTCATCTTACTATTCCTAAAGAATTTGGAGGACATGGAGTAAGCTTATATGAATTTTTATTAGTTCAAGAAAAAATTGCACAGGGTGATGGTGCTACTGCCTTGTCATTAGGGTGGCATTTAGGGATCATGATGCATTTGCATGTAACAAAAAAATGGGATGAAGAGATTTATAAACAAATTTGTCAGGATGTCATTTTAAATAAAACATTAATTAATAGTGCTGCAACAGAACCTAACTCAGGAAGTCCGGCGAGAGGAGGAAAACCGGAGACGACCGCTTTTAGAGAAAAAGATACTTGGATTATTAACGGGAAAAAAATCTTTACATCATTGGCTCCAGCTCTCGATTATTTTATTGTTCCCGCAACAATTGAAGAAACCGGTGAAATCGGGGATTTTCTCATCCCTAGAGAAACACCGGGAGTTGTAATTGAAGAAACGTGGGATACTGTCGGCATGCGTGCAACAAGAAGTGATGACCTTATATTAACGAATGTTCGCCTTCATGAGAGTGCATTAGTTGAAAGAAAAGAGAAGAAGGAGCGACCGTCAGCTCAAGGATGGCTGCTTCATATTCCTGCCTGTTATATTGGAATAGCTCTTGCTGCGAGAAATGAAGCTGTTAGTTTTGCAAAAGCCTATCAGCCGACAAGCCTGCCTCATCCTATTAAAGAGGTGCCAGAGGTAAGACGGAAGGTCGCGGAAATTGATATTAAGTTAACGAGTGCAAGAACATTATTATATACCACAGCTGATAAATGGGATGAAACACCTCAACAGGAGAGAGGAAAGCTGGTTTACGACTTAGCCATTGCAAAAACAATTGTCACGAACACAGCAGTAGAAGTAGTTGATTTAGCTATGAGAATTGTTGGCGGTCAAAGTTTGTACTCTTCAAATCCTCTTCAAAGGTATTATCGTGATGTGAGGGCAGGATTGCATAATCCGCCTTCCGATGATATCACGTATAAAATTTTAGGTGATCGGGCTTTTAGTGAGTAAATAAAAGCATTCAAGAAGGGGAAGATCAACATTATCCCCCCTTGAATGCTTATTTATATGTATATTTATATGTCAGCCGCAAACCCGATAAAATACAATACGGCACCTCCAAACATTAATATTCCTATTACGTAAAGATTAATAATGGATCCAATTACAGCCTTTTTGTTCATCATCGATACAAATGAATATGCGAATCCAAACATTAAAATAATGACAAAGACGGGAATTGTATAGGAGCCTCCCCACCCGCTAAAAAATAAAAACAGAGCAGTAATCGGAAACGAAAATGGAATGATGTGTTGAGTAGTGTTTTTATTTTCAATAAACATACTTCCTAAAAACCTCACTTTTACTTATTCGCTGACAACTTGCACAATTTCATCATTATCAGTAGGATTACCTGGCATATTTGCTAGTGAAACACTCATGCCACCCATAATAATAAGCGCTAATGTTAAACTGATGATAAAACGTCTACTTAGATCCTTCACTCATGTGCCTCCTTAGGTATTGATTAAATAAAAAAACAAATCATAACTTTTTGCCACTAGTAAACCAGATATAATGTATTCATGAATAAAAGAATTGATGCAACTTATTTTGTAAAATTCTTGGAAAGATAGAAAAAGAGGCTCATAATTATAATAAAAAGGATTAAACCCACTTGAATTTGTTTCCTTTAATCAAGTGAGTTTAATCCTTTTATTATTTTAATTTTCGTATTACTTTGCTACTCTTAGTAATTTGTTTATCACAGAAAGAGATCTGCCTGTACCAATAGCAACTGATTCCAATGGATTTGGAGCTATATGAACTGGAACAATCATTTCTTCACTTACCCATTCTTGAAGTCCCTTCATTAATGCACCGCCACCGGTTAAGATGACACCACGGTCTACAATATCACCACTTAATTCAGGAGGGCAATCTTCTAGTGTCGCACGAATTGCTTCTAAAATGTGTAGCAGTGACTCTTTCATGGCTTCTTGCATTTCGGTAGATGTGACAGTTATTGTTTTTGGTAATCCTGTCACTAAATCCCGACCCCTGATCTCCATTGATTCTTTTTCATGTTCAATTAATGCATAACCAATCTCCATTTTCATTTGTTCGGCCGTTCTCTCACCAATTAATAGGTTGTAATGTTTACGTACATATTGAATGATATCCTCATCTAATTGATCCCCGCCTATCCGAATGGAGTGGCATGTAACAACACCGCCAAACGATATAATTGCTACTTCAGTAGTCCCTCCGCCGATGTCAACAATTACGTTAGCGATCGGTTCATCTACTGGCAAATCAGCACCAATGGCAGCCGCTACAGGTTCTTCAATTAAATGAACTTGTTTAGCACCTGAACTTCGTATTGCATCCTGAATTGCTCTTCTTTCCACAGAGGTTGCTCCTGAAGGTGTACAAACAACAACTGTCGGCTTTCTTACAGACATTCCTAGCTTTTTTGATGCAATTCTCATTATATGTTTTAACATATCGGTGGTAATGTCATAATCAGCGATAACACCATCCTTTAGCGGTCTAACGGCTACAATTTGGCCTGGTGTTTTTCCGATCATGTTTTTGGCTTCAGAACCAACAGCTAATACCTTCTTAGAAACAGTATCAATTGCGACTACAGAAGGTTCGTTCAGGACAATTCCTTTGTTTTTTGTATAAACAAGTATATTTGCTGTTCCTAGATCTATTCCAATTTCAGTTGTTGAAAACATAATTTATACTACCTCTTTTCATCATAACTTATATATAGAATTTGTAGAACTTTGTTGTTTTTTGGGGGCTTTCCTCAAGTTGAAATGAGAACGTCATCCCTTTGTCATAAATGTAATATTTAGGTTTAATATATTTTTTAGAATAATATTCTTTAATGGATGAAAGCTTTAAAGCTAAAATAATTTAAAGTAGAGGTGTCAAATCAAAATAATCCATGTGAAATAGTGTTGTTTATCTGATAAAGCAATATTCTTGGTGAGAAAAACTGCCAGGAATATTGATAAATTAAGTTATTTTTGACAATTTAAAACTACTTATAATGACCTAGACAATGAGGGAAATATAGGGAAAAAGAACTTATTTTAATTTTCAGAAAATAGAATCTTCGAACTATTTATTATATTCATATAAAGATTATAATTATGTTGTAGTTATTTATAATTTTAGTAGAATCATTTGTATTCTAAAGGCTTTCTACTAAAAGAAGGGGGATTTCAGTGAGAAAATTGAATAGGGGTAAACAGGAGAAAAACAGGCGGTGGCAAACCACGTTAAAAATTACCGCGAGCTCGGTCGTTATGGGGGGACTTTTATTCAGTACATATATACCGAATATTTCAAATGTCCAAGCAGTGAGTAATGTACAAGAATCTGCACCTATCGATTGGAATATCATTCCTGAAGAAAGATTAGCAAACTCATTGAAAGAACAAGGTGTTGTTTCGAAGAATGCTAGTAGTCAGCAAGTAAATAATGCAGTTAAGGAATATGTTGAGAAAAAGCAAGGTGAGAAGCCTGGTAAGGTATCCGATAAACATGAAAATGAAGTGTTAATGGACAAGAAAACAAAGGATTTTCTTACAAAACAAAAGGACAAGCTAGCTAAACAACTTAGCAAAGGGCATGAAAATTATAAAAAAGGTAAACCAAATGGTGCAGTGAAAGTAAATTCAGCCAAGCAGACACCTTACAATGGTGATGTCCGTACGGATAAAGTTTTAGTTCTTTTGACTGAATTTGAAGATTTTAAACATAATAATGTTGTTCAAGAAGATGGATATATGTATGCTGAAGACTTTAATCGAGAACATTATGAAAAGTTAATGTTTGGTGATAAGGAATTCAAGCTGTTTAACGGAGACAAAGTGAAAACGTTTAAACAATATTATGAAGAACAATCAGGTGGAAGCTATACGGTAGATGGTACAGTTTCAGATTGGCTGACAGTCCCAGGTAAGGCGGCTGACTATGGTGATGACAACCCTGAAGGGGGACATGATAACCTAGATCCTCAGGGGCCGCGTGATTTAGTAAAAGAGGCGTTGGATGCTGCGGTTGAAAATGGAATGGATTTATCCGAATATGATGAGTTTGATTTATACGATTTAGATGGTGATGGAAATCAAAATGAACCAGACGGTCTAGTCGATCATCTTATGATTATTCATGCAGGTACAGGTCAAGAAGCGGGTGGAGGACAGCTTGGAGATGATGCTATTTGGTCTCATCGCTGGACTTTGGATGGCGTATACTCTGTCCCTGGATCTCAAGCAAAGGTAGACTATTGGGGAGGTCAAATGGGTGCGTTTGACTATACAATTCAACCGGAGGATGGAGCTGTTGGTGTTTTCGCACATGAATTTGGACATGATTTAGGGTTGCCAGATGAATATGATACACAATATACAGGTCAAGGTGAGCCTGTTGCTTCATGGTCGATCATGAGTGGTGGAAGCTGGAACGGAAAAATTGCTGGAACAGCCCCTACAAGTTTTTCTCCGCAAAATAAAGAGTTCTTCCAAGCGACTATGGGAGGTAACTGGGCGAATATTTTAGAGGTAGATTATGAGCAGATTACGAAATTAGGTATTGCATCGTATATTGATCAAAGTGTAACAAAATCTAAGAACCCTGGTATTGTAAAAGTAAATTTACCACAGAAAAATGTTAAGGGTTTCTTGCCTGATGAGGCTGGAGGGGAAAATTATTACTACAGCACAAAAGGTGATGACCTTCATACAAATCTTCAAACTCCGGAATTTGATTTAACAAATGTAACATCCGCAGAATTTAATGCGTTGCAATGGTTTGAAGTTGAATATGATTATGACTATGTCTATGTAAATGCTGTAACAAGTGATGGACAAACTGTTCAGTTAGACGTTATCGGTGATGAAAATACTGAAGGTGGAATGGAAACGACAAATGGTAAATGGGTAGAAAAAACATATGATTTGAGTCAATTTTCAGGTAAAAAGGTTAAACTTGTATTTGAATATGTAACAGATGGAGGCTTAGCTCCACAAGGATTTGCTCTCGATAACATTTCAGTTACAGCTGATGGCACAGAAATTTTTTCTGATGATGCTGAAAGTGAAGCGTTAGTAACATTAGATGGATTTATTATTTCTAACGGGTTTTCAAAAGCGAAAAATCATTACTATCTTGAGTGGAGAAACTACGCTGGATCGGATAAAGCTTTAGCATATTCTCGTGAAGCAGTATATAATACAGGTTTGCTGGTTTGGTACGCAGATGAAAGCTATACAGATAACTGGGTGGGTGTTCATCCGGGCCAGGGTTTCCTTGGTGTCGTTGATTCACATCCTAAGGCGGTCTATGGTACATTAAACGGACAGAAAACTGTAGCCCAAAGTACTCGTTATCAAATTGCAGATGCTGCGTTTTCATTTGATAAAACGCCAAGTTTCTTTGTGGATTCTCCTACACGTGGAGCATACGAATTTGTAGGTTTCAAAGGAGAGAAAAAGTTTGATGATTCCAACAAGTATATCGATCCTGCAATCCCGGATGCTGGTCGACTTATTCCAAACCATGGCTTAAAGTTTGAGGTGATTGGCGAAGCAAAAGACAACTCGGCAGGCGCTGTATGGATTCATAAATAAATTGATAACTAACTCATACTCTTCTATATGGAGATGGATGAGTTAGTTTTTTTCTTTTCCATAATAAATGTTATTTTTTTGCTCAATAAACCCTAAAAACAATATTCACTATCATAATTCGATGAAGTGAAATATTTTTTGGTTGTTTTGATTACCTTAAAAAGCAGTTTTATCATTTAAAAGATCAATATTACTAAAATTACGGAAAATGATTCTCGTGTTATACTTAGATTTATGTAAATGATAGGACCAATTAATACAAGGGTGATGAAATGTTTCAAAAAGCAGAAGAACTTTTAAAAGAATACTATGGTTATACCTCTTTTCGTAAAGGGCAAGAGGATATAATAAAAAATCTATTAGCAGGCAATGATACATTAGCTATTATGCCAACTGGTGGGGGAAAATCAATCTGTTATCAAATACCAGCATTATTACTGGATGGGATTACAATTGTTATATCACCGTTAATTTCTCTAATGAAAGATCAAGTAGATGCTCTGACAAGTGTTGGTATTTCTTCTACTTTTATAAATAGCAGTTTATCCTCAGAACAACTGAACGAAAGAATAATCGAATTGAGCGCTGGTGAGTACAAAATCGTGTATATCGCTCCAGAGAGATTAGAGTCTGCCTCATTTCGTGACCTGCTTGTTTCTCTTCCAATTTCCATGGTAGCCATTGATGAAGCGCATTGTATTTCACAGTGGGGGCATGATTTTCGACCGAGCTATAGAAATATCGCACATATGATATCGATCCTACAAATAAAGCCATTGGTTGTTGCCTTAACGGCTACAGCAACAAAAGAAGTAACCGCAGATATTTGTCAGTTGTTGGATTTAAATCAGGCCCATACATTTGTTACGGGTTTTACAAGGGATAATTTAACATTCAATGTGATCAAAGGTGAAAATAAACGCGATTTTATTTTGAAATATCTAAAAGCAAATCCAAGTGAACAAGGCATTATATATGCAGCAACTCGCAAAGAAGTTGATGAATTATCAAATTTTCTTGAGAAAAGCGGATTTAAATGTGGTAAATATCATGCTGGTATGTCGGAACATGCCAGAGCTGCACAACAGGATCAATTTCTGTATGATGAATTTCAGATTATGATTGCTACGAATGCATTTGGTATGGGAATTGATAAATCGAATGTTCGTTATGTCATTCATCATAATTTACCCAAAAATATCGAGGCATATTATCAAGAAGCAGGCCGTGCCGGAAGAGATGGTGAACCGAGTGAATGTTTCATTTTGTTTGCAGGGCAAGATATACAGCTTCAGAAGTTTTTGATAGAGCAATCAAGCCTGAATCATGATAAGAAGGTTCATGAATACCAAAAGCTTCAGCAAATGGTGGATTTATGTCATACAGAAAAATGCATCCAATCCTATATAGTTGAATACTTTGGTGAAATAATCCCTGAAGTGGATTGTGGGAAATGCATGAATTGCCGTGATACACGTTCTAAGATCGAAGTGACAAGAGATGCCCTTATGGTATTTTCATGTGTAAAGCGAATGAATGAGAAATTTGGTAAGACAATGGTTGCACAAGTATTGAGGGGATCGAATAATAAACGAATTTCTCAATTCGAATTTCATAAACTCACAACATACGGCCTTATGAAAACTAAAACAGAAAAACAAATTGTTGATTTTATTGATTTTTTAATAGCTGAAGGATACTTGTCATTAACAAATGCTCAATATCCTGTATTACTGCTTACGAAGAAGGCTATAGAGGTATTGGTGGAGAAAAAGCAAGTGTTCAAAAAAGAACGAATGACTGTTCAAGCTATCCAAGTGAATGATGAATTATTTGATAAGTTGAAGATGATAAGGAGAGATCTTGCAACAGAATTAGGTGTCCCACCTTATATTATATTTTCGGATAGTAGTTTAAGGGATATGAGTAATAAATGTCCAACAAATGTTGAGGATTTTATGGAAGTTAAAGGTGTTGCTCAAACAAAGTTAGAACGCTATGGAGAGGTATTTATATCTGCTATTTGTGAGTATGTTAAGGTAGAAAGAACCAAGTCCAGTGATCAAGTTATTAGCAAAAAAGTAATTGAAAACCATGATAAAACACCAAGTCACCTTATAACATTTCGATTGTTTATTGAAGACGTAACGATTAAAGAAATTAGCGAACAGCGGGGGTTAACAGAAATCACCGTTCAAAATCATATTATTCGTGCTATTGAAGAAGGTCAATCTATTGATTGGTCGCGAATTCTTACTGAAAAGCAAGAAGAATTAATAAAAGATAAAATTAAAGAACTCGGGGCAGATTTATTAAAGCCGCTTAAAGAAAACTTACCAAATCACATCGATTATTTTCAAATAAAGGCAGCAATTAGTAAATTGAAAATGGATAGAGTGAAAAATTAATAGAAGCGAGGCTGGGACAAAAGTATTTTAGCCAAAGAAAAATCCGAACTATAATTCATGATTCTACGATTAGAATGTTGAATTAGTTCGGATTTTTTCTATTAAAGTGCCTACTCTAACCAAAATTATTCGTCAGTAGTAATGAACATTTTAGTTTTGTCCCAGCCTCGTACTTTTTTAAAAGTAAGAAAATATATAATTTTCCCCTAAAGTTTAGTGTCTAGCTCCAGACGATTGTCGGGGTTAGGCGGCGCCTTGCGGTTTTCTTATGCACTAAGATGTTTATTTTGTACTTTATTAATATTGAATTTCAATATAGAAGGAACAAAGCTAATAATAAAAATTAATCGGATGAATTGCAGGGAACTTACTATTGCAGGATCTGCACCTATTGTAGATGCTGTTAATACCATCTCAACAAGACCACCTGGTGCGAATGATAGCATCGCTGTTCCCATATCTATATCAGTTATAAGAGTGAACACATAACCAAACCCAAAACTAGCTCCAATTAATAAAATAGTTGATAGCAAATAAAGTCCACAATATTTTCCGCCACTTTTTAGATCATGAAATGTAATCATTAAACCAAAACCTACACCAATTGATACCTGAGCAAATAGCAGAAAAAACTCATGAAATACAGGTAAATTCAAGCCAATGATATTTAATAAAGCTGTCGTAAGGAGTGGTCCAATAACAAATGCTGCAGGTAAAACTTTTCTAAGGCTCCATCCAACTAAGCCGGCTAGTATGTACCAACCAAACGCTAAATTACTTGAGTTAACATCCGTAGTAACAATTGTTTGTGCAACTTGATTTGAGTTAAACATATGTTGAATCGTAAAGGGAACCAAAAAAACGACAGTTAAAAGTCTAACAGTTTGAAAAATTGTTACAAGAGATGAGTTTGCTTGAACTGATTCACTAGCTGCAACCATTTCAGTTAATCCACCAGGTATGGATGCGAAAATACTTGTGTTTCGATCGATATTGACAATTTTACTAATAAAGACACCGTTTATTATGCTAATGATAATCAATAATATTGTAACAACTAAAAAAGGTAGTATATAAGGTCCTACATGAAGAAAGGTTTCTTTTGTAAAGGAAAGACCAAAAGATATTCCTAATATAATAAAAGAGCTGTTTTTTAAAATAATAGGTTGTGAGAATTGATCATAATCAGTAAAAATAGATCGCCATAAGATTAAGAAGGTCATAGGTCCTAATATCCATGCGAGTGGAATGTGGCAAAGAAAAAAATATATCCACCTAAAAACCCGATAATATAGGGGAAGAGGGTCGCTTTAATTTTATTCAATATCTAATCCTCCAGTGTATGTATATCACCAAATAATCAAAAACTTAAGCATGTAAACCATTTGGGTTATGTCATTATTTATTCATTTCATTTTATCATAATTCCCATTTCTGTCATGATTAGTTCTTCTGTAAAAGAATTATGATTTATGGTACGATTTTTTAGAAAGCTTAAACGATCTTTGGTATGAAATTTCACGGAAGGTCGTATAAAGTAGATTTGGCTATTACCATTCAAATTGACAACAAACCGAGATTTTCTAATGGTTGGTATGTGGAGGAGTACTTATGGGAAAAGAATTTGCAGTTATTGGACTTGGGCGGTTTGGAGGAAGTATCTGTCGTGCGTTAAGTGAAGAAGGTATGGAAGTTATGGCGATTGACACTGATGAAGATAAGGTGAATGAATTTGCTAATATTGCTTCACACGCTGTTGTTGGAGATACCACTGATGAAACAGTTTTAAAAAGTTTAGGTATACGTAATTTTGATCATGTAATAGTTGCGATAGGTGATAATATACAAGCTAGTATTTTAACAACACTTATCTTAAAAGAACTTGGAGTGAAACATATCACAGTAAAAGCCCAAAATGATTATCATGAAAAAGTTCTTTCGAAAATTGGGGCAGACCGAATAGTTCATCCTGAGCGTGATATGGGGAGAAGGATTGCTCATAATATTATTTCAAACAATGTATTAGACTATTTGGAGTTGTCAGATGAACACAGTATTGTTGAAATTGTTGCAAATGAAAAACTTAATGGTCATTCTATTATTGATCTGGATATCCGTGCAAAATATGGAATTAATATAGTGGCGATGAAGAGGGATAAAGATATTATCGTTTCACCGCAAGCAAATGAGATTATTAGAAAGAATGATATCCTTATCGTCATCGGAGCGGATACAGATATCAACCGTTTTGAAAAGCGATTACTTGGGTAAAAAACAAAAGCCGTCACTTAGGTGACGGCTTTTGTTTTTTTATTAAACTTCCATAATAATCGGAAGGATCATTGGACGACGTTTTGTTTTTTTATTAAACTTCCATAATAATCGGAAGGATCATTGGACGACGTTTTGTTTTTTCGTATAAGAATGGTGAAAGGGTATCTGTTATTTCGTTTTTAATTTCAGACCATTGACTTGTACGACGTTCCATAATTTTATTTAAGTGTTTAGTAATTAGTGTTTGTGCATCATTGATTAAATCGCCTGATTCACGCATATACACAAATCCTCTTGAAATAATGTCAGGCCCTGCTGCGATTTTGAAATCCTTCATGTTAATGCTCACAACAACGATTACAAGACCTTCCTCAGAAAGGATACGACGGTCACGAAGCACGATATTTCCAATATCTCCAATACCGCTTCCGTCAATATATACATTGCCTGAAGGGATTTTCCCAGCTATTCCAACTTCACGATCACCGATAGCTAAAACCTCTCCATTATCCATAATGAAGCAATTTTCTTCTTCCACACCACAATCAACAGCGTGTTTTGCATGCATTTTTTGCATACGGTATTCACCGTGAATTGGCATGAAATACTTCGGTTTCATTAAACGAAGCATTAGTTTTTGCTCTTCTTGACCACCATGACCTGACGTATGGATGTCGTTAAATGGTCCGTGGATTACTTCTGCACCTGCTCTGAAAAGTTGATTAATTGTCTTACTTACACTAAGTGCGTTCCCTGGAATTGGTGAAGAAGAGAAAACAACATTATCTCCAGGTATTATTTGTATTTGACGATGAGTACCATTAGCAATACGTGATAAAGCTGCCATTGGTTCACCTTGGCTACCTGTACAAAGTATTGTTACTCTGTGAGCTGGCATTCGATTAATTTCATGAGCATCAACAAAAGTATCTTTAGGGCAACTGATATAACCTAAATCTTGTCCGATTTGAATAGCTGCTTCCATACTCCGGCCGAATACTGCGATTTTACGCCCATGAGAGACCGCTGCTTCAACTACTTGCTGTAGTCGGTGAATGTTTGAAGCGAATGTTGCAAATATAATTCGTCCATCTACTTTCCGGAATATTTCATGGATGCTGTCCCCAACACGTCTTTCAGACATTGTGAAGTTAGGGATTTCACTATTTGTACTATCTGAGAGTAAACATAATACACCGTCCCGGCCAATTTCAGCCATTTTTGTTAAGTTAGCTGGCTCACCTACAGGAGTAAAATCAAATTTAAAGTCACCAGTATGTACGATGTTACCAGGAGGTGTCTTGACAACAATTCCATAGGAGTCAGGAATACTATGTGTTGTTCTAAAAAAAGTAACAGATGTTTTTCTAAACTTAATAATATCGTCTTCTTGAAACTCAATTAATTTTGATTGACGTAAAAGACCGTGCTCTTCTAATTTATTTCGAAGTAATCCAAGCGCTAATTTCCCACCGTAAACAGGGATATTAACTTGTCGAAGTAAATATGGAATACCCCCAATATGATCTTCATGTCCGTGCGTAATAAATAAACCTTTAATTTTATCTTCATTTTTAACTAGGTACGAATAATCAGGAATGACATAATCAATACCAAGAAGTTCATCCTCCGGGAACTTTATTCCGGCATCGATAAGAATGATTTCATCTTGAAACTGAACACCGTACGTGTTTTTACCAATTTCACCAAGTCCGCCTAATGCAAAAACTGCAACTTGGTCATTTTTTACAAATTTCATAACGATCAGTTCTCCAATACTTTATAGTTTTCACTTTGCTTTTCATATTCTAAATATGCTCCATCAACTGGAGTGATAAATTCGATGTTAAACCCGCGCTCTTTTAATTTAGATCGAACATCCTCTTCAGATGTTGCTTCGATATATAGAGTGTTTGTTCTTTCTCGAACAGGCACCTCAGTAATTTTATCTTGATAGTACACTTTAAAAATCATTTACCAAATCTCTCCTTAACTACCGAATGTTAGACTAACTTTTTCTATTATATTCGATATTCTTATTCAAGCCAAGTATATCAAGAAAAGTGTAGGGAGTTCTTTTTTATCGAATATAAATTTGGACACTTTATAATTTTTGTTTTTCTCCTTTAAAGCCATATATAACAAGGTTTTAAGCGATTAATTTTCTTTTAAGTAGCTGGTTCATATGTTCTCGGAGTGACTTTTTTAATTTTTTCAGCAAAGTGATTACCTCCTATTATAAATTTCATCAAGAGCCGTCCCATATTAAAGCAGTTATAGTATATGGAGAAGGGGCATTTCTTTTGCATTTTGATTAGTGGGAATTATTTACTGTTCTTCAATTTTTAAAAAGTAAGTAAAAATAAGTTTCATAATTATGGATGAATTAAAAAAGCAAGGACATATTGTCCTTGCCTATCTTTCAATTGGTATCGCATTTTCAGGTTCTTGAAAGGGGTTGTTTTTATCAATATGATCATAAAACATAACACCATTTAAATGATCAATTTCATGTTGAAAGACGATAGCAAGAAGTCCCTTCAAGCGGACATCTATTTGTTCACCGTCGAGGGTAGTTGCTTTTACACGAATACGAGCAAAACGAGGGACAATACCAGGAACAGCACGATCAACTGATAAGCAGCCTTCTCCCGAAGTTAAATAGCTTTTTTCAATAGAATGACTAACAATCTTAGGGTTAAAAAGTGCATAGCTGTGTTGGTTTCCTTTTTCGTCCAAGGTATGAATAGCAATCATACGTTTTGACACGTTTATTTGGGGAGCTGCTAGACCAATTCCAGGTCGGAGCCCATATTTTTCAGCAATCTCAGAATCTTGACTATTTTTCACATATTCAAGCATCTTTGTTAATATTTGTTTATCTTCCTCAGATGCAGGGAGAGAAACCTCTTTTGCTACTTCTTTTAACGTTGGATGTCCTTCTCTAATAATATCTTCCATTGTAATCATGGTGTAACACTCCTTTTAACACGGTGACAGATTTATTGTTTTTACATATTAATCTTTGTATGTAGAAAGTCTCCATATCACAATAATCTATACTTTGATTATAAATGAACGGATTAGAAACGAAAAGAAAAACGTGGATGATCAAAAGTGTAGATATCCACGTTTACAATTATTAACAACCTAAATATACTGCCCCAACAATTATTAACAAGATAAACAATACAACTATTAATGAAAAGCCATTGCCATAGCTAACAGGAGCTGCAAATCCGTAATCATAATATCCGCATCCATCGTGAGTTCCAAAGTCGTAATAATGCATTGTAAGTACCTCCTCCAAATCATTACGCCATACCGTGACGTATAGTACACATTATGTTACTTAGGTAAAAGTGTATAGACAGATGCCCAAAGAAGCTTTTGTTAAAAAGATGGTCTAACGAAAAGACAAGTATTCATATATTGATAACAATAGAAGACGAATTCAAATCTCTCCATTTAATTCCAAAATATCAAAAAAAGATTGTGTAAATAAATGGAACAGATTATAGTAGAAAATGTGTGAATGATTAGGGGGAATTTGTTTAAAATGATGAAAAAACAAACGGTTTTAATGCTATTTTTATGTATTATTTTACTATCAGGTTGTTTAGGTCCCTCACCGGAAGAAAATATCTATCAAACATTAGAAGAGGTTGCCTCACTGGAAGACACATTTAAAGAACAACAGGAGCCACTACTTGAGCTTGAAAAGAAGGAATCTGAGATCTATAACAAAATTATGGACTTAGGTATGACTGAATTTGATCAAGTTGTATCCTTATCAAAAGAAGCGATAACGATTGTTGAAGATCGTGAGAGCAAAATTGAAGCTGAGCATGACAGTATTATGTCATCAAAGGAAAAATTTGAAGAAATTACTGATAATATAGCTAATATTAAAGATGAAGAATTAAGAGATTCTGCAAATCAGCTAAAAAAGACAATGGAAGATCGATATAAATCCTATGAAACGCTTTTCAAGAATTATGAAACTTCTCTTACACTAGATAAGGAATTATATACAATGTTACAAAAAGAGGATTTGACTATTGAAGAATTAGATGCGCAAATTTCAAAAATTAATGCAGCTTATAAAAGCGTTATGGAGCAAAATGAGGAATTCAATAAATATACAGAGCAATATAATGAACAGAAAATGACATTCTATGAACAAGCAGAACTGGATGTTAAAATAGATGGAAATGAGTAGAGAATGACTTAAATGAAGAGTCATTCTCTTTTTTTGAACATATTTACTACTAAAAACCATTTGTGGAAAAGTAACAGCTAGAAGTAACTGTACCAACAACACTGTTACAGATTATATATTTGTAATAATACAGTTTTGTTTAATTTGAGTTTTCAGAAAGAATTGTCTTTAAAAATCCTCATACAAACTAATTGACGGAGGAGAAAATATTAGTGTAAACTTGTAAATGAATTGTTAACGTGTATTAGTTTATATAAAATTTTAACTAATACAGTATGGACTTTTTAAAGGTTCATAGACCATACATAGAGAACGTTTTATACATCTCATGAGTGGTATTAACGGTAAGAAGAGTTGAATTCAAAAAAATTGTGTCATCCAAATGATTTTAGGGTAACCTATTGCTGTGAATAATGGAATTCTCTTACTAATACTAAATATGTTCAAAGTTGAAATGATGCAAAGTCATTCAAATTTGGGCAACTTTTAAAATGGAAAGGAAGAGGTTATAAGATGGCTGCAAAAACAAAAAGCGCTGTTGTTGACAGTAAGAAACAGTTTGAAGCTATTTCGAAGCAGTTTGAAACATTCCAAATATTAAATGAAGAAGGTAAAGTCGTAAACGAAGCGGCAATGCCTGAAATTAGTGACGAGCAATTGAAAGAGCTTATGCGTCGCATGGTTTATACTCGTATCCTTGATCAACGTTCCATTTCATTAAACCGTCAAGGACGTTTAGGTTTCTATGCTCCTACAGCTGGTCAAGAAGCTTCTCAAATTGCATCTCAATTTGCTCTTGAAAAAGAAGATTGGATTTTACCGGGATATCGTGATGTTCCACAAATCATCTGGCATGGTCTTCCATTATACCAAGCGTTTTTATTCTCACGTGGACATTTCCATGGTAACCAAATGCCTGAAGGGGTAAATTGTCTTTCACCTCAAATCATTATTGGTGCACAATACATCCAAACAGCTGGTGTTGCTCTTGGACTTAAAAAGAAAGGGAAGCAAGCAGTTGCAATTACTTACACAGGTGATGGTGGTGCATCTCAAGGTGATTTCTATGAAGGAATTAACTTTGCTGGTGCTTATAAAGCTCCTGCTATCTTCGTTGTTCAAAACAACCGTTATGCGATTTCAACTCCAGTTGAAAAGCAATCTGCTGCGCAAACTATCGCACAAAAAGCTGTTGCTGCTGGTATCGTAGGTGTGCAAGTTGACGGAATGGATCCTTTAGCGGTATATGCTGCTGTTCGTGATGCTCGTGAGCGTGCTGTTAACGGTGAAGGTCCTACTTTAATCGAGACGTTAACTTTCCGTTATGGCCCACACACAATGGCTGGAGATGATCCAACACGATATCGTACAAAAGAAACGGAAAATGAGTGGGAAGCAAAAGATCCATTGGTTCGTTTCCGTAAGTTCTTAGAAGATAAAGGTATCTGGAACGAAGAAGAAGAAAACAAAACAATCGAACAAGCAAAAGAAGATATTAAGGACGCAATCCAAAAAGCGGATAAATATCCAAAACAAAAGGTAACGGACCTGATGGAAATCATGTACGAAGAAATGCCTTATAACTTAAAAGAGCAATATGAAATATACAAAGCAAAGGAGTCGAAGTAAGCCATGGCACAAATGACAATGATTCAAGCCATCACTGATGCATTACGCACCGAACTAAAAAACGATGAAAACGTCCTTGTTTATGGGGAAGACGTTGGTGTAAATGGTGGCGTATTCCGTGCGACGGAAGGACTTCAAAAAGAATTTGGTGAAGATCGTGTATTCGATACTCCACTTGCTGAATCAGGTATCGGTGGTTTGACAGTTGGTTTTGGTTTAACCGGATTCCGTCCTGTAATGGAAATTCAATTCTTCGGTTTTGTATACGAAGTAATGGATTCTTTAAGTGGTCAATTAGCACGTATGCGTTACCGTTCAGGCGGTCGTTGGACAGCACCGGTTACAATCCGTTCTCCATTTGGTGGATTTGTACATACACCAGAGCTTCATGCAGATAGCTTAGAAGGTCTTGTTGCTCAACAACCGGGATTAAAAGTAGTTATTCCTTCAACACCTTATGACGCAAAAGGTTTATTAATTTCTGCTATTCGTGACAACGATCCTGTTGTTTTCTTAGAGCACATGAAATTATATCGTTCATTCCGTCAAGAAGTTCCAGAAGAGGAATATACAATTGAAATTGGTAAAGCAGATGTAAAACGTGAAGGAACAGACCTATCAATCATTACTTACGGTGCAATGGTTCATGAATCATTAAAAGCAGCGGAAGAATTAGAAAAAGATGGTGTATCAGTTGAGGTTGTTGACCTACGTACAATAAGTCCATTAGATATCGAAACAATCATTGCTTCTGTAGAAAAAACAGGCCGTGCAATTGTTGTTCAAGAAGCACAAAAACAAGCAGGTATAGCAGCTAACGTTGTTGCTGAAATTAATGAACGTGCAATCTTAAGCTTAGAAGCTCCTGTATTACGTGTTACAGCACCTGATACTGTATACGCATTTACTGAAGCTGAAAATGTATGGCTTCCAATTTATAAAGATATTCTTGAAACAGCTAAAAAAGTAATTAATTTTTAATTTGTACTATAAATCATAATTGACATAACACAATTACTTAGGAGGTAGAATGATTTGGCATTCGAATTTAAACTGCCTGATATCGGTGAAGGTATCCACGAAGGTGAAATCGTAAAGTGGTTTGTAAAAGCAGGCGACAAAGTTGAAGAAGATGATGTCCTAGCTGAAGTACAAAATGATAAAGCGGTTGTAGAAATCCCATCACCAGTAAAAGGGACAGTAACAGAAGTTAACGTTGAAGAAGGTACAGTTGCGACTGTAGGTCAAACAATTATAACCTTTGATGCACCTGGTTATGAGGACTTGAAATTCAAAGGTGATCACGGTGATGATGAGCCGAAAGCTGAAGAAAAAACAGAAGCACAGGTTCAATCTACTGCAGAAGCTGGTCAAGATGTGAAAAAAGAAGCAGCACCTAAACAAGAAAAACAAGCAGGTGTACAACCTGAGGTTGAAGTAGATCCGAACAAACGCGTTATTGCTATGCCTTCGGTTCGTAAATATGCTCGTGAGAAAGATGTAGATATTCGTCAAGTATCTGGCAGTGGTAAAAACGGACGTGTACTAAAAGAAGATGTTGAATCATTCTTACAAGGTGGAGGAGTTGCAGAAGCAAAACCTGCTACAGAAGAAGCAGCACCTGCACAAGAAGAGAAAAAAGCGAAGCCGGCTGCAGCTCAAGCGATTCCTGAAGGAGATTTCCCTGAAACTCGTGAAAAAATGAGCCCAATCCGTAAAGCAATTGCTAAAGCGATGGTAAACTCTAAACACACAGCTCCACACGTTACACTTATGGATGAAGTGGATGTAACAAACTTAGTTTCTCACAGAAAGCAATTCAAAAATGTTGCAGCAGAGCAAGGAATTAAGTTAACATATTTACCGTACGTAGTGAAAGCTCTAACTTCAGCACTTAAAAAGTATCCGGTTCTTAATACAACTCTTGACGATAAAACAGAAGAAGTTGTTCAAAAACACTATTACAACATTGGTATTGCTGCTGACACTGAAAAAGGTCTCCTTGTACCTGTTGTTAAAAATGCAGAACGTAAATCTGTTTTTGAAATTTCAGATGAAATTAATGGACTAGCTACAAAAGCACGTGAAGGTAAGCTTGCACCAAATGAAATGAAAGGTGCTTCATGCACAATTACAAACATTGGTTCGGCTGGTGGACAATGGTTTACACCTGTTATTAACCATCCTGAGGTTGCAATCTTAGGTATTGGTCGTATTGCTGATAAACCAATTGTTCGTGATGGAGAGATTGTTGTAGCTCCGGTTCTAGCTTTATCTTTAAGCTTTGACCACAGAATGATCGATGGTGCTACAGCTCAAAATGCTCTTAACCACATCAAGCGTTTACTAAACGATCCACAATTAATTTTAATGGAGGCGTAATCGATGGTAGTTGGAGATTTCCCGATTGAAACAGATACTCTTGTCATTGGAGCAGGCCCAGGTGGATACGTTGCAGCGATCCGCGCTGCTCAATTAGGGCAAAAGGTAACAGTAGTAGAAAAAGCAACACTTGGAGGAGTATGTTTAAACGTAGGTTGTATTCCTTCAAAAGCGTTGATCGCTGCAGGTCATCGTTATGAAACAGCTAAACACTCTGAAGAAATGGGTATTAAAGCTGATAACGTAACAGTTGATTTTTCTAAAGTTCAAGAATTCAAGCAAGGTGTTGTGAAAAAATTAACTGGCGGTGTAGCCGGATTACTTAAAGGTAATAAAGTTGATGTCGTTTCTGGTGAAGCGTACTTCGTTGATAATGAAACAGTTAAAGTGATGGATGAAACATCTTCACAAACGTACAAATTTAAAAATTGTATCATTGCAACAGGTTCTCGACCAGTTGAGATTCCAACATTCAAGTATACGAAGCGAGTAATCAATTCAACAGGCGCATTAAATCTTCAAGAAATTCCTAAAAAGCTAGTTGTTATCGGTGGAGGAGTAATCGGAATCGAACTTGGCTCTGCATATGCTAACTTTGGAACAGAAGTTACGTTCATTGAAGCTGCAGATGAAATCCTAGCAGGTTTTGAAAAACAAATGAGCGCTATCGTAAAACGCAACCTTAAGAAAAAAGGTGCTGAAATTCACACAAAAGCGTCAGCGAAAAGTGTTGAAGAAAACGAAAATGGCGTGAAAGTTACTTTTGAAGTGAATGGTGAAGAAAAAACAATTGAAGCTGATTATTTATTAGTTTCCGTTGGACGTCGTCCAAACACTGATGAACTTGGTTTAGAGCAAGTTGGAGTGGAAATGACTGATAGAGGAATTATCAAAATTGATAAGCAATGCCGCACTAATATCTCTAATATTTATGCAATTGGTGATATTGTTGAAGGTCCTCAATTAGCACATAAAGCTTCTTATGAAGGAAAAATTGCTGCAGAAGCAATTGCAGGAGAAAAGGCTGAAATCGACTATCTTGGTATTCCGGCTGTTGTCTTCTCTGAGCCTGAGCTTGCATCTGTTGGTTATACAGAAGCAGATGCTAAAGCAGATGGAATTGAGGTAACTGCTGCTAAGTTCCCATTTGCTGCTAATGGTCGTGCATTATCATTAAATGACACGGATGGTTTCTTAAAGCTTGTTACTCGTAAAGAAGATGGATTAGTTATTGGTGCACAAATTGCTGGGCCAAGTGCGTCTGATATGATCTCAGAACTTGGTTTAGCGATTGAAGCTGGAATGACAGCTGAAGATATCGCTATGACAATTCACGCTCACCCTACATTAGGTGAAATTACAATGGAAGCTGCTGAAGTTGCAATTGGTAGTCCAATCCATATTGTAAAATAATCATAAAAAAGATGCTAACTTCAAAGTTAGCATCTTTTTATTGTTCGATTTTTAAAAGGAGAAGCTACACATACCAAAAGAGGGACATGAGTCCCCCTTTTTCACTCTAATAATGCATTAGAAACTGGCTCTAAAATTTCTTCTTTTGATAAAACTGTTCCCTCAATTTGTACAAGAATTTCCTTTTTTGATACAACTAAAAGTGAAGGGTATGTATCAACCTCATATAAATGTTTATCCATATTTTCAGAAATCACTCTCATATTCTCAAACTCTTCTGGAAAGTCTTCTTTAATGACTAATAATGCATCATAGTAAATCGCTTCTCTATCAATATTTTTATCATCAGAAAAAAACACGATTTGTTTATCTCTATTAAGAGTGAAATCTGTGGGCACATTTGAATTTATAATGTTTTTGCAGGAGGAAAGAACAACGACTGGAATAATGAAAATAATAAGTATTGATCTTTTCATCCATGTCCACCTCTTCTAAATAATTTAAATAGTTCCAAAATAGTATGTACAGCAAGGTTATATTTAACTAGATACGTACAATAAGACTAAATTATAACTATTTTATCATATATATTTGTTTAACCTTCTCTTGTCATCTATTTGTTACATAAATGAAAAATATTACGTTTTACCTATGCAAATTCTTAAAATTTCCAATTCAATGAGCTAATTTATTGTGGGGGATTCTATATTGTAGTCCGTTTTCATACATATTGAAGAGGTGGAGTGAAATGAAATTTACTTTAGGCTTACTATCCTGTATACATATAATATTATGGAGTGGATACAGTGTAATTGAATGGTTATCTAATAAAGACAGCTTGATAGCTAAGTCCATTTTGCTGCTGATGTTTTTCTATCTCTCCTATTTGATTGCTCTTACATTGATGGAAAAAAGAAAATCTGCGATTGTTTTTTCTATTTCATCGCTTATAACATATGTTATCTCATACAAAGTGCTATTGCTCTTTGTTATTGGATGAGTATGACACATTTGAGATTATAGGGGAATTTTGATAAGGAAATTTTGCAGTTCATAAAGAACATGTCTAACTTATCCATCGTATAAAAGGGTATTTAATGCTATTAATTATGTATTTTTTATTTGTTCTTCATACCTCCAAAATAATGTGATTTTTTTGAATTATTATGATCGATTAATTAATTAGGTTATACAAATTGGGTATTGACTAACTAAATGTGTTATATTATTATGAATTTAAGAAATGTTATGCGCTTCCATAGAATTAGAGGTTTTGAGAGTGCAAAATTGATTGAAAAGGGGTATGGAGATGGGAACAATTGTATGTCAGCACTGCAACTCTACAATTGGTCATATTGAAGGGGAGAAAGTGACAACTTTGTATGGGAAATGTAGTCACCAGGATTGTTGTAACCAAAACCAAAAAATAGTAAAAGTAAAGTTCAATTAAACAGGTTCCACATAAATATATAGTAGAGTAAAATAAAGGGACAGTCTCCAATGTATGAATATAATAGTTCTTTTAAAGGAAAAGGGCTATATATTCTTGGGAGTCTGTCCTTGTTTTTCATCATTTACCTGATAGCACGATGTTCTTTAATGACTCTTAAATTATCTAAAGTTGGGTCTTCTGGTCCTTGTACAGGTAAACCCACTTCTAAGTTTTTCTGAATGTATGTTAAGTTCTCTTCTGTAATAATTTCACCGGGAATAAAGATTGGTATACCGGGAGGGTAAACCATAATAAACTCAGCAATAATTCTTCCGGCAGATTCGTTAAAGGGAATTACTTCTGTTTCAGCATAAAATGCATCACGAGGGGTTAATGCAAGAACTGGTATATCCGGTAAAAAGATTCGTTCCTTAGATTTCGCTTGGTCTTGGGTTACTTGAATTTTATGTGATAATTCTTTTAATGCGCTAATTAACATATCTACATCCTCTTTCGTGTCACCCGGTGTAATAATACAAAGAATATTATATAAATCAGATAATTCCACTTCGATATGATAATTTTCCCGCAACCATTTTTCAACATCATAGCCTGTAATTCCGAGCTCATAAATAGGAATAATTAATTTGGTAGGGTCATAATCAAAGGTAGCTTTTGTCCCGATAATTTCTTTTCCTATACAAGATATGTTTGGTATTTCATTTAATTGATCTCTTGTGTAATTAGCTAATTCAATTGTTTTTTGAATTAATTCATGACCTTCTGTTGCCAATCTTTTCCTTGCTACATCAAGTGATGCTAATAATAAATAGGAAGTTGAGGTTGTAGTCATCATACTTAAAATAGATTGCACCCGCTGAGGTGATACAAGTCCTTCTCTTACGTTTAAAACTGAGCTTTGAGTCATGGAACCTCCAAGCTTATGAACGCTTGTTGCGGCCATATCTGCTCCAGCCTGCATAGCGCTCAAAGGCAGGTCTTCATGAAAATGGATGTGTACACCATGTGCTTCATCTACTAATACAGGTACAGAGTATGAATGAGCAATCTCAACGATTTTCTGTAAATCTGCGGAAATACCAAAATATGTTGGATTAATAACTAATACTCCTTTTGCATCAGGATGTTGTTCAAGTGCTTTTTCAACTGCATCTGTCGTGATGCCATGTGAGATTCCTAATCTTTTATCAATTTCTGGATGTATAAAAATTGGTGTAGCGCCGGAGAAGACAATAGCCGACATAACAGATTTATGTACATTTCTAGGAACAATAATTTTATCTCCTGGGCCACATACAGCCATGACCATAGTCATAATAGCTCCGCTTGTTCCTTGTACAGAGAAAAAGGTATGGTCGGCTCCGAATGCGTCTGCAGCTAAGTCCTGAGCTTTTTTTATTATACCTTTAGGTGCATGTAAATCATCTAATGGTCCAATATTGATCAAATCAATAGACAGTGCATTATCACCAATGAAAGTCCTAAATTCCGGGTCAATACCTGCACCTTTTTTATGACCTGGTATGTGGAATTGAATTGGATTTTTTTAGCGTGTTCTATTAGACCTGTAAACAATGGTGTTTCAAATTGTGACAACGTATTTCCACCTTCTTTTCTTTTTTATTTTAAATGTTTATCACGTATAGGACATGATGAAATTTTATTTTTGTATATATGCTGCTAAACGAATTATTTCAGTTTCGGTTACATTTTCTATTATGTAGAGTTTGTGTCGAAATCTGACTATTTATTTAACATAAAACAAATGAATTATATCGTTATCAATTAGCACAGTCAACATTTTTTATACTAAGTCTATAATGTTCAGAAGTATAAAAAATAATTTAGAATAAATACTATTTCCTACAAAATGGTGAAAAGAAAATTATATAAGTGAATTTGCCATTAAATACATAAATAATGGTAAGATTGATGGGGGATTTCTTAATGGCAGGACAAGTTATATGGCAAGTAAAATAGCCTATCTGTACAAGAGTTTTGCGAAGGAATTAACAGTATGCATAACATCGTGGAACATTATTGGGTTAGAAAACATAGGAAAGAGGTTATGTAATGGACTATCAATATCCTATCTCCCTTGATTGGAGCACAGAGGAAATAGTGGATGTGGTAAAGTTTTTTGAATGTATTGAAAAGGCGCATGAAAAAGGTATTGAACGTAACGAGTTACTTACTGTTTATAGAAGGTTTAAAGAAATTGTTCCAAGTAAAGCCGAAGAAAAAACAATTTGCAACGAATTTGAAGAAGTCAGCGGATACTCGTCATACAAGGTAATGAAAAAGGCAAAAGATAGCAATGAACATACAATTAGAATGTCATAACACTTAAAAAGTCTGATCCATTATTACGGATCAGACTTTTTAGTTCTATAAAAAATTAATAAACATTTTACTTTTTTCATTAAAATCTGCTTTTTATCTAACCATAATAATTACTTAAATGAAAGTCTATATAATGGTGTTAACTCTTCAAAGGTGTTCCTGATGATTTCATATAATTTTTCACCGTTTTGAACCACTGGATCATCTGCTCGAAAGTGGCGGCCAATAAGAAATTCTGCTTTCTTAACATCTCTAAAACGTTCCAAAGAACGGTTTAAGTCAATTTCTTCAAATGACTTAGCATCTTTTTTTGTATGATCGAGTGAAATGACATAATCTTTTGAAGAAAACTTATCGAATTCATTGATATGTGTTATAAATGTTTTAGCAATGCCATCTTTATTCGGTAACTCATAAATAAAAGCCAACCAAATAAATAAATGGTCATCAAATAAACCAACTTGAAAGTGAGGATGTTGTTTATATCCCCGTTTATTTCCGGCAATCGCTAACCAGGTGTCTTTGGGTGGATTAACTGATCTTCTTGCATGCTTGGCAATATGCAAAAACATTTCAGTCTGCAGGCTGGCGGAAAGATCATCTGTTAAGGCTTGTCCAAGTTCTTTAAATTTTGGTTGTATTCTCTCGCGAATAGCGTCCATTCTATTTTCAAGACCATCTATAGTAAATGAATTAAAATCCTCATCAGTAAAACCATTAAATTTATTCATTTTATGCGTCCTCCTAGTTAGATATATTCTCTTTTTATAATAATTATTAATTATAAACAATGAATGGATTTTTCACAATGAATTGTGCTCAAATCTTTTGTTAATATCATCTATTTATGAATCGTAAACGACGTTTTGAACATTCACTTAGGTGGTATTTACTAGGTATATACACAATTTCGTCTAAGCAGTTCCAACTTTTTTTATAAACACATATTATATAAAAAAACTATTAAAAACCTAAATTGACTCTTTGAAATCGCTTAGTTATTACTTATAAAATCATCAAGAGAATGAAAGGGGCGGTAAAAATGAAACAAATTGTAAAGACGAGTGGTCAGAAAATGATGAATAATCGTATTGGGGTGTTAAGACTCGAACTTGATTACGAATTAGCCACCCTTTATGAGGCAATGCAAAATAAAGATCAAAAGAAAAAAATAGAGTGTAAACAAAAATTAGAGAAGTTAAGAAAAGAGTGGATGAAGCTCCAGGCCTAGATGGAGATAAGTTTATCTGCAAACGAACCTCGCGAATAGGTTCGTTTTTATCTGCGCGATAAAGGTACTCTTACTTGATTTCGGTTAATTCATTACAGTATCCTAAAAATAGTAAGTAGGATTGATACATAGAAAAGAGGTAGCAAAATGACGAATTGGCATGAAATTGATCAACACGCAAAAAAATGGATAAAAGAAGCCGGAGAGATCATTAGATCATCATTTGAATCAACACTTTCTATTCAATATAAATCAAATCCCAATGATTTGGTGACAAATATGGATAAGGAAGTAGAGCAATTTCTTATCGGCAAAATACAAGAAACATATCCCGAACATCGGATTCTTGGAGAAGAAGGCTATGGTGATGAGGTTACAGATCTGAATGGAGTTATATGGATTATTGATCCAATTGATGGAACGATGAATTTTGTTCACCAACAGCGTAATTTTGCGATATCAATTGGCATTTATGGTGATGGTGTCGGCTACATAGGACTAATTTATGATGTTGTTCATGAAGAGCTTTATCATGCATTTAAAGGTAATGGAGCCTATATGAATGAAGTGCCTCTGCCTAAGCTTGATCAAGTTAAAATTGAGGAAGCTGTTATAAGTATAAATCCGGTTTGGGTAACAGAAAATAAACGATTTGATCATAATGTTATTGTACCAATTGTAAAAAAGGTACGGGGAACACGCTCCTATGGTTCCGCTGCAATTGAATGTGCATATGTTGCAGCAGGGAGATTAGATGCATACATAACAATGAGATTGGCTCCATGGGATTTCGCCGCGGGCATTATCTTAATTGAAGAAGTAGGTGGTAGTGTGTCTAAACTAGATGGAGAGCCGCTAGACCTAATCTCCAAAAACAGCTTCTTTATCGGTGAAAAGCATTTGCACCAACATATTATCGAGGAATACTTAAATAAGTGACGAAAATTAATGCACGAGAACTTCAGTCAAAAGACCTCCCATTTTTTCAGGAATTAATCGATGCTAGTCCGGAGTGGCAGGAAGAGGAATGTATGAGTGTCGAGCTGGAGACTTATTTACGTTCATACTCTATGTATAAAGGACAGTGGAGAATCTGGTGTGATGAGTTTGACAAAAAAATAGGTGTCAGCTTCATGATTGAGTGGTCTCCGTCGAATGAAAAGCCTTGGATTGGAACCATCTTAATTCATCCTTCAAAACATCACAAAGGTTTTGGAAAGAAGATAATAGCACAGTATAAGGAAGAATTGTCAAAAAAAGGTTATAAAGTATTGTTTGCAGGTTGTCCAATTCAGCGGGATTCTTGGATACGATTTTTAGGGAGATGTGGTTTCGAACAATTTAAAGTGGAGAAAGATGAAGGAACTCAAAAGGAATACATGATATCAGTTTTACCTCTATAAACGAAAAGAAGGAATCTAATTGATCCCTTCTTTTTGTTTTAAATTAAACCTTTTTTGCGCATTTTTCTTTTAAAAATAAAACCCGTAGCCATTATACCGATTAACCCGATAATGGCTAAAAGGATCCCAGCGATGCTTCTTTCGCCAATGGCAATTCCAATACCAGCCATACATACAGCTGCTAAAATAGCTAATATGAGAAAAATCCATTTTCCTGGTTTCAATATACAGACATCTCCCAACCTTAAAACAGATATTTTTACATCTTTCTACAGTTTACTTAAAAACTTTCAGCTTTTCTAGATTGTTTATGGTATAATATCGAAGGTGATTTTGAAATAATGAATATATTACCTCAGAATACAGCAAGAATAGCCTTTAGGTTGCTTTTTCTTGTTATTATACATTTTTAGGAGATGAAATAGTGAAACTTCGAAATGATATTCGCAACATTGCTATTATTGCCCACGTTGACCATGGGAAAACAACTTTGGTTGACCAATTGTTACATCAATCTGGTACTTTTCGTACAAATGAACAAGTTGCAGAGCGTGCAATGGACTCAAATGATATTGAGAGAGAACGTGGAATTACAATCTTAGCAAAAAATACTGCAATTAATTATAAAGACACACGTATCAATATCATGGATACTCCTGGACACGCTGACTTCGGTGGCGAAGTAGAACGTATCATGAAAATGGTTGATGGTGTTTTGCTTGTTGTTGATGCATATGAGGGCTGTATGCCACAAACAAGATTTGTATTGAAGAAAGCATTGGAACAAAATTTAACACCAATCGTTGTAGTTAATAAGATTGACCGTGACTTTGCTCGTCCATCAGAAGTAGTTGATGAAGTGTTGGATTTATTTATTGAACTTGATGCCAATGAAGAACAATTAGAATTCCCAGTAGTGTTTGCTTCTGCAATAAATGGTACAGCTAGCACAAGCCCGGATCCGGCTGATCAAGAAGAAAATATGGCTTCTTTATTTGATGCTATTGTTGATCACATTCCTGCACCTATAGACAACCAAGAGGAGCCTCTTCAATTCCAAGTAGCTTTACTGGACTACAATGATTATGTAGGTCGTATTGGAATTGGCCGTGTGTTCCGTGGAACAATGAAAGTAGGACAACAAGTATCACTTATGAAAGTTGATGGATCAATCAAAAACTTCCGTGTATCAAAAATATTCGGTTTCCAAGGACTAAAGCGTGTTGAAGTTGAACAAGCTATTGCAGGAGATCTGGTAGCGGTATCTGGTATGGAAGATATCAATGTCGGTGAAACAGTTTGTCCGGTTGAACATCAAGAAGCGCTTCCGATTTTACGTATCGATGAACCAACTTTACAAATGACATTTGCTGTTAACAACAGTCCATTTGCTGGTCGTGAAGGTAAGTTTGTTACTGCTCGTAAAATAGAGGAACGTTTATTATCTCAGCTCCAAACTGATGTAAGTTTACGAGTTGACCCAACTGATTCTCCAGATGCTTGGGTTGTTTCAGGCCGTGGGGAGCTACATCTTTCAATTTTAATTGAAAATATGCGCCGAGAGGGCTACGAATTACAGGTATCGAAGCCGGAAGTTATCGTTAAGGAAATCGACGGTGTAAGATGTGAACCTGTTGAGCGAGTACAAATTGATGTGCCTGAGGAACACACAGGTGGTGTTATGGAATCGATTGGAGCACGTAAAGGTGAAATGATTGATATGATCAATAATGGTAACGGTCAAGTTCGTTTAATCTTTAATGTACCTGCTCGTGGATTAATTGGTTATTCAACTGAATTTATGTCATTAACTCGTGGATTTGGTATTATTAACCATACATTTGATAGCTACCAACCAATGCAACCTGGTAAAGTTGGTGGACGTCGCCAAGGTGTACTTGTTTCAATGGAAAATGGAAAATCAACAACATACGGTATCCAAGGTGTTGAAGATCGAGGAATCATTTTTGTTGAAGCTGGTGTTGATGTATACGAGGGAATGATCGTGGGAGAACATACTCGTGAAAATGATCTAGTCGTTAATATTTGTAAAATGAAACAACAGACAAATATCCGTTCTGCAACAAAAGACCAAACGAGTACGATGAAAAAACCACGTATTATGTCATTGGAAGAAGCATTAGAGTATTTAAATGATGATGAATATTGTGAACTAACTCCGGAATCCATTCGATTAAGAAAGAAAATTCTTGATAAAAATGAACGTGAAAAAGCAGCTAAGAAAAAGAAATTAGCTGGGATTTAATATTAGAAGTAATTAGGCTGATTCTACTGGAGGATTCTTTAGTTTTGAATCAGCCTATTTCATTAAGGTGTAATAATGTATGAAATTTTGTACGTAGTTTTGGGTCTAGCTCCAGGCGCTATCTGCTCAAGGGTCTAGTCAAATAGGGATTGAAGCTAGGTAGACCTTCTATTCCTATCCGCTTATGCGTGTCACCGAATACATAGTGGCCTGCACTTTTATTATAAAGGAGGACAAGTTGATGGATGTTTCAGAAAGATTGTCTTTTTTTCCAAGCTTATATCGTGTAATTGATCATCCGGAGATAGGAATGTGGATGTTGTACTTGACAATTTTGTTTCTATCAATTTTAGTTTATAAGCTGGGATTTGCTAAAAAATTACCGATATTAAAGTCAGCTGTTATATATACATTCTTAGCGCTTGGCTGTACGGTACTGACATTTTTAGGAATCTTTTTACCTGTTGCAGAAGGATTGGTAGTAGCAGCTCTAATCCTAATTATTTACAAGATCCGTCTTCATCAATCTAAAAATCAAGAGGCAGAAGATGTTCGTTAATTTTAAAAAGAGTAAGACAAGGTTTTGCAATCAAACCTGGTCTTACTCTTTTTAATAGTTAACTGAGTAATATTTAATCATAAACTTAAAGTAACAACCGTATGTTACCAATTGTCGTCATTCTTTTTATCACGGTAAAAGCGAAACTTCCCCGTTGCCACTCTGGCTTTTGTTTTCTCTGTAATTCGATCTTGGCATGTTGTACACATATATGTATGAATGGGGCGATTTCTTAATCTTTTTGCGACTAAAGTTTCATCTACTATAGATTCTACAAGGTCACATATAACACATTTCACTTTCATAAAACACCTCTATTAGTAATCTGCCTTGTTTTCATATGAATGTAAATAAGGGATTCCTTTTTTTGTTGGTTGGTTAGACAAAAATTATTATACCATAGAAAGATGAAAAGATTTAGCCGTATATATTTTGTTGGACAAAGTGAAAAAAACAGGTATGATATTTGTATAAAGTGGAAAGGAAGGGTTGAAATGGCAAATAGAGTAGAAACAGCACTCATCGATCCATTATTTCAGGAGTTACAAAAAGAACGTTTTGTAACAATATCTACAATCGATCATGAAACAGGCTCACCAAATGTAAGTGCTATATCATGGGTCTTTGCACCAGATCAAAATCGTATATTAATTGCGATAGATCAAAAGTCAAGAATTGTTGAGAATATAAAGAAACATCCTGCTGTTGTTTTAACTTTAATCGCTAACGAATCAACATACTCGATTAATGGAAATGCACATCTAAATAATGAAAAATTAAAGAATGTTCCATTAAAACTAGTATTGGTAGAACTATCTATTGTAGAAGTAAGAGATGTTATGTTCTATGGTTCGAAAATTTCGACAGTACCCCAATATGAAAAAACATATGACGAAAAAGCTGCTGCAAAACTTGATAAACAAGTATTAGATGCATTGAAGAATTATATATAAAACAAAGACTGCCATATATTTCACCATTAAGAGATCACTTTACCAATGGATGATAAAAGGTCTTAGGATAGCGAATAGGCAGTCTTTTTTATCGTTTACTTATTTAGGTGATTGTTGGATTGATCTTGTTGTTCCTTTTCCAATTTTTGTTGTTCTTCTTCATTTAACTGATCATTATTTTGGTTGGTAGGTTGTTTTTGTTGATTATCAAGAATTTCACTTGGTATTTCCGGAACGATTCTGCCGACAATAGCGGCTAATTCATCTAGTATTCCAACAATCGGCCGCCCCTCTTGTATATCGGTGGCCATTTCACGTAATCTAACGTTTGTATCAGCATCAGCGATAACAATTGCTCTAGCGCCATATGGATCATGCATAAGGCTCTCTGCAACTGTATATTTAATTGTCTCCACTTTATTACGGTCCAGTTTGGAATTAACATCTATGCCTACTACGGCATATGGTCCCAGAACTACAGCAGTCGCATCATTTACTTCAGGAATTTCATTTGCAAGGTCAACAAGATGTTTTGAAATTTCCTGCCCGGACTTACGATCTACATGTTCTTCTACACTGTTTTTAACGTTAATCGGTTCGCTGCCATTATCTTTTTCCTGATCTGTTTTTGGAGCACCTTGATTAGCTGTACATCCTGCCAGGGTTAAAATTAACAATATCGTAAGTAAAAATTTCATGTCATCACTCCTTTATTCTAATGAAGATCTAAATGGTAGAATATGGTGTTAAGTCTTGCAGGAATATTTTTGAAATAACACTTTTGTTTCTAGAATGAACAATATGAAAGTGCTGAAAGAGGTTTTTTCCTGCTTTTTAATTTTTATTGTCTAATAAACCTTCTATCTTTATTCATTCTTTCATATATTTTAGCAACGCTTCATTCACAGCTTGACTTTTTTCACCCTAATTGTTTCACTCCATAAAAAAATAGCAACGGAGTAGGAGGCGGAGGTTTGAGGAAGATTTATGTTCTAGACACAAATGTATTATTGCAAGATCCGAATTCCATTTTTTCATTTGAGGAAAATGAGGTTGTTATTCCTGCAGTCGTTTTGGAAGAGGTGGATTCAAAAAAACGCTATATGGATGAGATCGGCAGAAATGCTAGACAAGTTTCAAAACTGATTGATCAACTTAGAGAAACAGGGAAATTACATGAAAAGATCCCATTGACGAATGGTGGCTCATTAAGAATAGAACTTAACCATCGGTCGTTTCATCAGTTGCAAGAGATTTTTGTTGAGAAAACGAATGATAACCGAATTTTAGCTGTAGCAAAGAACTTGTCGTTAGAGGAGCAAACGAAGGAAGATGGACGAACAGTCATTTTAGTTAGTAAAGATACGTTGGTACGAGTCAAAGCGGATGCTATTGGATTAATAGCGGAGGATTTTCTAAGTGATCGAGTGGTTGAGATTGATCATATTTATTCAGGTTTTCTTGACTTATATATAAGTGGGGAGAATTTAAATCGATTTTACGAAAAAAATGAATTAATTTTATCTGAAATTACAAATCATCCTTTCTATCCCAATCAATTTGTCATTATGAAAGATGCTTTAGGTGGATCTTCGTCAGCAATTGGAAAGGTAGATCATACAGGGAAAAAAATTCAGCGTCTGGTTTTTGACCATGATCATATTTGGGGGATAAGACCAAGGAATGTTCAGCAAACAATGGCATTGGAACTTTTGCTAAGAACGGACTTGCCTTTAGTCACTTTAATTGGAAAAGCAGGTACCGGGAAGACATTGCTTGCTTTAGCAGCCGGACTTATGCAAACAGAAGATTTAGGCACATATAAAAAGCTGCTTGTTGCCAGGCCTATTGTTCCAGTCGGCAAAGATATAGGTTTTCTTCCCGGAGAAAAAGAGGAAAAGCTCAGGCCATGGATGCAACCTATATTTGATAATTTAGAATATCTTTTTAATACGAAAAAACCGGGTGAACTAGATGCCATTTTGGCAGGTATGGGCTCTATCGAAGTAGAGGCATTAACCTATATAAGGGGGAGAAGTATTCCTGACCAAATCATAATTATTGATGAAGCTCAAAATTTAACAAAACACGAAGTGAAGACAATTTTAACTCGGGTAGGGGAACGTAGTAAAATTGTTTTAATGGGAGATCCGGAGCAAATAGACCATCCGTATTTAGACGAATATAACAATGGACTAACCTATGTGGTGGAAAAATTCAAAGATCAACCAATTGCGGGACATGTAAAATTAGTGAAGGGTGAGCGTTCAGGGTTAGCTCAATTAGCAGCAGATTTGCTCTGATGGCTATCTTTTATAGTAAAAGAAAATGAGCTAACTACCATAGTTGGCTCATTTTCCGATGATGCTATTGGATTATAATTTCTTTTACGTTTTTAATTGGGTTTTTTAAATTTGACCCATCTCCATAATAGACATGGATTGGTCCATCATTTGTTAATGGTTTACCTTCTTTGCTAAATCCAAAAATAAATTGATGAGCTTCTGAAAGAGGTACTGTAATTTCTTGATCTTCTGTTATTAATTTTACCTCTGTAGCATCATCGTGAACTTCAGCATTCAAAAGGAAAGGCTTAAACGGTATTCCAAAAGTACCAGTTAAAACTTTTATTTTTTCGTATTTTTGCTCAGTTTTAAGTGTTGGAGGAAAAACAGCACCTTCTCTAATTTCCCTTTCCCAATGTTTAGAAACAGCCTTTGTATATTCTTCCAGTTCATCTTTTTCAACTTGCTCTTGTTGAAAATAAGTTGTTAGATCAATTTTTCTATCATCAAATATCCAAACACCAGGATCTAAAGTGATTTGATAATCCACCTTGCCTTTTAGTAAAATAATTGAATTCATACAATGTACACCCCTTTTCATCAAAATAAGTATAAGCTTTAATGTAAATTTTGTCACATATATTGGGATGTTTAAACACAATTACTTAATATCTCTTTTATTTTTGAGCAAAACTTTTTCTTTAGGCGGTTTGTCCTTGCTTTTTTCTCTTAATGGGCTTAATATTAAAATATATAATAGGGTAATCGCTCGGAAACGGAGGGATTAAATTGGCGTCTGAGATTGCTGTTAATCATCGAGATAAAGCACTTGCGGTACTTAAGGCAGATGCTGATAAGATCATGAGACTGATCAAGGTTCAAATGGATAATTTAACAATGCCTCAATGTCCACTTTATGAAGAGGTTTTAGATACACAAATGTTTGGTTTATCTAGAGAAATAGACTTTGCTGTAAGACTTGGCCTTGTAGAGGAACATGAGGGTAAAGAACTGCTCGATACATTGGAGCGTGAGTTGTCTGCATTACATGATGCATTTACAACAAAATAATAACTAAAAACTCAAGCTAATTTTATTAGTTTGGGTTTTTTTAATCACTTAACCCACCTTAATGGGCAATAATCAAGGAAGATTAGTAGGAAATAACGGCACGTAAAGTTTCGATAAGTCTCGCTAACCAACAGTGGGGATGAAGAAAACCCTCAATGTTGGAAGTCCCACTCATGAGAAAATATGAATAAAGTAATGTTTTTAAAGGTTTTTACTCATTTTCAGTCGAAGTTATAGTAAAATGAAAACAACTAGATTGACTTCATGTTTCTAAGTAAGGAAGAGATAAATATGGTGAAAAAAATAATAAAATCATATGATTATTCATTAATATTAGCTGTTATATTACTATGCTCATTCGGGCTGGTGATGGTATACAGTTCAAGTATGATAACAGCAGTTGCCCGTTATGGATTTGAACCGGATCATTTTTTCGAAAGGCAAAAGCTTGCACTTATTGCAGGAGGATTAGCTTTTTTGGTCATGATGATTCTTCCATATAGAGCATTTTTAGACGGTCGAGTCTTAAAATTTATTGTATTTGGGTCAATTGGTCTTTTAATTTCTTTGTTTTTTATTGGACATGTTGCCGGTAATGCACAAAGTTGGATTAAAGTAGGCGGAATGAGTCTACAGCCAGGTGAATTTGTTAAATTAAGTGTTATTATTTATTTAGCTGCAGTGTATGACAAAAAGCAGACATATATTGATGAATTTGGTCGAGGTGTTCTACCCCCTTATTTTCACAGGTTTAATATGTTTTTTTGTTGTTATTCAACCTGATTTTGGTACTGCATTTATCATTGGAATGATAGCAGTCTGTATGATCGTTTCATCTGGTATGGCAGTTAAAAGTATGTTAAAACTTATTTCTTGTCTACTTTTATTTGCATTGCTAATGACTCCATATATTTTTATTAAAGGATTTTTCAGTGATGAACAGCTTAGTCGTTTTACAGGTGTTTCTGATCCATTCGGGAACGAAGCGGGAGCAGGTTATCAATTAGTGAATTCTTTCTATGCGATTGGATCTGGCGGACTCAAAGGTCTTGGTTTAGGACAAAGTGTTCAAAAGTATGGTTATTTGCCTGAATCTCATACAGACTTTATTATGGCAATTATTGCTGAAGAGCTTGGGATTTTAGGTGTGCTCTTTGTCATAATTCTGTTGGCTTTTGTTGTATTAAAAGGGTTTGCTGTAGCCCGTAAATGTCAGGATCCTTTCGGTACTCTTTTAGCTGTAGGGATCTCAAGTATGATTGCTATACAAACCATGATAAATTTAGGTGGTTTAACCGGGCTTATTCCAATAACGGGGGTACCTTTACCTTTTATTAGTTATGGAGGATCTTCAATATTGTTATTGCTAATTTCAATGGGGCTTTTAGTAAATGTCTCAATGTTTACGAATTACAGAGAAATCTATAAAAAGCCTACTCGGTCTGAACAAACAGATGTACCTAATATCAAGGCAGTACAACCAAGAGAAAAATCGGTATTTAAAAGCTTCTAACCTGTTTAAGGCTAACTTTTAGTTAGTTTCAGTTTGTAGATAAAGTAAAATTTGCTAGCCTTTCAGACTGATTGCTAACACCTGCTTTCGAGGCACGAAGCCTTGTGAGGAGCGGAGTTACCGGTGTTGGTAATGAGCACCGCAGCAAGGTGAGTAACGAAGAAAGCGAGCGTTTGTCAACAGTCTGAGGCTAACTTTTTAGTTAGTCTTTTTATTTTGTTCTATTATATAAATTTGAACGATAATATGGCATTTTGTTAGAAAAATTCTACAAAGAAGAATTAGGTAGGAATAAAGGGCACGAGGTGTTTACCATTTGCCTATGGAGGGTAAAGACTAGAAAGTAGGTTATATTTGATACGATGATAAAAAGACAAAAATGTACATAATCACCAGAGCAATTTAAGTCCATTTTTGTCTTTTATGTATCCCATATTTTATTATGAAAAGTGTTGATCATTTGTAGAGCTTATTTCAGCGTTAATATTACTCCTGCTCACTAGTAACAGGAAGTAACTAAGTAGTCCAAATAAACACGAAATAATAAGGGCATGTGCTAAAGATACATATAAATTTAATCCGGTAAGGACAACCAATGCACCTGAGGTTACTTGCATTGAAACTAAAATAAACGCAATTATCCAACCCCAATAGATGACCTTTTGATTTTTATGGTATTTTAGAGCTCGCCAAGCTGTATAGGTGATCCAAATAAAAATAATAGCTGCTGCCATTCGGTGTCCCATTTGGATCCATTCGTGTAATGTAGTAGGGAGACCGTTAGCTCTATTACTACATACTGGCCATTTAGGACATGCGAGACTTGCTCCTTTATGCCTCACATAGGCACCCGTATATACAACGATATACGAATAGACTATAATACCGACCATATGGAATTTCATTGTTTTGTCAATTATAAGCGCTTTCGAATCAAATTTTTTATCCACTTCAAAAATTAATAATGTCAAAAGCAACACTGATGCAAAGGATATAAGTGAAATCCCGAAATGGAGAGCAAGTACAGCGTCAGATTGCCCCCATTTAACAGCCGCTGCTCCAATCAAAGCTTGTAGTATTAAGAAAAACATAGAAAGAACAGCTAAAAATTTCGTTTCTCTTATATGGCCGATTTTTCTCCATGACCAGATTGAAAGTATGAGAACAGCTATTCCAGCAAGTCCACTAACAAGTCGATGACTTAATTCTACTACAAGTTCAAAAGTAATTTGGCTCGGAACAAGCTCACCATGACATAATGGCCAAGAATCTCCACATCCTGCACCTGACTCAGTTTTTGTCACAAGGGCTCCACCAATTAACACGAATAACATAATAATCGTTGTGAAAATTGAGAACCATTTAAGAGCACGTTGCAAAATGTTCACCTACTTATATAATTGGTATAAATAATAGTAAATACTCATCGTATAGTACACAATGTAGGAGAAAAAGACAATAAAATGAAGGAAAAGTTCACAAAGTTATTAGATATTCTTGAGAAGCGCTTACTCCTTTTGATTACGTAAGTAACATGAAATGAAAAACATAATGAAAATTTATAAAAAATTTTTCTTATTTGGATAGAAAGGGTTGAATAATCAGAAGGATTTTGCTAGAACTAGATATGTGTTCGATTTTATACATAAACACATTGATTAAAAAAGAAACGATTAAAGAATTATGAAAAATAGGGTAACCTAAGCGTATAGCAATTTCTTTCGTGTGACATACCCTTTCACAATTTCGACAAAAATACTTCATAAATTATTCACAATTGATGGAAGAATTATGTTTTAATATCAATTAGACCGTTTTTAAATTATCATTTTTTTAGTATCATAAGATGTAGAAAATTTATATGTTGGAACCGCCTTCATATAGTGCTTTCTAGAATCTAATGATTAGAATTACTCTAAATCAAAAGAGGAAAGTAATTTACAGAGGAATATACGAATTCCTAATGTAATGGAGGGGGAAGGAGGTATATAGTTGGCCGAAACAAAAGCATTGAATGATGCAACTGTTACGCACCATTCAAATGATATACAAGAAACAACCTTGTGGAAAGATTTCCTTGCACTAATAAAAGTAGGGATTGTAAATTCCAATGCGATCACTACGTTTACTGGTATCTGGCTAGCTCTTTATTTTAGTGATAAAGGATTTTTAGCCAATATAGATGTTGTCTTATTTACTTTAATCGGTTCATCGTTAGTTATTGCAGGATCATGTGCAATTAACAATTACTATGACCGAGATATTGATTATTTGATGGAGAGAACGAAAGAAAGACCAACTGTCACAGGAAAAATGAATCCTTTCTATGCGTTATGGGTAGGGATATTTTTATTAACAGTAGGACTTGCTTTTATGCTTATGACAACTATAACCGCTACTATCATTTCAATGGTTGGGGTTGTCACCTACGTATTCCTTTATACAATGTGGTCAAAACGTCTTTATACAATTAATACAGTAATAGGTAGTATATCAGGTGCTGTACCACCTTTAATTGGATGGGCCGCAATTGATTCAAATCTAAGTGTTATGGCATGGGTGCTGTTTTTAATTATGTTCATATGGCAGCCACCTCATTTTTTAGCATTAGCTATGAGGAGGACTGACGAGTACCGTGCTGCAAACATTCCTATGCTTCCTGTTATTCATGGATTTGATATTACAAAACGTCAAATCATGGTATGGATTGCATGTCTTCTACCTTTACCGTTCTATTTATATGAACTTGGAATTGGATTTTTAATTCTAGCTACTTTGTTGAATTTAGGCTGGATTATACTTGGAATAAAAGGGTTTAATAACAAAGACCAGGAATTAAAATGGGCGACAAAAATGTTTGTTTACTCTATTAATTACTTAACAATCTTGTTTGTATCAATGGTGCTTTTTACCATTGTTTAATTTATAAATTCTTTCTTAACAAGAATTTACTTATAAAAAGTTCCTGTATTTTAAAGTGATAGGAATTTTAAATTACTGAAAGAGGGGTTTGATTTGGCTATGAGAAAATGGCTGACAAAGTGGCGTCTATTATCGCTATTTGCATTATTGACGCTTGTCTTGGCCGGCTGTGGTGAACCGTTTCTTTCCACGCTTAAGCCTGCTGGTGAAGTAGCGGATATGCAGTATGACCTGATGGTGTTAAGTACACTTATTATGGTTGTTGTCATTGCAGTCGTAACAGTAATCTTCATTTACGTTGTCGTTAGATTCCGTAGACGTAAAGGGGAAGAGAACATTCCTGTACAAGTTGAAGGGAATCATAAGCTAGAAATCATTTGGACTGTTATTCCTATTCTTTTACTGCTTGTCTTGTCTGTTCCAGTTGTTTCTGCAACATTTAAACTTGCAGAAGTAGATGCAATTGATGATGAGAACCGTAAGCCTGAAGAAGCGATCGTAGTTAACGTTCGTGCAAATCTTTATTGGTGGGAATTTGAATATCCTGACTACGGAGTAATTACAAGTCAAGATTTGATTGTTCCAACTGATGAGAAAGTTTACTTTAATTTGATTGCATCAGATGTAAAGCATTCATTTTGGATTCCGTCTGTAGGTGGGAAAATGGATACTAACGTAGATAATGTAAACAAAATGTGGTTGACATTTGACTCAGAAAGAGCTGACCAAGCTGGAGAGTATTTCTATGGTAAATGTGCTGAGCTATGTGGCCCTTCACACGGACTAATGGATTTTAAAGTGAAAGCTGTTTCAAGAGATGAGTTTGACCAATGGATCTCTGATATGGAAAATGCGAAAGCAGTTGCTTCAACAGATTTAGCTGTTCAAGGTGAGCAACTATTTGAGGAAAAAGGTTGTATCGCATGTCATGCTGTTTCTCCAACAGATGAAAGACCAGCTGCAGCAAGAACTGCTCCTAACTTAGCTACGTTTGGAGAACGCGCCCGTGTAGCAGGTGTGCTAGAACATAATGAAGAAAATGTTCGAAAATGGTTAGAAGATCCTGAGACATATAAGCCTGCAAATAAAATGACAGGAACATATGATAAATTAACGGATCAAGAGCTTGATGCTCTTACTGAATACTTAATGGGATTAAAAGTCTCTAGTAATTAATTATTGAGCAAAATGAAAAGGGAGGTAACACTGTGAGCACGTTAACTCAGAAAAAAGGGGTCGGTGCGACAATTTGGGACTACTTAACAACGGTAGACCACAAGAAAATCGCCATCCTTTACCTGATATCCGGTGGCTTCTTCTTCCTTGTTGGTGGATTAGAAGCAATGCTGATCCGCATTCAGCTAGCTGTTCCGAATAATGATTTTGTTAGTGCAGGTTTATATAACGAGATATTAACAATGCACGGAACTACAATGATATTTCTAGCTGCAATGCCTTTACTATTCGCATTAATGAATGCGGTTGTACCATTACAAATTGGAGCTCGTGATGTTGCGTTTCCATTCTTAAACTCTTTAGGTTTTTGGTTATTCTTCTTCGGAGGGGTTTTCTTAAACTTAAGTTGGTTTTTAGATGGTGCTCCTGATGCAGGTTGGACTTCTTATGCTTCACTGGCATTAGATTCACCTGGGCATGGTGTTGATTTTTACCTGTTAGGTCTACAGGTTTCAGGTTTGGGTACATTGATTGCAGGGATTAACTTCCTTGTTACAATTATCAATATGCGAGCACCTGGAATGACATATATGCGTATGCCATTATTTACATGGACTACATTTGTTGCATCTGCACTTATTTTATTTGCTTTCCCTGCATTAACAGTAGGATTAGCATTCTTAATGTTTGATCGATTATTTGGTACAGCATTTTTTGATCCTGCATTAGGCGGTAATACAGTAATATTCGAACATATCTTCTGGATTTTCGGACACCCTGAAGTATATATCTTAGTTTTACCTGCATTCGGTATCTTTTCAGATATTCTTCCGGTATTTGCTAGAAAACGCTTGTTTGGATATTCATCCATGGTATTTGCAACTGTATTAATTGGATTCCTAGGATTCATGGTTTGGGCTCACCACATGTTTACAACTGGATTAGGACCAATTGCTAACGCTATTTTTGCAGTGGCTACTATGGCTATAGCCGTTCCTACAGGTATAAAAATTTTCAACTGGTTATTCACTATTTGGGGTGGATCAATTCGATTTACATCTCCTATGGTATGGTCAGTAGCATTTATACCTACATTTGTAATGGGTGGGGTTACAGGGGTTATGCTTGCAGCAGCTGCAGCAGACTATCAATATCACGATAGTTACTTCGTAGTAGCTCACTTCCACTATGTAATTGTAGGTGGGGTAGTATTCTCATTATTCGCTGGTGCTATATACTGGTGGCCAACAATGTTTGGTAAGATGTTAAATGAAAAGTTAAATATGGTCATCTTTGTGCTATTCTTTACAGGTTTCCATTTAACATTCTTTATTCAACACTTCCTTGGACTAATGGGTATGCCTCGTCGTGTATTTACTTTCCTGCCAGGTCAAGGTTTAGATATGGGGAACTTTATAAGTACAATAGGTGCTTTCTTAATGGCGGCAGCAACAATTCTATTACTAATTAACATTGTAATTACAGCTGTCAAAGGTAAAAAGGTTGGAAGAGATCCTTGGGGAGACGGCCGAACTCTAGAGTGGGCAATTTCTTCACCGCCACCTGAATATAACTTTAAACAAACTCCACTTGTCCGTGGATTAGATCCATTATGGATTGAAAAGATGGAGGGGAATAAAGAAATGACACCGGCAGAACCACTTGGTGACATTCATATGCCTAATGGTTCAATCTTACCGTTTATTATGTCATTTGGTTTATTCATCGTATCCTTTGGATTAATGTACCGTGAAGATTACGGATGGGGACTTCCTGCAATTATTGTAGGTTTCCTAATTACGTTTGGATGTATGTTCTTACGTTCTGTCATTGATGATCATGGGTATCACATCCATAAAGAAGATTTACTTAATGAAGATAAAGGGGGAAGCATAATGGCATCTGTTGAAGAGAAATTAACAGCTGAAAACTATCCGGCTGCGCCTGAAAAAGCTACCCTCGAAGGAAAAAATAAATTTATTGGCTTTTGGTTATTTCTAGGTGGAGAAACTGTGTTGTTTGCAACTCTTTTTGCAACTTTCTTAGCTTTAAGGGAATCAAACGCAGGAGGAGCAACAACACAAGAGCTTTTTGAGATACCACTTGTGTTTGCAGCAACTATGCTACTTTTAACATCAAGTTTAACAAGTGTTTACGCAATGTATCACATGAAAAACTTTAATTTTGGAAAAATGCAATTGTGGTTGATCATAACTGTACTTTTAGGATTAGCCTTCCTAATATTGGAGATTTATGAGTTCAATCACTATGTTCATGAGTTTCACTTTACAATTACTGACAGTGCACTTGGTTCGTCTTTCTATACATTAGTTGGTACACATGGACTTCACGTTGCATTCGGACTACTTTGGATCACTACACTAATTGTACGAAACGCAAAACGTGGACTAAGCTTATACAATGCACCTAAATATTACGTAGCAAGTTTATATTGGCACTTTATCGACGTAGTATGGGTGTTTATCTTTACAGTTGTATACTTAATGGGAATGGTGGGATAAACTGATGGCAAATAATCACAATTCAGCAAACCCAAAAGTAGACTTAGCCTATAGACGTAAGAAAAATGCAGAAGATATGAAACACCAAGTGGTTACTTTTGGTATGATGATCTTCTTAACAATCGTTGCTTTTATCGCTGTTGGTTATGATGGAATTGGGGAATGGTTTAAGGTTCCGTTCATCATTACTCTTGCTGTGATACAGGTAATATTTCAACTTTATTATTTCATGCATATGAGTCACAAAGGTCATGAGACTCCTGCACTGTTCTTATTCTCAGGAGTAGGAGTAGCTGCCTTAACAGTACTAGCGTTTGTTACTATAATTTGGTGGTAATTATTTTAAAAGAGCAATTGGCAAACGGATGCCAATTGCTCTTTTTAATACATTTATTAAGACTGAGATTTGTCATAGAACGTTCATTGCTACAAAATATATGGAAGTGTATAATAACTTTGAAGGACTAGCTTAAGGAGCTGAATTTAATGAGCTTTGATATATTTGGATTTCGTGCTTTATGGAGTCCATATTTTATTGTTGTGATCTTATTGATCACTGCGCTTTATTTTATGATTATAGGGCCTTGGAAAACAAAATTTAAAGATAGCTCAACTGTTCCTCTCAAGCAACAGTTGCTGTTTGTTGTAGCAATACTTTTTCTTTATATTAGTAAAGGTAGTCCCGTTGATCTTTTGGGACATATTATGTTTAGTGCACATATGACACAGATGGCTGTTTTATATTTGGTTGTACCACCATTACTTATTTTAGGAATCCCTGATTGGTTATGGAAATCCATATTGTACCGACCAGTTGTAAAGCCTGTTATAAAACTATTTACTAATCCAATTGTAGCACTTATCTTCTTTAATGGAATATTTTCTCTTTATCATGTTCCATTAGTATTTGACTTTGTAAAAACTGATCCTATTTACCATTCAGTCATGACAACGCTTATATTTTTTGGAGCATTGTGTATGTGGTGGCCACTACTTACTACATTACCAGATTGGAAGTCACTATCAGGGATAAAAAAAGTTGGCTATATTTTCGCTGACGGTGTGTTATTAACACCCGCTTGTGCTCTCATTATTTTTGCAAGTGACCCTCTTTATTTAACTTATTCCGAACCACAAGCATGGTTGAATGCATTGCAGTTATGTGTACCCGCTGATATGCTGTCAGGTTTGAATTTAACAGGTCCGGAAATGTTTACCACATTACCGATTGTTGAAGATCAACAACTGGGTGGTGTCCTTATGAAAATTATCCAGGAAATTGTATATGGATCCATTCTTGCATATATCTTCTTCCAGTGGGCTCGTAAAGAAAGAGAAAAAGATGAGATTGATTTAAATAAGAATTTTTCACCTGATCCGATTAAATAAATTGATGTTAAGAGGCTGACTAAATGTTCGCCAGTCTTTACATATGATATAGCTATTAAAAGCTGTACTAAAAAGAAAGGATTTCATGTATGAATACATCTTTACCTATTTTACCTACTATAAGTACTTCGTTTATCGTTCTTAGTGCAATATTAGTTGCAATTGGATGGTATTTAATAAAGCAGCGTAATATTGAGGCACATATGAGAGTCATGTTTGGAGCTGCAATTGCTGCAATAGTTTTCTTTATTATCTATGCCTCAAGAACCATTTTTATTGGTAACACAGCATTTGGGGGTCCTGATGAAATCAAAATCTACTATACAGTTTTTCTTGTTTTTCATATTACATTAGCGACTGTCGGTGCTGTATTAGGTATTATATCTTTAATTACAGGTTACAAAAAAATTACCAGAAGCATCGTAAGCTTGGTCCAATAACGAGTATTGTATGGTTTTTCACTGCCATAACAGGTGTTGCTGTGTATTTACTTTTATATGTTTTTTATCACGGTGGAGAAACAACATCAGTTATTAAAGCAATATTAGGATTTTAAACATATTTTCAAGGTGGTTTAGAATAAAATATTCTAAACCATTTTTTTTGCCCTCTAAAAGGTATTCTTTAGGATTTTTTCTTTTCTGAATTTATTTAGTTTACCTAAAGGTGAAATTCCTCATTTGTATATTGAATGATGAATATGTATGGGTTATATAGTTACTCCCAAGTATGCTGAAAATACAAAGAGGGGAGAGGATGGATTGATTGAAATCTTAACAAATCGGTTAATGATTATACCCTGTTCACTTGATATTGCCAAATCATTAGTTTTCCATCGAAAGGAACTTGATAAACGTTCTCCCATAGAAATTCCCGCTAGCTGGCCGTCAGCTTATGTGCGTGGTTTCTTGCCATACTATATCGAAAGTTTAGAAAAGGACGATAAGGATTTAGACTGTGGTGTATGGATGATTATATTATATGAAGAGAAAAAAATAATTGGAGATATTGTTTTGCAAGGAAAACCACTTCAAGAACAAAATGTAAGATTAACTTATCATATTGAAGAAGCTACAACAGATGGATCAATAGCATATGAGGCAATTGATGCATTTATTGACTGGTTAACTTATCAGATGGGTGTGAAAAAGGTTGTAATGGAATGTGAAGTACAGGACAAGGAATCAATCCAACTATTTGATAAATTAGGTTTAATCTGTACAAAAAAAGATGGCCAATTCTTTACTTGGGAAATTCAAAAAGAGGAGGAATAAGAAAGAGAATGTGTTTCTCTTTCTTTCACTTCAATTTACTATATTTTAAAATTTATTTTGATTAATCCTGCTTCTCTTGCGGAATTATAAATAATTATTATCATAGGACCAATAAAAAATCCTAATACACCGAATAGCCTCATTCCCAGGTACATAGAGATAAGTGTGGCTAAAGGAGAAAGTCCGATATGGGTGCCCATTACTTTTGGCTCGATAGTTCTTCTTATCACTAGTAATATTACGGCTAGCATACCTAGCTTTGCTGCAAGTGCAACATCACCTGTAATAAGATGATATAATGTCCAAGGTCCCATAATGATAATCGAGCCAATTAAAGGTATAACATCAATTATCCATATAATTAGAGACATAATTAATGCAATTTCAGGTGTAATCAATAATAACCCAATTAAAGAAGTGACAAATATGATTATACTAACTAAGAATTGAGCTTTAATAAATCCTACCACCACATAAGCCAATCTTGATATCATAAATGAGACTTTTTCTGCAGTCTTTTCCGTTAAGTATGAATATGCTTTAGTTTTCAATCTTGGAAGTTCTATCATAAACAGGAAAAGAGCAATTAAGTAGACAATTAAATTAACAAGATAGGTAGGAATATTTGTAATTACTGCTTTGGCATTTTCTATATTGACATAACTAGTTAATTCTGTTCTAGTCTTTTGAAGAAAACTTGTTACTTGGTTACTGATTTCTTCCACGAAAAATGGAGGGAGATCTTGTGTTTTATTGGCAATGTCGTCCTCAATATTTTCCCAAACTTTTGTGATTTCATTGATATATGTAGGTGTATTTTCTGCTATTTGAACGACCTCACCAACTACTTTAGTTGTTAATACATAACCAATCATACCTATTAATATCACAAAGAATAAAAAGACAATTACAACAGAAAGTTGTCGTTTTATCTTTCCTCTGTTTTGAAGCAATCTTATTGCTGGTTCTAGGAAAAGGGCTGTTATAAAAGCAACAATAAGTGGAATTGATATTGGCAAAATAAGGAGGGATATAGCGCCAATAATAATAACCGATAGTATAAATATTAGTTTTTTTCTGTTTAAGATGCTGGTCAAAAGTGAACCCCTTTCTAATGCAATGTATTTAATTTTCTTTAAACACAAAAAAGTGATAACAATAAAACAAGAAATAAACAATGTAAAGTCACAAAAATAAAAAAGCAGGGACTAGTCCTTTGCTTTTTTATTTTATAATATTTAGTAATTGTAAATATTAAGATTGAACTTTTTTCAGTTCTTCTGCTACTTGTGAAAGTAAGTTTTTACTTGTGTTGACTACTGCTGCAGGAAATTCTTCCCCTTCTCCATATTCAACACCGTGTGGATAATAATGTTTGCCTAATAGCGGTGTCATTAATTTTACAACAGCATGTCTTCCGCCGATATCTCCTTCAACAGCATATGCCTGAACACGGAGGTAAAAAACATCCCCTTTTGTTTCAATCTTACGATCATATGTAACTCGCTCATAGTCCCATTGCCCCGCACGAACTAAACCAATATTATCCATAAGTTCATCTAATCGTGATAAGTCTATCTTAATACCCTCTATACCTGTATCTTCCATTCTCATCTAAATTCCCTCCTAAAGCCTTTTCACGTAATTTATTATAGCTTAAATACATGTAAAAGTTAAAGTGAAACTTCTATTATTGGGAAATGTTTTCCTCCCAATAATAGTTAGTTGACCTTACCAGACCATTACTTACAGTTGTAGAAGTGGAGAACTAAAAGAACATAGAAAAACAGAGTAGGCCTAAAAATTGCATATTTATAGAAAGTTATTAATGAATCTCACTTTAATTATGGTTTATAACAATGCTTTTTAATCACCATTCACTCATAATTTTGGTACAATAAAAGTAAAAAGATTAGGAAGTAAGGGAACATTCGGAAGACTTTTGTTCATGTTTTAGATTTAATTGTCGTGGTAATAATGAAAGAAAGAGATTAGTTTAGCTTATTGATGATCATGATGTTGGAATGTATAACCAGAATATCTATTTTAAGGTCACATATAATGATAGAAAAACAGAAGGTAATTTTAGGGAGGTGGGCAAACTGCGTGTTATTAGTAGGACTATTATCATTTTTGTTATTATTTTTATTAGTTATACTCTATTTATATATTACGGCCAATATACTCCGAATGAACAACATGAAGAAGAAAATGTGCAAATTTCAAATGAAGAATTAACAAACTCGGAAGAAGAGCATTCGGATGGGGGTAAGGAAACTGTACCAAATGAAGGTGTTTTGTCTTTAATGGAAAAATCTTCGGAGGAAATTACAGCACTTCTTGGTGAACCTGATAGGATTGATCCTTCTGCCTATGATTATGATTGGTGGATTTACAATATATCTGAAAACGAATATATCCAAATAGGAATATTAAATCAAAGAGTTGTTACAGTTTATGCAATTGGAAGCGAGGTAAATGTGAAACCTTTTCAAATTGGACAATCTGTACAGGAAGTGTTTAAAATTCAACCTGTTTCATCTAGTCTGTCATTAGAGTTTGAAGGAAATTCCTATCGATTTGAATTTTCAGAAGAGGATATGAATACCAGACCGACAATAAAGATCGGAGATATCTATGTTCAATTATACATTGATAAGTTTGATGGTATATTATCAAGTATTCGATTGTTAGACGCTGAAACTTTTATAAAACAGAGATCTTATGAAGTGACTTATCGTGGTGAGTTAATTAAGCCTCAAGAAATACCGGATGAAAAATGGAAGAGAATAGAAGATGGTGCGGAACAACAAATTCTATCTATTACGAATATGCTTCGTAAAAGACATGGTTTAGAAAGAGTAAAATGGGATCAAGCTACTTCAGAAGTTGCATTTTTGCACAGCAGGGACATGAAAGAAAATAATTATTTTGCACACGAATCACCTACTGAGGGAAGTCTTGTCAATAGATTGTCAAAGCAAGAGATAAAATATCAAATGGCTGGAGAAAACATTGCTGCGCAGTATGTTGATGGTATTGCAGCTAGTGAAGGGTGGTTAAATAGCAAGGGTCATCGTGATACATTATTGAATGAAGATTTTACTCATTTAGGGGTCGGTGTAGATGGTTTATACTACACACAAAATTTTATAACAACCTGGAATTCAAATTAAGTAAGCATTTTAAGGAGGTGTCAAACCAAAACCCATTAAAGGGAATGGTTTGACACCTTATCTTTTTAATAAGCACACGACTATTGCCTGTTTATTATAAAGAAGCTAGCGGTACTATGAGCAATTAAAGTTCCATCTTCTCGGAATACCTGTCCTTCTGTGACAACTGTTTTATTTCCTTTGTGAATCACACGTGAGGTGCAAGATAACTCTTTTCCAACACCTGGTGCAACATAGTTTATTTTTATTTCGGTCGTAACTGCCGCCTTATCAGGTGGAAGAATATGATGTACGAGTCCGCCCATTGCGGAGTCAAGCAGAGTAGCTGTAATCCCTCCATGAACAATATTTAATGAGTTTTGTATAATAGGTGTATTGGGTATGTTTATGTAAAATTGCTCATCTTTATACTCAGATGTGGCGTGAAGGAGAGCACCTATGTAGGATCCTTGTTCATGATGTTGTTTCTTTTTTAATCCTTTTAATAAAAGTTCAATAACATATTGATCTTCTTCATTTGCTTGATCAATTACTTCTTTAGCTAATTGCAACAGTTTCTCTTTTTTCATCTTTTTACCCTCTCCTTTTGGTTAGTGTTATTTTACCAAATATTTCATTTGATTTTCAATTCTTCATTATTTTATTAATACTTAATAATATTGGGCGAACAGTTTTGCTGATTTGAAAATAAGATATTATAGGCAAATGTATCAATGAGGTGAGGAAATGACATCGAAAAAAAACATCCATCCGTTCAACAGTTTAAAGATTTTGTGAAAAAGCATCCAAAACTTATTCAAGAAGTTCGAAAAGGGAATAAAGACTGGCAAGAAGTATTTGAAGATTGGTATCTACTTGGAGAAAACGATATGATATGGCAACAATATAAAGACGAACAATCTAATGAAACAAAAGAAAAAGATGAAACAAGTAAAGCAGATTTCATGAATCAATTATTCACTGCGGTAAAGAAAATGGATATGAATACTGTTAATCATCATCTAACCAACATGAGTAGTACGATATCGACATTACAAGGATTGTTTGATCAATTTGGTTCTAAAGGATCCGGCCAGAACTCTTCTGCCTCAAGTCAACATCCTTTTTCATTTAGAAAGGATTAAAAAAGCAAGTATTGATAAGGTAGGGGGAAGCGATGAGAAAGGATGTTCAAGAATACATTCGGGCAAATGAAGAACGTGTAAGATTTATAAGAGAACAACCGTATTGGTATCGAAAACTTTCCAGAAATCCCAGCGATCTTGATTCAATGGAGCTAAATTTGATGAATTATTATCAAAAAACAATTCCACACAAAGTTCAACAATTTTCTAACTCAGTCCAGATGGCATCCATGATGATCGCGATGTTTCAATCTATGAAACAGCAAGATTAAAAACTTGGTTGAGTATTGTTATCCACAATAAGTTCTCTAAAACGATTCATGTTTTTCTAAGTCTCTGTAAACAATAAAAATAAAGGAGGCTCATGAATATGAATCGTTTTGTTTTAATTTTTGTATGTTTATTATGTATTTTATCAGGGTGTGTTGAGGATAAGCCCAGACCGGAAGGAAGCATGAGCGTTGTGCCGCTTGATATTGTGGAAGCATCAGAATCTGCAATTGAAGTTTCTAGTCTCAAACAGCCTATAGACATAGTTGTTAATCACCATGTACGAGGTCGAAATATTTATGTGGAATGTTATATCCCATCCTTTACTTTTAAGGAAAAAGGTGGGATGAATGTGAATGGAGAAGGCCATATACAAGTGTATGTTGACGGTAAAAGAGTCGATGAAATCTCCACAGCTGCCTTTATTATAAAGGGATTAGAGAAGGGGAATCATCATCTTATGATAGAGGTTGTTCATAATGATTCGTCTGATTATCAATTGAAAAAATCATGGAACGTTAACATTAAATAAGACTGATAATGTAATGACGCTATTATTTTTCATTTTCTGTTATTCGTGTTAAAATGAATAACGGAGGTGCTTAAACTCTATGTTTGCTACACTTGAAAGCACAAAGATAATAGATCAAGCAGAACAACTTGCGAACTGGGTACTTCAATCAGAAATTGTAAAAGAGTATCGCCGTTGTTATCATATATTAAAAAATGATACAGAAGCACAGCGACTAATTAGTGAATTTACGAAAATTAAGGATTTATATGAAGATGTTCAACGCTTCGGTAAATATCATCCTGATTATCGGAAAATTACAAAAGAGTTGCGGGATGTTAAGAGAACCGTGGATTTAAATGATCATGTCGCAAATTTTAAAAAAGCGGAAAACGAAGTTCAGTCCCTGCTAGATGAAATTAGTGTTCAAATAGGTCAAGCTGTTTCTGTTCATATAAAAGTTCCTACCGGGAATCCATTTTTCGAATCGAGCTGTGGTGGAGGCTGTGGTACAGGAGGAAGCTGCGGCTGTAAAGTTTCATAAAACGAGTCTACTCGTATTATTTACTTAAGGCTTAATGTATAAGAAAAGGCATCGATTACCGCCAATTTTTGGCGGTAAGTCGTGCTTTTCTAATTAATTTTTATCAAAATATTGTTTGAAGTTGAAATTTTTGCTAGACTTTTAATGATTAGATTTTTTTATACATTCTGTTTAGATATTAAGGGAGAATGAGTATGTTTGAAAAGCGTCAAGGTATTGTGGTTTGGCTTCATACATTAAAGCAATTAAAAATGCTTAGGAAGTTTGGTAATGTACACTATGTTTCAAAGCGATTAAAATATGTTGTGCTTTATTGCAATATGGATGTCGTGGAGCAAACGACTCAAAGGCTGTCATCGTACTCGTTTGTTAAACATGTTGAACCTTCATATAAACCATTTCTGAAGCTCGAATTTGAATCGAAGGTTGATAAAGCGAAAGAATACGATTATAAGATAGGGCTATAAAACAAAAAAGAATGCTTGAGGGTTATTACCTTCAAACATTCTTTTTTCTTTATAGCTTTTTTATGATAGTGTTCACTGTAATGGTGGTAATAAGTGATTTAGACGGAGAATACCAATTAAATATTGGTAATATAAGTCTATTTCGTTAAACATAGATGAAGGTTTTACTTCAATTTCAATAATTTGTTTATCTAATAATTCTGAAAGCTCTTTAAATAACTCATAACGTTTGTTTGTAATAAAATTTGGATTAGAAATTCCTTCACGACATATATAAATAGCTTGGAAATTTCCGGGATCTGTTGGCTTCATTATAACAACAAGTGAAGTAACTTCTTTTGTGTTACGTTTCGTATGTAATGCTATTAACTGTGTTACTCTATGTTGATTAGCCTTGGAAGTTTCTATTAATTCATAAATATCCGAATATCCTTCCCCAAGTTCAATGAATCGTTGAATCATATTTATCCCCCTAAAGGTTTTTTATCCGTACATTTTACCGAATATCACTATAGCATGAACCAACTAAAAAGTTAAGAGGGTAGGACTCTTTATGTACCTTTTCTAATATTTATATCTGTTAAGATTTTAAATCGCTCAACAGAAAAAAACCCTACAGATAAATCCTGCAGGGTCCTTCAATACCTTTTCCTAAAGGCTGAAGGCAAAGGGAGAGGAGAAACCGGAGGAAAGACTTATGGGGAAACGTAAGTCTTCTCCGCGGTTGGCAACAACATCAACGAATCGATGTTGTTACTACTCATTATCACCATTTCATCTATCTGTATACATAATAATTTCAAAAAAATTCTTTATATAGATACAAAGGTATATATAGTCTTAATGACTAAGTACGTCTAGAAAGGAAATGATTGTATCGTATAGAATGGCTGTGGTAGGATAAAGTGAAACTTGAAAAGTGGATCTGTAGTTTAATTAAATTCAATCCACATTATACGATCGGTAGAACGATTGATTGTATAAGGAAACATATCTGCGCAATAGGAAGCGGGGAAATCAAGTTTTTTGAAGCATATTACATATATGAAAAAGTAAAAATTTAGAAGTAGTGGTGAAACAGATGAGAGTTGTATCAGGAAATTTTAAAGGTCGCCAGCTGAAAGCTGTACCAGGTGTGACCACGAGACCAACAACCGATAAAGTGAAAGAAGCTATTTTTAATATGGTTGGCCCCTATTTTGATGGAGGCATTGCCCTAGACCTTTTTGCTGGAAGTGGTGGCTTAGGCATTGAAGCACTTAGTAGAGGAATTGAGAAATGTGTTTTTGTCGATCGAGAGACAAAGGCAATTCAAACTATACATAAAAATTTAGAAATATGTCAGATAGAAGCAGACAGTTTCGAAGTTTATCGAAATGATGCGGAAAGAGCAATTAAGGCTATCATTAAAAGAAGTCTTCAATTTCATTTGATTTTTTTAGACCCACCGTATAAGCAACAAAAGTTGAAAGCGCTTATTGAAAAGTTGAGTGATAATAATGTCATGAATGAAAATGGCTTCATTATTACTGAACATGGTTCAGATGTTCAGCTGGATCATGAGATTGGGCATTTTTTACAAGTAAAGCATGAAACATATGGAATGAGTTCCATTTCAATCTATCAATATAAAAAGGGGAGGAATAGTAATGAGTAGTATTACTGTATGTCCTGGGAGTTTTGACCCAATTACCCTCGGACATCTTGACATTATAAAAAGGGGAGCAAAGGTTTTTGATCAAGTATATGTTTGTGTGCTAAATAATTCGTCAAAGCAACCTCTTTTTACTGTTGAAGAGCGGTGTGATCTTATTCGAGAGGTAACAAAAGAAATCCCTAATGTTATTGTCGAATCTTACAAAGGTTTGTTAATAGACTATGTTCGTGAAAAAAAGGCACAAGCAATTTTACGTGGTTTACGAGCAGTATCAGACTTTGAATACGAAATGCAAATTACGTCTATGAACCGTGTACTAGATGAAAATATTGAAACTTTTTTTATGATGACAAATAATCAATACTCATTTTTAAGCTCAAGTATTGTAAAGGAAGTAGCTAAATACAAAGGGAATATTTCAGAATTAGTCCCTGAGGTTGTGGAAATGGCGCTGAATAATAAATTTTCAAACATATAAAAGGTGAGGCCCCCCTCACCTTTTGCTGTACAATTAACTCGTTTTCGTAAAGACATTTCTTTTACCATATAGAAAAATATAGAAAAGTAACGAAATAATTGTTATAAGCGGACCACTTTGTACTATCAATTCCCAATAATCTTTAGCCAAGCTTGGTCCATGTTTCATTAACATAACGGGTAATTCGCTAGTGTTAAATGATTCCAGATTGAGATATATTGGTCTAAAAAGAAGAAAAGCGATTATAGAAGAATAAATACCTTGCAAAATTCTTGCCATAAAAAAGGGTTTAAACCGAATATCAGTATCAGCTAAAATGCTTGCAACTTGGGCTTGAATAGATAATCCTCCAAAGGCTAAGATAAAACTTGCAATCATAACTTTTTCAAGCAAACTAGCGTTTGTCTCACTTACAAGTTGATTACCTAGCGTAATTTCAAAAATGCCAGTAATTAAAGGAACACTAAGATCTGAAGCAATATGAAAAAGTGATAAGGCGCCAGAAAAAACAACACCGATAAGCTGTGTTACATGAATGATGGCTAAGATTTTATTAAATACTGAAAAAAGGATAATAAACCCACCAATCATTAATAAGGTTTGTATGGAGGAAATAACAGCATCTCCAAGCATTTTTCCTAGAGGTCGGGATTCGTTAATTCTTGTTGAATGAAGCTCCTTAAATGCTTGTAAAGGAGAGGGGAAAAGCTTCTTCTTACCGTTTTTAATTGTATCATCAGATTTACCGTAAAACCTCATCGTAAGGCCGACACAAAGATTTCCTAGATAGTGTGCAGCTGCTAATAAAATCCCAAGGGACGGTTTATCAAAGAAGCCTACTGCTACAGCACCAAAGATAAACAAAGGATTTGAGGAGCTAGTAAACGAAACTAATCGCTCGGCTTGAATTTTTGTAAGTTGTTTTTCTTGTCTCATTCTTGCGGTAAGCTTGGCACCGGCAGGATTACCGGAGGCCATTCCCATTGCCCATACAAATCCGCCAACCCCTGGAACCCGGAACACAGGTCTCATTAATGGTTCCAATAAAACTCCGATAAATCTTACAACCCCAAATCCGATAAGAAGTTCTGATACTATAAAGAAGGGAAGTAATGATGGAAAGACAACTTCCCACCATATGGTTAAGCCTCTTAGAGAAGCATCGAGTGATTCCTTAGGATTGAGTATAATCGCAATCGTTAAGCCACTAATAAAAATGGCGATGAACATTGTCTTTAGTTTTGATGAAAAACTCAAAATATGACGCCCCCTAGTATCTTTTAAGCAACAAGTCCTTATAAATAAAAGTTCAAGTACTTGTACAGTTCTCATTAATTCAATATACGTGAATAGGTGTAGATTTTAGACCACAGAATGTTACACAAGTTTATACATTAGTTTGATCATGCTTGAATAATATAGTCCTAACAAAACGTTCAGGTTGAATGTACAATCATTTCTTGATAAACATAGACAAAATAAGGGGGGATTCTCCTTGGAACGAGATCCTAAAATTGGACTAGCGCTTGGGTCAGGTGGAGCAAGAGGCTTCGCACACTTAGGTGTATTAAAGGTTTTAAAAGAAGAAGGTATACCCATTAACCTTATTGCGGGAAGTAGTATGGGAGCATTAGTCGGAAGTTTCTATGCTGCTGGAATTAGTTTGGAAAGATTATATCAATTTGCTCTAGCATTTAAGCGAAGATATTATCTGGATTACACTGTTCCAAAGATGGGCTTTATTTCTGGAAACAGAGTGAAAGAACTTATTCGAATATTTACTCACCAAAAAAATTTGAGGAATTAGATATACCTGTTGCCGTTGTGGCAACAGATTTATATGATGGGAAAAAGGTTATATTTAATAGTGGACCTGTTGCAGAAGCAGTTCGTGCTAGTATTGCTATTCCTGGGATCTTTGTTCCTGAGAAAATTGATGGTAAACTATTGGTGGATGGTGGAGTAGTAGACAGGGTGCCTGTGTCGGTTGTGAAATCTATGGGTGCTGATATTGTGATAGCAGTTGATGTATCACATGTGAAAAAAAATGAAGATATCACCTCAATTTTTGATGTCATTCTCCAAAGTCTGGATATTATGCAGGATGAATTAGTACATCATAGAGAAATTGCTTCTGATGTAATGATTAGACCACATGTTGAACAGTACAGCTCACGAGCATTTACTAACATTAAGGAAATCATTGAGATAGGAGAATTGGAAGCTATACGGCATATTCCTAAAATAAAGGATTTAATTGAGAAGTGGAAGGAGAATCACTCTGATGAAGAGTAGAACAATTTTGCGTTCAGGTTTGGTATTAGCAATTATTTTGCTAATTATGTCTTTCATAAAACTTCCTTTTTACATTACCCAACCTGGTATGGCATCTGAGCTTGAACCAATAATCAAGGTAGAAAATGGTTTTGATGATGAAAAAGGCAGCTTTTCCTTAACAACAGTTCGGTTTGGTCGTGCGAACCCTTTAACATACGTTTGGGCAAAGGTAAACGAATTTTATTATATTCACCCTTTAGAAGATATAAAGAGGGAAGATGAGTCAGATAAAGATTACATGAATAGACAATTACATATGATGGAAGTGTCTCAAGAAGCCGCTATATCTGTTGCGTATGAAAAAGCAAATAAAAAAGTAAAATATACATTCCAAGGTATATATGTAGATGGGGTAATAAAAAATATGCCTGCAGCATCAAAGTTAGAGGTGGGAGACCGAATTTATAAAGTAGATTCATTAGAATTTCAAACTGCTGAAGAATTTATTGAATATGTAGCGAAAAAGAAAGAGGGAGAAGAAGTAATTATAACTTTTGAGCGAGATGGAAAACGGGACGAAGCCAAAATAACATTGTCAGCATTCCCAAATCAACCAGATAAAATAGGGTTGGGAATATCCTTGGTGACAGATCGGCAAATGGATGTAGAACCTAAAATTGAGCTTCAGACGGAGGAAATAGGAGGTCCATCAGCAGGACTCATGATGTCACTTGAAATTTACAATCAGTTAACTGAAGGTGACTTAACAAAAGGTTATCAAATTGCTGGTACCGGTACGATAAATGCTGAAGGGATAGTTGGTCCAATTGGTGGGATATCACAGAAAATTGTTGCTGCTGATAAAGAAGGAATTGACATTTTCTTTGCGCCAAATGAAAAGGGGGATCAAGCATCAAATTACAACGAGGCTCTTGAAACAGGGGAAAAGATTGGGACTGACATGGAAATAATCCCTGTGGATACGTTTGATGAAGCTATCGAATACTTAAATAATTTGGAGCAAAAAAATGCATAATCAAATGCAAAATAATTGTTAAGAGAAAGGGATTCCTTTCTCTTAAATTTTTTCAATCCGAATAGGAGGTGTGGCAAATTCTTTTTGGAGAAGTCCAGAACGCAAAGGCTCAGTGCATAATCATATAATATGTATTCGCAGCTTTTACATCAAGATCCAATATGGGATGTTTAAACGTTGAAAGTTTTGAGATAACTGGTAACTTCATCTTTTTTTTATGTGTGCTTAAATATTCTCTGCCATTAGATGACATACCCAATAACCTTATATAAGGAGATCTTTGAAGGTTTTGACTTTTTATTTGATTTTTAGTCGTGTTAGTTAATATATGTGTACATAATCTTTGGAGTCTTGTCCAGGTATACCTCTTTGTTTTTATTCTTCCCATAAATTCTTCAAAGCTTGTAGCTTTTTGAATTTGTTGTTTCAACCTATTTTCAAGTCCTTCCTCAACTTCATAGATTGCATTTAACTCATCTAAGCTCATTGTCATTATACGATATTTTAAAAGGTGGAAGTAACATTCCCATTGATGAAGAATTTGATGTTGTCTTTCATAATCGTTTAAAAGATTAAATGTTTCATTAGGAACGTATGAGCCAATTTCTCGATTATCTGAAAAAATTGCTTTTCGTATACTAGTTGCACTAGCTATTGTTGGTGAATGGAAATGAAGATCATGATATCCGGCAGACATACGCTTTATTGTTGTTGGTTTCATTGATGATTTCTGGTCATGTATAGCTTTAACATAATGATAACCTAAAATATTATTAGGTAACGAAAGATCTATATAAGATGAATGATGTTCCCCTGACTGAAGATTTTGGAAAGCTAGTGTTAGTGCTTTCGGATAGCTAATACCAGTTTTTGTATAGTATTGAATAAGTTCATCGTAACTTTTTTCCGCTTTTGATAACATCTCTTTTGTAGCTAAAAAAGGCTCAATTTTTCCTGTTTCACTCCCAAAACAAAGGAAATCACAGTATAGGGCATCAAGAATTGAAATAGCACCATTAGCAAATGTTTCAGCCTTTTGGGTGGCAAACGCATAAGGTAATTCAACCACTAAGTCAACACCGCTGGCAAGAGCCATCTCAGTTCTCGTCCATTTTGAGACAATTGCTGGCTCGCCGCGTTGTAAAAAATATCCACTCATAACTGCTATAACAATATCAGCATTCGTCGTTTTTTTAGATTCATTTAAATGAAATAAATGTCCATTATGAAATGGGTTATACTCAACTACAATTCCTAAAACACTCATATTCTCACCACATTTTATGATAAATTCAAAATAGTTAATTACTATCACAATAACCAATTTCTTATCATTATATCTTATCTTGTTCGAAAGTTTTTCTGAAAAATAAAAAATAATAAAGAGAAATGAATTAAATATACCAAACCATCAATGAATGTACTAATTATATTTTGAAATAAATAGATTATCATGTATACTTACACTGTAAAGAAAAAATATTGACAAATATAATTGCGAAGGCTATAATTACCTTTGTTGCCTTGAGGTGATATGTATTGAAATGGACAATTAGTCAACTACATCAATTGCAAAGCAAGGGGTTAAAGATTGATGAAGAAATTGATCTGAGTGATTTGGTTAGAACTCATTCGGATATTCGAGACATTTCCTCAGTAAATGTTAAAGGAAGAGCTGATATTAGTTCGACCAAAGCTACATTCCACTTATCAATTTCAGGTTCAATGGTTTTACCTTGTTCTCGAACTTTAGTGGATGTTCCGTATCCATTTTCAATTGATACAACGGAAACTTTCTTATTAAAACCATCAGACTATGAAATGGAAGAGGATTTTTATCTTCCAGAGGGTGACGTGATTGATCTAATCCCCATTATTAAAGAAATCATAGTGGTTGAAATTCCAATGCAAGTGTTCTGTGATGATGTAACAAATGAAGAAGGAGCTGCTCCTCAAGCCGGTAAAGACTGGGAAGTTATTTCTGAAGAAGATCAAAACAATAAGATCGATCCCAGGTTGGCTGGACTGGCAAATTTCTTCGAAAATGAAGAAAGCTAATTATTTTTTTATAGCTTAACAACAGCGATTGAACCGGTTCTAATCGGTTTCTTTATGCGCAATGCTCTTTAAGGAGGTGGGAATAATGGCTGTACCTTTTAGAAGAACTTCTAAAACGAGAAAACGACTACGTCGTACACATTTTAAACTACAAGTACCTGGTATGGTAGAATGCCCAAACTGCGGTGAAAGCAAACTTGCTCACCGTGTATGTAAAGCATGTGGAACATACAAAGGAAAAGACGTTGTTAGCAAATAATACATTTGTAACAGCTTAAAAGCGTAAGAATCTTTGATTCTTACGCTTTTTTATATATTAAATTCAACGAGTTCTAGAATAAATGTTGTAATTAAATAACCAACAGTAATATTCTACCATTTTGATTTTGATTCTTTAAATATAAAAGGGTAGATTTGTCCCCCTCTTTTTTCATACATAATAGAGTGTAATTTAGTCTACTTAATCTATTAGCTGCATATGTATAGAAAAAAGTAATTTATGGAGGGAGATATCATGACAACTACTCGTCAAGATGCTTGGACACATGATGAAGATTTATTGTTAGCTGAAGTTGTGTTGAGACATATTCGAGAAGGAGCTACCCAACTTGCAGCTTTTGAGGAAGTTGGACGCAAACTATCCAGAACACCTGCAGCTTGTGGGTTTAGATGGAATTCATATGTTCGAAAACAATATAAAACAGGAATTGAAGTTGCAAAAAAACAAAGAAAAGAACTAAGAACACATATTTCACAAGATACAGAAGAGCTTACTGAATCTCATGATGAAGTAGTCGGAGAAGTTCCTACAATACAGGCTGATTCTCAATCAAAAAATACAATAAAAGAGCTTATTTCCTTTCTTCAACAATATGAAGAGGCTCCATCTCTACAAGTTGTACAAGAGGAGAATAGTCAGTTGAAAATGAAAATCCAAAGTTTGGAAAGAAGAATAGCTGAGCTTCAACAGGAAAAACAATCACTTGTAAATCATATTCAAATAGTTGAAGAGGATTATCGAGCATTAATTGAAATAATGGATAGAGCTAGAAAAATGGTGATTCTACAAGAAGATGAAAGAAGCAGAAAGGTTAAATTTCAAATGGACAAAAACGGTAACCTTGAGAGGGTAGAAAAATAAAAGAGAAAACACAACAGCACGGGGACTATGCTTCTTCCGTGCTGTATTTATTCTTATTGCTGAGTAGTTCCAACTGGATACCATACTAAAGGGTTTTCTCCTTTATCCCGATCCATATCATATTTAACAGGCTCAAAACCCATCTTTGACCAAAATCCACTTGATTTTACTCTGGGGTTCGTTTTAATGGGTAGTTGAAAAGATTTAGCATATTCAACAAGTGCTTTTCCGTAACCTTTTCCTTGGTAATTAGGAAGTACCTCAAGTTTCCATAATTCTAAGTAATCCTGCTGGGGTTGAAAGTATTGATCGAATTTTTTGTCAACTTGATAAAGACTCATCCTGGCCACAAGCTTATCTCCGAAGTAAACTCCATAAAATGGAGAGTTGCTGTCATCTTCAATTATGTTGGATTGAAGATCCTCCAGCATTGATAGTTCTTGAATTCCATACTCTTTAAACTTTTTAAACTCCTCTAAAGTTTTATAATTGACTAATAATCTTTCAACTTTTAACATATTTTTCCCCCTTGATGCGATCATCTAGAAAAGATCATGTAAGATAGATGAAATGAATAGGTAATACTATTATATCATGCAGAGCAAAGTCCGTGATATGAAAAAGATTTAACTCTTTCATATTCATATTTATGATTCATCAGGATAATATAAGCAAAATTCTAGTATAAGTGTTGTTATTTTTGATATGATGGTGCTGATTAATGTAAAAAACGATTATTACGTATAATGGAAGGGTGTTTATTGAATTAAATAAGTAGGTGAATTATATGGAAATTGGTGTAATTGGTGCAGGTTCTTTAGGTCTTCTTTATGCGTATTATCTTTCGAAAAGGCATAAAGTTACACTTTATACAAGCCGGCAAGAACAGGCTGATCAGATTAATAACTTAGGAATTCAGATGGTTAAAGGGAGTTCTTATCATACTGAATATGTATGTGCCACATCGGAAACAAGTTATAGGGAGTCCATATTAATCATAACTGTGAAGCAATACCATTTAGTAACAGTAATAGATCTTCTGAAAAAGCTTAGCTCTAGAACAATTGTGTTTCTACAAAATGGAATGGGACATGTAAGTCAATTAGCCTCTTTATTACATCATCATGTTATTGTAGGAATAGCTGAGCACGGTGCATTAAAGGTTAACGAACATATTGTCCACCATACAGGAGAAGGTTTAACAAAGCTTGCGCTATATCAAGATCAAGCTGAGCCAATCCATGACTTGTCCCTATTGAGGAACGAACAGATAAATCATTTTCCAATTGTATTTTTGCCGGAATGGGAAGAGATGTTAAAGGAAAAATTAATTGTCAATGCTACTATAAATCCTTTAACAGCATTGTTGCGAGTGAGAAATGGAGAATTAATGACCAATAAATATTATAAAAAATTATTTTATGAACTTTTTGAGGAAGTCATATCAATTCTTGAAATGGAAGGTAAAGATAAACTGTGGGACTATGTGTGTGAAGTTTGTACGAAAACTTCTGAGAATGAATCATCTATGCTTCGAGATATTCATCACCAACGCAAAACTGAAATTGATTCAATTTTAGGATATTTGATTTTAAATGCAAACGGAAAAAGTATCCCTCATGTATCATTTCTTTTCACTGCCATTAAAGGGATCGAAGTCAGGTAGAGAGGTGGACATATGGGTGGTTTCATAAACTGGATTATTTCAATATTAATTACACTGCCAATAATCAGTCTATTTTTGCTGTATATTATCATACGCATTTTTATAGATAATCCAAGAAAGTCGATTCTTCTAACAATTGATCTTTCAACTGTTTTTTTTATTGTTTCAGTGCATTTTCATTTCATTGCTATTTTTGAGAAATCATTTTTACTATTTATCATACTTGGTATTTGTTGTTTAATTTTGTTCTTCTATTATGTTGAAAAGAGTAAATGTAAGAACCCTTCTATAAAGAGGGTAGCAAGAAATACATGGAGATCTGCATTTTTACTATTTGTTGCAGGTTATATTATTTTAACTGTACTTGGCTTTACATCTGGAGTTATAAAAAACATATTTCCTTTATAGGGAATAAAATTGCTCAAAAAGAGCCAGCATAAGATTTTAATCGAGAAAGGAAGTTTTATATGGAGATTGTTGAACTCTCCCTACGCTCTTCGAACCAATTAGTCAACGACATACAAGATCAAACTATAAATCACGGACTATTTTTCGATTATCATGTTTACTCGCCTGATGTTTTTCAAAGTAGGGCTGAGGATTTAAAAAAACGCTCTTTCCAGCGTAGGGAACTGTCGACTTATTTAAGAGAATATACAAATCGATGTTTAGACCATAATGAGAAAACATTAGAGAATATAAATAGGTTAGAAGATCCAAGCAGTTTAGTTGTCATTGGCGGTCAACAAGCGGGATTATTAACAGGTCCTTTATATACAATACATAAAATTATAACGATTATAAAACTTGCAAAAGAACAAGAACAGAAATTAGGTGTACCTGTTATTCCGGTATTTTGGGTAGCTGGTGAAGATCATGATTTTGCAGAAATTAATCATATTTTTATTAAGAAAAATAAAATGGCCAAGAAATTAGCCATTAATGAGAATCCTTTGAAAAAACAATCTGTTTCTGAACAACCTTTAAACAAACAAAAAACAATTGAGTGGGTTGAAGAGGTATTTGAAGCATTCGGAGAAACAGATTATTCAAATCAGTTAATCGGTACTATGAAAGAGTGTGTGGAAAGGTCAAAGACATATGTTGAATTTTTTGAAAAGCTCATATTAAAGCTCTTTGGTGATACCGGACTCGTTCTCATTAATTCAGGGGATCCAGATTTAAAGTTATTGGAAAAATCCTGTTTTCGAGCAATCGTTGATCGTAATGAGGAAATTTATCATGCGGTACAATCACAGCAGATAAAAATGCGTGAACATCAATATAACCCCATTATTGAAATGGGTAATCAAAGTGCAAATTTCTTTTTTCATCATAATGGTGAACGATTTTTATTTGAAAGACGGGGAAATGATGTCTACCATATATCCGAGATTGGTTTAACGTATTCGAAGGCTGAATTAATTGATTTAATTGAAACTTCTCCAGAGAAGTTTAGTAATAATGTCGTCACAAGACCGTTGATGCAAGAGTATTTATTTCCAACATTGGCCTTTATTGCCGGGCCCGGTGAAGTAACATATTGGGCAGAATTAAAAAAAGTGTTTTCGTTGTTTGAAATGAAAATGCCTCCTGTATTGCCCAGAATACAAATGACATTTCTTGAAAGAGCAATAGAAAGAAATATCGATGAAACAGGGATTAGGATTGAGGAAGTATTGTATGAAGGAGTCGAGAGTGCAATAGAGCGATTTCTTCAAAAGGAAACACCAATCGATATGAATCCGCTTATTGAAAAAGCGAAATTAAATATAGCAGAGATTCATTCATCATTAGTTGAAGCAGCAATTGAAATCGATCCAAGCTTAAAACCCGTGCTGAAAAAGAATGGTGAATTTATTCAGGATCATCTTGAATTCTTTTCAAAAACAGTTGATAAAAGAAAAAGACAAATACATGATGTGATGCTTTCAAAATTTCAATCCATTGAATTAGAGTTATTACCAAGTTTGCATCCGCAAGAAAGAATATGGAATATTTATTACTATTTAAATAAGTTCGGCCCGGAATTTGTAGGAGAACTGCTAAACTTGTCATATTCTTTTAATGGAAAACATAAAATTGTCAAAATTTAAATAAAAGTTTTTTGAAAATCCTGTGATTACAGGGTTTTTTTTTGTGAAAAGAAATGTAGAATAGAAGTGGAGATAAGTGGGGGGAAGTGGTGAGTTAGGGAGAGAAAGTGGGGACATCGAGCATGTTTATGGGAGAATACCATCACACCATTGATATAAAAGGCAGAATGATCGTCCCTTCAAAGTTTAGGGAAGGCCTTGGTGAAACATTCGTTGTTACAAGAGGTCTTGATCAATGTTTATTTGTTTATCCAATGAGTGAATGGAACATAATTGAAGAAAAGCTAAAAGCACTCCCGCTAACGAAAAAAGATGCTCGTGCATTTACTCGATTTTTCTTTTCAGGTGCGACTGAATGTGAGATTGACAAACAAGGTCGTGTTAACATTGCCACACCATTACTTCAATACGCAAAACTAGAGAAAGAATGTGTTGTCATAGGCGTTTCAAATCGGATTGAGCTATGGAGTAAGTCCATTTGGGAAAGTTATGTTGCTGAACAGGAAGATTCTTTTGAGGAAATTGCGGAAAATATGATTGATTTCGATCTCTAATCTTCACTTTGCAGAAAACAAACGAAAATGGACAAGCTAAGGATAGACAAAAAATTGGGGATAGAGATATCTTTCCAATGTTTTGGTATCTAAAGTAGGAAACTGATTTGAAGAGGTGGTACAACTTATGTTTAAACATACAACTGTGTTATTAAAGGAAACTGTGGATGGCTTAAATATTAAAGAAGACGGGATTTATGTTGATTGCACACTAGGTGGAGCAGGCCATAGCAGCTATCTTCTTTCAAAGCTATCGAAAAAAGGTCATTTATATGCATTTGACCAAGATGATGTAGCACTGAATAATGCAAAAGAAAAACTAGCTTCGTATGAAGGACAAGTAACGTTTATTAAAAGTAATTTTCGATATTTGGCTGAAAAATTAGCTGAATTAGAAGTAGAGAAGGTAGACGGAATCTTATTTGATTTAGGTGTTTCCTCACCACAACTGGATACCCCTGAACGTGGGTTTAGCTATCATCATGATGCGCCATTGGATATGAGAATGGATCAGCAATCAGATATTTCAGGGTATGACGTTATTAATACTTGGTCTTATGAGCAGTTAGTTAAAATCTTTTTTCGATACGGTGAAGAAAAGTTCTCAAAACAGATTGCAAGAAAGATTGAATCTCAAAGAGAGCTACAGCCAATTCGTACTACCGGCGAATTAGTTGAAATAATAAAAGATGCAATTCCGGCACCTGCCAGAAGAAAAGGTGGACATCCTGCTAAAAGGATATTTCAAGCGATAAGAATTGCCGTTAATGACGAATTAAAAGTGTTTGAAGAGGCAATTGCTCAATCAATTGAATTGTTAAAACCACAAGGGAGAGTCAGTGTGATTACATTCCATTCCCTAGAAGATCGCATTTGTAAAACTGCATTTAAAGAAGCTGCTACACCGCCAGAACTCCCAAGGAATATGCCTTTTATTCCTGAAGGATATGAGCCTAAAGTGAAGGTTATTACTAGAAAGCCTATTTTGCCAAGTGAACAGGAACTTGAAGAAAATAATCGAGCAAGATCAGCTAAGTTACGTATTGCTGAAAAAATATAAGAAGAGATTATTTGAAAAATAAAGGAGGTTGCAATAAAATGAGTAATTTAGCAATGAAATTAGAACAACAACGACAAGAACAGATCCAGCACATGCCGAAACAAGAACCAATTATTATTAAGAGAAGAGCCTCAATTACACCAGGAGAGAAATTTCTCATTTTAGTTTTTGTTTCTTTATTTGTTATCGGAGCTATTGCGATTGTGACGAATTCTTATTCTGTTTATCAATCGAACATCGAAATTCAAGAGATTGAAGCTCAGATTGAAAAACAAACAAAGTTAAACAGTGACCTCCATGTTCAGGTAGAGGAATTAAGTACATATGATCGTATATGGGAAAAGGCAAAAGAGCTCGGGCTTACATTAGATCAAAATAACGTCAAAAGTGTACAAAATTAATAGTGAAAATACAAGAAGAGGATGACCCGGAATATTGAGTCATCCTCTTCATTCTTATCCTATTCAATTGTCGTATTAGGTGGTATGATACACCGTAGGAGGTTTAGTATGAAATTGACTCAAAAAAATAAGAACATGAATAGAGGCGCTGCTTTTTTGGCGTTAATATTTGGAGTGCTGTTTTTTACTATTTTCATTCGTTTCTTTTATATTCAATCGACTGGTTCGGTTCATGGACAAGCTCTCGCTGCAAAAGCGGAAGAGTTGTATGAAAGCCAAAGGACTATTGAAGCTAAAAGGGGTTCGATTCTTGACCGAAAAGGAGAAGTAATCGCTGAAGATAAATCATCTTATAAACTTGTTGCTATATTAGATGATAAAATAACGACTGATCCCGATAACCCTCAACATGTAGTTGATGTTCAAGAAACGGCTGAAAAAATTGCACCATTGATTGATATGAAAGTAAATGAAGTTGAAGAAATTCTTTCAAAAGACTTGTACCAGGTGGAATTTGGTTCAGCAGGACGAGATATTAGTCACACACTAAAGGAGAAAATTGAAGAATTAGAGCTCCCTGGAATTACATTTAATAGGGATACACAACGTTTTTACCCAAATGGTTTGTTTGCTTCCCATTTAATTGGATATGCTCAAAATCAGGAAGATACCGGACAAACGGTTGGTATGATGGGTCTTGAAAAAACGTTGGAAAAATATCTTCACGAGGAAGACGGATATATAAAATTCGAAAAGGATCATTATAATTGGAAGCTTCCTAATAGTGACGATGAAATTGTTGCTCCGAAGAATGGCAATAATGTCTATTTAACGATAGATCAAAAAATACAAACATTTCTAGAAGACTCTATGAACCAAGTAGTGGAAGAATATTCACCAGAAAAAATAATTGCAGTCGTAGCAGATCCAAAGACAGGAAAGATCTTAGCTATGGCCCAGCGCCCAAGTTTTGATCCTAATACAAGAGATATCACCTCATATTATAATGATGTAATTTCCTATCCTTTTGAACCCGGATCAACAATGAAAATATTTACACTAGCATCTGCGATTGAAGAAGGGGTCTATAATGGAAATGCAACTTTCCAATCAGGTTCATATGCTGTTGGTCCTTCTGTTGTTCGAGATCATAAACGTGGAGGATGGGGTGTTATATCATTTGACGAGGGTGTCCAAAAGTCCTCGAATGTCGGTTTCTCCATTTTAGCTAAAGAAGCATTAGGAACAGATAGGTTCTATCAATACTTAGATAAATTCGGTTTCACAAAGAAAACTGGAATTGATTTACCAAACGAAGCTGAGAGCAAAATGAACTTCAATTATGAAATTGACAAAGTCTCTACTTCATTTGGACAAGCGTCTGCTTTTACACCGATTCAATTAGTTCAAGCGGCAACTGCCATTGGAAATAATGGGAAAATGATGAAGCCTTATGTCATTGAAAAAATTGTTGACCAAGACACAGATAAGATTGTAAAAGAAAACAGTCCGAAAGTAGTTTCTCAGCCGATCTCGGAAAAAACAGCAAAAGAAACACTTAATATTTTAGAAACCGTTGTAAGTTCAGAAGGTGGTACTGGTAAACCATATAGAATTGATGGATATGAAGTAGCAGGAAAAACCGGAACTGCCCAAATTCCAAACCCAAATGGAAAAGGCTATATGACAGGTCATGATAATTATATTTTTTCTTTTTTAGGTATGGCTCCTAAGGAAGATCCTGAGCTTGTAGTCTATGTTGCAGTCCAACAGCCTGATTTAAAAGGCAAGGCTGGCTCAGTACCAGTCTCGATGATCTTTAATACTGTGATGAAAAATAGCTTGCAATATTTGCAAATAGAGCCAACTGAAGAAGTGAACACGAATAATCAGGCACAAACGACTTCAGACGGAATTGAACTTCTTGACACTGTTGATTTAGGTCCGACAGATGCGGTGAATCAGTTAAAAGAGTTAGGCATGGAACCAGTAATACTTGGCAGTGGAAAAAAAGTAATCTCTCAATACCCAACTGCCGGTACTGCGATGATGCCAAATGAAAAAATACTCATTCAAACCTCAGAAAATGTGAAAATACCTGATTTAAATGGCTGGTCAAAACGAGATGTGATGAAGCTTGGAAATCTATTAGGTTTATCAATAAAAACTGAAGGGTCCGGATACGTAACAAAACAAAGTGTTAAGAAGGGCACCGTCTTGAAGAAGGGAGACGTTCTTACGATAACTCTAAGTTCTTTAGAGGTGAAAACTGAAAAAAATAATGAAGCAACAGATTAAGTAAATAAGCAGAACAGCGCTAAATTGATATCGGAATAGATGATGTTAAATCTCTATTTAAGTATATCAATAATGTGCTGTTCTTTTTTGTGATATGTAAAATGAAAAGTATAGTGCTATAGTTGAAAGTGGTTAGGGTACTCGTTTTTTGTTCTACCTCCCATTGTACAAGCATATATATTTGAACGAGCCTAGACAAGGGGGAATAAAAGGATATGCGGGTATCAAATGTAACCGTTCGAAAACGTCTTGCTTTGACGTTGCTTTTCGGTTTTCTCATTTTCTTAGTGATTGATATACGTCTAGGATATGTTCAATTTTTTCTTGGGAATACACTGACCTCAGGTGCTAAAGATTTATGGAGTAGAAATATACCTTTTGAGCCTGAGCGCGGAGAAATTCTGGATCGTAATGGTGTAAAACTCGCTACAAATATGAGTGCACCAACGATATATGTTGTACCAAGGCAAATTGAGGATCCGGCAGATGCAGCAAAGCAATTAGCAGCAGTATTAAATATGTCTGAGGAAAAAGCGTATAGTCATATTACGAAGAAGGTTTCAATTGAGAAGATCAATCCTGAAGGAAGAAAAATATCACATGAGAAAGCAAATGAAGTACGAGATTTAAATATTAAAGGCGTCTATATTGCCGAAGATTCTGTCCGGTATTATCCTTTTGGAAGCTACCTGTCCCATGTGTTAGGATTTGCTGGTATAGACAACCAGGGCTTATTAGGTCTTGAAGCATACTATGACGAGCAGTTAAAAGGGCAAAAAGGATACGTGAAATTTTATTCTGATGCAAAAGGAAAAAGGATGCCAGATGAAGCTGATGATTATACAGCACCTGTTGATGGGGACAATTTGAAATTAACCATCGATTCAAGGGTACAAACTATTGTGGAGAGAGAACTGGATAATGCCCAGGCTACCTATAATCCGGATGGAATCATAGCCATCGCTATGAATCCTAATAATGGTGAAATATTGGCGATGTCAAGTAGACCTGATTTTGCCCCTTCTAATTTTAAAAAAGTAGATCCTATGATTTACAATCGAAATCTGCCGGTTTGGAGTACGTATGAGCCTGGTTCAACTTTTAAAATTATTACATTAGCAGCAGCCCTTGAGGAAGGGAAAGTAGATTTAAAGAAAGACGAGTTCAATGATTCGGGATCTGTAGAAGTGGATGGAGCGAGGCTTCGGTGTTGGAAGAGGGGAGGCCATGGCCATCAAACGTTCTTGGAAGTTGTCCAAAATTCCTGTAACCCGGGCTTTGTTGAATTAGGGCAAAGACTTGGCGAAGAAACATTATTTAAATATATTAAAGACTTTGGGTTTGGGGAAAAAACAGGTATCGATCTTCAGGGGGAAGGAACCGGTATTATGTTTAAGCCCGAACAGGTGGGGCCGGTTGAACTGGCAACTACCGCATTCGGGCAAGGTGTATCAGTTACTCCAATTCAACAAGTTGCAGCTGTTTCAGCTGCGATAAATGGAGGTGTACTCTATACTCCTTATATTGCCAAAGAATGGGTTGATCCTATTACAAACGAAGTAATTAGCAGAAATACACCTGAGGCAAAAAGAAAAGTTATTTCAGAAGCGACTTCAAAGGAGATTCGATATGCTCTTGAAAGTGTAGTGGCGCTTGGTTCTGGACGAAATGCATTTGTAGATGGATACCGTGTTGGTGGTAAGACCGGTACAGCTCAAAAAGTAAAAGATGGTCGTTACATGGAAAATAACCATATCGTTTCGTTTATTGGATTTGCACCTGCAGATGATCCTCAAATTGTTGTGTATGTGGCTGTTGATAATCCTAAGGATACTGTTCAATTCGGTGGGACAGTTGCCGCGCCTATCGTTGGTAATATTATGAGAGATGTATTACCTGAAATTGGGGTCAAGCCTAGAAAAGGTCAAATTGAAAAAGAGTATAATTGGCTAGACACAAAACTTGTCGAAGTACCGAATATTATAGGGTTATCAAAAAAAGAGCTGGCTGAACAATTTGTGAATTTAAATCTAGATGTGTCAGGTGAAGGAGATGTTGTTGTGCAACAATCCCCGAATGAAGGTGTTAAAGTAAAGGAAGGATCTACACTAAGAGTATATTTAGGTGAGGAAAACGAATCGAAATCAAAACAAAATGAATGAATGAAGAAAGCATGCCCTTTGCAAAAAAAGTTGCATTGGCACGCTTTCTTTTTGTTGTTATGTTAAAAAATGCAGGTTAAATAAATTTCCTGTCTTTTTCGTAAGAAAATGAAAGGAAAGATGGCTTCTTTCTCATAAGTAAGATAAAATAAGTACGGAGAAAAAATACATACTTAATGAAAGATTGATTTACTATTGTCTTTCTATGAAGACAAATTGAAACAAGTGATGAAGGTAGGAATAAAGATGAAGTTAAATGAATTACTTACATATTTGCATGATGATTTAACAATATCTACAGCAAATCCAACTATCGGCTCTATTGAAATGGATTCAAGAGAAGTGAAGCCTGGTAGCTTGTTTATTTGTATAAAAGGGTACACAGTAGATGGACATGATTATGCTCATAAAGCTGTTGAAAATGGTGCAGCAGCTATCCTCGCAGAGAAAGAATTGGATGTTACAATTCCTGTTATTATTGTAAAAGATACGAAAAGGTCTATGGCGGTACTTGCTGATATTTTCTATGGTCAGCCTACACATTCAATGCATCTTATCGGTGTAACCGGAACAAACGGAAAAACAACTACAACTCATATCATAGAAAGAATCTTAAATGAAGCAAATAAAAAAACCGGCTTGATCGGTACTATGTATATGAAAATAGGTGACAAACAAAAAGAGGTTAAAAACACGACACCTGAGAGTTTGACCCTTCAAAAAACATTCCGAGAAATGAAAGATGCCGATGTGACACATGCAGTGATGGAAGTGTCTTCCCATGCCCTGCATCTTGGAAGAATTCATGGTTGTGACTTTAACGTAGCTGTTTTTACAAATTTAACACAGGACCATTTAGATTATCATAAAACAATGGAAGCCTATAAATATGCAAAAGGCCTGTTGTTTGCACAATTAGGAAATCGATTTGAACATGACCGTATGAAATATGCAGTATTAAATGGAGATGAAGAAGCATCAGAAGATTTTAAAAAGATGACAACTGCTAAGATTGTTACATATGGAATTGACAGTGATGCAGATATAATGGCTAAAGATATTAGAATGACGTCAAAGGGTACCACATTTCAGCTTATTACTCCCGTTGGCACTGAATTTGTCACGATTCAAATGGTTGGAAAGTTCAGTGTTTATAATGTTCTAGCTGCTGTCGCTGCTACATTATGTTCTTCAATTGCTTTAGAAACAATCGTAAAAGCAATTGAATCGATGGATGGTGTAAGGGGACGTTTTGAATTAGTTGATGGTGGTCAAGATTTTACGGTTATTGTAGATTATGCCCATACTCCTGATAGTCTTGAAAATGTTCTGCAGACTATTAAGCAATTTGCAGCAGGAAGGATCTTTTGTATCATAGGTTGTGGTGGTGATCGAGACAAAACAAAGAGACCTTTAATGGCAAAGATTGCTGTGGAAAATTGTGAAGAACCTATCTTCACCTCTGATAACCCAAGAAGTGAAGATCCGAAAAGTATATTGCTTGACATGGAAGAGGGCGTAGTTGGACAACATTATACATCAATTGTTAATAGAGAAGAGGCTATATCTTACGCTATTTCAAAAGCCAAAAAAGATGATGTAATTCTCATAGCTGGTAAAGGGCATGAAACATATCAGCAAATAGGAACAAATACCGTTGATTTTGATGACAGAGAAATTGCCCTTAAAGTAATAAAAAAATGAATTTAGTTGTGAAAATTTAGGACCTTTCATAAGAATAGGTAACAATGTAGAAAGAGAAGTTGATAAGATGAAGAAAAAAATACGTTTAGAAAAACATAATAAAAAAAATACTTCATATGATATTGTCGTAAAAGATACGCTTGTATATGAAAATAAATCGGATTTCCCTGGGGAGGTGTACTCATGTTAGAGCAGGTGATTTTAATAACTATCGTTATGGGATTTCTAATAAGTGTATTGCTATCCCCAATCATTATACCGTTTTTAAGAAGATTGAAATTTGGTCAAAGTATAAGAGAAGAAGGGCCGAAATCGCATCAAAAAAAATCGGGAACTCCTACTATGGGAGGTGTAATGATCATTATTTCAATTATCATTACAACGATTGTCATGACGGGTAAGTTTTCTCAACTTAGTGTAGAAATGTACCTTTTATTGTTTGTAACGTTCGGATATGGTTTACTTGGCTTTTTAGATGATTTTATAAAAGTTGTCATGAAGCGCAACCTTGGATTAACGTCTAGACAAAAGTTGCTTGGTCAAGTGATTATTGCAGTTATTTTCTATTTAGTGTTCACACAATATGGTTTTTCTACGGAAATTTCAATTCCTGGAACGTCTGTTTCATTTGATCTGGGTTGGGGATATGTGATTTTAGTCATTTTTATGTTAGTTGGCGGTTCAAATGCTGTTAACTTAACAGATGGACTAGATGGGCTTTTATCGGGAACAGCCGCAATTGCGTTTGGTGCTTTTGCTGTTTTGGCTTGGAATCAGTCACAATATGATGTAGCAATATTCTCAGTAGCTGTTGTTGGAGCGGTTTTAGGATTTCTAGTCTTTAACGCTCATCCGGCAAAAGTGTTTATGGGAGATACTGGATCTCTGGCTTTGGGTGGAGCGATTGTAACTATTGCAATTTTAACAAAACTAGAAATTTTACTTGTATTAATTGGCGGAGTTTTTGTAATAGAAACACTATCTGTTATTATTCAAGTCATTTCATTTAAAACGACTGGTAAAAGAGTTTTTAAAATGAGTCCTCTTCATCATCATTACGAATTAGTTGGATGGTCCGAGTGGAGAGTTGTTGTAACGTTCTGGACGGTTGGTCTTTTATTTGCAGTACTTGGAATTTATATTGAGGTGTGGTTGTAATTGAAAAACGTGAAAGATTATCTACATAAACATGTATTAGTTATAGGTTTAGCAAAAAGCGGCTTAGCGGCCGCTAAATTATTACATCGGCTTGGAGCAAATGTTACAGTAAACGATGTAAAAGCTACAGAGGAAGACCCTAAAGTTAAAGAATTAATGAGTCTGGGGATCAAAGTAATTGGAGGGAGCCATCCGTTAACTTTAATTGACGAGAACCCTGTTGACATTATTGTGAAAAATCCAGGTATACCTTATTCAAATCCCTTAATTGCCCGTGCTAAAGAAAAAAATCTACCGATCATAACTGAGGTGGAGCTTGCTTATAAAGTATCAGAAGCAGATATCATTGCTATTACTGGTTCAAATGGTAAAACAACAACTACTACTCTTATTTACGAAATGCTTAAAATGGATCAAAAACAACCATTAATTGCCGGAAATATTGGTACTGTCGCTTGTGAAGTAGCAGAAAAAGCAACAAAAGAAAATGTTATTGTTATGGAGCTGTCATCATTTCAACTATTGGGAACAATTGATTTTAAACCTGCAATTGCGATGATTCTGAATATTTTTGATGCACACCTAGATTATCACGGAACGAAAGATGAATATGTATATGCAAAAGGTAAAATTTATGAAAATCAAACAAATGACGATGTATCAATAGTTAATAAAAATGACAATGAGGTTTATGCATTGTCGGAAACTTCTAGGGCGCAAAAAATCTACTTTTCAACATCAAGTGTACTGGAAAATGGAGTATACATTAAAGATGAGTGTATTTGGTTTAAGGGTGAAAGGGTTATTAATATTAAAGATATCGTTTTACCTGGAGAACATAATTTAGAAAATATTCTTGCAGCAATTACAGCTGTAAAATTAAGAGATGTTTCAAATGAGGCAATTTATAAAGTACTGACAACATTTCAAGGTGTTAAACATCGTCTTCAGTACGTCGATTCTGTTGAAGGTCGACGCTTCTATAATGATTCAAAGGCCACAAATATGCTTGCTACAGGTAAAGCACTTCAAGCCTTTTCATCACCTACGATATTGCTGGCAGGCGGCCTTGATCGAGGAAATGAGTTTGATGAATTAAAACCATTCTTAAAAAATGTAAAAGCGATGATTTTATTTGGCGAAACAGCACCAAAGCTTGAGAGAATAGCAAAAGATAGTGGAATAGAACATATTAAACGTGTCGATAATGTAGAAAAAGCTGTATCTGCGGCGTTTAATGTTTCTGAAAATGATGATGTTGTATTGTTATCACCTGCATGTGCAAGCTGGGATCAATACAAAACTTTTGAAGAAAGAGGAGACATTTTTATTCAAGCCGTGCATAAGCTTAAATAAGGGCTTGTACGATTGAATCAGCCATAATGCTTATAATGTGAACGTTGCTATACACATTGTAAGATATTGGTGAATTCTCTTTTAATGCTATCGTTTAGTAGCTATTAATATGACATGATCTATGTGCCATACAGCCCTTAATAAACTGATACAGGGGTGTTCGGCGTTGTCAGCGAAAAGGTCTACTCCAGATTTTATCTTAGTTATCCTTACCTTATTACTCTTAACAATTGGCCTGATAATGGTATACAGTGCAAGTGCTGTGTGGGCTACGTATAAATTCGATGATTCGTTCTTCTTTGCAAAACGTCAGCTTTTATTTGCCGGTGTTGGTGTCATTGCTATGTTTTTCTTAATGAATGTCGATTATTGGACATGGAGAACCTGGGCAAAAATGCTCATCATTGTTTGTTTTTTTCTACTAATCGCGGTATTAATCCCTGGAATTGGTATGGAAAGAAACGGTTCAAGAAGCTGGATTGGAGTCGGAGCTTTTTCCATACAGCCTTCTGAGTTTATGAAATTGGCCATGATAGCATTTTTAGCTAAATTTTTATCAGAAAATCAGAAAAAAATTACATCCTTTAAAAAAGGTCTGTTGCCATCGTTAGGATTGGTTTTTACAGCTTTTGGTATTATCATGCTCCAGCCTGACTTGGGAACAGGTACAGTTATGGTTGGTACTTGTATTGTCATGATTTTCGTATCCGGTGCAAGAGTTATTCACTTTGTATGGCTTGGACTTCTTGGAGTTGCTGGATTTGTTGGACTCGTATTATCTGCACCATACCGAATCAAGAGGATTACATCATTTTTAGACCCATGGGAAGATCCGTTGGGAAGTGGATTCCAAATTATTCAATCTCTTTATGCGATTGGACCAGGAGGATTGTTTGGTCAAGGACTGGGACAAAGCCGCCAAAAGTTCTTCTATTTACCTGAACCCCAAACAGACTTTATTTTTGCAATATTAGCAGAGGAACTAGGTTTTATAGGAGGGTCATTAGTCATTTTGTTGTTTGGCTTGTTACTTTGGAGGGGAGTAAAAATAGCCCTCGGTGCCCCAGATTTATATGGCAGCTTTTTAGCCATTGGCATTATTACAATGGTTGCTATTCAGGTGATGATCAATATAGGCGTTGTAACAGGCTTAATGCCGGTTACAGGAATTACACTCCCTTTTTTAAGTTATGGAGGGTCCTCGCTCACTTTAATGTTAATGGCAATGGGAGTATTATTAAATGTAAGCAGATATTCAAAGTATTAAGTGAAATTTGTTTTATCAAAGGTTGTTTATCATATAAAATAAAGGTATTGAGGCTGACGTTAGGTAAGTGACAGATCCATGAGGTTTCATTAATCTCTGGCAGTCCTTAATGGTCAGCCTTATTATATTTACATAGTGTATCATTATCATTAAAAATGATAAAAAACTTAAATTGTAGTTAATGGGGGAAAGAAAATGAGAGTTGTAGTAAGTGGTGGAGGAACTGGAGGACATATCTATCCGGCACTAGCGTTAATTAATGAAATAAAAAAACACCACTCAGATGTTGAGTTTTTATATATTGGCACGGAAAACGGCTTGGAACATAATATTGTGAATAGAGCGGGAATTCCTTTTAAATCGGTAGAAATTTCAGGTTTTAAAAGAAAGATTTCTCTTGAAAATATAAAAACAATAACACGTTTTATTACAGCTGTTTCATTAAGCAAACGATATTTAAAAGATTTTAAAGCAGATGTAGTAATTGGAACAGGTGGATATGTTTGCGGACCTGTGGTTTATGCTGCTTCCAAATTAAACATTCCAACTGTGATTCATGAACAAAATAGTTTGCCTGGGATAACTAATAAGTTTTTATCCCGGTATGTTGATAAGGTGGCAATTTGTTTTGAAGAGGCAAGAAGTTACTTTCCAGGAAATAAGGTTGTATTAACTGGAAATCCACGTGCGTCAGAAGTGATCGGTCAAAATGCAATGAAAGGGCGAGAATCTCTTGGATTGGACAAAGATAAGAAAACAGTCCTCATTTTCGGGGGAAGCCGTGGAGCAAAAGCCATAAATGAAGCTGTATTGGAAATGATTCCTTCTTTAGAAGGAAAGCCATATCAAGTAGTCTATGTGACAGGGGAAGTTCATTATGATAAGGTGATTGAGGAAGTGAAATCATTAACCCAATCAGCACATGTAATCATCAAACCTTTTATACACAATATGCCTGAAGTATTAGCGTCTGTTGACTTAATTGTTTCAAGAGCAGGTGCAACATCACTAGCTGAGATAACAGCATTGGGATTACCGAGTATTCTTATTCCAAGTCCATATGTAACAGCTAATCATCAGGAAGTGAATGCAAGGTCGTTAAGTGATCATGATGCAGCTATTTTAATCAAGGAATCAGATCTTAACGGTCAAATATTAATATCTCAAATAGACAATCTTTTACTCAACGAACTCAAACTCAATAAAATGAAGAAAGCGTCGAAAGATTTAGGTATACCAGATGCCGCAAGTAGGCTATATGATGTATTAAAAGATATATCTAAATAAAACAGCAAAGATTTACGTGAATAGGGAGGTAAAGTATGAAAACTTTATTTAATGAGTTAACAGAAGCGAATATTGGGAAAGTCCTTGAAAATGAACCACTAGCCAAACATACAACTATAAAAATCGGTGGTCCTGCCGATATATATATAGAACCAAATAGTACAGATAGTTTATGTAAAGCAATAGAAATCATTAAAGATAATAATGTTAAGTGGACGGTCATAGGAAGAGGGTCTAATTTGCTTGTTGCAGATAAAGGAATTGAAGGAGCAGTTATAAAACTTGGAGCCGGAATGGATGACTTTGATCTAAATGGAGAAATCCTTACAGTTGGTGGAGGTTGTTCTGTTATTAAGCTTGCAACAATAATTAGTAAAAAGGGATTTTCAGGCCTAGAGTTTGCCAGTGGAATTCCTGGGTCCATTGGTGGAGCAGTGTATATGAATGCAGGTGCTCACGGATCAGACATGTCCAATATTGTTGTAAAAGCACGCATTTTATTTGATGATGGTACAATACAATGGTTATCAAATGAAGAACTTGATTTTTCATATCGAACGTCGATACTTCAGGAAAAAAGACCAGGTATATGTATTGAAGCTGTTTTACAACTGAAAACAGGGGAAAAAGAAGACATAGTTGCTGTCATGCAAAAAAATAAAGATTACAGAAGAGACACCCAACCGTGGAACTATCCTTGTGCAGGTAGTATTTTCCGCAATCCTCTGCCGAACTATGCAGGTCAATTAGTTGAAGCTGCAGGGCTGAAAGGATACCAATTGGGGGGAGCGAAAATCTCTGAAATGCACGGTAATTTTATTGTAAATGCTGGCGGAGCAACTGCTCAAGACGTACTTGATTTAATTGCATTTGTTAAAAAAACAATCCTCGAAAAATACGACATACCGATGGAAACAGAGGTAGAAATAATTGGCCGTAATTAGTCACAATACTCCCCATTATTTCCTTTTATTGTGTTATAATGACTAATGTAAAAATGGCTAAATGATCTTTTTTGATTTATAAACGGCATTTTTAAAATGCCGTTTATTTTATACGATCATATTATTAGAATTTCATTAACTTAAGAGCCAAATTATTTGCTTAAAGAAATCTACCTAGACTCATTCAACTAGGGTGGGGTGAAACGGATTGGAGAAAAAAGTTGTTTCGTTAGAAGACCGCATACCGAAATTACAGCACCAGCGAAAACAGAAAACGAACCGAAGGCTTATTTCATTCTTATCTATTTTCTTTCTGCTAATATTACTAGTTATTTATTTTCAATCTCCATTAAGTAAAGTAGGCAGTATTAAAGTAGAAGGAAATGTTCATGTTGATGCAGAAGAAATTATCAATTTGAGTGAAATAACAACCTCATCAGGCTTCTGGAATATTAATACAAAAAATGTTCAAACATCCATTGAAGAGCATTTACAGATTAAAAAAGCCACGATAGAGAAAAAATTCCCTAATCAAGTTGTATTGGTTGTCAATGAATATGAAAGTATGGCATACCTTGAGGATCAAGAGGGATATAGGCCAATACTTGAAAATGGACAAGTTCTTAAGGAAAGAACTGTAAATATTCCAGCAGATGCTCCGGTTTTAATTGGTTGGAAAAAAGAAGAACATATCAAAGAAATGATGAGTGAATTGAAGAAATTATCTCCAAGTATTTTTAATTCTATTTCTGAAATTCACCATACTCCGGATAAAACAGATCCTTGGCTAGTTCATCTTTATATGAATGATGGATATGAAGTAATGGCATCTGTTCGAACTTTTTCAAAGAAAATGAATACTTATTCTAAAATAGTCAGTCAGTTAGATGAAGATAGTAAAGGAATCATACATTTTGAAGTTGGTACGTATTTTGAATCTTTTACACCACTAACAACTATGGAGGAGGATGAGACAATTAATGAAAATGAGAGGTAGCTATGTCATTTTCTCACTCATTCTTCTTGTTCTTGGTTTTCTAATTTCATATTCGTATCAGCTAACTAAAGAGAAAAGCCGTGATGGATCCATTACATCAGAACAATGGAATCGTGAATATGAGGTAAGGTCACAACTCATCGCAAAAGAAGAAACAAATCAAGAACTTCAAGCTGAACTTAACAAAAAACAAGATGAAGTTAAAAATATTGAAGAGTCTTTAAAAGATGAGACGCAGGTGTACTATAATCTTGTTGAAGATGTAGAGAAATTTCGAATGTATGTAGGAGACTTGGCGGTAGAAGGAAAGGGTGTACAGGTTACGTTAGAGGATGCATCTTATGTACCTGAAGGCGAAAATGTCAACAATTACATTGTTCATGAAAGCCATATATTTAATGTAATTAATGAGCTGTACATATCAGGAGCAGACGCAATCTCAATAAACGGTCAAAGATTATCGAGTCATTCGTATATATATTGCAATGGCCCTGTCATTACGGTTGATGGAAATCAATATCCTGCACCCTTTATCATTGCAGCTATAGGTGATCCAAATGTATTATTACCTGCATTGAATATAAATGGAGGTATTGTTGATCAACTAGCATATGATAATATTGTTGTTACTTTAGAGAAAAAAGAACAAATTATTATGGAGCCTTTACTTCAAGATCAAAGTTCTTCATAATACGTGTCCTGTCTTGTAATGAGATTCTTAAATGTTTATTTTATACTTTAAAAATGTGTAAACTTATTAAAGGATAAAAGTATAAGGAAAAACACCGACTTCTTTTATTCCAGGTGGCATGACGTGTTTTTCTAAGACTGATAGGTGGTAGGGTGAAGGAAACAAATGGGAAAAAAGGGCTTAGTTTTACAATTTTAACGATGATTTTTGGGTTAATGCTTGGAGTTCAATATCAAACAATAAAAAATCCGATTGAAAGAGACACACGTGATATGTGGCAATTAAGAGAGGATTTGAAAAAGGAACAGCAGCTTCAATTAGAGTTGTTATCTGAAATACGGAAATATAATGAAGTTATCGAGTCTCATGAAAACAAAGACAGTGCAGATCCTGAAAATGCTCTTAAAGAAACTTTGGCCGTTTTAAAGGAAGAGGCAGGACTTACGGAGGTAACAGGTTCAGGTATAACTATAACGATTGATAAGTTGTTTTCTGAGGAACTTCTAGGGATAGAAATTCAGGATATTTCTCCGGATTTACTAAAACGTCTGGTAAATGAATTAAATTCGTATGGTGCAAAAGAAATTTCTATTCAAGGTAGGCGCTTGATAAATTCAACCGTAATAAGAGATATTAATGGACAAACAAAAATAGATAATTTTAGTTTGCACTCCTATCCTATAGAAATTAAAGTTATCTCAGAAGATGTGGACAAGCTTTATAACCGTATGAATGCTTCAACAACGGACGAAGATTTTGCCATTGATAATTTAAGTTTAACAATCTCTGATCCAATTGATGAATTGACCGTTCCTGCATACGAGGATTCGATTCGTGTTCGGAATATGAAGCCTAAAGAGATAGTTGAAGGGGAGATTAATATGTGGCTGCCAATTCTTGGTCTCATATTAGGAGTATTTTTAGGATTAGTGTCAGAGTTAAGAATTCCCCCCGAATATTCAAATTATTTATCAATAGCCATACTAGCAGCTCTTGATACTTTATTAGGTGGAATTCGAGCTCATTTGCAGGATATTTATGATGAAATGGTATTTGTTTCCGGTTTTTTCTTTAACATCATTTTGGCTGCAAGTTTAGCTTTTCTCGGGGTCCATATTGGTGTAGACTTATATTTAGTAGCTGTGTTTGCGTTTGGTGTTAGGCTTTTTCAAAACATTGCCGTAATTAGAAGGATATTGATTTCAAAATGGTCAATTTCTCGTGGAAAACTGAAAAAAGTTGAATAAATTAAAGGAAATATTAAGTATTTGACGAATAAACACTAGTGAAGCCAAAAATCAAGTTTATCTTAAAAAATTATTTTGTAACAAACCTGTAAAGCTAGATTCATTGTCATGTTGTTCTGTAAAGAATAGAATAGAAAGTATTGATAGATAGGGAGGTGCCTTAGAATGAACAACAATGAATTATTTGTAAGTCTTGACATCGGTACATCCAGTGTTAAAGTAATTATTGGTGAAATGACAAATGATACTTTAAACATTATTGGTGTAGGTAATGTGAAATCAGAAGGAATTAGAAAAGGATCTATAGTAGATATTGATGAAACGGTTCATTCTATTAAAAAAGCGGTAGAACAGGCCGAGAGAATGGTTGGAATCTCCCTTAAGCGAGTCGTGGTAGGTGTAACAGGAAACCATGTTCAACTCCAAGACTGTCATGGAGTTGTTGCTGTTTCCAGTGAAAATCGTGAGATAACAAATGAGGATGTAAGAAGAGTTATAGAGGCTGCTCAGGTTGTCTCAATACCGCCAGAAAGGGAAATCATTGATGTGATTCCAAGGCAGTTTATCGTGGATGGACTAGATGAAATAAATGATCCAAGAGGTATGCTTGGTGTACGTTTAGAAATGGAAGGCGCGATCATAACTGGATCTAAAACGATTTTACATAACTTATTACGATGTGTAGAACGTGCCGGATTGGAAATAACAGATATTTGTTTACAGCCATTGGCAGCAGGTTCTGTTGCATTATCCAAAGATGAGAAGAACCTGGGTGTCGCATTAGTTGACATTGGTGGCGGTTCAACCACTATTGCAGTATTTGATCAAAATCATTTAATTGCAACAAGTGTGCTTCCGGTCGGTGGTGAAAATATCACAAAAGACATTTCAATAGGTCTACGTACAACTACTGATGAAGCTGAACGTCTTAAAGTGAAGTATGGACATGCTTTTTATGACCATGCATCGGAAGATGAAATTTTTGATGCTTCTGTAATTGGATCAGACCAAAAAAGAACATTTAATCAATTAGAGCTTGCGGATATTATTGAAGCAAGAATGGAAGAAATCTACGAACTTATTTTACATGAACTTAGTAGACTTGGAATTCAAGAACTACCGGGAGGATATGTATTAACTGGCGGCACTGTAAAAATGCCGGGGGTCCTAGAACTAGGACAAGCAGTCCTTCAAAATAGTGTGAGAATCGCAAGTCCTGATTATATTGGTGTTAGAGAGCCTCAATATATGACGGGAGTGGGTCTAATCCAATTTGCATATAAAAATGCTAAAATTCAAGGCAGAAAAATAGGATCAAATGTTACGGTTGATGCAGTTGAGGTTGCTGCATCAAATGAACCACAGCCACAACAGAGAATAAAACCTCAAAAGCAACAAGAAGATAAAAAAGTAAACAAAGTGAAGAAATTTTTTGGCTACTTCTTTGAATAGTTAACATCAATTAGAAGTCATTTGATGGATTAGGAGGATTTTGCATGTTGGAGTTTGATACAAATATTGACGGCTTAGCTACCATTAAGGTCATCGGGGTTGGTGGCGGTGGTAATAACGCTGTTAATCGAATGATAGAACACGGAGTTCAAGGTGTGGAATTTATTGCAGTTAATACAGATGCTCAAGCATTAAATTTATCTAAAGCTGAAATTAAGATGCAAATTGGCTCAAAACTAACAAGAGGATTAGGTGCAGGAGCAAATCCTGAGGTTGGTAAAAAAGCAGCTGAAGAAAGTAGAGAACAAATTGAAGAAGCGCTTAGAGGCGCGGATATGGTATTCGTAACAGCTGGTATGGGTGGTGGAACAGGTACAGGTGCAGCACCTGTTATCGCTCAGATAGCAAAAGATCTCGGGGCATTGACAGTGGGTGTTGTAACAAGACCTTTCACATTTGAAGGTCGTAAACGTCAAATGCAGGCTGCAGGCGGAATTACATCTATGAAGGAATCTGTTGATACTTTAATCGTGATTCCTAACGATCGACTACTTGAAATTGTCGATAAGAATACGCCAATGCTTGAGGCGTTTAGAGAAGCGGATAATGTATTGCGACAAGGTGTTCAAGGTATTTCAGATTTAATTGCTACACCTGGCCTAATAAATCTTGATTTTGCAGACGTGAAAACCATTATGTCGAACCGTGGCTCAGCATTAATGGGTATTGGTGTTGCAACTGGTGAGAACCGTGCTGCTGAGGCCGCTAAAAAAGCTATTTCAAGTCCTTTATTAGAAAAATCAATTGACGGTGCGCAAGGTGTACTAATGAATATTACTGGTGGAATGAACTTAAGTTTATATGAAGTTCAGGAAGCTGCCGATATCGTCGCTACAGCATCAGATCAAGATGTTAACATGATTTTTGGATCCGTTATTAATGAAAACCTTAAAGATGAAATCATTGTTACAGTTATTGCGACTGGATTCACTGAACAAGAAATGAACCCGTTAAAGCCGCAAAGTACTCGTTCATTTGGTAGTAATGGTGGTACAGTGTCTAAACCAGCTCCAAAACGTGAGGCTCATCGTGAGGAACCTGTTCAAGAATCAATCAGTCGAGGTAATGTTCAACAACAAACAGATGAAGCATTGGATATACCTACATTTTTAAGAAATAGAAACAAACGCAGATAAAAAAGAGTGCCTTTGGCACTCTTTTTTTCTGTTTTCACCTTCTTTTGATTAAGACAGTAAATGATTCTTTCTCAAACTTCCCCTTTTTCTATGATTCAAACCTGTCGACAAAAATTCTGATAATCTATCAAAAATACTTACTGTTTCTCGGCAGTAAATGACAGACTTCCTATTGGATTGGATTTATACTAGTTCCAACAGGTGCTCATCTATTGATCTACTATAAAATGGGATAGATAATAGGAGGGATTCAATGACACGGGGGAAAGGAGTAACAGATGTCTATTTATTTAGACGTAATTTGGCTTTTAAACTTTTCCTTTGATTTACTTCTACTTGTTCTAACAGCAATCGTGTTAAAAAGGAAAACAAATAAATTACGAATGGTTTTGGCAGCTCTTATTGGATCAAGTATTGTAATAATGATGTTTACACCATTAGCTTTTATTGCAAATCATCCATTAGGAAAAATGTGTATATCCGTTTTAATGGTTTTGTCAGCTTTTGGTTTTAAAAGATTCCGTTTCTTCTTCCAAGGACTGCTTACCTTTTATGTTGTAACTTTTTTGGTTGGCGGTGGAATGATTGGAATACATTATTTTTTACAGCAGGAAATGACATATTTAGAAGGGGTTTTAATGACAAATTCGACTGGTTTTGGTCACCCAATTAGCTGGTTATTTGTTCTAATTGGTTTTCCTGTATTATGGTTGTTTGCTAGAAATAGCATAGAAGGAATTGAAACTAAAAAAATCCATTATGACCAGTTAGTAAAGGTACAGATTACTGTGGATAATATTCAGTTTTCATTGAAAGGACTTATTGATAGTGGAAACCAACTGTTTGATCCTATTACAAGAAGTCCTGTCATGATTATCGATACATTAAAAGTACAGGAATTTCTCCCAAAGCTTCTAGTTCATCAAGCTATCCAGGATGATGTAATGAAAGCAATGAGCGAACAAAACGAAGGTCATGCTTGGGAACATAGGGTTCGTATTATCCCTTATCGCGTAGTAGGAAGTGAGCATCAATTTCTCTTAGGCTTTAAACCTGATGAAGTTTGTATCGAAACCAAAAATGAAACCATAAAGGTTCAAAAAACAATTATTGGTTTAAACCGTACCACATTATCCTCTGAGGATGCGTATGAATGCATTGTTCATCCGAAAATGCTTCAGGGACCATCGATTCAGCAAGTATCTTAGTGATGTTACTTCTATCATACTCTGTAAAGAACCATTTAGTACGTCAGAGTATATTTCTTTTGAAAATTATTTAGTAAATGTTATGTAATACTGGTCATTAATTATGATTTGAGGGGGAGGAAAATGAAGAAATTAAAATTACATCTTACTTATTTATGGTATAAGCTTTTAATAAAACTTGGTATTAAATCTGATGAGGTATACTACATAGGAGGCAGTGAAGCATTACCGCCACCTCTCTCGAAAGAAGAGGAAGAAGTATTATTGCAAAAGCTACCATCTGGTGACCAGGCGGCAAGATCAATTTTAATTGAGAGAAATCTTAGACTTGTTGTGTATATCGCTAGAAAATTTGAGAATACAGGAATTAATATTGAGGATTTAATTAGTATAGGTACAATTGGATTAATTAAAGCTGTTAATACATTTAATCCTGAAAAGAAAATTAAACTTGCTACATATGCATCCCGCTGTATTGAAAATGAAATTTTAATGTATTTACGGAGAAACAACAAACTTCGTTCTGAGGTGTCTTTTGATGAACCGCTGAACATTGACTGGGATGGAAATGAATTATTATTGTCTGATGTATTAGGAACAGAAGATGATATTATTACAAAGGATTTGGAAGCAAACGTAGATCGAAAATTGCTTTTAAAAGCTCTTCAGCAATTAAATGATCGAGAAAAACAAATTATGGAGCTCCGATTTGGGTTACAGGGTGGAGAAGAAAAAACCCAAAAGGATGTTGCAGATATGCTTGGAATTTCCCAATCCTATATTTCAAGACTTGAAAAAAGAATTATTAAAAGATTGCAAAAAGAATTTAATAAAATGGTGTAAAAAAATTTTTTATCTTATCAAAGCCTAATATATCAATAAAGATGAGGATATCTGCTTCAACTGACCTATATAGCTTGTGCATATTTTTTCCTGTCGAGGAGATACTTAACTCTGTACAGCAACTCCTGTTAGGAGGGAAAAATGTGACAAGAAATAAAGTCGAAATTTGTGGAGTAGATACCTCAAAACTTCCAGTTCTTAAGAATGAGAAAATGAGAGAACTATTTAAGCAAATGCAAAACGGAGACTTATCAGCAAGAGAAGAGCTGGTAAATGGCAACTTAAGATTGGTACTTAGTGTAATCCAGCGATTTAACAACAGAGGAGAGTTTGTTGACGATTTGTTTCAAGTTGGCTGTATAGGATTAATGAAATCCATCGATAATTTTGACTTAGGCCAGAATGTCAAATTTTCAACATATGCTGTACCAATGATTATCGGAGAAATCCGTAGATACTTAAGAGACAATAACCCAATCCGGGTATCCCGCTCACTTCGTGACATTGCTTATAAGGCACTTCAGGTAAGAGAACGACTCATGAGTGAAACATCTAGGGAACCTACTGCAGAGGAAATATCAAAAGAGCTTGATGTGCCTCATGAGGAGATTGTGTTCGCACTTGATGCGATCCAGGACCCGGTGTCACTGTTTGAACCAATCTATAATGATGGTGGAGATCCAATCTTTGTTATGGATCAGTTAAGTGATGAAAAGAATCGCGATATTCAATGGATTGAGGAATTAGCTTTAAAAGAGGGCATGAGACGCCTAAATAGTCGGGAAAAGTTAATTTTAAGAAAACGCTTCTTCCAAGGTAAAACTCAAATGGAAGTTGCCGAAGAAATCGGAATATCTCAAGCACAAGTGTCAAGGCTTGAAAAAGCTGCAATCAAACAAATGAATAAAAATATTCAAAACTAGGGCTGCTCATTATGAGGAGCCTTTTTCTATTTATCCATTAAACAGGCAGTAAAACTCCACTTTAGATTAGAGAGAAGCGAAGAAGATAATTGGGAGATAACTGCCTCTAAAGATCTGCCGAAGGACAGGACATCCAAGTAAGTCTAGACATAAAGATGTGGTGTTTTGATCGTGATAAGTATCATTTATATTATAAAATACAAGAAATAATTTACTTGTTTTGAATAGTTCGTACCCTAACTAACATAGATATGTATGAGGGGAGTTAGTGAATTGTGACGACCGATGAAGGACATTGGAGGGAAGCTTATGTATATTTCTGAGTTCCAAACAAAAGATGTTGTCAACGTTTCGGATGGGAAAAAATTGGGGAATATTGGAGATTTTGATATTAATGTTACAACAGGTAAGATACAAGCTATTATAATTAACGGCAATGGGAGAATGCTGGGTTTCTTTGGGAAAGAAGAAGAATTTATCATTCCTTGGAGAAATATAGTTAAAATTGGAGAAGATGTCATTTTAGTTAGAATGAATCGACAAAATGAGATACAAGATGAATAATTTCTCACTCAATACTAAACGTAGTGGGGAAAATGTGGTAAAATAAAGAGTAATAGTATACATTAAATGTCGAAAATAAGGATTGAACATTTATGAAAGCTAATGTTTTTGAGCAAATAGACGATACCCATCTAACTTTAACAGATTGGAATAGGCTAATAAAGGGTCTGACAGTTGGCTTTACTACAAAATCTGGTGGTGTTAGTACGGGGAACTTTACATCTTTAAATCTTGGCCTTCATGTACAAGATCAGCCGGAAGATGTTCGAGAGAATCGAGAAGTTCTCGCGAAGTCACTCTCGTTTTCAATCAGAAAATGGGTCTTTGCTGAACAAGTTCATTCAAACAGGATTATGAAGGTGAACAAATCCAGTTGTGGGAAGGGAAGACTCAATTACGAAGATGGATTAGCAGCTTGTGATGGCGTTTATACGACTGAAAAAGGAGTTATGCTATCCCTTTGTTTTGCAGATTGTGTTCCTTTGTACTTCATTGCTCCAAAACACTCTCTTATAGGGTTAGCACATGCAGGCTGGAAAGGGACGGTAAAAGATATAGCTGGTGAAATGGTGAGAAAGTGGCGGTTAAATGAAGGTATAGATGCAGACGATATTTATGTTGCCATAGGCCCTTCAATAGGAGATTGCTGCTATGTCGTTGATGATCATGTTATATCATCAATTGATAAAAGGGTATTAGATTATAAACCAATACCCTATAAACCAATGGCTAATGGAAAATATCAACTAGATTTAAAGCTTCTTAATGAATATTATTTAAGAAATGCAGGTATTCTCAAAGAAAACGTATTAGTTTCAGATCTTTGTACAAGCTGTGAGAAAGAATTGTTTTTTTCACATCGAAGAGATAATGGGAAAACAGGTAGAATGCTCAGTTTTATTGGAATAAATGAGGAGGTTACCCTCTAACAAATGAACATTCAGGATAATTACAAAGCTATTCAGCATACAATACAAACTACTTGTCAACGAGTTGGTAGAATTCCAAAACAAATAAATGTCATAGCCGTAACAAAATATGTAAGTGTTCAACGTGCGAAGGCAGCTCTTGAAGCTGGTGTCCGTCATCTAGGTGAAAACCGTGATGATGGACTGAATGAAAAGGTAAAAGAACTAGGAAACGATCCAATCTGGCATTTTATTGGTTCACTGCAAACACGTAAAGTGAAAAACATCATTGATAAAGTTGATTTCATTCATTCTCTTGACAGATTGTCATTAGCGAAGGAAATTGATAAAAGATCTTCCAAACCAATGAAATGTTTTGTACAAGTAAATGCTTCTGGAGAAGAATCTAAACATGGCTGTTCACCAGAGGAACTTGTTGATTTTATTCAGCAGTTAACTCATTATCAACATATTCAAGTTGTTGGGCTAATGACAATGGCGCCAAACACAGAAGATAAAGAAGTTATAAGAAATTGCTTTAAAAAGGTAAGACAACTTCAACATGATGTACAAGCTTTACAATTACCATCAGCACCTTGTCACGAGTTATCAATGGGAATGTCAAATGATTATGAGATAGCGATTGAGGAAGGTGCGACATATATAAGAATTGGTACGTCACTTGTTGGAAACGAAACTGGAGGTGTATAATATGTCAATTAAAAATAGATTTAAAAGCTTTTTTGCCTTAGATGACGAAGAATATGAATATGAGGAACCTGAAATGAAAGAACCGCAATATGAGGCTCCACAGCCACAGGCTTTTCCAAATAAAACGCCACAATCAACTAAACAAAATGTTGTAAGTTTGCAAAGTGTTCAGAAATCGTCTAAAGTTGTTTTAAGCGAGCCTAGGGTGTATGCAGAAGCACAGGAAATTGCCGATCAATTAAAAAATCGTCGTGCTGTTGTTGTTAATCTACAAAGTATACAAAGAGATCAAGCAAAACGGATAGTGGATTTTCTGAGTGGTACTGTTTATGCAATAGGTGGGGATATTCAACGAATTGGCACCGATATCTTTTTATGCACCCCTGATAATGTGGATGTATCGGGAGCAATATCTGAATTAGTATCAGAAGATGATCATCAAAGGTGGTAGGCAAACATGAGTATATTGTTAAGTTTAATTAACACTCTAATCACGTTCTACTCGTATGCGCTTATCGTATACATATTACTATCGTGGTTTCCTGGAGCTAGAGAATCAGGTTTTGGCCAATTCTTGGCTAAAATCTGTGAACCGTATTTAGAGCCTTTCCGAAAAATTATTCCTCCATTAGGAATGATTGATATTTCACCAATTGTCGCAATCTTAGCTTTACGTTTTGCTCAATATGGGGTTTCTTCAATATTTAGAATGATTGGCTAGGGACTATTAGTATAGTCCCTCTTTTTTATCATATTGGAACGATGATAAATTTCTTGAACTGAGGTTAGATCAAGGGATCGAACTAATTTTCATATTTAGTATGTGACACTTTTTATATAACGGAGTTGAATTATGAATCAAATTTATCAACATTTTCGACATGAAGAACGGCAATTTATTGATCAAGTAGTAGAGTGGAAAGAAAACGTTCTAAATCAATACAGTCCAAAATTAACAGATTTTTTAGATCCTCGTGAACAGGAAATCGTCTCTTCTGTTATAGGAGAACATATAGATGTGAAGGTATCCTTTTCAGGTGGTGTTGAGGATACAGAAAGAAAGCGAGCTTTCCTCTATCCTGATTATTATCAAGTATCAGAGGAAGATTTTAAACTAGCTTTGTTTGAAGTACAATATGCCTCTAAATTTATTACCTTGCAACATAGGCAAGTATTAGGATCTTTAATGAGCCTTGGATTAAAACGCAGTAAGTTTGGAGACATTCGTTTTCATAATGATACAGTTCACTTTATATGTGCGACCGAGATCTCTGAGTATCTTAGTGCGAATTTTAAAGAGATTGGCCGTGCAAAGATATCTTTGAAAGAAATTGATTCTTATCAATTCATTCCTAACAAAGAAGAGGTACAAGAAATGGTCACAACTGTTTCTTCGTTACGACTAGATGTGGTAGGAGCAGCTATATATAATTTATCACGTCAAAAAATTCAACCTTTGATCACCAATGGCCATGTAAAGGTGAATTGGAAAGTCGTTGATTCAGCATCTTTTGAATGTCAAGATGGGGATACTTTATCAATACGAGGATATGGAAGAAGTAAATTGACTTCCGTTGAAGGAAGAACGAAAAAAGATCGAGTTAGGATTGTCGTTAGGAAACAAAAATAAAGTTTGTGCTATCATATAATAAAATAATTTAAAAGAAATAGCAGGATTTTCAACAAACATGTCGAAATATGATTTATAATGTTGTCAAGGATTAACTATTTCACTACATATTGGAGGTGGCATCCATGCCTTTAACACCTTTAGACATCCATAATAAGGAATTTAATAAAGGGTTTCGTGGATATGATGAGGATGAAGTAAATGAGTTTTTAGATCAAGTCATAAAAGATTACGAGATGATTATCCGCGAAAAGAAAGAACTTGAGTCTCGTGTAACAGAATTAAATGAAAAATTAGGTCACTTTACCAATATTGAAGAGACATTGAATAAATCAATTGTGATCGCTCAAGAAGCAGCAGAAGAAGTGAAGCGAAACGCTCAAAAAGAATCAAAGCTTATCATTAAAGAAGCTGAGAAAAATGCTGACCGTATTATTAATGAATCATTATCAAAATCACGAAAAATCGCGATGGAGATTGAAGAACTTAAAAAGCAATCTAAAGTATTTAGAACTCGGTTCCAAATGTTGATTGAAGCTCAACTTGACCTTCTTAAAAATGACGATTGGGATCATTTATTAGAGTATGAAGTTGAACCTGTTTTTGGTGAAGCAGAGGAAACAAAAAGCTAAACTTGACTTTTTGTTTTTTTATCGCATATAATACGGAAACGTAGATATTTTTTGAAAAACTTATAACACAAAAGTTAAACGGTGAAAGGGACAGTAGTCTTTTAGCAACCTTATTTAAGCGAATCGGGGATGGTGGAAGCTCGAAATAAGGTAAAAGATGAAGATCACCCTGGAGTTCCATGCTGAACATATCTAATAAGTAAGCTATGGCGATACATTCACGTTACGAATGATGGAGTGGATTAAATATTATATTTAATCTAATAGGGTGGTACCGCGAGATAACCTTCTCGTCCCTTGTAGGGATGAGAAGGTTTTTTGTGTTTTCATGAGGTTGGAATTAATCTTATGAGATAGAAAGCAGAAAATAGCTAAATTAAGATGAAAGAATTTGGAGGAATACTACATGGATTACAAAGATACCCTTTTGATGCCAAAGACAGATTTTCCGATGAGAGGGAATTTGCCTAAAAGAGAGCCATTAATCCAAGAAAAATGGGAAGACATGAAGATTTATGAAATGGTACAGGAACGAACAAAAGATCGTCCTCTTTTCGTTTTACATGATGGCCCTCCATATGCCAATGGTGACATTCATATGGGGCATGCTTTAAACAAAATCTTAAAAGACTTTATTGTACGCTTTAAATCTATGAGTGGATATTGTGCTCCTTATGTACCTGGTTGGGATACACATGGTTTACCGATTGAAACAGCCTTAACAAAAAACAAAAAAGTTAAAAGAAAAGAAATGTCTGTAGCTGAGTTCCGCAAGCTTTGTGAAGAGTATGCATGGGAGCAAATCAATGGTCAACGTGAGCAATTTAAGCGACTTGGTGTTCGTGGTGATTGGGAAAACCCTTATGTGACACTTAAACCGGAATATGAAGCACAACAAATTAAAGTGTTTGGTGAAATGGCGAAAAAAGGTTATATCTATAAAGGGTTAAAACCAGTATATTGGTCTCCATCAAGTGAATCAGCACTTGCTGAAGCAGAGATTGAATATGCAGACAAACGCTCACCATCAATTTATGTAGCATTTCCAGTGAAAGATGGTAAAGGTGTTCTTTCAAATGATGTGAAAATTGTGATTTGGACGACAACACCATGGACAATGCCAGCTAATTTAGGGATTTCAGTTCACCCTGAACTAGAATATAGTGTCATTACAGTAGATGGTGAAAAATATCTAGTTGCATCAGAATTAGTAGAATCTGTTGCTTCAACAATTGGTTGGGAAGATTATAAAGTTGATCAAACTGTAAAAGGATCCCAACTTGATCGTGTTGTAGCCAAACACCCAATTTACGATCGTGATTCATTAGTAATGCTTGGAGAGCATGTAACAAGTGAAGGTGGAACTGGTTGTGTTCATACGGCACCTGGTCACGGTGAAGATGACTTTGTTGTAGGTCAACAATATAACTTGGATGTTTTATGTCCTGTGGATGAAAAAGGATATATGACAAAGGATGCACCGGGCTTTGAAGGACTATTCTATGATGAAGCAAATAAACCAATCACAGAAAAGCTTCAAGAAGTTGGAGCATTATTAAAGCTTCAATTTATTACACACTCTTATCCACATGATTGGAGAACGAAAAAGCCAACTATTTTCCGTGCAACAGCACAGTGGTTTGCTTCTATTAAAGATTTCCGTGATGATCTATTGAAAGCTGTAAATGAAACAAAATGGGTGCCTGCATGGGGAGAGACGCGTCTTTATAATATGGTTCGTGATCGTGGAGATTGGTGTATTTCCCGTCAACGTGCTTGGGGTGTACCGATCCCTGTATTTTACGCTGAAAATGGTGAACCAATTATTACAGATGAAACGATTGAGCATGTGTCCAACTTGTTCAGAGACAATGGATCTAATATTTGGTTTGAGCGTGAAGCAAAAGATCTTTTACCAGAAGGATTTATACATGAAGGCAGCCCGAACGGTAAATTTACAAAAGAAAATGATATTATGGATGTTTGGTTTGATTCAGGTTCATCACACCAAGCTGTATTATTTGAAAGAGAAGATCTCCAAAGACCTGCTGATTTATATTTAGAAGGTTCTGATCAATATCGAGGTTGGTTTAACTCATCTTTATCAACTGCTGTAGCTGTTACTGGAATAGCGCCATACAAAGGTGTTCTAAGTCACGGTTTTGCACTTGATGGAGAAGGGCGGAAAATGAGTAAATCATTAGGTAATACAGTAGTTCCTGCTAAAGTTATGAACCAACTTGGTGGAGATATTCTTCGTTTATGGGTAGCTTCTGTTGATTATCAGGCAGATGTACGTGTTTCAGATGCAATTCTTAAACAAGTTGCTGAAGTATACAGAAAAATTCGTAACACATTCCGTTTCTTATTAGGAAACTTAAGTGATTTTAATCCAACTACAGATTCAGTAAGCTTGGAAAATTTACGTGATGTTGACCGTTACATGCTTGTAAAGCTTAATAAGCTAACGAAACGAGTTAGAGAAGCTTATGATCAATATGAGTTTGCAGCAATTTATCATGCAGTTCACAATTTCTGTACAATTGAATTAAGCTCATTCTACCTGGATTTTGCAAAAGACGTACTATATATTGAATCAAAAGAAAATCAAGAGCGTCGTGCTATTCAAACGGTGCTTTATGAAACATTACTTTCACTAGTTAAATTAGTAACACCAATTCTTCCACATACAGCTGATGAAGTTTGGGAACAAATTGACTCTGTTAAAGAAGTGAGTGTTCAACTTGTTGATATGCCTGAGGTAAAAGAGTATGAACAAGCAGATGAACTAGAAAAGAAATGGGATTCATTTATGTCCCTACGTGATGATGTGTTAAAAGCATTAGAAGTAGCACGTAATGAAAAAGTTATTGGAAAATCGTTAACAGCAAGCATTTCTCTATATCCAAATGCAGATGCAAAAGCATTACTGGATTCTGTAGAAGAAGATTTAAAACAATTATTTATTGTTTCCGGGTTTGAAATTGCAGGAGAATATGCTGTGGCTCCCGAACATGCACAAACGTTTGATACTGTTAAAATCGTTATTTCACAAGCTGAAGGTGAAACATGTGAACGTTGCTGGATCGTAACTCCTGAAGTTGGTCAAGTTGAAGATCACCCAACATTATGTACACGATGTGCGTCAATTGTTAAAGAACATTATTAATGCTAAAAAGCCATGTCCATTTTAGGATATGGCTTTTATCGTAATAACGAAGTACACGCCCATTTTTTTACAAAAGTGTTTGGAGTAAATGAAAGCAGGGTAAGAAATACATATCTAAACAATGAGTTGGCCGAAAATCAAAGTTAACAGCCTTTACATGCACAGGAAAATTCTTATCAGGGTGAGTCAAGATACTTTCGGGCAAAACTATATTAACATCATGAGAAGGATAAGGAGTTGTCCATCTTGAATAAATTTTCTGGTATTTGCTATGAATTACAAGTGATGAAAGAAGAACTGCGAGCCCGTTTATTTGATCACAGTTTGTTTGAAATGACTTGTGACGATCATCAAGGTAAAAGTCATACATGCATCATATAAAAGAGGAACTTCAAGATGTAGAACGTGCCTTAATGAAAATTGATAAAGGACTTTACGGGTATTGTGAAGAAACCGGTGAAGAAATACCTTTTGAAAAATTAAGGATACTCCCAACAGCCAGAACAAAATATGATTTCTTTTTCCAGGAACTATTTGAAAGAAAATCCCTTCCCCAACACGACTATACTCATGAAGGAACATATATCACAGGCAGCGATTTTTAATTGAAAGCTCAAATTACTTTTTGATGGTAAGTAATTTGGGCTTTTTATTGCAAAAAAGAAGATCATTTTACTACTTCTTTAGCTTTCTTTTTTATTATGGTACAATTCATAAGGATAAACCTTGTACAAATAGAACATAGAAAGTTGGGGAGAATGTGTATTATTACATAATTGCCGGTTTAATTATCATTATTGACCAACTAACAAAATGGTTGATTGTGAAGAATATGGAAATTGGTGATCATATTCCTGTTATTGAAAATTTCTTTTATATCACATCCCATCGTAACCGGGGAGCAGCCTGGGGGATACTTCAAGGACAAATGTGGTTTTTCTACATGATCACAGCGGTCGTCATTGTGGGGTTAATCTATTATATCCAAAAACATACGAAGGAAAATAAGGTCATGGGTGTTGCGTTAGGATTTATGCTGGGTGGAGCAATTGGTAATTTCATTGACCGTTTATTTCGCAAAGAAGTTGTCGATTTTATAAATACATATATCTTTTCATATGACTTCCCAATTTTTAATATAGCCGATTCTGCTTTATGTATTGGAGTTGGATTATTATTTATCCATATGTTGTTTTTTGAAGGGAAAAAGAAGGAGCAAGCTTAATGAACATCGTTGAAATACAAGTAAGTGAAGAGTATAAAAATGAACGTATTGATAAGTTTTTATCAACAGTAAATAATGAATGGTCTAGAACTCAAGTACAGCTTTGGATTAAAGACGGATTAGTTAAAGTAAATGACCGATTAATAAAAACGAACTACAAATGCCAAGTGGATGATAACATTGTAGTCGAAATTCCAGAACCAGAAGCACTAGATGTTGTTGCAGAAGAAATGGATTTGGATATCTATTATGAGGATCAGGATGTGTTAGTTGTCAATAAACCGAAAGGAATGGTTGTTCATCCTGCGCCGGGTCATATGAGTGGTACGCTAGTGAATGGTTTAATGGCCCATTGCAAAGATCTATCAGGAATTAATGGTGTCTTAAGACCTGGCATTGTCCATAGAATTGATAAAGACACATCCGGATTACTTATGGTAGCAAAAAATGATATGGCACATGAATCCCTAGTGCAACAACTTGTAGATAAAACAGTTACCCGGCGATATAAAGCACTTGTACACGGAAACATCCAGCATGATCATGGAACAATTAATGCCCCGATTGGCCGTGATAAAGTTGACCGTCAAAGTATGACAGTTACCAATGTTAGCAGTAAAGAAGCGGTCACTCATTTTCATGTAATAGACCGATTTGAACAATATACATTTGTTGAGTGTCAACTTGAAACAGGAAGAACTCATCAAATTCGTGTTCATATGAAATACATCGGATATCCACTTGTAGGTGATCCGAAATATGGACCTAAAAAGACACTGCCGATTGATGGACAGGCGCTTCATGCAGGAATCCTTGGTTTTGAACATCCGAGAACAAAGGAATACCTTGAGTTTGAAGCGCCCTTACCAGCAGAGTTTTTAAATGTTTTGGAACAGATTAAAAATAATCGTTGACACATTTCTACATGTTTGTCATAATGTAAATAACTTAAGAAGAACCTTTAACACAGTCCCGTGAGGCTGAGAAGGAAAACGGATAAGACATCAAAGTCTTTTGACTTAGGATGATTATGTCTTCGTTGACCCTCTCACTGTATACGGTGGGAGGGTTTTTCGTTTTCAGAGGTTAAAAACGAAAGGAGAATGATGATGTCTCAAAAAGCAGTTTTATTAGACGAACAAGCAATCCGCAGAGCGTTAACTAGAATTGCTCACGAAATTATCGAGAGAAATAAGGGGATTGAAGATAGCATCTTAGTAGGTATTAAAACAAGAGGCATTTACCTTGCAAATAGACTTGCAGAACGAATCGAGCAGATAGAGGGTAATAAGATTGCCATTGGCGAATTAGATATCACTCTTTACCGAGATGATCTGTCAAAAAAAACAGATGATCAAGAACCGCTGGTAAAGGGATCTAATATACCGGTTGATGTAACAAACCAAAAAGTCATCTTAGTTGACGATGTTTTATATACAGGCAGAACAGTAAGAGCAGCTATGGATGCACTTGTGGACATTGGCAGACCTGCAAATATTCAACTAGCTGTGTTAGTAGATAGAGGGCATCGTGAATTGCCAATTCGTGCAGATTATGTAGGGAAGAACATTCCAACATCAAGTTCTGAAAAAATCGTTGTCGAATTAAAAGAAGCTGATCAGCAAGATCTGGTTACAATACATGAAAATGAATAAGTATACCCTTTAAAGATTTGTCCAGAGAGGCAGCAAAGGGGACATAAAGATGTAGTCAACATAAGACTGCTTATCTTTTTGTACCTCTTTGCCCTAATAGCAAAGAGGTTTTTTGTTTAATGTCAAACATTTCTTTCAAACATACATGCTAACAAAGATTGAAATAACATCGGAGGTTTAATACATGAAAGAAGATCAAATCGTTTTAGACGTAAAAGATACGCCAAAACCAGTAACATGGCTTGCACTTAGTTTTCAACATTTATTTGCAATGTTTGGTGCGACAATCCTTGTACCGTTTCTAGTTGAATTAGACCCGGCAGTAGCTTTAATTTCAAGCGGACTTGGCACAATCGCCTTTTTATTAATTACTAAAGGCCAAGTACCTGCATATCTTGGATCATCGTTTGCATTTATAACACCAATTATTGTTGCAAAAGCATCTGCAGGTATAGGGGCAGCAATGGTTGGGAGCTTCTTAGCGGGTTTAGTTTATGGAATAATCGCCTTGCTTATTAAAGGAACCGGACATAAATGGATTATGAAAATCCTCCCTCCGGTAGTTGTCGGCCCTGTTATTATCGTTATCGGATTAGGCTTAGCTGGTACAGCAGTTGGAATGGCAACAAATGATACTGCTGGTGAATATAGCTTAAAATATTTCTCAGCCGCATTAGTCACATTATTAATTACCATCTTATGTTCAATTTTTCTTAAAGGTTTTTTCAACCTAATACCAGTGTTAATCGGAATTGTTGGAGGTTATATCTATTCTCTAGCAATTGGCATCATTGATTATACAAGTGTTATTGAAGCAAAATGGTTCCAAGTGCCGAACTTTGTTCTTCCATTTGTTGATTATACACCATCAATAACACTGGACATTGTCCTGTTGATGGTCCCTGTTGTTGTTGTAACAATATCAGAGCATATCGGTCATCAGTTAGTTTTAGGTAAGGTTGTAGGTAGAGATTATATTGAAAAGCCAGGCTTACATCGTTCATTATTAGGTGATGGTGTAGCAACAATGATCGCGTCACTAATTGGCGGTCCTCCAAACACAACATACGGGGAAAACATCGGAGTATTAGCCATTACAAGAGTTTATAGCATCTTTGTTATAGCGGGTGCTGCAGTACTAGCAATCATCTTCGGATTTATAGGGAAAATTTCAGCGCTAATCAGTTCAATCCCTTCACCAGTTATGGGTGGTGTATCAATCCTATTATTCGGGATTATCGCTTCTTCAGGATTACGAATGATGATTGACAGCAAATTAGATCTGGGAAACAAAAGAAATCTCATTATTGCTTCTGTGATTTTAGTCATAGGAATTGGTGAAGCAACTTTGAAAATAGGTAATTTAGACTTGCATGGTATGGCATTAGCAGCCCTTATTGGAATCGTATTGAACTTAGTCCTGCCAGCTGATAAAGATGAAACAGTAAATAAAGAAACAGCATAAGAGAATGACTTAGATCTTTTAAAGAATAGTCCAGAGAGGCTTAAAAGGGTGTAAGGCAAACAAAGGTATACCATACCTTCATTTGCTCTACCTTCAAACACCCTGAAAAAAATCAGGGTGTTTTTTCTATAAGAAATTAAAAAATAAATAAGATTATAGGAGTGGTTGGGCATGTCAAACGTATTAACGATGAACCAGCTTACGAATGAGGAAATTCACTCAATCTTAAACGATGCAGAACAATATAAATTAGGGAATGGTTGGAGGCCGTCAGATACAGTTTTTGTCTCAAACTTATTTTTTGAGCCAAGTACTCGAACAAGATTCAGTTTTGAAGTAGCTGAAAAGAAATTAGGACTTCAAGTATTGAATTTTACAGCAGAGCATTCAAGTGTTCAAAAAGGTGAAACCTTGTATGATACTGTAAAAACTCTAGAATCCATTGGTGCAAATGCCGTGGTAATTAGACATCAGCAAGATCACTTTTTTGAGAATTTGATTGACAAAGTATCAATTCCAATTATAAATGCAGGAGACGGTTGTGGTCATCATCCAACCCAATCATTGTTAGATCTACTTACAATAAAGCAAGAATTTGGTCATTTTGAAGGTTTGACAGTATCAATACATGGCGATATAAGACATAGCCGTGTTGCAAGATCTAATGCAGAAGTTTTGACAAGATTGGGAGCAAAGGTGCTTTTCTCCGGCCCAAGTAAATGGCAAGATTCAACAAACACCTATGGTGAATATGTCGATGTTCATACTGCAATCCAAGAATCAGATGTTGTGATGCTTCTAAGAATTCAGCATGAAAGACATGAAGAAAAAGATCAAGCAAAAGATTACTTGTATGAATTTGGATTAACAAAAGAAAGAGAAAAACTTATGAAGAAGCATGCGATTATCATGCACCCGGCACCTGTCAATCGTGGAGTTGAAATTGATGGAGATTTGATAGAATGTGAGCGATCAAGAATCTTTAAACAGATGGAAAATGGTGTTTTCGCTAGAATGGCAGTTTTAAAGAGAGCTTTACAACAAATTGAGCAAAATCAGGAGGTAATGAAACATGTTATTTGTTCTTAAAAATGGGTTAATTTTAGATGAGCTTGGTGAGTTGAAAAAGTCTGATGTAAAGGTGGAAGACGGTAAGATTATTGAAATTGGAGAAAAACTCTCAACAGATGGTTGTGAAATCATTTCAGTTGACGGGCAATTCATTTCAGCTGGTTTTATCGACCTGCACGTCCATTTAAGAGAGCCGGGCGGTGAACACAAAGAAACAATTGCTACAGGTACACGAAGTGCTGCTAGAGGCGGATTTACTACAATCGCACCAATGCCAAATACCCGTCCTGTTCCTGATACAAAGGAGCAGATGGAGTGGTTACAAAATCGTATTAAAGAAACTGCTGTTGTTAAAGTCTTACCTTACGCATCAATCACAACGAGACAGCTTGGTGAAGAATTAACAAACTTTAAAAGTATAAAAGAAGCAGGGGCATTTGCCTTTACTGATGATGGTGTAGGGGTACAATCCGCCGGAAAAATGCTTGAAGCAATGAAACTAGCAGCTTCAATCGGTGCATCGATTGTTGCACACTGTGAGGAAAATACGTTAATTAATAAAGGGTCAGTACATGAAGGTGAATTTTCTAAAAAACATGGTATTAATGGAATTCCTTCTGTATGTGAGTCTGTACATATCGCAAGGGATATTCTTCTTGCGGAAGCTGCAGGCTGTCACTATCATGTGTGCCATATCAGTACAAAAGAATCTGTACGGGTTGTAAGAGATGCAAAACGTGCTGGCATAAATGTAACAGCTGAAGTAACACCACATCATTTATTATTATGTGAAGATGATATACCAGGACTTGATCCGAACTTTAAAATGAACCCTCCTCTAAGAGGAAAAGCAGATCAAGAAGCTTTAATTGAAGGTCTATTAGATGGAACAATTGATTTCATCGCAACAGATCATGCACCACACGCAGCAGAAGAAAAAGCAGAAGGTATGCAGTTAGCACCGTTTGGAATTGTCGGATTAGAAACAGCATTTCCGTTACTATATACACACTTCGTGTTAACAAAGAAATTCACACTAAAACAACTAGTTGATTTCTTAACAATTGAGCCTGCAAAAGCATTTGGTTTAACTGGAGGAGTACTTAATGTTGGAGAAACAGCTGATATTACAGTGGTAGATTTAGAAACAGAAGCAGCAATTGACCCAAGTGAATTTTTATCAAAAGGAAAGAACACACCATTCACAGGCTGGAATTGTAAAGGGTGGCCAACATTAACAATCGTAGATGGAAACATTGTATGGGAAAAGGGAGGCATCACAGTATGAAAAGACAACTAATCTTAGAAGATGGAACAGTATTTTTAGGTGAAGCATTTGGAAGTGATAAAGAAAATTTCGGAGAAGTCGTATTTAATACAGGTATGACAGGTTATCAAGAGATTCTTTCAGATCCATCATACTGTGGTCAAATTGTTACACTAACATATCCGTTAATTGGAAACTATGGGATTAATAGAGATGATTTTGAAACAATTACGCCATTTATCAATGGGTTTGTTGTAAAAGAATTTTGTGATTTTCCTTCAAACTGGAGAAGTGAATACACAATCGACGAGTACTTTAAAATGAAAAATATCCCGGGAATTGCCGGAGTTGATACTCGTAAGTTAACAAGAATCATTCGTATGCACGGTACATTAAAAGGTGCGATCGTTTCTGCAGATGCAAATCCGGAAGAAGTTATTAGCAGACTAAAGGGAGCAGAACTTCCTACTAATCAAGTTCAAGTGGTTTCAACAAAAACTGCCTATCCAAGCCCAGGTAGAGGACATCGTGTAGTCTTAGTTGATTTCGGGATGAAGCACGGAATTTTAAGAGAATTAAATAAACGTAACTGTGACGTCGTTGTTGTTCCTCATAATGTAACAGCAGAGGAAGTATTACAACTTAACCCAGATGGAATTATGCTTTCAAACGGTCCTGGAGATCCAAAGGATGTACCTGAAGCAATTGAAATGATTAAAGGTATTTTAGGGAAAGTTCCATTATTCGGAATTTGTTTAGGTCACCAATTATTTGCTTTAGCATGTGGAGCGGATTCAGAAAAAATGAAATTCGGTCACCGTGGATCTAACCATCCGGTAAAAGAATTAAGTACTGGCAAAGTAGATATTACTGCACAAAATCATGGATATACAGTTAAGGAAGATTCAATTAAGGATACAGGATTAGAAGTAACACATGTTGCTTTAAATGACGGAACAGTTGAAGGTCTAAAACATAAACAAGCACCTGCATTTACTGTGCAATACCACCCAGAGGCTTCACCAGGCCCTGAAGATGCGAACGGATTATTTGATCAATTTTTAAATCTGATGATTGAAGCTAATAAGAAGAAAGAAGGGGTTCTATAATGCCAAAACGTACAGACATCAATAAAATTCTTGTTATCGGTTCAGGTCCGATCGTCATCGGTCAAGCAGCAGAGTTTGACTACGCTGGAACACAAGCGTGTATCGCACTAAAAGAAGAGGGATATGAAGTTGTTCTTGTCAACTCAAACCCGGCAACAATTATGACGGATACAGAAATTGCAGATAAAGTATATATTGAGCCCCTTACGGTAGAGTTTTTAAGCAATATTATTCGTAAAGAGCGCCCGGATGCACTTGTTCCAACATTAGGTGGTCAAACAGGTCTTAACATGGCAGTTGAACTTGCTGAATCTGGTGTACTTGAAGAGTGTGGTGTAGAAATCTTAGGAACAAAACTATCAGCGATTAAGCAGGCGGAGGATCGTGATTTATTTAGACAATTAATGAATGAGCTAAATGAGCCGGTACCTGAGAGTGAAATTATCCATAATTTAGATGAGGCATTTGCGTTCGTTAAACAAATTGGTTACCCAGTCATTGTAAGACCAGCTTATACATTGGGCGGAACTGGTGGAGGCATTTGCGAAAACGACGAAGAGCTTGTAGAAATCGTGACGAGCGGGTTAAAAAACAGTCCTGTAACACAGTGTCTTCTTGAAAAGAGTATTGCAGGCTTTAAAGAAATTGAGTATGAAGTAATGCGTGATTCAAATGACCATGCCATCGTTGTATGTAACATGGAAAACTTTGATCCAGTTGGAGTTCATACTGGTGACTCAATCGTTTTTGCACCAAGTCAAACGTTAAGCGATCGCGAATATCAAATGCTACGTAATGTATCATTAAAAATTATCCGTGCTTTAAAAATTGAGGGTGGATGTAATGTTCAGCTAGCACTAGATCCGGATAGCTTTAACTACTACATTATTGAGGTTAATCCTCGTGTAAGTAGATCATCAGCGTTAGCTTCTAAAGCAACTGGTTACCCAATTGCTAAACTTGCTGCAAAAATTGCTGTCGGTTTAACTCTAGATGAAATGAAAAACCCAGTTACAGGTAGAACATATGCATGTTTTGAGCCTGCATTAGACTACATTGTTTCTAAAATCCCTCGTTGGCCATTTGATAAGTTTGAGTCTGCAAACCGTCGCTTAGGTACTCAAATGAAAGCAACTGGTGAAGTAATGGCTATAGGACGTACTCTTGAAGAATCACTGTTAAAAGCAGTTCGCTCTTTAGAATCAGATGTAGATTATCTACGATTAAACGATTCAGATCAACTTACGGATGAGCTCATTGAAAAACGTATTCGTAAAGCTGGAGATGAGAGATTATTTTACATCGGTGAAGCATTAAGAAGAGGTGTAAGTAAAGAAACGATTCATGAATGGAGTAAAATTGACTTATTCTTCTTAATGAAAATTGAAAAAATCATTTCGTTTGAACAGAAACTTAAAGAAAATCCTTATGAATTAACAACATTACAAAAAGCTAAAGAAATGGGCTTTGCAGATTCTGAGATTGCTAAGCTATGGAATACAAATGATCGCGAAGTTTACGAGTTAAGAAAACAAGCGGATATTATCCCGGTTTATAAAATGGTTGATACATGTGCTGCGGAATTCGAATCGGCAACACCTTACTTCTACGGATCTTATGAGGATGAGAACGAATCTCTTGTTACTGAGCGTGAAAGTGTCGTTGTTCTTGGATCAGGTCCAATTCGAATTGGCCAAGGTGTGGAGTTTGATTATGCTACAGTACACTCTGTTTGGGCGATAAAAGAAGCTGGATATGAAGCTATTATTGTAAATAACAACCCGGAAACAGTTTCAACAGATTTCAGTATTTCAGATAAGCTTTATTTTGAACCATTAACAATCGAAGATGTTATGCATATTATCGATTTAGAAAAACCAAAGGGTGTAGTTGTCCAATTCGGTGGGCAAACAGCTATAAATCTTGCTGATGAGTTAGAAGCTAGAGGCGTGAAAATCCTTGGAACATCTCTTGAGGATTTAGATCGTGCTGAGGATCGGGATAAATTTGAGCACACTTTAGCAACACTAGGTGTACCACAGCCACTTGGAAAAACAGCAACATCAGTAGAACAAGCTGTTAAGATTGCCAACAGCATTGGCTATCCGGTATTAGTAAGACCATCATATGTACTCGGTGGACGTGCGATGGAAATCGTATACCAGGAGGCTGAGCTTTTACACTACATGAACAATGCAGTGAAAATTAACCCGCAGCACCCTGTTTTGATCGATAAATATTTAACAGGTAAAGAAATTGAAGTTGATGCAATTTCCGATGGAGAAACAGTTCTTATTCCTGGAATTATGGAACATATTGAACGCGCTGGTGTTCACTCTGGAGATTCGATCGCTGTGTATCCTCCACAATCTTTATCTGAGGAAATCAAAAACAGCATTATTGATTACACAATCAAGCTTGCAAAAGGCTTAAATATTGTTGGGTTGTTAAATATCCAATTTGTACTCTCAAAAGGTGAAGTTTATGTCCTTGAAGTAAACCCTCGTTCAAGCCGAACTGTTCCATTCCTAAGCAAGATTACAGGAGTGCCAATGGCAAACTTAGCAACAAAAGTCATTCTTGGTGCGAAATTAACAGAACTTGGGTATGATACAGGCCTACATCCTGAGAGTGAAGGTGTTTATGTAAAAGCTCCTGTCTTCTCATTTGCGAAATTACGCAGAGTTGATATCACATTAGGACCTGAAATGAAATCAACCGGAGAGGTAATGGGTAAAGATGTAACTCTTGAAAAAGCTCTTTATAAAGCACTAGTTGCATCTGGAATTCAAATTAAGAATCATGGATCTGTGTTATTAACAGTTGCGGATAAAGATAAAGAAGAAGGTTTGGAGATTGCAAGAAGGTTCCATCAAATCGGATATCAAATCCTTGCGACAAGTGGAACTGCTGATTATTTAAGAACCTATAATATCCCAGCGAAAGTAGTCAATAAGATTGGTGCAGATGAACCGAATTTACTTGATGTTATTCGCAAAGGTGAGGCGCAATTTGTCATTAATACATTAACAAAAGGAAAGCAACCTGCCAGAGATGGATTTAAAATTCGCCGTGAATCTGTAGAAAATGGTATTCCTTGCTTAACTTCATTAGATACAGCTGTAGCCATTTTACGAGTATTAGAATCTATGACATTCTCAACAGATACAATGCCTAAGATCAAGAAGCAACTAGAGGTGAGCTTAACGTGATAAAAAAAGAACTCATGGTCGTGACAAAGCATGAAAAAATAGCGGAACATATTTTTCAGCTAACACTGCAAGGTGAATTAGTTTCAGAAATGGGTAATCCTGGTCAGTTTGTACACTTAAAGGTATCAGAAGGAACAACACCTCTTTTAAGAAGACCAATTAGTATTTCTGAAATCAATAAAGAGAAAAAACAATTTACTATGATCTATAGAGCAGAAGGGGCTGGCACTCAGCTCCTTTCTCAAAAGGTCGTAGAAAATGTAGTGGATGTTTTAGGACCTTTAGGGAATGGATTTCCGATTGAGCAGGTTGAGAGCGGTCAGACAGCTTTATTAGTTGGAGGCGGAATTGGTGTACCACCATTGCTTGAGCTTTCAAGACAATTAGTAGCAAAAGGTGTAAAAGTGCAACATGTACTAGGTTTCCAATCTGAAAATGCTGTATTTTTAGAGGGAGAGCTCTCCAACCTTGGAAAAACAATTGTCACAACTGATGATGGTTCTTTTGGGTATAAAGGCTTTGTAACAGATGCAATCAAAGATCACGACATGCAGTTCGATACAATGTTTTCATGCGGGCCAACTCCAATGTTAAGAGCATTAGAAAAACTTCATGGTCATAAACCACTATTTCTTTCACTAGAAGAAAGAATGGGTTGTGGCGTTGGAGCTTGTTTCGCATGTGTATGTCACACGGGTGATGATCCAACTGGAACCAGCTACAAAAAAGTTTGTAGTGATGGACCTGTGTTTAAAGCTGGAGAGGTGGTTTTATAACATGTTAGATATTAACTTACCTGGATTATCACTAAAGAACCCTATTATGCCAGCATCCGGATGTTTTGGCTTTGGGAGAGAATACAGCAACTTTTATGATTTAAGCCAGCTTGGCTCAATTATGATAAAAGCTAGTACACAGGAGCCTCGTTTTGGTAACCCTACTCCACGTGTAGCAGAAACAGAAGCTGGAATGTTAAACGCAATTGGTCTGCAAAATCCCGGTGTAGAAAAAGTCATTTCTGAAGAATTAGCCTGGCTTGAGCAGTACGATGTTCCAATCATTGCAAATGTTGCAGGTTCTCAAATTGAGGACTACGTCTATGTAGCCGACAAAATCAGTCATGCACAAAATGTTCATGCTCTTGAATTAAATATTTCATGTCCAAATGTAAAAACGGGTGGTATTGCATTTGGAACAATTCCAGAGGTTGCAGCACAGCTTACAAAAGCTGTGAAGAACGTATCAGCTGTCCCCGTATATGTAAAGCTGTCCCCGAATGTATCAAACATCGTTGAAATGGCCAAAGCAATTGAGCAAGCAGGTGCGGATGGCTTAACGATGATCAATACACTTATTGGAATGAGACTTGATCTAAAAACAGGCAAGCCTGTTATTGCGAATAAAACAGGTGGATTATCTGGTCCTGCTATTAAGCCGGTTGCCATTCGTATGATCTATGAAGTGAGCCAGGCAGTGAACATTCCGATTATTGGGATGGGCGGCGTTCAAAATGTAGACGATGTAATTGAATTTTTATATGCAGGTGCAAGTGCTGTTGCAGTTGGTACGGCAAACTTTGTTAATCCTTTTGTTTGTCCTGAAATCATCGAGCAATTGCCATCGAGATTACATGAGTTAGGTTTTCAACATGTAACGGAATGTATCGGAAGGAGTTGGAAGGTAAATGGACAGACCCCTCATTATAGCTCTTGATTTTCAAGACCGACAAGAAGTTGAAACGTTTTTAAAGAAGTTTGAAGATGAAAAGCTATACGTGAAAGTAGGGATGGAGCTATTCTATCAAGAAGGCCCATCAATTATCTCACATATAAAACAATTGGGACATAAGATCTTTCTTGATTTGAAACTCCATGATATTCCAAATACTGTCAAGCAGGCGATGCACGGATTAGCTAAACTTGATGTTGATTTAGTCAATGTTCATGCAGCTGGCGGTAAAAAGATGATGCAGGCAGCAATTGAAGGCTTAGAAGCCGGAACACCTGAAGGTAAGAAGCGTCCTGCTTGTATCGCTGTAACCCAATTAACAAGTACTTCTCAATCAATGGTAGATGAAGAGCTTCTTATTAAAGGTGATATTAATGAAGTTGTTCTTCATTATGCTCAAAATGCAAAAGAAAGTGGGCTAGAGGGAGTTGTTTGTTCAACACATGAGGTAGAATCTCTTAATCAAAACTTAGGAACTTCATTTATGACAGTTACTCCAGGTATTCGAATGAAAGATGATTCATCAGATGATCAAACTAGAATAGCAACACCAGGTCAGGCGCGTCGTCTAGGATCAACAGCCATTGTCGTTGGAAGAAGTATAACAAAGGCTGAGAATCCTTATAAAGCCTATTTGAATGTAAAAAAAGCTTGGGAGGAAATCGGGGAATGAAACAAACAATCGCAAAACACTTACTAGAAATCAAGGCAGTATATCTCCAACCAAACGATCCATTTACATGGTCCAGTGGGTTAAAATCACCAATTTACTGTGATAATCGCCTCACATTATCATTCCCTTCTATTCGTACAGACATAGCAGAAGGCCTTTCAGCTTTGATTAAAGATTATTACCCAGAGGTAGAAGTTGTAGCAGGTACAGCTACAGCGGGGATCCCACATGCAGCATGGGTAAGTAATAAATTGAATTTACCGATGTGTTATGTACGTAGTAAAGCAAAAGGACATGGAAAAGGAAATCAAATAGAAGGTAAGGTTTCTGAAAACCAAAAAGTTGTAGTGGTAGAAGATTTAATTTCAACAGGCGGTAGTGCTATTACAGCAGTGGAAGCTCTTCGTGCTGCAGGCTGTGATGTACTTGGGGTTGTATCGATTTTTACATATGATCTTGCCCTTGGAAAATCAAAGCTTAATGAAGCAAGTATAAAAACCACTCATTATGTGATTACGATACACTTGTGGAAGTTGCTGCAAAAGAAGGATATGTAACAGAACAGGATATTAATAAGTTGAAGATGTGGAGAGAAAATCCAGCATCTGAAAAATGGCTTGAAGGTTAAAAGCAAATAATAACTCAAAAAGCGTTTTGTTGATACTAACAAAACGCTTTTTGAGTTATTAAAAATATTAATCCGATCAAGAAACTCGGGTTGACATTTATTTAAATTATGCTAAAATTTTGAATTAATATGACAGATTATATTTATTCATAGTAATCGTACAGGTTATTTGACTGAAGTCTTATTAACTAGCATTTAATGGAGTTTTACTAAAAATAAAAATATTTTAATTTCACCATGCAAATGTATTGTCAAATCACAGATTAAGTGTATAATTCATACTATGTTGATAGGTTTTACACTTAATCCCGAGTATTAACGTATGAATAAAGGGTATTTAAATCCGAGTTTAATAGTATGGAAGAAAGAGGTGAATCGTATGTTAACATATGAAAACTGGTCAGAACCAAGAAATGATTTTGAAGTTGATGAAACATATAAAGGTGCTTTAAATGTTATAAACTGGGCTTACGACCATTACGGTGAAGAGGTTGTCTATGCATGTAGCTTTGGTATTGAAGGAATCGTTTTAATAGATTTAATTTCAAAGGTAAAACCTGATGCCAAAATTGTTTTCCTTGATACAGATGTTCACTTTAAGGAAACATATGAACTTATTGATAAAGTAAAAGAAAAGTATCCATCATTGAATATTGAGTTAAAGAAACCTGAATTAACATTGGAAGAACAAGCTGAGCAATTTGGCGACAAATTGTGGGAAACGAATCCTAATCAGTGCTGTAATATCCGAAAAATTGTTCCGTTAACTGCTACTTTAAACGGCGCGACAGCTTGGATATCAGGTTTGAGACGTGAACAGTCTGAGACAAGAAAACATGTAAATTATATTAATAAGGATGATCGCTTTCATTCAGTAAAGATTTGCCCACTCATTCATTGGACATGGAAAGATGTATGGAGATACGTTCATAAAAACGATCTAACATATAATCCATTACATGACAGAGGTTACCCTAGTATTGGTTGTTTTCATTGCACGAAGCCGGCATATGATGAAAATGATTTAAGATCAGGAAGATGGTCAGGGCAAATGAAAACAGAATGCGGCCTCCACCAGTAGGAGGATAAATAAATGTTAGAGATCATTGCCATCATAATCAGCTTCTTTTTTGCAATGAATATTGGTGCCAGTGGCGCTGCTGCCTCAATGGGTGTTGCATATGGATCAGGAGCAATTGTGCGACCAAGAAATGCTTTAATTTTATGCGGAATAGGTGTCATATTAGGAGCTGTTATTGGCGGTGGAGAAGTTGTTAAAACAATTAGCGGGGGAATCATTCCTTCCTCACTAATTTCGATAAAACTGGTTATTATAATCCTTTTTTCAGCAACCTTCTCCTTGTTTTTATCAAATCTATTAGGTATTCCGCTATCTACAAGTGAAGTTACCGTAGGAGCAGTTGTAGGTGTGGGAATAGCCTATCAGGCGTTATTTGTGAATAATTTACTTTACATCGTTATGTTTTGGTTTATTGTTCCTATCTTCGCTTTTGTTATCGCCTATATATTTATCATGATACTTCATAAATTTAAGCTTAATGAAAAGTATAATTTTCAAGGAAAGCTGATTACTTATTTGCTAATATTTGCAGGGTTTTTTGAGGCCTTCTCAGCGGGAATGAACAACGTGGCAAATGCTGTCGGACCATTAGTAAGTGCCGGTATTCTAACAGTTTCAAAAGGGACCTTATATGGTGGAATCTTTGTTGCTCTTGGTGCATTATTTTTAGGCCGTCGTGTTCTTGAAACAAATGGAAAAAAGATCACGAGTTTTTCTAAAATTGAGGGTGTGTTAATATCAGGTACAGGAGCTACATTAGTTACGATCGCATCCATTTTCGGAATTCCAGTCCCGCTCACTCAAATTACAACTTCCTCTATATTAGGAATTGGAATTGCAAAATCAGGTACAAATGTCCTTCAACAAAAAGTTGTTAAAAATATGTTGATGGTTTGGCTAATTTCCCCACTTGTTTCACTAACAATGTCTTATTTTTTAGTGAAATTGTTTTTAGAAAGTGACTTATATACAATCTTTGTGTTAGGAAGTTTATTACTTGCTACAATAGGCGCAAATAGTCTTATGAAGGCAAGTAAACAGGAAAAACGTACCGTTCATGAAGAGGGCGGGGGAATTTAATAATTCAATCCCTATTATTCGCATTGGTTTTGTCTTGATAGGGAGACGAATTTATTTTTCAAACAAAATATTACAATTGAATTTGGAGGAATTGAAAAATGAGCTTACTTCCACATGGAGGAACTTTAATTCAGAAATTATCTATTGGAACCGATGTGTCACATATTCAAAACGAAATTGAAATTGATGCCATTTCACTTAGTGATCTTGAACTTATTGCAATTGGTGGATACAGTCCAATTGAAGGATTTTTAACTCAAGAAGATTATGAATCTGTTGTTGAGAATATGAAATTGAAAAATGGTGTTGTCTGGAGCATACCAATTACGTTACCTGTAACAGAGGAAAAAGCAGCAACACTTTCAATCGGTGAGGAAGTTCGCCTTGTGTCAAACCAAGTTACATATGGCACAATTAACATTTCGGATATTTTTACACCTGATAAACAAAAGGAAGCTGTGAATGTTTATCGTACAGATGATTTAGCACATCCTGGTGTGAAAAAAATGTTTGAACGTGGAAATGTATATGTAGGTGGAGAAATCACACTTGTGAATCGTCCTGAGAAAAAATTTGCTGATTTCTATTTAGATCCAAAAGAATCTCGAGCAAAATTTGAAGAATTAAACTGGAAAACAATTGTTGGATTCCAAACACGTAATCCTGTTCACCGTGCACACGAATATATTCAAAAAACTGCATTGGAAACAGTTGATGGTTTATTTTTAAATCCATTAGTAGGAGAAACAAAATCTGATGACATTCCTGCGCATATCCGTATGGAGAGCTATCAAGTATTGTTAAAGAATTATTACCCTGAAGATCGTGTACACCTTGCAGTTTTCCCGGCTGCAATGCGCTATGCAGGACCACGTGAAGCTGTTTTCCATGCACTAGTTCGTAAAAACTATGGTTGCACACACTTTATTGTTGGTAGAGACCATGCAGGTGTTGGCGATTACTATGGAACATATGATGCTCAAAAGATCTTCTCAAACTTTACAGCTGATGAACTGGGAATTACACCGATGTTCTTTGAACATAGCTTCTATTGCATAAAATGTGAAGGTATGGCTTCATCTAAAACATGTCCACATGGTAAAGAAGATCGTGTTATTCTATCGGGCACAAAAGTTCGCGAAATGCTAAGAAATGGAGAACTGCCTCCAAGCACTTTCAGTCGTAAAGAAGTTGTAGAAGTTTTAATTAGAGGAATGAGAGAGACGGTTAATTCTTAAAAAGGAGGTCATTTAGCATGACAGCGAATAATATTGTGTGGCATGATGCATCTGTAACAAAAGAAGAAAGAAGAGAAAAGAATAAATACCAAAGCTATGTTTTATGGTTTACTGGTCTTTCAGGATCTGGAAAGTCAACATTAGCTAATGCACTTGCAAGATACTTGTATGAATCAAACATTCAGGCATATGTTCTTGATGGCGATAATATCCGTCATGGATTAAATAAAGACTTAGGTTTTACAGATGATGATCGAAAAGAAAATATTCGCCGTATCGGTGAAGTATCCAAGCTTTTTGTAGACAGTGGCCAAATCGTGCTAACTGCATTTATTTCACCATTTCGTGAAGACAGACAACAAGTAAAAGACATTCTTTCTGATAATGAATTTTTTGAAGTTTATGTTAAATGCTCACTAGATGAATGTGAAGTACGTGATCCAAAGGGCTTATACAAAAAAGCGAGAAATAATGAAATTAAGCATTTCACAGGTATAGATTCACCATATGAGGAGCCGGTAAATCCTGCAATAACTGTTGATACTGAATCTCAAGATATAGAAGCATCTGTAAAGCAAATTGTCAATTTTTTATTAGAAAAAGGCTTAATTCAAAATTAATATGTTAATGATAATAGCAATTGGCTGAGGCCAATTGCTATTACTTTCATTTACGTTAAAAAATATCTTGCTTTTCAGTAAAAAGATGGGGGAGCTTTCATGTCAAAGGTTTTTTTAGTTGGAGCAGGACCTGGTGATGAGGAATTATTAACGATTAAAGCTCTAAAATGCATTCAACAATCAGATGTGATTTTATATGATCGATTAGTAAACAAGGAAATTCTTAAACATGCAAAAAAAGATTGTGAGCTTGTATATTGTGGGAAGCTACCAAACTATCATACAATGAAGCAAGAAACGATTAATTATTGTTTAATCAATTATGCAAAAATGGGTAAGATCGTGACAAGACTTAAAGGTGGAGATCCATTTATTTTTGGACGTGGAGGAGAAGAAGCTGAAGCGTTAAAAAAACATCGTATTCCATATGAAGTCATACCGGGAATTACTTCAGGTGTTGCAGCAGCAGCTTATGCCGGCATTCCAGTTACTCATCGGGATTTAAGTGCAAGTGTTGCTTTTGTTACGGGGCATAAAAAACAAGGTAATGATGAAGAAATGAAATGGGAATCATTAGCCAAGGGAATCGATACAATCGCTATTTATATGGGTGTTGGTAATTTGCCATATATTCAGGAACAGCTTATTAAACATGGAAGAAATAGACATACCCCTGTTGCAGTTATTCACTGGGGAACAACAAATGCTCAAAAAACTGTAACAGGAACTCTTGAGGATATTTATGATCAAGTTATCAAACAAAAAGTTACAAATCCCAGTATGATTATTGTCGGTGAAGTTGTTTCTCTAAGAGAACATCTCAGTTGGTATGAGAATATGATCTCAGAATATGAACAAAGTGAGGCTCTAATGCTATGAAGCAAGCTGTTTTATATGTTTGTCATGGAAGCCGAGTTCCTAAAGCTCGCAAGGAGGCAGTTGAATTTATCGAAAAGGTTAAACCTAGAATTCATGCACAAATTCAAGAGGTATGTTTTCTGGAATTAGCTGAACCATCGATTGAAAAGGGCTTTAAAACATGTGTGGAGCAGGGTGCTACAACTATTGCCGTTATTCCGCTATTATTATTAACAGCTGCACATGCTAAAAGTGATATTCCTGTAGAAGTTGCCCATGTATCAGCAGCATTTCCGAATGTACATGTTACGTACGGTAAACCGATAGGAGTAGATCCGCTCCTTGCTGATATGCTAATGGACAAGGTGAATGAAAAATCCCCCATAAAGAATTCTTCCATTGCTATTCTTGTTGGTAGAGGAAGTAGTGATAAAGACGTTGTCCGGGACTTAAACAAAATATCTTCTTATTTACAAGAAAGTTCAGAAATAAAAAAAGTATACACTTGTTTCTTAACAGCCGCAGAACCACGTTTTAAGAAAATGATTGAGGATATTCATCAATCAAAAGAGCAATCAATTTTTATTATTCCGTATTTAATTTTTACTGGCTTATTAAAAAAAGAGATCGATCATACAATAAAAGCATTTGATTGGGCCGAGCGTCATATCGAAGTTTGTTCCTATCTTGGACCACACCCAATTCTTCTGGATCTTTTTACAAAGCGTGTACTAGAAGCAATTGACAATCGTGATGGATCATATACTTTTAAAGGGGAGAAGTAGAATGCTGCCTCTTCACATTGATGTAAACAATCGTCAAGTTTTAGTTATTGGTGGAGGGAAAATTGCTTATCGACGTCTTCTATTATTTTTAGATGAAGGAGCAAATATAACTGTAATTAGCCCTGAAATTATTAATGATATAGAAGATTTAAGTCAAAAAAAGCAAATTTTATGGAAGCAAAAAAAGGTCGAACTTTCAGATTTACAGCAAGCATTTATTATTGTTGCTGCTACAAATGACCCTGCCGTAAACGAGTGGGTGTCTGAGAATGTGAATAATCACCAGTTGGTAAATGTAGCAAGTGATATGACGAAAGGGAATTTTATAGTACCTAAGTCAGTGAAAAAGGGGAGACTTTCCATTTCAGTTTCAACAAATGGAGCTAGTCCAAAGCGGGCAAAAGAAATTTGTGAACATCTATCAAGTCAATTTGACGAAGAATATATTAACGAACTCGATCGGTTATATGATCAAAGACAGCAAAATAAGCAACAAAGATAACGAGGAGATGAATATCACAGATTCATATTCCTCGTTTTTTTTAGATATCATTTTTTAAAGTTTGTAGCTTGATGTCAGTATGATTTGTTTTCTTTTCTTGAACAATGAATACAGCCATAATAACAGCAATAATACCAACATATTGCCATACGCTTAACTTTTCTTGAAAGACGAGGAATCCAATTAAAGTAGCGACTACTGGTTCTACTGTTGCCAGGATTGAGGCTCGACCTGATTCAACACTCTCTAACCCTTTGGTATAGAGCAAAAAGGCTAACAGTGTCGAGAAAAGGCCAAGTCCAATAATTGAAAGCCAAACTTCTAGATTCGTAAAGATAGTTCCAACATGCCAAAGTCCACTAAACGGAGTTATGGCAATAGCAGCAAAAACAAATGTATAGGTTGTCACAGTTACAGATGAATACTTTATAAGGGCAAATTTACCGAAAATACTATATAACGCATAAAAGAAACCTGATCCTAATCCTACTAAAAGACCATAAATAGTTACTGACTCATTTGTGTTTTGGAAAAGTCCAATAACAAGAATACAACCAATAAAGGTAATAAGGAGCGCTAAAATTTTTCTGATTGTAAATAGTTCTTTAAATAAAAATCTAGAGAAAATCATAACAAACGCTGGAGCGGTATACAGGAGTACACTTGATACTGAAATTGAAGTTTCTTTTATTGCCTCAAACATGCACCAATTAAAAAAAACGATACTAATTACACCGGTTCCTACAAAGTATTTGCTGTCAGAAAGTTTAATTTTAATGGCTTCTCTCTTTTTCCAGAAAACAAAGAATAAAAGAAAAATAGAGGCAGATATTGCACGAATCGCAACCACTTGGGTCGGAGAAAAACCAGCTTCATAAAGAAACGTTACAAATAAGCCAATCATACCCCATAATGCTGCACCAGAAAGGATATATACATACGCAAAATTTTTATTCAAATCAAACATCCTTCCTTTTACTTAGCGTAGGCTTTATTAAAATAAAATAATGGAAATAATTGAAAACATCCAAATCTCATCTTACCAAACAAAGGTGTGAAAAGAAAATAAAATAAATGACAAAAACACCGCCTGAGAATGACGGTGTTTGTTAAAATCAACTTTTTCGTAAGTGAAAGACAAGATCTTCATTTGGAGTAACATAGACTGTTTGCTGATGATCATAAATAACAAAACCAGGCTTTGATCCGCTAGGTTTTTTAACATGTCTTATTGCCGTATAATCAACAGGAACTGAACTGGAATTTTTCGCCTTGCTAAAATATGCTGCAATATTTGCTGCCTCAATTATTGTTTGTTCTGATGGGGTGCTACTTCGAATCACAACATGAGAACCTGGAATATCCTTTGTGTGAAACCATACATCGTCACGTGCAGCAAGTTTATTTGTCAAGTATTCATTTTGTTTATTATTTTTCCCTACGATCATTTCTGTCCCATCAGTTGAAAGATAATGCTCCAATATTGGCTTTAGGTTTTTTTCTTTTTCGTATGACGAGACTGTCTTTGTTTTAAATAACCACCTTCCATTAATTCTTCTCGAATTTCCTCTATATCCTTTGGGGAAGCTGATTCAATTTGTTGTATTAACCCTTCGAAATAATTAATTTCCGCTTGTGCTAACTGAATTTGTTCATGCACAACTTCGACTGAATTTTTTGCCTTTTGATACTTCGAGAAATATCTTTGTGCATTTTCTGATGGTGTTTTTTGCGGGTCAAGCGGAATCTGAATCGATTGGTTTTCTTCGTCATAATAATTAATGACTTCAGCTACTTTATCTCCCTTTTTAATCGCATATATATTGGCTGTTAGTAACTCACCATATAATTGAAATTCATTTGCTTTTTCAGCTTGGTCTAATGTTGCAGCTAACTTTTTAATTTTCTTTTCATTCTTTTTCTTTTCATTTACCATAAAGCGTTCTAAGTCATTTCCTTGCTGTTTTACACGATCTCTTTCTGCTTTTCCGTAATAATAGCGATCTAAGAGTTCAGATAGCGTTGAAAACGTCTTATTTTTCATGTTTGTTAAATGGGTAAGGTTGATCATATAAAATAGTTCTTTTTGATTTTGTTCGTAGATGCCGGGATGGATTCTATTTTCTTTGATCTCATCAATAAGTGTTAAAAAAGCTTCTGGAACTGTTTTACGATTAACAAGACCGGCACGATGAGTTACTTCTTTAGCAAATAAAGGAGATATTCCTGAAAACTGCTGAACAATCTGCTGATCTATTTTCCCTGCATTAAAATCTAATTTCTTTAGAACAATCTCCTCATTAGCTTCAAATGGGTTTGTTTTACCTTGTTCCGGCGGTAATACGTATGGATGACCTGGTAAAACAGTTCTATGTCGGTTAACTGCAGGTGATAGATGCTTTATACTGTCTACTATCATATCTCTTTCTCTATCGACCAAGATTATGTTACTATGTCTTCCCATGATTTCAACCATTAATCGCTTAATGCTCACATCACCGAGCTCATTACGACTTCTTATATCAAAAATGATGATTCTCTCCAGTCCAGGCTGTTTAATATGCTCAATAACACCACCCTCTAAGTGCTTTCTAAGCAGCATACAAAACATAGGAGGCTCACTAGGGTTTTCATAACTCTCATTTGTTAAATGGAGCCTAGCGTAACTAGGGTGAGCAGAAAGAAATAGCTTGTGATTTTTTCCTCCTGATCTGATTTGAAAGATCAAGTCATATTTATAAGGTTGATGAATTTTTGTGATTTTTCCATTTAAGAGTACATTTCTTAACTCTTCAGTAATCGTATATGTAAATAGACCATCATATGACATGGCAATAACTCCTTCTAATAAAGACATTATGTTGGGATAAAAGGTCACGAACGTATATCTTTTACCTTTCAAGCTTGAATAGCTTCAGGTTCATAACTTTTCTACATGATTATAGCATGTTTTAGGACGAGGCTGAATAAGTTGTCTTATAGGCTTGGCAACTACAAGGTCAATCAATGAAAAAGAATCCTTGAAAGTGAAAAATTCGTCTTAAAGGGGTGTGCAGGTGATTCATGAAGTGGCATGAAATGAGATCAGATGAAGTAATGGATACCATTCATTCAGACCGTGATAGTGGATTAACGAATAAGGAGGTACAAAAAAGAACACAGAAATTTGGGCTTAATGAATTGAAAGAAGCTGACCGACCTTCAGCTATTATTATATTTCTAAATCAATTTAAAGATTTTATGGTTCTTGTACTACTTGCAGCAACATTAATTTCAGGACTTTTAGGAGAATACATTGATGCCATTGCAATCATTGCAATAGTGATTGTAAATGGTGTTTTAGGCTTTTTTCAGGAGAGACGTGCTGAACGTTCCTTAGAAGCCTTAAAAGAGCTATCTGCTCCACAAGTAACCGTGTTACGGGATGGTAAGTGGGAAAAAATTCTTTCGAAGGAAATAGTACCTGGTGACATTGTTAAGTTTACGAGTGGTGATCGAATTGGCGCAGATATGAGATTAATTGACACAAAGAGTTTAGAGGTGGAAGAATCAGCCCTAACGGGAGAATCCTTACCTGTACAAAAATCAACGCAGCCGATAGCAGGTGAAAATGTTGGTCTTGGTGATTTAACAAACATGGTCTTCATGGGAACACTTGTTACAAGAGGTTCTGGTATTGGGGTCGTGATTGGAACAGGAATGAATACGGCGATGGGACAAATTGCTGATCTCCTTCAGAATGCTGAAACAATGGAAACCCCTCTCCAAAGACGGTTAGAGCAATTAGGGAAAATATTAATTGTTGTTGCTCTATTTTTGACATTACTTGTTGTAAGTATTGGGGTTCTGCAAGGGCATGATCTTTATAATATGTTTTTAGCTGGTGTGTCATTAGCTGTTGCTGCTATTCCAGAAGGGCTTCCAGCGATTGTAACGGTAGCATTATCTCTTGGTGTTCAGCGGATGATCAAACAAAATTCGATCGTACGCAAACTTCCTGCAGTAGAAACATTAGGGTGTGCTTCTGTTATTTGTTCAGATAAAACCGGGACAATGACACAGAATAAAATGACGGTAACACATGTATGGTCAGGTGATCAAGTGTGGAATATTACCGGGACAGGATATCATCCTCATGGAGAATTTTTAAGGGATGGTAAACCGGTTGATGCACCAAAGACAAAAACGCTACAGCAAATTTTAACCTTTGGCTCATTGTGTAATACTGCAACGATAAAAGAAAATGATGGACAATATCATCTTGATGGCGACCCGACAGAGGGAGCTCTATTAGTTGCTGCAATGAAAGCAGGGTTAAGAAAAGAAACCTTACTGAAAAATTTTGAAGTCATAGAAGAATTCCCTTTTGATTCATCGCGAAAAATGATGAGTGTTATTGTACGTGATAAAACGGGAAATCAATTTGTCGTAACAAAAGGAGCTCCAGATGTTTTAGCAGGTGTTTCAAAATATATCTTATGGAACGAACGGCAAGAGAATTTCAATAGTAAATATGATACTAATGTGAAACAAGCTATTGAATCACTAGCATCCCAAGCGTTACGAACGATTGCTGTTGCGTTTAAACCTCTAAAATCCAATGAGAAAATTAATACAAGCTTTGAAGCGGAAAGAGACCTCGTATTTATTGGCTTACAAGGAATGATCGATCCACCACGTCCAGAGGTAAAACAAGCTGTTAAAGAGTGTCGTGATGCAGGAATTAAAACGGTAATGATTACTGGAGATCATATCATTACAGCAAAGGCAATCGCACAACAACTTAATATCCTCCCTCAAAATGGGAAAGTGATGGAAGGGAAGGATTTGTCAGACCTTTCTGTCGAAGAGCTTGAGGAGATTGTTGATGATGTTTATGTGTTTGCTCGTGTTTCACCTGAACATAAATTGAAAATTGTTAAGGCATTACAAAGCAGAGGTCATATTGTAGCGATGACCGGCGATGGTGTAAATGATGCACCTGCAATAAAGGCTGCAGATATCGGAATTTCTATGGGAGTTACCGGTACTGATGTGGCAAAAGAAGCTTCCTCATTAATATTGGTTGATGATAACTTTGCCACAATAAAATCAGCAATAAAAGAAGGTAGAAATATTTACGAAAATATACGTAAGTTCATCCGCTATCTCCTTGCATCAAATGTTGGAGAAATATTGGTCATGCTCTTTGCTATGTTATTAGCACTACCTTTGCCATTGGTTCCAATTCAAATTCTTTGGGTTAATTTAGTCACTGACGGACTCCCAGCTATGGCGTTAGGGTTGGATAAACCTGAAGGGGATTTAATGAATCGAAAACCGCGACATCCTAAAGAGGGCGTTTTCGCGAGAGGGCTGGGGTGGAAAGTAATATCACGCGGATTCTTAATTGGTATCGTAACATTGGCAGCATTTATGATTGTTTATTATCGTAACCCAGATGACCTTGCTTATGCGCAAACTATTGCCTTTGCTACATTAGTTATGGCACAATTAATTCACGTATTTGACTGCCGAAGTGAAAAGTCCATTTTTGAACGAAATCCATTTGGCAATATGTACTTAATTGGTGCTGTTATTTCGTCAATTCTACTCATGCTTGTGGTTATCTATTATCCGCCGTTACAACCGATTTTCCACACTCTGCCTATATTAGCCCGAGATTGGTTGTTAATCCTTGGACTATCCGCTATACCAACTTTTTTACTAGCAGGATCACTTTTAACAAGAAAAAGCACAAAGACTATGTTATAATCCTAAAGGGGGTGACCCAAAAAGTCATCCCCTTTGCTTGTTGACAATCTACCATGCTATTTTATATATAAGAAAAACTTGGCTTTTCGTCAAAGTCCTTTCTTATACTTTAATCCTTTAATAATAATGGTAAACGACCTTAAAGTATAACAAAGTTACCCAACAAGCTTTTCCGCTTTTCGTAGAAAGAGAGTGATACATAATGTTACGAAGTATGACTGGATTTGGCCGTGCCAGTGGGCATATTCAATCCTGTCTATTTACAGTAGAAATGAAATCTGTAAATCATCGGTTTTTGGATATTCATTTGAAAATGCCTAAACAGCTTATGAATATGGAAGATAAAATAAGAAAGCTCATATCAAAGTTCATCAGCCGAGGTCGTATTGAAGTCTACATAAATGTTGAAGGGGAAGTTCTTACAACAAAATCCATTCATGTTGATTGGGATTTAATAGATCAATATGTTTCTTCTCTTCAACAACTAAAAAGTCGTTTTTCAATTGATGAACAACTTTCATTGCAACATATACTTGCTTTAGATGGTGCTATCGATGTACAAAAGGAGTCAGTTTCTAGTAACGCTTTGGAAAATGGAGTTCTGGAGTTAGTAAACTCTGCTGTTAAGGAATTATCATTAATGAGAAAAGCTGAAGGTGAGCATTTAGCTGCTGACTTAAATCAAAGGTTGACTATGCTTAGTCAGATTAACGATCAGTTAGAGAAGTTTGCTCCCATTGTTGTTGGCAATTACCAAGAACGAATTAGTAATCGTGTTGCAGAATTTATATCAGGAAAATTAGATGAAAATCGAATTCTTACCGAAGTAGCACTTTTTGCTGATAAAGCTGACATAATGGAGGAAATTACAAGAATACATAGTCATATTCAACAATTCAGAGATTCATTAACTTTTAGTGAGCCTATTGGACGTAAGTTGGACTTCCTTGTTCAGGAGTTGAATCGGGAGGCAAATACGATTGGTTCTAAGGCAAATGATAGCCAAATCGCAAAAAATGTTGTTGAATTAAAAAGTATTATTGAAAAATTGAAAGAACAAGTTCAAAATATTGAATAAGCATAAACAACCATTGATTATAAAAGGGCTTATAAGGCAAAAATAGTTTTGTCCTAATTAGGGGGAGCATTTGAATGAGCATTAAATTAATCAATATCGGTTTCGGGAACATTGTTTCTGCAAACCGTATTATATCTATTGTTAGTCCTGAATCAGCTCCAATTAAGAGAATTATTCAAGACGCAAGAGATAGAGGTATGTTAATCGACGCTACATATGGCCGTCGTACAAGAGCAGTTGTAATAATGGACAGCGATCATATCATCCTATCCGCTGTTCAACCAGAAACAGTTGCTCAAAGGCTTTCAAATAAAGATGAGCTATCAGATGAAGGGTAGGGAACAGAAGCATTGATAAAAGAAAGAGGATTATTAATCGTCCTATCAGGACCTTCAGGTGTAGGAAAAGGAACGGTTAGAAAAGAGCTATTTTCACAAGAAGATACGGCATTTGAATATTCCATTTCGATGACAACCAGAAAACCACGTGAAGGTGAAGTTGACGGTGTGGATTATTTTTTTAAATCGAGGGAAGAATTTGAAGCCTTGATTGAACAAAATAAATTGTTGGAATGGGCAGAGTATGTAGGGAATTACTATGGTACACCTGTTGACTACGTTGAAAAAACGCTAAGTGAAGGTAAAGATGTATTTCTTGAAATAGAAGTTCAAGGTGCTCTCCAAGTAAGAAATGCATTTCCTGAAGGATTGTTTATCTTTTTAAGTCCACCTAGTTTAAATGAACTGAAAAACCGAATTGTAACTAGAGGAACAGAATCCGAAGACTTAATCAATAACCGAATGAGAGTGGCAAAAGAAGAAATTATTATGATGGATGCCTATGATTATGTTGTAGAAAACGATGATGTTTTACTAGCATGTGATCGTATAAAAGCGATTGTGTTGGCAGAACATTGCCGCCGTGAGCGTGTAGCACCTAGATACAAAAAAATTCTGGAGGTTGAATAAAATGTTATACCCTTCTATTGATGTACTTATGAATAAATTAGATTCTAAATATACACTTGTAACAGTAGCGGCAAAACGTGCCCGTGAAATGCAGGAACTTAGTGATCAACAAATTCAGAAACCTGTTTCATTCAAGTATGTTGGGAAAGCACTGGAAGAGATCAATGCGGGACTTCTTAATTATAAACGTACTGAAAAATAATGAGCGGTAGTAGAGGATGACGGAGAGCTTAGGGTCAGTTCCCACTAAGACAATATATAGACTTTACCTTTAGTGAAGAACTATATATTGCTTAATTATGTGGGAGCTGACCCTATTGTGTCATCCTTTTTCTTTTCGTTTCAATCATACAAAAAAAGGATACATGAAAGTTGGTGGAAAAAATGATATCAGGTAGAAAGATATTATTATGTGTGAGCGGAGGAATTGCTGTTTATAAAGCAGCAGCATTAACAAGTAAACTTATACAAGCTGGTGCAGAGGTGAAAGTGATCATGAGTCATTCAGCTATGGAATTCGTTTCACCATTAACCTTTCAAGCATTATCTCGAAACGATGTCTTTTTTGACACCTTTGATGAAAAAAACTCTAAAGTCATTGCACATATTGATCTTGCCGATTGGGCAGATCTTGTATTAGTAGCGCCTGCTACAGCCAATGTAATTGGGAAATTAGCAAATGGAATTGCAGATAATATGTTAACAACAACATTGTTAGCTACTACTGCAAAAGTATGGATCGCACCTGCTATGAATGTCCATATGTATGACAACCCTGCTGTGCTAAAAAACATCCAAACACTATATAAATATGGGTATGAATTTATAGAACCAAGTGAAGGGTTTTTAGCTTGTGGATATATAGGAAAAGGACGCTTAGAGGAGCCAGAAAAAATTTTAACTCTTGTATCAAACTACTTTGAGAAGCTAGAACATGGTGAACCATTAAAAAATGTAAAAGTGCTAATTACAGCTGGACCTACGAGAGAAAAGGTAGACCCTGTTCGGTATTTTACAAATCATTCATCAGGAAAAATGGGCTATGCTATTGCAGAAGAAGCGGCGAAATTAGGAGCAGAAGTTACCTTGATTACAGGTCCAACATCTGTTGACTTCCCTAATTATGTTGATGTAATTAAAGTTGAATCAGCAGATGAGATGTATCAGCAGGTGATGACCTACTATCCTAATGCTGATGTAGTGATAAAGTCTGCTGCGGTCGCCGATTATCGTCCTATTCATACGTTTGAACAAAAGATGAAAAAGAGTCAGGACCATTTAGTGATTGAGATGGAGAAAACAACAGATATTTTAAAAGAGCTGGGAAGGCAAAAAAGACAACAAATATTAGTAGGATTTGCAGCAGAAACAAATGACCTTGAGCAATATGCAAAAGAAACTGCAAAGCAAAAACCTAGACCTGATTGTAGCAAATAATATAACGACTGAAGGAGCAGGGTTTGGTACCGATACTAATATCGTAACAATTTATGATCGGAATCTAACTAAAACAGAACTTCCTCTTTTGACAAAAACAGAAGTTGCAAGAAAGCTTCTTGAGAAGGTTCGAAGTTTAGTAAAGGGTGTTAAGGAATGAAATATGCAAGTGTTATTGTAGATGTTCCGGCTATGCAAACTGACAGATCCTTTGACTATAAAATTCCTGAAGAATGGCAAGACTTTTTAACACCAGGTATGAGGGTTATCGTTCCTTTTGGTCCAAGAAAAGTACAGGGCTTTGTTGTTGAGACAAAGAATTCTTCTGAATTTGATCGTCTAAAAGCAATTTCTGAATGCTTAGATTTAACACCTTGCCTTACTCCGGAATTATTAAAGGTGGGACATTGGTTAACTGAAAAAACACTTTGCTTTAAAATTTCAGCTTTTCAGGCAATGCTTCCTGCAGCTATGAAAGCAAAATATGAAAAAATTGTAACTATTACATCAGATCATTCTATTGAACATTTATCGGAGCAACTTCAACCCTTTTTCAACAAAAAAATCAAGTTGATATGAAAGAAATTGAACAGGCAGTACCTCTTCGGGTCATTCAAAAGGATATTAAAAACGGTTTTCTCGAACTGATTTATAAGGTGAAGCAAAAAGGGAAAAAAAGAAGATTAGAATGGTAAAACTTAATTGTTCATTTGATCAATTGGCTGAAATAATCAAAGGCGTTAATTCGAATGCGAAGAAACAACTCACAGTCATGACGTATTTAAAGGAAAATGGCATTCGTATCATTCCTGTTGCAGATTTATTAGCTGTAACAAATGTATCAGATGCGACATTAAAGACATTGATCTCCAAAGGTATATTAGTAGAAGAATATAAAGAAGTGTATCGGGATCCCTATCAAGATCGTCTTTTTGAGAAAACAAAAGCTTTGCCATTAAATAATGAACAGCAGAAGGCAATAGCACCCATCCTTTCGGCAGTCGAAAATGATGAACACCATGTGTTTCTCATGTATGGAGTAACAGGAAGTGGAAAAACAGAGGTATATCTTCAATCGATACAAGAAGTTCTAAATAATGGTAAAGAAGCAATCGTTTTAGTACCTGAAATTTCACTTACACCACAGATGGTTAATCGCTTTAAGGGTCGGTTTGGTTCTAAGGTCGCTGTACTTCACAGCGGACTGTCAACAGGGGAAAAATATGATGAATGGAGAAAGATACAACGAAAAGAAGTGCAATTAGTTGTTGGAGCGAGATCTGCTATATTTGCTCCATTTGAGAACTTGGGGATGATTATCATTGATGAAGAGCATGAATCTAGTTATAAACAAGAAGAAAATCCGCGTTATCATGCTCGGGATGTAGCCATATATAGGGCTAAATTTCATCAATGCCCTGTAGTGCTAGGCAGTGCGACACCTACATTAGAAACTTTTGCACGCGCACAAAAGGGTGTTTACAAGCTTTTAACTTTAAAAGAACGTGTAAACAAAAGGTCAATGCCGTCAGTTGAAATTATCGATATGAGAGAAGAGCTTAGAAGTGGAAACAGGTCGATGTTTTCAACTGCATTAATTGAAAAGCTAACAGATCGGTTGGAAAAAAATGAACAATCGGTCTTATTCTTAAATAAACGCGGATACTCATCATTTGTCATGTGCCGTGACTGCGGTTTTGTTATACAATGTCCCCATTGTGATATTTCATTAACATATCACCGTTTCGGGCAGCAGCTAAAATGTCATTACTGCGGACATGAGGAAAACATGCCAAATGTATGTCCTGAATGCCAAAGTGAACATATTCGTTTCTTCGGCACTGGTACTCAACGTGTGGAAGAGGAATTAGTAAAAGTAATGCCAGAGGCTCGAATAATTAGAATGGATGTTGATACGACTGGTCGAAAAGGCGCACATGAAAAGTTGTTATCAAAATTTGAAAATAAAGAAGCAGATATCTTACTTGGAACTCAAATGATTGCAAAAGGTCTGGATTTTCCGGATGTTACTTTAGTTGGTGTCTTAACAGCGGATACAATGCTGCATTTGCCCGATTTTCGAGCAACTGAAAAAACATTCCAACTCCTTACACAGGTAAGTGGAAGAGCAGGTAGACATGAATTACCGGGTGAAGTCATTATTCAAACCTATACTCCTGAAAATTATAGTATTCAACTAGCAAGTAACTATGATTATGATGCCTTTTATGAACATGAAATGTATTTAAGAAAATCACATGCATACCCACCATACTACTTCCTTGCCCTAGTGACAGTTTCCCATCCTGAAATAACAAAAGTGGTGTCAGTGACTGACAAGATTGTTCAGTTCTTAAGAAGAAATATTTCAAATGAATCAAAAATTCTTGGGCCTGTTGCATCTCCTATCCCTCGTATCAATGATAGATATCGCTATCAATGCATGGTAAAATACAAACGGGAAAAAACTTACATGAAACGTTAAGGAAAATTATTGAACATTTTCAGCAGGAAATGAGTTCAAATGATTTAATGATTACGATTGATTTAAGTCCTAATACTATGATGTAGGGTATCTTAAAGATAGAAATTATTTTGTTTGGAGGTATTTTTTTGACAGTAAAACCTATAGTGATGTATCCAGCACAAGTTTTAGAGATGCCTTGTGAAAAGGTTCAAAGTTTTGATAGAAAGCTTTCAAAGCTTTTGGCAGATATGTATGATACGATGATTGAGAATGATGGCGTTGGATTAGCTGCACCCCAAATAGGGCTTTCCAAGCAAATCGCAATTGTTGATATTGATGATCATCACGGAACGATTGAACTAATAAACCCTGTTATTATAGAGCAGCGCGGCACACAAACCGGTCCTGAAGGTTGTTTAAGCTTTCCGGGTTTATATGGTGACGTGAGCAGGTCTGATTACATAAAGGTAAGAACTTATAATAAAAAAGGGAAAATGAGAATAATAGAAGCTGAAGGTTTCCTAGCCCGGGCGATACAGCATGAAATAGACCATTTAGAAGGTATTCTTTTTACATCAAAGGTGGAAAGGTACATAACGGAAGATGAATTAGAAAGCACGGAAGGATGACATATATGACTAAGATCGTTTTTATGGGAACTCCTGATTTTTCAGTTCCTATCCTAAAAAGCCTCATTGAAGAAGGTTATAACATTGTTGGTGTTGTTACTCAACCAGATCGTCCAAAAGGAAGAAAAAAGCTCTTAACTCCGCCTCCTGTTAAGGTTGAAGCAGAGAAGCACAATTTAAAAGTGCTACAGCCTGAAAAAATTCGTCATGAAGTTCAGGATGTTTTAGCATTAGAACCTGATCTAATTATCACCGCTGCATTTGGACAAATTTTACCGAATGAGCTTTTGGAAGCTCCAATGTATGGATGTATCAATGTTCATGCTTCACTTTTACCCGAATTAAGGGGGGGCACCTATTCATTATTCAATCCTTCAAGGGAAGACTAAAACAGGTATAACCATCATGTATATGGCAGAAAAGCTTGATGCAGGGGATATTCTTACTCAAATTGAAGTTGAAATAGATGAAAGAGATACTGTTGGCTTATTACATGACAAATTAAGTACAGCAGGTGTGAAATTATTATTAGAAACACTGCCTCCTTTATTAAAGGGAAATATAACACCTCAGAAACAGGATGATACAAAAGCTACTTTTGCATCTAATATAAAAAGGGAACAAGAACGAATCGATTGGTCTAAGACAGGTGAAGAAATCTACAACCAAATTAGAGGATTAAATCCTTGGCCAGTATCGTTCACCACCTATCAAGATCAATTAGTGAAAATTTGGTGGGGAGAAAAGGTACAGAGTAATGAAGATGCAAATCCAGGGACGATTCTATTGATAGAAGATGATGGGATTGTTGTCTCAACAGGGAATAAAACAGCTATCAAAATAACCGAGCTTCAACCATCTGGTAAAAAGAAGATGACTGGAGAAGAATTCTTGAGAGGGACAACCATGAACGTGGGTGAAAGATTAGGCAATGAATAACAAAAAACAAATGACTGTACGTGATGTTGCTGTAGAAATATTATTACAAATAGAAAAGAACCAAGCCTACAGCAACTTGTTATTAAATTCCATGATAAAAAAGCATCAAGTAAATTCAAAAGACATTTCTCTTTTAACAGAGATTGTGTATGGTACTTTACAAAGAAGAGATACACTTGATTTTTATTTAGAAGGTTTCATAAAAAAGGCAAAAAAAATTGAACCCTGGGTTAGAGTATTGCTGCGAATTTCGGTCTATCAAATGGTGTATTTAGATCGTGTTCCAGAACGTGCCATTTTCTTTGAAGCAGTAGAAATTGCCAAAAAAGAGGCCACAAAGGAATCTCTTCCTTTTTAAATGGAGTATTAAGATCTGTTCAGCGGGAAGGTATTCCTAATATTAACCTAATAAAAGAACCTATTGAAAGATTATCAATTAAAACAAGTCATCCAAAATGGCTGGTTCAAAAGTGGATAAAACAATTCGGTTATGATGAAGCGGAAAAAATGTGTGAGTCAAATTTACTGGCACCATCACAAACAGCACGCGTTAATCAAATAAAAAAAACAGTTCATGAAATAATTAGCGAATTACAAAGCAAAGATATAAGCGTAGAGCAAGGTGATTTAGCTATAGATGCTATAAAAGGAATGAAGGGAAACCTTGCACTTACCGAAGCGTTTTCTGACGGACTTTTAACGATTCAAGATGAAAGTTCGATGTTAGTTGCACGAGCTCTTAACCCTAAAGAAAATGAGACCATTTTAGACTCTTGTGCGGCACCAGGCGGGAAATCTACGCATATTGCGGAATTAATGAAGGGTACGGGAATTGTTCATTCTCTGGACCTGCATGAGCATAAAGTAAAGCTGATAAAGCAGCAAGCTGAGCGTTTAGATCTGAAAAATATCCAAGCGGAAACAATGGATAGTAGGGTAGCGGGAGATCGATTTACAAAAGAGAGCTTTGATCGCATACTAGTAGATGCACCATGTTCTGGTTTTGGTGTGATACGTAGAAAACCTGATATTAAATATACAAAGTCTCAACAAGATGTTCATAAGCTAGCAGAACTACAAAAGAATATTTTAGCATCTGTTGCACCTTTATTAAAATCAAATGGTGTGTTAGTTTATAGTACATGTACTGTGGATGAAGAAGAAAATCAAGGTGTTGTTGAAGCATTTTTAAATGAACATCCAGCCTTTGAACGGGATGAATCAGCTATAAACAATTTTCCGGAAAAACTTCATCCTTATGTTCAGAATGGTGAGGTACAATTGCTTCCGCATTACTTTGGAACAGATGGATTTTATATAGCATGTTTACGAAAGAAGGGTTAAAATGGAACAGATAAATACAACTAGATCGAAAGAGGACAACTTGGAGAAAAAAGTAAGCCCTCCATTTATTCATTTGAACTACATGAACTTGAAAATTGGTTAAAAGAACAAGGAGAAAAGGCTTTTCGTGCAAATCAAATTTTTGAGTGGCTTTATATAAAACGTGCCACCAGCTTTGATGACATGTCTAATTTATCTAAAAGTCTTCGTACACTTCTAAATGAGCATTTTACGTTAACAACATTAAAAACAATTATTCAACAAACATCTAAAGATGGAACAATAAAGTTTCTGTTTGAACTTCATGATGGATATTCAATAGAAACTGTTTTAATGAGACATGATTATGGCAATTCTGTTTGTGTAACCACTCAAGTTGGTTGTAGAATTGGTTGTACATTTTGTGCTTCTACATTAGGTGGACTTAAAAGAAATCTTGAAGCAGGAGAAATCGTGGCACAAGTCGTAAAAGTACAGCAAGCACTTGATGAATTTGAAGAGCGTGTTAGTCATGTTGTTATTATGGGGATCGGAGAGCCCTTTGACAATTATGATGAAATGATGTCTTTCTTGAAGATTATCAACCATGATAAGAGCTTAAATATCGGTGCAAGACATATTACTGTATCAACTAGTGGTATTATCCCGAAAATTTATAAATTCGCAGATGAAAAACTGCAAATCAACTTTGCCATTTCATTGCATGCACCAAACACAGAATTGCGATCAAAGCTTATGCCGATTAATCGAGCTTATAAGCTTCCTGACTTGATGGAAGCAGTAAAATACTATGTAAACAAAACAGGTAGACGTGTTAGTTTTGAGTATGGGTTATTTGGCGGAGAAAATGACCAGGTTGAGCATGCTGAAGAGCTTGCAAAGTTAGTAAAGGGTTTAAAATGTCATATTAATCTTATCCCTGTAAACTATGTACCTGAAAGAAACTACGTACGTACACCAAAAGAACAAATCACATTATTTGAAGATACGCTTAAAAAGCACGGTGTAAATGTCACAACAAGAAGAGAACAGGGACATGATATTGACGCAGCGTGTGGACAACTTCGAGCTAAGGAGCGTAAAGAGGAGACGAGGTGACCATGTTGGATCATGTTTTTTTGTCGGATAGGGGAAAAGTTAGGCAACATAATGAAGATTCTGTAGGATTTTTTCAAAACAACGCCGGTATTTTAGCAATAGTTGCCGATGGCATGGGGGGCATTTGGCGGGAGACGTTGCCAGTCAAATGACAATCTCAACTTTTAAGACACTATGGGAAGAAGAACCTGCTATAAATGGACCCGGAGAAGCAGAAAGTTGGTTACTACAAAAGGTTTCCGAAGTAAATAAAGCTGTTTATGAGCACTCAGTATCCCACCCTGAATGTCAAGGAATGGGTACAACAATTGTTACAGCTTTAGTAACAAAAACATACGCTACAATCGGTCATATTGGAGACAGCCGCTGTTATTTATTAAATAATAGTGGCTTTAACCAGATCACACAGGATCACTCTCTTGTAAATGAGCTGGTAAAATCAGGTCAGATTTCTAAAGAAGATGCTGAACATCACCCTCGAAAAAATGTTCTTTTACGAGCACTTGGAACAGAACAAAATGTGGATCTGGACTTAAAAACAATTGAAATGGACGATAATGATATATTATTACTATGTTCTGATGGTCTATCCAATAAAGTTACTGATGACATATTAGAAAAAGAGCTGTCTCAATCAGATAATCTTACAAAAACAGCCCATGAACTGGTTCAGTTAGCAAATGATAATGGTGGAGAAGATAATATCTCTTTAATCATGCTAAAAAAGACGGCACATAAAATAGGTGAAGACTCGTGCTAATAGGTAAAAGAATTAGTGGCCGTTATAAAATTCTAGAAGTGGTCGGTGGAGGCGGGATGGCGAACGTCTATCTTGCACGCGATATGATTCTAGAGAGAGAAGTGGCAATGAAAGTATTGCGCTTTGATTTTTCTAATGATGATGAATTCATCAAGCGGTTTAGAAGAGAGGCCCAATCTGCAACAAGCTTGGCTCATCCAAATATCGTAAGCATTTATGATGTTGGTGAGGAAGATGGCGTTTATTATATCGTAATGGAATATGTAGAGGGACAAACTTTAAAACAGTACATACAACAATTTGCACCTGTGCATCCAAGAAAAGCTGTAAGTATTATGGTTCAAATTGCTTCGGCTATTCAACACGCACATGATAATCAAATTATACATCGTGACATTAAACCACATAATATTTTGATTGATCATCATGGGAATGTGAAAGTAACAGACTTTGGGATAGCCATGGCATTAAGTGCAACTACGATCACACAAACAAACTCGGTTTTAGGTTCTGTTCATTACTTATCTCCTGAACAAGCAAGAGGCGGGTTAGCAAATAAAAAATCAGATATTTATTCTATCGGGATTGTTTTCTTTGAGTTACTCACTGGTAGATTACCATTTGATGGAGAGTCTGCTATTTCTATTGCTTTAAAGCACCTACAGTCGGAAACACCATCACCAAAGAGATGGAACCCAGACATCCCTCAAAGTATTGAAAATATAATAATCAAATCAACCGCTAAAGATCCTTTTCATCGATATGATAATGTTGAAGAATTGGAAAATGATTTGGAAACAGCTTTTGATGTTAAAAGATTATCAGAGCCTCGTTTTGTTATTCCTGAAGATGAAGAGGCAACGAAAGCTATACCTATCATTACAAATGAAAACATTGAAAATTTTAAGGCTGACGATACAATTGTAAGAAAACCTACTGTTCAGTCCGAACCAAGTCCACAAACCCAAAATAATGATTCTAAAAAAGATAAAAAAGCTAAGAAAGAAAAAAGCAAAAGAAGAAAAAAGTAAAGTTGCAACATTTATTATTACCACTTTTATCGTAATCATTATCTCAATTATTGCCGCGTTCTTTATTGTTCCGGAATTCTTATTACCGAAGGACGTAGAAGTACCGGATCTTACGGGAGAATCATACGAAGAAGCTGTTACAATCCTCCTTGAACATGGTTTTGATGTCGGAGAGGAACCTATTCTTATGACTGATGAAGAAATTGAAGAAGGACATGTTATTAAAACTGAGCCCGAAGCAAATAACAGCGTTAAAGAAGGTTCTTTAATTACCATATATGAAAGTACAGGAAAAGAAAAGGTTGTTTTAGATGATTATGTGGGGCGTTCGATTGAAAGAGTTAAATCTATTCTTCAGTTAAAAGGATTTGAAAACATAAAGGTAACGGAAGAAACAGACGAAAATGAAACAGCTGGCAGGATTATTTCACAAAGTCCCGAAGTAGGTGAAGAAGTCGTACCTACTGAAACCGAAATAGAATTAGTTGTCAGTAAGGGGCCGGCACAAATTAAGATTGAAAATTTAGTTGGGAAAAACAGGTCTGAAATAGACGAATATGTGACTCAATATGGTTTTATACCTAATATATCTGAAGAGAACTCTGATACAGTTCCTGAAGGAAATTTAATTTCTCAATTACCAGAACCCGGGACAGAAGTTGTTCCAAAGGATACAACATTAAAGTTAGTTTATTCTTCTGGTCCTGAAGCTAAGCCACCAAAAACAGTGACAAGAAAAATCGAAATACCGTATGAACCGGAACAAGAAGGGGCAGAATTGACTGTTGAAATCAATATTGATGATGCGGAACATTCTATTTCTGAAGTATATAGAACATTTAAAATAACCAGTCCCCGAGAGGAAACATTAAATTTCACCATCAACCCGGGAGATGATGCGTATTATCAAATAATCGTTGATGGAAAAGTACACTCATCAGAAAAAATTGAATACCCGGCGGATGAGTAACTAATAAGAAATAATATGTTCCCATTTTAGCTTAGAGAATGATAATAAAATTTTGATGAAGATCATCAAGGAGGTTTTCCATGCCACGTGGAAAAATTGTAAAGGCTCTTAGTGGTTTTTACTATGTGCAAGACAAGGAAAGATTAATTCAATGTCGCGGAAGAGGTGTGTTCCGTAAAAATAAAATCACACCTCTTGTAGGTGATGAGGTTGAGTACCAGGCTGAAAATGATCTCGAAGGTTATATTTTGGAGGTTTTTGAACGGAAAAATGAATTAGTTCGACCCCCATTTGTAATGTTGATCAAGCGATCCTTGTTTTTTCTGCTGTAGAGCCGGATTTTAGTACAACATTATTAGATCGTTTTTTAGTGTTAATAGAAGCGAATGATATTATCCCTATTATTGTTATAAGTAAAGTAGATCTGATTCCATCTGACGAAATAAGAGAAAGAGTAGGGTCTTTTGCAAAAGACTATCAAAATGCAGGATACACAGTTCTTTTAACCTCAACAGTAGAATCAACGGTAGATAAAGACTTGTTACCATTTCTTAATGGCCATATTTCTGTATTTGCCGGTCAATCAGGTGTGGGAAAATCATCATTATTGAACGTTCTTAGACCTGATTTAGAGCTTAAAACAAATGATATATCCTCCCACCTTGGCCGGGGAAAGCATACAACACGGCATGTAGAACTTATTTCGGTAGGAACGGGTTTTGTAGCTGATACCCCAGGGTTTAGCTCTTTAGATTTTACAGGGATTGAGGTAGAAGATCTTACCTATTGCTTCCCTGAAATGAGAGAAAGAAGTGGGGATTGTAAATTCAGGGGATGTACTCATGTAAGAGAGCCGAAATGTTCAGTGAAAAATGCTGTTGAAGCAGGCGAAATTCCACAGTATCGTTATGATCACTATTTAACATTTGTTGAAGAAATTAAAGAGAGAAAGCCGAGGTATTAAGTATGATAAAAATTGCTCCATCTATTTTATCGGCAAACTTTGCAAAATTAGGAGAGGAAGTAAAAGATGTAGAAAATGGGGGGGCAGACTACATCCATGTTGATGTAATGGATGGACACTTTGTACCGAACATTACAATTGGACCGTTGATTGTAGAGGCAATACGTCCCGTTACAAAGCTTCCTCTAGATGTTCATTTAATGATCGAAAAACCTGATCAATACATTAGAGAATTTGCGAAAGCTGGTGCAGATATTATAACTGTGCATGTTGAAGCATGTAGACATTTACATCGTACACTGCAGTTAATAAAATCTGAGGGTGTGAAATCTGGTGTGGTATTAAATCCTCATACCCCAATCGAATCGATTGTTCATGTTTTAGAGGACGTTGACATGGTGTTATTTATGACAGTCAATCCTGGATTTGGCGGTCAAACATTTATTCCTCAAGTTTTACCAAAAATAAAGCAATTAGTAAACATAGTAAAAGAAAAAAATCTTTCTATCGACATTGAGGTTGATGGTGGAGTAAACGAAGAAACGGCAAAATTATGTGTTGAAGCAGGTGCGAATGTCCTTGTAGCAGGATCATTTATCTATAACAATCCTGATCGGCACCAAGCTATTCAAACATTAAAACAAGCTGTTCTTTCCTAAGAAATAATAAAATCGTACAAAGTAAACCATCCTATTTAATGATTTAGATTAAATATAACTGGGGGCTTTTTACGATGAATTTTTCAAAAGAAGATATAGTAATTATTGAACAAGCTTTAAAAGCTGTTTTAAATTCCAGTACTGATTACCAGGAACTTGAACAATATAAAACAGTATTGCAAAAGCTTAAAAACAATTTGGAAACCGCACAAATAGATGGTTTTAGATATGATTATGATGATAATATGTAAGAGAAAGAAAGTTCTGACACCGAAAGTAGTGTCAGGCTTTTTTCTTATTTTTTGACCAACTGAAAAATATCCTTAATATTATATATAGATTGGGTGAAAGGCACATATATGAAAACTATATCTCTTGTAGCAGGAGGACCTAAAGAAAACCTTGCAGACTTAACTAAATATCATTCAGATGAAATGATCTGGGTTGGAATTGATAGAGGGTCCCGTTATCTTTTAGATCTCAACATACCTTTACATCATGCGTTTGGAGATTTTGATTCAATATCATATAAAGAACATGAAAGTTTAAAGACAAGAATACCGAACTTAAATACACTGCCTTCTGAAAAAGATAAAACTGATACTGAAATAGCCCTAGATTGGGCAATTTCTCAAAAACCTGATCAAATATATATTTTTGGAGCAACAGGAGGAAGGCTTGATCATTTACTTGGGAATATTCATCTTCTTATAAAATCCACTTCAACTCTATCCAAAATTGACATAATCGACCAACAAAATCAAATCACGCTCTACACATCAGGTACATATAAAGTAAAGAGGAAAATTGAGTGGGACTATATCTCATTTATTGCCATAAGTACTGATATATACGGGTTAACATTAGATGGATTTAAATATCCGTTAAAAAACTGTCATATCAGGCTTGGCTCCACATTATGTATTAGTAATGAACTCATTGGTGATGTAGGTACTTTTTCTTTTCAAGAGGGCATATTATTAATGATAAGAAGCCGAGATTAACTGTTGTTCAATGAGCAAGATAGCGTCATTTTTTATATGGGAACTGAATATAATGCTAAGGAACTGATTCATAACATTTTTTGACGCTTCTAGCACCTTTGAACAAGCTTTAACCTTGTTGAATGATTGGTTGAGGAGGGAAACAATGAAATTTTATACGTTTAAGCTACCGAAGTTTTTAGGAGGAATTGTTCGAGCAATGCTCGGTTCGTTTAAAAAAGATTAAGAAAAAAGCACCGAATTATCGGTGCTTCTTTCTTGTTTCGCTTTATAGTATCTATATTCTCGAAGATAAGAGAATAAGTTTTTGAGTAAGCTTAATAAATTAAACTCGCTCAACTTTACCTGATCTTAAAGCGCGAGCAGATACATATACTCTTTTTGGTTTTCCGTTAACTAAGATGCGAACTTTTTGAAGGTTTGCGCCCCAAGTACGTTTGTTAGCGTTCATCGCGTGTGAACGAGAGTTACCTGAGCGAGTTTTTCTACCAGTAACAACGCATTTACGTGCCATGTTATTCCCTCCTTACTACAAAAAAACACTACATATTTTACAATAGTCATGTACATAGCCATGAGATACTTTAATAATTTATCATAACTGTCATTAGAATGCAATACTTCTACAATAGTCTTTCAAGAATTTTTCCTTGACATAGTATTTTAAGTATTGTTGTATATAATAGAAGTACTTGTATTTATACTTCGGACTTATAATCGCTTTTAAAATTTCTGGGCTTATAGTAAAATAACTGTAGCCAGTGCGAACAATTCCAAAGGGGGAACTAATATGTCCATTGAATTAAAAACAAAGTACGGACAAATTGATATTTCAAACGAAGTCATTGCTACCATTGCAGGTGGTGCAGCTATTGACTGCTATGGTATTGTTGGAATGGCATCAAAGAATCAAATAAAAGACGGTCTTACGGATATCCTAAGAAAAGAAAACTTTAGCAGAGGCGTAATCGTTCGTCAGGATGACGAATCGATTAATATAGATATGTATATAATCGTCAGCTATGGTACAAAAATTTCTGAAGTCGCACATAACGTTCAAACGAAAGTAAAGTACACGTTAGATCAGACGGTTGGACTTGCTGTTGATTCTGTTAACATTTTTGTACAAGGTGTTCGTGTTGCGAACCCGTAGTAAGGAGGAAACTACCTGTGTCTAATACAACCTTAGATGGTAAGCAGTTTGCAGAGATGATTTTGCAAGGTGCGAACCACCTAGCCAATAATGCAAAATTAGTTGATGCGCTCAATGTATTTCCAGTTCCAGATGGAGATACTGGTACAAACATGAATCTATCAATGACATCAGGCGCAAAAGAAGTAAAAAACAATAAAGCTGATCATATCGGGAAAGTTGGGAATGCGCTTTCAAAGGGTCTATTAATGGGTGCTCGAGGTAACTCCGGTGTGATTCTGTCACAATTATTTAGAGGATTTTCTAAATCCATAGAACTAAAAGCATCCATTAATGCAACTGAGTTTGCTGCTGCCCTTCAAGCTGGTGTTGACACTGCCTACAAAGCTGTTATGAAACCTGTCGAAGGGACAATATTAACTGTTGCTAAGGATGCTGCAAAAGCTGCAGTACATGTAGCTGAGACTGAGACATCTATCACAAAGGTTATGGAGTTAACCTTAAAAGAAGCGGAAGCTTCCCTGAAGCGCACTCCTGAGCTTTTACCTGTATTAAAAGAAGTAGGTGTGGTGGATAGTGGAGGCCAAGGCTTAGTTTTTGTATATGAAGGCTTTTTAGCAGTCCTAAAAGGTGAAAAGCTTACGACTGCACATGTCACAACACCATCTATGGATGAGCTTGTGAATGCAGAACACCATAAGAGTGTTCAAGGTCATATAAATACAGAGGATATTGAGTTCGGATATTGCACCGAATTTATGGTGCGCTTTGAAGCTGACAAAACACCTTTTGATGAAGATACGTTTAGGAATGAATTAAGTGAATTCGGTGATTCATTATTAGTTATTGCTGATGATGAATTGGCAAAAGTACATATACATGCTGAATATCCAGGTGAAGTACTATCTTACGGGCAAAAATATGGAAACCTCATCAATATGAAAATAGAAAATATGAGACAGCAACATACCGATCTTGTTGGGGAACTCCAACAGACTGAACCAACAGTAATGAAAGTCGAAAAAAATAAATATGGTATCGTAACTGTTTCAATGGGTAAAGGTATTGCAGAGTTATTTAGAAGTATTGGGGCAAATGAAGTCATTGAAGGCGGTCAAACAATGAATCCAAGCACTGAGGATATTGTTAAGGCGATTCATGACGTAAACGCCGAAAATATTATCATTTTACCAAATAACTCAAATATTGTTATGGCAGCTCAACAAGCAGCATCAGTAGTTGAAGAAAATGTTATCGTTATTCCATCTAAAACAGTGCCGCAAGGAATGGCTGCATTACTGGCGTTTAATCCAACAGCTGAGACAGAAGAAGTTGAAGGATTGATGAATGAAGCATTGCAGCATGTGAAGAGTGGTCAGATAACATATGCCGTACGTGATACAAATATAGATGGACTCGATATTGCTAAAGGCGATTTTATGGGTATATCAAACGGTAAAATTGTTATTACAGATCGGGAACAATTAGCTGCCTCTAAAAAACTTCTCACTGAAATGATTTCTGAAGATGATGAAATTGTTACGATAATTCAAGGTGAAGAAGCAACAGAAGAGGAGACAGAACAGCTGTTACAATTTGTTGAAGAAATGTTTGAGGACGTAGAAGTTGAAGTGCATAAAGGGGATCAACCTTTATATTCCTATATATTTTCAGTTGAATAATAAACAACAAAAAACCCGGATTTCTGGGTTTTTTGTTGTTTATTAACAAGATTTTATTAATTTTATTTTTTGGAATGCTGACTACGAATTATAGACATGCTGATTTTCCTTATTTCTGTTAAAATAAAACTGTAGGAAACGAATGTTCCCGTTCTGTTAACAATAGTAAATAATAAGATAAGAACATTATTTAAAATAAAAGGGTAGACGAGCAATATTGAACATAATCAAGTACTGCTTCTTTTGCTTAAAGTAACTTAATAAGGAGGGTTAGCTGCGGCTCCTACAGGTCAACAGCTAAGATCTTATGGCTTATGGAAGACGCAAATTTAATGGTGATGAATAAATTATTAGAACCAATTTCTGAATTAAAAGGTGTAGGAAGTGAAACATCTGAATTATTAAATGATGTAGGGATTTATACAATTCAAGACCTGTTGGAGTATTTTCCATATCGATATGATGATAACAGTCTGCGAGACTTAGAAGATGTTAAGCACGATGAGCGAGTAACGGTTGAAGGAAGGGTACATAGTGAGGCTTCACTTACCTTTTTCGGAAGAAAACGTTCACGGTTAACATTTCGTTTACTTGTTGGAAAGTACCTTTTATCAGTTGTTTGTTTTAACCGTCCTTACTTTAAAAATAAACTTACCATTGATTCAACTGTTACAGTAACTGGAAAATGGGATAAGCATCGGCAAACAATTACCGTCCAGCAATTATCGTTCGGTCCTAAGAAAGAACAATCAGGCATAGAGCCGGTTTACTCTATAAAGGGTAAACTTACAGTAAAAGGGATAAAAAAGTTTGTTTCACTTGCCTTATCAACATATTTAAAAGATATTGAAGAAATTCTCCCTGATGATCTGTTACAAAAATATAAGTTGTTAACCAGAAGAGAAGCACTATACACAATTCATACTCCTCATGAAAAGGAAGATTTAAAATTAGCGCGCAGACGTTTTGTGTATGAGGAATTTCTATTATTTCAACTTAAAATGCAGGCGTTAAGAAAAATACAACGTGAACAGTCAAAAGGGGTTATGCATGAATTTTCAAGGGAGAAACACCAGCAATTTATTGATTCATTACCTTTTCCGCTTACAAAAGCACAATCAAGAGTGGTGAATGAGATTTTACAGGATATGACATCTCCATACCGCATGAATCGATTATTACAAGGAGATGTTGGTTCTGGAAAAACCATTGTAGCTGCTATCGCTTTTTATGCTGCGGTGTTATCCGGCTATCAAGGGGCTCTTATGGTTCCAACTGAAATTTTAGCAGAGCAACATGCTGATTCACTCGTGCAACTTTTTGAGCCATATAATGTAACTGTAGCATTGCTGACGAGTTCAGTTAAAGGGAAAAAGAGAAGAGAATTGCTAGAAAAAGTTGAAAAAAATGAGATTCAATTATTGATTGGTACACATGCCTTAATCCAGGATGATATAAAGTTTCATAAACTTGGTCTTGTTATTACAGATGAACAACATCGCTTTGGTGTGGAACAAAGACGAATGCTCCGTGAAAAAGGAGAACATACAGATGTATTATTTATGACAGCAACACCGATTCCAAGAACATTAGCTATAACAGCTTTTGGGGAAATGGATGTATCGATAATTGACGAGTTACCTGCCGGAAGAAAAGCAATCGAAACTTACTGGGTAAAACCTTCTATGCTTGAGAGGATTCTCGTATTTATTGAAAAAGAGTTATCAAAAGGACGCCAGGCCTATGTTATTTGTCCATTGATTGAGGAATCTGATAAGTTGGATGTTCAAAATGCTCTTGATGTTCACAGTATGTTGACTTCTTACTATAAAGGGAGATTTCAAATTGGTCTCATGCATGGAAGACTCTCTTCAGATGAAAAAGACTCTGTAATGAGAAGCTTTAGTCAAAATGAAGTAAATGTATTGGTATCTACAACTGTCGTTGAAGTGGGTGTCAATGTTCCGAATGCTACAACAATGATTATTTATGATGCAGAACGGTTTGGCCTTTCTCAACTCCACCAATTAAGAGGTCGGGTAGGTAGGGGCAGTGAACAGTCATATTGTATTTTGCTTGCAGATCCTAAATCAGAAACTGGAAAAGAACGAATGAAAATCATGACCGAGACAAATGATGGATTTGTCCTCTCGGAACGTGATTTAGAACTTAGAGGACCAGGTGACTTCTTTGGGAAAAAACAAAGCGGAATGCCAATCTTTAAAGTAGCAGATATGGTACATGATTATCGTGCATTGGAAGTAGCGAGACAAGATGCAGCAGAACTTATCCAGTCAAAGGCTTTTTGGGAAGAAGTAAAATATGAACCATTAAGAGTATACTTACATCAATCAGGCATACTCGAGGGCGAAAAGCTGGATTAATGATAGTTTAATAACTTTTTCTCAGAAAACAGATAGCAATACAGTTGCAATCTGTTTTCTTTATCTATATACTACTATTAGTACCTAGTCTTAATAGTTCGGACGGTGTCATTGATATCATGAGAAAAAGTAAAAAAGAAAGACAACTTTTATTACAGGAGACAATTACTAACACACCATTCATAACCGATGAAGAGCTAGCTGAGAGGTTTCAAGTTAGTATTCAAACGATACGCTTGGATAGGTTAGAATTATCCATTCCTGAATTAAGGGAACGAATAAAACATGTCGCTGAAAAGAAATTGGATGATGAAGTTAAGGCATTACCGATAGAAGAAGTAATAGGAGAAGTTATAGACTTACAACTCGATGAGTCCGCAATTTCTATTTTGGAAATTAAAAAAGAGCATGTATTTAGCAGGAATCAAATTGCCAGGGGTCACCACTTATTTGCACAAGCAAACTCACTGGCTGTAGCAATGATAAATGATGAATTGGCATTAACAGCAAAGGCAAATATTCATTTTACAAGACAAGTAAAAGAAAATGAGCGTGTCATTGCCAAAGCAAAAATGGTGAAAAGTGATTCTGAACAAAAACGAACGATGGTAGAAGTAAATAGCTTTGTAGGAAGTGAATTGGTTTTTTCTGGTGAGTTTGAAATGTATCGCTCTAATCAAACACAAAGGTAGGTTACATAATGAAGCTAGCGATCGATGCAATGGGTGGAGATCATGCGCCAAAATCGGTAGTTGAAGGTGTCATGAAAGCTATAGCCGCATTTCCCGATTTAGAGGTCACGCTTATTGGTCAGGAAGATAAAATAAAAACATATTTAAGAGATGCTACAAGAATCAACATTATACATACTGATGAAATAATTGAAGGAACAGATGAGCCTGTTCGAGCAGTACGTCGTAAAAAAAATGCATCAATGGTCTTAATGGCAAATGAAGTGAAAGAAGGGAGAGCAGACGGGTGTATTTCAGCAGGAAACACAGGTGCTCTCATGACAGCTGGATTATTAGTTGTAGGAAGAATTGAGGGTATTGAAAGGCCTGCATTATCGCCCACATTACCAACACTGGATGGTAAAGGTTTTTTGTTTTTAGATGTAGGTGCAAATGTTGATGCAAAACCGGAACATTTACTTCAATATGCCATTATGGGATCAGTATATGCTGAAAGAGTTAGAGGAATTAATAACCCTCGAGTAGGCCTTTTAAATGTTGGGACAGAAGATAAGAAAGGGAATGAGTTAACTAAGCAAACTTTTGAACTGTTAAAAGAAGCGAATGTTAACTTTATCGGAAATGTTGAATCAAGAGATTTGATGGAATCTGTGGCAGATGTGGTTGTTACAGATGGATTTACTGGAAATATCGCCCTAAAGACAATCGAGGGTACAGCCCTTTCTGTATTTTCGATGCTGAAATCTGCTTTAACAAGTAATTTCACTTCAAAGCTTGCTGCAGGTGTGTTAAAACCCCAATTAAAAGTAATCAAACAGCAAATGGATTATTCTGAATATGGCGGTGCTGCTCTATTTGGTTTAAAAGCCCCTGTGATTAAAGCCCACGGATCATCGGATGCTAATGCAATTTATAATGCTATCCGTCAAACAAGAGAAATGATATCAAATGATGTATCCGGTACAATTCTTTCTTCAATAAAGGGATAGGAAACGGAGGAACACGAGATGACGAAGATTGCTTTTTTATTTCCTGGTCAAGGTTCACAAGTAGTTGGCATGGGAAAGGACTTCTATCAAGACATTACTGAGTCAAAAGATATTTTTGAAAAAGCCGACAAAAAATTAGGACAGAAATTAAAGGAACTTATTTTCGAAGGACCACAAGATACATTAACATTAACTTATAATGCCCAGCCTGCTTTACTAACAACAAGTATCGCTATTTTAGAATATGTTAAGAAATTTAATGTCCATGCAGATTATGTTGCTGGTCATTCGTTAGGGGAATACTCGGCTCTAGTTGCTGCAGGTGTTCTGGATTTTGAGGACGCTGTGTATGCTGTAAAAAAACGTGGAGAATATATGGACGAGGCTGTACCTGCAGGTAAGGGAGCAATGTCGGCCATCCTGGGAATGGCGGCAGAAGAATTGGAAAAGGTCACAAACAATGTAACTGAAAATGGCGATTCGGTTCAATTAGCGAACCTAAATTGCCCAGGACAAATCGTTATTTCTGGAACAGCTGCAGGGGTTGAAAAGGCGTCGTCACTTGCAAAAGAAAATGGTGCAAAACGAGCAATTCCATTAGTTGTCAGCGGGCCGTTCCATTCTGAATTAATGAAACCTGCAGCAGAAAAGTTTGATCAGGTATTATCTGAAGTTAAATTTAAGGATGCTTCTACCCCGGTCATTGCAAATGTAACAGCAAAACCGGTAGAATGTCACGAGCAAATTAAGGATTTACTTGTCAAACAGTTATACTCACCTGTAAGATGGGAAGAATCAATAAGAACAATGGTACAAAATGGTGTGACAACATTTGTCGAAATTGGACCTGGTAAAGTGTTAACTGGATTGGTGAAAAAAATTGATCGTTCAGCATCGGTTTATAATATATTTGATCTTGAATCTTTACATGTAACTGTAGACAAATTGAAGGAGGAAGCTTAATGCTAAGCAATAAGGTTGCTTTAGTTACCGGGGCATCACGTGGAATTGGAAGAGCCATCGCATTGGATCTTGCAAAGAATGGGGCAAGTATTGCTGTTAACTATGCCGGAAACGAAGCGAAGGCTAATGAGGTTGTTGATGAGATCAAAGCAAGTGGTGGACAAGCTATCGCTATTAAAGCCGATGTGTCTAATGGTGATGAAGTTCAGCAAATGATAAAAGAAGTGATTAAGGAATTTGGTCAATTAGATATTCTTGTAAATAACGCAGGAATAACAAGAGATAATCTTCTCATGAGAATGAAGGATTCAGAATGGGATGAAGTTATCGACACAAACTTAAAAGGTGTATTTCTTTGTACAAAAGCAGTTACAAGACAAATGATGAAGCAAAGAAATGGCCGAATTATTAATATAACATCAGTTGTTGGTGTAAGTGGAAATCCTGGTCAAGCAAATTATGTTGCAGCAAAAGCGGGAGTAATAGGATTAACAAAAACAACAGCCAAGGAATTAGCATCTAGAAATATTACTGTAAATGCTGTAGCGCCCGGATTTATTTCAACAGACATGACAGATGAATTAAATGACGATATCAAAGCTGATTTACTTAAACAAATTCCATTAGCAGCTTTAGGAGAACCAAGTGATATAGCTAATGCTGTAACATTCCTTGCTTCGGAGAAAAGTAAATATATCACGGGGCAAACTCTTCATATTAACGGTGGAATGGTGATGTGATTTTTTGTATTTCCTTGATGTTTGCAAGGTAAACTAGTGAAGAATAACTGTTTGAAATAAAATACTAGAAACAAACCTAGTTTTTCATAATAAAATCATCTATAATACTTGAGGGGAGGTGAAGGAAAATGGCAGATGTTTTAGAACGTGTAACAAAGATTATCGTTGACCGTTTAGGTGTAGATGAGGCTGAAGTGAAATTAGAGTCTTCATTTAAAGATGATCTTGGAGCAGATTCCCTTGATGTAGTTGAGCTTGTTATGGAACTTGAAGATGAGTTCGATATGGAGATTTCTGACGAAGATGCAGAAAAAATCGGTACAGTGGGTGACGCTGTTAACTACATAAATAGCCAACAGTAATGTTGCTGAAAAAAGTCCCGTAGGTATTACGGGACTTTCCCCCTTTCTTTAGCATTTAAAAAATATTTTTGCTGGTATCAGGCTTCTATGCTTTATTCTTAGCATGATGTATACTACTGGTAAACACATGCACAGGTCATAAGCCACTTCATAATTCAAGGGGACAATGACAATTACCTTCAATTATGAAGTGTCTTATACAAGTTTAAACATGGAGTTGCTTTCGTATTTAAATTGGAGGTCCAAGCTATGGCAAGACATATAAATTATAAAGAGAGACGCTCTTTTGCAAAAAAAGCGGAAGAGTTTAAAAAATTCCAAGTGAATATTGGACATGCGTTTGCAAATGAAAAACTCTTGTACCAAGCATTTACTCATTCCTCATATGTTAATGAACATCGAAAAAAACCATATGAAGATAATGAGAGGCTGGAATTTTTAGGTGATGCTGTTCTTGAGTTAACTATTTCTCAATACCTTTACAAGAAATATCCAATGATGAGTGAAGGGGAATTAACAAAATTACGTGCTGCGATCGTATGTGAGCCCTCACTTGTTGGTTTTGCTAATTCTCTTTCGTTTGGTAGTTTGGTGTTACTTGGTAAAGGTGAGGAAATGACAGGAGGGCGTTCTCGGCCTGCTTTACTCGCAGACGTATTTGAAGCATTCATTGGAGCGCTTTATTTAGATCAAGGTCTTGAGGCCGTTGTTCAATTTTTAGATAAGTTTGTTATCCCAAAAGTTGATGAAGGAGCCTTTTCGCATGTAATGGATTTCAAGAGTCAGCTTCAGGAATTTGTTCAAAGAGATACAAAAGGGGTATTAGAATATAAAATCCTTCAGGAAAAAGGTCCTGCGCATAACCGTGAATTTGTCTCCACTGTTTCTTTGGATGGCAAGGTGTATGGTACAGGTAGCGGTAAATCAAAAAAAGAAGCAGAGCAGCATGCTGCCCAAGAAGCACTATCGAAACTGCAACAAATAAATAAATAGGATCAAGGACAAAGGACAACCTTAGAATCGTATGATAAACAACATACGAAATTGAAGGAGTTGTCCTTTTTTAAGGTTTATCTATTTAAAACTCTTAACGATAAAAAAACTTTAAGATATGTCGACAAATTATGATAAAATATGGAGGAGTTTGTCATAATTACGATGATATAAAACATAATTGACGAAAACATTAGAAAAAAGAATAAGTAAGGAGGATCACAATGTTCCTCAAACGTTTGGATATTGTTGGATTCAAGTCCTTTGCTGAAAGAGTCACCGTAGATTTTGTCAAAGGTGTTACTGCAGTAGTTGGACCTAATGGTAGTGGAAAAAGTAATATAACCGATGGTATTAGATGGGTACTTGGAGAACAGTCGGCTAAATCTTTGCGCGGAGCAAAAATGGAAGATATTATTTTTGCCGGAAGCGATTCGAGAAAAAGCTTAAATGTAGCTGAAGTAACCCTTACGCTTGATAATGAAGATCATTTTCTTCCTATTGATTATCATGAGGTAAGTGTAACCCGCCGTGTTTACCGTTCAGGAGAAAGCGAATTTTTCATTAATAAACAAAGCTGTCGATTAAAAGACATTGTTGACCTGTTTATGGACTCAGGGTTAGGGAAAGAAGCATTTTCGATCATAAGCCAAGGGAAAGTAGAAGAAATCCTAAGCAGTAAATCTGAAGAAAGACGTTCAATTTTTGAAGAAGCTGCAGGAGTTTTAAAATATAAATCTCGGAAGAAAAAGGCTGAATATAAACTTGCGGAAACACAAGAAAATTTAAATCGTGTAAATGATATTCTTCATGAGTTGGAAGGGCAAGTCGAACCTTTAAAAATGCAGGCATCTATTGCCAAGGATTATTTAGAACAAAAGGAAGAACTAGAGCAGATTGAAGTTGCTTTAACAGTGTTTGAAATAGAAGAACTTCATCAAAAATATGAAAATCTTTCTAAATCTGTAGAAAATAACAAGGTCTTAGAAGGAAACCTTTCAGCTACCATGCAAAAAAAGAAGCAGCAGTCGAACAGATGAAAGATCATATTAGTGCTTTAGATGACTCAATTAATGACCTTCAACAGGTTCTTTTACTTGCAAGTGAAGAGTTAGAAAAGCTTGAAGGTAGAAAAGAAGTCCTAAAAGAGAGAAAGAAAAATGCCCATCAAAATAAAGCTCAATTAGAAAAAACAATAGCCGACTATACAACGCAAATAGCCCAATTACGTCATGAAAAATCAGAACAAGAAATGCTTCTTGACGTTTATTCAAATGAATTGGAATTGATCAAAAAAGAATTATCAGAAAAACAAAAGATGGCATTATCATATAATCAAAATATTGAAGAGCTAATTGAAGAATTGAAAAGTGAATATTTTGAACTCCTTAATGAGCAAGCTACAGCAAGAAATGAGATTCAATATTTAAATGAACAATTAACTCAACAAGAAAGAAAAAATGAAAGATTGCTAGAATCAAATAAACGGTATGTGGTAGAGCGCTCTGAAATTTTAGAGAAAAAATTAAAGATTGAAGCAAACTATGCACTGGTTGAGAAACAATTATCAGATCAAATAAAAAATTTCCGAGACACCTCAGCCAAACTAGAAAACCTTAAAAATACGTATCAAAAAAAAGAATCGGCATTATATCAGGCCTATCAATTATTACAACAAACCAGGTCACGCAAAGAAGTACTAGAATCAATGCAGGAAGATTATGCTGGATTTTTTCAAGGAGTAAAAGAGATTCTAAAGGCCAAAGACAAACTCGGAGGAATTCATGGTGCTGTGGCAGAATTAATTAAGACGGAAAAGGATTTTGAAACTGCCATTGAGATTGCCTTAAGCAGCTCTATGCAGCATGTAGTTGTTGAAGATGAAGGTGCTGCTAGAAAAGCGATACAATTTTTAAAGCAAAACTCATATGGGAGAGCTACGTTACTCCCTCTGTCAGTCATTAAAGAGCGTGCTATCAACAAGCATGATTTGAATATGATTCAAAATCACCCGGCTTTTATCGGTATAGCTACAAGTCTTGTGGAGTATGAACCTAGATTTAAATCAATAATCGCTAACTTACTAGGAACAGTCATTGTTACATCAGATCTAAAAGGTGCAAATGATATTGCAAAGTTAATGAATTATCGTTACCGGCTTGTAACGCTACAAGGAGATGTTGTAAATCCAGGGGGTTCGATGACTGGTGGAGCCGTTAAACAAAAAAACAACTCCCTCTTAAGTCGACAACGCGAAGTTGAACAAATTTCGAAAAAGCTGACGGTAATGGAAGAGAAAACAGAACAACTCGAAATTGATGTAAAGTCTTCCAAGGAGATCATTGTAAAACAAGAAAGGCAATTAGAGGATTTACGCTCAAAAGGTGAAAATCTTAGACTAGAGGAACAAAGAATACGAAGTGATATCCGTGAAATTGAATTAAATGAAAAAAATGTGAATGATCATTTAACATTATATGATTCTGAAAAAGAAGCGTTTGATTCAGAAAAGGATCGGATTGATCGTCGTAAAAAAGAGCTTGAGGCTAAACTTCAAGAAGTGTCAACAAAAATAGTTGACCTTGATCAAAAAATTGAGGAAATGTCTGAAAAGAAAAACACACAGCAAACCTCAAAAGATGAGCTTCAGACTGAACTAACAGAATTAAAAGTTGTCTTAGCCGGAAAACAACAATTGTTTGAAAATCAAAAAGAAAAAGTAGAAAGAATTCATGAAGATCTAAAGCATGCTCAACAAAAGCATGACGAAGCAGCTGATGATTACTCTCTTCTATCAAGTGAAATGACGTCAAGCTCATCCGGAGAAGAAAAACTGGAAGAAGCGGCAACCAAAAAGCTTCAAGATAAAAATAAAACAATCGATTTAATTGCAAGTAGAAGAGAAGAACGTCTTCAGCTACAAGGCAAGCTTGAGTTTGAAGAAAGCGAGTTAAAAGAGATAAAACGGCAGGATAAGCAGTTGCAAGAAATCCTTAAAGATGAAGAAGTAAAGCTAAACCGCCTGGACGTTGAACTCGATAATCGCTTAAATCATTTACGTGAGGAATACTTTTTATCCTTTGAAGGAGCAAAAGAAAAATTCACACTTGAGATTGAAGTGGAGGAAGCGAGAAAACGTGTTAAACTGATTAAACTTGCAATTGATGAGTTAGGAACGGTAAACTTAGGAGCGATTGATGAATATGAACGTGTTTCTGAACGTTTTACATTCTTAACCGAGCAACGTGATGATTTACTAGAAGCGAAAGACACACTTTACTTAGTGATTGATGAAATGGATGATGAAATGAAAAGAAGGTTTGAGCAAACCTTTAATGCAATTCGATCACATTTTGAAGCTGTATTCCAAGCCCTCTTTGGTGGGGGAAGAGCGGAGCTTAAACTAACAGATCCCAATGATTTGTTAAACACAGGTGTTGAAATTGTTGCACAACCGCCTGGCAAAAAATTACAAAATCTTGGGTTGTTGTCTGGAGGAGAACGTGCATTAACAGCTATAGCATTATTATTCTCTATTTTGAAAGTCCGCCCTGTTCCGTTTTGTGTACTTGATGAAGTTGAGGCAGCTCTTGATGAAGCAAATGTACATCGATTTGCGCAATATTTAAAAAAGTTCAGTCATGAAACTCAATTTATCGTTATCACCCATCGTAAAGGTACCATGGAAGAAGCGGATGTATTATATGGGGTAACGATGCAGGAATCAGGTGTCTCAAAGCTTGTATCAGTTAGATTAGAAGAGACAAAAGAATTAGTTCAATCTTAGCCGAAAGGACGAACAACAGAATGAGTTTTTTAAGAAATTAAAAGAAAAAATCACTCAACAAACAGATGCTGTAACTGTAAAATTTAAAGAGGGCTTAACAAAAACCCGAGATTCTTTTGCTGGTAAAATGAATGATTTAGTGGCGAAATATCGAAAAGTAAATGAAGATTTTTTCGAGGAACTTGAAGAGCTTTTAATTAGTGCAGATGTGGGTGTCGCAACTGTTATGGATTTAATTGATGAGTTGAAAATGGAAGTGAAGCGACGCAACATCCAAGATACAAAGGATGTCCAAGCTGTCATCTCTGAAAAACTTATTGACATTTATGAAGGTGACAGTGTAGACGAACCTATTAACAAATTAAACCTGGAAAAAGGCAGACTAAATGTTATTTTATTCGTAGGTGTTAATGGTGTTGGAAAAACAACTACAATTGGAAAATTAGCTCATAAATTAAAAAGTGAGGGCAATTCAGTTCTTTTAGCAGCTGGAGATACATTTAGGGCCGGAGCAATTGAACAGCTAGAAGTATGGGGAGAAAGAGTTGGCGTAGATGTAATCAAACAATCGGAAGGCTCAGATCCTGCTGCTGTTATGTATGATGCCGTCCAAGCTGCTAAAGCTAGACAAGTAGATGTTTTATTATGTGATACAGCCGGGCGTCTTCAAAACAAAGTAAACTTGATGAAGGAGCTTGAAAAGGTAAAACGTGTGATAGAACGTGAGATCCCTGGAGCACCGCATGAAGTATTACTTGTATTGGATGCAACAACAGGTCAAAACGCGATGACACAAGCAAAACAATTTTCACAAGCAACAGATGTTTCAGGTATTGTTCTTACTAAATTAGACGGTACAGCTAAGGGTGGTATTGTATTGGCTATTAAAGGTGAACTGGATATACCAGTGAAATTTGTTGGTTTAGGTGAAAAGATGGATGATTTACAAGAGTTTCATACTGAGCAATATGTGTACGGTCTGTTCTCAGGTATTATTGAGGAACAAGAAAAAGAATAAATTCTTATTAAGCTAACCTTATCTTGGTTAGCTTTTTTATACGTAGAAAGGATAGAAATGTTATGGATATCGTTTAAGAAACTAGGACTTAGCTATTAGGATTTGGCAAAAAGCCAAGTTTTTCTACTATATGCCTTTATATACTTGACAAGAAAATGCTTCGTATGTAGACTTATATGTTGTAAAGGTAATTCACTTAACAAAGGGGTGAAAAGGCATGATGCTTGAAAAAACAACGAGGTTAACATATTTATTTGATTTTTATCAATCACTGTTAACCCCTAAGCAGAAGAGCTATATGTCCTTATACTATCTAGATGATTACTCCCTTGGTGAAATTGCGGAAGAGTACAGTGTTAGTAGACAAGCTGTTTACGATAACATTAAGCGAACTGAAGCAATGTTGGAGCAATATGAGGAAAAGCTAGTATTATTTCAAAAGTTTCAAGAGCGACAGAAAATCATGACAAAACTGCGTGAGTTTTCTGCTGAAGTGGCAAATCATAATCAGTATGAAGTCTTGCTTCAAGAACTTGAGAAATTAGATTAGGAGGCGGCATTTATGGCATTTGAAGGATTAGCCGACCGACTGCAGAATACAATGGCCAAAATTCGCGGCAAAGGAAAAGTAACCGAAGCGGATGTAAAGGAAATGATGCGCGAAGTGCGCCTTGCCCTTTTAGAAGCAGATGTTAACTTCAAGGTCGTAAAGGAGTTTATTAAGCGCGTAAGTGAGCGTGCTGTTGGTCAAGAAGTTATGAAAAGCTTAACTCCTGGACAACAGGTCATTAAAGTAGTTAAAGATGAGCTAACCGAATTAATGGGTGGAGAGCAAAGTAAGATTGCGGTATCAAATCGCCCACCGACAGTTATTATGATGGTTGGTTTACAAGGTGCAGGTAAAACAACAACTACCGGTAAGCTGGCAAATCTCTTAAGAAAGAAACATAATCGAAATCCATTGCTTGTTGCGGCAGATATTTATCGACCAGCTGCTATTAAGCAGCTGCAAACTCTAGGAAAACAATTAGATATGTCTGTATTTTCCTTGGGAGATCAAGTAAGTCCAGTTGAAATTGCAACAAAAGCATTAGAGCATGCAAAGCAAGAGCATCATGACTATGTGATCATTGATACAGCTGGTCGACTTCATATAGATGAAAATCTAATGGAAGAGCTTGAACAGGTAAAAGAAATTGCCAAGCCTGATGAAATTTTCCTTGTTGTTGACGCAATGACTGGACAAGATGCAGTTAACGTTGCTAAAAGTTTCAATGAACAGCTTGGATTAACCGGTGTTGTTTTAACAAAACTTGACGGTGATACACGTGGCGGTGCTGCATTATCGATTCGCTCTGTAACGAATACACCAATTAAGTTTGTTGGTCTAGGAGAAAAGCTGGATGCTCTTGAAGCGTTTCATCCTGAACGTATGGCATCTAGAATTTTAGGGATGGGTGATGTGTTAACACTCATCGAAAAGGCTCAAACAAATGTTGATGCAGAAAAAGCAAAAGAACTAGAACAAAAAATGCGTACAGCATCTTTTACATTTGATGACTTTCTTGAACAATTGGGACAAGTTCGCAATATGGGACCTTTAGAGGATCTTATTGGCATGTTGCCTGGTGCAAACAAGGTGAAGGGATTAAAAAACCTACAGGTTGATGAAAAGCAAATAAGTCATGTAGAGGCTATTATTAAATCAATGACGAAGGCTGAAAAGTCCAATCCTGAAATGATGAATGCTTCACGTAAAAAGCGAATTGCAAAAGGTAGCGGTACGACTGTTCAAGAAGTGAACCGTTTATTAAAGCAATTTGAAGATATGAAAAAAATGATGAAGCAAATGACAAGCATGACAAAAGGTAAGAAAAAAGGTGGATTTAAATTTCCATTTATGTAATGAATTAATTTTGAAATCTACTGAAACGAAAGCTGATTTTTGTACAAAAATGTAGTAATTTACACTGTTTTTAGAGGTTTTTTAAAACTGACAAGAAAAAAACCTTTACATCATATAACTTATTTGATAATATACTATCTTGTTGAAACATTTTCGGAGGTGCTTTATAAAATGGCAGTTAAAATTCGTTTAAAACGTATGGGAGCAAAAAAATCTCCTTTTTATCGTATCGTAGTAGCAGATTCTCGTTCACCACGTGATGGACGTTTCATTGAAGTTGTAGGAACTTACAACCCAGTTGCTCAACCAGCAGAAGTAAAAATCAATGAAGAATTAGCACTAAAATGGATGTCAAATGGTGCAAAACCATCTGATACAGTTCGTAACTTGTTCTCTAACGAAGGCATTATGGAAAAATTCCATAACGCTAAAAACAGCAAGTAATGACTGTTGGGATGAAAGAGTTAATCGAAGCAATTGTGAGGCCGCTTGTTGATAAGCCAGATCAGATTGAGATCACTGAACATGAAGAGGGGCATCAAATGATATTCCGACTTTCTGTTCATAAGGACGATATCGGTAAAGTGATCGGTAAACAAGGAAGGATCGCAAAAGCCATTCGAACTGTTGTTTATGCAGCGGGATCTAATTCATCTAAACGAATCCAACTAGAGATTAACGACTAAAAAAGGGTGAGGAGGTTCCTCCCCTTTTTTTGTACTATCAGAAATTAGAAAACTAAGGCTTTCGCCATGAGGACTTGGCAAATGCCTTAGTTTTTCAAATACTTTACAACATTTAATAAAAGTTGGTGAGTGCTTATACTTTAGTAGTATTAAGCTTTAAAAGGGGAGGAACAATAATGAAGATACTCCACCGCGTGACTGTTAAACAAATGATAACAGAAACTAGTAAGCAATCATTAATAAAAGAATTTTCTTCACGAAAAAAGTTGATCGAACAAGAATGTGATCAACTGTATTTTGAATATAAAAAGGTGGAGAAAACAAGTAAGCAGCTTTCGACACAATTTTTAAAAGAAATAGATAAACGGCGTGAAAAAATCAAGCTAGTAGAGTTTCAATTAGAACAGGTACATACATTGCCAATTGGAAGTGAAATAAAAGAAAAAGAAGTAGATGCTATAATTGATTTAAATGTTGGTGACAATTGGGATGAACTAATGAAAGAAAAGAGCATTGTTATAAAAGATGGTATAGTCGATCAAATACGCCTGAGGTGATAAATGTGGCTGAAAAATGGTTTAATGTTGGGAAAATAGTCAATACACATGGTATTAGAGGAGAAGTACGCGTTATTTCAAAAACAGATTTTGCTGAAGAAAGATATGAGCCTGGAAATACTTTATATATTTTCAAGGAAGGATCAACTAATCCGATAGAAGTCATTGTTGACTCTCACCGTGTACATAAAAACTTCGACCTATTAACGTTTGAGGGATTACACTCTATTCAGGATGTTGAACCTTTTAAAGGATCTTTAATAAAAGTATCAGAATCTCAATTATCTGAGCTTGAAGAAGGTGAATATTACTTCCATGAAATTATAGGGTGTAAGATGTATTCAGATAGCGGGGAAGAAATCGGAACAATACGTGAAATTCTGGCAACAGGTGCAAATGATGTTTGGGTTATTCAAAGAAAAGCAGGAAAAGACTTGCTTGTACCTTACATAGATGAAATTGTAAAAGAAATCAACATTGATGAAAAGAAGATCATTATCACACCAATGGAAGGGTTACTTGATTAATGAAGATTGATTTTCTAACTTTGTTTCCAGAGATGTTTCATGGAGTATTAAATGAATCTATTCTTAAAAAAGCTCAAGAAAAAGAAGCTGTTACATTTAATGTGATTAATTTTCGTGAATATTCATCAAATAAACATCAAAATGTTGATGATTATCCTTATGGCGGGGGAGCTGGGATGGTATTAACTCCACAACCTATTTTTGATGCTGTAGAGGACATACGTAAACAGCATAACTCAAAGCCTAAGGTAATATTGGTTTGCCCTCAAGGTGAAAGGTTTACACAAGCAAAAGCAGAACAATTAGCTAGAGAGGATCACCTACTTTTTGTTTGTGGACATTATGAAGGCTACGACGAGAGGATTAGAGAACATCTTGTGACAGATGAGATTTCTATAGGTGACTTTGTCTTAACGGGAGGAGAGCTCGCATCAATGGTCATAACAGATAGTATTGTCCGGCTCCTTCCAGGTGTACTGGGAAACGAGGACTCTCCTATTTTAGATTCTTATAGTTCCGGCTTACTAGAGCACCCCCATTACACAAGACCGGCTGATTTTAGAGGCCTCAAAGTGCCGGAAGTACTTTTATCAGGAAATCACAAATTAATCGCTGAGTGGCGTGAGGAGCAATCTCTAAAAAGAACCTTTGAACGTCGTCCGGACCTATTAGAAAAATACCCGTTGACAGAAAAACAAAAAGCGATCATTAAAAAATGGCAAAATGGAATCTAGCTATTGCACCCAATGTAGTGATATGGTATGATAAATCTCGTGACTTGCTGATGTATAATATGCAAGTCTTTTAAAACGATGTTCCGCTGCAATCTATAAATATTGGAATGAGCATCTGTTGGAAGGAGTTGAAAACGATGCAAAAACTAATTGAAGAAATCACAAAAGAGCAATTAAAATCTGATTTACCTTCTTTCCGTCCTGGTGATACTGTACGTGTACACGTTAGTATCGTTGAGGGTACTCGTGAACGTATTCAGGTATTTGAAGGTGTTGTGATTAAGCGTCGTGGTGGTGGAATTAGCGAAACATTTACTGTTCGTAAGATCTCTTACGGTGTAGGTGTTGAACGTACTTTCCCTGTACACACACCAAAGATCGCGAAGCTAGAAGTTATTCGCCGCGGTAAAGTTCGCCGTGCAAAACTTTACTACCTACGTCAATTACGTGGTAAAGCTGCGCGTATTAAAGAAATTCGATAAGACAGCTTAGTTTACCCTAAGCCTAACATATATGGGTCAGTATACTGTCCGTATAGTTGAAAAGGAGCTTGTTGCTTAACAAGCTCCTTTTTCAATAATACTGTCATTCCTTAACTATTTTTTAAAAACTGTTACATAGAAATAATAATAATAAAAGTCAATTAATAATACGTGTATATCAAGAAACAAACAGTGGACATAATGATTGCTAGAAGCAGGTGAAGATATGACAAAAAAGAAAAATGAAGTCCTAGAGTGGATAAAAGCTTTAGCTATCGCTGTCATCTTAGCGGCAATCATAAGATCCTTCTTTTTTGCACCTATTGTAGTTGATGGTTATTCAATGATGCCAACACTACATACACAAGATAGAATGATTGTGAATAAGTTTTTATATAAAATAGGTGAACCTGAACGTTTTGATATCGTTGTTTTCCATGCTACGGTTGATAAGGATTATATTAAACGAGTAATTGGCTTACCAGGCGATCATGTTGAATATAAAAATGATACGCTGTATATAAATGGTGAAAAATATGAAGAACCATATCTTGATGAATATAAAACTGAACTCATAGATGGTCCTTTAACAGAGCCTTTTGATTTAGAAAGCATTACAGGGGAATCTACGGTACCCCAAGGCTATCTGTTTGTTATGGGTGATAACAGACGGCAAAGTAAAGATAGTAGACATATAGGAACGATACCAATTGAAGAGGTAATGGGGAAAACGAGTTTAGTCTATTGGCCATTCTCACAAATTCGTCTCGTCGAGTAAGAAAAAAGAAGGTGTAATTATGACAATACAATGGTTTCCAGGACATATGGCTAAAGCAAGAAGACAAGTTACCGAAAAGCTTAAATTAATTGATATTGTCTTTGAGCTTGTTGATGCAAGAATTCCAATGTCATCTAGAAATCCAATGATTGATGATATTGTTTCATCCAAACCAAGGATTGTGTTATTGAATAAAGCTGATAAGGCGGATGAAGCAATTACAAAACAGTGGATTGAATATTTTAAAGAACTGAATATTCCTGCAATTGCAATTGACGCTCAATCCGGTACAGGATTAAAGCAAATTACTTCTTTATCAAAGCTTCTATTAAAGGATAAATTTGATAAAATGGCTGCCAAGGGAATTAAGCCTCGTGCGATACGTGCTTTAATCATTGGGATTCCTAATGTAGGTAAATCTACATTGATTAACAGACTTGCAAAGAAAAATATAGCAAAAACTGGAGATCGACCTGGTGTCACAACTGCCCAACAATGGGTAAAGGTAGGGAACGAGCTAGAGCTCTTGGATACACCGGGAATACTATGGCCTAAATTTGAGGATCAGCTTGTAGGTCAAAAGCTTGCAACTACAGGCGCAATAAAAGATGCTATCTTGAACTTACAGGACATAACTGTATTTGCATTAACATTTTTAAAAGAACATTATCCAAATAGACTGATTGAACGGTTTCATTTAGAAGATCTTTCTGATGAAATTGTTTTACTTTTCGATGAAATCGGTAAAAAGCGTGGTTGTATGATGTCAGGCGGGTATATTGATTATGATAAAACGTCTGAGCTCATTTTAAGAGAAATTCGAACAGATAAATTAGGAAGGTTATCCTTTGAAACACCTGCAGATTTTAGAAAAGAATAATACTCAAATGACTCGCTCATGATGCGGGTCTTTATTTATTATATTATGTGCCGATATAATAGATATATATTTATAAAACGTACATACAAAAACAGACAATATGCGTAATAGGGAGAAACAAGACATGCAATTAACGATTAATGAAATTAAACAAAAGCTTTCTTCAATAACAAATGAAGCTGATCCATTTCTAGTTGAGTGTCAGTCTGATCATAGAAAAGGAGTACAGCAATTAGTTGAAAAGTGGTTCAAACAATATGAGCAGCAGAGTAAACTACAAAGTCAGTTTTATAGCATGCTACGCTTTGAGAGAGAAGCTAAAAAGAATGGATTTCATCTTATAGCAGGTATTGATGAGGTTGGCCGTGGACCGTTGGCAGGACCAGTTGTAGCAGCGGCTGTTATTCTAAAAGAGGATTGCTATATTCCTGGATTAACAGATTCTAAAAAACTCACAGCATTGATGAGGGAACGCTTTTATGACATGATTCATGAACAGGCTGAAGCAATAGGTGTTGGAATCGTTTCTCCATCAATTATTGATGAAATTAATATTTATGAAGCAACGAAGCTTGCAATGTCAAAGGCAATTGAAAATCTTTCGAAAACACCGACTTATTTACTATTAGATGCTATGAAACTTAATGTTCAGATTCCACAAACATCAATTATCAAGGGTGATTCTCAAAGTATTTCAATTGCAGCAAGTTCAGTCATTGCAAAAGTTACTCGAGATCGATTAATGGGAAACATTGCGAATCAATATCCTGAGTATGGATTTGCTCAACATATGGGATATGGGACAAGACAACATTTAGAGGCTATAAATGTTCATGGAGTTACTGAGCACCATCGAAAAAGCTTCGCACCAATTAAAGAGCTTCAAAGTCCTTGAGTTAAGGGGAGAAAGAAAATGATTCAATATTCAGCAATCAAAGGATTTCTTAATGATTCTATTGCACAAATGAATATGTCAACAAATAAGTTGACATTAACTAATAATCAAGTAGTTCAAGGGCAAGTACTTAAACTCTTTCCTGATCAAAAAGCTCTAATTCAAATAGGACAATCAAAGTTAGTTGCTCAGCTTGAAGCTTCAATAAATTCTTTAGATCGCTACTGGTTCCGTGTGGAAGGATCTGAACAACAGGGATTACAATTAAAAATCATGAAGCAGGTAAATCAATTGACACACCAGTCAGTAGCAAAAGATTTGCTTTCAATGTTTCAGCAAAAAACATCCAAAGAAAATATAGTATTAACAGATGCATTAGCAAAAGAACACATTCCATTCACCAAGGAACAACTACTAAATGCTATAGAACTGCTGAAGAATACACCCAAAGGAGATGTATCAGCTTTTGTAGAAGCAGTAAAATACGCAATTAAACAAGAATATCCATTAACAGAAAATGTGATAAAGTCCCTCATGCAAACACAATCCAATGTCTCATTAGCAAACCAAATTGATACTTTATTTCATTCATTGCAGGAATTGGATCAGCCATCAAGTACAGTTACACAATTAAAACAATCATTAGTAAGCCTCATGCAAAATTCGGAAGACTTCCTCTCTGTAAAGCAACTTGAGTTAGGCAGAGAGAATCGCTTGACAATAAAAGATATTACAAATGAGATACAAGCGCTAAGGGATATGCTATTGGTTGTTAGTAAAGAAGGTGAAGGACTTGCAAAGGTCAAAGATCAGATTGATTCACTTATCCAACGATTGAACGGTCAAACATTACTTCAACAAGATTTAGGTCCTACAACTCAGATGATCACACAAGTTCCTTTGTTTCCATTGGGTAATTCTGATTTAACCATACAATGGCATGGAAAAAAACAAGAAAATGGAAAAATTGACCCATCATTTTGCCGCATTCTTTTTATTTACAGCTACCTATTCTTAAAGAAATGGTGGTTGATGTACAAATTCAAAACAGAGTGATCACGATTAGCATCACAAATAATTTTGAAAATATAAAACCTATCATATCCAGTCACTCTGAAGGACTAAAAGGGCTCTTAAATGAAATGGACTATAAATTATCTGCTATTCATGTTAAATCATTTGATACAGTAGCAAACCAATCTCATCATAAAGAGCAAGTTAGCATAACAAGTGGTTTTGTTCCTTATACAGGAGTTGATGTGAAGATATGATGAATAAAGATACTGTAAAAAAGGCGGTTGCATTAAGATTTGATAAAGAAAATGAGCAAGGCACCTAAGGTAATTGCAAAAGGTAGTGGATTTGTTGCAGAACAAATACTAGAGAAAGCCAAATATAAAGATATTCACGTACAAGAGGATAAGGCCCTTGTAGAGCTTTTATCAAAACTTGAGATACACCAGCAAATTCCCGAAGAATTATATGAGGCTGTGGCAGAAATATTTGCTTTTGTGTATCACTTAGAGAAAGAAATAATAGAAAAGAACGAATAATTTCTCTAATAGACCTATAGTATGAGAGTGACTCGCTGATTCTCTCATACTTATAGGTTCTTTGTTTTATCTAGGTAAAAAGTCTGTGAAAATTTATATTTTCTTTTATACTTAAAAAATAAAAATTAACTTGAATTTTACTATTTTGTGTGTAATTGTAGACAAGGTTCGAACTATTATATAAAATGAAAGCGCAGTCTAATTTTTATGCAAATTGGTTAGGAGGATGGCAAATGAATATCCATGAGTACCAAGGAAAAGAACTCCTTCGCAAATACGGAGTTTCTGTACCTAATGGACGAGTTGCTTTTTCAGTAGATGAAGCAGTTGAAGCTGCAAAAGAACTTGGAACAGATGTAGTAGTGGTAAAAGCGCAAATCCATGCAGGTGGACGCGGTAAAGCAGGCGGGGTAAAAGTTGCGAAAAACCTTGACGAAGCACGTACATATGCAGAAGAAATTCTAGGAAAAACACTTGTTACACATCAAACAGGTCCTGAAGGTAAGGAAGTAAAACGTCTCCTTATTGAAGAAGGCTGTGATATTAAGAAAGAATATTATATAGGTCTTGTATTGGACCGCGCTACTTCTCGTGTCGTTTTAATGGCTTCTGAAGAGGGTGGAACAGAAATTGAGGAAGTAGCAGAACAAACACCGGAGAAGATCTTTAAAGAGGTTATTGACCCTGCTGTTGGTCTACAAGGCTATCAAGCTAGAAGAATTGCATTCAATATTAATATTCCAAAGGAATTAGTTGGTCAAGCTGTTAAGTTTATGATGGGGCTATATCAAGTATTCGTTGAAAAAGATTGTTCCATCGCAGAGATTAATCCTTTAGTGATAACTGGTGATGGAAAGGTTATGGCACTAGATGCAAAATTGAATTTTGATTCAAATGCATTATATCGCCATAAAGATATCGTAGAATATCGTGATCTTGAAGAAGAAGATCCAAAAGAAATTGAAGCTTCTAAATATGACTTAAGTTATATTTCTTTAGACGGTAATATTGGCTGTATGGTAAACGGTGCCGGTCTTGCTATGTCTACAATGGATATTATTAAGTACTATGGCGGCGAACCTGCAAACTTCCTGGATGTTGGGGGCGGTGCTACTGCAGAAAAAGTAACTGAAGCTTTCAAAATTATTCTTTCTGATCAAAATGTAAAAGGAATTTTCGTTAACATCTTTGGCGGAATCATGAAATGCGATGTAATAGCTGAAGGTGTAGTAGAAGCGACTAAACAGGTTGGCTTAGAAATTCCTCTTGTTGTACGCCTTGAAGGTACAAACGTTGAATTAGGTAAGAAAATTTTAGATGAATCCGGTTTAAATATTACTTCTGCAGAGTCTATGGCTGACGGCGCACAAAAAATCGTTTCATTAGTGAAGTAAGAAAGGCAGGGGACAAACATGAGTGTATTTATTAATAAAGATACAAAAGTTATTGTACAAGGTATCACTGGTTCAACAGCGTTATTCCATACAAAGCAAATGTTGGAGTATGGAACAAATATTGTTGGAGGTGTAACACCTGGTAAAGGTGGTACAGAGGTAGAAGGGGTGCCTGTATTTAATACAGTTCAAGAAGCAGTACAAACGACTGGTGCAAATGCATCTGTTATCTACGTGCCTGCTCCATTCGCTGCAGATGCGATTATGGAAGGTGTAGATGCAGAATTAGATTTGGTCATTTGTATTACAGAACATATTCCTGTAATGGATATGGTAAAAGTGAAGCGCTACATGGAAGGAAAGAAAACTCGCCTTGTAGGGCCAAACTGTCCGGGGGTTATTACTCCTGAAGAGTGCAAAATTGGTATTATGCCTGGATATATTCATAAAAAAGGACATGTTGGCGTTGTATCTCGCTCCGGTACTTTAACGTATGAAGCAGTTCATCAATTATCACAAGCCGGTATTGGTCAATCAACTGCTGTAGGAATCGGCGGGGACCCTGTTAACGGTACAAACTTTATTGATGTCCTTAAAGCTTTCAACGAAGATGAAGACACATACGCTGTCATTATGATTGGAGAAATTGGTGGTACAGCTGAAGAAGAAGCGGCTGAATGGGTAAAAGCGAATATGACAAAACCTGTTGTAGGGTTCATAGGCGGTCAAACAGCACCTCCAGGAAAACGCATGGGTCACGCAGGTGCAATCATTTCAGGTGGTAAAGGTACTGCTGAAGAAAAAATTAAAACAATGAATGCTTGTGGAATTAAAGTGGCTGATACTCCATCTGTTATGGGAGAAACCCTTATTTCAGTATTAAAGGATCAAGGTTTACTTGAAAAATGTAAAACGCATTAATAAATTTAATAGTAGGAACAGGTTTTTTACCTGTTCCTATTTGTCATGCAAAATTGGAGGGAAATATGAATAAAGAATTGTTTTTATTAGCTCATTGTAAGGGAGTAAGTCAGCAGTTACTTCGTAAAATTATGAGTGTAGACCCTACGCTCAAGCTCTTTTTTCATTTGAAAGACCATGAATGGGAATCTTACTTTCAGTTAAAAAAGGAAAAAATTCAAGCTATAAAAAATGAATATCATTCTCTGTCATTCTTAGCTCTCGAACAACAATATAAGAAAGATAACATCATGTTTCTCTCTCTCTATGACCAGGCATACCCACCTTTATTAAAAGAGATTTCTGATCCACCACCATTTTTGTTTTACAAAGGTGATATTGAACTATCTCATTCAGCACAAAGCATTGGTGTTGTAGGTACAAGGAACCCGAGCCAATATGGTAGATTTGCACTGGAATATATAATAAAACCATTGATCGTAAATAATTGGGTGATTGTAAGTGGACTGGCAAAAGGAATCGATGCATTGGCACATACACTTTCTATTAATCAAAAAGGTAAAACCATTGCTGTAATAGCTGGAGGTATTTATCATTTATATCCTAAACAAAATCAACCTCTGGCAGAACAGATCATGTCCTCACATCTCATTCTTTCAGAACATCCTCCATCTACTCCACCTCAAAAATGGCATTTTCCAATGAGAAATAGATTGATTAGTGGTCTTTCCAAGGGCACGATTATTATACAAGCTCAGAAGAAAAGCGGATCACTCATTACAGCCCAACAGGCACTTGATCAAAATCGTGAAGTATTCGCTGTTCCAGGTTCTATTTTTGATGAATACTGCGGAGGAACAAATGAATTAATTCAAAACGGTGCAAAGCTTGTACAGGATGCTTCACATATTATAGAAGAATTTCCTGGGATAAAGTTGTTAATAAATGAATCAAAGGACCGAAAAAAATGTTAATTTAGTTAAAATATTCATGTTTTTTCTTTAAGAATTGGTATATGATTAGGGTAATTTATTTCTAATATGTTTGACAAACCTTATAGGAATATTTAATAATAGTGGAGATTTCAGTATAGGATTAGCATTTTAAAACGCTCCATGCATTAAGTGAGAGCAAAATTAAAATCTTTACTCACGTATTGAATATGCTTCGTTTATTTATATAACAGATAACATCTTAAAAAATGAAAAAGAAATACTAAAGAGAGAATACCTCTTAAGGAGGATACCAGGCATGTCGGATTATTTAGTGATTGTAGAATCACCTGCTAAGGCAAAAACAATTGAGCGTTATTTAGGGAAAAAGTATAAAGTAAAGGCCTCAATGGGACATGTTCGAGATCTGCCAAAGAGTCAAATTGGCGTAGATGTTGAACATAATTTTGAGCCGAAATACATTACAATCAGAGGAAAAGGCTCTGTACTAAAAGAATTAAAGACAGCAGCAAAAAAAGCGAAGAAAGTCTATTTAGCGGCTGACCCGGATCGCGAAGGGGAAGCGATTGCGTGGCATTTAGCTCATAGTCTTGATGTAGACATTAATTCTGATTGTCGTGTTGTGTTCAATGAAATTACTAAGGACGCGATTAAAGAATCCTTTAAGCATCCTCGTTCTATAAATATGGATTTAGTTGATGCACAACAAGCAAGACGTGTCCTAGATCGGTTGGTTGGGTACAAGATAAGCCCTATTTTATGGAAAAAAGTTAAAAAAGGTTTAAGTGCTGGTCGTGTTCAATCAGTAGCAGTAAGACTGATTATTGATAGGGAAAATGAAATCAAAGCATTTGTACCTGAAGAATATTGGTCTATTGAAGGTCAATTTTTAAAAGGGCAAAAAGAATTTGAAGCATCTTTTTACGGAATAAATGGCGAGAAAAAAGCTTTAAATACAGAATCAGAAGTAAAAGAAGTTCTGGAAATTATAAAAGAGAACAAATTTACAGTTGAAAAAGTAACAAAAAAAGAACGAAAACGAAACCCTGCAGTTCCGTTTACAACATCTACTTTACAACAAGAGGCAGCCCGAAAATTAAACTTCAGAGCAAAGAAAACAATGATGATTGCTCAGCAACTTTATGAGGGAATTGATTTAGGAAAAGAAGGAACAGTTGGTTTAATTACCTATATGAGAACCGACTCAACTAGAATTTCCGAGACAGCGCAGAATGAAGCATCACATTATATTACAGAAAAATATGGTCAAGAGTTTTTAGGTACTAACACTAAGTCTGCTAAAAAGAACACGAATGCTCAAGATGCTCATGAAGCGATCCGTCCAACCTCAACATTACGCGATCCTTCCAGCATAAAAGAATTTTTAAGTAGGGATCAATTAAGATTGTACAAATTAATCTGGGAACGGTTTGTTTCCAGTCAAATGGCTCCAGCGATACTCGATACAATGAGCGTTGATTTAGTTAACAATGGAGTATTGTTCCGAGCGAATGGATCAAAAATTAAATTTCCTGGATTTATGAAAGTGTATGTTGAGGGAACTGATGATCAAAAAGTGGAAAAGGATCGACTACTTCCGGAGTTAAAGGAAGGGGATGAAATTTATTCTAAAGATATTGAGCCTTCCCAGCATTTTACTCAGCCACCGCCTCGATATACTGAAGCAAGACTTGTAAAAACGTTAGAAGAGCTTGGGATAGGCAGACCATCCACATACGCACCTACACTAGATACAATTCAAAAAAGAGGGTATGTAACATTAGATAATAAGAGGTTTATTCCAACGGAATTAGGCGAAATTGTGTTGGAGTTGATCAGAGAGTTTTTCCCTGAAATTATCAATGTTGAATTCACTGCTAATATGGAAAACAGCCTTGATGAAGTTGAAGATGGACATATTCAATGGATTAAGATCATCGATAATTTCTATAAAGACTTTTCTCCAAGACTCGAAAAGGCTGAAAATGAAATGGAGAAAATTGAAATAAAAGATGAGCCTGCTGGGGTTGATTGTGAGGAATGTGGTCACCCAATGGTCTTTAAAATGGGCAGATTTGGAAAGTTTATGGCCTGTTCAAACTTTCCGGATTGTCGTAATACAAAACCGATCGTTAAAGAAATTGGAGTAAAATGTCCGAACTGTGAAGAAGGTACGATAGTTGAGAGAAAATCAAAAAAACGCAGAATATTCTATGGGTGTAATCAATACCCTGAATGCGAATTCCTCTCATGGGATAAACCAATTGCAAGAAATTGTCCAAAATGTAGTAAAATGCTCGTTGAGAAAAAACTGAAAAAAGGCATTCAAGTACAATGTATGGAATGTGACTATAAAGAGGAACAACAACAATAGGTGAGCGGAATGACGCTCACCTTTTTTAAGAAAAAAAGGAATGACGGATAATAATATTTATTGCTATAAATGTAGTTGGAGGATTAGGTAAAAATGAATCATGAACCAATGGTAAATGTAATAGGTGCAGGTTTAGCTGGTAGTGAAGCTGTATGGCAATTAGCAAAAAGAGGAATAAAAGTTCGGTTATATGAGATGAGACCTGTAAAACAAACACCGGCACATCACACAGATAAATTTGCAGAGTTAGTTTGTAGTAATTCCTTAAGAGCAAATAATTTAACAAACGCTGTCGGTGTGTTAAAAGAAGAGATGCGGCTATTAGACTCAGTCATTATAAAAGCAGCTGATGAGTGTGCTGTGCCGGCAGGTGGTGCACTTGCAGTAGATCGGCATGAATTCTCTCAAAAGGTAACAGAGCTCGTAAAGGGACACCCTAATGTAACGGTAGTAAATGAAGAAGTCCAGGAGATACCAAATGGTCCTACTATCATTGCTACAGGACCGTTAACATCAAAGAAACTTTCAGAGCAATTAATGTCATTAACTGGTGAGGAGTATTTGTATTTTTATGATGCTGCAGCACCAATTGTTGAGAAGGATAGCGTCAATATGGACAAGGTTTATTTAAAGTCCCGCTATGATAAGGGAGAAGCAGCTTACCTAAATTGTCCCATGACTGAAGAGGAATTCGACCGTTTTTATGAAGCGTTAATAGCTGCAGAAACTGTTCCATTAAAAGAATTCGAAAAGGAAATCTTCTTTGAAGGCTGTATGCCTATTGAAGTAATGGCTCAAAGAGGGAAAAAGACAATGTTGTTTGGTCCCCTTAAACCTGTAGGATTGGAAGATCCTAAAACAGGGAAGAGACCATATGCGGTTGTCCAACTAAGACAGGATGATGCAGCTGGTACACTTTACAACATTGTTGGTTTTCAAACTCACTTAAAATGGGGACCTCAAAAAGAGGTGCTGTCCCTTATCCCTGGATTGGAGAATGTTGAAATTGTTCGATATGGTGTTATGCATCGTAATACATTTATCAACTCCCCTAGATTGCTTGAGCCAACTTATCAATATAAAAATCGAAAAGATCTGTTCTTTGCCGGGCAAATGACTGGTGTTGAAGGGTATGTAGAATCCGCAGCATCTGGATTAGTAGCAGGGATAAATGCAGCACATCTTGTTTTAGATAAAGAGTTGGTTGAATTTCCTAATGAAACAGCGATTGGAAGTATGGCGAAATATATCACATCTACAAATGCAGACAATTTCCAACCAATGAATGCGAATTTTGGTATATTTGCTCCACTTCCAAAACAAATTAAAGGTAAAAAAGAGCGTAATGAAATGCATGCAAAGCGAGCGTTGGAAACAATTCAAAAAATTTCGAAAGATCTATAGAAATAATTTGCAAGGGCTACTACTGTTGTGATAACATTTAGTAGCCCTTTTGTGTTGTTGTGAGGTGTCTAGAGTGACAAATGTTAAGAATTATTTAAATTTGTTCATTGAATATTTACAAATTGAGAAAAATTATTCAAAATATACAATTGTGAATTATACCACAGACATTGAAGATTTTTTTCCTTTATGAAAGAACAAGCAATCCTACATCTAGAAGAAATTACATATAATGATACAAGGTTATATTTAACTCAGTTACATACAAGAAAGTATTCTAGAAAAACAATTTCAAGGAAGATTTCCTCATTAAGAAGTTTTTATAAGTTTCTAATACGAGAAAGTATTCTCAATGAAAATCCTTTTTTACTTGTTTCAATTCCTAAACAGGAGAAGAAAATTCCTCAGTTTCTATATGAAGATGAGATTAAGCAATTATTCTCCGTGTCGGATATTCACACTCCTATAGGACAAAGAAATCAAGCATTAGTTGAAATTTTATATGGCACCGGCATTCGTGTCAGTGAATGTTGTGGGATTAAGATTTCTGATATTGACTTTTTTATCGGAACAATACTTGTTACTGGTAAAGGTGGAAAACAACGATACATTCCATTTGGTGCCTATGCTCAAGATGCGGTAGAACGTTATATTTATGATGGCCGGAAATTATTAATAAGCAAACAGAAGGAAGACCATCTATATTTATTCGCAAATCACCGTGGTGAAGCGCTAACAGACCAGGGAATAAGACATATTCTTAATAGGATGATAAAAAATGTCTCTTCAATTCTACATATTCACCCACATATGTTTAGGCATACTTTTGCTACACATTTATTAAATGAAGGTGCTGATATGAGAAGTGTTCAAGAATTGCTAGGGCATTCACATTTATCTTCTACTCAAGTTTATACACATGTAACAAAAGAACACTTGAAGAAAGTGTATATGGCCCATCACCCTCGAGCTTAATGCTTAATATTGGAGGTAGAAAAATGTCTCAATTTCATGCGACAACAATTTTTGCTATTCATCACAATGGAAAGGCTGCAATGGCAGGTGACGGACAAGTAACGTTAGGTAATGCTGTTGTAATGAAACATACGGCTAAAAAGGTTAGGAAATTATTTAATGGGAAAGTAATTGCTGGTTTTGCAGGCTCGGTTGCTGATGCTTTTACATTATTTGAACTCTTTGAAAGCAGACTTGAAGAATATAATGGGAATTTACAACGTGCTGCAGTAGAACTGGCAAAAGAATGGCGAAGTGACAAGGTATTAAGACGTCTAGAAGCAATGCTGATTGTCATGAATGAGAAAGATCTATTACTAGTATCAGGAACAGGTGAAGTGATAGAACCGGACGATGGTATCTTAGCTATTGGCTCTGGTGGTAATTATGCTTTATCTGCAGGCAGGGCTTTAAAGCGATTTTCAGGTGATCAGTTAACAGCTCGTGAGATTGCGGAGGGAGCTCTAACAATTGCTGGAGAAATCTGTGTTTATACCAATCTGAATATTATTGTTGAAGAACTTTAATTTAAGGGAGGCAGAGCTAAATGAATAACCAACTAACACCAAAACAAATTGTCGAACGTTTAGATCAATATATCATAGGACAAAAGGAAGCAAAAAAAGCAGTAGCGGTTGCATTGAGAAATCGTTATAGAAGAAGTTTATTACAAGAAAAGCTGCGAGAAGAAGTTGTTCCAAAAAATATTCTTATGATAGGACCTACAGGTGTTGGGAAAACGGAGATTGCAAGAAGAATTGCAAAGCTTGTAAATGCTCCATTTATTAAAGTTGAGGCAACAAAATTTACTGAGGTTGGGTATGTCGGTAGAGATGTTGAATCGATGGTTAGAGATTTAGTAGAAACAGCGGTTCGATTAGTAAAGGAAGAAAAAATATCTGATGTAAAAGGGCTTGCTGAAGAAAATGCAAACAAGCGGCTAATTGAGCTGCTCGTTCCTGGTAAGAAAAAACAATCAACTGCGAAGAATCCACTTGAAATGTTGTTTGGTGCAGCTAATCAGCAATCACATGAACAGGATGATCAATCATTTGATGATACATCTATGCAGGAAAAACGCCGTCGAATTGCTCATCAATTAGCATTAGGTGAACTTGAGGATCATTATGTTACCGTTGAGATTGAGGAACAACAAGCTTCAATGTTTGATATGCTCCAAGGTTCGGGTTTGGAACAAATGGGTATGAATATGCAGGATGCTTTAGGAAGTTTAATGCCAAAGAAAAAGAAAAAAGAAAGTTGACTGTTCGAGAAGCAAGAAAGGTGTTAACGAACGAGGAAGCTAGTAAATTAATCGATCTTGATGAAGTGAGTCAAGAAGCTGTTGTAAGAGCGGAACAAACTGGTATTATTTTTATTGATGAGATTGATAAAATTGCCGGCAAGTCAAAAGGTGGTTCTGCTGATGTCTCAAGAGAAGGTGTACAAAGAGACATTTTACCTATTGTTGAAGGATCCACCGTTGTTACGAAGTACGGATCTGTAAAGACAGATCATATGTTATTTATAGCAGCAGGTGCTTTCCATATTGCGAAACCATCTGATCTTATTCCTGAATTACAAGGAAGATTTCCGATTCGGGTAGAACTAACAAAACTTAGCGTTGAAGATTTTGTGAAGATATTAGTTGAGCCGGATAATGCATTATTAAAGCAATATAAAGCTTTAATTGAGACTGAAGGTATAGAATTAGAATTTTCTGACGAAGCTATTCGTAAAATAGCTGAAGTAGCATTTGATGTAAATCAGGACACTGATAATATCGGTGCTCGAAGATTACATACAATACTTGAACGACTATTAGAGGATCTATCATTCGAAGCCCCAGATATTAACCTTGAAAAGATTGTGATTACTCCACAATATGTAGAAGATAAACTAGGTAAAATATCAAAAAATAAAGATCTAAGCCAATTTATATTATAGTACATATAATTTCATATGTTACAGGAGGAACCATACATGTCTTTATTACAAAAAACACGTAAGATTAATGCAATGCTTCAAAGAGCGGCAGGAAAACCAGTAAACTTTAAGGAAATGTCAGAGACACTAAGCGAAGTAATTGAAGCGAATATATTTGTTGTCAGCCGTAGAGGAAAACTACTAGGATTTGCGATTAATCAACAAATTGAAAATGAACGCATGAAAAAAATGTTGGAAGATCGCCAATTCCCTGAAGGTTATACAAACAATCTTTTTAACATAACTGAAACATCTTCAAATATTGATGTTTACAGTGAATATACTGCTTTCCCAGTTGAAAACCGTGAATTATTTGAAAATGGGTTAACAACAATTGTCCCGATTATCGGTGGAGGGGAGCGCTTAGGAACACTTATTCTTGCAAGAGTTCAAGAGCAATTTGCTGATGAGGACTTAATTTTGGCAGAATACGGTGCGACTGTGGTAGGTATGGAAATTTTAAAGGAAAAAGCAGAAGAAATTGAAGAAGAAGCACGTAGCAAAGCAGTTGTTCAAATGGCTATCAGTTCACTTTCTTATAGTGAATTAGAAGCAATTGAACATATCTTTGAAGAATTAAATGGTAATGAAGGATTATTAGTTGCGAGTAAGATTGCTGATCGGGTTGGAATTACAAGATCAGTTATCGTCAATGCACTTCGCAAATTAGAGAGTGCCGGTGTTATTGAATCTCGTTCACTTGGTATGAAAGGAACGTATATTAAAGTATTAAATGCCAAGTTCTTAGTTGAATTAGAAAAAATGAAAACAAATTAAAAAATTTGCAAAAAGGGGATGATCAATTGATCATCCCCTTTTTATGTTACAAGCGTATTACAATTATTAAAATTGGAAAAAAATTATATGTATGGATTTGTCGAATTATATGGTACCTTATAAAAGGATTAATCAGTACCTCTTTTAAACTAGCGTACACCCTCATCCAGTAAAAAAAGCGTAGTACAATAGTCCTCTTTTTAAAATAGATAGAAAATCCGACTTTTTTTTACAAAGTCTTAATGGACTTTAAGACTATTATTTCATACAATTAGATAGGAATTAACATATTTCGACACTATATAATACGTACCTATGTTTACTTTTGTGAGGGGATATCATGAATTTATTTTCAAATACTATTACAAGCCTAGAAAAAGCCATTTCACAGTCAACTGCTAAGCAAAAAGTCATTTCGAAAAATATTGCAAATGTAGATACTCCGAATTATAAAGCTCAAGACGTTCGGTTTGATACGACATTATCGAATGAAATGCAAAAGCTTCAAGCAAATAAAACAAATAGCATGCATATAGAATTCGGCGGTTCAGATTCATCCAGTTTTCGGATCGTAACAAAGAATAATACGAATTATAACCATAATGGTAACAATGTTGATATAGATCAGGAAATGACCGAAATGGCAAAGAACCAAATTCAATATAATGCACTAATTGAGAGATTAAGTGGCAAATTTAACTCATTGAAAACTGTTATAAAAGGTGGCAATTAACCATGTCGATTTTTCAATCAATCAATACATCCGGTTCAGCCTTAACTGCACAACGAGTAAGAATGGATGTTATTTCTTCAAATATGGCCAATATGGATACGACAAGAGGGGAATTTGTAAATGGTGAATGGCAACCATATCGTAGGAAAATGGTTGTTACTCAGCCACAAGGAAATCAATTTTCTTCTTTTTTAAATAAGGCTATAGGCTCAAAAGAAACGGAAGGGGGAGTTAAGGTAACCGAAATTACCGAGGACCAAACTCCCTTTGAACTTGTATATGATCCAGAACACCCAGATGCTAACGGAGAAGGTTATGTAGCAATGCCTAATGTTGATCCCTTAAAGGAAATGGTCGACCTTATTAGCAGCACAAGATCGTATGAAGCTAACGTTACGGTAATGAACGCATCCAAAGGAATGTTAATGAAAGCTCTAGAAATAGGAAAATAGGTGATAGTTATGATAAACAGTGTTAATCCTTTCCAGTTATCAAATCAACCCATTCAAATACAACCTAAGTTTACTTCAATAAATACCAATCAAACAGATAGTAAGACAAGCTTTGGGGAAACTCTGAAACAAGCAATTGATCATGTTAATAAAGCACAGTTAGAGTCTGACAAAATGACAGAAGCACTAGCAACGGGGAAAAATGTAGAACTTCATGATGTGATGATTGCATCTCAGAAATCCAGTATTACACTACTAACTGCGGTGGAAGTAAGAAATAAAGCAATAGAAGCTTATCAAGAGATGATGAGAATGCAAGTTTAGTATAAAGAATCTTTTGAAATACTTTGATTACTAACTAGCAAATGTCATTGTAACCGGGGGATTTTATGGAATGAACGAAAAATTATTAACTATTAAAGACAAACTATCCGGGGTATGGCAACAGAAGAGTAAGTTACAAAAATCAACCATTATTTCAAGTGTAATATTGTTTTTTGTTGTAGTAGGGTTACTAACTTACTTTATGTCCAGACCAAATTTAGTTCCTCTTTATTCAAATCTCTCTCCAGCTGAAACTGGTCAAATAAAAGAAACACTTGATGCAAAAGGTGTAAAATCAGAAATCTCTAACAATGGTACATCAATTTTGGTGCCTAATGAGATGGTCGATACTTTAATGGTTGAGTTAGCTGCGGAAGGTGTTCCTGATTCTGGAATAATTGACTATTCATATTTTGGTCAAGATTCCGGCTTTGGGATGACGGATAAGGAGTTTGATGTAATTAAACTTAAGGCAACACAAACTGAGTTGGCTAATTTAATGAAAGGTATTGAAGGAGTCAAAAATGCAAGTGTGATGATTAACCTTCCAACAGAATCAGTTTTTGTTGGTGATCAACAAGAAGGTTCCTCTGCTTCAGTTGTTCTTAATTTGGAGCCAGGGGCTCAACTTGATCAGGAAAAAGTAAATGCCCTTTTTCATTTGGTTTCAAAAAGTATACCAAATCTTTCGACTGATAATATCGTCATTATGGATCAAAATTTTAACTATTATGATTTAAATGGTGGACAAAATACTTCACCTGGTACAAGCTATGCATCACAACAGGAAATTAAATCACAAATCGAACAAGATATACAAAGAGATGTTCAGAAACTATTAGGCACAATGATGGGACAGGACAAGGTAGTAGTTGCAATAACAACTGATATTGATTTCACTCAAGAAAACCGCGAAGAAAACCTTGTTTCACCTGTTGTAGAAGGGGAAGACGAAGGATTAGCTGTAAGTGTTGAACGAATAACTGAGGCTTACACTGGTAATGGAGCTGCAGCAGCAGGTGGTGTGAATGGAACTGGGGAAACGGATGTTCCAGGATATGAAGCGACAACAGAAACCTCAGGTGATGGAGATTACGAGCGAATTGAGGAAAGAATTAATAACGAAGTGAATCGTATAAATAAACAGATTGTTGAAAGTCCTTATAAAATTCGTGATTTGGGAATTCAAGTTATGGTTGAACCACCGGATCCTGAAGATCCACTATCATTTACACCAGAACGAGAAGAAGATATTCAACAAATTCTTTCAACTGTAGTAAGGACATCTATTAATAAGGATTTTTCAGAAGAGCCGCTATCGGATGAGGAAGTTGACTCCAAAATTGTTGTATCAGTTCAACCATTTGACGGAAAACTTCAAACTGAAGAAACAGAAGCAAGTCAAACGATTCCTATATGGATGTATATTGTTGGAGGCGTCTTGTTATTAGCGATCGTTATTCTTATCATTCTTCTTATTAGAAAGAAAAAAGAAAGTGAAGAAGAATATGAAGAGGATGATATCCCTGTTGAAACTTCGTTTAATGTCCCGGACATTAACCATGAAGTTGAATCAGAGACTACTGTCCGTAAAAAACAACTTGAAAAAATGGCAAAAGAGAATCCGGAAGATTTTGCAAAACTATTGCGTACTTGGATATCTGAAGACTAGGAGGTTAGAGACTTGGCAAGAAAAGAAAATAACGCATTGACAGGTAAACAGAAAGCAGCCATTCTCTTAATCTCTTTAGGTCCGGAGGTATCTGCATCTGTCTATAAACATTTATCTGAAGAAGAGATTGAAAGACTTACTTTAGAGATTTCCGGTGTTCGCAAAGTCGAAGCCGAGAAGAAGGAAGAAATAATAGAGGAATTTCACGATATTGCGATGGCTCAAGAGTTTATTTCACAGGGTGGTATAGCTTATGCGAAAGAAGTGCTGGAAAAAGCCCTCGGTTCTGAGAAGGCAACAAGCATTATTCATAGGCTTACTTCATCCTTACAAGTTAAACCGTTTGATTTTGCAAGGAAAGCGGATCCTTCTCAAATATTGAATTTTATTCAAAATGAACATCCACAAACAATTGCACTTATTTTGTCCTATTTAGAACCTGCTCAATCTGGTCAAATACTATCAGAATTGCCACAAGAGCTACAGGCTGATGTTGCAAGAAGGATTGCTGTAATGGATCGAACAGCTCCTGAAATTATTAATGAAGTTGAACAAATTCTTGAACGAAAGCTATCATCAACAGTTACTCAAGATTTCACACAAACCGGTGGAATTGAAGCAGTAGTGGAAGTGCTAAATGGAGTTGACAGAACCACGGAAAGAACGATTTTAGATTCTCTTGAAATACAAGACCCTGTCTTGGCGGAAGAAATTAAAAAGAGAATGTTTGTGTTTGAAGATATTGTTACGCTCGATAACCGTGCAATACAACGTGTAATCAGAGATGTGGAGAATGAAGACCTAATGCTGTCACTTAAAGTGGCCAGTGAGGAAGTTCGCGATGTTGTGTATAAGAACATGTCTAAACGTATGGTAGATACATTTAAAGAAGAAATGGAATTTATGGGACCTGTTAGACTTCGCGATGTTGAAGAAGCTCAGTCAAGAATTGTCGGAGTGATTAGAAGACTTGAAGAAGCCGGAGAAATTGTCATAGCCCGCGGTGGAGGAGATGATATTATTGTCTAGGCTGATTAAGTCGCAATATACAAATCATCATGAAGAGGGAAAAAAATTGCTGTTCAAACAATTAAAACACTTCTCCAAGAAAAATTGAATGAAAATAACCCTGAAATGATCAAAGAGGCTTCTTTTATCATTCAATCTGCAAAAAATGATGCAGACCAAATGATCCAAAAGGCTATGGAAGAATCTTCAATCATCCAACAGCAAATACAGTTCGAAAAGAGTAATTGGGATCAGGAACATGAACAATTAATGGAACAGGCTAAACAAGAAGGATATGCAGAAGGTTTAGAACTCGGTAGACAGGAAGCATTGAGACAATACCAGTCAATGATTGAAGAATCGAATCATGTCATTGAATTGTCTAAACGTGATTATGACGAAAAAATCCAATCAGCAGAAAATGCCATATTAGAACTTTCGATAAAAATTGCAGAAAAAATCATAGCTGCTAAATTATCGGAATCACCTAATCATTTTCTACCTCTTGTCAAAAAGGGTCTAAGCGAAGTGAAGGATTATGAACATATTAAAATACACGTCCATCCTCAATATTACGAATTCGTATTAAGTCAAAAGGACGAATTAAGAACATTGGTGACAAATGATACAGATTTTAATATCTATGCCAATACAGAATTAAACGAACATGATTGTTTTATAGAATCTGCTTTTGGTCGAATAGATGCCAGCATTGATACACAATTAGAACAATTAAAAAAACAATTAATGGATTTACTAGGGTAAGAGGTGGTATGAACTGAGAGCAGCAGATTTAGTACATGCAATCGACACATTGGATTCTTATAAACGATACGGAAAAGTAAAAAGAGTTGTTGGTCTTATGATTGAATCAAGAGGTCCGGAAAGCTCAATTGGTGACTTGTGCTACATTTATGCCGGATCTACGAATAAAGCGAAAATTCCTGCTGAGGTTGTTGGCTTTAAGGATGAAAATGTTCTCCTCATGCCTTATCTGCAAGTAACACATATTTCTCCCGGAAGTATTGTTGAGGCAACAGAACAGCCTTTAACTGTAAAAGTAGGTACAGGCCTGATTGGACAAGTACTAGATTCATTTGGCTTACCTTTAAATGAGTCATCACTACCGAAAGGCTTAGCTAGGGTTCCAACAGATCAATCACCTCCAAATCCAATGAAACGTCCACCCATCCATGAAAAAATGGAAGTCGGAGTGCGAGTTATTGATAGTCTCTTAACTGTGGGTAAAGGTCAACGTGTGGGTATATTTGCAGGTAGTGGTGTTGGGAAAAGTACATTAATGGGTATGATTGCAAGAAATACAAATGCAGACTTAAATGTAATCGCGTTAATAGGTGAACGTGGTCGGGAAGTACGTGAATTTATTGATCGGGATTTAGGTCCGGAAGGTTTAAAAAGATCCATCGTCGTTGTTGCTACATCCGACCAACCTGCATTAATGAGACTGAAAGCAGCTTACACTGCCACTGCCATAGCTGAATACTTTCGTGATAAAGGATTGAACGTAATGTTTATGATGGATTCCGTTACTCGTGTTGCAATGGCTCAGCGTGAAATAGGGCTTGCCGTTGGCGAGCCTCCAACGACAAAAGGATATACACCGTCTGTATTTGCTATTTTGCCCAAATTATTAGAACGTACGGGTACGAATGAACTTGGAACAATTACAGCTTTCTATACAGTCTTAGTAGATGGTGATGATTTGAATGAGCCAATCTCTGATACTGTTCGCGGAATTTTAGATGGGCATATTGTGTTAGATCGACAGCTAGCAAATAAAGGCCAATTCCCGGCAATAAATGTGTTAAAAAGTATAAGTCGTGTTATGAATCAAATTGTTGATTCCAATCATAAAAGCTCAGCATCTAAATTACGAGATCTTTTATCCACATACTTAAACTCTGAAGACTTAATCAATATTGGTGCATACAAAAGAGGTTCATCTAGAGAAATAGATGAAGCGATTAAGTATTATCCAAAAATCATTTCATATTTGAAACAAAATGTTGAAGATAAAGTTTCCATTGAACAAAGTATTAGTTCGCTTAATCAGTTGATTGAAAAAGGTGATTTTTAATGTCAATTCATTTTCGATTTCAAAAAATAATGGATATTAAAGAAAATGAAAAAGAACAATCTCTTGCGGAGTATAACCAGTCTGTTAATGATTTTGAAACAGTGGCAAGCAAACTCTATGAATCTCTAAAACAAAAAGAGGTACTGGAGGAAAATACTCTTTTAAGACTGAATTCAGGTATGTCTGTACAAGAAATAAGACATTATCAACAATTCGTAACAAACATTGAAAAAACCATTTCCCATTATCAAAATCTCGTTTTGTTAACTCGCAATAGAATGAATGAAAAGCAATCGAAGCTTATGTATCAAAACATGGAATTAAAGAAGTATGAAAAGCTAAAAGAAAAACAGTTTAACGAATATGTTCATCACTCAAAACAGCTTGAAAATAAGTTTATGGATGATCTTTCAATTCAAACTTTTATGTACCGTGGAAATTAGGTGAATACAGATGGAAACCGAAAAGCAGGAATATAGTAAACTTCAATGGTTTTTCTTTGTAATCTTTATTCCGGTTGTTTTTACACTAACACTTGTATTAATTATTTTATCTGTTGCAGGCTTTGACGTACTAGGAAAAGCAAAGTCAACGATCACAAGTATTCCTGTTGTTGAAAACTTAGTAAATAAAGAGGAAGAAAAAACTGATGAATCAGCGATTGCGGTAAAAGAACAAGAAACACTGGAAGAAAACAAAAAACTTGAGAAAAAGATCGAAGATCAAGCAAACTTGATTAGTGCATTAGAAAACGATGTTGAAACAAAAGAAAAAGAAGTTCAAAAATTAACCCAAGAAATTAGTTCCTTAGAAAAACAAATAGAAGAAATAGCAAAAGCTGAAGAAGAGAGCCAATCAAGAGATATTGGTAAACTTTATGATAATATGAGCAGCAAAAAAGCCGCGGGGATTATTCCAAACCTCACGCAAGAGGATGCTTTATTAATCCTGTCGTCTCTTGATGACAAACAAGTTGCGGATATTTTATCTAAAATGTCTGTTGAGGATGCTGTAAAGTTTACTAATCTTTTATCTTCAAACTCAGAGTAAAAGGAAGGTGGAATTTTGGAGATCTTACCATTTTCACAAAAAGTAAATTCATTATCCACTACTTCTGGTCAAGGCTCTAAAACTAGTAGTTTGAGTTTTAGAAACTTATTGTCTAGAGAAAGTGCGGTCAAGCAACTTGATGAAACAAATCGTTTGAATAACTCTAGTTCCGAGAAAATATCAATTGAAGGAATTATTAATGATTTAAATAATATTGTGAATCAGCTTCAACAAGAGACAATTTCAACTGAATCTATAGGAGAAGTGAATATTACTTCTTTTCTTGATGAAAGTGGAGAAATATCAGCAACATTATATTCAATTAGCATTGAAATAGCGGAGGTATTGTCTGAAAAGCTTTCAATAATTGAGCTTATAGGAGAACTTAAAAACGAACCAACAATTGTAAATATTTTATCTTTGGTTAAAGTAATAGAAGATTCGGGTGATTCAATACAATCTGATTTCAACTCGGTATTGACTGATATTAATAAGTACTTAGAGAATGAATTTCCTTCTTTTAAAAATGACCAATCAATTAGTTTAGAAAGTATGTTGAAAAGTTTTGCTAAAATGAATTCCAAAGACCAAACACAGCTAGAAGGACAGATGCTAATAAGTAGGTTAATAAACAAGGGAACAGAAAATGTTGAAATATTAGATAAATTGTTAGAGATAAGCAATGATTTAAAAGTTCATAAAAATGAGTCGATCCAAAGTGATTTACAAGTGAAAAATAACATAATCGCCGAACTCAGCTCTGTTTCTTCCTTGACTGATCATAAGGAGTTAATTAAAAGTTTATTAGAGAAAGCTGATCTTCAAGCAATAAAATCATTATTCGTTAATGAAGTTGATAGATTTTTACAAAAAGACATAAAAAATAATCTCAATTTGCTAAATGAATTCGAACAGCATGTTAATTTTATGTCGGTTGATTCAAAAAAACAATTACAAGTTGAGAACTTTGCCAACGATATAAGAGAAGAAACTTTTGTTATTCATCTTAATCAGCTGAATTCAAGTGAGAATGAGTCACAAGGATTTACCAAAACAGATATTTCTTCTCGTCATGAGTTTACAAATCAACTTTTGAATGCTTTTAAAAATAGTAAATTCGGACAAATGCCTAATGGAGCTAATAGGCTTATACTTAAGCTTAACCCAGAGCATTTAGGTTTAATTACAGTAAGGCTCATTCAAAAGAATGGAGGAGTGATGGTCGCTCGCCTTATTACTTCTTCTCAATCTGCTAAAGACTTATTAGATCATAGTATTCATCAGTTAAAACAGGTGCTACCTTCTGTTCAAATAGAAATTGAACGTTATGAGGTTCAAGCTGAGCAACCTCCAAAAACGTTGAGAGATCATTCTGAAAACAGAGGAGACAGCAATAGTGAGCAGCAACAACAGCAGCATGACGAAGAAGATAATAGTGAACAAACCTTTATAAATTCATTAAGAGAAGCATTAAATACAACTGTGTAAGGAGGCGATCTCATGACATCGATTGATCCTACTTTATTATTATCGAGTAAACCATCAACTACGAATACAGGTAGCTCAAACCTTGGAAAAGATGAGTTTTTGAAAATATTAATGACACAATTACAAAACCAAGATCCTCTAAATCCGATGGAGGATAAGGAATTTATTGCACAAATGGCTCAGTTTTCTACCTTAGAGCAAACAACAAATATGGCCAGTATGTTAGAGAAGTATATTAATATTCAGACGCAAGGAGATTCTATCATAAAGTATTCAGAAATGATTGGCAAAAATATCGAATGGAAGAACTCTAATGAAGAAACTGGAACAGGTGTAGTAAAATCTGTAAAAAAAGGTGATAAAGGCCTTGAATTAGAACTTGAAAATGGTTCTTTCATTTCAGTTGATAACATTATAAAAGTATCCAAAGCAGATTAATAATGGTGATGAACAATGTCTCTACAAATAAATAATATCAATCATTTTCAATCAGGGCAGCAGATTCAAAAACAAATTTCAAAGCCTAATAGATTTAAAGAATATTTAACTAATGAAATAAATGAAAAGCATCATTTGAAAATTAGTAAACATGCCCATGAAAGGTTAAGCCAAAGGCATATAACTATATCCGAGGCAGATTGGTCACTTATTGAAAATAAGATACACAAGGCAAGTCAGATGGGTGTTAAGGATTCACTAGTTCTACTAAATGAAGCAGCGCTAATCATCAACACCCAAAATAATACGGTTATTACAGCAATGGATCGTGAAGAAGCAAAAACACAGATTTTTACGAATATTAATGGAACAATTATTATGGATTAATGGCTGGACCAAATATGGAAGCCTTGAGTTGTGGATCGACAGAAGCAACTAAATCTATCAATTGGTAAAAGGGAGAGAATATATATGTTACGTTCACTATATTCCGGAATTAGTGGTATGAAAAACTTTCAGACAAAACTAGATGTTATTGGTAATAACATTGCAAATGTAAACACTTATGGATTTAAAAAATCTCGTACAACATTTGCTGACTTAGTAAACCAACAAATAGCAGGAGCGGCTGGTTCAACACAAACTACCGCAGGTACAAACCCACAACAAATAGGGTTAGGTGCAAAAATTAGTTCAATTGATACAATTCATACATCTGGTTCAACACAAACTACTTCTAGAACATTAGATATTGCTTTAGCAGGAGATGGCTTTATCCCTGTGGCATCTATAAATGATTTAAGTAGAGTAAATATTGACCAAGGAAATCAAATTGGAAATAACATTATTGCCGGTGCCATTGATTCTGCAGTTGATATGAATTATACACGAGCAGGGAATTTATATTTAGATGATCGTGGTTATTTAGTTACAGCTGAAGGGTTGTTTGTAATTGGTGAAACTGGACAAAAGTCAGTACCTACCCAACAAGCAATTACAAAGTCACAAAACGCTTTAAATGCCATTAATAACTTTAGTACGCCATTCGGAAATATGACTACAGCTTTAGAAGATTTCACTAAACAAGCGAATGATCTTATGAATGCATACCAAGAATATAATGATGCTCAAATTAGCTATACAAAAAATGAAGCTCCTGCAACAGGTGGACCTTTATACAATGCTATGGTTAGCTCACATTCTGCATTAACAACACTAGTAAGTCAATTTAGTACCGCCCAAACAGCTTATAATACGACTGCGAATGGTTTTAGTGGAGGAAATATTGGGGCGTTAAATACAGCTGTAGCTTCTTTTAATTCGACTGCACCTTTAGGAACTATAATTAAAGAATTTAATACAACAATATCTCAAATTAATGGTACTTACACAGTTCCTGGACAGGGTGCAGGTGTACCGGATGCAACTTTATCGAATTTAAATACAATGCTATCAAATTTAAGCAACAACATGATTGACCTGGAAAAAATCGGACAATCTGTTATTAATTTTGAAAGTATAGCATCAAACCTACAAGACCCTTCATTTACCAATAAGCTAAGTGGAGAAGCAGGATTAATACAAATCCCTTTAGATGCAAAAAGTTTTAGTATCGGACCTGATGGCACTGTGACTTTTGTTAATAATGCCGGTGAACTAAATGTTGCAGGGCAAATTCGTGTAGCTATGTTTGCCAATGCAGGTGGACTTGAAAAAGTTGGGGGAAACTTATTCAAGCAATCCTCAAACTCAGGTTCTATTGATAAAAATAATAATGGTATTCAACTTAATGAACTTGCAATTGCTGGACAAGATGGAGCAGCATCCATTATTGCAGGTGCTCTAGAAATGTCGAACGTAGATTTATCAGAAGAATTCACAGAAATGATTGTTGCACAGCGTGGTTTCCAATCAAATACAAAAATTATTACAACGTCAGACGAAATTTTACAAGAATTAATGGGTCTAAAACGATAGCAAGGGGGAAGAGGCTAACACTAGATCTTTTACGTTAGCCTCTATAAAATATGATTCAATTAACAAGGTTGAATGGAAAGCAATTTACATTAAATGCTTTATACATTGAAGTGATTGAGTCATTTCCTGATACAACCATAACCTTAACGAATGGGCATAAATATGTTGTAAGAGAACCTCAGCATGAGGTGGCTATGAAAATTTCTTCCTTTTATCGGGATATCAATGTTTTGTCTTTGAGAAAAGACACGGAGGTTTTTGGTGATGAATAAGAAGCTTTTAACTATTATGCTAGTTATTTTAGGGTCTATTACATTAATTGGTGTTACAGCACTAGTCGTCGTTACTAAATTTTTAGGAAATGAAGATGAGCATAAAGAACCTTCGATAGAAGAAGTTGTTGAAGCATCAGTCGATATACCCGAAATAACCACAAATTTATCCAGCGGTAATATTGTGCGCATATCATTTAAAATTGAAACAGATTCGAAAAAAGCAAAAGAAGAATTAATACAACGTTCCTTCCAGGCTCAAGATATTATTATTTCGGAGTTAGCTAATATGGAGGCTTCACAAATAGAAGGAACAGATGGAATGAATAAGCTCAAAGAGTCTATTTCCAATAAAATTAATGCATTAATGCAAGAAGGCAAGGTCAAAAAGGTTTATACCACATCCTATATCCTTCAATAATTGAACATTAAAATAAAAATAGGAGGTGAAAACTTTGGCAGGTGATATTTTATCACAAAGTGAAATTGACGCCTTGCTATCCGCCATTTCAACTGGTGAGATGGATGCAGATGAATTAAAAAAAGAAGAGTCAAGTAAAAAAGTAAAGGTCTATGATTTTAAACGAGCTTTACGATTTTCAAAAGATCAAATTCGAAGTTTAACAAGAATCCATGAAAATTTTGCTAGACTTTTAACGACTTATTTTTCAGCTCAATTACGCACATATATACAGATTACAGTTGGCTCTGTTGACCAACTGCCTTATGAGGAATTTATCCGATCCATCCCTAAAATGACGGTGTTAAATATTTTTGAAGTTGCTCCATTAGATGGTAGAGTACTTATGGAAGTTAATCCTAATATAGCATACGCTATGATGGATCGAATTATGGGTGGAATCGGAGCGAGTGTTAATAAAATAGAAAGTTTAACAGAAATTGAAACAAAAATTATTTCAAATATTTTTGAGAAATCATTAGATAATTATCAAGAGGCATGGGAATCATTAATTGAAATTGAACCAAGTATGTTGGAATTTGAAGTTAACCCACAGTTTTTACAAATGGTTTCCCCTAATGAAACGGTTGTCGTAATATCCCTGAATATTCAAGTGGGAGAAACAAGCGGTATGATAAACCTGTGTATTCCGCACGTTGTTTTAGAACCTATTATTCCTAAGTTATCTGTACATTATTGGATGCAGTCTGACAGAAAAGAGCCAAAGCAACATGAAATGGATGCATTAAGAAAGCAAATTAATCTTGCTGATCTTACAGTTGCAGCTGAGCTTGGAACATCAGATATATCAATACAAGACTTTCTTCAATTACAACTTGGTGATGTCATCCAATTAGATTGCGTCATCGACCAGCCATTGGTGGTTAAAATAGGTGATAAGCCAAAGTTTACAGGACAACCTGGAAAAATGAACAAAAAATTAGCGGTTCAAATTATTGACCACTTATCGAGAGGTGACGAAGATGGTGAGTAATGATATGTTATCGCAGGATGAAATCGATGCACTCTTAAAAGGGTCAAGTATTGATGAAGAGGAACATCCTGTAGAGACAGAAGTACTTATAAATAATGAAGATTATTTTGACGCAATGGAAGAAGATACAATTGGTGAAATAGGAAATATTTCATTTGGAAGCTCAGCAACAGCTTTATCAACTCTTTTACAACAAAAAGTTGAAATTACAACACCAAGCGTGTCAATCATTCACAAAAATAAATTAGGTGAACAATTTCAACATCCTTATGTTGCGATAGAAGTGAATTATACAGAAGGATTTTCAGGAAGTAACTTGTTGGTTATTAAGCAAAGCGATGCAGCAATTATTGCAGATTTAATGATTGGTGGAGACGGAACAAATCCCGATGAAATGTTGGGAGAAATTCAAGTCAGTGCAGTTCAGGAAGCGATGAATCAGATGATGGGTTCTGCGGCAACATCGATGTCAACCATATTTAATAAAAAGGTAGACATCTCTCCGCCAAGTGTAGAACTTCTTGATGCAAATGAAACGGAAGAGGCAAATACAATACCTAATGATGAGTTGTTTGTGCAGGTATCTTTCAGATTAAAGATTGGAACATTAATTGATTCAAATATCATGCAATTATTGCCTTTACATTTTGCCAAGGATCTTATAGATCAATTAATTAATCCAAAACAGGAGGCGGCTGCTACTGCCGAAGCAATAAAAGAGGTTCAGGAGCCACAAGCAGTAATACATGCACCGATACCTGAGATGACACATTTAAATCAAAATGATGCTCAACAGAGTAACTCACATGCTCAACCTGTATATGAGCAACAAATGCAGCAACAACAGTCGGGTTTTAATAACCCAATGTACCAGCAACAATTCGGACAACCAATGTTCGAGTCTGTTCCCGGGCAGCCTATTCAACAAAGACCACAGCCTTCAGTTAATGTAAAACCTGCTGAATTTGCTTCTTTTGAGCAAGTTTCATATCAACAGCATGGAATGCAAAACTTGGATATGCTGTTAGACATCCCTTTAAAGGTAACAGTGGAATTAGGCAGAACAAAACGTTCCGTAAAAGAAATTCTTGAATTATCTTCAGGGTCCATTATTGAATTAGATAAGCTTGCTGGAGAACATGTAGATATATTAGTTAACAATAAGATTGTTGCAAAAGGAGAAGTTGTTGTTATTGATGAGAACTTTGGTGTCCGTGTAACAGACATTATTAGTCAATCAGAACGATTAAACAAATTAAAATAAATTTGTAAAGTAGGAGTGGGGAAAATGGCACACAAAATTATGATAGTAGACGATGCAGCTTTTATGAGAATGATGATTAAAGATATCTTAACGAAAAATGGGTATGAAGTAGTAGCTGAAGCAGCTGATGGTGCACAAGCTGTTGAAAAATACAAAGAACATCAACCAGATTTAGTAACGATGGACATCACAATGCCTGAAATGGATGGAATTGCAGCATTAAAAGAAATTAAAAAAATCAACAGTAATGCTAAAGTTATAATGTGCTCGGCAATGGGGCAACAAGCAATGGTTATTGATGCGATTCAAGCAGGTGCTAAAGACTTTATTGTAAAACCTTTCCAAGCTGATCGTGTTTTAGAGGCAATTGGAAAAACATTAAGTTAAAGGTGGAGAGACTTTGCTTCATAGAAAAACCCTCATATTGACGGTAATAGCTCTTATCTTTTTGCTCCGCAACCTACAGCGATTGTAGTTGCGGAGGGCACACAAAACGAAAGTGTATATGAAAATATTAATAAGCAAGAGCAAGAAAATAATCAAAATCAATTAAATGAAAACCAGGAAATACAAGATCATGTGCAACTAAATAAAGAAACCGACGTGCAAGGGGATGCACTCTCAATAACAGCATGGGATTTTATGAAGATGATATTTGCTTTGGGTTTTATTATATTTCTTATCTATGCCTTATTGAAGTTTGTCACCAAGAAAAATCGTGTTTTTCAGCAAGGACAAGCTATTGTGAATTTAGGCGGAACAAATCTAGGGCAAAATAAATCAGTTCAAATGGTAAAAGTCGGAAAACACGTGTTAGTTGTCGGAGTTGGCGAGTCGATTACTTTGTTAAAGGAAATTGAGGATGAGCAGGAGAGTAAGAGCATTATTGAAGACTTCGAGAGAAAACAAGAAACGGTCATTGATTCGAAAGATATATTCCAAAAGTTAGCTTCAACAATCGTTCACCGATCAAAAGGGAATAAGACCATTTCAAACTCAAATACACCAGTTTTTTCAACAAAGTTAAATGAACAATTACAAAAAATAAAGGAAGAACGAACAAAACAGTTTGATGATATTAAAAGAAAGGGTCTAAAGAAGAATGAATGAGTTTATGGAGTTTTTTAATAATAGTAACCCGGAAGACGTCAGTACTTCTGTAAAGCTTCTATTATTATTAACGGTATTATCGATTGCACCCAGTATTTTAATATTGATGACTTGTTTTACAAGGATTATTATTGTATTGTCATTTGTTCGTACTTCACTTGCAACACAATCAATGCCACCGAATCAAGTATTAATCGGTATAGCTATGTTTCTAACATTTTTCATAATGGCACCTACATTTTCTCAAGTAAATGAACAGGCGTTAACGCCTCTTTTTAATGAGGAAATAGGTCTCGAAGAAGCTTATGAAAGAGCTGCAAATCCTTTTAAAGAGTTTATGAGCAAACACACCAGGCAAAAAGACTTAGCTTTATTTTTAAATTATGCTGGCATAGATAATCCTAATTCCATAGAAGAAATCCCATTAACGGCTTTGGTTCCTGCCTTTGCTATAAGTGAAATAAAAACCGCTTTTCAAATTGGTTTTATGATTTTTATACCGTTTTTAGTTATTGATATGGTCGTTGCAAGTATCTTGATGTCCATGGGAATGATGATGTTACCACCAGTTATGATTTCTCTGCCTTTTAAAATTCTTCTATTTGTATTAGTAGATGGTTGGTATTTAATTGTGAAGTCATTGTTACAAAGTTTTTAGAAGGGTGTGAATGAATGAGCTCCGAGTTTGTTATTTCATTAGCTGAAAAAGCTGTTTATACTGTACTGATCATATGTGGACCTCTTTTGTTAGTAGCATTAGTCATTGGACTTATTGTAAGTATTTTTCAAGCTACAACGCAAATTCAAGAACAAACACTGGCCTTTATCCCAAAGATCGTCGCCGTATTAGTAGGCTTAATATTTTTTGGACCCTGGATGTTGTCCACTCTTATATCTTATGCACAAGATATCTTTGGAAATTTAAATAGGTTTGTAGGATAAAATGGTAACTTTACTGGAAAATTATCCTGCATTTCTTCTGATTTTTATGAGGGTTACGGCTTTTTTTGTAACAATGCCTTTTTTCTCATATCGAAATATTCCTAATACACATAAAATTGGTTTCTCTTTCTTTTTAGCATGGATCATGTTCTTTTCTATAAATCCGCCGACTATTGAAGTTGATGGTCAGTATTTCATGCTTATTTTAAAAGAGGTATTACTTGGCCTTGCGATCGGGTTTTCAGCATATTTTATCCTTGCAGCAGTTCAAATTGCCGGCAGCTTTATCGATTTTCAGATGGGATTTGCTATAGCGAATGTTATTGATCCCCAAACAGGAGCACAAAGCCCGCTAATAGGTCAATTCTTGTACACTTTTGCATTATTATTACTTATTACAACAAACGCACATCATCTTTTATTAGATGGTATATATTACAGCTATCAATTTGTGCCAATAAATCAACCTTTTCTTCCTATGGGTAATGAAAATATTATTGAGTTTATTATCACTTCGTTTAATTCAATGTTTATCATTGCTTTTCAAATGTCAATTCCTGTGGTAGGATCGCTTTTTTTAGTAGATATAGCTCTAGGCATCGTTGCAAGGACTGTTCCTCAATTGAACATTTTTGTTGTTGGATTGCCTTTGAAAATTATTGTTAGTTTTATCATGCTCATTTTAACAATGAGCGCATTATTTTTATTAATGTCACAATTATTTGAGACGATGACGTATACAATGCGTGGTCTAATGGAGTTGTTTGGAGGTGGAGGCAATCAACCTACTTAGATTAGATTTGCAGTTTTTTTCTGGAGAAAAGACCGAGAAAGCTACTCCACGAAAAAAACAAGATGCAAGAAAAAAAGGTCAGGTAGCTAAAAGTGCAGATGTAAATACAGCACTTTCACTTCTTACTGTTTTTTTATCGTTTATATTCATTGGCGCTTTCATGAGAGATCGAATACTTATTATGCTAAGAGGTATATTCCAGGATTATTTATTAATTGATGTAACAAATCAAAATGTTCATGACGTTTTTTTAACACTTGCTTATCAAGCAACTATGATTTTAGCACCGATTATGGGAGTTGCTTTGGTTGCGGGGGTTTTAGCAAATTATTTACAAGTAGGCTTTTTATTTTCAACGGAAGCTATTCAAATGAAGTTAAATAAATTGGATCCAATCCAAGGTTTTAAACGGATCTATTCAATACGTGCGTTAGTTGAACTGGTTAAATCGTTATTAAAAATCTCCTTTGTGGGAGTTGTAACATTTTCCGTTTTATGGCTTGAACTTGATAATGTATTGAGATTGTCACAAATGACTGTTGAACAGTCACTACAATTTATCGGGTCCTTAACTGTTAAGATGGGGCTATCTGCGTCGATTGCCCTGCTATTATTATCATTGCTTGATTATATGTATCAGAAATATGACTATGAAAAAAACCTAAGAATGTCTAAACAAGACATTAAGGATGAATATAAAAAATCTGATGGTGACCCGCTCATAAAATCAAAAATAAAGCAAAGGCAGCGTGAAATGGCGATGAGAAGGATGATGCAGGATGTTCCTACAGCCGATGTTGTCATCACAAATCCAACTCACTATGCTATTGCGTTAAAATATGATGAAACAAAAATGGATGCTCCATATGTTGTCGCTATGGGGGTAGACATGGTTGCACAAAAAATAAAAGAAATCGCAAAAGAGAATGACGTCATGATGGTAGAAAATCGCCCTCTTGCAAGAGCCCTTTATGCTCAGGTAGATATTGGACAAGCTATTCCAGATGAGTTTTTTCAGGCTGTTGCAGAGATTATCGCGTATGTATATCAAGCGAAATCTATTTCATAAAAAGTGATTATTTCTACTAATTCAATAGATTGATTGGGTTTAAGGAGAGAAAAAACATGTCCGGAAAAGACTTATCTGTATTACTTAGTGTTATTTTAATTGTGGCAATGCTGATCATTCCGTTCCCGGGCTGGTTGTTAAGTTTTTTAATTATTATAAATATATCTCTTGCACTATTAGTAATTCTTACGTCAATGAATATGAATGAGCCATTGCAATTTTCAATCTTTCCCTCATTGATTCTTCTGTTGACTCTATTTCGCTTAGGACTAAACGTGTCCACGACTAGAGCGATATTAGCAGAAGGTGATGCAGGGAAAGTGGTTGAGACTTTCGGGACGTTTGTTACCGGAGGAAATGTTTTGGTCGGGTTTGTTGTTTTTATTATTTTAATTGTTATTCAGTTTGTTGTTATTACAAAAGGTTCTGAACGTGTATCAGAAGTAGCTGCCCGTTTTACACTTGATGCAATGCCCGGTAAACAAATGAGCATTGATGCAGATTTAAATGCAGGTATGATTTCTGAGCAACAGGCTCGTGAAAGACGAGATAAAATTGCGAATGAAGCTGATTTCTACGGGGCAATGGATGGTGCAAGTAAGTTCGTAAAAGGTGATGCGATCGCCGGTATTATCATGGTATTAATCAATATGTTATTTGGCATCATTATTGGCATGATGCAGCTTGGTATGTCTATTTCTGAGGCTGCATCACATTTTACAATGCTGACAGTCGGTGATGGGATTGTAAGCCAAATTCCGGCATTATTAATATCCACTGCAACAGGAATTGTAGTAACACGTGCTGCCTCGGAAGGAAATCTTGGTACAGATATTACAAATCAACTATTTGCTTATCCAAAAATGCTCTATGTGGCATCAGGGACCATTTTTTTATTAGGTATTTTTACGCCGATTGGTATTCTATTAACACTTCCAATTGCAGCATTGCTCACTATTGGAGGCTATATGATTACAAAAACTAGAGAACAAAACGTGCCTGATGAAGAAGAAATTGAGCAAGAGATAGAAATGGACGAAATGAAGAGTCCAGAGAGTGTAGTTAACCTGTTAAATATTGATCCAATTGAATTTGAGTTTGGGTACGGATTAATTCCTCTTGCTGATACAAATCAGGGTGGAGATCTACTTGATCGGGTAGTTATGATTAGAAGACAGTTAGCTATTGAACTAGGTATTGTCATACCTGTTGTAAGAATAAGAGATAATATTCAGTTACAACCTAATGAATATCGTTTGAAGATCAAGGGAAATGAATTGGCAAAGGGTGAAATCTTACTTGATCACTATTTAGCTATGGCTCCCGGAATAGAAGATGATTCAATTGAAGGAATTGATACAATTGAACCATCTTTTGGATTGCCTGCTAAATGGATAACAGATGAAGTTAAAGATACAGCTGAAATGTACGGTTACACAGTTGTTGATCCTCCATCTGTTGTATCAACACATATAACAGAAGTCATAAAACAACATGCGCATGAATTATTAGGTAGACAAGAAACTAAACAATTAATCGATCATTTAAAGGAAACTTATCCTATTTTAGTAGAAGAAGTTACGCCAACTCCACTTGGTATTGGTGAGATTCAAAAAGTACTCGCTAAGTTATTACGTGAAAAAGTGTCGATAAGAAATTTACCGATTATTTTTGAAACCTTAGCTGATTTTGGAAAAATGACTTCGGACACGGAGTTACTGGCGGAATATGTAAGACAAGCCTTAGCTAAGCAAATAACTGTACAATATGCTGAACAGGACAATTTTCTGAAGGTCGTAACTTTATCGGGTAGAGTAGAAAAATTAATTGCAGATGGTGTACAACAAACCGAACATGGCAATTACTTATCATTAAGTCCTGATGTTTCACAGATGATTATTGAATCGGTAGCAAAGGAAGTTGAAATGTTATCCCTCGAGCAGCAGACACCGATCATATTATGTTCTCCTGCTGTGAGAATGTATGTAAGACAATTAACAGATCGATATTTTCCACAAGTGCCTATTTTGTCTTACAATGAGCTGGAAGCAAATGTTGAAGTACAGAGTATTGGGGTTGTGAATGTAGAATGAAGGTAAAAAAGTATGTCGCAACATCTATGCAAGAAGCGATGAAAAAAATCCGAAGTGAAATGGGAAATGATGCAGTCATTTTAAACTCGAAAATGATTCAAACCGGAGGATTTTTGGGGTTCTTTACTAAAAAGAAAATTGAAGTGATTGCTGCAATGGATCCGGATGTTAGCCCAATTGAAATGAAGACTGTAAAAAATGTCAGGAAAGAAGCATCAAAGCCTCTCATCAAAGATAGTGGTTTAGAAATAGCACAACAAGTACAAACAAATTCACAAAAAAATATCGATCAATTACAACTTTTAGATGAATTAAGTGATTTGAAAAGGTTGCTTAAGTCTGTTTCTACAAATGAAAAAATCGATATGTATCCACAGCCTTTGAAAAAAGTGCTCGAAAATATGATTGAACAGGAAATATCACCCGTATTGAGAAGTCAATTGATGGCAGAGCTTTTAGACTTTTGGTATGTCCGAAAAGGTGACATATCGGATGAAGAATTACTTGAAAAGCAACATGATTTTTTTGCTCATCACCTAGCAGATCTTGAATTCGGGGGTATTTCTTACAAGCGAAAATACATTAATGTTATCGGCCCTACAGGAGTCGGGAAAACAACAACCCTTGCAAAACTAGCTGCTGAATGTGTTCTTCAAAGAAAGAAGAAGGTTGCTTTTATAACCACAGACACATATCGAATTGCAGCGATTGATCAATTAAAAACGTATGCGAAGATTCTAGATGTTCCAATTGAAATTTGTTATACGATTGAAGACTTTAAACAAGCTAAACAGAAATTAGCAATGTATGATTATGTTTTTATTGACACGGCAGGACGAAATTTTCTGGAGCCTAAATATGTTTCTGATTTACAGAATATTATTGACTTTGACGAAGAAATGGAAACATTTTTAGTCTTAGCCGCAACGGCAAAGCCAACTGATATGCTTGCCGTATTTAAACAGTTTTCTGTTATTCCGATCCATAAGCTTATTTTTACAAAATTGGACGAAACATCAACAAGAGGATCACTATTTGATGTCATGTTAAACACGAAAAAAGGCATTGCATATACAACTCATGGACAAAATGTTCCGGAAGATATCGAAGTGGCTACAAGAGACCGTATAGTCGAACAAATGTTGAGGTAAGAAAAAATGTCATATGATCAAGCACAGCGTCTAAGAGAACGTTTAAAAAGTTTAAAAACAGAAGCAAAATCTGTTGCTGTTATGAGTGGAAAAGGTGGAGTGGGAAAGTCAAACTTTTCACTTAACTTTTCGTTAGCATTACAACAAGAAAAGAAACGAGTATTATTATTCGATTTAGATATCGGTATGGGTAATATCGATATATTAATTGGTGAAAGTTCTGCATATTCAATTGTCGACTTCTTCCATCAGGATATGTTGCTCTCAGAAATTATTTCTTCCGGCCCAAATGGTCTGGATTATATTTCGGGTGGTACAGGACTTGGTATTATTTTTTCAATGGATGAAGAAAAGTTTCAACAATTTCTTCAGCAACTCGGTTTGTTATTTAAATTATACGATTATATTGTTTTCGATATGGGGGCCGGTATATCAGAAGACAGCTTGCGTTTTTTATTATCTGTTGATGAAATTATCGTGATTACTACTCCTGAGCCTACTTCTATGACAGATGCGTACGCAGCAATAAAAAATGTTTGTGTAAATAATGGAACAATTCCATTCACTATTGTCGTAAATCGAGCTTTCAATAAGAAAGTTGCTGAAACTACGTATAAAAGATTAGAACAGACGATCAATCAATTCTTAAAACGAGAAGTTTCTCTACTTGGAACAATTCCTGATGACTCTACCATTATGAAGGCTGTGATCGATCAAAAACCTTTCATTCTTTTCCAACCTGGTTGTCAGGCAAGCAAAGCATTAAAAATGATTTCACAAAATTATTTGGAAAAAAAGAATACGATTGAAAAAATTCAAGAAGAAGCACCTTTTATTTCGAAGCTAAAACATTTCTTCATGAAAGGCAGGTAACATTTATGGGAAAAACAAGTGTCTTAGTTGTCGATGACTCAGCTTTTATGAGAAAGCTAATTTCTGATTTTCTTTCTGAACATGAACAAATTCAAGTGGTAGGGACAGCTAGAAATGGAGCGGATGCCTTAACTAAAATTGAAGAGCTTAATCCGGATGTTGTTACTTTAGATGTTGAAATGCCTATCATGAATGGATTAGAAGCCTTAAAAATCATTATGAAAAAATGTCCAAGGCCTGTGATCATGCTTTCAAGTACGACAAAAGATGGTGCTGAAAATACGATTTTATCATTGCAATATGGTGCTTTTGACTTTATTCCTAAGCCTTCAGGATCTATATCTTTAGACCTACACAAAGTCAAGGAGGAACTAAAAAATAAAGTTATTCTTGCGAAATCTGCAAATTTAAAGAAAGTAAACAATCAATTATTACAAAAACCTACAAGTTATAGTAAAATAGACTCAAATGCTAGCCAAAGTCCAGTTTCTTTCGACAAAGACAGATTTGGTCAATCAGTCATTTGTATTGGGACCTCTACAGGAGGACCGAGAGCTTTACAGCATGTATTAACAAAATTACCATCCGATCTTAATGCACCAATTTTTATTGTTCAACATATGCCTCAAGGCTTTACACAGTCACTGGCAAACCGGCTTCACACAATTTCTTCCATTGATGTAAAAGAAGCTGTCAATGGGGAAGTTGTAAAAAAAGGCACGGCATATATAGCTCCTGGTGGATCACATATGACAATTGTAAAATCAGGCTCAGTATTAACAATAAAAATAGACCAATCAGACATAAGAAATGGTCATCGACCATCCGTTGACGTAATGTTTGAATCTGTAAGTGAACTAAACAATTATCGCAAAATTGCAGTCATTATGACAGGAATGGGTTCTGATGGTTCAGAAGGGTTAAAAAAGATGAAATCAAAAGGAGTCGTGAAGGCTATATCTGAATCAGAAGAGACATCTGTTGTCTACGGAATGCCTAAATCAGCTGTTTCAACAAATTTAGTTGATAGAGTTGCAAATGTGGAAGAAATTGCTGACGTTATTTTACATTTTCTTTCGCCAGCATACTAAGAAATAAAATTTTATAATTTACTAAACAACAGTGTTCTGGTTGTTTATCCGATATTCAACTCGAAACTTAGGGGTGTTACCGTATGGAAATGAATCAATATTTGGAAGTATTTATTGAAGAAAGTAAAGAGCATTTACAATCATGTAATGAAAAATTACTAGAGTTAGAGAAAAATCCTACGGATCTATCAATTGTGAATGAGATATTCAGGTCTGCCCATACATTAAAAGGGATGAGCGCCACAATGGGCTACGAAGATTTAGCTAACTTAACACATCAAATGGAAAACGTTCTTGACGCAATCAGAAATGAAAAGCTTACAGTGACAGCTGAGATTTTAGATGTTGTCTTTGCATCTGTAGACGACTTAGAAGAAATGGTATTCTCAATTGCTGAAGGTGGGGACGGGAAAAAAGATGTTTCAAAAGTTGTAGAAATGTTAAAGCAAATTGAAAATGGTGAAACGGTAACAGCTGATACGAATACCGCATTAGCTCCACAACCTCTAATGCAATCAATTGGTTCTTATGACGATTATGAAAATGCCGTTATTCAACAATCAAAGGAGCAAGGCTTTTCTCCATATGAATTAACTATTACATTGAGAACTGACTGTTTATTAAAGGCTGCAAGAGTATTTATGGTGTTTGAAATTTTAGAACAAGCTGGTGAGGTCATTAAATCTGTTCCATCAGTTGAGCTTTTAGAGGAAGAAAAATTTGATCATGAATTTACTGTAGCACTTGTTACAAAAGAATCTTCAGAAGATCTTAAAAACAAAGTAATGAAAGTGTCAGAAATTGAAGATGTTATTGTAAGGCAAATTGATCTTGATCATGTCTCGGCAGTTGTGTCTGAACTAAGCACAGGAGAGCAACATGAAACACCTGATAATCAAGAAGTTGAACAGGTAAAAGAGGAAGTGAAAACAGCAACAAAACAGGTTGCTGCCACCAGTTCCAAAACAATCCGTGTCAACATTGAACGTTTAGATATCCTAATGAATCTTTTTGAAGAGCTTGTTATTGACCGTGGGAGATTGGAGCAAATATCCAGGGATCTAAATAATTCAGAGCTTAATGAAACGGTAGAAAGAATGTCAAGGATTTCCGGTGATTTACAAAACATCATTTTAAATATGAGAATGGTTCCAGTTGAAACAGTATTCAACCGTTTCCCTAGAATGATTAGACAATTAGCGAAAGATTTAAATAAAAAAATTCATTTGGACATTGTTGGAGCTGAAACGGAACTGGACCGAACAGTAATTGATGAAATTGGAGATCCGCTTGTTCACTTACTGCGCAATGCAATTGACCATGGAATCGAAATGCCGGAGGAACGTGTAAGAAACGGTAAGAGTGAGGAAGGTCATGTAGTATTAAGTGCGTATCATAGTGGAAATCATGTCTTTATCGAAATTGAGGATGATGGGGCAGGTATTAATCGTGACCGTGTACTTAAAAAAGCATTGGATCGTGGTGTGGTGACAGAGCAGCTAGCTGCTACTTTAACGGATAAGCAAGTTTATGAGCTGATTTTCTCATCTGGTTTTTCAACAGCTGACAAGATTTCAGATATATCAGGTCGGGGTGTTGGATTAGATGTAGTAAAGAGTACGATCGAATCTCTGGGCGGTACAGTTTCTGTTGATGCAAAAGAAGGTAAAGGATCATTATTTTCTATACAGCTACCACTGACATTATCGATTATTTCAGTTATGTTAGTTGAATTAAGTAATGAAAAATATGCTATTCCATTATCATCTATTATTGAAACAGCAGTAATTAAAAAAGAAGATATTCTACAAGCGCACAATCAAAAAGTCATTGATTTTAGAGGTAAAATTGTACCATTAGTCTTTTTGTCCGAAATCTTTGAAGTTCCTTGTGCAAATGAAGATGAAGATTTTGTCTCATTAATTATTGTCCGTAAAGGAGAAAAAATGGCTGCATTAGTCGTTGATTCTTTCATTGGACAGCAGGAAATTGTATTGAAATCGTTAGGGAATTATTTGAATTCTGTTTTTGCTATTTCGGGAGCGACTATTTTAGGAGATGGTCAAGTCGCATTAATTGTTGATTGTAATGCTCTTATAAAATAATTAACTAAGCATGATAAGGTTGACTTAAAGGAAAGAAAATAGATAGGGGTATGTCTAGAGAGGAGTATTTACAATGAGTGAACATTTAGTTGGAGATCTTAAAGTCATTGTTTTTCAACTGCAGGACGAAGAGTATGGAATTCCTGTACAACAAGTGCGTTCAATTGAGAAAGTTGAGCATATTACAAGAGTTCCAAGGACAGCTCCATTTATTAAGGGAGTAATTAACTTGCGTGGTGTGGTTACACCAATTATCGATCTCCGAAAACGATTTGGTCTTCAAGAACTTGAGGATACTGAAAGTACAAGAATGATCATTGTTTCTAAAGAAGACATTGAAGTAGGTTTTATTGTGGATGCAGCAAATGATGTTATTGATATTCAAAAGGATATTATCGAACCAGCACCTGAAGTTGTTGGCTCTGTAGAGGTTGAATACATTCAAGGTGTTGCTAAATTAGAAAAGCGATTAATTGTGATGATTGATCTTGATGAAGTATTAAAAACAGAACAAACACTAGCACTTCAGGATATTTAGAAAGACATGGATTATACAAAATCAATTACGCCAATTCATTTAGATATATTAAAAGAGGTTGGGAATATAGGTGCCGGACACTCTGCCACATCTTTATCTATGTTACTAGACAAAAAGATTGATATGACAGTACCCGATGTAAAGATAATTTCTTTTACTGAGCTTATGGAACTGGTTGGTGGACCAGAAGTGGTTGTTGCAAGTGTTTTTTTAAGAATGGAAGGTGATATCCCGGGTTCACTATTTTTTGTTCTTAGTATTGAACAAGCAGAGCGGTTTATTAAAAAGTTAATAGCTGATGATGATTTTTCATTAAAAAAGACACCTTATAGTGAGTTGGGATTATCTGCTTTTCAGGAGCTTGGGAATATTTTAACTGGATCCTATTTATCATCATTATCGGATTTAACAGATTTAATGATATATCCTTCTGTTCCAGCTTTAACAATTGATATGTTTGGTGCAGTGATTACTCATGGTTTAATTGAATTATCGCATGTAAGTGATTACGCAATCATTATTGATACTGCGATTAAGGAAGAAGATCAGCTTGATATAGATTCTGTTAAAGGGCATTTCTTTTTATTGCCAGATCCGAATTCTTTCAAAAAGTTATTTGATGCCCTTGGTATTAATCATGAAAAATGAACTGGCTGAAGTTGTTAAAGTTGGTATTGCTGACCTCAATATTGTGAAATCTCCAAATAGGATAAGGACTTCAGGTTTAGGTTCATGTGTAGGACTAATCCTTTTTGATAAAATCAATGAAATAGCAGGTTTGGCACATATTATGTTACCTGACTCATCACTTGCGAATCAAACAACTATTAATCATGCTAAATATGCAGATAGTGCAATCCCGTTATTAATAAATAAATTAGTAGGTTCAGGAGCGAAAATGAGACTTCTCCATGCAAAAGTGGCTGGAGGTGCTCAAATGTTTCAATTTCAATCATCAAATGACATGATGCGAATTGGACCTAGAAACGTAGAAGCAGTAAGAAGAATACTACAGACATATAATATTCCGATTCTTAATGAAGATGTGGGTGGAAATAGCGGCAGAACGATTGAATTTGATCCCAAAACAACTGAATTAATGATTCGGACTGTCAACCAAGGGACAAAAATAATATAGGGTTTAATCCTGGAACCATTTAGTAACGGGACTAAATAACAAAGATCAGATAGATGAAGATCTTTTCATGATATTTATGTTGATCAGGGGGATAAAAATGACACAATTGACACAAATCGACGAACATGTAATATGGCAAAAATGGATTGATGTACGTGATGCACATGCTGGTAATGCACTCATCAAAAAATATATGCCCCTTGTATCTTATCATGTTCAAAGAATATCTGTAGGACTCCCAAAAAATGTGACGAAAGATGACTTAATGAGTTTAGGACTTTTCGGATTATATGATGCCTTAGAAAAATTTGACCCTAATAGGGATTTAAAATTTGACACATATGCTTCATTCAGAGTACGTGGAGCAATAATTGATGGATTAAGAAAAGAAGACTGGTTACCAAGGAGCTCAAGAGAAAAAGCGAAACGTGTAGAAGCTGTAATTGATAAATTGGAGCAAAAGCATCTTCGAAATATAACTTCAAAGGAAATTGCAGCAGAGCTGGGCTTATCTGAGTCAGAAGTTGTTGGTGTAATGAATGAGGGCTTCTTTGCGAATGTTCTTTCGATTGACGATCAATTGTTTGATCAAGAAGATGGTGAAAGTATTGGTTTCACAGTCAAAGATGATAATCAAAAAACACCGGAAGAAAAGATGGTATACGACGAGTTAATTGGACAATTATCGGAAGTGATTACACAATTAAGTGAGAAAGAACAGCTGGTTATCAGCTTCTTTTATAAAGAGGAATTAACATTAACTGAAATTGGTCAAGTTATGAATCTATCAACCTCCAGAATTTCTCAAATTCATTCAAAAGCATTATTCAAGTTACGAAAAATATTAGAAAATGTCATCCACTAAGAATAAATGATAAATATAAATCACCATAGATTAGTCTAACAAGATATCCAACTAATCATAAGGGTGTGACTGATATAAGCCTCAAAAACATTGAAATGCAACTTGCTCTACCACGAACACATGATGCCGGTAAGATGCAAGATCTTATAAACCAAAGAAATCAGCAAATTCAAGATCAACTTGCACATTCTACTCAAAAGGAAGTAGACTTAAAAAGAACTCAGGTATCACAAAATAATGAGAGTGATAAACTATTTTTGAAAAAAGATCATTCACAACAACATCACGAGCAAAATAAGAAAAAGAAAAAAGTACAAAAAAAGAGGAGAATCCTGACCATCCTTTTAAAGGAAAAAAATTGACTTTTTTGGTTAAGAGAGGATGCCTATGCCAACTACTATTTTACTATTATTAAGTTTACTACTTCACGTAGTAGCTTTTTATTTTATTATCGTCCTTTATGTGAAGTATTCAAATATGAAGGATCTTTCAGATACACAACGTCAGATTCTTGAAGAAACAGAAAATTCAATGACAAATTTTTTAATTGATATGAAGGATGAAAATGAAAAATTTATTAATACTTTGTTAAGATCTTCAAATGAAAGAGTACCAAAACCGATTAATGAAGATTCGACTGAGCTAAACCAAGATTCCTATTCAGAAAGGGAACAGAAACCTAAGGTTCCCAACAAAACGGAGATAGAAATAAACTCAAATGAATTGCCTGGACATTTGTCAGGGATAGACGACATGGAAGATATTGTTGAAATTACACAAACTTCCAATAAAAATAAGCCCCCATTTGAGATTGAGGCACTAAATCTTTATAAACAAGGATATACTGTAGAACAGATTGCAAAAAGGTTAAATAAAGGAAAGACAGAAGTTGAACTACTTCTTAAATTCCGCCAACTATAGACTATATTCTATAATATATGACAAATTTATGATGAACCTGTAAAGTTTCTTCACTTTACTCTTGATTGTCATATTTCGATATGGTATATTAATTTTTGGTGTTATTACACACGCTTATAGATTTAAGTATTGGTGCTGTTTTTTTACATCATATGCTTAAAAAGAATAGTTATGCTTAAAGATGATATAAGCGGAGGAGATCAAAACCATTTAGGAGGAACAAACACATGTCAGTAATTTCTATGAAGCAATTGCTTGAAGCTGGTGTTCACTTCGGTCATCAAACTCGCCGTTGGAACCCAAAAATGAAACGTTACATCTTTACAGAGCGTAACGGAATTTACATCATCGACCTTCAAAAAACTGTTAAAAAGGTTGAAGAAGCTTACAAATTCGTTAAAGAACTTGGAGCTGAAGGTGGTACAATTCTTTTCGTAGGTACAAAAAAACAAGCGCAAGATTCTGTTAAAGAAGAAGCAGAACGTTCTGGAATGTACTTTGTAAACCAACGTTGGTTAGGTGGTACATTAACTAACTTTGAAACAATCCAAAAACGTATCAAACGTTTAAAAGATATTCAAAGAATGCAGGAAGATGGTACTTTTGAAGTACTTCCTAAAAAAGAAGTAGTACAACTAAACAAAGAGCTTGAGCGTCTTGAAAAATTCCTAGGCGGAATTAAAGACATGAAGCAATTACCAGATGCATTATTCATTATCGATCCTCGTAAAGAGCGCATCGCTGTTGCAGAAGCTCGTAAATTAAACATTCCGATTGTTGGTATCGTTGATACAAACTGTGATCCGGATGAAATTGATTATGTAATTCCTGCAAATGATGATGCAATTCGTGCTGTAAAACTTCTACTGCAAAAATTGCAGATGCAATTTTAGAATCTAAACAAGGTGAAGAAACAGTAACACCTGCTTAATGTGCAAAAGGTGATAAGGGGATTTGACCTTTTATCACCTTTTTTAAAGCAAGCTACATACTAAGTGAATAATCCAATATGTTATGTATTACAGCATATGGTGTAACCTAACATAATGATGAGAACATTCTATTTTTATTGAATGGTTTAATGTAACCCAAACCTATATGACCTTAAGGAGGAATACCGTTATGGCAGTAACTGCTCAAATGGTTAAAGAATTACGTGAAAAAACTGGCGCTGGAATGATGGATTGTAAAAAAGCGTTAACTGAAACAAACGGAGATATGGATCAAGCAATTGACTATCTTCGTGAAAAAGGTATTGCGAAAGCAGCTAAAAAAGCTGATCGTATTGCTGCAGAAGGTTCTACTTTAGTGAAAGTAAACGGAAATGAAGCTGTTATCCTTGAAGTAAACTCTGAAACTGACTTCGTTGCAAAAAATGAAGGCTTCAAAGAATTGATTAACGGATTAGCTGATTTCTTATTAGAAAAGAAACCTGCTGATGCTGAAGCTGCTTTAGCTGAAACAATGGGTAATGGAACTACAGTAGCAGATTACATTAACTCAGCAATTGCAAAAATCGGTGAAAAAATCACTCTTCGTCGTTTTTCAGTATTAACAAAAACTGATAATGATGCGTTTGGTGCTTACCTTCACATGGGCGGACGTATTGGCGTATTAACATTATTAGAAGGTACAACTGATGAAGAGGCTGCTAAAGATGTTGCGATGCATGCTGCTGCAGTTAACCCAAAATATGTTTCACGTGACCAAGTTTCTGCTGAAGAAGCTGAACATGAACGTAAAGTTTTAACTGAGCAGGCATTGAACGAAGGTAAACCGGAAAACATCGTTGCTAAAATGGTTGAAGGACGCCTAGGTAAGTATTTTGAAGAAATTTGCTTATTAGATCAAAGCTTCGTTAAAAATCCTGATCAAAAAGTAAAACAATTTGTTGAGTCTAAAGGCGCAACTGTAAAAACTTTCATCCGTTATGAAGTTGGTGAAGGAATCGAGAAACGTCAAGATAACTTCGCTGAAGAAGTAATGAGCCAAGTCAAAAAATAATCGTAAACACATTGAAATAATTTTGTGTTTAAACTAGAGAAAATTTTCTTATAATGGAAAAAGGGAACACAGCCAGTGTTCCCTTCTTTTCGAGATGAGTATAAGATATATATGTAGGACATGTAAATTAAGAGCGGATAGAGAGTTGGAGGTAATCATGAGTAAACCTAAGTATCAACGTATTGTACTTAAATTAAGTGGTGAAGCACTTGCAGGTGATAATGGTTTTGGAATAAATCCATCTGTTATACAATCAATTGCAAAACAAGTGAAAGAAATTGCAGAATTAGATGTAGAAGTTGCAGTTGTTGTAGGCGGTGGAAACATCTGGCGTGGAAAGATTGGCAGTGAAATGGGAATGGATCGTGCAACTGCTGATTATATGGGAATGCTTGCGACTGTGATGAATTCCTTGGCTTTACAAGATAGCCTTGAAACACAAGGGATTCAGACACGAGTACAAACATCGATTGAAATGAGACAGGTTGCAGAACCTTACATAAGAAGAAAAGCAATTCGTCACCTCGAGAAAAAACGAGTTGTTATTTTTGCAGCTGGAACAGGAAATCCTTACTTCTCAACTGATACAACGGCTGCTCTACGTGCTGCGGAAATTGAGGCAGATGTAATTCTAATGGCTAAAAACAATGTTGATGGTGTATACAGTGCAGATCCTCGTGTTGATAAAGATGCAGTAAAATATGAGACACTATCATACTTGGATGTTCTTAAAGAAGGTTTAGCAGTTATGGATTCGACTGCATCATCTCTATGTATGGACAATGATATACCGTTAATTGTTTTTTCAATTATGGAAGAAGGAAATATTAAACGTGCCGTAACTGGTGAAAATATTGGTACAATTGTTAGGGGAAATAATCATGGCTAAACAAGTATTAGCAAACACGAAAGAAAAAATGGAAAAAGCTGTTGGTTCTTTAAGTCGTGAATTAGCGTCCGTAAGGGCTGGGCGTGCAAGCGCAAATCTTCTTGATAAACTATCTGTTGACTACTACGGTGCACCTACACCTGTTAATCAACTTGCTTCTATCAGTGTTCCTGAAGCACGCCTATTAGTCATTCAACCATATGACAAAACTGTGCTTGGTGATATTGAAAAAGCCATTTTAAAATCAGATCTAGGATTGACACCTGCTAACGATGGTTCTTTAATTCGCTTATCAATTCCTGCGTTAACTGAAGAAAGAAGAAAAGATCTAGTTAAATTGGTTAAAAAATATGGTGAAGAAGCAAAAGTTGCTATCAGAAATATTCGTCGTGATGGCAATGATGAGTTGAAAAAGCTTGAAAAAAATGGTGAGATCACAGAAGATGAATTACGCAGCAATACTGATAATGTACAAAAATTAACAGATGAATACATCGTTAAAATTGACCAAGTTGCAAAAGATAAAGAAAAGGAAATTTTGGAAGTTTAATTCATTCGTGAAATGAATTCTTAAATTCCATTCGTATATGGAATTTTTCAGTTTCCTAATCGACAAAAAATATGTACAATAGGTATGAAAAGACCCTCTAATGTTTACAGGGGGTTTTTTTGTTAATACTGTTAACGTCATCAAAGAAAAATGAGAAACAGGAATTATTGGGTGATGGAGGAATCACATGCTCAACATACTTAAAAAATGGAGAGGATCTCCTGATCTATCCAACGAACAAATCATAAATCAAGAGGAACTATTAAAGGGGGAAATACCCAAGCATATCGCGATCATTATGGATGGAAATGGAAGATGGGCGAAAAAACGTGCACTTCCAAGAATTGCCGGCCATCATGAGGGTATGAAGGTTGTAAGAAGAGTTACAAAGCAGGCTAATGCTCTGGGGGTTCATGTTCTTACATTATATGCATTTTCAACTGAAAACTGGAAACGGCCGAAGGTTGAAGTAGATTATTTAATGAAGTTACCGGAAGAATTTCTGACTACTTTTTTACCTGAATTAATTGAAGAAAATGTTCAGGTTCGTGTAATGGGAGATAAGAATAAACTTCCAATACACACATTAAAAGCTGTGGATAAAGCAATTGAAGAGACGAAAGATAATGACGGGCTTATTTTGAATTTTGCATTAAACTATGGAAGTCGTACGGAGATCATTGCTGCAGTACAGGATATTGTAAAACAGGTAGAATCAGGAAAATTAAAAAAAGAAGAAATTGATGAAAGTATCTTTTCGAATTATTTAATGACACAAACACTACCTGACCCTGATTTGTTAATTAGAACAAGCGGGGAAATAAGATTAAGTAATTTTATGCTATGGCAACTTGCTTATACAGAATTTTGGTTTACTGATGTACTTTGGCCTGATTTTAATGAGCAATGTTTATTACAAGCCATTCACACATATCAACATAGAGGCCGCAGATTTGGTGGCGTATAAAGGTGATGAAGTAAAAAAATGAAACAACGAATTTTAACAGCTGTTATAGCTGCTGCTTTATTTCTTCCATTTGTTATTTACGGGAAACTGCCGTTTACGATATTTGTTTATTTACTCGCGTCAATCGGATTATATGAATTATTACGAATGAAAAAAATATCGCTGGCTAGTTTTCCCGGGTTCATTAGTTTATTAATATTATGGGTTCTATTAATACCAAATTCTTATATATCATTAATAAATGATTTAATTTTCTCGAAAGCTGAATTTGCATTGCTCGGACTTCTGTTGCTTTTGACATATACAGTTCTGGCAAAAAATAAATTCACCTTTGATGATGTAGGTTTTGTCGTAATCGCTGTATTTTATTTAGGTATTGGATTTTACTTTTTTATTGAGACAAGAAATATTGATTTAAATCATGTATTTTATGCATTACTTTTAATATGGGTGACAGATTCAGGTGCATATTTTGTTGGACGATCATTGGGGAAAAATAAACTTTGGCCTGAAATAAGTCCAAATAAAACAATAGAGGGTGCACTAGGTGGCGTGGTATTTGCGGCTATTTTTGCATGTATCTATCAGTATTTTACAAATGTGTTTGATAATTATGTAATTGTTATAATTATGACCGTTTTCCTCTCAATTTTTGGACAAATAGGAGATCTTGTTGAATCTGCATTTAAGCGACACTATCAGGTAAAGGATTCAGGAACTATCCTCCCTGGACACGGAGGAATTCTTGATCGTTTTGACAGTTTATTATTTGTTTTACCTTTAATGCATTTTTTAAGTATCTTATTTAGTTTATAAGTCCAAGCAAACGTATTTCATTTTTGATTGGAAGTGACTTCGTGAAAAAAATTAGTCTTTTGGGTGCTACAGGATCTATAGGTATACAAACATTGGATGTAATCAATGCACACCCAGATCAATTTAAATTGGTTTCCATGTCTTTTGGAAGCAATATCTCATCAGGAATTAAGATTATTCGTCAATTTCAGCCGAGTTTTGTAGCTGTTAAGGATAAAGAAACATATGAAAAATTAAAATTAGAAATACCGAATGAAGAGGTAAAGATCGGTTATGGGCAGAACGCTCTTATCGAAGCAGCTATTTTTGATGGAGTAGATTGTTTGGTTAATGCTGTTGTCGGTAGTGTTGGCCTGGTCCCTACATTAAAGGCAATTGAACACAAAATTACGATTGCCATAGCAAACAAGGAAACTCTCGTAACAGCAGGTCATCTTGTAACAGAACATGCTAGAAAATATGGTGTTGATCTTTTACCAGTAGATAGCGAGCATTCAGCGATTTTTCAATGCCTACAAGGTGAAAACCCCAAAAATATCGAAAGACTGATTGTTACTGCTTCAGGAGGAAGTTTTCGTGATAAAACAAGAGAAGAACTAACCGATGTAACAGTAGAGCAAGCACTAAATCATCCTAACTGGTCAATGGGTGCGAAGATTACAATTGATTCTGCAACAATGATGAATAAGGGTTTAGAGGTTATAGAAGCTCATTGGCTTTTTGACATCCCTTATGAAAAAATAGATGTCTTATTACATAAAGAAAGTATCATTCATTCCTTAGTCGAATTTCAAGATCATAGCATTATTGCACAATTAGGAACACCTGATATGAGAGTTCCAATTCAATATGCTTTAACTTTCCCTAATCGATTACAAGTGAAAAATTCGAAGAGACTGGAATTATGGGAAGTTGGGAAATTACACTTTGAAAAAGCAGATTTTGATAGGTATAAATGCTTACAATTTGCCTATGATTCGGGTAAAATAGGTGGAACAATGCCAACGGTTCTAAATGCAGCAAATGAAGAAGCTGTAGCTGCATTTTTAAATGGGAAAATTAAGTTTCTTCAAATTGAGGAATTTATCGAAAGAGCAATGGTTAAGCATGAGAGCATCGCACATCCTGGGCTGGAGGAAATTCAGGAAGTTGATCAACAAACTCGAAATTTTGTACAAACATTAATCTCATAAAGGTGGTCATACAAAAATGAATACAGTGATAGCGTTTGTTCTTATTTTCGGTGCTCTGGTTTTCTTTCATGAGCTCGGCCATTTAATACTTGCAAATCGAGCGGGCATCCTTTGTCGGGAATTCGCAATAGGCTTTGGTCCTAAAATATTATCCTTTAAGAAGAATGAAACAGTTTATACCATTCGTCTACTGCCAATTGGCGGTTTTGTTCGAATGGCTGGAGAAGATCCCGAGGTAATTGAAGTAAAGCCTGGTCATAATGTGGGCTTACTTTTTAATAAAGAAGAAAAAGTAGAAAAAATCATATTAAATAACAAAGAAAAATATCCAAATGCAAGAATCATTGAAGTTGAAAATGTAGACTTGGAACATGGCATGTTCATTTCGGGTTACGAGCACGGGGAAGATGATTTTTTAAAAAGGTTTGAAGTAAGTGAAACTTCTTATTTCATTGTGGATGGACAACAAACACAGATTGCTCCTTTTAACCGACAGTTCCAATCCAAGACGGTTGGTCAAAGGATTGCAGCAATTTTTGCTGGTCCCTTTATGAATTTCCTCCTGGCATTCGTTATTTTGTTTTCTCTCGGATTTATCCAAGGGGCGCCGGTTAATGAAGCTAGATTAGGTGAGTTAACGTCTGATGGTTCCGCGAATAAAGCTGGCCTACAAGAAGGGGATGTCATTCATTCAATTGAAGGAGAAGCAACTTCTACTTGGGAAAGTGTCGTGTCAATTATTCAGGAAAGTCCTGACAAGGAATTAACCTTTGAAGTTGAACGTGATGGTGAAATGTTAAGCTATGAGGTTATCCCCGAAGCAACAAAAGTAGGAGAGAGTGTGATTGGGCGCATTGGTGCGTATAATCCTGTTGACAAATCCTTTGGAAGCTCCCTCAAATATGGATTTGTTGAAACATTTACTTGGACAAAAGAAATATTAATTAGTTTTGGGAAGCTTGTAACAGGTCAATTTTCAATTGATATGCTGTCAGGACCTGTCGGTATTTATGACATGACAGATCAAGTTGCTGAGTCAGGTACTACGAACCTCTTAAGATGGGCTGCTCTGTTGAGTATAAATTTAGGTATTGTTAATTTATTACCTATTCCGGCCTTAGATGGTGGACGTTTATTATTTTTATTTATTGAAGCATTAAGAGGAAAGCCTATCGATCGACAAAAAGAAGGTATCGTTCATTTTATTGGTTTCTCGTTATTAATGTTGTTAATGTTAGTTGTGACGTGGAATGATATCCAACGTTTATTTCTATAAACAAAAGTTAATTTAAAATAGAGGTGCTCGTAATGAAACAAAGTATGACATTTATTCCTACTCTTAGAGAAGTTCCGGCTGATGCTGAAGTGAAAAGCCATCAGCTTATGCTGCGAGCTGGCTTTATTAGACAAAACACGAGTGGTGTATATAGCTACTTACCTTTAGCGCACAAGGTTCTGAAAAAATCGAACAAATTGTACGTGAAGAAATGGACAATGCAGGGGCTTCTGAATTATTGATGCCCGCTCTACAACAAAGTGAATTATGGCAAGAATCTGGGCGTTGGTATTCCTACGGACCAGAATTAATGAGATTAAAAGATCGCCATAATAGAGAATTTGCACTTGGTGCAACTCATGAAGAAATGATTACAAGTCTTGTGAGAGACGAAGTAAAATCATATAAACGTCTTCCTTTAGCTTTATATCAAATTCAAACAAAATTTCGTGATGAAAAGCGGCCGCGTTTCGGAGTATTACGAGGACGTGAATTTATTATGAAAGATGCATATACGTTCCATGCAACAAATGAGAGTTTGGATGAAGGTTATCAAAAGATGTTTACTGCCTATCAGAATATCTTCTCACGTTGTGGATTAGATTTTAGAGCAGTTATTGCTGACTCAGGTGCAATGGGTGGAACGGATACACATGAATTTATGGTTTTATCTGATATTGGGGAAGACACAATTGCCTATTCTGATACATCTCAATATGCTGCAAACATTGAGATGGCACCTGTTATTACAACATATGAGAAAAGCAGTGAAGCATTTATAGATCTAAAGAAAATTGAAACGCCAAACCAAAAAACGATTGAAGAGGTTTCTGGTTTTCTAGAAGTTTCAAAAGAAAAATGCATTAAATCAGTTTTATTCAAAGTTGATGAAAAATTTGTCCTTGTGCTTGTACGTGGTGATCATGAAGTAAATGATATTAAGGTGAAAAATGTATATGGAGCTTCTGTTGTTGAATTGGCAACTGCTGAAGAAACAAAAGAAATGTTACATTGTACTCCTGGTTATGTCGGTCCGATTAATGTATCAGATCAAGTGGAAGTAATTGCAGATCATGCAGTTGCTAGTATTGTAAATGGTGTATGCGGAGCAAATGAAGAACCATTCCATTATACAGGTGTAAATATTGAACGTGATGCAAAAGTGTCCCAATTTGTTGACCTTCGTTTTATCCAGGAAGGAGATGCTTCTCCTGACGGTGAAGGAACGATCAAATTTGCAAAGGGCATTGAAGTTGGTCACGTATTTAAATTAGGAACACGATATAGTCATGCTATGAATGCGACATTTTTAGATGAAAATGGGCGTTCTCAACCCATGATTATGGGCTGTTATGGTATTGGAGTATCACGAACGTTAGCCGCAATTATTGAACAAAACAATGATGAAAATGGGATTCTTTGGCCGAATTCAGTAACTCCATTCCAAATACACATCATCCCAGTAAACGTAAAGAATGATACACAAAGGGATCTTGGGGAAAAATTATACTCAAATTTCTCCCGGAACGGATATGAGGTGCTTCTAGACGATCGTCAAGAACGTGCAGGAGTAAAATTTGCAGATTCAGATCTTATCGGAATACCAGTGCGTATCACAGTGGGGAAAAAAGCTGATGAAGGTATTGTTGAAGTTAAACTTCGGAAAACTGGTGAATCATTTGAAGTATCAATAAATGATCTTCAAGATAAAATAACCGAACTACTTGGAAACTAAAAAAGCTTACTCCTAAGTTAAAACCATGTTAAAATAATAAAATGACAAGAAGAGGCTGACTCGATTTAACAGGACTATTTCCTTTTAGGAATTGTCTGAAATGAGGCAGCCTCTTCAATTGTGAAAGAACAATCTCTATGCTTATTTGAGAGGGGGAACAAAAATGGATATGCAAGCAAACCAAGTTGATCGATTTCAACTTTTGCTTCAGCAAATAAATCTTACAGAGGATGCTGCAGTTGTCCATTTTAGAAATGGTTCAATTGCTCGTTTAACTGTTCATAAACAATTAAAGAAATGGCATTTCCATTTCCAGTTTGAAAAGATATTGCCCTTCAATGTGTACCATTTATTCCATACAAAATTATCAAAATCCTTTTCACATATAGCAGATGTTTCATTTAGCTTTGAAGCAAGAGACACCGCTTTTGATGAAAAGTTAGTTCAAGATTATTGGTCAATTTGTATTCAGGAAATGGATGGAATTTCACCGCCAATGTTAGCACTGCTTAATGAACAAAAGCCCACTCTTCAAGGAGTAAAAGTCATTGTGAAAACGAAAACCGATACAGAAGCAATGACAATAAAGCGTAAATATGCCTCATTAATTCAGGAAAGCTTTCAACAGTTCGGTTTCCCGGCATTTCAATTAGATACGACAGTGGCCGTAACTGAAGAGGAAATTAAGCAATTTCAGGAACAAAAGCTCCAAGAGGATAAGGCAAGAGGGCTTCAAGCTTTAACTGATATGGAAAACGCTGAGAAGGAAGAGTCAAGTCAGCAGGAGTTAACAGGCCCACTGACGATTGGATATACAATTAAAGACGATGAAGAGATAAGAACAATGGCATCGATTGAGGATGAAGAGCGGAGAATTGCGATTCAAGGTTATGTATTTGATGCTGAGACAAAAGAGCTTCGAAGCGGAAGAACATTATTAACGTTCAAAATCACCGACTACACAAGCTCTATATTAGTCAAAATGTTTGCAAGAGATAAAGAAGATGCCGTTTTGGTACAAGCAGTTAAAAAAGGCATGTGGCTGAAAGTACGTGGAAGTATTCAAAATGATACATTTGTCCGTGACCTAGTGATGATCGCAAATGATATTAATGAGATTTCTCCCCAAGAAAGACAAGACCGTACTCCTGAAGGTGAAAAAAGAGTCGAGTTGCATTTGCATTCCCCTATGAGTCAGATGGATGCTGTCACATCTGTTAGCAAATATGTTGAACAAGCTAAAAAATGGGGGCATACTGCAATTGCATTAACAGACCATGCTGTTGCACAATCATTCCCGGAAGCTTATTCAGCAGGAAAAAAGAATGGTATAAAAATTTTATACGGTGTCGAAATCAATTTAGTTGATGACGGTGTTCCTATTGCATATAACGATGATAACCGCTACTTGCCAGATGAAACATTTGTCGTATTCGATGTTGAAACAACTGGGCTTTCTGCTGTATATGATACGATAATTGAGCTTGCTGCAGTTAAAGTACGTGATGGAGAAATTGTTGATCGATTTGAATCATTCGCTAATCCACATCATCCTCTTTCGGCCACAACGATAGAATTAACCGGTATTACAGACGATATGGTAAGAGATGCTCCTAATGTTGATATTGTTTTACGGAAGTTTAAGGAATGGATTGGTCAGGACATTTTAGTTGCTCATAATGCCAGCTTTGATATGGGGTTTCTAAATGTAGGATACAAAAAGCTTCTTGGTGAAGAAAAAGCTAAAAATCCTGTAATAGATACTTTAGAGCTTGGTCGCTTTTTATATCCGGAGCTGAAAAATCATCGTCTTAACACGCTTTGTAAGAGATTTGATATCGAGCTAACTCAACATCACCGTGCCATTTATGATGCCGAAGCAACTGGCTACTTACTAATAAAAATGTTGAAGGATGCTGCTGAAAAGGGAATTGAGTTCCATAATCAATTTAATGATAATATGGGTAAAGGAAATGCGTACCAACGTTCTCGTCCTTATCACGCGACAGTATTAGCTCAAAATGAAACAGGGTTAAAAAATCTATTTAAATTAGTATCAATTTCTCACCTTAATTATTTCTACCGAGTACCTCGTATACCTCGTTCTCAATTAAATAAGTATCGCGAAGGTCTAATTATTGGATCGGCATGTGATAAGGGAGAGGTTTTTGAAGGGATGATGCAAAAGTCTCCCGAGGAAGTTGAAGAAATAGCGGCATATTACGATTATTTGGAAGTACACCCTTTGGATGTGTATAAGCATCTTATTGCGCTTGATTACATTAAAGACGAGGCATCTCTGCAAGAGATTGTTACAAACATCGTAAAACTTGGTGAAAAACTAGAAAAACCGGTTGTTGCAACGGGAAATGTACATTATCTAAATCCAGTTGATAAAGTCTACCGAAAAATATTGGTGAGTTCTCAAGGTGGAGCCAATCCATTAAACCGCCATGAGCTGCCCGATGTTCACTTCCGCACAACAGATGAAATGCTTGAATGCTTTTCTTTTCTAGGTAGTGAAAAAGCGAAACAAATTGTCATAGAAAACACAAATAAAATTGCTGATATGATTGAAGAAGTAAAACCAATAAAGGATGACCTGTATACACCGAAAATTGAGGGTGCTGATGAAGAAATCCGTGAAATGAGTTACTCAATGGCAAGAAGTATATATGGTGAAAACCTTCCAGAATTGGTAGAAGCCCGTTTAGAGAAAGAATTAAAAAGTATTATCGGACACGGTTTCGCGGTTATTTATTTAATTTCTCATAAGTTGGTAAAAAAATCTCTTGATGATGGATATTTAGTAGGTTCCCGTGGTTCTGTCGGTTCGTCCTTTGTGGCAACAATGACAGAGATTACTGAGGTTAACCCATTGCCACCTCATTATGTTTGCCCAGATTGTCAGCATTCTGAATTTTTTAATGATGGATCAGTTGGTTCCGGATTCGATTTACCCAACAAAGAATGTCCGAAATGCGGGGCTCAATATACAAAAGATGGACATGATATACCGTTCGAAACTTTCCTTGGATTTAAAGGAGACAAAGTTCCCGATATTGATTTGAACTTCTCAGGTGAATATCAGCCAACAGCTCATAACTATACAAAAGTTCTCTTTGGTGAGGATAATGTCTTCCGTGCAGGTACGATAGGGACAGTTGCAGAGAAAACGGCTTATGGTTATGTTAAAGGGTATGCGAATGACCGTAATCTTATCTATCGTGGTGCTGAGGTTGATCGCCTAGTTCAAGGCTGTACCGGTGTAAAAAGAACAACAGGCCAACACCCCGGCGGAATTATTGTAGTACCTGACTATATGGATATATTTGATTTTTCACCAATTCAGTATCCCGCTGACGCAACAGGATCAGAATGGAGAACAACTCATTTTGACTTCCATTCCATCCATGATAATTTGTTGAAGCTTGATATTTTAGGACATGATGATCCTACCGTTATTCGTATGCTTCAAGATTTAAGTGGTATTGATCCTAAGACCATTCCAACTGATGACCCTGAAGTAATGAAAATCTTTAGTGGTACGGAATCTCTTGGTGTAACTGAGGAACAAATTATGTGTAAGACCGGAACTCTTGGAATACCAGAATTCGGAACTAGATTCGTCCGCCAAATGTTAGAAGATACAAAGCCGACAACATTTTCTGAATTAGTACAAATATCAGGTCTATCACATGGCACAGATGTATGGCTTGGAAATGCGCAAGAACTTATCCATAACAAGACTTGTACACTAAGCGAAGTAATTGGTTGTCGTGATGACATTATGGTGTATTTAATTTATCAAGGTCTTGAACCATCATTTGCTTTTAAAATTATGGAATCAGTTCGTAAAGGTAAAGGGCTAACAGAAGAAATGGAAGAGGAAATGAAAAAAATGAAGTCCCTTCGTGGTATATTAACTCTTGCTTAAAGATCAAATATATGTTCCCTAAAGCCCATGCTGCGGCTTATGTATTAATGGCTGTTCGAATAGCTTATTTTAAGGTTCATTTACCACTTTTATATTATGCAGCTTACTTTACAGTCCGTGCTGATGACTTTGATATCGATACAATGGTAAAAGGTCCAACACCAATCCGTGCAAAAATTGAAGAAATTAATCTTAAAGGATTAGAAGCTTCACCAAAAGAGAAAAATCTTCTAACGGTGCTTGAGTTAGCGTTGGAAATGTGTGAGAGAGGGTTCTCATTTCAAAAGGTTGATCTTTATCGTTCTAGTGCAGATGAGTTTATTATTGATGGTAACAGTTTAATACCACCATTTAATTCAATTCCTGGGCTAGGAACAAATGCTGCAATAAACATTGTAAAAGCTAGAGAAAACGGTGAATTCCTCTCTAAAGAGGATTTACAGCAACGAGGAAAAGTGTCAAAAACGATCATTGAGTATCTTAATAACCATGGTTGCCTTGATGAATTACCAGATCAAAATCAATTATCGCTATTCTAAAATGGCTTTTAGATTATTCATACGTCGCTTTCGATTTCTAATTGTTATTAGGATTATAAGTATTTTACTAAGTGTTATTGTCTAGCTACAGCGACTGGTTAGCGACTAGTGAACTTCACCCTCCTCCTTACGAAAGATTAAGTCAACATCGAATCGCTTCCGCTCTTCGTGTTTCCTATATCTCATACGGAGGCCTCCAGTTCATACGTCGCTAACCGGTCGCTTTCACTTTTCTAAATAATTTGCATAAAAAAGATGGTTATGTTATGCTTTTAATGGAAATGCTAGCGATAAGCAGAGGAAAAGAGTGGGGTAATCACCCACTCTTTCGTATTGTAATAGCCCTCGTCATTCGGATAGTATACTACATACCATTCCCTGCTCACAAGGCAGGGTTTTTCAGCAGCTAAAGGTGTTAACTGCTATTGTTCAAATGTAAAGTAGCGCACATGAAATCCCGCCTCGTAGTTAAAAATGATGATATTTTAAACGTGGCAAAGCGCTTTTCTTACAAGGAGGAAGAGAATGAGCAAAAAAGTAACAGAAATCGTTGAACAATTAGTCTCACCTATTCTAGAGGACATGAACCTTGAATTAGTTGATATTGAATTTGTAAAAGAAGGTTCTAATTGGTTTCTTCGATTATTCATTGATTCTGAAACAGGTATTGATATTGAAGAATGTGGAATTGTAAGCGAGCGATTAAGTGAAAAGCTTGATGAATTAGATCCGATTCAGCATAACTACTTTTTAGAGGTTTCTTCACCGGGTGCGGAGAGACCATTAAAAAAAGAGCCTGATATTAAAAAAGCAATCGGAAAACAAGTCCACATCAAAACATATGAGCCTATCAATGGAGAAAAGGTTTTTGAAGGTGTCTTAACTGATTTCGATGGTCAAACGCTTACAGTCACTGTAACGATTAAAACTAGAAAGAAACAAGTTGAAATCCCTTATAATAAAGTGGCTAAAGCTCGTCTTGCTGTCACCTTTTGACTATAGACAAGGAATGACCTTGGCTATTTATAACCTTACAAAAGTCTCTTCTAAATTTCATGAAAGATGAGACAAAAGTAGTTTAACATGAAGCTTATTTTTAAGGGGGAAGCCGTTAAAATGAGTAGTGAATTATTAGATGCCTTAACAATTTTAGAAAAGGAAAAAGGCATTAGCAAAGAGATTATTATTGAGGCAATTGAAGCGGCACTAATTTCTGCATATAAGCGTAATTTCAATCAAGCTCAAAATGTCCGTGTTGATTTAAACCGTGAGACAGGAACTATGAAGGTGTTTGCCAGAAAAGATGTTGTTGATGAGGTTTATGATCCTCGTTTAGAAATTTCACTTGGTGAAGCACAAAGTATTAACCCAAACTATGTGGTGAATGATGTTATTGAAATGGAGGTAACTCCAAAAGATTTTGGCCGCATAGCAGCTCAGACAGCTAAACAGGTCGTAACTCAACGTGTAAGGGAAGCTGAACGCGGAGTTATTTATGGTGAGTTTATTGATCGTGAAGAAGATATCATGACAGGTATTGTTCAACGTATTGATAATAAGTTTATTTATGTGAGTTTAGGGAAAATAGAGGCACTCTTACCTGTGAGTGAACAAATGCCGAATGAAACATATCGACCACATGACCGGATTAAGGTTTTTATTACAAAAGTTGAAAAAACAACAAAAGGGCCACAGATCTTCGTTTCACGAACACATCCTGGCTTACTTAAAAGGTTGTTCGAAATTGAGGTTCCTGAAATATATGATGGTACAGTTGAGATTAAATCTGTATCTCGTGAAGCAGGTGACCGATCAAAAATTTCTGTTCATTCTGAAAATCCTGAAGTGGATCCCGTCGGCTCCTGTGTCGGCCCAAAAGGCCAACGTGTACAAGCGATTGTAAATGAGCTTAAAGGTGAAAAAATTGATATTGTCAAATGGTCTCAGGATCCTGTAGAGTTCGTTGCCAATGCACTTAGTCCGTCAAAAGTAGTCGAAGTGCTAGTTGATGAAGGAGAGAAAGCAACAACAGTCATTGTACCTGACTATCAACTATCATTAGCAATTGGAAAGCGGGGACAAAATGCTCGCTTAGCTGCAAAATTGACTGGATGGAAAATCGACATTAAGAGTGAATCTGATGCAGAAAAAGCAGGGATTTATCCTGTTCAAGCGAAAGAATCAATCTTGGATGTTGATGATGATGAACCGCTTTTGACAAGTGTTCAAGAACCTGAGCTTAGTGAATAAGAGGTGAAATCACATGAACAATCGCAAAATTCCTTTGCGTAAATGTGTAGCAACAGGAGAAATGAGAAGTAAAAAAGAGTTGGTCCGCGTTGTCCGGTCAAAGGAAGGCGATGTATCTGTCGACTTAACCGGTAAAAAAACGGACGGGGTGCATACATTACTCTTGACAAAGAGAGCATCCTGCTTGCGAAAAAGAAAAATATTCTTGCCAATCATCTTAAAGCTAATGTAGATGAATCAATTTATGAAGAGTTGATCCGACTGGCTGAGAAGGAGAAGCATTAAATAAATGAAACAGCAGCAACAATGGACGTCCTTATTGGGCTTAGCAAATCGAGCACGAAAAGTTATTTCGGGAGAGGAACTTGTTGTTAAAGAAATTAGACAACAAAAAGCTAAGCTTGTTCTTCTTTCACAAGATGCATCCGCTAATACAATGAAAAAGGTAACAGATAAATGTAAGTTTTATCAGGTCCCCTTTAAAATGGTTGAAGATCGCTACCTGTTAGGGCAAGCAATCGGGAAAGAAGCGAGAGTCGTTGTAGCGATAAATGATGCAGGCTTTGCTGCAAAGTTAAAAACCTTGCTCGATTAATATTCTTGGGGGTGAACGTATGTCAAAAATGAGAGTATATGAATACGCGAAACAAACGAATGTATCTAGCAAAGACATTATTACTACGTTGAAAGGAATGAACGTAGAAGTAAATAATCATATGTCAACAATTGAAAATGACGTTATTACTAAGCTTGATCAAAAATATAAAACAACGAACAATGAAAGCACAAAAAATGAATCAACAAAGAAACCGGGGAAACAAGTGGATAATACAAATAAAACAAACAATACAAATAGTGCACAAAAGCCTTCAAATAACAACAAAAAACAAACTCAAAATAATCAAAACAAAAAATCAAATCAGCCTGGAAACAAGCCTTCTAATCAAAAAGGGAAAAAGAATAACAAAAAAAGTAAAGGTAATCAAAGTTTTCAGCAGCAACCGAAACCAAAGAAAGAACTGCCGGAGAAAATTACGTTTTCAGGCAGCTTATCAGTTGGTGAGCTAGCGGGTGAACTTGGAAAAGAGCCTTCAGAGATTATTAAAAAGCTTCTTTTATTAGGCACAATGGCTACAATTAACCAGGAACTTGATAAAGATTCAATTGAATTAATTGCCGGTGAATACGGTGTCGAAGTTGAAGAAGAAATTGTGTTTGAAAAAACAGAATTTGAAAAATATGAAGAAGAAGATCGTGTGGAGGATCTTAAAATTCGTCCAGCAGTTGTAACAATTATGGGGCACGTTGACCATGGTAAAACAACTCTTCTTGATTCTATAAGAAATACAAAAGTAACAGAAGGTGAAGCCGGTGGTATTACACAACATATTGGTGCATACCAAATTGTTGCAAATGATCAAAAAATCACCTTTTTAGATACACCGGGTCACGCAGCTTTCACTACTATGCGTGCTCGTGGGGCTCAAGTAACAGATATTACGATTTTAGTTGTAGCAGCTGATGATGGTGTTATGCCTCAAACAATTGAAGCAATAAACCATGCAAAAGCAGCGGAAGTACCGATCATTGTCGCAGTGAATAAAGTTGATAAACCAACAGCAAATCCTGATCGTGTTATGCAGGAATTAACAGAACATGGACTAGTACCAGAAGCATGGGGTGGAGATACTATCTTTGTACCTGTATCTGCTTTAACTGGTGATGGAATCGACGATCTTCTGGAAATGATCTTATTAGTAACAGAAGTTGAAGAGTTAAAAGCAAACCCTAACCGTCGTGCTACAGGAACAGTTATCGAAGCACAACTTGACAAAGGTAGAGGTTCAGTTGCTACACTTCTTGTTCAAAATGGTACATTAAAAGTTGGTGACCCTATCGTTGTTGGTAACACATTTGGTCGTGTTCGTGCGATGGTGAACGATCTTGGTCGCCGTGTAAAAGAAGCAGCACCTTCTACACCAGTTGAAATCACTGGTTTAAATGATGTTCCATTAGCTGGAGATCAGTTCATGGTGTTTGAAGATGAAAAATCAGCACGTCAAGTAGGAGAGGCGAGAGCTCAGAAGAAACTTGATGAACAACGAAGTGAAGGATCAAAACTAAGTCTTGACGACTTATTTGAGCAAATTAAGCAAGGCGAAATTAAAGATATAAATTTAATTGTTAAAGCTGATGTTCAAGGTTCTGTTGAAGCTTTAGCGGCAGCCTTACAAAAGATTGATGTTGAAGGTGTTAGAGTTAAAATCATTCACACTGGCGTTGGTGCCATCACTGAATCAGATATTATTTTGGCAGCAGCTTCTAATGCAATTGTAATTGGCTTTAATGTACGACCAGATGCAGGTGCTAAGAAAACTGCTGACGTTGAAGAAGTGGATATTCGACTTCACCGTATCATTTACAAAGTAATAGAAGAAATTGAGTCTGCAATGAAAGGGATGCTTGATCCTGAATTTGAAGAAAAAATCATCGGTCAAGTCGAAGTACGTACTACTTTCAAAGTTTCTAAAATTGGGACAATTGCAGGCTGTTATGTAACAGAAGGAAAAATTACCAGAGACAGCGGAATACGCTTAATTCGTGACGGTATCGTTATTTTTGAAGGGGAAATTGATACACTTAAACGCTTCAAGGATGATGTCAAAGAAGTAGCAAGGAACTATGAGTGTGGTATTACAATTAAAAATTACAATGATGTCAAAGAAGGCGACGTTATTGAAGCATATGTTATGGAAGAAATTGAACGTAAATGATTGGATATGTTGATTGTGAATGTTTGATTTATGACTCACAGTCTTTAAAAGATAAAAGAGCCGTTTTACAACGAGTTCTAACAAGAATCAAACAAAAGTACAATGTCTCTATTTCTGAAATAGACTATCATGATACATGGCAACACACGAAGTTTGGAATAGTAGCTGTAAGCACATCTAAAGTGCAAACAGAGAAAGAATTGCATCGTGTGTTACAATTTATTGATTCTTTTCCTGAAATAGAGAGAACAGTTACAATGTTTGAATGGTTTTAAGTTAAGAGGTGATTGACATGAGCTTAAGAGCAAACCGTGTCGGAGAACAAATGAAAAAAGAGTTAGGGGATATTATTGGGCGTAAAATTAAAGACCCGCGTATTGGCTTTGTTACTGTGACAGATGTAAATGTATCCGGAGATTTACAAATTGCAAAAGTCTTCATATCAGTTTTAGGAGATGAAGAACAACGTCAAAATACGTTAAAAGGTCTTGCGAAGGCCAAAGGGTTTATCCGTTCAGAAATTGGCCAACGTATTCGCCTGAGAAAAACACCGGAAATTCAATTTGAATTTGATGAATCGATTGATTATGGAAATCGAATTGAAACTCTTCTACATGAGTTAAATGTAGAGAATAAAGAGGAGGAATAACTCCTTTCAAAGGGATAGACACCTTCGTCTATCCCTTTTGTGTTGAATATCTGAAAGTCGGAGGTATGATAATGGAAGGTGTGCTTTTATTAAATAAGCCCACAGGAATGACATCTCATGACTGTGTAGCAAAGATGAGAAGACTTGCAAAAACAAAAAAGTTGGTCACACAGGAACATTGGATCCTGATGTTACTGGTGTACTTCCCATCTGTCTTGGAAGAGCGACAAAAATAGTTGAATACTTGACTGCCGCTACGAAGACCTATGAGGCTGAAGTAACAATTGGTTATTCTACAACAACTGAAGATGCATCGGGAGAAGTAGTAGAAAGAAAAAGTGTAGAATCTCCAATAACGAAATTGATGGTAGAAGATGTATTACAATCGATGGTTGGTACAATTGAACAAGTTCCGCCAATGTATTCGGCTGTAAAAGTAAATGGTAAAAAACTCTATGAATATGCACGTGCAGGGATTGAAATAGATAGACCAGCCAGACTTATTACAGTTAATGAGCTGGTTTTGCTTGGGGATGTAATAAAAAAAGATGGACTGGTTACATTCCGATTTCGTGTAACATGTTCAAAAGGTACATATGTTAGAACATTGGCCGTTATGATAGGGGAAAGACTGGGATTTCCGGCACATATGTCACATCTTATTAGAACCAAATCAGGTAATTTTCATTTAAGTGATTGTTTTACATTTGAGGAAATTGAAGAAGCAGTTGAAAAAAATGAATTACAAAAATATTTACTCCCAATAGGACATGCGCTTAATGATTTGCCGAAACTACTAATACATGATACTCTAGCAGAGAAAGTGAAAAATGGTGCAGTATTAGAGCTACCGACACAATTTCATGACATTGAAGCTGGTTCTCCAATCATTATCTTTAATGAAGAACACCAATGTTTAGCTATATACACAAAGCATCCGACAAAAAGTCACCTTATGAAGCCGATTAAAGTCTTATATAATGAAGCTTAAGGTACTTTTTAATTATTGACAGCATTATAATTGAAAAAGGTGAAGTTGACTGTGAAACAAATTAACCTGTCCCACCCACATCATTTAGAACGTTCAGAACAACCTGAGATGGTTATGGCTCTGGGGTATTTTGATGGGGTTCATAAAGGTCATCAAAAGGTCATTTTAAAGGCAAAGGAAATTGCGGATAACACTGGAATAAAATGTGCCGTCATGACATTCCATCCACATCCCCTGGTAGTTCTTAGAAAACAAGAAGACATTGAATATTTAACACCATTAGACGAAAAAATCAAATTAATCGAGCAATTAGGTGTAGATCTATTATATGTAGTAGAATTCACACAAGAATTTGCTGCTTTGTTACCTCAACAATTTGTTGATGAATTTATTATTGATCTTAATGTTAGACATGTTGTTGCAGGATTTGATTTTACATATGGCCACCTGGGGAAAGGTTCGATGGAGACGATTCCATTTCATTCAAGAAACCAATTTTTACATACAACAGTTGAAAAGTTAACAGATCATGACCGTAAAGTAAGTTCTTCACTTATACGAGAAGTCATTCAGAGTGGAGATGTAGCATATGCTGAAACCTTACTTGGTAGACCTCATTTTGCAACAGGAACAGTTATCCACGGTGATAAACGTGGAAGAACAATAGGATTTCCAACAGCAAACATAGAGGTGGAAGAATCCTTTTTACTCCCTCCAACTGGTGTATATGCAGTTTCAATCAAGGTGGAAGACCAAGTCTATGAGGGTGTGTGTAATATTGGGTATAAGCCTACCTTTAAAGATCAAAAAGCTGTAAAACCAAGTATTGAAGTTCATATCTTTGATTTTAAACGTGATATTTATGGTGAAATGGTATCAGTTTTCTGGTATAAACGTATAAGAAGCGAAAAGAAGTTCCATAATGTAGAGGAGCTAATTACACAAATTTCTAAGGATAAAGATCAGAGTCAAGAATTCTTTCAGAAAAAGATGGTTTAGTCCTTGCATTATCTTTAGAAAAATAGTATTCTAATTGATGTAGTTTAAAACCATTGCTTGGCAAATCGAGTCACCAACGTTTGCTCGGTAATTGGGGTTTTGCAAAATAAGGAGGTGAAAAGGATGGCTATCACACAAGAACGTAAAAATGAACTTATCGCTCAATACAAAACACATGAGTCTGATACTGGATCTCCAGAGGTTCAAATTGCTATCCTTACTGAGGACATCAATAATCTTAACGATCACTTACGTGTTCACAAAAAAGACCACCATTCTCGTCGCGGTCTATTAAAAATGGTAGGTAAACGTCGTAACTTATTAACTTACCTACGTAATAAAGACGTAACTCGCTATCGTGAGTTAATCAACAAGCTTGGATTACGTCGATAATTACTTTAAAAGCGGGATTCCTCCCGCTTTTTTAGTGTATATAAAACTGCAATAAAATAGATGTTTCTACACCTTTTTTTGTAAATAAATTAGCTGCTTTTTAAAAGTTGTCGAAAATCTATTTACATATAAAAACTATGCTGATATGTTGAAATTAAATGGTTCATACTATTACATAACGCAATTAAAAAAGAGAAGGAGTTTTACATATATGGGACAAGATAAACAAACGTTTTCCATAGACTGGGCCGGTCGAAACTTAACAGTTGAAATTGGTCAGCTTGCAAAACAAGCAAACGGATCTGTACTGATTCGTTATGGTGATACAGCTGTATTAAGTACTGCTACTGCGTCAAAAGATCCAAAACCTCTTGATTTTTTTCCACTCACAGTAAACTATGAGGAGCGTTTATACGCTGTTGGTAAAATACCAGGTGGATTTATTAAACGAGAAGGCCGCCCAAGTGAAAAGGCTATTTTGGCAAGTCGATTAATCGACCGCCCAATCAGACCATTATTTGCTGACGGCTTTAGAAATGAAGTACAAGTTATTAGTATTGTAATGAGTGTTGACCAAGATTGCTCTTCAGAAATGGCAGCAATGTTTGGGTCATCTTTAGCATTATGTGTGTCTGATATTCCTTTTGAGGGACCTATTGCCGGAGTTACAGTTGGAAGAATTAATAATGAATTTGTTATTAATCCTAATGTAGAACAGGCAGAACAAAGTGATATACATTTAGTAGTAGCCGGAACAAAAGATGCAATCAACATGGTTGAAGCCGGTGCAGATGAAGTTCCTGAAGAAACAATGTTGGAAGCGATTATGTTTGGTCACAATGAAATTAAACGTCTTATTGCTTTCCAGGAAGAAATAGCTGCAGCAGTAGGTAAAGAGAAAAAAGAAGTTCAGCTTTTTGATCTTGATGCTGATTTAGAAAAACATATTCGCGATCTTGCTGAAAAAGAACTTCTGCAAGCCATTCAAGTTCAAGAAAAGCATGCGCGTGAGGATGCAATCAATGCGGTGAAAAATAGTGTTGTCGAGAAGTTTGAAGCTGATGAGGCAGACGAAGCTACAATCAAAATGGTCAAACAAATATTATCCAAGCTTGTGAAAGCAGAGGTACGTCGATTAATTACAGAGGATAAAGTCAGACCGGATGGACGTGGAGTAGATGAAATTAGACCACTTTCATCAGAAGTTGGTTTACTCTCAAGAACACATGGTTCAGGTTTATTTACTCGTGGACAAACACAAGCGTTAAGTATTTGTACACTTGGAGCTTTAGGCGATGTGCAAATTTTAGATGGATTAGGAATTGAAGAATCAAAACGTTTTATGCATCATTATAATTTCCCGCAATTCAGTGTTGGGGAGACTGGCCCAATGAGAGGTCCAGGACGACGTGAGATTGGACATGGGGCATTAGGAGAGCGTGCTTTAGAACCAATTATCCCTTCTGAAAAAGACTTCCCTTATACAATCCGTTTAGTATCTGAAGTACTTGAATCAAATGGTTCTACTTCTCAGGCAAGTATTTGTGCCAGCACACTTGCGATGATGGATGCGGGTGTTCCGATTAAAGCTCCTGTAGCAGGTATTGCGATGGGCCTTGTAAAATCAGGTGAACACTACACAGTATTAACAGATATTCAGGGTATGGAAGATGCTTTGGGTGATATGGACTTTAAAGTAGCTGGAACTGAAAAAGGTGTTACAGCCCTGCAAATGGATATTAAAATTGACGGCTTATCTCGTGAAATTTTAGAGGAAGCTTTACAACAAGCGAAAAAAGGTCGTATGGAAATTCTGAAATCAATGATGGCAACCATCTCTACACCAAAAGGTGAGTTATCACAATATGCTCCTAAGATCTTAACAATGGCAATTAACCCGGACAAGATTCGAGATGTTATCGGACCAAGCGGAAAACAGATAAACAAAATCATTGAAGAAACGGGCGTTAAGATTGACATTGAACAAGATGGAACAGTATTCATTTCTTCTGTTAATGAAGATATGAATCAGAAAGCAAAGAAAATTATCGAAGACTTAGTACGTGAAGTTGTAGTCGGACAAATGTACTTAGGTAAAGTAAAACGAATTGAAAAATTCGGAGCATTCGTTGAAATCTTCAGTGGAAAAGATGGCTTAGTTCATATATCTGAGTTGGCTGAAGAGCGCGTCGGTAAAGTTGAAGATGTTGTGTCAATTGGTGACGAACTATTAGTAAAAGTAACTGAAATTGACAAACAAGGTCGTGTAAACTTATCGAGAAAAGCAGTTCTTAAGGAACAAAAAGAAAATCAACCAGAACAACAAGGTTGATGACATGATAGGAGGCCGTGGGTAACCAGGCTTCTTTTTCAATTTAATACTTCTGTACCTCAATTACGGAACAAGTTCCATTTTTGTTCTACCTTGTCCTCTTTTTACATATTTTTTAGTAAAAAGGGGGATACATAATGCAAAGGAAAATCATTCAAGTTGTTGGTTTTATTTTCATCATAACTGTAGCCATTGGCTTTATTAAAAATCCATTTACCACATCCTATCTTGATCAAATAAAAAAAGCAGACGTGACAGTTGCAAAACACCAAGATAAGCTGTATGAAGAAATTTCAGCTAAAGCCAAGGAATACAGTATTCCAGCTCAAAATGCAGAAATACATAAAGTTTGGAAATCGACCCCAGGGTATAATGGCTTAGAAGTAGACATTGATGAGTCATATAGAAAGATGAAGGCGAAGGGCACTTTTGATGAAAAACTTCTTGTTTATCGACAAGTTAAACCATCTGTACACCTTGAGGATTTAAAAGCTGAGCCAATTTATAGAGGTCATCCTGACAAGCCGATGGTATCTTTTATTATTAATGTAGCTTGGGGAAATGAATATATTCCAGATATGCTTGAAACATTAAATAAATACCATGTTAAAGCTACTTTTTTTCTAGAAGGAAGATGGGTGAAAGAAAACCCAGATATGGCAATGATGATCGTTGATGCAGGACACGAAATAGGAAATCATTCTTATACACATCCTGATATGAGTCAGCTTTCTGCAAATAAAATAAGAGAGCAATTGTCGAAGACGAATGAAGTGATAAAATCGGTAACAGATGTTACCCCAACTTGGTTTGCTCCTCCAAGTGGCAGTTTTAAAAATGAAGTTGTAAAAATTGCAGATGAGATGAAGATGAAAACTGTTATGTGGAGTGTGGATACAATTGATTGGCAGCGTCCAGAACCACATGTGTTAGTTTCACGAGTAATGGGTAAAGTTCATAATGGAGCACTGATTTTAATGCATCCAACATCTTCAACATCGGAAAGTTTAGAAACATTAATATTATCCATTAAGCAAAAAGGATATTCCTTTGGTTCAGTGTCTATGCTCGTTGATGAGGAACGATTATTTAAAGATGATCCTAAAACAAATTAAACAACTAAGAAGGAGGAACACTTTTGATCAAAAAATATACGTGTCAAAATGGAGTAAGAATTGTGTTAGAAAATATTCCTACTGTTCGATCTGTTGCAATTGGTGTATGGATTGGAACAGGTTCTCGAAATGAAAGCCTTGAAAATAACGGGGTGTCCCATTTTCTTGAGCACATGTTCTTTAAAGGAACTAAAACAAGAACGGCAAGGGAAATCGCTGAATCCTTTGATAGTATTGGTGGTCAAGTAAATGCCTTTACTTCAAAAGAATATACTTGTTACTATGCTAAAGTACTTGATGATCATGCCAGCTATGCCCTGGATGTACTAGGTGACATGTTTTTTAACTCAACGTTTGATGAAGATGAACTTAAAAAAGAAAAGAATGTCGTATATGAAGAGATTAAAATGTATGAAGATACTCCAGATGATATTGTTCATGATATTTTAAGCAAAGCTACATATGGAAGCCATCCTTTAGCATATCCAATATTAGGAACAGAAGAGACCTTAGCTTCCTTTAATGGTGACACATTGAGAGAATACATGAACAATCATTATACTCCCGAAAATGTGGTTGTATCTGTAGCCGGAAACGTGACAGAAAGCTTTATTAAAGAAATTGAAAAACTCTTTGGTTCATATGAAACAAACTCATTGAAACGTGAATTTGAAAAACCAAGCTTTCATGACGAAAAACTCGCTAGACAAAAAGATACAGAACAAGCTCATCTATGTATAGGATTTAATGGTCTTGAAGTGGGCCATGATGATATTTATAGTTTAATCGTCCTAAATAATATCTTGGGTGGTAGTATGAGTAGCCGTTTGTTTCAAGATGTTCGTGAACAAAAAGGTCTTGCTTACTCTGTTTTCTCATACCACTCTTCATACGAAGATAACGGTCTTCTTACTATCTATGGCGGTACAGGAAGTAAGCAACTTAATCTCTTGTTTGATACGATTCAGGAAACATTAGCGACGTTAAAAGCAGAGGGAATTACGGCAAAAGAATTAGCTAATAGTAAAGAGCAAATGAAGGGTAGTCTTATGCTAAGTCTGGAAAGCACGAACAGCCGTATGAGCCGAAATGGGAAAAATGAGCTTTTACTGGGTTATCACCGCTCATTAGATTCGATTATTGAAAAAGTAAATGAAGTAAGTGAAGAAAGTGTTAATACACTTGCTAATCAGGTATTCACAGACACTTATTCAGTTGCTCTTATTAGTCCTGAAGGTACTTTACCGGAAAAACTTCAATCCTAATTAAAAATGCCTACGATTTATTTTTCTTATAAATTGTAGGCATTTTTTTATGAGGTCAATAGATAAGATAGTAGTAAGGAGGAATGGACATGAGACTTAGTGAACTATCCGGAAAAGAAATTGTTGATGTGAAACGTGCAGAACGTTTAGGTGTTCTTGGTCAAACTGATTTGGAGATTAATGAACAAACGGGACAAATTACAACACTAATCATCCCATCGTTAAAATGGTTTGGATTAAGAAAACAGGGCCAAGAAATACGGGTTCCATGGCATCATATTAAAAAGATAGGAACAGATATGATCATTCTTGATATACCCGATGAACAAATTGATAAAATCGATTCATAACTACACTTCTTCGGTTGGCATTTGGCCAATCGATTTTTTTGAATAAAACCGCGGGTTCGATTACTCCCTTTTAATATGTATCCTCTTTCTTTTTATTCATCTGTTTATTCACCCATATGTTGATTTCTACATAGTATGTTGAAGTAAGTTATCCTAGGATCTCAAGGAACTATAACAGAAACACAAGCAAAAGAAGGTGAACATACAATATGTTAACAGGATTAAACGTAGCTGTAATCGGTGGTGATGCCAGACAGCTAGAAGTTATCCGTAAATTAACTGAACTTGATACAAAGCTTTTTCTCATTGGTTTTGACCAACTGGACCATGGCTTTACTGGTGCAACAAAAGTCAAAATGGATGAGGTTCCATTTCAAGAAATAGACGCGATTATTTTGCCTATCCCTGGTACGAATCAAGAGGGGATTGTAGAAACTGTTTTTTCAAATGAAGAGGTTATTTTAGCTGAAGAGTTAATTAATCAAACACCTTCTCATTGTACCATTTATTCAGGTATTTCAAATTCCTATTTAGATAATCTCGTTCAATCGACAAATAAAAAATTAGTTCAACTTTTAAAAGGGATGATGTGGCAATCTACAATTCAATTCCAACAGTTGAAGGAACACTCATGATGGTCATCCAACATACCGATATAACGATACACGGCTCAACTGTAGCTGTATTAGGGTTAGGAAGAGTAGGAATGAGCGTGGCAAGAACCTTCTCTGCACTAGGAGCGAAAGTTAAAGTAGGTGCAAGAGATACGGCAGACTTAGCCAGGATTACTGAAATGGGCCTTGAGCCTTTTCATATTGATCATCTAGAGGATAAGGTAACAGACATCGATGTGTGTATAAATACAATCCCAGCTATGATCGTAACGGCTAAGGTAATTTCCAATATGCCGGCACACACATTAATTGTTGATCTTGCTTCAAAACCAGGAGGAACCGATTTTCGATACGCTGAGAAAAGAGGGATTAAAGCACTATTAGCTCCAGGATTACCTGGCATAGTGGCACCAAAAACTGCCGGGCAAATTGTAGCGAATGTCTTAACACAGCTATTAAATGAGTTAAAGATAGATGGAAAGGGGTTATCTTCATGAAATTAGAAGGTAAGCGGATTGGATTTGGTATTACGGGTTCTCATTGCACGTATGAGGAAGTGTATCCACAAATCAAATCATTATTAGATGAGGGAGCAGATGTTATCCCGGTCGTCACATTTACAATGAAGAACACAACAACTCGTTTTGGAAAAGCGGGGGAATGGGTTGAAAAAATAGAGGAATTAACAGGTAACAAAGTGATCGACTCTATTGTTGCAGCAGAACCACTAGGACCTAAACTTCCGTTAGATTGTATGGTGATCGCTCCACTAACAGGTAATTCAATGAGTAGATTTGCTAATGCTCTCACTGATTCGCCTGTGTTGATGGCTGCAAAAGCAACCTTAAGAACCCATCGCCCTGTTGTTTTAGGCATATCTACAAATGATGCGCTTGGTTTAAATGGAGTAAACCTTATGAGGTTAATGGCAACAAAAGATATATATTTTATTCCATTTGGCCAGGATGCACCTGATAAAAAACCAAATTCAATGGTTGCAAGAATGGAAGCATTACTTGATACTGTATTAGCTGCATTAGAAGGAAAACAATATCAGCCGGTTGTTGTTGAGAAGTTTCGAGATTTAGAAGAATAATTTCTTAATTCAATCAAAGAATCAAATTTTTTCATCCATTCGACAATTATTGTGATAGAATAGTACGTAAAAGATTTGTAGCTGTATTTTGAAAAGGAATATAGCTGGAAGGAGCTAGTGTTTAATGGAAGCAAAAGGTTATCATGTAGCAGTAGTCGGAGCAACAGGGGCTGTGGGGCAACAAATGCTTCACACATTAGAACAACGTAATTTTCCAATTTCTAAATTAACTTTGCTTTCTTCTGAGCGTTCAGCAGGAAAAAAAGTAATGTTCAGAGATGAAGAATATATTGTCGAAACAGCAACTCCTGAAAGTTTTGAAGGTGTTCAAATTGCGCTATTCTCAGCGGGTGGAAGTGTGTCTAAACAACTTGCTCCAGAAGCAGTAAAGCGTGGGGCAATTGTTGTAGACAATACGAGTGCATACCGCATGGATGAGAATGTTCCATTAGTTGTTCCTGAAGTGAATGAAGAAGCATTAAAAACACATAAAGGTATCATTGCAAACCCGAACTGTTCAACAATACAGATGGTTGTGGCTCTTGAGCCTATACGTCATCAATTTGGACTAAACAAAGTAATTGTTTCTACGTACCAAGCAGTTTCAGGTGCAGGAGCAGCTGCAATTAATGAGTTGAAGGAACAAGCAAAAGCAATATTAAATGGTGATGATTTCACACCTGAAATTCTTCCTGTAAAGGGTGACGAAAAACATTATCAAATCGCATTTAATGCAGTTCCTCAAATTGATAAATTCCAAGATAATGGTTATACTTTTGAAGAAATGAAAATGATTAACGAAACGAAAAAAATAATGAATATGCCTGCACTTCATGTTGCAGCAACTTGTGTTCGTTTACCAGTTGAAACAGGCCATTCTGAATCTGTGTATATTGAAGTAGATGCTGAAGGTGTTTCTGCTCAACAAGTAAAAGAATTATTAAAAGAATCTGATGGAATTACATTGCAAGACGATCCATCACAACAAATTTATCCAATGCCGGCTAACTGTGTAGGTAAAAATGATGTATTTGTTGGAAGAATCCGTAAAGATTTAGACCGTGATAATGGTTTCCATATGTGGATTGTTTCTGACAACCTATTGAAGGGTGCTGCATGGAATTCGGTTCAAATCGCTGAAAGTTTAGTGAAATTACAACTAGTTTAACTCTTTGAAGAAGAGAGCATGGTAATCACCAGCTCTCTTCTCTCACGTCTATAGTAGAGGTGTTAACATTGAAAATGATTGTTCAAAAATTTGGCGGAACATCTGTAAAAGATGATCGCGGGCGAAAAATGGCGCTTGGTCATATACAGGATGCGATAAAAGAAGGATATAAAGTTATTGCTGTTGTCTCAGCAATGGGACGGAGCGGTGACCCATACGCAACTGACACTTTATTAAGCTTGGTATATGGTGAGTTGAGTAATATTTCTAATAGAGAACAAGACATGCTTCTCTCATGTGGAGAAGTTATTTCGTCTATCGTATTTTCTAGTTTATTAAATGAAAACAATATTAAAGCAACTTCATTAACAGGTGCTCAAGCTGGGTTTGTTACAAATGATGAGCATACGAATGCAAAAATTTTAGAGATGAAATGTGAACGGTTGGTAGAAACTTTGTCCCAACATGATGTGGTTGTTGTTGCCGGATTTCAGGGCGCTTCTGCAACAAATGGCGATATGACTACAATCGGTAGAGGAGGCAGTGATACTTCTGCAGCAGCAATTGGTGCAGCGGTTGGCGCTGAGTTTGTTGATATTTTTACAGATGTAGAAGGTGTTATGACTGCAGATCCAAGAATTGTAGAAAATGCAAAATCTTTATCGAAGGTAACGTATACAGAAATTGTCAATCTTGCCTATCAGGGAGCAAAGGTCATTCATCCCCGAGCAGTAGAGATAGCAATGCAGGCTGAAGTACCAATTCGAGTAAGATCAACATACTCTAAATTACCAGGCACTTTAGTCTCCTCTAATCAAACTGATAAAAAGGGCAGTGATGTTCACGAAAGATTGATCACGGGAATTGCCCATGTTTCAAATGTAACACAAATAAAAGTAACCGCAAAAGAAGGACAGTATAGTGTACAGACAGAAGTATTTAAAGCAATGGCAATGGAAGGGATAAGTGTTGATTTTTTCAATATCACCCCTAAGTCAGTTATCTATACTGTAACAGATCAAGTAACATCCCGAGCTGTTGAAGTATTACGGGAACTCGGATATGAACCGATAATTACGAGACAGTGTGCGAAGGTCTCTGCAGTAGGTGCAGGAATTATGGGAGTTCCGGGAGTAACATCCAAAATTGTAACGGCTCTGTCTGAAAAAGGGATACAAATCCTTCAATCAGCTGATAGTCATACAACAATTTGGGTGCTTGTCAAAGAGGATGACATGATTAAAGCGGTTAATGCTTTACATGAAGCCTTTGATCTATCAAAATAGAGATAAATGATTTTCTAACATAAAAAATAGAAATCTTACTTTACTTTTTATGAATAAGTAAGATAGCATCTAGTTACAAAGTGCAGCAAAAGGAGTGAAGGTAATAATGAGTCATTTTGGAAAAGTTTCTACAGCGATGATAACCCCATTCGATAAAAATAATAACATTGACTTTCAAAAAACGACTATGTTAATTGACTATCTCATTAATCATGGATCAGATTCATTAGTAGTCACAGGGACGACAGGGGAATCTCCAACATTAAGCAACGAGGAGAAAATAGCTCTTATCAAACATACCGTGAAAGAAGTAAATGGTAGAGTTCCTGTTATTGCGGGAACAGGTAGTAATAACACTGCAGCCTCAATAAAATTGACAAAACACGCAGAAGAAGCTGGTGTGGATGCTATAATGCTTGTAGTGCCATATTATAATAAGCCAAGTCAAGAAGGGTTGTATCAACATTTTAAAGCAATAATAGAATCAACTTCATTACCGGTAATGTTATACAACATTCCAGGTAGAAGTGTGATCAACATGTCAGTAGATACAATTATTCGTTTAGCTGAGTTTCCTAATGTTGTTGCGGTAAAAGAGGCAAGTGGAAACTTGGAAGCCATGGCTGAAATTATCACAAATACAAAAGAGGATTTTGCTGTTTACTCAGGTGATGATGCGTTAACTTTACCGGCTCTTGCAATAGGTGCTGATGGAATTGTTTCTGTAGCTTCTCATATTATAGGAAATGAAATGCAAGCTATGATAAATTCCTTTCTATCTGGTGAAACTGTAGCTGCAGCAGAACAACATCGTAGATTGTTACCAATTATGAAGCAGTTGTTTACTACACCAAACCCTGGCCCAGTAAAAACAGCACTACAGTTTAAAGGGTTAGACGTCGGATCAGTCCGTCTTCCTCTATTACCATTAACAAGTTTAGAACGAAGTGAATTAATGAATGTTATCCAAAATAATTTAGGGTAATATTTTGACCTTTTTTAAGTGGAACTAAAGAGGGTGCTTAAACATAGCACCCTTTTTAGTTCCTTTTTTTACCCTTGCCTAAATATGAGGTAGCAAAGCATATTATAGGACTAAAATTTCCTTGTATTCCAATTCTTTCTTCAGTTATAATATTTCTAAGTGACGTTGAACGGGTACTTCAGTAGGGAGGATTTTCATGGAAAAGACAGAGAATATAAAGTTAATCGCTTTAGGCGGTGTGGGAGAAGTCGGAAAAAATATGTTTGTTGTTGAAATTAATTCTGACATTTTTGTGGTGGATGCCGGTCTTATGTATCCTGAGGATGGAATGTTAGGAATTGATATGGTAATTCCGGATATAACATATTTAAAGGAAAATGAAGATCGAGTAAAGGGGATCTTTTTAACACATGGTCATGACGAGAGTATAGGTGGCATCTATTATTTATTAAATAACATTAGAGTTCCTATTTATGGGACAAAGCTTACACTTGCTTTAGTAGGCGAAAAACTTAAAGAAAATAAAATGCGACAGACGGTTCTAGTTAAAGAGATTGATAATGAAACCGTATTATCTTTTGATAGTACCACCGTTTCCTTCTTCAGAACAAATCATAGTATACCAGATTCTGTGGGAATTAGTTTTTCAACAACAATGGGTTCAATCGTTCATACAGGCGATTTTAAATTCGATCAAACACCGGTTGGAAATAGCCAGATGGATATTGGAAAAATTGCAAGTCTCGGTGAAAATGGTGTACTTTGTTTATTATCTGATAGTGTAAATGCGGAAAAGCCGGGCTATTCTGGTTCAGAGGCCATTGTTGGCGGAGAAATTTCAGATGTTATGTATAATGCTGAAGGCAGGGTTTTTGTTGCTGTATTTGCTTCTAATTTATATCGTATTCAACAAGTAATTAATGCTGCAATTAAAAATAATAGAAAATTGGCTGTTGTTGGGAAAAATATGAGGAATATTCTTAACTTAGCTATTAATCTGGGGTATATCTCTGTTGAAGAAGATGTGTTTATATCAGTAAATGATATTAACAAGCATTCTGAAAAGGAAATTGCGATTTTAACGACAAGCAATCACGGTGACCCGCTTGCTGTTCTTTCACGTATGGCCAAGCAGGCTCATAAACAAGTAAATGTAAAAGTTGGGGATACAGTGTTAATAGCTGCTACTCCAATTCCAGGACAAGAAATTGTTTTCTCAAAAACAATTGATATATTAAGCAGAGCTGGTGCAAATGTTGTCTTTGGTCAAAAACAAATACATATGTCAGGGCACGGACACCAAGAAGAACTTAAAATGATGCTGAACTTAACAAAGCCAACATATTTTATCCCTGTGCATGGGGAATATAAAATGCAAAAATCACATGAGAAATTAGCCAAACAAGTTGGTGTTGATGCTCAAAATATCTTTCTGGTTGAGAAAGGTGATGTCGTTGAGTTTAAAGGTGACCATGTGTACACAGGCGGAAAAGTTCCATCAGGAAATGTATTAATCGATGGTTTAGGAATTGGGGATGTAGGTAATATTGTTCTTCGTGATCGCCGATTATTATCTCAGGATGGCATTTTAATTGTTGTTGTAACATTGGATAAACAAAGAAAACAAATTATTTCCGGTCCGGAAATAATAACAAGAGGATTTGTATATGTAAGAGAATCAGAAGAACTAATTACAAATGCAACAAATGTAGTTTCGACTATCGTTGAACGAAGCATGCAGGAACATTCAATTGAATGGTCACAGCTAAAATTAAACATTAGAGAAGCACTTAATCAATTTTTATATGAAAAGACAAAAAGGCGTCCAATGATTTTACCAATAATAATGGAAATATAAAAGATGACTTTCATTAGAGGGGGGTTCCTCATCCCTTTTAATGGCTCGTGAAGACTTATCACGCATAACGCCACGTCCTGTGGCTTCGCCTGACTCGGACGTCTGATCTATACATTCTTTATCCCCCTTTATCTTTTTTGTTTCTATCGGATATTGAAGTGGGATTTTACTGCCCGTTAAGGGGGATGAAATGTAAAAAAAGCATTGATTTTTCAATGCTTTTTTTCTTTAAAACGATAGGAATAAAACTGTGATGTATCAGATTCATCCTTATTTCCTTCTGTATGAAAACTACAAGGTTGTAAATACTACAAACAGAATGAAAAAGAAAGGATGGATAACATGGCAAATCATGACCATTACATAAAAAATGAGGATGCTGAGAAACAGGAAAATAAAGAAAGTTCGATTGTAGAAAAAATTCAACAGCTTGGTCAAACCAATGTCCCTCAAATGGGAAATGATTCAAAAATTCATTGTTTAACGATTGTGGGACAAATTGAAGGACATATTCAATTGCCCCCTCAAAATAAAACAACAAAATATGAGCATGTTATTCCTCAAATCGTTGCAATCGAACAAAACTCAAATATTGAAGGGTTGCTTGTCATCTTAAATACTGTTGGAGGAGATGTGGAAGCAGGACTTGCGATTGCAGAAATGCTTGCATCTTTATCGAAACCTTCAGTATCAATTGTTTTAGGAGGAGGACATTCAATTGGGGTCCCAATAGCTGTTTCTTGTGATCATTCTTTTATTGCGGAAACAGCAACAATGACCATTCACCCAGTCAGATTAACTGGTTTAGTAATTGGTGTTCCACAAACTTTTGAATATTTAGACAAGATGCAAGAACGTGTCATTAATTTTGTAACGAGCCATTCAGGCATTAGTGAAGAAAAATTTAAAGAGTTAATGTTATCAAAAGGGAATTTAACAAGAGATATCGGAACGAATGTTGTGGGAAGAGATGCTGTTGAATACGGGTTAATTGATGAGGTCGGCGGCGTAGGTCAAGCAATTCAAAAACTCAACAGTATGCTTGAAAAAAATAATGAAGATCAGGTGTTACAATGATATACTATACAATGATGCCAGAAGAACTAATGTTCCCTTCTGTTGGAACTGACTTTGAAAAGCAATCAATCATTGAATTAAATGGTGTTCAACTACTCGTTCAACAAACGGATAACTCCCAATATGAAATAATTCGCTTAATGAGCAGTGATCCACAACATTATCTTGACTCTCAATTATGTCCGGGTCAAAAAATTACAATGTCGTTTTCGATCAATTAAAAGGTATGTGGTATAATAAAAGAAACTTATTTCAAAGAGGCAGCCAGATACGGCTGCTTTCTTCTTTTCATTGTAGATCATATTAAATAAAATAGTAAAAGCCTTTGGCTAAATTGATAAAAAAGATTATTAAATAACAGGTGATGGAAATGGCTAAGAGAAAAAGAAGACAAAGAAAGTCAAAGGATGATTGGAAAAGAACACTAAAGTTTGAATTGACAGGTTTAATTATTTTGGCGATCTCTCTCATCTCAATATCAAAACTGGGGTTTGTTGGTTCTACATTTGTGCACTTATTTCGCTTCTTCAGCGGTGAATGGTACATGCTATTTTTGATTGGGATCGTCTTATTTTCCTTGTTTTTAATTTGGAAAAGGGAAATTCCAAGGTTATTTACAAGGCAGATGGTCGGAATTTATTGTGTTACAGCGTCGTTATTGCTATTAAGTCATGTCACATTATTTAAAATGCTGTCACATAATGGTACGTTTGCTTCCCCGAGTGTTATTTCAAATACACTAGAACTATTTTGGATGGACGTCAAGGGTGAAGCAAGTAATGTTGACTTAGGTGGAGGAATGCTTGGTGCCATTTTATTTGCCTCTTCTTATTACTTATTTGCAGAAGCTGGCTCGAGAATCATCTCGGTCGTCTTAATCGTAATTGGTATGATCCTTATTACTGGAAGGTCTTTACAGGTAACAGTTGCAAAAATTCTCAGACCAATTGGAATGTTTATGAAAAATCAGATCTTTGGTTTTTTGGATGATATGAAGAGTATTCCAGGAGCGATCAAACAGAAGCGCACAAAACAAAAAGAAAGAAAACGGCAAAGGCAACTTGAAGAAACGGAAGATGACGAAGTATTGTTGGAGAATAAGGAAGAACTCAAGCCAATAATCTCAAGTTTTTCTGATAGTGAAAATCATCAAGAAATGATTATACATACAATGGAAAATTCAACAAATAGTCCTCCAAAAGAACATGAGCCAGTGTCTAATAAATCGAAAAGTGATCAGGAACAATTAATAGATGGGATAAGCCTAGAGCATGAGGTGATCCAAGCAATGGCTTTTGTTGAAGTGGAGAATAAGGATTACAAACTTCCACCATTAGACTTATTAAAAGCACCAAAGCATAATTCGCAACAAGCAGATAAGAAAAATATCTACGAAAATGCAAGAAAGCTAGAAAAAACATTTCAAAGTTTTGGAGTTAAAGCAAAGGTAACACAGGTCCACTTAGGTCCTGCTGTGACAAAGTATGAAGTATATCCTGATGTAGGTGTCAAAGTGAGCAAAATCGTTAACTTAAGTGATGATTTGGCATTGGCTCTTGCGGCGAAAGATATTCGTATTGAAGCGCCAATTCCGGGGAAGTCAGCAGTTGGGATAGAAGTTCCTAATTCTGAAATTGCAATGGTTTCCCTTAGAGAGGTATTAGAATCAAAAGCAAATGACCGCCCGGATGCAAAACTTTTAATTGGTTTAGGTAGAGACATATCAGGTGATGCGGTTTTAGCTGAACTAAATAAGATGCCTCACTTACTTGTAGCAGGTTCTACAGGTAGCGGTAAGAGTGTTTGTATTAATGGAATTATTACCAGCGTTTTAATGAGAGCAAAACCACATGAAGTCAAATTAATGATGATTGATCCGAAAATGGTAGAATTAAATGTATATAACGGGGTGCCTCATTTATTAGCTCCTGTTGTGACAGATCCTAAAAAAGCATCACAGGCCCTTAAAAAAGTCGTAAACGAAATGGAAAGAAGATATGAGCTTTTTTCACATACAGGAACAAGAAACATTGAAGGTTATAATGAGATTATCAGGAGAAATAATCTGGAAGAAGAAGCTAAACAACCGGAACTTCCTTACATTGTAGTGATTGTTGATGAGCTAGCAGATTTAATGATGGTTGCTTCGTCAGATGTTGAAGATTCCATTACAAGGCTATCACAAATGGCTCGTGCGGCGGGTATTCATCTCATTATTGCGACCCAACGTCCGTCTGTTGATGTCATTACAGGAGTTATTAAAGCAAATATACCTTCACGTATTGCATTCAGTGTTTCTTCACAAACAGACTCACGAACTATATTAGACATGGGAGGAGCTGAAAAGCTACTAGGACGAGGTGATATGCTTTTCCTTCCTGTTGGTGCATCAAAGCCGGTTCGTGTCCAAGGTGCATTTTTATCTGACGAAGAAGTTGAGCAAACAGTGAATTTTGTTATTGCTCAACAAAAGGCTCAGTATCAAGAAGAAATGATTCCAACTGAAGTAACTGAGTCTAAAACTGAAGTTGAGGATGACTTATATGAAGATGCTGTACAGCTTGTCGTTGATATGCAAACGGCATCAGTATCTATGCTCCAGAGACGTTTTCGCATCGGATATACGCGGGCAGCAAGGTTGATAGATGCAATGGAGGAGCGGGGAGTTGTTGGACCATATGAAGGATCTAAACCACGCGAAGTTCTACTTTCTAAAGAAAAACATGAAGAATTAACATCTTGAAATAAGAACTAAACATAAATGGTGAAATACACCTTCTATGTTTAGTTTTTTTACGATAAGAAAGTTTAACTAAATGAATGGATCTAGGTATAAGAAAAACGGTTGACTTCCGCTTATTCTTGACAAATGTTTTGTTTTTCTAATTTCTTTATCGACATTTTACGACAATAAGAGTACGATAAGTAGGATGAAGACAAAGTATCAGTATCTGTATGAAAATATTACTATGGAAGAAACTATATAATATTTATTGACAACATTAATTATTTCGACAATTTTCATTGTTTCTATTTATTTCTAGGGGAAAACATGATATAGTATTTTCGATTAGAGTAAGGTATAACATCAGATGTCTGATCTCTTATACATAGTGGGTAAAATGGGGGATAGATCAATGACCATAAAGTCTGACAATCGACATTTGTATTTACAAGTGATTGATAAAATAAAAGAAGATATTGAGAATGGTACATATAGAGAAAAAGAAAAACTTCCATCCGAATTTGAGCTTTCCAAGAGCTTAGGCGTTAGTAGAGCCACATTAAGGGAAGCTTTACGAACACTTGAAGAAGAAAACGTTATCATTAGGCGACACGGCGTTGGTACTTTCGTGAATTCCAAACCAAAATTCACATCAGGTATTGAACAGCTAAATAGTGTGACAGCAATGATTGAACAAGCAACCTTAAAGCCAGGTACTGTTTTTCTTTCATCCTCTATTACAGGGGCAACAGAAGATGAAATTAAAAAATTCAAGTGTAAAAGAGATGAAGAAATCTTTTTACTTGAAAGAGTTCGAACAGCAAACAGCGAACCTGTTGTTTACTGCCTGGACAAAATACCTACATCTGTATTGCCTGATACATTTGACCATGAACAGGAATCTTTATTTAAATTACTTGAGGATAACGCTAATATATATATAAGTTATGCTGTTACTCATATTGAACCAATCGGATATCATGAAAAAATTTCTCCCATTTTAGAATGTGATCCTGAAACATCGTTGCTCTTGTTAAAACAGATGCACTATGATGACAAAGATCAACCTGTTCTTTACTCATTAAACTATTTTAGAGCGGATCACTTTAGTTTTCATGTTGTAAGAAAGCGTTTATAGGTCAGAATAGATAGAAAAAGCAGTTTTCTAAAAAAGAATAGATTCGTTCATAAAGTTTGTAAGCAAATCTCCACTGTTTCGTGCTTTAAACCTAAAGGTTGTTTAAAATAACGAATGTGCATGGTCTATATTGTAAGGAGGTGATTTGCTCGTATAGACTGTAACTTTTTGTTTAGTTTAATACTTATACTATATTTTTTTTGGGGGTTTTAAAATGAAAAAGAGACATGGACTAGCTTTATCCTTATTTTTAGCAGCTGGTACTCTGCTAGCAGGATGTGGTGGAGGAAATAAAGATGAAGGTGCTGGCTCAGAAGGCGGCAAAGAAGCAGCTGATGATCAGTTTACAGTAGCAATGGTAACAGATGTTGGTGGAGTTGATGATAAATCATTCAACCAATCAGCTTGGGAAGGATTACAAGCATTCGGTGAGGAAAACGGTCTTGAAAAGGGAACAGACGGTTATGACTATTCCCAATCCCAAAGTGATGCAGATTATGTAACAAACTTAAATACACTGGCACGTAAGAATTTTGATTTGATATACGGAATTGGATACTTGTTGCAGCCTGCAGTTGAAGAGATTGCAGAACAACAAAAAGATACACACTTTGCAATTGTTGATAGTGTTGTAGAAAAACCAAATGTAGCTAGCATTACATTTAAAGAGCACCAAGGTTCATACCTGGTTGGTGTAGTAGCAGGATTAACAACAAAAACAAATAAAGTTGGATTTGTTGGCGGTGTTGAAGGGGATTTAATTAAAAAGTTCGAAGTTGGCTTCGTTGAAGGCGTTAAAGCTGTAAACCCTGATGCAACTGTGGATGTACAATATGCAGGTGCTTTTGATGCAGCTGATAAAGGAAAGGCAATTGCATCAAGCATGTACGGATCTGGTGCTGATATTATCTATCATGCGGCCGGTGGAACTGGTAATGGTGTATTCTCTGAAGCGATTGACTTAAAAGTTCAAGACCCCGACCGTGAATTATGGGTAATTGGTGTTGACAAAGATCAACATGAAGAAGGAAATGGTAAGACAAAAGATGGTGAGGAATTTAACATCACATTAACTTCAATGGTTAAACGAGTAGATGTTGCTGTTCAAGACCTTTCTGAAAAAGCAAAAGCTGGTGAATTCCCAGGCGGAGAAGTGATTGAATACGGTATCGAAGAAGAAGCGATCGGTATCTCTCCAAGTGATGAACACTTATCAGAAGAAGTAAAAGCAAAAGTTAAAGAATACGAAGAAAAAATTGTTAATGGCGAAATCGAAGTACCAACAAAATAATTAATAGATAAGGGCTGACTTACTCAAATGTTCAGAATCCTCAATCCATTGGCTCATTTACAAGCTTATAGATAGAGGGTAAGAAGCATAGTAAAAGTCAGCTTTTATTCCTGAAAATCAATAAATTTAAATCTTCTAACTATTTGAATTCAATGAACGTAAAACAAATAACTTAGTGGATTTACATTTGGTGATTTTCATACCAGTATACTTTTTTGCGAAACAATGCTTGAGAGTGAACAAAATGAAAAATTTTTATACCTACCTTAATGTTGTTCAGGAAAAGGAGTGAACAAATTTGAATTATGTAATAGAAATGCTGAATATTCGTAAGGAATTTCCTGGCATAGTAGCAAATGACAATATTACATTACAAGTAAAAAAAGGCGAAATTCATGCTCTTTTAGGTGAAAATGGAGCTGGAAAATCAACATTAATGAATGTTCTTTTTGGTCTATATCAACCTGAAAAAGGGGAAATTCGAGTTAATGGAAAGAAAGTGAACATTACAAATCCTAATATTGCAAATGATTTAGGGATTGGAATGGTTCATCAACATTTTATGCTTGTTAATACCTTTACAGTTACAGAGAACATTATATTAGGAAATGAACCAAAAAAAGGTTTTTCCGTCAGTATAAAGGATGCAGAAAAACAAGTGAAAGAAATATCTGAGCGGTATGGTCTTGCTGTAGACCCAACAGCTAAAGTTTCAGATATTTCCGTAGGTATGCAACAACGTGTTGAAATTTTAAAAACCTTATATCGAGGGGCAGAAATTTTAATTTTTGATGAACCGACTGCTGTTCTTACTCCTCAGGAAATTAAAGAATTAATTCAAATTTTGAAAACACTTATTAAAGAAGGTAAATCGATCATTTTAATTACTCATAAGCTTAAAGAGATAATGGAAGTATGTGATCGTGTAACCGTTATACGTAAAGGTGAAGGAATTGGAACAGTTGATGTGGCGAACACAAATCCTAACGAGTTAGCATCATTAATGGTAGGCCGGGAAGTTTCATTCAAAACAGATAAAACAACAGCCAAACCCAAAGATGATGTATTAACGATCACTGATTTAATAGTAAAAGATAATCGTCAAGTGCCTATGGTAAATTCTTTAACTTTATCAGTGCGTTCAGGGGAAATCGTTGGTATTGCTGGTGTGGACGGAAATGGTCAATCTGAACTGATTGAAGCAATTACAGGATTAAGAAAAGTAGCTTCTGGTACTATTAAATTAAATAATAAAGATATAACAAATAAGCATCCTAGAAAAATTACAGAAACAGGTGTTGGTCATATTCCTCAAGATCGTCATAAACATGGTTTAGTTCTTGATTTCCCAATCGGAGAGAATATGGTCTTACAAACATACTATAAACAACCATTTTCCAAAATTGGTGTACTGAATTTTAAAACAATCTATGATAAAGCAAAAAACCTTATTAAAGAATTTGATGTGAGAACACCAAGTACATCTACACTCGCTAGAGCACTTTCTGGTGGTAATCAGCAAAAAGCGATTATTGGCCGGGAAGTTGACCGCAACCCGGATTTGTTAATTGCAGCACAGCCTACTCGTGGTCTTGATGTTGGAGCAATTGAATTTATTCATAGTCGTCTTATTGAACAACGCGATAACGGCAAAGCTGTTTTGTTAATTTCATTTGAGCTAGATGAGATTATAAATGTTAGTGATCGAATTGCAGTTATTTATGAAGGGAAAATTGTAGACATCGTTGACCCTAAACAAACAACTGAGCAAGAACTAGGACTCCTTATGGCGGGTAGTAAACGTCAGAAAGAAGGTAATTAATTATGAACTTAAATCGGTATATGAATTTGTTAATTCCTGTTATCGCTGTTATTTTGGGTATTCTATGTGGTGCAATTATTATGTTGGTGAGCGGGTATAATCCAATAGCCGGCTATAATGCTCTTTGGTATGGAATGTTCGGTGATTCATACTACCTAGGTGAGACAGTCAGACAATTAACACCATATATTTTAACAGGGTTAGCTGTTGCATTTGCTTACAGAACAGGCCTATTTAATATAGGTGTTGAGGGGCAGGTAATAGTGGGGTGGTTTGCAGCAGTTTGGGTTGGAGTAGCTTTTGAATTGCCAACTTTTATCCATCTTCCACTAGCAATCATTGTTGCTGCTTTAGCTGGGGCACTTTGGGGGTTTGTACCGGGTCTTTTAAAGGCACGATTCAAAGTTCATGAAGTTATTGTAACGATTATGATGAACTATATTGCTTTGCATGTAACAAATTATTTAATTAGAAATGTTTTAACTGACAATAGTGATACATCAGAAAAGATTTACCCGTCTGCATCATTACGTTCAGAATTTTTTGAAAATATTACAGATTACTCCCGAATGCACAACGGAATATTTATCGCATTAATTGCTGCATTTATTATGTGGTTTCTTCTAGAAAAAACAACAAAAGGCTTTGAGTTGCGAGCTGTAGGATTTAACCATGATGCCGCACATTACGCTGGTATGAATGTTAATCGAAACATCATCCTTTCAATGGTCATCTCTGGTGCTTTTGCAGGTGTAGCCGGTGCTATGGAAGGTTTAGGAACCTTTGAGTATGTGTCTGTAAAAAGCGGGTTTACTGGAATCGGGTTTGATGGAATTGCAGTAGCGCTAATCGGAGGGAATGCCGCCATTGGTATTTTATTCTCTGCGGCATTATTTGGCGGCTTAAAAGTTGGTGCTCTCAATATGCCATCAGAAGCTGGAGTACCTAATGAGCTTGTTGAGATTATTATCGCACTTATTATCTTCTTTGTAGCATCAAGCTATTTTATCCGTTGGATATTACTTCGTTTTAAAAAGGAGGGGAAATAAGTGAGCATATTGCAAGCATTAGAAATTATTATCCCAACAGCTTTATTTGTAGCAGCTCCACTTATTTTTACCGCACTTGGTGGTGTATTTAGTGAGCGGTCCGGTGTTGTTAACATTGGTCTTGAAGGATTAATGATTATTGGGGCATTTGTTGGTATTGTGTTTAATTTACAGTTTGATGATATATTGGGTAAAGCAACGCCATGGTTTGCCATTTTGGCTGCAATGGTGGCAGCTGCTCTTTTTTCCCTGCTTCATGCAGTAGCTTCAATAACATTTAAGGCAGATCAAGTAGTTAGTGGTGTTGCGATTAACTTTTTAGCCTTAGGATTATCCCTTTTTCTCGTAAAAAATATCTATGAAAAAGGTCAAACAGATCGAATTTCAACTAGTTTTAATAAGATGGATGTTCCATTATTAAGCGATATACCAGTCATAGGTAAGATTTTCTTCTCCGGAGGATATATCACATCATATTTGGCTATTATCTTAGCTATTATCGTGTGGTATGTGATCTATAAAACACCATTTGGCCTTCGTTTACGATCTGTAGGTGAACATCCAATGGCAGCTGATACTATGGGGATCAATGTAACAAGAATGAGATATATAGGTGTTTTATTAAGTGGTGCCTTCGCAGGTATTGGCGGTGCAGTGTATGCCACAATCATCTCTAGAGATTTTAGTCATGCAACAATAAGTGGTCAAGGATTTATGGCACTTGCAGCTGTTATCTTTGGAAAATGGCACCCACTTGGTGCAATGGGAGCAGCATTATTCTTTGGTCTTGCACAAGGATTAAGTATTATTGGAGGAACCATTCCGTTTTTAAAGGATATTCCGTCCGTATATTTATTAATACTTCCTTATGTGTTAACCATTCTGGCACTAACAGGATTTATCGGACGTGCTGATTCACCAAAAGCTCTTGGAACACCATATGAAAAAGGAAAAAGATAAAATTTTGCTCTCTCCGATTGTTGGAGAGAGTTTTTTGTCTTTGAAAAGAATCGAAAAGGTAGATGTAACTTAATTCCAGTATATGTTAGCTTCATTTAACGCAAAATGAACTTGTTAACAAAATAAAAAGTAGACAGGTGAAGGCGATATGGAAGCACGAAAGAAGCTGGATTTACTTGCATTATCTTCTGTTCCTCTTGTCATGACGTTAGGAAACTCTATGTTAATTCCTGTTTTACCTCAGATCTCCAAAAAATTAGGGATTAGTGCTTTTCAGGTATCTTTAATTATTACGGTATATTCGATTGTGGCCATATTATTAATCCCAATTGCAGGATATCTATCAGACCGGTTTGGTAGGAAAGTTGTGATGGTTCCTTGTTTAATCATAGCGGGGGTAGGTGGAGCAGTTTCTGGATGGGCTTCATGGAAGATGGATGATCCATATATCATGATCCTATTAGGACGTGTATTACAAGGTATTGGCTCTGCAGGTGCAGCACCTGTTGTTATGCCATTAATAGGTGACATGTTTGAAGATGATGAACAAATAAGTGCAGGTCTTGGATTAACTGAAACAGCAAATACAGCTGGAAAAGTTTTAAGCCCGATAATAGGTGCAGTTCTAGCTGCATTTGTATGGTTTTTGCCTTTTTGGTTTATTCCATTTTTCAGTTTAATCAGTGTGCTGCTTGTATTTTTCTTAGTAAAAGTACCAAAACAGGAAGATGAAGAAAAACAAAGCTTTAAAGAATTTGCTCATTGTGTAAAAGGGATCTTTAAACAGGATGGTAAATGGTTATTTGCCATTTTTGCAGTTGGCTGTACCATTATGTTTGTTTTATTTGGTATATTGTTTTTCCTTTCAGATATGCTTGAAAAACAATATGCAATAGATGGGGTTAAAAAAGGGTTAGTTTTAGCCATACCATTATTAGCCCTATCTATTAGTTCATATTTTTCAGGTAAGAAAATTGGTCAAGACAGACATTTAATGAAAAGTGTCATTATTATCGGTATGTGTTTAGTGACATTTTCATTTATTGCTTTAAGAGTGCAACATTCATTAATCTTTTTAATTTCTTTTTTAGTTCTAACTGGGGTAGGAATTGGGATTACATTACCAAGCCTAGATGCATTAATAACGGAAGGAATTGAGAAAGAGCAACGAGGTACAATTACTTCTATTTACAGTTCAATGCGGTTTATTGGTGTTGCAGCGGGACCACCGGTATTTTCTTATCTGATGTCCGTTAGTGAACATCTTGTTTATTATATATCTGCAGGCACAAGTGTCATCGCTGTCATGGTTGTGATGCTCTTTATAAAGCCAGATAAGGACTTTGAAAAAGATCCAAATCAACTTCCAAAACTTGCATAAACCAAAGACAGTTCTAAAATTAGAACTGTCTTGCACTTTCATCCAAGAGGTATATGGATGATTATTTAGAGTAAAGATATAAGTAAATGTGTATTATTTCCTTTATTATCCTCGTATTGATATAATTACTAACAATGAATTCGAAAAAGGAGGGTCTTAATGTCTTATATTGATGAACAACTTACAGATATTCATGGGATTTCGCTACACTCTGTAACCACATCCAAATTTAAGACGAATACAATTGTTTTAAAGTTATTAGCACCACTAGATGAAAAAGATGTTACATATAGAGCGTTATTACCGTATGTTCTTCAAAGAGGTACGCAAAACTTCCCCACAAGTACTCGTTTAAGACAGCACTTAGATGAACTTTATGGTGCAACACTAAATGTGGATTTGTCAAAAAAAGGCGAACAACATATTATTTCCTTTCGAATGGAAGTGGCAAATGAAAAGTTTTTATCTGATTCAGCACCACTTTTAGAAAAATCTTTAAAGCTACTCGCAGACATTTTATTAAATCCGGTTACGGATGGTGGGATTTTTTTAGAGGAATATGTTACACAAGAAAAAAGAACATTAAAGCAAAGAATTCAGTCTGTATATGATGACAAAATGAGATATTCCAATCTTAGACTTGTTCAAGAAATGTGCAAAAACGAACCTTATGCATTGCATGTTAACGGAGAATTAAAAGACATTGATGAAATATCAGCTCAATCGCTCTTCGATTATTATAAAAACACGTTATTGCATAACAAAATAGATCTATATATTGTTGGTGATATTGATCGCCAAGAGGTAGAAAAATATGTTGAAAATTATTTTTCAATAAAGAATACACCACAGAATATTGTTCATTCAACAGAAAAGAATGATGTGGTAGAAAATGAAGTCATTGAAGAGCAAGATGTAAAACAAGGTAAGCTAAATATCGGGTATCGAACAAACAGTACCTACCGAGACGATGACTATTATGCACTTCAAGTATTTAATGGCATTTTTGGTGGTTTCTCCCACTCAAAACTTTTTATCAATGTTCGTGAAAAAGCAAGCTTGGCATATTATGCAGCATCAAGAGTAGAGAGCCATAAAGGCCTGCTAATGGTGATGTCAGGAATTGAGTTTCAAAATTATGAAAAAGCCGTCACTATTATTAAAGAACAAATGGCAGCTATGAAAAATGGAGAATTTACAGATCAAGAATTTGAACAAACGAAAGCGGTAATTCGAAATCAACTGTTAGAAACGGTGGATACACCGTACGGATTAGTTGAAATTGTTTATCATAATGTCATTGCCTCTATAAACCGCTCTTTTGATGAATATTTAGAAGGTATTGAAAACGTAACGATGGAAGAGGTTGTAGAAGTTGCGAAGAAAGTGGAACTCGATACAATCTACTTCTTAAAAGGAATGGGGGGAACCGCATGACAAAACCTATTCATTTTGAGCAATTACAGGAATCTCTTTACTATGAAAAAATGGACAATGGATTAGATGTATATGTACTGCCTAAAAAAGGCTTTAATAAGACATATGCTACGTTTACGACGAAATACGGATCAATTGATAATACTTTTGTTCCAATAAACAAAGATGAAATGATTCAAGTTCCTGATGGAATTGCACACTTTCTAGAGCATAAGCTATTTGAAAAAGAAGATGGAGATGTCTTTCAACAATTTAGTAAACAAGGTGCATCAGCAAATGCGTTTACATCGTTTACTCGGACAGCATATCTATTTTCGAGTACCAGTCAAGTGGAAAGAAACTTGGAAACATTGATTGACTTTGTTCAAGAACCTTACTTTTCTGAAAAAACGGTAGAAAAAGAAAAGGGGATTATCGGGCAGGAGATTAATATGTACGATGATAACCCTGATTGGCGTTTATACTTTGGGCTCATTCAAAATCTTTTTCATCAACATCCTGTTCGAATTGATATTGCCGGGACAATCGATTCGATCGCAAAAATTACAAAAGATTCTCTTTATGAGTGTTACAATACTTTTTATCATCCAAGTAACATGCTGTTATTTGTTGTCGGAGCTGTTGATGCTGATAAAATTTTACAGCAAGTCCGAGAGAATCAACAAAAAAAGGATTTTACAGCACAATCTGAAATAAAAAGAGAATTTCCTACTGAACAAGAAAATGTATTTAAAGAAAAAGAAATATTAAAAATGAACGTACAAAGTTCAAAGTGCTTAGTAGGTTTAAAAGCCAAAAAGCCAAACAGAACTGGTGCGGAATTATTAAAATATGAGCTTTCCATGAATGTTCTTCTTGATATGCTGTTTAGTAAAAGCTCAACAAACCATGAAGAGCTATATAAAGAAGGTCTAATTGATGACACGTTTAGTTATGATTATACAGAAGAAAGTGGGTTTGGATTTGCAATGATTGGCGGTGATACTGTGGATCCTGACCGTTTAGCGGAAAGAATTAAGGATATATTATTTAAAGCAAAAAATCATGGTGTTGACTTCTCAACTTTTGAAGCGACGAAAAAGAAAAAAATTGGTGCTTTTTTAAGAGCAATTAACTCTCCTGAATATATCGCCAATCAGTTTACCCGCTATGCATTTAATGAAATGAATCTATTTGATGTCGTACCAACACTGGAATCACTCTCTAAAGAAGATATGACGAATACCCTGAATGAATCTGTAGAAGAGTCACTCTTTTCAGTATGTCAGGTTGTCCCTAAATAAATATTATTTCACTGAGGTCTGCCATTGTCAGGCCTTTTTTGAATGGGATATGATAGTATAATGAGAGATTATTTCTTTATAATTAAGGAGTATTTATGGATAAATATGCATTAGTGACTGGAGCAAGTGGCGGAATAGGAACCGCCATTGTAAAAAAGCTCATTGAAGATGGCTACATGATTTATGTACATTACAACCAAAATGTTCAAGCGATAGAAGAATTGAAAACATACTCTAATAACATTATTCCTGTCCAAGCCGATTTGACAATAAAAGCAGGTGTTGAAGCTTTGCTAGAGCAAATCCGAATGCCAATTGAAGTACTCGTGCTAAACAGCGGAATAAGCTTATACGGATTAGTTACCGATTTACATGACGATGATATCGATAATATGGTCCAATTACATATAACAAGCCCTTTTAAATTGGTACAGCAACTCATTCCTTCTATGATAAGGAAAAAATCCGGCAACATCATTGTCATATCATCTATTTGGGGAATTACTGGAGCCTCTTGCGAGGTCTTATATTCAATGGTTAAAGGTGGTCAAAATGCTTATGTAAAGGCACTGGCCAAAGAACTTGCACCCAGTCAAATAAGAGTCAATGCAGTGGCGCCTGGAGCTATTGCTACCAAAATGTTATCTCATTTTACCGAGGAAGATATTAGGAACTTATCAGAAGAAATTCCACTGGGGAGACTTGGGCAACCAGTTGAAATTGCGAATACAGTGTCATTTTTAGCCTCTGAAAAGGCTTCTTATATTACAGGTCAGGTTATTTCAGTTAATGGTGGATGGATCTAAAAAATGATGAATAAAATGAACCTCCTCTAGGAACAATAAATTTGTATCAATTAAAAAGGAGGAACTCCTATGTCTGTCTTAGAAAATTGGAATGAATGGAAAGATTTTTTAGGTGATCGTTTAAACCATGCTCAAAATGAGGGTATGAACGAACAAGTAGTATCCAACCTAGCATTCGAGATTGGGGATTATTTAGCAAAGCAAGTAGAAGCTAAAAACCCACAAGAAAAAGTACTCGCAGATTTATGGAGTGTAGCATCTGAGCAAGAGCAGCATGCCATTGCAAATATGATGGTTAAGCTTGTTCAAAATAACGGTTCACATTAAGAGAGGAGAGATCCTCTCTTTTTCATTGATTTCATTGTCTTCATACTTTCTTCTTTTAGTAAAATCATTTATTATAGTTGGTAGTGGTTATTATAAGGGGGGCTTTCTTTGCCATTTGAATGGTATTTAGAATACGAGATCCAAAAAAATCGGCCCGGACTATTAGGTGATGTATCTTCGTTATTGGGAATGCTGTCAATAAATATTATTACGATTAATGGGGTAGATGATTCCAGACGCGGCCTATTGCTTAAGTGTGAGAGCAATGATCAAGTACGTAGACTTGAATCAATTTTAAATACAATGGATAATATAACAGTTACAAAGCTCCGAGTACCAAAGCTGCGTGACAGATTGGCAGTAAGGCATGGAAGGTATATCCAAAGAGATGCGGATGACAAGAAAACATTTCGTTTCGTCCGGGACGAACTTGGGTTATTAGTTGATTTTATGGCAGAACTCTATAAACAGGATGGACACAAATTAATTGGAATCCGTGGAATGCCAAGGGTAGGAAAAACTGAATCCATTGTTGCGTCAAGTGTATGTGCTAACAAGAAATGGTTATTTGTTTCTTCGACATTGTTAAAACAAACAATTCGAAGTCAATTAATAGCGGATGAATATAGTGAAGATAATGTCTTTATTATTGATGGGATCGTATCAACAAGAAGAGGGTCAGAAAAACATTTTCAATTGGTAAGAGAAATTATGAGGCTTTCTGCAACGAAAGTTGTTGAACATCCTGATATTTTCGTCCAAAATACAGAGTATACAATTGATGATTTTGATTACATAATAGAAATCCGGAATGAACCTGATGAAGAAATTACATATAAAGATGTAGAAAATCCACCGATGATGTTTGACACATCAGGACTCTCAGGATTTGACTTTTAGTTATGGGGTGTTACGGTTGAGTGAACTAGGTAATCGACTCAAACAAGCAAGAGAAGAGAAGAATATGAGCTTGGATGATCTCCAGGAGATCACCAAAATTCAAAAAAGGTATTTAATTGGTTTAGAAGAGGGCAACTATTCAATGATGCCCGGAAAATTTTATGCCCGAGCATTTATGAAGCAATATGCTGAGGCTGTTGACCTGGATCCTGAAATGCTTTTTGAAGAATACAAAAATGAAGTACCAAGTACATACAAAGAAGATGTTCCTGAGCAATTATCAAGAGTGAAAACACATAAAGAGTTACCTAAATCAGCTTCAAAATTTATAGAGATACTTCCAAAATTGGCAGTAGTAGCAGTTGTTATTATTGTGGCCATTCTCCTCTGGTTGTGGAGACAAGATGCTGCTCAAGATAAAACAGCAAATGATCAGTCAGAAAATCAAACAAGCGATGTTGAGTTTGAAAAAATAGAAAATTCAGCAACAAATGAAGAACAAAACGAAGAAGAGACTCCTGCACAGGAAAATGAGGAGGCTGCTCAAGAAGAAGCTGAAACTAATGAGCCGGAAACAGCATCTCAGACTTTAACAGTAAAAGGTGTAGAAGGTTCAACAACAACGTATGAATTAACAGGATCTGAAAAGTTTGAGCTTGAGGTAATTGCAAAAGACCGTACATGGGTTGGCATAAAAAATGGTAAAGGTAAGACATTCTTTGGGGCTGAAATAGCACAAGGTAAATCTCAAGTAAATGATTTTACCGCTGAATCCGAGATTACAGTTCGTGTGGGGAATGTTCCCGGAACCGATTTGAAGATCAATGGTGAACTTGTACAATATGAGGATACAAAGAAAACACCTCAAAATATAACCATAATTTATAAGAAAGAATAGGGACAGACTCAATTGAAGGGGGGCTCGGTCCTTATCCTAACAATTTGCTGAGATGTTAGGATAAGGATTATCCCCTTTTTAAGAGTCGTCCCATTTTAGTTATCATCATTTGTTAAAAAGATTACGGAGGAAAAATAAATGAATTTACCGAATAAGATTACGATTTCAAGAATTTTACTTATACCAGTTTTTATGGTGATCATGTTGGTTCCGTTTAACTGGGGAGAGCTTACTTTTGGCACTGAAACGATTTTAGTCACCCATTTTGTTGGAGCTATAATCTTTATCATAGCCTCAACAACTGACTGGATTGATGGTTATTATGCAAGAAAGCTTAATCAAGTTACAAATCTGGGGAAATTTTTGGATCCATTGGCAGATAAATTATTAGTATCAGCGGCACTTATTATCTTAGTTGAACTTGGACTTGCTCCATCTTGGATGGTTATTCTGATCATTAGCCGTGAATTTGCTGTTACTGGATTGCGTTTGGTGTTAGCTGGAGAAGGTGAAGTTGTTGCTGCAAACATGTTAGGGAAAATAAAAACATGGACTCAGATCATTGCAATCTCTGCATTATTATTGCATAATCTACCATTTGAATTAATGAACATCCCATTTGCAACAATTGCACTATGGGTGGCAACATTTTTCACTGTCATCTCAGGTTGGGATTATTTTATGAAAAATAAACAAGCATTTGTTAATTCTAAATAATACTAATATGAAAAAAGGGGGATAAGTAATGGATATACGTACTGAGATTATTGCTGTTGGATCAGAATTGTTATTAGGTCAAATAGCCAATACCAATGCTCAATTTTTATCAAAGGAACTTGCTGAGATTGGTTTAAATGTTTATTACCATACTGTTGTGGGAGACAACCCTGCACGGCTTGAGTCAGCAATAAAGATTGCAAAAGAACGTTCTAATATCATTATCTTTACAGGTGGGCTTGGCCCAACCAAAGATGATTTAACAAAGGAAACGATTTCTAAATCATTAGGTAAAACTCTAGTCTTTGATCACGATGCTTTAGAGAGTATTGAGGATTACTTTGCCCGGACTAAACGGACGATGTCAGAAAATAATAAAAAGCAGGCACTTGTTATTGAGGGTTCAACAATATTAAAAAATGATTATGGTATGGCACCTGGAATGGCTTTGGAAGCCGACCAAACGATTTATATGCTATTACCTGGTCCACCAAGTGAAATGAGACCCATGTTCAAAAATTATGGAAGAGAATACTTTCAAAACCAACTAGGGATTCAGGATAAAATCGTTTCACGTGTGTTACGATATTTCGGTATTGGTGAATCTCAACTTGAAACAGATATACAGGATCTTATTGATGGACAAACAAATCCAACTGTCGCTCCCTTAGCAGCAGATGGTGAAGTCACTCTTAGACTAACGGCAAAGCACACAGATGAAAAAATGGCTCAAAAATTACTAGATGAAGTAGAAAGAAAGATTAATGCCCGTGTAGGTGACTTTTTCTATGGTTATAATGAAACAACTCTTATAAATGAGGTTAAGGCACAACTAATTAAAAAGAAAAAAACAATTGCTGCAGCAGAGAGTTTAACTGGCGGTATGTTTTCAGAGCTTGTCACTTCATTGGATGGTGCCTCTCAAGTTTTCAATGGAAGTATTATCTCGTATACAAATGAAGTCAAAAAACATATGTTACATATGCGAGAAGAAACTCTTGCTGCATACGGAGCTGTAAGTGAACAATGTGCAAAAGAAATGGCTGAACAGGTTCGTAAACTACTTAATAGTGACATTGGGATTAGCTTTACAGGTGCTGCCGGGCCTGAACCACATGAAGGACAACCAGTTGGAACAGTGTTTATTGGTATAGCTGACAAGGATCAAACGAACGTTTATGCTTTAAACTTAGCCGGTTCAAGAAAAGGAATCCGTACAAGAACGGCAAAGTATGGATGTCACTATTTGGTCAAACTATTAAATGAAATAGAATGATATAATGAAGTCTGTTATGCAAAGCCTATATAGCGAAGCTTAACAGACTTTTTTTATTGAAATGTAATTGCTTGAGAGACAGGAAGACAAATGAGCTTTTACAAAAACAATATAAAAATAGTTAAAATTGAATTTTGTTTGATAAGCTGGTACTTATTTTAACGTTTTCTATTAGCGGAAAATGATATTTTTATATTTTATTACCTAAAAAAAATCGAATGAATGTTCGACTTTTTGCTTGGCAAACGAATGAAAAAGCGTTATATTTATTATAGATTGATTTTAAGGAGGAAATTTTGTGAGCGATCGTCAAGCCGCCTTAGATATGGCGTTAAAACAAATAGAGAAACAATTCGGTAAAGGTTCTATCATGAAATTAGGAGAGCAAACAGATCGTAAGGTATCAACTGCTCCAAGTGGTTCTTTAGCTCTTGATGCAGCGTTAGGGATTGGTGGTTATCCTCGAGGTAGAATCATAGAAATATATGGACCAGAGAGTTCTGGTAAAACAACGGTTGCTCTACATGCAATTGCAGAAGTTCAACAACAAGGTGGTCAAGCAGCATTTATTGATGCTGAGCATGCCTTAGATCCTGTCTATGCCCAAAAATTAGGTGTTAATATTGATGAATTATTGCTTTCACAGCCTGATACAGGTGAGCAAGCACTAGAGATTGCTGAGGCACTTGTTCGTAGTGGTGCCGTTGATATTCTTGTTATTGACTCAGTAGCAGCATTAGTTCCAAAAGCTGAAATTGAGGGTGAGATGGGTGATTCTCACGTTGGACTGCAAGCTCGATTAATGTCACAAGCATTACGTAAGCTATCAGGTGCAATTAATAAATCAAAAACAATTGCTATCTTCATTAACCAAATTCGTGAAAAAGTAGGCGTTATGTTTGGTAACCCTGAGACAACTCCTGGTGGTCGAGCACTAAAATTCTATTCTTCTGTTCGTTTAGAAGTTCGTCGTGCTGAAACACTTAAACAGGGTAATGAAATGGTTGGGAACAAAACAAAAATTAAAGTCGTAAAGAATAAGGTTGCACCTCCATTTAAAGTGGCTGAAGTTGATATCATGTACGGAGAAGGGATTTCAAAAGAAGGAGAAATTATTGATCTTGGTTCAGAAGTTGATATCGTTCAAAAGAGTGGATCTTGGTATTCATATAATGAAGAGCGCTTAGGTCAAGGCCGAGAAAATGCAAAACAATTCCTGAAGGAAAATCCTGCACTTCGCTTAGAAATTCAAGAAAAGATTCGTCAACATTATGGTCTGGATGAAGAAGTTACTGCCCCAGACGAAAGTCAGGAAGAAATGGATTTATTAGGAGAATAATGATTAATAAAAGGGCTTTTATGCCCTTTTTTATTATGCAAAAATAAATAAAAAACGAAGTCTTTCTGAATCATAAAAAGGTAATCTTATACATTATTCATTTTAAGGGTATTATATATTGTGACATATTTCTACAAAAATCAACCTTGTTTTTAGGTTTGGAGCGACTATTTATAATAAGGTGGCTCTCAAAATGCCTGTAAACATTATGTTACCGGGCTTGACAATAAAATTTCACAGATTTACAATTGAGATGTATATTTTACATTTTTGTAGAATCATGATTGAAGCATTTTGAAAGCAGAAAATGTTGGTACTTGATATTGTCTTATTTCAACTCATGTAAAGACGCAAAGAGTTCCACATGAAAAAAAGGCTTTGAGCTGTATGTTGACAACTTATACTTGAACAATGTACATGCCGACACTTTAATCTAGAAAAACAAGTTCATAGCAAGAGGAGGTGTAATGATGGACGTATTATCAATAATCATCTCCATTTTGCTTGGCCTAATCGTCGGTGCAGTTGTTGGCTATTTTGTTCGAAAATCTATTGCCGAAGCGAAGATTGCTGGCGCTACAAGTGCAGCAGAGCAGATTCTTGAAGATGCAAAACGTGATGCGGAGGCTACTAAGAAAGAAGCTCTTCTTGAAGCGAAGGATGAAATCCATAAGCTGCGCACAGATGCTGAACAAGAAATTCGCGAAAGACGCAATGAGCTTCAAAAACAAGAAAATCGCTTATTACAAAAGGAAGAGAATCTTGACCGTAAGGATGAGTCTTTAGATAAACGTGAGGTTATGCTAGAGAGAAAAGAAGGTTCTCTGAATGAAAGACAACAGCATATTGAAGAGATGGAAAGCAAAGTGGACGAGATTGTGCGTAAACAGCAAACAGAGCTTGAACGCATTTCCAGCCTTACACGAGATGAAGCAAGAAGCATCATTCTTGATAAGGTTGAAAATGAACTCACACATGATATTGCAATCATGATTAAAGAAAGTGAGAATCGAGCTAAGGAAGAGGCTGACAAAAAGGCTAAAGAAATCCTGTCACTTGCTATTCAACGATGTGCAGCAGATCATGTAGCCGAAACAACCGTGTCTGTTGTTAATCTTCCAAATGATGAAATGAAAGGCCGTATTATCGGACGAGAGGGACGTAATATCCGTACACTTGAAACACTTACTGGTATAGACCTAATCATCGATGATACACCTGAGGCTGTCATTTTATCAGGATTTGATCCAATTCGACGCGAAACAGCTAGAATCGCTTTAGACAAGCTGGTTCAGGATGGCCGGATTCACCCAGCAAGAATTGAGGAAATGGTTGAAAAATCTCGTCGAGAAGTGGATGAATACATTCGTGAAATCGGTGAGCAAACGACATTTGAAGTAGGGGTACATGGTCTCCACCCTGATTTGATTAAAATACTTGGTCGTTTAAAATTTAGAACAAGTTATGGTCAAAATGTATTAAAGCACTCAATGGAAGTTGCTTTCTTATCAGGTTTAATGGCTGCTGAGCTTGGTGAAGACGAATTATTAGCAAAACGTGCAGGTTTATTGCATGATATCGGGAAGGCTATTGACCATGAAGTTGAAGGAAGCCACGTTGAGATTGGTGTTGAATTAGCTACAAAGTATAAAGAGCATCCTGTTGTCATTAATAGTATTGCTTCACACCATGGCGATACAGAGCCAACTTCAATTATTGCGGTCATAGTAGCTGCTGCTGATGCATTATCAGCTGCTAGACCTGGTGCACGCAGTGAAACACTTGAAAATTATATTCGTCGCTTAGAAAAGCTTGAAGAGATTTCTGAATCCTATGAAGGTGTTGAAAAATCATTTGCTATTCAGGCTGGTCGTGAAGTACGAATCATGGTTAAGCCAGATACGATAGATGATTTACAGGCACATCGTTTGGCAAGAGACATTCGAAAACGAATAGAAGAAGAGCTCGACTATCCTGGTCACATTAAAGTTACGGTAATCCGTGAAACTCGAGCTGTTGAATATGCAAAATAAAGTGGTGCAGAGATGCGCCACTTTATTTTTGCACTAATATGTGCAACACTAGATGTAAAACTATAAAGTAAAGAAGGTACATAAATGAAAATATTATTTATCGGGGATGTTTTTGGATCACCGGGTCGGGATATGGTGAAGGAATACTTACCAAAGTTAAAAACAAAATACCAGCCACACGCTGTCATTATAAACGGAGAGAATGCAGCACATGGCAGAGGTATTACAGAAAAGATGTATCAGCAATTTATACAACAAGGTGCACATGTAATCACGATGGGAAATCATACATGGGATAACCGTGACATTTTTGAATTTATTGATGATACAACTCAAATGATACGACCTGCCAATTTTCCTGAAAACAATCCGGGAAAAGGAATGACCTTTATTACAGTAGGTGGAAAGGAAATAGCGGTCATAAATTTACAAGGACGTGCATTTTTACCACCTTCAGATTGTCCTTTTAAAAAAGCTGATGAATTAATAGAACAAGCTAAAAAGCGGACTTCAGTCATATTTGTGGATTTTCATGCTGAAGCAACCAGTGAAAAACAGGCGATGGGTTGGTATTTAAATGGACAGGCATCGGTAGTTGTAGGAACACATACACATGTTCAAACAGCTGATGAAAGGATATTAGATAAAGGAACTGCATACATAACAGATGTTGGAATGACAGGTCCGTATGATGGAATATTAGGCGTAGACAGAGAAATGATCTTAAAGCGTTTTTTAACGGGCCTTCCGGTTCGTCATGATGTAGCAGAGGGTAGAACTCAACTAAGTGGTGTTGTAGTTAATGTGAATGATAAAACTGGAAAAGCTAGTAAAATTGAACGTATTCTTATTAATGATGATCATATGTTCTTTGAGTAAAAACAAGAGTTTGTGTATAAGTGCGAATTTTTCGAAATAATGTACGAACAAGCAGGAATATATTCCAACTCTAGTGAATATAGTAGCAATGGATATATAACTAATACTGTTTAAAAGGAATTTAGGGGAGGTCCTTTTAGACAAAATATACCAATGATTGTTCTAATGAACACTCAAGTATTCATTGAAAAAAGGGGGAACTAGAAATGGAAATATTAAAGGTTTCAGCAAAATCAAATCCTAATTCAGTTGCTGGTGCATTAGCTGGAGTATTGAGGGAGAGAGGTGCTGCCGAAATCCAAGCAATTGGTGCAGGAGCCCTTAATCAAGCAGTAAAAGCTGTAGCGATTGCGAGAGGATTTGTAGCTCCAAGTGGAGTGGACTTAATTTGTATTCCTGCATTTACAGATATTCAAATAGATGGTGAAGAGCGTACTGCCATAAAATTAATCGTAGAGCCGAGATAATAAACTCTATGTAAGAACATGAAAGGGGTTTGACTCAATGAGTCAAACCCTGTTTTTTTATAGATAATTAGTAAAAGTGAGATAAAGGAGTGAGTAGTCTTGAAAATCTTTGATGCACATTGTGACATGCTTTTTAAGCTATGGGAAAATCCAAAACTAGATGTGTTTAATGATAATCGGTTACATGTCGATCTATCAAAACTTAAAACAGCTAAAAAGAATATTCAATGTTTTGCCATTTTTGTTCCAGAAAATATTCCATTTGTCCAAAGGTTAACTGTAGCACAACAACAAATCAATATTTTTTATCAAAAAATTCTTCATAAATATCCCGAGATTAAACTTATAAAAACGAAGGAAGACCTAGCAGGCTTAAAGAATGGGGAAACTGGTGCCATTTTAACACTTGAGGGATGTGATGCAATAGGCGATCAAATCGATAACCTTGAGCTCCTATATGAGCTTGGTGTCCGATCTGTAGGGCTAACATGGAACTATGCCAATCTAGTGGCAGACGGTGTGTTAGAAAAGCGAAATGCCGGCATTACAAACTTTGGGACAGAAGTTATACGCTATTTAAATAAACAAAAGATGTGGACAGATTTATCACATGCAAGTGAAAGAAGCTTCTGGGAAGCATTAGATCTCGCAGACTACCCTATTGCTACTCACTCAAATGTTTATACTATATGTTCACATGTAAGGAATTTGAAAGATGAACAAATCGTGGCTCTTTTTCGTAAGAAAGGTGTTATTGGTGTTACATTTGTTCCTTTTTTTACGTCTGAACAACCTGAACCAACTATTTCAAATCTACTTAAACATATTGATTATTTGTGTTCATTAGGTGGAGAAAACCAAATTGGGTTTGGTTCAGATTTTGATGGAATAGATGAAACGATAGTTGGACTTGAAAATTATTCCTGTTATGAGATTTTAGGAAATGAGTTACTACAACATTATTCTGATACACAAGTGAAAAAGTTTCTTTTTCAAAATTTAGTTGATTATCTTTCTTTTTAATATTTTAGTTAAGGTCTTGTATTTTTTCCTGGTAAGGTCTACAATTGAATACGTTTAGTGTAAAACCAATCATTTTACTAAGTTTTGGGCTGCATCGCAACAATTACATAAAAGTTGGTATACTTAACGTGGTGTAATCTAAAAGAAAAATAGATAAACAAATGAACGTATAATTGAGGAGTGTAGAGGGCATGATTAGTCAACTTTCCTGGAAAGTTGGTGGACAGCAAGGTGAGGGTATTGAAAGTACAGGGGAAGTATTCTCTATTGCATTAAACCGACTAGGATACTATTTATATGGATACCGCCATTTTTCATCTCGTATAAAAGGCGGACATACAAATAATAAGATCCGTGTAAGTACTACACAAGTTCGTGCTATTTCAGACGAGCTTGATATATTAGTAGCGTTTGATCAAGAGACGATAGATGTTAATTTTCATGAGCTTCGTGATGGAGGAATTATCCTTGCAGATACCAAGTTTAATCCAACAGTTCCTGAGAATGAGGGTGTAACTCTTTATTCTGTTCCATTCTCTGAAATTGCCACTGAACTTGGAACATCGCTAATGAAGAACATGGTAGCTATTGGTGCAACAAGTGCTATTTTAGATATTGATGCAACCCAATATCGTGAAGTAGTGCAAGAAATTTATGGTCGTAAGGGTGAACAAATTGTCGCCAAAAATATGCAAGCTATCGAAACGGGTGCAAAATATTTAAGAGACGAGCTTGAATATAACCGGGAAGATCTATATTTAGAAAAAGCAGATGGGAAAAAGCGTATGTTTATGATCGGCAATGACGCTATTGCATTAGGTGCTATTGCAGGTGGATCACGCTTTATGGCTGCCTATCCTATAACTCCTGCTTCTGAAATAATGGAATACTTAATTAAAAAATTACCTAAGTTTGGTGGAGCAGTAATTCAGACGGAAGATGAAATTGCTGCTTGTACAATGGCGATCGGTGCCAACTATGCTGGAGCACGTACATTTACAGCATCAGCAGGACCGGGTTTATCTCTCATGATGGAAGCAATCGGATTATCGGGTATGACTGAACAACCACTTGTTATTATAGATACACAACGTGGTGGACCAAGTACCGGATTACCAACAAAGCAGGAGCAATCTGACTTAATGGCCATGATTTATGGTACACACGGTGAAATACCTAAAGTGGTTATGGCTCCAAGTACAGTTCAAGAAGCATTTTACGATACAATTGAGGCATTTAACATTGCTGAAGAATACCAGGTTCCTGTAATCTTATTAACTGATTTGCAACTTTCTTTAGGAAAACAAACAGTAGAGCCATTAGATTATAATAAAATTGAAATTCGCCGAGGAAAATTAGTGTCCGATGACTTACCGGAGGTCGAAAATAAATCATATTTTAAACGTTATGAAGTAACAGAGGATGGAGTATCACCTCGTGTAATTCCTGGTATGAAACATGGAATTCACCATGTTACAGGTGTTGAACATGATGAAACAGGCAAACCTTCAGAGTCTGCAGGAAATCGTGTAGATCAAATGGATAAGAGGTTAAGAAAATTAAACAATTTACAATTCAATAACCCTGTTCATAAAAATGTGTCTCATGAAAACCCTGATGTTTTACTAGTTGGTTATATTTCTACTAGAGGGACAATTGAAGAGGCAATGACACGACTTGAAGAAGATGGAATAAAAGTTAATCACGCACAAATTCGTTTAATTCACCCTTTCCCGACAGAGGAAATGCTGCCATTAGTAGAAGCGGCTAAAAAAGTGATAGTTGTTGAGAATAATGCAACTGGTCAACTGGCAAGCTTACTAAAAATGAACGTAGGACATGCGGGTATGATATCTTCGCTATTAAAATATGATGGGAATCCATTCTTACCTCATGAAATTCATACGCGAAGCAAGGAGTTGATCTAACATGACTGCAACATTTAAGGATTTTCGTAATAATGTTAAACCAAACTGGTGCCCAGGTTGTGGTGATTTCTCTGTTCAAGCAGCTATTCAGCGTGCGGCAGCAAATGTAGGGCTTACTCCTGAAAATTTAGCTGTGGTGTCAGGTATTGGTTGCTCCGGACGTATTTCAGGATATATCAATTCATACGGATTCCATGGTATTCATGGTCGATCTTTACCAATTGCTCAAGGAGTAAAAATGGCAAATAAAGATTTAACTGTTATTGCTTCTGGAGGAGATGGAGATGGCTTTGCCATTGGAATGGGACATACAATCCATGCAATTCGCAGAAATCTTGATATCACATATATCGTCATGGACAATCAAATATATGGTCTAACAAAAGGTCAAACTTCACCACGTAGTGATGCAGGATTTGTGACCAAAAGTACCCCACAAGGCTCAATTGAATCAGCTCTTTCTGTAATGGAAATGGCATTAACAGCAGGCGCAACTTTTGTTGCACAGAGTTTTTCAACTGATTTAAAAGATTTAACAGCATTAATTGAAGCCGGAATTAATCATAAAGGGTTCTCATTAATTAATGTATTTAGTCCATGTGTAACTTATAATAAAGTAAACACATATGACTGGTTTAAAGAAAATCTTACTAAGCTTGGTACTATTGAAGATTATGACCCTCACAATAGAGAACAGGCTATGCAAACTCTTATGAAACATAATGGATTAGTAACAGGACTAATCTATCAAAATAAAGAGCAAAAATCATATCAAGATATGATCAATGGTTACAGCGATATCCCGCTTTCAAAAGCCGAACTGGAGATAGATGAAGAAGAGTTTAATAAATTAGTTGCAGAATTTATGTAAAATAACAGAAGGGCTGATGGTAATTCATCAGCTCTTTTTCTATGTTAGGTAATCAAGTGAAAATATGAATTTACTATGTTAATAAGACATATTTTCATGTAAAATTAATTTTCTGTTGTTTTTCATAAAAGAAAAAATAAAGTAAACTAGAAAAAGAATTGTAAATTAGTAGGTGTAGGAAAGTTATGAAAATAATTATTGCCGAAAAGCCTGATCAAGCATCAACCCTTTGTGCACAATTTCAACGAATAAAGCGAGATGGATATTTTGAAATTAAACCAAATGAACTATTTCCTAATGGAGCCTATTGCACATGGGCGATTGGACACTTAACTGAGTTAAGTCCACCGGAAGCCTATAAATCTGAATGGAAAAAATGGTCCATAACAATGTTACCGATCATACCCGATAAATTTCGATACATGGTAACGAAATCGAAAGCCAAGCAGTTTTATATTGTTAAGCAACTTCTGACTAAACCAGAAATTACAGAAATTATCCATGCAGGTGATGCAGGGCGTGAGGGAGAGTTAATTGTTCGTAATATTATTCATTTGGCTGGTGTGAAAAAACCAATCAAAAGATTGTGGATTTCGTCATTAACACCTGCTTCAATATACGAAGGTTTTAACCAATTATTAGATGATGAAAAAACTAAAAATTTATTTTATGAGGCGTACTCTCGTGCATGTGCAGATTGGTTAGTAGGTATGAATGCTTCTAGAGTATATTCTCTTCTTCTTAAAGAACATGGTATGAATGATGTGTTCTCTGCAGGACGTGTACAAACACCAACCCTCGCTTTAATAGTGAAACGTGAAAGAGAAATTGATGAGTTTAAACCGGAACCCTTTTGGGAAGTCATTGCCACGTTTAAGATAAATGGGAAAAAATATAAAGGGAAATGGCATAAAGATCAACAAACACGTGTAATGGACCAAGAGCTTGCGAGTAAGATAGCCGCATTTTGTAAAGGAAAGACTGCTGTCATTAAGGAAATAAAGACAGAACGAAAAGAATATCAACCACCACTTTTATTTAATTTGTCATCTCTGCAGGCAACCGCTAACAAGGGGTTCAAATTTTCTCCAAAGAAAACGTTGGATATTGTTCAGTCTCTCTATCAAAAGGGAATTGTTTCCTATCCACGTAGTGATTCAACATATGTAACGAAAGGAGAAGCCGAGCAATTTCCAGATATTTTGCAAAAGTTAAGTGTGTTTGATGAATATAGTAATTTGTTTCCGTTACCTAAATCATCTATTCTTACTAATTCCCGTTATGTTAATGAAAAAAAGGTGACAGATCACTATGCTATTATCCCAACAGAACAAGTGCGAGATCCTAAGAAACTATCAGCAGATGAACAAAAAATATATGATATGATCGTTCGTAGATTAATTGCTGCTCACTATGATCAGGCAATATTTGATTATTCGACTCTTACCACCTTAGTTGATGGACGTGCTGAATTTATAACAAAAGGAAAACAACAAATTCAGGAAGGTTGGCGTAAAGTCATTTATCAGGATGATAAGGAAAAAGACGAAATACTTCCAAATCTACAAAAAAATGATGATGGAATTGTAGATAAAATTGATACTAAGGAAGGTAAAACTCAACCACCAAAACGATATACAGAAGGTCAATTAATCACGTTAATGAAAACAGCGGGAAAATATTTAGAAAATGATGAGCTCGAAAAAGTATTAAGTAAAGTAGAAGGTCTTGGAACAGAAGCTACAAGAGCAGGAATTATTACTATGCTTAAAGATCGAAAATATATTGAGGTAAAGAAAAATCAAGTTTTCGCAACAGATAAAGCAAAAGTCTTAATTCAAGCAATAGGTGATCATATTTTGGCATCACCAGAAATGACGGCAAAGTGGGAACAAAGATTATCTGAGATTGGGGACGGGCATGCATCACCTTCTGTTTTTATGGAACAAACGAAAAAATTGTCAAAGAAGATAGTATCTGATGCAATTGAGGTTTCAACGACATGGAGTTTTGAAGGCTTAAAAATTGAGTCAATACAACGAACTTCTTCACGTTTTACAATAGGAAAAAAAGCCGGAAAATGTATGTTATGTGAAGGTAATGTAGTTGATAAGGGGGAGTTTTACGGCTGTACAAATTATAAAACACATCAATGTAAATTTACCATTTCAAAGAAGATTCTTGGCAAAAAAATCTCTCAAACTAATATACAAAAGCTTTTAAATGAAGGACAAACAAATGTCATCAAAGGATTTAAAAAGGGTGAGAAGACATTTGATGCCCGATTGGAATGGAAATCAGGAAAGATTAGTTTTTTGTTTGAATAGCGTTAAATAAAAGAAGAAATTTACATGATCATTTATATACCAATCTAGATGAAAGCCTTTTAATAAAAACAAAAGGCTTCCATCTATAAATATATAGTTTACATAATTATATTATCGACATCTGGAATCATAACTTTTTTGTGATTTTCCATAAAACGATATTAGCCTTTTCTGCTGAAAACGTGTAAAATTTAAGGCGGTATGTGTTTATTATTGTATTCTTTATAGATAATCGATATACTTTTATGATGTACGTTGAATGATTATATTTATTCGTACGATTTATTAATAATAATTGAGTTAATGTTAAAATTCAGAGTGATGTTTTGCTGTTCATAAGCAAATTGAAAGGAGATTGACACTATGAACGAACAACAACGTAAGGAAAGCACTCAAGTAACTCCTTCGGACAAAAAATCCGATAAGGACTACAGCCAGTATTTCCAAGCGGTATATATGCCACCTTCCTTAAAAGATGCGAAGAAACGTGGTAAGGAAGAAGTAAAGTATGATGGCTTCTCAATACCTGAAGAGTTTAAAGGAATGGGACAAGGTCGTAAGTTTTATATCCGCACATATGGCTGTCAAATGAATGAACATGATACAGAGGTAATGGCTGGAATTTTCATGGCATTAGGATATGAGCCAACAGATGGTGTAGAGGATGCTAATGTGATTTTGTTAAATACATGTGCGATTCGCGAAAACGCAGAAAATAAAGTATTTGGCGAGCTAGGTCATTTTAAAACATTAAAAAAGCAAAGACCCGATTTACTATTAGGTGTTTGTGGTTGTATGTCACAGGAAGAATCAGTTGTTAACCGTATACTAAAAGTACACCCATTTGTAGATATGATCTTCGGTACTCATAATATCCACCGTTTACCACAGATTTTAAATGAAGCATATCTATCAAAAGAGATGGTTGTGGAAGTGTGGTCTAAAGAAGGAGATGTAATTGAAAATCTTCCGAAAGTACGTAAAGGGAATATTAAAGCATGGGTAAATATTATGTATGGATGTGATAAATTCTGTACGTATTGTATTGTTCCATATACACGTGGTAAAGAGCGTAGTCGTCGTCCTGATGAAATTATCCAAGAGGTGCGTCATTTAGCAGCACAAGGATATCAGGAAATCACGCTTCTTGGTCAAAACGTAAATGCCTATGGTAAAGATTTCGAGGATATTAAATATGGACTAGGTGATTTAATGGACGAAATCCATAAAATCGATATTCCTAGAATCAGGTTCACTACAAGTCATCCTCGTGATTTTGATGATCACTTAATTGAAGTGCTGGCAAAGGGTGGAAATCTTCTAGATCATATTCATTTACCAGTTCAGTCAGGAAGCTCAGAAATATTAAAAATCATGGCACGTAAATATTCACGTGAAAGCTATTTAGAGCTTGTTGGGAAAATTAAAGCAGCAATGCCAAATGCATCTCTAACAACAGATATTATTGTAGGTTTCCCAAATGAAACAGAAGAACAATTCGAAGAAACACTTTCATTATATCGTGAAGTAGAATTTGATAGTGCCTACACATTCATCTACTCTCCACGTGAAGGTACACCTGCTGCAAAAATGAAGGATAATGTACCAATGGAAGTGAAAAAGGAACGTCTTCAACGTTTAAATAAGGTAGTTAACGAGATTTCTGCCAAGAAGTTAAAGGCATATGAAGGCCAAATTGTCGACGTATTAGTTGAAGGTGAAAGCAAAAATAACCCTGAAGTTTTAGCAGGATACACTGAGAAAAGTAAGCTAGTAAACTTTAGAGCACCTAAGTCAGCAATAGGGAAAATTGTCAAAGTAAAAATTACAAAAGCAAAAACATGGACATTAGATGGAGAAATGGTAGAAGAAGCGATTGAGGTGAAATAAGATGACAACAACATTTACAAAAGATGATATTGTAGCAAAGGCACGTGAACTTGCACAAATGATTTCTGAATCAAAAGAAGTTGATTTCTTTAAACGTGCAGAAGCACAGCTTAATGATAATCAAAAAGTTCGTGAAATGATTGCAAGTATTAAAAGTTTGCAAAAACAAGCAGTAAACTTCCAACATTATGGAAAACACGAAGCGTTAAAGCAAGTTGAGGCTAAGATTGATAACATTCAAAATGAATTAGATGAGATTCCGATTATTCAAGAATTCAAAGAATCTCAACTGGAAGTAAATGATTTGCTTCAACTTGTATCACATACAATTTCAAATAAAGTGACAAATGAAATTATCACAACTACTGGTGGGGATTTATTACAAGGAGAAACAGGATCGAAAATCAAAAATTCTCCTGGAAGCAGTTGTTCTTGAACGCTATTAATTAATAAAAACTGCTATCAATGGGATTCGAATGGATTATTCGAATCCTTTTTTAAATTTCAAAACTAGTCATAAGTTTTATCTATTCCTCATAAACTCTTCTGAATAATCTTTTTAAATGAAAAGGTCATTTACTTTTTTCTTCAACAAAAAAATAGGCCATTATTTTCTTATTATCCAGGCACCTTTTTTTATTTTTAGGCACATATTCTGTCACCCTAGCATACAATGTATTATACGTTACGGGTATTGGCGTAACATGTCATGAATTCATTTAATTACTTAGCACATCTGTTATTAGCCTAGCATAGGATTAAATGAAGATTTATTGAGGAGGGTATGCTCGAATGTCTGAATACAGAGAAATTATAACGAAAGCTGTTGTTGCAAAAGGACGTAAATTTTCACAATGCACACATACGATTGCACCATCGCAAAAACCAGCGAGCATTTTAGGTGGCTGGATCATCAACCATAATTATGATGCTCAAAAGAATGGCAGAACTGTTGAAGTAGAAGGTACTTATGATATTAATGTATGGTATTCTTACAACGAAAATACAAAAACAGAAGTTGTAACAGAACGCGTAGAATATGTTGATATTATAAAATTAAGATATAAAGATGATAATTTTCTTGACGATGAGCATGAAGTTATCTGTAAAGCACTTCAACAACCGAATTGCCTGGAAGTGACCATTTCACCTAATGGAAATAAGATTATCGTTCAAGCAGAACGCGAACATCTCGCTGAAGTTATTGGTGAAACAAAAGTATGTGTTCATGTGAATCCTGAAGGCTGCGAAGATGATGAAGACTGGGAAGAAGAATTAGATGACGAGTTTGAAGATTTAAATCCGGAATTTTTAGTTGGAGATGTAGAAGAATAACTAGGGGGAAAGCAACCTCCTAGTTTTTTAGTGTATAAATACATAAAAATAATAGAGTATTATTTACGTAAATTCCCTTTTAGTCAATATCACAGCAATTTGTCGATTTATGTTATAATGGAATGTATGAAAAAATGCACGTTAACTGTGGTATTGGAGGTTTAACATGGCTACTTATACGCCGATGATACAGCAATATTTAAAGATTAAGGCAGATTATGAAGATGCCTTTTTATTTTTTCGTTTAGGAGATTTTTACGAAATGTTCTTTCAAGATGCAATTTCTGCATCACAAGAACTAGAAATTACATTAACTAGTCGTGACGGTGGTGGTGAAGAAAGAATTCCAATGTGTGGAGTTCCTTACCATTCTGCACCAAACTATATAGAACAGCTTATATCAAAAGGGTACAAAGTGGCCATTTGTGAGCAAACAGAGGATCCTAAACAGGCAAAGGGTGTTGTAAGAAGAGAAGTTGTCCAACTTATTACACCTGGAACAGTGATGGATGGAAAAGGTATTCAGGAAAAAGAGAATAACTATATTGCTTCAATATCAGTCTTTGGAACTCAATTCGGGTTAGCTCTTAGTGATCTAACAACAGGCGAGAACCTGGTGGCACTCTGTATGAGCTTTGATGAACTACTAAATGAAGTATATTCTGTAGGTGCAAAAGAAATAGTCATGTCAAATGACTTACAGGAACAATGGAAAAAACAATTAATTGATCGATGCCAAGCAACTTTGTCCTACCAGTCCGAATCATTGATTCATGACAATTTTAAACCCTTAGTAAGGGATGTAAACGATGAACGACTTGTTTCAACATTTGCAAAACTTATCACATACCTAGAACGGACCCAAAAGCGTAGTCTGGATCATTTACAAAATGTAAAAGTGTACTACCTTCAGGATGCAATGAAAATTGATTTGTTTTCAAAGCGAAATCTTGAATTAACTGAAACCATCCGCTCAAAAGGAAAAAAAGGTTCCCTTTTATGGCTCTTAGATGAAACAAAAACAGCGATGGGGGGCAGATTGTTAAAACAATGGGTAGATAAGCCTCTGGTTAGTCGAGATCAGATTGAAGAACGGCTGAATATTGTTGATACTCTTATAGATCACTACTTTGAGAGAGAAGATTTAAGAGCGTTGCTTAAAGAAGTATATGATCTTGAAAGATTAGCGGGACGAGTTGCGTTTGGTAATGTAAATGCCAGAGATTTAATTCAGTTAAAAAAATCCTTGCAACAAGTTCCCTTTATTACGGAACTTTGTTCAGGATTACAAAATGAACACTTTACTTTAAGAAAACTCGATGCTTGTAATGATTTATCGAGACTTCTTGAAGATAGTATCATTGATCATCCACCACTTTCTATTAAAGAAGGTAATATCATTAAAGATGGATATCATCAACAATTGGATCAATATCGTGATGCCAGCCGTAACGGAAAAACATGGATTGCTCAATTAGAGCAGCAAGAGCGTCAAAAAACAGGAATTAAGTCATTAAAGATTGGTTATAACAAAGTATTTGGCTATTATATCGAAGTAACAAGAGCAAATCTTCATCTTTTGGAAGAGGGCCTATATGAAAGAAAACAAACCTTATCAAATGCTGAGCGATTTATTACACCAGCTCTTAAGGAAAAAGAATCACTTATTTTAGAGGCTGAAGAAAAAATAGTGGAACTTGAATATCAACTATTTGTAGAAATTCGCGAGAATGTTAAGCAATATATTCCAAGACTACAAGAATTGGCTAAACGTTTAAGTGAACTTGATGTTTTACAATGTTTTGCTACAGTTAGTGAAAATCGTCATTATTGTAAGCCGATATTTTCAACTAATAACGAGCTATTTATTAAAGATGGTCGTCATCCAGTTGTTGAAAAGGTGATGGACTCTCAAGAATATGTAGCAAATGATTGCTATTTTAGTCAGGAGCGCCAAATGCTTCTCATAACAGGGCCAAACATGTCAGGTAAGAGCACGTATATGCGTCAAGTTGCATTAACAGCAATATTAGCGCAAATCGGATGTTATGTCCCTGCTTCTGAAGCCGTGCTCCCAATTTTTGATCAAATATTTACAAGAATAGGAGCAGCAGATGATCTCATTTCCGGTCAAAGTACATTTATGGTGGAAATGCTGGAAGCGAAAAATGCGATTGCTCATGCAACATCTAAAAGTTTAATCCTTTTTGATGAGATTGGAAGAGGCACATCGACCTATGATGGGATGGCACTTGCCCAAGCAATTATTGAACATATTCATGAACATATTGGTGCAAAAACATTATTTTCAACACATTATCATGAACTAACGATTCTTGAAACACATTTAAGCTCATTAAAAAATATTCACGTAAAAGCGATCGAAGAAAATGGGAAAGTTGTTTTCCTTCATAAAATCGAAGAGGGAGCAGCTGATAAAAGTTATGGTATTCATGTGGCTGAGCTTGCTGATCTTCCACCTTCACTCATACAACGTGCAAAACAGATATTAACCGAATTAGAACAAGATCGTTCAGATACAACAACATTGCCAAAAATGAAAAAAGCAGTTATAAAAGAGGATTCCTTAACAGATTCACAGCTTTCTTTATTCCCTGATGAACAAGTTGTATCGGTAAAAGAACCTGTTTTGTCTAAAAAGGAGAAATCAGTTCTTGACCTATTAAAATCGCTGAATCTGCTGGAGATGACACCTCTTGATGCAATGAATGAGCTTTATCAGTTACAGAAAAAAGTTAAATAGTTTTTAAGAAACGATCATAAATTAAAGGCGGTGAGAAAATGGGGAAAATAATACGTCTTGACGATATGCTTTCGAACAAAATCTCTGCCGGGGAAGTAGTAGAGCGACCGGCATCTGTTGTGAAAGAATTACTTGAAAATGCAATTGATGCAAATAGTACAATTGTTGAAATTGATATAGAGGAAGCTGGATTAAGTAAAATACGAATTGTTGATAATGGAGACGGAATCGTGCCGGATGATTGTCTTAATGCTTTTCATCGTCATGCTACAAGTAAAATAAAAGATGAAAATGACTTGTTCCGTATAAGAACATTAGGTTTTAGGGAGAGGCATTGCCAAGTATCGCCTCTGTTTCGTTATTGGAAATGAAGACAAGCACAGGCGAAGGTGCTGGTACTCACCTTATTCTATCCGGTGGGAAAATTGAAAAACACGAGTCAACCTCCAGCAGAAAAGGAACGGATATCTCGGTAAGAAATTTATTTTTTAATACACCTGCTAGACTAAAATATATGAAAACAGTACACACAGAGTTAGGAAACATTACAGATATCGTCAATCGAATTGCCCTTGCACATCCCGAGGTCTCCATTCGACTAGTTCATAATGGCAAGAAGCTTCTTCATACAACTGGTAATGGTGATGTTCGTCAAGTCTTATCTTCTATCTATGGCCTTTCGATAGCAAAAAAAATGAAAAAACTATCGTTGGAATCATTAGATTTTGAGATTAATGGCTTTTTAGCATTACCAGAAATGACTCGAGCTTCCAGAAATTACATTTCAACAATAATTAATGGTCGTTTTGTTAAAAATTATCCTTTAGTAAAAGCGATTCAACAAGGGTATCATACGTTACTTCCAATTGGTCGTTTTCCTATCGTTTTCTTAGAAATTAACATGGACCCGTTACTTGTAGATGTTAATGTGCATCCTTCAAAACTTGAAGTTCGACTCAGTAAGGAAGCGGAGTTAAATGAATTAATTACGAATGGAATAAAGGATGTCTTTAAGCAGCAACAGCTTATTCCGTCAGTTGAAATTCCAAAAACAAAAGTAATAAAGTCAACAGATCATCAACAACAATTTACATTTGAACATCATGCAGAAGCAGTGACAAGAACAGAGCCAACATTTTATAATTCAGTGAAAAGTTCCTTTGTAAAAGAAACGCCGAACAACCAGCCTATCCAGGCAGAACCGTTATATCCATTGGATAATAGTGAAGTGGAACAAGATCATGATGAAAAAGAAACAGAAGCACTTGAATATGTTGAACACGTTTCAGAGATTGAGCCTACTCATAATGCAGCGGAAATAGATGAGGATGAAGAAGTTTTCGAGCAAGAAAATCGTGTTCCTCCTCTATATCCCATCGGCCAAATGCATGGAACATATATATTAGCGCAAAATGATCAAGGTCTTTTTATCATTGATCAACATGCAGCACAAGAACGAATCAAGTATGAATTTTATCGTGAAAAAGTTGGTCAAATTCAGTCTGAGGTACAAGAGCTTTTAGTTCCATTAACATTTGAATATTCGAATGATGAGGCAATGATTATTGAAGAACATTTAGAAACTTTATCTGGTGTTGGAATTTTCTTAGAACCATTTGGTCGTAATAGTTACATTGTCCGCTCACATCCGCAATGGTTTCCAAAAGGTGAAGAAACTGAAACAATTGAGGAGATCATACAACAAGTTCTTGATGAGAAAAAAATTAATATTAAAAAGCTTAGAGAAGAAGCAGCCATTATGATGAGTTGTAAAGCATCCATTAAGGCAAATCATCATTTGAGAAATGATGAGATCTTTGCTTTGTTGGAGACGTTGAGAAAGTCTTCTGATCCTTTTACATGTCCTCACGGCCGCCCGATTATTGTTCATTATTCTACTTATGATATGGAAAAGATGTTTAAACGTGTGATGTGATTTATTTTAGGTAAAACCTTTGAATTGAGGTTTTACCTTTTTTCATGCAAAGCAGGTATTTTCTTGTTTTTTATGAACTGAACAGGTAATGGATGAATATAATACCGAAAAAGGAGGAATTGTCATGTTAATTGACCTAATTATTTACATGATGATTGGAATCGTCTTCTCACTTTATAAATATAGAAAAGTTAATAGTATTAAGGCAATTTTCACAATCCTTTTTTGGCCATTTGTCCTGTTGGATTCTTATATTGAGCTAGTTCAAAAAATTAAGTATAAAAGCAGAAAGCGTTAAGCCCTCATTATGAGGGCTTTTTATTTGGGGATATAGGATTGAATTTCATCTGTATGTATGATACTTAATATTTGAAACACTTAAAGTATTATTACATAATATTATTATGTAAACTAAAAACCCGATTTTCTACCTATGTTTACATTTGTGTTAAAACGGCAACAATAAACTGGTGTTCCATTGATTCCCATGTTAAGATGATGAACGTAGAATCTATTTGCTTTGAAAGAGTGGTTGTATTTGGAAAGAAAGAAACTTGTTGTCATTATTGGACCAACAGCAGTTGGTAAAACTAAACTTAGTATTGAAATTGCCCATCGTTTAAACGGTGAAATAATTAGTGGTGATTCAATGCAAATTTATAAAGGAATGGACATTGGTACAGCTAAGATTACCAAGGAAGAAATGGAAGGGATTCCACATCATCTTATTGATATTAAGAAACCTGATGATGCATATTCAGTAGCCGAATTCCAGGAAACAGCCAGACTTTTAATTAATGAAATTACGGATAAAAACAAAATGCCCATGATAGTTGGAGGGACAGGCCTTTACATACAATCTGTACTATATGACTATCAGTTTACGGAGGCTCCATCTGATCCGGAATTTCGAAAAAAACTTGAAGTGGAACTAAATGAAAAAGGTGAGCAGGCAATTCATCAAATATTAACTCAAGTTGATCCTGTATCAGCCGAGAGGATCCATCCGAACAATACAAGAAGAGTAATAAGGGCTCTTGAAATTTTTCATTGTACAAAAATTCCAATGCATGAACATCTAAAACAACAAGAAAATAAGTTGTTATTTGATGTGGCTCTTATTGGGTTAACGATGGATCGTGATCTCCTGTATCAGCGTATAAATGACCGTGTAGATATAATGGTTGAAAATGGCCTTCTTAATGAAGTGAAAGGCCTTTATAATCAAGGTCTGCGGGATACACAATCAATCAAAGCAATTGGATATAAAGAAATATATGATTATTTTGATGGGAAAGTATCGTACAATGAAGCACTGAATCAGTTAAAACAAAATTCCAGGAGATATGCAAAACGGCAATTAACATGGTTTCGAAATAAAATGGATGTAAAATGGTTTGATATGACACCACCGATAAAAAACGAACAAATGGTGGATGAAATTTTTTCATACATAGCAGGAAAGCTTCAACTTTAATCGAATTAAAAGGTATAGAGAAAAGAGGAGGACGAAACATGAAGCAATCTATTAATATTCAGGATCAAGTACTTAATCAATTACGGAAAGATGGCACATTTGTCACTGTTTTTTTACTTAATGGCTTTCAATTAAGAGGTCTTGTTAAAGGCTTTGATAATTTCACTGTATTATTAGAAACAGAAGGAAAACAACAACTAATTTATAAACATGCAATCTCTACATTTTCACCACAAAAGAATATTCAAATTGAGCTGGAGCAGTAATAAAGAAAAGGAGTTGATGATACTTTCATCAACTCCTTTTCTTTATTATCTTTCCTTCCACCGCAAAAAGTCCTCATTTAGTTGCATGTCCCTTCATACATTTTATATAGAAACTAATGGCTTAGGTTGTAACTTGAAAATATCAGCATATAAATAAAAGGAATAAATATTTCTTGGGAAAGCGCAAAAAGCAACAAGATTCTTGTGTTTTCGTAAATAATCAACAGTTCTTTTATTTTTGATCTTAATGAACTTGTCGAAATAAATAACTTAATAGAGGCTAGGGTATGGAGTCATAAAGCCTTTTCTTTAATCGGAGCAGATTGTGAGGTGGACATCTATGGAACGGGATCAAGCAGTCACATACAAGACAAATGGACAGATAAACATTATTTTAAATAATCAGTCAAAAGAAAAGATAGAAGTTAGTCCTTCTTCTTATGATTTAAAAATTCCAAGGCTTGAGGTTAAACATGCAGTCCTAAATGAAATAGAAGAAGAAATGAGTTCGCTTGTTGGTATGAATGAGATGAAGAGAATGATAAAAGAAATATATGCGTGGATCTTTATTAATAAAAAACGAGAGGAGCAAGGACTAAAAGCGGGTAAACAAGCACTTCATATGATGTTTAAAGGTAATCCGGGGACGGGTAAAACAACTGTAGCTAGACTTGTAGGAAAGTTGTTTTTTCAAATGAATGTTCTTTCAAAAGGCCATCTTATTGAAGCTGAAAGGGCTGATCTTGTTGGTGAATATATCGGTCACACTGCACAAAAAACAAGAGATCTCGTAAAAAAGGCTCTAGGCGGTATACTGTTCATTGATGAAGCATACTCCCTTGCAAGAGGTGGAGAGAAGGACTTTGGAAAGGAAGCAATAGATACTTTAGTAAAACATATGGAAGATAAACAACATGATTTTGTTTTAATATTAGCTGGATATCCTCGAGAAATGGAACATTTTTTATCATTGAATCCGGGTTTATTGTCAAGGTTTCCATTAGTTGTTGATTTTCCTGATTATTCGGTTGATGATTTAATGGAAATCTCGAATTTAATGATGGCAGAAAGAGAATATAAGTTTCATCAAGATGCAGCTATGAAATTGAAAGAACATTTAATGAGTGTTAAATCAGTAACACACCCCTCAAAGTTCAGTAACGGTCGTTATGTTCGAAATATAATAGAAAAGTCGATTCGCTCCCAAGCTATGAGGTTATTATTAACCGACAAGTACCATAGAGAAGATCTCTTGACAATCAAAAGTCAGGATTTAGTCATTTCCGATGAGAATTGATCCTACATCAGCAGGAAAAGTAGCTTGGGCTTCCTGTTGATTTTCTTTGATTCTGATTATATCTATCATATCGTTCTAATTGATGGGACTTTTTTTGTTTTATTGGAGGTAATGATGAAAACAAAGGTTACTTTATTAATCATTCTAGTTGTAATATTAATCATGTTATCGATCGTGCTAATGTATTCTTTTCCAAATGGAGGAGAAACAAAGGAAACGGCAGTTAAATCCGAACCATTGGGAAATTACAAAACCCTTACATACATCATTACAGAAGTTGACGGAAACCAATACTTCGGGGAATCTGTTGATGGAAAGTCAAAAATACAATTTCACCGTGATCGTGTAAAATATCCTATAACCGATTCAATAAAAGTTCACGATAAAATTTTAGCTTATGTTGAGTCTGAAAATCATATTGATGGTATTGTTAGAGTTGAAAAAATTGAAGCAGAGAAGGATTAAAAAGATAGCCTCCGGATGTGAAGGCTATCTTTTTTAATTATTTTTCATATGGAACATACTGACGATCAGGTGTCATTTCATCTGATACAATTTCAGCATTCATCTCGTTTGTTACAGTATTTTGCTGTAGTGATTGTTGACTATTCACTGATTTCTCTGAAAGATCTGGAGGTGTTTTTGCATTGAAAAAACCTCTCCCGCTTTCAGGATTTGAAATAATTCCTAGTGTAACAAGGATCCCTAATATAGATGTGACATATGTTTCCCAACTAGTGAGGTCAATTTGAAGGCCTAAGTCTCTAAAAACCATATATAATACAGATGCAATAGACATCCATAGTCCATAATTTCTCCATTTCAAATTTCTTCACACCTTTTTAAAGACGTTTTTAATAAGTTATTCTTGTGTCTTAAAAATGTGAGTAAAATACCTTTTCATCGGTAATAAAGCAAGGTTTACAGTATATGTATAAAAGGTCAATACGTTAATTAGGTAGTGTCTTATTTAATCCTAACATTGTAAAGAGTATGTATACCCATTTATGAATAACAATGCAAAGTGATACGTAATCAGCATAGAAGATTAAGGATTTGATCGAAAAAAGCTATTGAAATCAATGATGTTAACGCTTTCAAAACAAGTCTGCCGATGTTAGAATACAAAGTATAAGAAGGAGTGATCAGAAATGAGTGATAACAAATTATTTTTAGAAGAGTTAAAGGATCTTGTAGAAAATGGATTGTCACTTAATGAATATAGAGTTAATGGATTAGTTGAAAAATACAATAAAAATCCGTTTTTAGTTATACAACTTTATCAAATAATTGTAAAAAATTATCGTGTGCATCCTTTTTTTATTGATATTGAATCAGCCATTTATGAATATATTGTGAATGAGGAGATGTCAAACGATAGAACATTTTACGGAGCTACGTTATATGTGGCAGATATGTTTGATACGACTCAAACATATGTTAAATGTAAAATAAATCAAACAAAAAAAGCACCAAACAGGCTGTTAAGTGCGTAAGAGATATAACGGCAACTCTGACAAATTTTGAGTTGCCATTTTTTATCTGAAATGGATGATTACAAGATCAAATCATAGTCGTGGGAATTTTCATCCTGCCATGGTATTTTTATTTGATGGCACATGAAATCTCCGGTTCGGCAGTCGCCATTTATATGTATAGGACAGAACTCGAAGAACGACAATGAGGAGAAAAAGGATATACAGCTCGTATGATTGATCTACTACCTTGAAGCCGATTAAAAAACCAGCTATGATCGCCCAAAATGCATATATTTCAGCCCTTAGAACAAGAGGTTTCCGACCTGCTAATAAGTCTCTAACTATCCCTCCGCCACTTCCGGTTAAAACAGCTGCAACAATGGTTGCGCTAATGGGATGTTCCATCTCAACAGCGTATAAAGCTCCTTGTATAGCAAATGCAGAAAGACCGATAGCATCTGTTAGGTTTCCCCATTTGTGCCAGTGCTGTAATAGACGATGTGGAAATAAAAAACCAATGTCATTGCAAAAAGAGCGATTTGAAATAATAGTCCTTGCTCCCATAGGGCTGAAATAGGCACCCCAATTAATAGATTCCGAATAGCACCACCACCAAAAGCGGTGACAATTCCTAAGATATAAACACCTAAAATATCATATTCCTCTTCCATTGCAACAATTGCGCCACTTATAGCAAATGCAATAGTGCCAATTATACTTAAAACTTCCCAAGTCAATGTCCATTCCTCCAGGTTGCACTTTTTATAGCTCAGACAATTTTAAATGGGAAATAAGCTAAAGGTCAATGTTTTTTTGTTAGATTTACTTTCAATCTACTTGAAATCTCCGGAATACAATCTCAAGAATTATGTCTATACTATAGAAATAATTAGTGAACAACGTAAATATTTGGTATGATTAGATTGCTAAAATAGCGTAAGGGAATGGTTTTTTATTGAAAAATACAGTAGACTCACTTAAAGAAAAGGTTATATTGGCTGGGTGTCAGTTACAAACAATGGAAGATGAACACTTTCAATATTCGATGGAGGAGCTCGGCTCATTAACGAAAACGGCAAACGGTGAAGTTCTCGTTCAATTAACTCAAAAAGAGAGAGACCGCATCCTGCGACATATATTGGAAAAGGAAAAGTTGATGAATTACTAAACCTTGTGGAGGAACTTAGTCCTGATATTGTGATTTTGAATGATGAACTATCTCCAAGTCAGCTTAGAAATTTATCTGAGATATTAAATGTAAGAATTATCGACCGTACACAGTTAATTTTAGATATCTTTGCTCAACGTGCAAAGTCTAAAGAAGGAAAACTTCAAGTAGAATTGGCACAGCTTCAATATTTACTTCCAAGATTATCTGGTCAAGGTATTGCCCTATCGCGTCAAGGGGGAGGGATTGGTACAAGAGGACCTGGTGAAACACAATTGGAAACCGATCGTCGACATATCCGAAATCGTATTAATGAAATCAAACAACAACTTTCAACTGTTGTACGTCATAGAAATCGCTACCGGGAGCGTCGTAAGAAAAACCAGGCGTTTCAAATTGCGTTAGTAGGTTATACAAACGCAGGGAAATCAACGATTTTTAACCGCTTAACAACAGCAGGAAGTTTTGAAGAAGACTTGTTGTTTGCTACATTGGATCCAATGACTCGTAAGGTATTGTTACCTTCTACATATCAAGCACTTATAACAGATACTGTCGGGTTTATACAAGACTTACCAACAACCCTGGTTGCTGCCTTTCGCTCTACCTTGGAAGAGGTTAAAGAAGCTGATCTTATTTTGCACGTAGTGGATAGCTCTAACGACGACTATTCAAACCATGAAAAAACTGTTTATAAATTAATGGAACAACTTGAAGTCTCTGACAAGCCAATTTTAACGGTGTATAATAAGAAGGATCTTACTTCTAATTCATTTGTACCTTCTCCCTCTGCTGATTATGTGAAAATTTCAGCTTTTAATGAAAAAGATCTGGAACTTTTGTTAGCTAAGGTTGAAACGGTTGCTAAGAATTCTATGAAACATTACTCTGTTCTTGTGCCTTCGAATGAAGGGAGACTGATTTCACAATTGAAAACAGAGTCCTTAATTGAACAAATAAAATTTATTGAAGAAAGTGAAATGTATGAAATTGAAGGTTTTGTTCTTCCAGAACACTCCATTCATTCACAACTAGAGAAGTATAACGGAGAGGGTTAAAAGATGTTTGATTTTTTGAAATATGGTAGCAAGCTATCACCGATTGTAGAAAAAGTGGAAAAGAAGATCCAACCTATTCATTTAAAAATAGACAAAATAAGTGAATTAAATCAGTTCAAGGTTTTAAAAAGCTTTCAACAGCATAGAGTGAGTGACTCTCACTTTATCCCAACTACAGGCTATGGCTATGATGATATTGGAAGGGATACGTTAGAAAAAGTTTACGCTGACGTGTTTGGTGGTGAAGCAGGATTAGTTCGACCACAAATAATCTCAGGTACTCATGCCATATCCATCGCGTTGTTCGGAGTATTAAGACCAGGTGATGAACTTATTTATATCACTGGTAAGCCATATGATACCCTTGAGGAGATTGTAGGAATTCGGGGTAGTGGGATTGGCTCTTTAAAAGAATTTCAAATCGATTATCAAACTGTGGAATTAAAAAAAGATGGAGCAGTTGATTATGACGCAGTAAAACATGCTGTAACAAACAAAACTAAATTGATTGGCATTCAAAGATCAAAAGGTTATGCCACACGACCATCGTTTACAATAGAAGAAATAAGGGAAATGATAAAGTTTGTTAAATCTTTAAAAGAAGATATTGTCATTTTTGTAGATAACTGCTATGGTGAATTTGTAGAAGAGTTAGAACCCTGTCATGTTGGTGCTGATTTAATGGCTGGATCTCTAATTAAAAACCCAGGTGGTGGACTTGCTAAAACAGGTGGATATCTTGTTGGTAGACAAGATTTAATCGAAGCATGCTCGTATAGAATGACATCTCCGGGAATCGGAGCCGAAGCTGGTGCTTCTCTATATAGTCTGCAGGAAATGTATCAGGGATTCTTTTTAGCACCACATGTAGTGGGACAAGCTTTGAAGGGAGCAGTATTTACTTCAGGCTTTTTAGAGGAACTAGGATTAAAGACAAGTCCTATGTGGAACAGTACGAGAACTGACTTAATACAATCTGTGCAGTTTGATGATCCAGACATGATGGTTGCCTTTTGTCAGGCGATCCAATATTCTTCACCAATTAATTCTCATGTAACTCCATACCCGAATTATATGCCTGGGTATGAAGACGATGTCATAATGGCGGCAGGCACGTTTATTCAAGGAGCCAGCATCGAGTTGTCTGCAGATGGTCCAATTCGAGCACCATATGTTGCTTATGTACAAGGCGGATTAACATACACTCATGTGAAAATTGCGGTTTGTTCAGCTGTTGATTCCTTAATAGACAAAAACTTAATCTCGATTGTTAGTTAACTACCAATATAGATATTGATTTATATGTTATGTAAGCTGACATTTGATTGACACATAATGTTACATAGGTTATAATGAAATTAGTTAACTTAAAGGAGCGAATAACATGAGTGATAATATTCGACGCTCAATGCCCCTATTTCCTATTGGAATTGTTATGCAGCTCACCGATTTATCTGCAAGACAAATTCGTTATTATGAAGAAAATGAATTGATCTTTCCAGCTAGAACAGAGAGCAATAGAAGATTATTTTCTTTTAACGACGTAGATAAATTATTGGAGATTCGTAATTTGATTGAACAGGGTGTCAACTTAGCAGGAATAAAAGAGATTTTTTCTCGCAATAGCTCACATAGTGAAGAAAAACAAGAGCAACCTAAAACAGTTGAAAAACCTGATATAAGCGATTCAGAGTTACGTAAGCTTCTTAAATCCGAGCTCATGCAAGCGGGTCGTTTTAATCGACCTACATTAAGACATGGAGACATGTCGAGATTTTTCCACTAATTAATGTAGTAGCAATTAAAAATTGAATATAAACTTTTTGAAATTGGAGAGGAGATTTTAAGGGTGGCTAAATATTCAAGAGAAGATATAGTGAGTTTGGTAAAAGAAAATAATGTAAAATATATCCGATTGCAATTCACGGATATTCTTGGAACAATCAAAAATGTTGAAATCCCAACAAGTCAGCTAGATAAAGCACTAGATAATAAAATGATGTTTGATGGTTCTTCAATTGAAGGGTTTGTACGAATTGAAGAATCCGATATGTATTTATATCCAGATTTAGATACATTTGTAATCTTCCCTTGGACAGCTGAAAAAGGAAAAGTAGCACGTTTTATCTGTGATATCTATAATCCGGATGGAACTCCGTTTGCAGGAGACCCACGTAATAACTTACGCCGTCTTCTTTCTGAAATGGAAGAACTTGGGTTTACTGATTTCAACTTAGGGCCAGAACCAGAATTTTTCTTATTTAAATTAGATGCAAAAGGTGAGCCGACTCTGGAACTTAATGATAATGGCGGTTATTTCGACTTAGCACCGACTGATCTTGGTGAAAACTGCCGTCGTGATATCGTTCTAGAACTAGAAGAAATGGGCTTTGAAATTGAAGCTTCTCACCATGAAGTGGCACCGGGGCAACATGAAATTGATTTTAAATATGCTTCTGCTATTAGAGCATGTGATGATATTCAAACATTTAAGCTAGTTGTTAAGACAATTGCTCGCAAACATGGTTTGCATGCTACATTTATGCCAAAACCTTTATTTGGTGTTAATGGTTCAGGTATGCACTGTAACTTATCTTTATTCAGTAAAGGTGAAAATGCATTCCTAGATCCAAATGGAGACTTGCAATTAAGTGATACCGCAAGACAATTTATTGCAGGTATAATCAAGCATGCTCCTGCCTTTACAGCAGTGACAAACCCAACGGTTAATTCATATAAACGTCTTGTCCCTGGTTATGAAGCACCTTGTTATGTTGCTTGGTCTGCGCAAAACAGAAGTCCATTAATTCGTATTCCAGCATCTCGCGGCCTAAGTACACGCGTAGAAGTACGTAGCGTTGACCCTGCAGCAAACCCTTATTTAGCAATGAGTGTTCTATTAGCAGCCGGTCTTGATGGAATTAAAAATAATCTTGAAGCTCCAAAACCAATTGACCGCAACATTTATGTTATGTCAAAAGAAGAGCGTATTGAAAATGGGATCGTGGATTTACCGGCAACATTAGCTCAGGCACTAGATTTATTAAAAGCTGATAGCACAATGAAACATGCGTTAGGTGAGCACCTATTTGAACACTTCATTGAAGCGAAAGAAATCGAATGGGATATGTTCCGTACTCAAGTTCACCCATGGGAAAGAGAACAATACATGTCAATGTATTAATAGAATAGAGAAGGCCTCGACTATTGTTGAGGCTTTTTTGTATTTAGAGCAAAACAAGAAAAGGCTTATCTTTTAAGATAAGCCTAGTGTACTGTACGATAAACGCCAATTACTTTACCTAAAATACTTACATTTCGTAAAATAATAGGTTCCATTGTAGAGTTTTCAGGTTGCAGACGAATATAATCTTTTTCTTTAAAAAATCTTTTACATGTCGCTTCGTCGTCTTCTGTCATAGCGACAACAATATCACCATTGTTTGCGGTCTGTTGCTGGCGAACAATCACTAAGTCTCCATCTAAGATACCGGCTTCAATCATACTTTCACCCATAATTTCTAGCATAAAGACATGTTCATCTTCCGAAATATAGCGATCGGGTAAAGGAAAATACTCTTCTACATTTTCGATAGCAGTTATAGGAAGACCAGCAGTGACTTTTCCGATAACCGGAACATTTACCACGTTACTCTTTGGAATATGGGGTGTTTCTTCTTCTAAAATCTCAATTGCTCTAGGTTTTGTTGGGTCCCTTCTAATTAATCCTTTGGATTCTAATCTAGCTAAATGTCCATGGACAGTTGAACTTGATGCCAGACCTACAGCTTCACCAATTTCACGGACAGAAGGTGGATATCCTTTCTTTTGGACCTCATCTTTTATGAAGCTTAAAATATCTTGTTGTCTTTTTGATAGTTTTGTCATCCTCTGTGACACCTCGGATCCTCTAATTTATGTTTATTATAGCATCATTTACCTATAAATACAAACATAAGTTCGAAAAAAACGCTTGACTAGAACAGTTGTTCGTCTTATACTTTAAGTATAAATACGAACAAATATTCTTACGGGGTGTTATTATGAAAAAAGAATCTTTATCTTACATACTAGCTTTTTTTGTTGTTCTATTAGCCATTACAGCAGGAATTACTTATACAAATAAAACAGACAGCTTAGAAAAATATCACCAAGTCGAAATTAAAGAGGGTGATAGTCTCTGGTCGATTGCAGATCAGCTTCAAGAGAAACATAGTATTTCGAAACAAGAGTTTGTCAAATGGGTTCAGGAAAAAAATCATATTCATTCAACTACCATAGCTCCAGGGGACATCGTTTTTGTACCAATACAAAAGGAAGAATTCCAACAATTTCAACAGATAGCGAGCGAATAAAACAACAAAGAATGAATTGATAGGTGTGACAGAAATGAAAGCAATTATTTATTGTCGTGTTAGTACAGAGAAAGATACACAGGATACTTCAATTGATAGACAAAAAGAAGAGCTTCTTACACTAGCGGAAACTCACAGTATGGAGGTTATTAAAGTAATTGAAGAAAGGCATAGTGGATTTGATGTTGATCGTGATGGGATTATTGAAGCGCTTGAATTGTTAAAAGACAAGAAAGCATCTGTATTATTAGTTCAGGACGATACTCGGTTAGGACGAGGTCACGCTAAAATTGCACTCTTACATGAAATAAAGAAATTTGATGCCACAGTATTCACCTTAAATGAAAAAGGTGAGCCTGAGTTATCCGAAACAGATTCAATGATACTGAGTATTCTTGCAACAGTAGAAGAATTTCAAAGAAAGCTGACAAATTACAAGATTAAAAGAGGAATGCAGAGAGCGATAGAAAATGGTTTTAATCCTCAGGATAATTTAAAGAATCAAGAACAGGGAGGAGGACGTGAGAAGATAGAGGTACCAATTGATGAAATCATTAAACTAAGAGATAAGAAGCTAACATTTCAGGAAATAGCTGCAACACTGAGAGGTTTAGGATTTGATGTTAGCAAAGCGACAGTCCATAGAAGATACAAAGAGCACCTCGAAAAAACTCACCGAAATTTAGATGATACATAAGTTAAGAAAGTTGTTATTTTCTTCTCTATTTAGTATGATGACATTTGTGACAATACTTATATCCAAAAATTATTTACGCAGTGTGCTGAGTATATATTAATAATGTGAGGAGTAAAATGATGTTACCAAAATCTAAAATAGATCGAATAAATAAATTATCTAAGAAATCAAAGACAGAAGGCTTAACGGATAAGGAAAAGGTTGAACAACAGGCATTACGTAGGGAATATTTAGATGCTTTTCGCTCTTCTATGAAAACTACACTTAAAGGAGTTACAGTTGTTGATCCAAATGGGAATGATGTAACACCTCAAAAAATCAAAAATGAGAGAAGGAAAGATCTTCATTAATGACAGGAGGAGGGCCATTATTCCTCCTGTTTCCTTTTTGAAACTGATGTTTAACCAGATTCAAACTATAGCTGTTCGACAAAAATAGTGCCTTATCTCTCCAGTTTAAGACAATTATTTCTTTTGACTTCTTATATAATGAGAGAAATAGAATGGTTGGGGAGAGTGAAATGGTGAGACACTATTATATTTATTTAATAGAAGAAGAGTTTGCAAGTCACTATTTTGGGCGGGAATCAAAAATCTACCATCTGTTTCAAGACTTTCACTGGACAACAGCTCGTTCAGCTCATGGAAGTACAATCGAAAAACAAATTCAGTATATTTCAAAACCAATACCAGCTTTATTTATACATCAATTACTAGGAACACATTTATCAAAACGTACAGATTATCAAATGTTCCATCATATACATAAGATTGCATTAAAAGGAAATGTCGGAAACGCTACCCTTATTGTGAAAAACCGGCATCTTGAACTCTCTTCTGATGGAAGTTTTGAAGCAGAAACGATATTTTTTGAAGTATTAAGAAAGTTCGATCCTTGTTTTTTAGCAATGGATTTTAAGGGTGAAAGATATGGTTGGTTAAACCCTATAAAAGAAAGAAATTTTGGCTGAAAAATAGAGAAATTATAGTTCAAATGTTGTATAATTGCTATGGGTTTAGTACACTGTAAGATAGACAACATGAAGGAGGAAAACCAATGGAATTATGGGTTGTTATTCTAGTAGGCATTCTAGCTCTACTTGCTGGAGTTGCACTAGGATTTTTCATTGCGCGTAAATATATGATGAATTACCTGAAGAAAAATCCACCAATTAACGAACAAATGCTAAAAATGATGATGATGCAAATGGGAATGAAACCATCACAAAAGAAAATCAATCAAATGATGTCTCAAATGAACAAAATGCAAAAATAAGAAAAACGTTGGTATAACAAGATAATATATTCTTGTTTTGATATATATTATGCGTATTCTTTCATGAAAAAAGGATAATTATTTTTTTTGAAATTTTGATCTTATTTTTGCTTTATTTTTCATTAGACCAATCCAAAACCACTTATTTTGTTGGAAACTATACCAATAAAGGGTGGTTTTTATTGTTCCAGTTTTTAAAATGAATACTATTTTGATTCATTCATTTTCTAACTAGTGCAATAATATGAATGAATTTACCGTATAAGGCTTAAAACATAATACTTAGGAATAAAATAACCATGTAAAGAAGGAAAAATTATTAATTATTTTAATATTGGAGGTTTATATGGGTATTTTAGATGGGTTAATGGGAAATGTTTCAGAGGTTGATATTAAATCAGTGGAAAAAGAATTAGAGTTAGTAATTGTTGAAAGTGAAAAAGTTGAAAAAGCTTATAAATTAATCCGTGATTTAATTGTTTTCACTAATACTCGTTTAATTCTAATTGACAAGCAAGGAGTTACTGGTAAAAAAGTTGAATATCACTCTATTCCTTATAAGAGTATTACACATTTTAGCGTAGAGACTGCTGGGAGTTTTGATTTAGATGCAGAGTTAAAGATCTGGATATCTAGTACGGCAAATCCAGTTTCGAAACAATTTAAAAAAGACAAAAGTATCTATGATGTACAAAGAGCAATAGCAACGTATGTGTCAAAGTTATAAATGATGTAAAAATTTTTTTATCCTGCCTAGTTCAAATTTTATTTTTAGTTTAATTAATAACTTATTAGAAATTCTTTTAAAGTTAAAGGAAATTTGATGTAGATAGCAAGACCGCGATCAATTGATTGCGGTTTTGTTTAGTAGTTAGCACGTATATAAAAAGGGAAAGCATTCAAGGAATACTTTCCCATACCTCTATTTACTAAACAAATTTCTAACGCCATAATAAATAAGTACCAGTGAGAATATTAGAATCGCTAATACACCAATTATCGTTGTAACAGGTTCGATACTAGCTAGAAATGTGTCAGCTAAAGGAATTCGAATAAGTGCAAAACCACTGAAAATTGTTGCTAGGAATAAGAAAATCCGACTATTCATGGTTTTTCCTCCTTCCTAATGGATTGTTAGATTATATGTCTAAATTGTGGCTATTATACATATTTAAAGGCGCATTTTTAAAGGGAAAATAAAATTTGTAAAACTAAAAATGGGGAATTTGTTGAAGATACGATCAAACGTAGAAACGTAGAACAAAAGCACAAGCGTCTTGATCAACCTTGGGCAAATAAGAAGCAAATGAATAGAATATTTCCTTTGTCTTCAATTCATTTGTGGCTAGACCCTAGAGGCTAGGCGCTGGCAGTCTAAAAACGCGACGTTGATCTCAACGACTGCACTTTCACATCCTGTGCTTCGGAGCTGGATACCGGGCACTTATCCACAGTTCAAAGAATTTTATAGTTTCATGAGCAATAAAAAAAGCACGTTTAATGTGCTTTTTCATTTTGATTTATGAACAAACCTGCTTTTTATGAGGTAAATCTTCTTTTATATATTGTGTTAATAATACATCAAGCTCTTGGCTATATTTAATTGATATGTTAGAATTCAGCCCATTTTGTAGGACAATGTCAATTAGCTCGGCTCGTTTCTTTTCAATCATTTGAAGCATTTCTTGTTTAGACACGAGAACTTGTCCTTTCTTTGCATAGATTAGCTATTTCGATTATATCATTTTCAAACATATGATATAAACAGCAATGATTCTATTATAAATGGTTGAAAGGTGGAATGAAAAGGAAAAATTGCCATAAGATATGAAATTGACATAAAAATGTCACATAAAGAAACATTTAAAATAATACAACTTTTGCTAGAATAGAGAAGACATTCTCTTTAGGAGGAGTAATATGACAGATGTGAATATATTTTTAGCTTTTGGAGCAGGTTTTTTATCTTTTATTTCTCCATGCTGTTTACCACTATACCCGGCATTTTTATCGTATATAACAGGAGTATCTGTTGGTGAGCTAAAATCTGAAAATGCATTATTACAGAAAAGAAGTTTATTACATACAGTCTTCTTTTTATTAGGATTTTCTTCAATCTTTATAGCACTTGGGTTTGGTACGTCTTTTATAGGAGAACTTTTTCAAAATTATCAAGATTTAATAAGACAAATTGGAGCTTTGTTAATTATCGTATTTGGACTCATGATAGTTGGAGTTTTTAACCCTAAATTTTTAATGAAAGAGCACCGGTTTGAATTTAAAAATCGTCCTACAGGCTATATAGGTACATTCTTTATTGGCATGGCTTTTGCAGCAGGCTGGACACCATGCACGGGACCAATTCTCTCTGCGGTTATTTGGTTAGCAGCAACAAATCCAGGATCCGCAATGCTTTATATGATTGCCTATATATTAGGCTTTGCAGTTCCATTTCTCGTATTATCCTTTTTTATCGGGAAGCTTGGTTGGATTAAAAAGCATAACATGGCGATAATGAAAATAGGAGGATATCTCATGATTTTTATGGGGATTCTGTTATTTTTTGACATAATGACATCTATTATTATTTTCTTAACAAGGATTTTTGGGGGATTCACTGGTTTTTAATCTTTTGCTATTTTAGTGACATTTTTACTATATTTAAGACATAAATTTGATATAATGGTCATATGTGTGATAGATATTGCATTGAAGGTTAAAAGAAATGAGATAGCCTCCAATTAAGTCAAATGTCAATCGCCTTCTATTAAGAGAGAGTGTGGGTTCAATCTTTCTTTTATATTATCAGAATTTTAGATCATATCTGATAGTATAAGAAAAACTGAGGCTTTCGTCTATAGACGATCAGCTGGGTTTTTCTCATCATGTATGAGGAGGAGCTAGGCATGGCTAGAATTTTAATTGTTGATGATGCCAAGTTTATGAGAATGACTTTGTCAAATATATTGAAAAAGGCAAACCATGTAATTGTAGGAGAAGCTGAAAATGGGATTCAGGCTGTTGAACTTTTTGAAAAGGAAAAGCCTGATTTGGTTACTTTAGATATTACAATGCCAGAGAAAAATGGAATTGAAGCTCTAAAAGAAATCAAACAGCAATATTCAGATGCAAAAATTATTATGTGCTCTGCTATGGGACAACAAAAAATGGTTGTTGAAGCGATTGAAGCAGGAGCAAAAGATTTTATTGTAAAACCGTTTGATGAAAATCGTGTACTAGAAGCGATTGATCGAGTATTAGGATAATAGATTAAAAACCATTTAGGATATCTATATCTTAAATGGTTTTTATCTTTAACTGTTTTACCACTTAGAGTCTGAACAGATCTATTAGGAGAATTTTCTATTCTGTGGGATATGTTATTTTTATTAGAGATTTTCTAGGTATCCTTTAGAAATTCGTTTATACTAGTACATGTAGAGTTAACTAGTAAAGGATTGATATTATTGTTAACGGTTGTTTCATCGTTCATTGCTGTAGCAATGGCCTTATTTGTATTATTCATTCGTTTTAAATCTGCTAAAAAACCAGCATCAGCTAAAAAGATTATCTTGCCACCGATCTTTATGAGTACAGGTGCGTTGATGTTTATTCATCCATTCTTTCGCGTAACAGCAGCGGAATTTTTTGAGGCTTTATTTGTAGGAATGTTTTTTTCTATTTTTTTAATTAAAACTTCAAATTTTGAAATTAGAGATAATAACATTTATTTAAAACGATCCAAGGCATTTGCTTTCATATTAATAGGTTTATTAATTATCCGAATCATCATGAAGTCCTTTTTGAGTACGACAATTGATGTAGGGGAACTAAGTGGGATGTTTTGGATTTTAGCTTTTGGAATGATTGTTCCATGGCGAATTGCTATGTATCGTGCTTTTTTACGTGTCCAGAAAGAACATCATTTATCGAATAACCATAAATAACTTATCATGCTGAATTACATTAAAAAGATCCGAAATCATTAGATTTCGGATCTTTTTTGGTGACAGGACTTGGCTCTTTAGTCATTAAAAAAGTGCTTTATATTCAGAGTAGTCAATTTGTTTTTCAGTAAGTCTTTTCATAAGAAATTTATGATCACGTTTAGGAGTTGCCATAATATAACCTCTTATGATTAAATCTAAATTGATTGATGATGCTTGCTCTTTTAAGGCTAATTGACCAACTTTTCCTGCGATTTTAGCTCTTGCAACATCTCGAAACAGCTCAGGCACTGGTTCTACCAACTCTTCTAGCAAATTTTTTTCATCATCATTCCACATATGTCTTGTCTTTTCTAAATAGTAGTCTTGCCAATCCAAATCCGATTTTCCATCTTCTTTAGGTAATCTTTGTAAAAATTTCCGGAACATGAAGTAGCCGCCAATCGCAAGCATAGACACAAGAAATACAACCCAAAACAAGATAAACCAAAGGAACCAACCTGCTAACAATTTATTCACCTCTTGTCCTAATCATATAAAGGATTAAAAGAAGCAGCTAATGCAATTAATAATACTTATTGCATTACTGCCTATAATTATTTGTTATTTAATTTCAATATATTTCGTTTGACCTACTCATGATGGCCAAAAGCATGATGCTCTTTTGCTAAGAGGAGTAATGATTTCTTAACAGCTTCCACTTTTTTTCGATCATAAGAAGAAGTCATCAAATCATTCAATTCAGCTTGAACGTGAAACATGGAATGTTTATAAAAAATATCAAGTCGAATTGTCCCAACATCTGTTGGTAAGTATAGAAATTCATATGTACGTGACATAATAGCTCCTCCCAAAGAAGACACCAATCATAAGTTGGCTATTTAAAAGTAAATATATATTCTAATAATAGCAGAAAACGTTTTAATACGCACTAATTTTCCTAAAAATTTGCCATTATTAAACAAACAAATGCGTATCAGCATATTCCTGAAAAAAGAGGAGGTTAAACATATGTTTAACCTCCTCTAATCCCTTCCGATCCGTACATTGGTTAAGTGTCCCGCAACAAGCGAATGTTTCGGAAGGGATATTGTTAGTGTAGTCAATTTTTTTATAAATGTAAAGAATTGTTTATATGGTTAATAATGGATTGAATACATTCTGCGAGGAAATTTTATTTTAGATGTTACATATGGGATTAAATGTATTGAGTTGATATATAAAATACAAAAAATTTGATTTGATATTTTTTATATGTTTTTATTAAATAGTTCTGTTATGATAAAAATGAGACTAGCATGAAGGGAAGAAAAAATAATGGGAAAATTAATAGCTGTTCAATTATTCACACTAAGAGATGAGTGTGAGCAGGATTTTTATGGCACATTAGAAAAAGTAGCTGCACTAGGGTTTAATGGAGTTGAATTGGCTGGGTATTATGGCAAGGAAGCTAGTGAATTAAAACAAACGCTGGATAACCTTGGATTAGTTGCTGTAAGCAGTCATGTGTCATTAGAAAGAATGGAACAACATTTAGAGGATGAATTAGCGTATTTGAAAACGCTTAATTGTAAAAATATTGTGTGTCCATACTTAGTTGAGGATCGAAGAGATGAATATGATCAACTTGCGCAAACTTTAAATAAAGTCGGAGAACGTTGTTCTGAAGAAGGAATCGCACTAAGCTATCACAATCATGATTTTGAATTAGAAAAAGAGAAGGCCGCTCACATCTTGAGAGATTATTTGATGAGACGAATCCGGAGTATGTTAAGGCTGAATTAGATGTATATTGGTTAACACTAGCTGGTGAAGATCCGGTAAATTGGATGAAAAAATATACTGGACGTATGCCATTGATCCATTTAAAGGATATGACAACTGATTCTGATAAAACTTTTGCAGAATTAGGAACTGGTGGGGTTAATCTTGAAGCTATCATACATACTCTTGATGAAGCGAAAGTTGAATGGATGGTTGTTGAACAAGATAAATGTAAACGTTCACCACTTGAAAGTGTGGAAATAAGCATTAATTATTTAAAAGATTTACTCTCAAAAGTAAATTAATCTATAAAAAAATGAAAGCACTCTAAACAAAGGTGCTTTCATTTTTTTATAGATTTGTAGTTTTTAGGATGATGAAGTTTATTCCCAAAAGGTGTATTGGCAACTTGTTTACATTTCTATGCTTCTATGTTGTAGATTTTGTTTACGATAAGCTGTTGGTGAAACCTTTTTTTGATCACGAAAAACCCGTGAAAATGTCTGGAATGAACGATATCCTACCTCTAAAGCTATATCTGTAACAGGAATGGTTGTTGATGTTAATAGGCTGCATGCATGACGAATTCTAACTTCGTGTAAGAAATGAACAAAGTTTTGACCTACATGTTCTTTAAAAAGTTCGCTTAAATATGGAACACTCACATGAAATTTAATTGCTAAATTGGATAAAGTGATATCATCTTGATAATGTATATGAATGTATTGAATAACATCCCAGATGATTCCTTTTTTTGTAGCCTTTTTACTTGTGGCTGCAGAGGAATTTTGTGTCCGTCTCAATCGTTCAAATATGACCATAATTTCAGCAAGCTTAGCTTTTATTAAAATGTCTTTATAAGGTTTATTTTGTGTGTATTCTTCAAGCATTTCTTCTAGGATGTTCCTCATTTTTAGGAAATCTTGAGCATCTATCTTGATAAACGGATCTAAAAAAAGATCTTCTGTATTAATTAATGCGTCTTGTAATCCTAAATGATGAAGTAATGCCAAATCAAACATACAATTATATAAAACCAATGTAGATTCTTTATCTGCAGATATTTTATGTATTTGGTAAGGGAGAATAAACGTGAAGGTACCGGGCTCCATCTTATGGTTTTTTCCGTTGATCATCTCAGTCCCGAATCCTTCAATAACTAATGAGAATTCAAGATAATCATGACGGTGTGAAGGAAACTGATCTTTAATTCTATGAATTGATAGATGAAACGGAAATGATGTGTTCATATTAGGATATTCAGATAAATACATGGGAAAAGTGGTCATATTAACCGTTTCCTCCTATCAGAAAAAATGAGATAAACAGATGAAAAACTGATCAGCTTTTTTATACATTATATTTTACCATATCTGTAAGCGTTTTTTTTATATTGATAAAAAGGAATTATGAGTAAGGAGGTTTTTTACGATGAATAGTCAAAAAATTAGATTAGGTATCATAGGTGCAGGGGCAATTGGAAATGTTCATTTAAGTACATTTTCACAATTAACCGATTCAATCGTGCTGCAAGGGATCACTGATGCTTATCTTCCACTTGCAGAACAAAGGGCAAATGAATTTAAAGTACATCAAGTGTTTAATAGTGCAGAGGAATTAATTCATGATTCCAACATAGATGCTGTAATTATTGGTGTACCTAATAAATGGCATGCTCCACTAGCATTACAGGCGTTAAAAGCAGGGAAGCATGTGTTAATTGAAAAACCGATGGGAATCGATAGCGAAGCAGCAAAAGAAATTGTAAGAACACAGCGAGATTCAGGAAAGATCGTCATGGTTGCACATCAAATGAGATGGCAATGGCAAATTCAGCAAATTAAAGAACAGGTAGAAAAGGGTTCGTTAGGAAAGATTTATCATGCCAAAACAGGCTGGTTTCGTAGAAAAGGGATCCCGGGTTGGGGAAGCTGGTTTACGACCAAATCAGAAGCTGGTGGGGGGCCATTAATTGATATCGGTGTTCATATGTTAGATTTAGGGCTATATTTAATGGGTAATCCTAAACCGGTTTCCGTTTACGGCTCTACCTATGCTGAATTCGGGCCAAGAAAGAAAGGAATAGGTACCTGGGGAACTCCAAATTGGAATGGACAATTTGATGTTGAAGATCTGGCCACAGCTTTAATCAAAATGGAGGATGGATCAACACTTTCCCTGGAAGTTAGCTGGGCTGTACATATGGCTACTAGCAATAATCCTTTTATTCACTTAATGGGTTCTGAAGGCGGTGCATCTCTTGATGGGAATTCTGCAAAGATTTTGACTGAACAGTTCGATCGAGCTATTGATCTCGAGCTTACTCCAAAGGATCTTGAAGAAGATGAACGCATTCAATTAAGCAAACATTTTATTGAGTGTATTCTTGAGGAAAAACAACCGATTACCTCTGTAATGTCAGGGTTAACGAACAATCTTATTTTAGATGCGATCTATGAATCATCCAAAACCGGACGTGAAGTCATTTTAGATTGGGAGATTTAGTTATTGAAAAATTCCTTAGCTAAACAAATGATGATCATAGGTTTAATACGAAGTTTTTCAAATTTCCTTAAAAAGGGTGATAGTTGATGTTAAGGGGATTAACCAAAGCCGGATTAGGGTCATTCGCAGATGATAAACAATTTATTGAGTTAGCGTCAGAATACTCTTTTCAATCTGTTGATCTTGATGCAGAGAATTTAATTGAAGACTATGGACTAATTGGAGCAAAAGAGATATTGCAAGGTAATAACATTCAATTAGGTGCCATAGGATTACCGGTTGAATGGAGAAGCTCTCAAGAAGATTTCACAAAAGATTTAGTCAAACTTGCTTCGGCTGCTAAGGCAGCACAAGAATTAGGTTGTACTCGATGTTGTACGTATATTTTACCCTCAACTGACTTGAAATCAGCCCAATTTATGAGTCTAGCAGTAAAACGTCTGAGGATTTGTGCTGAAGTTCTAGGTTCATATGATGTGAGACTTGGTTTGGAATATGTTGGTCCACACCATTTAAGAAACACCTGGAAAAATCCATTTATATGGACACAAGAGGAAACACTCCAATTAATTGATGCGATAGGTTTACCGAATGTAGGTTTATTGTTAGATTCGTATCATTGGTACACAACAGGCCTCTCAAGTGAAGACTTATCCAATTTAAATGAGCAGCAGATTGTTCATGTTCATATTAATGATGCAGAGAATTTACCGGTTGAAGATCTTAAGGATAATGATCGGCTTTATACAGGGGAAGGGATAATTGATTTACCTTTATTCTTGAAAAGTATTAAGAAAACCGGCTATAGCGGCCCAATATCCCAAGAAGTATTAACTCCTTCACAACCAAGTGAATCAGGTGAAGAGCTGATTAAACGTTCTAAAATAGGGTTTGATAAAGTGTTTAACAACATCTAAAGAATAATAAAGGCGATCAGAAAATTGATCGCCTTTTACTAGATTTCAGTCATTTAAAACCTTATCCATAACTGCCTTAGTTTTAGGTCCGAAAATTCCATCATTTACAAGGTCCGGGAAACGTTTTTGAAATGTAATAACAGCTTCCTTTGTTTCTGGTCCATATATTCCATCTACTGTCACGTCATAGCTCATATCATTTAATGCTTTTTGAAGTGTTTTCACTGCTTCACCTCTGCTGCCCATTTTTAAAACAGTGTTTTCAAAGCCGAAAGAGTTGATTTTCTTCGATAGTTCAGCATGTGTTTTTGGGCCGTAAATTCCATCTGCTTTTAGCGTTTTCGTTGATTTTTGAAAGGCAATTACAGCTGTTTTTGTATTAGGGCCAAAAATTCCATCCTCAGATAATTCAGCACCCATTTCTTTATTTAATGCACGTTGCATGATTTTTACATTTTCTCCCTTAGAACCTTCTTTTAATGTACCCGATAGGTCAAAAATAGAATAATTGACATTTTCTTGAGCACTTACACCCCCAGCAGGAATACCTAATAATAGGACAGATGCAGTTAACACAGTTGCTGATAATTTTTTAAAGTTTTTCAAGTGAAACAGCTCCCTTTGTTTGTTATTCATCTATGAAACGAATGATGTTGATCGATTGTTTCATTCTAATGATGATTTTTCACTTTTTTGTTCTAGAAAATGGTGTTATTCTAGTAGGGACAAGATTTAAAATCTTATGCACCTAGCTATTCAGGGATGATATTTTTTAAAAAGGTAAAATGGTAAGCGTTTTCGTTATAGAAGATAAGAAAGGGGAAGGTAGAGATATGTCGAATCAATCTGTTTTCAAAAGTGTTGAAAAGGTAGAGGTTCCAACTATTATGAAAGCGGCAGTAATGACAAGACCTTATGAGATTGAAGTCCAAGAAGTTGCTGTTCCAAAGGTTGAAGGAAATGAAGTTTTAGTTAAGGTGATGGCAGTCGGAATATGTGGGTCTGATATTCATTATTATGAACATGGAAAAATAGGAAGGTATGTTGTTGAAAAACCGATTATATTAGGTCATGAATGTGCAGGTATAGTAGTAGAGGTTGGAGATCAAGTTTCCAGGTTGAAAATCGGTGATCGTGTGGCGATTGAACCGGGTATTACATGTGGACAATGTGAATATTGCAAGGAAGGGAGATATAATCTTTGTCCGGATGTACAATTTTTAGCAACACCTCCAATCGACGGTGCCTTTGTTCAGTATATAAAGCACAGAGAAGATTTCTTATTTCCAATTCCGGATGAACTATCATTTGAAGAAGCATCACTTGTTGAGCCTTTTTCGGTAGGGATTCATGCAGCAAAAAGGTCTAAACTTCAACCTGGTTCAACAGTGGCTATAATGGGAATGGGTCCTGTTGGCCTTACAGCCATAGCTGCAGTGAAAGCTTTTGGGGCTTCGAAAATTATCGTAACGGACTTGGAGGATAATCGATTGAATGCCGCCAAAAAGCTAGGTGCTACGCATGTTATAAACGTTTTGGAGCAGGATCCAAATGAAGAAATCTCGACTATCACTGCTGGAAAAGGTGTTGACGTTTGCTTTGAAACTGCAGGTAATCCTAAAGCGCTTCAAACAGCATTAAAATCATTAAAAAGAGGTGGTAAATTAGCAATTGTTGGGTTACCGCCACAAGATGAAATTCCATTAAATGTACCACTTATAGCAGATTATGAATTAGATATTTATGGAATCTTTAGATATGCAAATACGTATAATCAAGGAATTGAGTTTTTAACATCGCAAAACTATAATTTGGATAGCTTAATTACCGATCGATATACTCTTGATGAGACGAAAGAAGCAATGGAACGTGCTAGACTTAATAAAAAAGAAAGTTTAAAAGTTATTGTGTATCCAAATGGTTTAATAGAATAGTAAGCTACATAAATAAGTATGATTCGAATATGGAGGACCTATGGGTAATTTTAGTCTTTATCAGCATGAATTACTCACAAATCACTATTATCCAAGAGTAAATGCTTATTATTTTAAACAGTGGGATTTTCATCATATGGATTTTCATACTCATAAAGAAGTTGAGATTATGTATGTGATAAACGGTCAATGTGTAGTAGAGGCTGAGCAAGAAACGATTCAGATGAAAAAGGGGGATGTGATTCTCCTTGATGCAAATGTTCCCCATCGTTTACTTGTTGAAGAAGGTAGCCCGTGTCGAATGTTAAACATTGAATTCACTTTTGTATCAAAAGAGGGAAGTTTTCCATCGATAAAGGAATTAACCGACCATTCCATTAGTTTAAAACGTTTTTTAGCTTTAAAAAGACCATATGTTATTTTTAAGGACCCGGATGAGATTTATCGTTCTTTAAAGACTTTGGTTTTGGAACTTGATAACGAAAGATCTATACAGGACCCGATGGTCTATTTATTATTTAGTCAGCTTTTGATTCAGCTATCGAGAATGATCATTGACAAGGATGAAAATAATCAATATGACTTAAGTCAGCAATCAAATGTTTATGTAAAACAAGCGGTTGATTACCTTCATCAAAATTATGATCGTGATATCCAAATCAAAGATGTTGCCATAGCGGTGAGCCTTCATTCAGGTTATCTCCACCGTATTTTTAAACAACAAATGAAGTGTACGATTTTGGACTATTTAACCAGGCTTAGAATCCAAAAAGCAAAAATGTTGTTAAAAGAAACAGAGATACCTGTAATTGAAATTACACATTATGTTGGTGTAAATAGTCGTCAATACTTTAGTATGTTATTTAAAAAATATACAGGTCAAACTCCAAATGAATACAGAAAATTAGTAAAAAAGTCTATTCACAAAGTGAATCACTGAATTTGGGATGACCATTGGTCATCCTATTTTTATATTATAAAAGTTAGGATTTTTGACATGAAAACCTTTGAGAAAGTTACAATATTGGAAACGTATTCAATCCTTTGTTGTTAAAATAATCATAACAAAAGGAAAAGGAGTGCTTTCTTTATATGTCATTTAAAATTTCTTTTATCGGCGCAGGAAGTATAGGGTTTACTAGAGGACTTTTACGTGATTTGTTATCTGTATCTGAATTTCAAGATATTGAAGTATCTTTTACAGATATTAATCCTTCAAACCTTCAAATGGTAACAGAACTGTGTCAACGCGATATTGATGAAAATGGATTTGATATAAAGATTCATGCTACAACTAATCGCAAGGAAGCTTTAAGAGGCGCAAGATATATTTTTTCGGTTGTAAGGATCGGTGGACTTGAGGCCTTTGGACTGGATATTGATATCCCACTTAAGTATGGGATCGATCAGTGTGTTGGTGATACATTGTGTGCTGGTGGGATTATGTATGGTCAACGCGGAATTGCAGAAATGTTGGAGATTTGTAAGGATATTAAAGAAGTAGCAGAGAAGAATTGTATTCTTTTAAACTATGCAAATCCAATGGCTATGATTACTTGGGCTTGTAATGTATATGGCGGTGTGAAAACAATTGGACTTTGTCATGGAGTACAAGGCGGGCATAGGCAAATTGCAGAAGTGTTAGGCTATAAAAAAGAAGAAATCGACATTATTTGTGCAGGGATCAATCATCAAACATGGTACATTAGTGTGAAACATAAGGGAGAAGATGTAACAGGAAATCTTTTAGAAGCATTTGAGGAACATCCTGAGTTTCGTAAAACAGAAAAAGTCAGAATTGATATGTTAAGGAGATTTGGCTATTACTCCACAGAATCAAATGGGCATTTAAGTGAATATGTCCCATGGTATCGAAAACGCACGGATGAGATTAAGGAATGGATAGATTTAGGCTCATGGATAAATGGTGAAACAGGTGGTTATTTGCGTGTGTGCACAGAGGGAAGGAATTGGTTTGAGACAGATTTCCCAAATTGGATGAAGGAACCATCTCTTACATATAAACCCGAGAACCGCAGTGAGGAACATGGTTCGTATATTATTGAGGGACTTGAAACAGGAAGAGTATATCGAGGACATTTTAATGTAGTGAATAATGGGGTGATCACAAATCTTCCTGATGATGCCATAATTGAAGCTCCCGGATATGTGGATCGTAATGGGGTCAATATGCCACATGTAGGTGACCTTCCGCTTGGCTGTGCTGCTGTATGTAATGTGAGTATTTCTGTTCAACGATTAGCAGTGGAAGCAGCTGTTAAGGGAGATGACTTTCTACTGCGTCAAGCGATGATGATGGACCCATTAGTAGGAGCGGTATGTAATCCGAAAGAAATATGGCAAATGACAGATGAACTATTAGTTGCACAGGAAAAATGGTTACCACAATATTCAAAAGCAATTTCAGAGGCAAAATATCGTCTTGAAACAGAACAACTTATCCCAACGAAAAATTATAAAGGTGCTGCTCGATTAAAAACTAAAACAGTCGAAGAAATGGCGGAAAATAAAGAAGAAGCAACGAAAAATGCAAGTGCTGCAGATAAGGCAAAAGAACGGCAATCATCTGTTGGGGAATTATGACTTCAAGAAATTAAACGAAAAGTAAAAGTGCTCATGACTCTATTATTTACTTGAAAAATTAATTTGAATTGGTGAAATAATGAAAAACTTTTTGACAGCTTTACCTTTCTCGTGCTAATATGCTATTAAATTCAAAATATCATTAATTATCAAAATACTCTTATTCAGAGTGGCGGAGGGACTGGCCCGATGAAGCCCGGCAACCATTCAACTTTCATTCGTTGAAAAGGTGCTAATTCCTGCAAAGTGTATGGCTTTGACAAATAAGAGGGGATTTCATTGAAATGAAGACCTCTCTATTTTAAATAGAGAGGTCATTTAGATACTGGAAGAAGAAATCGTCTGAAAAATTACATATCAAATGTAACAGGTGCTGTGAAATCTATCACAGCTTAAAAGGGAAGTTCGGTGAAAATCCGGCACGGTCCCGCCACTGTAATGGGGAGCAACTTATTATTAACCACTATTTCATATGAAATGGGAAGGGATAAGAAGCCATGAACCTAAGTCAGGAGACCTGCCTGTTATATGCGCTTGTACCTACGGATGTATAGGGAGGAGTGAGGAATACGTGTTGAGAAATCCGGAATGTCTCAACTCTAGTTAGCTATGCGTATGAATCTCTCTTTTCTAATTTGAAAAGGGAGATTTTTTGTTTGGGGCAAAAATAGAAATGATAGGAGTGCATGAATACAATGAGTCAAATACAAAGCTCGAACTTAGGATATCCTCGTATTGGTGAAAAACGTGAATGGAAAAAGGTGCTTGAACAATACTGGGCAGGGAATCTTGATAAAGACACATTTTTAAACCGAATGGAAGAGATCCGCCTACAACATCTAAAAAAACAAAAAGAGCAAGGCATTGATTTAATACCGATAGGAGATTTCAGCTTTTATGATCATGTTCTTGATACAGCTGTAATGTTTGGTCTTGTTCCCGAGCGATTTGATTACACGACTGGCGCAGTTTCTTTAGAAACATATTTTGATATGGCAAGGGGTAATAAAGGTGCAGTTGCTTGTGAAATGACAAAATGGTTTAACACAAATTATCACTATATTGTTCCAGAGTTAAATAATGCTGAACCTAAACTTGTGGAAAACCGTCCACTTGCATTTTATAAAGAAGCAAAACAAAAGTTAAATATTGAAGGAAAACCAGTCATTTTAGGTCCAGTGACTTTTGTAAAGCTATCTAAAGGATACAAAAAGTCTGAGTTTCGCGATTTAGTAGAGAGATTTGTCCCGCTTTATGCTGAAATCCTGCAGCAATTACAAACAGAAGGTGTCCAGTTGGTTCAAATGGATGAACCAATAGTAGCGACAAATATTACTTATGAAGAGGTTGAACTGCTCCGTGAAGTCTATCAGCAGTTACATGAAGCAGCACCAAATGTTCACGTAATTTTACAAACGTATTTTGATCATATTGAATATTTTAAAGAAATTTGTTCATTACCAGTACATGGTATAGGACTTGATTTTGTCCACGATAGCGGCCATCACCTTAAAGCTTTAAAAAGCTTTGGTTTTCCTAGTGATAAAGTGTTAGCAGCTGGTGTAGTCAATGGCCGTAACATTTGGCGTTGTAATCTCGAAGAGCAACTTTCACTTTTGACAGAAATATCAGAGTTTGTTTCAAACGACCGTTTAATCGTCCAACCATCATCAAGTTTGTTACATGTACCAGTAACGGTCAAAAGTGAAGAAGTAATTGATGTGGTTCTCAAAAATGCCCTATCCTTTGCTGATGAGAAAATAAATGAAGTTATTGTCTTAACTAAAGCGCTGAATAATGGCATTGAATCTGTACAAGTACAACTGAAAGAGTGTACTGCATCTATTCAATCTTTAAACCATTCTTCATTTAGAAACAATTCGGATGTACAAGATGCGATAAAAAACATTCATGTATATGATGTAGGTCGGAGAGCGGATTTTTTGATACGCCAAGAATTACAGGCTAAAACCTTTGAGTTACCAATGCTTCCTACGACAACGATCGGAAGCTTTCCCCAAACAAAAGAAGTAAGAAATCAACGTTTAAAATGGCGTAAAGGCGAGTTAACCGATGCGGAATATGAGGAATATATAAAAGCAGAAATTAAAAAATGGATAGATATTCAAGAGGAATTAGGTCTGGACGTTTTTGTTCATGGAGAATTCGAACGTACAGATATGGTTGAATATTTTGGAGAAAAACTACTAGGATTCCAATTTACAAAGTTTGGATGGGTTCAATCATATGGATCACGATGTGTGAAACCGCCACTTATCTATGGTGATGTTGATTTGAAGGAATCGATGACGGTAAAGGAAACGGTATTCGCTCAATCACTAACAGCAAAACCTGTTAAAGGAATGCTGACTGGCCCGATAACTATATTAAATTGGTCATTTGTTCGTGATGATATTTCCCGTTTCGATGTGGCAAATCAAATTGCTCTGGCACTGAGAAAAGAGGTTGATAGCCTTGAGAAAAACGGAATCCGAATGATTCAAGTTGATGAACCGGCAATTAGAGAAGGTTTACCTTTAAAACGTGAAAATTGGGATCGTTACCTTAATGAAGCAGTATATGCATTTAAGCTTGCAACAACATCAGTTCAAGATGAGACCCAAATTCATACACATATGTGTTATTCAGATTTTAAAAATATTATTACAACCATTGATGAACTTGATGCAGATGTTATTTCTATTGAAACTTCAAGAAGTCACGGAGAATTAATCCAAGCTTTTGAAGAAACGACATATAATAAAGGGATTGGACTGGGTGTATATGATATTCATAGTCCACGTGTTCCAAAAGTTGAGGAGCTTTTAAGAAATATTGATCGGGCACTTCAAGTGTTGGATCCAAAATTGTTCTGGATCAATCCTGATTGTGGATTAAAGACACGCGGAAAAGAAGAAACGGTTGCAGCGTTAAAAGTAATGGTAGAAGCAGCCAAGTACACGAGAGAAAAGCTGCTTGTAAACAATAGTTAATAAATAACGTAAACAATGCGGGATCTCATTAGGTCCCGTGTTTTTTATGACCATTGACTACTTTATGAAAAAGAGTTCACAAAAAATAAAAGAATTATAGTGAAGTCTCTGTTGAATACAAACCGAATAGTGTAAAATAGGTATGTAAATTACTCATTTTGAGGCTTGTTTAAATTTCCTGTTGATTTCCGTTTCATTTAATAATGATAAAAATCAATACTTATCAATAACATGGCCACAAATTATAAGTCCAACTGGAGGTTTTCACTTTACCATGCCTAGTCGTTATGCAGATTCTAATTTAAAACTATTTTCGCTTAACTCTGATCCCAAGTTAGCGAAGAAGATTGCCGAAATTCTTGGGATTGAATTAGGGAAGAGTTCTGTTACTCGTTTTAGTGATGGAGAAATTCAAATTAACATTGAGGAAAGTATTCGTGGAGATGAGGTGTACATCATCCAATCGATTAGCAATCCTGTAAATGAACATTTAATGGAATTATTAATTATGGTAGATGCTTTAAAGCGTGCATCTGCAAAAACAATCAATTTGGTTATTCCATACTACGGATATGCCAGACAGGACCGTAAAGCTAGGGCAAGGGAGCCAATTACTGCAAAGCTAGTGGCAAATCTACTCCAAAGAGCAGGCTCTACTCGGGTGATTGCTCTTGATTTACACGCCCCCCAGATTCAGGGCTTCTTTGATATTCCAATAGACCATCTATTAGGTGTTCCAATCTTAGGGGAATACTTTATAAATAAGAACTTAGAAGATATTGTCATTGTGTCACCAGACCACGGCGGTGTTACAAGAGCTCGTAAATTAGCAGATCGTTTGAAAGCTCCAATTGCGATAATTGACAAAAGACGTCCAAGACCAAATGTTGTAGAGGTCATGAATATCGTTGGCCATATTGAAGGGAAAACAGCAATCTTAATTGATGATATTATCGACACAGCCGGTACCATAACATTAGCCGCAAATGCACTAGTAGAGCATGGGGCAAAAGAAGTGTATGCATGTTGTACACATCCGGTTTTATCCGGCCCTGCAATTGAACGAATCCAAAGTTCTAAAATAAAGGAATTGGTTATAACCGACTCAATTACAATTCCGGAAGAAAAGCGTATTGACAAATTAGTAGAGTTATCAGTCGCGCCATTAATTAGTGAAGCGATCAAACGAATTTATGAAAAGCAATCAGTGGACGAGTTAGTGCAATAATAATGTTTAATGAAGAATTAACCGGAGCTGGTAAGCATACTCCGGTTATTCTTATTGTTGAAATTTCCCAGTAGAAAGTTATAAGGAAGTGGAAGTTTTGAGTATAAAAGCAACAGAGTTAAAAGACCTAAGTGCAGATTGTGAAAATTGCTTTGGCTTGTGTTGTGTAGCTTTGCCTTATATGAAATCTGCAGATTTTGCCTATGATAAGGACAGTGGGATACCATGTGGTAACCTTCAGTCGGATTATCGGTGTAGCATTCATAAGAACTTAAGAAGTAATGGATTTCGCGGTTGTACTGTGTATGAATGTTTTGGGGCAGGTCAAAAGGTTTCACAAGTAACATATAGTGGGAATGATTGGAGAAGCAAAAAAGAGATTGCAAAAGAAATGTTTGAGGTCTTCCCCATCATGCAACAACTTCATGAAATGCTTCGTTACTTATATGAAGCTCTAAATAGAAAAGAAGCAAGAGAAATACATAAAGATATACATCAAGCAACAGAACAGACTGAACACCTCACCTATTTAAATCCGAAGTCTATATTAAAAATAGATCTATTACAACATAGAGCATTTGTTAATGAAGTATTAATTAGTACGAGTGAATTTGTGCGTACAAAAGGAAAGAATGGTCAAAAACAAAAGGTGAAATTGAAAAAAGGAATCGAACTGATGGGCTCAAATTTAAGGGGAGCAAATCTTAGAGGAGAAAATTTAAGGGGAGCTTTTCTTATTGGATGTGATCTAAGAGATGCTGACTTGAGATATGTTGATTTTATTGGAGCTGACCTTCGAGATGCAAATATTAGTGGAGCAAATTTAAGTGGGAGTATTTTTCTAACTCAAGCACAAATTAATTCAGCCAATGGAGATCTTCATACAAAATTACCTTCATCTTTAGATATTCCTTCCCATTGGTTGAAATAAAGAATAGATGAGAAATTCCTTTGTCATTTTCAAAATTGACTTAATGTGAAAATTCTGTTAAAATTATAGTAAGTTAAATGAACGTTCATTCCTCCAAAGGGGAGTAGCTATTAAACAAAGTCGTCATTTCGGGTCCATACCCCGGCTTTGTTGGCAATAATTATTGCTAGCGAGACCTTTGCCAATTGATTTTTCAATTTGGTAAAGGTCTTTTTTAGATCTTTACCATTATCGGTAAAGGTCTTTTTCTTTTAGTAAGGAATTCTTTCTTTTAGCTTATACTATTGAATGGGAGTGAGTGAAAAGCATATTTAGCAGCATAATCAATTTCCAACAAAAACGAAATGTTACTTTAGGAGAAATTGGGTGATAGTATGGAGAAAGATATATTAGTAGTAGATGAACTATTGGCACAAATAAAAATTACAGCGAATACTAACAATAAACCAGTAACGATTTCAGGAAATGTTCATGATCTAAGTTGTATTGGTGTTGGTACAGATGCTGCTGTTTTTCAGTATGTTCATGAACCATCATATGCTTTTAAGTTATATGCTGATGAGAAAAAAGATAAAATTCAAACAGAAGCGAAAGTCTATGAAGAATTAAATGGCTCACCTTACTTTTCAAAATGTTTTGGAGCGTATGATAGATATTTAGTATTAAGTTTTGAATCAGGTATTACACTGTACGACTGTCTACTTCAAGGAATCCATATTCCTTCACAGGCAATAGCAGATGTTGAGGATGCACGAATTTATGCACAACAACAAAATCTAAATCCAAGAGATATTCATCTGAAAAACATCTTACTTCAGAACGGCAGAGCCAAAGTAATTGATGTATCAGAATACTTAAAACCGGGAAATGATCATCGATGGGAACATTTGAAAAAAGCGTATGATGAATATTATCATTTAATTGATGGAAAAGCGATCCCGATTTGGCTTTTGGAAACCATTCAAAGATGGTATAACCAAAGAAATAACTCTTCAATTGAAGAGTTTATAAAAGATGTATTAAAGTTAAAAGTATTTTGGAAATAAATTTGAAAGTAAGTATAAAAAGGGAGAGAAAATAGCATGTTAAATAAAATACTAAAATCTTTATTAGACAAAAAGTCTCATGGAAAACATAGCTCAAGTGATTTTAAACGAAGAAAATACTCAAAGCATCATCATCCATCAAAGTACGGGCATCAGTACTATAAAAGAAAAGGGAAATCTAGTAGTTTTTTTAGTTCATATAGCAGTTAATGTAAAATTCTTGAGGATTGTTCATAACGATCCTTTTTTTTCGCTAATCATACATATATGCAATAGGGAAATTAACTTTTCCGATTTGTATTTAAAAAATTCTGAACTTCTTCTATTGACAAACCAATTTCTAAAGCCTTTTTCATTAGTTCAATCCACTCTATATCTAAATCTCCATCTTTTACCGATTTCAATGAATTCATCATGATCATCCCCATTATACAAGGTATAGAAATTATTGAATCTGCAAACCATACAAAAAAAGATCTACAATTTCTCTTGCTAATTCATCAGGTTTTTTAAGTCCTTTAAAAAGACATGTGACAGTAAGTCGTTCAATTACACCGACTAATCCATCCGCTACAATTCTCATATCTATATCTTTACGGAAATATCCATCTTTCTGTTCTGACACCAAATTACTTGCTATTTGATCTGCAATTTGATTTTTTATGTCATCCGCTTCTGTTGAAATAAAAAAGCCGATCTTGGTTAACTGATGATCCTCGTCTAAAAAGTTAAAGATAGCAGAAAGCCCAACAGCTATTCTCCCTGGAAGAGTGTTTACATCTAGTCCTGTTTCAAGTCTGCTTTCTTTAGTTAAGTCTGTCAGCTTAGTTCGAAAATGGGTGACTAGTTCCTGAAATATAGCTTCTTTGCTATGAAAATATAAATAAAAAGTAGGTTGAGTTACACCCGCTTTTTTTACGATCGTACTAATTTTTGTTTCATGAAATCCATTTGTAGCAAATTCTTCGGTTGCAATGGAAAGTAACTTAGCTTTACTTTCTACTCCAACTGAACCTTGTTTTCGTCCTCTTTGTCCCATGTTGAAAATCTCCATATAAAAAACATTATATTACTCATAAGTATTATCTTACGAAATGAAGAAACTAGTCAAGAGTTTTATGTGTTTATAAAGTCGATACCTATTTGGGTAATTCAATAATCATTTTCTAATTTGTTAAGTAAATATTCCTCCTGTACAAGTGGGAAAAATGGTAAAATTAAGAATCTGAGTCATAAAGATAGTAAGTAAGTTGTATTGGATGAAGAATGAGGTGTAAGTGAACATGAAACGAAAAGTAAAAATACTAGGTACAGGATCCTATGTACCTAAACGGGTCGTAAATGCTCAAGAAATTGATGCATTAATTGGAAAAGCAAAAGGTTGGTCTGAGAAAAAATCAGGTGTAAAACGAAGGTATTTTGTAGAGGATGAAACAGCATCTTACATGGGGGCAGAAGCAGCAAAGTCAGCCATTAAAGATGCAAATATATCATTGTCAGATCTAGATTGTATTATTAGTGCAAGCGGAACAAATGAACAGGCTATACCATGTAATGCTTCATTAATACAAAAACAATTAGGTTTAGAAGGCTCAGGAATACCTTGCTTTGACTTTAACTCAACATGTCTTAGCTTCGTAACAGCTCTAGACATGATGTCATATGCAATTGATCAAAAAAGATTTCAACATGTGCTAATCGTTTCTTCCGAGATATCCTCTGTTGGTTTAAATTGGAGTCAACATGAAAGCAGCATATTATTTGGAGATGGCGCATGTGCATTTATTTTGTCTCACAGTAATGAAACATCCGGAATCATCTCTTCGAAAATGGAAACGTACAGTGAAGGGGCTAAACTTTCAGAGATAAGAGGCGGTGGAACAAAAATTCACCCCAAAAATTATAGTGAGCAATCTGCGCATAATTTTTTATTTGATATGGATGGTCGGGCAATATTTAAATTATCCTATAAAAAGTTACCGGATTTTTTAGAAGGATTGTTTAATCAGACTGGATTGACAGTACAGGATATGCAAATGGTCATTCCTCATCAAGCAAGTAAATCTGCAATGAATATTATCCGAAAAAAGCTCGGTGTTAAAGAAGAGCGGTTTATGAGTATTATTGAGAATTATGGAAATGTCATAGCTGCATCTATTCCATTGGCCTTCCATGAGGCAATTAGAGCAGGAAAACTGAAACGAGGAGATCTTGTTTTATTATTAGGAACATCTGCAGGTTTATCTATCGGAGGTATTATTCTTGAATACTAGATTACGGGTATTAGTAACAGGGGCTCGGGCCCCTGTTACACTCCATGTTTGCAGATTATTAAACCAATCTGGTGCAGAGGTCTATGCCACTGATTGTACCTCAACACCACTTACAAAAGCGTCTAATAGTATAAAACAATTTATCCTCACTCCTTCTCCTAAATTCGAAACAAAGCTCTATATTAAAGCTTTAGTGGAACTTATTAAAAAGGAAAGAATTAACTATTTAATTCCTATTTGTGAAGAAATTTTTTATATCTCAAAGTATAAAGATGAACTTAATCAATACTGTGAAGTTCTTGTTGATGATTTTTCAAAATTACAATCCTTACATAATAAATACAAATTTATTAAAATGGTTGATTCTTTAGGGTTTCAAGTACCTAGAACAGCTATGTTATCTGAAAAAACGATGAATAATAAGTGGTTTAAAAATAATCATTTAGTCATGAAAAAAATATTTTCCAGATTTTCAGATTCTGTTATATTTTTACCTTCTATAGATGACATACCTTCAACAAGATTTGATGAATCAAGCTGGATTCTTCAAGAAAGAATTAAAGGGGACCAGTATTGTTCTTACTCGATAGCAAAGAATGGGAAAGTTCTCGCACATTCAGTTTATAAAAGTAATTTTACAGCTGGTTTAGGTGCAACATTATCATTTAAACATACAGATAGAAATGATATCCATCAATTTGTCTGTCACATAGTTGAACATTTAGATTTCACGGGACAAATTTCCTTTGATTTTATCGTAGATGAATGTAATAAGGCTTATCCAATTGAATGTAATCCGAGAACGACAAGCGGACTACATCTTTTTGATCAAGATGTGGTGAAAGCCTTACTTCTGCAATCTAACAAATGTTTAATACCTTTAAAGAAGAAAAAGGAAGCGATTAAGTTAGTATTGTTTTTATATGGACTTCAACAGGTTACAAATATCAGGAAATTAGGGGAATGGTTGAAAATTATCGCTACTTATAAAGACATTACTTTGCGGGCAAATGATCCTTTTCCTTTTTTCTATCAAATTATTAGTCTAATAAAACTGTGGAGAGATAGTAAAAAAAACGCTGTTACATTACTACAACAATCAACGTATGATATTAGCTGGGACGGTGATGATATATGAAGGTACTTGTTACAGGTGCAACAGGATTTTTAGGATTGAAAGTAGCACAACGCCTTTCTTCAATGGGATTTGACGTAACAGGGACAGGTCGAAATGAAAAAATAGGAGAAGAGTTATCCCGAAATGCTATACGCTTTGTACCATGTGCGCTGGAAAATAGGAGTTCCATCTTGGCTCTTTGTCAGGGTCAAGATTATGTGATACATTGTGGAGCCCTTTCCTCACCCTGGGGAAAATACAAAGATTTTTATAAGGCGAATGTGATCGGGACGCAAAACGTCATTGAAGGGTGTTTAAAATCGAAAGTAAAGCGGTTAATACATATTTCAACACCAAGTATTTACTTTCATTATAATGAACGAAAAGACGTAAAAGAAGATCAAGAGTTACCGAACAAATTTGTAAATCACTATGCGAAAACGAAATATCTTGCAGAGCTTGAAATAGACAAAGCATTCCAACAAGGTCTCGCGACAATCATCATTCGTCCGCGAGCTTTATTTGGTCCTGGTGATCAAGCTATTTTTCCCAGATTAATTAAAGTATGTGAGAAAGGGATGTTTCCAAAGATTGGAACAGGGGAAGTTGAAATTGATATGACATACATAGAAAATGTAGTCGATGCCATACTTCTTTGTTTAACATCTAGTGAATCTACACTTGGACATAAATACAATATAACAAATGGTGAACGAGTTAATTTATATAGCATGATAGAATCGGTGATGGAAAGATTAGAAAAATCCTTTACATACAAAGAAGTTTCATTTAAAAAAGCATTTCTTGTAGCAAACACATTAGAGCGCATCTCCACCATTTTATTGGGAGGAAAAGAGCCTTTATTAACGCGGTATACAGTTAGTGTTTTATCACAATCACAAACTCTTTCAATTGAAAAAGCAAAGAATGAATTAGGATATGAACCGGCTATTTCGATTGATCAAGGCACAAATGAATTTATTGAATGGTGGAAAACTCATGACAATTGAAATGGTCAAGCTCTTTGAATGTGGCTACTGCACACATCCTGAAAAAGTTATTAACCCTAAAGGGTCATTAAAGAAAATAAAGTTTCCAGCTACAGCAGCATTATTAAAGCATCCGACTAAAGGGTATATATTATTTGATACAGGATATTCTGGGAAGTTTCTAGAAGCCACAAAATCGTTTCCTTATTCTATTTACGCAAAGTTGACTCCTGTTTTTTTCACGGAAGAACAGTCGATAAAAAATCAATTAAGGAGTGAAGGGATTCATTCATCAGAAATACGATACATTATCCTATCTCACTTTCATGGAGACCACACAGCAGGTTTGAAAGATTTTCCAACTGCAAAAATCCTAACCTTTAAAAAAGCGTATGATCATATTAAACAATTTAATAAAGTAAAAGCTTTAACAAAAGGTTGTCTAGTTGATTTACTACCTGATGACATGGATAAAAGAATTGACTTTATTGATGAGCATCCTGAGATATCATTAAGCAGTCAGTTTCAACCATTTCAGAAAGGTTTCGATGTGTTTGGGGATGGATCTCTCTTTGCGATCGATTTAACAGGACATGCAATCGGTCAATTGGGGATTTTTGTTTCTTTGGAAAGTGGAAAAAAATATTACTATGTGCTGATGCCGTTTGGACAAGTCAGGCATATGAAGAACTGCAATTTCCTCATAAAATCACTAAGCTGTTAATTGAAGATGGATCGGCTTATAAGAAAAATATAAAAAAGCTACATGACCTTTCAAAGAATTCACCTGAAATTGATATTTTGCCAACCCATTGTCAAAAGACATGGAACCTGGTGAAAGAGGGATATATATATGAATAAACTATTACTATTAAAACAATATATCTTATCAAAATATTTAAGACGTTTTGAATCAAGAAAGACCATTCAAGTTTATCAAAATAAAAAAATAGAAAAGCACTTAGCATTTGTTTTAACACATTCTCCATTTTATCGTAACTATTATAGGGATCACCTGCTTGAATGGGAATCTTTACCTGTTATATCAAAGCGAGAAATGATGGAGCATTTTGATGAAATAAATACAGTGGGCATATCGAAGGAAGAAGCAATTCAATTGGCAGTAAAAGCTGAGAAAACAAGGGATTTTTCCCCGAAAATCAATACTGTCTCAATTGGATTATCCTCAGGAACTAGTGGAAATCGCGGTTTGTTTTTAGTGAGTGAAAAAGAATCAGCAATGTGGGCTGGAGAGGTCCTTGCAAAGCTGCTACCAGGAAGTCTAATGAAAAAACAAAAAATTGCTTTTTTCTTACGTGCTAACAATAATTTATACGAATCAACAAAAAGTAGTAAAATAAGTTTTTATTTTTTTGATTTAGTTGAAGATCTAAAAACTCATCAAAATAGGTTGCATGAATTGAAACCGACTATTATTATTGCACCACCATCTATGCTGCGTATGATTGCAGAGTGGAAGGGAAATAACATCATTGATATTACGCCAAAAAAAATCATCTCCGTTGCTGAAGTATTAGAAGACGTTGATAAAGCATTTATTGAAGATATCTTTCAACAAACTCTGCATCAGGTTTATCAAGCTACAGAAGGATTTTTAGCAACAACCTGTTCACATGGTGTTTTACATATGAATGAAGATATAATAGCGATTCAAAAGGAATATTTAGATGAAGAAAAAGGGATTTTTGTTCCGATTATAACTGATTTTACGAGAAAAACACAGCCATTAATTCGTTATCGCTTAAATGATGTGTTAATTGAGAGGCAAACTCCTTGTCCTTGTGGATCACATTTTTTAGCTTTGGAACGGATCGATGGCCGATGTGATGATATATTTTATGGAGTCCATGAACAAACAGGGGAACAACATATGCTATTTCCCGATTTTATCCGAAGAGCAGTCATGCTTTCTTCTGAAGATATACTAGAGTATAAAGTAACACAGAAAGATCTTTTTGTAATTGATATTAAGTTGAAAGTGAAAAATGAGAATTCAGTGGCAGAAGCAAAGGTTAAACAAGAATTAGAAAAGCTTTGGAAAGAAAAACTGCTTGTCTTGCCGCAAATTACTTTTACAAAATACGATTTAATTACATCTGAACGTAAAAGGAAGCGGATTGAAAATGTCATAAAGGAAAAGGCAAAACATGAGACTATATGATGTGAAATCAATTGAGGAAATTGACTGGAAAACAAAAAAAGATGGTGAAATGATTAAGCATTACTTTGAACCATTGATGAAAAATGGCAGTACATTTTATATGGAAAATGTCCAAACAGAACTCTTCTTTCTAGAAATAGATGATATATTGTTACCTCTCACTGTTAATAATAAAGAATTTAATAATTCCTATGTCACATCTCCTTTTACACATTATATTACTTATGCAAAAGAAGAGCTTTGGGAGCTGAAAAATCCTTTACTAGAAAAGGTGTTCTCATTAATTATTGATATAATTGGAAAAATACTGAAGAAAAGCAATTTAAATAAAGTAGTGATCGTAAATAATTGGTTATTGTCAACAAATTTAATGGGTTCTATTTTAACGAAGGACCAACTTTTAAGGATCACAAATTATCTAGTGGCAACTTTTCCGCAACACACCATTCTGTTTCGTTCATTAAAAGAAAATTTACATCGTCAGTTTCTTGATACAATGCATAATGTTGGATATCAAAAAGTCATGTCTCGGGCCATTTACTTATTTAATCACACACCAAAATTAACAAAGAAGCATGAAAAGACACTTCAACAGGACAAACGTTTATTTAAAAAATACCATTATTATGTTCGTAAACCTAAAATGGACGATATACCTAAAATAAAGGAATTGTACGATCAGTTATACATTAATAAATATTCCCGTCATAATCCACAATTTACAAAAGAGTTCTTTGAACAGGCCTTTCAGTTTGGGTTTTTACAATTTATGTTATTATGCCAGGGAGATAAAGTAAAAGGGGTAATCGGATATTGGGTAAGGGAAGGTGTTCTTACAACACCCGTATTAGGATATAACACCAAAACAGATAAAAAAGAAGGTTTGTACCGAGTTTTATCATATTTGATCACTGAGTGTGTCCTGCAGAATAAATATATTGGACATCGAAGTGCAGGTGCAGGGGAGTTTAAACGTAACCGAGGCTCAGTTCAGCAGATAGAATATTCTTATTTTTATCAAAAGCACTTACCTGTACATAAAAGACTGTCATGGACTTTTCTTAAGGTAATCATGTCCTTATTCGTTGAGTCTCTTGCGAAGAGGAAGGGATTTTAACTAATATTACCATCGAAAGGATGAGTGTTTTTTTGTTACGATCTTTAGGATAACTTTGTTTTTCTAAGGAGTGAAATATGTGAGGAAAAACATCACCAAAATTCTAATGATCCTGATAATATTTACAGGAGGCTTTTTCTCAGGCATCCTATATCATAATAATAGTGAAAAGAAAACGAATGTTCCTAAGGTCGTAACAAAGGCACCAAAGTCAGAAAAAAACCTACTATAAAAGGAACACCCCAATATCAAGAAGAAAAGAAAAAAGTATTAATTGGTTATGTGCAGGACTTTAGAGATCCGTCCTCAATTGGCTATGGAGATCTTACACATGTGATTTTTTCATTCGCACACCCTGCAAAGGATGGACGAGTCTTAATGAACGGAGAAACAGCTAAAACGAACTTAAAGGCGATGGTAAAAAAAGCACATGAACAAAAAACAAAAGTTTTATTAGCAGTCGGTGGCTGGTATCACATTGAAGGTGGAGAGTCGTATGATTATTTTCGGGCAGCAATCTCAAACAGCACATCAAGAACAAAAATTAGTAGATGAACTTATTTCACTAACAAAGACAGAAAATCTTGATGGAATAGACATTGATTTTGAACATCCGAGATCTAATGAGGATGCAGAAAACTTGAATATATTCATTCAAGCACTAGATGAAAAGTTGTCTAAGCTTGATAAAGAATTATCGATCGCCGTATATTCAAAGATTCATAGTGTAACGGGCACAGAAATTCAATCGGTGGTGTTTAAACCGGAGATGTTCAACTATGTTGATTATGTGAATATTATGGCATATGACGGACAATGGGACGGAGAATACAATGCCGCAAATTTATCTCCATATCCATTTGCTGAAGATATTGTAGCCTATTGGTCAACATTATTTGATAAACACAAATTATCAAAAGAAAAGTTGATCTTAGGTGTTCCTTTTTATGCACAACCGGAAGATGTCTCAATTAACCAAATGTCATATGGAGCCATTGTGGAAGCAAATCCGGAAAACGCTCAACGTGATACTGTAAAGATGCATGGTACAACTTATTATTATAATGGAATACAAACGATTAATAAGAAAACAGATCTAGCTCTTGATAATGGGTTTGGCGGGATGATGATATGGGAATTAGGTCATGATGCTAAAGGCAATTATAGTTTAACAAGTACCATTTCAAAAGAGTTGGCTAAAGAGAATGAAAAAATGTCTATTTTTGCAAAAGTGCATGAGTGAGTCAAAATAATCTACATGGTGGACTAAAATAAAAAAGCAAAAAAAGATAATGGGTGCTTACTCATTATCTTTTTTTGCTAATTCCTTTCTCATTCTTTCGTCTTCCTCGATAACACATATTCGAGTAATTTGTTCATTGAAGTAATGATTGAGATAATCCATCTCTTCCTCACAGTGTTCTTTTTTCATTGATAAACCTCCTTGTCATGTGTCATGCTATTCTTATCGTTTGTATGAAAAGGAGGTGCTATACCAAAAAAATAACAGCCTTATAATGGCCGGGATTTATATATAAGTTAACATATATGCTTTATATCAGAATGTGTATAAAGAATTGATTTAAGCTCAGTTTCGGAAGCTTCATAAAATTGTCTTCCATCAGGCATTTTAAATACATTATGATCGATTAAGGCTGTAATAATTTCAGATTTGGATTTTTCTTTTGCCATTTCACACATCAAAATCACCTCATATTTGAAAGCGTTTACAAATATATGATATATAAATTTTGTCCTCCTGTCAACTCTCTTTCGTCTATTTTTTCTTTACTTTATAACCTCATTCAATGTACATTTTTTATAGTGTATTTGAGAAAAATAAGGTTAAAGGAGGGAAATCCTGATTGAAACGGAAGTTTTGGGTTTTTACTGTTATTATATTTAGTTGTTTAATGATCTTTCTGTTCCTATTTTCAGATGATTCTGTTGCTATTATGAAAAAAAGAGACAAAAATTCAATTCATATTTATCTTATTGGAGATTCGACAGTATCTACTTATAAACCAAAGGTAGCACCTAGAATGGGCTGGGGACAAAAACTAAACGATTTTTTTCATGAACGGGTCATTGTTCACAATGCTTCCATCCCAGGAAGAAGCTCAAAAAGTTTTTATGAAGAGGGTAGATTTCAAAAAGTTAAAAGAGAGATAAGTCAAGGCGATTATTTATTCATACAATTTGGCCATAATGATGCAAAAAGGGCAGATGTCAAGCGGTATACAGATCCATTTACAACATATAAGATGTATTTAAAAAAATACATTGACGAAGCTAGGGAAAAAGGAGCAATTCCTGTACTCGTTACTCCAGTTGAAAGAAGAAATTTTTCAAAGCAGGGGACCATTATAGATTCACATGGTGATTATCCTAGTGCAATGAAGCAATTAGCTGTTGAAGAAAATGTGGAACTAATAGATTTAACAACTAAAAGCAGGCAGCTATTTAACAAAATTGGACCGGAAAACACGAAAAAATTATTTTTGTGGTTGGAACCATTTGAATATAAACATTTTCCAGAAGGGAAAAAAGATAATACACATCTACAAGAACAAGGTGCATATACGATTGCCTCGCTGGTAATTGAAGGATTGGTCGAAATCAATTCACCTCTTAAAGAATATGTGAAACAAGATTAAAGTTATTTTAGAGTCTGTCATAAAAAGGCAGACTCTTTAGTGTACAAGGAAAAATGTTCTTGTCATACAGAGGAATTTTTTCTTTTTCTTGAAATACATATATAAGGCTTTTGTAAACGCTTACCTTATATATGGAGGTTGAGAGAATATGTATGTTACAATCGGTGAACTATTTGAACAAACAGTAAATAAATATAAGAACAAAGAAGCTATAGTAGACAAGATGAGAGGAGTACGCAGTACATTTGAAGAATGGAATGTTGAAGTCAATCAACTTGCACATGCCATGTTAGCTTCCGGAGTCAGGAAGGGGGACAGGGTGTCTACATTGTTATTTAACTGTTTTGAATTGGGAACAGCGTACTTTGCTGCTCCAAAAATCGTGATCTTTGAGAAAGAATTAGAAGGACATATCACGAAAATACACGATCGTTTTCCAACGATACTATTTTGGAGCATCGATGAGACAACTTCACCTTATGCTTCTTCTTATCAAGACATCATCAAGTATTCTTCTACAACAAATCCAAATTGTGAAATTAGTGAAAATGATACGTATGCTATTATGTACACTAGTGGTACGACCGGACGACCAAAGGGGGTTATGCACCGCCATCGGGATATGATTGAACAAAGTTTAATTTGTATCAATGCGCTGCAAATTAATTCAAAGGATATCGGATTAGTAACAGCGCCGATGTTCCATTGCGCAGAGCTCCACTGCAGCTTTTTACCGCGGGTACATTCAGGTGCCAAAAATGTCATCCTGCATCATTTCGATGCTGAACAGGCATTAGAAACAATCGAGAAGGAAAAAATTACAATGCTTTTTGCAGCTCCTACAATGTGGAATATGCTACTTCAAGAAGAATTGGAGAGATATGATTTGTCTTCGCTTCAAGTTGGTTTGTATGGTGCAGCACCAATGGCTCCGGTACTAGTCAAAGCTTGTAAAGAAAAATTAGGAATCGAACTTGTTCAAGCATACGGGATGACAGAAATGGGACCTGCTATTGCATTTTTAGAAACAGATGAGCAATTATCCAAAGCAGGTTCTGCTGGTAGGGCTTGTTTTAATCATGAGATTAGGGTAGTCAAGCCAAATGAGGAAGGACCATCAGACCCTGATGACATTCTTCCCCCTGGAGAAATTGGAGAAATCATTGTAAAGGGCCCATGTATGATGATTGGGTATTATAATAGAGAAGAAGCTACTGAGGAAGCGATGTACAAAGGATGGTATCATTCAGGTGATTTAGGTTACTTTGACGAGGATGGCTATTTGTTTGTGGCTGATCGAGTAGACGACATGGTCATTAGCGGTGGGGAAAACGTATATCCAAGGGAAGTAGAAGATGCCTTATACGAGCATGAAGGAATTTTAGATGTGGCCGTTTTAGGTGAACCTGATGAGTTTTGGGGAGAAAGAGTAATTGCTGTTGTCGTAAAAAAAGATCAGGAGATTACAGGGGAGCAGCTTGATCAATTCTTAAAGAATTCAGATAAGCTTGCGCCATTTAAAAGACCGAGAAGATATGTTTTTGTTAACGAGCTCCCCCGTAATGCAAGCGGAAAAATTCAAAAATATTTATTAAGAGAAACAATGTCACAAGATAAGTTTCAGATTTAGTTATATAGCGTAATGTTAGGCAGTTCTGAAAAGGTCTGCCTCTTTTCTATTTCCATAAGATTTTATGAAATCGGGTTGTTAATATGGTATAGTTATTTAGCTGTTGTTTGGAAAAACTAACAATTAGTATGAATAGAAAGAAGATGTGATAAAAATTGGCTGATTTCTTACAATTAGGAATACGAAAAGAAATTCATTATACATTAAAATCATTAGGACTAACACAACCAACACCAATCCAGGAACAAACGATTCCGATGATTATAGAGGGCAAAGATGTTATCGCGCAGGCCCAAACAGGGACAGGAAAGACCCTTGCTTTTGTCCTTCCAATTATTGAAAAAATTAATACACAAAATGACGAAGTACAAGCCCTTATCTTAACTCCAACAAGGGAACTAGCTCAGCAAATTTCTAAAGAAATAAAACGGATGATTGAAAATGTGGAAGGACTCAACGTTTTGGCTGTTTATGGTGGTCAGGATGTTGAACATCAGCTGAAAAAATTAAAAGGAGCTCAACACATCGTTGTAGCAACACCCGGTCGGTTACTAGATCATATTCGCCGCGCAACGATTGATTTATCGACTATCCAAATGCTTGTATTAGATGAAGCAGATCAAATGCTGCATATGGGTTTTCTTCCTGAAGTTGAGGACATTATTTATGAAACACTTTCAACAAGACAAACGATGTTATTCTCTGCAACAATGCCAAGCGAAATCAAATCGCTTGCAAAAAAATATATGATAGAACCTTTAAACATACAAGTACAGGCAAAGAGAATAACAGTTGATGAAATAAAGCAAATCGCTGTTGAAACAACAGACCGGAGGAAACAAGCTACTTTGCTGCATTTATTACAAGAGCATCGTCCTTTCTTAGCGATTATCTTTTGTCGGACAAAAATTCGTGCCAAAAAACTGCAAGAGGCATTACTTGCTCATGGCTATGAATCAGATGAACTTCATGGTGATTTAACTCAAGCAAAACGAGAAAAAGCGATGAAGCGATTTCGTGAAGCCAAAATACAATTTTTAGTTGCAACAGATGTAGCGGCAAGAGGACTTGATGTAGAAGGTGTTACACATGTTTATAATTATGATATTCCTCATGACGTTGAGAGCTATGTCCACAGAATCGGCCGGACTGGTCGTGCAGGCGGAACGGGTGTTGCCTATACATTAGTTACTCCGAAGGATTTGGACTTTTTACGAATGATTGAAAAAGGAATTCATCTAAACTTGGAAAAACAAGTGATAAAAGGAATTAGTGTTCCTGATCGCGAGGATTATGAACAAGAGAGAAAAGAGCAGGTAAAAAGGCAAGGCGGCCAAATGACCGTGGAGGTAGAGTGAAAAGAGAAAACAAATCAGACAAAGGGAGAAGAAAAGAGGAAAATCAACATAAGAATAATGAAAGACCAGTGTCAAGAAATCGCCGATCAAAAAGGAGATAATATGTGACGGGTACCAAATGATACCCGTTATTTTAGTTATTTATTTAAATCCTTTTTTGTAATTTCACTTCTTATTGAAAGATCCTTCGAAAATTCTGCATCTTGTTTCTTGTTATTTGGATATTTGTTTTTTCGCTCACGATTATCATTGCGGTTTGTCATTTTATATCCTCCTCTTATGTTTTTCAATTCCTATTATGCTCGTTGGGTGGGCTATTTATCATGTTGAAAATAAATTTTCTTTTGTATACCCACTTCTTATTTGAGAATAATATCAGGGAATGTTTTACATAAGGAGAAGAATAAATGGATCAAAAATTATTTTCCATGATCAACGGATTTGCAGGCAGAAATCTTTTCTTAGATCGACTCATGGTATTTGCATCAAATGAATTACGCTACTTGTTTCTTTTTGTTCTCGTCTTACAAGTCGGTACGAAACACTCAAATAAAAAGATTGTAATTGAATCTATCATTTCAGTAATCATGACATTAGGTCTCAAAAAGGTCATTAATCGTATTAAGTTCCGTCCCAGACCTTATCTTACTCGCTACGCGAATGTCTTGGTATCATCTTTGCAAGACTCCTCTTATTTAAGCAAACATACACTTTTGGCATTTGCTGTATCAACAACAGTCTTTTTGTATAACAAAGCTTTGGGCAAATTTTTATATATTTCTTCTTTCTTCATTGGTTTATCCCGTGTTTGGACAGGAGTACATTATCCATATGATATTATTAGAAGTTCTATACTTGGAAGTATGGCAAGTCTGTTTGTAAATAAATTAAATATACGCAGATAAGTTTATTCATTCAATCTGATTCATCAAATAATTCGCATATTCAATTGGTATATCATGTGTTTTCTCCCAAAATGGCAAGTAATCCTTAATCTTTCTAAATGCACCATATTGACCTCTTAAGTTACATTCAATGAAATATAGTGTACCACTTTCAGTAATACCAATATCTAATCCTAAATCTGCTATGTGAGGCCAATTTTTTTCAAGTGCTTTAGCAATATCAACACCAAGTGTGTTGATATTTTTTTGGATATCTTGAATTGAAATGCCATCGTGGGTAAAGTAGTCCTGAAGTAATCCAATTTTTCCTCCTCTCGCCACATTTGTGATGACATGGCCTTCTGGAGCTAATTTTGCCACTATTCCGCTGATGATCCATTTCCCTGTACCATCTTTTTGAACGACAACTCTTAAATCAAATGGTCTATTTTGAAAAGTAGCTAATGGTATTCTTTCCTGGATAATAAAAGGATGTTGTTTAAACAGCCTTTTTATCCTATTAATCTCGACCGAATTAAATAAACTTTTTTCCCAGCTTTTTTTGGTCGTATGCTTTTTATAAAGATACCAATGACCATCCACTTCTTTTTGTATATTCATAATTCCTTTCCCGATACTGCTGTAACAAGGTTTAACAAAAAAATTCTCCATATGCTGTAAAACGTATTCTAAATTTTTGCCGGTGCCTTTTAAAGTAGTTGGAAGATAACGGATAAGATGTTCTTCTTTTTCTAATAATTGGTGAACAAAATATTTACTATTCATTATTGGTATATAATTAAATACCTTTGAACCTGATTGAATAAAATAAAAAAGGGTTTGCCGTACTTTTTTGTTATTTAAATGAGCTCGATTATAAACAACTTTTGGTATAGGTATCATTGTTTCCTTGAACTTATCGTTTTCCGTATCTCTTAGTAAGACATGGATATTATTGGAGGATAATGTGCAATCTGAACAAAGAAAACAAACGGAAAGTTGATAAAATTCTGCAGTAGATTCATATTGGGCATAGGCTGGATGAAGAGAATATTCACTTTTCATTGCTTCATAATGGTGCTTCGGAATAAAAATACCGATCATTCTTCTATACATAAACTTGCTCCATTCTAAATTAGTACTAACACCCATTTCATAAAGTATGAATATAGGTAGTTATGAGGATGAAGAATGGGTGTTTTGTGAAATAGCTCAACCATTCACTTCCACTTATTGGTTTACCTATACCTAATGTATTCGCTCTTATGAGAAGAGGTACTTTTATTGGAGATGAGAAAATGGACACGATTGTATTCATTGGATGTAACAAGTCTGGCACGAGTAGAGAAGCATTAAAGGCTGCATCAGGAATGGGATATTTTACGGTATTATATACTGATCGTTTAAAATTTCTTAAACAACGTGAAGAATTTCCTGAAGTTCATCAGTTAATATATATAAAGAGTCTAGAAGATAAGAATTTAGTAATTGAAGAAATTCAAAAACTTGTTCATGCTGGGAAACATGTAAAAGCATGTTTAAGTTTAATCGATCCATTTGTTTCAATCGCAGCTGATATTTCTGATATGTTAAAAATAGGGCGACTTACAAAAGAAGCAATCATAATAATGGAGAATAAAGCTTTGTTTAGAGAAAAACTCAAATCTCTATCTTACACACCAAATTTTTTTTATGATAAAAAGCAATCTATAAGTGAATTTTCCCAATCGAAGGAAAAATACTTACCATTAGTACTTAAATCTCCTAAATCTAACGGATCGAAAGATGTCATACTTGCTACAAATCTTCTTGAATTTAAAATAGGTTTAACAAAATTGAATAAAGTGTCAGATAAGGATCCTATTTTAGTAGAAGAATATATTGATGGTCGACAATATTTAGCCGAAATTATTGTTTACAAAGGAAAACTAACAATAGTATGCATCCTTGAACAAGACGTTATAAGAAAGAAAAGGTTTATTGTTTTAGGCTACCAGTTCCCAGCAAATTTAAGCTCTGATCAATATGCTGATTTAGAGATAGCGATAAATACGATTATCGAAGAGATCGGACTTAAAAATGGGAGTTGTCATTTAGAATTCCGTTATGTGAACAAAGAATGGAAGCTGATTGAAATAAACCCGCGCATATCTGGTGGAGCAATGAATAATATTATTTTTCACGGTACAGGAATTAATTACGTAAAAGAAATCGTAAAACTGCATTTGGGTAAGGAGCCTATTATCGAAACAAATGGGACTGAATATGTCTATGTACGATATGTAACAGTTGAAACGAAAGGTGTTCTTCTAAAGGTTACTGGTAAAAATCGCGCAAAGAAACAGGATGGTGTAAAAGAGGTTTATGTAAAGCCTAGAAAAGGGAGTATCTTAACACCTCCATTATCGATGGGTGACCGATATGCCTATGTCCTGGCAACAGCAAAGTCTCAAGAAGAGGCTAAACAGCTTGCTCTTCAAGCATTAAAAGAAATTAAGTTTATTATTGAACCACTTTAAAGGGTGATTAAATGACTGTTATTGGTATGCTTCATTCAAGAAAAGATCCTGAAAACGTAAAAAAAGCTTATGCATGTGCGGCGGTTTCTAAAATGGAAGGTGTTGATTTCTTTTATTTTTCTTTTGGAACAGTTGATATGGTTGACCATAAGATTAATGGATGGATATATGATAATGGAAAGTGGATTCAACAGCAACGAGACTTGCCGGATATTATTATAAACAGTAAATCTCCTAAGAATGACAAACAAAAACAAATATGGAGTTATTTGAAAAAAAGATGTCTATTTACAAGTTATTCAGTAGGAAATAAATTAAACGTTTATCAGAAAATTAGAGAAGGAAAACAATTTTCACATTTTGTTATTCCTTTTTTTATTCTGAATAAGGGAGAAGAGATCTTTGATTATTTTGAGAAACATAAAAGACTAGTATTGAAGCCGATTAAAGGGAGCGGGGGAAAGGGAGTTATTTTTATAGATAAAATAACCTCAAATCAATATCTTGTGATTAATGGAGATCATAACGAAACTCTTGTAAAGAATGAACTTTCCCTTTATCTTGATCATTTATTAACAACAACCCGGTACATCATTCAACCTTTTATTAAAAGCTCAACAAAAGAAGGATGGGTGTATGATATAAGGCTGCATGTTCAAAAAAATGGTAGAGGCGAATGGGAACCAACTCTTATATATCCGAGAGTTAGTGCAAATAGAAAAATGATAAGTAATATTTCAAGCGGTGGGTTTAGAGGTGAACTTCAACCATTTTTAATCGGAGAATTTGGTGATGAATATTATAATATGAAAAGATTATTAGAGCATTTTTCCATTTGTTTTTCACAGCATTTCGAAAGTCTTTATCATCATACATTTGATGAACTTGGAATTGATATCGGTATTGATGATAATCAAAAGCTTTGGATTTATGAAGTGAATTGGCGACCTGGTTCAAAGCATCGAGAAATGGATGTTGCAAAAAATCTAGTTCAATATGCTGTCTTTTTAGCTAAAGCGAATAAGTAAAGACCTTTCTTGCACAAATGCCCATATCAAGTAATAACATAAAAGAAAGGGCGTAGGAAAGGAAGGGAGACGATGAAGGACAACAATACACATGAACAAATAAAATCAGTGTATCATGCAATTCTTGAATTAAAACATCAACAAGATTCGTTGGGCGGTTGTCCAACAAGTTGTTTTAGTACCCTTTCTTCAAAACTTTTTAAGGTAGATACGATTCCGTTTTTATTATACACAGATAGCGGTTTGTTTCAGGTTTCAGAAGTGAAGGCTAGTGATACTGGTAAAGATGTTGATTTTTGGACACCTTTTTTTAGAATTGAACATGTAGATAAAACAGAAAAGTGTGGGATCCTTTCGCTTCTTCGTCCACTATCCTTAACTGGATACCCTGTTGAAGATGTTTCCGATGTGGAAAGGCTTGAACGAACAGAAATATACGTGAAAGTGGACTTAACCTGCATTTGTGCTGTGCAGTGTCTTGATATACATTTGATGAAGAAGGTTGTCATAGAACCTAAATGGTAAAAAGCGATTCTTATTCGAAGCTCATAGAAAGAGTTTTCGCATATAGAATATTTGATATTTTTGCTTGATATAAGATGCTTGGTTTGTTAGCTTTTACCGCAATATAATGATCAGGATTTTGATTATTAATTTCAATAATCCAAACTTTTCCGCTTTGGTCAATTCCAATATCAAATCCAAGGTTTCCCAGATGGTAACCATTCTCTTCAAGGATCACAATGGCATCCATCATGAGATTATGAGTAAGGTTTACTAAATCAATCATTTCCTTGATCGACAACTCAAAAACTGTTTTTAAAGTTATTCCGCCAATCTCTGCTTTTCCACCGGCTGTAATGTTGCTTACAATACTGTTTTTTCCTCCATATCTTGAAAATGCACCGATATTTTCCCATATCCCTTGGTTATTCTTAACCATAATAATTCGAAAATCAATGATTTGGTCATCATATTTAACTAAATCAATGGCTTGTTGAATGAGATAAGCCTCCTCTTTTACTATTCTTCGAAGATAAAATTTGAATAAACTCCATGATTTGAAATGTTTAACATTTTTCGAATGACGACCATACTTTACGATGACTCCATTAGAAATACGCGTGACTTTCAGGACGTATTTACCCAACCGCCCGTTAATTGGTTTTATATATAATGAAGGATATTCCTTTAACATCTTCCATACATCTTTAGGTTCATAGTAAATCACTGTTTTGGGTAAGAATTGTTGTAATCTTTCTTTCAAAAGTTGATACATTTGCCATTTATCAAAATTAGGATAGTTAAAAATTCTTTTACCGAGTTTTTGATGAAAATGTTTCATTGTATCTAAATACGTAGACCAGTTCTCTGTTAAACTGGTTTCCACAACTGAAAACACAGAGCGTGGATAGGGGAAAATCCCTTCTATCCAATTATTACTTTTTGGATCAAACATAAGTCCGGTGATTGTTTCGTTTTCATGGTCGATCCCATCTAAGGAAAAGGCAATGATTGTACCCCCAATTTTCTCATAATCTTTTACATAGACTGAAAGATAAGGAATGCTTTGCTTTAAGGTCTCCTTAGTAACGGCAGCAAGGACTCCTATATAGGGACCGAAGATCATCTTATTTTTTTCAAGATTAATTTCATAAGGTAAGTTAATAGGTATATCTAGTATCCGGATAACATCTAATGTAACGTAACATGTATCTTCAGGAACAGCATCTGAAAACAAGGGAGTGACAGACACTTCTTTTATTCCATAGATAATCTTTAGTGGTTTCCACCTTTGAACTTGTTTTTTAAAGGATGAATGCAAATGAATAGACATTGAACGTTTTTTATCTATGCGAATGTGTATCATACTTATATCTCCTTTTCGTTTATGTATTACTATATGTATCTACTAGTAAAGTGTCTGTTTAAATAAAGAATTGGTAAAAATCAATATATATGCCGATACAATTATTGGGGGAGCTAATACACTAATAATAAAAAACATTGTGAGTGTGTTGTTTATTATGAAAAGCTTGCTGCTTAGAAAGGTCGGTCCTGTTATAGGTGGTATTTTAATCAGGGGAGATGCAGATGCAAAGATAGAAAACGTAGCCACACGAAATAGTCATAAAATGACAAAAGATACGTTAGTGTTTTATCGTGAAAAACTTAAAGTTCCAACAAATTTACATTCATGTATCATTGTGACTGACCAAAAAAAGGTTGAAGCACTTTTTCCATCATCTTATACGATTGTCTATGTTAAAAAAGTGTGGGTGGCATTCTATAAATTTATTCATTATTATCGCAGGATGTTTCGAATCCCGGTGATTGGTGTAACTGGGACATGTGGAAAAACAACGACGAAAGAAATGATTGCCCATATTTTGTCACCTGAAATGAATATTGTTAAAACAGTATTAAGTCAAAACGGATTATCTCATAATCTAAAATATTTACTTGAAATCGATGACAAAACCGATGCGGCCATTATTGAAATGGGTGTGAATTCACCAGGTCATATCATGCAAACAGCAAGTTATTTTAGGCCAACAATAGGGTTGATTACAACCATAGGTACAGACCATTTACAAGGATTTAAAAATCATCACGAATATGTTAAAGAAAAGGAAAGTATGCTGAAAGCTGTTCATCCAGGCGGAACAATGATTTTAAATGCGGATAATTACTATTCAAGAAAACTAAGGACGAACAAATTTAAAGGTAAGCTGATTTACATTGGAGAATCAGATTTTGCTGACTACAAAATCATGAAGATGAAATATGATCAAGCTGGGATGAAATATATGATCGGAAATCGTGGGCGAATATATGTAGGTAATGTACCTGGGTTTGGAAAACATAATGTCTACAATGCTATTTTCTCTATTGCAGCTACTGGCTTATTAGGTATTGATATCAATACTGCGATTGAACGGTTAAAAACGTATAAACCCGTTCAAAGACATTTAGAATTAAGTCCTGGTATTAACAACAGTACAATCATCGATGATACATGGAATACTAATCCAACGTCGATTCAAGCTGCACTGGAAGTGTTGGAGCAAGTGTCGAAAGATAAAAAATCGATTGCAGTTTTAGGTGATATAGAAGAGTTGGGAGCACATTCCCAAGAAGAACATCAAAAAATTGGAACACTTATTGTAAAGCATAATATCGACTACCTTATTACAATAGGCGATCAAGCAAAAGAAATTGGTACGAAAGCAAGACAATTGGGAATGGACCCAAATTGTATATACTCTGTCAAACATGAAGATCATTTGTTAAGAATTTTAATGAACCACGCAGACAAACATACAACCATCTTAATCAAAACATCGATGAGGAACTCATTCAGAGGATTATTAAGTAAGCTAAAGGGATAAAAAACAGAGGACTGTATGATTTTAGTCCTCTGTTTTCAAAACATCATTAAATTGATATGTTTTTTTGATCTAACAAATAACGTGCATAATCAATTGGAGTAGAAAAAACTGATTCCCATTCTTCTTGTAGAAGTCTTTGTTGATGAATAAGCCCTCCAACATAATCTGAAATAAAATTGCATTCTATAAAGTAAGGAGCTCCTTTATTTGTTAAACAAATATCAAATCCCAAATCAGCAAGATGCGGGAAATGTTTGTCTAATTTATTTGCGATCATTAAAGACATGGTGCAAATATCCCGCTTAAGTTTCTCATAAGACATGGAAGGGAATGAGATCGGACAAATATCTTCAAGTCTACACGTTTTTCCACCTTGCGAGCCGTTTGTTAGAAAGCTCTTGTCTTTAGCCACTTTACACATAATACCCGTAACTTTAAACATACCAGTACCGTCCTTTTGTAAAGCAACACGCATATCAAAGGGATTTCCTTTGAAAGTAGCCAATGGAATTCTTTCTTGAATCACATAATCTTTCTTTTCAATATGTTCGAGAACGACGCTTGGTATCTCCGCTGTAAAGTTCACTTTTTCAAAAACATGACTGTTTAGCGGTTTATACGTAAGTGTACAATGCTTGATACCCTTATCAATTTTCATTGCTCCAATTCCACGTTCACCATAATTCTTTTTTAAAATAACACTTTTATACAATGATAGCATCTTTATGAAGCTTTGCTCTGTAAGGAGTTCGGTATGTGGTAAGTACTTTTGTATGTTTTTATCACGGTTTAGAAGTTGATGGATGGTAAATTTTTCAATGTCATAGTTAGGTACATTAAAAATTGTAACTCCTGCTCGGTAAAGGTCATAAATTCTTTTCCTTATAACAGGATGTCGATCAAGTATTCTGGAATAATTAACTTTCGGCCGAGGTATCCTCATTAATTTGTAACCTTCAGATGTAAGAACATACGCAACAACACTTTTTTTGTCAGGGTGGAGATGACGTAACCGAATAAAACAAGGAATTAGATTATTCCTTGCAGCAGCACGTTCAAAAAGCATAAACATCGTTTTATGGTTTCCGTTTAGATTAGGAATTTGTCTATAAATCGTTCGAGGTACTATGATTCCTACACCTTCCATAGACTGTATCCTCTCCTTAAATTACTTTCAAACTCCTATTAGTTTATTCTTGTAAAATTTTGATGTATGGATATGTAACTATGTTAGATGCAATTAGGGCGATCCTAATCACATTTAGTAAGAACTTGGAGGTATAAATATGAAGTGTAAAATAATCCTAAATAAAAGGAAAGACAAAACAATTTATGTGAATAGTAAACTTTTTCATTTGCTTCAACTAGACAAGTACTCATCTATTAATCTTCACTTTGGGACTGGCAAAGAAAGTTGTCGTATTGAAATAGATCCTTCAATAAAAAATAGTGAAATTAAGATACCTGCAAAAGTAAATGATTTTATCATTCCGTCTGTTTTTCAGTACGAAGCTAAGTTCAATCAAGACACACTAGTGGTTGGACCGTTTGTTGGAATTATGGGATGCAGGGACAAGAAATATTTGACCAAAAATGTATTATCAAAGCTTAGATATAGGTTAAAAGATTCCTGGAAACTAAATGGTTTGTTTTTTGTCTTTGCAGAGAATGATGTGAATCCCTTGAAAAAGGAAGTAGAGGGGTATTATTTTCATCCCCGTAAACAAGCTTGGGTAGCTGCGAGATTACCATTACCAAATGCGGTAATAATTAGTAAAAACTCAATGAGTAGAAGAGGGTATACTTATTTTACGAATATCATAGGTCAAAAGGTTTTTTACAGTGATCATCTTTCCAAATGGTATCAGTATAAGAAACTATCAGAGCATCCATCTCTTTCAAGCTTTGTTCCTAAAACAAAAAAATTAGTGAACAGACATTCTTTTTTGGAAATGATTAATGAGTTTGGTGCAGTTTATTTAAAGCCAAATCAATCATACCAAGGGAAAGGGATTATAAAAATCGAAAAAAGCGGTGATACCTATAAGCTACAGAATATAAATGGTCATATTAAAATGATATTTCAGGAACATATTTTATTGAAATATGTAACCTATAAGATGAAACAAAAGTATTTAATACAACAAGCCATCCCTTATACTGTTGGGGAATCATTAATTGATTTTCGCTTATATTTACAAAAGGGTAAGGATAAGCAATGGAGTTCACCTGGTACGATGGCTAGAATTGGCAAAAAAAGAAGCATCATAACTAACGCAAATCATAGAATAGATGTTTTGCCAAGCCAATATGCATTTGCCAGATATTACGGGTTAACGAATAATCAAATTTTTACACTACAAAACGAAATGACAAATATATGCAAAAAAGCAGCCGAATACATCGAAGAATGCGGACACCATTTAGGTGATATTGCAATTGATTTAGTTGTAGATAATGAGTTAAAGATATGGATTCTGGAGTTTCAAGGTGGCTATGGTGCTGAAATAAAAGAGAGAAATATGCCAAACAAGTTGTATGAAAAGTTAATGATAACACCTTTGGAATATGCAAAGGTGTTGGGGGGGTTTAAGGTTGTTAATTATACTAAAATAATAAATCGTGTATATTTCCGTTTATTTAAAGAGGTCTAATTTCCTTTTTTCTTAAAATAACTTGTTTGCATTTCACTCTTTAGCAGGTCATGACATATATTCTACATTAGAGATGAAGACCTTAAGTATTGAGTTGACAACAGGGAACTCGATAAAAAGAAGGAGTGAAAGAATATATGGCATTTAGCTTATGGAAATCGGAAAAAGAAGATCTGCAGGCGGAAAAAATTAAGCAACTTGAAGAAATGGTGTCAACGTTGGAACTGAAAATTAATGATTATGAAAGTGCATTAAGTAAAGTGCAAGTTCATAATAATGAAAATCATAATGATAGCCAAATAGCGGATATTTATACAAGAATACAAAATATATATGAAAATGATGAATCTAATATCAATAGGATACAACAGCTAGAAAGTGAAATATACAGTTATAAAGAAGTCCTTAATATGTATGAGATGAACATCAAAGAATTAACAAGCAAAGTACAAGAACTACAGTACAAACAACAAGAACAACAAATTAGTAATTTAGCTTACGATAGCAAAGTTGAGGAAGTACCGATGAAAGAACAAAAAAATATAAAGAGCAATGGAAAGAAAAAAGAAACGTAGAGTTTTCCAACAAAAATCAATCATTATTTCTATACGGAAATACATTTGGAGAAACGATTCAACGTATTTCACCTCCTGAAAAATCAGCTAAAAAGAACGAAAAGAATCAAAGAGTTAAAAAAAACAAAAAAATGAATTAGTATCAGGCTCGGAATATATAAATCGATTCTATCCAAAAGGTGAAACACCAAATCATGTTACATCCTTTAATCCAACAAAATATTCATAAATTAAGGGCAATTAAAAAAGGAACCAATAAGGTCACTCAAATTCATATATAAAATTAGTGACCTTCATATATGTTCATGTCTTCCTTTTATATTTTCTTTTATAGGACTCTATTGTATTATACATTGGTTTTAATGCTTCAATCTCAAGGAAACCTTTTGTTTGAGGGGCAGAGTTCGCTTCAATTATCCATATATTACCTTTAATGTCGATTCCTATATCACATCCCCATATTTTAATGCTTGGAAAATATGTATATAAACAATTTGAAATGGATAATGTAACGATTTCTAAAGTTTCCAAAAGTTCATCGAGGTTAAGGTGATTTATATTCGTATTCATTAAAGCCTCTTCAACTGTAAGAATACTAGATCCATATTCAAAATTCGTAACAGCATAACCATCTTTAGCAACTTTTGCATACTTCCCAGTAACAACCCATTCAGTATCGGTTCTTTGTACTATATATCTAAAATCTATTGATCTCGATGTGTAAGTGGCTAGAGGTATGTATTTTTGAACAATACTTTGAATAGAGTGGGTTTCTTGTCCTTTTAAAAATGTATAAAGGTTACTTTGTCCAACAATATTCTTAATTCTATTTAAAATAAATAATTCATATTTCTCTCTGCCAACTTCGGATACTATTATTATGCCCTTACCTAGAGACCCAATCGAAGGTTTTATCACGAATTTCTTATACTTATTTTGCATATTTAAAAGATTTTCTTTTGTAAGAAGCATTGTTTCCGGAAGATAATTCCTTAAATATGTGTCCTTCATAAAGATTTGATGTTTATGAAATTTATTATTCCTATTTATCTTCATAGTATTTCTCCCTAATGTTTGGATTAGATTCTTTTTTCTTGTTGAAAAGATTATATGAAGATGGAATATTCAAATATGATATAAAAATAATAATTTGCTTTTTTCCTATTCTTTGTTTATGCGTATCACTAAAAGGTAAGGTGAAGAACATGAGTCAGGAAACAGAGATGAATAAGACAGAAGGAATTTCCGTTATTACAGCTACCAACAGAGATGAGTGTATGGTAATGGTGTTCGCAAATTATAAAAGACAGCAGTGGCAGAATAAAGAACTCATCATTATATTAAACAACGATTTGATGGATTTAAACAAATGGAAAATGGAAGCTAGAAAGTACCAGCAAGTTACTGTATTTAAGCTTCCTGAGAATGATACATTAGGGAAGTGTTTAAATTTTGGAGTAGAAAAAGCGAAATATAAGTATATTGCCAAACTTGATGATGATGATTATTACGGACCAAAGTATTTAGACGAATCATTCGAAACCATGCATAATATGGATGCAGCAGTTGTAGGAAAAAGAACTTGTTTTATGTATTTAATAAAGAAAAAAGAAGTTCGACTTCGTTTTCCGGGAAAGGAGAATTGTGAGGTAAATATCCTTCAGGGAGCAACCATTTTTACTACAAAGAAGTTGTTACAGAAACTACCCTTTCCTAATAAAAATTTGGGAGAATGCCTTGATTTCCTTCAAAGATGTGAAAAGTACGGTTTTAAAATATGCGCTTCCAGTCGTTATAACTACGCCATTTTAAGAAAAAATTCAAAATTCCATACTTGGCGTCCTACAAAGGAGTACTTATACGTTACCTCTGAAAGAGTTGCATTTACTGAAGATTATAGAAAGTACGTCAATGAAATATAAAATGAACAAAAAGGTTACGATGTTGAAAAAACACGGATAGAAAGAAGGTGACGGACATAGAAGTTATATATCCTAATCAATCTAATACCGTTACCATTTCAAAAATAATTTCAGAAAAATACAGAGTTAGTGATTCGATAAAAATCATTAAGTTTGGTTCCTGGGAAAAAGAGATGGCTATCAGGATGGACGAAACATTAGTTGGAGAAATAATGTGCTTACCAGCTTACTTGCTCGATATTTGTGAGCTTCCGGCGGAATTGCCCTATGAACTTAAAGTTAATGATCATAAAATTGAAATTGGTCCAGTTATAGCGATGGTGGCATTTCGTGATAAAAGAGAAATGACATTTAAGTCGTTAGAAAAACTAAAACCCCGATTCTTACACTACCACCGAATTAACGGATTGGTATTCGTTTGTGCAGCAAATTGTATCATTCCAGGCGCTGACAAGATCGAAGGTTATTACTATAATCCGAGCCCAAAAACATTAAAAGATCGTTGGATATTTGGTGAATTTCCATTTCCAAATGTCGTATATAAAAGGGTACCCATTGATACCGACCGTTATAATTATCTAGCTTCTAAGGTGGAAAATCGGATTATCAATTCTATTTTCTTTTTAAAAGCTGATATTGCAGTAGAATGCGAAAAAGATAAAGATTTTGCTAGTTATTTTCCACACACAGAAATAATTAGAAATGGACAACAACTTAGAGATTTTATTACTCAATTTCAAACTGCTTATATTAAACCATCAAATGGATCACAGGGAGAAGGGATTTTTAAAATAACGTTTGATCAACATAAGAGATTAAAACTTACAGATCGAGATAAAAATATAACAATAATATCAAGTCCGAATAAACTCGGAAACTATTTGAAAGAATGGAGGAAAAAAGAATACGTTGTTCAAGAGGCCATTCATCCAACAAGCAAACAAGCTTTTGATTTTCGTGTGTATGTACAAAAAAATGGGTTAAAGAAGTGGGTTTGTCAGGGAATGATTGGGAGGATTGCTAAAATAGGAGCAATAATAACAAACCTAAAATATGTAGACAGAATACTTGAGGGTCATATAGCTATAAAAAAATATTTACATTTAGATGATCAAGAAGCATATAAACTTGAAAAAAGAATTCATGATCATTGCATAGGAGTCTGTAAGGAAATTGATAAAAGGTTTGGGACTTACGGTGATGTAGCAGTAGACGTAATCATTGACTCATCTCTACGTATTTGGATTTTAGAAATTAATAAAGTATATGGCTATAATAGTGTAAAAAAAATCAAAAATCAACAACTATTGAATACCCTTTATTCAACACCATTTGATTATGCAAAAGCGCTGACTGGTTTTTAGAATAATGGAAAGGAGGAAAAACATTTTACTCAAAAATATATTGGAATTCTTGTTTCTCCTGCCGTTTATAATGGCATTAAAGATGGCGAAACGATATACGAAGAATTACCTTTTTATGAAGAGGCAGCTAGAGAACTTCAAATGGTTATTTGTTATTTTCGTCTTAAAGATATTGATCCAAATGAAGCCCAACTACAGGCAATTATAAAACAAAATAATGGAAAGTATAAATTAAGGGAAGTTCCTAAGCCACAAGTTATACACAACAGAATTTTTACAAAGACTAATACTGCAAAAGAGAAAATTAAGCAATTACAAGAGGTAGGTATTTTCATATTTAATGAAAATAATCGTTACTCAAAATTAGAGATACATGACATCTTATTAAAGAATCAAGAGTTAATACAATATATGCCTGAAACACTTGTGTGTAATAGAGAAAATGTTATGTATATGATGGATAAATATCAAGAGTTAATAATAAAACCAAATAGCGGAAGTTTAGGGATGGGTATTATTAAATTAACTCAACTTACAGAGCAAAAATGGGAACTGAGTTATGTTCATGAACAATCAATGAAAAGAATGACGTTTACAGGAATATGGCCTAAGAAATTAAAACAAATAGTTTCAAATGCTAATTGGATCGTCCAAGAAAGAATACAATTAGCTTTAAGCAATGAAAGGCCTTTTGATATGAGGGTTTCGGTTCAGAAAAATGAGTCTGGTATATGGCAAGTGTCAGGTATTGTGGGGAAGGTAGCAGAAAAAGGAAGGTTTATCACAAATGTTGCACAAGGTGGTGCTCTGCTATCCTCTAAATGAGCTACTGAAAGAATTACCTCATTTGGATAATGAAAAAATACATCATAAAGTTGAACTCTTTTCTATAAAAATAGCTCAACTTCTGGATAGGGAAATCCCAAACCTAGCCGATTTGGGTCTTGATATTGGAATAACAATGGAAGGAAAACCTATGTTTATCGAGTGCAATGGTCGAGATTTAAGAGTAACCTTTCGAAATGCAAATATGTTTGAGATTTGGAAAAGAACCCATACTACTCCGATAAGATATGCAGATTATTTATTTAGATCAGTATTACCAGATCAATGAATTTCATGAAAAATGTCCTTTATTAAAGAGTCAAATGATATAAGTTACTTGTTCACTAACTTAAAAAGGTAATTTCTAAGAGTTTTTCTATATTTCTTTTTTACAAATTTGGTTTCCAAGTTTATTTTTTTGCCTGTAATTTTGTCCCCATTTTATCGTGATGTCGGTAAGAAACAAGTGGTTCATCAATATAAAAAAATTCATAGTTAAGTAACAAACGACACCACATATCATAATCATTGGCATATCGTAAAGATTCATCAAAATAACCTACTGCCGAAAAGACATCCATTCTTGTCATAACTGTACAGCCATTTACTGGACAATGTTTTAAGGCTGTTTTTATAAGTTCCTTTTTATTAGGATAAAATTTGTTTATCTGATTTATCACTTCTCCATTGGAATTAATAATATAGTATGGGGAATAAGATACTTTAGCACCAACTTCCGTCATAAGGTTTACTTGTTTCGAAATCTTTTCAGGGTTATATAGATCATCTGAGCTAAGCCAAGAAAAATATTCTCCAGTAGCATTTTTAATTCCCATATTTAAGGCACTTGCAGTACCACCATTCCCTTTTTTTATGTACTTTACTCTAGAAAAGTATGGTTGTATTTTTTCATCATACTTTGTGGAACCATCATCTATAACAATTATTTCGATATTCTTATAGGTTTGATTAAGAGCACTTTCAACCGCTTTATCGACATATTGGCAATTGTAAAAAGGTATTATGATTGAAACTTTTTCCATTAGGACCTCCATAACTGATTAAGGGATAAATATTAATACACTAATCATGTTATGTTTATGTATCTTAAATAATGTAAGAAAAAATCTAAAAGCATGTGTGGTAACCATGATTAAGGTTTGAATATAATATTTAATACTAATTATTTTTAATAATATTTTTCTAATTATCAGAATATAGGTCAGATGGAGCCGACAATAATAATATATTCATAAAATACAAAAAGGTAGGAGGTTACCATATTATGTTCCACAATGCTTTTCTTACTTTTAATGATAAGTCCTCTGTATCGATACCGGAACAAATATTTCTAAATGTTCAAAATACATTCACGATCGAATTTTGGGCAAAACCTAAAGGTGCTCATATCGTTGATCAACAAAGCAAAAAGGGCATTACAACAACGAATAATAAACAATTTGTAATTGTACCAATCTATGGTGCCATTGGAGATGGTAATTCTACACGTGCAGGTGTAGGAGTTTCTGTGGGAACTAACGGTGTCTCAATTTATGAGCATACATTAAACCATTTACCGGCTACATTAGTAGAAAATTTACCCATACATGATTGGACACATATTGCAATAGTCTACAACGATAAAACTCCCAACTTATTTATAAATGGAAACCTTGTTAAGAGGGGGTTATCTAGTACTAAAAGAATTGTAGTTCCTTCAGGAATCTTTGGGGGAATGGATAATTTTGGATCTTATATTGGTTCTCTAAGTGAAGTCCGAATTTGGGGTACAGCAAGGACAAAATCTGAAATAAAGCAAAATATGCGTCAGGAATTAACTGGAAATGAAAATGGCCTTTTTGGTTATTGGAAGTTAAATGAAGGTACTGGGACGATTCTATACGATTCAACTCAGAATAAAAAAAATGGTTTCATCCATGGAGCAAAATGGAACACATTACAGCAGACAGTACTTAATATAAAGAGTAATAAAGTTCTTTTTCAGTTCCTAGTTCCTAGTGGAGGAGTTGAAACACTAAATCGTCAACGCTTCTATGCATTAAAAAAGCAAGGAATTTACTGTCATTTTTTGTATGCCAAAGAAGGAACAGGATTACAAAATAAAATTGAGACCTCAATCTTTATTACAGATATAGATGCTGAAATAAAAGATATATTAAATAATGGAAATTATAGAGCAATTGTAGTTTTGGATAGCATTAAGCTAATTAAAAAAATACGAGATTTCGGATATAAGGGTCCGTTAATTTATGAGACTCAAGGTTTAGGTCATAATATTCAATATGCTGAACAATTTTTAAAAGAACAAGCTTATGATACTATTAATAACTATTGTGATGCAATTTTGTACCCTGTCACTCCTCACTTAATTAAAGCATTTAATTCTGTTTTTCCACATAAACCTAAGTACTGCTTTCAAAATTGTTTTGATTCGGAAGAATTTAAGTATGAAGTACATCCAACAAACAAAAGGCCAATCATAGGTTGGGTTGGTAGATTGGAACCAAATAAAAATTGGAAAGATTTCCTTTTAATTGGAGCAAAACTAATTAAAGAAGACCCTTCCATTCAACTATGGATGTTTGAGGATAATACATTGTCTGCAATGAAGGAAAGGGCAGCATTTGAACAAAAAATTGAAGAATTAAATTTAAAGAATCACCTCACAATCTATGCCAATCAACCACATCGTAAAATGGCTGAATATTACTCTATTATTGGCGATTCTGGAGGTTTTTTATGTTCAACATCAAAGGTTGAAGGATTCGGTTATGCAGTATTAGAGGCAATGATTTGCAGATGTCCTGTACTATCTACTGATTCTGAAGGAGTTAGGAGTTTCATAAAGCACAACAATACAGGTAAATTCTTTACTTTAGGTAATATAAATCAGGCAGTTCAAGAAGGAAGAGAATTAATGACAAATATGCATTTAAGAGAACAAATTAGATATAATGGTTTTAAGCATATTGAACTTCATTTTTCTCCAAAGGCCTATGCTGAAAATTTTATGAAAATGATTTCTGAAGTTGAGATCTTAAAATCATAATTTAGTAATTAGGTTCAACATTTAGATAGAATTTTTAATATCCATTTTCCCTCTATATTTTAGCCTATTGTGTAAAATCATTCTCATAAAAATAAATAAAACTGTCAAAAAGTGGAGAAGGGCAAATACTCAATCATTTAAACTTATTAAAGAATAGGATATAAAGTGAAGAAAGTAATACGCCATCATTCAAATGATTACTAAAGGAGCCATTCCTGTAATGAAGAAATTTGAGGATTGAAACAAAAAGAGCCCTCTTGGTATAGTACGAGGTGTCCGCAGCTGATCAGCACTAAGGACCCTTAATTAAGTAACCAAGGAGGACTCAAAATGAATTATACACAAAATCACAAAATCTCTCAAATTACACCTTCAACTCTCATTGTCGGCATTGATATAGCCAAAGACAAACACGTAGCACGTGCCCAAGATGATCGAGGCATCGAGTTCGGGAAACGCTTGATCTTTGAAAATCGAATGCATGGCTTTCAAAAACTAGTGAATTGGGCAGAAGATCTTCGGAAGGAAAATGCCAAGGATCACGTCATTCTTGGCGTAGAACCAACTGGTCATTACTGGTTTAGTCTAGCTTACTTTTTAGTAGCCAAAGGATACGATTTCGTGGTCGTAAACCCAATGCACGTTAAGAAAAGTAAAGAGCTTGATGACAATTCCCCTACTAAAAATGATACAAAGGATGCCCGTGTCATTGCACAGTTGATTAAGGATGGCCGATACTCTGTACCAAACCTCTTAGATGGCGTTTATGCCGAATTAAGAGAAGGCGTCAAATTACGAGATCAGCTTACTAAACAACTGATGATAACAGAGGGACGCATTCAAAATCATATTCAGCGCTATTTTCCTGAGTTTTTTGATGTGTTTGGAGACTGGGAAGGAAAAGCAGCCTTCTGTACGTTGCGATTATTTCCGTTTCCATCTCAAATTAAAGAACTATCTCCGGAAGAGGTGTTGATGAAGTGGAAGCCATATGTTCAACGAGGAGTGGGAATTAAGCGAGCGACAAAGCTAGTAGAAGCTGCTCGAAAGAGTATTGGGATTCAAATCGGTATTCAGTTTGCCAAGAGAGAATTAGATTATCTACTTGACCAGTATGAGCTATATAAACAACAGGTAGAACAATTAGATACGGAGCTTGAAGCTCTAGTGGAAACACTTCCGGGAGCTAAACAAATGATGGAGATATCAGGATTAGGATCTACCACAATCGCTTTATTCTTCTCGGAAGTAGGTGACATTACAAAGTACAGTCACCCCCAACAATTAGTGAATTTAGCAGGCCTCTCATTACGAGAACACAGCTCCGGTAAATTTAAAGGCCAAACACGAATAACCAAGAGAGGGCGAAGCCGTCTACGACGAGCCTTATATTTGGCTATTCGTCCACTAGTCGCCCATAACCCAACGTTTAAGGCCTTGCATCGATACTATACAACACGATCTGAAAAGCCATTGAAAAAGCAACAGTCACTCATTGCCTTGTGTTGTAAGTTACTACGTGTGTTGTTTGTCATTGGACAAAAACAATGTGAGTTTGATGGATCTAAACTAGTCAGAGGATTACCTCAAAAACAAGTATTACAGGTTGCTTAAAGCTCTTAGAAAAACACTCTAAATACACATTATTTCTCTACAAACACCAATAGTGCAGAGTTGGAGAATATTTTTTCCATTCGGGCAATTGACCCAGCTAAGGAGCATTTCCAACCTCCACCTCATGGATACGCAGGACGAAGGAAAGTATGGATTACAATCCTGAGAGATATGGGAGGGTTAGCGACCGTGATTTATGTGGAGATTTCTTAGCACGGTTATACACTTATTTTCCAAACTAATCCAGTTTGGTTGATAGGATGGCCCCCACCCTGTAAATTATTTATAGAAATTCAAATGATATCCAGTCATTTAGGTGAGTCAACTAAATGGTAGTTATGAAATATTGAGAATACATGAGTATTTGGAAGAAAAATTAACTTTATTGAGGGAGGAATAACTTTATGGCAGTTTTTTCAACTGGACCTGTTTTAAATAATCCAGTTAATGGTGTTAGACAAACACAGCAGGTCACAATTAAAATGGAAAACAATGATTCTGTAAATTCAGCTGCTGTTTTAATATATGGATATCACCAATTAAATAACACTAAAACGCTATATGTACTTGAACAATTATCTTTAGCGCCCAAAGAGGTTATTACGAGAAATCATTTTGTTAACTTTGATGTGTTTGAATTTGTTTTTGCAACAGTCGGTCCAGCAGCAGAAAATACTCAAATTTCAGTTCTTGGAAAGAGTAGAGCAGGTGTTTCGTTAAACACACTTTCCCTTGTATCAAATGCGTAAATTGTGAAATTAGGCAAAAGTTCAAAAATCCTTAATCCATTTTACGTAGGATTAAGGATTCATAGTAATTAGCAAGTGTTTAATAATTTTCATTTTTTACTATTCTCAATATTAATTAAATTAATTAATTGATCCTCATATTTTTGATTAAGGGTTCTTACTTCTTTCATTATATCTTCATAATGTTTCTTTGTTCCCATATCATTATGAACTCTATATTTCAATAGTGGTTCATTTAAATAATAAAATTCATAATGTTGCACTGCACGTAACCAAAAGTCATAGTCCTGAGTGAATTTTAACCCCTCATTAAATACCCCTAATTTAGAAAATAACTCCATTTTCATCATTACTGTACAACCATTAATGCTATTTCCAGTTCGTAAATGTTGTAGGAAATCAATTCTATTTGGAAAGTAAACTCCAGCTGCACTTTTTGTAATTTGGCTATCTTTATTTATGAAAGAGTAATTTGTATAACTAAAAGAACCATTTCTTTCTTTCATAAAGTTTAGTTGCTTTGCAATTTTATCTTTGTAGAATATGTCATCTGAGCTTAACCAAGAAAAATAGTCTCCAGTAGCATTTTTTATTCCTAGATTAAGTGCACTAGCTGTCCCACCGTTTCCTTTTTCAATATAGCGAATACGATTTAAATAAGGAATGATTTTTTCGGTGAATCTAGTCGAGCCATCATTTACGACAATTACCTCTATATTGTCATATGTCTGGTTTATTGCACTATCAATAGCTTGGTCGACGTAAGAACAATTATAGAATGGAATAATAATTGAAACCTTCGTTATAATAATCACCTTCTTTATCATGTATTGAACTTTTGGGGAATTTTTAGTGGCTTATCACAATTATCTCACCTAGATTAATAAAAACAGAAATATACCTTTTAAAATATTGTATGAAAAATGTTTATATAAGTGAAGAATTTTACATGAAAATTCAGACCTCAACCAGTTAGGTGACACCTAGTATCAAAATCTTTTCTATTATCTAGTAATTTGTATGAAAAAAAAATTCATTTTTTGTACTGAAATACAATCGGAAATTATTATCTTCTCATATAATATATTAATTCTAAAAGAAAGGGGGAAAATAATGGCGATTGAATTAGTAAACTATAATACTAGTGTACCTTCAAATTTTAATGATTCTATTAACGTAAACGTGACACCTATTCCAGTCACAGTAGCACTTTTTGGATTGAATATTCCTTCGAATAATACAAACGTGGTTTTAGTAGGTTCAGCAGGTCTCAGATCATTTTTAGGGTTTCCGGAAGTCTTGTTTAGGGTGGTACGAGATACAGCTGTTATTGGCAGTACTATTACTTCACCTTTAGTGATAGGAGAATTCCTTAACATTCCAATTAATTTTGTCGATCGAAACGTACCGCCAGGATTTCATACCTATAGGCTGACAGCAGAATTAACAACCAGTTCACTTACTACTAATGCCACAATTGTAGGACCAATGACTTTGTCAGGATTAGCAATTACAACAGTTTAATTCAAGAGGAGATGACTCAAAAGTTGATTTCTAAGCTCTAAAGTCATCTTCTTTTTTAATTTTAATTTAAACCTCTATTCAATTCGAATAATTTTTATGTTGTTGTACTTGTCCTTTTACAAAGGGGAGGAAGTAATGAGAGAAGTGTTGTGGCTTCTCAGCTTTGTATTCTTACATTTTAAAAAAGAAAGATAGTTTTTTTACAGCTCTTTTCTACCATTTATAATTTTTTTCATATCCTAATTCAATAAGAATGTTCCCTGCTACTTTTTTAAAGGCATCTTTTACTTCTTTATCAAATTCAGTTTTCCAGCTTCCAATTTTTCCAGAGCGGAATGTCAGTGAATATTTTTGATCCATTCTTTCTTCCATTTTTTCAATCATTATATTAATAGGAATTGGGGGAGTACGGTCATTCCAAAGGTAATCTGCAATTCTTCTCAATTGTAATTGTGTAGACTCCTTACTTCGAACTAAATCTTCAAAAGTAATATAAAGAGTATATGGATCCTTTATCCAGCCTTGGAATGGACGAAACCAATCTGCGATCGAAGGATATTTAAGCTTATCGTTTTGAACCCCATATATAAGGGCTAGATATCTTTGTTTCTGACTGATCGCTTCTTTAGTGAAATAATCATAGAGAGGATGGTAAGGGTATTTTTCTACAATAAAATAAACATATGAAACAACAACATCTCGCAGATCTCTACTAATAAAAATATGTTTCATATTCAACTGTTTAAGCATTTGGAGCCATTCAGGAGAATAGATTATATGTCCAGCTCCAAATTCGTTAGGATTCATTAAACTTAATTTACGGAAGTGATCATTTAATTGATAGAAATAGCCTTCATATAATTCATTTATAGGGTTATGAGTAACATTAGGGATTCCAAGTACAATGTTTTTTAGTAAATGAGTTCCACTTTTTGGAACTGAATTTATAAAAAAACTTGGAAGTGCATCCGCTTCTTTATTTTTCATATTTATTTTTTCGATTCATCACCAAATTTTGTGATAAGAAAAAAATAAGAAAACACTTTTGAAATCCTGGCAATAATGTTAGCGACCAAACTACACATTAGGAGGATCCAAAAGTGCTTTCCGTATCACTAGATTTGCCAGAATTTGAAGTTGTTAAACAGGAAGAATTGACTTCCAGTTATGTTGTTGTTGTTCAAAAGAATTCAGTAAAAGAACGTTGTTCTTTTTGTGGTTTTCTTTCTTCTTTTGTCCATGATAGAAGGACAAGAAAAGTAAGAGATCTTGATATATTAAATAAGCAAGTATATCTGCTTATTAAGGTAAAACGGTATAGATGTTTAAATTGCTCTGAAGTATTTTCAGAGTGTTACGATTCAATAGAACCTGGTAAACATCAAACTAATCGTCTCCGTGAACACCTGTATCAACTTTGCCAAGATACAACCATTAAACATGTTAGTGAGAAGTACCATATTCCATATACCACTTTAGAAAGGATCTATTACTCAGTGGCTCAAGAAAAAGCACTCATTCACAAAGAGGCAATTACACAAGCTACTGACAAAGATGACCTTGTCTTAAGCCTAGATGAGGTAGCCGTTAGAAAGGGTCATCAATATGAAACGGTACTTCTTGATGCAAAGCTAGGATGCATTCTAGGTATGATTCATCAACGTAGTTATGAGTCTACCTCTCAGTTGTTAACAAATTACATTTCATCATCTCAAGCTGTAAAAACGGTTGTAGTTGATATGTGGGATCCGTTTCACAAAGCAATTAAATCTTTATTTCCTTTGGCTTCGATAGTGATTGATAAGTATCATGTTGTTCAAAAAGTTACACAAGCTCTAGATAAAGTCAGAAAGAAATACCCTAAGTTAAAGAAAGCCAGATTCCTATTGTTAAAAGGGTATGAAAAGTTATCTGAACAACAAAAAGTCCGATTAGATGAGTTATTAGAAGAATATCCTTTACTTGCTTCAGCTTATTACCTTAAGGAAACCTTCAGAGAAATGTATAAACTTGATAATTATAATGATGCAGAAGAATCGTTTGAAGAATGGATTCAACTTGCATGGAGTAGTCCATATCCTTCTTTTCATGAGGTAGCTAAAACCCTTGAAAATTGGAAAGCTGAAATTCTTCAATATTTCTTGTCAAGATATACAAACGGAAGGACCGAAGGTACTAACCATAAGGTTAAAAACATTAAAAGAAGAGCCTATGGTTATAGAAATTTAGAACGGTTTAGATTACGTGTATTTCTGGAATGTACAGGAAACACTTATAAAAAACAAGTAGCATAACTCTCTTTTCTTCTTCAGCTATCAGTATGGTAGTTAGTAACTTGGATGCCGTCAAGGAAAGCACTTGACCGCATCCAAGTTACTAACTAAGTAGTCTACAAGCTGAAGAAGGAGATAGTTTGATTGCGACACAATCAAGCTAACTTATTTCTGGGATAGGTGTTTATCACAGAAAATGGTGAAGAGACATTTTTTCTTCCTTTCTATTCATGATTAAGATTAAATCATTATATGTCTTATAAATTACTAATATTAAATCATCTATTATTAAACTGTTCATAACATTATATGAAGAAATGAAAGTAAAGTTTGTATGATTAACTAGTTCAATTTATAAAATCACGTGTAGTCGCAAGTATTGAGTCCTGTAGAGAATAAATTTATTAACCGGAAATTCCCAGATTTTCACAAGGGATTATTATAAAGTTTAGGAGACAGCATTTAAGCTGTCTCAAAGACATAGGGACTAAACTTAAGATTGCTCTTTTTTAATTACCTCACTTCTATATATTACGTATGGTTTTAATAATGGATTTTTATCAGTAGAGGATACTATTTTATCTATGTTATTGTAATGCACAAATGAATAATTAGGATTTTCATTTAATGTAGAAATTAACGGTTTTAGCATCGTTGGCTCAGAAAATAACAAGCTGCCATCACAAATCATAAAATAAGGAGTATCCAAATTAACTTTGGCTTTATTGAGCTCATTTATTGGACTGCTATTTACTCCATCTATATAAGAAACCCTCATGTCAAAGTATTTCGCATTAATTTGCTTTATATTATTTTTTGGAGAACAATTAACTAGTAATAGTTTGTAATTTGTCCAGTATTGATCGATTAACTTTCCATATCTATTTAGGATTTCCTCTGTGGCTTCATAAAGGAAGTATACAATCGTTAGTTCTGGTTTAATACCTCTTCGCTGTCTGGTCTCATAGTGTGCGAGATGAACCTCATTCCAACAAATTCTGTGATATTCAGGTTTAGTACTTATACTTGTTGACAGGCTAAAAGGGGAGTTTAATCTATAAGCCATTGTCTCTATTGGAATAAATTTAATTTTACAATAATCCATCATTCTTAAGAAATAATCATAATCTTGAATTAATGTGAACCTATAGGGTCCAATTCTTTTACAGTATTCGACTTTGTATATGAATGAAGGTCCGATTATACACCCTTGAAACATGTTTTCGATTGTATTAATCCATTTGCGAAGATAAGATTCTAAAAATTGAGGGGAATCTGCAGAAGTACCATTTTCAAAAATGGAGTTGTAACTAGTATATACAATTCCAATATCACTTGTTGTTTTTACTATACCTTCATATAGGGTTTGGAGAAAAAATGGATAATATATATTGTCATTTGAAACCCAAGTCATATATTTTATTGAGGGTATTTGATATAATGCCTCAAACCCTTTGTTCAATGCATAGGCTACACCTTGATTTTCTTTATAGGATATAATTTTAACCCTCTTATCTCCATCAATAATTTCATGAACAAGCGGGAGTAAATCAAGGGCACCGTCAATGACAATAAATAAAATAAAATTTGTATGGCTTTGATTGAGAATTGTACTGATTGCACTTCTTATATGCTCTTCTTTTTGGTAATATAGGGGCATAACAATCCCTAAGTCACTCAATAGTATCACCTCTATATAATGAATGTTGAGACTTATAACATGTATGGACACCCAAATATGTTATATCTCCTAAAGAAATAAAGTTAACAAGGTTTCATTTCTAATATTTATTCTGTAGTTTTAAAAGGATTATTTTTGTGGTTATCACGATAAAAGTTGAGGATATCTTTTAACGATTGTTTTAAAGGGATGGCTGGCTTCCACCCTAAGTCAATAAGATTTGAAGGCATAATTTTTATTGTTTGTTCAATTTGATGGAACTCCTGTGATTTCAATTCAAAATTAATAGTTGTTAACGTCTTAAAGCAATTGACAATTTTTTCAATTGATCTGCTTTTTCCTGAGGAAATATCATATATCTCTCCACTTTTTCCCTTCATTAAAAGAGTTTCATATGCAGTAACAGCATCTCTTACATCTAAATAATCCCGTTGTGCATGTAGATTATTTACTTCTAGAACTTTATCTAGTTTATTTTCTTCCATATCTACAATTTTCTTTGCGAGTATAGAACAAACACCATTTGAAAAGCCTGGCCCTATAAGATTGGAAGGTTTTGCGATGACAATGTGCATATTAAATAATTTGGCCCATGACTGTGCGATTATCACTTGTAAGGTTTTACTTAAACTATAAGGGTGGGGAAGGGTAGTAATATTCCCAGGATCAAATTGAAGAGCTGAGCCTACAACAACAACCTTGCTTAATGGACTTTCTTTCCGAAGTGATTCTAGTAGATTCACAGTACCCATAGTGTTTACTTCCAATGAAGTTACCGGATCAACCCATGACAGACCAACATGATTTTGTCCTGCTAAGTGAAGAAGATACTGAGGTTTAGTTTTTTTAATTAGGTTTTCTACATCAGCTTTGTTTGTAAGATTACAATATTCATTAGGAACATCATTAAGAGTAAATTTGCTCTTTCTTGATACAGCAGTAACATTAAAGCCGACATTTAAAAAATGCTTTACAGCGTGTTGTCCAGTAAACCCATTTGCACCAGTAATTAACAATTTAGGCTGTTGATTCAATGTGTACGCATCCATTCCTTTAATTCCTCGACCATTTCTTTATATGATGGAATTGTATATTGGAAGTCGGTTCTTGTACTTTTAATGGTACGATCAAGTACAATCTTACTATCTGGACTTATTACTACATCGTCTTTATTAAAAACTTCTTGTATTAATTTCAACAATGAAAACTTAGAAATCTTATTCTCTGATCCAAGGTGGAAAAGGCCCGTCACGTTATTCCTGATCATTTCTTCAGTTGCCTTTGCAAGTTCGAGTGTTGTTACCCCATTCCAAAAAACCCGTTCATATCCTTTAATTCTTCCAGTTTGTTTCATGAACCATAAAAATAAGCCAATTCCATCTTCTTTTAATTCAGGACCGATTATTGAAGTACGAATCGTTAAGTGCTTGTCGCTGAAAACTTCTCCCCAGCGTTTTGACATTGCATATAATGATGTTCCATCTGGAATATCATCTTCTGTATAACTGCCTTTTATTCCCGAAAAAACGCAGTCTGTACTAATGTGGATTAATTTCCCACCGTAACGCTCAGCTAATTTTGCTAATTGATGGGGAAGTATACTGTTTGTTTGTAAAGCCAATATAGGATTGTTACTTGCTTGTTCATTTAAGATGCCAATGCAATTAATAATAATATCGGGTTTAAGAGATTCAATTATTTCTTCAATACCTTTATTATCTGTTACATCTAGGTAGAGGCTGTTATTATCTTTAGAGTCTCGTGAAGTATAGAACACTTCATAATTGTTTTCTTGCATGAAATATTCTACCATTATATGTCCTGCCATTCCTTTTCCACCTAGGATTAATACTTTCATTAAATAAACCCGCCTTTCTTTAACATGTCTTTAATTTCCTCTTTACTTATCAATCCTGTACCAGAATGATATTTATCTAAATTTACAGCTTGATATTTAGAATAATGCTCCATTAATCCCGGGATGTGGATGGAGGGGAGGATTACAAAATATTCTTCATCATATGCGATTGTTGTTTTGCTTTCATAACTTGAGAGAAGTAATTCATGGATTTTTTCACCTGGGCGAATACCGAATGTTTCAATGTCTACATCCTCTATACCAGAAGCTTCTATTAAAACATGAGCAAGGTCTAAAATCTTAAATGCCGGCATTTTCATAACAAAGATTTCTCCTCCAACACTTTCAAAAGTTGCTTTGAATACTAATTTAATTGCGTCTTGGACAGTTAGGAAAAATCGTGTCATATTAAGGTCTGTAATACGAACTTTTTGTTTTTCTTTTATTTGCTTTTTAAATACATGAATGACACTTCCATTCGTTCCTAAAACATTTCCACCTCGAATGCAAACGAATTTAGTTTCTGTCTTAAGTGTATTGGCATGAATGATTAACCGCTCACCCATTGCCTTTGTTAAACCATAGAAATTAGCAGGGTTTGAGGCTTTATCCGTGGAGATATACACAACTCGTTTAACATTACAGAGTATTGCTGCATCGATCACATTTTGTGTACCAATAACATTTGTTTTTAATGCTTCGAGTGGCTGATCTTCACAAACAGGAACATGCTTTAAAGCGGCCAAATGGAAAATATAATCAACATCATGAGCTGCCTCAATTACCGCATCCTTTTCCTTAATATCTCCTATCAAAAAGTGCAATCTTGGATTATTATCAAATTCTTGTTTCATCGTAAATTGAACTGATTCGTTTCTTGAAAAAATACGAATTTCTTTTGGGTTATATGTTAGAAGCTGTCTGACTAACTCATGCCCCCATGATCCTGTACCACCTGTAACCAAAACAGTTTGATTTTTAAACAATTTTTATACCTCCTAATACAATTTTTACTATTTTCTCTGAAACATTTATGTGATCATAACCTTCCGGAAAGATCCATGTTTTTGGTTGATTTACCATTACATTAACAGAACTGACAATTTGTCTTGCGTCAATACCGGATAACATATTGCTTCCACATGCTATTGTTTCGGGTCTTTCAGTTGTTTTGCGAACTGTAATAGTAGGCACGTGGAACAAACAACATTCTTCCTGTACTGTACCGCTATCAGTTAAAACGCAATAAGCATTTTTCTCAAGTTTTACAAAATCCAAGAAACCAAACGGCTCATAAAATTCTACAAATGAATGAAGCTCAAAATTTTCAATTTTATCCAAACGTGATTTAGTACGTGGGTGAATACTACAAATCACCCTTTTTTGGTAGGTGTTTGCGACATTATTAATTCCCTTGAAAATTTCCATAAGACGATCTTCATGGTCTACATTCTCAGCGCGGTGGATGGTTACTAAAAAATAATCCTCTATGTTTAGATTTAAGGTCTTAAGGATCGTTCTATTGTCAATCTCCTTTTTATAGTGTTCTAACACTTCATAAATTGGGTTACCGGAAATGAAAATCCGATTTCGTGGAATTCCTTCTTTAACTAAATTTTCTTTACTTTGAGGAGTATAAGGTAGATTAATACTTGAAATTGTATCTATAATTCTCCGGTTTTTTTCCTCAGGTACTTCTAGATCAAAGCATCGGTTTCCCGCTTCCATATGAATGACTGGTACACCCATACGTTCTGCTAAAATTGCACTTAAACCACTATTTGTATCTCCTAATACTAAAACTTTATCTGGTTTCTCTTTTAAAAGAATAGATTCTAAATTTTTATACATTATAGATAACTGTTCTCCTAGAGAGTGTTGTTGATTAGAGAGTACATAGTCAGGCTTACGAATATTTAATTCTTCAAAGAAGATGTCACTTAACGAAGAAGTAAAATTTTGTCCAGTGTTGACTACTATATGTTTTTCAGCATATCGATCAAGTTTTTTAATAATAAGGCTTAAGCGGATAATTTCTGGCCTGGTTCCTAAAATCGTCATTACCTTCATCTTCATTACTCCTTACAATAAAATTTTGGAAATTGTACATATATGGCTTCATTTATACCTTATGCCATTATTGGTTATATGCTATAGGCAATTCTATTAACTTTGCATTTTTACTAGGTTTTTTTACTAAGAAGAATATAAATTTACTAGACTATAATCCTAAAGATTAAGGGATTTTTGATCTTACGCCAGGGGTTTTGACAAAAGATTAAAAGTGAGGAAGAAGACAGTTGAATAAAAGGGGAGGGACTGAAAAGAGTGTAATAAATTAGTTAATACAAAAATACACCTCTTATATTTGATAGCAAATATAAGAGGTATTAAACCTTAGAAGAATCCATTCATTTTTTTAATGCTTTCATTAAAGTTTTAATGACTTCTGGTCTACTAAATTCAGACGGAGGTATTTCTCCACTACGCAACATCTCTCTTACTTTTGTACCTGATAAATGAAGGTGATTATTACTATCATGAGGACAAGTTTTTTGAGTAGTCATTTGTTTGCATTTTTTACAGTAAAATGAATGATCAAAGAATAAAGGTTTTATACCAAGTTCTTCATTTGTAAAAGAGGAAAAAATTTGTTGTGAATCATAAGTACCATAGTAGTTTCCTACCCCAGCATGGTCACGGCCAACAATAAAATGTGTACAGCCATAATTTTTTCGGACAAGGGCATGAAAAATTGCTTCTCTTGGTCCTGCATATCTCATTGCCGCGGGGAAGACTCCTAAATGTACTCTACTTTTTGGATAGTATTTATTTAACAATACTTTATAGCTTTCCATTCTAATATCTGCTTGAATGTCATCAGCTTTTGTTTCTCCTATAAGAGGGTGTAAGAATAACCCATCAACAATTTCTAATGCACATTTTTGAATATATTCATGTGCACGGTGAATGGGATTTCTTGTTTGAAATCCTACAATCGTTTTCCATTTTCGTCTTGTAAATTCTTTTCTTGTTTCTGATGGGGGAGAATAATAGCTGTTAAACGATGGATTTATAGTTAGATGCTTAACAAGAGTAATGGGGCCAGCAAGGTATATGTTTGCTCGGTTGTATAACATATTTACCCCTGGATGTTGTGGATCTGTTGTTTTATAAACATTTTCTGCTTCTATCTGTTTATTTGGCTTGTATTTTTCTTTTAAAGTAAGAATACCGTATACATCATCATTATGACTAAGTTTAATATTCTCACCTATAGTAAGATTACTAGCTACTTCCTCAGAAACGGGGAGCGTAATAGGTAAACTCCATATAATCCCTTTCGCTAGTCGCATCTTATAAACAACAGATTCGTAATCTTCTTTTCCTAAAAATCCTTCTAACGGACTATAGGCACCTGTACCAATTAACTCCAAATCCGCAAGCGCCATAGAGTCGATTTCAATTTCTTTCGGTACAGAATTGTAATCATAATGATAATTTATATTATCTATCAGTTTTCCTCCATGAGGTACACTGCCAACCATGATTAAACCTCCAATAAATCATATATTTTTCAAAATGTAGGTTGTAAGCTGATGAACAGAAGTTGGAATAGCTTGAGTAGTAGTTTCAATAATTAATTCGGGATTTGTTGGTTCTTCGTAAGGTTGTGATACTCCAGTGAAATGTTTGATTTTACCTAGTCTGGCTTTTTGATAAAATCCTTTTGGGTCACGCTTCTCACATTCTTCAAGAGTGCATTTTATATAAACTTCAATAAACTCACCATCTTTAACTTTTTGTCTTGCTTTATCCCGGTCTTTTTTAAACGGGGAAATGGTAGCTATGAGGATGACAATACCAGCATCAACAAATAATTTAGCAATTTCAGAAATACGCCGAATGTTTTCTTCTCTATCTTCTTGGGTAAATCCTAAATTACTATTAATACCAAGTCGGAGATTATCTCCATCAAGTAAATAGGTATGAATCCCTTGATTTATAAGCTCTTTTTCAACCCAATTTGCTATGGTAGATTTTCCGGAACCAGATAAACCTGTTAGCCAAATAATTTTGCCTTTATGACCATTTAAACTTTCCCGATCTTGTTTTGAAACAGTGGTTTTATGCCACTGTATATTTTCATTCATTTAAATTTCTACCTCCAAATCGAAAGTGTTATCAATACTGTGCAAAGCATACAAATAATACTTAATAGGGAACCTACCTTAGCATAATCAGAAAATCGGTATCCACCAGGACCATATACAATTAAGTTCGTACTATAACCGATAGGAGTGATAAAACTGCATGAAGCAGAGATAGCGATAAGCATTGCGAAAATTTTGGGGTCTATCCCCATTTCTACAGCAACTGATAGTCCAATAGGAAACATCATCGCTGCAGCAGCTAAATTATGGATTAATTCAGTTAAAATAGTTGTGAATAAATAGATGAGAATAGCTATTCCGTAAATCCCGATTACTCCATAAAGATGAATAATAAATAAAGAAATGATATCAGTTAATCCTGACTGTTCAACTGATGAACCGATCCCGATTGCGGAGGCCATTAAGATAATAATGCTCCAATCAACAGATTTCCGTGCATCCGAAGGGCTAATCGATTTTGTTAATAGCAAGATAACAACACTTATAAGAGCAGCTTTAAGGATTGAAAAAATGTTAAATACGACAAGCCCAATCATTCCTAATAACACAAATGAAATGATAAATTTATTTGTTGGTTTAGTAGGTTTTTTAGGTGTTATATCTACTAACAAATAAAAATCTCTAGAATTTGCCCATGTTTGGATGAAGTTTTCTTTCGTTAATAATAGAATTGTATCTCCAGGTTTGAGTGTATGATTTCCAATCCCTGATGTATATTTTTTTGTGTTTCTTTGAATCGCAATGATTGATGCATTGTAAATAGAACGAAAATTTGATTCTTTTACCTTAATATTCAGCAAAGGTGAATTATGTGATATAACAGCTTCAATAAGTGTAGATTTTCCGCTTTTATATTGGGTAATGAATTCATTGCTTTCAGTTTTTAATGAAATTCCACCATTTTTTAAAAGAGTGTTAATTCCATCAATGTGGCCTGAAAAAATGAGCAAATCACTTGATTGAATCAATTCGTCATGTGGAACCGGGGAAATGATTTGCTTTGAACGGTAAATTTGTATTAAAAAGATATTATTTAGTTTTCTTAAATTCGCTTCGTTTACAGTCTTTCCGACCATATGAGAATCGGGTGACACATATACTTCAAAGATATAACGTTTACTGGAATCTTCAATTGTTTGAAGCATATCAGTACTAATTACCTTAGGGAGTATATGCTTACCTATAGTAATCATATAGAGTATACCGATGATAGTAAGAGGAATTCCTATAAATGAAAATTCAAAAAGTGTAAACCCCTGATACCCATTTTGTTTAAGTAAGCCATTTATCATTAAATTTGTAGAAGTACCGATAAGAGTTATAGTTCCTCCTAAAATTGTTGCATAGGATAATGGAATTAGTAATTTCGAAGGGGGGATATTATTTCTTACTGCCCAATTACGAACAACGGGTGTAAACATTGCAACAATTGGAGTATTATTTAAAAATGCAGATAAGCTCGAAACGGGAATCATTAATTTTAAAAGAATCATTGAGAGCTTATTATTTGTTCTAAGATATTTTTTAATAAAACTTTGAAGTGTCCCACTATTAAACACGCTGTAACTAATAATAAACAATAATCCGATCGTAATTACGCCATCATTTGAAAAGCCTTCAAAAGCTTCTTCCACGGAAATAATTCCAGAAAGTAGAAATATTGACATTGTGGTAAAGAGGGTCACATCAGGAGGGAAATATTCCTTGATTAGTATAAACAGCATTACTGCTAAAACACTTACTACAAATATTATTTCCATTCGATAACCTCCGCGTCTTTTTCATATTCATTATTATTAGAATATGCAATATACTTCGGATGGTTCTTGTATACTCTCAACTTAATAACTATAAAAAAGCTGTTGTTATAATAAAAGTTAAAAAGGGGGAGTGGGGAAGGGGAAGTGGAAGAGAAAAGAATCGAAAGGTTAGAAATTAAGAGTTAGTTAAATTGGCTTGATATAGGATAAATAGTCCAAGTTTTTTAAAATATAATTAATATACTTACTCAAATTCTTTACTATTATTTTGGGAAGTTGACTCAATCTCTTTTGTGAGTTTCGCTAATTTAAACTCAAATTCATGAAAAACCGATTCTAAATTGCCTTCCTTTTCAACATCTAATGAGCTTTCTAAATGCTTTTTAAATTGGTGTTCTAGAAGAAAAACCAATAGCTCGGAAACTTCGTAATTGTCTGTATCAGTATAATTAATCATGGAAAGGAGTGAACCAAAATCCTCATTGAATGAACTAACAGTAGAAACCATTTGCTGTTGGAAATGTTGAATGTTATCAATTTTTGATAACAATTCTTTATTCATTTTTATTAATGAAGAGAAATTTTTGTCATTATTCTCATTTAAAATTTCTGTTTTTCCCTTTAAATACTCGTGCTGTTTCAAGTAGTTTTCTATGTTTTGTTCAAGATTAATATTTGAAGATTTTAGAGTATTGTTTTCTTGTTTTAAAACAGAATATTTTTTCTTGATATCCTCTAATTCTGTTTGTAAACCTTTAAGTTGTTTTTTTGACTGGCTTAATTCGAATTGTTGTTTCCTATTTGAATTTGCATATTCATCTTTAGCTTCTTCAAGTTTTTCTTTGTGAATTTTGATATCCTTCACTAAATCATTATGATTATCCTTAAGCTTTTCATTGAGATCTTTATAAAAAAACACTTCTTCTTGGAGTTTACTTAATTCGACTTTCCTTTGCTCTTCCTTAGTCTTTAACATTTCCTCCAGCTTACATTTGTCATCTTTAACAGTTGCTATTCGTTTTTTTAGTTCAGTAATTTCATTTGTATAATGATTATTTTCTTTAGATAGATGTTCAATATCGATTTGTAAAGTATCGTTTGTGGTTTGGAAATTTGCTATTATCTCTTTATGCTTAGAGCTTTCAATCTGTAGTTTTTGATGATCCTCTTTTAATTGTTGTAGTTCTACCTTTTTCTTGTTTAGATGTTCATCAAGGGAAGTCATGTCAAGTTTCATTTTTTCGTTAATTTTTTTATACTCTTCAAGTTTTTCTTTTAATCTAGAGATCTCTTTTTGATAGTTTTTATTATCATTAATGTGATTTTCTATTTTATTATTCTGAGTTAGGAGAGATTGATTTAACTCCTCAGTTTTTTCAAGTAATTGTAAGGACATTGATTCATTTTCGTCCCTTAATTCCTTATTTTGCAATTTCAATTTTCTTAATTGAGAATAATGGTAGTTATTCTCGTAGTCTTCTACCATTTCTTTATATTTAGCCAGTTCAGATTTTAAATAAATAATTCTTTGTGAAAGTTGAGTTGTATTAGTTGCACTGGAATTAAATTTGCTCATGTTTTGCCTCCTTCAATAACTTAATGTTTCTATAAGGAAATGGAAGATATTATTTATCTTTTAACTGATCAATAATATCTTCAAATTCTTTTTTATTCTTTATAATTAATGTGTCCAATTCTTTAATTAACTCAATTGAGGAAAAGTCATTTTCGTCTGTTGCGGTTGAATTATCAGTTTTTTGCTTTTCGGTGTTATTTAAGAGATACATAAGTAACATACTTAACGTATTGCTCTCTAAATAGATAAAACTGTGATCATCTTTGTTTTTACTTTTTAATTGTTCAAGCTTATCTTTTATTAGCTTATGAGTTAATTTCTTTAACACAAGTTCAGGATCTAATTTCTCATCAGAACTCATATTTCTTCACCTCACACTTAATTTCCACTTACACTTATTTGATTAATAGAGGGTATACCTTCTTTCTTTTCATCAAAATAGGTAAACCCTGTAATACTACCAGAATATGGTTTATTCGAGTGCCATTTCACTTGAAAATTAGGAAAAGAGATGATCTGTGATGGAGCTAATGATTCTTCTCCTAGTGGTTTAAGCCAATATTCCTCTTTATCTGATTGATTATTCAATCGTTCCCAGGCATCATTTAGTTTCATTGACAGATTGGAATTTTTATTTATATATTTTCCGGAAAATTGAAACGGTGAATTTGAAGAGAGTTTTAAACATATATATGGATTTGTTATCGTTTTTTTCCCTAAGTTATGGATATGGTAAGTGCCAATCATCATATGTTCTAGATCTTTATCATGTGAGAGATTCGTTGTATATGTAAAATAACTAATTATATTTAGTTCATTTCCTGTTGGGTTGCTTGAGAGTAAATTCTTTATTTCTTTTAAGTAAAAAGAAGTTTGTTGTTCAATTTTCCTAATTTTTTCCTGAAGAACGATCAATTCTTTGTTTTTCTCCATAAACTTACACTCCTTAAAAAAAATTAGAGAGAGGAGTGTCTCCTCTCTCTAATTCTATGCAGAATTAATCCTCGTCAGCACCATCATTATCCGGGAATAGTACAGGACATTGTGGTGGTAATGTTGGAGTTGGGCAAGCAGGAGTAGGTAGAATATCTCTTGGTTGACAGAAATCAGCAACAATTTCAAGTGTAACAGGGAATGTTGACTGAATGCTTTGGCATAGACGTACAGTAACAGTTGCATCAAATGTATCTGCAAGGTCATCACATTCGAACGTACAGATAAAGCAATCTAATTCAGGATAAGTTACCTCAACTGCAGTTCCTTCTGGTGCACATAATACGACTTGTTCACAGCGAGAGAAATCAAAAGATGCTTCACCAGTACCTAATAACGTTGGGAAGAAGAAAGTAACCGTGAAGTTTTTGCGAATAGTTACTAACTGAAGAGTAACTAATGCTCCGTCAATAACAAATTCTCTATCTTCGCGATTTAGAACTTCAGTACCTACTGCAGTTACTTCACATGTGACAGGACCAGTAAGATCATCACAAGTAATTCCATCTTCACCGATTACAGGTAGATCTTCATCAGCGATCGTTAAATCAAACGAAGCTTCATTAAGAATCCAGTCATATACCTTCTCAGTATTAATACAAAGGAGCTCCTGGCCTCCTGTTAAGTTTTTTGCTTGCATATTTGCAAACACCTCCGAATTAGGATAATTTCTATTCATTTGTAGCATATGTTTAGTAGTAAAAATGGTTCTAATATATCTGTCTAATTGTTAAATTGTGTAATTGTCCAGATTCATTTTAGATAATAATGAAAGGAGATTGTTAGAATGAAACAAGATGATATTGAGGGATTAAAGAAGAAGTACATTGTTTATAAACAAACGTTAGAAACAATGAAATCTGGTAATGTTGTTGAAGATTATCTAATTATGAAAAATGAGTGTTACGATTTAATGAAGCAAATATTAGAATTAGAGGATGTTATGGAAAGAAACAGAGACCAACATACTATTAAAATAACGAATATATCTCAACAGATAACGGCGCTTAAGGAAGAAATTAAATCAATGAATTTATCTATAGAAAATGTAAAGCAAAAAGTTAAGGGTTTAACAGATAAAGTGAATAGTTTGAACATGGATGAATTAATGGCAAAAATGGATTCGTTGATACGTAATGAGGAAACGTTATTATCCTCCATCACACAAGAAAAAAAGAATTGCTGGATTTGAAGAATGAACTAATCAAACTAAAAGGTGAAGTTCTTAAATCAAATATTGTACCCCAGAAACAAATACCCCAAGCAAAGAATAAAATACAACCGACAAGCTATCAGCAATTACAAAAAATAATTAAATCATCATCAACTTCCTACCAGAATATATTACCTGAGTTATCTGTACCCTTCGGAAAAGATATATCAAACTTTTATCAAGGTGTATCTAAAAGAACACAAAAAGCTAGTTTCTTACCACCTACTAGTCCGAAACCACAAAAAATTGAATTAATTGATCAAAACAAAGGGAAGAACAAAGATCTGAAAGAAGCAGAAAGTGAGTTGCTTATAAGTACTCGAAACAAAACAAATGAAGAAAAGCCAAAAATATTCTCTGAGACTCCAAATGATCCTTCAATTAATGAACTTAGCTCTAAAGTGTTAAAGGGTGACGTAAAATCCATATCATCCATACAAAGGAGTAAAGTTGATGAGTAACAACAAGTTAACTTTGAAACAAAATGATTATGAAAAGATAATAGACCACTGTTGTTCAGAACAACCGTACGAAGCCTGCGGAATTGTCTCAGGAGTAAATGATATAGTCAGCTCTATATGGAAGTTGAAAAATGAATCAAAGTCACTTAACAGGTATTTTGTCAGTAATGAAAAAGTTCAAAATGTATTTGATGAAATTTTCAATAAAGGTGAGAATGTTTTAGGTATTTATCATTCACACCCCAAAACATCTCCAATTCCATCTGAATTTGATTTAATTAATCATCCATATCATGATGTGAAAATGATTATCATTTCATTAAAGAAAAAAAGCCAGTTATAAAATGTTATGAAATAGTAAATAAAAGCTTTTTTGAAACAACATTAATTGTCAATTAGTCCAAACCACAAGATTATCACTTGTTTATAATATAGAGAAATTTATTTTATGGAGGGATATTATTTGAGTACTTACAGTAGTAATAATGGAGGGAGTAATAATAAATCACCCGTAATCATAAATCGCATTAAAAAGACTGCGAAAAAAGTTACTATTAAAAGCAGAGGAGCTAGAGGTGCTTGTTGTTTTAAAAGAATTAAATAACCTTATTAGACTTTAATTTATTTAAAGTTTCTTTTTTATAATATTGACTAACTTATGAAAAATAAAAATAGGGTGAAATCCACCCTATCAGGATAATTAATACCAAACTTTCTAGAATCCACCTTCATCTGGAGAAAAAGGCAGGCTAAACTTGGTTTCTACCGCACGCAATCTTTGGTTAAGTCGGTTAAGACGGCGGGTATGTTGTTCGACACGATTATTAACTCGAACAACTTGCTCATTTAGCCGGCTTATCTCACGGTTCATTCTGCGGTTTTCTTCATTTAAACGTTTTATTTCTTCATTTTGCCTTGTGAGTTCTCTTGTTTGACGTTCAGATTGTCGTTCGAGAGTTGATACTCTTCTTTCAAGGTTAGGTTGACGTTGTTCCATTGGTTGAAACTGATCATAATAAGTTGGATAATACATTTGATGTCCTCCATAAGGGAATTGCGATACAGGCTCGTTTTGATAAGCAAAAGGATATGAATACATGATGGTGAGCGCTCCTTTATCAACTTTTTTAGAATAAATCATCCTTACATTGGTATGTAGGTTATCGTGGAGTGTTACAGTTTGAATCCGATAATTGCAGTAAGAAAAATCTAATGAAATATAAAAAGAGTGATTTATCTAATGATAATCACTCCTTTTAATGTTCGCTTATTTATTTACTCTAACTAATTTAGTTATTTTCCTCGGCTTTTTTCTTTTTAAAAAACGAAACGGCCCTCTTTTTCATTGATTTTGTCAGGTAACCGCCTTTAAATGAACGAAGCTCATATGACAATAAAAATGCTTTTGGTTCAAAATGGTCAATGATTTGAAGCAGTTCTTTTTCACGGGAACGTTTAGCAACGATATCAAGACGGAATCTTGCTGTATTAATTCCTTCACCTTCAAATACTGTTACACCGAATCCTGCAGTACGTAACGCATTAACTAAATCCATATTTTTAGCGAGAATATTAGCCTGATAAGTAATAAAACCTATTGCCAGTTTGCGTTCTAAGGCTCCACCTAGAAGTAAACCAACACTAAAACCAACCACATAGGCAATGATATTGTAGATGTTTGATAAATCCTGAAACACAAAAATTAAACTAACAATATAAATGATTCCTTCTAATAATCCAACACCTGCAGCTGATTTTGTTTGACTTTTTACAAGTAGAATTGTCCTAATAGTAAGAACAGGAACATAAATTAGTTGAAGGGCGAAAATAAGTAGAGCCTGTAAAAGCATAGTTCGCAAATTCCTTTCTGCAAAGATATAGGCAAAGCATAACATATTTAGTTGATTTTCATATATAGTTTATAAAAATTCTATTGTCTTATGTAAAATTGAAATGTTGGTAACGAAGGGGAAATATGTTATTTAATTGTTTACCCAAAATTGCCAAAGAGAAACGTTTTACATAACATTATTATGTAAACAAAAACGTCTGTTTATTCGTATACATTAATGTAGGTCATTTCATTAAAGTATATGGATATTTTTGTAAAAGTAAATGATAATTGATAAATATTAATTGAGTATATAATGAATGAATTTAGTTGTCATAATTCTTTTCTTATCTAAATAATATAGAGAAGTTAAGTGTTTTAGACGTGTTTTAATAATAGATTAAATATAATTTTAACTATTAAATTATAATTATTATAAAAAAGTATTGATTTTTAATTGAGACATGTTATTATTGATTCATAGCCAAACAAAATATGAGGTGATTCTTAAATGACTAATAACAGACTAACTACAAGCTGGGGTGCTCCAGTAGGGGACAACCAGAACTCAATTACAGCAGGAAATCGTGGCCCAACATTATTGCAAGATGTACACCTTTTAGAAAAGCTTGCACATTTTAACAGAGAACGTGTTCCTGAGCGTGTGGTTCATGCGAAAGGTGCAGGAGCACACGGGTTTTTTGAAGTAACAAATGATGTGACAAAATACACGAAAGCAAATCTCTTCTCTGAAGTAGGAAAACGTACACCATTATTTATTCGTTTTTCAACAGTTGCAGGTGAAAATGGTTCAGCAGATACAGTTCGCGACCCACGTGGATTTGCGGTTAAGTTTTATACGGAAGAAGGAAACTATGATATCGTAGGTAACAATACACCGGTATTCTTTATTCGTGATGCGATTAAATTCCCTGATTTCATTCATACGCAAAAACGTGATCCACAAACACACTTAAAAAACCCTAATGCCGTATGGGATTTCTGGTCATTGTCTCCAGAGTCTTTACATCAAGTAACAATTTTAATGTCTGATCGTGGAATTCCAGCGACATTACGACATATGCATGGATTTGGAAGTCATACATTTAAGTGGACAAATGCGGAAGGTGATGGAGTGTGGATTAAATATCACTTCAAAACAGAACAAGGAGTTAAAAACATATCTCCTGAAGTGGCAGCACAAATTGCTGGTGAAAATCCAGATTATCATACAGAAGACTTATTTAATGCAATTGAAAAAGGTGATTTCCCTGCATGGAAATTATATGTGCAGATTATGCCTTTGGAAGATGCGAATACTTATAAATGGGATCCATTCGATGTAACAAAAGTTTGGTCTCAAAAAGATTATCCATTAATTGAAGTTGGTCGTATGGTGTTGGATCGTAACCCGGAAAACTACTTTGCGGAAGTTGAGCAAGCAACATTCTCACCTGGTACATTAGTTCCTGGTATAGATGTATCACCAGATAAAATGCTTCAAGGACGACTTTTCGCATATCATGATGCACATCGTTACCGCGTAGGTGCGAACCACCAGGCACTTCCAATTAACCGTGCAAGAAATGAAGTGAAAAACTACCAACGTGATGGTCAAATGCGCTTTGATGATAATGGTGGAAAATCAGTATACTATGAGCCGAACAGCTTTGGAGGTCCAACTGAAACACCAGAAAATAAACAAGCGGCCTATCCGGTATCAGGAGTAGCTGAAAGTGTAGCATATGATCATAATGATCACTATACTCAAGCTGGTGACTTGTATCGTCTTATGACTGAAGAACAACGTGCACACTTAGTGAGTAACATTGTTGGCGCAATGAAACCAGTTGAACGAGACGAAATTAAATTACGTCAAATCGGTCACTTCTACAAAGCAGATCCAGAATACGGAACTCGTGTAGCTGAAGGTTTAGGCTTAGCTGTTCCAGCTGAAATAAAATAATGATTTAAACTAATTTTCAATTCTCAACTATTCTCAATTATTCTCATGTTAAAATGCATCCAACAATTGGATGCATTCTTTTTTTGACGTAAGATCTATAATGTCACAACATTAGCGAAAGCTTCACTATGTTCACGACGTTCTTTTCGGACATTTCTGCGCTGTTTTGCGGTATTAAAAAGCATGATTTCTTCATCTGATTCCGGAATGACTCTTGGAACTTGCTGGGGTTTGCCTTGGTCATTTAGTGCCACAAAAGTTATGAAAGAGGTAGCTGCAAGCTTTCGTTCTCCTGTTTTTAAATCTTCTGCAATGACTTTAACAAAAACCTCCATAGATGAACGGCCAACTGACGAGACATAGGATTTTAAACTAACAGAGTCACTTTGGCGGATAGGAATTAAGAAATCAACAGAATCTGTCGAGGCTGTTACAACCTCACATCTTGAATGCATGGCTGCTGAAATCGAGGCAACATCATCGATATAGCTCATTAATTTGCCGCCAAACAATGTATTATGGTTATTTGTATCTAATGGAAATACTCTACTGGTTTTAATAACAAGGGATTCTTTACATGTTTTTTCTTCAATGTTTGTCATCATGTTCTCTCCTGACGTAACTTGATTAGATCATATAAACATTATTGGCTCTTTTCTTAACATCGTCAATTTATTTGTTTTACATTCTAACATTGTCTTTTAAAACGCAAATACTCAAGAGAAAATGCATCTTGAGTATTTTTGTATTGTTTTTATTTATTTTTTCCACCATCCATCAAACATAGAGGCCGGTACTTCTCGCTTATGTTGTGAAATCAGGTAGCGTTTTTCGATTTTTTCAGCTACTTCGGAATCGACTTGTTTCCCTTCCAAGTAGTCATCTAATTGGTCATATGTAATACCAAGCTCTGTTTCGTCTGCTTGCAGGGGAGTGTTGTCCAATAGATCAGCAGTTGGTATTTTGAGATATAATCGTTCAGGCGCATCTAATTCTCGAAGCAGACGTTTACCTTGACGCTTTGTTAAGCCTGTTAGTGGTAATAAGTCTGCACCACCGTCACCATATTTTGTGAAAAATCCTGTAACCGCCTCTGCAGCATGGTCTGTACCAATAACTAACAAGCCTTCCTGTCCGCCAATCGCATATTGAGTAATCATTCTTGTTCGTGCTTTTACATTACCTTTGTTAAAGTCTGAGAGCGGTTCATCCATTGTTTTTTCGTAATCATTGGCAAATGCATCGACACTATTTGATATGTCAAAAGCAACACTTTTATCTGGATTAATAAAAGAAAGGGCTAATTGTGCATCATCTTCATCCTGTTGAACACCGTATGGAAGTCTTACAGCTGTGAAAGTTGCTTGATATCCTTCACTGCGTAATTCTTCAACTGCAATTTGAGCCAAACGACCTGCCAAAGTAGAGTCCTGGCCGCCACTAATGCCAAGAACAAAGCCTTTAGCACCAGTTGATTTCAAGTATTCTTTTAGAAACGTTACACGTGCTTTGATTTCTTCCTTTGGATTTATCGTTTCTTTTACATGTAGTTCACTCATAATTCTTTTTTGTAAACTCATTTTTACGCCTCCAATTGAAGTTATTTTAGAATTTCCTATTGTTTTTGATCATTTCGGATACTTTTTGTCTTACTTCTTCAATGTTTCTCATTTTGTTTTCCCAGCATTCCTGACTTAAGTCAACCGGGTATTCCTCGGGATGTAGGGCACGCTTATATTCATCCCATAATAACTCTAAGTTTGCCCTTGTGTAATTTTGCATATCCTGTAGGGTAGGGGAGTCATATACAAGTGATCCGTTCTCAAAAATAAGATGATGTAATTCTTTGGCTTCAAAGTTTGTAACGAATTTACTTACAAACGTATGAATAGGGTGGAACATCTTTAATTTCTCTTCACTTTCAGGATCTTCATGCTCTAAAGTAATATAGTCACCCTCAGATTTGTGGTTTAGCGTATTAATGATCCGATAAATCTTTTTTAAGCCTGGTGTTGATACTTTTTCAGGATTTCCACTAATTTTGATCGTATCGATCATTTCACCATTTTCATCTTCGATTGAAGCCAGCTTATAGACAGCACCGAGTGCAGGTTGATCAAAAGCAGTGATCAGTTTTGTTCCAATACCCCAAATGTCAATTTTGGCACCTTGTGATTTTAGGTTGATAATGGTAGATTCATCCAGATCATTTGAAGCAATGATTTTTGTATCATGGAAACCTGCTTGGTCGAGCATTTTTCTCGCTTCCTTAGATAAGTAAGCAAGATCTCCGCTATCTAGACGTATTCCTCTAAATTCAATCTTATCTCCTAATTCTTTTGCTACTTTAATTGCATTCGGAACACCAGATTTTAATGTATCATATGTATCTACAAGGAACACACATTCTTTGTGACGGCGTGCATACTTATGAAAAGCGACATATTCATCTTTGTATGCTTGAACAAAAGCATGAGCATGTGTACCTGAAACAGGGATATTAAACAGCTTTCCTGCTCTTACATTAGATGTTGCATGGAATCCGCCAATATATGCTGCTCTGGTTCCCCAAATAGCAGCATCTAATTCGTGTGCGCGGCGAGTACCGAATTCCATAACCGTATCATCACCAACGACTTGCTTGATTCTAGCTGCTTTTGTTGCAATGAGCGTCTGATAATTGACGATATTTAAAATGGCTGTTTCCACTAATTGTGCTTCGGCTAAAGGGGCTTCAATTCGGATAATAGGTTCATTTCCAAATACCATTTCCCCTTCTTGTACTGAATAAACATTTCCAGTAAATCGAAGGGTACTTAAGTAATGTAAAAAATCATCTTTATAACCTAATTCTTCACGTAAATACTCAATGTCACTAGTTGAGAATTGAAATTTCTCAAGATATTGGATGATTCTTTCAAGCCCTGCAAAAACTCCATAGCCATTTCCAAATGGCAGTTTTCGAAAAAACACTTCAAATACTGCCTTTCGATCATGGATGGAATCTTCCCAATACGATTCAGCCATATTAATTTGATAAAGGTCTGTATGAAGAGCTAGACTATCATCTTCGTAATGTGTGTTCATTTTATTCCTCCAAGTTCGTTCAATTTTTCACATAGATCGTAGTGGTCACTATTTAATGAATAATGGAGGGACCATCTGTTCATTAAATACGTATTTAAGCATGATGTTAAATCACTTTAGCATTTAAGCATGAAGAAAAATGTTGCAAAGCCCACTCATGACCTGCTTCATTAAAACTCGCAACAGCGTCTTTATATATGACAATGGAAAACCCTTTATTGTATGCATCCACAGCAGTATGTAAAACACATATGTCTGTGCAAACTCCAACGAGGTGCAGCTCTGTAATACCGCGTTCTTTTAATTTTATTTCTAAATTTGTTCCGGCGAAAGCACTATAACGTGTTTTATCCATCCATAGTACATTGCTTTTTTCTTGGTTGCTTTTGTATAGCTCTTGAAGCTCTCCATATAAATTTCTTCCTTTTGTATCACGGATATTATGTGGTGGAAATAATGCTGTCTCAGGATGGAAATGATCCTCTTTTTCATGAAGATCTATGGCAAAGACAACAAACTCATCTTTTTTAATAAATTCTTTTGTAATAGCTGAGATTTCCCTTTCGATATCTTGACCGGGCTTCCCACAGGTAAGTGCACCATCTTCTGCAACAAAATCATAGGTGTAATCAATGTTAATTAAAGCTTTTTTCAACATTCATACCTCCTTAATAGTATGAAAAACAATGTGTGGTGTAAATAAAAAGCATTGATAAATGAAGAATCTAGATAAAAATATATGGATAATATGTTTAATTTTACACGAACTCTTGATTTTATCAAATATGGAATAATATTCATTTCATGGAGTTGGTTAAGAAGATCAAAAAAGTAGAAAATATGGGCTGCCCTATTAATAATTGGGCAGCCCATTCATAATTTATACGTTACGGATTTGTTGACCAAAGTCCAGCAGATTTAATAAAGATTCTAGGATGAAGTTTAAGTTGAGCAACCATATACTCTGCAAGATCTTCCGGCTGCATCACTTTTTCCGGATTACCATCTGTAAGGTTTTCTTTATAAGCTAACTCAGTTGCGACAGTACTTGGAGTAAGAGCTGTTACGCGAATATTATGCTTGCGAACTTCCAAGGCAAGCGATTCGGTAAGTCCTAATAAACCGAATTTTGAAGCACTGTAAGCACTCGTCACAGGAGCTCCTTTTTGACCTGCGGTTGAAGAAATATTAATAATATCTCCGCCATTTTTGTCAATTAATTGAGGTAATACAGCACGGGTAACATAATAAACACCCAATAAATTAATATCGATTATCTTCTTCCATTCTTCTGGTTCAAGTTCAAGGAATTTCCCGAATTTCCCAATGCCGGCATTGTTGATAAGAATGTCGACTGGACCAAGAGAAGTTTTTAGTTTTTCAACAGCAGCATTTACTTCTTCGATAGAAGAAACATCTGCAGTAGCATAGGCCGTTTTCACTCCAAGAGCTTCAATTTCCTTCGCTACTTCCACTAAATCTTGTTCTGTTCGTGCTAATAACCCTACATTTACTCCTTCGTGAGCAAGGGCAATTGCAGTTGCACGTCCAATTCCTTTCCCTGCTCCAGTAACAAGAGCAACTTTACCTTTTAAAGATTGCGCCATTTTTTGTGGCCCCTTTCAATATGTAATTTGCGCTCTTATCTTACATATTGGTAAATCGAAAGTCAAAAGAAGTGCTTTAATGTAAAAAAATTGCGGATGGTTGAACGCCTCAAAATAGAAAATGGCTACTGCTATTTGATATGATGAGGAAGGAAGCTTATAAGAGGGATAAAATGAAAAGATTAAAGGAGGTTCTAATGAACAAAGAATCAATTTTAATTGTTGAAGATGAGGAGAAAATAGTAAGATTGCTTGAACTGGAGCTAGGCTATGAAGGGTATATAATTGAAAAAGCGATGGACGGAGTTACCGCATTGGAAGTTTATCGAAAAGGAAGCTTTGATTTAATTTTATTAGATGTGATGTTACCCGGATTAAGCGGAATCGAGCTTCTTCGCCGAATCCGGGTGAAAGATCCGTATACCCCTGTTATTTTGCTCACAGCGAAAGGATCTGTTGAAGATAAAGTTTCAGGCTTGGATTTAGGAGCAAATGATTATATTACAAAGCCTTTTCAAATGGAGGAACTACTTGCGAGAATTCGCGCTGTATTGCGAATGAGTTCCAGACCAGCTCAACAAAATGAACAAATGGATCTTGATGACTGGTTCATTGCCGGAGAATTAAAGGTGAATGAAAAAACACGTGAAGTGCTAAGAGGTGAACATGAAATAGAATTAACACCTAAGGAATTTGATTTACTTCTATTTCTCCTAAGAAACAAAAGGCAGGTTCTAAACCGTGAACAAATACTAGAAGCGGTTTGGGGATATGACTATTTTGGTGATACAAATGTTGTTGATGTTTATATCCGCTACATACGTAAGAAAATTGACTTTCCATTTGATTATCCATTGATACATACAGTACGTGGTGTTGGCTACGTCTTAAAGGAAGCAAAATGAAGCTTCGAAATAAAATAAACTTATATACAGCCTTTTTATTTATTTTGCTTATTCTTGTAATGAACACATCAATTTATATGGTGTTTAACAACATGATGATTGAAAAAGAGCTAGAACAAATAAAAGCGGAAACAGAGAAGATATCAAATGATGTTAGTGAAGGAATAAAGCAAGTAGATCCCAACCAATTGCTGCGCGCATATTTACCTGTTGATGGAATGATTCATGTATTGTCAGTTGAGGGTAAATCAGTTGCAAAGATTGCTTCACCTTCTGAAAAAACATTAGATAATATGCAAGAAACATATTTTGCAGGAGAAAAGAGCGAAATCATTACATTTGAGAATAAACAATATGCTTTCGCTTCAAGTCCAATTATTTGGACAGATGGAAGTATTGTCAATCTGCAAGTAACAAAAAGTATAACTACAACAAATGAGATTCTATCTGTTTTAAGAATTGTTTTAGTTGCAACTACTATTATTTCTGTTATTCCTGTTCTCTTATCAACACATTTCTTAAGTAATTTAATCACCCGACCGATCAAAACAATGACTGAAACCATGAAGGATATTCAGGAAAGTGGACAATTCAAACAAATACAACTTGTAGAAAAGTCGAAAGATGAGCTTGTAGAGATGGGAATTACCTTTAATAAAATGATCGATCTTTTGCAAACGAACTTTAAAAAGCAGGAGCAATTTGTATCAAATGCCTCTCATGAACTGAAAACACCTTTAACGATTATTGAAAGCTATGCAGATTTAATGAAGAGAAGAGGGAAACAACGTCCGGAAGTAATGGATGAGTCGATTGAGGCCATTCATTCTGAGGCTGTTAGAATGAGTGACATGATCGAACAGCTCCTTCTTTTGGCTAAACATGACGAAAAATGGAATATTGATAAAACAGAAGTAAATATGACAGAGCTAGTGAAGGAATCAGCTAAAATATTTCAAAATGCATATCACAGAACAGTGGAAGTAAGTAGCGATGAAGTGATTTATACAGTAACAGATACTCAAAAATTAAAGCAATTGCTTTTTATTTTTCTAGACAATGCGAAAAAGTATAGTGAAGAGAACATTTCTATTTATATTGAGAAAAACGGGGAGAGACCATTAATCCGAATAGCAGACAGAGGAATTGGTATTCCTGAAAATGATTTACCTAAAATCTTTGACCGTTTTTATCGGGTTGATAAAGCTCGAACTCGAAAGCAAGGAGGAAGTGGGTTAGGACTCTCTATGGCCAAGGAAATCGCAGAAGCTTTAAATATTCACATCCATGTCGAAAGTGTCGAAGGAATAGGGACAACTGTAACACTAACCTTTTAGAAAAATAACTCGAAAAGCATGTTCTTCCTTCTCAGCAAATTCTCATATTTCTATCTTATACTAAACCTTATAAAAATGGAGGTGAAATATGAATAGAAGGAAATGGTTGATGACTATAGGATGTATTGCCATTGTCGGAGTGGTTCTTCTAGCTACAGTTCAACTATGGGGTCAGGCATCAGAAGCTCAAGCTTTAACAGAAGGAGAAGCGAAAGAAAGGGCTTTAGATAAATATACGGGTGAAATTATTGAAACAACGAAAAAAGATAACGAGTATCATTTTGTCTTGAAAGCAGAAACAGGAACATATCTTATTGTCATTCATGCTACGAGTGGAGAGGTTGTTTCTATCACCCAACAAGAAAAAAATAGTGAACAAAAACCCAATATAAATAATGAAAATCCTTTAACTGAAGAAGAAGTGAAATCAAAAATTTCATCTCAGGGTACGATTAAATCAATTGAACTAATCCAATCTGCGTCATCTTCTTATTATCAGGCCATCGTGCAAAGAGAAAATGAAGAACACACACTAACCATCGATCCTTATACAGGAGATGTTACAAATTCAACGAAAACGTCTCAGAGACTTTTATCTGAAAAAGAAGCCATACATTTGGCTTTAGAAGAAGTGAATGGCGAAGTGGATGACGTTGATTTTATTGAAAGTAACGGTCAAGCACCTTACTATTTAATTGAAATTGAAACCGATGATGATCGAGAAGCAACTATTCAAATAGATGCCTATAAAAAACAGGCGATTACGGTTACTTGGGAAGAACAGGAAGATGATGAAGACGATTCTTAAGAAATCTAAGAGTTTTCTCATCAATTTTTAATCTTCCTTTCCGTTTCCTCTCATATTGGTTGGTTAAAGTTAAGTATGTAAGAAACATAACAATCAAGGAGGAATAAAGAAATGAAGAAATTGATGACAATCTCATTAGCAGCGGTAGTCGTATTAGGTGGTGCAGTGGCAATTAATCACAGCTACGCACAAGAAAATTATGAAACAATAGGGATCGATAAAGCAAAAGAGGCAGCCTTAAAGAAGGTTGATGGAGTGATTGAAAGTGTGGAACTGGAAAATCAGAACGGTCAGCCTGTCTATGAAGTTGAGATTGACAAAGATCAAAAGGATTATGAACTATACATTGATGCAACAACAGCTAAAATTCACAGAGTCGATGAAAAAGTCGATGACGACGATGATGTCAATTCAAATAACATATCAAATAAAACAATAATTACAGAAAAGGAAGCAATTGAAATAGCTAAAACAAAAATTGATGGCGAACTTCATGAAATTGAATTAGATGAAGATGATGGCAGATACGTATATGATATGGAGTTTAAAACTTCCTCAGGAGAAGCGGAAATAACGATTGATGCTGAAACAAAAGAGATTCTTGAGTTAGAACTTGATGATCAGGATGATTAATGTTAACGAGTAAAAGAACCTTGTTTTTGAAAGGTTCTTTTTTTGTACTATCAAAATGTATATAAATTTTATGGATGATCGTATAAGAAAAACGAAGACTTTCGTTATTAGGACTTGGCGACAGGCCAAGTTTTTCTAATTATTGTTCAGAATAAATACTTTCAAAAAATCAGTGAGTGTAAGATATAAAATTCACTGTATAAATATGAATAAAATACATCATTTCTTTTACAGATATTTGCTAATGAATGATAAATGTAGCAATCTATCTAAAAGCGAGATGAATGTAACCGTTTTCTATAAAAATATTATAAAAATACAGAAAATTTAATAGAAAAACACTTGTCAAATTTACAATCTTTAAATATAATAAACTCATGTTATAAAAAACGACATAGAAATGAGAGGTTATCTAACATGAGTGAAGCGGTTATTTCAAAAGGGAAAAATGATACGGAAATTCTTGCACAAATTAAAGAAATTATCAGCTCTAAAAGTGTAGAGCTTATCCATCTACAATTTGTAGATATAGAGGGTATTTTAAAAAGCGTGACTGTTACTGTAGAGCAATTCGATGATGTTGTTGCAGGGAAACAAATGTTTGACGGTTCTTCTGTAAAAGGTTTCTCTCCAATTAACAAGTCAGATCTATACTTACAACCTGATCTTACAACATTTGCAGTATTACCTTGGTCTGTTGAAGAAGGATATTCTGAAGCGCGTTTCCTTTGTTCAGCTGTGAACCCTGATGGAACACTTTTCGAGGGTGATACTCGTAATGTTTTAAAAAAGACAGTAGAGCGTGCAGCTGATAAAGGTTATACAATCTCGGTTGGTCCGGAATTAGAGTTCTTCCTATTTAAAACAGATGCAGACGGTAACCCGACTCAACAATTAGATGATAATGGCGGTTATTTTGAGCCATCACCAAAAGATTTAGGTGAGCGTGTACGATTAGAAATTTACCGTGCATTAAAAGCAATGGGCTTCACAATCGAAGCTTCTCACCATGAAGTTGCTGAAGGTCAACACGAAATTAACTTTAAATATGCTGACGCTTTAGGTGCAGCAGATTTATCTACTACTTATAAATGGGTTGTTAAAACAATTGCCCAAAAATTCGGCTTACATGCTACATTTATGCCAAAACCAGTTTTCGGAATTAACGGTTCTGGAATGCACGTAAATATGTCTTTCTTCAAAGATGGAGAAAATGCATTCTATAATGAAGCAGATGAGTTACAATTATCAGATGAAGCATATTCATTCATCGCAGGTTTAGTAGACAATGCGAAAAACATTGTTGCTGTAACAAATCCATTAGTAAACTCTTATAAGCGTTTAGTTCCCGGATATGAAGCACCTTGCTATATCGCATGGTCTGCATCAAACCGTTCAGCACTAATTCGTATCCCGGCTAAAAAAGGTATGGCAACTCGTGTTGAGCTTCGTTGTCCAGATCCATCTGCAAATCCGTACCTAACATTTGCGATTATCGCATCTGCTGGTCTTGAAGGAATTGAAAAAGGCTTAAAAGCTCCAGCCTCTATTAATGAAGATATCTTCCACATGACAGAAGAGCGTCGCGAAGAACTTGGAATTGAGAATCTTCCAGGTAGCCTTGAAAAATCAATTGCTGAATTCCAAAATGGCGAAATTGGCCGTAAAACATTAGGTGAGCACGTATATGGCGAATACGTATCTGCTAAAAAAGCAGAATGGGATAGCTATCGTACAGCCGTGCATTCATGGGAAATTGATAACTATCAATCTAAATTCTAATTTTAAATTTTCAAAAACAGGTGAATCTTTTCACCTGTTTTTTTATATAATCGTTAATATTATATTTTCAATATCATAACTTTTCCTATTGGAAAATTGAAAAAGTTGACATATACTTAGGTTAATGGTTAAACAAAGAGGCGCATTACGAATAAACGGGATAATGATTTGTATGATCAAAAATGTAAGCGTTAAACATTACATAATATGTACTTTGATTTTTAAAAGGAGTGGAGAAAATGTTACCAATATATGAAGATTTAAAAGGTAAAGTTGCAGTTATTACAGGTGGCGGAGGAGTTCTTTGCGGTCGTATGGCTATTGAATTAGCTCGACAAGGAATGAAGGTCGCTATTTTAAATCGTACATATGAAAAAGGTTTGGTAGTTGTGAATGAAATTATTGAAGCCGGTGGAGATGCACTAGCTATCGAGTGTGACGTCCTTAATATAGAAAGTGTAAAAAAAGCAGAGCAAAAAATCTTTGAGGTATACGGTGACTACCATGTATTAATAAATGGAGCCGGGGGGAACCATCCGAAGGGGGTAACAACGAAGGAAATCTTTGAGATGTCAGATTTAGAAAATAAAGACATTACGACTTTCTTTGACCTTACGACAGAGGGTTTTCAGTCTGTTTTTAACCTGAATATTATCGGCACATTAATTCCGACTCAAGTATTTACAAAGAGAATGATTGAAACAAAAGGAACGATCATTAATATTTCATCAATGAGTGCACCAAGCCCTATGACAAAGGTACCTGCATATAGTGCAGCAAAATCCGGAATTGAGAACTTCACAAAGTGGCTTGCGGTCCATATGGCAGAGACAGGTATTCGTGTAAATGCAATTGCACCGGGATTTTTCTTAACAAAACAAAATGAAAAATTATTAAAAAACGAGGATGGCAGCTATACTGACCGAACGAAAAAAATACTAGCACACACGCCTATGAGAAGATTGGGAGATCCAAAAGACTTATTAGGTACATTATTATGGTTAATCGATGAGAACTCAAGTAGTTTTGTTACAGGAATAAGTGTACCGGTTGATGGTGGATTTATGGCTTATTCAGGGGTCTAACGTAAGTGTTATTCTATGATTTTAGCAAAAATTCCTAATATGTATTGTAGATAATTGACGAGGATTGAAAAAAATAAAAAAACTTAGTTTATTCAATAGACAAACTAATTTGGAGATGGTACTATATTGGTGTAAGGAACAAAAGTAAAACTTATATTAAAAGACAACCAAAAAGATAATTGTTGTATGTTAATGCTCTAGTATTGAAAGCGTTAACAGTAGTTTGGGAGTTTTTAAGTTTAGTTAATCGGGAGGCAAAAAAACATGGCTTATTTTGAAAACGTTAACCAAATTAAATATGAAGGACCTGGTTCTGCAAACCCTCTAGCTTTTAAATACTATAATCCTGAGGAAGTCATTAACGGAAAGAAAATGGAGGATTTACTCCGCTTTTCAGTTGCATACTGGCATACATTTACTGCTGACGGTTCCGATCCGTTCGGTGTAGGAACAGCTATTCGCCCATGGAATCACTTGCAAGGTTTAGATTTAGCAAAAGCACGTGTTGAAGCTGCATTTGAATTTTTCGAAAAGCTAAATGTACCATTCTTCTGTTTCCATGATGTGGATATTGCACCAGAAGGAGCAACATTAGCAGAAACAAATAAAAATCAAGATGTTATTGTTGCGATGATTAAAGAATATATGAAAACAAGCAAAACAAAGTTACTCTGGAATACAGCGAACATGTTTACAAACCCACGTTATGTTCATGGTGCTGCTACTTCTAATAATGCTGATGTTTACGCTTACTCAGCGGCAAAGGTAAAAAAAGCGCTTGAAGTTGGTAAAGAGCTAGGTGCTGAAAACTATGTATTCTGGGGTGGTCGTGAAGGTTATGAAACACTTCTTAATACAAACATGGGATTAGAATTAGATAATCTTGCACGGTTCTTCCATATGGCAGTTGACTATGCTAAAGAAATCGGTTTTGATGCACCATTCCTAATTGAACCAAAACCAAAAGAACCTACTAAACACCAATATGATTTTGATGTTGCGACTGGGTTAGCTTTCTTGCAAAAATATGATCTTACAGACCATTTTAAATTTAATATTGAAGCAAACCATGCTACACTTGCAGGTCATACATTTGAACACGAATTACGTGTTGCACGCGAAAACAATATGCTTGGATCTGTTGATGCAAACCAAGGTGATACTCTACTTGGCTGGGATACGGATGAATTCCCGACAGATTTATATTCTACAACATTAGCAATGTATGAGATTCTTAAAAATGATGGATTAGGAAAAGGTGGATTAAACTTCGATGCAAAAGTAAGAAGGGGTTCATTTGAAGCTGAAGATCTTTTCCATGCACATATTGCCGGAATGGATACATTTGCAATCGGTACAAAAGTTGCGAACAAATTAATCCAAGATAAAGTTCTTGATAGCTTCATTGAAGAAAGATATAGCAGCTATACACAAGGGATTGGACTAGAGATTGTTGAAGGAAAAACAAACCTTCGCAAGCTTGAAGAATATGCTCTACAATTAACAGAAATTAAAAATGCTTCAGGTAGACAAGAGCGTTTAAAAGCAACGGTAAACCAATATATTATTGAAACATTGGCAAATGTAACGGTTTAAATTCTTTTTATAAAAAGGAGGATGACTCTGCCTATAGAGTCATCCTCAATTAAAAGGAAAGGGGTAATTCTTTGAATAATTCCACTAATATCCAAATCAAAGAACAAACTTTGGAAGCAGCGTATCATTGTTGGCTGCAATATAATAAGCTTGACAGTTCAATAACAGAACATTATCAGACATATTGCGAAACTCTCATCTTTTTAGATCATTCACAAATCATTCAGGCAGCTAAAGAAGAGCTGGTACAAGGTATTACTTCTATGATACACCCTCCATCAGTACATGCAGTCCCACTAGAAAAACCATCAATTGTTTTAGCAACTTATGAAAATAACCATTTAAAAGATTATGGTATTAATACAACAGTTTTAGATCATTTACAAGAAGACAGCTACATGATTCAAACGATTACATACAAAAACCATCATTCAATTGCGATAATCGGAAAACAGGATAAAGGTGTGTTATATGGAGCATTTCACCTCTTAAGACTTATGCAAATGCGAGAAAACCTTAACGAATTAGCCATTATAGAAAATCCGTCTAATCAAATTCGAATGATTAATCATTGGGATAATATGGACGGTAGTATTGAGCGGGGATATTCTGGAGATTCCATTTTCTATAAGGACTATGAATTTACACATGATAGAAATAGAACCAAGGACTATGCTAGATTGTTATCTTCAGTCGGAATTAACAGTTTATCCATTAATAATGTAAACGTGCATAAAGTGGAGACTAATCTTATAACAAAAGAAATGCTGCCAAGTGTTGCAGAAATTGCGGATATTATGAGATGTTATGGCATTACAACATATTTAAGTGTTAATTATGCGAGTACAATGGAAATTGGTAATCTTCCAACAGCAGATCCTTTGGATAAAGATGTACAGCAATGGTGGGTCGAGAAAACAAAAGAAATTTATCAACATATACCTGATTTTGGCGGGTTTATTGTGAAAGCGGATTCAGAACATCGTCCCGGTCCTTTTACATATAATCGTACACATGCAGATGGGGCAAATATGCTGGCTAAAGCACTTGAGCCATTTGGCGGTCTTGTTTTCTGGAGATGTTTTGTTTACAACTGTCTTCAAGATTGGCGTGATCGAAAAACAGATCGTGCAAGAGCGGCATATGATCATTTTAAACCATTAGACGGAGAGTTTATGGATAATGTTATTCTTCAGATTAAAAATGGTCCAATGGATTTCCAAGTTAGAGAACCTGTTTCCCCATTATTTGGTGCCTTGCAAAACACAAACCATGTCCTTGAATTTCAAGTGGCACAAGAATATACAGGACAACAAAAAGATTTATGCTTCCTTGTTCCACAATGGAAGGAAGTTTTGGACTTTGACACGTATGCAAAGGGAGAAGGAACCACAATCAAATCGATTGTAGATGGATCACAGTTTGACCTAACATATAGTGGTATCACAGCTGTTTCTAATATAGGAAATGATATGAACTGGACAGGAAATACACTTGCTCAAGCAAACTTTTTTGGCTATGGCCGTTTAATTTGGAATACCGAATTAACATCTGAGGAAATTGCGAATGAGTGGGTTCGTATTACATTTGGCCATGATGAAGAAGTTGTTTCAACTATTACGAATATGCTCCTTCATTCTTGGGAGATTTATGAGAATTATACGGCACCGCTTGGGGTTGGCTGGATGATTAATCCAGGTCATCACTATGGACCAAATATTGAAGGGTATGAATACTCATTGTGGGGAACGTATCATTTTTCAGATTGCTTTGGAACAGGAGTAAATCGAACGATAAAAGATGGAACTGGGTATACTTCACAATATTATCCTGAAAATTCCAGTCTGTATGATTCAATTGAAACATGTCCGGATAATTTATTATTATTTTTCCATCATGTTCCTTATCGTCATCAATTAAAATCGGGTAAGACAGTTATTCAACATATTTACGATACACACTTCTTAGGTGTTGAACAGGTTCAAGATATGATGCAAAAGTGGAAGCAGCTTGAACAGAAAATAGATTCCTACCGCTATAAAAATGTTTTAGATCGATTTAACATGCAATTAGAAAATGCAATTGAGTGGAGAGATCGTATCAATACGTATTTCTTTAGACATTCCGGTATCCAGGATGACCAGAATCGCCTCATTTACTAATATTTTGAAATGACATAACATTTTTTATAATTTCACTACCATACTAGTATTACTAGGATATTATTAATCTTCTACTAGGAAAGGAAATGGTCCCTTGATTAATATCGCCATTATCGGTGCCGGTGGAATAGCTTCTGCCCATGTTAAAGCGTATTCTACTTTATCGGAAAAATGTAAAATCGTTGCATTAGCAGATATCTACCCTGAAAAAGCGAGGACACTTGCTGAAAGCTTTTCTTTAAATTGTAAAATTGTTAGCGATTACAGTGAACTATTGGACGATCCTACAATTGATGCTGTTTCAATATGTACACCACCTTTTACTCATAGAAATCTAGCTGTTGACTTTCTTCGAGCGGGTAAACATGTTTTGGTTGAAAAACCAATGGCCTCCTCATTAAAAGAATGTGACGAAATGATTATGGCAGCTAAGGAAAGCAGTAAACTACTATCTGTTGTTGCTCAAAATCGTTTTATGAATCCTATTATGAATTTAAGTCATGTACTGAACCAGAAATTAATTGGGAAAATAGCTCATGCACAAATCGATTCCTATTGGTGGAGAGGTCATAGTTACTATGATTTATGGTGGAGAGGCACTTGGGAAAAAGAAGGTGGAGGCTGCACGTTAAATCATGCTGTTCATCATATTGATATGTTGCAATGGATGATGGGAATGCCGAAAGAAATCGTAGCTATTACTTCAAATACATTACATGATAATGCAGAGGTTGAAGATCTGTCAGTTGCCATTTTACAGTATGAAGATGGAGGATTAGCACAAGTGACGAGTTCTGTTGTCCATCATGGTGAAGAACAGCAGCTTATTTTTCAAGGGGAAAAAGCAAGAGTTTCTGTTCCATGGAAGGTAAAAGCGCAGAAGGCTCGAGCGAATGGATTTCCATACGAAGAAAGTGATACTGACATCGAAACGAAGATTCAACAATTTTGGGATGAATGTCCATTACTTGAATATGAAGGCCACACTGGACAAATTAATCAGTTCTTAGAAGCCATCAATGGCCAAGAGTGTTTACTTGTTGATGGTATTCAAGGACGTAATACATTAGAGCTCATTACAGCCATTTACAAGTCTGCAAATGAAGGTGTTCGCGTAACATTACCTCTATCAGTAGATGATCCTTATTATACACGTGAAGGAATACTTGCACATGTTAAGCACTTTTATGAGAAAACAACGAGCATTGAAAATTTCTCTGATACAAAAATTACAACAGGTGGCAAATACGAGTAAATAATGCGAGTCAAGGAGGATATTATGCAAACACATGATGGCATGAATTATGCGCCAATAGGTAAATATGATCCTGTTGTTCAAGAAGGTGAGTTTGCTTTTGCTGCTATTGGACTAGATCATGGACACATTTATGGAATGTGCAATGGCTTAATAGAGGCGGGTGCTGAACTAAAATGGGTGTATGACCCTGATAAAAAAAGGTGGACAGATTTCGTGAAATTTTTCCAGACGTGAAGGTTGCTGCATCTGAGGATGAAGTTCTTCAAGATCCTTCTGTTCAATTAGTTGCCGGTGCGGCAATAACATCTAAACGATGCGAATTAGGCTTAAGAGCTATGGATGCGGGTAAGCACTATTTTACTGACAAAGCGCCCTTTACAACATTAACACAATTACAAGCTGCCAAAGATAAAGTGAAAGAAACTGGACTCATTTGGGCTGTCTATTATAGTGAACGTCTTCATAATGAAAGTGCAATATTTGCAGGGCAGCTTATTGAGCAAGGTGCAATTGGAAATGTTGTTCAAGTGATGGGTACTGGTCCACATCGTACTAATCCAGATCATCGGCCGGATTGGTTCTTCAAAAAAGAATATTATGGCGGAATTTTATGTGACATCGGAAGTCATCAAATTGAACAGTTTTTATTTTATACAGGAGCTAAAGACGCAAGAGTGGTCCATAGTAAAGTAGGAAACTATAAACATTCAACATATCCTGAGCTTGAAGATTTTGGAGATGCTAATTTGATTGCTGATAATGGAGCAACAGGTTATTTCCGGGTTGATTGGTTAACTCCAGCTGGTCTAAGTACTTGGGGTGATGGAAGAACACTCATCTTAGGTACAGAAGGCTATATAGAATTAAGAAAATATGTTGATATTGCAAGAGAAAAAAGCGGTAGTCACTTGTATTTAGTCAATGAAGTTGGAGAAAAACATTTTAATGTAAATGGTAAAGTTGGATTTCCATATTTCGGATCACTTATTTTAGACTGCTTAAATGGAACAGAGATTGCCATGACTCAAGAGCATACATTTAAAGCTGCTGAGTTATGCTTGCTTGCACAACTTAACGCGATAAATATCTCAAATGAAGAAGAAATACAAATCTAGTAATTAAATAGTAGAAAAAATTAATAAAACCAAATGGATGGGGCAGGACAGTAATATCATATTTTTTATTTACTGAATGTCGTATAAAACACCTGCTCCAACTAGTTTTATTTCCCCAATAAACATTTTGGTTGTAAATATATCATTCATTATGATGAAAAATAAATATTTGCGTAAATAATTAATAAATTTTCACATTTATCTATTTAATTTTACTACCATACTAGTATTATTAATATTCATTTGTGCTCACACAGAAACATATAAAACGATCGAATTATTTGTAAGCGCTTCAAAGTTATGTGGTTTTCGAGTGTACTTATTTTATGAAAAGAGTGGGGGGATTATTATGGCTGAAATTAAAGTCGAAACCGGTGGGGAATCAAATATTATTATCAAAAGAAGTAAATTAGCTGTTTTGGGAACGATCTTACGTAGAGATTGGCAACTGTACTCTTTGCTAGTTCTACCCATCATTTACTTAATCATATTTAAATATGGACCTATGTTTGGGAATATTATTGCATTTAGACGATTTATGCCTGGAGGTAAAATATACGGGGAATCTTGGGTAGGACTCCATTATTTTAAGATGTTTATCAATGATCCAACGTTTTGGAATGTGTTTAAAAATACCCTTATGCTTGGTGGGTTAACACTTATTATTTGTTTTCCGATGCCGATCATTTTTGCCTTATTGCTTAATGAAATTAAAGCGAAAAAATTCAAGAAGTTTGTCCAAACGGCATCGTATTTACCTCACTTTTTATCAATCGTTATTGTAGCAGGAATGATTCTTCAATTAACAGCTGTTAATGGTACGATCAATTCGATTGTAGAGTTTTTCACGGGTGAAAAGATTAACTTTATTCAACAAGCAGAATGGTTTAGAACTATTTATGTAACTTCAGAGATATGGCAAACGATGGGATGGGGAGCCATTTTGTACTTAGCAGCATTAACAACAATAGATGAATCATTATATGAGGCTGCCAAAATAGATGGTGCAAATCGCTGGAAACAAACTCTTCATATTACAATACCAGGAATTCTCCCAACAATTGTTGTTTTACTTATTCTAAATATCGGGAGCTTCATGGCAGTAGGCTTTGAAAAAATCTTACTTTTATATAACCCATTAACTTATCAAACATCAGATGTTATCTCAACATATTTATATCGAGTTGGTTTGGAATCTAGTAATTTTAGTTATGCAACTGCGATCGGGTTATTTGAATCTATTATTGGCTTGGTCTTAGTATTATCAGCTAATGGAATTTCTAGAAAATTAACCGAAAGAAGCTTGTGGTAGGGGGTTGATAAAATGAAAGAGTCAAAACAATATAAAATATTCAAAGTTTTTAATGTATCAATATTAATCATCATCGTTTTTTGTACACTTTACCCTTTTTTAAATGTAATCGCTCAATCATTTAGTAGTGAGGCCTATATCAATGCAGGAAAAGTTACACTTTTCCCTAGAGGATTTAATATAGACACATACAAGACAATTGCACAAGATAGTATGTTTTGGATCAATTATAAAAATACAGTTGTATATACAGTTGTAGGAACAGCGATTTCTATGTTTCTTACAACAATCTTTGCTTATGCATTATCAAAGAAACGTTTAGTAGGAAGAAAGTTTTTAACATTTTTCGCCGTATTTACCATGTTTTTTAATGGAGGGTTAGTACCTAACTATGTATTAATCAATAGTTTAGGATTTGGTAACTCAATCTGGGCAATCGTCATTCCAGGTGCGATCAGTGTTTATAACATGTTAATTATGAAGTCATTCTTTGAAAATATGCCAGAAGAATTAGAAGAAGCGGCTTCAATTGATGGATTAAATACGTATGGAATTTTATTGAAAATTGTTCTGCCCCTCAGTAAGGCAGTTATCGCAACCATGATTTTGTTTTATGCAGTAGGACATTGGAACTCTTGGTTTCCAGCATTCTTATACTTAGATCAAAAAGAGTTATTCCCTGTGACGATGTACTTGAGAAATATGATAGCAGGTGTGACTGGAGCAACATCTGCCGGTGCATCTTCTGCCGATAATTTAACTCAAATTTCGGCAAACATTAAATCCGTTACGATGGTCTTAACAATTTTACCGATCTTAACAATCTATCCATTTGTACAAAAATACTTTGTATCGGGAGTAATGCTCGGTTCTGTTAAGTAAATACAAAAGCGTTTACTAAAAGCTTCATTGTTTGCTTAGTAGCAATGAGGCTCTCATTAAGAGAAGGGGTTATCTTTCTTTTAATGAGCGTCTTATCGCCTAAGTAGATAAAAACGCTTATGTTTAAATCACTAAACCAAAAAAGGGAGGAAAAGAAATGGGGAAAGGTCTAAAAGGGTTAAAGTCTACATTTAGTGTATTGGCTTTATCAGCACTTGTTGTTGCTGGGTGTTCAAACAATGAAACATCTAGTTCCGAGGAGAAGAACGTAAATCAAAAAGGAGCAATGGAATCCTATAGTGTAGGCGATACGTTTAAATCTAGTGAAGCATTTGATCTTTCAATTCTTTACATGGATCAACCTACATATCCATACAAGGAAGACTGGCTATTATGGGATCATATTAAAGAAACAACGAATGTAACATTAAAACCAACAATTGTTCCTTTGAGTGATTATCCTCAAAAACGTAGTCTTTTAATTAGTTCTGGTGATGCACCGCTAATTATTCCAAAAACTTATCCAGGTGAAGAAGCGCCATTTGTTGCTTCTGGTGCTGCATTACCTGTAAGTGATTACATGGATAAAATGCCTCACTTTAAGGAAAAAGTGGAGAAATGGCAACTTGAAGATGAGTTAAAAGGACTTCGTCAGAAGGATGGAAAATTTTATGTTTTACCTGGTTTACATGAAGCTGTTTGGCCAGATTATACATTAATTGTGAGAACGGATATTTTTGAAAAGCATAATATTGCGATTCCTAAAACATGGGATGAATTATATACAGCGATGAAACAATTAAAGGAATTATATCCTGATGTTACACCTTTCTCTGATCGATTTACTTTCAATAGTACTCTAAATATCGCAGCAGTTAACTTTGGTACAAAAGCTGGATGGGGTTTTGGAAATGGTTTAACATATGACGAATCTAAGGATGAATTCGTACCAACAGCAACAACTGATGAGTATAAAGAATTGCTAACTTATTTTAATAAATTAGTTGAAGAAGGTCTATTGGATAAAGAAAGCTTTACTCAAGAAGATGATCAGGCTGTTCAGAAGTTTGTAACAGGCAAGTCATTTATCATTAATGGTAACTCACAAACGGTTGTCCAACATCGAACTGATATGGACAAAACGTTAGGTGAAGGAAATTATTCAATTGCGAAAATAACTGTTCCTGGTGGACCTGCCGGAGATTTAATGGGCGGTTCAAGATTGGAAAATGGGGTCATGATTTCTTCTAAAGCTAAAGAAAGTGAATACTTTGAAGCAATCCTGCAATTCATTGATTGGTTATATTATAGTGATGAAGGTCAGGAGTTTACTAAATGGGGAGTTGAAGGCACGACATTTACAAAAGCTGAAGATGGAACGAGAACTCTTGTTGAAGAGGTTAATTATAATGGCTTAAACCCTGCTGGAACGAAAGACTTACGTATCGATTATGGTTTCTCAGGAGGCGTATTTGCTTACGGAGGAACAACTGAACTTCTTCGTTCTATGATGAGTGAAGAGGAGATTAAGTTCCAAGAGGATATGGCAAATAGGAAAACAACTGTTCCTGCAGAGCCGCCAATTCCTTACACAGTTGAAGACAGAGAACAAGTAACATTATTAAGCACGCCATTAAAAGATTTTACTGACCAAAATACATTGAAATTTATCTTAGGTGAACGTGATTTAAGTGAATTCGATGCATTTGTAAAAGAATTAGAGGGTCAAGGTTTGCAACAATACGTAGATCTAGCAAATAAAACGTATAAAGACGCTAATAAATAATCTAATAAAGAGGTTAACTAAACGTGAGTCATCTCACGTTTAGTTAACCACTACTAAAAAGCAGGTGGAAAATAATGGAAGAAAAGAATCAATTTGGTCAAGGGATTTTATATACATTTACTAATTATGTTTATGCTTTTCTTTTAACAAATCTTTATTTTGTCTTAACTAACGGTCTGTTTATTTTTTTCTTTATGACATTAGAACCTTCATTTTCAAACATTCTCCTGTACTTTTTAGCTCTAATCCCCACAGGTCCAGCTGTAGCGGCTTTATACTATTCTATGGAAAAACTTGTGAGAACGAAAGAGCTTTCTCCAACACATGACTTTTTCTACGGATTTAAAAAGAATGTAAAAGATATTTTATCCATCTGGTTCCCAATTCTTTTGGTTTACTTTATTTTAATCGTTGATTTACAGTATCTTCGCCAAACACCAACAGAATTAAATCAAATTTTATCTATAGTGATTTTCGTTCTGATCGTCTTATGGACTATGTTGATATTAAATGCTGTAGCAATTAGTGCGCGCTTTAAATTTAGAATAAGAGATATATGGAAGCTATCTGTTTATTACAGTTTTATGAAGGTGAAAAACACAGTAGGAAATATGTTGATCCTATTTATCCTAGCATTTATTACGACAATTACAACTGACTTTTTAATTCTTTTCGTATCAAGCATTGTCTTTTTCCTCTTGGCCCTTAATACAAAAGAAATGCTTTCAGATATTGAAATGAACTTTCTGAAAACGAGTCCAAAACATACAGATCAACAACTGGAGTAGTTAATAAAATAACAAAAATGTGAGGTGAACATGATGGGGTTAAAAGTAAGAGATGTTGTGAAACAATTAGAATCTCCTGTTGAGAATATTAAATCAACAGTAGACTCTCTCCTGTTTGGAAATGGTGATGATGAGGTAAGTGGAATACTAGTAACATTCGTCGCATCACATTTTGCTATAGAACATGCTAAAAGAATTGGTGCAAACATGATAATAACACATGAAGGAATATTTTACAGTCATACTCAAAACGATGAAGTTTTAAAAAATAATAGAGTATATGCTGAAAAACTTGAACTAATTAAAAACTCAGGAATCGCTATTTACCGATTTCATGACTATGTTCACAAATACACGCCTGATCTAATAACAGAAGGGCTTATTCAAAAATTAGAGTGGAACGGTTATGTAGAGAGACATAATCACACATCATCTATTCTGGTTATTCCACCTATGTCAGGGGAAAAAATCGTTGCGTATGTGAAAGAAAAGCTTTCGATTCCTTTTGCTCGAGTCGTAGGAGATTTAAGCCTTGAATGCACTAGGATTGGACTTACAGTTGGCTTTCGAGGAGGTGGAGAAACAGCCATCCCATTATTCGAAAAAGATAAGGTGGACTTGATTATCACTGGAGAAGGTCAAGAATGGGAAACACCGGAATATATACGTGACGCAGGAGTACAAGGGAAGAAAAAGGTCTTAATCATGATTGGTCATGCTGCAAGCGAAGAACCCGGGATGGAATACTTAGCAGTAAAACTCAAGTCCTTTTTTCCTGCGATACAGACAACATTTCTATCTAATAATGAAAATTTAATTCATGCTAAATAATCAGTTTCATACGTATAATAACTCAACTACCATACTAGTATGAATAGTATACATATAAATCCGCTTTAGTAAGTATACAAGGAGGCAGAAAAATGAAAATGACGTTTCGTTGGTTTGGGAGTCAAGATGATAGTGTTACCCTTGATCAAATAAAACAAATTCCGGGAATGGATGGCATCGTTGGTGGACTGCATGATATAGCCGCTGGAGAAGTGTGGCCGTTGGAGAGAATTCTCGATTTAAAGAAAGAGGTACATGCAAAAGGCTTAAACCTTGATATCATTGAGAGTGTAAATGTACATGAAGATATTAAACTGGGATTACCAACTCGTGATCATTATATAGAAAATTATCAACAAACAATTCGTCATTTAGCACAAGCTGGAATAAAGGTCATTTGTTATAACTTTATGCCTGTCTTTGATTGGATTAGATCTGATCTGGCCAAAGTGTTACCAGACGGATCAACAGTACTTGCTTATGAAAAGGAAAAGATTGAACGTGTAGATCCTGAAGTTTTAATAAAAAATGTTGAAAACTCTGCAAATGGATTTTCACTACCAGGTTGGGAGCCTGAAAGAATTAGAAAAATTAAAAGAGCATTTGAATTATATAAAGATGTAACAGAAGAAGATTTATTTGAACACCTGCAATACTTTTTAGAGAAAGTAATTCCTGTGGCTGAGGAACATGATATAAAGATGGCGATTCATCCTGATGATCCTCCATGGTCAATTTTTGGATTACCAAGAATCGTGACGAATTTTCAGAATTTAAAGAGGATTGTCAATCTTGTGGATAGTCCTTCGAACGGATTAACATTATGTTCTGGTTCACTTGGTGCAAATCCTAATAATGATATTCCCGCGATCATGCGGTATTTTTCAAGCATAAACAGGATACCGTTTGCACATATACGAAATGTGAAGATCGAAGAAAACGGTGATTTCACTGAAAGCTCCCATCGAAGCAGTGACGGATCCTTAGATATTTATGAAATTGTTAAAGCTTTACATGATACAAACTTTAAAGGATATGTGAGACCAGATCATGGAAGGATGATTTGGGGAGAACAAGCTCGACCGGGATACGGCTTATACGATCGTGCACTAGGTATTATGTATCTGCTTGGAATTTGGGACAGCTTAGAAAAAGTCAAAGCACAAAAGAATAAAAAACGCGGGACCTTATATTTATAAGGTAAGAACTTCTTAATAGATTAATAGAAAACTGTTACATTAGATGATTGGAGAGTACTAAATGTATATAAATCATAAACAGAGATCTTCAACAACAAGCAATCAAGTGTATGAAGAACTAAAATCACAAATATTAAATTTACAACTCGCACCAGGTACAAGTATTTCAGAGAAGGAGATGTCTGAAAAATTCAATGTAAGTCGTACTCCGGTACGGGAAAGTTTTTTACGACTTTCGAGAGAGGGGCTATTAAACGTTTTTCCTCAAAGAGGAACGTTTGTCTCCTTAATCGACTTAAATTTAGTGGAAGAAGCAAGATTTATGAGGGAGCATTTAGAAAGAGCTGTCATTCGATTAGCTTGTGAAACATTTCCTCAAGATAAACTAATTACCCTAGAAATGAATCTCAGCATGCAAAAGGTTTGTATTGAACAGCAGGATTACCGAAAAATGTTTGAGCTGGATGAGGATTACCATAAGACTATTTTTATCGGTTGTCAAAAATATAATACATGGCTAGTTATCCAACAAATGAATGTTCATTTTAATAGAAGTCGTATGTTGAGATTAGCGACTGACTTTAACTGGTATACAATTTATTTACAACATAAAGAAATTTTTGAAGGAATAAAAGAGAAAAATCCTGATAAAGCAGAACAGTTGATGCAAGAGCATTTAATGCAAGCAGTTCTTGACAAAGAATATTTAAAAAGGTCATATCCGAATTATTTTAAATAGCCTTTTTATTTTTATAACATGCTAACCTTTACAATCTTCATCAGTTTTCTATTGGAACGAATAATATAGAAAGTGAGTAAATGATATGAATAAAAAGGAACTTTTTAATGATGGATGGGAATTTGCCAAAACCAGTTTAGACAGTCCTTATGATCCATCTTCATTAAGCTTTGAGTCAATTGATATTCCTCATGATTGGTTAATTTTTAATACATTAAATTTATATGAAAACAGTATTGGATGGTACCGGAAAAAATTCACATTAAAGAAAGAAGAGCAGCAAGTTCTATTAGCCTTTGATGGAGTCTATATGGATTCATCTCTTTATGTAAATAATCAATATGTAGGTGAATGGAAATATGGTTATTCTTCTTTCGAACATGATATTACTGATGAATTAGTGGATGGCGAAAATGAAATTTTGGTAAAAGTAGTTCATCAAAGTCCAAACAGTCGGTGGTACTCAGGAGCCGGTATATATCGAAATGTATGGTTAAAGACAAGAGACAAAAACCATATAGTAACAGATGGAATCTATATATCTACTAAAAAGAAAGAACATAGCTGGCAAATAGAGGTGGAAACTGAAATCAACCATGATCATGATGTTGTTATTTCCCATGTTCTTCTTGATGATGATCACGTTATTGCCATCACTAAAGAAGAGATAAGTTCAGATTATTCCACTTCAATTAACCAACAAGTTTTAGAAGTTGAAAATCCAATTCTCTGGAACACAGATACTCCCTATCTTTATGAACTAAAAACGCAGTTGTTTTTGGTGGATAAGAGGAAAGGCAGTTATCAAGAAATTGAAACAATTACACAAAAAATTGGTTTTAGAGAAATTTATTTAGATCCAAGCAACGGGTTAAAACTTAATGGTAAAAAGATGAAATTAAATGGAGTATGTGAACACCATGATTTAGGAGCACTAGGAGCTGCTTTTCATAAAACAGCTTTAAAAAGAAGACTCGATATTTTGAAAGAAATGGGTGTTAATGCTATCCGTACAGCACACAATATGCCTGCTAAAGAATTGATGGAATTAGCTGATGAAATGGGATTTCTTATCGTGACGGAAGCTTTTGATATGTGGGAGCGGCCAAAAACTCCCTATGATTATGCCAGATTCTTTAAGAAATGGGCATATCATGATGTGAAAAGCTGGGTAATGAGAGACAGAAATCATCCAAGCTTACTAATGTGGAGTATTGGAAATGAGATTTATGATACTCATGCGGATGAAAGAGGTCAGGAAATTACTAAATTGTTAATCCAGTATGTGAAAGAATTTGATCCGAAGCAAAATGCAAGCGTAACGATTGGATCGAATTATATGCCTTGGGAAAATGCCCAAAAATGTGCAGATATCGTGAAGATAGCAGGCTATAATTATGCTGAAAAATACTATCAAAAACATCACGAAGAACATCCTGATTGGGTAATCTATGGCAGTGAAACGGCATCCGTTGTACAGAGCAGGGGAATCTATCATTTCCCTTTTGAAAAATCAATTCTCGCAGATGATGATGAGCAATGTTCAGCACTTGGAAATAGTTCAACAAGTTGGGGAGCTAAGTCCGCTGAAGCTTGTATTTTGGCAGAAAGGGATACACCATTTTCACTCGGACAATTTATATGGACAGGTTTCGATTATATAGGAGAACCTACACCCTATCACACCAAAAACTCGTATTTTGGTCAGATTGACACAGCTACTTTTAAGAAAGACTCGTTTTATATCTACCAATCAGCATGGACAAATTATAAAACAGCACCTATGGTACATATTTTTCCATATTGGAATTTTAATAAAGGGCAAATGGTTGATGTTCGTGTTTGTTCCAATGCACCGAAAATTGAATTACAACTTAATGGTCGTAAGATTGGTACACACGATATTGACCAAGAAAAAGGTGAGAACCTTGTTGGGTGGTGGAAGATTCCTTACGAAGAAGGCGAATTAAAAGCAATTGCCTATGATGAAACAGGGAAAGAAATTGCCATGGATGTACGAAGGTCGTTTGGTGATGCAAAGTACATTTCCCTGCTGCCTGATAAGGAAAACGTACTAGCAAACGGGACAGATCTACTTTTTGTAGAAATCACATTGGATGATGAACAGGGTAATCCTGTTGAAGATGCGTCAAATCGTGTGGATATACGTGTTTCAGGTGCAGGAAGATTAGTTGGATTGGATAATGGTGATAGTACAGATTATGATCAGTATAAAGGAATTAGCAGGAGATTATTTAGTGGCAAATTAATGGCCATAATTGCATCGACACTAGAACCAGGGAAGATTATAATCGAAGTTTCTTCAAATGGATTAGATTCTCAATCAATTGAAATTGAGTCAATCTCTATTCAAAATGGATCTTTACAAGGTATTACAGCAAATGCAAAAAATCATGGAATGCCAATTGTCTTGGGAAACAAAGATGAAATACCTGTACGGAAAATCGAGTTAATTAGTGAGTCCGGTCAGTTATTTAATGAAAGTATAACTGAAATGGAAGTATATGCAAATATTTATCCTCTTAACGCAACATATCAAGATGTTGAATGGAGCGTTGTAAATGAATCAGGTATTAAATCAAATATTGCAAAAGTTACAGGTAATGGTACGAAAGCGTTAGTTACCGCTCTAGGAGATGGAGAATTTCGGATTCGGTGTACAAGTAAAAATGGCAGCGATAAGATCAGGCTCATTTCTCAATTGGAATTTAAGGCAGAGGGACTTGGGAAGGCATATAAAGACCCTTATGAATTTATTTCAGCAGGACTGTATGAATATAGCAAAGGTGAAGTGACAAATGGAAACGAACGAGGTGTGGCAACCAGTAGGGATGGAGAAACACAGGTAGGATTTCGGGAGATCGATTTTGGCTCTTTCGGCTCTGATACGATAATAATTCCTATTTTTGCTTTATCAAGTGAACAATACCCGCTCCAAATTTGGGAAGGTATGCCGGATGAAGACGGCAGTCAATTACTTGCAGATGTTATTTACCAAAAACCTTCAAAATGGAATGTTTATCAAGAGGAAACATATCGATTATCCAAGCGCCTTCATGGAATTTCATCAATATGCTTTGTGTTCAATCAAAAGGTGCACATAAAAGGTTTTACATTTGAGAAAAAGAACAAAGCGACTGAAAAGATTATGGCGACTGAATGTGATCATATATATGGCGATACTTTTACGATGAAAGAAAACAGTGTAGATGGTATTGGAAACAATGTATCTCTTGAGTTTGATGATATGCATTTTACTGGTGAAGGAACAACAAAATTGACCATCTACGGTCGATCCCATCATGATAAAAATACAATTCAAATTTCTTTTGCAGGTGAAGAAGGGGAAACGAAACAAATCATCGAATTCACTAAATCAGAAAAGTTGGAACAAAAAGTCTTTGATTTAAAAAAGATCTCAGGTAAACAAAAAGTGACATTTATATTTTTGCCGGGGTGTCATTTTGATTTTGGTTGGTTCCGGTTTGATGAATAATTAGTGTGATTATAAAGTTGACAACCTATAGCGGGTGTCAACTTTTCTTGTTTATTTGTATTATGCCCCATTCATATCATCCTTCCTATTAGCCATTAGGAGAATAGTCCAGTTTTAAGATATCGTACAAAATACATGGTTATTCTATCAGAAAATTGATATAGTAGTCTCAGTGGAAATAAATTTACAATTAATAGTAAGTGAAGGTCGGATGTAATATGAGATTAAAATCATCAATTTTAGAAAAAGTTTTTTTTCAATCTAGAATTCCGCAAATGATATTTGAATATAATTTCAAGGATAATGTGGCAAATGAAGCCTTTTTTCAATTTATTGGATATTCAAAAGAAGAATGGAATGAAGTAACGTTAAAAGAAATATCTCATCCGGAAGATTATCAACTTGATATGCAGTTATATCATGAAGTTTTTACCGGAAAACGTCCATCCTATCAGATGGAAAAACGATATTTTCACAAATCCGGTGAAATTATTTGGGGATCCTTAAACGTTACCTCGATAGAAGATCCAGATTCTCAAAAAAAATTTTTTAGCTCAAATATATGATATAACTGAACAAAAAAATCTGGAACGAGTGTTAACTGATAATGAACAGAAGTATAAATTGTTAGCTGATAACTCTTCTGATATCATCAATTTGTATTTACCAGATGGAAGATTTTTGTACAGTTCACCATCCATTACCCAAATACTGGGTTATGATACTGATGAACTAACAGGAGATGTTCCATATCTTTATATACATCCGGAAGACATTCCCTATGTTCAAAAGAAACATATGTCCTTACTGGAAAATCATCATCCTATTCTTATCACTTATCGATTTAAACATAAAAATGATACATATATTTGGGTGGAATCAAGTATCCGTTCTATAGCAGATGAAAAAACTGGTGAAATAACCGGCTTGATCTCTATATCCCGTGATATTACAAGTAGATTAGAGAAGGACAAGCTGTTACAAAAGTCTGAAAAATTGGCAGTTGTTGGACAGCTTGCAGCTGCTGTGGCACATGAAATTCGAAACCCGTTAACATCAATAAAAGGCTTTATCCAGTTATTCTCTCAAACGAAAGAATGTAATGAAGAGTATATGAAGATTGTTCGAGATGAATTGAATCGGGTGGAGGAAATCATTTCGGAGTTTCTAACGATGGCAAGACCTCAGCAAGAAAAAAACGAAGCACTCAATATAGATGAATTAATCAACCAAGTGATCACTCTTTTAAATACACAAGCCATTTTAGTTAATAAAGAAATAAAGTATGAAAATGTAGCAGCTAACCCACTTGTGAGGGGGGACAAAAATCAGCTTAAGCAGGTTTTTTATCAAATCATTCAAAATGGTTTAGATGCACTCGAAGAAAAAGGTACGGTATATATAAACTTGTCTGCAAACGATGGCATCATCAAAGTCAAAGTGAAAGATAATGGACGTGGAATTCCAAATGAACGCCTAAAAAACATTGGTGAACCTTATTATTCAATCAAAGAAAAAGGAACAGGCTTTGGTCTGATGACTAGCTTTCAAATTATTGAAAATCATCAGGGAAGAATCGAGATCGATTCAATTGTTGGTCAAGGAACCGTCGTATCTGTTACACTTCCCATGTAATGAAGTTTAAAATCAGAGGTGAAATGCAATGTATTACGTCGTTTTAGACCTGGGTTGTTCTGAATGTGGAGAAAGCTCAAATATTCTTGGAATCTTTACATCTTTTGAAAAAGCTAAAAATGCTAGAGATAAATATATTATAGTGAATAAACTTGATGAATATTCAGACCACGAATTCTTTATTTACAAAATTGATTCTTTAGATAAAGTGTATCAAAATAGTTATGAACATTTAATAGAAGAATGAAACAAATACTCCTTTTTCACATATATTTATTGAAAAAGGGGAATTTCCTGATGATAAAATATTATTGCTCAAAATGTATGTTATTACATGATCAGGAGCAGCCATGTATGAAATGCGGAAATTTAGATCTTAAACATATATCAATAAGTGTCCAAAATCAGGAGGAAAGACAAGGCGAGGGAAATGATTCATGAAAGAATTTGATAAGAAGGCTCTCCATTAATGATCGGAGAGTCTTTTATACGTTCAGTAAAATATTGGAAGCGATTACTATTTCTATCCGTTAATGATGATAAATGGAGATGATTGACTGGAAGGAGTGGATTTTGATATTTTAATTTCTAATATACCATTAGTGAGGGACGCAGTTATTTTTTTCCTTTCAATTGAAAAAGGAAGGACAACCGTTCTTTTTCTCTCATGTTCTCCTTGATTGTCATCTAAGACGGTGATATAAAGATGTTCCCTATTCACAGTTAAGTTGACCATTTCAGTTGAAATTGCTTCCCCAAGTTCTGCTTCCACAATAAACTCTTCACCTGTTTCAAATAAATCGAGACGAAATGTTTGTTCGTCTAGTAAACTAGTAAATGGATCTGTAAAAAACTGAGACATCCATTCCTCAATACCATGAATGTCCATAGGATTTGAACATTTTTTTTGTTCATTTTAATTGACCCCCAACGACTTTTTCTCTAGTAAAACTAGATCCCTTTAACATTTACAATATTCAAAAAATCTGGTATTGGTGAAGACTTAGCCATCAATTGAAGAAAATGTGAATAAAAAAAGAGGGTGACTCAAAAGGTCGATGATTGACGACCTTTTGAGCACCTTTTTCTTATTTGTTTTTAAAAAGAATCAAATAGTGGATTTCCCCAATAGAAAGGGTTATCCCTCCCATTTATTGGTATCCGTTCACCTCACTTTCTTTATTTCTTTTTATCGCGTTCTGCATTTTTTTGCAGTTATGTGCAACGCAAAGAAGCCCCATTCAACCGTATTTTTTGGGAGGCCACGCATTGAAAAGCGTCTGAACTGCTGATTGTGTTTTAACTGTCTAAATACAATTTCCACATCACATTTTCGTTGACTATATAATTTCCGACCTTCTTCGCTCTGAAGACGTTCACGAATCTCTTTTCTTTGTCTCTGATTATCTAGAGATATTGTAATTGTTTTTTGATCTTTCCCTTTTGCACAAATTGGTTGGAATGGGCATCTGGTACATTTAAAACAAGAATACTCTCTTTTAATTGACCAGATTCATTATTAGACGTTTTTGTGGTTTCATACTCGAATCCTTACTTGTATAAGGTGATGTAGTAACTTCATTATACAAAATAAGGAGATTTTTTTGCTTAATTATGTTTTTAAAAAAGGTTGTTTGTTTTCGTATGGTTGTTACACTGGCTACCATTTTAGATAGATAGTGGAATAGAGCGGAGGACACTTGACTCATGGGGGAAGTAGAGGAAAGGCTGAGACCCCGCAGGCGCAGGAGAGGAGGCTCAGGTTCCTCCCTGCGGACAGCAAGTGTCTGGAGCGCAATAGAATGTCCCGGTTTTTACGCTTATGTAAAAAGAGACTAAAAAAGGGCTAACCCAAAGGTCTAAAAACTAGACTTTTGAGTCAGCCTCTTTTATTCTCTACATATCATGACCCTGATTGTTCTTTTGACGAGTGTGATTTGCATTTTTCACTTTCTTTGAACCATCCAATGGTTCCGGTTGACCAGGATTGTTCCCTTTAGGCGCATTTTTACGCATATCTTTACTTGTATTTTTGTTGGTCATTTTCATCCCTCCTACTAATAGGATGAGTCAAAAATGAAAAAACATGCGATGTGAAGAATGAATAAAATTTTTAATAAATGCACATCCTAATATATGGTTCTAATAGAAGATGAAAGGAAAGTGATGATAATGCCTTATAATAAAAATAACCAACAATCATTCCAAGCAGCGCAGCAAGGAGCCACACAAGCCTTTGATGCTTATAATAATATTGTTAAAGATTCTGCTGATTACGGACATCAACTGAAACATCTGACAGAAGAAGTGAACGAAGCATATCAACAAATTAATAATGCCTTGGAAAATGCATCTGAAACACAAAGGGAACGGTTAGAACAATATCAACGTGACCTTGAACAAATTGTCCACGATGTTAATCAATCAGAATAACTAAGTAAAACGACGGGGCTCCGTCGTTTTTTGTCATATGAAAGAATAATTATTGGTTTTTTTTGCGTTTCTTATTGTTCTGTTTTTGAGCAGCAGTTAGTGGTTCATTTTGTAACTCCTCATTGTATCCTGTACCAATACCCTGTGCACTAGCATCATTCATACCCATTCTTACGTGGTTTGCTTTACGTTTAGCCATTTATGCAATCACCTCCCGCCTTAAAAATTAGCTTGTCTCAATTCATCGGAAACAATCCAAAAGAGATGAATTCTAAATAAATGAAAAAATTTAGAAAAAAATGAAAAGTTTTTTATCCTTTTTACTTCAAAATTTGGTATAGTAGAAAAGTAAAACTAGTACGCTTTCATAAGGAAACCTTATACATATCGATAACATCATTGTTATTTACTTATGTTACTAGTTGTATTAAGATTAAATTGTGAAAAGTAATTAAAAATGGGGTAACATCCTTCGACACATGTCGATCCTTGATCTTTTTAAGGGGGAGAATTTATGACTAATCAAGTGACTACGAAACAAGATGCTTTCCAAGCCCGTAAAAACTTTACGGTAAACGGAAAGAAGTACAACTACTATTCATTACAAGCACTAGAAGATGCGGGAATTGGTAACGTTTCACGTCTGCCATATTCTGTGAAAGTTCTTTTAGAATCAGTTCTGCGCCAAGTAGATGGCAGAGTTATTACAAAAGAACATGTTGAAAACTTAGCAAAATGGGGAACGAACGATCTAAAAGAAATTGATGTTCCTTTTAAACCATCACGTGTTATTTTACAAGACTTCACAGGTGTTCCAGCTGTTGTTGACTTAGCGTCTTTACGTAAAGCAATGGCAGATATGGGTGGAGATCCTGATAAAATTAACCCGGAAATTCCAGTTGACCTGGTTATTGACCACTCTGTACAGGTTGATCGAGCTGGAACTCCTGACGCACTTCAATTCAATATGGATCTTGAATTTGAACGTAATGCCGAGCGTTACAAATTTTTAAGCTGGGCAAAAAAATCATTTGATAACTATCGTGCTGTACCACCGGCAACCGGTATTGTTCACCAAGTAAACTTGGAGTACTTGGCAAATGTTGTTCATGCAGTACAAAACGAAGATGGTGAATTTGAGGCTTTCCCGGATTCATTGGTTGGTACTGATTCTCATACAACAATGATCAATGGTATTGGTGTCCTTGGATGGGGTGTTGGCGGTATCGAGGCGGAAGCTGGAATGCTAGGACAACCATCTTATTTTCCTGTGCCTGAAGTAATCGGAGTTAAATTAACAGGTGAGTTACCAAATGGAACGACTGCTACTGACTTAGCATTAAAAGTGACTCAAGTATTACGTCAACAAGGTGTTGTTGGTAAATTCGTTGAGTTCTTCGGTCCTGGAGTAGCACAACTACCACTTGCAGATCGTGCAACTATCGCAAACATGGCACCTGAATATGGAGCAACTTGCGGTTTCTTCCCAGTTGATGAAGAAGCTCTTAATTACATGCGCTTAACGGGTCGTGATGAAGAACAAATTCAAGTGGTTGGAGAATATTGTAAAGCGAATGGATTATTCTTCACACCTGAAAATGAAGATCCAATCTTCACAAAAGTTGTTGAAATTGATCTTACTGAAATTGAAGCAAACCTTTCTGGTCCAAAGCGTCCACAGGATTTAATTCCGCTTTCAATGATGAAGGATAAATTCCATGAACATTTAGTTGCTCCAGCTGGAAACCAAGGCTTTGGTTTAGAAGCGACTGAAATTAACAAAGAAATCACTGTTAAATTCAAAAATGGTGAAGAAACGAACATGAAGACTGGTGCAATTGCTATTGCAGCAATCACTAGTTGTACAAATACATCTAACCCATACGTACTAGTGGCAGCAGGTCTTGTTGCGAAAAAAGCAACAGAACTAGGCTTGGAAGTACCTAAATACGTAAAAACATCTTTAGCTCCAGGATCTAAGGTTGTTACTGGATACCTTGAAAACTCAGGATTACTTCCACACCTTGAGCAACTTGGTTTCAACCTTGTAGGGTATGGATGTACAACTTGTATTGGAAACTCAGGTCCTCTTGCAGATGAAATCGAAGAAGCAGTAGCGGCTAACGATTTATTAGTAACATCTGTATTATCTGGTAACCGTAACTTTGAAGGTCGTATCCATCCACTTGTAAAGGGTAACTACTTGGCTTCACCGCCACTAGTTGTTGCTTATGCATTAGCAGGTACTGTTGATATTGATTTACAAAGTGATTCACTAGGTAAGGACAAAGATGGCAAAGATGTATTCTTCAAAGACATCTGGCCAACTACGAATGAAATTAATGAAGTTGTCAACAAAACGGTAACTCCGGAGCTATTTAGAAAAGAGTATCAGCAAGTATTTGATGATAATGCTCGTTGGAATGAAATTGAAACAACTGATGAAGCATTATATGTATGGGACGAGTCATCAACATACATTCAAAACCCACCATTCTTTGAAGGCTTAGAAGCAGAACCGGGTAAAGTAGAAACGCTAAAAGACCTACGAGTTGTTGCTAAATTCGGTGATTCTGTTACAACTGATCATATTTCACCTGCAGGTTCAATTGGTAAAGATACGCCTGCTGGACGTTATCTGCAAGAAAACGGGGTAACACCAAGAGAGTTTAACTCTTATGGATCTCGTCGTGGTAACCACGAAGTTATGATGAGAGGTACGTTTGCAAATATCCGTATCAAAAACCAAATTGCTCCAGGCACAGAAGGTGGTTATACAACTTACTGGCCAACTGGTGAAGTTAAATCAATCTATGATGCATGCATGGATTACAAACAAGATGGAACTGGTCTTGTTGTATTAGCTGGTAATGATTACGGAATGGGAAGCTCACGTGACTGGGCTGCAAAAGGTACAAACCTTCTTGGAATAAAAACAGTTATTGCTCAAAGCTTCGAGCGTATTCACCGTAGTAACCTTGTATTAATGGGTGTACTTCCTCTTCAATTTAAAGATGGAGACAGTGCAGAAACACTAGGTTTAACTGGTAAGGAAACAATTGAAGTTGAAATCGATGAAACAGTAAAACCACGTGATTTCGTGAACGTTACAGCTACTGATGAAGCAGGAAACAAAACAACATTTGAAGTATTAGTTCGATTTGATAGTGAAGTTGAAATTGATTACTATCGTCATGGCGGAATCCTTCAAATGGTATTGCGTGATAAATTAAAAGCATAATTAATAAAAAGGGAACGGGATGAATCGTTCCTTTTTTTGTTGTGTCTTCAGGTGTCGAATTTCCTTCTCTGTTGAGTTAATGTTATAAAAAAACACGTCTCTTATTCACATTATGTCTAAAATGAGAATTCTAATGCGTTTCCATTGTCCTTTTAATAAAACCATGCTTAAATGAGAGATGAAGTACTACTATGTACTACTACTTGAAAGGACCTAATTTTTGTATGTACGATGCCATTCAACTTGGACCGTTTACAATCCAATATATCCTGCTGATTTACCTATGTTCAGTCATAGCTACATATTTTATTTTAGATGCTTTTATTTCTGATTCAAAAATTAAGTCTTTTTTTAAGCGGCAATATTTTACCTTTTGGTTTATTCTTTTTATTACATATAAATTCAGTATTGTTTTATTTGAACCACAGCTTTTATTAACAACCCGATGGTTATTCTTTACCGGTGGTCAAGATGGATTTTACCTTGGGCTTTTAGCAAGTGTCCTATTCTTAATTTGGAAAATGCGAAAAGAACACATACATGTTAAGGAATTTATCAAAGCGTTGTTGATCGTCATTTTAAGTTTTACGGTAGTATTTCAATTAATCAAGTTTGTTGTGTTGTCTTTTCTTTAGGAGGTAAATAAATGAAAAAGGTTTTGGCAGTTTCTATTTTAGTTTTTCTAATAGGATATGCGATTTATTTTGCAATCAATCCAAATTCTCCAAAAATAGGTGTGTCTGAAGGCAGCGCTGCACCTGATTTTGAATTAGAAACTCTTAGTGGAGACAGCATGAGTTTATCAAGTTTAAAAGGGAAAAAGGTCATAATCAATTTTTGGGCTACATGGTGTCCGCCATGCCGGTCAGAGATGCCTGATATGCAAAAAATTCAGGATGATCATAATGGTGATGTAGTTGTATTAGCGGTAAACCTTACCAGTTCCGAAAGCAGTATAGATACAGTGAATAAATTTGTAAGTGAACTTGGGTTGACTTTTCCTGTCTTATTAGATAAAAAGGGACAAATCAATAATCAGTTCGAAGTACTTTCATACCCAACATCTTATTTTGTAGATGAAGAAGGAGTTATTCAAACAAAATTTGTTGGAGCCTTAACATATGATCAAATGAATAAATTTCTTAATAACCTTTAAACCGAGCCACATAGGGTCGGTTTTTAACTTTTTCCAATAGATGAAACTTTTCACATAATTGATTTAAATGTCAGAAAATTGGGTATCCTTTTATTAAATATGTCGGAGGTGAGAGGCAACATGAGAAAGACGAGAAAAAAATCATTTGAAGAGTTAGTTAAGGAAAATAAGCAACAATTATTACAGGATCAACAAGCACTTGATTTATTGGAGGAACGTTGGGAGCAACGTATTCTAAAAAGGCTGGATTCATTTTAACAGGCTTTTCTAGTAATTGTTTCTCTTCCGCAGGGTATTCTATTTGTTGAGGGGGCGATAACAATGGCAAATCATAATAATCAACAGAATCACTTTACTCCAAGCCATATAGGGACAAAATCACGCGGTTTCGGTAATAATAAAGGGAAACAAATGCAGGATACATCAGGGAAACATGCTCAAGTGATTCAAACAAAAGGCGAGTAATTTCAGGTAAATCAATTCTTACTATTAAATATAAAAACGTGTTTAAAATCTTCTTCAAACATGCAGACTAACATTGTTTCATTGATTTTAGGTGAAAATCCACAATGAGAGGAAGGATACACGATGACAAAACATACAAAACCAAATCCTGATGATCGTTCTGATAACGTTGAAAAGCTGCAGAGCATGGTACAAAACACAATAGAAAATATTGAAGAAGCGCAGGATTCTATTGCATTTGCTAATTCTGAAGAGCGTGAACGCATTGAAGCTAAAAACCTTCGCCGTGAGGAAAGTATCAATGCAATGCGCAATGAAATTAAGGATGAAGCACAAGCGCGCGAAAATGGCTATCGTTATGATCAATAGATAAACCGGGCTTATACAGCCTGGTTTATTTTTTATTCTTTCTTAAAAAAACTACGCATTACGCTTTATCATATAGTCTCACCAATCGGCAGTTTTCTTTAGCCCCCAAAAAAACTTTATGTTATCATTGTTTGAAGTATTGATGATAGGATTACGAAACAAGGAGAGAAGAAAGATGCATATATCTAAAGCTGAGATTGAAGTTCGATATGCTGAAACAGATCAAATGGGTGTTGTATACCATGCAAATTACCTAGTGTGGATGGAAGTTGGCAGGACAAAACTTATACAAGATCTGGGGTTTTCTTATGCTGGAATGGAAGAGCAGGGAATCATATCACCTGTTATTGACCTTGATATTTCTTATAAAAAGCCAATGCGTTACGGTGAAACAGCTACAATCAACACCTGGATTGAAGAATATAATGGGATAAAAAGTGTGTATGGATATGAAATTTTTTCGCCAGGCGGTGACCTTGCTGTTCAAGCAAAATCCAGTCATGTTTGTGTGAACAAAGAAACATTTAGACCAGTTAAATTCAAAAAGATGTTCCCAGAGTGGCACGAAGCTTATGAGAAGGCGAAAAAATAAATGGCATTTGGCATTTCCCGAAAGGAATTACATAGATGGAAACATGAAATTGATCATGGAAATATCGCATTTTTAACTCATTTTTGGTTAGATGACCGGTTTCCTAATAGTCATTGTGTAACAAAGGTTGGCTGCAAGGATATTGACAAATTAGCCCATTGGGGAACTCGATACGGATTAAAGAGAGAATGGATTCACCATTATAAACAATATCCACACTTCGATTTAATGGGTAACATACAAATGTCTATATTAAAAGAATACGGTTTAGAAGACCAAATTAAACGATTTAAATTGTAAAAATATAACAAGAGGGGAGAATTTCATTAGTATATAGAACGCGTGAAATTTCCCCCTCATGTTTACTTTTTAGAATTTCTTTTCAATGCACTGAATTATTGATATTGAAATACAGGTTCCTCAGCATCTTCATCTAAATCAACATGTAAATCATGTTGATCAAAATACCATAAATCACGATTTTCAACAAAAAACGTAATTCCATTACTTTCTACACTGGATCCTATTTCTTCAGGGTTTTGTTTCACAACTCCAAGTGAAAATCCTTTTTGTACATTACTACATCCACCATATCTAACAAAAAACTGAACAGTGTCACCCTCTTCAAGTTGTAATTCATTTATATACCAATCTGCTGCTTTGTTATCAATGGTAATTTTCAAATCCGAACACTCCTTATGTTTTATAAACTTATCTTAATTATAATATAGATGTGCTGTTAGGGCTAATGATGAACATAACGAAAATAAAAAAGAAGATGAGTAAAACAGAAATAGTATCCTGTTTACTTTATCTTCTTTTTATAGCCACTTTACTTTCGGCTCTGTCTTATCGATAATTCGTTTAATATTTGCACGATGGCGATAGACAACAAATGAAGTTAACAACGTTATAACAATGATAAGTGGAATATCTTTTGTAAATAAGCTGTAAATGATTCCATAAACTCCAGCGAGCATAGATGAAAGTGAAACATATTTTGAGATATAAAGAACAATAAAAAAGAAGGCTAACATCGTTATAAATAATAACGGTACATAACATAAAAGTACACCGCCGGAAGTGGCAACTGCTTTTCCTCCTCTAAATTTCGCGAAAATTGGATATGTATGGCCAACAACGGCAAAGATCCCAACTAATAAAGGATGCAAGTGTTCTAAACCGAATAATAAAGGTAAAGCAGCAGCAAGTGTTCCTTTTAATATATCAGCACCTGTAACAAGTAATCCTGCTTTAATTCCCAATGTTCGAAACGTATTCGTTCCACCTAAATTTCCGCTCCCATGTTCACGTATGTCAATTCCATACCCAAGCTTGCCTACTATAAGGCCGGATGGAATGGAACCTAATAAATAAGCTAAAATAAAAATAAATGCTTCAATCATATATGTACTCCTTTGCATATTCTTTTTATATTCTATCATGATAATTGATAAAAACACTACGAGAGAATAAAAAAAGATAAAAACTCTCATGTTATAAGTAATATTCAAACGTCGTACATAGTATAAGAGTTAAGTTTCAATTCCATACAAAAGGAAGCAAAACTTCCTGTAGTCGAAGGCAAAATCATTGTTTGCCAAGTTTCTAAATTGTTATGATAGAGGAAAAGGAGATGGGAAAATGCCGATTGAAAATCCAACAAGAGAAGAAATTGGACAAATTTTAAAGAACAGTAAAACAATAGCAGTTGTTGGTCTGTCTAATAATCCTGAGCGTACATCATACATGGTAAGTAAGGCGATGCAGAATGCAGGATATGAGATTATTCCTGTAAATCCTACTGTAGACGAAGTATTAGGTCAAAAGGCAGTAGCTTCATTAAGTGATATAAAAGGGCATGTTGATATTGTCAATGTGTTTCGCCGCTCAGAACATTTGTTGGAAGTTGCCCAGGAGTTTTTGAAAATTGATGCAGATGTATACTGGGCACAGCTCGGATTAGAAAATGAAGAAGCCTATCAATTGCTGATAGACAATCATAAAACCGTTATCATGAATCGTTGTATAAAGGTTGAGCATGCTATGACAAAGTAATTTACTTGTTCTTTTTTGAAGAAAATCCTTGTAAAAACAAGGATTTTTATTTTATTATGCGAATATTGTTTCCTAAAACCAAATTACCATATACAATTAAGCATGGATATGAGGTAAGTGGTAAGATAATAATGTTAGAAAACTTTTACTTGATTTTCTCTTCATTTGTGGGGGTTGTCGATCTGCAAATTATTGTATAAAATACTAAAACATGCGTTCTATTGTGAAAAAGATTTAATTGTTTGTCACTGAAAGGGGTTTAGTCGCTTGGGAAAGAAGCAACAGTTTGATTATAATGATGATGCGATTCAGGTCCTCGAAGGTCTTGAGGCTGTAAGAAAACGACCTGGTATGTACATTGGTAGTACAGATAGCCGGGGTTTGCATCATCTCGTTTACGAAATCGTTGATAACTCTGTGGACGAGGCTTTAGCAGGACATGGGGATCATATAATAGTCAAAATACATAAAGATAACAGTATTTCTGTTCAAGATAAGGGTAGAGGTATGCCGATTGGTATGCACAAACTTGGAAAACCAACACCTGAAGTCATCTTAACGGTTCTTCATGCAGGAGGAAAGTTCGGGCAAGGTGGATATAAAACAAGTGGCGGTTTACATGGAGTTGGTGCATCAGTTGTTAATGCTCTCTCAGAATGGCTGGTTGTCACTATTCAACGCGATGGTTTTATTTATGAACAACGCTTTGAAAACGGCGGAAAGCCTGTGACAACTTTAGAGAAAAAAGGAAAAACGAACAAAACAGGTACAAAGATTCATTTTAAACCTGATCCAATAATGTTTAGTACGACAACCTATAACTTTGAAACATTAAGTGAACGTCTTCGCGAATCTGCTTTTCTTTTGAAAGGGTTTAAAATTGAATTAATTGATGAGCGACACGATCAATCAGAGGTATACCATTACGAAACCGGAATTGAAGCATTTGTCACATACTTAAATGAAGAAAAAGATGCCCTACACCCGGTAGTTTCATTTGAAGGTGAGCAAAATGGCATTGAAGTTGATTTTGCTTTTCAATTCAATGATGGGTACTCAGAAAATATTTTATCATTCGTTAATAATGTTCGGACAAAAGATGGCGGAACCCATGAAGCAGGTTCTAAAACAGCAATGACAAGAGCCTTTAATGAATATGCAAGAAAAACGGGATTACTTAAAGAGAAAGATAAAAATTTAGAGGGTTCTGATATTCGCGAAGGTTTATCAGCGATTGTATCAGTAAGAATTCCTGAAGAGTTATTACAATTTGAAGGTCAGACGAAAGGTAAGCTTGGGACAAGTGAAGCAAGATCAGCAGTTGATGCCATTGTTTCTGAAAACCTTTCTTACTTTTTAGAAGAAAATCCTGACGCAGGCACACTTCTTGTGAAAAAAGCGATTAAAGCGTTTCAAGCTAGAGAGGCTGCCAGAAAAGCACGTGAGGAAGCACGGAGCGGTAAAAAACGAAAGCGTTCTGAAACGACATTGAGCGGTAAACTTACACCTGCCCAATCACGTAATCCATTAAAAAACGAACTATATCTTGTTGAGGGTGATTCTGCAGGAGGTTCTGCAAAACAAGGTAGGGACAGAAGGTTCCAAGCAGTACTTCCTTTAAGAGGGAAAGTTATCAATACAGAAAAAGCTAAATTAGCGGATATTTTTAAGAATGAAGAAATTAATACGATTATTCATGCAATTGGAGCAGGTGTTGGAGCAGAGTTTACTGTAGAAGATATTAATTATGATAAAGTCATTATTATGACTGATGCAGATACAGATGGTGCTCATATTCAAGTGCTGTTATTAACATTCTTCTATCGCTATATGAAACCTCTAATTGAAAATGGAAAAGTATTTATTGCCCTGCCGCCTTTATACAAGGTAAGTAAAGGTTCAGGCAAAAAGGAAGTTATTGAGTACGCATGGTCTGATGATGAGCTAAGTGATGCCATCTCTAAGGTAGGAAAAGGTTATATGATTCAACGCTATAAAGGTCTTGGTGAAATGAATGCAGACCAGCTTTGGGAAACAACAATGAACCCCGAATCAAGAACGCTTATTCGTGTCAAAATTGATGATGCAGCTCGTGCTGAAAGGCGTGTCACAACACTTATGGGTGATAAAGTTGAACCACGTAGAAAATGGATTGAAAGCAATGTTGCATTCGGTCTTGATGAAGAAACAAATATATTAGAAAATGAGCATTTATCGGTTGCAGAGGAGGTATAGGCAATGAACAATTCAGTAGAAGTATATCGCGATTTACCTCTTGAAGATGTGCTTGGTGACCGTTTTGGACGTTATAGTAAGTACATTATTCAAGATCGTGCATTACCAGATGCGCGTGATGGATTAAAGCCTGTACAACGAAGAATTTTATATGCTATGCATGTTGACGGGAATACAAATGATAAAAATTACCGTAAATCAGCCAAAACAGTTGGGAATGTTATTGGTAATTACCATCCACATGGTGATTCATCTGTTTATGAAGCCATGGTTCGAATGAGCCAGGACTGGAAAGTAAGAAATTTACAGATTCAAATGCATGGAAATAATGGGAGTATTGACGGTGATCCACCTGCTGCAATGCGTTATACAGAAGCAAGATTATCAGCGATTGCTTCAGAATTGTTACGTGACATAGAAAAAGAAACAGTTGAATTTGTTCCAAACTTTGATGATACAAGTAAGGAACCTCTAGTTCTTCCAGCTATGTTTCCAAATCTATTAGTCAATGGCTCGACGGGAATATCTGCTGGTTATGCAACAGATATACCCCCACATCATTTAGGAGAAGTAATTGATGCCGTCATCAAAAGAATGGATAAACCTGAATGTACAGTTGATGAATTAATGACGGTAATTAAAGGTCCGGATTTTCCAACTGGTGGGATTATTCAAGGTGTTGACGGGATAAAGAAGGCCTATGAAACAGGTAAAGGAAAAATCATTGTTCGTGGTAAAGCGGAAATAGAAGAGATTCGCGGTGGGAAACAGCAAATTACGATCACTGAAATTCCATTTGAAGTGAATAAAGCAAATCTAGTTAAGCGAATCGATGAATTTAGAATTGAACGTAAGGTCGAAGGAATTGCCGAAGTACGTGATGAGACAGATCGTACCGGGTTACGAATTGTCATTGAGTTAAAAAAGGATGGCAATGCAGCTGGAGTTCTTAATTATTTATATAAAAACAGTGATTTGCAAATAACGTATAACTTCAATATGGTCGCAATCCATAACCGCCGTCCAATGTTGATGAGCCTACCTTCCATTCTTGATGCCTATATCGGTCACCAGAAGGAAGTTGTGACAAATCGCTCAAAATATGAGCTGCGCAAAGCACAAGAAAGACAGCACATTGTCGAAGGGTTAATTAAGGCTTTATCTATTTTAGATGAAGTGATTGCGACAATCCGTGCTTCAAAGGATAAAAGAGATGCAAAGGATAATTTAATAAAAAAATATCAATTTTCAGAACCACAAGCAGAAGCAATCGTTTCATTACAATTATATCGTTTAACTAATACAGATATAACAGCGTTAAGAAACGAAGCAGAAGAGCTGGCTAAAAAAATTCAAGAATTAATTAATATTCTTAATGATGAGAAGGTACTTCTTAAAGTCATTAAAAATGATCTAAAAAGAGTGAAGAAAACATATGCTGATGATCGTCGCTCGGTCATTCAAGCAGAAATTGAAGAAATAAAGATAAACCTTGAAGTCATGGTGGCATCTGAAGATGTGATCGTAACCATTACTAAAGACGGTTATGTGAAACGAACTAGCCAAAGATCTTATGCAGCATCAAATGGTCAAGATTTTGGGATGAAAGAAAAAGACCGTTTACTTTCTAAAATTGACATTAATACAACAGATGTTGTGCTGTTGTTTACAAATAAAGGGAATTACCTGTACTGTCCGGTACACGAACTGCCTGATATACGATGGAAGGACCTTGGACAACATATTGCGAATATTATTCCTATTGAACGCGATGAAGAAATTATCAAGGCGATCCCAGTTAAAAACTTTGAGGAACCACTCTTCGTTACGTTTGTGACAAAATCAGGTATGGTGAAAAAATCTGAGCTTTGCGTATATAAAGCACAGAGATATTCTAAACCTCTTGTTGCTGTAAATCTCAAAGGTGATGACATCCTGGTGGATGTTCATCTGACAACAGGCAAGGAAGATCTGTTTATAGTTACACATCTTGGTTATGGATTATGGTTTGCAGAAGAAGAAGTGAATATCGTTGGACCTCGTGCGGCAGGTGTAAAAGGGATTAACTTAAAGCAGGATGATTATGTTGTTGGCGGAAGTATGTTAAAACGGGATACAAAGGCATTTTTAGTCATTGCCACCCAAAGAGGAGCAGTGAAAAAAATGTCAATAAATGACTTTGAAAAGTCTTCAAGAGCAAAACGTGGACTTATCATGTTAAGAGAACTTAAAAATAATCCACACCGAGTTGTCGGTGCTGAGATTGTATATAAAAATGAGGAATTTTTCCTTGAAACAGAAAAAGGTGTTATCGAAAGTGTTGATGTCTCTTCATTAAGAGCGAATGATCGATATAGTAACGGTTCGTTCGTGATTGATGAACAAGATGCCGGGTCTGTAAAGGAAACATGGATAGAAGTGAAAGAGGAAACAGGTAGATAAAAATCAAAAGGGCTGATCCATAAAATAGTGGATCAGCCCTTATTTTTATTATTTTTTTTGGAAATAGTCTGAAAATGCGTGAACAATTTCAATACCTTGGTACGTAAAAAGACTTAAGGCTGTAACTGAAAACAACACGATCGGTAACATTCTTATAATAAACATCATTTATATAACCTCCAATTTTTAGACTGATTTTGTATAGGAAGATTGATATAAACGATCTTTATCAAAGTAAGAAGATTGATAATAGACAGCATACAAAAATTGCCTTATTCGTTGATTCCAAGTAGTAAAATAGCTATAAAGCAATAATGCTATTGCGATTAGGACTGTGTATGCAATTTCCGGAAAAATGCCATATAAATCGAAATGTTTTTGATCTTCTTCAAGTAAAGCAAATCCAGTTGCTGCTTCATTTTCTACGGCAATGACTTTGCCTAGACTAATAGGATGATGTACCTGCGACATTGAAACGAGATGTATGCTAGTTATGAAGATCAATAGCAAAAATAATGATTTAAATAGCAAACGATGTCTCAATGATCTCACCCCTTTGCCAATTCATAGACCTATCTTAATCCTTTTTCAGCAATTTGAAAAGACATTTGTTTTGGATTCCAATGTTAATTTCTAATGAAAAGGTTATCATTCTATAAAAGATAAATGAAGGTACGAGTTAGTAAAAAATGGTATAATTTGAATAATCATTGATAATGAATTATCTATCCGTTCGTCATTAAAACTAAAAGAGGTATTGTGATGGCAGTGAAAAGTAAATGGAAAAGAATCTACAAAGTTTTAACATTATTTTTCTCCATTTTTCTCAAAATCTACTGGTATAAATTAAGGAAAAAATCTGATTCTGAGTGGGAAAAATTATGGCTTGAGATTGGTAAGAAGTTTCGAAAAACATTATTTGAGGTAGAGGGGCTACTAATCAAAATTGGGCAAATATTGAGTATTCGTTCAGATTTGCTTCCACATGCTTTTATCAGTCAAATTCAAGATTTAACTGATAAGGTCCCTCCTTCAAACTGGGATGAGATAAAAAACCAATTGGAAAATGAATGGGGTGAAAGACTTGACTACCATTTACAATCCATTGATCAACATTCGATCGCTTCCGCGTCAATTGGAGAGGTATATAAAGGAGTATTGAAGAATGGAACAACGGTTGCGATTAAAGTACAGCGACCTCACATACAATCCATTATTCAAACTGACTTTCGTACTTTAAGAATCATCATTTGGTTTGCTGATCACTTTGTGCCAGTCCCAAAAGGATTTATTCAATTTAACGTGTTGTTCAAAGAATTAAAGCAGGTGATTGAACAAGAACTTGATTTTCAATTGGAAATTAAATCACTTATATATTTTAAGGAGCGTTATAAGTCGTCCTCTGAAATCGTGCAAATCCCGTCCGTTTATAAAGATCTTTGTACATCAAAGATTCTTGTCATGGAATGGGTTGAAGGAATAAGGATTTCGGATGAACAGCAAATTAATCAGTTGCCATTTAGCAGGGAAGAGCTGGCAAAACGGTTAATTAGTGCTTTTCTTCCACAATGGTTAGAACCTGGATTGTTTCATGCTGATCCTCATCCAGGAAACATCCTATTTTCACCAGAAGGAAAAGTAATTATGTTAGACTTAGGGATGGTCGGGGAAATTTCAAAAAAGGATGCTACTTACTTTCAAACTTTAATCGGTAGTATACTAGCAAAAGATTATACAAAAGCAGTGGAATGTTTATATTATTTAGAATTTTTACATTCCCAGGATAATTCCCGAACGATGGAGAAACTGATGGAAGAGATTGTATCCTTTGATCCATCACAACTAAAGGAAGCCGACCTACTCAAATTAAAACTTGAAATGAATGATCTCATACAAGCATTACCAATTCAAGTTCCAACTAGGTTTGTATTTTTAGGGAGAGCAGTCGTCACTATTGAAGGGAATTTACGAAATTTAGTTCCGGATCAAGAATTGATAGAGCTGGGTAAACCCGTTTTTATGAAATGGATACAGTCACAAGGAAGTAATAAATGGTCTTTTTTATGGCAGTGGGCAAAATCTCAACCACTATTTAATATCATCCATTCTGTTACTGATTTCCTCCAAGCTCCTAAAAAGTACGAAATGGTAAAAGAAACGGAACAAAGGAGACTTTTTCAATTTACTGTTATTGAAAATAATAAGAAACGATGTTTTCAACTTGCTTTAATTGGTCTTATTGGGGTTGGTTATAGTATAGTTTCTTCACAGGATTTGTTGGGGCAGTTATCTGGTGGTTTAACTATTCTTTCAGCAGTTGGATATGGTATATGTGAAATCAGATTAAAAAAATGGATGAAATATATGCAAGAAGGACGCTAAATATGAAAAACGGCTAAACTCATTATGATAGAGTTTAGCTTTTTTCTTCGCTTAGACACTGGTATAGAAATGTGATTGTAAAGTCAATACTTTAATATTGTCATTACAATTTAAAGGGGGTTTTCACATTTTGGATAGTAAAAGAAACCTTTGGGCTGGAATTTTTTCGGTATAGGATTTGTAGCCTTTATCGATGAAACTGTATTTCACCAATTATTACATTGGCATCATTTCTATGATCAATCAACAACGGAAATTGGATTAATATCTGATGGGCTTTTTCATGCTTTTAGCTGGTTTGCTACAGTGATGGGATTATTTATGTTTGCAGATCTACGCCGTAAAGGGATTTTCTCTTTAAAAAGATGGTGGGGAGGTTCTTTGATTGGGTCAGGTGGCTTTCAGTTATATGATGGGACAATTCAGCACAAACTCATGAGGATTCATCAAATTCGTTATGTAGACACAGTGATCGTCTATGATTTGGTTTGGAATGGTATTGCGATCGTCATGATCATGTTGGGAATCATGTTGGTGTATAAGACTAGAGATCGAGAAAAGGTGAATAGAGGGAAAATGAAATATGATCAAGAATCTTCACCATGAAAGTGCAAATCCTTATAGTGAGCTATTTTTAATCTTTCTTTTCATACTAGTAATAGGTTATTTAGCAGCAACTATATACTTGTATTATCAAAAGAAAAAGTGGTCGATCATCAAATTTTATTGTTGGGTATTCGGAATCGTATGTATAGCGTTAGCGGTTGTTGGCCCTATAGCAAGTCAAGCACACCACCATTTTATGTTTCATATGATAGGACATATCCTGGTTGGTATGCTAGGTCCGTTTCTTCTAGTTTTGTCAGCTCCAATATCCTTACTTCTTAAAATCTTACCTGTGAAATATGCGAGGAAGGTGGCAGCTATACTAAAATGTTGGCCATTTAAGATACTTTCTGATCCAATTGTAACTACGATCTTAAATGTGGGCGGTTTATGGCTCCTTTACTCAACAGACCTATTTTTGCTGATGCATGAAAATGTCATTGTAGCTAATCTGATTCATCTCCATATGTTTTTGGCAGGCTATGCATTCACTTTTTCAATTCTATGTATTGATCCAACAGCACATAAAAAGTCGTTTATTTATCGGGCTACGATCTTAATTTTAGCTTTAGCAGCACATGGAATACTTTCAAAATTAATATATGTGCACCCACCTTTAGGTGTTTCCCGGAATGATGCTGAAATAGGTGCGATGGTTATGTACTATGGTGGGGATCTTATTGATTTTGGAATCATCTATGTCCTTTGTCTGCAATGGTATCATGTAAGAGGGAGAAAGCTGGACATTCACAAAAAGACTGCTAACTCTTTAAAAGGATGAGATCAGTCAATTAACATCCCTTACAATCTAAACATATGGTAAGCTTTAGGTATTAATGGTGTGTGAGGGATGAAGAAAATGAACAAAAAAGTCGTAATAGCCGGAGGAACGGGATTTATTGGCCAATTTTTTGAGAGGGAATATAACAAACTCGGTTATGATGTAATGATAATATCAAGACGTCCACAGCATGTTTCATGGGAAAATGAAGAAGGTATTGCAGATGCGTTAAATCATGCTGAGCTACTTATAAACCTGGCAGGAAAATCAGTGAATTGCCGATATAATGAGAGAAATAAACAAGAAATTATGAATTCGAGATTAATGACAACGAACCAATTAGGAGAAGCAATGAAACGTTGTACAGCTCCACCTAAATTGTGGATTAATTCCAGTACAGCTACAATCTACCGTCATGCAGAGGATCGTCCTATGACAGAAGATGATGGTGAGGTTGGATCCGGTTTTTCCGTAGACGTAGCGGCTGCTTGGGAAGATGCTTTTTTCATTCAATTTGCCAAACACAAGGCAAGTAGCCCTGCGAATTGCGATCGTCTTAGGAAAAAATGGAGGAGTTATGGTCCCATACCAAAGCTTAGTCAAGTTTGGCTTAGGAGGTAATCAAGGATCCGGTCATCAAAAATTCAGTTGGATCCATGTAGAAGATTTGTTCAGGATTGTCCTCTTTTTACAAGAAAGAAAAGATCTTGAAGGTGTATTTAATTGCTCCGCTCCTAACCCTGTGACAAACCAAGAACTGATGCAAAATCTTCGAAGTGTGATGAACGTTCCTTTTGGTCTCCCTGCACCTAAATGGATGCTTGAATTTGGATCAATCCTTATTCGAACGGAAACTGAGCTTGTGTTGAAAAGTCGTTGGGTCATACCGGAAAGACTTCAAAAAGAAGGGTTCAATTTTACATATGATACGCTTAATAAAACTTTACATGATATTTTAATTTCTTAAGAAAAGAAGGAAGACCCATAATTATTGCGATGGGTCTTCCTTCTTTTTGGGAATATAGTTGAAAATTTCATGTGTTTCAAACGTATCAACTAATCTATTTAACCAATTATAGTAATCTAATGCGTCATGTAATTTTTCAATATCACGTCTTACAGTTTTTTTATCATCCTCAGAAATGCCAGGACGTTCAAGAATTTTGTTTAATTCCTGTAGAGACTTTTCAATAGCGTTGACATTTATCATGACACCGCTTCTCCACTTAATAGTGAAAAAATCAATAAACGTTTGGTACCAGTCTTCTTCCACCTCATAAAGATCTTTTCTAATTCCTTTTTTCCACACTTTATCGACCATATGGAGATCCATTAAGGTTCTTACAGATGTACTCATACTCGTTTTACTCATTCCTAATTCATTCTTCATTTCATCTAATGTCATAGGTTCATTTTGAAAATAAAGAAGACCCCAAAGTCTTCCTATAGAAGGAGTAACACCATATAAATTCATGTTTTGTGATATTGCTTCAATCACACGTTCGCGAGCTCTCTCAAGTTCGTCTTTACCTTCCTGCAAACCCTTTCACATCCTATAAACCTTTTATCCCATTCTTAACGGGTAGTAAGTCTCCTCCTACAAAATTCGACAGTAGCAAAGAAGATAAGTTGGAGATAACTGCCGTAAAGAACCCATCAGTGAGGATGAAGTAAATCTCCACTGATAGAAGTCTCACTTTATATGTATAGAGTACCTATTTCTAATGTGAAAGTAAAGATAAAGAAAGTGAAGCATATGGAAGGATTTATAAGTATCAAGTATATAAAGTGCGTACAGTTTTTTCTGTACAAAGTTTACGCTCGAATATGAGCATATATGAGCTTTGTCATCTTTTTGTAATATTTCTATAATAGAAGAGCGAGTTAGAGACGGACAATTCATTTGAATGGAGGGCTAAACAGAATAAAATTGATGGTTGTCACGTTTTATCTAGTGAATATATAGAGGTGAAAAAATGAATATGGAAGAAAAAACGGTGAAAATCTCCGTAAAAGATGTGTCGAAAATATTTGGAAAGAATACCAAAAAAGCAGCACAACTTTTAAAACAAGGAAAATCAAAACAGGAGATATTAAAAGAAACAGGTTCAACGGTTGGTGTGAACCGTGCGAACTTTGAAGTGTATCCTGGAGAAATTTTTGTGATTATGGGTCTCTCGGGAAGTGGGAAATCTACACTTGTTCGTATGTTCAACAGATTAATAGAGCCTACAAGTGGTCAAGTGTTGATCGATGGAGAAGATATTGTTTCAATGAACAAAGAAGAGCTACGAAATGTACGAAGAAAAAATTAAGTATGGTCTTCCAGAAATTTGCTTTGTTTCCACATCGATCAGTACTTGAAAATACAGAATACGGTCTTGAAATTCAAGGTGTTGAAAAATCAGACCGTAAGAAAAGAGCATTGGAAGCGTTGAAACTTGTAGGCCTTGAGGGATATGAACAACAATTTCCGAGCCAGCTAAGTGGCGGTATGCAGCAGCGTGTGGGTCTTGCGAGAGCTTTAGCAAATGATCCTGACATATTGTTAATGGATGAAGCCTTTAGTGCATTAGATCCTCTCATCCGTAAGGATATGCAAGATGAATTACTTGAGCTTCAATCGACAATGGAGAAAACGATTATTTTTATTACACATGATTTGGATGAAGCATTACGAATAGGTGATCGCATCGCGTTAATGAAAGATGGAAACATCGTTCAAATTGGTTCTCCTGAAGAAATTCTTATGAATCCTTCAAATGAATATGTTGAAAGATTTGTAGAAGATGTTGATTTATCGAAAGTACTCACGGCTGCACATGTGATGAAACGTCCCGAAACAGTTCAGCTAGATAAAGGTCCACGAGTCGCATTAAAACTGATGCAAGACCATGCCATATCTACTGTGTATGTAGTAGATAAGCAAAAAAGACTAATCGGAGCTGTTTCTGCACAAGATGCAAAACAAGCAATTGAAAAGGGACTTTCGTTAAATGAAGTCATTATAAAAGACGTTAAAACTGTGTCACCTGATACTTTATTAGTTGATCTCTTTGATGATGTCTCAGATGCTGCAATTCCAGTAACGGTAATTGATGAAAACAACAGGTTAAAAGGAATTGTGATCAGAGGTGCAGTCATTGGTGCACTAGCAGGCAATGATACGTATATAAACGATACGGAAAAAGTAGAGCTCCCTGTAACTGAAGAAAGGGAGGTTTTATAATGGGAAATTTATTACCTAAACTACCGATAGGCGCATGGATTGATTTTTTCATCGAGTGGTTAGTTGATCATTTTGAACCATTTTTTGAAGGAATTGCCATTGGTTTGGAATCATTTGTCGAAGGCATTGTGGTGGGTCTCGGTTTCATTCCGTCGATTATTTTAGCTGTTCTTGTTGGTTTACTCGCTTGGAAAGTATGTAATTGGAAGATTGCGTTATTTACATTTATAGGGTTATTACTGATAGATAACTTAGGATATTGGGAAAATATGCTCGATACGATTGCCCTTGTCTTAACATCAGTTGGTATATCTATTATTCTTGGTATTCCGATCGGAATTTGGGCCTCGCAAAGTGAGTTAGTCAGTAAAATTGTGACACCACTTCTCGATTTCATGCAAACAATGCCTGCGTTTGTTTATTTATTACCTGCAATCTTTTTCTTTAATATTGGTGTTGTACCCGGAGTTGTAGCATCTGTTATTTTTGCGATGCCTCCTACTATACGTTTAACAATTCTCGGAATAAAACAAGTTCCAGAAGACTTGATTGAAGCAACACAAGCGTTTGGGTCAACAACTCGTCAAAAATTAATAAAGGTTCAGCTTCCGTTAGCGATGCCGACTATTATGGCTGGTATAAATCAGAGTATCATGCTTGCATTATCGATGGTTGTTATTGCTTCAATGGTTGGTGCTCCCGGACTTGGAGCAGATGTTTATCGGGCAGTGACACAGTTACAAACAGGTACGGGATTTGAAGCTGGATTAGCGATAGTTATTATTGCCATTATACTTGATCGAATTACGCAGAATATTGGGAAAAAAGCATAAAAAACTTCCGTACGTTTTGTATGTGTAAGTTTTTAATAGATTCATCCAAATAGGATGTAAAAACTTAAAGGGGGACAATAGAATGTTTACAAAATTATCAAAAGCAACATTAGCATTGGGTCTTACATTTGGTCTGGCTGCTTGTGGTGGTGAAGAAACATCAAACGATTCATCAAACTCAGAAGGAAGCACAGCAACTGTTGGAGAAAACGTAGAATACAAAATCACTGGTATTGATCCAGGTGCAGGTATCATGAAGGCAACTTCATCTGCACTTGAAGAGTATGAATTAACTGACTGGGAATTAGTAGAAGGGTCAGGTGCTGCGATGACTGCTGCTCTTCAAAAGGCTTATAAGAAAGAAGAGCCTATTATTGTGACAGGTTGGACACCACACTGGATGTTTTCTAAGTTTGATTTAAAATACCTAGAAGATCCTAATGGTGTTTATGGGGAAGCAGAAAACATTCATTCTATTGCACGTAACGGCTTAGCAGAAGATCTGCCTGGTGTACACAAAGTATTAGATCAGTTCTTCTGGACACCTGATGAAATGGGTGTTGTAATGAGTGCAATTCAAGATGGTACTGCACCTGAAGAAGCTGCAGCTGCGTGGGTGGAAGAAAATGCTGACAAAGTGGCTGAATGGACAGAAGGTGCTGAAAAAGGAAATGGTGAAGAAGTTAAACTAGCATATGTTGCTTGGGATAGTGAAATTGCTAGCACAAATGTAGTGGCAAAAATATTAACTGACTTAGGATATGAAGTAACACTTAGTCAAGTTGAAGCTGGTCCGATGTGGGCTGGTGTAGCTGATGGTAGTGTTGATGCACATATAGCTGGATGGTTACCATTAACACATGCTGATCAATATGAAAAGTATGAAGGTGACTTCGAAGATCTAGGTGCAAACCTTGAAGGAGCAAAAACAGGATTAGTTGTTCCTGCATATATGGACATTGATTCTATTGAGGATTTAAAAGAATAATAGGTAAACACCTGCAGAATTTTAATCTGTAGGTGTTTTTTTATATGAAAACTAATGATAAGAATGAAGAGAATGAAATTATTTTCCCAAAAAAATATCAATAAGGTCTTGAATATTTTCTAAATTCATTATAAGATTAGAAAAATCAGATAAATCAAATAATGAAACGCTTTGATCGGGAGTATTAAGGATTCAAAATTGTTCAGAGAGCTGTCGGCTGGTGCAAGACAGTCAATTCATTCCCCAACTCGCCCGGGAGCGGTAAGACTGATAGAGGTAGGTCTTAACGGATGACGACCGTAATAAAGTCATTAAGCGGGTTCATTTTATTTAGTATATGAACCAAAAAGAGTGGTACCACGTAGGCTAAGCCTGTCGTCTCTTATGAGATGAGAGGCTTTTTTATTTTAATTAAAAATTAATTATACAAAAAAAGGTGGAAGTTATCATGAAAAATACAAATAAGTATACTAGAGGATACTTTATGCCCCCAGTAACAAGCTTGAAATGGACTGAAAAGGAGTATATTACAGAAGCTCCTACTTGGTGTAGTGTCGATTTACGTGATGGAAATCAGGCTTTGGTCGTACCGATGAGTCTGGAGGAAAAATTAGAATATTTTCAATTACTATTGGAAGTAGGATTTAAGGAAATAGAAGTAGGATTTCCTGCCGCTTCAGAAACAGAATATGCTTTTTTACGTACGTTAATTGAACAAGATCTTATTCCAGATGATGTAACCATTCAAGTGTTAACGCAGTCAAGAGAGCACATTATAAGTAAAACATTTGAAGCATTGAGAGGTGCAAAAAAAGCAGTTGTTCATCTTTACAATTCCACATCTGTTGCCCAGCGTGAGCAAGTATTCAGGAAATCTGAAGAACAAATTATTGATATAGCAGTAAATGGGGCAAAATTGCTTAAAAAGTATGCTGCTGAAACCGAAGGGCAATTTCAATTTCAGTATTCCCCAGAGAGCTTCACAGGTACAGAAATGGAATTTGCACTTGAGATTTGCAATGCTGTTCTAAATATTTGGCAGCCTACCGATGAAAATAAGGTCATCATTAACCTTCCAGCAACGGTATCCATGTCCATGCCGCACGTTTACGCTAGTCAAATTGAGTACATGAGTGATCATCTTCATTTCAGAGACAATGTGATTCTTTCCATCCACCCTCATAATGATAGAGGAACTGGAGTAGCAGACTCAGAGCTGGGGATGCTTGCAGGTGCACAGAGAGTTGAAGGAACACTATTTGGAAATGGAGAAAGAACAGGAAACGTTGATATTGTCACACTTGCCTTAAATATGTTTTCACATGGAATAGATGCAAAACTGAACTTTGATAATATCCCGAAAATTATTTCTGTATATGAAAAATTGACAAGAATGACGGTTCATGAAAGACACCCATACGGTGGTGAACTCGTATTTACTGCATTCTCAGGCTCCCATCAAGATGCTATTGCGAAAGGCATGAAATGGCGAGAAGAAAAAGAGTGTCAGCATTGGACTGTACCTTATCTATTAATTGACCCAATGGATATTGGCAGAGAATATGAAGGAGATATTATCCGTATTAATAGCCAATCAGGAAAGGGTGGAATCGGTTATATCCTTCAACAATCTTATGGTCTTGACTTGCCTGTTGAAATGCGAGAAAGCTTTGGCTATAGCGTGAAAAATGTATCAGACCGTAAGCACAAAGAGCTTATGCCAAGTGAAATTTATGATATTTTTATTGAGGAATATGTGAATATTAATACACCTGTTGAATTTATTCATTATCATTTTATCTCAAATGGAGAATATGAGACGATTGTTTCCATTCGGACGGATAATGAACTATATGAGTTAGTCGGTAAGGGAAATGGAAGACTTGATGCAATTAGTAACGCCATTCAAAATCATTTGAATATTGATTATAAAGATTTAGTCTATAAAGAGCATGCTCTAGAAATTGGATCTGGCTCAAAAGCTGTTTCGTATGTAGGAATAACTGCAGAAGATGGTACAATATACTGGGGCTGCGGTATTGACGTTGATATCATGACTTCATCGGTAAAAGCTTTATTTAGTGCCATTAACAAAATGGTTTCAAGCTTACTTACAGTTGAAAAAGAATTAATTATTGTAAAAGAATAATGAAAGAAAACATTATCATTTCATATAGATGAAAATACGAGGAGCTGGTTCTTATCCATTTGAATCAGCTTCTTTTATTTTTTTAAAACCTTTATTGTATATTTATCTAGATCATTCTAGTTGGAGAGAAGGGGAAATGGCACATTTAGAAAAAGTGTTACGCAAACTTCAACCAACAGATATTCTTCATACAAGTGATTTTTTATTTTGAAAAAGCAAGTGAATCTGAGGGTGGAAAAAGAACTGACACTCCGAGATAAGGAACATCAGCCGGAAACAGAAAAAGAGGTGTATAAACAATTAGATGCTTGTCTTTTAACCAGTGATGAATTTGATTTGGAAGTTTTTTAAAGATCCGTTGCATTGGGATATTACGGAAAAAGCTTAATGAAATTTGGAATTATTAGAGGTATATGGTCTCTTTTTTATCATAAGAGTTATTGTATGAAAATAGATTAGCTAATAAGCGTTTCAAAATCCTTATGAGATAGAAAGTATTAATAGTTATATTCAACAGATGCTTTTGAAGAGTATTGCATTTTAATTAGGGTGGATTATTTAATAAACAACATACCATCACCAAACCGTTCACGACTCCTGGAATGAAAGCGGTTTATATTAGTGTGAGGCACTGGCTAATCTTTAAATTAAGAAGTGTATATTCAAACCAAAAAGCATCAATAGAATGTAGGATACATACAAAGGAAAAGATAGATTGGTAGCTTCTCATAACGAGTGGCTGGGGAGGTTTTGAGGAGGTGGTTCCACAAGAAATAGATCGGGAAATTTTCCGTCCACCATTACTTAGAAATAGTAAGGCAGAAGCATTTTTTGGTGACACATCAAAGGCTTATCATAAGAGCAAATCAGGATAGGGAGTAACACTCTTAAGTAAGAAGATTAAGAAAATAATAGAATGTAACATACTTGAAGAAGTACAAAGCAAGATCTCTAAATCAGGACTAAACTTTAGCATTCTCAATCGACCATGTGAACGTTATAAATTGCTGCTAGCTGTTAACAAATTTATTTGATGGAAGTGGGAGAAAAAATGATAACAAGAAATGATGTTGAATATTATCATGAAAATGGTTATTTGCTTGTTAAAGGAGTTTTTAATAGTCATGAAGTAGAAGAAATGCGCAGATCTGTTGACAACATTATTAAAAAAGCTGCAGAAGCAAAACTTGACAGTAACCATGCATGGCAAGGGGATTTTGTTTCGGAAAGAGAAATTCATAAGCTTGTATTAAAGGGGTTTCATAATCTGGAATACCATGATTCTTCTTTTATCAAAGCAATTGTACATGAGAACATGATTGAGATATTATCGAAACTAATCGGTCCGAATGTTCAACTACATCACTCAAAAATGTTAGTAAAGCCCCCAGAAAAAGGGGCGGCCTTTCCAATGCATCAAGACTATCCATATTTCCCTCATGAGAAGCATTCTATGTTGGCTGCTAGTGTACATTTGGATAATGCTGACATTGAAAATGGATGTTTACATGTTATACCTAAATCCCATCAAAGTGGACCTCTTGAACATAGGGGACAGCATTATTTAAACCATAAGGAATATCCTATTGAATTAGGTACACCATGTCCTGCGGAAGCGGGGGATGTGTTGTTTTTTAACTATTTAACAGTTCACGGATCTCAATCTAATAAAAGCAATCGAACTAGAAGAAATGTTCTGTTTCAATATCGTGATCCTTTAGATCTGCCAGTGAAACATGTCCATGTGGATTGGGGTCAAGGTTTAATGGTTTGCGGAGAGAATCCTGTGTTTAAAGAATATGATCCAAATAAAATCGTAGATAAGTTTAAAATAGGATCCTAGTCTTGTTAGAAACCTGGAGTTTTCATATAATTGAGAATTATTATATGTAAAGTAATAAAGGAAGGTAAAAGACTAAAAATAAATGGTTAGTAAGAAGTCTCTAAGTTTACTTAGAGACTTTCTTATTGTTTGTGTTTTCATATTCTTATCAATTGTATAGTCCTCATTGATTCTAAAAATGTTTAATTTATAGCGACAACGCTTCGGAGTTGTAGATGCATCTTGTTAGGTGATTGTAAAGGTTCATCAGAATGAATCATATTATTAAAAACAGCTTAACATTGGAATTATGATGAAACTCAGTATTTTATTGATTACTGCAAGCATGTTAGCAGCTTGTACAAACGCGAGCAATAGCAGCCAAAAAGAAGAAAGTAAGCATATCAGCTTTCTTATAATTTTTCAACGAATTCTCTTGAACCACATGTTGATACAAGCTATGTTCCACTAAGAGCGGGAATAACTGAAACGTTAGTAAGATTGGATGTTGGATGTTTTTGTAACTGGTTGCTTTAATGTCTTAAACATAAATTAATTGGTACTAGGAAATACTCTCCAAGCAAATTATATGTATTTTAATTATAAAGAAATATACTTAATTAGTAATTGTAGGTATTAAGTAAGGGGTTTCATATAAAGTATACAGTATAATTGTATGAAAATTCATAATAGTAATGCTAAATAAGCTTGGTCATGATACAATTAAACTTGACATATATTCCATAAATATCCTTATTTCCAAGTGAGAGTCTTCTTCATTTCGAAAACCAGCCTTACCAGTCATCCTGATACTGTGTAGGGCTATTTGTGTAAAAAAGGAGGTGGTATTCGTGTTGGAGTGGTTAGAGCTTCTTGTCAAATTGTTAGTTGCTGCTGCCACACTTTTCTCTTCCATCACAATCGGGTTAAAAAACATAGATGATTTAAAAAGAAAGTCAAAAAGAAAAGACGCCTCCTATAAGGAAGACGTCAATAAAAAGTGCTTACAAGTAAATTATAATACAAATTATAACAAAAGGTGCGAAAAAAATAAAATTATCAGAAGTTTTATTGGATAATAAGGATATATGGAATTATGTCACTTTAATAAAGGAGGAATCACAATGAGTAAAGTTGGGTTAATTCCTTTTACTATTCAAACTGTATTAAAAGATACAAAAATTATTCCACCAGGTATTAAATTAGTCGGTGCACCTAATTCATGGGAGCAAGGTTATTTTGGTAATGGAAATGTTATTGCTGTTCTTGATACAGGATGTGATTCCAGTCATTTCGAACTCCAAAATCAAATTATTGATGTTTATAATTTTACAACAGATGATAAAGGAGATCCAAAAAACGTAAACGATTATAATGGTCACGGTACCCATGTATGTGGAACGATTTGTGCAGAAGAAAATGATAGAGGTGTAATTGGTGTTGCACCTAAAGCAAAGCTTCTTGTTTTGAAGGTGCTCTCTGGTCAGGGGTATGGAGAAACAAAATGGGTTACAGAAGGTATTCGGTATGCAACAAAATGGCGAGGACCAAATGGTGAGCGTGTAAGGGTAATATCGATGTCTTTAGGGGGAAGAGATGATCATCCAGATCTTCATAAGGCAATTAAAGAAGCTATCAGCCAAGAAATTCTCGTTGTATGTGCTGCCGGTAATGAAGGGGATGGAAATCATGAAACAGATGAGTTTGCCTATCCTGGAGCATACCCTGAAGTTGTACAGGTAGGATCGGTTAATTTACAGAAGAAGATTTCAACATTCAGTAATACGAATAAGGTGATCGATCTTGTAGCCCCTGGTGAAGAAATTATTTCAACATATCTCAATAATGAATTTGCCGTCTTATCAGGAACATCTATGGCGACCCCACATGTATCAGGAGCTGTTGCTCTTATTATTGAACAATGTGAAAAAGAATTTGACCGTTCTCTAACTGAGGCTGAAGTGTACGCTCAACTTATTAAAAGAACCATTTCATTAAATTACAGTAGGCGCTACCAGGGTAACGGATTGCTGGATTTGAGTGTAGGTGTTGATTCCAAGATCGAAACAGTACAAACAGCAGCTAACAAGTAAAGTACGCATTGTTTATGAAAAATACGATAAGGAAATTATAAAAAGAGCGCAGCAGCCTGTGCTCTTTTCATTGGGCTGGAAAAGAGAGCCTATATAATGTTGTATAATAGAGAACTAGGTTCCAAGTATCTTACTTTTACCCTGTAATTTATAAATGTGACAATAATTAATGAAATAAAATGCATATCTTTAACTAAGAAAGAGAAAGTACAAATTAACCGTATATCATAGTAAATAGAAAAAATGGGAGTTGTTTTATATGGCAAATGGTGTTGAAGATTTTTATTGTGACGAGGTGTTAAGCGGTAAGACGGAAGTTGAAAAAGTTTTAGAGACTGATCAAACTTTAGCCTTTTATCATACCCGTCCTTTTTATGATGTACATATCGTTGTAATCCCTAAAAAACATATCACATCTTTAGTAGACATTAATATTAATGAAAGAAGTATTTTTGATGATTTATTTCAAGTTATTCAAATCGTGTCAAAACAAGTAAATGATCAATATGGTGCTTGTACGGTATCAACCAATATCGGAGAGTATCAGAGTAATAAGCATCTACATTGGCATGTGCATTATGGAAACCGTATTAAGTATAAAGATGGGACTTGGTGTTGATAATTTTGAAAGATATAGAGAAGAGGGATAGATATGGAAATAAGCGTAAAAGCAGCATACGACAAGCTTGCAAGCGATTATGAACATAATGTTGATACAAAAAATGCTTTTAATGCTTACTACGAAAGACCTGCAATGGTAAATCTTCTTCCGTCCGATTTAACAAATATGAAAGTGTTTGATGCTGGTTGTGCTGCAGGTTGGTATACAGCCAAGTTACTAGAACTTGGTGCAGAAGTAACTGCAACTGACATAAGTAAGGAAATGGTAGCAGCGACTCAACGGCGTGTTGGAAACAGAGCGAAAGTTCTAAATTTAGACTTAGAAAAAGAACAACCCTTTGAAAATGAATCTTTTGATTACATCATCAGTTCACTTGTCATTCACTATATAAAAGATTGGGATAAGACCTTTAGTGAATTTCATAGGATAATGAAACCAGGAGGGATATTACAATTTTCCATACACCATCCATTTATGGACATTAAATTCTCCAAAAATCAAGAGTATTTTTCTAAAGAGCTAATTGTTGATCAGTGGGAAAGGCAAGGAAAAGTAATAGATGTTCCTTTTTATCGAAGACCACTGAATGAAATAATAAATAAAACACTGGAATATTATTCGATTGAAGGAATAGTCGAACCTAAACCTACAAAAGAGTTTAAATCACTAAATCCCGAGAGTTATGAACGGCTAATAAAACAACCTAATTTTTTGATTATAAAGGCTATTAAGAAACACTAAAGATCAATAATCCGGTGCTTTCCTTATATAAGGTTAGTGCTTTTTTTAGTTAGCTTTGGATAAAAAGTTGATCAGTGTCAGGAAATTAATGATTGAATGATTGGTGGTGTGGATGTGATGGTAAGAAGTTTATTTACAATAGGAATAATTCTACAATTCACCTTCCTAATTTTGTATTTTAGTGCGATTTTATCTAAAATGAATAATGTAGGAGGTGCAATCCTGTGTTTATTCCTAAGTTTAACAAGCCTTATGGTAGGAGTACTTATATTAAAATATCATACAAATAAATTGTCATCTTTGCCTATAATTTTAACGGGGTTTTTTATGTTAATGTTTACACTAGTTACATATTTTTTAGGCGAGGCTGGATACCCGCCGTTAATTTTAATGAATTCATTATTGTATACAAGGAGAATTTTTAAATGATTAGTAGTCGTAAATATTTAATAATAATTATTACAGTTGGATTAGGCTTATTGACTGCATGTGGAGAGTCATCTGTTGAATCAAATGCTAAATCTTCGAATAATAACTCCGCTCTTAATGCAGATAGCAATTTAACTAATAAAGATGAAAGGAAAACAGAAAACTCCTTTGATGAGAATAACGGCAAAAATCAGCTAGAAGAGCAAGAAGATATGTCAAAAAAAGCATCTACAAGTAATGAAGATGGTGAGCCGTTGAAATCCGATAATACTAGCAATGAAATGATGGAAAGTAAAAAGGATGAATATCTCAAGAAACTAAATGAAATGGAAGAAACAGACCGATTTACAGAAGCTAAAACAACAATAAAAGAAATGAAAGAACAAGAAGAGGAAAGATATAAAAAGTGGGATAAGGAATTGAACGAAATCTATGGAGTGTTAAAAGATCAGCTTGATACAGATCAAATGGAAGAGTTAAGAAAACAACAGAGGGACTGGGTAACACACAGAGATGAAGCCGCAAAAGTAGCTTCACTAAAATATAAAGGTGGAACAACAGAATCATTAGAATATGTGGCGACACAAGCAACTCTTACAAGAGAAAGATGCTATGAGTTGGTTGCAAAATATATGAAATAATGCTATTTTTTATAATTTATTTCAACAGGTGTGTTAAATTTTAAACGTGTTTTCTATCAGAAAGTATATAAATTTTATGGATGATAGTTTAAAAAAGCTAAGGCTTTCGCCATTACGACTTGGCGCAAGCCTTAGTTTTTCTAATAGTTACCCAACTCTGAACCTTTAATGGTAAAATAAGGATAAATATACAACTAATAATTTGAGGAGTTAGATAAATGATTAAGGCTGTCTTGTTTGATTTAGACGGGACTTTGTTAAATCGTGACGAGTCATTAAAGGGGTTTATTGATAATCAGTACCGGCGATTAAATAAATGGTTAGGTCATATTCCAAAAGAGACATACATTTCAAGATTTATTGAACTTGACAACGGTGGGTATATTTGGAAGGATCAAGTATATCAACAGTTATCAAAAGAATACCAAATATTCGGAATTACATGGGAAGGCTTGCTTCAAGATTATATCAATGAATTTAGACATAACTGTGTCCCTTTTAAAAACTTAATTCAAATGTTGGAAGAATTAAAGAGCAGCAATCTTCAGTTAGGGATGATTACAAATGGATATGGACAATTTCAACTTGATAATATTAAAGCGTTAGGAATTGAAAATTATTTTGATGTGATCTTGATATCGGAATGGGAAGGAATAAAAAAACCTAACCCAAAAATCTTCTTAAGAGCATTAGAACAACTTAAAGTATCACCTAATCAAAGCATATTTTTGGGGGACCATCCCGAAAATGATGTTAAAGCTGCTCAAAATGTTGGAATGAAAGGAATTTGGAAAAAAGATGTTCGATGGGAAAGTGTTAAAGCTGATTTCACAGTAAATGATTTGGCAGAGCTCTTTTTAATCATTAAAAAGTTAAACGAACATTAAGTTGATACTTTAAAGCTAATTGAAACAGAGTCTTAATGAGGTCTGAGCAATAGTAGTAAGATTAAACTTATAGTATGTGAGGAAGGTGATTCTAAAGTGAAAACAGTCATTAAAGCAATTATAAGTTCAATTGTCATACATGTCACCTATATGGTTGCTGTAATGGTAGTCGGTTATATAAAAACAAGGAATTATAAACCGGATATAGAGGGTGCGTGGGAAAAGGTTGAAATACTTCAGAATGAAGTTGCCTTTGGCAAGAGTAGTTCCCCTTTTTTATATCTATTAACATTTATTGTTGTAGCGGTAATTTGTGGATGGATTATTTTCTCATATAAAAAGTTGGTGGCCAAAAAGTACTTTAATAAAATAGTCTAAATCCAAGTGAAATTTGAATCGAGGAATACATATAAAATGAAGAAGCATTTGAAGACTTTTTTATTACCTTGTTTTTTATTGGAGGTTGTAGCAATCATTTACCAACTTACGAGTTACAAGAAAACTATCATTCGACTGTTATTGATGGTAATGAATATTCCCTCCATAAATTAATTCTTAATGATAATACCTACATTTCGGAACCAGAACAGTTTATTCAGCCTACTTATTATGATAAGTTCAAAATTGGTAAACTAATTGGCAATACAGATGAAGGAATGCAAATTTACCAAGTGGAAAACGATAAAAATAGAGTCGTTTTAAAAGGTTTTATGTATCCAGCTGATTTCTTTAAGCTAGACAGTTCTTATTAGTGAGTTATCATTACGTAATTGTCATGCAATCAATTATTGATTTCTTTATTCAAGCATCTGTTCTAAATAAAGAATAGATGCTTTTTATTTGACCGACATTCTGAAATAAATTCTAAAGTGAATTGGATATTTATGTTAAAATAAATTAATGATGTTGATGATCACTGCTTATTTACGGGGGAGTCTATGAAAATACTAAAAAAGTTGCCAAATAGTAAAGAAAATATACATATGGACCTGATTACAAATGGTTGGGTACCGATGAAAGAACCTAAGAATGTAGTTAGCGCTATTTTGTTATCTGTCCCATTAATGCTAGTCAATGCAATACTCACTATTGGAGTAATAAATATCTTTTCCACGATTTCTTTAAGCGATTTTGGACAGACATCTGATTCATTTACATTAACAATTAACCTATCTGTTATTTTATGGTTATTCTTACTTTTGATTCTACATGAATTCCTGCATTTGATTTTTATCCCAAATTTTATTAAATCAGACAAAACATTTGTAGGGATAACCATGTTTGGCGGTTTTGTGATAACAGAAGAAGCATTGTCAAAATCAAGATATATTCTCATTACAATTGCTCCTTTCATCATTATTTCAGTCATTCTGCCACTATTATTAAGTGTGTTTGGATTGTTAACACCAATTTTGAAGTTTTTAATTCTATTAAACTCATTAGCATCATCAGTTGATATGCTCAATCTTCTTCTTATCATTAAACAGATACCAAAAAATGCAATTCTAAAAAGTAACGGACCATATACTTATTGGAAACATGTACAATGAACAAAAAGTGTAAATTAAAAACTAGATAATGGCAAAATATGGGGGAGTTAAATGATTCGTAAGTTAAATAAAGAAGACCATGAAGTAGTAATGGAGCTAATTGGTCATAAGCCGGCAGAAAATTTATTTATTATAGGTGATATCGAAGCATTTGGATATGATTCTGATATTCAGGAGGTTTGGGGACAATTTCAAAGCGACAGATTGATTGCTGTTTTATTACGTTACGACAAAAATTATATCCCTTTTAGTGAACAAAATTATGATATAAAGGGCTTTGCAGAAATTATTAATAATAACCCTGATCAACTAGAAATAAGTGGTTTAAAGCATTTAGTGGAACCTCTTCATCGATTAATAAACAGAAAGGTTAGAAAACATAGTGAAACATATTATGCTAAATGCACAAGTTTAAGTTATGAGATCTCTGAAGTTGAAATGAAACAAGTAGATAAATTACAGCCTTTAAATTATGAAGAAAATGTGGAGATGTTACGGTCAATTCCTGAATTTAGTACAGGTACTTTTAGTGTTGAAGCAAGAGAACGTGCTGAAACATATAAAACAGGGAGAACGTATATTGTCAGAAATGAACAAGGAGTAATGGTGGCCTCAGCATCTTCCACAGCGGAAAACTCTCAATCTGCTATGATCGTTGGTGTTGGAACAAGACCCGGCTATGAACGTAAGGGATATGCAACAAAATGTATGGAAAAGCTTTGCAATGAATTATTATCAGAGGGGAAATCACTTTGTTTATTTTACGATAATCCTGCTGCTGGAAAAATTTACAAGAGATTGGGCTTTAGCGATATTGGATTTTGGACAATGATTCGCTATGAATAATTAAATAGAGATTTTCCAAATGTCCCGTTTGCTCCCACTCATATGAGGGTACGAAGTAATGTAATGTTTTTTACATATAACGAGCATATGGGAGGAGCGTTTCTATGAATAGCAACGGAAAAAAGAATGAGAACAATAAAAACGAACAATTGGAACAGTTCCGGGTTAGGGATGAAGGAGAAAAACTAACAACAAATCAAGGACTTAGGGTGTCTGAAGATGAGTTTTCTTTAAAAGCTGGTGAACGCGGACCAACATTAATGGAGGATTTTCATTTTCGTGAAAAAATGACTCATTTTGATCATGAACGGATTCCTGAGCGAATTGTTCATGCACGTGGATTTGCAGCACATGGAGAATTTGAAGTATACGAATCAATGAAAAAGTATACAAAAGCGAAGTTCTTACAAGATCCGGCTGTAAAAACACCTGTTTTTGTACGGTTTTCTACAGTAGCGGGCTCACGTGGTTCAGCTGAAACAGTAAGAGATGTTCGTGGATTTGCGACAAAGTTTTATACAGAAGAAGGAAATTATGATTTAGTTGGAAATAACATACCCGTCTTTTTCATTCAGGATGCCATTAAATTTCCGGACCTAATCCATGCCGTCAAGCCAGAACCCCATAATGAGATTCCACAAGCAGCAAGTGCTCATGATACGTTTTGGGATTTTGTGGCAAATAATCAAGAGTCAGCTCATATGGTCATGTGGCATTTATCCGATCGTGCCATTCCCCGAAGTTTTAGAATGATGGAAGGGTTCGGTGTCCATACATTTAGGTTTGTGAATGATGAAGGAAAAGCACATTTTGTCAAGTTTCATTGGAAGCCTGTTTTAGGCGTTCATTCACTTGTGTGGGATGAAGCACAAAAAATTGCCGGTAAAGACCCTGATTTTCACCGTAGAGATTTGTGGGATTCAATAGAAGCCGGAAATTATCCGGTGTATGAACTAGGTGTACAGTTAATTGCTGAAGAAGATGAATTTGCATTCGATTTTGATGTACTTGATCCAACAAAAATTTGGCCTGAAGAAGATATACCAGTCAAAATTATTGGAAAGATGACATTAAATCGGAATGTAGATAATGTGTTTGCAGAAACGGAGCAAGTAGCATTTCATCCAGGTCATGTCGTACCAGGTATTGATTTTACAAATGATCCATTGCTGCAAGGACGCTTATTTTCCTATACAGATACCCAATTACTTCGTCTTGGAGGTCCGAATTTTCATGAGCTGCCTATAAACCGTCCAGTTTGTCCATTTCATAATAATCAACGAGATGGCTACGGTCGTCAAACCATTAACGTTGGACAGGTAAGCTATCATAAAAATTCTTTAGCAGCCAATACTCCGGATCCTGCAAGTAAAGACGAAGGAGGTTATGTGCATTATCAGGAAAAAGTAGAGGGACGCAAGGTTCAAAGTAGAAGTGAAAGTTTTAAAGATCATTTCTCACAAGCTACAATGTTCTGGAACAGCATGAGCGAGCCTGAGAAAGAACATATTATTGAGGCGTTTTCCTTTGAGCTAGGAAAAGTAAAAAGCAAATCTGTTCAGCAGCAGGTAGTTGATATGTTCGCGAATGTTAATGTAGAGTTAGCCTCTGTTGTTGCATTATCAATTGGTGCCACACCACCTAAAGAGGGTGGATCAAACATAACAAAATCCTCTCCTGCTTTAAGTCAGTTAAATACAAAAATATTGCCGAATACTCGTAAAGTTGGAGTCATTATCGGCCCTAATTTTAATGGAGAAGATGTAGTAGAGGTTTGTCATGCTTTAAAAGCAGAAGGAATTATAGTTGAAGTGATCAGTGATAAGCTTGGAATTCAGAAAGGGCTTGATGGCACAGAACTAACTGTTGATCATACATTCTTAACTAGCGATTCAGTGCTGTTTGATGCGATTTATGCTGCTGGTGGAAAAGATGTAAGTCAAAAATTCAAAGAACAAGCTGCTTATTTTATTAAGGAAGCATTCTCTCATTTCAAAGCCGTCGGGGCGTCAAGTGAAGGCATAAGCTGGCTGCCAAAGGGTGTGATGGGAGACAGTCCGGGAGTAATACTTGAAGATGATAATATGAATAAATTTGCTCAGGACTTTGTCCAAGCAATTTCTAGTCATCGCCACTGGAACCGTGATGTTGCTAAATAAAAATAATCTTTAGATAGAGGAATCCATTAACCTTGGGTTTCTCTATTTTATGTCATTCTAAATTTTTATACCTTCCACTAAATTTTTAGGAGATCTATCTTCCATAAAACATAGTTGTGCCTCTAAAATAATATTGCAGATGGCAGACGTATCCTGCGACATATATTTTTAATCATATTATTTGACCAATATCTCTACACACTGATTTAATAAATATAGTATGTTATTAATTGTATGACAGTCTTGATTTATTCAAATATACGTGAGTAAAACGACTAATTCTTATTGGAATACAGACATTAAAAACAAAACGATCTATTAGTAAATTGGAAAATGAAAAGTTTCGTGTATTTATTAAAGAAAATATTTGAGTTCGTTTCATTAATTTGAAATAATTAGTATGATGAAATAGTAGATAGTCGAGGAAATTGGTTATTAAAATGGTATATTTTATTTCTAAAAAATAAAATGAAATGTAATTGGAAAGTCCACAACAGATGTGTATGATTTTATTTCAAAATATCACACAAGATATACTCATTAGTTTATACATTCTTATTATATTTAATGGTGTTCATTTTTTTCGTCACCTTCTACCATCTAGAAAAATGCTTGTGTAAGGAATGCACCAATTTCAGACCTAAACGGAGGATTATTGATGAATGAACAAAAGGTATTGATTAAAGATGCAATGGTAGTACTAAAGGAAACAAGTCGAACATTTTACATACCGATTATGTTTTTAAAGAAAGAATTGAAAGACGCAGTAGCAGTAGCTTACTTAGCAATGCGTGCTATTGATGAAATTGAAGATCACGAAGAAATGCCTAATGATGTGAAAGCGTATTTACTTTCAGAGATAAGCCAGTTATTACTTGAGGATAATTTTAGTCATCAAAAATATGGTGCTTTAGTTGGCCCATATGCCGAAGTACTACCAGAAGTGACATTGCGTCTAGCAGATTGGTTATTGTTAACTCCAGACGGGGCGAAAAAGAATATTCAAGAAGCTACGAGCGAAATGGCTGCAGGGATGGCGAAATGGGCAAAAGCAAATTGGAAAATCCAAACACGAGATGATCTAGATGACTATACCTATTATGTTGCTGGTCTTGTTGGGGTTATGTTATCAGATCTTTGGAAATGGCATGACGGAATTGAAACAGATCGGAATTTAGCCATCGGATATGGACGGGGCCTACAGGCAGTTAATATTTTGCGTAACCAGGAGGAAGATTTGGATCAGCGAGGGGTAAGATTTATCCCAAATGGTTGGACTCAGGTTGAGTTAATGGCATATGCCAATGAAAATTTAAACATGGCAAATGAATATATGAAGAGTATCAATAAAAGGCCCATACTATTGTTCTGCCGTTTACCTTTAGCAATCGCTCATAAAACATTGAAAGCAATAAAAGACGGTCGTGAAAAAATCAGTCGAATTGAAGTAGAAGAGACGGTACAAGAGGTACAGGCAGACTTGTAATCGTAACTTGTTTAACACGTTTAAAGAGTAAGTTGAATTCCCAGCATGAAACAGATGAAACGAGATGGATATATCATGACAATAAAATGGATTGAAATGACAGAGAATCATTTATTTTACTTTGAAACGGCGATGAAATTATATGATCAAGCATTTCCAATTGAAGTGAGAGAACCACAAGAGGTTTTTCTAAAAAGTTTGCGATTGGCAAAATTAAATAAGCCCAATCCATTTCATTTCCTGATAGGATTAGAAGGTGATCAGCTTGTATCATTTGCAACAGGGCACTATTTTGCTGATGTGAATACAGGTTTCATTGTATATATTGTTACGAACCCACATGTGCGAAGTAACGGGTTAGGTACGAAAACACTATTAAAAATAGAAGAGTTACTTAAGAAAGATGCCATTACAGCAGGTAACTCGTCACCAAGAGCTATGATCTTGGAAACTGAAACACAAGAAATGGTACATACCCAGAAAGAAAAGGAAGATTGCATTAAAAGAAATAGATTTTTTCTAAGAAATAAGTATGAAAAATACGATGAAATTAACTATTTACAACCAGCACTTCATGATGAGGTGGAAGAAATACCACTTAATCTTTATATTAAGAATTTACACAAAACGAAACTAAGTAAGGAAGAAGTAACAGAAATTATTTGCGCAATTTATAAAGAGAAATACTCACTAGTGAATGAAATTGATAAAAATGTCCTTAATCATTGCCTTAAGAAGATGAAAATTGAAAATGTAGAATACTTTGTTTAGTCAAAAAACGCATGACAATATTTTAAAAGTCATGCGTTTTTATTATTGGAAACTCACCAAAAAAGGTTAAAGTTACCATTTATTTATGATAAAATGTTTGTAATCTTATAGAAGAGGTGAGGTTAGATGAGTGAAGTTGAGCAGAGTACAAAGTTAGATCTTGAGAGAATCATTTTTATTGGGAGAACATATGAAGAATACTTGAATATGTTCCGGCTTTCAGTAGAAGAATTGAAAGGAAAGAAAATACTGGATTGTCCAGCAGGGGCTTGTTCATTTACAGCAGTAGGTAACAGATCAGGTTTAGATGTAACAGCTTGTGACATTGCCTATTTTCACTCTGCTGAAGACCTAAGAAGAAAAGGTATAGAGGATATTGACCATGCTATGGAACATATGCAAAAAGCCCATAAGAATTTTAAATGGGATTATTTTTTAGATATTGAGGGGCTAAGGAATCAACGTTTAAATGCTCTTCAAGAATGTTCCAAGGATATGAAAGACTCCGGCGGAAAATACATTCCCGCTACACTGCCTACTTTACCGTTTGGAAATGAAGAGTTTGATATCATTCTCTCTGCCCATTTTCTATTTATGTATGGAGATCGATTAGATTACCAATTTCATATAGAGTCAATAAATGAATTGGTGAGGGTGACGAAAGAGGAGGTCCGAATTTTTCCATTAGTGGATTTAGAGGGAAAAAGATATGAACATTTAAATAAAGTAACTAGTTATTTGGAGGACAATGGACTTACAGTTAAAGAAGTGAAAGTTCCTTATGAATTTCAGTTAAACGCTAACTCAATGTTAATAATACACAAAGGTTAGTACTAAATGGGGGCAACGTAGAAGCGGTGCCCCTTTTTTAAGCACCAAATGGTCATATCCTGAAGAACAACGGGTTATTAGTTGCATTCTTACAACAGAGGTATGTATGGAGAAAATCTTTCATAGTTTATAATACGCTGACGAATGTATTTTGCAATAGAAAAGTGCAGAAAAATGCAAAGAAAAGTACAGAGGTTTGTCACCCGAATTACTTTTCTTTATTTTCTTTTAGATAATGCATTCGTTAAGCGATAACTCTCTCCTTGATACGAGATGATATGTGCATGATGAATCAACCGGTCTACCAATGCTGCGGTCAACCTAGAGTCTGTGAATATCCTGTTCCATTGACTGAACTCTAAATTTGACGTGATTATTAAACTTTTTTGCTCGTAGAATTCAGAGATAAGTTGGAAGAGAAGCTCAGATCCCTCTTTACTAAACGGCAGGTAGCCCATTTCATCTAGGATGATTAAATCTACCTTTTCCAATTTCTTACGAAATGCTGAGAGCTTATTCAATCTTAAGGATTGCTCCAATTCTTCTACTAAATGAGCTACACGGTAGAATCGAACCTCATATCCATTTTCACAAGCCTTCCTTCCCAACCCTGTTGCTAGATGTGTTTTCCCAGTGCCAGGAGAACCTACTAGTACAACGTTTTCTCCTTTTTCAATAAAACTCAAACTGCATATTTCCTCTTTAGATGTATGAGGTGGAAACCGAATCTGTTCTGTCCATTCATAAGTGTGAAGAGTCTTCTTGTCCAAAAACTTTGCCTTTTTTATTAATCTTATAGATTTTGTTTGTTCTCTTAACTTATGTTCCTCGTCAAATAAGTCATTAAGATATTGCTCCTTATTCTCGAAGGGAATTTGATCATAAATTTCTGCTATATGGGCCAAACGCAGAGTCTTACACTTACTTCGTAATTGATCACTCATTTGCTGGCCTCCTCAATTGGAGTGAGGGCATCATATTGGTTCCAATCCACTTCATAAGGATTGATATCGCCATTTAAACGATCTTTCTCAATTAAGTCATAAAACTCTTCATTAATTCGTTTCATATCATATGTAACTAAGAGTGTAGAGAGGGCCTCTAAACGTTTTCGCCGAATGAGCAAATTGTCCGTTAGTAGAAACTCCTTTACTCTTCCCGGAAGGTAGTCACAATATCGAGAATAGTTTAGAACCCTTGGTTTATAGATCCATGTTTTTATAATAGATAACCACGGGAGTGCTTTTCGCTTGTTCATATAAGGACGGAAGTCCTCCAACAGAATTTCACCGTCTGGTGAAACAACTTTAAATTGATCCCAGCTAAGGAGTAGGTGCAATTGGCTATAGTTAAATGCACGTGGCACATGTATAAGGGAATTGTCAATTTTCACTTCATTGTACTTATTTACCTTTGCCAGGTCTTTTTTGAATACTGGATATTCCTTCTCAGGCAAAGCTAGTAAGTACTTGGTCTCTTGCTCCCATAACTCTTGGATTAGAACTTCTTTCTCATAATGCAGCCTCTTACGATCTTCCTCCAGTTTTTCCTTTAACTGTAAGGTTAGATCTTCAAAGCTTTTCATCACAGGTGCCTTAGTGAAAAAGTTATATCGAATATAGCCCACCTTATTTTCTACATTTCCTTTCTCATGGCCACTTCTAGGATTACAAACTTGAACTTCAAAGCCATAATGGTTCTGAAATTGCATAAATTCATCTGTTAGTTTTGCCTCTTCCATTTTTGATCGGGTTTGTTTTACTGCAGGTGTAAGGTTGTCAATTCTTAATGACTTTGGCACTCCACCAGCTTGAATGAACAGTTCCTGCAATCCATGCAAAAAACATTCTTGATTCTCAGATGGAAGAGGTATTGCAAAGCCTGCGTTGCTATAAGGCATAGACATGATCAATGCTCGAACATCTACTAGATCCCCATCTTGAACAGCTTCCATTACTCCAAAATCCACTTGTGCTTCACCCGGAGGGTGCGCTAATCTTTCATGTCCTTTATCACGTTCTTCTTGATGACTGCTTTTCCACTCTTTTACAAAATTGCATACAGTTCTATATGAGCCAGTAAATCCATATTTAATCAATTCGTTATGTAACTCTTTATTTGTCCTTCTAGATTTTCTTTTTAATCTTTGATCTTCGAACAACCAATCGGCAACCATTTCTCCCCATTTTTCCTCATACATCATTCCTTTTCTAGCTTTGAGGGTTTCTTTAGGAATCTGGTCATCATCAGCGTATTTCTTTGCAGTACGCCAGTTAACTCCCACTATTTTCTGTATTTGGGAGATTGATAGTCCTTTGTTGTTTCTTAAATTTTTGATACAATTAATATCAGACATTGCTAGCATCCTTCCGTAACCTCCATGTATTGATTCGACACCATTACATTAGAGGGACTTGGGGTGACTGGCAAGTCTTTTTTTATGCCCTTATTAAAATAAGTGCAGGACTCTGCATTTTTCTGTTGCAAAGGTCTGCACTTCTATTTTGCAATAAACAGACGAACGCTTCTCTAAAATGGAATGTTTTGAAATTGGTAAATCGAGGAGGAATTTCATTGGGAACTGTATATTCGTCTATACTTCCAAAACATGAAGAATTTATTAAAAAACAAAGAATCTTTTTTGTAGGTTCAGCACCTTTAGATGAAGACGGGCATGTTAACATATCTCCAAAAGGCTATGATGTTCTGAGAATATTTTCACCAAATGAGGTAGCATATTTAGATTTAACGGGTAGTGGAAATGAAACGAGTGCCCATTTAATAGATAACGGTAGAGTGACGTTTATGTTCTTAGCTTTTGAAGGACCACCTATGATTCTACGACTATATGGTAGAGGGAAGGTAATATTGCCTGAATCATCGGAATGGGATAATATGGCTAAACACTTTGAAATCCTTCCCGGTTCACGTCAAATTGTACACGCGAAAATTGATACAGTAAAAACGTCATGTGGATTTAGTGTCCCTTTTTATTCATATAATGGTGAGAGGGATACTCTAAAGCAGTGGGCTGAAAATAAAAGTGAACAAGACTTAGAAAACTACTGGAAAAAGAAAAATTCTATCAGTATGGACGAAATCGTAACACCAATTGGGAAAAAGTTTAGTTAACTTTACTCTATTTTTTGAAGTGAATGATTTGTCATTATATCACAATATTTGAGGTGAAAATAAATTGTTTTTAGATAAAATTGGCGGTGTTTTTATTCCGGTTAGTAACATTGAACAAGCACGTGATTGGTATTGCGATATATTAGACTTGCCAACAGATGGAGAAATACACTTTGGCCATATATATGTTCTACCGTTAAACGGACAAAATATTATCCTCGATAGTAAAATATATGCACCCGAACATATACATAAAGTTCCAGCTTTTCAACTTCTAACAGATGATATTAAACGTTCATATGAATATTTGAAACAAAAAAATGTTCATATAACAACTGAAATTGAAAATGGACATTGGTTTAACTTTAAAGATCTGGATGGAAATATAATCATGGTTTGTAAATAATCCAATGAACATATGATTTTTGACCCTTAACAATTTGGCACTTTAAATAAGAGAAGTAAAATATGTTTTTATTTTATAGAAATGGAGAGCATTTGGAATTTCACCAAGTGCTTTTACTACTATATGGGGATGATGAAATGAATAGCGCTATAAGACCAAAAAATGTTGCGATATTGATATATGAAAATGTTGAAATTTTGGATTTTACTGGTCCTTATGAAGTGTTTCTAGTAGGAAGCAATAGAGGAAATGACTTTTCAGTGTATACAGTAGCAGAGGAGAAACGCCCTGTTCATGCATTAGGAAACCTTAGTATAAACCCTACTTACTCCATTCATAAATGCCCGTCTCCTGATATTCTGATTATTCCTGGTGGTTGGGGCTCAAGAAAAGAAATGCATAATCGGAATCTCACCAACTGGATAAATGAAACATCTAATGAAGCCGAACTCGTATTATCTGTTTGTACGGGTGCATTATTATTAGCAAAAGCAAATTTATTAGAAGGATTAAGACTTACAACGAATCAGAATGCGCTAAATGAGTTAAAAGAAGTTGCTCCTACATCTGCTGTAATCGTTGAGAATGCTCGTTATATCGATAATGGGAAAATTATTTTATCTGCAGGTGTATCTGCTGGTATCGATATGTCTTTGTATGTAGTAGAAAAATTATTAGGAAACGAAAGAGCCTTACAAGCTGCAAATCTTATGGAGTATGATTGGAAGATATAATGATCTATCGCAAAAATATTATTTTAATGAGAGATAAAAGGTTATTAGGCATTCTTTGTGGAAAACAATTATATAGTAATCATTACAGTAAGGAGTGTATAACCTATGTGCAGAAACATCCGAACACTATTTAATTTCAGCCCATCAGCTACTGATGAGGAGATTCATGCGGCTTCTCTTCAATATGTCAGAAAGATCAGTGGATATAACAAGCCTTCAATGGCAAATGAAGAAGCGTTTAACCAGGCGGTTAATGAGATTGCTATGATATCTAAGAATCTACTAAATACACTTGTAACCAATGCAGGGCCACGCAATCGTGAGGTTGAGGCAGAACGTGCTCGCATCAAAGCAGCTAAAAGGTATGGAACTAAATAGGGGACTATAGATAAATTGGGAGTGTAGATGATGAAAAACATCTATCTAGTTAGGCATTGTGAAGCAGAAGGGCAACATCCTGAATCACCGCTTACAGAAATAGGTCATAAACAAGCTTTGGAACTATCCCGTTACTTTTCCCATATAAATATACACCATATTATTTCTAGTCCTTATAAACGGGCAATTGAATCAATTCACCCTTTGGCATATAGGCTTAATTTAAAGGTTGAAGTTAATAAAAATTTGACTGAGCGTGTACTGAGCAACAACAATCTTACTGATTGGTTAGATAAATTAAAATTAACTTTTGATGATATGGAAATAAAATATGAAGGCGGAGAATCAAGTCAAGAAGCAATGAACAGAATAGTTGAGATTGTGGAAGAAGTTTTCGAAAATGAAGAAAACAATACCATAATCGTTACTCATGGAAATTTAATGTCATTACTTCTAAAGCATTATAACAATACCTTTGGTTTTGATGATTGGAGAAATCTAACCAATCCGGACGTATATTTATTAAGTGGCGTAAACAAAAAAATGACTTATAAAAGGTTATGGAAGTAATCTTATAATTTAAAGACTAGTATGAAAATGTTATAAATTAAGAGTTTTTATGAACTTTTCCTTATTAAGATATAGTGAAGTGAGGTGTAATATTGCATTATCAAGAATATGGAGATAAAAATGCTACACTAATGGTTTTCTTGCACGGCGGAGGAGTCAGCAGTTGGATGTGGGATAGGCAGATTCAATATTTCAAGCATTATCATTGTGTTACATTCGACTTGCCTGAACAAGGAAAAAGTAATAATATGAAGGGTTTTTCAATAAAGAATAGCGCAGAGAGAATGATTGAACTAATAGGTGAAATAGGTAGCGGAAAAGAAGTCATTGTGATTGGATTCTCACTAGGAGCACAAGTAGCAGTTCAAATGCTGAGTATGAATTCGAATTTGATCACATACGCAATGATAAATAGTGCATTGGTCAGACCTGTTTCAATTGTTAAAAAATTGATTAATCCTGCTGTTAAGTTAACATTTCCTCTAACGAAAATTAAATCATTTTCAAAATATCAGGCAAAATCGTTATTTGTTGGTGAGGAATATTTTGACACCTATTACAAGGAAAGTTCAAATATGAAATGTGATACACTTATTAGAATACTAGAAGAAAATATGTCATTTACTTTACCAGAAGAGTTTTATAAAGTTAAAAGCAAAATACTTGTTACTGTTGGTGAAAAAGAAAGATCAATTATGATTAAATCAGCAAAAGATATCGTTTCAGCTAATACAAATTGTACAGGGATTATAATGCCTAACATTGGTCACGGAATATCTTTTATTAATCCGAATTTATTTAATCAGATAATTGAAACATGGATACAAAATGATCATCTCCCTAAAGATATGATTAGAATAAATTGAAATAAAAGAGGTGTTTTAATGATTTGGTTATTACTACTAATACCTGTTTTAATAATAGGGGCTATAGCTATATATTTTGAAAAAAAATCTGGGATGACACCGCCAAATGAAAATATACAGGATGAAAAGCTCGGGGAAGTAATCAATCAAAATGGCATCAATTCTAATGGTACACACGGTACAGATTGATATCAAATAATAAAGTTTTCTTTCATTACTCCATTCGAAAAGTAGTACTTAATGCAATTAGACTAGGATGAGCCAGAAGGAAAAAACCAGCTGCTTTTTATATAAGCACCTGGTTAATTATTAAATATTCTCCTGTATTAACCCATCAATTATATTTTCCCTTTTAATCTTTTGGATGGAGTAAAGCATAGCAGAGCCAACGATAATAAAAATCACAGCAATTACGAATAAGATATTTAACCATGGAAGCTGAAAATTATATTCAAATGTTCGTTGTAATGACCAATATATAAGGAACATCACAATTCCACTTATAGGTAGGCCGTATAATAATGCCTTTACACCGTAAAAAATACTTTCGTAATAAATCATTTTATTAAATCCTCTTGGAGTTAACCCAACGGATTTTAACATGGCAAATTCTCTTTTTCTTAATGAAATACTTGTAGAGATCGTATTGAAAATATTTGCGATTGAAATTAAAGAGATTAAAGCGATAAAGCCGTACGTAAATACAGAAAGAAAGAGGATAAGCTGTTGTTCATTTTGTTTTTGCTTGTAAACATTGTATATATATACATTTGAAGAGGTGGCATCTTCGATTTCTTTTTGTGTTGTTAGTGGATCGGAACTATTTAAAAATAGATAAGTTTCAACCAGTTGTTTTACTTCTTCATTACCACTTGTTAATTTGTCGAACGTTTTTTGCGGAACGATAATATCTAAACCGCCAAGGCGAGATGAAATGACTCCAAATGGTACTTGATCAGTTAATGCTCCAATCTTTAGTTCAGGTAATAATACATGCTCCTCTGTCTCATAGTTTTTTAAGACTACATCAATCTTTTCGCCAGGTTTTGCTTCAATCGAGTTTGTTTCAATAAATTTACCTGTATTAAAATCCTGATAGGAAATTTTGTCGATAACAATAGCTTTTGGCTTGTCTGTATCCGTGAAACTTGCTGCATCTGTTCCAGTTGATTCCGCATATTCTCGGAAATTTGTTTCATCTAAACCATACAAATTTACGTAATACTCATACTTTCCATTATCGAGTGGAAGGTTTTCTTTTTCTATCATCTCCTTTAATAAATCGGGAAGAAATTCTTCATGGATGTCTGCGTTTAGTTGAATTCTAGTTTGTACACTAGCATCGGTGACATCATCTAAATGGGAGAAAGGCTTTAGGTCATCGATTGTCATGTTACTTCCAGATACTTGAATATCATAATTAATTCCATCTTGTGAAAGCTCGGCAGATTTACTTATGCTATCTGTGAAAAAAGAGACAGATAAGTAGAGAACAATACTTATGATAAGTGAGAAAACAGTTACCCGATACCTTTTTTTATTACGTTTTACGTTTTTTAAGCCAATTTCTGCTTCAATCCCGAACATTTTTCGGACGAGTTTAGATGTTTTAATGGTTTTACCTGTTAATTTGATATCCTGTGTTTGACGAATGGCGTCAATGGCAGAGATTTTTGATGCTTTTCGTGCAGGTAAATAAGTTGAGATGAAAATCGTAATGATCGAAACAAAGCAAGCAATAAGGAAAGAATAGGGTGTCATAACAACTTCCAGATTCTCAGCACCATCTCCTATAGCACCTTTAAGGTATGTGTTAATATACCAAAAGGTAGCGGCAATCCCACCTAGTCCGGCAATCATTCCAATTGGGATGCTAATTGAACCAATAAGACTTCCTTCAAAAAATACAGAGTTACGCTTTTGTTTTTTCGTAGCACCTACACTTGAAAGCATACCTAAATGTCTTGCGCGTTCGGAAACACTTATGGCAAAAGCATTATATATCAAGGCTACTGAGCCTATAATTATGACGACCATAATAATTGTGGCTAGAGAAAATAAGGTTGTTCTCAAATTATCATTATCTGTAACACCATAATAGCGCAGTAATGCATCATTATATTCGACTTTGTCGATTTTATTTTTCATTTTGATCTTTTCTACCTTGTTATACAGTGATCCATCTACCTTATCCATAACAACAAAGACATCTAGTAAATCATGTTGAGTTAATAATGTAGAATTTGTATAGTTTATCACTGTGTATCCAGGAGACCATGTCGGTTCCAATATAGGTCGTTTCATCATTCCTACAATGGTGAAGGTTTCCGTTTTTTCGATTTGTAGAGTTTCTTTTCCGATCGCATCATCTTGTTGGAGCGGTTCATTTTGTTTTAACGGAGATTCAACTCCCGGTACGAGCCTTTGTCCAATTTCCAGCGTGATTTTGTCACCAATTTTGTAGTCGACTCCAGCATCTTGAATAATCTCATCGGAAATAATGACCTCATTTGCAGCTTTCGGAAGTCGCCCTTCGCTGACCTCAATCGGAAATTGGTTATAGCCTTGTTCATTGTATTCTTGAATAAATAAGTAGGGTTTGTTCCTATTTTGTGAGTTTTCTAAAGGAGAATAACCAAGTTCATTCGCAATGACAAGTTTGCTTGATGTTTCATCAGCTGCAATCGATTCCAGCTGTTTCTTGGTTATATCCTTATATTGCACATGCCATTCACCGGAGGAGGCAATGGTTTGTCTTTTCATAAAATCAAGAAACGAAACTCCTAAGGTTGCAACAGCCGTAATCATGGCAACTGATATAATCACACCAATAATTGTAATAAGTGTCCTTCTTTTATTCTTTTTTAAATGTCTAACGGTTAACTTATTCATAATATTCATGAACGAATCACCTCATCCTTGGCAATTCTTCCGTCTTCAATGGAAATAATGCGATCGGCTTGAAGGGCTATCCGTTCATCATGTGTGATGACAATAAGTGTTTGATTAAATGTTTTGTTAAACATTTTTAAAAGTTCCATGATTTCTTCACTGTTTTTACTGTCTAAATTACCGGTAGGTTCGTCCGCCAGCATAATCGCAGGATTACTTATTAATGCTCGACCGATTGATACACGTTGCTGCTGACCACCTGATAGCTGATTAGGTAAGTGACCGAGACGATGGTTCAAACCCAGTTTTTCAAGAATTTCATCAAATTGCTTTTGGTCTACTTTATGTTCATCTAGTAGCAACGGTAATGTGATATTTTCTTCAACAGTTAAAATAGGGATAAGGTTATAAAATTGATAGATTAATCCAATTTGTCTTCTTCTAAAAATAGCTAGCTGTGTTTCATTTAAATTGTATAAATCGGTACCATCGATATACACTTTACCGCTGGTAGGTTGATCTACTCCACCAAGTAAATGAAGCAAAGTTGATTTTCCAGATCCGGATGGACCGATAATGACGACGAATTCACCCTTGTTTACTGAGAATGACACATTATCCAATGCTGTTACAGCGGTTTCTCCTTTACCGTACACTTTAGACAGATTTTCTATTTGTAGAATAGTCATTATATTACCTCCAATTCATTTGTGATTATAGTATATCTGCCTAAAATGACGATTAAGTGACTCTTAAGTGACATTTTAGTCACTTAGAGAGATTTGCATCCAAGTGTTATATGATCTGTTTATAAAACTTGATTAAGAAGGTTGTTCCTTCTCCAATCTCACTTTTCACTTCAATATCCCCTTGTTGACTCTTTATAATGCTATATGACAAGGCCAAGCCGATTCCGACACTTTCTTCTCCAGCATTTTTGCCTTTATAAAATCGTTTGAAAATATAAGGAAGGTCTTCTTTTAGAATTCCTTTTCCTGAATCTTGAATTTTCAATTCTGTGTATAAAGTATTTTCAGCAAAAGATATTGATATAAATCCGCCTTCATCGGTATGTTCAATACAATTTTTCAGAATATTAATAAGGGCTTCTGAGGTCCAATTCAAGTCAACTAGGAAGGAAACATCATCATCACCACATATCTTTAAAGAGACCTGTTTGATATCCATTGGGATAAGGACAGATTGTACAGCTTTTTGTACTAATACGTTAGCGGGAACGGAGTCTTTCTTAAATCGAACAATATCTGCATCAATTTTGGCTAATTTTAATAGAGATGTGACGAGCCATTCAATTCTTTCCAATTGTGCTTGGATGTTGTGAGTAAATTCTTTCCGTTTAGCAACGTCAAGATTTGGATGACCTAATAAATCAGCCATCACCAGCATCGATGTTAATGGAGTTTTTAGCTGGTGGGAGATATCTGAGATCGCATTCGTTAACCGAACTTTGTCTTGTTGCAAGTATGAGCTTTGTTCAGAAAGCATTAATGTAACTTTATAAATGTCATTTTTTAAAATGCTTAATTCACCTTCAACATTGTCACGGATATCCAGGTTATAATCTCCATTTGTTATTTTACGCAAATAGTTTGAAAGTTTCTCAATCTCTCGATAACGCCATTTGGTAAAATAGAAAAAACAATCACGAAGATCGTTGTTGTTAAAAATATGTATAACGCCACAGGCAAAGAAAAAAGAAAATTGCCAGGACTGTTGAAGTCATACAAATACTTGTGAGAATAATCAATAAGACTTGTATTTCACGATTACGCAGCATTCTTAATCACCAACCTTGTAACCCATACCACGGACTGTTTTAATTATCATAGGATTACGAGGATTATCCTCAAGCTTTTCTCGCAGTCTTTTAATGTAGACTGTGAGTGTATTATCATTAACAAATTCACCAGCAACGTCCCATATCCGTTCTAAAAGCTGGTTTCTTGTTAATACTTGTCCAATATGATTGGCAAAAATCAAAAAAAGCCGATATTCCAGTGCGGTAAGCAATATTTCTTCACCGTTTTTATAAACTTTTCCTTCCAACGTATTAATTTGGACATTTTCAAGTTCTATTATTGCTTTTGGTTTCGTTTGTATCTGTTTGTCATATCTTCTGAAAACAGACTTAATCCGCGAGATAAGCTCGCGAATACGAAAGGGCTTCGTAATATAATCATCTGCTCCCATATCTAATCCCATCACAACATTTACTTCATCATCTAATGCTGTTAGAAATATAACGGGTTTATCACTGCGGTTTTTTACCATTTCACACAACTCATAACCGCTGCCATCTGGTAAGGATAAATCTAACAAACATAAATCTATTTCTGCTAATCTTTCCCTGACAACTGCTTTTGCTGATTCAGCATTATAACATGTGACTGTTTCATACCCATCCGCTTGTAAGGAATATTCCAGACCTGAAGCAATCGTTTTATCATCTTCAACTAATAAAATTTTCATATTGAGAACACCCTGCCATTTAGTTAGTTTTCTAGATTAATCCTAGTTTATCATCATGTTAGTGTCAAAACACTTTAAATGATCATTTAATGAGAAGAATTAATGAGGGAAAAATTAAACATATAAAATTAAAAAGAGTTGGATTTTTAAGTAAACTATGATGTATAATATGCAATAACATTTTAATAACTGATAATTCTAAGAAGAGGAGAGTAGTAATCACTATTCGATATAGAGAGCCGGGAATGGTGGGAGCCTGGTACGAAATTGATTATGAAGCGCACCTCGGAGAAGGCTTATTGAAATCTCATCATGTAGATAAGTCCGGTCATGACCGTTACAATTTCAAGCTGGCTATTTTAGCAAATAGAGTGGTACCGCGAGTTTAACCCTCGTCTCTAATATATTTAGAGACGGGGGTTTTTTAATTTTTTTATAAAGTACAGACATTAAACAAGGAGAATTGAAAATGAAGTATAAACAGATCATAATTTCTACAATTTATGAAACTTTAACAAAAATAGGAATTAGCTCTTTATCAAAAGATGAAGTCGGCAAAAAGTTAGAAGTTCCTCCAAAACAAGAAATGGGTGATTATGCATTTCCCTGTTTTGTATTAGCAAAAGAGTTGAAGAAAGCTCCAGCACAAATTGCACAAGAACTTAGTTTTCTTATTAACCATGAGTATATCGAAAGAGTAGAGGTTGTTGGCCCCTACGTGAACTTCTTTTTAGAAAAGCAAAAGGCTGGAAATGAAGTTGTCATGAAAGTACTTAACGAAAAAGACAGTTTCGGAGAATTATCGATTGGCCATCATAAAAAAGTTACGATTGATTTATCATCTCCTAATATTGCAAAGCCTTTTTCAATGGGACATTTACGTTCAACTGTAATCGGAAACTCATTAGCAAATATTATGGAGAAATGTGGCTATACCGCAATAAGAATTAATCATTTAGGTGACTGGGGTACACAATTCGGAAAGTTAATTACAGCTTATAAAATATGGGGAGATGAAGATAGGGTTAAGCAGGAACCGATTAAGGAGTTACTTTCTTTATATATTCGGTTTCATGAAGAAGTTGAACATACTCCAGGGCTTGAAGATAACGGTCGCTCTTGGTTTAAAAGATTGGAAGACGGGGATAAAGAAGCATTATCGTTGTGGAAATGGTTTCGTGAAGAGTCATTAAACGAATTTGAACGAATTTATAACCTTATGGATATTGAATTTGACTCGTTTAATGGAGAGGCTTTTTATAATGACAAGATGGATGCTGTTGTAAAAGAGCTTGAAACAAAAAGCCTATTGTCAGAATCAGAAGGAGCAATGGTTGTTTCATTAGATGAGTATGATCTACCACCTTGCTTAATAAAGAAATCAGATGGAGCTACTTTGTACGCAACAAGAGATTTAGCAGCAGCTCTATACAGAAAAAGAGAGTATCATTTTTCTAAAGCGTTATATGTTGTAGGTAATGAGCAATCTCTTCATTTTAAACAAGTATTTCACGTTTTAAACAAGCTTGGGTATGATTGGTCAAAAGATATGCACCATATACCATTCGGCATGATGTTGAAGGATGGAAAAAAGATGTCAACACGAAAAGGAAAGGTTGTCCTTTTAGAGGAAGTGCTTCAAGAAGCTATTAAACTTGCAGCCCAAAATATCGAATTACGTAACCCGAATTTTGATGGAAAAGAGATAGTTGCAAAGATGGTTGGGGTTGGGGCAGTTATTTTCCATGATTTAAAAAATTACCGCTTAAACGATGTTGAATTCTCTCTAAAAGAAATGTTAACTTTTGAAGGTGAAACAGGACCCTACGTACAATATACACATGCACGTGCATGCTCTATTTTACGAAAGGCAAAAGGGAAGGATCAATCATCTTCTTCCATAAATGCTTACAATGATGAGAAGGCCTGGACAGTCATATCTTTATTAATGAAATTCGAAGAAGTGATTATGCAGGCATATGCCCAGTTTGATCCTTCTCAAATTGCGAAGTATACGATTGATCTTGCACAAGCTTTTAATAAATACTATAGTTCTGTTCGAATCCTAGAGGAAGACGAACATCAATATGCAAGAATACAATTAGTTGAGGCAGTAACGATTGTTCTAAAAGAAGGCCTGCGTATATTGGGAGTTAAAGCTCCTGAACAAATGTAAGAAGATCGTGGTAGAATTAAGAAGAAAGTTTAACTGAAGGGGATGTTGCAAATCAATGGATTTTGAATTAGTTATGCAGGAACTTGAAGCACTAGGAAAAGAACGAACAAAAAATACTTATAGAAGAAATGGTGCACATGAACCGGTTTTTGGTGTAGCTACCGGAGCGATGAAGCCGATCGCAAAGAAAATCGGGAAAAACCAGCCTTTAGCGGAGCAGCTATACGCGACAGGTAACTATGATGCTATGTATTTTGCCGGTATTATTGCAGATCCCACAATCATGACTGAGGCAGACTTTGACCGCTGGATTGATGCTGCGTATTTCTATATGTTGTCTGATTATGTTGTTGCTGTTACTTTGTCTGAAACCGATATTGCGCAGACTGTAGCAGATAAATGGATTGAAAGCGGTGAAGAACTTAGAATGTCAGCAGGCTGGAGCTGTTACTGTTGGCTTTTAGGGAATCGGTCAGACGCTGAATTTAACGCAGACAAGATTGCCGGTATGCTTGACCAGGTAGAAAAAACAATTCATGATTCTCCTGAACGAACAAAATCAGCTATGAATAATTTTATATATACAGTAGCGGTTTCCTATTTGCCTCTACATGAAAAGGCTGTCCAAACCGCGAAGACAGTTGGACCAGTTGAGATTAAACGGGACAAGAAGAAAAGTAATATTCTCCTTGCTTCAGAAAATATCAAAAAGGAAATAGATAGAGGAAAGCTTGGTTTCAAACGTAAATATGTAAGATGTTAGTAATTTAATTACACCTACAGAAACGTAATTTATATAGTAGATTCATCATTAGTAACTAAACCTTAAGACGTCTTAGATCCTTAATTTTAAGGATTTGAGGCGTTTTTTATTCTAGATTGCATAGTTTGTATATTCAAAAGAATAGTTAAAATATTTGACACATATATAGGAAAATACAATCTTTGATAAATTTTCTTTAGATGACAAATAATACTATATAATTAGAAGCTTTGAAGGTGGTTGGTGTATCGAAGTGTTTAAAAAATTCCGTTTCCATCAAAAAAAACAAACCTACATATACGAATTTTCAAAATATGCATGTTTTAGAAAACAACGATAAGTTTGGGGTAGATATTGATCGTAATATTAATAAGGTAAAGGAACTACTTGAAACAAATGATGACATTGTTTTTAGAGAGATTGTTGTTTTTATTGAGAAACCTCTAAAAGTGTTTATTTGTTATTTTTCAACTTTATCTAGTAATGAATACATTAACGAGTTTGTTATAAAACCACTACAAGAACTAAATTTGAACAATAACCGAACAACTTATTCAGAAAAAGGTAACTTAGATATTGTGAAAAATAATGTATTGGATGTTGGCAGTCTTTCAGAACACTCAGCAATTGATTCGGTAGTAAACCAAATATTGTCCGGCAAGGCTGCGCTATTCATAGATGGTTCAGATTCTGCCCTGATAATTGAAGCACAGGGGTTTGCTATGAGAAATGTTTCAGAACCTGATACAGAGTCAGTTGTAAGAGGCCCAAGAGAAGGTTTTACTGAAAATATTGAAGTTAATACAGGATTAATTAGAAGGAAAATCGTTAATCCAAAGCTTTATTTTGAAAAGTTTACAATTGGTAAACAAACTCATACAAAAATACGTATTGCTTATATTGAGGGGATTGTCAATAAGAAGGTTGTCCAAGAAGTAAAAGCAAGATTAGAAAAAATTAATATTGATTCTATTTTAGAGTCCGGTTACGTTGAACAACTTATTGAAGACCATCCAACATCTATTTTTCCTACTGTCGGGAATAGTGAAAAACCAGATATTATTGCTGCGAGGTTATTGGAAGGGAAAGTAGCTATATTATGTGACGGTACTCCATTTGTTTTATCTGTTCCTTACATGTTTGTGGAAAACTTTCAAATTAGTGAAGACTATTACTCACGTCCTTATTTTGCCTCTGCGATCCGATTATTAAGGCTGCTTTCATTGTTCCTTACCGTCACAATTCCTGCATTTTATGTGGCACTTACTAGCTATCATCATGCCATGATTCCAACAGTTTTGTTAACGTCTATGGCTGCGGCTGAAGAAACCGTTCCATTTCCAGTTTTGATTGAAACATTATTAATTGGCACTGCATTTGAAATTTTAAGAGAAGCCGGGGTTCGTTTACCAAGACCGGTGGGTTCAGCCATCTCAATTGTTGGTGCGTTAATTATCGGTGAAGGAGCCGTACAGGCTGGTCTTGTGAGTGCCCCTATGGTTATAGCAATGGCCCTAACAGGTATTTCAAGTTTTATTGTCCCTGCTATCAATGATGCTGTTGTATTATCAAGGTTATTTTTTGTATTACTTGCCGGTATTCTCGGTTTATATGGTGTGTTAATAGGATTTTTGATCATATTAGCTCATATGTGTTCATTACGTTCCTTCGGTACACCCTATTTAGCACCACATGCTCCGATTATTTTACGGGAGTGGAAAGATACGTTAATAAGAGCCCCGCTATGGAAGATGAATCAAAGACCACAATCCATTACATGGGAACATGAGACAAATCGTCAAGGTACAAACCAAAAGCCCAAAGCTTCACCATGGAAAAATGGATGTGAAGAAAATTGAAGCGGATTGTCTTCATTTTAAGCTGTTTGTTTTTATTAGTTGGTTGTTGGGATCGGAGAGAATTGAAAGAGATAGGAATTGTCAGTGCAATTGGAATTGATAGAAATCCTGAAACAGGTGAAATACTCTTTACATCTCAAGTTGCAAACCCTTCTGCACTAAAGCCGGAAGGCGGGGGGACTACACCTCCTATTAAAGTCATTTCCTCCACTGGGGATACTGTTTATAAAGCAATAAGAAATGTAAATCAGAAATTTGATCGTAATAATTTTTATGCACACAACAAAGTCATCGTTATAGGTGAGCAGTTAGCAAAAGAGGAAATATTACCAGTTCTTGATGCAATAACGAGAGGAAAAGAATCACGGGGATATGTATGGATTTGTATAGCCAAAGATATGCAGGCCCGACAAATTCTTAGTGTAAATAATCTTGGCATGGAACAAGTACCAGCAAACTCTTTGGAGAGTCTGCATGAAAATCAAAAACTAAATTTTGATGTAACAGTCATCCAATTGAATGATTTCTATAAAAAATCATTATCTATAGCTACTAATCCAGTTATTGGAGTATTGGAAATGTCAGAAAATTCCCCGTCAAATGGAACATTGTCAGAGGACACACAACAATTAAAGCTTTCAGGCGGAGCAGTTATTAAAGAGGACAAGGTGGTTGGGTATCTTAATGAAAAAGAAGCACGTGGATATAATTGGATTATTGGAGAGGTGAATAGTGGCATTCTTACAATTCCCTCTAAAATGGAGGAAAATAAGCTGGTATCGGTTGAAATCAGAGAAACAAAAACGAAGATAAAACCAGATATTAAAGGAGGTAGAATTTCTTTTACAATAGATATTAAAACATCGGGCATACTGGTTGAACAGCAAGGTGCAGGAACATTATCAACAAGAAAAGAGCAGTACGATTACTTAAATCAATTAGAAAAAGAATTGAAAAACCTAATTGAAGAAGAAGTTGTTCATGTTGTTGAAAAAGCACAAAAGGACTATAATTCAGATATTTTTGGATTTGGGACAACATTGAATAAGAAAGAACCCCAGAAGTGGAAGGGTGTAAAAGGTAAGTGGTTGGAAGGAGAATTTCAAAATGCCGCTGTAAATGTTCATGTACAAGCAGATATTGGTGCACGTGAACTTTTAAAAGAGCCATTAAAGTCTGAAGATTAAGAATTTGGTTTGTGAAAAAGACGTTTAATAAGAAAATAGATAACATAATAAATGTTTAATAATATGAGGATTGCGATGTAAAGCGATCCTCCAATAATCAGGATGATCGGTACGATACCAGCTTCATAAAGAGATTGTAAATTCAATATAAATTCCACCTTATTATTATAAATTCTTTGTTTTATGTTTAAGCCAACTCAATAGTACAATGAATATCGGCATAAAGCTAAAAATACCATGCATATAAGTTGAATTAAATTCGAACCCCACCCATCTATGAAAGGAAATATTTTCAAAATAAGTAATGGAATAGACAATTAAAGCTAACCCCATTATTATTGTTATCCATTTTGTATTTGTGAATTTAAAAAGGGTTGTAACTGTTAATACGGCTGCATAAAAGTTAAGGACAGTTTTGAAGAAGCCGCCAATAAAGATGACGATAACCCCGATAATGTCCAAATTCGTAATAATGTCTGCGATATTGATATCAAAAAGAACTCTTAATAAGGGAATCTCAGCTTTCGCCGCTAGTTCTGGTCCCAACATCGTAATGATCATTAAATTCGTTAGAATTAGGATTACACCTGTTATACAGACAACGAGTAAAGCAATTTTACGTACAGACTCTTTCTTATTTATAAAATGCCAATACATAAGGAAAACAACACTTTCTCCGAATGGAAAGTTAATGACAGGCAAGACTTCTTTTAAAACAGGTTTAATTCCATTTTCTAAAATAGGCAATATCTCTTGTAGATCAAGTGCACCTGAAATACTAGCCAGAAAATAAGTTGTCATTAAAAAGATGATAAGAACAGGCATTAAAATTTCACCCGTTCTCGCAATAACCTCAAATCCTAATGTGATCATATAAATAGTAGTAAACATAAAAACACCTAAAATCACTAGTTGGGGTGTATTTACAAGAAATGTAGTCCGAATAATTTCGCCAAATTCATAAAAATTAAAACTTGCGCTTGAAAAGAAATACAACGCATAAAGGAGAATAATTGGCACTGAGAGCCACTTTCCTAATAGACTCTGTAAAATCTCTACTAAATTTTGATTTGGAAAATGTCTTTGAAGCTCAGTGAAAATCCATACCAAACCTAAACTAATAACAGTGGCAATGATGATCACGATCCAAGCATCTTGTTTGGCTCCAATACCTAAGGCAAACAATGTTGTACTACCAACTTCATATAATAACATCAAAGAAAATAGCTGACTTTTTGTGATTTGTTCCATTCCATTCAACCTTTTTATCTATCAGAATTTAGGACGTTAAAAATAGTATAGCCAAAGAATGGTTATTTAAATATGCAGCTACATTCTTTCTTTAATTACGTAGGATACCCACCCCTTACAATATGATGAATTCCCTAAAAATGTTTAGGACAACCTGTTAGTTGTTTTTGATCTTTTGTTTTTAGATCAATGAGGTAAAGTGATGTATACACATTGTTGGAAGAGGTCCTTCATCCCAATCTTTGTTCTCTTTGCGCGAGCCACAATTATTTTATCTGAAGAAAACCATTCTAAGTCAAGATCTACATATCCATCTGGGGTTATGAATAACAGCAATAGAATCCTATATCCCACGAAAGGATCCTACCTAACTTGGATACGAAAAAACAGATGAAGAATCTAAAGCAAATGTTTTTGTAAAGAACTGGCTTGTTGGCAAGGAATATATTTGGTTGAAGAATGTTGATTCAACGCCAGTGTTTTTTCATCACTAACATCATATACAAGACTTAAAGAAAATAAGTAAATTGCTTTTTCATGGGGGTGAGGAACACAACGAAAAACCGATCGTAACAATGATACTGAAAGAATCGGATAATGGAAGTACGATTATCGAGGTTAACGAATCTGGTTTGAAAGAAGAAGACCCTGAAGTAATTAACAAAATGATGGGACAAAAAGAAGGCTGGGTATATATGCTTTCTTGTTTAAAATGCTATGTTGTGAATATGATATTAATAATATGAGAGCGTCTTTAATTCATTAATTAGATACTTTTCTAAAAATAGATTGATACAGAAGTTACAAAAAAAGAATCGTAATGAAGAATAATAATTAAAGGAATCTAATTATGGTAGTCGAATAATGTATATAGAAATGCGCTTAGGGAGCGGAGATTTTAAAGGTAGTTTATCTAAAAACGTTTCTATATCCTTAATCCTTTTCAGTTTCCTATTATGAATCTATCAAACTATTTTTGATAGATCACTTTGCACGTCTTAATCTTACCTTGAGGTGATAAAAATGGCATTTCAGTCCAAGAATATCTTTATCAATCTACCAGTGAAAGATGTAAAAAAGTCAATTAGCTTCTTCCGTTCGTTAGGTTTTGAATTCAACGCCCAATTCACCACTGACGACACAGCAAGTATGATTATCAGCGACAATATCTTTGCCTTGATCATGACTGAGGATCGTTTCAAAGAGTTTAGTAAGAAGGAAATCGTGGACACTTCCACTTCTGCTGAAGCAATTTTATGTTTATCAGCTGATAATAGAGACCAAGTTGATAAGTTGGTAAATAAGGCAGTTGCTTCAGGAGGTAAAATCTCTAATGACCCACAAGATCATGGATTTATGTATGGTTGGGGTTTTCAAGACTTAGACGGTCACATTTGGGAAGTCGTTTATATGGATGAAAGTGCTATGAATCAAGGGTAAACATTAAGGATAGATTACTAGTTAAGATCATTTCTTAAAAAAGATGATGTCTTGATAGATATCATTTTTTTTAAGAAATATTAATCAAAGAGCAGGTTGCGTAAAAACTAATAGAATAGGTGTGTAAAATGGGTGGAATTGATAAAAGAAATCAATTAGATCAAACTCCTTTTAGTTACCGAGTCAATAAAGATAAGACCATTTTTTTAGAGTACTATGGGAGACAAGTGAAAATTTTAAAAGGAAAAGAAGCAGATAAGTTTTTAAGGAAAGTTAATGAAGCTGAAAATGAAAAAGATGTACAATTAGTGATGGCCAAGATTACAGGTAATTTTAAAAGGGGGAATGAGAGGGAAGGAAAAGATCATCACACCAAATAAAAAAAGCCTCAAATAAAATAACAGGCTCGATTTTCAAGTAGAAGAATTAAAATAATAAAATCAATTTGAAGTCCAATCTCAACGTAGAAAAATAACATATAGAAGAGGTGGTCAATTGATTAAGGTTTTAATAGGAATAACGTCTCTACTATTTATCATTATTGGTATGTTACACGTTTTTTGGGCATTTGGTGGATCTTGGGGAGTAAATTCGGTTCTTCCAACTAAAGATGATAATAAATTACCAGTTTTACGACCAAGAATGTTAGGAACACTTTTTATTGGTTTACTTTGCTTTTTTGCATCTGTACTCCTATTCTGTCAAATAGATTTGTTTGAAGTTATCAAATCCCCTCTTTCAAAATGGCTTTGTATAGCCGGAGGAATTATTTTCTTGTTGCGTGCAATTGGAGAAGGAAAATATATAGGGTTTTTTAAGAAAATCAAACATACTAGATTTGCAAAACAAGATACCGTCTTCTATTCACCACTTTGTGTATGGATTAGTCTTACTTTTTTCTAGCATCATTTATATAGATTTCGATAATCAACATATTGGATGGCAAACTATGGTGAATTTTCAACAATAAAAGCAACGGAAGATGAATTCCATTGCTTTTTCTATTGCTGTTTTATGTTAAAAACTACACGCTAAGCTGGTTTTTGAATAAAGGTTTTTATTTTGTTATTTTCAAGTTTTAAAACCTTTCATTCATTTACGCGTCTCGCTATAGAAACTTTAGATTGTTTTTTGTGTTCAACTTTTCGATAAAAAAATGTAAGAGCAAGTGCTGGAATGGTGCTTAACACCATACCAATAAAAGCAAATTTCGGCTCAATTTCGTATAAATAGCTTCCGAAAATCGTAAAAACTGCAGTGCTCCAACTAAGTGCCAATGCGGAGTATAATCCTTGTGCTTTAGGTATCTGTCTATTTGGGATATTTTTTATTAAGTATTTCATAAAGGCATAATGAGCCATCGCGAATGAACATGCATGTAATAGTTGGGAAATACTAAACATCATCACGTTTGGAAAGATAAATACGATGATCCAACGGATGGTTGATCCCAATGCCGCTAATGTTAGTAAAGTACTAACTGAATATTTATGAAAGAACTTATCTGCGATTGAGAAGAAAATGATTTCTGCGAGTACGGCAATGTTAATAATGGAACCAATGAGATATTTTGGTACATAAATTTCTTGTAAATAAATATAACCATAGTTGTAATAAGAAGCATGTGCAGCTTGTATTAATATAACAATGGCAAGTACTACTCCGAAGTGACTGTTCCGAAACAAATCTATTATGCTATCTTTTATGGAAGGGTCCTTTTGAGGCTTTTCTAATAAAACGTTTGGCGTTTCCATAAACCCAAGTATTAGAAATGCTGCTATTCCAACTAACAATGCCCATAATATCACCTCATCACCTAAAGAACCGGTAAAGAATGTTAAGGTGATACCGGCAACCACAAATCCAATAGAGCCCCATAATCTACTCTTCCCATAGTTTTTTAATTGCTTTTTTTGCAAAAGTACGCCAGCGGTACTATCTAAGGCAGGCATCAATGTTGGGTAAAAAACATGCAATACGAGGGTTGCAATAAGTAAACTTGAAAACGAATCCGCAGGTATACAGCAGATAAGAGCAACGAGAGTGCCGATTGCTGTACCATTTAAAATTGTTTTATTACTTAGCTTTTCTGATAAATATGGGAAAATAAATAATGTTGAAATGCCTCTCACAACAAGTCCTAAACTCATAATCAAACCAGCCTGTGAAATCGTCATTCCTTTTGCAGAGATCATCCATCCTGTCCAATAAGGTAGAAAGATCCCCCATGTTACAAAAAAACTAAAATATTGCCTGCTCATCCAGTGTTGTGTATTCATTCTATATCTCTCTCCTTTGATTGGATGATATACTATCTTTGTGCATTATAATAGGAGATATCTCATATTTTGGGGTGAATAATGGAAATTTATAAAAATGAAAAAAAACAAAGATTTATAAAAGATCATTCGATTAACCAGTTATTTTCGTTCCCAATTGAAGAATTTATAGAAGTACATGAATATGAACGGGATGAATGGATTATTCAAGAAGGAAAAAGACCATTTTATTTATTTTATGTTATCGAAGGAAAAGCAAAGATATATGTCACACACCAAAACGGAAAAGTCTCTTTACTTAATTTTATCAATGCGAATGATTACATTGGAGAAATGGAATTATTAAATGATGTTTATTATACAAAAGGGATTCAAGCTTCTACAAAGACAATATGTTTTGCTATTCCTTTTCATAGCTGTCGTGAAACATTATTAGAAGATGTGGTATTTCTAAGGGAATTAACTAAATTTTTAAGTATGAAAGCAACAAATATGGCCGCTAAGTACTCACAAAGTTTATCGTTTCCACTTGAAAATCGTCTGGCTGAATTTATCCTACAAACTTCTGATAACGGTATTTATAAAGAGAAGCATGTAACAGTTTGTGAGTTTTTGGGTGTATCTTATCGGCACTTAATGCATGTTGTTTCACAATTTTCCAAAAGGGGTTATATACAAAAAGAGGGTCGTTACTATAGAATAAAACAACCTAACTCACTGTATGAATTAGCAGAGATGTTATGGAATCTATAATACTTGAGATTTAAATATGACATCAGTCTGCAACTCAGACCACATTATCTATGAAAAGGTTTCAAAATTATGGTAACCTAAAAATACGAAGGGAGAGGAATAAAATGGACAAATTAATTCCAGAAATTACGTTACATGATGGATTAGCGATACCTGTTGTTGGTTTAGGTACATATAATTTAAAAGGGAATCAAGGAGTTCAATCGATCCAATATGCCGTTGATCAATTAGGATATCGTTTGCTAGATTCTGCTTATAATTATGAAAACGAAGGTACAGTAGGTGAAGCGGTTAGACGAAGTTCTGTTTCAAGAGAAGAATTAATTATTACGTCTAAGCTGCCTGGAAGATATCACGAGTATGAAAGAGCCATGATCGCGATTCAAGAATCACTATATCGTGCGAATTTAGATTATTACGATATCTACCTTATTCATTGGCCGAACCCGAAGCAAAGTCACTATGTGGAAGCATGGCAAGCGCTAATTGACGCAAAAAAACAAGGTCTTATCCGCTCAATCGGTGTATGTAATTTTCTACCTGAACATATCGAACGTCTTGATCAGGAAACGGGTGTGAAACCTAGTTTGAATCAAATTGAATTACATCCATTTTTTAATCAAGCGGAGCAAAGAAAGTGGCATGAAAATCATCATGTAGCAACACAGTCTTGGAGTCCATTAGCCCGTGCAAATGATGTACTGGAGATTAGCACATTGCAGCATATTGCAGATGCTCATAAGAAGACTGTTTCACAAGTCATATTACGTTGGCATTATCAACTAGGAGCTATCTCAATTCCAAAATCGGCTTCCCCTGAAAGGCAACTTGAAAACATTTCAATATTTGATTTTAAACTGAATGAAGAAGAAATGGCGCAGATCTCATCATTGTCTCGAACTAATGGCAGATTGAATAATCAAGATCCCGCAATATATGAAGAATTTTAAACTAGCTTTTTATATACAGAATGTGCACATTTCGTTTGTTGAGATGAGCTTTTAGCCTAAACATTTTCAGTTTTAAAGAAAGCGGTGGATACGATGAAAAAGTTTTTAGTGAATGATCAGTTCATGAATGAAATTGAAGTCAAACTATCAATTTATGATCGCGGATATCAATTTGGAGACGGAGTATATGAAGTAATTCGATTTTACAATAGGAAGTACTTTAAATTGAAAGAGCATTTAATCCGTTATATTGAAAGTGCCAGAAAAATTGATATCGATTCAGCACTGGATGTAGAGCAGCTGGAGTCGATGTTTGAAGAACTATTGGATCGAAACTCGATAGAAAACGGATATGTGTATACACAATTAACGAGAGGTACTGCACCAAGAAGTCATATTTATAATAAAGAAGAATTAAAACCTCAATTAATTGCTTATGTTGAAGAGGCGAAAAGACCACTTGAACTAATGGAGAAAGGTGCATCTGCTATTTTACACGAAGATGAAAGATGGACAAAATGTGATATTAAAAGCTTAAATTTACTTGGAAGTGTATTAGCGAAAACGAAGGCAAATAAAGAAGATGCATTTGAAGCGATATTGCATAGAGGAGATATTATAACAGAAGGTAGTGTCTCAAATGTATTTGTCTATAAACATAATAAATTATATACATCTCCAGCAAATAATCTTATATTAAACGGGATTACTAGACTTACAATTCTTGAAATAGCAAAAGAACTTGGAATTGAGGTTGAAGAAACAACGATTACAGTAGACTTCTTGTTGACTAGTGATGAAGTGTTTACATCCGCAACAGTTTCAGAAATAACTCCGATTATTGAAATTAAAGGTAAAGGCCCTATTGGTCACGGTAAACCTGGTGAGATGACAAAGTTAATTCAAACGAAGTATGAGGAAAAAATTAAACAGTTATAATATTCATCTCATCTATCCTGATTTATTTATTAAATCGGGATTTTTTAATTGAATAATTTAAATAGAGTATATTTCTTCCTTGAATAATCAACTGTTATTTATAAAAACATCATTATGCTAAGCTTCGCTCTTATTTTCTATGAATATAGTTACAATGCTTGTTTAAAAGAATGTAATTATATGGTATTTTAAGAAGGTGCTAAATTTTGGAAGTGTCAGATCGCAAATGACACGATACGTCAGCTAGCAAGTAATCCGCGGAGGGTGTTTTGATGAAGTGTACAGATGAAGATGAATTCTTGTGGTGGTATGAAGAATATAGCGTATCACTTTTAAAATATATATTCTCGATGGTGCAGAACTCACAAACTGCAGAAGATATTCTGCAAGAGACTTTTTTAAAGGCGTATCAATACCAGATACATATAAATGATAAAAATAAAGTCAGAAATTTTTTGTTTCGGATTGCCCACAATTGTACAATGGATTTCTTTAGAAAAGAATCTAAGATTAGAAGATTACTACATGGACTTTCAAAAGAAACTAGGGTTTATCCTTCTGCTGAAAAGATCGTTGAAGTGAAAGAAGAAAGTAAACGTTTGTTAGATGCCTTAAATGGATTAAAAGTGGCTCAAAAACAAGTGATCCTTTTAAGAAAGGTTCAGGGATTTTCTATAAGAGAAACAGCAGAGATATTAAATTGGACGGAATCAAAGGTTAAGACAACCTTACACAGAGCAAACAAGAATCTTGAGAAGTTGTTGTTAAAGGAGGAAGACTATGAAGAAATCACGTCTTTCACTAGATGAAAAATTACACAAGTTAAACAGTGAAATTATCTGGAACAACGACAGAAAAACTTTACTTAAAGACCAAATTCAGAGCAAAATTTCTCATCAATCAAATCATTATCGAAAAAAATATAGATATAGAGCATGTAGAATGACACTAGCTTGTGTATGTCTATGTTTAATTTGCTTTCTAGTGCTTAAGCCATTTCTGGAAAATGGTTTTCAAATGAAAAATAATAAAGTGCTCAGTGAAATCGAAAGCGAGAAAACGGTTACTGAAATAGAAGCCTCATACAGAGAACATATATCCGCTTTTAATATAGGTGACTATGAGACATATCTTGGAACTTTAGGAAAGGAAAGCTCTATAAGATTGACTGATGATTCTTTGAATGAAACAACTGCTCAAAAAGGACCAATTGTTATAGAGAAACTTAAGCCTTTATTTGCTGATCAACAAACTGTTATCTTATATTCAGTGGAAGATGTAGCGGTTGAAGCAGAAAAGAATTATAAAAGGTATTTATATGTTATTTTTCACAAAAAAGAATCAGACTGGATCATTACTGAAAAGAACATATTTAAGCAATATAAAAACGATAAGGGGAACATAACATTACAATATGATGTATCGAATGACGTAAAACAGTCACTAAGTGATAAATATAGTATTGATTTTAAAGTGGAGTAGTTGATTATAGGGATAAGACCTTTTTCCTAGGGGTGATAGTAATGAAGGATAAAAACAAAGAAAACCGTGAAAAAAGCAAAATTGAGACGGATGATAGTTGGAATAGAACCTTCTATGGAAGCCCAACAACTGGAGGGTTTGTTGTAGTGGCCGTCATTGTCTTGTACTTATTGTTTAGCTGATTATTTTTCACACTAGGTCATTAAAATGCTATTGGTAAAAGAAAAATATATGATATTGGAGGAGATTTTATGATCCTAGGCATACATCATGCTCAAATAACCATACCAAAAGGTGCTGAAAAAGAGGGAAGACATTTCTACTGTGGAATTCTCGGTTTACCTGAGAAGGAAAAACCCGAATCACTAAAGGGTCGTGGGGGATTTTGGTTAATAGTCGGAGATAGGGATGTACATATAGGTACAGAAGATGGTTTTGACCGTTTAAAAACAAAAGCCCATTTAGCTTATCAAGTGGAGGATATATCATACTGGAGAAATGTATTAGAACAAAATGAAATTCAGATAATCGAAGGAGTACCAATCCCAGGTTTTGATCGTTTTGAGTTCAGAGACCCTTTCGGAAACAGAGTGGAAATGATTCAAGAAGTTTAGCTATTTATCATTCGGTTTTGAGATAAAGATAAATGACAAAGAGCTTAGGAAAATTTCTAAGCTCTTTTGTATGTGATTTTATATCATTTTGCACGACAAAAGTATCAGACTTTTATCGATTAATTGAAAAATAATTCTTTTATGTGTTAACTTTCTTAGATTATATACGTTATATAAGCGGAAGGAGGGGAGTTATTGATTGAGGAAGCAGATCTGCACAAATTATTACGCAGTAAATCAGACATTATATTCAAGTATTTAATCAAGATTGGAGGAAACCCTCGAGATGCTGAAGATATTGTTCAGGATGCATTGTACAAATTATTGTTATACATGGACTCGGTGGATACAAGTAAAGTGTTCAGTTGGCTATTTCGCGTAGCAATTAATCGTTACTACGATCTTTGTCGGAAGCAGAAAAAACAAATACAAATATCGTTCGATAATTATGAATTAGTTGATGAAGCACCATTACCGGAAGAATATATTCATAACAAAGAACTAAGAAATGATATTCAAATCATACTTGATCAATTAAAGCCCCTGTATAAACAACTGTTAGTCATGAAATATGATATAGAGCTAAGCTACGAGGAAATTGCTGAAATGCTGGATCTTAATCCAGGAACATTAAAAACATATTTGTACAGGGCGAGAGAAGCGTTTAAAGATTTATATAGAAGGGAGTTAGAAAAAGATGAATGATCACAAGATTACTAACAAAGAGCAGGAGCTTAATGATCTGTTTAATGAAAATAATTCAAACCAAACATACGATAAAATAATAAAAAAAGCAAAACTAATCAGTACTCTTCGAACCATTTGTATCACGATTATAGTTGTTTTAATACTATTTGTGGTTTTAGGATTTAGTTGGCTTTCGCTTATGAGGTGGAATCAAGAAAAGGCAATGAAAGATGTTGAACTTTTTAATCAAATTACCCGTCCAAACGTAGAGGAGTTAGGTCCGGAATTTATAGGAAGAGATTTGTTCAATGGTACATTATCCTACAATAGATACAAAGAAATAGAAGGAACACCAGTTAATTGGAGTAATCAAGTGTTTAATTATAGTATATTTGGAGGAGTAAGAAGTGTAGAGGGAGATCGACAGTTTCAAATGGCTGATAGGAGAGATGGGCAAAATCGGTCTTATGATGAAGAAACAAAACAAAGAATGATGCAATTTTATCACCCAAGTGTAGATTATGATTATGTAAGAAATGATCTTAATCATCTTAAGGACTATCCAAGTGAAACATTAATGGAGATGGGACTATCCTTTGACCGAAGCTATACCCCTAATGAAGTTCGAGAATTCTTACCAAATAACATAACGTTAAAGTGGTATTGGGCTGATACATACTCAGATGTAGAGCGTTTAAAAGGGGGAGGTAACGATTGAAAATAGTGATGAAACAGAAGTAATACCTAGTTTCCCGGAGATATCCACATATATATATGGTTACGATCATATTTTTACTAATGAAGATGAGTCGGAAAAAAATGAAGAGAGATTTATCGAATCTATTAAAGCAGGTTTAAATAATGAAGGTGGAAAATATTATGAAGAATATGACCGTATATATAGGTATTTAAAAGGAGAACATGCGAATATTTCTCCTCAAGATATCAAGGTTTTAGGTATTGTTGTGACTGGTAGTGCGGGCGAATTAACAGAGCTTATGAATGCAAAAGAAATCCGCGCTGCAGAATTAGGTGTAACAATTGATCCGAATAAATAAGTTTGTTGAAAATTTTTATGAATGTTAAAAATTTATTCTGTCTCAATCACTTGAGTAATCTTAGGTTTTGAGACAGAATTTATCATTTTAGATTAACTTCGTATAATATATATTATGTTCGGGGCGTTATAAAAAACACATATTTTTACGGATTTTCAGCTCTTTTCTATTCGATGTTTATAGCTGCTATTTTTAATATTATTAAAGTTAATAAAATTCACACTGTATTCTATAACATCATTTATATATACGTTATTTGCTTTTGAGAATTCTTTAACTTGTTCTAAAAGTTCTTTATCATATGTTGTTTTATATTGAACGCGATCTTTTGGTCTGTTTTTTTATCAAAATGAATGACATTTTGTTGTGATAATACATGTTGTAAGCCATTTTCAATTAAGTAATTTGGATGAGTATCATGATTATTAGCAAGTTCATTTAACTGTTCAATAATTGTTTTACTGATATTTGTTCTAAATTTTATTCGCGTTTGATCCGTAGTCTGAATTAATTTACCATTTACTAATTTCCACATTGCAATCATTCCTTATTTGGTTATTTAAGTAAATAATACTTATCTAGCTGATGTGTAAAAATCTAGATCTACAAATGCTAAGTATTTATTAGAACAAATGTTCTGTATACCGATTTTAAGCATTTTTAAGCAAATATTATCATTTAAAAGGGGCTATTCCTGATCTTTCGGCATATCCATCCGATCCACAGCACTTTTTAAATCATCGTTACGTATATGTGTATATATCATCGTCGTTTGAATGGAAGAATGACCCAGTTGACGTCGCAACTTTGGTACATCGTTGATTTCTGAGTGATATCTTGTAGCAAATGAATGCCTTAATTTGTGTACAGATAACGAAGGTTTTCCGAATGCTGCAGCATATTTTTCAATTAGTTTCTCTATAGATCGGCCTGTTAATCGTCTTGATTTTCCTTTGGGACCCATCGGAGCTGCTACAAATAAGGCTTTGTTATTTTTTTCAACTTTATAGCGACTTTCTCTAATTTTTAAATATTCCTGAAGATCATCCATGGCTATTTTACTGAAGAAAACGAATTGTTCTTTATTTCCTTTACGTATCACGCGTGCTGTATACTTACTGAAATCAATGTCATCTAGATCAAGGTTTACAACCTCTGATAATCGTAGTCCTGAGCCTAATATCAAGGAAACTATGGCCGTATCGCGTTCTTGATTTAGCTGGTAAAAGTTAAATAGCTTTTTGTTTTCCTTATTCAATTCGCCATAATCATGAGCAATAAACCGGCGGAACTTTTCATATTCATCACCAAGGAGAATTTTTCCTTCAATTTTGTTCGCGATCGTTTCCATGCTGTCTTTAAGCTCATTAAACTCGATTTTCGCCATAACATTTCGCTGAATATATGGCTTAAGATCACGAGTTTCAGCGATGTTTTGCAAGTAGTTAAATAGGGACTTTAAAGCTGATAATTTACGATTGACGGTAATTTCTTTGTTATGTAGTTCGTACTGTAATACGTATAAAAAGCTTTCAACTTGCTGAACAGTTAATGTTTCTAACAGTTCTAATGGAATATCTTTTAGATTGCCAGCGTATAGTTGCTCAGACATGATCCAATTGAAGAAAATTTTATAATCATGGCAGTAATTAAGCAAAGATGCTGCGGAAAGCTTTCTGCGTTTATGATCAATGTATTCTTCAACATACCAAGGTAATTCTTTGAGCAACACTTGTAATTTTTTATAATGCTGTTGCTGTGATTCTGAAGCCATAACATACACCCCGAGACGATTTTTCTATACTCTCATTATAAATTATTCAGTTTATTACGTCAAATTTATATTTTACGTAATAATATATTTGATATCATTAGACATCATGGTATCAGGAAATCAACTTCAAATTCTTCTCCTCCTCTTGTATTATTCAGGCGGGTTATTTTATGATTTTCTCATCTACACTAAATATTCGGTTTACTATGTAAGCAGCTCCAATATCTATGCCAACTAAATAATTCATTTGAAGAATTGTATTTTCCAAAAAGTTTACATTGTTTATGAGAATGATTTCATTATATCTTTTATGATTTTGATTTTATTTGGGTCAATGAATTCTGAAAAACTTAATTGATTCCGAACTCCAGATCCAAAGTGAACTTCAGAAATATTGACTTGTTCCATAAATTGCGATAAGTTACCAGTTGTCAATCCAGATCCTGGCATTATTTCAATATGTGAGTTAGCTGATCGTTGTAGTAATGATTGAATTTCTATAACAGCATCAGGGACTTTATTCTTTCCACCTGACGTTAAAATTCGTGATATTTCTTTATAAGACATTAAAATATCTAAAGATCTTATCGGATCTCGAACTTCATCAAATGCACGGTGAAATGTGATATCTAACCCATCTGATGCGTCAATTAGTCGATCTAATGTCTCTCGATTAATAGAACGGTCTTCAGTAAGTGCACCGATGACAATTCCAGTTGCTCCAAGTTTTTTGCATACTTGAATATCTTTTACCATTGTTTTTTCATCATCCCGATTGTAGATGAATGAGCGGCTGTGCGGACGGATCATCACATTTACCGGTATATTTATTTCGCCACAAACCTGTTCGATCATTCCATAGCTTGGTGTTAATCCACCTTCACCTATTCCTGTGACCAGTTCAATTCTATCTACTCCAGCTTTTTGTGCGTCTTTTGCATCTGTTAAAGAAGTGGCAATAACTTCTAAAACCACGTTTATTCAGTCCTTTCTTTTATCTAACTATCGGCATTTCTCTATATTTCTCTGTCTTCGAAATAAACCGGAAATGTTAATATGCAGCTGTTATATTAGGTGATGAACCTTTGTTATTTTAATAGTATGGTGCTTATAGTTTAAATCGAGCTGAATCGCACTGCACCCTAATTGTTCGATTGAGTCTATCAATTGGGGTGCAGTACAATGAATGATTGGTGCTTGCGAAAATGCTAATAATGTATGCCGAAATTCCTAGTACATATAACTGTTATCTTTTTAATTTACTTCGATCGTAGAGCAAACTCTCTCACTTTGCCCTTTTCTATCGTTTAAATAAAACATATTTTCTGTTGCTGAAGAAAATTGTTGGGTTTTACAATATTTCATTCGATAATCTGATGGAGTCATTCCAGTCTTTTCTAAAAATATTCTACTAAAATGAGAGGTGTGTTTGAATCCAGCTTCTAACCCTACTTCTGATATTGACTTTTTGGGTTCAGTTTGCAACAGTCTTTTTGCTCGATTTATTCTGCATCCCATAAGGTATTTTATGATGGTTCCTCCAGTTACCTCTTTGAATATATGGGACATATAATATTTACTGATAATGAGGCTTTTGGCAATACTGTCCAATGTTACATTTTCATGATAATGCTGTTCAATCCACAAGATTATCCTTCTTACATGTTGTGCCTTTTCAGATTCAACTTGAATAAGTCTATTTAAGTGAGTCTGACTTAGTTCGAAAATTTCAAATAACAGTTGAATCATCAATGTTTGCATTTTCGCCTCACTAAAACGGCAGTTTAATGCCATGTCATAAATCATTGATGTTTTTTTGCTCTCTTCATATAAATCTGCAATTTTTCCGATCAACTTCTCAATGCGTGACAGCAAATCACCTGGTATATTACGAAACAAGCAATTGTTAAAGGTATTAAAAGGGCTTAATAATTCAGGAAAGTCAAGAACCTCCAGGTTTGATTGAATCAATTCAGAAGAAAAATGAATAACACTTCGTTCATATGGTTCTGGGGGCAACGGATTCGCGCGGTGAAGAGTTAATCCATTCATCAGAATAATATCCCCTGGTTGCAAATAATAAACCGTATTATTGATTAAGTAGTTGCAATTCCCTCCATGAAACATATAAATTTCAAAATCCGAATGAGAATGGAAATCAAAATTATCTGATTTAGGATTGCCCCTGTTACGGTAGAAAGCTAGATTACATGTTTTCACCAATAGACCTCCTGCCTCACTTTCTAATGATTATTTTAGCCCGGTTGTCGAAATGCCTTCTACGAGGTACTTTTGAAAGAATAAAAAGATGATAAACACCGGTAACAACGAAACAATTGACATCGCAAACAACGGTCCCCATTCTGTCACTGATGATGGGTCGGAAAACAATCGTAAGCCTAGAGATACAGTAAATAAATTCGGGTCATTTAGATAAATTAATGGCCCCATAAAATCGTCCCATGTCCAATAGAAAGAAAAAATAGCAACGGTTGCCAATGTCGGTTTCATCAAAGGTAGGATAATTCTGTAAAAGATTCCGAAAGTGCTGCATCCATCTATAACAGCAGCCTCGTCTAATTCTCTTGGAATACCTTTAATAAACTGGATCATTAAAAAAATGAAAAACGCAGAACCCCCAAAGAAAGCGGGTAATGTTAAAGGATTATATGTATTCACCCATCCAAGATTGTGGAACAAGACATACTGAGGGATTAAAGTGACTTGTGTCGGAAGCATAATTGTTCCTAATAAGCAGATAAACAATACACGCTTAAATTTGAAGTCCAAACGGGCAAATCCAAAAGCAACTAATGAAGACGAGAATAGTGTACCGATTACTACAAGTAATGTTACAAGCCCTGAGTTTAAAAAGAAAGAGCCAAATGTAATACCTCCGAAACCTTTCCAGCCTTGAACATAATTTCCCCATTCCAAAGCATTGGGAATCAGAGAAGCTGCATTTTTGAATACTTCTGATTCTGGTTTTAAAGAACTGGCCAATGTCCACAAAATTGGATAAAGCATGGCAAAACCGATACTTATTGTGAAAAAGTGAAAGACAAAGCTTCTTGTCGATTTTTTCATTTTACTTCCCGCCTTCCGACTCATAATAAACCCATGCAGAAGATGACTTGAAGATCAATCCCGTAAATATCGCTACAATGATTAACATAATCCACGCCATTGCAGATGCATATCCCATTTGAAAAGAAGTAAATCCTTTCTCATATAAATACACCGCATAAAATAACGTTTTGTCGAGTGGACCACCTGCAGTAATTAAAAAGCTTTGCGTGAAGGTCATAAAACCACCAATTACCTGCATGACTAAGTTAAAAAAGATGACCGGCGTCAGCATCGGGAGAGTTATTCTTATAAATTGACTAAATTTGGTTGCACCATCAACTGCAGCAGCCTCATAAAGTTCGGCAGGAATTTGTTTCAGTCCTGCTAAAAATATCAACATTGGAGAGCCGAATTGCCAAACAACGAGAAGAATTAACGTCCACAAAGCAAAGTTCGGATCTGCAATCCAGTTCGGTCCTTCTATTCCAAAATAACCAAGAATGCCATTCACTGCTCCCTCCAATCCGAACAGCTGCTTCCACATAACGGCGACGGCTACACTTCCGCCTACGATTGATGGGACATAATAAACAGCCCGGTAAACACCGATTCCACGCCGAGGTTTTACAAATAACATCGCCACAAACAAAGCAAACGCAAGCTTTAATGGCACAGATATAAACACAAACGTAAACGTTACCTTAAGAGCGGTCCAAAATCGCGGGTCTTCTGTAAACATATTGATGTAATTTTCGAGACCGATCCATTTTGGAGTTGTTAACATATCATAATCCGTAAATGACAAATAGAGTGAAGCAATCATTGGACCAATTGTAAAAACAAGAAATCCAAGTAACCATGGTGAAATAAACGCAAGAGCTGTACATTCCCTTTTTAAACTTTTCTTTAAATTAGCGACTTTTGTACGTTTTTGAGTAACTACTTCAATATTCGGTATCTCTTTTGTGTTTGTATCCGCTTTCAATCTTCACACCTCCAACGGTATAAAAAATATTTATTTGTTTTTAGCTAATATTTCTTCCGCTTCTTCCCTAAATTGAGTGGCCGCTTCTTCCACACTGATGTTTCCATAATTTAATCGCTCTATAATTCGATCAAACAATATACCTACTTCTCCTGATCCAGAGGGTTCAGGTGGATAAATTGGACTTGAATGGGATTCAACTCGTTCAACATAGTCGAACATCTCTTTCCCTGCATCATTCATTTTTGGCCTTAAATGCTCCCGAACTTTTTTTGAAATTGGGACCCCTCTTTCGGCAGCAAGCAAATCATTGGCTTCTATATCATTTGTAAAAAAATCAACAAATTTAGCGGCCGCTTCTTGATGTTTTGAATCTTTTGAGATAGAGAAGAACTGAGACGGCTTTAAGTAGAGTCCCTCTTTTCCACCAGAAGTGCTCGGGAAAACAGTTAATTTAATGTCCTTTCCAGCTGATTGCTGTAAAGCCACAATTTGGTTGCTGTGAAACCAAAGAAAAGGAGACTTTTCATGAACAATTAATTCATCTTCAAGGCCTTGGATTGCCGTTGTTACCTTTGGTGGTGCTGCAATGCCATCCTTTAACAACTCATCCCAATATTGAAGATAATCTATTAGTAATTTGTCATCTTCATATCCTAGTCCCGTTCCTTCGCTATTATATACTTCAAAGCCATGTTGTCTTAAATAAATGTTAAACCATGGCAGAGCATTTGCTATTCCCCCTGCTCCATACACACCTTCTCCGAATTTTTCTTGGAGCTGCATGGAAGTTTTAGCGAAATCCTCCCATGTATAACCTGGCTTAAACTCTTCTATTCCCGCTTTTTTGAACATTTCAGGATTATACGCAATCGCTGGAGAATTCGTGCCTAAATTAACAGCGTAAAGCTTACCATCAACATATCCTCCTTCAATATACGCCTTACCAACATCGCTCAAATCTAGTGTGCCTGTTTCAACATATGGGTTCAGATCGACAATTAGGTCGCGATCGATATATTCCATTAATTTCGCATAATCCATTTGAATAACGTCAGGCAGGTTTTTACCTGCAGCTGCAGTCGCTAATTTTTGCCAATAGCCATCCCAACCTGTAAATTCAGGAATAACATGTATATCCGGATTCTCTTTTTCAAATAATTGTATAGCTCTTAAGGTTTTATCATGGCGATCCTGAGATCCCCACCAGGTAACTCGAAGCTGAATTTTCCCGTCTTTAACCCCTGTATTCGCACCATTTACTGTAAAACTGCAACCCGACATTAAACCTGCCAATAAAACGAAAATGACAAGAATAGCTACATTTTTTTCGTGGAAAGACACCTGAAATACCTCCTTGGCGGTTAACTTTTGTACAATATTGGACATCCTTTAATAAATCATCAAAATAATGTTAACGCTTACAATTTGTTATAACTCAATATAATGCATAATAGTCCTTTCCTCCTTCCGGCTAGAAGTAACTATACAGAACATCCTCCTGATTTAGAGTTGTTTTAATTATAGTAAATATCTGAAAACAATGCTTGATCCTCATTGTGTTTTTTTCTATGAAAAATTAACTCTCGTTGCTGTATAAGTTTACCATTCTATAAAAAGCAGGCAGAGATCATTTAGGAGAATTGTAACTCTTCACAAATACAAACTCTGCTTGCACGATTAATTAACACCAAGTAAAGCTCTTCAAACTAAGTCTAAAACTCAAAGATTTTTACCGATAACAACATGTTCGGTTGACTTAGGTAACTTTTTTAGTGAGCTTTTAAGAAATTCAGGGTAGAGTAATAGATCTCCCAATTCATCAATAGGAGTCCACTTGTAAATTAGTCTTTCACCTTCTTCTCCATAAAAAACCTCGCTACTAAATATAGGTTGACTTTTAAATGAAACTTCATAATATAAGCCTATTTCATGAAAATTTTTCTGATTATATTCAAAAAAATTTTCAGTAAACCATAGCAAATTATTTACTATTATATCTAACCCCAGCTCTTCTTTTATTTCTCTCGTAATACTTGTTCGTGAATCTTCTAGTACTTCTACTCTTCCACCCGTAAAGCCCAATGTTGATCATTTACTTGTTTGTGAATTAGTACATGATTTTTTTCAATCATAATTGCTGCTACCCTATAATTAAATACAGCTTTTTCCAGATTAAATGTAGCATCCATTTTTTCATCCCCTTATCAAATAGTTAAGATAACATCAATACTTTTAACTTTAGATTATTCTACTTATTGTCTTCATCGTCCTCTAGGTTTTTTGGATTGTACCCGCTACCTAAAAGAACATTAACTATTTCTTATCAAGGAATAAACATATGTATCATACGCCTTTTCATTTTGATACATATAATTTCTAAGAATCCCTTCTTTTTGAAATCCTACTTTGGAAAGCAATTGATTAGAAGCTTCATTTTCTGTAAAAACAACAGCTCCTATACGAGTAAGGCCCAATTCATCAAATCCATATTGGATTACTTTTAAGACTGCTTCGGAAGTGAAACCCTTTCTCCACTGGCTTGGATGTATTTCGTATCCTATTTCTGCTCGTTTATGTTTAGGAGACCAAGCATTAAATCCAATTGTACCGATTATTCCCTGTATTCCTTTTCTTTCAATTCCCCAACGAATTCCTTTTTTCTCTTTATAACTGTTTGCAAAAAATTCGACAAACGCTTCAGCTTGCTCTAAATTATTTAACGTCTCATGACCATAATATCTCGTCACATTTTCATTAGAAAAACAAGCAAATATGCCCTCGGCATCATCCCTTGAAGTTTCTCTTAATACTAATCTATCTGTTTCTAATCTTGGGAAAATTTCCATCTCCAGGATCCTCCTTGTAGTATATTTCAACTTTGAATGTGTAAGATTGTTACTGCTTCCCGCTTTTTAAATCATAACAATATTATACATAATTTCCAAAATTTTAAAAAAGTGTAAATCATTTTTAAGCATGCTACATTCGAAATGTGCCTATAAATACTAATCGTGAAGGGAAGAATGTATAAATGAAATGTAAAACTGAAACAATTCCAAAACTATCGTGTAGCTTATGTACGAAGAGTTGGTCCATATGGTCCTGAAAACATAAAGATGATGGAGAAATTAAAAAGGTGGGCTTGAGAAAAAGATCTATTTAAATCAGCAATCCTGTTCGGCATTCCGCAAGACGACCCTGAAACCTGCAGATTTGACGCATGTATTGAGATCTCGGAAAACTATGAGATAGATGAAACAATGAGTGAAAATGAAATTTCAGGAGGAAAATACCTTGTTTACGAAGTTAATCATACAGCAGTAGATATCCAAAAAGCATATAAGAATATTTTTTTAGCCATCCAAAACAATGAGCTTGAAATGGATAACAAACCAATTATAGAAAGATACACGGATGATCTAATTACTAATCCTTATTGTGATATATGCGTCCTTGTGAAATGAAAATAGTCATTATGGCAAAATATTTTCTTCTATCCAAACTAAATAGCTTATTTTGTGAGATAATATTAATATCTCTTACAAAGAAAGTTGGAACGTTGTGAAAAATAAACAAAACAAATATGAAGTCAATGAAAAAGTTCGTCTTAAGGCTACTAATGAAATTGTAACGATAAGCAACAGCAGTTACGTCGCAAATATGAAGCGATATTCTTATACGCTAAAAGAATACCCAAATACTTTTTACTTTGAAGAGGAATTGAATTCCATTTAGGAAATGGCATTCCTGCTAAAAGCTTAATGATCTACTGCACATTTTCAATGTATCATCTTGAGTGTGTGCGTAGATCACCTTTTGCTTCTAGAGATAATTCTCAATCATATTAAATATTCTTCGTTCAGTCTCTGATTAAAAATCTTCTGTTACTCTTTTTTATATTTTCCATACTTAGCTATTCCTAAATCATTCAAAAGATTGCTTTTCGCCCCCATCCCTAAGTACACAAGTGCCCCAGTCACAATACTTACAAAAGAAACTATACATGCATTAAAATATGTATCATCACTCTCAAGAAGCCAATTTTCTGTTAATAGTTTCACAGATATTACAGCTATTGACATAATCGCAGAAAGAAAAATAATAGGCTTCAATGTTTTAAACAAAGTCTTGTAGTCAAAGCCAATGGTTTTCTGAATAAAGTACGCATTATACAAGACAGACACGGTTAAACCACAATAAGTAGCTATAACAGGTCCCATCTCTTTAAAAATAGGGATATACATAATATTTAAAACTATTTTTATTATGATTCCAATCATTATTCCAATCATGACTTTCTTTTGTTTATTTACCCCCTGCATAATCGCTGTTGTAACAGTAAATAAAGCAAAAACGACAGATGCCATGGAATAAGATTGCATAATCTCTCCGCCTAGATCGGGACTATTTCTATTGCCAAAGATCATCAAAAATATAGGTTTGCTAAGAATAGTTAATCCTATTGCTGCAGGTAAAATAAAAAACATGAGAGTTTGCAATGTACGGGTAATCTTATGTTGCACCTCACCGATCTTTCCGTTAGTAAAAGATGATGTTATACCGGGAATTAATGACATGCCGAATGCTGTAGCTAATGATACTGGTACCATAATGAGAATTTGGGTTAAGCCAATAACTGAATTTATCTTCTCTGCTTCTAATAATGTATAGTCGATAAGTCGAAATAACTTGTTTATTGTGAATGTATCTATGTTTTGGAATATAGGAATGGTTAAGCCGGTTACAACAAATGGTATCGCATATCCAATTAATTCTTTAAACATGGGTATTACTGCTACATCCTCGTTCATTGAGCTTTCTTCCATTTGTTTTTTTATTAATTTTTTCCGTGATAAGATTATGACAATCAAGACAGCAAACCCTGCTACTCCACCAATAAAGGCTGCGAAGGTTGCTAATCCTACGGCATTTCTAATGGATTGATTCAGAATATGTATAGCTGTATATGCACCAGCCAAAATAAAAACAATACGGACAACCTGTTCTAGAACTGTACTAATAGCTGATGGACCCATGGATTGACTTCCTTGAAAATAGCCCCTAAGTATGCTCATTGGCGGGATAATCAATAATGCAAAACTGACAAGGCGAATCACATACTCAACATCTTCAACAGTATTTCCTGTTAAGCTGTCCGGATCTGATAACACCCTGGCTAAGCTAGGAGCGAGTGAATAAAGGATGGTAAAAGAGACGATACCACTGACCATCATAAGCAGCATTCCATACCTCAATAGGGTGAGTCCAGCTTTATAATTCCCCTGCTCATTATATTTAGAAACAAATTTAGATACCGCTAAGGGTAATCCTATTGTAGATATACTTAAAAAAATCGTATAAGGTTTATAAGCATACTGGTATAATGCATAACCATGTATCCCAACTAACGCAGTAAAGGGAATGATATAAAGAAATCCTAATACCTTTGAAATAAGTGTTGCAGCAGTTAAGAAAAAAGTTCCTCTTAAAAATTTGTTTTCCACAAAAGCACCTCAAAACTTTGTCTATTATTCTGGAAATGTAACCTTATCTATATTAGCATGTTTTTCCATTGATTTAGCGAATCTATTCAAACAATATTAGTGTCTTTTTATACATAGTTTCATATCATATAACAATGTACTAACAAATGGAGATTAGTTCTAGAAATCCTTTTTTGACAAATAGATAAAAAGGAGAAATGAAAAGTGGCAGTTGTTCATTTTGTGGAAGAAAATACGGTTTTGTTGTGTCAGTTATTAAATCATGTTCCTTCTGAGGACGATGCAGTAAAAATTAAAGGGCGTAAAGGGAAGGTTTTAAGCGTAAAGAATATTGAAAACCTTGTTCAAGTAAATGTGGTTCTTGAGAAAAAAGTTAAGAATCAGCCATTAGGTAATGATAAAAAGAAAAAACGGTAAAAGGTAAAATGCGGTGACAACATATGTCCCGCATTTTTTAGAGAAATTGTTCTGCCAATAACCTATATGTTTGCAACTTTTCTTGAAAGTCATAGGTATTATTGATAATCATAAACTCTTCGGTCTTATAGTAATCACGTAATCGAATGATTTCCTCTCGAACTTTCTTAGGTGTACCTATTATCATTCTTCTCCTATTTTCCACGATTCTTTCTTTATCCTTTTTAGTTAGTTTGACATTATTCGCTTCGTGAACAGGCAGAATATGTGTATCTAACCCTTTTTCTACGGATAATAACCAAATATCCTGACTTATGGCGATCTCCTCTGCCCTTTCCTGTGTAGGTGCACATATAACAAAGATACATACATTGGTCTTTGGAGTTTTCAGAGAAATTGACGGCTGAAAGTTCTCCCGATATGTTTCTATTGCTCTCAATCCATTTTCCGGGTTGATAAAATGTCCGTATGTAAATGCCGTACCTTTTTCTGCTGCTACTCTTGCTCCACGGTGTGTGACACCCAAAATCCAAAGTTCAGGTGATCCATCACTAACAGGATAGGCTTTAACGTTATGATAAGGGTGGGAGTCAGGTATAGAATCATCTAAGTATCCTTGTAGATCTGATATCTGCCTTGGAAATTCATTCATACTTTTTCGTAGACTATCTGTTAATGCTAATCGGGTTGCAGGAGACCCCCCTGGTGAGCGGCCAATTCCTAGATCAATACGGTTAGGGTAAAGAGTTTCTAGCAGCTTAAAATTCTCAGCAACTTTATATGGACTATATTGTGGAAGAAGGACACCGCCAGAACCAATACGGATAGTACTCGTATTTGCAGCAATATGTGAGATTAAAATCTCTGGTGATGTTCCTGCAATTCCTCTTGTATTATGATGTTCCGCTACCCAAAACCGTGTATATCCCAGATCTTCAGATAACTTTGCCAGTTCTAGAGTTTGATTAAAAGATATATTTGCTGTTTCCCCTTTTCTTATAACTGATTGGTCCAGAACACTTAGCTTAATGATACTCACCCCTTTCTTACTCTTTATTCTTTGCTTAGTCTAATATAAGACATTCAGTTTCTCAATTTTCCAGCCTGAGAAATTATACTCTTATATTGTTCCTGAAACGAAAAAAAGGACTATGCAACTAAGCATAGTACCTGAATTTAATTAATGAAAGAACACCTTGTCTACATTGTATTTTGCTTGTAGTGTATTGATGATATACGTTTCATATATTTCACGTTCCATCGGATCTTCCACTATAGAAACATCAATGCGAAAAACTTCATCTCGGTGATTTTTTAATGGAGAAACAGTGTCTTCAAGATGTTTTTTTACACGTTGTCTTAGTTTTCTAGCCTTGCCGACAAATAGCAGCTCATCCTGCCTGTTGTAAAATAAGATTATTCCGCCTTTATCTCTTGGGATTTCATGAAGATCAATAAATCCTTGAATCGATTTAATGACAGGTGTATTCTCTTGTTCTGGTTGCTTTCTTTTAATAATCGATACATCACTTTTTGGTATTTCTATGTTAATCAAGTTTACACTTCCTTTATTAATAGTTCTAAGCTCATTTAACTATAGCGTTCCTTCTTCTTATACACAATCCTTTTTTAATTGAACATCTCTTCTGAATTATGCAATAATAAAAAGGAAAAGTAAAATAGGTGTACATAATAGGAGGAGTAGCAGTGGTTGAACATATTGTGATATTTAAGTTTAATGAGACAACATCCGTTGAGCAACAAACTGAAGCGATTCAAAAGCTGAAAAATTTAAAAAATGAAATCTCTGGAATTGTCGATATTCAAGCGGGTTTAAACTTTTCAGATAGGAGCCAGGGATTCCAAGTAGGTCTTACAGTACGATTTGAAGATAAACAGGCTCTTGAAGCATATGGTCCACATGAAAAACACCAGGAAGCTGTTTCTTACTTAAAAGAGATCGGTCTTTCTGATATTGTTGTTATAGATTTTGAAATATAAGGAAAAAGGATGATCAACATACTTGATCATCCTTTTTATATTACCAAGATGTCATTAAGGAAAAAGCTTGTTTTCCCATCAAAAAAGCTCCAATTGCATAGGCTTCTCCACGATCTTGAAGTTTTTCCATTGTGGATTGCTCTTCATTGATTGTAAAGCTATAAGATTGATAGGTAGGTTGTTTTCCAAAAGCAGTATTTAAATAAGTTGCTGTTTCATCTAAAGCTTGTTTTCCTCTATGCATAACCTCATATAATGAAACAAACCCATGCATAACACCATTATATCGAGTCACCGTAACTGGAATTTTATAGTCAGCTAAACGTTTCCCATACGCTTCTCCCTCATCGCGAAATGGATCAAACTCAGCGGATATGATGAATGCTGGAGGAAGGTTGCTAAGGTTGGCATCAAGTGGTGATGTATAGGGATTTGACCACATTTTTTTATCAGGGGTATAGTTATCTCTAGCTTTTTCCATAACACTTCTTGATATAAAATAATAGCCGCTATCATAGATTTGACGTGAAGGGAATGAAACATCTTGAAACGTAGTTAACGGATATAATAATGCTTGAGCGGTAATCTTTGGTCCGTTTCTATCCCGGGCCATCATCGTGACGACTGTCGCTAAATTTCCACCAGCACTATCTCCCACTACAGCTAGTTTAGATGAATCTCCATCAAATAGATTCGCATGTTTCTTTGCCCAGACTAGTGCTTCATAGCTATCCTCGGTTGCAGTTGGAAAAGGATATGTAGGTGCTAAACGATATCCGACAGAAATGACAACACTATTTGTTTTAGAGGCTAATGCCCGGACGATATTATCATGTGTTTGAATGTTTCCATAGCCTTCTAAAAAAGCTCCGCCGTGATAATACAAAATGATGGGATGTGGACCGTCTGCTTTAGGTTGATAGATTCTAATTGGTATTTCCGCTCCATCATGCATTGGTATGGCCATATTTTTACGGTGAAAACGGGATTCACCAGAACCTGTAAAGATTTTAGGAACCTTCATACCGGATGTTACAATCCGTTGATCGACTGCATGTAATAAAACACCAGTTTTTACAGGTACCTTTCCGGCTTCTGTGTGACTCCAATATTCTACCGTTACAATAACGCCAATGATACTTAAAAGGATGATAATCATACTTGAGAGAACGAATCTCTTTAGTTGTTTTAACATTCGCGTCCCTCCTTCAAAAAACGATGTTCATCTATTATTCTAGTATAATAGAAGGCAGACAGGAATAAATACGCCAATTTTAGGAAGCATAGAGAAAAGCCTTCAATCTTTGATTGAAGGCTTATAGCATTAAAATTTCTCTTATGTCTTCTTCTGTAAGTGTTGAGGAGGTCTCACTGTTGGATTGAATGATTTCTTCGACCAGATTTCTCTTCTTATCTTGGAGCTCATTCATCTTTTCTTCTATCGTACCTTTTGAAATGAGTTTTAACACAGTAACAGAATTTTTCTGACCAATACGATGAGCACGATCGGCTGCTTGCTCTTCTACTGCAGGGTTCCACCATGTATCATACAAGATAACGGTGTCCGCACCCATTAAGTTCAGGCCGGTTCCACCTGCTTTTAAAGAAATGAGAAAGTAATCTTTTTCCCCTGCATTGTATCGTTGGCATATTTCTACCCGCTCCTCGGAGGGTGTTTGTCCATCAAGATAAAAGTATGAAAGTCCTCTTAATGTGAGCTCTTTTCCTATAAGCTCTAACATTTTTGTAAACTGAGAAAAAATGAGCATCCTTTTTCCCGCATGTTTAGCTTCCTCAATGATGTGAAAGAGCTGTTCGAATTTTGCTGAACTGCCCTTATATCCGTCTACAAATAGTTTTGGATGACAGCAAATTTGTCGTAATCGTGTGATCCCTGCTAAAATTCGAATTCTGTTTTTTCTGATTGTATCTTTATCTAAATGTTTAAGTGTGTCATGTCTAAGCTTTGCCAAATACGCAGCATACAGCTTCTTTTGTTCCTGAAGCAGCTCGACAGTAACTGTTTCTTCGTATTTTTGCGGAAATTCATGTAAAACTTCTTCTTTTATTCGTCTTAATAAAAAGGGCCGAATTCTGCGTGAGATCGTTTTATTTGTTAGCTGACTGTATTCCTTTAATCCTAAAAACAGCTGTGGAAACACAACATGAAAAATGGCCCAAAGCTCTTCTGCCGAATTTTCAACCGGAGTTCCAGTAAGAGCAAAACGGTTGTTTGCCTTTACTTTCTTAACAGCCCGTGCTGTTTGGGTTAAAGGGTTCTTAAATGCTTGTGCTTCATCATAAAATACGGAATGGAAATCTTGTTTTTCATACCACTTAATGTCCTTACGTAATAAAGGATACGATGTAATGACAACATCTATGTTTGTTAAATCCTTTTGAAGGGATTCCCGTTCTGCTCTATTGCCATCTAACACAATAGCCTGTACTTCCGGCGCAAAAGTTAGAAGTTCACTTAGCCAATTATAGGTGAGTGAAGATGGACATAGAATAAGAACAGGATTTTTTGTCTCACGAATAGATGGAAGCTCTGACACAATAAACGCGATGCTCTGGACAGTTTTCCCTAATCCCATGTCATCGGCTAATATTCCTCCAAACCTATAATGGGCAAGGGTTTTCATCCATTTGTATCCTGTTTTTTGATAGTCCTTAAGAATTGACTCCAAACTCTCTGGTATTGGAAATTCAAGGCTTCCAGGTTCCCGAACTGTTTGAAGAAATTCTCTGAAAGAGGCTTCTAATTGAAATGATTCACTGCTGTCAACATAATCAAGAAGCTGAATACATTGCTCGAACGGTATATCCAAACCATCTGATAAACGTTGATTCTGAAGAAAAGGAGATTGAAGAAACCGTTGTATTTCCTGAAACTCTCTTGTTTCTAAAGAAAGCAATGAACCGTTGTTTAATCGATAATATTTCCTTTTCTCTTCAAGGGCTTCCAGTATTTCTTTGATTTGTTTATCTACAAATCCTTCTATTTCAAACTTGAATTCTAACCAATTTATCCGTTCCTTTTTCATTTTTATACGTATTTGCGGTCTCACATTTTCCTTAAAGAGACGGGAGCGTACCGCTGTTGTAGCATAGATTTGTGTCAGTTTCTGAAGCTTAGGCACAAGATAGTGTAAAAAATCATATTCTAGTTCTTCATTTTGTAGATAGTAGCCTTCTTCGGTTTGAGAAAACATAGCCTCTTCCATCAACCTTAAAATGTCATTTTCTTTTTCCAGATCTCTTATGAGCAATGTATTCGTTGGTGGCTCACGGGTTTCAAGAGGGTTAAGAATGATATGATCATATTGAAATTCAAGGCTTGCCAATAACCGATTTTTAATTCGATCTAAATACAGTTTTGCGACTAATGGAGTTTTTATCATCAAATTTGTCATTTCGGTTGTAAAAGATACTTTTCCAAGTCTACGGAGACCTGGTACCACCTTTTCTAGAAATGTTGCTATTTGATTTTGAGGAATCATAAGTCGATTAGTCCCGGAGGATTTGAGCATCTGTTGCATTTCAAATAATCGAATTGAATCTTCATTCTCTAGAAAAGTAACCGTATTTTCATACAAAATACATTGATATGGTTGTAGGACTATCATTTTTTCCAAACCGTTAATTAATAGTTCATAGCCGTTATGGTGAGTCTTACCCAAACTAAAATGAATAGGGAGTAAATCATTTGACTGAATAATCCTAAGGTAACGTTTTTTCTTATTTTCTATCTTCACGAGCGGCGCTTGTAAGAGCAAAGGAAATAACTTTCCAAATGAAGTCGGTGGAATTAATATAAGTTGGGATTGTGTTAACCTATGTTCATAATAGATTCTCTCGTCATGAACAACTTGAATCAGTTGTTGTAAAATCACATCATCTTCTTTCAGAAAGCAATGCTTGTTATGATAAAAAGTAAAAGAAGAAAGCTGGATCGTGTCTCCTTGCTCTAATTTTTCTAAGAATTTACGGAGATGTTGAATTTTTTGATTTTGTATACTTATCTCTATTCCAAGTAAGTAATGCCCGTCTTCTCCTTTAATAGGCTTACAAACAAATTCTGTTTCCAACACTTCACGATTTTCAAAGTGATCTTGATGTCTGATTGCTCGGAATTGAGAACCATTGAATAAGCCAAACAATCCTTCTGTCAATTGTTCAGTTGATGAGTCAGAATCTTCTAGCATTGTTCCTTTCCTTTGCTGCTCATAGATTGATAACAAAACAGCCGCAATATGCTGACAATCTTTATCAAAGGAAGCTAGTTTTGGACAAGTGCACGCTGCTTTAAATTCTCCTTTTCCCTCATCTTTTATTGTAACGTAAAAATCTTCTGTGCCAGTGACTGTTGCGTTATATTGCTGGTCTTGATAAGAGTCAAAGACTACTTTATTTGCATGGTAAAAAGCACTTCCCCTTTTAAAGGATGTTATGCCACACACTTCTTTTATGATTTGATGGTTTAGTTTAATATTCAATGTCTGGCCTCCTTTGAAGCGGATTAACTATTTTAAGATAAATGTCAACATACAGTTTACCATGAATTTATTCATGATAGGTAATAGGAATATATCAAGAACATTTCCTGGGCAAGCGCAAAAAATGCTATTTCTCTTCTTGATTCGCTGTAATTCTCCCTCATTTTTCAACAAAAAGAGGGAATGGTGTACGAACTGGAGAATATAAGAAAAGAATTTATAAAAATAAGGATGATGAATTTGTCAGTGAATTTTTGTATGAAATGTGGTTCGCAAATGGGTTTGCGAGAAATCGATGGTATAGAAAGAAAAGCATGCTCCAGTTGTGAGTTCGTTTATTGGGGTGATTATAGTATTGGGGTAGGAGGGTTAGTAATTAGAGAAAACAAAATTCTCCTTGTGAAACGTGCTCATGATCCAGGTAAAGGATATTGGACTAATCCTGGAGGATATATTGAACAATTTGAAAATATTGAAGAAACGATACAAAGAGAGGTCAAAGAAGAAGCTGGAATAACAGCGAGAGTAAATCGAATTGTTGCACTTCGTGACCTCCCACGCCATATTCATAATGTTTATATTGCCTTTACTATGGATTATATAAATGGTGAACCGGTTCCTGATGGAATTGAGTCAGATGAAGCAGGTTTTTACACTCTAGAAGAAATTGAACAAATGAATGTTGCTCCATTTACGAGGTGGCTTGTAAAAATAGCTTTTGAAAGTAATGAGAATGGACTACAAAAAGATGAAATAACTGTACTGAAAGACTCTTTCCTTTTTCAGTATAAAGATGAACCTCAACAAGGGTTAACTTATCCTGTTGAGGTTATTCATGTATCTTCTTCTTCACTTCATCCCGAATGAGTTCTATCAATTCATCTGAAAGATTTGCCGGGAGTGAGGTATTGTTTTCAAATACCCATTTATTTAAAATCTCGAGATCTGATTTTTTAAACGTGATACTGTAATCCTTATTCTTATGGGAGAATTCCGTTGTCACTGCTTCTTCTCCATATAATCCATCATCTATGATCATATGTGTAATATCATAATCCTTCATTATGCCATCTCCTCATCTATACACTCTTCTCTACTATAGAATGAGCGATAAAGGATGGATTATACATGTTACATGAATGCTTCTGCAATTAGCTGATAAGATATGAGACGATCTTCTGGCGAATGTGTGATTGTGACAAGCATGAGTTCATTTACTTGATAAGAAGCTTGAATATCGATTAACTTCTGTTTTACCTCTAACGGATTACCAATAATCATCTTTTGTTTTAACATTTCAATTTTTTGCTTTTCTTCTTCGGAATAAGGATATTCTATTGCCTCTTGAATAGAAGGAACGCCTTTTGTTCCCTCCCCCTTCTCTTTTTGAATAGACCATAATAGAGAACTTAACGCAATTTCTTCCGCTCTCTCAGTTGTTTCTGCACATATCACTGAAACCGTAAGAATTACGTTGGGATGGTTTACTTTTCGTTTTGGTTTGAAATGATCGAGATATTGGTTAATAATTTCTTTACCGTCATTTTCACTCATGAACTGCCCAAATGCATAGCTTAATCCTGTCTTTGCCGCTAATAGGGCACTTTTTTTACTTGTTCCCAGGAGCCAAGGTACTGGAGCTGTGTCAGGAAGTGGAGCTGCTTGAACTTTGGCATATTCGTGATCTGATGGAAAGTCGTTATAAATAAAATGAAGTAACTCCATTATAGATTTTGGTAAATCCCACACTTGTTGAAGAAATTGGTCTGATAAGGCATTTGATGCTTCTGCTGATCCTCCCGGTGCACGTCCGATCCCTATATCAATTCGATCAGAAAATAAGGTAGCTAGCATGTTAAATGTTTCTGCTACCTTATAAGGTCTGTAATATGGTAATAAAACAGCTCCCGAACCAATGCGAATTGTTTTTGTATTTGCTCCAATATAAGCTAACATTACTTCAGGTGCTGAGCATGCCAGTCCTGCTAAATCATGATGTTCAGCAATCCAAAAACGAGTATATCCTAGACGCTCACCTGCTTGGGCTAATTGTAATGATTTCAGTAACGCGTCTCGAGGTGTCTGGTTTGAAGATATGGGTGCCTGATCTAATATACTTAACCTCATTTTATCGCCTCTCTATTTTGACTGTTCAATGATTTGCAAAGAAAATGTTGATAATTGGTTTTCTTTATATAAATTTGTCAAGGATGTGGAATAGTTATTTATAACCCCATGAAAAGTTATATTTCTTTCAGGTATTTTTACATGGAACGCATTTTTATACAATAAAGTCGTGATGTCATGATAATCGTTACTAGTAACAAGGAATTCTACTGATAGTTGAATAAGATTATTAACTGATTTTTCTTCGTATTTGGTTATAGATATAGGTGTATCATTTAAATAGACTTTAGTTACCACTGAGTAAACCTCCTATTGTTCATTATATGTATATACGATCATATAATAATTTTCTTTCTAAGAAAATTAATTTGACTTAAGTTGATGGATCCTATTTGTAAACCATCCCGAAAAAAGACGATAAAAAAAGGATGAACCTGATTATGTTCATCCTTTTCACTATTTTTATTCATAATATAACTGAAGCTTTTTAGAACATGCTAGGATCATTTTTATACGATTCAAGTAACTGAATAAAATCCTGATTATCATAATCATTTGCATAGTCTATTGCTGACAAGCCATCTGTATCTTGTAATGTTGGATCAGCACCAGATTCAAGCAGTAATTTTCCTGATTCAATGTCATCCGCAACAACGGCTGACATTAACGGCGTCCATCCGTAATCATCTTGATGATTCGGATCTGCCCCATATTCAAGAAGCATTGGAACAAAATTCAGTTTCTCATTCATAATGGCAATCATTAGTGCACTTTCGCCAAATTCATTAATCGTATTAGGATCTGCCCCATCCTCTAATAATTGTTCAACAGTTTCCTGATCATCATCAACAATAGATTGCATTAAAGGTTCGTCTTCATAATTATATTCATCTTCGTAGCTATATGGATCTGCAATTCCACTTAAGAAATCAAGCTTGGAGATTACGAATGCAGTTCCTACGGTTAACCCTATAAATAACCCTGGCAACAGGAAGAAAACCAGTACAATGATAAAGACAACTTGTTTTGTTTTACTTACTAATGTTACGGTTGGTTGGTTATCATCATTCATAAATGTTTCAATTTCATGTATTCTTTTTGGAATTGGCGGATGAGTTGACAATAATTCTGTTAATGTTGCAAAAAAACCTTTTTTCTCATTATATTGCTCTAAAAATTCATTTAAGTTGACTTTGTTATATAATCGTCTCCCTGCTGCTAATATTAATAATCCATTGATTGCATTTTGAGGTTTTTCTGTATAATAAGCAGCCATTCGATCACAAGTATATTCAGCCATTCGCAGATAACTAGTCCCCAAGAATGGAATCCACATAGCTAACGATACAAAGATACTTTTTGAGATATGATTTCGTTTCAAATGGGCAAGTTCGTGTGCAATAATATAATCAATATCAAAATCCGGGGATTCATCAGCGATATCAACAAAATCAGAATATAAAACAACCATATTTTTTCCCGAGATAGCAAGTACTTTTGTCGCAAACGCATTTAATAATCCACCAGATTCAAGAATATAGACCTCCGGAATATTTCTTAATTCCATTTTCGTTGAAAGGTGTACAACTTTTTCATATAAATCTGGAAACTGTGTTTCACGAAGTCTAACACCATTTAACTGAATATGTGACATTGAAATAATGTGTGAAAAAAGCGAAAGAAGAGCAAATGCTAAAAAAATAAAAACACCAACAATAGATATTAATAAATATAAAGCAGCTAAACATGTTGTGATCACACAGATAATAAAAAGGGTTTCCTCATGCTTATGTACTAATTGATTTTCTTTCATCTAAAAAATGACTCCTTCATAACAATAATTTCTGTGAATTTTCTCTAAAAAAGATACACATAAAAAATGACAGGTCATGTGTATCATAGGGTTTGTTTACTTCTCTGGTCCCTCCCATTTATTTTTAGAGATTAAGTTTTGTAAATCCTTTCTCTTTTCCCATTTTGACGATTCCAAGATGGGTGCCTTTGGATAAACATCTGTATACCCCAATGAAATGAGAGCAACCGGATCGATATGTGGAGGTATTTCTAAAATTTCACGGATATCTGCTTTTTTATAAAAACTAACCCAGCCCATTGCTATGCCTTCTACACATGAAGCTAACCACATATTTTGAATAGCACAAGCTGTTGACATCATATCAGTTTCGGGAATTGAATTTCTCCCAAGCACATGGGCTCCTCCTCTGGTTGGATCACATGTAACACAGACCGTAATAGGAGCTTCCTTAATTCCTTCAATTTTTAATTTAAGAAATGCTGATGCCCTTTCGTCCCCTTCATAGTGAATAGCAAGTGCTCTCCGTTCTTTATCAGCAGCCCAAGCTAGCTTTTCTTTCAATTCGTTGGAATCAATTAAAATAAAATTCCAAGGCTGCATAAATCCTACTGAAGGTGCTTGATGTGCTGCTTTCAATATTCGCTCTACAGCATCGGCAGGTACCGGTTTATTATTAAAACTCCGCACATCTCTTCTTGTTTCAATTACTTTGTATAATGCATCTTTCTCTTCTTGGGAAAACATGTTCATTACACCTCAAATCGATGAATTTAAGACTAACAAGCTAGGTCACTCTTAATCTAGTATACGTGCGTTTATACAAAAGTAGACAAAATGAAAAATGAAAATCCGCCCAGTATAACTGAGCGGGGATTTTTTAAAATTACAGAGAAATTTAACCCAATAGATATCATCATATAAGAATCGATAGGAAATATCAACATAATTTTGGATAATTTTACAAAAAATATATAAAGTTTATTCTTCCCCTTTTTCATCATAAGCAATTAAAACGATGTTCTCATTTGTTTCATTACGAAGTTCAGTTTCAAGTGCAAGGATTTTTTGTAGTTGATCAGAATCTAAATGTGCAACAGGGAATCTTTCAAACGTATCCATCGACCGGTTTCCTCCTTTATAACAGTACGCAATTAATGCCTTTACATATAAGTTTCCCTTTCATAAAAAAGGTTATACGGAGCTCTGAAAGCTCAATGATATTATTTAGCATTTTGGATAAAATAAAATTGAGCATCTGATATCAGTGCTTAAAGTTCCTAAACCATTCAAAGGGGTGTTGTACAATGGCAAGAAATAAATTGGTCGTGCCAGGTGCAGAAAATGCTCTAAATTCCATGAAAGAGGAAATAGCGAATGAATTTGGGGTACAACTTGGAGCTGATACAACCGCTCGTGCAAATGGTTCAGTTGGTGGAGAAATGACAAAGCGTTTAGTCGCTATGGCTGAAAATCAACTTCGAAACCAATAATGTGATGGACCTTTTAAGGGGCCCGGAATTATTTGGGTCCCTTTTTCATTTTATTCAAAAAATAACCAGCATTATTAATAAGTAATATAGTAAAAAACCTGAACCCACTAAATGTGAATTCAGGTTATGGTTGTTTAATTTGACATTTTTAATGTATTTTCCTTATCTCGTTTCCAAAAGATTTGGAGTGCAAGTAATGCAACGAAGGTAATGATTCCGGTTATATCGGAGACACCTTCAGGATAGATTAAAAGCAATCCTGTAATGATCGCGATAATTCGTTCAGCCCAGTGTAACTTTCTAAACCAATATCCGATGATACCTGCACCAATCGCAATCATTCCTGAGAATGCTGTGATAATTACCCATACTAACTCAAACCAAGTTGTGTCGATCATGAGTAACTGTGGAGAAAGGACAAAGATATACGGGATTATGAAAGCAGCTATGGCTAGTTTTGCAGAATTTACTCCCGTACGTAATGGTTCTCCCCCTGCCACACCAGCGGCTGCGAATGCAGCTAATGCAACAGGTGGTGTAATATCTGCAATGATTCCAAAATAAAACACGAATAAGTGAGCTGATAAATCGGGAACACCTAATAAAATAATAGCTGGTGCAGCAATTGTTGATGTAATAACATAGTTTGCTGTAGTCGGTGATCCCATTCCTAATACTAATGCTGCCAACATTGTAAGCATTAATGTTGGAATTAAGTATCCCCCGGCAAGATCAATTAATCCATTCGCCATTTTTAAACCAAGTCCTGTTTTCGTTACAATACCTACGATGATACCTGCTGCGGCTGTTGCTGCAGCAACTCCTAACGCTGAACGGGCACCATCAACAAGTGCTAATACAAATTCTTTAGGTCCCATTCTTGTTTCTTTATTAATTAGTCCAACAATAATCGCAATTAAGATGGAATAAAGTGCTGCATGTGTAACGATCACACCTGACATTAATAAAACAATGACGGCAATAATAGGTAGTAATAAGTAAATTTTCTTAATTACTTCTTTCCGATCGGGCATTTCTTCTTTCGTTAAACCACGTAAGCCAATTCTTTTCGCTTCAAAATGTGTCATGATCCATATACCGGCAAAGTAAAGAACTGCAGGTATTGCAGCAGCTTTGGCAATTTCCCAATACGTGATGCCTCCACCAATAAACTCTACCATCAGGAAAGCGGCAGCACCCATGATTGGCGGCATTAGCTGTCCACCTGTTGAAGCTGCTGCTTCTACTGCTCCGGCGAACTCTTTCTTATATCCAAGTTTCTTCATCATCGGTATTGTAAAAGATCCTGATGTAACAACATTTGCGACAGAGCTTCCACTAATTGTACCTTGAAGTGCACTGGAGAAAATAGCTACTTTTGCAGGTCCCCCAATTCTTCGACCCGCAATCGAAACAGCTAAATCATTAAAATATTGACCTACTCCTGTTTTAACAAGGAATGCACCAAATAAAAGGAATAAGAAAATGAAAGTTGAAGAGACAGCAAGTGGTGTACCTAAAATACCCTCAGTTGTAAAGAACATCGTTTGAACTAGTCGCTCTAAGGATAATCCTCTATGCGCCAGGAACCCCGGCATAAACTGACCGTACAATCCATATAACAAAAATAGAACGGCAATAATCGTAATAGGAAGACCGACTGCTCTTCTTGTTGCTTCAAGAACCAACAATATTGCAATAATCCCAACAACAAAATCCATTGTTGATAAACGCCCAACACTCATAACCAAGTCATTAAAAAATAATGGCCAGTAAGCACCAACTGCAACACTTAGTAAAGCAAGTATCCCGTCGTACCATGCAATCTGAAGTTTCCCCTTCTGACGTTTCTTCCGATTAGCAGGAAATAGTAAAAAGATTAAGGATAAGGCAAAGCCTAAGTGAACAGTTCTTTGTATTTGTGCTGTAAACACACCAAAAATGGCCGTATACAATTGGAATAGGGAGAATGCTAATAAACCTAAAAATGCTATCCAACCAATAATTCCAGTAAGCTTTCTTGTTCCAGCCTCAGGATCATATTTCTCTAAAAGTGCCTGTTGCTCTTCTTCGGTTAAAGTCTTTATTTCTTCTTTATTGCTCACTGATGTTCACTCCTTTCAATTGCTCCCAATATGAAATTTTTTGTGGTGATATTCTTATCCAGGTTCCTGGTGTTATAAAATTAGATAATGTATATGTGTGGTCCTTATAAATCATTCGATGATCCGCTCTCACTTGTCCGAGTCTTAAATCAATATATGGAAAATGACGATTCATATTTGTAATATAGTATGTACCATTTTTTACCTCAAATACCTCGTCACCTTCAGCATTAGAAGGCATTCCAACCGCAAAATCCTTGTAAGAAAGCTCTTTTAGCGTAATCTCTTTTTCAGAGGTGGAATATGTTTCAACAACATCTGAGAGGTGAATGGAATGGGTGTATTTAATTTGAAAGGTATCTTCATTTTTATTTATAGGTAAAAAAGCGAGAATTTCGTCTTTATCTTCATAGGTAAAGGCAATAATTGATTTATAAGGAAAGAAAATTAAAAATGCGATAAGCGATAGTAGAGGTATGATCATTAATACTAATTTTAGTTTCATAATACCCATCCCTTACATACATAAAACATATGAAATCGATAGACCGCTCATGCGATCTATCGACATGTAAAAGCTTTTATTTTGAAATGCCTTTTTCTTCAAAATATTTGGCAGCTCCAGGATGTAGCTCCATTTCACCTAAACCTTCTAGTGCTGTTTCAGCTTTAATAAGCTCTCCTTTTGCATGAGTGATTTGGTCAGTGTTTTCAAACATTGCTTTTGTCATCTCATAAACCAAATTCTCGTCAAGATCTTTAGAAGCGACTAACATTGCTTTAACAGCAACCGTCTTCACTTCAGAATCAATCTTGTATGTCCCACTTGGTACTGTATCTTCTGAGTAATATGGATATTTTTCCACTAATTCAGCAATTTTATCATCTGCTAGCGGAACAATTACAACATCTGCTTGTGCAGATAATGCTTCAACTGCACCTGTTGGAGTTCCGGCTGTAACGAATGCTGCGTCAATATTACCTGATTGGATTCCATCAGTAGACTCATCAAACGATAAGTTTTGAGCTTTAATATCATCAGTTGTTAGACCGTGGATTTCAAGAATTTGCATCGCATTGATGTAAACACCTGATCCAGGAGCACCGATTGATACTGATTTTCCTTTTAAATCCTCAACTGATTTAATGCCGCTATCAGCCGTTGTAACGAGTTGAATCGTTTCAGGGTAAAGAGATGCAATTGCTTGAATGTTATCGATAGCAGCGCCATCAAACATTTCTTTTCCTTCAATAGCATAAGAAGCAATGTCTGTTTGAGAGAAAGCAATTTCTGCTTCACCATTTCTCAAAGTTTCCATGTTCTCTGCAGAAGCACCTGATGTTTGAGGTGTAATATTTGCATCTGTGTTATCAGAAATAATATTTCCGATTTGTCCACCAAGTGGATAATATGTACCACCAGTACCACCAGTTAATAGGCTAAGGTTTTGTTTCCCGCCATCAGTGCCGCCTTCTTCACCAGCACCGCTTGTCCCACCTTCATTACCACCGCCACAAGCAGTAATAATCATTGCAAGTGTAAGAACCATGATGAATAAAAAACTACTACGAAGTTTTTTCAAAGTGTAGCCCCCTTTTTTTGGTAAATTTGTGTATAAAAAGCACATCATTATACTACCATAGGTTATATTAAGCTTGTCAAATGAAATGTTAGATATTTCGACATAGTGTATTTGAATATCACTACTAGAGTGATAGTTATTGAGGTGTTATCCTATCATCTTTACAAACAGGAACACATCCTCAAACCGTGCAAGAGGATGTGTTTGATCATTCTATTTATTCATCAGATTCTTCATTAGAACGATTTGTTTGTGTTGGTAAAGTGTCCCAAAAACTCGTATCTGCGGTATCAATTGAACCATCTGCAATGGCTCTGACAGTAGTATCTAATGTTGAAATTGTTTGTTTAATTAAATATCCATTGCTTTTTTGGCCAAGAGCGTAAGATTCGATATAATGATCTGACATTCCACGCATTTCAAATAATAGTGTAGAGATATCATATCGAACGGCTGCACCATTACGCCCTATATTTTCACCATTTCCCCCATTGTATTTTCCAATATGACCCCATCCGGTATTTTCAAGGGCATGATAGACAACTGACCCTAGTTTTTTTGAACGATCTAGGATTTCAGGTTTTACGTTTGCATTTGTAGGATACAAAATCGAGCCGGATACAAGCTCACCCTCTGTTTCACTTCGAGTACCTTGATGGTGAAGATCGATCATATAGTCGATGTTGTATTTTGCAAAAACATTTTCATGAAGAACTCTTGCCTCTGGTTCCATTTCACTTGGAGCTTTATCATGCTCACGGTTTAAATCAACATTATTGGCATTATAACGAGTTAAGTGACGATCTCCATCAGCTAAGTAATTGTCCAATGAAAAGTTAACATCACCCATTGCTCCATCTGCATTAAGCATCGGAATGATAAGGATATTCACATGATCTAATACACCCTTGGTTTTATTTGTTCCTAAGTGTTTAATAAATTCAAGTGCTCCCTCTGTTGTCAACTGCTCATTTCCATGTTGCTGTGTTAAGAATAATATGGTTGGATTTTGTGGATTTGATATGTATTTCGCCATGTAGATATCTCTGCCTTTGACCGTTTGTCCAATGATTTCAAGATCCATTTTATCCTGCTTGTTTTCCTGCGTTTTTAAATACTCCACTAAACTATCATATGTATGAAGAATGGAAGTTTGGATGGACCCATTACCGGTGTTTGGCCCGTTACCGACTGCATCGACTGGTAAAGAAACAACTGTCATTGCGCCAAAAGCTAATAGACTTGATAGTGACACAGATACTACTTTCCTTTTTAGATTCATTATTACATACCTCCCATATTTTATAGAATGATATTGTTATTGTACTGTTATATTAATTTTGTTTTAATAGCAGAGAAATCCTATCATTTTGACATATTTAGCAGATTGTATTGAATTAAAAGATGGTTCTTTCTATCTTTAATATTATATTTTTATAGTAAGTAAGGATGTGGCAAGAGATGGGAAACAGGTATTTTGACTGAAATACTAGTGTTTTATTTTTATTTTTGGTTCTAAAGTATCTAGTTGATCATGATCCTGTATATTTTTTGTCGAAGGAAAATTGGGGAAGGAGCTTATTTTCGATTTTGCTTGGATATTTTCGATTATGAGTAGATATTCTCTATTCTGAAGGTTTATTTACTATTTTCCATGCTTTATTTTCGATTTGTCAAAAAACGACACAAACCCTCAAAAAAAGAACAACCATTACTGGAAGTTCTTAGACTAAAAATTTATGTTACATTGTTTATACAAGTTACATGAAATTGCTCCACATTATAAGGGTACTGAAAACATATATCAAGGTATCTTTCTTAACACACAGCCTGTAACAAACTGCATCCAGGCATACCCTCCTATCTTAACTGTTTCATTTACGGGCGTGTCTTTACTAGGATCTAGACAAACAAAATCGATATGCTGAACAGCAATATGACTTCCAATTTCGAGTAGGCTATCAAAAAGCTCTTCTGTTGTCATTCCACCTGGAGTTGATGCGGGAACACCTGGAGCGAAGGAGATGTCCAGGACATCAAGGTCTACCGTTACATAAATGCGATCTACTTTTTCGTTTAATGTTTTAAGGGCGTGAAGGACAGTTTGGATAACTCCTGCTTTTCGCGCTGTTTTTAACATGATGATCTTAATATGGTGTTTATTGGCGAAATCTACTAATGGTTTGGCATTATAATAACCATGTGGCCCAATATTAACGATATTTTCTCCCTTTACAATGTTCTCTTCAATTAATTGCCTAATTGGTGTTCCATTTGAAGGTCCCATTATTTTCGGATCTCTTACATCAAGGTGTGTATCAAACTGCAAAATACCAATTGTTTCATTAGGGAATGCCTGTTGAATACCTTTTATTGCACAAGCGGTTGTGGAATGATCTCCACCGATCATACATGTTCGTGAGTATGGATATTTTGAACAAAGATATGCTGTAGATTGTTTGATTCGATCGTGTGACATAGAAATATCAGTCGTATGCATAGAGATATCACCTGCATCTCCGACAAGAAACGAGCTAAGATCTATGTTTTTTTCTATGTTATAAGTAGCAAAACCTTTCCAAATACGACGAAATTCCATCGGGTAAAGAGATGCTCCTGAGACACTGATGGAAGAGCGTGATAATGGTGCACCATAAATGAGCAGTTCAGGTGGGGTGTTCATCGTGTGAATGGATTGTACCCATTCATAAACATAAGTTGGATTATGTTTATTCGGTTGATTCCATGACCATTCTGGTTGTACTAACCAATGCTCTCTCATCGGTTTACCACCTTGATTCCTTTTTTCCAGACTGTTTTCACATGATTGACACCGAATCGATATTGCAGTTCTTGATAATTTTTTACGTTCCACAACACGATATCTGCTTGCTTTCCTATTTCGATGCTTCCAACGGTATGTTCACGTTTTATCGCACAGGCTGCATTGTATGTGGCTGCTGTTAATGCTTCAGCCGGAGTTAATTTCATGGTTAAACATGCTAAGTTCATCACTAAAGGCATAGAAGTAGTTGGTGATGAACCAGGGTTACAGTCTGTAGAGATGGCTACAGCTACTCCTTCATCAATCATTTTTCTTCCGTTAGCTGCTTCTTCTCTTAAGTATAGAGCGGTGGCTGGAAGTAAACATCCAATTGTTCCCTTTAGAGCCAAGGCTTTCATTCCTTGCTCAGTTGTTTTAAGTAAGTGCTCAGCTGATATGGCTCCAACTTCAGCAGCTAATTCTGCACCACCTAAGCAAACAATTTCATCAGCATGAATTTTTGGAATCAGGTTATAAAGCTTCCCTGCATTTAAAATGTTTTTTGATTGCTCAACGGTAAACACATCTTTTTCACAAAATACATCGATGAACTCAGCTAAGTTTTCATTTCCTATTATCGGTAACATTTCGTTAATAATCATATTTACGTAGAGGTCTTCTTTCCCTTTATACTCCACAGGTACAGCGTGTGCACCCATAAAAGTTGGAACAAGGTCGATAGGGTGTAGCTGCTGTAGTTTTTTAATCACATTCAATTGTTTTCGTTCTGTTTCTAAGTTAAGTCCATATCCACTCTTAGCCTCAATCGTTGTAACACCATGTTCTAAAAAGGAATCGAGCCTTTTTATTGTTTGCTCTATCAAATCTTCCTCTGTTGCTTCTCTTGTCATATTTGTAGTGGCATGAATTCCACCACCTGCATTCATGATGTCCATATAAGAAGCTCCATTTAATCTTAATTCGAATTCTTTCTCACGGCTTCCACCGTACACAACATGTGTATGTGGATCGACAAGGCCGGGTGTGACTAAATGGTCTGTTGCATCAATAATATCGGCATTGTGAAGATTGTTTCGGCAGAGTTGTTCTAAGTGATCTGTTGTTCCAACTGCTTGGATGAGACCGTCTTCGATCCATATACTTCCATCCATAATAATTCCTAAATCTGACATTGAAGCTTTTGTTCGAGGACCAAGTGGGCTTGATTTTAAAGTGGCCAATTGATTTATGTGTTTAATCCATAATGACTTTTTCATCATTCATCTCCTCCTTGGTTTAACATTGGCATGTTTAATCCATGCTGTTTGGCTGTTTCAATGGCAAGGGCATATCCTGCATCTGCGTGACGGACAACTCCCATTCCGGGATCAGTTGTTAACACACGTTCAATTCTTCGTTCAGCTTCTTTTGTGCCATCAGCAACAATCACCATCCCGGCATGCAGTGAGTAGCCCATACCTACACCTCCTCCATGATGAACAGACACCCATGTTGCTCCTCCTACCGCATTAATCATCGCATTTAAGATTGGCCAATCTGCAACAACATCTGATCCATCCTTCATTGCTTCTGTTTCCCGATTAGGAGAAGCAACGGAACCAGCGTCTAAATGGTCACGGCCAATTACTATAGGTGCTTTGAGCTCACCGTTTGCAACCATGTCATTTATCATTTTTCCAAACTGCGCACGTTCACCATATCCTAACCAGCAGATGCGTGATGGAAGGCCTTGAAATTGAATCTTTTCTTGCGCCATTTTAATCCAATTACAAAGTGGCTTGTTTTCACTAAACGTTTTTAAGATTGCTTGATCCGTTTTTAAAATATCTTCCGGATCTCCTGATAATGCCACCCATCGGAATGGTCCTTTGCCAACACAAAATTGAGGACGGATGTAGGCCGGAACAAAACCCGGAAAATCAAATGCTTGATGTATACCCTCATCTTTGGCTATTTGACGGATATTATTACCATAATCAAATGTAATGGCTCCTTTATTTTGGATTGCAAGCATTGTTTCAACATGTTTGGCAATTGAGGCTTTGGCATATTTTATATATAGATTCTTATCAGATGTTCTCAGGTGTTCTGCTTGTTCTAATGTCATATTTGAAGGAATATACCCATTTAAAGGGTCATGTGCTGAAGTTTGATCTGTTAGAATATCAGGAATGAAATGAATCTTCATTAACTCAGGTAATAGATCTGAAGCATTTCCTAATAGACCGATGGATAACGGTTTTCGTGATTTCTTTGCATTTGTGGCCAGCTGAATCGCTTCTTCTAAACTAGTAGTTTTCATATCTAAATACCGAGTTTGTATTCTACGATCAATTTTCTTTTCATCAACCTCAATTGCTATACAAACGCCACCGTTCATTGTTACTGCTAATGGTTGGGCACCACCCATTCCACCAAGTCCTGCTGTTAAAGTAATCGTACCTTTTAATGATGAATTGAAATGTTGTTTTGCTACTTCTGCGAATGTTTCATAAGTACCTTGAACAATGCCTTGTGAACCGATATATATCCAGCTTCCAGCCGTCATTTGTCCATACATCATGAGCCCTTTTTGATCAAGCTCATGAAACGTCTCCCAATTAGCATAGGCAGGCACAATATTTGAATTAGCTAATATAACACGTGGGGCATCTTCATGTGTTTGAAAGACTGCGACCGGCTTTCCGGATTGAATAAGTAATGTTTCATTGTTATTTAATTGTTTAAGAGAATGGACGATCATATCAAAACAATCCCAATTACGTGCTGCTTTTCCAATACCTCCATATACGACTAATTCTGATGGGTTTTCGGCCACTTCAGGATCAAGATTATTCATGAGCATTCGAAGAGCAGCTTCTTGCTGCCATCCTTTTGTATGCAAGGTGTTTCCTCTGTATTTCGATACTTTATTGTTATTCATATAGCTTTCCCTCCAATACAGTTTTAAAGTAAGGTTTCTCTGCTTTTAACCAATTTGTCATTGCTTCGATGTCAGTTGAAAAAATACGGTCATGTGTTATCGATGGAACTATTTTTCTTGCTTCCTTATAAAATGTTCCAGTAATAGATGCCATTTTATGAGAACCTCGAATTTCTGCCGCTTGAATACTGCAAATGGCTTCAATAGCAAGAACTCGTCGGGCATTTGTTATAATTTGATACGCATGCCTCGCTGCAATGGTCCCCATACTTACATGGTCTTCCTGATTTGCTGATGATGGAATGGAATCTACACTTGCCGGATGTGCTAATGTTTTGTTTTCTGATACGAGTGATGCGGCGACATATTGCATGATCATGGCACCAGATTGAAGACCCGGCTCCGGACTTAAAAAAGCAGGTAAATCATTTAACTGAGGATTAACAAGTCGTTCAATTCTTCGCTCGGATATATTGGCAAGCTCTGACAAGGCAATTTTTAAGAAATCCATCGCAAACGCAATGGGCTGACCGTGAAAATTCCCACCTGAAATGATTTTTGATCCATTATGAAAGATAAGGGGGTTATCTGTTGCTGCATTCATTTCGATCTCAAGCTTTTCTTTTGTGTAGTCCAATGTTTGCCATATCGCTCCGTGTACTTGGGGAATACATCTTATTGAGTAAGCATCTTGTACTCGTCGTTCGCCTTGTTTTGTAACTAGTAAACTATCTTTTAAATAGTCTCGAATTCTTGTTGCAACATCTATTTGTTGCTTAAACCCTCTTGCTACATGTATTTCATGATTAAAGGCATCAACAATTCCTTCCAACGCTTCAATCGTAACACCAGCAATTAACTCACTTTGAAATACTAGTTTTTCTGCTTCCAAATAGGTTATAGCACCCATAGCAGTCATCGCTTGTGTCCCATTAATTAAGGCCAATCCTTCTTTTGCGGTAAGCGTAACCGGTAAAATGGACTCTTTTGATAATGCATCGATTGAAGGCATTCGTTTTCCTTTATAAAAAACCTCTCCCTCCCCTAGTAAGCAAAGAGCTAAATGTGACAACGGGGCTAAATCACCACTAGCACCAAGAGAGCCTTGTTGTGGGATTACAGGATGTATTTCTGCATTAACTAAGTCAAGTAATCTTTCAATAATAACTGGTCGAACACCGGAAAATCCCTTTAGTAAGGCATTTGCTCTTAGTAGTATCATTGCTCGTGATACTTCTTCCGGAAAAGGGTCACCAACTCCGCACGCATGTGATCGAATTAAATTGAGTTGAAGGTTCTCAACATTATCATTATCTATAAAAACATCACTGAACTTTCCAAAACCAGTTGTAATTCCATATACAATGTTTCCCTTAGAAACAATATGTTCGACAGCTTTTCTACTTTCTTTCACTTTTTTCATGCTTCCTTCTGTATAACTAACCTTCTCTCGATCAAAAATTATTTTTTGCAAAGATTGAAACGTTAGGTTTTGTCCATTTAACATAATCACCTATTACTTCCTCCTTCTTACAAATAGAAAAGGGGACTATATCTATGAAATCAATGGATTCCAAGATATAGCCCCCTACTCACTATTTTCACTTTGGGCTTTTTTCATATGTGGTTAATTCCAAGACCTATGGTTTCATGTTCTGATCCTTTGACAGGTGCGCCTATTGTTCCATAAAGAGAGACAGCAATCCAGTCACCCTCTTGTTCTTGATCATAAGGATTTCCTCGCAGAACAGCAAATGACAGTCCAACCGTTCTAAGAACTGATCCTAATTGAACCTGGCCACGGGTAACGCCGTGTAAGGCTTCCATTATTGCATGATATAAGGCGTGTGATTCACGGTAGATAGTAGATTCAATAATACCGTTCTTTTTAGCCGCTGTTTCGATCGCTGCCACTACTTTATGTGCATCCATTGAACCGACTTTACCAATACAGCCCTTCCAATTGTTTTCTTTGAGTTGATTTAACTGCACGTCGGGGTCTTCTGATAATAATAGGAGTATAGCTTTCCTCCCAATAAGGCGATCTTTACTTAATGCCATACAAACAACTCTTTCATCTGGATTCTTACCTGATAACTAATGTCTAACACCATTGTATGCCGTGAAAAAATGAATGATCACAATTATTTCGCTAAATGTTTAAGGGATGCTGCATATTGTCAATACTGTTTGCATGATTCTTAAAAAATGATTCAAGAGGTGGATAAAGATGGCGATGCAACGAACGTTTATTATGGTGAAACCAGATGGTGTCAAACGCGGGTTAATTGGGGAAATTGTGAAACGCTTTGAGCAAAAAGGATTTGTCTTACTTAATGCCGAGTTAATGACAATTGATCAATCAAAGGCAGAATATCATTATGAAGAGCACAAGGAAAAGCCATTCTTCGGAGAATTGGTTGATTTCATTACATCTTCCCCAGTCTTTGCTATGGTATGGGAAGGTGAAAATATAATTGATGTTTCCCGTACGATGATAGGTAAAACCAGTCCAACTGAAGCCCAACCTGGTACCATTCGCGGTGATTTTGCATTCAAAAAAGAGGAAAATGTGATTCATGGCTCGGATTCAATAGAAAGTGCAGAAAGAGAGATTGCAAACTTCTTTGATCCATTGCAACTTCGTTCTTCTGACCAAATGTTTAAAAATCGAAAATCAAGTTAATTAGAAATGTCTTTTGACTGCATGGACATGATTCCAGCAGCGAAAGACATTTTTACATTGAAGGTGATAATAAATGCTATGTCGGACAAGTGATGAATTACAACGGTATGTAGAAACATCAAAGGAATGGACAAAAAAAGGAAAAGTTGCAGATTATATTCCTGCGCTAGGTAAAGAAGATCCGGATGATCTATCTATAGCGATTCACTATCCAAGCGGAGAATGTGTGTCAGCGGGAGATATCAAAAAGAAATTCACTCTTCAAAGTATTTCAAAGGTGATAAGCCTTGCTTTTGTGTTAATGGACAAAGGAAAAGATTTTGTGTTTGATCGAGTAGGAATGGAACCGACAGGAGATCCATTTAATTCCATTGCGAAATTAGAAACGATGGCACCTGCAAAACCATTAAATCCGATGATAAATGCCGGTGCACTTGTTGTGACACATATGATCAATGGAGATTCTATTGAAGAAAGATTACAACGATTATTGTCATTTGTTCAGGATCTGACAAATGATCAATCGGTTACTTATAATAAAGAAGTGGCTCAATCAGAGTATGAAACAGCTGATTTAAATCGCTCCTTAATTTATTTCCTAAAGCAACATGGGATGATAGACGAAGATGTTGAACAATTAATTGACTTGTATTCCAAACAGTGTTCGATTGAAATGAATTGCTTGGACTTAGCGAGGATTGGGGCTGTTTTTGCTATGGATGGAGCTGATCCGCAGACGGGTAAGCAACTCATTCCCTCTGATGTTTCAAGAATATGTAAAACCTTCATGGTCACATGTGGAATGTACAATGCTTCAGGAGAATTTGCTATAAAAATTGGAATTCCTGCTAAAAGCGGAGTGTCCGGCGGTATCATGGGATCTGTTCCTGGAAGGTTCGGAATTGGAATATTTGGTCCTTCATTAGATGAAAAAGGAAATAGTATTGCGGGTATACGGTTATTGGAATTGTTATCTAAAGATTATCAACTAAGTATGTTTTGACAAAAATAGTGCCCTCCGTTTTCAGGAAGGGCTTTTTCTGCATATTTACATAGAATGACTGGATTTAGTTGAAATAAATGTTGTGGTTAATCCAACGGCAAGTATCGTTATACAGGATAATAGGAACGTTTCTCTTGAGATTAACAAGCCCCCAAGTAATATGACGATGCTATCAATAAAAAATATCAGGATTCCGACATTAATCCCTGTTTTTTCAAATAAAAATTGAGCAAGTAAATCTGTTCCCCCTGTACTTGTACCAATCCGAAGCATTAAACCGATTCCAAGACCTACAAATATCCCTCCAATTAGCGAGCTGATATAAGGAGCTAAATGAATAACACCTGAGAGCGGCTTCAACAAATCGATAAAAAAAGAAGATACAAGCATTCCATGTAAACTATTATAAAAATATTGACGATAATAAATCCATGCGATAAGAAATACAGGAATACTTAGGAAAATGACCATTAAACCTGCTTTTAGTCCTAATAAATAATGCAAAATTAACCCTATCCCTATAATTCCCCCATCTAATACTTTATACGGAGTTAAGAATAAGTTAATCCCTAATGACAGAAGGATACTGCCAAGAATGATCATGATACCGATTCTCACATACTTCATGTCTCTCCTCCGAAAATTGGACATGTTTTAGTTTATGAGATGATTCGGAATATTATTTAACTTGAATAGCAAGGTTTATTCTTTTTTAATTAAGTATCCCCTAAGAAATCAGTTATGTAGATGATCCCATATTTCCTTACTAAATAATTACTAAGGACACCTTGTGTTTGCTTTTCAACTGGAGGGTCTGTTAATGTATACGCTTTTGCATTTAATTTTTTATACTCTTTTTTATCCATTTCATTGTGGTATTTATCATCAACGATATCAGATGTGATAGCTTGAATTGGATAACCAATAAAAAAGACATATGTTCTTAAGGACATATGAGGAGTGGAATGAAGGATATAAATAATTATAATTAGAACGGTTAAGGGTATCCATGTTCTTTGTTTTTTCATGATTTGTTCCTCCTTCTACTTATTAATTATTTTACTAGACTTCCATTATTTAATTTGTGAACTTGTGCGAATCTTGATAATCCGTTGATGAATTTTTGTTTAAATAATTTGATTTATCGTTATCTTGTAAAGGCTCTTTGAATGATTCCTATAATCCCGCTTATAAGAAGAAAAACCCCAAAACATGTAAGAAAAGCAACTGGTGAGAGGATTTTTATAAAGGATAGCCCAATCATACATACACCAACTAGTAGGTAATGGTGAACAGCATGCAATTTGTAAGAAGTTTGTTCAACATGCCATGCACGGAAATATCCTTGTAAAAAACCTAATAGAACCTGAATCATCAGAGCAAAATAAGGGAGAACCTCCATTTGTACGTTTATAAAATAAATAGACACATAAATGATTCCCATCGCAAAATAGATAAATGATATTCCTAATAAGTGAAGATTCTTCTTAGAATGATAGACTCTGTATCCCCATGCAGCTGAAAAAGAGAACCCGGCAAAAAGCCATGCAAATAAAGTATAGGTGTAAGAAACTTCCTTCAACCAAATAATATAATAAGGGAAAATTACAACTTGTCCAACCGTTATAACGAGCGGAAAGTTTTCTGTTATCCTTCTTTTCAATTGAGCTCCCCTCATTTGAGATAGTGCTCATAAAACATATTTTGAAAAACACTATTAGGATCTCTGCGTCTTTTTTCTTCCTGGAAGTTCCTCCAGTTGGGATAGGCTGTCTGAAACTGTTCTTCTGTTTGATAAGGATAGTATGGAAGATAATACGTGCCACCATGTTTTATCGTTAGATCTGTCCATTTACGGATCATTTCTTTCGCCTCTTCTATGTCTTTATTCTCGACTCCATGTTGAATTAAGACAACAAATCCTAACATATCCTTAGTAGCATAGTGTAAACTTGTCACCTCTTCTTGAGCCGCATAACGGACAGTTATATTATGGATCTTAAAGTCTTCCTCGTGATCATCACTTGTAAGTAATGGCTTTAGTTCGGATATATATTCTTCGAAATTTTCCACTGGGATAAAGAACTCTTGAAGGACTTCAACTTGACCAGGCTTGGTAAACTCCATAAATGTTGATTCAGATCTCATAGCATTATTTCGGGTGATTGTATCATGATCAAGAGACTGAATAAACTGTTTTTGCATTTTCCAGAAAAGGTCTTCAAGCCATCCGCCCTGCCGGCCCATGTCTAAGGCTAATTTACTTAATTTTATCCCTGTTTCTTTTTTTAACGGTGTTTTATAATCTGTTTTCCCTGTATTTTTGTAATCAATCACATACATTTCATCTAAAAATGATGTTGGAGCAACACTAATTCTTGCATAATGCATAGCCGTTTCTCTTCCTTTAAGTATTGAGGTAAGATACGATTCATATTTGTCTGTTTTCATTTGTTTCGTATGAATCGTATAAATGTTATTGTCTGTTAATTCTAATGTTACATCAAGAATGATTCCGAATAGTCCATACCCACCGAAGACATATTTCATCCATTGCTCTTCATCACCACGAGATACAGTCTTGATTTCACCCGTAGGAGTAAGTAATGTCATTTCCTTAACGGTATCAGCCATTGACCCGAAGCGAATATCCCTTCCATGCGCATTAACAGACAAAGAGCCGCCGATTGTAAATATAGATTGAGATTGAGTTACTTTTAATGCTAATCCATAACGATTTACGGCTTCCTGAACATCTGCCCAAGTTGCACCTGCTTCAACCTTTACTGTTTTTTTCTTTTCGTTAATGTCCAAAATGGTATTCAGAGACTTCATGTCGATTAAAACACCATCTTTATAGTATGTATGACCACCTTGGGAGTGCTGCAAACCGGCAATTGAAACTTTTTCGCCCGTTACATTTGCTTGTTTAACGATTTTTTGCAGCTCATAACGAGTATCGTGTTTTTCTACTTTTGCTATTTTTTCAGGTAGTAAACCAGTATAGTCAGTAGTTAATAAATGTTGTTCAACACCATATTTTCGTTTCTCTACCGGGATGAACCACAGCATAATGATAATAAATATAATGACAATCATTCCTAGAAACCACGGTTTTTTGGACATTTCTTTAACTTGCGTTCGCATAGACTCTCCCTATAAGATGTGATAAAGAAGTTAAATCTTTTTTAAAAAACATCAGGATGTCTCTAAAGACAGTCATACTTCTTACTCTTTATAATGCAACCAAATACACCTTGAAGCAAGTAGAAATTTTCTGAATAAAAAACGACCTTAATACAATTATTAAGGTCAAAAATAACAAATTCTTTATTAGTAGTAAGGATAATAAGGATAGTATGGATAAGGATATCCATAATAAGGATAGGCTAAAGAACCAGCTAATAAGCCTCCTAATACTCCTCCTAAAAATGGAGCTCCCCAAAATGGTCGATAAAACCCGAAAGGTCTTCCGAAACCAAATCCAAAAGGTCTGCCAAATCCAAATCCGAAAGGTCTTCCGAAACCAAAACCAAATCTTCCAAACGGTCTACCAAAAATTCGTGTGTCATTTGGATCAATGATTTCATACTGATTTACTGTAGGTAGTTGATATTCATTTTGCATAGATGCATTCCTCCCTTATTTCATTATAAACTTATGCAAATTGGGTAGGAAATTCTTGGGTGAATACCTATATTGAAGAAAAAGACCTCGTTATAAAAACTCATTTTATAAATAAAACCATTAATTCATCATCAAAATAAGTGTCTTCTACTTTAAGCGCCCTTTTTTCAACTCCATACGTTACAAATCCTATTGACTGATAAAGCTGTTTGGCCGGAAGATTGCTTGCAGTTACCGTTAAGTAAATCTGTTCTATCCTCAACATTGATTTTGCCTTTTCAATAAGTTCCGTTACTATTTTTTTGCCGATACCAGCATTACGATAATCTTGATGAACATACACTGCAACGATCGTGGCTCGGTGAAGTATTTTCTTTTTGGTTTCAACGACTAAAGTGGCAATCCCAATAAGATCTTCTTCTATAAACGCACCGATTGTATGAGTGTATTCGGTATTTAGCTTTAATTTCGTTTGTTGAATCGGCATTTTTTCCTCTTCTTCATAACTTGAGCTAAAAGCTTCAGGATTATTTTGCAGTGCTTCCAATCTCAAGGATTTATATTTAGCTGAATCTAATCCAGTTAAGTATCTTATTTTCATAAAAGCTTTACCTCCTATGTTTTGGGACAGCTAATGTGATCATTCCTCATAATTTTTAAGAAATTACACATGATAACAATTATAAACCTTGAATAGTTGGTGATTTGATGCACTTCCAGGGTCGATTAAATAAAAGATCTGTTCCCTTTTTGCTTTTGGCATTGTTTCAAACTCTCTTTATATGCTTATTAAAAAAACGTAGATCTTCAAACACATGGATATTATTTTTTTTAAATATTGGAATGGCTTTTATTTTTGAATACATTGTTTTAAATGTGTTCAAAGCGTATACGTATAAACCAACATTGGTAAAAAAGAAGTATTTTGACAATGTTTTTGGAGCTATACTTTCTCAGGGGTTATACATACCGGTATCAGCTACATTTATTACTGTTTTTGGTAAGAAACTTAAATGGAAACTTGGCTTTACATTTTTCTATTATTGTATTGAACGGTTATTTATCTTTTTAAAGATATATAAAATAAACTGGTGGAAACCGATTTACACGGTCATTTTGTTACCTGTCTATTATTTGTTAAGTGACTTTTTTTATAAAGGGCTAGAACAACTAAAAATAATGGCAAAAAAACTTGCTCATTATTTAACAATTATGGTAATTGAAACAATTTTTATGTATGTATTGGCCTATAATGGACAAATACGTTTTGGAATAAAGCATTTATATTCAATACGTTTACACTTTATGATTGCTCCGGTATATTGTATATTTATGTCATTTATATCTACATCACTAGCAAAAGAAAAAGGGTTTTTTTTCCGAATTGTTCATCTTTTCAGTTACAAAGTAATAGATGTGATTTTAATTAAGACGGGTATCATGGCTTTGAATCGTCATTATTTCAAGTGGAGAATATTCTTCCAATCTTTCATGGTAGTTACTGCAAGGATTATTTATCTAAGAATATTTCGAAACGATAATCGATAACATAAACTGATGCCCTAGCAGTTTATTTAGCGATAAAATAACGTATATTGTATGACTTGTTGGAAAGATGGAAACCATTTTTCCATCTTCCGAATCTTGTAGTTCATTTTCTAAAGCTCCAGTCGTAAGATGATCATATCTCTACATTGAATGCCGTTTTCGATAATGATGTCAGAGTACTGTCGAATGAAAAAATCCTGATCGATTTCAATCATTCGAAAACCACATTTTTGATAAAAGGCCAATTGCCCTAGACTAGAGTTACCTGTGCCTACTTCTATTGCCTTGTATCCTTTGTTTCTGGCATGTTCAATTGAGTGAAAAAGAAGTATTTTACCTAAGCCCTGACCTTGAAAATCTTCTTTTATCACAATATTTTTTAATTCAATTGTATCTATCTTCTTTTCACATAACACATAGGATCCTATTACTTGATCTTTCATTTGTGCAATAAAGCACTCACCATTTTGTATATACTCCATAATTAATTGCTCTGATGGATCTGCTTGAAGTAATAAATTTATTGGTATTTGCTCGTCATTTTCTAATCGTCTAATTTTCATCTTTTCTCCCACTTTTATGTAATCTCTTTATTTGTTAAAACTAGATGCTTGGTACAATTAAACAAAGAACAGTTCCATCCAATCGTGTCCCTTTTTAACAAAGTAATGGAAGTATTTAATAAGGATTCTTCAAATGGTTCATTTGGAATAAGTTTTTTAATTATCTTTTTTAAAAAAGAACCGTGACTAACAATTAATATGTTTTCGTTTGGATGCTTTTCACAAATTTCATTAATGAATGCAATACCACGGGAAAGAACGCGATCATCTGATTCAATTTTTAAATCTAACTCTCGCCACCCACTTCCCCACTTTAAGATCCTTTCCTCTTCAGTGGTTCCTTCAATAAGTCCTCCAGCAATCTCACGAAGTCTTGAATCTAAGTGTACGGGTTTCATCATCTTTTCTGCAATGATGTTTGCGGTATGATGTGCCCTAAGAAGATCACTGGAATAGATGATATCCCAGTCTTCTGAAAGTAAGCGTTGTGCCAAACGTTTTGCATCTACAATTCCATCATTATTCAAAGGAATATCACACCAGCCTTGTGCTTTTCCTTCTTTATTCCATGGTGTACTCCCATGCCGTATAAAACCTATTTTCGTCATCTGCTATCAACGCCTTTCTACAAAATTGATCGCTTTCTACCAATATATTTTTCTACCAATATATTACTCACTTAAATGTATAGTTCATTTCTTTATTTAGCTGAAATGTGGAAAATTTCACCTGTTTTTCCAATATTTTTAAAGTATACGTTCGGAAACGTTCAAGTTATGATGTAATAGGTTTTATTACATGTCTTCAGACGATCAGGAGTGTGTTATATTGAAAAAGCAATTCATCATGGCGTTATCCTCCATAGGCATTTTAAGTGTTGGAATCTCAAACCAAGCCTCCGCACATGAACAAACTTATAAAGTTCAAGCTGGTGACTCATTATGGAAAATTTCCTCTTCTCATCATTTAACGGTCGAGCAAATCATACAGTATAATCATTTAACTTCTTCATCTATTTATATAGGACAGGAATTATCGTTGCTTGAACCCCATTCCCACGGTGGAAAACAAACAATAGATTCATATACAGTAAAATCAGGTGATTCATTATCATTAATTGCTAAAATCTACAGTACAACTGTTACAGAACTGAAATCTATTAATCACTTGAATTCTGACACTATTTATATTGGTCAAACATTAAAAGTTCCAAGTTCTTTTAAAATAGATTCAGTAGCTACACCTACTACTACTTCAACTCAAAGTTATACAGTCAGAGCTGGAGATACTTTATGGAAGATAGCTCTTTCGACTGGAGTATCAGTTACGCAATTAAAGGCATTAAATCATTTAACTAGTAATACAATTAAAGTCGGACAAGTTCTCAATTTAACGGAAAAACAAAGTCTACAACCTACTCTGAATGTAGATAAACTCATTACTGAAGCAAAGAAATACATTGGGGTTCCGTATGTATGGGCTGGTAATACTCCAAGCGGTTTTGATTGCTCAGGTTATTTAAAGTATATCTTTAATACACAAGGAGTTACAATTCCTCGTACTGTAGCGACAATTTGGGAAGCAACAACACCTGTTACTTCACCTAAAAAAGGTGATCTTGTGTTCTTCGCAACAACATCGCAAGGTCCAAGCCATGCCGGGATTTATTTAGGAGATTATAAATTTATCCATGCCGGCTCGTCAACAGGTGTTACAATCACAGATATGAATAATACCTATTGGAAACCCCGTTATTTAGGTGCTAGAAAAGTAAATATGTAGATTGCACGTAAAAATCATGAGAAACATTCCTTTCTCATGATTTTTAAATAACATTAATTTTTCAGAATACCCAAATATTCCTGCCATGGACCAACATCTTCTCTATATCTATTCGCCATTACTCTAACAACTTGTGATAAATGGGTTAGGTCGTGAACAGCCCAGGTTGAAATTAGTTCTCTAATCTTTACTTTTCCAAATGCAGGGTGATAACCAGTTTGCTCCAATTGTTTCTCTGTTGTTACTAAGCTCATTAACTTTTTTATGTTTTTATTCCGTATCACAATAAATTCATTTAATAGTTCGTCTATTTGTGGTTTGGTTGAGTTTTTTAAATGGGAATATCGATCAAATACTGGGAACGGTTGTTGTTCACCTTCCTGAAGAATAAATTCCAACCGTGGAATCCAATTGTGTTTTTCTGCTTCGATTAAGTGTTCAATTACTTCCTTTACATTCCATGTTCCTTCTCCTTCATTACATAGAACCCAACCATGTGATAAACCCTTAAGTAAACCAGATAATGTTACAGGTGTTCGTTCGAGAATATCGATCGCTTCATTCATCTTAAAGTTCATGCTATCACTCCTGTCGTCATTATTATTTACCTAGTTTTTTTAAATCTTTGTAAAAGGTGTGCATTGATAACCTGAAGGTATACATAAAGTTTTCACCTATTAAATATTTCTCTTTTTTATAAAATAATCGAAAGGTTAAGAAGGAATGAGCTTGTGAGCCAATTTATGTCCTAACAAAACAATCACTATGGTTATAACACCATAAGGGAAGGCGGCGACGAGCGTTGTTATTTCAACTATCTCCTCATCTAACAACCTATAAAATAAGTAAATGGAATAAGGAAAAGTGATCGTCACAGCTGTCCCGAGTCCAAGTGTATATACACCTAACAGAAATGATTGACCAATATGCATAAACACATGAAGAAGTAGGAAAAGGTTAAAACCAAGGAACAGTATATAATATTGATATTCTACAGCTAAATATGTCGATATGATGTAGAGTAAGAATTGGAATACAACAGGTAGAGTAAATTGTGCTGCAGTGATTTTTGACATATTTTGAAATGTTTTTTTGAAAAATCCCGGTACTTTTTGGGAAGCTTTCCTATAGTTCTTTTTAAACCATAATTCAACAAAAAGTATTTCTTCAAAGTCATGTAGGAGGAACATGATAGGGAATAACCACAAAAGTGTTTCCAGACTTATATGAGTATTTAGCCAGTCATACATTTTTTTGATATCCTTTTCTATAATATAAAATGATGATCATATTAAATTTTAATATGAATGGATTAAATTTACAATATTGATAGAAACTAGTTCTATTTAAATATTGAATTTTTACTAGAACTTGCTTAAAGTATAGGTGGTTATATTTGTCAAAAAGAACCAAGTGAGGAGAATGTCGGTGAGAAATGTTCTATGGGGCTTTTTATTATGGATAGCAGCGATTTTTCGGTTTTTTAGACATCACTTTTTGATACAGGGGCATAAACAAAGAGGAGCCTTTCTATTTAAAAGGCCCTCCTTTTGATCAAAATTTAGTAATAGGAAGAACAATCACGGTTCGGGTCACTTTTTTCTGCACAAGTAAAGCAATAAACTACTGAATTTTTTACAACTCCATTTAAAAAACCGTTTGTGCAGTAAATAATTTTTTTACATGTTAAACATTCACCGACTTTTTCAACCATAGACAGGCCTCCCTATTTTTGGTTAAACACTTCGTAATGGACGATGTCTTCTTTCGGAATTACCTTCTTTTTCGCGGGCTGATCACCTATATAACCTAGGCCTAAAATAGCAACGATTTTTCGATCACTAGGAATGGATAGAGCATTTTTTACGTAATCTTCTCTTTGTAAAGTCTCAGTTTCATCTTCGATATTAAAAACAGCACCGAATGCACATCCTAAGCCTTCATTAACAGCAGCTAACCATATATAGCTACTGGCGATTGAAGCATCCTGAAGCCAATACTTACTTATGTTAGGACATCCTGTGATAACAATGGCACCTTGAGCTTCCTTTAACCATTTCATATACGGAGTAGTTTCAGATAAGTAGTCTAATGTTTTCCGGTTTTTAACGATAATAAATTCTCTCGAAGGTAAATTATTTCCTGTTGGAGATAAAGAAACTTGTTGGATGATTTCCTCGATTGTTTTCACAGGAATAGCTTTGTTTGTAAACTTTGTAATTTCCCGTCTGTTTTTGACCACGTCTTTAAAATCCATAAAAACTCCTTTCTTGAAACTAAACATATATTTCATCTATATCTTTAGTTTACAGGTAAGAGGTCTAATTGTTAAAGGTTTTTCGCTACTAATTTATTAACTACAGCTTATAAAGGCAGTTTCACATCAATGACTGTCCCTTTATTAACTTCACTTGATATCTCAACTGTTCCCTGGTGATTCTCGATAATCCTTTTGCTTACCATAAATCCTAATCCAGTTCCTTTTTCTTTTGTTGTGTAAAAAGGCTGCCCTAATTTAGATAATAAATGATTAGGTATTCCAGAACCCTCATCAATGAAACGAATCAGTAATTCATTATCATTAGTTATGAGTTTAATGATTAGATTTCCACCATTTGGCATAGCTTCAAGGGCATTTTTAATAAAATTAATAAAGACTTGTTTTAGTTGGTTTTCTTCACACATGACGCTTACATCTTCATGTACAAAATCAGTACTAATTTGGACATTATTCATGATAGCTTGTGGATTTAACAGAGTAATCATATCTTTTACAAGTGCCTTAATATCCTTTTGAGCAAAATGAACAGCCTGCGGTTTTGCAAGCATAAGAAGTTCACTGAGTATGAGCTCAATTCTCTCAATTTCAGACTTCATAATATCGTAATAAGTTTGTTTTTCGTATCCATTTGCTTGTAACAGCTGAAGAAATCCCTTGATTGTGGTAATTGGATTCCGTATTTCATGAGCAATTCCGGCAGCAAGTTCTCCGGCTATAGATAATTTTTCAGATTTGATTAATAGTTCTTGTGCTTCTTTTTTCTCGGTTATATCTTTATAAATCACGGCCCATCCATTTAGAGTGGAATCTTCATTTAATAACGGGAAGCTGGATAATATTATGAATAGGGTTCTGCCGTCTTTCGTTTTTCTAATGGTTTCATACCCTTTTATTTTTTCTCCTAAGATTGCATAGCTTTTGCTTAAATTTGCTTCAAAGATTCTTTCAACTGGTATGATAGGTAGTTCAGTCACATTTAATCCGATTACTTCATTTGAAGTGAAGCCAAATGTTGACACAAATGCATCATTAATTGAAATTACTCGATCATGAAGATCATAAATAACAATCGGGTCTGAATTTTCTTTAATAAACGATCTTAATTGATGTTTTGTAGCTTGTAATTGACCTTTCAATTTAGAGTGTTTCTTTTGTTCATATATAGAAGGGAAAATAACCGATCTTTTGTCATATAAGCTTGACTTGACTAATTCTCTATCTGTCATAAAGTATTCATGACTTTTCAACATACTATTTTGAAGAGCAGCAGAAATTTTATGACCGTTATAAGCACAAACTGAAATCAGATTTGAAGATTGTACACTATGATCGGCTAATTTTTCGAAGGTTGTGAGCTTTGAAATTAAATGATCTTGATCTTTCCAATCTACATTAGCCCAGGTTCTAACAATTGGGCTTTTATCCTTAAGTTGCTCGATAATTTTTGAAAAATGCTGAACAATTAAATCATAATTAAAATCACCATATAGACGATAGAAATCATAGTTATCAAAAAAGTGAACATTCCTTAATTGATCAAGTGATAAAGTCTCCTGAAACTTGAGACTAATCCTATCAAAGATTTCTTTATTTTCAATGATTAGTATATGATGACCTTGTTCAATGCCGGTAAAAATATATGAATATGCGTTTTCAATATAGTCTTCTATCGATTCATAAATGTATAATATATGTCCATGGTTGGTCATGTTCATCATTTGGGATAATTGCACAATGTTTTCTTTCATCGCTACCTCTTCAATTACCTAAGTAAAATTTTTATGAATATTATATCTTATTGTATAGGAAATCGTCATATAATTAAAAAATAAAATAAAAACCGCACTATAATAAGTGCGGAATAACTAAAGAAACTTTATTAAGAATTTTCATCTTTGTCATTTTCAACTAGATGTCTTAGCATAGATAGTTTATTATCCCAAAATTGTTCGTAAAATGAAAGCCAATCTTTTAATTCGATAAGTGGCTCAGGATGAAGTTGATAGATTTTTTCCCTTCCAACTTTCTTCCCACTCACTAATTCTGCCTCTGAAAGAATAGTGAGATGTTTGGTGATTGCTGTCCGGCTTATTGGAAAATGAGCCGTTATTTCTGTAATAGGTAAATCTCTTTTTGCTAGTAAACGAAGAACCTCTCTTCTGGTCGGGTCAGCAATAGCTTGAAACACATCATGCTTTGCTTGTGCCACTTATCCTTCAACAGCCTTTCGAAGTTTTTCATTTACAATATTCTCCCAACCACCATTCATTCTATCGCGAACAACAGAAGCTTTTTCATTTGCTTTTTGTTGAATTTCATCAGCGTCTTTCCAGCCGCTATGAATTAATGTGAACTCTGTTTTATCCCCTAAATCTTTCAAAAGAAAAGAGACAATCCAGCCGTCAGTGTCCCAGGAGAAAACAATTTTTCTTGGTTCTTCAATTTCTAAAACTTTACAAGGTGAAGGACCAAATGGAGATTGAATGTGAAATTCGTGTCCAACCTTTGCTACGAAATCATTTGGCATAAACCATTCTGAAATTCCTTCTGAAGTTGAGACTACCTTCCATACTTTGTTGATGGGTGCTTGAAAGATAGTGGTTTTTTTTATGTCCTGTATTGTTGGCATATAATTCACTCCTATGAATATAATCAAAAATGAAACCAATTGGTTTCATTTTTGATTATAACACCTTTTGGTGTCATGTCTATACTTTATTTTTACCAACTTATATTATTCTTTTATTTTTTGGAAAAGATAAAGGTAAATAATACAAAATGTGGTGCTATGATTGGAAATGATCTTAGATTTATTACCCTTTCAATATTTACATTCGATATCATTAGAACAACTTCTTAAAGAGGAAAAGTTATTTTACCAAACACTTCACTCTTACTGGCAAGATCATAATTATTTGACTATAAAATGGTGGGTTTTGGTTTCATTAAGTATTATGTCTCCATTTGTATGGTTTATTTTCGTTGATAAAAAAAGAATTACAGAAATAACAGCCTTTGGAATGTTTTTTGGTATTATCGCTATTTTCTTAGATTCCATTGGAAGCAATGCTATGGTTTGGACATATCCCGTTCGTTTAACACCCTATTTATATCCTCAAATGTACCCATATGATGTTGGAATTATTATTATTCCTTTTATGCTTGTTTACCAAAGAACAGGAAAGAAATTTAAAACGTTCTTTTTTTCGACAGGTGTACTAGCGTTGCTTATTGCATTTGTAGCAGAAACAACAATGGAGCGGTTGGATATGTATATGGAAATAACATGGGAAAATATATATTCCTTTCCGATTTATTGGTTAATTGGATTAATTTGCTGGAGCATTTTAAATTTATTTAAAAGAATAGAAAGAAAACATAACAAACCTTAAAGCTCAAAAAAGCCTGTGAAGATACTTTTATCAAGTAAGTTTTATGAAGATGTAACAAAAAAGGCCGTATAATACGGCCTCATTAATAAATGTTATATCCATTGTTTTGGGTATTGTCTATTTTTAAATAAATTATTATAAAGTAATGAGATCAAAATAAGGAGAACAGATGATAAGACGATAGATAATAAAAAGCCCCATCCTGCTTCTGTGTTGATGGCCACCATTGCGCTTGCAGCTGCAGGTGGGTGAATAAATTTTAGTGTAATCATAAGAAATAGCACAATGGCAAGTGTAAGACCAATGGATAGATGGGATTTTCCAAATACATTCCAGATTGATAAAGCTGTAAAGGTTGAAATGAGATGACCACCAACTATTTGCCTTGGTTGTGAAAAAGGTAAAGAATGAGCAGCAAATACTAATAAACAACTTGCACCCATCGGACCTAAAATCATAGGATACCCTAACAATACTGCAACAAAGCTAATGAGTGTAATAGCAATCAATCCGCCGCTCGCAGATATAATTGTGTCTCCAAGCTTCACATTCGTTTGTATTTTCTGGTTTCCTCTCATTTTCCTCAAGTAAGAATAAAAAAATATATTAATGTTTTGATCATTTTTTTGAAGTGTTTTCTCAACATTCATAAAACGTTCCCCTTACAGTGAGTTTTTCAAGAAGTATGTAAGATAATCTTCCGTAAAATTTATTGTAAAGGAAATGTCAAAAAATTTAAAGATATTTTTGATAGTTTATTATTGTAAACCCTTTCAAAGTGTGTTATGAGATTTAAAAAGTTTGACTGAAAATGTCGGAGGATTAGTAGTGCAAACGTTGTTAATTTGTTGTTAAAATAATAAATGTGTCGAGTTGAGTTGGCTAGGAAATGCAATGAAAGTTGATATAGAACGTTATTATAATAGTTTGTTAATGATAGGGATCCTGCTTGTCTAGCTAACCGTCATTTATCTTAAAGCATGCTTTTCATTTGCATGGTTAAGTTTTGACGGTTTTTCATTTTTTATCAAGATGAATAACCTAAAAAAATAATATGAATTTTATTCAAATAGAGGAGGAGTTTTTATGTCTAACGAAACGAGTACAATTGGTCAGCAAATAGTGGTTTATAAAGGCATAAAGTGTGAAGTCATCTATAATTATGGAAATGGTAATTATGAAATTGTTTTCGGAGAGCAAATTTTATTAGTACAGGAATCAGAAATACAACTCTTAAATTAACGAGTTTTTAAACATCATTCGTTATAAGTTACGAATTTCTTCAAAAGATGTAGGCATCGGTCCATGTTTTATTCTATTTCTAATGAGATTCGCACATTCCTCGGAGGATAAAATAGATGTATTTACTTCAAGATCATATATACCAGGCTCATGGACGAGCTTTTGCCATAGCTGTACCGGCTTTGGAATATTGCCTTCAGGTGTGTAACCAATATTCCATGTAGTAAGTCTTCTTTTCATAATTACTTCAATGGGACAGTATACACCTATAAAGTAAGCTGGGTAACCTTCTAAGATCATTGCACATTTTTTGAGAATATCTAATGAAGTCGAATAGCCGTCATGGTGGCCTACATCTACTACTACATTTATCCCAGCTCGACTAAAAGAAGCAATTGACTCATACATGGCAATATATAAACGCTCAATAACAGGTTCCAGATCAGGTCTCTCACCTCCAGGACGCAATCCAATGCCTGGTTGATACGCGTCCGGAGTCATTTTCATCAAATGATCAACACCTAGATTCATCCATACACCTTCAAAGTTGTCTTGAATGAATTTGGCAATACTTGATTTTCCGGATCTTGGAGTACCGTTTAAGATGATAATAATCCCTGTTTTCTCCATTTTTCCCCTCCAGGTTTGGTGTCAATTGTACCTTTATTTAAACGCCTGCATTAAAGTCCGGGAGACATTTTAATACAGGTCACTTACACTAATTCATTACGGTTACGAAAAATACGATATAGAACATAACAACATCCAGAACATAATAATGCAAGCAATGCAATGAATCCATATCCTGCCTGTAAGCCAATCAATTCATTTTGCCCGTTACTGAATACATTTGTGACAAAATCAATAATAAATCCGATTAGAAAGTTTCCGATTACACTTGCAATACCCATTAAAGTAACGGTAAACGTGATAGCAGTTCCTGTACCATTTGGATATCTTTTTGCAAGAAGTGCCATAACTGTTGGATAAATTAAAGCAATCCCTGCTCCTGAGACTGCGAATAAAAAGGCTCCTTTCTCTCCAATTATAATAGCTGCAAAGTTGCAAATTCCAGAAAAAGCGGAAAATATCATAATGGATTTTGTGAATCCTACCTTGTCGGTTAAAGGTCCAAGCAATAATCTTGAAAGCATGAAAAATAAAAAAAATAAAGACAACATATGTGAAGCATCTGTTATTTCCCATTGATAAGCTTTGACTAAATAATTAATTAACCATCCTCCAACAGCAAGCTCTGATACGACTCCAAACGATAGAATCGCTACGATTAACCAAGCAATCGGATCTCTAGAAAGAGATTTAAAAGATAGAACAGTACCTTCTTCAATCTTTTCCGTTGGAAAATTTCCTAGTAATGAAGGAATAATTGGTAGTAATGAAAAACAAAGGATGAAAAGATACATCCCCCTCCAACCAAATTCTTCCCCACCTAATCCATTCCAACCCATAATGGAAGCAGCCATTATAGGAGCAACTGTTGAGCTCAGGCCATAAAAAAAGTGTGATAAGTTCATCATCATTCCGGTATTTTTCGTAAAAATCCTGGCAGCCATTATTCCCAGCCCAATTTCCAACATACCATTACCTATGTATAAAAAGAAAAAAGAAGCTGAAAGAGTTGTAAAAGTTGTTGAAAAAAAATGATAAATCCAGCTGCAGTCATCGATAAAAATGCAGTGATCCCTGTCCACTTAATACCAATTTTGTTCGCAAGGATGGAGGTAAATGAACATGCAAGTAAATATCCGAGAGAGTTTAAAGCTAACAAGGCACCGAGATGTGTCTGAGTCAATTGGAAGTCATTTTGAATAACAGGTATAGCAGGTCCTCTAACATTTTCAGATAACCCGAAAATAAGAAATCCTCCAAAAACGATCAAAAGCATTAAAAATATAATTATATTTGGCTTTATTAAAAAACACTTTACGTGAAATTTGCTTGTATTCAAGGTTACTCATTTGCTGTCCTTCTTTCTATTTTGTGACTCTGTTCTCTGTAAATATAACAGTCTGTAATAAATAAATCGCACTTACCTCATCATCAATTTGCACATAAATATCATAGTGACTTTTTCTTGGAGTGGGAGGTTGAACTTTATAGCGGATATTTGCTGATGATAAAATGTCGAGGACCTGAAAAAATTCATCTTTCGTTAAGCTTGAATTAATAAGCTTCCATTTTGCATTTTGATGTGAACGATAAAGTGAATAGATAACAAAAAACAAACAAAGTACAGCAATTAGCACGTACAAAGATCTCACTCCTCATTTGTCATATGTTATTCACTATATTAGCGGACTGTTTCAATCATGTATGCTTCTTAAGTTCCACAAAAAAATGTGAAATCCTTCTGCTTTTACAATGGGTTACAAACTATTTTGTGCAGATAAAAGAAGCTGAACACCCTTAGATGATGGGACCAGCTTCTTTGTTTTTAGATGAGAATTTCAATTTTGATAACTTTTTTAAGGAGAGAGATAAAAACAAGGATCTGCCTAAGGTAAATAAATGAAAAGAAAACCATAATTTATGGGGAGTTATGGTTGAGTTAAATAGCCAAATAGAGACAATAAACAGTATTAATGCATAAAAAATTGAAGTCCGTATAAATTTAGCTTCTGTAGCACCGGAAAACACTCCTTCCAATTGAAGACCCCAAAAAGCTACAATTGGGTAAACGGCCATCCATATAAATAGTTCTACAGCAAGATTCTTCACTTCTTCAATAGAAGTAAAGGCCATTATGATAACATTACCGAATAACACCATTAAAAGGGATAGACAAATGGCAGAACTTAATCCCCATCTAAGCGATAAGGTAAGGGTTCTATTATATAAAGATTGATTATTGCTACCTATTGATCTTCCAACTAAAATACTAGAAGCATTGGCGAAACCGGACAGTAAATATGCCATGATATAGTGTACTTGCAATAAAATTGCATTCGCAGCTAACTCAATTTCGCCCATTCTTGCTCCTATAGTGGTGAAAATGCAAGTCATTAAGAGCAAACACACGGCTCTTAAAAAAAGATCCCGATTCATAATGAGCATCCTGGTTATAGGTTCTTTTTGGAAAATTGAGTATAAATTAAGAGAAAAAGATGTTAATTGTTTTGACTTCACAGCAAAATATAACCCTATTATAACAGTGCTGGTTTCAGCTATTACAGTTGCCAGGGCTACTCCTGCTACCCCCCATCCGAAAACTAGTACAAATAGAAGATCTAAAACAATATTTACTAAATTCATCGAGATTTGAGTGGCAAGTGAGAGTCTAACTTTCCCAATTCCCATGAGCCATCCTATTAATACATAATTTATTAATGCAAAAGGTGCTCCCCATATTCTAATAGAGAAATAGGTTGATGTAAGCTCTTCCAGTGTTTGGCTTGCTCCAAATAAATAAAGAGATCCTTTTAAAATTGGAATTTGTAGCAAAATAAACAAACATCCAATTAATATTGCGACAAATAATGGTCTTATGAAGGAATATACAATCTCTTTTTCGTTATTTGCTCCACTTGCTTGTGATGTTAAACCTGTTGTACCAACTCTTAAAAATCCAAGGAGCCAGTACATGGTATTAAAGATTACTGCACTAACTGATACTGCTCCGATTGCAGTGGGTTCAGGCAATCTCCCCACAACTGCTGTGTCGACTGCACCTAATAATGGGGTAGAAATCCCCGCTATTATAAGAGGGATAGCCAAAAGTAAATAATTCCGATGAGTAATTTCCTTTGTTGATTCTAATTGAACTGATGTTGCTTTACTGTTCATTTCATTCTCCTTCTGTTAAATCCTGAATAATGGAATTTTACTAATTTCTGTGTATTTGTGTGCTGGTGCCTTTGGATTAATGTTTCGCTAATACCTGCATAAAGCAATTAATATAATTAAGGAAGGTTTTACAAAAATATCCCTCCCAAAATAAACTATAAAGCAGAATTATTACGATTTAAAAGATAATAGGATGTATAAAGATTTGAATGGTATAGAAGTAATCGTAACAATCCCGATTTATGGTAAAGTTTTATAGAAAAATTGTCAAGTAGTTATTGAAATTAGAAAAGTGATTTTTTGACTTCATAGTATTATTAAAGACTTTGGAGAGATATTCCTGATTTTGGAACTTTAGTAACGATTCCCTAGATATATTCACAATTTTAAATCATTTATTTTCAAAAAACCGACAAACATTCACAAAAAAGAACTGCTTTATTTAGCAGTCCAAACATTCTCCTATATTAAATAAAAGACAGACAAGTCGCATTAGCCATTCTATTTTAGCTCCTGTCTTTTTAAAATATCAGAAGATTAATCATCATCTTCATCCACTTCTTTCTTTTCAACATGGCCTCTTCCTTTGTCTTCCCTACCCTTGCCCTTCTCTTTTTCCTTCTCTTTATTCTTTTTTCCCTTCCCTTTGTTTTCCTTTTCATCCTCCTCACCTTCGTCCTTTTCCTTTCTTTCTCTTGCTTTCTCAGCCTGTTCTTTTGCTTTTTCTTCCTCTTCTTCTCTAAGTTCAAGTGTTTTTTTTATGTTTCCTGCAATTAGTGATAAATCAAACGAAGTTTCTGTCAGTTCTGTTTTTGATTGGGAGATGATCTCCTTAAATATAAATGTTGCTGTTTGACTGCTAGATGATAATAAATAATGCTGTTCATCTGTTTTGTCATAACCTAACCAAACAGCACCTACTAACTCCGGTGTATAGCCAACAAACCAGTGATCATTTGATCCACCGTTCATTTCAAAAGGTAATTGGGTAGTACCCGTTTTTCCCGCTACATCAATCCCGGAAATCTTAGCATTTTTACCAGTTCCTTTTTCCACCACACCATTTAGTAAATATGTTATTTTCTGAGCAACCTCGGGCTCTGTTACCCGTGTTGCTTTACTCTGCCATTCGGCGATAACTTCTCCATTTGCATCTTCAATTTTTTGAATAGAGTGGGCTTCAACCATCACACCATTATTTGGGAAAGTAGCAAATGCCTGTGCCATTAATAACGGTGAAGTTCCTTTTGACATTCCACCAAGAGCTAGTGGCAGGCTGTGATCTTCTTTCGCTAATGGAATGCCAAAACGTTCAGCAGCTTGAATTCCTTTCTCTAAACCTATTTCATTTAATAACCAAACAGCTGGAATATTGTAAGAGTGAATAACAGCATCAAATAGTGTCGTTTGGCCTCGATATTGATGGTCGGAGTTTTTCGGCTGGTAACCTCCCTCAAAAATTAGAGGCTGATCTAATAAAAGATCAAATGGTTCATAGCCTTGCTCCAGTGCGGGTGTGTATACTGCTAAAGGTTTCATTGTTGATCCCGGCTGCCTTATTAATTGGCTTGCATGATTAAATCCTCGGAATGTATGCTCTCCTCTTCCTCCAACTAAAGCCTGAATTCCACCGGTTGATGGATGAATAAAGACACTGCCACTTTGAATGAGTTGATCTGAACTGTTTTCTGGAAAAAGTGCATCAGAATTGTATACTTCCTCAGCGGCAGTTTGAATGACTTGATTTAATTCTGTATAGATATGAAGTCCACCAGAAAGAATTTCATTTTCAGTAAGATCATATTTCTTAATTGCTTCTTCTATTAAATAATCAATATAATATGGATAATTGCCCTTATATTCATCTTCGGTTTTTCGTCTATCTAAAACAATTTGATCAGCTTTCGCACTTTTTAATTCTTCTTCCGTGATAAACCCTTCTTTTTCCATCAAAGTTAAAACGATATTTCTTCGTTTGACAGATTGGTCGAAATGTTTGATAGGTGATAGTGAAGAAGGAGCTTTTATAAGTCCAGCTAACAAAGCAGATTCACTTAAGGTTAAGTCTGAGGCATTTTTTCCGAAATAGGTTTGGGCTGCACGTTGGATTCCCCATGCACCTTCACCAAAATAAATTTGGTTTAAGTACCGTTCTAAAATTTCATCTTTTGTATAAGAACGTTCAATCTTTTTTGTTAGAATCAATTCCTTCATTTTTCTTGTATAAGTACGCTCATGTGACAAAAACACATTTTTTGCGAGCTGCTGTGTAATGGTACTTCCACCTGCAACGACATCACCTTTAAACAAATTCGTTACAAACGCTTTAGTTATAGCGAAATAATTCACACCATGATGATGATAAAAACGTTGGTCTTCTGTAGCGATTACAGCATGGATCATATCCTCTGATATATCCTCTAATGAAACACCTTCAATCCTTGAATTGGAAAGCTTACTAGCTATTTCTCCTTGTTGGTCATAAATAATCGTTGGCTGAGGTGCAGGTTTTTCTAACTTGCTCACATCACTTGTCCAAATCTGAATATTGATGACTAAGAGGCCGCAGATTAAAGTTAACAAAAGTACTGTACTTATTTTGACCACCATTTTTTTAGCGAAAAGTGATTTTCTCATTAAAGATCTTTGTTTTTTCCTTTTTTCCATTCTTTCCAAGACTTGTCCCACCTTCTAAGTTGCAAACTCTAGCTTGTTATATACTGATTAATTCTTAATCAGTATATATTTTTCGTCAACATGTCTTAAGTCTTAACCTTTCACTAAGAAATTAGCCTTATTTTTAAAAACAGAAAATGTCCAGAGAGATTCACCCCTCTGGACTATCTATCTTTAAAGGAAACGCATTCACTTTTTATTAGAAAATTGTTCTTTTATAAGCTTCAATGACTCAACTAAACCTGGTAATTTATCGAAATTTTCTGCTTCATTATTTAGTAGGATTTCGTTAATTCGAGACTGTAACAGCTCTTCAACCAACTCAATTGTTTGTTGATGAATCATATTTCACACCCCTACTTGAAGATCCTGTATTATATTCCACACTCCTTGTTTTGATTCCGTTTTTTTACTAAACTCTCTGTAAAATAATATTGTTGATAAATGGCCATAAAGCAAGGACCCGATTGGCGTCCTTGTTTTAGATCCTTATTGAAGCATCCTTTAGTCGAAAAAGGAATTTATTATCTCATGGACACTATAAGCTAAAATAGTGGCCATCATTATCTATGTTAAATTTAGTTTTATGAAAAATCAGTATTTCCATCTATAATGACCAGCAATAGGTTGTTTATAAGAGGTAAGTTTAATTTCCGATGCAAGGGGAGGGGTGTTATGAATTAAATAAGGTATTCCATCTTTTGTCCGTCTATCAGAAATGATGCCTACGTGGTCAGTACCCTTCAAATAAATAACAATATCCCCCGGTTGCCACTCCGCTAAATTCTCAGGATCTTTTGGGATTAATTCGGTCGTCAGGGATTCAGTGAAACGTTGAAAAAAGACAGACTGATTGGGAACCCGTCTGAAATCAATATGGGGATCAGGATCTCCATCCACCCGTGGATATAAAGATGTATTATTATTAATATCCTGGTCCATCAAATCTTTTAAATTGATGCCTGCTCCGTCCAATCCTCTCCAAATAACATCCGTACATACACCCTCGCTGTCTGGAGGATAACCTCCTTCATAATAAGCACTCTTGTAAAGTGTTCGATTCTCCACTTCTTTCCTGGCAGCATTCACTATGTCTAGGGGATCAGCCACATTATTCTGATTTTTATCAACTCTTATGTAGTTTTCCTCCACTGTCACTTGTTCAGATAAGGGACTATCAAGATGAATACCTGCCATATCCAAAATCAGACCATCCCTAAAAAATATAGTAAACAATGGAACCGCCACTACCAATATCACACAAACAATCAATAATATTTTTTTCCATTTCATTTATTCTACCTCAATTCATTAATCGCAAACCATTATCAATTTTAAAAGAAACCGATCCTTCACGGTAATGATTAGTATATAAATTCTACTTTGTAAAATAAAATCCTTCTTTCCACAAACCTCCTTTAGTACAATAAAGAATAAAAGTGAGCTACCTGTTCATGATCGCATCACAGTTGATCTGCTGAGTTAAGATTCTTAAATCCCTATGTAATATCCCTCAGTGCCATTACCGAACGCTTTTGACCTTATTATTCTTTAGGTTCAGTATAGAAAGAAAGTTCTCAGATGCTCAACATAACTGTTTAACAGAGATATTCGAAATAATATAGTAAGGACAAATAAAAAAGATAACTAAATCTCCTTTATTTGTCCTTTGATTATAGTTTCACTCTTTGTAATCGAAGTGCGTTTAAGACAACGGAGACTGAACTAAAGGCCATGGCTGCACCTGCTAACCAAGGTGCTAAGAATCCCATGGCTGCAATTGGTATTCCTAATGAATTATAGGCAAAGGCCCAAAAGAGATTTTGTTTAATATTTCGAATCGTTTTTTGACTCATAAGGATGGCATCAGCAATACTGTTAAGATCTCCCCGAATAAGAGTAATATCTGCAGCTTCCATGGCAACATCAGTTCCTGTTCCGATTGCCATTCCAATATCAGCCATTGCTAAAGCCGGTGCATCATTAATTCCATCTCCAACCATAGCAACAACGTTTCCTTGCTGTTGAAGTTTTTTTACTTCTTCTGCTTTTCCTTCTGGTAAAACCTCTGATACAACACGTTCAATTCCTGCTGAATTGGCAATTGCTTTTGCTGTTCGCTCATTGTCTCCAGTAATCATAACAACTTCTAATCCCATATTCTTTAAGCGTTGGACGGCTTCTTTTGATGTATCTTTAATCGTATCTGCAACAGCTATCATACCCGCAAATTGATCATCAATCGCGATTAACATGGCTGTTTTTCCTGAACTCTCAAGTGTTTCCATTGTTTGATGAGCCGTTGATATAGAAATATTGTGTTTTATCATTAATTTTCTTGTACCAGCAATGATCAATTTTCCTTGCACTTTTGCGATTATGCCATATCCCGGTATTGATTCAAACTCCTCAACATCAACCAGGTCAATATTTTTATTCTGAATACCTGAAACAATTGCCTGTGCTAGAGGGTGTTCAGATTGCTTTTCGGCTGAACCAACCAGTTGTAAAAATTCACTTTCATTAAACCCAACCTCAACAAAAATATCTGTTAGGATTGGCGTGCCATTTGTAATGGTTCCTGTTTTATCTAAAAGAACTGTCGTTAAGCGATGTGTTCGTTCAAGATGTTCTCCACCTTTAAAGAGGATACCGAATTCTGCAGCTCTTCCTGACCCCGCCATAATAGAAGTTGGTGTTGCAAGTCCTAATGCACAAGGACAAGCGATGACTAGGATTGCAATCATCTTCTCAAGTGCTTCTGAAACATCACCAGGTGTTATCCAAACGAACCAAATGATAAATGTAACGATGGCAATTCCAACAACGATTGGAACAAAAATACCGGAAATTTGATCAGCTATGCGTTGGATGGGTGCTTTTGAACCTTGTGCTTCTTCTACAACTTTAATAATTTGTGAAAGAGCTGTATCGCGACCTACTTTAGTTGCTTTTATTTTTAACACACCATTTTTATTTAAAGTTGCTCCTATTACACTGTCCCCTGCATTTTTATCAATTGGTACACTTTCCCCTGTTAACATGGACTCATCTAAAGCAGAACGACCCTCGATAATTTTTCCATCAACGGGTATCTTTTCCCCGGGTTTAACAATTACGATGTCACCAACCTGTACTTCTTCAAGTGGTATTTCTTGTTCTGTCCCGCTACGGATAACAATTGCGGTTTTCGCCTGTAATCCCATCAGTTTTTTTATTGCTTCAGAGGAACGTCCTTTTGCACGAACTTCAAATAATTTTCCCAAGACAATTAAAGTAATAAGCACTGCACTTGTTTCATAATACAGCTCTACCATATGGTGATTAGAACCTATTGATGCAATCGTTAAAAATAAACTGTAGAAATATGCTGCAGATGTTCCTAATGCAACAAGTACATCCATATTGGCACTTCTATTTCGGAGTGCCTTATAAGCTCCTATATAAAATTGTTTTCCGACAATAAATTGTACTGGTGTAGCAAAGGCTAATTGTACCCATGGATTCATAAGCATCTCAGGTAAATAAATAAAAGATGTGAAACTAAAGTGACTAACCATTGACCAAAGTAAAGGAATGGATAAGATTAAGGAAAAAAGAAACTTTCTTTTCTGTGTCTGTAATTCCTTAGCTCTTTGATCGGCGATATTTTTTTCTCTTCATCTTTCAAGCTGGCTTGATAACCTAATTTTTCTACTTGTTTAATTAAATCTGTAGTGTTAACTTGTGATGCATTAAACTCAACAGTTGCTCTTTCTAATGCTAAGTTGACTGCTGCATTTGTGACACCATCCAGCTTGTGTAAACCTTTTTCTATACGATTCGCACACGCGGCACAAGTCATACCACTAAGATTTAGTTCAACCTTTTCCAATGCTATATCATAACCTAGATCATTTATTTTCTTTGTGAACGTATCTATGTTTGTAACACTTGGATCATATTTAATGGATGTTCTTTCTAAAGCAAAATTAACAGTTGCCTCTTCCACCCCATCTATTTTATTAAGTCCTTTTTCAATTCGAACAGCACAAGCAGCACAAGTCATTCCTGTGATAGGTAACACTGCTTCTTTCCTTTGTTCTGACATTTCCTATGCCTCCCTATACCCCATAGTGGTATAATAATATTCAAAATAAAACGTGCTAACAAAATAAGCACGTTTTGTTTACGGAATGACGTTAAACTATATCATATCCTTGTTCATCAATTATTTCCTTTATTTTATCCAATGAAACAACAGCTGGATCAAAATCGATATCCACTTTTCCTTCAGATAAATGAACTTTTACGTTTTCTACCCCATTTTGTTTTCCTACATTTCCTTCAATTGCACTAACACAGTGACCACAGGACATACCTTGAACTGTTAACGTTGTTTTCTCCATTATTTTAACACTCCTTATTTTTTCATTAATCTTTGGATGGTAACAAGCAATTCATCAACAACTTCTAAGTCACCATCTTGTATTCTTTCTGTTACACAGCTTTTTAAATGAGCTTCTAATAAGACTTTTGAGAAGCTATTAAGGGCAGATTGAACGGCGGAAATTTGGGTAATGATATCATCACAATACGTATCTTTTTCAATTAACCCTTTAATACCGCGAACTTGACCTTCCACTCTATTTAACCGGGTAATTAAGGATTTTTTTACTTTATCAGAATGGTGGCTTTGTCTTTCAGAATGATTCATATTACATTGTTCAAATGTCAAGGTCTCTTCTTCTTCATACATATTCAAAACCTCCTCTTAAATATAATCTACCATACCCCCTAACCTATGTAAAGTGTTTTAATTTAATAAAACTTATTGTTTTTTCTTCTATTTGAAACGGTATAAGAACTAAAACACTTTTTAGATGACTTCTTCATATAATATCAAATCTTTACCTAGGGGTGATAGAATGAAACGATGGTTAAAAACCGTGATTTTACTTTATCTTTCCCTTTTGTTTTTTGGAAGCTTTTTAGCTGTCGGAGCATTATGGACTGGAGTGTTAGAAAACCTGTTTCCGTTTATTTCTTCTATTGAGATTTTTCTTTATTATTTCTTTGCCGGAGCAATCGGTGGATCCCTTCGACATCTTTACATGTTTTGTTCTCACTATATGAAGGGCGAGCTAACAGACTATAGAGAGTGGATTATGTATATCTTTTATCCGATATTTGCTACAGGTACGGCTGTTATAGCTGTTACATTGATACAAAGTGGAATCTTTTTAATTGATTTTATTGATTACAATGAAACTCCGTTAGCACAAATCAGTATTGCGTTTTTTGTAGGATTTGGCTTTAATCGGTTTTTAAATAAGTTAAATGCTTTTTCTAAAAAAATGTTTAAACCAAATAATGACGATGATAATAAATAAAAAAGATGACTCCTTTTTGAATAAAAGGAGTCATCTTTTTTGTTCATATGTAAAACCGTGCACCTCTTATTGATATGGTCACATAAGTGTTACTTAAGTAGCCAGCTCAGTCAGGGCTACCCTGCGGCACACAGACGGATCTACTTATGGCTGCTCCCTTCCAGGCCTGACCAGTTTCATAGATGTCTGTTGCGCGGACCCCAATCGTCATCACCGCTTGCAAAAGGCAAACCTTACATGAACCATACCGCTAAAGAGGAATTCAACCCCGCTAAGGCGGATTGCAGGTTACAGGGCACCGCCATCTCCCCATCTAGCACGGTATGTATAAATGACATGTATGTGTATGGTATGAACAATACGTGTTACGTATCGTATATATCTAATTTAACATAGATGGATATTGTAGTGAAGTTGTATTTAATGGTAAAAATGGTACTTGGAATTCAGAACATAATTATTCGTGCCGTTAAAAGTTAAGAATAATAAAAAGCGTACAGCATTTCAGACTGCACGCTTTTTTCTATATAGCAAATGCATGATTACCAATTGTTTTAACCACTTCACGAGTTTGAATCCAATCACTTGTTGCTGTGTCCGGATTATAGAAATAAAGAAGTTCATCATTCTCATCGTTTTCTGTCAATGCATCTTGAACTGCCTTATAAGCTTCCTTATCAGCCGGTTGGTCAATTGAGTTATTTGAGACAGGTTCAAAAGCATTTTCTTGGTAAATAACTTGCTTTATAGTATCCGGGAATTGATCATGATCAACACGGTTTAGTACAACTTCAGCAACTGCCACCTTCCCAACATATGGCTCACCTTTTGCCTCTGCATGGACCAGTTGGGCAAGCAATTTTTTTTCATCCTTTGAAATCGTAGCAGACACTTCATTGTCAGCCTTTATAATTGTCTCATCATTCTTGGCAACTTCTTTTTGTTGAAATCGTAAATCAATAGAATTCAAATTGTTTTCTTCAGTTTCAATTCCGTGCTTATTTAAGAGTAAATGTAATGAAGTTTCAGTTTCAGTCGTATCATGTTCTTCAGCATTAGTTTTAGAAATAGTAAAAGAGAAAAAGATCATATTTAGAGTTATGAATAAACATAGAATTTTTTTCATCATGTATACCTCCTGTTTATTTATTGGTCCGGAAACAGGTCATATACAAGGCTAACAGGTTTGCAAGTGTTTCTCATTAGTATATTATTGGAAAATGTAATTCTAAAATGAAAAAAGTTAATTTTAACGCTACTCTCCTTCAAAAATTCCCTATATAAAGAGTGACCGAACTTTTATCACTAGGGGGGATATTAATCATGCAAAAGTTAAACTATGACACAATGAAATCTTATCAATCTTTTTTCAACAATTGAAGAAATGGATCACTCTGTTCGCGGCTTTTTGTATACATACAAATCATCATTATCTGAAGGAACCTTAAAGGTATTAACTTTTATCTGGAGACATTCTGTTAAAGTAGTTGGTGTGTCATTTGCTATATACGATAGCAGCTGGGGGTAAAATTGAACCGAAGAACTGTTATTCGAGTAGTTAAAACTTTAGAAAGCCTACATTCTAAAGAAAGTGACAACAGCCAGAATGAATGGAAAGCAAGAGGTGAATTTACTAATCATACAACCATTTCAATCAATCGATGAATTACTTACTAATAACACCCCACCCCATGATGTCACCCATGATGTCACTCCTAATAAAACAGAGAATAAGCAAAGTTCACTCTGTGAGAATAAACCTAAAAAAACGAACTAACGTTACAGAAACAAATCATATGACACCCGGTGAACAACAGATAGATAATGGGTTCGATCAATGATTATAAAATACAGGCAAGCTTTGTACCTGAAATAGTTCATGAAAAGTTTATCCAAGCAGCAAAACCCTTTTTCCATGCTTTTGATATCTACCGTCTATGGACACGTGTGTTAATTGCCTATAACAAACTCAACTTTAAAAGGTGTATAGAAGATGTCATAGATATTATTGTTTATGCTTTTAAGCAAACCGTATTTATGAAACGAATAAGAAAAATACATACAAGTTTTGAAGGGTATTTTTATCGAACTCTATATTCAATGCTCAACGTGGAAAAACGTCGTGAGAATCGTCATTTGATGTATGACTTCAGTGGCAGTGAGAACAATTGGATAGAACGAGGATAATTCCTTTTACACAATAAATTGCTTCCGTTAATAATTCTTTTGTACTGAAAGAACATTTGTTCTATAATGAGTAGATAAGGATAAAAGGAGGATAAGTAATGAGACCGAAATTAACGAAACATACCAGCATTCAAAGTTTTAAAAATTACTATTGGTTGAAAACGGAACTACAAACATTTTGCAGGGAAAACGGGATAAGCGTTACTGGATCAAAACAGGAAATCGCAGATAGAATTGAGGTATTTTTAAAAACAGGAGAGATAAAATCTCCTATTAGAAAACAAAATGTAAAAAGAAATATTCAGTTGCTCGAAGAATTAAGCCTTGATACTGTTATTACAGAAAACCATCGTTGCAGTCAGAGTGTAAGAGCATTTTTTAAGACAGTTATCCCTAATTTTCATTTTTCTACTTATATCCAGAACTACTTTAAAAATAACACCGGAAAAACATACCGTGATGTTGTTGATGCTTGGTATGAAGAAGAAGAACGAAAGAAAGCCCCAACTTATACGAAAAAAATCGCCCCACAATTTGAATATAATCAATTCACTCGTGATTTCTTTGCTGATCCTAAGAATCGGGGAAAAAGTCGAACAAATGCAATTGAAGCCTGGAATAAGATAAAAAAACTTCCTGGGAGCAACAGATATGTACCTGATAATGAATGTTGATGAGCATTTAGTAATGCTTCATCTTCTTCCTTTTTCTTTTATTACATTTGTTCACCTGTCAACTTTTACATAGATTTCTTAGTAAGTTTCCTCCCGCTTTTTTCTTGGTCTACTTTTCGTATAAGCAACAGAAAATCTCTCTATCATTAAGATGTCGAAGGAACTATTTATTTACATTTTCTACCATACTTAATTGTGATAAATATGAATAAAGATTCATTTTCACCTACTTCTCCAATTACTTAGTTTATTCGGTATACAAACTAATTGTTTGTTGGTATAATCATTTCGAGCATAAGAGGAATCAAATGAACATGCATATGTAAACCCTTACTTCCTTCCTCTTCTTTACTATTATTAAGGAGGTTATGCTGGAAAACTGTTTTGTAAGCACTTACTTTATGTTCTTGAAAAAGGAGACGATACAATGCTAAAAGTTTTAAGAAAACCACTTATTTCTGGATTAGCTTTAGCTTTACTTTTACCAGTAGGTGGAAATGCTGCGTCAGCAAACGAAACAAGAAGTGCTCTTGAGGTCCCTTCAATTAGTGAGAGATATGAAAATTCTTTTACAATCGGAGCAGCAGTTGAACCTAGTCAACTAGAAGGAATTAATGGGGAAGTTTTAAAACGTCATTATACCAGTATTGTTGCAGAGAATGTAATGAAGCCTATTAATATTCAGCCAGAAGAAGGAAAATTTAATTTTAAAGAAGCTGATAAAATTGTGAAATTTGCAAAAGAAAATAATATGGACTTACGCTTTCATACATTAATTTGGCATAGTCAAGTTCCTGAATGGTTCTTTTTAGACAAAAATGGAAATCCAATGATTGAAGAAACAGATCCAAAGCAAAGGGAGAAAAACAAAAAGCTCCTTCTTAAACGTGTGGAAAAACATGTAAAGACAATTGTAAAGCGTTATAAAAACGATGTCGATGCATGGGATGTTGTGAATGAAGTAATTGATGAATATGCATCAAATGATAAAGGTCTACGTGAATCTCCATGGTATCAAATAACTGGAACAGATTATATCAAAGTTGCGTTTGAAACAGCTAGAAAATTCGGCGGGAAAGATACTAAATTATACATTAATGATTACAATACAGAAGTACAACCCAAGAGAGATCTTTTATACAATTTAGTGAAGGATTTATTGGACCAAGGTGTACCGATTGATGGAGTTGGACATCAGGCACATATTCAAATCGGATGGCCTTCCATTCAAGAAATTGAGGATTCCATTCGTCTATTTGCAAGCTTAGGCCTAGATAACCAAATAACCGAGTTAGATGTGAGTTTATATGGATGGCCGCCACGACCTGCTTATCCAACTTATGAAGACATACCTGAGTCTGAGTTTGAAAGACAGGCAGTACGATATAATGCACTATTTGAGCTATATGAAAGATTAGGCAGCAACATTAGCAATGTTACTTTCTGGGGAATTGCTGATAATCATACATGGTTAAACGATCGTGCGGAGCAATATAATGATGGTGTTGGCGTAGACGCGCCATTTGTTTTTGATACTGAGTATCAAGTCAAGCCAGCTTATGATGTAATTATGGATTAAATTTTTAAAAAAACTCAGCCTTATTGGGGCTGAGTTTTTATTTCGGTATTTATTTCGTCGCAGGAGCAACTGATGCTTCAGGAGAAGTGACTTTATCATAAAACTCAACAAACTTATCCCGATCCTCACTATCACGGTAAGCCATTGCTACACGTGGATGTTCATTCAATGTTCCAGAGATCATATAAGGAATGATATACCCCCACTCCCACTTTTGTCTCATGTCCAACATATGCTTTTCAATGATACCCAGAACGGGTTTAAGCTCATAGCTTGCTTTTTGGATATGTGTAACAAGGAGCTCTGTATGGCAATTCCCTGCCGCTCTACCCATTCCATAAACAGATGAATCAAGAAAACTAACTCCATTACGCAATGCTGCTAATGTATTGGCAAAAGCAAGCTGCATATTATTGTGTGTATGAATACCAAATTTTTTGTTAGGAAGCATACCTTTAAATTTCTTTACTTGGTGTTCAATGTCAGAAGGATCTAAACTTCCAAACGAATCAACAATATACACAACATCTACAGGGCTTTCCTTAACCATGTCAAAAGCTTCTATTAATTGGTTCTCTGGAACGCTGGAAAGTGCCATGATGTTAAGAGCTGTTTCATAGCCAAGATCGTGGAACATTTGGACGAGCTCTAGACCCTTGTCTACCTCACGGATATAACATGCCACTCGAATCATATCTAATACACTCTGTTCGCGTGGTAAAACATCATCTGGATCAACACGGCCAATATCAACAAGAGCAGATAGTTTTGTGTTTTTTTTCTCAGGAATCACTTCTTTAAGAAACTGATCATCAAGAAATCTCCATGGATTTGGTTCGCTAGCCTTTAAAAGCTTAGGTGAATTTTTATAGCCGATTTCCATATACTCAACACCAGCCTCATTTAGGCCATGATACAAGTCTTGAACAAATTCTACGCTGAAATCCCAATTATTTACTAGCCCGCCATCACGAATGGTACAATCGATTATATTCGTGCGATTTTCCATAGTCATCATTTCCTCCTGAATTATGTAAATATATCTTTTAAATTTGCCATAAGGATTTACAACTGTCAACAGATTTTGTGAAAGTATTAGGAATTATGAAAAAATTTGTGTGTTCTGCAGTCATTTCTGTTTCAAATTTTACTATGGTACTATGTGTTATAATATATAAAGGCTGTTTTCGCAAACCTTGTTGCTTTGTAATAAGTGTAGAGGTTGTTGATTTGAGCTCCAGGCTGCTCGCTTTCCGTGGGGTGGGCGGTGAGCCTTCTCAACGCTTTGCGTCTGCCGGGACTCACCTGTCCCACAGCTCCCACAGGAGTCTCGCATATCCGTTCAAAAACCCTATTTAGTTTTTTAAAGTACTTTTTTAAAACAACAATCTTTTAGAAAAGAGCCTATATAAATAATACATATATAGTTATGATCTTCTTTTTAATGGCTACAATTCCTTTTTAACGATTTCTGAACTCTAAAACCCAGGAGGTGTTTATTATTCGTCCTTTTACAGAAAGAGTTATACATCTTATCCTGCATATACCACAAGGTCATGTTATGACATATGGCCAGATTGCCTGGTTGGCAGGCAGTCCTAGAGGTGCCAGACAAGTTGTACGCATCCTTCATTCTATGAGTGCGAAATACCAACTTCCATGGCATCGGGTTGTGAATGCCAAAGGTGAGATTGGTTTTAAAGAAGAATCCTCCTTTCAACTACAGAAGCAACTCCTTTAAAATGAAGGCGTAAAATTGACTGAGCATCATTCAATTGATTTATCTAACTATCAATATTACCCATGTGTTGATTATGAAGAGGAATATTCATAATCAACTTTATTTTATAAGTTTACATAATAGTATTACCGACGACTAATAGGCAGAAGGTGGTGTAAAACGAATCCTCCAATTTCTTTTATTGTATTGAACCTATTAATCTATAATATTTACGCGATATGGATGATAATGGTAATATAGTAGAAGACTACCTGAGGAGTTGAAAGATGATGAAATATGTAGTTGATTTTATGCTGGCAATTATTCTTACAGCCATCTCATATGACGTAGGAAGTTTACTCATAAGTGATGGAATTGCCTTTTGGCAAGCAATATTGATAGGATTCTCTGTGGTATCACTAGGTGCTATAACAGAGGCAGTTGGTGCACCAATTTGGTTAATCGTATTAGTTCCCTTTCCAGTTGGTATGATTTTATTATTTTTCTTTTTAGGTGATTCAGTTGGTCAATGGTTTCTTACCTATCTGACTACACTTGCGATTTACACTGTGATACATATGGTTATGAGCTATTTTTTCTATTTTCATTCTCTAATCCCGGCATGGAAGCTTTCTAAAAAGTAAGAATGGAACAAAAGAGCAATCGCCCAGCCTAGGGCAAATAAGCCACAAATGAATAAAAGACGTATCTTCATTCATTTGTGGCTAGACGCTGGTTGTAGAAGCGATTTCTCACAGTTCAAGAATTTTATCATTTTTTAAACCACAAGAAAGACTGCTCCAACATTGGAAGCAGTCTTTCTTGTCATTATCTTACATTCATTTCATTTGGGTGTGGACCTTTACGACGGTTGCGGTTGAGTTCATTGATTGCATTCATTTCATGTGATGTTAGTTCAAAGTCGAAAACATTGAAGTTTTCTTCAATTCTAGATGGAGTTACTGATTTTGGTATTACAATGGTATTATTTTGTAAATGCCAGCGCAAAATGACTTGAGCTGTTGATTTGTTATGTGAGTTTGCAATTTTTTGAATAACTTCATCCTTTAATGCCTCTCCACCTTGGTCCAGTGGGCTCCATGCTTCAACAAAAATATTATGTTTAGCACAGAATTCTTTTAATTCATTTTGTGCAAGGTATGGGTGACACTCAACTTGGTTTAGAACCGGTACTACTTCACATTCGTTTAATAAACGCTCTAAATGCTCAATTTCAAAATTACATACACCAATTGCTTTAACTTTTCCATCTTTATATAGTTTTTCAAGTGCTTTATATGTATCAACATATTGATCAAACTCTGGTGTTGGCCAATGAATAAGGTATAGATCAACATAATCCAGACCTAATCTTTCCAAGCTTGCTTCAAATGCTTTTATTGTATTTTCATATCCTTGATCAGTATTCCATACCTTTGTCGTGATAAATAGCTCTTCACGTGGGACAGATGCTTCCTTGATTGCTTTCCCTACACCGACTTCATTTTGATAAATCATAGCAGTGTCGATCGAAGTGTAACCAACCTCAATGGCCTTTGCAACAGCAGTTGTTGCTTGTTCATCCTCAACTTGCCATACTCCAAAGCCAAGTTGAGGCATTTTTAATCCATTGTTTAATGTAACAAAATTCATTTTACACTCTCTCCTTTATTAAAAAGTCCATGTTCATTAATACTATACTAGAATTCCAACTAAATGAAAAAGAATACGTATTATTTGGCAGTTTGAATGCTACCAGAAGATTTACGAACTAAGCCATAATATGATAAAAATGCTAAAAAACTAGCTGAGAAGATCACGACACCCATCGGAATCGCATTATATTCGCCAGCAATACCTACAAGAGGTGCTGTTAAAGAGCCTAAAACAAATGGTAATAAGCCCAATAATGCAGATGCACTTCCGGCAATATGACCTTGAGTTTCAATGGCTAGTGCAAAGGAAGTCGTTGAGATAATTCCGATCGACGCTACTAAAAAGAAGATTGGAATGGCGACCAATAAAAGTGGCGCTTTTAATAGAAGTGCAATAAGTAAAAGTGCACCAGCAGTGTTAGAAAGGATTAAACCTATTTTTAAAAATGTTTTCTCAGAAATATAATCTGTTAACCGACCAACAGATTGAGTTCCAATGATTAAAGCAATCCCATTTACTCCGAATAATAAACTAAATACTTGTGGAGATACGCCGTAGATATTTTGATAGACAAATGGAATACCTGATACATAGGCAAATATCCCAGCAATTATAAAGCCTTGTGTAAGCGCATAGCCTGTAAACTGTCGATCCTTTAATAACGAACCAAAATTGCTGACTACTTGTTTAAAATTGCTTGGTACACGATTTTCTTTTGGTAACGTTTCTTCCATTTTAAATGAAACAACTAGAAATAAGATTAATCCAACACCTGCTAAAACAACGAAAACTCCTGACCAATTTGTAAACGCAAGAACACCGCCTCCTACGATCGGTGCTACAATTGGACCCAAATTCCCAACCAACATTAATAATGAAAAGAACTTAGTTAATTCTTTACCACTATATACGTCCCGAACTACAGCCCTGGAAATAACAAGTCCGCCTGCTGCAGCGAAGCCCTGTACGAAACGTGATGCAATAAAGGTATAAATATTGGGTGCAAAGGAACAAGTTAATGATGCTAATAAATATAAAACCAAGAAAATAAGTAATGGCTTACGCCGACCTTGAACATCACTCATTGGACCAATAATTAATTGACCTAATCCAAGTCCTAATAAACAGGTCGTTAAACTAATTTGTACTAAAGATGCTTCTGTTTGATAATCTTCTACAATTGTAGGAAATGAAGGCAGATACATATCAATCGTAAAGGGTCCTAATAGTCCAAGTGATCCTAAAAGCAAAGCAAGCTGTAATCGTTTTGTTCCGGATAATTTATTCAAAATGTTCTCGCCTTTCTATAAAGAAAAATAATAAATTTATATTTGAGCAATAAAACTAGAATTTCCATAAATCCTAGTTTTATTGCTCTATCTAACATATTCTTTAACCGGTTAACTTTTCCTTTTAATTTCTTGGAAAGCCAGCTATATATTGTTGAGGTACATCAATTTCTTTGCGTAAAAAAGTTGCTGCTTCTAAAGTCCAGTAAGGATTTCTTAGCATGCCGCGCCCAACTGCTACAAGATCAGCTTCTTCGTTTCCAATTACAGAGTTTGCTAAAGCCGGTTCATCTAATCTTCCTACAGCTATAACTGGTACTTGTAATGCCTCTTTAATTGCTCTGGCCATAGGTACTTGGTATGCAACATGTGTACCTGGTCTTCCTGCTGCAGCAATTGGACCTTCTCCACCTGCACTAATATGGAACATATCAACACCAGCGCGTTGATATTCACGTGAAAACTCAATGCTCTCGTTTAATCCATACCCCCCTCTACATATTCTCTTGCTGATATTCTCATGATGAGAGGCATACTCTCTGGCATTTCTTCTCTTGCCGCTTCAATGACCTCTCTTCCAAACTTGGTCAAATCCCGGCCATACTCATCTGTTCGTTTATTTGTGTAACTAGAGTGAAATTGATGTATTAAATATCCGTGTGCACCATGAAGTTCAATTACGTCAACCCCTGCTTGAACCGCACGACCTACTGCAAGCCGAAATTTTTCAACCATGTCTTTTACTTCAGCTGTTGATAGCTCTCTTGGAGTTTTTGAATTTTCATCAAAAGCAATGGCAGATGGAGCTACTGGTTCGGCAGCATCTTCTGCTTTTCTGCCAGCATGTGCAATTTGGATACCAACCTTTGCACCATATTGGTGACAAGCATCTACAATACGTTTTAATGGCAGGATTTGTTCATCTGACCATAATCCCAAATCAAAATCTGTAATGCGACCATTTGGTTCAACGTCTGTCATTTCAATAATAATTAATCCGGCTCCACCAATCGCACGACTTACATAGTGCATATAATGCCAATCGGTTGCGATCCCGTCTTTGTTTGTTACAGAATATTGACACATTGGTGGCATAACTACACGATTTTTTAATGAAAGATCTTTTATCTCGTATGGACTGAATAAATGTTTCAACATAAAAACTCCTTCTATGAAAATCTAATAAAAATGTATGTGCATGCATACAAAATTAGCACATGAGAAAATATTTCGTCAAGCGAAATGATTTCTTACTAAAAAAATACGATTAGCTGATTTGTTACCAAAATAAACTATTTCTATTCCTTCTAAAATTGAGAAAGCAGTCTTTTTAGTTCAGCTTGTATTTCGTTATCAGCAAAAGAATGTTGTAATGTTTGATGAACTGTTTGAATGGCTTCTTCCAGTTTTTTTCTCCTGACTCTGTTAGAGCTGTAAAGATTGCGCGACGATCCTCAACACAAACATGCCTTCTTAATGTTCCACAGCCTTTAGCCTCAAATCTGCTGACTAAGCGTGACATTGCACTCTGGCTTAATCCAACCATATTTTGTAATTGCTGTAATTTTAATTTTTTATTAGGTGCTTGTGAAAGAAATAATAGCACATAAAATTCTTTTAATGTTAATTGATGGGTTTCTTGAAGAATCGATTCTAGTTCATGTTCCACGCGAATTTGAATGTTTGCTAAAGACATCCAATCGGAGATCAATTGATTTGGTTCATTTGATTTCATTTGCAACCACCTTATCTCAGTGCCTTGTTAAATCATTGTTTTTCTTTTAATACTATCAAGTAAGTATTTTAATAGTCAAATTCTCTTTCTGATATTAAGCACGGAAATGAAGATAAGGATGATGGATTCAATCCTTATCCAAATATTCAGCCTACACCTCAATTGAAGGATGTAAAATTCTTTGTAAGAATCTTTTGGTTCTTTCTTCTTTCGGTGACTTAAGTACCTCATCTGGTGTGCCTTGTTCTATGATGTATCCACCATCCATAAATAACACTTTATCTGATACTTCACCAGCAAATTGAATTTCATGGGTGACGATAATCATCGTCCAATTTTCTTTGACTAAGTCTTTTATTACAGTTAAAACTTCTCCAATTAATTCAGGGTCTAAAGCAGATGTTGGTTCATCAAATAACATCAATTCCGGCTTTAATGCCAATGCCCTGGCAATACCTACTCTCTGCTGCTGTCCTCCTGATAATTGATGGGGATAAAAATTCATTTTATCTTTTAACCCTACTTTTTCAAGGAGTGTTTCTGCTTCCTGTCTGACTTCAGCTTTATTTCGCTTTTGAACAATAATAGGGCCTTCCATTACATTTTCCAATGCAGTTTTATGAGGGAATAGGTGATAAGCTTGAAAAACCATCCCTGATCTTCTGCTGAATTGTACGATATCTCGTTTATTCATTTTTTCTTCAAAATTTAAAATTTGCCCATCATGAAAGGTGAAAACCCCCTTATCAGGATCTTCCAGCCCATTAAAACAACGAAGTAAGGTTGTTTTACCTGATCCGGAAGGACCGATAATCGATACTACTTCACCTTTTTGAATGTCAACATTCACATCTTTTAATACTTCATTTTCCCCAAATGATTTTGCCAACCCTTTTATTGATAAATACAAGCTTTACACCTCCCTTATTTTGCTACATAACGATCCAGACGTTTTTCTATTGCGATTTGAACGAGTGATAAAAGTAAGCAAATAACCCAATAAATAAGTGCTGCTTCGACATACAAAAGCAAAAAGTCATATGTCCTTGCTGCAATTTCCTGTGCTTTTCGAAATAATTCAGCTACTAATACAAGTGAAGCTAGTGACGTATCTTTTACTAAACTAATAAATGAATTAGATAGTGGCGGTACAGAAACTCTAGCTGCTTGCGGAAGAATGATACGATATAGAGCCTGCCATCTCGTCATTCCTATCGTATAAGCGGCCTCCCACTGCCCTTTTTGAATAGATAAAATAGAAGCCCGTAAGATTTCGGATCCATAGGCACCTACATTTAATATAAAAGCAATAGTGGCACTAATAAACGGATCAAGATTAACGCCCAAGTTAGGCAAGCCGTAAAAAATAATGAATAATTGCACAAGCAATGGTGTTCCACGGATTGCTGAAACATACACTGCTGCAGGTATCTGTAAAATACGGGATTTTGATATCCGCATCATCGCAGTGATTAGCGCTAAAATCATACCACCGGTAAATGAAATTAATGTAAGTGGGATCGTGTATTGAATGGCTCCTGTAATCATAGGGAGAAGAGAGTTGAAAAATAACTCCCAACCTCCCATATCAGCTGTTATTGTATTACTTTGCAGAAACATCTTCGCCAAACCATTCCTCGGAAATTTTTGTTAACGTGCCATCTTCTTTCATTGCTTCTAATTGTTTATTAACCTTTTCTATCAGCTCTTCATTTCCTTTATTAAATGTGAATGCCATTTCGGATACATCATCAGACTCTGCTACAATTTTTACATTCTTATCGTTTTGTGTTTTGATATAATCTAAAACAGCTAATTTATCATTTACTGTTACCTCAGCACGCCCCTGTTTAATTAATTCAATTGATTGTGCAAGGCCTTCTACTCCTACAATCTCTGCTCCATTTTCTTCAGCAATTGCGCCATAATTACTAGTTAACGATTGTGCTGATTTCTTCCCTTTTAATTCCTCAAACGTGTTAATATCATTGTTATCGGCCTTTGTAACAATAACAGATGAAGAATAAGTATAAGGATTCGAAAAGTCATAATTGGCTAAGCGTTCTTCATTAATTCCGACCTGATTCGCGATTAAATCAAAACGGTTTGAGTTTAAACCAGCAAACATTGAATCCCATTGTGTCTCCATAAATTCCACTTCAACACCCATTCGCTTGGCAACTTCTTTGATCACTTCAACGTCATATCCGGTTAGTTCTCCTTCTTCATTATGGAATGTAAATGGAGCATATGTTCCTTCAGTACCAACTTTAAGAACTTCCTTCTCAGCGGCATCTTGTGAATCTGTTTTCCCGTTTGCATTATCCTGATTTCCTCCACAAGCAGCTAAAAGGAAAAGTAAAGTTGCAGCCAAAAGACTCAAATATAACTTTTTCATGTTGTGTACCTCCCAGTAGTATTTGGTTTGTTAGTAAAGAGTAAGACACGTATTAGTTTGGTTTAATAGCAGAGGGATTATCCTACAATGCCACAGCAAGTTTTACATATCAACAAAAAAACCTTGGAACAATATAAGTTGAAATGTTTAGACTCTTCTTACTTTTTACACTTTCTTTTTTTCTTGATTTTGAACAGGAAATATAAAATCTTGTTTTGCACGAAAAAAAGAATCTGTACTAAGACGGATTCTTTTTCTACATAGGTTTATTAAAATGTACCTGTTTCTTTCTTTATTAAGTCCAACTTATCATGATAGATTTTGCTGATTGTTTTTCTTTCTTCAAAACTTAAAACCTTAGACGTTTCTTTCTCTCCTAGTAATTTTTCCTTAAGGGAATGTTCTGCTTCTATAAAAGCTTTTTTTAATTCACTTTTTGAACTATTTCCAAGATTATAATGTTTTACATGAATGGTCATTTTTCTAATAAGATGGCTTCCTTTGCTATGTAAAGCATCTATCTCAATGACTTTCTTTCTTGAAAAGTCATCAACAAACTCCAAACAACTGTTTACTACTTCAACTTTCTTGTCCTGCTTTTCTCTTAGTTGAGGAGTAATCTTACGTTCTTCCACTACCAACTTTGATAATGTATGTAAAAACCCCAATTTATTCCTCTCCCTTATATTTTCCAAGTAACTTTTTCTATCATTATATTCCAAATCATGCATTGATGCATATAAAATTTTATTTTTTTGGAATATTCAAATGATTTCCTGTTCTCTTGATCAAAATAAAGGGACTCAACGAATTGGTGTGCCTTCATTCGATCATATATGAAACGTTTTGACCATTTTTTGTAATTCTTCTGAAAGCTGTTCAAGAGAATTAGCATTTCTTGAGAGAAGTTCTATAGAGCAGTTCGTTTGTTGAACAGTTGCACTAGTTTCTTCAATACTTGCTGCGGATTCTTGCGATATCGAAGCAATATTGTCGATGGATTGATTTATATGTTGACTATGATATGTTATATCTGAAAGCTGTGTCGTTATATTTTTCACTTTATTAGCCATACTTAACACAGATTCATTTATTTCATAAAAAGTTTTTCCTGTTTGCTGTAGTTGATTTGATCCTATCTCAACTTGTTTATAACCATTGGTCAGCGCTTCAATCACACTGGTGGATTCAGATTGAATATTCGAGACGATTGTCGTTATACCTAAAATTGAGTTTGATACTTGTTCTGCCAGATTCCGTACTTCATTTGCAACAACAGCAAATCCTTTACCGTCTTCTCCTGCCCTTGCAGCCTCAATTGCAGCATTTAATGCTAATAGATTTGTTTGATTTGAGATTGCTTGAATAACAGTGACTATTTTCGCAATTTCTATAGATTGCTGTTCAAGTCTATCGACTTTTTGAACTGCTTGGTTCATCATCTGAAATAATGCGTCCATTTGCTGAATAGATTCTTTCATTAGGCGTTCACCCTGTTTTGTGATGTTTAGGACATTAGATGATGATGTTTGTACCATGGAACCATCTTCATTTGCTTGCTTAATGCCATTCACAAAAATATCCATTTGTTGAGATAATTTTGAGGAACTACTTGCTTGTTCTTCGGACCCCATTGCAATTTCCTGCATAGTTGTGGCTATTTGATCACTCCCCTCATTTAGTTCTATGCATGCCTCTTTCATTGCAGTAGATTGCTGTAAAACTGTTGTAGATAGGGTAGAAATCTTTTGTAACATCTCCCTCATACTAGACTGTGTCACAACAACTGAGTGGGAAAGTTGTCCAATTTCATCTGTTCTCTTTTTATTTTTTAATGTACTATTCAGGTTACCTTTGGCAAGCTCACCCATAAAGTTCGTTATATCTTTAATTGGTTCAGAAAAGTTTCGACTCAATAACATTGCTATGAATATCACAATAATAAGAGTAGTTATCACAGTAATGACAAGGAATAATAAAGCTTGATTATTCATCTGATGGATCATACCTGTGTCTTGGACGATTTGGATAATCCCGATTACTTCCGTTTTTGTAGGGTCAAAAAGCGGTATATAGTATTCTAAGCTTTCTTTAGCATCTCTTGAAACTTGCTCGCCATTCAAAACTTTATTAAGGATGGAAGAATCATCTATCTTTCCACCTACATATTTTTTATGAGAGGCTACTAAAATCTCACCTTCAATATTTGAAATGGATAATCTAATACCCTTCATGGAGTGTGTGATTTCTTCGATTACTTTTTCATCTAATCCTGTTTGCAATGTACCTATTACTTCGTTGTTATCCATAATAGGAACAAATGCTCTCACACCTAAACCACTTGTTCCAAATTCAAAACCTGCTAATTCCTTTCCTTCCAATGATGCTTGTATGACCGGTTTATCACTTTTGTCATCTCCATGTTTTTCCGGGTTATGACCTCTAAAAAACACAGAGCCATTTGCATCTCCAACCTCGAAGACATCTAACTGATGTTCTCGTTGCAGCCGCTCAAATGTAGATTTAATTAACACAGCCATCTTTTCTCGGTCACCTTGTTTAAAAACCTCAATTACGTCTGGCTGATTAGCATAGTATTTTGTTAACTCAAGAAGTTCTGTTGAAGATGTGTTCAACCGATCTGAAATCGATTCCACGTTAACGGCTTGTTCATTTTTTAGTACAGTATCATATCCCTGATTTGTCTTTATATAAAGCACAATACTAACAATTAGTAATGGGACGATTGATACTAATAGCAGAGAAAGAAATAATTTTGCTTTTAATGTCTTGATCATGTTTACATTTAAGCCCCCAACGTCAAATAATAGATGAGAAAATATACCTATTAATTTTATCAGCGAATATATCATACGTCTAGAGAAACAGTAATCTTAGTAACGTAAATAAGTATCAAAAAAAGGAACCTTTTGATAGGTTCCTTCTCATAATTCCATCGAATTTAATAAATCTCTCAATTTAATCAACTCATCCTTTGACAGTGTTAGCCCTTTCCCCATTTTTTCATGTCGTTCATCCCAATCTCTTAGATCATATCTGGGATCTCTGTTGTTCCAACTTATTAGGTTTAATTCCTTTTTCCATCCTTTTGCACCTTCAGAAATGACTCCAAAACTTTGCTGAATTTCATATTTTATGTTTGCCAAAATGCTCACCCCTTGATTTGTCTAATAACATTGTTGTAGATATTTTATCATATTATATGAGAAGAAATGTTGTGGTTTATGTAGTTATAATTTTGCAATGTTACATAATGGCCTTGGTTAATTCCCCATACAATTTATAGGTACAGTCTGGAAAGACTTTTATCATTTTTAGAATGTATATATAGTTTTTATATTTCCGCTAGACCTTTAAATAGTTCTACTGCTGTCTCGATAATTCCATCATGAAAATCATATTGAACAGTATGTATATGAGGATAGTCTTCCCCATTGCCAATATAGCAAATAGCCCCTTTTGTTACCTTTAAATAATGACCAAAATCTTCTGATGCACGAAATCCTTCCTTCATTTCAACGAGGGGAATTTCTTTCTTTTCACAGATTGATCTGATTTTATCTGTGCTTTCTTTATGATTTACCGTTTCAGGAAACATATCAGTGTATGAGAAACTTGGTTTTAGTCCATATTGTTTGGCCAGAGAAAGTGTTAACTTTTCAATGCTTTTTTCTAGTTGTACAAGTTCTTCTTCATAATATGCACGTAATGTAAGCATTAAGCTCCCTTTACTTGCTGCAATACCAAAGGCTTTTTCTCCAATATTTACATGCACGACTGTACACAATACCATTCCTTTATACGTATTGGAGGAAGTAAGATCTTGAATCGTATTAATAATCCCTGCTATAGCATAAGCTGGATTCACTCCATCTTCAGGCTGGCTTGCATGTGCCGGTGTACCTTCCATTAGAATCGTCATTCCCTTTGATGCGCAATGTGCCGTTCCATCAATAACATAAACTGAATTTAATGTCATTCCACTCATATTGTGAAAGGCATAGATTTCTTCTATGTTGTTCTCTTGTAAAAATGGGACACATTGAATGGCACCATCTCCTGTTTCTTCTGCATGCTGAAAGAGAAAAAAGATATTTTTATCTGCTCCTTTTTGATCAACCTCTAGAGCGAAGCCAACTAGGCATGCAGCATGACCATCATGTCCACATTTATGTGAGATACCAGGGTATTTAGAAGCATGTGGAATGTCTATCGTTTCATCAATCGGAAGAGCATCAAAATCTGCTCGAAATGCGATGTTTCTTCTCTTTTCACCAGCTCTATACACCGCATAAAACCATTGACCTTTGTCGACAATTTCTAGCGACGTATATGTTTTTAAGAATTGGATTAAATGATTTTTTGTCCATACCTCATGATTTGAGAGTTCAGGATGTTGATGAAGTTCATGACGTAAGTTTTTAGTTAATTCCAGATTTTTTGCTTCCACTGCATCATCCCCTTTTTAGATATGAATTTACAAAAGTATATGTTTCATAGAGACTATTATCCAAAAAGACTACATGAAATTTCCTATTTCTTCCTATATTAAGATTTTTCGAGCTTCTTGTAACGTCTATGTAAACAAATTGTAACACTATTCGGATTTTTTATCACATAGGTATGGAATGAGACAAGAGTTCAAAAAAGAAATCGTCTAGGAGGACAAATTTTGAAAAAACTAATTTTTTTACTAACATTACTTTTCACTCTTTTATCGGCTGAACCTATTTTCGCTTATACTGTGCAAAAAGGAGATACAATGTCAAAAATAGCAAGAGAAAATGGTATGTCACTTTCCGAATTAGCTTCAGCAAATCCACAGGTGAAAAACCTCGATCTCATTTATGTGGGACAAGAGATTTCTATAGATAAAGATAAAAAAGGTCGACCAGCTGTTGCAAGTCGTGGGGAAACTATTTCAAGCAAAGTAAATATTTCAGAAAACGATATAGATTTACTAGCAAGAATTGTACGAGCTGAGGCTCAATCAGAACCTTTTGAAGGAAAAGTAGCAGTTGCCAGTGTTGTATTGAATCGTGTAGATAGTCCGAAATTCCCGGATACAATTAGAGATGTTATCTATCAAAGTGGACAATTCCAACCTGTCTCAAATGGTGAAATTAACAAACCGGCTGACAAGGAATCTAGAAGAGCTGTCTTCGCAGCATTATCTGATATGAGGAAAATTGCGAAAGACTCGTTGTTTTTCTATAACCCTGATATTGCAACAAATCGCTGGCTAGATTCTAGAGAAACGGCTGTAGTTATTGGACAACATGTATTCAAAAATTAAGACAGTAAGAGTAATTCAGGTTAATTTATCAGGGTTCTATATAATATCCTGTTCACATACAGTATCTCTCTATCTAAGTGTTTAATAAAATACATAACGTTTAAAATAATAAGTTATTATCTTTTATGCGAAAAAAATGTGGAAACATTTCAAGTCAGTTGGTCCACATTTTTTGTTTCCTTTTCTAAATTGACAATACGATCTTTCCACGAGCATGCCCTTCAGCAAAATAGTTAAAGGCTTCCGTTGTTTCACTGAGCTTATAGCAACGATCAATTACAGGTTTTACATTACCTGCCTCAATAAGTCCTTTCATATAATACAAGTCTGACTGATTTGCTCTCTGTAAAAATGTACCAAATTTTTTTCTTGTCCTCATTAAGATTCATGGACCTTGAAACAGCGCTTGAAACATTTGATCCTCTGAACCTCCTACATGGACAAAAATCCAATTTGTAGTTAGTGCTCGATTTTAGATAATTCAACGGAGTCATAACAGTTATATCTAATATGTTGATTTAAAAAAGAATTAAAAATAGTTTTCAATACAATTATAAGAGGTTGGAATTTTCAGCTTCCAACCTCATGTGTTTATATGGTTTTTTCTGTATTTATCTTTAGATTTTCATAATTCCGCCAGTACTTGCAGAAGTAACTAACTTAGAATAACGGGCTAAGTACCCTTTTTTCACTTTAGGTTCAAAGCCTTTCCAGTTGCCTTTACGTTCTTCCCATACGTCTTCATCAACTTGAACATCCATTGTACGGTTTTCAATGTCAATCACGATATGATCACCATTTTCAACGAATGCAAGCGGACCGCCTTCAGCTGCTTCAGGTGAAGCATGCCCAATTGAAAGACCACGAGATGCACCTGAGAAACGCCCGTCAGTAACAAGCGCTACCTTTGGTCCAAGCCCCATACCAACGATCATCGAAGTTGGAGATAACATTTCCGGCATTCCCGGCCCGCCTTTTGGTCCTTCATAACGGATAATCACGACATGACCTTCTTTTACTTTTCCATTGGCAATTCCGTTGATTGCTTCTTCTTGTGATTCGAATACGATTGCAGGACCTTCATGGCTAGTAATTCCGTTTTGTACGCCACCTGTCTTAATGATCGCACCATCAGGAGCAAGGTTTCCGAATAATACAGCAAGTCCGCCTTTTTCTGTATGAGGATTGTCAATTGGTCGGATGACTTCATGATCCTGTACCTCACAGCCGGCAATATTTTCACCTAATGTTTTACCGGTTACTGTTAGTGTGTCAAGATGAAGCGCTCCTTCTTTTTTCGATAGCTCATATAATGCTGCTGAAACTCCGCCAGCTTCATGCAAATCTTCAATATGATGATCTGAGGCTGGAGCCAATTTTGATAAGTGAGGAACACGAGCTGCCACTTCATTAATACGTTGAATTGGGTACTCAATTTCTGCCTCGTGCGCTAAAGCTAGCGTGTGTAATACTGTATTTGTAGAACCACCAAGCGCCATATCAAGTGCAAATGCATTATCAATTGCTTTTTCTGTTACGATATCTCTTGGTTTAATATCATCTTTAATTAAATTCATTAATTGTTTAGCAGATTCTTTAACAAACTCTTTACGTTTTGGATCAACAGCTAAAATTGTCCCGTTACCCGGCATTGCTAGTCCAAGTGCTTCAGCTAAACAGTTCATTGAGTTGGCTGTGAACATACCTGAGCAGGATCCGCAAGTTGGACAACCGAATTGCTCTAGTTCTGTCAAGCCTTTTTCGTCAAGTTTACCAGATTGAAAGGCACCTACTCCTTCAAAAACAGAAGATAGAGAGATTTTCTTACCATCACTTGTTACACCGGCCTTCATTGGACCTCCACTAACAAAGAGTGTAGGTATGTTGATACGTAATGCTGCCATCATCATACCCGGAGTGATTTTATCACAGTTAGGAATACAAACCATTCCGTCAAACCAGTGTGCAGATACGACTGTTTCGACAGAATCCGCAATAATTTCACGGCTTGGTAATGAATAACGCATTCCGATGTGGCCCATTGCAATTCCATCGTCTACACCGATCGTATTAAATTCAAACGGAACTCCGCCAGCTTCACGAATTGCTTCTTTAACAATTTTTCCAAACTCTTGTAAATGTACGTGACCAGGTACAATATCAATATATGAATTACAAACCGCAATAAACGGTTTATCAAAATCCTCTTCTTTTACCCCTGCAGCACGAAGTAAGCTGCGATGTGGGGCGCGGTCAAAGCCCTTTTTAATCATATTGCTACGTAAATTCATCATTCAAAACTCCCTTCACTAAACATAATTCAAGAATGATATTATAAGGGTACTTCTAATTGACTAAATAATCAATATATTTCTTCTTATTTGAATAATATTATACTAATTTATCTTTATGAAAAGCTAGAATATAAGTTTATATTATGAAAATTCTTTCTTTTTCATAAGTTTTACACTTAAAATAGAGAAATATTATTATTTCCAAATTGCAAATATCGGGTAAACTTACATGTGAATTATGTTTAATGAGGATATCGACAGGCTCATCTGCTACAATAATTTATAAATAGCTGAAACGAAGGAGCCTTTTGCTAATGACAGACTCTAAAAAGACAAAACGAACATGTGAAAATGGACATGTGTTCGAGAAAAGCAGTGATTGCCCTACATGCCCTATTTGTGAAAATGAACGAAAGCCTGCAACAGGATTTTTGTCACTTCTTTCTGCACCAGCACGACGAGCACTAGAGAGCAAAGAAATCGTAACCGTCGAGAAGCTTGCAAAATATAGTGAAAAGGAAATCCTATCATTGCATGGCATAGGTCCCTCCTCTTTACCAAAACTTCGTTCAGCATTGCAGGAATTTGGACTGACATTTAAAAATAACTAGAACACATAAAAAACGCCATTTGGCGTTTTTTATGTGTTCCTACTATCTAAAACCCTTTTTTCTAAAATTAAAATATACTTATAATACCCTAGTAAGATGATGAAGAGGACAGGGGCAACAAAAATATCATACCAAACCTGCCACCAGCCTAAATGAAAGAACCCTATCGGCTCTGGTAATATAGTAGTGTATTCATAAATGAGCACAAAGCAAGTCCATAAGGCAATATATACTAACTGCCTCAGTGGAGTTGCTTTAGATGGAAACCCGTTCAAAAAAATGATATTTACTGGAGGTATTAAGAAGAGATGTGCCAACAATCCCAGCCAATCCACACCTTTATCAAAATACCAGTAAGCCATATATTTATATTCCATAAATATATCAAATAACACTTGAAAGGAAATGGTGAAAAGCCAAATATGGCAGATTTGATTTTGAGTTAGCCTCTTAGAATATTTATAGGCAATTAAGTTAAATAAAATAATGGAAGAAAAAAGTAAAATCATGTTTATTTCCTTTTTATTTTTACTATGCCCTCAATATGTTCATTTGATACAAGTATGTCCAGTTTTTAGAATAAGAGAGAAACATCACCTTTCTTACTGTTAAAAAGAAAAACAATCTTTCTATGTATATGTACAAAAAGATTGTTTTTCTTCATTTTTACATTTTTTTAACAGGAGTAACTACAGCATATAAACTATCGGTCGAAGTGGATACATTTACTTCAATAACCTTATATCCATTACTACCACCTTTATATTCTTCCTTTTTTGGTACCTTTATTTGATAATTGCTCATGATCACGTTTCCTTTCAGCTTAAAAATTCTCACAGAAGCTAATATATGTCGGAGGAAAGAAAATGTGTCATGAAATGTACCAATCTTTTGAAAAAAATTATTGTCTTTTCATCTTAATAAACTCAGATATTATTTCGTTCAATTCGGTCCTTCTTTGCTTTTTTAACCATTCTACCTGATCAATAGGAAGTTTTAATTTTAGAGTAATCGGTTCAATTGGCATGTCAACTTTTCTTATATCTTCCAGAGTCACTCCCTCTTCTATGTTTGGAAATCTTGTATCATTTTCGTTTACCCGATCAAAATCCTTATATTCTTCAGTGTCATCTATATTGCAGCATAAATGTATTTGTGGCAATCCACCATGTATTGTATTCACCATCATAATTGAATTGATTATTCTTCCATCTTCCAATTCTATTTCTACAATAACATTTTCTTCTCGTTGATATTTTTTCACGACAACTTCAGTCACAATCAGATTACATTCTAAAGTCATTCCAGTACTAGCCTCAAAAATAAAGATAGCGCTATTAAATACGTGAATTTCTTCACCATCAATTTTCACTGTTTTCACCTTAAACATTAGTCTTCCCCCATTGAAATATGTACAATTACCAACCGTATCTATCCTTATTAATAAATATACCATTAAGCAGCTTTTGTGTTGAAAATATATTGATCAAAGGAATAAAGTTTATAATTTTAAAAATAGTGAAACTATTATGTGATTTATTGCGTAAAATTATATGGTTGCAAAATTCACGAAAAGGAGGAATAAACGTGACTGTATTAGAGGTAAAGCATTTAAAAAAGTCATTTGGCTCAATTCGTGCGGTTCAGGATATTAATTTTTCAGTCAACTCAGGAGAAATATTCACCATCATCGGTCCTAATGGTGCTGGAAAGACTACAACACTGGAAATGGTTGAAGGATTAGTGACTCCTGATGCCGGTGAAATTACCTTCGGTGATTTATCATGGGAAAAGAACGGAAATGAAATTAAAAAGAAAATAGGCGTTCAGCCTCAATCAGGTGCCATGTTCGATTTATTAACTCCTGAAGAAAATCTTAACCTCTTTGCAAGCTTCTATGACAAAGCACGGTCTACACATGAAATATTAGAACTTGTTAATCTTGTTGAGCACAGGAAAAATCAAGTTAAGAAGCTGTCAGGTGGTCAACGTCAGCGACTTGCGATCGGTCTTGCGATGATAAGTGATCCTGACATCATCTTCCTTGATGAACCAACAACAGGTTTAGATCCGCAAGCTAGACGCAATATCTGGGATATTATTTTGCAGCTTAAGGAATTAGGGAAAACAACGATATTAACCACTCATTATATGGAAGAAGCAGAAAAATTAAGTGATCGGGTTTGTATTGTTGATCAAGGCAAAGTTGTCACATTAGATACTCCCTCTTCCCTAATAGAAAAGCTTACAAAAGAAAGAGAAGTTCGTCTCACCTTTCTTGATGGTGATCAAGCATCTGGGGAAGCAGATGCGTTTGTGAAAACCCTCAAATCAGTAACTAAAACTGAGCGCGAAGGTAGTTCATTAAAGTTGTGGACAACAAAGCCTGAGGATACGTTGGTTGAGTTATTTGGATTTACAAAAGAAAAAAACTATCAGGTAGAACAGGTGTCCATTCGTGAAATGAGTCTGGAGGATGTGTTTATTGCTTATACGGGCAAGGAATGGAGGGATTAACATGAACCAATTTAAGCAAATGTTTATGGCCCAACTTAAATTAACGTTTCGAGAAAAGCAATCATGGTTTTGGGGCATCTTTTTTCCAGTTATATTAATGGTTATTTTTATGTCAATTTTTAGTGGGCGAAGTGATACAGACTTTTCAGCAAGTGTGGCCATCGTTGATGAAAATCCGAATCCAACCTCTACGATGCTCCTTGAGCAAATTAAGCATATTCCAGTATTTGAATTTGAGAACGAAGGTCCTGTTTCAAGAGAAAAGGCTGAACAATTGGTCAGAGATCAGGAAGTGGATGCTGCTATCATCCTACCTGAATCAATTGATGCATCTGCCCTTCAATTGGTTGTAAACAAAGAAGATGAGCAAGGAGTAACTGCTCAAGCCCTTTCTGGTATGCTGAATCAATTTGTGCAACAAGCAAATCTTTCGGCTGCAGGTATAACACCAACCTATGAATTACAAATTGAAGCAATCTCTTCAGGTAATACAGAATTACAATATACTGATTTTCTATTAACAGGGATGATTGCCCTTTCCATTGCGCAAGGTGGTATGTTTGGGATGGTAGGTTTGGTTGAGATGGGCAGAAAAGGGTTGATCAAAAGGCTTCGGATGACCCCTGCCAATATGAATTATTTTGGTTTAAGCGATATGATTATGCGTGTGTTATTTAGTGTTGTTCAAATCCTGTTATTATCTTTAATAGGCGTATTTATCTTTGGTGCCAACTTATTTATCAATCTTCCAAGCCTTATGATTGTCTTTTTAGTTGGTACCCTTTCCTTTACAGCTATGGGATATTTTATTTCCTCCTTTAGTAATACCACTGAAGCGTATATGGGGGTAGCCAATATTTCAAATTTTCTTATGATGTTTCTAAGCGGTGTGTTTTTCCCTGTTGAAACGATGCCGGAATGGCTCCAACCAATTTCGAATGTTCTTCCTCTCACCTATTTTGTTGAAGGTTTAAGAGAAAGTATGGTGTATGAAACAAGTATACTATCTACAGACTTGTGGATTGGTATCGGAATTATGGTTCTTTGGGGAGTATGCACATTTGTATTGGGATCTTTGTTATATAAAAGAAAATCGATCGTGGCTGTAAGATAATATATAATAAATTAAACAGAGATTAGAGAGATGTGCCTTAATTTGTTTAAAGGGCACATCTCTCTAATTTATACTATTTTGATATTAAAACGTCGGGCATACTGGTGGAATATTGATTTGAGGGCAATTACGTTCTATTTTCGTTAATCGCGGTTGACAAATATCTGCACCCAGCTCTATTGTAACTGTGCTCTCTACCTGTAGGCTATGACAAAGCGTAATTGAAACATCAACCTGTTGGAATTGTTGATTTCCTTCGTCATCTAAACTACATGAGTTGCAAGAAAAGCACTGAAAATCTGTAATATCACATGTTAAATTTGTTCCCTCAGGTGCACAAAGTATGAATGTTTGAATAACGGAGTAGGTCTGGGGCGAGGATGTACACGTAACACCACTGGAGTTGCTGATTTGTATCACATAATACCCCCTTTTTACTATCATCACTTCTTGCAGAGTGACAGTTTCTCCTGAAGAAAGAGTAACATCAACATTTCTCCTTCCGCCAGGTTGTGTTAGTTCTGTACATAATATAGAGCCTGGTGATAAAGGATCAATCGGATTTCCTTCTGCATCTGTTGGAATACATTCAGAAAGTAAGGGACCGCCTCTTGTTTGATCCGTTATATCTTCACACGAAAAGCCCAGCCTTTCAAGCCCTGCAGTTCCTCTAAAACTTTGAGTTGGTACATCAATTTGACCAACGATCCAATCATATACTTTTGATGTAGTGATACAAAGTCTTTCTTGATTTATCATCGGCATTTTTATACAACCTTTCAACACTTTTCCTCTTTTATTCTATGTTCTTTTTATGAAAATTGGTCAGGCGTAAGACTAAAAGATAAAAAGGCTACACATAATTTGATTTTCAGGACTTTTGGTACGCAAATTTATTATAAGTGGAGCAAGCTTCTAACTACTGTGCTCCACTATCATGAGAATTCAAAATAACATCAGCCTAAATATCTACATGGATCCATAACAACTTTTACTGTAAAGGAGCATGAATTTAGCACACCTTCAGCATCTTCAGCTATACAATTAACAGTTGTTGTACCAACTGGGAAAAATGAGCCGGAAGCCGGTGTACATGATGCTATTACATTTGGACAATCTTCTCTTACAATAGGCGGTGGAAAGTTCACAATTGCACCAGATACACCCGGATCATTCGATATCACAATATTCGATGGACAAATAAGGGTTACAGTTCCAAGTTCAATATTTAACGTTATCTCTTCACCTGCTTCAAGCTCAACACTTACTTCCCTTACAGGTTCTCCATCTATCGTAAATCTAACGGTAAAAGTTCCCCCAGGAAGACCGGTTAGAATATAAAAACCATCTACATCCGTTAATGTGGAACGAATTGGAACACTTCTGTTTTCAGGAAAAATTTGAACAAGAACACGTGTTAATGGTTCACCTGTACATCTGTCGGTAACAATGCCGCTTATTGTTGCAGGATTAGCTAGTAATAAGAAGTTAGCAGTAACAATTTCACCTCTTATAATAAAGACGTCACGAATTTGAGCTTGATAACCAATTGCACGTACAACAACGATTGCTTCTCCTCCCGGAAGACCTGTAATAAAATAATTTCCTTCAACATCTGTTAAAGTTACACCTAATAGTGTCCCTGAAGGTGAAAACACTTGGACAAGTGCTTCGCTAATTGACGATAATGAACCAACTTCTCTTACAGAACCACGAATGGAACCTGGATTTGGAACTAGTGCAATATTTAGAATAAGAATCTCATTCGGAGATAATATAATCGATCTTGTTTCGGTCACATAGCCTTCTGCTGAAAATATAACATCATAAGTTCCTGAAGGGAGATTCGATAGAATATATTGGCCGTTTTGATCTGTTTCTGTTGATGCAATGATAACACCACTGCCACTAAGAACGGTAATGATTCCCGCCCTTTCGATTGGCAACCCTGTTGCTGCATCTGTTACCTGCCCCCTTATTACTGACGGATTAGCTTCAAGATCTACATTTAAAACTCTGCTTTCCCCCGGATCTAAAAAGATTCTAAATACCTCACTCGAATAATTTTCAGCAGTAAACACGACGCGATATTCACGAGGTTCCAGCCCTGTAATGAGGTAATCTCCATTTCCATTAGTGAAGACTGAAGCAACTGGAAGTTCAGTTCCAATCCGAAAAACTTGAACGAGGGCACCTTGAATCCTCTGGCCACTAGCTGCATCACGTACTGTTCCTCTCAAATTTGCGAATTCTTGACTTAGGGCAAAGTCAAGGGTTTCTAGTTCTCCTTGAGATAAAGTGACAACATTTATCATATTGCCAAAACCCTCAGCACTTGCAATAACCGAATAGCGTCCAGGTGATAAACCGGTTATTGTATATTGACCGGTTTCAGTTGTTAGTGAACTTTTTATCAATGTTCCATTTTGATCAAATACTCTAATTAGAGCACGTGGTATCCCGATTCCTGTTTGTACATTCGATACAGTACCGACTAGTGTTGCCGGATTTGGTTGTAAGGAAGCATTGACTGTTTCTACTTCATTTGGAATTAAAATAACAGGTATGACTGTACTTCCATAATTAGTTGCCGTAAAAACAACATTGTAGGTTCCTTGTGGTAAATTTCCAATCGTATAAGTTCCGTCATCACCTGTCACAATACTCTCAATAACAATGTCTGTATTTGGTACAACAACTGAAACTAATGCACCTACTATAGGATCTCCTGATAATGCATCGAGGACTAGACCTTGAAGGGTGGCTGGAAATGGAGTTAGCTCAAAATTCAGCAGTTCGGTCTCGTTTGGTAATAGAAATACTGTACTGCTACTAATTGCATAATCTCTCATTTGTGCAATGACATCAAATGTTCCTTGCGGGAGTCCTTCAATCAGATAATTTCCATCTTGATCTGTTAGAGTTCTTCTAAGGAGGATATCTGTTCCACTAACACGAACTTCGATAATCACGCCTGTTAATGGGGAGTGGGTTTCAGAATCACTAACTGTCCCGAAAAGCGTGGCAGGTTCTCCCTGTAAAGCAATATTCAATACTGTAGTTGTATTTGCTATAATCTGTGTCTGATTGATTTGTGACTGATAATTTGGATTAATTGCAGCAACAGTAAAGATTCCTTCGGGAAGGCTAGTGAGTAAATAGAAACCATTTGCATCTGTTTGTACACTTCTAACAATAATTCCTTGATCATTTATGATTCTGACGAGGGTATCTGGTAAAGGGGTCAATGTTTCAGCATCTCTGACGATGCCTTGAAGAGCCCCTGGATCTCTTGTTAGTAAAATTTCAGTCGGAGCAGTGCTATCGCTAATGACATTAACAGAGACACTATTTGTGCCATAATCCTCTGCACTGGCAACTAATACATACGTTTTTGGAGATAATGATGTTGTTTGAAAAAAGCCGTTAGCATCTGTAATCGTTGAAAAGATGATTGGACCAGTACCTGAAAACTCCCTTACTATGATACTTGCTCCAGTAATAGGATTATTATTTTCTATATCTCTTACAAAACCTTGGATCATTCCAGGATTGGGAAATAACGCAAAACTAAGTGTATTTGTTTCATTTGAATTAATTATGGCACCAGCAGTTTCCGGCCCAAAATTAGCTGCATTTGCGACCACTGTATATACACCTGGTGTAATGCCTGAAAACGTATATTCACCAAATTGGTTAGAAACAGTTGTTTGAACTAAAACATTTGTAAAATTATAAATCTGAATGACAGCATTTGGGATAGAATCACCATTCTCTATATTTGTAATAAAGCCTTGTATATTTCCTGGATCAGATGGTAATGACAATTGAGTGAAGAGTACCTCTCCAGGATTGCCTATGACAGATTTTGTATCGGTTCCAAAATTCATTGCTGTGGCTGAAATAGTTAAAACTCCCGCAGGTAAAGATGAAAACGTGATGTTTCCATTTTGATCTGTTACTCCTGAGATAATTTGAATATTTGTCGAGTTTCTTACTGTTACAGATGCTCCAGCAATTGGGTTTGCCGTGTTAGTATTAATGACTTGCACTGATAAAGTGACCGGATTTGGTGTCAAAATATTAGTAACATTTACTGTTTGATTTGATTCAACTGTTGCAGTTACAGTGGAGGAACTATAATTTGGAGCACTAACAGTCACAAAATATGTGCCGGGTGCTAGAAAAGGAACTGAATATGTCCCGTCAGGATTTGCTAACAACGTAACAACAATAATTTGATTTTCATTTAAAACTGACACACGAATTTCTGCTCCAGTTACCGGGTCTCCATTTGTGTCTATGACATTTCCGTTTATCACACCAGGATTTGGCACAAGAGATATATCAGCTGTTTCTGTCATATCACTTACGACAATAGCTCCAATCTGATTTGTTCCAAAGTTTGGTTTTGAGGCAGTCACAATATAGCTTCCCGGGGCTAGGCCTGAAACAGTATAGTTTCCAAAAATAGAAGTTGTGGTTACTGAGACTGGTATCTGTGATGTGCCATCTAAAATGGTAACGACTGCTCCCTCGATAGGGGTTCCTGTGTTTTGATTTATGATTTGTCCGTTAATGGAGCCTGGGTTAGCAAACAATACAGCATCAATACCTGTTAAAACTTCACCGGGGCTAACATTTATTCCGACAGATACTTGACCATAACCCGGTGCATTTACAACGATTGTAAAAGAACCACTTGGTATATTACCAATTGTATAGGTCCCTTCTGTACTAGTAAAACCAGTTGCAATAAGGATTCCATTAATATCGAAAACTTGAACTGCTGCATTTGCAATTGGATTACCTAAATTGTCTGTTATATGACCAGAAACAGATCCAGGATTTGGTGTCATTGTAATAGATACATTAGTTGTTTGATTTGCGAAAACACTTGCACCTACTGGGGTTGCAGAATAGTTTGGCGCAGAAGCGATAACAGTATAAACGCCTGGACTAAGGTTTTGAAACGAAAAACTGCCATTAGGGCTAACTAAAGCTGAATCTATAAGCAAATTGTTAATATTCAGCAGTTGAACAAGTGTATTTGCAATGATTGGAGAAACTGTCCCCGTTATTGTTCCCGGATTAGCAACAAGTGCAATTTCGACAGGCGTTATTTGATTAGAGTTTACAAAAGCCCCTACAATTCCGTTCTGAAAATTTTGGGCAATGGCATTTAAGGTGTACTGATCTGGTGCTAACCCATTAACTGTAAACCCTCCATCCAGATCCGTTAATACAGTTGTGACTAAAGCTCCAACACTATTTATTACATTTACAGTTGCACCAAGTATTGGACTTCCCCCAATACTATTAAAAACAAACCCGGTAATTTGTCCGGGATTAGGTACCAGGGCTACATTTCCCGATGCTGTTTGATTCGATAAAACTTGGATGGTTGCTGCATTTGATTGGAAGTTTTCTGCGGAGACAACAATCGTATAGATACCAGGAGCCAATTGGTTAACAACATATTGTCCATTACTATCGGTCAACACTGTAGCAATTATTGCACCACTTCCATCTAAAATTCTTACTTGTACATTTGCACTATTGATCGGAACTCCCGTCTGTGCATTTGTTATTTGACCAGAGATCGAACCGGGATCTGGTAGTAATGTAAAATTAAGAGTTGATGTCACATTTGTGGTAATGGTTGTTCCAGAAGTTGAAGATTGAAGATTTGGTGCTGTGACGACGACGGAATAGTTTCCGGGAGCTAACCCCTGTACAAAATAATTTCCATTTGAGTCTGTAACAGTTGTTGCAATAATAATTCCCGATCCTGTACTTAATTGGACACTTATATTTGCTCCCGCCACTGGATTATTATTACTATTGAGTATAATCCCTGTTAAATTACCGGGGTTTTCAGTTAATGTTGCGTTTAAAATGGTTGTTTGGCCATTTATAATTGTTGCAGCAGCAGTAAAGGTAGAATAACTTTCTGCACCAATAACAACGGAATAATTAGAACCTGGTGCCAAGCCGGTGATCATATAATTTCCGTTTCCATCTGTTACAGCCGTTTGGATAAGGACGTTATTTTGGAATACTGAAACGGATGCTCCATTAAGAGGATTCCCTTGATGATTTTGCACATTACCCATCAATGCTCCTGCCAGCCTTGATAAAATGGCATTAACAATAGCTGTACCATTGGATGTAACGATAGCACCTAATGTTACAGTAGAATATCCATCTGCTGTAAAAATAAGTGTGTACGAACCAGGTAATAATTGATCAATTGAATATTGTCCATTCACGTTCGTAACAGCTGTTGCTACGACAATATTTTGAGCATTAACAACTTGTATATTTACATTCGCAATTGGAGCGGGTGAATCACTGTCGGTAACCGTTCCTTGAATTGCTCCCGGACTCTGTTGTAAAAACAGGTTTGTTGTCGTTGTATTTCCAGCCGTTACGGTTGAAGACACTATTGAAGTAGCATAGTTTGTGGCTGAAGCCCTTACGAAATAAGTTCCAGGTGAAAGATTTGTAAACGAATAAACGCCTGCCCCATTTGACATAGTTGAAGTGATAAATATGCTATCCTGTGTTAATAACTCAATCACTGCATTTGGAATAACGGTATTTGTTATGGCATCCCTTATTTCTCCGGTGATCGATCCAGGGTTGGCGATCAGTACAAAGTTGACTGTATAATTTTGATTTGGTTCAACCGTTATAGATTGAACTTGCGACCGAAATCCAGTTGCTAAAACGGAGACATTATATAGGCCGGGCGACACATTAGGAAACGTATAATTCCCTGCAACATTGGTTGTCGTAGAAGCGATGACAATACCTTCCTGGTTTGTTAGAGTAACAGATGCGTTATTAATCGGTCCTCCACTTGATACATTCCCTGTTATTGTACTGGGTAATGGAGTCAACGGTATATTTGCTGTGGTCGAGGTACCACTAGATGCTACAACTGCTACAGAATTTGCTGTATAATTTGTCCTTGTGGCTTGAACGGTATAGTTTCCTGGGGGCACATTTGTAAACGAATAAATACCATTATTGTTTGAGGATGTTGTGGCAACAATCGTCATTCCCTGCAATAAATTAACGGTTACATTCGGTAAGACCAATCCGGTTGATTGATCAAAGACCCTTCCATTGATGGATGCAACTGCTTGTGCGGTAATAGTAACGATTGATGTATTTGATTGAATTCTGTCTCCGGTAAAACTATCAACACCTGAAGCAAATACACGGTTTAATTGCCGTATCCCGCTAGTTGTGTAAAGACCATTTAGCGTAAATGTTAGTGTTGCAGTTCCACCAGGTGCCAGATTTCCAATATTCCACGTTAATGTTTTTGTACTGCTATTAAAGGCAGTTAACCCTTGTGACACTGTATTAACAGTAAATGAATTAATTAAATCTGGACCTAGCAGATCGTCTAAAAAGATTGTCGTTGCTTGTGACTTACCTGTATTTGTGACATTCACATTCCCCGTCCATGTTGCTTGCTGACCAATTAATACTGTGTTTGGGCCAGATGTTAACGTCTTATTGACTGTTAGCTCTGCTCTTACATCTACTTGATCTGGTGACACTGGATTACTTAGTGCATTAGAAAATGAAAAACCTTCAGCTGAACGTAAAGAATCCTTATTGTAATTATTAATGTTCGCAGAGGTGAAAAAAATTGCCTGTAATAATGAAGTTTCATTTATTCCAAGAAACGAAAAAAATGTTGAAGCCGGCAAAAACCAATCTAAAAAATAGTCCTGATCTCCACCTATACTGGAATCAGCTAAAGAAACCCTCGCATAATCAAAGTTAGTAATCGCTTGAGAAAAGTTAGGATTACCTCCTCCTGTTCCTTCTGCAGGATCATTCCATGAGTTAACCTGCTTGACAGTGTTTTGTATTAAGCTAACACGATTATTCAAGCCGTCAACATTAAAAAGCCAGTCATATGTTCCAGGTACACCCTGTGTATTAATTAATACACCCCATGCGAAATTTCTAAAGCCTGTTAATTGAGCATTTCGAGGATCTCCATTTAATCTTAGCCGGAAATAAACATTTGTTCCATCGTAGGCGAAAAAGGCAGCTGGAAATGAAGAATTGCCAACAATGTCCGTTGAAACCGGACTTTCATCCCCCAATAGATCAAAAAGCGGAGTTCCCCCAACCATAATAGGTGTAAATTGTGAATTACTTGGAAAGGGCACAAGTAGTCCTCCTTATCAAAAAGATATTCTTAACATCCTATTATGGTAATACCTAAATTGTATATGATAGATATCTAGTTATAGAAAAATGCTGGTACAAATAAGGAGAAATGACAATTATTAAACTATCATAAAAAGCCCTTCGGTTGATGTGAGGGCTTTTTGTTTCTTAATGTTTAGTTCAAGGTAAGTCTGTTATTGTTTCAATATAGCTTTTATAGAATCATCTAATATATTTAGCATATGGTATAGCTCTTCCTTCGTTATAATAAGCGGTGGAGCTAGAACTACTGTATCCTGCCTATCAAACACGACTGATCGGCAAATGAGACCGCGTTTTGCTGCTTCGGTTACAACAAGAGGAGCCAAAGGAGTTTTGCTATCTCTATGACTAAATTCTATAGCCCCCATCAACCCTTTTCCTCTAACCTCTCCAATACTAGGATCATTTTCTTGAAGAGTTTTGAGCCCATCTAAAAGTTCTTCTCCAATCAGTTTTGCATGTTCAATTAGACCTTCAGACTCTATGATGTTGATATTTTTTAAAGCTACAGCACATGCCATCGGATGCCCGCTATAGGTATATCCATGAAGTAATGTACCTGTTGACATGTCGCTAAACACTTTGTGCATTTTCTTTGAAAGCATCACCCCGCCTAATTGGGCATAACCGCTTGTCACACCTTTAGCAAAACACATCATATCAGGTACAATGTTATCATGTTCCATTCCAAAATATGTTCCTGTGCGGCCAAATCCAGTGATCACTTCATCTGTGATAAAGAGGATGTCATACTCTTCACACAATTCCTTTACTTCTTTGAAGTAATTAAGAGGTGCTATATGAACTCCTCCAGCCCCTTGTACAGGTTCTGATATAAAGGCAGCAATTGTGTCAGGACCCTCCTTTTCAATGAGCTCACGTAGCGAATTTGAGGAGTGGTGATTTACATGAAGGAAATCTGGTGCAAGAGAATTGGTGAAATCTCTAAAGGGCTTTAATCCTGTAGCACTTGTCGAGCCGATCGCAACACCATGGTAAGATTTTGTTCTTGAAATAATTTTCTTTCGGTTAGGTTTCCCTTTCAATATCCAATAATGACGGGCTAGCTTATATGCTGTATCATTGGCTTCAGATCCACCTGAGGTGAAAAAGGTTGACTGCAAATCACCGGGTGAGATATCAGCGAGTTTTTTTGCTAGTCGAATAGCCGGTTCATTACTAAATGTTGCAAAATTAGAAGAAAAAGCAAGCGTCGACATTTGTTCTTTTGCAACTATGCCAAGCTCTTCTCTTCCATGGCCAATGTTTACATTCCAAAGAGATGACATGCCATCAATCATTTTTCTACCAGATAAATCGTAAAGATAAATGCCCTCACCCCTTGTGAAGATAAATGCAGGACCATGCTCTTGTTGTTGTTGTATGGGAGATGTTGGGTGGAGAAAATGCTTTTTATCAAGCTCAGATAATTCATCTTGTAAATTAGGATTTCGGTGCATTAAGACCATCCTCTCATATTTCTTACTTATATTTCTTCATTTTATGATGATAGAAGGTTTGAATATGAATATGAGGAGGTTACCAATTAATAAACCAGCTTGATTATGAATGATCAAACTGGTTCCGTCATTTATTTCCTGTTTTGACGATATAAATCCATCGTTTTATAGCCTTGTGATAGCACATCAACCATTTGAGCTTGTCTCTTCTCACGTGTCTTTTCCTGTTTAGCGGAGAAAATATAGCGTGCCCAGTCTTTCTGATACCCAGGTGTTAAACGTTGAAAAAATTGCAGTTCGGACGGATTCTCTGCTAATAATTGTTCAACATCTGAAACATTCTTTTCATAATCAGCTACACATTGACTGGCAGCTGATGATTTCTTTACTTTCTTTTTTTCTCTCTTTAACCCGACCACTGTAAACACATCATCCATACTAACCATTCGGGCAAATTTAATATCACTATTCCCAACATATCCATCTTCTCCAACCTTCATTGCTGGAAAAATTTCATCCCTATGTACGAAAGTCTCATAGCGATTATTTCCCTTTTTCGGATAAGCAAAAAAGATATAGCCTTTTTCTACTAACAGATCGTGTTTTATAATATGGTGAGTATGTTTAATCATTTCATCAACAGTTTGCACAAAAATAAAAAGTGCATCATGGGTTTTAGAAAATTCTGTCGGATAATTGATAAAAACTGAATAATCTCCCGGCTGGTTGATAACCGCCAGATTAGCATATTTTGATAAATTTAATTTTTCTGCGATTGACATGTTTAGGCTCCTTAATCAAAAAACAATTGTACTACTATTTATTGTACATGATGATAAATCAATGTGAATAGTGGGATATTATTGTTTTTCTAAAAAAATAAATCCATTTTAGGCTCAAAATGATTGATTAAATTCATCCAATCTTGCAAAAAACTCTTGAAGAAAATCATAAAATAATTTTTCTGTTGGAAGTAATACTCTGTCTCTAGGAGTAATGACACCCACTGTTCTGGTTACATTTGGTTCTACTAAGGGTATTTTTACTGTTGAACGTGGCAAGCTGTCAACCAACGTTACTTCCGGCATGAGTGCAATGCCTAAACCAGCTGACACTAGGCCTTTTAATGCATCAATATCATCCCCTTCAAAGGAAACCTTTGGTGTGAAACCAATGTTTTGGCATGCATCCATCACGATATCACGAAACACAAAACCTTCAGGTAAGAGACAGAATGGTTCGTCTACTAATTCTTGAAGTTTTAATGTAGGTTTCTTAGCTAGTCGATGATGAATAGGCAACAAGGCCACAATATTTTCTGTGAATAATATCTTACGTCGGAGTTTCTTTTCTTCGAGTGGCAATGGTCCAATTAATGCAAGATTAAAATCACCTTTTACCACGCCATCTATTAGGTCCCGATAAAGTGCTTGTTTCAGCTGGAATTTTGCTTCGGGATATCGTAATCGAAAGGCATAAATCACAGTTGGTAACGTATAGGCAGCTAAACTGATTGGAAATGTGATACGAACAGTTCCTTTTTCCGGGTCCAGATATTCTTCAACTTCACGCCTTGCGTCATCAATTACATTCATAGCATTTTTCATTCTTTCATAAAATATTTTCCCGATTGGTGTTAAACGAACTCTTCTACCTTCGCGAATAAATAAATCCACGCCCAGTTCACTTTCCAGATTGACTATTTGTCTACTTACAGAGGACTGTGCCACATGTAAGTTATCTGCTGCTTCTGTAACATGCTCACGATTTGCAACCTCCATAAAATACCGAATTTGTCTGAAGTCCACTTTTATCCTCCTAGCATTAATGCATAAAACGCATTAATATTATCGTTTCTTTATATTGATTCGATCAATTATTTAATTATAAAATATTTCATAATAACAATTCATCTATTTTGGAACATTTAGAAAATTTATTTTTCATGAATTAGATGTTAGAAAAGGGGAATATCATATATGAAAACGATGGAAAACACTCAACAGATGTATACAGAAAGTGTACAAAAATATGTTCAACAAGTATTTGAAACGGTACAAAAAAGAAACCCTAATGAAGCTGAATTTCACCAAGCAGTAAAGGAAGTATTTGATTCTTTAGTTCCTGTACTTGTTAAAAAGCCGGAATATATTAAGCAAGCAATTCTTGAACGAATTGTTGAACCTGAAAGAGTTATTTCGTTTCGTGTTCCATGGGTAGATGATGAAGGAAACGTACAGGTAAATCGTGGATTCCGAGTTCAATACAGCAGTGCGATCGGACCATACAAAGGTGGATTAAGATTTCACCCATCAGTAAATGCAAGTATTATTAAGTTCTTAGGCTTTGAACAAATCTTCAAAAATTCCTTAACCGGTCAACCAATTGGCGGTGGAAAAGGTGGATCAGACTTTGATCCTAAAGGAAAATCAGATGGCGAAATCATGCGCTTTTGTCAAAGCTTTATGACAGAGCTTAGTAAATATATTGGACCAGATACGGATGTTCCTGCAGGTGACATCGGTGTGGGCAGTAAAGAAATCGGATATTTATTTGGTCAGTATAAAAAAATGCGCGGTGCTTATGAAGCTGGTGTGTTAACAGGAAAAGGTCTCGGCTATGGCGGAAGCCTGGCACGTAAAGAAGCAACTGGTTATGGGACAGTTTATTTTGTTGATGAAATGTTAAAAGACCAAGGTCTTAGCTTCAAGGGCAGTACAGTTGTCGTATCGGGGTCAGGTAATGTATCGATCTATGCGATCGAAAAAGCGACACAGCTTGGTGCGAAAGTTGTAGCTTGCAGTGATTCAAATGGTTATATCTATGATCCAAATGGAATTAATTTAGACACAGTAAAACGTCTTAAAGAAGTAGAAAAACAACGAATCAGTGAATATGTTTCAGAACACCCTGAAGCAATCTACACGGAAAATTGCAGTGGAATTTGGACAGTACCTTGTGATATCGCTTTACCTTGTGCGACTCAAAATGAAATTGATCAAGCTTCTGCCCAAGTTCTAGTATCCAATGGTGTGAAAGCAATTGGTGAAGGTGCCAATATGCCATCTACTTTGGAAGCTGTTGAGACATTCCTAGAAAACAATGTTTTATTCGGTCCTGCTAAAGCAGCTAATGCTGGTGGTGTTTCTGTTTCAGCGTTGGAAATGGCCCAAAATAGTGCAAGACTTTCTTGGACATTTGAAGAAGTTGATGCGAAACTACAAGAAATCATGAAAAATATTTACCAAAACAGCAAGCTAGCAGCCGCAGAATATGGTGCTCCTGGTAATTTTGTTGTTGGTGCAAATATTGCAGGATTTGTTAAAGTAGCTGATGCAATGATCGAGCAAGGTGTTATATAAGATATTAGTTTAAAAGAGTCAGTCCCCCTTTTACATACCTTTTGGTGGACTGACTCTTTTTTTATTTTAATCTTTTGTAAGTAAAGGATCTTTCCCTTCAACAAAAACCGGATAAAGTTCAGGATGAAGAATACTAGCAATCTTACTTAAGCCGAGGAGTAATCTTGGTGAAGGTCTGCAGAATAATGGTTCTTCCAGTATATATAGCTGATTGTTTTGAACGGCTTTCATTTGTTCTGCATCTGAACGTTTTAAGATGACCTTTGGATTTACTCGTTCCGTTTGTACCCCAACCCATATAATAGTCATTACATCAGGATTTCTATTTTTTACATCTTCCCAATCTGTTTGAACACTGGCTTTTTCGACATCATCAAAAACATTTCTTCCCCCGGCTAATTCACTTATTTCCGTTAACCAATTGTAAGCACCAGGTGTAAAGATCGGTTTTGCCCACCATTCCCAATAAATCGTTTTCTTTTTTACTACTTTCTTAGAAATCAGACGAAACTGTTCTAGCAGTTGATTATATGTCATGTACAGTTCATTTGCTTTTTCTTGAGTATCTGTAACATTCCCAATAAAACGTATGCTCTCACCTACTTCTGTAAGTGTTTTAGGATTAGGTACAATTACAAATGGAATGTTTCGCTTTTTTAATTCTTCAATATTTCTTTCCATTCCCGGTACAGAAAGTGAAGCCAGCACTAAGTCAGGTTCCATCCTTTCGACTTTGTCCATATCTATATGTAAATCCGAGCCAAGTCTTGGCAAATGACAAACCTCTTCAGGCCAGTCTGAATAGTCATCTACAGCTAGTAAAGAAGATGTTAAGCCTAAATACCCTACAAGCTCTGTATTGCTTGGACAAATGGAAATTAATTTCACCAATATCCCTCCATGAATCAATTATTTTAGTTTTTTTGATAAGCCATTCCATACATATTCAACCTGTTCAGAGAGTTTTGCTGCATCTTGTGCAACCCAGCCAGCAATATCTCTCAATCTTCTCTCCTCTTTTTCAAGAGGAACAATCCCCTTCCCCATTTCCAGCATGATAAGGACAATATCGCTATTTCTTTTCTTCTCTTCTTCTAAAAAACAATGAAAAAGATCTTTAAACTTATGACGAATAAGGTCATTGCTTTCATTATTTTTGATTTCTTGTAAAATCCATTTTTCCCAGCCTTCAAGCACTAGTGTTGTATCAGTCAGCCATACTGATTTCCAGTCCCATACGACTCCATCGTTATAGGAGGACACCCAGCTGAATGTTTGCTGCTGATCTTTCACTATTTTTCTTTTTCCTGCGAAAGCACCTCCGAGAACGAGCTGCATATCCATTCCCCCTCTTTTTTTCAAATCGTAATTGAAGTGCTTGTCCATGTGTGATGGAAACATCCCAAAAAGATGGAGATGCTACATACTTAGAAACAGTGTAACGAATAACACCACCATGAGTGACAATCAGTATTTTTTGACTTTCTTTTTGAGTATCTATATTCTGAAAAAGCTCGTGAAAAAAAGAATCAATTCTAGCTTTAAAGCTTGGAGCAGATTCTCCATTAGGTATAGGAGCCAACTCCCAGTTATCCAACCAGTTACGATAAGTTTGCTTTTCTTTCAACTCGTTATATGTTTTTCCTTCCCAATCACCAAAGTTCATTTCTCTTAATCTATGATCTAAGATCGGCTCTTGTTGGAAGTCAAAATAATGGAAAGTTTCCATACAACGCTTTAAATCACTTGTGAAAATGCAATTAAATTTTCTTAGCTTCAAATCACTCTTTAATCCATCCAATATGGTCAATTCACTATGTAATAATCCTTGGTCGGTATGACCTAAATATCTTTTTTGTAGATTCCACGGTGTTATGCCATGACGAATGAGAAGTAGATCCACGTGACGACAAGTCCCCATAATTCTCCTCCTTCAATAGCTGCTCCTAATAAATCTCCATTGGTTCCTTTAAAGGTTCGCATAACCCATTTTCCATATAAAATAACAAATAATATGTAGGCAGGGGCATAAAAGAAAAACGCCGGAAACAGCAAACTGAAAATGACAACTGGAATGATAGCAAAAATCAAATCATTTCGACTAAGATTTTTCTTCCATTCCCATGCAAGTCCTTCGTTTTTTGCTGTAGGCAAAAAGATCATTAACATGACGACTCCTAGTCGGGAATAAGTCACAATAAAGAGAATGGCCATAATAAACATGTCAAAATGAAGCAATTCATAAACTAAAACTGCCTTCCAAGCTAGTAAAAATAGAAGTGCGATATGACCAAAGCTTCCGACATGAGGATCCTTCATAATCACCCATTTTTTCTCAAGCGGAGCATTTGATCCAACAGCATCCGCTACATCCATCCATCCATCTAAATGCAGACCACCTGTGATCCACACCCAGGCTGAGATGATGAGCAACGTTAAGAAAAATGCTGGGAGGTGAGACGATAAAGCCATATACATGATCATCATTATTATGCCGATGATCAAACCTACTAAAGGATAGCTTCGTAAAGCCCATTTACTTGTCTTACTGTTCCAAGGGCATTGCACGGGAATCGGAATTCTTGTTAAAAACTGTATCGCCAGGCAAAACCCATAGATTACTGACTTCATACTCCTTCACCCTTCCAATAAATTGGAATACCAGCTTGAACCTGCACTGCTGCATCTGCTTGTGTAACAAGTAATTGATGCAGTTTTTGTAAGAAATAAATATACGTGAGAACAAATTGGTCAGCAAAAGGAGTTCCCTCGTTTACTTCATTTGAGACAATTATTAGAGAAAATTGGCTTTTTCTTGCTAAGTGTATCCAATTTGATACCTCACCTTCTAACTTTTCTAGTCCATAATGACGATCAAACATGACATTGCTTAACCAAATAGTTAAACAGTCAATTAAGATCACATCATGTGTGCTACAACTCAAGAGAACCTTTTCTACATCATAAGGTTCTTCCAATGTACTCCAAGTTTCTCCCCGATCCTTCTGATGGATAAGAATCCTCTCAACCATTTCCTCATCGCTTTTTTTAGCCGTTGCTAGATAATAAAGGTTTCCGTTTTTCTGTTTAGTTAACTTCAAGGCCATATTTTCTGCAAATTGACTTTTGCCGGATCTTGCGCCACCACATACAAATGTAATCACATTTCATCTCTCCATTTTTGTAGAACTTTCACTAGCTGCTCGTTTTCCTCATGTGACCGAATGGCAAGACGTAGATATTCACCGTTAAGACCTTTAAAATTATGGGTATGACGAGTGACAATTCCATTTTCTAGTAAAAACGTAAAAAGCTTCTCAGTCTCATCAGGTCTTTGCAGGTCTCTTAAAAGGTAGAAATTCACTTGAAATGGAGATAGATAAAAGTCCATTTTAGATAATGTATTATGTATGAATTGCGATTCTTTATTGAGCCATGCTTTTGTATCGTCAACATATGATGTATCCGCCAATAGCTTAGGAACGATAAAATCGACGATTGAATTAATGCTCCATGGAATTTGTTCTTGTTTTAAAATTGATACGATCTTCTGATGTGCCATGATATAACCGATTCTTAGACCGGGTATTGTATACATCTTTGTTAAGGAACGAAGAAGAACTAAATTAGGATATTGAACTAACCAACCTGACAAGCTTGAATTTTCTTCTACTAGAAAATCGACAAATGCTTCATCTATAACGATATATGTTTCCACTTCTTTTCCAGCTTCAAGTAATTGTTTAATCTCTTTTTCTGATATGACAGTTCCAGTTGGATTATTTGGTCGACATAAGAACAAAACATCGATATCAACTAGTTTCTCTTTTATTTGTGACCATGGTAATGAAAATCCCTTAGCTTTGTCATAGTATAATTCTTCTACATGAATATGATAATGTTTGCATGCACGCTCATATTCTAAGAAGGTTGGGTGAACAATACATGCTTTCCCGTTTTCAAAATACTTCGCCACTAAAAATATCGCTTCTGCTCCACCGTTCGTGACTAACACATTCTCCTGTTGAAGACCTTCATATTTGGCTACAGCTGCAGTTGTATGGGAATAAGTTGGATCTGGATAAGACGTAATCGTATTATAGGATTCATGCAATGCATCGTTCAGCCATTTTGGAGGGCCGAGTGGATTTAAATTCGCACTAAAATCAAGAACAGGTTTATTGTGGTTGATTTGAAATAATTGTTTAATTGTTTCTGGCTGTCCACCGTGGTTTGGCCATTTCATGATTTCACCTCTTCTTTATTGCGATAGGACGACAAAGATAATTAGGCATGGGATTAGGACAAAAACAATCCATCCTCCATGCATATATTTGATCGCTTTTGAAATATCAGATTGAGTTAAGTCTTTTTCAGGGTCTCCCATTGTCGCTCTTTCTGACTTTCTTCCTTTATAATAATTAATCCCGCCTAATTGAACCCCTAATAAGCCGGCAACCATTGCCTCTGACCAACCGCTGTTAGGGCTTGGATGTTTTCTTGCATCTCTCAAGGTGATCTTCCAAGCCCGGTTTACGTTTGAACCTTTTATAAGAAGACTTGAGATCCATATGGAAAGTGCTGTTAGTCTAGCTGGAATCCAATTGGCAAGATCATCAAGTTTTGCAGAGGCCCATCCAAATTGACCATATCGTTCATCTTTGTACCCAACCATTGAATCTAATGTATTAATTGCCCGATAAACGAGTGCAAAAGGTGCTCCACCGATTATTGCCCAAAATAATGGAGCAGTAATTCCATCGACGGTATTTTCAGCAACTGTTTCAACAGTACCTCGGACAATTTCTTTTTCAGGTAAGTTTAATGTATCACGCCCTACAATCATACTTAGCTGTTTTCTTGCCTCTATAATATCCCTTTTTTTAATGGAAGAAGCACTTCTTTTGCAGCGGTAGATAATCCTTTTATTGCAATGGTTGTTGAAATAAGATAAATTTCTAGAATGATAGCCAATATTGGATGAAGCTTGTATGCGATAAACAACATTGTAGAAGTAACAAGAAAAACGACTAAAATAATGGATATGGTAAGGGCTAGTCCTTTTTGGACGCGATGTTCTCCCTGATTCCACTTTCTTTCTAAAAATGAAATGAGCTTCCCCATCATAACGACAGGATGAGGAAGCCACCTTGGATCACCTATGATGAAATCAAGTACAATGCCAGCTGCAATGATTAATAAAAGATATTCTGAAAATACATTAAACAACATTCATGTTAATTCCTTTACATCGTTATTGTCGGTTCTGTTTGAGCCAAATTTTTCACATAATTGATACACTAGATCCAGGTTGATATTCTCCCTAATCTCATTCGCTAATAAATCAAAACCTTCTTCTTTCTTCTTAGCAAATGATACCCGATCATAAATTGGATCCAAGCCTTTTTTGGTACGAATTTCATTAAGAATGTTTTCACGTAATAGGTCATTATGAAAAATCCCGTGAAAATACGTACCAACCAATTGCTTGTTCTCACTTATCACACCATCTTGACTATTTGTTAGGTGTATAAAAGGTTTATATCTTTCATCAAAGTACGATTCACCCATATGAATTTCATACCCTTTTACAGGGATTTGCTTTTCTCCAAACATTGCCATTCCTATTGATTGGACTGTTTTTTTCTTTTCAGTTATAACAGTTTTCATAGGAAGTAAACCTAATCCACTCGTTTTTCCATGTACTGATTCCACTTTATGTTCGTCCTCAATACTGTTACCGAGCATTTGATATCCCCCACAAATGCCAACAATCATTGTATCTCTCTGTGTGAGCTCCAATATTTTATTGGCTAATCCACTCTGATGGAGAGACATCATATCCTCAATTGTATTTTTACTTCCGGGTAAGATGAGTAAATCAGGGTATCCTAGTTCATCTGCATGTTTCACGAATCGAACATGACAATCAACTTCTTCAAAAAATGGATCTACGTCAGTAAAATTAGAAATCATCGGATGGCGAATGACAGCAATATCAATATCTTTGGAGAGATCTTGTTTAGAAGAATAATTTGTTAAAACAACTGAATCTTCCGCTTCTATAAACAAATCTTCAATATATGGAACAACCCCTAATACAGGAACACCGGTGTATTCTTCAAACCATTTTAAGCCTGGTTCTAATAAAGAGACATCCCCGCGGAATTTATTAATGATCACACCAATAATTCTGTTGCGATCTTCCGGCTCTAATAACTGGAGTGTCCCTACTAAGCTCGCAAATACACCACCCTTTTCAATATCACCAACTAATATGACGGGTGCATCAGCCATTTTGGCAACACGCATATTTACAAGCTCACGGTCATTTAAATTAATTTCTGCCGGACTTCCCGCTCCTTCAATCACAATTCGGTCATAGCTAGATGCCAATCTATCATAAGCATCCCTTATCAATGTTAACCCTTGTTGAAAGAAGTCTTGCCGGTATTCGCCTGCTTTCATATTTCTAAATGGTTTACCATGTACAACAATTTGAGATTGGTAAGCTCCTGTCGGTTTGATCAAGATCGGATTCATATCAGTTGTCGCAATGATGTTAGCTGCTTCTGCTTGCACACCTTGTGCCCGGCCAATTTCTTTTCCATCAATTGTGATGTAAGAATTGAGTGCCATGTTTTGTGACTTAAATGGTGCTGTCTTATAGCCATCCTGCATAAAGATACGGCATAGTGCTGTTACAATCGCACTTTTTCCAGCATCAGAATGTGTGCCTTGAATCATTAAAGGTACTGCCTTTTTCATATGTATGAACTCCTTTGCGCGGTTAAAATTCAATTCCCTTCACAGCAGGAATTCCTTCATTATAATAATGCTTTTCCACATCAATGACAGAGACAAGATCGGCTACATCTTTAATTTCTTGTTTGGCATTTCTACCCGTTATAACAAGATGAACGTGTGGTGGACGATTTTGGATCACGTCAATCACTTCTTGTAAGGGTAAAACATCTTCTATTGGAAAAGTCTCAATAGAAAGTGCGTTATTTAGCTCATCTAAAATCACGACATCATATTCTCCACTTAGTACCGCTTCCTTTGCTTTCGGCCAGCCAACTCTCAATGCTTCCCGATGCTCTTCAGGTGTTTTGGTCCATGTAAAGCCAATACCTAGTTGAACCATGTCCACACCTAATTTTTTCAGGGCAATTTGTTCTCCATATGAACGCTGGGGAGATTTTATAAATTGAAAGATTTTTGCTTTGTACCCTCTTCCTACCGCCCGCAATGTTAATCCAAGAGCAGACGTTGTTTTCCCTTTTCCATCACCGGTGTATACAAGTGTTAAACCTTTTTTCTCCATCATCAATTACCTCCTAGCTTTTTTGAGAAACTCCAGCAGATTCGAATGTTGCCATTTCCTTTAGCATTAGTGTAGCTGATTGAATAATTGGGTAAGTAACCGCTGCTCCTGTTCCTTCACCCAACCGGAGACCTAAATCTAAAAGTGGTTTTTTTCCTAATAATGAAAGGGCAATTTGGTGACCAGGTTCAACTGATCGATGTGTTACAATCATATAATCTGAAGCATTCGGTGAAAGTTGCTTTGCCAGTAATGCCGCAATCGTACAAATAAACCCATCAACAAGAATCGGTACTCGCTTGCTAGCTGCAGCAAGCATTGCACCTGTCATACCAGCAATTTCTAGTCCACCTACCTTCGAGATGAGATCGATTGGATCAGATGAATCAGGATTTCGGTTTTGAAGTGATTGCTTAATAACAGAAACTTTATGCTGGATGCCTTCTTCTGTAATTCCAGTACCAGTACCAACGACAGCTTCAATCGCTTTTCCACTTAATAAAGCTAAAATTGCACTGCTTGCTGTTGTATTGCCAATTCCCATTTCACCAAGAATCAGACATTGTGCACCTTTGTTAATGATTTCAATACTCTCTTTATAACCAATTTCAATTGCTTTTTCGGCTTCTTCACGAGACATAGCATCTTCTTTCAGAAAGTTACCTGTCCCATATCGTACTTTTTTGGTTATTAAATCTGAATGATCAAGATCGCTTGCAACCCCAATGTCAATAATGTTTAAAAGCGCTCCTATTTGTCTACTAAATACATTAATAGCTGCTCCGCCATTTAAAAAATTAAGGACCATCTGTTCTGTAACAGCTTTTGGATAAGCTGATACTCCTTCATCTGTTATGCCATGATCTGCTGCAAAGACAAGTACTCCTGCAGGACTTACAGTTGGAAAAGATTCATTTTTTATTTCAGCTAGTGAAATCGCCAGTTCTTCTAATCTTCCCAAACTTCCAAGCGGTTTTGTTAATGAATTGATATAGAGTGAGACTTGTTTTCCCATTTCTGTGGATTTTTCCGGAATGGTATATGTATGTTTAGTCAATGATGATTCCCCCGATTTTGTTTGTATTCAAGGCATTTACCGATCAAGTTGTCAACCATGTCAGGGTTTGAACCGAAGTGAAAATGTGTATAGCCAGCCACTACATTTTTAAGTAAATACCCTTCCTTTTTTATTCCTCTAAGTCCTTTTGTTTCGTATGCGTAAGGAACGTTATCTTCCGTAGATTCATAGGTGGAATAATGAAATTCATGTCCTTTCCCTACGACATTCTTTAAAAGGTAATTACCATTTTGACCGTTTATTTCTCTATAACCTAAAGCAGCTAAAGTTTGTTGCATGTGAACCTTACCAGGAATGACTCCTGCCATTTGATAGGTTTTCAATTCAGTTGTTCTAATTGATTCTGTTAAATACATGAACCCGCCACATTCAGCTAGTGTTGGTAGCCCTTGTTCTATATACATTTTAATAGAATGCTTTGCTTTTTGGTTTTTCTCTAATCGTTGGGCAAATTCCTCAGGAAAGCCCCCGCCGATATAAAGGCCGTCGATGTCTGAAGGCAACTCTTCATCTTCAAGTGGTGAAAAATAAACAATGTCTGCTCCTTTTGATTCCAACATTTCAAGATTCTCAGGATAATAGAAATTGAACGCTGCATCTTTTGCTACAGCAATTTTTACGATTTGTTCTTTTTTAGTTTTAAACAGAGAAGACTCTTCATTTAAAGGTAAAGGATCTGCTGCCGATAATTCGACTAGTTTTTGTATATCAATTGTTTCACTGACTAAATCTCCTAATGTATGAAAAAATTGATCAAGATCACCACGTTCAATTGAAGGAATGAGACCAAGATGACGTTCAGGTATCTCGATATCCATTTCTCTTTTTAAATATCCGACAACAGGTACAAGACATTCCTTCTCAATTGCTTTTTTTACAAGCTGATAATGCCCCTCACTCCCGACTTTATTTGCAATGACACCCACAATGTTCGGTCCGTCCGAAAGAAGTTGAAAGCCTTTCACAATAGCAGCAGTACTACGGGCCATGCTTTCACAATTAACAACTAATAAAACCGGACTTTTCGTAATGATACTGATTTCTGCTGTACTTCCCTCATTCGTTTCCGGGTTTTTCCCGTCAAAAAAGCCCATAACTCCTTCAATAACGGAAATATCAGCACCAATGCTGCCATGATGTAAGATGTCGATAACATGATCATGGGAGAGCATCCAACTATCCAAATTTCGAGAAGCTCTTTTTGTAACTGCCGTATGATAACTTGGATCAATATAATCAGGACCACATTTAAATCCTTGGACAATAAGTCCACGTTTTATTAAGGCAGACATTAACCCAATTGTAAGGGTTGTTTTTCCAACTCCACTTCCGGTTCCTGCAATGACTAATCTTTTCTGTTGCATCAAGATTCCTCTTTTCTATCATAACGACCTTTGTTTACGCGAAGTAAATATTTCTTGATTGCTTCATATGTAGCCTTATAAATAATTTGACCTATTGCCCGGCCAACAACCGTCCCTGATCCGGCATAAGGAGTTTTTTCTCCCTGCTGTGTTAAACCGAGAACAACTGCATCGGTTGATGTGCCGGTTGCCATTGACTTAGTCTGGGGATCTTTTATGTTTAAATCGGTTAGAGCCTTGACTTTTGCTTCTGTTGCTGACAGTAACCCATTAACAAGTGCTCCATCTGTAAAATGTGCATCAATAAAGAGCATAGTATTGATTGTTCCAATCGTTTGAACTGGTTCTGTAATTGGTTGTTTTGTGATATCAACTGCATTTCCAACACCTGCAGTCACAATAGCAAGCAGCTGGATTCCATTTACTTCCTCTTCTATTATGACAACATCCTCCAAAATAACAGCTGTCATCATCCCAAGTGCTTGTTCAAATGGGATGTTCATTTTTTTCATCCTGGTCTGTACATCTTTAGGCGGCTCATCACAATGATAATTTTTCTTCACATGAAAATTACAAAAATGAGTGAGCCACTGAATTCCATCGCCAATTACACCATTAGATATTGATTTTAACGGATGGTTGAACTGAACATGGATAAATTCCTTCGTTTGTTTAATCGCATAAGATTCTTTAAAATTATAAGGTTGTGGAGATATACGATGGTTTGGAGTCAATAACAACTGTGGCTTTGGAATTGTTGGATGTGATTGAGAAAGTACATCCACCTCATACACTTTTTTCAGCTGATTCACTTTTCTTAACGTTTCTACATCCCCAACTTCTAGAAACTGCCCATGATGCAGCAGGGCGATGCGATCAGAATAAAGTGATGCCACATTTAAATCATGTAAAATGGCAAAAATGGTTAATCCCATTGATTGCTGTTGTTCTTTTAATAAATCGAGCATTTGAAAAGTATGCTTAATATCTAAATGGTTGGTAGGCTCATCTAGAAGTAAAATTTCAGGTTCCTGCACTAAAGCCTTCGCCAATAAAACTCTTTGCTTTTCCCCACCGCTTATCATGCGAAATGGAGTTTTTTTGAATTGGGTAATACTTGTCATATCCATGACATGATCCATTAAGGCGATATCGTGTTTTGTAAGTTGTTTGAGAAAACCCTTTTGATGCGGGTATCGACCGAGTGCGATAATTTCTTCAACCGTATAATCAAATGATACATTTGCTTCCTGGGTGAGTACAGCCATTTTTTTCGCTTTATCAAGCTTGGATAGACTTGTAATCGATTGGTTTGATAAATACACATCTCCACCTATAATCGGTAGTTGACCTGTAATAAGCTTGAAAATGGTCGTTTTTCCACTTCCGTTTGGACCAAGGAGGGTGAAAAACTCACCTTTTTTGATATCTGCATCAATACCGTTTATAATGGGCGGATGTGAATAACCGCCAACTAAGTTCTGAATTCTTATCATTTACGATCTCCTCCGCCCAATACGTTCTCTAATTAATAAAAGTGCAAAAACCGGTGCACCAATTAAAGCTGTGATCACACCAATCGGCATTTCCTTGGGAGCGATAATGGTTCGGCATACTAAGTCTGCCAAAATGAGAAATGCTCCACCTACAAGCATTGACAATGGTAGAACATGGCGATGATTCGGTCCCGTTATTAAGCGAATAAGATGTGGAATAACAAGTCCGACAAAACCTATCGAGCCTGAGACCGCAACAGCTGCACCTGTTAATAGGGAAGCACCAATTAGAATAAAGATTTTTCTTTTTCTCACATCAACACCTATATGGTCTGCTGCTTCCTCACCTAGTGCCAATGCATTTAACTCCCGATGATTTGCAAATAAAATGAAGGTCCCGAGCGCCATAAACGGAATAATTAATGTTACATGTGTCCAGCTTCTCATCCCAACACTACCGTACAGCCAATAAATAATTTGTGTCATTGAATCACGGTCACTTAATGAGATAATTAGTGAGACAATGGCGCCAATAAATGCACTTACGATAATTCCGGCCAGAATAATCGTTTCAATTGCCAGGTTTCGACTGCTTAATTTCACAAGGCCAAAAACGAGGAAAAGAGTAATAAAGCCACTTATGATTGCCACAACAGGAAGTGTAAAGCTTCCTAAGCCGATTATCGAAAATTGAAAAAAGATAACAAACACCGCACCAAGTGATGCTCCTGACGACACCCCGATTGTATAAGGATCTGCCAATGGATTTCGTAACAGTCCTTGAAAGGCGGCTCCTGCTAATGATAAAGATGCCCCAACACAAAACCCCAGCAGTACTCTTGGCAAACGAATATTCCATATGATCATCTCTTCATTTTTTGGAATTTCTCCCAGCCACCCAAAACCGAATGCATTGTCAGAAATGATATGTAAAATAGTGGGAATCGGCACTTGGACACTGCTAATAAATAAACCAAGGAGGGCTGTACTAAGTACAAACCCTCCGCTTAGAATATACAGCCACGTAATTTTACTTTTCAAACACTTCAGGATAAATAAGCTTCGCAAGTGTCTCGACTCCTTCAATTAAACGCGGACCTGGTCTTGTTACTGTATCGTTATCAACATCAAATACCTGTTTATTTTTAATTGCTGGTACTTCTGTCCACCCTTTACGTGCTAATACCTGTTCACTTGGATTGTCTATATAATAGCCATACGTTGTAATAATCACATCAGGGTTTAGTTTAACAATTTCTTCCTCCGTTAATTTCACCCAGCCTTCTTGGTCTTCTGCGGCATTAACTGCTTGGATTGATTCCAGCATTTCATTCATAAATGTGTTTTTACCTGTTGTAAAGATATCCGGTGATGGAGAAACTTCTACCCATACTTTCTTTTTCTCTGTAATTTCAGCTGCAGCTTTTTCTTTTATAGCAGCAAGACGGTCTTCCATATCAGTTACAATTTCGTTAGCTTTTTCTTCAGTCCCTGTTGCTTGTCCAATCATTTGGATATTTTTATATACTTCATCAAATGAAGAGGTATCACCAACAACAACCACTTTAATTCCTGCTTCTTCAAGTTGCTTTAAAATATCAGGGTGTGTTTCATTATGATAATCGGTTACTAACGCAATATCAGGTTGAAGGGATAGTACCATTTCAACATTGATATCCTGAGCACCTACTTTTTCTATCTCTAATGCTTCTGGAGGGTAGTTATCATAATCAGAAACACCTATCACTTTATCACCTAGTCCAAGAGCGAAAAGAATTTCAGTATTACTCGCTTGGATAGAAACGATTGATTCAGGCTCAGATTCGATGGTTACTTCCTTACCTGCATCATCCGTTATCGTGACTGGAAACGCCTGTGCACTCTCAGTATTATTCTCTTCTTGTTGAGTCGAATCATTCTTAGTATTCTGCTCACCTTGTGTGGTATCCTCTTGAGATCCGCACCCCACGATCATGAACATGCTTAACAAAAGAACAACACTTAATAAACCCCACTTTTTCATAAACGTATTCATTTGTTCATTCTCCCTTTCTTTTTTGAACACAAAAAAACGCTATTCTCTATAGAAAGCGTTGAATAAAGGCATCTAAATGGTATTTCTCTTGTTCAAGATATGTATAAACATCCAATCTACTATAAAAATAATAGCAATAAAGCAGCAAGAGACTGACTAAAGAGCACTTTAAACATTCCTTTCCTCGAGGAAGCTTAAAAAACATAATAGGCAGGTCTCCTGACTTACGAATTTGAATGCCGGTTATTCCTTCCCATGCTTTACACACAGTGGTTCTTACATAACCTTACTCTTCGCTTACAGTGGCGGGACCGTGTTGGATTTACACCAAACTTCCCTCTTAGTCTTACATATGGTAAGAAACCTATTTGTTCAGTATTTATTTTTTTGTTTTCTATTAGAGAGTATAATATAGACTTAGTCGTTTGTAAAATGGATTTGTTGATGAATGATACATGGTTAAAAATAGAAGAGGAAATGATTAAATTCCTAAAACATATTATAGATAACTATTTAATATAAATCTATCGGTTCTTTTCATATAAGTGAGCATCAAACTTTAATACTTGTAATGTAGCTACTTGCTTTAAATTTACCGGGAGAACAGCCAACTATTCTTCGAAATAAGCGGCTAAAAAACGCAGGGTCTTCATACCCGACTCTTATCGCAACATTAATCACTTTTTCATCGGTTTCTATCAAATATTGTTTTGCTTTTTCAATTCTGATATTGTGTACCATCTCGATTATGGTCTGTCCTGTTTCTTGTTTAAATAGGCGGTTTAGATGACGTGGACTGATATTAAATAAGTGACAGAGGGTCTGGATGGAGATTTTCTGATCAAAGTTTCTCGTTAAATATCCACATATTCTTTGAATCAAAATGTTTACATCATCTTGCTTTGAGAGAGGTTGCATACATCTTGATTTTCTATCATTATATTGACGGGACAAAATGATTAACAATTCTACTAGCTGTAAACGTATTAAAGTGGAGTAGCATGAATTTTCCCTGTTGTATTCAAACATCATCCCTTCTAATAAATGTAAAAATCTTGATGAGGTATTGACATCTAAATTTAAGAGATGATGGAAACGCTCGTTATTATCTAAGAAAGGATGAATATAAAAATAATCCATTGATTGAGAAACACCTAGTTCTTTTAACCAGGAGTCTTGAATTAAATTAGGAAGAAATAAGCAATTAATAATTTCTAATGATTCGCCTTTATCAATATTAAACGTATGAACTTCACCGGGATTAATGATGAAAACATCATTTGTTTTGATCATGTAGGATTGTTCTTCAAATATATGTCTTGCATTGCCTTTAACTACAAATACAAGTTCAATGAACTCATGTGAATGCGCAGGAGGTATGTTTGTAGAATCATGATGAAATCTCTGAATCCAAAATGGAAATTCTTCTGTTTTCATATATTCACTACTTTGATATGTAGTTGCTGACATATATGTGCCTCCTCTAGATAAAATAACATGGATGTTTATCTAGTAAGTAAACGTTCTCTTTCATATATTAGTAAACGCTTACAATAAGTATTAAACAATCTCTTTTTTTAGTCAATTACCGAAATGAAAATGGTGTTTTTTTACTACATATTCATTTTCCAATTTCAATAACTGCACCATTTTCCAATTGTGAGCGAATAGCTGCTTCTATTACTTCCTGTGCTGCTAATGCCTCATGACCAGAGCCGGTGATTTTTTCCGGCGGAGTAGATTGTTTTATCTCACTAATAAACGTATTTATTCTATTTTTAAAAGTTTCATTAAAACCATTCATTCCCGTTAGAACTGAATTGCGAAACACCTTTAATTCACTGCTTTTATGCGGATAAAACGTTAAGTTTTCATATACATTATCAATAAAAAACCTCCCCTTATTGCCGGCAACTTCACAAGTTTCTATCGGATGGTTGTTATCCATATCATAACTACCCGTTAAATGCCCAACTGCACCAGATTCAAATTCTAAATTAATTGAAGCTGTAGACCATACTTTTCTCCCGGGTGCTTTTGTCATGAATGCTTGAACACGTTTAATATCTCCTCCAAAATAACGAATCACATCAATTGAATGTGTGTGAAGGGCTCTCATGTGGATCCAGGGACTAGATTCGTTAGGATTGCCAATTGTTAATTTCATATTAAGATATAATAATGTTCCGAGGTCTCCATTATCAATCCACTTCTTAGCCTGTTCTGCAACCGGTACAAAACGGTGATTTAAATTACATGCTAAGCGTACGTTTTTTGCTTTTGCATAATTCACCAATTCGCGAGCTTCTTCAATATTATTAGATAAAGGTTTTTCTACCAGTACATCTTTCCCTGCATCAATCGCCATTCTAGCAGGTGCATAATGATGGGAACCGTTTTCTTTACCACCAGTTGCAATACTAATAACATCAATCTCCTCATTTTCTAACATACTTTTCAAATCTGTATATGCTTGTACGTTAAATTCATTGGCTGCTGCATCAGCCAACTCTTTATTTAAATCACAAACAGCAATTAGGTCGGTGTCGTTATTTTCTCTAAAATAACGACAATGTATTTTCCCGATATTGTTAACTCCTATAACGGCTGCTTTTATCATTATTTCTCTATCCTTTCTTGAATCAAATACTTCGAAGAAAAACTCCTTCGAAGTATTTGCATTAATTTAAAATGAATTAAAGCTGTTCTTCTTTTTTCTTCTCTTGTAACTTTTGGGCAGTATGAATGGATCCAATGTATAATGAGTCGTAAGCTTCCTGTGAAGTATTAAAAGGTCCTTGGTCTAAACCATGCCAATTTAGGTTTGTATACATTGGATTTTTTCTGCCACATTCTTGTTCTCGCTTCCTTATATATTCATTAAGCCTTCCTGTTAATAAATTGACAATTTCCGGCTCCTCATCTGCTACATTTTGTAATTCGTTTGGATCTTTCACAAGATTATATAACTCAACTTCAGGTTTAAAATGAAAATCCGGTTCAAGAGCAATAATCAGCTTCCATTCCGGAGTGCGCCAGCCATGTTTACGCATCCACGTACATTCTGTAAGATAAAATTCCGGTTCCTGACTAAACGTTTCCCCCTCTTCTCTTACGATGGACATAAGATTTCTACCGTCAAATGAAATATTCGTATCAATACCTATAACATCTAGGATTGTTGGCATAATATCTTTTATTAGTGAGGAATCCTTAACTCTCTTTCCTTCGGGTAATCCGGGATATTTAAGGATTAACGGTACAACAAGATTATGTTCATATAAACTATGATGATCGTACCAACATTCATGTTCATTTAATGTTTCACCGTGATCTGATGTGATGATGATGAGTGTTTCCTCAGTTAAACCAAGTGTTTCAACAGAAGTTACTATATTTTGTATACATGCATCCATATAGGCAACAGCACCATCGTACTGGGCATCAATGTATTCTGAGTCTGTACAGCCATTAGGTATCCATGAAGTGATAAAGTCAGCGAAAGGTTTAAATTCCTTCATTTTCGCTAAAGAACTATTTGATGGATCACATTCATCACCATCAAAAAACATTCGTTCATACGGTTTTGGAGGTAAGTATGGAGAATGTGGATCCATATGTCTTAAAAACAAGAAAAATGGTTTCTCATCATTTGCGAGTCTTTTTAGCTCCGGGAGTGCAACATCATTTAGGTTTTGTGCTTTCGGACAACGACCTGTTTCATCAGGCTGCCAAGCTTCATAATCAATATATTTTTGGAAACCCCTTGAGGCAGGGTTTCCTGTAAACCCGATACAAGTTGTGTTATAGCCATTTTCATTTAGAACTTCCGGAAGTGTTTTAACATGTTCACCTAATGGGCCATGATGTCTAAGAGCTACGACATCTGTGCCAAAACAATCCATACCTGTAAGCATCGAAGCATAACCTGGTGTGGTTGGTATACTAGGACTAAAATGGTTTTCAAATAATACCCCTGATTCAGCTAACTTATCAATATGCGGTGTTGTTAATCGATTGTAGCCATAGGAACTCATTCGGTCTCTTCTTAGACTATCAATCCCAAAGAGAATGACATTTGGCTGTTTTTTCATAACAAATTATCCTTTCTGAACAAAATTAGTTTCTCTTGCCCCTAAAGCCTTTAAAGTTGCATTCAGATAACCGTAACTTTCTGCTGCCACAATGGATACATCTGCCAAAGAATGCTGATTCGCTCCAATGACCTCTAAGCAAACCGGTCCACTGTAATTACCTTCCACCATAGCCTTACAATATGCATAAAGATTTATATCACCACGTCCACATGCTTGATTCGCGATATTTCCCGGCCCCTTTGAACGCCCTTTGCAATCACGTATATGAATATGTTTCACTCTATTTAGTACTCTAGTAAGCTCTTCTTCAGGATTTTCATTTCCCCTATAAATATGACTAGGATCCATATCAATACCAAATGCAGTAGATGAAATTTCATTCATGGCTTGTAGTGTTGTAGGCGTGTTATAAATGGCATTCCCCACATGTGCTTTTACACAAAGTGTAACTCCATAAGTCTCTGCCTTTTTCGATAAACGGTAAAGGGTTTCAATGGATTGCTGAAGATCACCCTCATCACCCGACTTCCCTCCAGGTCCTACATTAATAATGGGAATGCCTATCTCAGCTCCTGCCTCAAAGGCTTTAGTCAATCGGTCTTCATCAAGTGAAGCAACCTCCATTGAAAGAAATTCAAGATGATTTTCTTCAAGTATCGCCTTTAATTCTCCTGCTTGCTCCCTCCATCGATCTAACTCTAAATGTTCACACATTCCTTTTATTGCAGAGATTTCAACTCCATCGTATCCGCATAAAGCAATTTGTCTGGCAGCTGTTTCAAAATCAAAATCTTTAAACAGTACAGAATTTACACCAAGTTTTATCATATTATCCCTCCTGAAATTAGCTCTACATCTTTTACCTCAACGATTGTACCTGTTTCAAACGATTTTATGGCTGCTTCAATAATTTGCTGCGCCTTTAAAGCATCTTGACCTGAACCATCCACTTGATCATACGGAACACCTTGAATTAACTGATTTACAAAGGAGTCAATTCTGGATTTAAATGTTTCCGGAAAAGATTTCATGCCTCCTAAATAACTGTAGCTTTCAGTCTCAATACTTGTTCGAGGATAATAGGTTAATTTTTCACATGCATCTTCAAGTACAAATCTTCCTTTGGATCCGACCACCTCACAAAGTTCCAACCCATAGCTCGCTCCAGCATCATAGCTTCCTACTAAATGACCAATTGCGCCATTTTCAAATTCCAACATGATTTGAGTGTTAGACCATATTTTCCTGCCTTCTCCTTTCATCATAAACGCACCAACCCTTTTGACATCTCCGCAAAAATATCTAATCACATCAAAAGAGTGTGGATGTAATGCGCGTAAATGGAACCATGGTGAGCTTTCTACTGGATTGTTAATCCACATTCTCATATTAATCATATGAAGCTTTCCAATACGGCCATTTTCAACCCATTCTTTTGCCTTTTCGGCTGCAGGTGTGAAGCGATGGTTGAGATTTACTGCGTAAGGTATTTTATTTTGTTTGGCTAGTTCAACCATTTTATATCCTTCTTCAATATTGTTTGATATCGGTTTTTCACCAAGAACTGGGATACCTGCATGTAATAATTCCATTGTTGGTGTATAGTGTTCGCCTCCATTCTCTTCTCCTTTGGTGCAAACGCTTACAAGATCTAGATTCATTCCATCATTTAGCATCTCTTTTACACTGTAAAATGCTTTACAACCAAACTTATTTGCAGCTTGATCAGCTTTTGCTTTTACAATGTCACATATTGCTACAATTTCTGTGTTTGGATTTTCTTCATATACTTTCGCATGGATACTACCTATGTTTCCAATCCCTACAACCGCCACTTTTATTGTCATTTAATCATCCTCCATAATGCAAAAATGTAAATCAAACCCAACAATATATTACATATTTAATACTAGCTTTCTATCGCATAGGCCATTGTAGTAAATAGTGCTAGTGCTTCCTGGGATGTGTCTAATCTGCTATGCTGAACAATAATTGGCACATTACTTTCCACTTTTATTGCATAAGGAATATTTCTTGGTACCATATTACCTTCTTGATCAGAAATTTTATCTAACCGAATATGATGTGTTCTCTGTGGACCACATTCTGAAAAAAACAAATCCATAGGATCCTGATCTTCAAAATAAAATGTGAGGTTAATGACTGCACTACTTTCAGTTAAATTTAAAACACATACTGCCTCATGGCTGATTTGGTCTCCCTTGCTTTTCGGTTGTAAAAAACCATCTGGAATAATCCAAATTCTCTTTCCTTTCAATACGCATCCCTCTTTTTCTGAATATTTGTCTGCAACTCTTCTGTACTATTAACATTTCAAGGATGGAATAAATTCATGTTAACGTAACCTATCTATTTCTTCATTGCTCATTCTGCCACTTTAATGGTCAATTTGGCCAAAAATTCTTTTTAGATTTTTACAGCACCAGAGGTTAATCCTTTCATAAATAGTCTCATTGTAAATAAGAACAGGATTAATAATGGTAACGAGGCAATCGTGTAGCCCGCAAACATCGGACCATATAATGTTTGTGAAACAAATTGACTCTCAAACTGTATTAATCCAACTGTGATTGGGAATTTAGTAGGATCACTCAATAAAACTAACGGCATCATATATTCATTCCAAATAGCTAGAAGGTTCCAAATTGCCATCGTACCAATGATCGGCTTGGATAACGGAAGAACAATCTGCCAAAATACTCGAAGTTCTCCACAACCATCAATTCGGGCTGCTTCAAACAATTCTTCAGGTAAAGAGGCGAAGGATTGTCTAAAAACAAAAATGGTAAAGGCCTGACCTCCAGCTGCAAAGGCAATGATTAAACCCATATACGAGTCTAGTAAACCAAAACTTTTAACTAATAAGAAAAGAGGAATCAACGTAAGCAATCCGGGTATCATGAGTAAGGCAACAACCGACATATATAAAAAGTTCTTCCCCTTAAATCTCAAACGTGCAAAGGAATAACCTGCAAGTGCAGATGTTGTTATAATAATTAACACACTTGCTACCCCAACAAAAACAGAGTTAAAAATATAACCGCCAATAGCTTCCCATGCAACGGCATAATTCTCAATGTGCAAAGGAAAAGTGATTCCAAAGAAATTGCTATAAAATTGGCCATTTGTTTTGAACGAGGTGATAATCATATAAAAAAACGGGTAAAGGGCAATAAATGCCAACACGATAAGAAATAGATGGCTCCAAATATCCTGCTTAATGGTTTTAAGCATCGTAATCTCCTTTCATTGATCATGCTTTGTATTCTGTGCTAGGATTAATAAACTTCATCTGAATCCAAGTTAAAATTAAAACGATCACAAAAATCACCATAGAAACAGCCATTCCTAGTCCGAATTCTCCATTTTGGAATGCGAGGAAATACATATAAAGTCCAGGAACATATGATGAATAACCTGGTCCACCATTTGTCATAACTAGTGGGAGTGTTACGTTTTGTAGTAATTGAATCACTGTTAAGATTAAGATTAATTTCACTTGTCCCATAACTAAGGGAATTTCTATTTGAAAAAACCTTCTTACTTTTGTAATTCCATCCAGTTTTGCAGACTCATAGACACTTTCTGAAATCGATTGTAATCCTGCATAGAAAATTAATAGATTAAAAGGTACAACAAATGGAAATCCTACAAACATCAATGCGTAAAGAGCAATATTTGGATCACCCAGCCAGTTTTGTATAATTCCATTTAGTCCCAATGTTTTCAATAAAGTGTTGAGCACGCCTACGTTTGGATCATAGATAAATCCCCATATCATAAACATAACAATACCTGGGACAACAACGGGAATAACGAATAATACACGGTAAATATACTGCATTCTTTTGCTTTTTAAATGAAAGATAACAACAGCAACGAATAAAGGAATAAGCAGTTCTACGAGTACTTTAATGATTGTCCATAATCCAACATTTTTCATCGAAATCAAAAAGATCTTGTCGTTAAGCAAAGTTATATAATTTTGGAGACCGGTAAATTGTGGCTGGTTGAACCCATCCCAATTTGTAAATGAAAAACCTATTGCTATCAAGGCAGGATAATACATAAAGGTGATCAAAAGAATAAAGGAAGGAATAAGCATTCCATAACCGGATTTCCAATTATACCGCAATTTTCCTGTCTTTTTCTTTTTCATACTGCTGTTTTCTAATTGTTGGACTGTTTCTGCCATAAGCTTCTCCCCTTTCATGAAGAAAGCGGGCTAGTTACAGCAATTTTTCGTTTTTTAGCCCGCATTCGTTTATTTGTTATTCTTCTAAATATTCCGCTAAATCCCAGTTGTTTTGTTGAATCAATGAATCTGCCGTTTTTTCCATCTCTGTATCAGCCACTTTAGCAAACTCTTCTAATGTGGTATCCCCAAGAATATAACCTTGGAAGGCACGATAGATTGCATCCAGTTCTTTCTTTTCAAGATTAATACCACCAAAAACACTTTGTAATGGTCGATTTACAAGATCCGATAAACCACTTAATTCTTCTATTGGTTTTGCTCCTACAATTGTAGGGACATTTTCCCCAAGCTCATTAACAATTGCTTCATTATGTTCTGGAGTTGTAATATACATTAACCAATCGATTATAGCCTTCTCTTTCGCTGGTGTTAGAGAATTATTCGCTTTCTTTGTTGGAACAGCATATTGAAATGATGCACTAGGTCCACCGATTGCTGCAGACGAATCAAATTCTGTGGCGAATTCTGAAGTTACATGATCAGGAAACGGATTTTTAAACGATGACCATTCAAAATCAGGATTAGCCGATTTAATTTGTTGTGATGCCCAAGATCCGTCAAAATACATCCCAACTTCACCCGTTAAAAAGGCAAGCATTGTTCCTTGTCCATTTGAATCACCACCAGTAAAATCCGGCTGCCAATATTGAGAAAAATCTTTTAAAATAGGCCATATAGCCATCCATTTCTCATTTTCAGGTCCGAAAACACCTTTTTTAATAGCAATTACTTGATCTTGATTGGTAATTCCTTCATTCCCTGTATAGCGTAGCTCATCATATTCGTCTGCAAAGAAATTTGTAAAAAACAATCTAGTTAACCATGTGATTCTGTCTGTACCGGTAGGAGTTGAAGCAAGATTCCATGCAAAAGGAGTATACCCTGCATCTTTTAATTTCTGACATGCTTCAATAAACTCTGACCATGTTGTTGGCATCTCTTTAATACCTGCTTTTTCAAATGCTTCTTTATTAAAATACGTTGCTGTTCCAACATAGTCTCCATTTATAACATAAGTACTTCCATCTGCTGACTTCGTATCAGAAATAATTTGTTTGTTTAACAATTCATTCCAAGGTTTATTTTCAACGTAAGGATTTGGTTGATCAAGGTATTTTGATAAATCGGTAAGTGTCCCTTTTGCTAATGCTGTATTTGCGTCATACCATTGACTCCAAATAATATCTGGTAATTGACCGCCAGAAGCCTTTGTTCGGACCCATGTCATATAGTCTTGATCTGCTGGTAATCCTTTAATAAATTCGATTTTAATTCCTGTTTCTTTTTCATACTCATCTGCTAATTTTTTTAATTCGGTAGCTGGCTTTTGATTTGCATTTAAAACTCTGTTAGGACTATATGTTCCTGCATACATCTTAATGGTTCCGCTAAACTCTTCTCCATCTGTCTGATCCGTTTCATCTGAAGATGAACTAGGAACAATACATCCTGTAAGGAGTGATGAAACTAATAGAATCATAATCGAAATCAAACCGAATTTTCTTACAGTTTTCATACAATCAACTCCTGTTTTTAATATTCTGATTATTGAATGCAGGAACTTTTATCTTTCAAGTGGATAAATAGACATTAATTATTTTGTATTAGTTATTAACAGCTACATCAATTTTCTCCCGTTTAGGGTCAGCCTTCCATTCATCCCATGTCATTCCGTATTCTGAAAGAACTTTTTCAATTCTACGTTTAAAAGGAAGTCCTTCTTTTATTAAGACTTCATTCATTGGGTCCTTTTCAGATCCAAGTTTAGAATCAACCCATTTACTTAATTGCTTTTTGAACTTTTCTACTTGTTCAGGAAGCTTGTCAGATAGATTTGTTTCTTCATTTGGATCATTTAATAGGTCATAAAGTTCGATTGGTGGTCGGGAAAAAGGACCAGCGTCATACGTCTCAATGTATTTATATTGGTCGGTCCTGATACCTCTGGCAGCTTGCCAAGCACATTCACTTAAATAAATTTCAGAATGGTGATTTACTTTTTGACCTTGAATTAGTGGCCAGAGGCTTTTCCCATCTAGCTTGTCTGGTAATGCAAGATCTATTGCTTCTAGTAATGTTGGCATTAAATCAGCGTGCTGAACCAAATTTGACACTTTAATACCTTCCGGGATTTTGACAGGCCAACGCATAATCATTGGTACGTGTACTGTTGCCTCATAGAGTCCACAATGATCCCAGTATATATCATGCTCTGTTAAGCTCTCCCCATGATCCCCAAATAACACAAGCAATGTATCATCCTTTATACCTAGCTTTATTAAATACTCGTCTAAATCTTTTAACATATCATCTAAATATCGAATTTCCGCATCGTATAAAGCGCTTACATAACTAGAATCAGTAACATTTTTAAGTAAATCAAAGTGATGGCGCTTAAAAAAAGGATATGCAGGATGATTAAATGCAGGCTCCATACTCTTATTCGTTAAATCATAAGGATTATTAGTAAGATCATAAAATTCTTTAATATATTCATTAGGCGGTAAATAAGGTGTATGTGGATCCCAGTAGTGCAAAAATAGAAAGAAATCTTCATCTTTATGTTCATTTATCCAAGGTTTAGCCAGCTTATTAATCGAATGACCTTTTATCCACCTTGTTTTTCCAGTAGTATTCATATAATACTGATATCCTCTAGCAAACCATTCCTTTAAGTGATATAGATTATCAACAGCAGCTGTTGTAAATCCTGCCTTTCTTAAAATAGTCGGAAGCCACTCATGGTCTTTTGGTAAATATGAGGATGGAGAACCGTGTGAAACTACTCCTGTAGTTAAACCTACTTTCCCGGTAAAAATACACGTGTGTGCAACTTCTGTAGGAATATCGGATGCATATGCTTGAGTAAATAAGACCCCTTCTTTTGCAATTTGATCAATATAAGGGCTGGTTGGATGCTTGTATCCATAACAACCTAGATTTTTCGCCCTAAGTGTATCTAGTGAGATAAAAATTACCTTCACATTACTCCCCCTAATAAAATTTTTAAAAGGTTATTAAGTGATTTACCCTTTTTTATATCTTACTTTTTAACAGTGAAAAATTCATGGTCATTAAGGTCATGTTATTGGCGGATTAAGCCAAAAGGAATGTATATATATTTGCGGTGTGTAGAAATGATCTAAGTCATTATGTGAAATGACTTAAATTTCGTGGAGAAAAATGATAAGTAAAGATTAGTTCTAGGGGGTGAAAATGGTTAAAAATAAACTATATATAAAGAGGAAATGTGAGGTTTTTTTATAAATATATGATCCGTATAATGGACTACCTGTTAGCTTTATTCATTATTATTGAACTATGTAAACAGGTAGCATTGCATAAAAAAATTTTAAGACTATAAATCTAGCTTCATAGTGAGTGTCTAATAACTAAGTTCCTTCGATTGGACAACTTCCTGCTGTTTTTCTTTAATCAAAAACCCTCCAAACAAACCTAAAAGAGAAAATATAACAGGGATCATAAACCCATAAAAATAACCAATATGACTATTGGCAGTTTGAAATGAGTCTAAAACTGTTCCGAAAATGCTTGGTAATAATACAGCACTCAAGAAACCTCCCATGTTCGCAAAACCAGTAGCTACTCCTACTTCCTTTGCATCAAAAGACTGACGAACAAATGCGAAGGTTAATGCACTGGTACCATTCCCGAAGCCAATAATGAAAAAGAGTAAAACAAGTATAAAAAGTGGTGGTTTACCACTGAAAACGAGGAAAATGGACCAACTAAAAAAATCAGACCATGAAATATCAAATACGGCTTTTTAATTGAATTTATTCGGCTTGATATCATTGTTGCTAATGGTGCACCAATTATTGCCCCAAAAAGACCAATCATAATAAATTGACTCGCTGTTGACAGGGACATATCAAATACTGATGTCCCATATGGAACGGCCCATGAACCGATGAAGCCTACATACGTCCCTACAGCCCCAAAATGACAGAAAAAGGCTGCCCAAGCCTGCCGGTTTGTAAAAATCCGCTTTAATATCACCGAGGTTTTTTCTGGTGTAGCCTTTATTTTTTTTAGTGAAGAGTCTGGTAAACTATTTGATTTAATGATTCGTTTTGGTTGATAAATGAGTACAACATATAGGAGTATTCCACATAGTAATAAAAGAATTCCCATAGATAAAAAGGATGTTCTCCATCCTAAAAAGCCGATCCAAAGCGAAAATGGCACTGTTGCCAGTAAAAATCCAAGGCTTCCTGACACACCTGCCATTCCAAGTAATTTAACAAATTCATTTCCTTTGAACCACTGACTTAGAATTAAAACTAAATTTACCCAAATGGCAGAGTCACCGGTTCCGACAATTAATCTTGCAATAAGAAGAAAAGTTTCATTCGGTGCGAGACTATACAGTAATGTCCCAATTCCGGCCAAAAATGTCCCAATGATAAGAAAAAAATTTGGACCGTAGCGATCTGACAAAATACCAATCGGCACTTGCAAACCGGCATAAGCAAAAAATTGTATGCTTGCGATAAAGCCAATGGTTGCGGCAGTGACGCTAAATTCATTCATCAATTGGTCTGTAATTAAGCCCGGTGCTGTTCTTTGACTAACGATAAGAAAATACGTGAACAGTACGGATGCAAAAACGATCCATCTGTACTTACTGTTTTGTTTGTTCATTTGCAGATGCTCCTGTTTGTATAGATTCCTATGTTTATTATAAACCATATTTTTTCATTGAAGGTGTTTTTAGTATTAATTTAGTTACATCGACCTTTTAGAAAAATTTATAAAAACAAAACCTCATTTCAAAACCAATTGAAATGAGGTTAATTTTGTGGAATTTTTAGTTGTGGTTGTATCTTAATAATCTTTTAAAGAAAAAATATGTATCATCCACTAATTAGTTATTTATTTATCTTCCCTTAATAGATACTCATTCCCATCTTGGTCAAAAAATGTGAACATTGTACCGAATGGCATTTTTAACATTTCACCCACTTTGACACCCTTTTGCACCATACTTTCATATGCTGATTCAATATCAGTTGTGCTGAAGAGGACAGAAGGATGGGCTACCTTTGAGGGTTGATGTTGTTCCGTTGCTGCCTTGGAATACAACACAAGGGTCGTAAATTCATTATTACTAGGTCCAACCTCAATCCATTTTGCATTTGGTCCCATAGGTTGTTCCAGTTTTAAAACAAATCCTAGTTTATTTAACCAAAATTCCTTTGCTTGTTCTTGATCTTGAACATAGACAGTAATTTTACCAATTTTATCGATCATTAGTTACTTCCACCTTACATCAATTATTTAGCATTTTCATCTGGTTGATGAATGCCAAATGTGTTTCCTTCAGGGTCAATATAGTAACCTTGCCAAGCCATACCTGGAAGAGCGTATTTAGGAAGAGCAACTTTTCCGCCGTTTTGTACAATTTTAGCTTCAGTAGAATCGTAATCTTCCACTCCTATTGTACATGCATAGCCATTCAATGCCTGTCCATTTTCCGGGGCAGCTCCATGACGTTGCATCAAAGCTCCATTGATTCCAGGTTCGTTTGCATCACCAGTAACAGCTCCAAAATATGGCATTCCGGCATATTCACTCCAATCCTCAAACGTCCAGCCAAATACCTCACCGTAAAACTTCTTTGCCCGCTCCATGTCACTTACATGAATTTCGAAATGTACGATTCTGCCCATATTTTCCTCCTTGTTTTCCAAACGAGATTTGTTTTCCATCAAATGTTTACATTCTACATAGAGGTATAATACTCCTACTGTATTATGTAATAATAATGTGTATTTATTCAATCTTTTACCATTACGGAATGATTGTTATTTTAGTATGTTGTCCAATTCACTCTTTCTCCAAATAGCTCTTTAACGAATCCAAATCTTTCTCACAAGCTTTCTTAAAGGTACCGGCCATCATTTTCCCGAAGAATTTTGCTAGTCCTGTAAGTCCATTTATTTCCCCGTCCAACTTAATCTCTGTAGAATCATCCTTTGAAGATAGAATGTATGTAAACACAAATTCACCTTTGCCTGTTGTTCCTTTTGTTCCATCACAGCGCAGCACTATTTTATGGGGTTCGTTCAATTCAACGACTTCAAAGTGTTCAGTAGCTTCTGTTCCAAACATCTTTCGTGTTTCCCTCCATTCACTTCCCACTTTAAGAGGTCCCTCATCCATCCGCTCGATCTTGACTAAGCCTTTCATCCAGTTCTGTGCAGAACCAAGATCCAGCAAACCAAAGTATGCTCTTTGCTTTGTTACCTGTACTTTTCTGATCACTTCAAAACGTATGCTCATATACCTTCCTCCTAAACATGTCAAAATCATTGTTAAATTCTATAGCTTATTTTAATAATGTACTAACAATAAGTTCCACAATTGTATTTATAGTCCTTCTTATTCTAGCACCATTAAAAGCTATTAAACTTGTACAGTACAACATAGAGATCTCTCTATAGTATTTTTTATCCTTATGCATTTGTTTACCTCTATAAATGTAAAAAGACACTAATAAATAGTGTCTTTTTAGCCTATATCATTAACATTTATGACCGTAGATTGTTGCACCTATAATGATTAATAAGATAAATAGGACAACGATGAGCGCGAACGTATTTCCATAACCTGGAGCACAATATCCATAAGCAGGAGCTACATAACTAGGCATAACTGGTTGATGTGGAACATTTGCCCCAGCAACATGTGGTGCGTTTGCACCTGCCAAATGTGGACTGTTTTCATAACCGTACATTTAAACATCTTCCTTTCGTTTGTGAAAAATCTAAGACGATATAGTATATACGTTTACTTTCATTTTGGAGCCCGTCTTGTAGGAAGAATGCTTCATGAAAACACCTATAATGAAGCCCATTTTTCAATCTCAAAAGTAATTGGTGAAATTTAAAGTTCTATATCTGCGTAGATTTTCTATATACATTTTAGGAATCTATGTTTAAAAACTGGGTCAACGTACCTGTCCCTCTGTACCGATTCTTGCCTTTTTGTATCCGTCATACACACTTATTGCGGCTGATAGGATGTAGATGAAGAGGATGCCGCCAGTGAATGATGTTTTGAATTGATTTGGGTTTATTGTGAATAAATCGGCCATGAATGTTGTGAATTCGGAGCTTAGTAGGTTTGGATTTAGTAAGATGACCATAAATACAATTGTTCCGACTAGTTGAACGACTGTATTGAAAAGGGCAATTCTTTTTGTCCATTGACCCTTTATTAACTTGTATAGTGACAATAATATTTCTAGTCCAATCACGATGACGACGATCGGCCAGTATTGAAGCAACACATCTTGATTCAATGCAGGTATTTTAAATTCAAGACCTTCATTCCCGCCTCTATATACACCGACTAGATGATTGGCATAAAAGTAGAGTGTTGCCCAAATTGCTGTCCACATTAGACCCCCGAATACTTCAACCTTTGAAATGGCCTTTTTCTTTGGTACATACGTGATAGTTTTTAAATCATCAGGTGTCCATTTTTGCAGACTGTTTGTTAATGGTATTCCTTCTTTCCCCTTATCAGTTCTCTCTAAAATGGCAAATGTCAATGTGACCCAGAAGAATACTTGCATCCCCACCTCAATGATTCTCCAGATCCCTTCACCCATGACTTGTAGAGCGACATTAATTATCGCTTCACTTCCTGTATACCCAATAAAATATTCTGCAAGCATCGAAATTAAAGAGATCATTGCAGCGATCGGTAAGATCATTTTTAATAAGGACATATATACATCAAAGTATCTCGGTCCAATCAAGTGCATAGGCTGGTCGCGATAACCGCTGGCCAATGAAACCGGACTCCCTAACTTCTCGAGCACTTTTTTTACATCTTCTTCATTATAATCATCAGGAAGCATATCCTCTATTGTCGACCGTAACTCAAGCGCAATGTCACTACGACTTTTTTCAGGTAATCTCCGTGTCACTTCCTGAATATAAATCTCAATTAAGTTCATCATCTTCCTCCCCTTTCAATAGGTTGTAAAGCTCTTTTGAATTTGCAATCCATTCCTTTTTTAACTGCAAAAATACTTCTACACCAAATTCACTTAAAACATAGTACTTACGGGGTCTACTCTCAGATGTGTCCCAACTGCTTGATACCAATTCCTGTTTTTCTAATCGTCGCAATAAAGGATATAACGTACTTTGATCAATAGGAATACCAGATCCTTCTAACAATTGAACGAGTGAATATCCATATTGAGGAGTACGTAATTGACTCAAAACAGCAAGTGTCAATGTTCCTCTACGTAGTTCTGTTGATAATGATTGAATTAAATTACTCATTTCACCCACCTCGAAATTTTTACTATATATCATACAGTATTTATTCTATACTATGTATCATACACTATTGTTGTGACGCAATCAATTAAGTTTTTATAATATTAAATAAAAATAAGAAAAAGCCACAATTTAGATGGCTAAACTGTGGCTCCAGACTCTCTCTATACACGTTTTAGAATGAAATCATTGCTCCTCTTTCATCAAACACAGCAGAAGGATTCCAGGCAACTTCCCATAGATTATTCTCAGGGTCTGCAAAGTAGGCTGTCCTTCCACCCCAAAATGCGTCACTTGGTTCTCTTAAGATCCTTGCACCTATGCTGCGTACCTCTTCAATCGTTGCATCTACTTGTTCCCGTGTATCTAAATTTATAGCAAACGTTACACCATGAAACCCTTCTTTACTTTGTGAAAGTTCAATTCCGGCATCTTTTGCTAATTCCTCAATAGGAAAAAGGGTTAGAATTACACCTGCCGTTTTAAATGCAGCATAGGTATCTGAACTAAATTCTGTTTCTTCCCATCCAAGTTTTTGATAAAAAGACCGAAGAACTGGTAAATTATAAGCACCGATTGTAAGCAGGCTAACTCTTTGCATCACCATGACTATTCCTCCTAAAAAATAAATGATCCAGGTTTACTTTCTAGAAGTGAGTTAAAAATTCCTTCTTTGCAAGGTTACTATACTAGAAGCCTATCTGGTTCTTCTCTCTATAAGGTTAATTCCTAATCCCATTGCTACCACACCGATTAACAGCATAAATAATAAGGACATCATCACATCGTTAAAACCGGCATCATAAAAAATCACTGACAAAATCGCATCCATCGCATGTGCCATCGGAAAGAGATCTGCTATGAACAATAGAGCTGAATTCGTAATCGTTCCCGGCATCATATAAGCTCCACTTACAATCGGTATTAGGGGGATAACTGATGGGTAAATCGCATAAAATTGCTCAGGCGTCTTTACAAACCCGGTAATTAACATCGCAATACTGATCATACTAAAAATAAAGAACGCAGCAATTAAGATAATTAACCATAATTGATCTCCGAGTTCATAGTTCATCAAATACTTAAACACGAAGAGGACAACAACTACTTGAAATAGGGTAATCAAAAAACTATAAAGAATATACCCACAATACATCTTGGTTTTACTAATCGGTGATAGGATCATTCGATTCCAAATGCCAGAGACTTTGTCATGTGTGACATTATTTACCTTAAGTCCGAGAATAAACATCGAAATTAAAAATGTAAAAGCAAATAATAATTGAGTACTCATGTTATAATTAGGAACTTTCTCACTTTCAAGTCCTTGAGTCTCCATTTGAAATGGTGCTTCTTCCAAATAGTTTTCAAGTTCTTCACGTACGTTTCCATTTTCCTTTGATTGAACAATTGCACTTAATTGTGCCTCTTGTTGAAATACTTTGTCAACATGCTGCTGAACATACGATACTGTTGGAAGCTCACTTGTAGCCACTAACCTGTAGTCAGTTTCCATGACCTTTACAGCTACATCAAGCTTTCCATCCCGTACATCCTCGCGCACTTCATTCGGATCTACGACAACAAACTGAAAGGAGTCATCAACATTTAACAGATCTACCCATTTCTTCTCAATTTCTGAGGCATTTTCCCCTTCACTGAATATAGCAACCTTTGTTGGTGAATAGACACCTTCGGCAAATACTAATGTTGCAAGAATACTACCTGCAATAAATAAAATGATGAAGATAGGGTTGCGTTTATCCTTCGTAAATTGCGCCCAAACGACTGAATTCACTACGCTTCCCCCTTTTCGGATATAGAGCTAAACCAATTACTGTACAAAGAATAAAAATCACAACAAGGATCATACTTGGTATGATGATGGAGGAAAACTCCTCAAATTTGACCCATTGTGTCATGATAGTTAATGATAGACCGTTCGGGGTCCACTCTCCGATTTTTTGCAGCCAGTCAGGTAATATATAAATAGGAACAAAACTTCCACCGATGATACCAAAAAGAATAATGACGATCATAAAAATACCATTTGCAGCATCGATATCAGACACTCTAAGTGAGATGCTGGTAAAGACAGCAGATAGCCCGGATATTGCTAAGGAAAGCAATGTCACAATCCCAATGGTACCAAGCCAGAAGGGAATCGTCCGATCAGGAAATATGTCTAAAATCAAGTGTGACAATAGGAACACGAACATCGTTTGCAACCAAGCTAAACAAAATGTTGAGACAATTTTGCCTATTAAAAAATGGAATGGATGACTATTTGTCAATAAAATCCGATGAAATACTTTTTGTCTAATTTCTTCACCTGTTTTCGTTGCTACGGTTGCTGCAAGGAATAATGAAAACAACGCTCCGATTGCGATCGGAAAATACTGTGTCATCGTAAAGTTTTCACCAGCTCCTACTTTCTCAAGGCCTCCCTCCGGTAGAATGACTTCCACCCGCGGGTCACCTCCCACTTTCTGTAGGGCAAACTGATAGTTCATTTGATCCATAAACCCTTGGATTATTTGTGCTAATGTACTGGTATCATTCGTTTCCATTTCTATTTTATATTTCAGTGGAGCAGTTGGCGGTTCTCCCATTAACGCTGAATACAAACTATCGGCAGTAAATCCATCCGGTATGATTAGGATTCCATCCAATTCTCCTTCCTTCATGTTAGCTACTGCCTCAGTTTCCTCCATCTCATGAACCGTTACCCATTCCTTTAAATCATCACTATGAAGATAATCTTCTAACATTGAAATAGGTTTTATTAAAGTTGCTTGACTCAATATCTCCGTTGTTTGCTCTTCCCCTAACGCCGCCTCTTTGACCAGACGCTCCTTTAATTGAGTCATTGTTTCTGTGTCGTTGTCATCCTGATTCACCACTGCCAATTGTAAATCCAACTTTGCATCCTCATTAAAACCAAACAAACCGGCAAAAGCAAAATTTAAAACCATGACTAAAATAATGGGAAGGACTAGTACGGTAATGAGCTCTTTACGGTCACGCCAAAACATTAATAAGTCCTTTTTTATGAAACTTAACATTATTCCACCTCCTTAGTCCCGTAATGTCCGGCCAGTTAAATGAAGAAATACATCCTCCAAGCTAGGTGTTTCAGTATGAAAATTGACAATTTGAATATGATATTGATTAGCAAAATGAACGAGCTCACTTATTAAATGACTTCCTTTTCGTACAATTACTTTCATTTGCGAGTGAGTTGCCTCTACCTTACGAACACCTTCTATGGATTTGACATGCTCAATAAATGCTTCGTCCATTTTACTTAACTCCACTTTTATCGTATCCTCAGTGGATAAAATGCTAAGCAGCTCAGCTTTTGTCCCGGAGGCTATAATTTCACCATGATCCATAATGTATAATCTGTCACAGAGTTGTTCAACTTCTTCCATATAATGACTTGTATAGAGTACTGTTGTTCCAGCTTTTTCATTTAAATGACGAACCATCTCCAGGATATGATTTCGCGATTGCGGATCAATTCCAACAGTCGGTTCATCTAAAATGAGTATTTTCGGTTGATGTAATAGAGCTGCTGCAATATTAACCCTGCGTTTCATACCACCTGAAAATGTCTTTACTAAATCCTTTTGACGTTCTTGTAATCCAACAATATCCAGAGCATTTTGAATCCTTTTCTCCAGTTCTTTTCCTTTAATTTTATAAATAGATCCAAAAAACTTGAGGTTTTCATAGGCTGACAGCTCTTGATAAAGCGCAATTTCTTGTGGTACAACACCTAAAATATTTCTTATTTCACCAGGTTTATCGACAATGTTTACACCATTAAGCTTTATTTCACCGCTTGTTGGCTTAATCAAACTTGATATCATGGAAATTGTTGTTGATTTCCCTGCCCCATTTGGTCCTAATAAGCCAACAGATTCTCCTTGATCTAAATATAAATTCACTTCTTGCACAGCGGTTTTTCCTTTAAATGCCTTTTTTAAATTGATTGTCTCAAGCACGTGATTACCTCCTTTGATGTTTTCATTAGGCTCTTCTCTAAAAGACTGTTGTTTTAAAAAGGTACTTAAAAAAACTAAATATGAGCGGAAGGTGCGAGACTCCTGTGGAGCTGTGGGACAAGTGAGACCCCGCAGACGTAAAGAGTTGAGGAGGTTCACCGCCCACCCCACGGAAAGCGAGCAGCCTGGAGCTCAGATCAACAACCTCTACACTTATTCAAAGCAACAATCTTTGCCGAAAACAGCCTTTCATAAAGATCATATTTGCATCTTAAAACAAAAAAACCAAAGTCACTACTGACTCTGGTCACTGTATGAAACAACACTTATTACTTTTGTCACTTTTTTATCTTAGACGAGATGTTTGCGAATGGCGTAAATAGCTAACTGTGTCCGGTCTCTTAATTCTAATTTATCTAAAATCATACTTGTTTGATTTTTGACGGTTCCAACTGACAAGCCCAGTCGTTCTGCAACTTCTTTATTATTTAACCCTTCACCGATACATGTTAAGATGGCTCTTTCCCGTGGAGTTAGTCTCGGATCTATTGAATTCTCCTCTTGTTTTTGAAGTAAGACCGGCATTACTTTTGCCGCAACCTGATCTTCCAGAGAAAGCCCGCCACTTAATGCACTTTTAATTGAGCGGATAAGTGATTCCGTATCACTGTTTTTCAGCATATATCCATTTACCCCCAATTTTAAGGCTTCCATCACGTATTCTTCGTCATCAAACGTTGTCAACATTAGAATTTTTATTAGGGGAAAGCGTGACCGTACTATTTTTGTTGCCTCTATTCCATCCATTACTGGCATACGTATATCTAAAATGGCTACATCAAAACCCTGCTTCTCACATAGGTTAATCGCTTCTTTGCCATTATCAGCCTCACCAGTTACAGTTATCTCCTCATCTGTTTCAATCATTGCCTTTAAACCTTGGCGTACCATCACTTGATCTTCCACAAGTAACACCTTAATCATATGACCCTCTCCGTTCAACTAAACGTATACTCCCTCTCACAACGAAATGACGCTCATTATGATCAATTTCCAGGGAACCTCCAACTTTTTCCAATCGGTCCCGCATGGCTTTCAATCCATATCCCTCTTGAAAAAAGGGATGAGATGGAGCGATGTTAAGTACTTCAAATCTAAAAATACTCCCTCCCGGAGACTCAAACATGACATGCGCTTCTCTTGAGGTACTATGTTTCATAATATTTGTTAGTGCTTCTTGAACAGCCCGATAGATTGCAAAAGACTGCTCACCAGTTAGTGGTGCAGCAAACGCTCCATGCTTAACAGAAAAACTTATTTTCATAAAACTTTCCATTTCCAGTTTGCGAATTAAGCGGATCACTCCTTGTAAACCACCTACTTCTGTCTGTTTAAAGGATTTTACAGCACGTCTCGTTTCTTCTAAGCTTTGTTCAGCAAGTTGTTTAAGATCTGCTATTTTTTCTTTGTCTTTATCTTCTGCATGCAGGCGAAATACCTCAAACTGCATGATCAGTGCAGTTAGTTTATGTCCAACAGAATCATGTATTTCATGACCAATGAGCATTCGCTCATCCTGTCTGGCATGTTCTTCTTCTGTAACAAGCTGTCTTTTCATCTTTCGATACTCATCAAGTAAGGCGTCATTTTTTTGTTGTGTTTCCTTTTCTCGCTTATGTACGGCTTGATAATGGTATAACGCGCTTATTAACATCTTAAAAAACAAACTAATCCATATTACTTGTGTAGGACTAAGACGTGCTTCTGATAAGAGGCATATCAAACTTCCTAACTGAAACACTACCACTATTAAGCTTTTCCATCTAGGTAAATAAAAAACTGCTTCTGCCAGTAGTAAAGCATGTATGAAGAGCAGAAATGGATTTAGCAAATTGTCTGCCGGATAGAAAACGAGGATCGTTAAGATGATCTGGGTGCAAAATAATAGGGTTAGCACCAATGTTCTTTCTTTAAAAAGAGGCAGTATAAATAAAATAACTAAAAATAAACTTGTAGCGGCCAGCTGTCTCTCGTTTATACTTGATGGAAATTCATAAAAAGCTACTCCCCATACAGGGATATAAATAGCTAACCAAATAAGATATACCTTTTTCATCCGTATCTGTAAACTCCTCCGGAAAAGTGCAGAAAGTCTTTTTCTATTAGTATACTATGTTACACAACGTGAATCTCTAAGAACTAAATTGTTTTCCCTTTTTTCTTAATATCGGCATCCAAACCTGCTCCAATGGCCATTCCAAAACACATTCCAATCGGGATCCCTAAGGCAATATTGTCGAATATCGTTAATCCGAACACGACACCCAAACTCATTCCAATCGACATATAAATACTCATATAATACCCCTCTGGTAATAGTTTGTGTGTTTTCTGAAGATGGTTACAGATTTGCTGGATAAATTGGTGGTGTTGTTTTAGATCATGTTTATCTAATCCGTCTATATCCGCTTTTAATTTAATAAAGTGATTCTTAAATTCTAGTAATTGTTGCTCACATTCCTGGCAATTTCCAGACAATGATTCCAATTTTTCAGCAACTCGTTCATATTTATTTAAATCAAGTTTTCCAGTGGATTTTTTGTTATCTATACTTTTAAGTTCCTTTATGGTTGCTTTTATTTGATCAAGATGGTCCTTCATTTATGTTCCCCCTAGCATGTAACTTGCTACCTTTACATACGATTAACTGGTGAAAAAGTTTCAATATTGTGTTCAAAAAAAGAACAGGCAAAACATCCCAAAGTTAAAAGACGTTTTTGCCTGTTCTTATTTATTCAGTTTCGTTTGTTAAGCTTCATTTAAAACCGGTTTACCCGCTTCGATTAATACTTTATTTTGATTCATGAATAGCGTTAGGATGATGATGAACAGTCCTGTTCCTATCAATAGCCATTCGATTCTAATGATATCTGCAATAGGGCCAAATATGAGCATACCGATAGGCATCATTGAGGTTGAGATCATCCCCATTACACCAAACACTCTACCTAAATACTCTTCTTCAATTTTTTCCTGCAACAATACAGTTGTTGGTGTATTGAAGATCGGCATGGCCACTCCGAATAACGCCATAAAAATCAAGTACAACCAAAAGATTGGTGTGGCACCAAGGGCAAACGTACAGACTCCCATAATAAGACTTGAGAACGCCATTGTTTTCACTTTATTTGGGAAGCCTCCCCATGAAGCAATAATCCCCCCACCAATCATCATACCAATGGAAAAGGCGATTTCGATTGCCGTTAATTTCCATACATCATCACCGAACGTACGTGTCACCTGCAACGGTGTTAAAAATGCAGCAGGTGCCATTAACACAAAGAAAACAGCAAAGAATATGAAAAACGTTTTGAGAAATGCATGGTTATTTATATACTGTAAACCTTGTTTAAAATCACTAAAGTAGCTTGTGGTTTGTTTTTCAGCTGCTTTTTCATGGGTAGAGATTTTTAAAAAGGTAAGGAGAGTGAAAATCGCGATAACAGCTGTTATGACATCAATGAAAAAGATGATTTCAATTGATGTTGTTGCTAACAGCGCCGCACTTACCATTGGTGAAACAAACATGATAATGGCTTGAATACTTCCATTTGCTCCGTTCACTTTTGTTAGTTTATCCTTCGGAACAATTTGCGGAAGAATGGCTCCTACTGCAGGTGTTTGAATGCCCGTTCCAAAGGCACGTACAGCTGCCATCACAAACAGTAACCAAGTGGCATCATAGCCCATTAAAAAGAGAATGGCCAAAATGAGCGTCGCTGTTGCAATAAGCCCATCAGCTACCATAATCAACATTTTTCGATTGTACCGATCTGCCCACACTCCTGCAACTGGAGACAAAAGAAATGTAGGAATAAATCCGCAAATGATATACAAAGTCATCATTAAACCAGATTCAGTCTCCAGCGTGATGTACCACATAATCGCGTATTGGACTAATGATGACCCGAATAGTGATATTGTCTGACTACTTAAGAAGAGAATAATATTCTTAAACCAGTTCTCCTTGTGATCGTTATTTACTGTATTCATTTTTTAACAACTCGTTTCTATTAAGTTTTTTTAAATCTAGACTTCACCCACATCCATCTACATCGAACCGTTCTGATGTATATTTTTAAAGACATCAAAAAAAGAGGGAAAAATAATCCCTCTTTTTAAAAACCCGTTAAATAATGGTTTCCTTTAAAAATAGACAGACCAATCCCGTTGCTCTGAACATAGGCAGAGCTCCATACAAACGTATTCAATTAACGATTGCGGTCTAGGAATCTTAATCTCATTGATGCTGTCAAAAGGAAAACCTCCATTTCATCCATAGTTACTCCTATATTAACAAAAATGAATTACGTTAACAATACGTTTAATGATTTTTTACTCCAGTAAAAATTTGAATAGCATCTCTCAAAAACTCAGCTGTACCCGGTTGTTCCTGATCATAATAAGCTGTAAATCTCTCATCGTCGACATACATTTGAGCTAGACCTGCGTGTGCCTCTTTACTATAGGAAGGCCAGTGGAACAGTAACCATTGTTTATGCAATTGGGCAGCTCTTTGTGCTAATTCACTTGCAGGATCACCCATTATCATCGCATTTCTTAATAGTTCTCTCATCTCCTTTTCAATATTGACAGATTTTTCGTACTCCTCTTCAGACATATTCATGAATTTCTCATTCGATTTCTTGACGGTTGCTTCTCCGTATTTTTCACGGATTTCTTTTCCGTATTTATCTTCGTTTTCCTTCAGTGCTTTTTGTTTAAAGCCTTCGAATTTTTCTTGATCAGTCATCTTCATTCTCCCTTCTGAATGTGCAATTGTTTTTTCAACATTTGCAATTAGTTGATCTAATTGGTTTCGTTTATCAAGGAGACGCTCTCGATGTTCATGTAATGCCTTTTTGAAGTCAAAAGCAGGATCAGTCACGATATCTTTTATTTGATTTAGCTGCAGACCAAGTTCGCGATAAAAGAGAATCTGTTGGATAAGATTTACTTCATATTGTCCATAGATTCTGTAGCCCGATGAGTTGATTCTTGCCGGCTTAAGAATTCCAAGCTCATCGTAATATCGTAAAGTCCTCGTACTGACACCCGCTAATTCCGCAAGTTTGTGAATCGTGTATTCCATCTCTAATCCCTCCTTGATAATTTCACTTTACACCTTTACGCAACGTTAAGGTCAATACATGAATGAAGATTTTTTAAAATGATCAAAAAATGAAACGAAGCCATCACTTTAAACATCCTTTCTTCACGATTCATCCCTTTTAAACCTTTTTTCTGAATTCGAGTAAACCAATGCAAAAATAAGAAGAATAATAAATAAAATAAGGCCAATGGAGTTGATTTTTTAACCCTTCGCTAAGTGCCCATAAAAATAAGCTAAGACTGATTCCATACATGAGTTTACTCATAAACTTACACAACGCTACTTCATCATACTGAGCTTTTTCCTACTCAGACATCGTGTTATACCCCGCAAGCAGAAAGGCTCCTTTTCCTTTTGAATAGAACATAAGCGAATATCATGAAAGGTATTAATAAAATAAGATGGATAATAAATCCAGTCATAACTTATCACCTTCCCTTTACTATGTAAAATAATTGTCCATTAAATTCTACTATTACTACGGTCTACTAAAACAATAAGTTTCATTATACATCGGGAAGAAATCAATAAAGAAGTGGGAGTATTCACTTCTTTATTGTCTTGATGAGTGCTGTTACTAAACTGCTTTTTGTTTAAAATAGACCATGCCACCGACCGTAAAGACTAGAAATCCACCAATAATAACAAATACCAATGTCTCTATGGAAAATGTAAAGCCTGACTGCTGATCCATTACCATACCTAAAAACGGTTGTGCCCAAGGATACCATGGACCGAATGTTTCCGAATTTGCAATGAGTATGTTTGGTAAAGTTAGGATGACATTTAATGCAACAGGAGCAGCAAAACTGGACCAAGCGGTAGAAACCCATAATTGTAGAGAGATAATTGGTAAACATCCTAACCAGCCCATAAATAAGCGAAGGAATACTTCCTTCCAAGGAAATGGATCATTGAAACCATGTAACATTCCTACAAGAAATAATCCTGCTAACATCAGAATTTGTGTTAATGCCACAAACGTACAAACAGTGATGAGCTTTGCACTATATACTTGAAGCCTATCAACAGGTAAAGCTAATAATTGTTTCCATCCCCCCTCAGCGTGCTCATAACGGCAAACAGCTGCAGCAAATATTCCTGCAAGTAATGGTAAGAAGAGAATCGCTTGAACCATAATCATTGATAAAAATGAATTCATCCACTCATTTCCTGCATTTTCAAAGAAGTTAAAATAAGCAGCAATCGTTGAGAGTATTGGACTAATAAACAAAATTTGTAAAACTTTCGATTTTTTGAGCTTTAACCATTCTGTATAAATAAGTTTACTTAGCATTACTTCACATCCTTTTGATCAAAATGGATGAGACTGGTGATAAAAATGACCCCACCGACAATGATTCCTAGTAACACACTGATTTCTGGTATTTGCCATTTATTCTCTAGCAATGGCCATTTCCAAATCAACCATTCCGGCCCGCCATAGGCATACATCGACACAACCGAACCAATAATTCCGATTGTTAATGGTGTACCTTGGTTTGATGATGCAACAGAATACCATAACTGAAAAGCTAAGATTGGCAAGGCTGCAAAAAAAGGATAAAAGCTGTTAATGGCGATCTCCTTAATAGGCATGCTTTGCTCCCAATCAAAAAAGCTGCCAAACACAATCGTTCCAATAAACATCAGCAATGTAGAAATACATAACATATAGCTTATTGTTATAAATTTGGAGCTGTAGACTTTTACTCGACTGATAGGTAGTGCTAACAACTGTTTCCAGGAATTCGTCTTATGTTCGATATTAGCAAAAAGAGAGGCAAGCAGTGTTGTTCCTAAAAGCAAAGCAGGTGCGAGAAATAAATTGATTTGCCGTAACAACTGTAGCCAATAATCATCTGTTTGGCGGATGAGCCAATCATAGCGAACCAAATAATTAACGGTTGTTAAAGCGAATATCCCAATCGGTCCTAAGAAAACAAGAATCCACATGCCGAATGATATTTTTTTAAAGTCTGTTCGCAATAATCGAAGGATCACAGGCTTTGCGCCTCCTTCGTCATCTCGAGGAAAATACTTTCAAGGGAGCGTTTTTCCTCCTCAACTCGGTACACGTCTAACCCGTTTTGGACAAGGGCACGAACCATCGCAGCAACATCTCTATTGGTACTTTGATTAAACGATACATAATCTCCCTCTGCATTCCCTTTTAAGCCCTCTTTAAGAAGGACTTTCCAAGCAGCCTCTCGATTGTTTGTTTGGATACGAATTTTGTTAACAGATTTCTTTCGCAAAACGTCAATTGAATCTTGGAAAATAAGAGATCCTTTTGATATAATCCCAACCTCTGTAGCCATTTGGTCAATTTCTGATAAAAGATGGCTTGAAACAAGAACAGTCACACCATATTTTTCTGGTAAACTCTTTATTAATTCGCGCATCTCAATGATTCCTGATGGATCTAATCCATTTGTTGGTTCGTCAAGGATAAGGAGTTCAGGACTACCGAGCAAGGCAGAAGCAATTCCGAGTCGTTGCTTCATCCCTAACGAAAACCCTTTAACCGGTCGATTGGCATCCTTTTCTAATCGCACGATATTAAGAACTTCGTCAACTCGTTCTTTAGGAGTTTGTAAAATAATTTGGAGTAATTCAAGGTTTTCTCTTGCCGACAAATTCCCATAATATGATGGGGATTCAACCAAAGACCCTATGTTTCGTAAGATGGTTTGCTTCTCTTTTTTTAGTTCTTTACCAAAAATATGGATCGAACCTGAAGTTTCTTTCATTAATCCTAAAAGCAGCTTGATTGCTGTTGTTTTTCCAGCTCCGTTTGGACCAAGGAAACCATATATAGCTCCCTTAGGAATTGATAGATTCACTTGATTAACCGCAGCTTTTCCATTAAATGTTTTTGTTAAATTGCTGGTTTCCACAACGTATTGATTCATTTTAATCACCTCTATTAACACGATAAACAATGAATCTTAAAACGAAGTGGTGGTAATGTTTAAATTTTGTTTAAATCTACGGAAACATCAAAAAAGAATACGACGTTGATCAATCGGATTCTTTCGATAAGCATATTGTAGTTCCACCACTAGAGGTTTCAATATTCCAGGTAATGTCCATTTCCTTTGTCATCAGGTCAATGATGGAAAGGCCAATCCCTACACCCTCTTGTTCTGATTTGCTTTTCATTCCAGGTCCTTTATCCATTATATAAATCGTATTCCCTTTACACAGGATTTTGATATACTTACCTGACTTGGCATGTCTCACTACATTTTGAAAAAGATTGTCTAAAATTCGCTCAAACCAATTTGGATCCATCTTCCAAAAAACTGTTTCCTCAAACAAATCGATCTCTACTGTAAACTGTTCCTTTTCAAAAATTGGATACCAAGCTGTTAGCGATAGTCGGATGACTCGATTAACATCAACGTTTTGAGGCTTGTACGTATACTTTCCTGATGTTAATAATGTGTAAGATAGAAGGTTTTCAATTAACGTATGCAAATGATCAATTTTTTTATCAATGATTTCAATTGATTTCTGTCCGTCAGATGAAATGTCTTCATTTTTTAATGTATAGGCGTGGGCTCTAATGGTGGCTAAAGGCGTACGAAGATCGTGGGATAAATTGGCAATAAGCTCTTTTCGCAATTCCTCCTCCTCTTGTTCCCGTAACCGGCTAGCCTCTAAACGTTCAATCATTTTATTAAATGATACTTCCAGTTCACCTACTTCATCGATTTCACCAACTGTAACTTTATCTGGAATTCGTTGATCCTCTACATCCATTGAAGCTTGAAGTCGTACGATTCGTTTTCGAATCGACCGGAAAAATAGCCATGAAAGAGCGATAAATAAAAGTAACAATAGTCCAACAACCACGATATAAATGATTTCAAAATAATATTCAAGTTGTTGAATTGGATAATCCATATACTTCTTATCAATTTGCAGAACAATAAAACCGTTGTTTTCTTCTTCTCCAATAAACGAGACAACCGTAAATGGATCTCCGCCATAGCTTTGTTTCATAAAAGAAACTGTATAGGATGGTGTCCAGTGATCAGGAATATCTGCTGTATTGTCGGATATATAACGAGTTTTGCCGTTTTCATCTACCCAAAATACAGTGGATTCATTTATTTTATTTGTTGTTTCTTTTAAAGCAGTTACCATTTCAGCTTCTGTAAGCCTGTCTAATTCTTTTGCCTTTTCATGCCACTCAGTCTCAACTTCTTCACTATCATAAACATCCATCTCGTTGTGCTGAACAATAATAGCCGGCATATAAACAACCATTGATGCAAGTGGAAAGGCTATTGGGAGGATTAACATCGCACATACAATTAAAATTAAGTACTTTGTTTGCAATGTATTGCGTAGCTTCATTGTTTTAACCTATAACCAATGCCTCGGATTGTTTCGATTATGGTAGGTTTGGCAGGGTCTTTCTCAATTTTTTCCCGAAGATAACGGATATGAACCATTAATGTCTTGTCACCTTCAAAATAATCTTCTTCCCAGATAGATTCGTATATTTGTTCTTTCGTCAAAATTTGTCCGGCATGCTTTAATAAATAATCGAAGATTTGGAGTTGCTTAGATGTTAAAATAATTTCTTCGTCGTCTTCTTGCCGAAAAAGCTGATATTGCTTAGGAAGATAGCGTAAATGTTGAACGCTTATTTCTGAAGGCACAATGCGATCAAAACGGCGTAATAACACACTTATTCTTGCAGCAAGCTCATCTGGATGAAAGGGCTTGGTCATATAGTCATCTGCAAATTCAAGACCTTCCAGCTTATCATCTACCTGTGATCGTGCTGATAACATGATGATAGGCAAAGATGGCACTGTCTTTTTCAGGCGCTTACCAATGGAAAAACCGTCTAATCCGGGTAGCATAACATCAAGAATGGCAAGATCTGCTGCATCTGCATGCTCTATGGCTTTGTCTCCGTTTTTTAACCAGTTTACTTGATACCCTCGCTTTATTAGGTCTTGGTATACCCATGAGCCAAGTTCTTCTTCATCTTCTATGTATAGTATTCTCATAAAATAGGATCCTCTTTCCGGGTAAAGTCAATATATGTAAACTATATCATATTCTAATTGTTGAATTTGAATGTTCCACATTTTACTTAAAAAAAGATTGTTAGGTTTGTTTGGAGCTATTCTTTCGATCAAAAAAATGAATCTTTTTCCATTATTATACGTAAAAGCTTGTAATACAATGAGAGGAGTAGAGGTTTGAATACGTTAAAATACTTTTTCTGGGTAACAGATATTGGTTTTATCATTTATTGGATCGTTACATTGTTACATATCATTCCAAATGAGTACCTTTTTAAGGATTACAATGATCCCATACTTAGTGCATGGAATTGGTCGTTTTTACCTTTGGATTTACTAATCTCGTTCACGGGATTAATTAGTTTATATGCATATAAGAAGGGTAATCCCAATTGGATCAAATTTGCGCTCATTTCTTTAGTCTTGACATCCTGCTCCGGTCTTCAAGCTATAGCCTTTTGGACTCTTAGATCTGATTTTGATTTAACCTGGTGGATACCGAATCTTTATCTATTAATCTATCCATTAGTTTTTATCCCGGGTTTTTTTAAAAAGGTTCAAATTTAGTCATAATCTTTTAGATATTTAGATATAAGGAAGTGGAAACTTTTTTTAATGAAATCAACATATTGATAGGAGAGTGCTCGCAAAAGGCACTCTCCACTGCAAAAAAATTATTTTATCGCTGCCAATACGTCAATTAACATCTCTTTAAATGTGTTACGATTTATTGCTTCACAAACCCGAACATTTTTTGGGCGCTCCAATCGATTATTTACATCGACCAGGCTATATCCTCTTGTCAATTCTCCGACAGTTTCAACATCTACATGATAGAGATTCGATATTGTCATGATGTTTTCGTTTGCTGCAACTGCGGCAAGTAATGTATCCGGATGTGTTGTGCCATTCAATTTATGTACACTCTTGTTAAATTTCATGACAACTTTATTAACATCTTTAAAAAATTGAGAACCTTTTGTTGCCAAAGCTTCAATATCCTCATGGTCCTGATCATTCATAATTGAATATCTAGTACACATTTCCCAACCAACCATTGTCATTGGAATACCTGAATGTAGAACTATTTTCGCTGCCTCAGGATCAACATAGAAATTGTATTCAGCACTTGGAGTTATATTTCCTAATGAATTATTCGTTCCCCCCATAATATATAAATGGGGAATTTTCGAAATGATGGTTGGATCCTTTTTAATTGCCATGGCAATATTCGTTAATGGAGCAATAGCTAATATATGTATTTCTCCGGGATATTTATGAACGGTTTCAATTAGAAAATCAACTGCATGTCCCTCTGAAGGAGACTGGATCGCTTTTTCGAAAAACGAATCCCCCATTCCATCCTTACCATGAACATCCTCAACAGTACGATGCTGGTTTACTCCAAGACCCATTATTGGACGTTCATACCCTTTAAATACGGGAACTTCTTCACTCTTTCCTGCTACTTGTACTGTATAAAGTGCATTTTCAACCTGTTGATCGAATTGTACATTTCCCCCGGTGACCATGATGCCTTCTACCTGAAAATAATGAAGAGCAGTTAAGATGGAAATTGTATCATCGCCTGCTGTATCTGTATCAATGATTACTCGTTTCTTTTCTGCCATTTTAGAAATCCTCACTTACATTCTTAGCTAGTTCAGTTATGTAATCAAAGAATGCGTTGCGGTCCACGTCATAAACGACATTTACAGGTCTTCCTTCAGCTGTTTCAACCGTACGCCCCTGGCTCGGACCTTCTGTTAAGACAATGCTGTTAATTGTTTGTACCTTTACAAGATCAGGTTTGCCGACAAACGCAGTTGTTAACACATCCCATAAATAATAGGTAGAGTTCGTTGAAAAGTGAACGAGAGGCGGAACCATTGCATAACACTGCCCAAGGAAATCCACACCAAGATTTTTACGTTCTCTTGCCCAACGCTCACGCACATCTAAAGTTAGCGGGACTTGATTTGTACTTTCAAGAGCAACAAGATCAATTTCTATCTTCGTTTCCCATACACGGGCTGCTGCCTCAGGATCCCAATACACATTCCATTCGGCTGTTCCATCGTGTTCAGGCTCATGTACATTTCCTTCCTCGCGAAATGTACCTCCCATCCAAACCAGTCGTTCAATTTTCTTCTCTATTTCTGGTGCTGCATCTAACGCACGGGCAAGATCGGTTAGCGGTCCTGTAAATAATAACGTTGTTTTTCCATCCGTTTCTTGAATGGTTTTGATTAAATGAAGATGTGCAGGTATATCTGCAGCAGGTGTGACTACTTTTCCGGCTTCATTAAGTATTGGCAGCGCATCTACATAAAACGCATGCATGCGCCAATCTTTCGGAAATGGATTTTTTGCGCGCGAATTTGATTCCGCTACGTCAAGTCCTCCGTTTCCAAAACGATCAATAATTTTCCGACTTGCAAACATTGCAGGTTCTAAGTAACAATCTGCCGGAATGACCGAAACACCTGTAAGTTTAACAGTGTCCATTTGTAATAATAAAAATAAAGAAATTAAATCATCTACACCGCCGTCATGGTTAAAGTAAATTTTCTTTTTCATGTTAATCTCCATTCTTTTTCATTATTGTAAATATGTTCAACTTTATAATGTGGGATAAAATGTTGTCAATATAATTCCTGTATAAGCACCTGAATATTGTATGTATAAAGTTTTTACAAATAATGATCATTATCAGTTAAATTACTATTTGAATCATGAATAAAACATTTAATCATCCATCATTCAACAATATAAAATTATGTACCAGTTCGCTTTCATTAACAGAAATTCTAATTACCAAATCTTTTGTCCGGAATACAAATTCTTTAACACCGATAAACTCAGATTCAGCAATCAAATAGAATTGTGTTCCCTTTTTAAAGCCTTTAAAGTTCTTCTTTAGTTTATATATTTTCATTCTCTTTACCCAGCTACTTCCCTTATATGCTATTCTAATCTGAAATTATCAAGATCTGCATTGCATGTCAACTTAGGAACTAAAGAGTAAGAGTATCTTCTAATTAGTTTTGTTAGGATGAGATCCCTTTTTTATAATAGGAGCATTTTTGCCTAATATTACCGAAAAGACAACCACCACCGCTATGACTAGCGTGAAAAATGTGATGGATTCATCGAGAAAAACTGTTGCAAAGAGAATCATTAAAAATGGCTGTAAATATTGAATCTGACTTACTCTTGCTATACCACCCAAAGACATTCCACTATACCAAGCAACATATGCTAAAAATTGACTAACAACAGCTAGGTAAAAGAAACTGACCCATGCTTGAATGGGAGCATGAAGCATTTCAATGGTAAGATGTAACCCTACAGGAATCATGAAAAACGGTGCACCAATCAAAATTGCCCACGCAATGACTTGCCAACTTCCTAATTCCTTCGCTAATTTCCCTCCTTCTGCATAACTCAGTCCAAGTATCAACACAGCTGCCAGTATGGCTAAATCAGCAAATTGTAAGTGACCGAAACCTAGATGAAAGGCATAGATCATAACAGCCAAAGACCCTATTAAACTAGAAAACCAGAATTTTTTCGATGGAATTTCCCCTGCTCTCAGCATGGCAAATCCCGCTGTAGCTAATGGTAACAAAGCGACTTCTACTGCCCCATGAGAAACAGGCAAGGACTCCATTGCCCAAGATGTGAGGAGCGGAAATCCTAATACGGCACCAAAGGCAACAATTCCAAGGCTTTTGAATTGACGTGGTGACGGAAGTTTTTCTTTTCGAGCGATGAATATGATTGCCACTAAAATAGCTGCAACAACTGTTCTTCCTAAGCCCACGATTGTCGCTCCAAAATACTCTACAGCAATACTTGTGGAAGGAAGAGTTAAACTAAAACAAACAACAGCTATTATTCCTAACAAAAATCCAATTTTCGCTCTTTTTTCATTCTGCATGCTTACTCTACCTACCTTTATCTTTAGTATTATATTCTTCATGACGCAAGAGACAGTTCTGGTATAATTAACATGTTAATAGGTACACAGGGTAGAAATAAACAATTGTTTCACTTAACTGTACGGGTACAGATTGAGGAGGATGTACGGATGGGCTTAAAATATACGGAGATAATGGAAGAAATAAAAATTCGACTTACAGAGGGTTCACTTAATGCCGGTGATAAGCTTCCTTCTGTCCGACAGTTATCTGAGGATTTTTCTTGCAGCAAGAATACAGTAATTAAAGCTTACGAAGAACTTGAAAAAGAACATTTTATCTACTCCATACCTAAAAGCGGCTTTTATGTCATGAAAGAAATTCAGTATAAAGCAAGTGATCATGATGTGATCGACTTTTTGTCTGCAGGTCCAGATAAAAGTGTTATGCCATATGAAGACTTTCAACATTGTATGAACGAAGCAATTGAACAATATAAAGGTGAGTTATTTACATATACTGACCAACAAGGGCTTTACTCATTACGAGTTCAGTTGGTGAAATATTTGCAAAATCTCCAAGTGTTCACTCAACCTGAGAGAATAGTCATCACTTCTGGCTCACAACAAGCTCTGCACTTACTCATTTCTATGCCATTTCCTAATGGAAAAAACAATATTCTCATGGAACAGCCTACCTATTTCGGTTTCCTTGAATCGATCTCTTTACAATCAGCAAAAGCATTCGCCATTGAGTTAACGATGGAAGGCATTGATCTTGAGCGTCTTGAGTACATATTCCGGAATAATGATATAAAATTTTTCTATGTCATTCCCCGGTTTCACAATCCACTTGGACATAGTTATACGAACAAAGAAAAGAAAAAAATGGTTGAATTAGCGGAAAAATACGATGTTTATATTGTGGAGGATGATTTTTTAGGAGACCTTGATCTCAATACAAAATCGGACCCTTTCTATTCGTTTGATCCTTCCGGGAGAGTTATTTATATTAAAAGCTTTTCAAAAGTTTTCCTTCCAGGATTAAGGGTTGCTGCTGTTGTGCTTCCAACGTTTTTGATCAACACTTTTTTGCGATATAAATTCAGTTTGGATTTTAATAGTGCCGCCCTTTCTCAAGGAGCGCTGGAAGTCTATATGAAAAGCGGTATGTTTAATAAACATCTGAAAAAAATTAAACATGTATACAAAAGGAAGATGGACATTCTTCAAGAATCGTGTGAATTACTGTTACCAGATCATACCCAGTTTACAAAACCGACTTCCGGTTTTTATCTATCCGTCATTTTGCCTGAACATATATCGGCAAAACAAGTCGTTCTTATGCTGAATGAGAATCATGTGTTTGTCGATGATGCATCCCGGATGTTTTTGCCAGAATACCAAAAAGAAAATTTCTTGAGATTAAGCATCTCTCAAGTGGAGGAGAAACAAATTAAAGCAGGAGTTGAGCGATTGGCAGATTGTATCGCTTTATTAAATAATCGAAAAAATCGAGTTTCACCAAGTAATTCTTTGCGTTTTTAGTTTTAAAAGAATGAATCATACTTCACTCTCAAGAGGGAATTTGTGATACACTATTCCCAAAACTTGTTAAGAGAGGTATTTATATGAATATTGGTGATGTTGTATTTCAGCTATTAATGTTTATTTTTATGTTCGGAATTTTTGCTGTCGTTTTTTTTCTTGTTCGATCGCTCCTTTCGAAGAATCCGCAGTCTCAAAAAGATAATGAAATTGAAAAAAAGCTTGATAGAATTATTGAATTACTAGAACAGGATAAAAAATAGCCATTTTTATCCTGTTCAACTACGATTGTTATTACTCAGCCAAAGCTTCTTCAGTTAGCAGAAGCTGACTCCCTCCTTTTACCTCAAAGATCTTTTCATCCACACTTAGCCATACCGACATGGCTGATGGGTTGAAGACAAACTGGCTGCTTGCTGAAAATTTAAGGTTTTGGAATGCTTTCATATAATCAACAATTTCAATATTTGTTGCGTACCAGATATCATCCCGGTTACCAACATACTCACAGAAGTTTTCTATTAAGTCCCAGTTTTGATCGTTGTCAAATTCATAACTGTGACCCCAAACATACATCATATATAGATATTGCTTTTTGTGAAGTTTAACAAAATCATCAGCTCGTTGCATTAATTCTCTATTATGATGACAGGTTGGATTCCACTCCAACAAATCATCAGGTATGGAAAAGTCACCGGTACTATTGACAGTTCTTGAATATTCAATACCCATATAAGGCAGTAATTCTTTTATGTATGAATTATAAGAGCCGTTTGGATAGGACATTCCTCTAACTGTGTAATTTGCAATTCTCTCCAGATTTTTTCTATCTTCTAATATCTCATGTAGAAGTTGCTCTTTAGGAGACCTCGCAATAGTTGGATGTGTCGATGTGTGTGCTGAGATTTCATGGCCTCTGTATAGTTCAGCCACTTCGTTTTCAGGAATTCTGTCTCCTGTTCCAAACAGGCCGGAATTAAGGTGAAAAGTCCCCTTTATTCCATATCGGTTAAAAATTTCGACTAGCCGTCGATCGGCAGCCTTTCCATCATCATAGCTCATCGTCAGTACTTTATGCTTTCCTCCTGGAAAAGTCATAACCACTTTTGGCATTCCATTCACCTCACTAGATTGGTTTGTATTTTTAAAATAGTGTTAGGTAAAGTGTTAATCATACGCATTTTAATTTAATGCGCACCGATTATTAAACTCAAATAACTAAATAATGTTATTCTCTAAGCTTTCTATAATATCCTTCACGTAAATGAATCCGCAATTATACATATAAAAAGTACTACTCATGTGACGTAGGTCATGTTATAAGTAAACTAGATAAATGAATACATATAAAGGATGTGTAAGAATCGTGATTACACCGATTATAAGAATGTTTGAACTGGAAAAGGCAAAGGAATTCTATGTTGATTACTTAGGTTTTAAGATAGATTGGAGTCATCAATATGAAAAAAACATGCCTATCTATTGTCAAATATCTTTAAATCATATTATTTTGCATCTTTCAGAACATCATGGTGACTCCTCTCCAGGCTGTGCAATTCGAATTAGATTAGACAATATAAATCAATTTCATTCCACTCTTCAAGCAAAAAAGTATGATTTTTCCAATCCTGCTTTAGAGAAGTCGCCATGGAATACTGTTGAGTTGACAGTGATAGATCCTTTCTTTAATAGAATTATTTTTTATGAAGAGATAAATTGAGGATTGGTTGGAAAATTTAGTTAGCCATTGATATTCTTAAATTGTTGTCGAAATTGAGTCTTAAAAATATGAGCTGTGAAAATAACTTGTCTATATGTTTATAAAATCAGGCGACTTACACTATGTTTATCATAGAGTCGTAGTTGTAGTTATTAAACTCGTATGTGTGTCGTATATATGTTATAATTAATCTAAACGAACGAAGGATGGATGTTTATTAAATTTGGACAAAAAGTTATTTATAACAGTCGGATCCATTTCATTTTTCATGAACATGGTAATGGTCTATATGAAATCCAGAGTTTAGAAAATTCGTTTATTTTAGTCAAAGTACAAGATCTAATATACAGATTGAAATAACGGCCAACTTTTTAATAGTTGGCTTTTTGTTTTTAACTTATCTTTAACCTTGCATTTTGCAAGGTTTTTTTCAATATGTACAAAATGTGAAACTATTTGAATATCTCTATCGTATTATTTAGTGTGATATGGAAAAAATGGGGGTTTCAGGATATGAGAGATATGATAGTAGAAATTAATAATTTGAAAAAAAATTATGGTTCAAAGACTGTATTAAATGGTGTATCACTTCACGTGAAACGTGGCGAAATTATTGGTTATATTGGTCCAAACGGAGCCGGAAAAAGTACAACTGTTAAAATTATGCTTGGCATTGAAAGTGACTATTCAGGTGAGGTTAAATTATTCGGGCATGATATTTCTGATGGAAGTATTGAGTATAAAAGAAAAATCGGATATGTGCCGGAAATTGCTGAGGTTTATGATAATTTAACTGGTCATGAATATCTTACATTTATTGGTGAATTGTATGGACTCGATTCCGACCTTGCTGAATATAAGGCAAAACGTCTAATGGAACTGTTTGGTATTGGGGAAGTTTATCATTCCCGCATTGTGTCTTATTCAAAAGGAATGCGCCAAAAGCTTTTAATTATTTCTAGCTTACTACATAATCCTGAACTTTTGTTTTTTGATGAACCAATTAATGGTTTGGATGCAAACAGTATGATGGTTTTTAAAGAAATTATGACCCAGCTTTCAGCACAAGGCAAAACGATTTTCTACTCTTCACATATTATGGATGTGGTTGAAAAAATAAGCAGCAGAATCATTCTTCTACATGAAGGCAAAATAGCAGCAGATGGTCCATTTGAAGAGTTAAAACGAGAAAACAAAGATGGAACTCTTGAACAAATTTTCACCCAACTGACCGGATTTAGTGAACATAAAGAACTTGGCTCACGGTTTGTTTCTGTTGTAAGGGAGATGTAAAAATGAAGGATTTTCGCACACTTAAGCTATTAGATCGATTAGAGAAAGTTTTCACAAGCTTTGATATAGACTACAAGAGTATGAGAAAAATACTCCAAGTAAAATTGACAATGGATGGTCGGCGGATTCCAACTATTTACTCTCAAAATGCTCCAAACAAAGACAAGGAAACCAGCAATCAGTATATTAAATCATTATGGATTTATGTTATATTCGGACTGTTTATGATCCCTTTTTTATTTATAGGAGATTCTTATCTTTTTCAAATGAGCCTCTTCTATGGAATTTTCACCTTCTTTGTGATGACATCAATGATTTCCGACTTTTCTTCTGTACTGCTGGACATACGTGATCGAAATATCCTGTTTCCAAAGCCTGTTAATAGAAGAACCATTAGCACAGCTAAAATGGTTCATATTATGATTTATCTCTTTTTTCTAACGATTGCTCTTGTAGGAATTCCTTTAATAGCGGGTCTTGTTAAGAATGGATTGATTTTCTTCTTAGTATCAGTGATGAATATTCTCCTTATAGACATATTTGTCGTTGGGCTTACAGCACTTATCTATTTGTCTATTTTACTATTTTTCGATGGAGAAAAATTAAAAGATATAATTAATTATGTCCAAATTTTCCTTTCGCTCGCGATTATGATCGGGTATCAATTACTTGCTCGTTCCTTTGTTATTATTGACGTAACCATTTCATTTGAACCGCAATGGTGGCAGGTATTTATTTTTCCAATGTGGTATGGTGCAATCATGGATATGATCATGAATGGTGATTTCCAGCCGATTTATCTATTATTTTCAGCATTAGGGGTCATATTCCCTCTTCTATCGCTCTGGTTATATATAAAATTTAATCCTGCTTTTGAGCAAAACCTCCAAAAGCTTACATATCAAGAGAAAGCTAAAGATAAAAGACGGAGTAAGTTTGGTCAATTGCTCCTTACACTCATTTGTCGAACACATGAGGAAAGAACCTTTTTCCGATTTGCAGGTTTAATGATGAAAAATGAACGAGATTTCAAATTGAAAGTTTATCCATCTTTGGGGTTTTCTGTGGTCATCCCGTTTATTTTTATCATGAATGATTTTAATCCTGATTTTGATCGGATATCCACAAGCAATTCGTATTTATCCATTTACTTTAGTTTAATCATTATCCCGACCACCATGATGCTTTTGAAGTTTTCAGGAAAGTATAAAGGCTCATGGATTTACAGGGTTGCACCTATAACGCAGTTAAAGCCGATGTTCAGTGGCACAATAAAGGCCTTTATTTTTAAATTATATTTACCTGTTTACTTGCTGTTATCTGTACTCTTTCTTGCATTATTTGGTGTAAAAGTGCTGCCAGATCTAATTGTCGTCTTTATCAATTCCTGTCTATATGCTGTCATTTGTTTTATGATTGTAAAAAAATCACTACCCTTTTCAGAGTCATTTGAACAAGTAAATCAAAACAATGGGGCACTTGTATTTGGTTTAATGCTAATTGCCGGATTATTTGCAGGTCTACATTTTATCAGTACGTTATTTTCTTACGGCATCTATTTATATTTGGTTATTTCAATTGTCACTCTGTGGCTGCTTTGGAAAAAAGGCTTTGATATAACATGGGAGCAGGTTATCCATTAAATTCAATTCCAATGGGTTTCACAAAGAACATGAACGTTCATTGATATGGAGTAAAAAAGGATTCCCTATAGTAAATCAAGGTAATTGGGACAATTGACCTGTCCCTTTGTCCCATAGAAAAAGACAAGTGGGTCAGCTCACCTGTCCCCTTGTCCCTAATTTGGTTCGACGTGTATGTGGACGCGTTCGATGTTGTATGTTTCGCGGAGTCGTTGTTCGATTTTGTCGGTGATGTTGTGACCTTCGATGATTGTAAGGGTTGATTTGACAAAAATAATGGCATCGACTGTTGTTTGATTGCCGGATACGCGTGCTTTTAGGTCTTTAACGAAGGTGACTCCAGGTGTATTTTTGATTTCTTCTTCTATTTCTTTTAATTTCTCGGCATCAAAGCCGTCTGTTAAATCGTGGACGGCTTCTTTAAAGATTCCCCATGCAGTATGACATATAATAAGTCCGACGATGGCAGCCACAATAGAATCCAGACGGGCAAATCCTAAATATGAACCTACGATCCCAATAACTGCCCCTATACTAACTAATGCATCTGAGCGGTTATCCTGGGCAGCAGCGTATAATGCCTTACTTTCAAGTTTTTTTGATAATTTTCGATTGTATCGATAAACAAAATACATAAAAATGGCACCGAATAAAGCAACAAATGCAGTAAATAGTTCTGGTGTACTTTCCGTTGGAGAAGTAAAATTTTTAAAAGCATCCACAATCACTTGTATACCTACAATAAACATGATAATTGCAGCAATTAACGAAGCGATCGTCTCTGCTCTTGTGTGACCATACTTATGATTTTCATCCGCAGGTTTTTGGGCAAATCTTAACCCGATTAAAACAGTTACTGATGCAATCACATCTGTTAAATTATTTAATCCATCAGCTCTTAATGCATCTGAGTTTCCAATAAAACCAGCGATTAACTTAATCGCTGAAAGTAAAACATAAGCTAAAATGCTGATCCATACTCCTCTTTCTGCTTTCTTTAAGTTGTTGTTAACCACCATTATATCCTCCTAAATAGGCTGAAACGTAAGCAATAATATTTAGTAATTAGCTTTTTCTGGTTATTTTATTACGTACAGGAGTTAAAAATAGTATCCAATTTAATAAATAAACGTTTAAATAGATACAGCACTTAGTTAAAAAACGCTTCATTTTTAGAAACTCTAACCCTATCACGTGGAAAGTATTTTTTAAAATATTTTTCCACGGCTACGTGAATATCTTTCCGGTACCATTTAGATAGACCGTGTTCCTCAAATAAAGTCGGCATCCCTAATTTCTCTGAACGTTTTCCCATTGAACCATCGCCAATACTCAATGTATCAATCCAAATATGATCTGCCTTGTCTTGTAAAACTTTTGGAAAATCAGGTGTAAAGGGTAATACAGGAGAAATGGATGCTTGTGTTGATATTCCTGCGTCACGAAGTTGTTTCATAACGTTTAACCTCAATGTTATTCCGGGTGCGTATGGGGCAAATAACCTTTTGATATCTTCCCGATCTGTTTCAATCGTCATTGATACAAGAACATTGCATTTCTCTTTTAATATAACGAGCAAATCAATATCCCTCTTGATGAGAGGGCTTCGTGTTTGAATTTGGATAAAATCTGGTGGATGGTCAATCATTTCTTCTAGAAGCCTTGCGGGTGATGGTTGCTTTCCGTTCAATTGGTTGGTATGGGTCTGTGGCTGAAGACATAAAAATGTTCACCAGCTTTGCTTTTTTGCGAAGTCTCAGTATTTCTTTTCGGTAATTTTCTGCTGCATTTGTTTTTATATCCACCCATTCGCCCCAGGGTATGTCTTTGAATCGTTGAATAGGCATTTCTCGAACATAACAGTATAAACAGGAAAAACCGCAGCCGCTGTATGGATTTAATGAATGTGTAAATCCAACATCTAAATATCCCTTTGCTTCCGTTAGTATTTTCTTTGCTTGTGTTTCTTTTATATGCTTGGTCATTTGATCCCTCTTGTTTTTTATTATAACTAACCATTTATTAAATCATTTTCCTTCTATATTATTTAATATAACATTGGTCGTTTTAGCTAATCCAGTCAAGAGCAGAAACCCTACTCCCTCTTTCCGGATAATTACGCCAAAAATCCAACTTTATAAGTTGGCTCAGACTGTTGACAAACGCTCGATTTCTTCGTTACTCACCTTGCTACGGTGCTCATTACCATCACTGGTAACTCCGCTCCTCACAAGGCTTCGTGCTTTGATACGCAAGCGTTAGCAATCAGTCTGAAAGGCTAGCAAATTTTACTTTGTCTACAAACTGAGCAAACTTTATAAGATGGCTAATAATAATGTATGAGAAAATATCCTTCTATTCGTACATAACAGTTAGATAACACCGATAATAACTGCCACGATCGTCATCACGATTGTTGTTCCAAATGCCCATTTGAAAATAAAGCGTTGGTGATCACCTAATTCGACTCCTGCTAAACCAATAAGGAGGAAAGTTGAGGCTGTTAATGGACTTAACGGAAATCCTGTTGTCATTTGACCCAGGATCGATGCTCTAGCCATTTCAATTGGATAGACTCCATACATTTCTGCGGATTGACTTAATACCGGTAATACTCCAAAGTAATAGGCATCCGGAGTAAAAAGAAGACTAATGGGCATGCTGATGACGGCAATTAGTATGGCCATTGATCCCCCAACACTTTCAGGAATAATATTCACCATTGCCAATGCCATTTCTTCAATCATCCCTGTTCCGCTTAGGATTCCGGTAAATATACCTGCTGCAAAAATAATAGAAATGACAGTAACCATGCCAAGTGCCTGGCTTTTAATTTGTTCTTGTTGATCATATGGTTTTGGATAATTAAGTAGTAAGGCAATCGCAAAAGCAACCATAAAGACAATGGGGAGAGGTAACCAAACTTTGACAAGAGCAACAACAGCTAATACGGTGATAGCGAGATTGATCCAAAATAGTTTAGGTCTTCTCATGCTTCTTTCTTCATCCGAGAGCTCTTGATCATAGTTATATTCCATATCCTTAATACCTAAGCGTTTTCTCTCTCTTTTCCCAAGAATATAGGAAACAAAAAGGACCCAAATAATTCCTGCAATCATGGCTGGAATGAGAGGTGTGAAAATCGCTCCAGGATCGATCTCTAATGCACTCCCAGCTCTTGCGGCTGGTCCACCCCATGGCATGATATTCATAACCCCTGCGCCCAAAGCTACAACACCGGCAAGAACTAACCGACTCATTCCCAATTTATCGTATAAAGGGAGAAGTGCAGGTATTGTAATTAAAAAAGTTGAGGCACCAGAGCCATCAAGATGAGTAACCATAGCAATAACAGCTGTTCCAACTGCAATTTTTAAAGGATCTCCCTTCACCATTTTTAATACTCTTGAAATGATAGGGTCAAATAACCCGGCATTGTTCATAACACCGAAAAATAAAATGGCAAATCCTAACATAATTCCTGTGGGAGCTACACTTAGAATACCATCTAGCATAAGTGTCCCTAACTCAGAACCAAATCCTCCTATCAAAGCAAATACTAGTGGAACAATAATTAACGCGACAATAACGGAGACCTTTTTCGTTAAAATCAAAAGCAAAAACACCATAATTGTTAAAAAACCCAATGTCGCAACCATGATTTCCCTCCTGTATTTAAGCGTTCACATCACTTTGAAGACTCCCTCCCTAACTGGGAAGAGCAATCTCCATCTCTAATAAAGCACTGCTTAAACTTTTACCATGTGTATCTAATGCGAGTGACGTTGTGACACCGCCTAGTAAACTATTTTTGCAAACAAAATTATAGGATTTAATGGAAGGTAAATCATATCGGATCACATCACCATGGAAAATATCCTGTAAATGTTCTTTTACTCTTTTTGCTGTTATCTCTTGACCGATCCATTCATAGTCACTTTCATTGTAAGGAATCAAGGATAAGTTGGATGTATTTCCCTTATCACCAGCTCTGCTATGTGCTACTTTATAGAGTTTGATTGATTTCCCATTCATTTTTTAATACCTCCGTTTTCACATTTTTATCGACCCGTTCTCTTTCTAGTAACGTAGACACGACACCAACACACTCTGAAACTCTTTTTCTTGCACCTCCACCTCCATATGGCCCGTTTGTATAGAGTGCTTCCACTTCATTTCCTATAGAAATGGCATCCGTTCTTGTTGGGCAAAGTGCTATTGCTCGAACCCTCACTTCATAAGGATGTTCATTCCCGAAATTTGTTCTATGAACAGAGGAAAGTCCGATTAGGTCAACCCTTAAATCCTGAATTGTGCTAGAAAGTCTTTTTCTTAAAATTTCTTCAGCCATCCTGCCTCTTTCCACAGATGTCGTGCCTGCATAGGAAATTTCTCCTTCTCCTATATATCCTGCATGATAACCAATTGAAACTTTATAAGAATCAGGTTTTTTTCTCCCGCTACCTCCTGTGACCATTACTTTGTTTTTTTCAAGTTGAGTTAGCGTTACATTGGAAAAGTCTGCAGTTACATCAGGTGTCAGGTATTGACTTGGATTATGAACCTCATATAGTAATTGTTCCTTAACTGTTCGTACGTTCACAATTCCACCTGAATGTGGGGTTTTCATAATAATGCCTGTGCCATCTCGATCAATGCTGGCATAAGGGAATCCCAACTCAGCTAACCCATCAACTTCCTTTTCTCCTATATCAGCGAAATACCCCCCTGTAATTTGGCCTGCACATTCAAGCAAATGCCCAATGACAGTCCCTTGACCTAATCGTTCATAGTCCTCAAGGGACCAGTTGTAGTGGTGAATCATTGGTGCAAGGAATAAAGATGGATCAGCCACCCGACCTGTTATAATAATATCTGCATCTGTTTTCAATGCCGGGAGAAGTGCCTCTGCCCCAAGATATGCATTGGCAGAGATCACTTTGTAATCTTTTAGTTTATGATTGTTTTCAAGAACATCGTTTTCACTATCAAGCTCTAGGATTACATCATCACCTGTTACGACAGCAACCTTACAGGCAATGTCCTTTTCCCTTGAAATCTCAAGTATTTTTTTTGCACCTGCAATTGGGTTGGCCGCGCCCATATTGGTAACAATTCGAAACCGCTTCTCATTCAAAACGGTTAATAATGCTTGTAGTCGATCAACAAGCAGCGGATCATACCCCTTATTTTTATCTTTTTTCTTTTCCATTTGAGCAATAGCAATCGTTCTTTCTGCTAAACACTCTAACACTAAATAATCTAAGTCTACTTTTTTAGCTAGTTCAACCGCAGGTTCCAGCCTGTCACCTGAAAATCCAGCTCCACTACCTATTTTTAACACATCTCTCACCTCTCATATGACTAAAAGGTATTTGTTACCGCACAACTTCCTACTCTCCTTAATATATGTTGGAACAATCTTCCCTTCTTCATAATAAGTAATGCAATTTTTATGCCAAAATAAAAAACGCCTGATTGTAAGCGTTTTATAAATAGGTTTCTAATTTTTTAGAATCATAACAAATGTAAAACTTCTTTTTTGTTAACTTAGCATAGACTGTTCCTTGTATTCTAAACTTTTAGAATACAGTATCCACATTTCTAATTTTTTAGAAATCACCAATATGATATTTTTTCATTTTGTTATAAAGAGTAGCTAAAGACACTCCTAATACTTTGGCAGCTTTTTTCTTATCGTCGAGTTCTGATCCTTGTTTTTTCAACACCTCTATGATTACGTTTCGTTCAGTCTCTTCAACAGCCTGTTTTAACAAATAACTTGTCTGCTCATTTGATTTATATATCGTACCACTATGGAAATTATTTGGTAAATGCTCTGGTAAAATTATGTTTGTATCTGTCATACAAACAGCAAAATCAATCGTATTTTTTAATTCGCGAACGTTTCCTATCCAATCATATGCTTGAAAAATAGCAAGAGTTGACTCATGTAACTCATAAGATTGTTCTTTTTCAGAATGGATGGCATGTTTATTCAAAATAAACTCCACAATATCGGGAATATCTTGTTTTCTCTTTCGAAGCGGGAGGATCTCGAGGTGTAAGACATTTAGCCGATAATACAAGTCTTCACGAAAACGTTTTTTCTCGATCAGTTGGTGAAGATCACGATTAGTCGCAGCAATTATGCGGACATCAATTTGTCTTTCACCCGCTTCCCCTACACGCCGAAGCGTATTTTCCTGTAAAACGCGAAGAAGCTTTGCCTGTAAATCGTATGATAATTCTCCTATTTCATCTAAAAAGATTGTTCCGGAGTTAGCGATTTCAAAAAGTCCCAGCTTTCCACCTTTTTTCGCACTTGTAAAGGTACCTTCCGCATATCCAAATAACTCACTTTCAATTAGTGAAGCAGGAATCGAGGCACAGTTCACTGGAATAAACGGGCGATCAGCACGCGGACTGGCATTATGTATAGCTTGAGCAAAGAGTTCTTTTCCTGTTCCACTCTCGCCAACAATTAAAACCGGTAAGTTTGAGCTCGCCGCTTTTTTTCCTAAGTAAGCAGCATCCTTTAGGCCACCATCAGTACCGATAATCTGTTCAAATGTGTATTTCGCTTGATATAAAGTCCCCATCCTCTCTTTCAATTGTGATAGTTTTTGCTTATTTTTCTCCAGTTCCTTTGAAAGTGTATGTACCTCCGTTAATCCTTTACAAATCGAAACAGCTCCAATCATTTCATCGTGTAATAGAATTGGTGCCATATCAACTACATATTCTACATTTCCCTCTTTTCGATAAACACCGATTCGTTCTTTACCGTCTTTAAGGGTTTCAGCAAGTTGAGCCTTTGGGCGGACAACTCGAAGTGGTTTTCCAATGATGTCTTTTGGCTTTACTCCTGTAATTCGCGTATATTCCGGATTAATTAATCGAACAATTTCTTTAGAATCTATGACAAGTACTCCATCATGAATCGAATAAATCGCAGCTTTATACCACTCTAATTGATCTTCTATCGAAAGCCCTTTAAAGTTTTCGTAAGACAATGCCCAACCTCCTCCTAAACTTGAATTTAAATTTTCATAGAAACAAAAATATTTTTCTATATGATTGACCCTTATTTTAACAGGAAAAATCTACTTTTTTCATTTGAAAGTGTAAAAGATTGATATTGACAGCTTAATTTTTTTCGTAATAATATGTAAGCGTTAACAAAAATGTTCCTGAAATTTTCTAGACCTGCTTTCACACTTTCTGTTTATTAAACTGAGCTTGGAGGGAATTTATGTGTTAAATAACAAAGTAAAGGTATTCATACGTAGTTTGCTTCTCACACTTTCTTTGATCTTTCTATTCACCTTACCTGCATTTGCTAGTAACGGCAACAATAACGGAAAAGTCCAACCACCTACTTCATCTCATGAACCAGGCCAGTATTACAAGGAACAGCAAATAACATTAAAAAGCAACACTCCCGGCACTAAAATTTACTATACAGTAGATGGTAGTACACCTACGATAAAAAGCAAATTGTATACAGCTCCTATTACAGTCAATGAAGATGTAATGATTAAAGCTTTTGCTGTGCGCGGAAATGTGAACGATCATGCCCTTACCAAAAGTTACGGAAAAATTAGCAGTGAGGTGGTAACATTGACTTATGACTTTGTTAATAGACAAGAAATAGCCGATCAGTTTTTGACACTTGAATATCAAAACATGCCATATCGTTTATATGTCCCGGAAAATTATGAACCAAATGTATCTTATCCACTCGTTTTATTTCTTCACGGAGGTGGAGAACGTGGTGATGACAATGAAAAGCAATTGCTGGCAAATGATGGTGCGGTGATATGGGCAGCACCAGAAAATCAAGCAAAACATCATGCCTTTGTACTGGCACCTCAGGCTAGAAATCAACATGATGGAGGTTTCGGAATCACACGAAATTCAGATAATGTTATCGATTTAGCTAGAGTATTTGAATTCTCTAAGGATTTAGGAACAGCTTATAACATCCTTCAAAAAGTCATACAAGAATACAATATTGATCCTAATCGACTGTATTCTACAGGACTTTCACAGGGTGGTTACGGAACTTTTAATTTAAATGTAGCATATCCGGACCTTTTCGCGGCCATGGTACCAATTGCCGGTGGTGGGAATCCGGAAGAAGTCCATGTATTAAAGGACAAACCACTATGGGCGTTTCATGCTGAAGATGATGCTGTAATCCCAGTTTCCTACACGAGAAATGCGATTGAAGCGATCAATGAAGCTGGTGGAAATCCTATTTACACAGAATATCCAACGGAACTAGGCTATAATCATGGATCATGGGTCCCTGCTTATGACAACAAAGAAATGATCGATTGGATGTTTAGTCAGGTTAAACGTTGACTAAAAAAAGTGTCTGATGCTTTATTACTAGGTATCAGACACTTTTTTTAAGGCTGTTTTCGCAAACATTGTTGCTTTGTAATAAGTGTAGAGGTTGTTGATTTGAGCTCCAGGTTACTCGCTTTCCGTGGGGTGGGCGGTGAGCCTCCTCAACGCTTTGCGTCTGCGGGGTCTCACTTGTCCCACAGCTCCCACAGGAGTCTCGCATATCCGTTCAAATCAACCCTATTTAGTTTTTTCAAGTACTTATTAAAAACAACAATCTTTTAGAAAAGAGCCTTTTTCAATTAAAAAACGAGTTTATGAATTCACTCGACCAATCAATTTACTTAACACGACCAAAATGAATCCAGTGATGAAATACACCCACCACTCTACCTGAACCTCAGGGCCAAAGTCCGGAAGAATCCAGGTGAAAAGCATGATGATTGCAAATGATCCACCACCTAATAAGCCTGCTTTCCACATTGTATTGCGGGTTTGCTTTTTATTTTGTGTGAAAAGTGTTGAGCGAATTAGTTTAAAAAATACAATGATGCCAAAATACGTCATGGCCAATATGATCAAGATAAGCCCCACACTATTTCCAAGCGATAAACTTTGGGGGATTTGTATAAAATAAGGCAAAATTAGTTGTCCGAGCCCGTATATGAAGCCGAATAATCCGAGCAAATTGAAAACTTGTGAGATGACGAAAGGAAAAACATAGCGTTTCTTTTCTTCAGGTAGTGAAGCTATTAGTTCTTCCGCATACTCTTTTGGGTTTGAGCCGAACAAGGTTGTTGCGTCTTTTCCATTTTCCTGAGCTTCTAATAGATGATCTAAAATATCCATTAGAAGTTCCTCACTTTCATATTCGGCTATTCGTAATTCTGTTCGCATATAGATCAAAAAATCTTCATAAAGTTGTTTATTCTCATCGGTCAATAACTCACGTTTTTCATTATTTTCATGAATTAACTGTTTTGCACTTCTCATTCTTTTTCACCTCTATTTAATAAATTGTTAACTGAATTGGTTATAAGTGACCATTCATTTGTAATCCGTTCCAATTCCTCTTCTCCTTCTTCGGTTAAAAAATAATATTTCCGATTAGGCCCTGATGGAGATTTTTTCATTTCACTTCGTATGTATCCGTTTTTTTGAAGCCGAAGTAACACCGGGTAAATTGTTCCTTCACTAATATCAGGCAATCCCGCATGTTGTAATTTTTGTGATAGCTCATACCCATATACAGCTTGATTTTTTACTATTGCCATCACACATGCATCGAGAACTCCTTTTAATAATTGACTTCGTATTGACATCACATCACCTCACTATCTTGTTTTACAAGATACCAGACTAAAAAGTTAGCTATTTTGCATTGCAAAGTAGCTAAGATCATCATAATGGAAATTCTCATTCATTTCAACAAAAAATGGAAATTATTTTTGGAAGATAAAAAATGAAACTTCTCTTTAATCCGAGAAGTTTCAAAAAAAGTATGATCAAAGCACGCTTTTAACCTGCTTCGTATAAAAAAAGCGAACAATGAAAAAGTATACAATTTGTATCGCTAAGAATACACCTAATACCGTTACAGACTGTTTCACAAGATTAAAATAAAACATGTTAGACAATGCTGTAAGTGCAACCGCTCCATGAATGAGTGCGACAACTATTGGTGCGAAGAAAAGGATCGCCGTTTGCCTAGTCAGCACATTCTTTAACTCTTTTTCAGTTAAGCCTATTTTTGAAATGGCTTTGAACTTTTGTTTGTCTTCATCTAAGTCAGCATAAAGACGGAAATACAGGAAGCTGCCCGCAGAAACGAAAAAGACAATTCCAATAAACAGTCCGACAAACATTACAAGTCCAAAAGCTTTATTAATTTCATAGATTTCATACTCGACAGCAGTGAATTGATAGCGCTGCATGGCTTCTGCTAATGTTTTAGAAGCTTCTAATATGTGTTCTTCACCTTTTGTTACCTGCCAGGCATGATACTTCTCTTCCCAAGAAAGAGTAGCTTGTAATTCTTCATAGCTTTCATCTGAGATAACATAGTAGGAGTCAGTATCAGGGAGTGCTCGTGAATAAATCACTTCCTTAGGTTTTAAGGTTTCACCTGATTTTAGTTTGATGGATTGCTTTAATAACTCTTCTGTCTTTCCGTATGTGGAATCTGTAAATTCCACAACCTTAACCTGATCTTTGTCGATCTCAATCGTTTCTTCCCCGATCAAGGTCGCAAAACGATTAAACTCAGATTCACTTGCAATAAGATTGATATCTTCCCCTACTTCATAATAGCGAAGCATTATTTCTTCATGATTCGCTTCCATATTTCCTTGACTAATCGTTTTGTTAATCAACGACACATCTCGTTCTTCATTATCTTCTATTACCCGATACGAAAATGTCGTAGGATTGGTATTTTTGAACGTAGACGTTAGAATGCTTTGGAAACCATAAAGTGAGCCGATCGCACTAAAGGCAACCGTTGAAACGATCGCAACCAAGAAAAAGGTTCTGGCATTGTCTTTCATACGAAACGAAAGGTCGGATAATAAAATCATATTCGTTTTACGCCAAAAGACATTATTTTTGTTTTTAAATGTACGGATAATATAAACACTTAATTGGGTAAATAGTAAATAAGTTCCTAAAATAACCACGATAACAACTGGTAACAGAGCGGCTACTACTTGCATTCCCTCCACCATTAATGCAACAACATATCCAATTCCAATCAAAACACATGCAATAATTGTTAGGAATATATTCGCTTTCGGTTCACCTTTCGATTTCTTATTTCCTTTAATTAAGTCGATTAGTTTTCTACTGCGTAGAATATATGAGACGAATAAAGAAATAAAGAAGAATAGGATGATAAACGATACAAATGTTGCAAGAATAGCCATCATTGGAAAATAAAAGTTAAGCCCTTCTTCAATGACAAGTACATTTTCAGCAATCATCAAAATCACTTTAGCAAACACTAATCCAAAGAGAATACCGCTAATCGTGGCAAAAAAGCCAATAACCATGTTCTCGAGGAACACCATAAGACGTATTTGTCTTACTGACATACCTTGCATCATTAATAAACCAAACTCTTTTTTTCGGGTATTTAAAAATGAACTCATTGAATACAAGATAAAGAAAAAGAAAAAACATAGATGATCCCAGCTGCAATGTACATTCCAGTTTTCACATACGTATTCATTTCATTTCCGCTTAACGTTGGGTGGAAAGCAAAAATGGCAAATGTAAAAAAGACCATCACTGTAAACATACTACTTAGGAAGTAGGCGGCATATAACCGTTTATTGCGAAAAACGTTATTAAACGCGAATCTGCGAAAGGTCATTTCCATCCCCTCCCAGTAACGAAAGTGTATCAATTATTTTTTGGAAGAAAGCTTGTCGGTTATTTCCACGATGAATCTCTGAATAAAATTGTCCGTCACGAATAAAAATGACACGGTTGCAGTAGCTAGCAGCTTGTGGATCATGTGTTACGAGTAACATGGTCGTGCGTTCTGTTTGGTTAATGGATTCTAACATTTGCATCACATCTTTAGATGATTTGGAATCCAGATTACCTGTTGGTTCATCTGCAAGCAGCAGCTTCGGAACATGAATCATTGCTCTGGCAACAGCTGCCCTTTGCGCTTGACCACCTGAAATTTCATAGGTGCGTTTTTTCATTATTTGTGATATCCCTAATTTTTCAGCGATTGCATTCGCTTTTTCTTTCATCTCTATTACCTTTTTGCCATCAAGGGTTAATGGAAGGACAATATTTTCTTCTACAGTTAATGTATGAAGTAAATTAAAATCCTGAAAGACAAAGCCTAATTCGCTTCTGCGAAATTTCGCTAGTTCTTCCTTTTTCAATAGATGAGGATTTTGCCCGTTTATTAATATTTCACCTGTTGTTGGTTGATCAATTGTTGCGATCATATTTAGCAGAGTTGTTTTTCCACTTCCTGACGGACCCATTATTCCAACAAATTCACCTGATCCAATCGATAATTGAATATCGCTTAATGCCTTGTAGGCAATTTTTCCTTCATAAATTTTACTTGCGTTTTTAACTTCCAGCATCACAAGATCTCCTTTCACGTTATCTGATCTGTGATTAGTATAACGCGCAAATATTTCCATAAACTATCGATTACTCTTTCACTTTCCTTACAGTTTTGTAAGGTTTTGTGTTTCTGAGAAAATGATACGAAAAGTTGTTCCGATTCCTGCTTCTGATTCCATTTCCAATCGATGACCTAGATGATTTAATGTTTCTTTAACTAAATATAAACCCATTCCTGTTGATTCACGATATTTCCGACCATTTTCTCCTGTGAAAAATGGTTGATAGATTCGAAGCTTATCTGTATCAGGGATCCCAATTCCAAAGTCTTTTACTTCAAGAATAGCTTCCTTTTCTTTTTCATAAATGGAAATTACGATTGAATTACTTTTTCCTGCAGAATATTTAACTGCATTATTAAAGAGCTGTGAGAGAATAAAAAACAGCCACTTTTCATCTGTTTCAACTGTTATCCCTTCTCTTTCAATAACTAACTTTGGGTAAACTTGATTCCGAATATAAAATCGCTTATTTTCTCTGTTTACCTCTTGTACAACTTTTGATAATTCTACATGTTTAATATGAAAATCTTGTTCAATTGTTTTAAAACGTGCCATATAGAGAACGGTATTTAATCCTGATTTCATTCGGTCTGTTTCTTCACGAATGCTTGATGAGTCAGGTTCATCTAAGTTTTGAGCTGTTAACTCAATGACTGATAAAGGTGTTTTCATCTGGTGAACCCATTGATCCATAAACTTTCGGTGCTCTTCCTGCTGCTTTTCAATGAACTCCAGCTGACTCTGATAAAGAACATATTGCTCACGTAACACCTTGTCAAAAGCAACAGACAAAGGTGCTCTATCTGTTAACTGAAAGGTGTCATCCAGTCTTGTAAGGGGTGTTTTTAGTCGATCATAAAGCTTGCGGTGACTCATATAATGATAGACCAGATAAATAACCAGGATGAAAAAGCTGAGAAAGGCAGAATAAAAGAACAGTCTCAGATCACGAAACCCGTCAAGCCAAAAGATCGAAAGGATGACGGCCAATTGAAATGTTTGTACGAGAAGTAATAAGGAATGCTGTTTGAAAAATAACCTCATTCCTCATTCTCCTTCCACGATACATGTAAGCGATAGCCCGCACCTCGAACAGTTTCTACAACACCTTCCAGACCAATTTCCTGTAATTTTTTCCTTACTCTTGTTATATTCACATTTAGTGTATTTTCATCAATGTAGGTTTGGTCATCCCACAGTTTCTCCAGTAAATCTTCCCGTCCTGCAACACGTGGGAACCGCTCCATCAAGCTCTCTATAATATCTGATTCCTTTTTGGATAAGGAAACGGTTTTTGTCTCAAATGTTAATTCCAATCTTTCGGGAAAAAGCTTCAGTCCATTGTTTTCCAATACTCGCTCTTCTACCTTTGACGCATATTCTCCATAGGCACGGCGAAGCTGACTGCGAATTTTGGCCATGACAATTTCAGCACTAAATGGCTTCGTGATATAATCATCACCGCCATTTTCCAGCGCCATCACCTGATCCATTTCACCAATTCGGGCAGAAATAAAAATTACGGGGCATACCGATTCCTTGCGAATTTGTCTGCACCAGTAATATCCGTCAAAACTTGGCAGATTTATATCCAAAAGAACAAGTTGAGGCTTAAACTTATAGAATTCATCCATAACATGATCAAAATCAGCCACAGCAGAAACATCATAGCCGTATTTTTCAATATGTTTTTTTAGATGCTCTGATATTTTCGGATCATCTTCAACGATCATTATTTTTTGCATGCTTATCACTCCTTGGTTCTTGGTTAATTATGGCATAGAAATGAGATGAGATACAAAAGGAATTTATGTAATCAGTTGAATTAAATAGTAAAAGTCCCACCTATTTTTGTAGGCAGGACTTAAAAAATTGTTGAAACTGATCGTTTACTCTTCTTCGAATAATATGTATCTTTTAAGATTGATTATGTTTTAATAAATCACGAATCTCTGTTAACAGCTCAACATTTTTATCCACTACAGGTGCTGGCTGTGTTTCTTTTTCTTTCTTTTTGAAATACTTATTAATCATTTTTACAACGATAAAGATTGAAAAAGCTACAATGAGGAAGTCAACAACATTTTGTAAGAATAAGCCATATTTAACCTCTGCTCCTCCTACTTTTACAATCAAATTTGTTAAGTTGACTCCACCCATTAGAAGCCCAACAAGCGGCATAATGATATTATCTACAAGTGAAGAGACTATTTTTCCAAAGGCTGCTCCGATAACAACACCGACAGCCAAGTCAATAACATTTCCTTTTAGTGCAAATTTCTTAAATTCATTCCACATTATGATAATGACACCCTTCTTTGCAAAATTAACGTTATTATACTATAAATTAACATTCAAGAAAAATAACTAAGTAGTCTGAAATAAATCACGATCTATTAAATTGATTTTCAATATACAACTTTGCTTCAGCATATGTTCTCACACTAAAGTCATTATAACGAATATGTACGTCCAATATTTCCACTAGTGCCTCATCAACTAGTTCTTTGTTTTCCCATTCACGAAGAGCTTGAACAACCTTTTCTAAACAGTCCTTTTTATAACTGATTTGACCTAGTACATGAATGACCATATTTCTTACACGTTTTACTCTTTCAAACTGTACTTCCTGTAATAGTGGTAATACATCCTCAGGATGTGTTCTCCCTCTTAACTCGATTCCATGAATGACTTCTCTTCGAATTTCTGCTTCGGGATGATGGAGATACTTTTTGGCAAAGTTCAAAATGGGTATAGGGTTAACTTCGCCTATCTTTTTCAGAGAACCGATAACTGCATTTCGAACAGAATGATGTTTATCGAATAAAGCGATCTCAAACAATTCCAGCACTTTTTCTGTATCGTTCTTTCCAATTTCACCAAGGCAATTCACCATAGTTTGTCTAATTTTCTCATTTTCATTTTTCAGTAGTTGTCCAAGAGTTTGGGTGATTCTGCTTTGAAAAGAAGGATTGGCATTATATAAGCGTCCTAATATAAGATAAGTATTTTTCCGTATGTAAGTATCACGATCCGCTGCATACAAAAGAATATGATCTACTTTTTCCTCTGTAATGTCTATTAAGATATGTTCTTCCATTGTATTGTAAAATTGAACTCGTTCAGCTTTAGAAAGGTCATAATAGCCCATTCGGCCACTCCTATCAGTGTTAATTCTGTATTTCTATACAATAGCAAATGTTTACCATGAGAACAATTACTCGATCCAAAACTCACCGAAACCATAATAACATTATGTAAACTGTGAGTGAAAAGAAAGCAGGAAACCTACTTTCTTTTCTTTATATAAACTTACTGTATATTTTTGTGTGAGCCATCACAGTTCGGCATCCTTTTCGATAAGCCACAAATACAATCATTTAAACCCTTCCCTATAAGAATTCGCTCTATAGATTTCATAATTCTTGATTCACGGGTCTTAGCTTGTTTGGGTTGAGTAAAATGAAGAATATATGCTCTTTGCCGGCCCGGTGTCAATGCTTCAAAAGCAGTTTTCAAAGCTGGAAGCTCATCGAATTTCGTTTGAAGTTCTTCAGGAATAATGATCTCTTTCTTTTTTTCAACTTTTACTTCCAAGCCAGCTTTTTCAACTTCAATGGCTTCCTGAATATAAGCTTTTATAGTTGATTCCAATTCAACGATTTCTTGAAGATTTGTAAACCGAATCTGGCGGGCAGATTGTACATTTTCCGTTTGTTGAATGAGAATTTTATCTTCATCCTTTAACAAGGCACCTTTATGAAAAAGTAGTGCACAGTAATCTTTAAATCCATGTATTAGAACAATGTTTTTCCCATTCAACGTATAACAAGGATGCATCCACTTAAACTCTTCAGTCAGTTCACAGCTAAGGACAATCTCTCGAAGTTTTACAAATTCTTCCTTCCACGCTTTTGCTTCACTTAAAAAAACATCAACTTTTGGATTTAATTTACTATTGGTCATTATGCAATACCCCTTTTTAAAAATTCATCAAGTCCAATTGTCACCTCGGTTAGCAGCTTATTGAATAATTTCATACTTTCCATTTTTATAAAAGTTTAGTTGAACTTTAAAGTAAAGATCCTTCGTATAATCTCATTCTCTTGAATTGTTACCAGTAAAATTAGATCTGGTTCACTTCTATTACATATATTACAATTATCTCTTAAAATAAGAATAACATCTATTAATTATTTTTAAACCTTTATCTACGTTTCAAATCATCCTCCGATTCATTTATAGATAGAATGGTCTTACTAATTTGTGTGAATATTGAGTAATGGCAAAAACAACTTCCGATCTATTCCGTACAAAAAATATCAAGTGAATAATAAATGGCAGCGATATGATGAGTATGTAAAGGAGGGAAATGAATGGTACAAGAATTCAATCAATTAATGGACTATATTGAATTACATTTAACAGAAGAAATTTCCGGGAAGGATATTTCAAAAATTGTGGGGATGTCTGATTATCATTTTAAAAGAATGTTTTCGTATATGGCCGGAATGTCATTGAATGAGTATATCAAGAACCGGAGATTATCAGTTGCGAATGTTGAATTAATAAATGGAGAAAAAGTGACAGATATTGCCTATAAATATGGTTATCAGTCACTTGAAGGATTTTCAAGAGCCTTTCGTGAGTGGAGTGGTTTTTTACCATCGGAAGTAAGTAAAAATAAAATCCAAAAATCATTTCCCAAATTTACCTTTTTTATTGATATTAAAGGAGGTATATCGATGGAATTCAAACTAGAAAAAAAGGAAAAGTTTACGATTGTAGGTGTTTCAAAACGAGTGCCGATTCAATTCGAAGGTGAGAACCATGCGATCATAGAACTAGCCCAGTCCATTACCGAACAACAAAGAAATGAAATGCATCAATTAGCTGACTTATATCCACATCAAGTCTTGAATGTATCGTATGATTTTGATGAGGGTTTCCTGGAAGAAAAAGGTTCCCTCACTCATATGATTGGATTAGCTACGACAAAAGAAAACCCATTCGATGATTTAGAACAAATTTCTATTGAGGAAAGTTTATGGGCCATCTTCCCTAATCAAGGGCCATTTCCTGCTACACTTCAAGAAACGACTGCAAAAATTTATTCTGAATGGTTACCTTCTTCAGATTATGTAGTAGCTGATTTACCTGGAATTTCATTTACAAAGTATAGTGGTACATCGGAAAATGTATATAGCGAAATTTGGTTGCCGGTAAAGAAAAAAGACAGCGATAAACGAGGATAATTCTTATACTTAGAGACGTTTTATGATGTTAAATTTGCATGTTTTATAGTAGACCAGTCAGTAGTGACTGGTCAGACTGTTGACAAACGCTCGCTTTCTTCGTTACTCACCTTACTGCGGTGCTCATTACCAACACCGGTAACTCCGCTCCTCACAAGGCTTCGTGCCTCGAAAGCAAGCGTTAGCAATCAGTCTGAAAGGCTAGCAAATTTTACTTTGTCTACAAGCTGAAGCCAGTCAGTAGTGACTTGTCACTTATTAATATGGCGGGAAGTGTACTCCCTCCTCGTAATATTTACTAACCCATTATTTTTTCATACGATTATTATTTTTCAGCTGTTCATTTACTTCGTTCAAGTGATGCTAAACATTCAAATAGAAATACACCGCTTAGCTGGATGCTTAAATCAATTCCTTTTGTTAAGTCGGGCTGCTCGCTCCAAAGATGATTGAAAATCGTTTTATCTTTGTTTGTCCCGTGCTGCCAAAGTTTTTCCGCATTCATCTTAAGATAAGTGAGGATAGCTTCCGTTCTTTCAGGTGCTGTTGCAATTAATTCGGTGAAATATCGGATCATAATTCCTTTAAACAAACCACCATCACCGTTACCTTCACTTTTCAACACATTATGCGTTTTGTCGTGTAATTTTTCAATTGCAAAATGAGCGGTTTTTAGCGCTTTTTCTAAGTATTGATTGTCGTTTGTCATTCGGTACAGCTCTACTGCTCCACCTACATACACTCCTTGGCAATACGTGAATTCCCAATCAGTATCGATCTGACCATTACCAAGGCGGTTAATACCGTCCATGACAAAGCCGGTTTCTTTATCAACGAGATTGTCATCAAGCCAAGTGAAAAGTTCTTTTGCAAATTTGAGGTCTGCTTCGTTTCCAAACTCTTTATATAACCTGGCTGCCAAAATGATCGCCGGACCATTTGCTGGTGTATTTTTATAACCAAGCTGCTCTTTATGCCAGGCTATACCTCCACCCATTTGGTCATTCCAGCCTGTCTTAATATCATCCCATAGAATGTGTACATCTTTTAAATAGTCTTCGTTAGTTGTAGCTTGATAGCTTCGAAGTAATGCAAGAGCCAACCATTCCATATCGTCATATAGGAGATTTGTAGGCTGGCCGCCATTCCGAAATAAAAGCCCGTTATATTCCTTTTCAATTAAAAATGTAATCTCTTCGTCATTTGTCCGATAATATGCGTCTACCAAACTATCAATTGCATGCGCATACCACCAGTAATGAAACGTTACATTTGATCTGTTATCCGGATTTGGGTAGTGATTGTTGAACATATTTAAATGATGATTCCAGTAATTTTGCAGCAAACTGTTAAATGCTTCCTGCGCTCGTGATGCCCATTTCGTTTGATTTGCGATGTTCATTGCTTCCTCCTCTTTCTCTATAAATATGTCAAAAGCTACATTACCACTTTTAAATGTAAAGGGGCTCATCCCCATCGATTTAACGTAAGTACGTCTGCTTCATTTTCTCCAACCCATAACGGGCGACCTCCAAAGCAGATTGGTTGTGATAGTTTTCGATAAACAGTTCCAATGACAAGTAACCGTTGTAATTCATCTTCTCTAAGTAAGTTGCTATCTCTGCAGTCGGTGCGATCCCATCACCCGGGAATACGCGATCTTTGTCGGTAATTGATTTTCGCGTCGGGTGTGCTGGATAATCGTTCACATGGAAAATTCCGATGTGTTCAGATTTAAGATAAGCAAGACCACTAAAATGGCTTCCGCCCGTATACATATGAAACGGGTCAAGCAATAACTTTACGTCAGGAAGACCACTTTCAAGTGCGATAAACATGGCCTCACTTAGGGTACTTAGTTTGGGAGCTTTACCCCAGAATTCGAGGTAGACGTCAATTCCAATTCGGTCTGCAAGCTCACTTAATTCAGTGAAATGCTCAGTGATCTTTTGTAAAGGTAGAGCTGCCATGTCTCCGCTCGGAGGTGCAGCAACAGCTTTACATCCAATTTCTTTTAATAGTGTCATTTCCCTCTCTGCTTCTTTGAGCCCCTGCTGTCTTGTCCCTTCATCTGCATCCGACCATTTGAAAAAAGTAATCGCATTGACCACTTCGATACTGCTCACTTCGATGCACTCTATTAACTCTTTTATTGAACCTTCTTTTTCAAGATAATCCTGGATATCCTTTACCCATAACTCAATGCCATCATATCCTGCATGTGCTGCTACCTTGATTTGATTGATTACATCCAGGTCAAATGGAAAAAGTGTTGAAGCATTTAAAGAAAATTTAACGTCACGCATTTAATTCACCCTTTTGTAGGAACTTATGGTTAATGAAATAGGATTTATTACTCAACATCAACCGTCCGACCTTCTCGACTACTCACAAGCGCCAGTTCAATTAACTTAATCGCCATCTTCGCCTCCTCAGGTTTTACAATCAGCTCAGCACGGCCAGTTATTGCATCATACATATTTTGATAGTACGCTTGGTAAGCACCGGCAACTGTTTCAACGGTACCTACTACATGGAGATTATTCACCACTGTGTTCAAAGTGCCCCACATTTCTTGTGATTCCTTGCCCCACCCGTTTTCAGCAGGTGAGCGTCCTGCTATTAACGCTTGTTCCTGGGGATCATTGCCATACTTCACAAACGAACCCTTTGTTCCATGCACGACATAACGTGGACCAGGTTCTCTGGCCAGCACAGTGGATTTTATGGTCACGCTTAAGTCATGGCGGAATCCTAGTGTTACATCAAAGTAATCATCCGCTTTTGTATCTGCCCTCAAAGACCGGACTTCTGCACGGATTTTGTCTGGTTTCCCAAATAGACAGAGGACTTGATCAAAAAAGTGCACTCCAAGATCATAGAGCACCCCAGAGCCTAGTGCATTGCTGTCACGCCATTTATCAGGATTCGCATCCGGGATATACCGGTCCCAGCGAAAAATGGCTTCTTTTACATTACCCACCATTCCGTCAGCTAAGACACGCCTCAACGTCATAAAATCTCCATCCCAACGGCGGTTGTGGAAGACGCTTAAAACTTTTCCTTGTTCCTTTGCCAATTGTGATAACTCATCTGCTTCAGCCGAGGTTGTTGTAAACGGTTTTTCCACGACAACATGTTTCCCTGCAAGCAATGCGTCACGTACAAATTTCACGTGGTCAGTGCTTGGTGTTGCCACGACAACCAAATCAATCGCATCATCTTGATAGAGATCGTCGACATGACTGACGACCTCTAACTCAGGATACCGCTCGTTTGCGCTCGTGCTGTGGCGCTGGACGATTTTAGTTACCTGTAAATTTGGTATACTTGTAATGACCGGTGCATGAAACGTCCTCGATGCAAATCCGTAACCGATTATGCCAACTCGAAGTTTTTCGTCCATCGATTCACCCCTTGCATGTAAGAATCTATTATTAAAAGTACCTCCGCAAATGCTCTGCAGCTTTCACGATCCCTTGTTGCTCGGCTTCCAGTATACCCCAATAGCGGTGATCTTCTAATTCGATACTGATCGGTCCATTGTAGCCCAACTGTTGTAAACGAATAGCAACTTTCCCCCAGTCAACTTCCCCGTGGCCTGGGATTGTGTATCGCCAAGAGCCTTCTGAGAATAAGTATTTTTCCGTGAAAGTCGACTGCAGCACACCACATTCATACAGATCATCTGTTAACATTTCAGTGTCTTTGCCATGGCAGTGATTCACTCGTTCCCCAAACTCAGACAACACGCGGATATAGTCAATTCCTAAACGGACCAAATGTGATGGATCATAGGTCATTCCAAAATGCTTCGATGGGATCGTGTTGAACATTGCCCTTAATGTCTCCGGCGTACAGCCCAGCGTTGGATAGTATGGTGCCGGTCCTGGCCAGCCTTCGATGGCAATGTATAACCCATTCTGTTCAGCATGTTGAATGATTTCAGGAAATGTTTCTTTCCAAATTCCGAAAGAATCTTTTCGTGACAGCGTGTGATCCTCAGGTACAAGACACATGAACAGCACACGTCCTCCAAATGCAGCGATGTCAGTCATCTGTTTTTTCACACTGTCAACTGCATCTGCACGGCGTTTTTCATCTAAACTAAAAAGTTGACCAACCTGTGCAACATCGACGGTTCCGATCCCGACACCTGCGTTTTCACAGGCAGCTTTTACTTCCAGCGTGAGCCGAGGGACATCAAGTGTGTCCAATTGAACTTTCGCAGCCCAGCTTGCAACTTTTTCAATTCCTTCACTACCGATTTTTGGTGGAATCCGCATTCCTATATTAAAATTCATGTAGTCAATTCCTCCTTTAGTAAGGCTTGTAGCCAACTGATTCATAAACCATTTCCGAAAACTTAACAACCTTTAAAGCAAATTCTCCTGGCACCTGTACATCCCCATCTCCACGGATCGCATCTATGAAGCTTTTGTCTTGATTCGTTGTTGCCTTAGGTAATTCCGGTACGACTGGTTCTTCTCCTGTTAAATGAAGGGTTATTTTATCGTTGTCATAAAAAATGGCTCCCTTTTCACCGCAGAATACGTATGTTTCATGCCAAGCCGGTGAGTAACCGACAAGGTTCAAACCGGCAACCGCACCTTCTTTAAACTGAATTGAAGTGAATGTATCGATTTCTACCGGTGCACCCTGTTGAGAAAGCTGTGCCGTTACTTCAACTGGTGTTAATCCTGTCGTCCAAAGCAATACATCGATTATATGGCTGCCGGAGTCCATTAAAAATCCTCCTCCAGATAATTTCGGATCCTTGCGCCATGAATACGTGTCGTTCGAACCGTTCCACCATTGCTGGTACAATGATGCTGTAACAGATGTAACCTTTCCAATTTTTCCGGCAGCGATTGTATCGTGAATATAAATAAATTCCGGCTGAAAATGGCGTTGGTATGACACTTGCATGATCATTCCTGTTCGCTTTGCCGCTTCAATTAATTGCTCAGCCTCATGTGATGAACATGTCATCGGTTTTTCGATTAACACGTGCAACCCCTTCTCCAACACTGCTGTTGCTTGTTCAAAGTGCAAAGTATGTGGTGAACAGATAACAACTCCATCCAATTCTGCCTGGTCGAGCATGTCGCGGTATTCTGTAAATTGCTGAACATTTTCTAATCCCGCTTTTTCGATAAATCTCGCCCTTGCGTCAGGACTCACATCTGTTATCGCTGTAATTTTTACATTTTCAAGTTCCAGCAGTTGCCCTGCATGTACTTGAGCCATTCCACCTGTCCCGATAAATCCAATTCGAATCGTTTTCAACCGTCCCACTCCTTTTCCTACCTGTTTATGAATTGACTAATTTCTTCAAATTGTCACTTTATTATTTCAATATTCTGTCTACTAAGTGTTGAAGTTCTTCATAAGCTGCATCGGTGACATGACCCTGTTGCTTCCCTTTTTGTAAATGCTTTTCAAAGTCTTCAAGATGTTTAAGTGCCTGCTCAAAGTGTCCTTTGCCAAGATGGTGCTCTACTTGTTGATACGATTGCTAAGTTTTTTCACTACGGATTTCTCCAAATCACCCGCTGCTGCATAAACGTTAATCTTCACAGCTAACACATCACTCACACTGTCAAACATAATCGGTTCGAGTTCTGCTGCGTGCTCCATCAGCATAACGCCGCTTAATTGCTGACTAAGCTCAACAGGGGTATTAATGGCACCTTCCCATGATGATCCAAACAAAATTACCGGCTCTTCCTTTGTTTGATTCCAAACACTTTTGGCATTTTTAATGATCCATTCAGCAAGATTGACTTGTGACTCGTCTGCTTTTACTAGCTCTGTTACGTAACGGACGAGAATTCCTTTAAATAATCCACCATCGCCAGAGCCACCTTCATAGATGATTCCGTTGTGATTGGAGAATCGTTCTTTTGTCGTTTCAGCTGTCTGAATGGCAGCATCAAGGTATTGTTGATCACCTGTTAATTTAAAAAGCTCAACAGACGCCCCGATATAGACACCTTGGTTATACGTGAACTCCCAGCCTTTATCGATATTTCCATCACCTGTCCGATTAATGCCATCCCACACTAAGCCGTTTGCAGGATCCACTAATGTTTCCTGGTGCCAGTTATAGATTTTCTTTGCCCATTTTAAATCTTCTTCTTTTCCATACTGCTCAAATAGCCGTACGGCAAGAATAACTGCTGGTGCATTTGATGGTGTATTTTTGTAATCAAGTTGGAATTTGTTCCACGCGATGCCGCCGCCAAATTCCTCACTCCAGCCAGTTTTAATGTCTTCCCATAGTGTAAACACTGCTTGTTCATGCTCCGGATTATCGGTGTAGCTGTGCAAACGTTGAAGAGCAAGTGCCATCCACAACATATCATCATAAAAATCGTTACGGATATCACCGCCGTTTCTTGCTTTAACACCTTCATATAAAGCTTGCGCTTTGTCGAGATACTCTTTATCACCTGTTCGTTCATAACCGTCAATTAATGTGTCAATTCCATGTGCCTGCCACCAGTAATGGAATCGATCATTTGTTTCGCTATCAGGATATTGATTATTGAACATGTTTCGATCATTGTTCCAAAAGTTTTCAGTAAGCGATAATTGAGCCTGCTCAGCTTCTTCTTTTAATCCCCATGGCACTAGCTCTGTTTCACTTGGTTCTTTTACAGTCAGACTGTCATAGTTAAGCCAGTTCGTACTGCCTCTCGAAGAATCAAAGCCAAGAGTTATCGTATTTTTCCCAGCAGTTAAGCTGATGTCGTTAACATTCGCAGTTTGCCAGTTCCCCCAGCTTCCTGTTCCAGAAAAACGTACTTGATCGACAATCTCTTCCCCATTCACTTCAAGATAGCGGGTAGCAGAGCCGGCACCACCAGCATATTTGAACACCAGTGTGTAGCTGCCATCACTAGGTACGTCCACTTCGACATCGACTTTTTGACCATCTCTGCTCCAGCCGGCAACATAGCCTTCACCGAAATAGCCTGCTTCCGAGTTTTCTGTTCCGACGTTATATAACGTTCCTTGTGCTGCATCATACTCCTCACTCCATAAGCTTGCAGCTTCAACCTGTTCTGAATGAAATAGAGTTGTAACAAGTAATGAGAATATCATCAATAGGACTGCCGGCAAAACGGTCATTCCACGCCATTTAGTAAGCATAATGTCACTCCTTTTTATAATAAATAAAGCGGTTACAATTAAAACTTGATATATGAAACTATTAGACTTCTGATACCTGGTTACTGGTAGCTGCTTTTTCTGACTCAAGCCGGCCATACTTCCTAAACACCGGCAATAATACGACCATCACAAAATAAGCAGAAACGCTGACCATAAAGAACAAAAACAAGATTGGAAATGCAATCAAAATGCGAGAATAAAAGAGTACTCCAAAATTGAGTGCAAATAGAGAAAACAACACAAATGATACAACCGGGTGTCCTAGTGCAATCACACTTGATAGTTTTAAATGATTCAAAAATGATGCATGAAAATACGTAAATACAGGCAGCAGATATAGGGATATCATGAAAACCAGCACCGTCACCACAAAAATTGGTATGGCAAGTAGTAGTGAGGAATGAACAGATTGGATCGCAAGTGATATCAAGACAATATTTACAAACATGATCAAATAGCCGTAGGCATTAGCCTTGATAAAATTTTCCACATAGTAATTCAGGAAAGAAGCTCCTATGCCCTTTTGATTCCCCGTTTTTACATCCCGTATCACCATTAACAAAGCGACTGTTGCTGGAAAAAAGCCCAAGAAACCAAATCCGCATAATGTGAACAAAATCCATAATAAATTCAATCCAGCTGCCTTTGCGATCCATACCATCCATTTATACATTGTTTCACCCTCTACCTCATTAGCTTTTAATCCCGGAGAAGTTTGCCCCGTCAATAAAGTATTTTTGTAAGTACATGAAGAGTGCAATGATTGGCAAAATGATGATAATCGTCGCTGCCATCATCGGTCCGTATGCTGTTTGTTTATCAAAAGTAAATGCTTGAAGCCCTATCTGTACTGTGTATAATGATCTGTCATTTAAGACGATTAACGGCCACAGGAAACTGTTCCAGCCTTGCTTGGAATGTGAAAATTCCAAGTGTTGCTAACGCCGGTTTTGTAAGCGGCAAGTAAAGATTCCAATAAATCCGAAACTCACTGCAACCATCAATCCTCGCTGATTCCATATACTCATCCGGTAAGGTTAAGAAAAACTGGCGCATAAAGAATACTGCGAACGAACCGGCCGCACCTGGAAGAATAACCGCCCAAAAGTTGTTCAACAATCCATGCCCACCTTGGCCTAAAATGTCATTTCCACCCATTAGTGGCATATTGTTTAGGACGATATATTGCGGGATCATGACAACTACACCGGGAATCATCATAGCTGCCAATAACACTGCAAAAATAACTTTTCTTCCTTTGAATTTGAGTTTCGCGAAGGCGTAACCACTCATTGAACCGAATAAAAGATTAAAGAACACTCCCATTACTGCAAGATAAAGTGAGTTAAACAAGTAACGTCCAAACGGTACTGATTCAAATGCTTCGATATATTGCTCAAAGGTGATCGTCGAAGGAAGCCACTGCAGAGGAATCCGAAATATCTCAGTATCTGGTTTTAGTGATGTCAATAAGCTCCAAATAAATGGCATAACCATAATCACTGCAATAGCTGAACTTACGATATAGAAGATCAGCTTTTTAATATTTTCACTTCTTTTCATCTCAGGTCCTCCCTTCTATTGATCCTTACTTTGATTAATCTTAAAGTTAATGGCCGTAAAAATTAAAATGGTGATGGTCAGAACAAGCGCCTGTGCTGATGCATACCCCATTTGCAGCTGTTGAAAGCCTGTTGTATAAATGTGGTATACGATTGTTTTCGTGGAATTCGCAGGTCCCCCTTGCGTTAACACGTATGCCTGGTCAAAAATTTGAAGTGCACCAATAATCGTCATCGTACTTACTAACAATGTTGTTGGGCGTAGCATTGGAAATGTAATATAAATAAGTTGTTTAAAGGCTGAAGCACCATCAATCTTTGCTGCTTCATAGAGCTGCGTTGGAATCCCTTTAATACCCGCCATGTAAATAATCATGTTTCCACCAACACCCAACCAAAGCGTAACAGCAATTACAGATGCCATTGCTGGCCCTGATTCAGACAGCCAAGCAGGTCCAGAAATTCCAACAAAACTAAGCATCTGATTGATTAATCCATATTCTGAGTTCAATATCCATAACCAAACGATTGATGCCGCCACTGCTGATGTTACTGTCGGCATGTAAAAAGCGAGTCGGAAAAACGTAACACCACGAAATGGCTGTGTGACCAAAACGGCTAAAAGTAATGAAATAATGATCATTAGCGGCACAAAAAACAGGGTTAACACTCCGACATTTCGGAATGTCTGCCAAAGAATGGCATCGTCAATTAGTCGTTTGAAATTATCAAATCCTACCCATTTCATTGAGCTGATAATGTCATAATTAGTAAAACTTAAGAAAATAGCCATTCCAATTGGAATCACCATAAATACAATAAACAGAATGAGTGTAGGTGCAATTAGGAAATACGCAGCCCGCGATTGGTATCGGTTAAATGAACTTTTTTTAGGAACAGAATCAAGAGAGAGTGCACTCTCTTGAATTCTGTTAATTTTATTCAACTTCATTTTCCTTAAGCATCCTATCTCCCTCTTTTTGGGCTTTTTCTAACGTTTCCTCTGCTGATTGCTCTTTCAACACGAATTTCTCCAGGTTCGGAATTAAGGCATCAACCTCTGCAACAGAATAACCCGGGTGACGTGGACGGATTTTAGCAAATTCTAATGAATCGATGAATGGCTTCCAAAATGGATCGTCTTGGAAGAACGGATCCTCAAGAGCGACTTTGTTACCAGGAATGTTCAAGCTTGTTTTACCCCACTCAAGTGCATTTTCCGGTTCTGCTAACCACCATTTAATGAACTCCCATGCTGCTTCTTTCTTTTTAGAAGCTTCTGGCAGAGCTAAACCAAAGCCACCCATAACCGCACCTTTGTCACCATTTGGACCGGATGGCGGTGGGACAACTCCGTAATTTAACTGATCACTGTATTGCTCATACGTACGTAGATCCCATGGTCCCGTAAAGTGCATCGATGATTTACCTGTTATGAAAGGATGCTGAGCACCTTCGAGTCCTTTGTCAAATCCAGTCTTATACACTTCATCTTCAAACAGCAATTGATTCCAAAATTCCAGCACTTCTAAACCTGCTTCACTATTGTAGGCTGTTGCAGATAAATCTTCTGTCAACATCTGGCCACCAGCCTGTTGAAGCCACATATTGAATAATCCCAGATCATTTAAGGAAAAACCAACTCGTTCAAAGTCTTTTCCATTTTTAACAGTTAGCTTTTTCGCTGCTTCACGAAGCTCTTCCCATGTGGTCGGAGGCTCTATGCCCGCTTCTTCAAAATGGTCTTTATTATAGAATAAGGCACGTGTATCAACTGTTAATGGAAGACCATATAAGTTGTCATCATAGCTTAATTCCTTTAATGCTTCCTCGTAGAAATCGCCATCTGAGATGCCGTCCGCTTCCATATATTCGTTAATCGGATGCAGCACGCCTTTTGGTGCATAAAGCGATGTTCTCCAGCGATCCCAAAGTAAAACATCAGGAACTTGGCCAGACGTAATACCGGTCATAAATTTTGTGATTAAATCTTCTTGAATGACGTATTCTACTTCAATACGGTCTTGAGATTTGTTAAACTTTTCAACCATATGGTTAAACTGATCTTCCCCATCACCTGTCCAGTCACCCCAGAAGGTCAGCTTCACTTTTTCATCACCTGAACTACTTTCACTTTTACTAGAATCTTCACTGCTGCAGCCTACTAATGCTAAACTCAGCAGTACCCCCAGCAACAGCATCCAACCAAATCGAAATTTTCTCATCCCAGCCACCTCTTTATCATTTATTCACTTTTTAGAAGCGCTTTCAACAACACTCATGATAAACTCACAATACATCGCGTTTGCCCATGAAAACCATTTACGCGTGAATTGTGTCGGGTCATCAACATGAAAACCCTCGTGCATATATCCAGTATCTGCATCCGTTGTTTCAAAGAGTCTTAGTAACTCCGCTTTTTCTTCTGTTGAATTTGTCGTAAGTCCTTGGATAGCGAGAGCAATATGCCACACATATTGATCAGGCGTATGTGGACTTCCTATCCCCTTTGCAGCTTTTCCTTCAAAATAGTAAGGATTATCTTCACTTAAGATAAATGCTCTAGTATTTTGATAGATTTCATCTTCAATACTGCAAAACCCCAGGTATGGCAAAGCAAGTAAACTCGGAACATTGGCGTCATCCATTAAATTATATTGACCAAATCCGTCTGTCTCGTATGCATACATTTTTCCATACTTTGGATGGTCCACAATGCCATATTCATTAATTCCAGATTGAATTTGGTTCTTTAACTCTGTTACACTACTAATAAGGTCACTAGTTTTATAGAAACTGGTTAAAATTTCTTCCAAGTAGTTTAGCACAACGACAGCAAACATGTTGGAAGGAATTAAATAGCCATACATACACGCATCATCACTCGGTCTAAACCCTGACCACGTCATACCCGTGTAACAGACCGGTTCTCCCAAACCGTCCCGAGTGAGCGTGTCTGATGGCGGACAATTTTTTCGTTGAAACCGATATGGTGATTGTTCTTCATGGTGCTGTTCAACTTTCCAAACTCCAATAATCTTCTTCACAGCCTTCAAAAATTCGTCATCAAAGTGACTTGTAATTGCAGTCTTCTTCCAAAATAAATAAGATAATTGTATAGGATAACAAAGTGAATCAATTTCATATTTTCTTTCCCAAATCCAATCGGACATATCAGTTAGATCATTTTGATGCCCGGCTCCGTCAGCCTCTTTATTAAAGGCATTTGCATACGGATCAATATTGACATAATCAATTTGGCGTTTAATCACCCCCTCAATGATCGTTGAGATTGTTTCATCACGGTCAGCAAGTGCAAGGTATGGTTTTACTTGTGCAGCCGAATCTCGCAGCCACATAGCTGGAATATCTCCTGTAATAATAAAGGTAGATTGATCTTCAAGGCGCTTAACCGTTGTTTGAATCGTATTTTTAAAGCAATTCTGAAACATCTTCGCAAGCTTTGGACGATCTGCCAGACGGCACGTGATATCATCCATCATGTTAATCATTGTTGCAGGTAATGTATTTGTTTCCATCTATGTATTTCACCTCCTTTTAGTGAAGCGCTTACAAATAGTATAATTGTTATATAAATAGTATGTCAATAAGTAATTTAATATTACATTTAATTATATCATTTAAAAATTTTTATTTAAGAGATAGATAATGGTATATTGAGTTTTTGTCTTTTTTACAAACAAAAAAGTGCCTCCAATCTTATGAAGACACCATTCACCCATATTATTTTTTAATTGTAACTGGAGCGGTCGAGTTACCAATTACTAGATTAGCATCTAGCAACACCCGCTTTGGTACAACGGCTTGATCCTCTTTATTTCGTAGTTTCAAAAGGAGTTCAAATACTTTTTGCCCCATTTTTTCCTGATCTTGTGCCAGGTAAGTTAATTGAAATTCACCTATATGTGTTGGCGGACTATCAAAACACATAATCGAAACATCTTCAGGTACACGCATCCCCAGCTCTTTAACCGCTTCATTCGCCATTAGAGCGATGTAATATTCCGCCGCAAATAAAGCTGTTACTGTCGGGTGGTCTATTAGGTGTTTCTTTATTTTATCTATATCATGCCTAATGTTAGGTGGCCTAAAAGAATTAGGAAGTGTTGACGTAATGTTATTCATCCATAAATCTCGGTCAACGATGACTCCCTTTTCTGCATGAGCCTGTACAAATCCTTCAATACGATCTTCTAAAGCAGTTGTATCATTTGGGGGTGGCGTCAGCAGGCCAATATGCCTGTGACCTAACTCCAGCAGGTATTCTGTTCCTTTTCTGGCCGCTCCAACGTTATCCGTGCTTACCGATGCAGTGGAAATTCCCTTTAAATGACGGTCAACCAGAACTAACGGAAATTTATTCAAGACGAGTTTTAAGATCTCTTCACTAAAATATTCTGCTTGAGCAGGAAAGACAATGAGTCCATCAACACCAAGCTCAACCAATTCCCGAATCGCTTTTTCTTCAATATCTGAAATTCCAAAGGAGCGGCGCAGTATGAGGAAGCAAGAATGTTCGGTTGTACACTTTTCAATGGATGAAATAAGTGCTGTCCCATAACTATCATCAAAATCTGTTATGACTAGACCAATCATTAGTGGTGTACGCTTTTCCTCTTTCGAAGTCGATTCGACTAATTCAGGTACCTTCTCTTCGTCGCTAGAATTTTGCTTCACAAACGAACCTCTTCCCGGCTGTCTAACGATCAAACCTTCTCCGGCTAACATTTCCAATGCTTTTTTTGTTGTAATTCTACTGACATCATATTGTTCTGACAATTCTTTTTCGGAAGGAACGCGGTCTCCTTCTTTATACACACCTGATATAATATCTTTTTTTATGTTTTCATATAAAACCTCATATAAAGGCTTTGTCAAAGCAAACACCAACTTTCAAAAAAATAGATCTATACATAATGTTATATCATGATATATCATATGTGTAAAGGTTTTCATTAAGATTACCTTTATTAGAAATTGAACTGTCCAACTTTATTATGGCGTACATACAGATCTAACTACCCATCCTTCTTATATTAAAAAGCAAACCTTTGGTCTATTTATTCGTGCTATTCGTATGATAGTAATGAATAATACGGATTTGAGGTGGATAATGAAAGCAATCGTGTATACAAATTACGGATCCCCCGACGTTCTTCAATTGACAGAAGTAGAAAAACCGATTCCTAAAGAAAACGAAATTTTAGTGAAAGTTAAAGCAACAACCGTAACAGTCGCAGATATTCGAGCGCGAAGTTTTACAGTTCCACCCGCTTTTTGGCTGCCTGCCCGATTAACACTTGGTTTTAGAGGACCAAAAAAAGAGATATTAGGGATGGAGTTAGCTGGTAAAATTGAGTCTGTTGGAAAAGCTGTCAAAAAGTTTAAGACAGGTGACCAGGTTTTTGCAGCCTCTCTCTCTGGGTTTGGTGCCTATGCCGAATATATTTGTTTACCAGAGGATGGTCCTGTGTCTATAAAACCGTCCAATATAACGTATGCAGAAGCTGCTGCCATTCCAATTGGAGCACGGACTGCTTTGTATTTTCTTAGAAAAGCCAATATTCAAAACGGGCAAAAGGTTCTAGTGTATGGTGCGTCAGGAAGTGTAGGAAGTTATGCGGTTCAGATTGCCAAGTATTTCGGTGCCAATGTTACAGGGGTATGCAGTACGACAAACTTGGATTTGGTAAAATCCTTAGGAGCCGACAAGGTCATTGATTATACAGCAGAGGACTTTTCCGGGTCAGACGAGACTTATGATGTGGTCTTTGAAGCAGTAAACAAAAGTTCTTTTTCAGCTTGTATGAAGGTGTTAAAGAAAGACGGTACATATATAAATGTAACTGAACCGTTACCAAATGTTAACATGCTCTGGACTAATTTGAAAAGCCGCAAGAAGTTATTATTTAGTCGAAATGCACCTGAAACATCGAAAGCACTGGATTTCCTTAAAGAACTTGTTGAGATGGGGAAATTAAAAGTGGTCATAGATAGATACTATGATTTTGATGAGATTGTTAAAGCTCATCGATATGTGGAGAAAGGGCATAAGCGTGGAAATGTTGTGATAATAGTGGAAGAAAGCAACGAATCCTAATAAAAGAAGTCCTTCATGCGTTCTCTTAGGTAAATAAATTAGTAGTTTCATAATATTGTGAATCAAACATTTGGCTCCTGTTCTCCCTCATAATAAATTAAGACGAATGGTGAACAGATGAAAGAGCTCCTGGGATACTTTTCTATAAGCTTGATTGTCAATCCGTAGGCTCATTCCTAGACAAAAAAGGTACGAGATTATTCCTCATACCTTTTTCATGTTGATACTCAACACTTACAAGATTTCGATATACCCTTCTGTCCCGTTCACCCGAATTCGTTGCCCATCTTTTATTAGCTTAGTAGCATTATCCACTCCAACAACTGCCGGTAAGCCATATTCACGTGCGATAACGGCTCCATGTGTCATCAGTCCACCCACTTCGGTGACAAGGCCTTTTATGGAAACAAACAATGGTGTCCAGCTGGGGTCAGTGAATGCTGTAACTAAGATATCTCCATCTGCTAAATCAGCATCTTCCATATTTAAAATGACACGGGCACGTCCCTCTATAACTCCGGAAGAAACAGGTAAACCTGCTATCGCTTCGGCCGGGAGATTTTCTCGTTTGTAGTCACCTGTAATGATTTCCCCGTCAGACGTGATAACGCGCGGTGGAGTTAGTTTTTCATATAATTTGTAATCATTTTTTCGTTTGGTGATGATTTCGTAATCTAGATATTTTGTGCGGACGACTTCTCCGAGCTCTTCAAAAGTAAGGTAATAGATATCTTCTTTTTTATGAAAAACTCCCTCTTGTTGGAGCTTTTCGGCTTCCTTCAGTAGAGCCTGTTTATAAACAAAGTAACGATTTACCATGCCGTATTTAGGGTATTCTCTGTATCCGCTGAAATTCCGGATAAGAGCGATTTTTTGTTTTGTTTCTTCAGCTTTTTGTTCACCATCCGGTAATTGCTTCAAGCGATCTAATAATTCCTGTTCTTTTTCAAACGCAACATGCAGTCCTTGCTCAAATTTCCGTTTGCTTTCATGAGGAAGAAAGTTTTTGACATTACTTAGAATCATAGGTACAAGTGTAATTGGTTTTTCAATCCAACGAGTTTTCGTTATATCGATTTCACCGGCACATCTCATTCCGTATTTATCGAGATAAGTTCTTATTGCAACTTCGGTTTCCTGTCCACCCTCAAATTCACTTAATTTTTCCAAGAAGTTATTATCTTTTACATGTTGTAAATACTCAATGACGTCTGGATAAGGACGAATCACATCAGCAACATCCAATAAATCCAGTCCCATTTCCGAAGTAATATTGTTTGGAACAGATTGAGAAAGTATATCTGCTACATTCTTTTCACCCAACCACTCCAGCATTTTTTCATTGATCCATGATGAAGCATTCATAGCAGCCATAATAACAGCCGAGCTTTGTGGGTCAAATAAAACCTTCTTTAATTCCTGGATATCTTCCAAAATAAAATCAACTAATTCTTTTCCTGATTTCGATTGGATGTTATGTCTTAACTCTTCTATCGATGTTTGATTTTTCTTTATTAAATCAGAAACGATTTTTGGATCGTTTTCGATTTGTGATTGAGGACCTGCTTTATTGGTATCACTAGGACCTGGGATATTTATTGGATCTGGTGATGTTTTTATAAAATCTTCTCGCCCAAGCACCGTCATGAGTGCATCTTTTATAAGAGGATCGGATTTTCCCAAAGCCTCTATCACCATTTTTCCTCTGACAGGTGAAGCTAAATTATTCGTCACATCAACAAACAACCTGCCACCAGCTGTACGCATAGGTGCGGGAGTTGTTAACAGGTAAAAAGACAATCCCAATGGTTTCATTGGGTCAGTCATCATTTGTTGATGACCAACAGATACATAGACGCGATTTTCTTCTGTCTCCGTTTCAGGTATCGGGTATAAAGTTGTGATCGGACGGCTCTGGACAATGTAAAAAGTATCATCAACCAAGCACCATTCAATATCTTGTGGGCAACCAAAATATGCTTCGATCTGCCTGCCGATACGTGCCAGTTCTAACATTTGTTGATCAGAAAGTGTTTGGGCTTTTTGCTGATTAGGATCAATTTGTTTTGTCTCTGTTCCGCCTTCTATTCGTCCATAAACAGCTAGTTTCTTGGTTGCTATCATTTTATCAACGATTTGATCTTCCTGTACCTTATAACAATCTGCAGATACCAAACCTGAGACCAGTGCTTCCCCCAGCCCAAAACTTGCATCAATAGAAAGTAATTTTCGGTTGGAAGTAATCGGGTCAGCGGTAAATAAAATCCCTGAAGCCTGGGGAAAGACCATTTTTTGAATGATGACTGATAATAAAACTTCACTGTGGTCGAACCTATTTTGCATCCGGTAGATGACCGCGCGCTCCGTAAATAGAGAAGCCCAACATTTACTGATATGCCGCAGGATGGCGTCTTTTCCGATAATATTTAAATAGGTGTCTTGTTGACCGGCAAAAGAGGCATGTGGTAAATCTTCAGCGGTCGCACTAGAACGCACTGCATATGCGTGTTCCTCGCCGAACTTGGAGAGATAATGAGTAACTTCTTTCACAACATCTGAAGGAATTTCTACTTCCATTATGAGTTGTCGCATCTTACTGCTAATTTCACGAATTTGATCTCGATCTTCAACTTTTAGCATTGCTAATTGATCCAATAGAGCATGGTACTTTTTGTTTTCATTGATGGCTTTTTGAAAACCTACTGTTGTAACACAATATCCTCCGGGAACTTGTATTCCTTGGATTTTTGATAATACCCCTAAATTTAACCCTTTACCGCCTACGAGCATAAGCTGCGATTTTTCGACCTCTTGAAAATCGAGTACCAAAGAACTCATTCCACATCTCTCCTAACGTTTCATGTTCAATTGATTTTAGCAGTAGTAAAGGGGAATAAACAGTCTATTTTCACCAGTTTTTACGTGGTATAATTAAGTTAGGAAGAGGTTGAAGAAAAAGTTTTTTAGTGTGAGTATTTAAGGTCTAGGGATTCTCTCTCTTCTGAAATATTTGGTATATAAAGGAATCCTAAGAAAACATGAAGAATTAAACCAACTTCATGAACGGAAAATATGTAAAATAAAAACAAAAACACTCACAAACGTTGATTAACAACATTAGTGAATGTTTTTATTTATTTTATATCAAATATTTTCCCAAACCATCAACAAAACCGTTCCCATACTACTAAAATATTTCCTCTAAATCAATTTTGAATCCAACTAGGAACTTCGAAGTAATGATCCCATTCCTTGTTTTCATATCATGTTGATCATACATACTTTCGTCATTAAGAGCATAGACAGTGATTGAATGTAGCATCGGATTGACAATCCAGTATTCTTTAACACCATAATTCATGTAAAGATTTAATTTAGTAATTAAATCATGCGATTGATTAGATGGGTTAAGGGTTTCAACAATAAGATTTGGAACTCCACTATACCGTGATTCAGTAAAACCTCTTTTTTCACAAATTACGCTTAGATCTGGTATGACAATTTTCGTTCCTTCTATGATTTCATTTTTTAATTCAATATCAAACGGAGCATGAAAAACTTCACAATGCTTTCCTTCAAGAAAATTGCCAAGTTTAATATGGAGTTTGCTAGAAATTCTTTGATGTTTTGTTGAGGGTGATGGTGACATATAGATGAAGCCGTCAATATACTCTAAAAGATGTTCGGACTTCTCTCGAATTTTAAAATAGTCATCAATGGACATTGACTCATTTATGTACAAATTCATTCCAACCATCTCCTAAACTTATTCGTTTTATTATTTTATCATATTTCATAAAGTGAAGAAATCAATACTATCCTTACATATTTACGCTTTAAATCAATCATACCCACTTCAAAATAACCAACCTAATTATTTTTATCTAAAAAATGAATGGGTCTATTTTTAAAAGGATCAAATCATTTCAAGTCGCATCATTCCTCACTTTCTGGTCTTTGTGTATAATAAAGACTAGTGAGTTAGTATCGTTTTATATTCTTCTTAGATCGAAATGTCACACTTTATTCCATATAACCTATTTATCCATTTGATTGGATCATTTTATATATATGTATATGAAACGAAACTATTAAAGACATATTTCTATATCAACAGGTCATAAATACTTAATTAACAACAAATAAATAGTACCATTTATTTCAAACAAAAAAGGCATGGATTCCCCATACCTTTAGAACTTTGTGACATCCTTCACAAGAAGCGCTGCTACTACTATATGATTTTCGAATCCTTTACAAAAATTCGTTCCTCCAAGCTAAAACCTTCTCTTCACGATATAGGTCTGCTTTATCCTGAGAGTTAAACAAGTTCATTTTGTATTTCACTACTTCTTTCGCAGCATCGATACATTCCGGATAAATCACGTTTGGATCCCAGAGTTCGGTTGCTGCTAAAATTTCACGGCATTTTTTATAGAAGGCATATTTATAATCTGATGAAATGTTTACCTTTTGTATCCCAATTTTTACTGCTTCGGCAATTTCTTCATCCGGATTCGCTGAGCCTCCGTGAAGGACGAGTGGAATATCTACCTCCTGTTTAATCGCCTGCAGAATATCCATGCGGAGTTTTGGTTCCATATCTTTTGGATAGATGCCATGACATGTACCGATTGCAACAGCCAATGTGTCCACACCTGTGCTTTCTACAAATTCCTTTGCATCTTCAGGTCTTGTGTAAATAACCTCAGACACACCACCCTCTACAGAAGTTCCTGTGTTTCCAATTGTTCCTAGTTCACCCTCCACTGACACACCTAATGGATGGCTGATGTCGACGATTTCTTTTGTTAGTTTAATATTTTCTGCAAGTGGTAATAGTGAGCCGTCAATCATCACTGAGCTGAAGCCGACCCGTATTGCCCTCATAATATCAGCTACATTTCCTCCGTGATCCAAATGAAGGACAAATGGGACATGGCTGTTTTTAATTCTGTTTAGTACATAACTGAAGAAGTCATCCTTTGTAAACTCTAATTCTGTTGGATGTACTGCGATAATGGCTGGCGAATTATTTTTCTCTGCCTCCTCTACTACAACTCTTAGAAAATTACTATCTGCTACATTGAAAGCACCTACTGCAAATGTATGTTCCTTTGCCACTTCTAGTAACTGTTTCATATTTATTAACATTTTCTTATCTCTCCTTTTATTATATAGATTTGTTTTCAGATCCGGATAATCGGATATAATATTTGACTAATTCTGTACCCGCAGTAACTGTATGGTGGATTACATCAAAGTAACTCAGTTCCGGGTCCTCTCTTAAGTCAGTTTTTATTTGTTGTACCTGAGCATTCATAAAGTCTGAACCAACATTTATTTTATTGATCCCAAGCTCAATCGATTTTCTTATATTTTCTTCCCCACACCCTGATCCTCCGTGGAGAACGAGCGGAATATTTGTTGCCTTTTTTATCTTTTCGACAATATCAAATCGAAATTCAGGTACATAGCCATCAGGGTAATTTCCATGACTTGAGCCAAAAGATATGGCTAAAGCATCTACTCCTGTTTTTAATGCAAACTCAATTGCAATATCAGGATTGGTATACATTTCGTCATCTGTCATACGGTCACTGGATAAAGAGCCAATGCTTCCGACTTCCCCTTCTACACTGGCATCATAGGTTTGGGCAAATTCAACCATATTGCGGGTAATGTCAATGTTTTTCTCGATTGGATAGTTGGAGGCATCCATCATGACACTGGAAAATCCATCTTTTAAGCATCTTTTGACAAACCCGATATCCTGGCCGTGATCTAAGTTGATCGCAACCTCCACGCTTGCTGCATTTGCCATCTCAATGATTGGCTGTGTCAGAAGTTTGCTGCCTAAGTGGGCCATCAGATGATCTTGAAGTAAATCAATGATAATCGGTGCCCTTAATTCCTGAGCTGCATCGATCACAGCTTTAGCCGTTTCCAAGTTAAAACAGTTAATCGCCATGACCGCATATTTGCCGGTATTTGCACGAGAAAGCATGCCTTTCATTGATACATACATAATTATCGCTTCCAATCTATTAAATTGTTATTTTTATATCTGAAAGATCCATCTCTTCTTCCTCTGTCATATCCTCGGCCAATTCATTTGCAGGTTCTTTCTTCCATAAAAACAACATGACACCGGTAACAACCGATCCAATCAGTAATGCTAATAGGAAAAGGAATGGATGTGTCATTGCTGGTACGATAAACAATCCACCTGATGGAACAGGTGATCCCACACCCCACATCATCGAGAATCCGCCACCGATTGCAGCACCAGTGGTACAAGAAACAACAACTCTTACGATATCCACAGCAGCAATAGGAATGACACCTTCTGTAATCATACACACTCCCATCGGAAATGCGATTTTAATGTTGTCTTCTTCCGATTTGGTGTAACGCTTTTTCCGAAGTGCTTTTGATAAAACCCAGGATATCGCAACTCCGAACGGAGGTACCATAGAAGCTAGAATTTTTACTGCTTCAGGTTCATAAATCCCCTCGAGTAAAAGCCCATCGGCAAACAGTGAAGCCACTTTATTAACCGGTCCCCCAAAATCAAATGCTGCCATTCCACCTAAAATAGCTCCAAAAACGAATCTCATCGACCCTTGCATACTTGTTAAAAAGGAAGTTAATCCATCTGTTGCCCATACAATTGGAACTCCAAGGATAAAGAACATCAGTAACCCGACCACAATACTGGAAATCAGCGGAATAATCATCATTGGCATTAAGCCCTCTGCCCATTTTGGTACTTTTAAATGTTTCTTCAGGAACAAAACAAAGTAACCTACGATAAATCCACCCAGCATACCGCCTAAGAATCCGGCCCCTATTGCATTTGCAATAAGCCCCATTAAGAGCCCCGGAGCGATACCCGGCCGATCAGCTATCGAGTAGGCAATCGCACCTGCAATAACAGGAGCCAGCAACCCCATTCCAATAACACCTAAAGACACAAGTGCTGATGGAATTGAATAAGCTTCCTGATAATTTTCAATGACCGTTCCACCGGTTAAATTTCCAATCGCAATTAGTAGTCCTGATGCGACAACAAGCGGTAACATAAAGGATATAGCGGTTAAAGCATGCTTCTTAATTTGAAGTTTTTTTAACATATAACAGACCTCCCTTATTGTTGTGTGTTCAGTTCAGCCTCAATCTTTTTGTATAATTGCTTCGGTGCCTTGATCGCAATATTTGTTGAGATTTCAATGATTTTCTTACCTTTAAAACGTTCCTTCCCGCTAACTTTGATATCAGCAGCGATTATGACCAAATCTGCTGCCGCAATTTCCTCTTTTGTTAACTCGTCTTCGATACCAATTGTTCCTTGTGTTTCGATCCGAACTTTATGCCCGAACTCATGCCCTGCTTTAATTAGTTTTTCTTTGGCGATATACGTATGGGCAATACCGGATGTACAAGCAGAGATTCCAACAATATTCATATCATTTCCCCCTAATTATGTTTGGATAATAGATGTAAAAACTCTTTTTTTGTTTTCAATGTTTGAAACTGTTCAATGGTTTCTTCATCTGATAATAAGACGGCTACCTTCTGAAGCAATTTTATATGTGTTGTCGTTTTATCTGAGTTTTTTACCGCAAATAAAATGATAAGATTGATAGGATTTCCATCCATAGACTCCCATTCCACAGGCTTCTTTGTTCTTCCAATCGCAATAGATGTCTTCAAAACGTAATCTGACTTCCCATGAGGAATGGCGATCCCTTTCTCTAAACCTGTAACTCCCTCATTTTCACGGTACATCACATCCTGAATAAACCCATCTTCATCACTAATGCAACCGTTTACAAATAGGAGGTTTGTTAGTTCCTTGATGACTTCTATCTTCGATGTTGCTTGTAAATCCAATTGAATGAGCTCTTCTGATACAACTTTACTAAAATCTAATTCTTCCATCTTTATTTCCAATCTAGGAGCCTCCTTTTCTACTGATTAGGTTTGGGATAAAATCACTTGTTGTTTGTAATAATTTTTTATAAATTCATCGATCTTGTACTTATCCTCATCGTTTAAAATAGGACTGACAAGAATCGTTGGTTTATCAATAATACTGTGAGTTTTGACTGTGGATATCACAAGTTCAATATCGTCATAGTCACTTTGTTTAATCCGCTGTTGAGCGATAATCTTTTTCACAAGGATATTCGGAAAGCTTTTCTTGATTTTCCCGCTTAACAAATGAGAAGTGCCAATGCCACTTGTACACTCGATAAGGATTGGAATCTTATTTGCAAATCGTTCATCATAAGAAATTTGAAAATAAAGTGTGATATAGCCAATTTCTTCATCTGTCAATTCTTTATCGTAGATTTCATCTTTAATTAGTTCTTCTGTGCTGTGTTTGACCAAGTTGAATATATTGGAAAAATTCGTTTTAATAGATTTTAAGATCGGGTTAATAATGTAAATGTGATGATCCAGACGATATACCATACTGTGAAGATGCAGGGTCAAACGCTCTATTAAATCATCATCCTCTATAAACTGATAGCCACTGTTTTCAGTCACTTTTAAAATTAACTGTTGTGCAAGTATCTCAACTTTTTTATTCATGATCTTTTCAGTATCTTGATTTAATAATAAACGTGAATTGAGTTTATAGGCTTTTAAAATATAATAAAGATGATAAATTTCAGTTTTCCTTAACTGAATGGAATAACATGATTCAAGTTTTTCAACAAGACTCATCGTTATATCATAGATGGGTGAGTGTTGGTCCATTTCTTCATAAATCTTTTCTTTTTTAGTTACAGGTTGAACATTATTCGTGTGTTTTTCAATAACGGAAAGAAGTGAACAAAACAAAGTTAAATAGTATGGCTGATCTAATACCAAGTCATGGTCCACTTGTATTTCATGCAGTATCTCTTTAATTTTACTCAGGCTTTTGTTTATGACTTTGATATTCCGGATCGAATCAGGTATATCATATTGATTAAACGGATCTCCTGATTGTTTCAAATAACTTTCTATAATAACTGACATGATCCGATAGATAGAAAGTTGATTTCCTTTCAAACAAGTGCCGTCATTTTTTCTAGATAAACGTAAGCTATACGGGTTAATTTTGTTTTCAATATGCTTAAAATCATTCATAATGGAGCTTTGACTAACAAAGTAACGTTCTGATATTTTCTGGATGGATGTTTTACATGGTGTAATAGAAAGGAGAAATAGTAATAAATTTAGACGTCTTTCCTCGGGATGTTCAATTTGATCTTCTTCATTCCATTTCCTTTCCGTAACCTCTTCCAGGCAGTATCCGGAATTCTCTTTTTTCTTATTTTATACTGGGAAGAAGCCATGTCTAATAACTCCTGCATATCCCGGTAAATCGTTTTAGCTGATACAGAAAGCTCCGAAGCCAATTCAGCAGCTGTAACATATCGACTCTCCTTTCGCAGAATTTCAATGATTTTACTCTTACGATCATTCAAGAAATTCTCACCTCATTTCGTCCTTGCTATGATCTTATCTTATCAGCGTGTAAACGCATACACAATTACAAAAATGGTTTGGGATTTGTGTCCGTATTGGTGTGGGGGTGGGATAATTTTTATAACAATATTTTTATGTAAGTATCTTCACTTTGATTTTATAGGAATTTATAATATATTTTAGAGGACAAAAATTGGACAAACATGGATATGGTACAAATCGCTAGAAGACAGGTGCACCATATATTTTTGATCAAGTTGAGTGTTCGAAATGTAAAGCTTGTGTTTGAAGAGTATCACCTGCGGAAGAGAAAGGGTGGGAATGAAATATAATGCAGAACAATAGAACTTTTTGGAAGAATTACTTAGCAAATGCACAGTTTGAGTTATCGATTGCAGACAAAACAAAGGTACCTCTAACATGGAACGAAATCAATTACGTACCAGACTTTAATAAAATCTATTTTATTTTGGATGGAGAGGGATTCTTAGAAATCAATGGTCAGAGGTATTTTCCACAGCCTGGAGAGTTATATCTTTTACCTGCCGAAACGAAACAATCCTATGGTGTAGTAAATGAAAACACCTTTTTAAAATATTGGTGTCATTTTACTGCAAAGCTAGGTGAATTACACTTATTTCATATTCTAAAGGCACCTGTATGTATTAAATCTACCAACAAACAAGAATTACAAACGATTTTTAAACAACTTATTTATCATTCAAGACAGGATTCCCTTTCAAGTGAATTTCGAGTGCATGCTTTACTATTACAATTGATTGCCAACATTCTAGAACATTATGAAATAGAGAGATTAGCGATTAACGATCATCCTTCATTCCAAAAAATGAATAGTGTGCTAAATTTTATTGAAACTAATTTGGATGGAAATGTCACAATTGAACAATTGGCTCAAATTGCAAATTTCCACCCAAACTATTTCATCAAAGTATTTAAAGAGTTTACTAGCTATTCACCCATTCAATATATAAATCGTCGTCGAATGGAGAAGGCGAAGCATTTATTAACAACAACTGATTCTACCATATCAAACATTGCTGACACATTAGGTATTGAGGTTGCCTATTTTTCAAGGCTGTTTCGTGAATATACCGGTTTTACTGCAACTGCCTATCGTGACATGGTGATGAAGTCTTCTGACATTCTTCGGCTTACGGATAAAATGTATTAACCTTGGTTGTTGTTGGACACCAACGACTATTAAATAAAAATTTAATCAATACATCTTTTGCTTCTTCTGTATTTATATAACGTAATGCTTCTGCTGCATGAGCACGTACATAACGGTTTTCATCGTTCAATGCAATCTCCAACTGAGGAATGGCCTTCTCTGCCGAAGCTCTAAGACGTGATAAGGATAGACCTGCCATAAATCTAACTTGGACATCCTCATCCTGTAAGCAATGACAAAGTCCTTCGACTACATCATCTGTTGGTTGTTGAATCATCCCTAACGCTTCAACAACAGCATTGCGTACCTTTTCAGAAGGATGTTTCAGCAATTTATTAAGAGCAGGTACAGCTTCCTTTGCCTGTTCGCGCTGTTCTCCAAGTGCAAAAATAGTGTGTATTACTGTCTCCTCCCGGCGGCTTTCCAAATTACCAATTAATCCAGGTATTACTTCTTTACTCGAAACTGATAAGCCATAGGCTGCAAGACGAGATACCTTGATATTTTCACTTTGAATGGCATCAGATAATTCCTCATGCATCCCTCTTCTGGCAAGCTCATACGCTGCATTTAGTGCGATTGGTTCAAACTGATCCTGCAATTCCATCGTTAACTCTTTTATACTTGCTTCGTTGTTTGATTTTATAACAGAAATACTGCCAGTTTTTCCAGATAACCAATTCCAAGTTTCCTCCCACATCACATCATGTTCTGCAAAAGGTGAATTCACTGTTTGTGGTTTTCTCCACGCAGTTTCAGCAGTATTCCAGCTCGGTGCTTCAGGTGCTATTGTTCTCATAAACTCAAATTTTAACATGTAACGTGGCTTCCCTAACAAATTGGGTGTGGAGCGATGCCATATATCGTAATGAATGAGTGCAAATGTTCCTGCATTTCCACTCGCTAATACTTCTGTTTCCATTTCATCCGCATCAAATACGCGAGATTCATAATTTTGCGTTCCAGGCATAATTCCAGTTGGTCCTAATTCCACTGGGGTATCTTGGGGGAAATACATAATCATCGCCCACCAAGGATGGTGGTTCCTCATTCGTTCATAGCCCCAATAGCTGTCCTTATGCCAGCCACCTGGAGTTGAAACCGCATTAAAATGTCCATGTCTGTGGGCATGGAGCATATAATCCGGACCAAGTACACTTGTTAATGCACCTGTTATAACCGGGTGCTGAAATACACGTTGTAGCTCTGGTACACGAGGTAATAAATTATTACCTGGATTTCCCTCTTCCTCATAAACATGATTTAAGCTTTCCATTAGCTTATTATGAAAGTCCTTTGAAAAATCGGTATTAAGAATTAAGAATCCATCTGTAATAAACTTTCGCATTTGCTCATCTGTTAATAATAACGGTGAATTTGCTGCCATTTATAACTATTACCTCCTTTTTTTATCTCCATTTGAGTATAAAATATTAATCTATGGACCAACAGTCACAAAACTAAGTATTATTTGTAGAATATTAAGAATATTATTCAGGCGTATTTCAAGCTTCCTACCTGATAATTTACTCACCTTATCAAAAATAGAAAAAGGACACATTTTCATGTGTCCCATAAAATAGCACCAGCACCACCTGCGCTGATTACTAATTATGATTGTTTTAATTTTGATACTAGTTCAGAATTGATTGATTTACTTTTTTCTTCTACAAACGTATTTGTTAATGCACCAAGATTTTCAATTTCAACTGTTACTTTATCACCTGGTTGAAGATACACTTGTTTGTCTTACGGATAGGCCTAGCACGACGCCTTCAGGTGTACCTGTTAAAATAAGATCTCCTGTTTCTAATGTCATATGTTGTGAAATATAGCTTACAATTTCAGCTACTGTAAAAATCATATCTGATGTATTTGAATTTTGTCTTACTTCACCGTTTACAATTGTTTTTAAGTTTAAATTTTGCGGGTCAGCAATTTCATCTGCTGAAACTAAATATGGTCCTACTGGACTAAAGTCATCACATGTTTTTCAAAAGCACCCATTGTGGTGTTTTTAATTGAAGATCACGTGCCGACAAATCATTAACTATACAATATCCAAAGACATGATTAAGGGCATTTTCTTTTGAAACATATTTTGCCTTTTGTCCAATGACAACACCTAGTTCAACCTCATAATCTAGTTTTTAGTTAATTTGGGAACAGCTATATTTGCGCATTGACCTGTTAATGTGTCATTATCTGAAATTCCAGCTTGTTTTAATTCTTTTAACTTTTCAGGATTACCCGCAAGAGATTTCATCAAATCTTTCCTAACTTTATTAAATTCCCTTCGCAATTGAGCTTTTTCATTTGGATTTCTTTTGTTAAAAGTAACCTTTTCTGTTTTTACATTTGGCAGTGTGACATCTTCACCCTTTAATTTACCGATAAAATCAGGACGAACATCCGTCGTTTCAACACCCTTTGTAACAACCCCCACAAAATCTCCTGAACCATTAGTACTACCAATATTCTTCCCAAAAGAAAACCTCGAAACAACCTCTTCAATCCTCTTCTTAATTTCCTGAGAATTCATCACATTGGACAGTATCGGCTTTACCCCATCTACCCCAGCATACGCAAAATTCATATTCTGATTTCCAAAGTGAACCTGCATGCCATCTCTTACTTCATCATATACATACACCGCACCAGACTTCGTTTTTGTCGCTAGTTTATGCATCTGGTTAAGTGTTTCCTCTTTTACTAGTTTACCATTTTTTACGAGTGCTGGCACGAATGGTGAAGCGACTAAAGAAGCTCCTAAAATACTATTATATAAACTCGCTTGTCTTTGAACATCTGTTAGTTCATTCCCAAACATATCTTTTCCTGTGATATATTCACTAAGTCCGTTTGCGGAAGCGAGACCGTAGATTCCTAGTTCTGCTTTTTGGAGATTTGAGAACGTGCTGGTTGTTTTGTACACACTTAGTGCTTGTTCGGCGGAATTCATTCCTTTGGCGGTTTTGATGATCGTACTTCCACCCTTGAGTATTCTTCCTCCCCAGCCGACAACCGGGATGAATCCTGCGGCCCCCATGGCGCCAACTGCTACTCGTTGGCCTTCTGATAGTACTTCGCCGGTAACGGGATCAACGCCATCTTTTGCTCGGCGAAAATCGTAATAACCTGATGCTACTCCTGCGAACGTTTTGATGGTATCCCATGCTTTTTCATATATCGGACGGTTTTCTATTTCTTCGGCCTTTTTTAACTCTTCTCTAATCTTTTCCTGTTCTTCTTTGAATGAAAGGTAGTCATCAGCGTATTGCTGGAATTCATCTGAAAGTTGATAGGCTTCACTTGCTTTATATGCTTGGGCATTAAAGTTGATCGGATAAATTGTGTTGCCTTGCGCTGTTGCTTCTAATAGTTGTTGAAAAAGAGCGCCAATATGGAATTCAACACTTTCTGATACCTTGTATTCTTCTAATAATTGCTCATCCAATGCATCAACGTCCTTGATGGTGTTTTCTCTCTTTTTCTTTGCATCATCCATTGCATTGTTGAAATCATCTGTTGAAAATGCTTCGAGAGAAATAATATCTTCAATGCCATCAAAAATTTTCTATAGATCCTCTCGTTGACTTTCCACCATAAACGAAAACAAGGCTTCTGCAACTTCAATTTGGGTTTGAAAACCCTTTGATTTCAAGCATAAAATTTAATACAAAAAACACTTGTTGTCTTTTCGGACAATCAAGTGCTTTACTGAGAACTTTAAAAATTGTATTACTAGATAATTAGTGTTTAGTTGTCGTTCTATTTCTTATTTTCTCTCATCTAACTTTTGCTTTAAATATTCAGCAATTTCAGTTTGACCAAATTCTCTAGCATATTCATAAGCATCCATATTCTTCATACTTTCTCCAGTATAACGTACTGAAATATCTATTCCAGAATCAACTAATAACTCAACTACTTCTTTATGCCCACCATAAATTGCTCCAAACAATGGATTCCTTTTAGCTAAGCTCTCATCTAATTCTGCGCCAGACTCTATTAGATATTTTACTATTTCCAATTGTCCTGCTCCTGCTGCCAAATTTAATGCCGAAGCATCAAAAGTACCACCTTTGGCATCAATATCTATACCTTTATCGATTAGAAATTTAACTATTTCAAAGTGTCCTTGCTTTGCAGCTACGTGTAACCAAGTACCGAATGCAGTCATTGTATTTAATATTTCTTTATCATCTCCTATTAATTCCTGGACTTCCTTTAAATCCCCTAACTTAATGGCACTCCTTATTGCTTTGTTTAAACTTTTTTTATCCAAAACATTCCCTCCACAATTTAAATTATCTTCTACTCGCTAATACACCCAATTCTTCCAGGGCTTCAACAATATCCTCAAAGTCACCACCCTCAGCTTCCACAGTCTTTAAATGATTCACCACATTCTCCAAAGCGTCCAAACTATGTTGCCCTATTACAGCATTTGGTGCCCAAACTAGGTTCTCCTTACCAATAATTGGGTCTATACCATACCTTCTTAATAATTCTTGACCCTCATGGACAAGTTGTTGTTGGGCTTCACCAAGACCTTTTTTAAATAGAATATGATGTGCATGTGGATTGATCATTCCTGCAGGTGGATCACCAACTAACTTTCTAAGATACTTACCAAAATCAATCTTCATTAAAGCTTCATTATATTCTTTAGTAATGCCTAATTCAGACATTTTTTTACTTATCTCCGAAATCTCATCTACACTAAATCTGTTATTTTGAATAGCATTTTTCAGCTTATTCATCTTAACATTATCCACTTTCCCGTTCACAATTATATCATCAAGGTAATCATTTACGGTATAAACCGTACCCTTAGCAAAAGAAAACCTCGAAATAGTCTCTTCAATTCTATTTCTAACTTCCTTTGAGTTCATTACATTGGACAGTAGTGGTTTTATTCCATCTGCCCCCGCGTAAGCAAAATTCATATTCTGATTTCCAAAAAGAACCTGCATGCCACCTCTTACTTCATCATAGACATACCGCGCACTAGCTTTCGTATTTGTCGCTAGTTTATGTAACTGGTTAAGTGTTTCCTCTTTTACTAGTTTACCATTTTTTACTAAAGATGGCACGAATGGTGAAGCGACTAAAGAGGCTCCTAATATACTATTATATAAACTCGCTTGTCTTTGAACATCTGTTAGCTCATTCCCAAACATATCTTTCCCTGTGATATATTCACTAAGTCCGTTTGCGGAAGCGAGACCGTAGATTCCTAGTTCTGCTTTTTGAAGATTTGAGAACGTGCTGGTTGTTTTGTAAACACTTAGTGCTTGTTCGGCGGTATTCATTCCTTTAGCCGTTTTGATGATTGCACTTCCACCCTTTAGTATTCTTCCACCCCATCCTACAACCGGGATGAATCCTGCGGTTGCCATGGCGCCAGCGGCTACTCGTTGGCCTTCTGTTAGTTCTTCGCCGGTTACGGGGTCAACGCCATCTTTTGCACGGCGAAAATCGTAATATCCAGATGCTTCTCCCGCAAAGGTTTTGATGGTATCCCACGCTTTTTCATATATCGGACGGTTTTCTAATTCTTCTGCCTTTTTTAACTCTTCTCTAATTTTTTCCTGCTCTTCTTTAAATGAGAGGTAGTCATCTGCGTATTGCTGGACCTCATCTGAAAGTTGATAAGCTTCACTAGCTTTATATGCTCGAGCATTAAAGTTTATTGGTGAAATTGTGTTACCTTGTGCTGTTGCTTCTAACAGTTTTTGAAAAAGAGCACCAATATGAAATTCTGCACTTTCTGAAACCTTGTATTCCTCAAGTAATTGCTGATCCAATGCATCAACATCCTTGATGGTGTTTTCTCTCTTTTTCTTTGCATCCTCCATGGCGGTATTAAAATCATCCGTTGAAAAAGCTTCGAGAGAAATAATATCGTCAATTCCATCAAAAATTTTCTGTAGATCCTTCCGTTGACTCTCCACCATTGCGATATTATTAGAAGCATGGATGGATAAATCACTTTCAAGGAAGTTGACGTCTACCACTGTATCACCGGATAAATCAACATCCGATATTACTCCGGACACTCCATTTAGAAAAGCAATTTGCATGTCAATTAAACGCAGCAAGGCTTCTGCCACGTCAACTTGGGCCTGATAAAACCCTTTTATGGCCTCTGCTCCTTTACCTTGCAGGGCGTCATCCAACTGAGTAATATCAGTAAATTCCTTTTTTAACGTGTCAATTTTATCCCGAAAATCTGTGTACACTTTCGCCCTATCTTCCATTGATTCTATTAATGTCTTTGTTTCTAATACTTTCAAGTCGCCATCATCCCTCACTTCCTGGTTTTTTATGTATAATCATGACTAGTGAGTTAGTATCGTTTTATATTCGTCTTTGATCGAAATGTCACACTTATTACATATAACATATTTATCCATTTAAGTGGATAATTTCATATAAATGTAAATGAAATCGAAACTTTTTACTTACATAGCTTTTTGTAACCAGGAAATAAATCACATATTAAACATAATAAAACCAGTGATATAGTACTAAGATAAAGGGAAATCACTAAGAATATGAGGACTCTAGGGAGTGTATTAAAAAATGGACTGTGTATCCCATTTTTCAATAGAAATAATAAAAATAAACATCATATTTTCTCACACAAAATTAACAAGGGACTTAGAATGGTGAAGGTGTTTGAACCGAATACTTTAGCGATTAAGGTGTTTACTAATATTAGGGAGATATACAAGTTGGCTTTTAACAATAATCTTGCCATTCATTACATACGTGCATGCAATAGCACCCTTGCCTTTTTCAGTAGCAATAGAAGTATCACAATATATGTATAAAACGTCATTACTCAAATACTATTCGTATATCCATTCCTTTTTATCCTCTTGTATTCGGTGAGCATACTTCCCCCAGAAATTTAGTTTTCCCACCTGAGCATTAGAAGATCTACTTTTACTGTTCATTTCACACCTCTTTTTAAAGATTACTCATTTTTGCTTGGTGCTGCTGCTTCCTGCTCATTATTCTTCTATTCATTGTGATCACATAAAGTTAGTTCTATATTCTTACAAATTTAATAGCACCATAGAATTACCGTCCCTAAATAAAATAGGAAAATAAAAAGGATAAAACCCAAAACATTTGAAAGTTCTAGGTCAAATATTTAAAGAGGTGGTTGTCGTTAAATAGTTTTTCAGGTTCAAAGAATGCAACTTAACTTATGATCTTCTGATGCTCAAAGCAATATACTTTACCATTAAACTTTTTATTGGATAAACAAAATGTCTTTACTTTATCTGATACATTTTTATTAAGTTTCATGGTTGTCTCCTCTATACTAATAACTAATTTATAAATTATGGAATAAAAAGTAGAGCTCATGAGTTTTATCGACTCATGAGCTCTATTTTTAAGTATTTTATTTTACTATAAAAACAACACGAAAAATTCAAGTCTTTGATAATGACTTACTTCAAGGAATAATATGATTCTCTTCTAGAAATCTTTTCGAGTAAAAAGATTTAAGTTAATGCAAAAAATATCATCAAAAATAAAAGGGGTATGCTCATTACTCTCTTCTACTAATTGGATCCTTAAGGTAATTAAGTTTAAAAATTTATTGATATTAAAAATAATAAGATCAACTGTTCGATTTTTTTAATTTGTAATTTTTATGATTCACAATAGTTTTAAGCGGTTCATTTTTTTCTTTTGACATGCCGTAATCGACCATAACAGAATTTTCCCTGATCCCTGATACGACTCCTTCAAAGGTTTCACCCTCGCGTTTAAAAGAAATTACATCACCAATTTTTGCAGTCGCCATTTCCATCACCTCGCATTTATAATGTCCAAAAAGGGCGAAGAAATACAGAAACAGTTTCTTACATCTTGTAATGAAAATCGAGATATTCTTTCTTTACCAATATAAAATTTTAAGATTCCGGGTATCATATGGACATATACTTTCTCCATTGTTATTTTCTAATAATTCATTAATATTATATACAGATCCCCTATAAATAACTTATTTTGTATAACTGAGAGAAAAAAGGATAAAAAAGAAGGGAACCTCAAAGATTAGTTCAATGAGGGTCCTCTTCTTATAAACTAATAATTCGTCTACTGGTGGTCAGGGTCTAACTAAATTCTAATTACAACCATTTAGTTACTCTAGCAGTTTGATAGGTACATGATGCAATGAAAAGAAATAACTGTAAAAGTAATATCTTATTTTATTGGGGCAGATCTAACCTTTACTCTCTACCTTTAGTGCGCTGATTTATTGCATCGATATCATAAGGATAGCTAACAAACAATTCACTCGCTTTATTTAAACGTTCTAGTTGATCATTTGTTAAAGACCAGCCAGCAGAACCTAAGTTAGCTTCAAGTTGTTCCATTGTACGTGCTCCGATAATTGGGGCCGTAACACCGCGGCTGTTTAGAAGCCAGTTGATTGCTGCCTGAGCTGGAGTCTTTCCCGCTTCTTCTGCAACATTATATAACGTATCTAACAAATTCCATGTGAAATCGTTATTGTACTTATCCCATGTCTCACTATAGCCTTTTTCTTCAGCAACAGATATCCGAGATTTTTCTGGTGGCTTGACCATGTCTCGTGTAAACTTACCGCTTAGCCATCCTCCGCGAAGTGGACTCCATGGGATCACGCCCAGTCCCTCATTTTCACAAACATCAATTAATTCGTACTCGGTAGCGCGACATAGCAAATTATATTGAGGTTGTAGGCAAACAAACTGTTCCCACCCTTTTTGGTGACTTAAGTCTATTGCTTTTTGAAGCTGCCAGCCTTTAAAGTTACTTGCTCCAATGTATCGAACAAGGCCTTCACGAACTAGATCATTTAATGTACTTAACGTTTCTTCTAAAGGTGTTCGAGGATCCCATGCGTGAACCTGATAAAGATCGATGTAATCGGTTCCAAGTCGGCGTAGACTTTCTTTAACACCAGAGATAATATGTTTTCTGCTTAGCCCTACATCATTCGGCCCTTCCCCCATAGGGAAACGAACCTTTGTTGCAATAACATAATCATCACGATTTTGGTTGTTTAGCCACTTACCGACGATTTCTTCTGAAACACCACGAGTATAGACATCAGCAGTATCTATAAAATTTCCGCCTTCTTCAACATACCGGTCTAATATACTGAAACTATCTTTTTCACTCGTTTCACGACCTAATGTCATCGTCCCAAGACAAAGCTCACTTACTTGTAAACCCGTTTTCCCTAGATAGCGATATTCCATTGAATCACCACTCCTAATATAATAGTTAATGTAAAACCCAATTTTTTCAAAAAGATGCCAAAACTGGAATGAATGCCAGTTGGTTCACCCTTTTACCAAATAGGTACAAATCCATCAATTTCTCTTAAAATGGCTTCGATTTCAGTTAATACATCATTAGAAAGTTCAACTTCAGCGGCTTTCGCATTTTCAATTACCTGTTCCGGGCGGCTTGCTCCGACAATTGCAGAACTAACACCAGGCTGTCTTAATATCCAGGCAACGGCTAATTGGGATAATTTAATTCCTAAATCATTTGCAATTCCTTCCAAGCGGGCAACTCGTCCTAAAACATCATCATTTAAGTAGCTTTTAATCCAACGATTGATGTTATCATTGGCTGCACGAGTGTTGGAAGGGATATCCTGACCTGGTTTATATTTACCAGTAAGAATTCCTTGGGCTAAAGGTGAAAAGACAACTTGTCCAATCCCTTCTTTTTCAGAAACTGGTAAAACCTCTTTTTCGATATAGCGTACAAGCATGTTATAGATTGGTTGATTTGAAACGAGTGGTCGTAGATTTTTTTCCTTTGTTATATGTACAGCATCCGTAATCTGTGCTGCTGTCCATTCACTAACACCGTAATATAAGATTTTTCCTTGCTGAACTAAATCATCTAATGCACGTAATGTTTCTTCTGTTGGTGTTTCTTCATCAAATCTATGACATTGATAAAGATCAAGATAATCAACACCTAATCGTTTTAAGCTAGCATCGCATTGCTCCATGATGTGCTTTCGTGAAAGACCTCGATCATTCGGACCATCTCCCATAGGAAAAAACACTTTTGTTGCAAGCACATAGCTTTCTCTAGAATAAGATTTAAGGGCTTCACCAACCACTTTTTCAGCCTCGCCTCGATTGTATGCGTTTGCAGTGTCAAAAAAATTAATACCAAGCTCATAAGCCTGATGAATACAATCAATAGCGTTTTGGTTCCCTACTGTATCTCCATAAGTTAGCCAGCTACCAAGTCCAATTTCACTAACTTTTAACCCACTATTCCCTAAACGACGATATTTCATTTTGAATCACTCCTGCTATGATTTTAGTTTATTTTCGAAAAATTGTTTCAAGAAAATGGACGAGTTATCTATTATATGATTATATTTTTTTGATAAGACTGAGCACGATCAGTGAGAACCATTTGTTTTTATGTAAAAGATTAGAAGAGATATTTCCTTTTACAAAACTTTAATTCTTTTTTACTTCGATTCCTGCTAATTCTTCATACAATTTTATTACTGCACTCATATCTTCGCCCCCATAACCTTTAGCTCTTGCCATTTGAAACATTTCTTTTACTAAGGATAATACTGGGGTAGGTAGTTCAAGTTCTTTTGCAACATCAGCTGCTAATCCTAAATCTTTATAAATAAGATCAGTCTTAAAGTTAGGTGAGAAATCTCTGTTCAATACTTTCGGGCCTTTATTTACCATCATTCCGCTACTAGCACCACCACCACTGACGACTTTAATAAATAGCTCAGGATCGACCCCAGATTTTGCTGCCATCGTTATGGCTTCTGAGAAAGACAATAGATTAATAGCACCCATCGTATTATTAGCTAGTTTTGTATATGAACCTGATCCAGTTTCCCCCATATAATAAGATTGTTTCCCCATTATATAAAATAGAGGCTCACACTTTTCATAAATTTCTTTCTTTCCACCAACCATAAAAGTTAGAATACCTTCAATTGCTTGAGGTTCACTGCCTGTAACAGGTGCATCTAACATTTCAATACCCTCGATTAAAAGGTTTTCTGCTATTTTTTTAGTTGTATTCGGCGAAATTGTACTGCTATCGATAACAATTAAGCCAGGGTGTGCTCCTTTAATAATACCTTTTTCACCTAAAATAACCTCTTCAACAGCCTGATCCGCAGTTAGCATAGTAAAAACAATTTCGCTTTTTTTCGCAACTTCTTCAGGTGAGGATACAATGAATGCGCCTTCTTTTTCAAGGACTTCAGCTTTATTTTTCGTACGATTATACGCAATAACTTCATAGCCATTTTTTAATAAATGACCAGCCATTGGAAGACCCATTGTACCTAAACCGATAAAGCCAATTTTTTTCATTTCATTATCCTCCTTGTATTATTGTATTAAATTAACAAAGTTCTATTTTTAGTATAAAATGTAACGCTATTCATTTAAAGTACTGAAATATTTTTGATATAATAATAAATCAGTTACTTACTATAAAATTTATAGGAACTTTACTCAGGGTGTGTAGGGAATTCTTAAAAACACGGGGACGGATCCACTGTTTCCTTTGGTAAACTTTTTGAAACATACGAACCGTCACGGTGTTTCTCCTAGCTTTTGTCGTTCATCCGCCTTATGAACGACAGTAAAGCCTTTATTTTCCTCGCTTTTATTGTCTCCAACATTATAAAGAGCCTACCATCCAACTTGCTTGCCCCAATCATACTATCAAAGCTGCCACAGAAATAAACGCTATTCTTTTTACCAAGCTCCATTTCCTTTCATATTTTCAAACAAAAATCAAATACTCTCTTGTTTCAACCCATCAATGATGTTCTCTTTTTTAATTTTTTGAATCGAGTAAAGCATAGACAATCCAACAATGATGAACATAATGACAATGACAAATGCCACACTCATCCATGGGATCGCAAACCCGTATTCAAACGTTTGGCGTAGTCCAAGGTACATCAAATACATGATGATTCCGCTAATGGGGAGTCCGTATGTTAGTGCTTTCATTCCATAAAAGATACTCTCGTAGTTTATCATTTTATTGAAGCCTTTTGGTGTCATCCCTACTGAACGTAGCATAGCGAATTCTCGTTTACGGAGGGAAATGCTTGTTGAGATGGTATTAAAAATATTGGCTATAGATATTAACGAGATTAATGTGATAAATCCGTATGTGAAGACTGACAACAAAAGGACCATTTGCTCTTGTTCTTGTCTTCTTTCATATACGTTATAAGCATACATATTTGATGATAGTGCATCATCCAATACTTTCTGTGTGCCAATTGGGTCAGATGAATTCATATACAAATATGGTTGAACTTCACTTTTTAGCTGCTTATTTGTTCCGATTATTTTGTCGAGCGTTTTTTGTGTGACAATAAGATCAATTCCACCGACGCTTGCTGTTTGGACGCCCATTGGAACTTGGTCTGTTAATCCAGCAATTTTTACCGTGTTTAAAAATTCTTGATTTCCATTACCTTCATAATCCATCGTAACTAAATCAAGCATCTGACCAACTTCGCTAAAAATCGTTTTTGATACAATGATTTTACCGGTTTCGGGATCTTCATATGATGTTTTTTCTATAACAATCGCACTAGGCTGATCGACATTTTCCAGTATGTCATGATCTGCTCCAATTCGATTTGCATATTCTTGAAAACTATCAGTATCTAGTGCATGTATCGTTGCGTAATAAGGATATTTTCCGTCCTTAAGACTAGAATTGTCCTCTTTAACGAAGTCACGTACTTCTTTTGATGCCATTTTTACATCGATCATCGCATTCACATTCACTTCATTTAGCAATATTGAATCCGTAACATAGTCAATGTTTCTAAGCGGTCTTAGTTCCTCTATGCTTATCCCGGATCCATGAACCTGGATATCGTAGCTAACATCGCCTTGAGCTAGCTCTAGTGATTTTTTAATATTGTCTGTGAAAAATGAAACCGCTAAAAATAAGACAATACTAATAACCAATGAAAACACAGTTGCTTGATATCTGCGTTTATTTCGTTTTAAGTTTTTAAGACCTATTTCAGCTTCTATCCCGAACAAACGGCGAACAAACTTAGACGTTTTCACTGCTTTTTGCGTTAATTTCACATCCTGCGTTTGACGAATTGCATCGATTGCTGACACTTTTGAAGCTCTTTTAGCAGGGTAAAACGTTGAGATGAAAATCGTTACGACAGAAACAATACAAGCGACCATTATAGAAGCTGGCGTCACAATGACCTCTAGATTTACCGATGTATTAAGTGCATCGTGTAGATACGCATTAATAAAGGCAAATGTGACCATCATTCCACCAATTCCAGAAAGTAAGCCAAGAGGAATACTAATAGCTCCGATGATGAACCCTTCAAAAAATACAGAATTACGTTTTTGTTTTTTCGTAGCCCCAACACTCGAGAGCATTCCCAAATGTCTAGATCGTTCAGAAACACTTATCGCAAATGCATTATAAATGAGTGCCACTGAACCAACAATAATAACAAGCATGATGATTCCCAAAAGTGTGAACAATGTGATAAATAAGTTTTCATTTTTCGTTACGCCATAAAATCGAAGTAATTCCGTATTATAACTAATTGTTTCAATGTTTATATTATGTTGTTTAGCAAGTTCTTCCGCATGCTTAAATAGTGACCTTTTCACCTTTTTTACATTAACGACTGCATCTACTTTTTCAGCATTGCTTACTACACTTTTATCGATATAGCTTATGATTGTATAGCCTGGTGCCCATGAAGGCTCCCATTTTGGTCGTTTAATCTTACCAACGATGGTAAAGGTTTCTGTTGATTGAATCTTGAGATCTTCCGCTACTCCATTTTCATCTATTGTTAAACCATACGATTGATCTAATCCCTCTTCTTGATTGTTACTAACACGAGTTCCAATATCAAGAGTAAGCTTGTCACCAATTTCATACTTTACTTTCGCATTTTTTTCAATCTCATTAGAAATCACTACCTCGTTTTCAGCATGAGGTAGACGTCCTTCCGATACCTCAATCGGAAATTGCTTGAATGCAGTTGTGTCATATTTTTTTATAAACAAATAGGGCTTACTATCATTTTCAGAATCTGGTAAGTGTGCATATCCAACGTCTTTTGATAGCATGATCTTTTCGGTTTCATGATCCTTTTCAATGGCTTTTAGTTGTTCTTTATTTACGTCCTTATATTTAACATGCCATTCACCATTTTGTGCGATATTCTCGCGAACCGTTAAGTTCAAAAACGATACACCTAGTGTTGCAACCGCTGTAATCATAGCAACCGATATGATTACACCTATAATGGTTACGAGTGTTCTTCGTTTATTTTCTTTAAGATGTCGAATCGTAAGTTTGTTGATAATGTTCATGGACGGATCACCTCATCCTTAGCAACCCTTCCATCTTCAATGGAAATGACACGATCCGCTTGTAGAGCAATACGTTCATCATGTGTAATAACGATCAGTGTCTGGTTAAACGTTTTATTGAACATTTTTAAAAGCTCAATAATCTCCGCACTGTTCTTACTATCTAAATTGCCAGTTGGTTCATCTGCTAACATAATGGCCGGATTACTGATAAGAGCCCGTCCGATTGAAACGCGCTGTTGCTGACCACCAGAAAGCTGGTTAGGTAAATGAGTTAATCGATGTTCTAATCCTAATGTTGTGACGATGTTTTTCATTTGCACTGGATCGACTTTATGCTCATCCAGCAGCATTGGGAGAGTAATATTTTCCTCTACTGTTAAAATCGGAATCAAATTGTAAAACTGATAAATAAGTCCGATTTGTCTTCTTCTAAAAATTGCAAGTTGCGTTTCATCCAGGTCATAAATATCTGTTGAATTAATGAAAACCTTCCCGCTTGAAGGTCGATCAACACCTCCAAGAAGATGTAGCAGCGTCGACTTCCCTGAACCTGAAGGACCAATAATCGCAACAAACTCCCCTTTTTTCACTGAAAATGAAACATTATCAAGTGCTTTAACCGCTGTATCACTCTTGCCATATACCTTAGACAGATTTTCAATTTGTAAAATATTCATTTTCTTTTTCCTCCATATATCAATCTTACATTTAGTTTATCTGTCTAATATGACAATAAAGTGACTAGCAAAGTGACAATTTATTCACATTAAAGGGACAGGCGGTCAGGTCCGTTGCCCCTTTAAATAACCTGTTTATAAAATTTAATAATAAATTGTGTTCCTTTTCCAACTTCACTTTTTACTTCAATATCACCTTGCTGACTTTTGATGATGCTATATGACATTGCAAGGCCAATTCCAACGCTGTCTTCACCAGCATTTTTTCCTTTATAAAACCGTTTGAATAGATAAGGCAATTCTTCCTTTAGAATTCCCTTGCCATTATCAGTAAGAAGTATCTCGGTAAATAATGCGTTTTCAGTAAACGATATGGTCAACTTTCCGCCTTGCTGTGTATGCTCCACACTGTTTTTCAAAATATTGAGTATCGCCTCAGCTGTCCAGTTGAAGTCACCAATAAACGATACTTCTTGATCGCCTATTACCTCTATAGTTTGCTGCTTAATATCCATCGGGATTAAAACAGGTTGAATAGCCCTTTCAATTAACTCGGAAATAAAAATCGTGTCTTTTTTAAAAGGAACCGTTCCAGCGTCAATTTTCGAGAGTTTTAATAAAGAAGATACAAGCCAATCAATTCTTTCTAGCTGAACTCGTATGTTATTGGTGAACTCTTCTCGTTTTCCTTCATCAAGCTTTGCGTCACCTAAAAGATCAGCCATCACCATCATCGATGTTAATGGGGTTTTAAGTTGGTGCGAGATATCTGAAATGGCATTCGTTAACTTCACTTTATCCTGCTGTAACAGTGAACGATGCTCAGATAGCATTAACGTTACTTTATAAATATCACTTTTTAAAATACTAAGTTCACCTTCATAATTATCACGAAGATCAAGTGTATAGTCACCACTTGAGATTTTACGTAAATATCCCGACAGCATTTCAATTTCACGGTATCTCCATTTTGTAAAAAGTAGGCTACAGGTAATGAGCAGAACGGAGGTTAGAAAAACCAATAAAGCTGCTTCTACGCCCGAAATAAGAAAGTACGTAACCACAGTAGATACTATCGTAATAAAAAGTAACGCTAGTAGAAAAATTTGAATCTCTCTGTTTCGTAGCATCCTAGTCACCAACCTTATAGCCCATACCACGTATCGTTTTTATAATGGTTGGATTTTGCGGTTCATCTTCTAGCTTTTCACGTAATCTTTTTATGTAAACCGTTAATGTATTATCATTGACAAATTCACCTGCTACATCCCAAATTCGATCAAGCAATTGAGTTCTGGTGAGAACCTGTCCAACATGGTTCCCAAAGATTAGAAGAAGACGATATTCCAATGCAGTGAGCAGCACCTCCACCCCATTTTTATACACCTTGCCTTCTAATGTATTGATGCGGATGTTTTTGATATCAATGATATTTTTTGACTGTGCTGTTGCTTGCTTATTGTATCGACGTAACACTGACTTAATTCTAGAAAGCAATTCTCGTATTCGAAACGGCTTCGTAATATAATCATCAGCCCCCATATCAAGTCCCATCACTACATTGACTTCATCATCCAAGGCTGTTAAAAAGATAACCGGCTTATCTGAGCTTTTCTTCACCAACTCACATAGCTCATAGCCACTTCCATCTGGTAAAGACAAATCAAACAAGCACAAATCAATATCATGTAGCTGCTGCATAATCACTTTATTTGCCTGTTCAGTATTGTAGCAAACAACAGTTTCGAACTCCTCCTGCTTTAATGAGTAATCTAGACCCATTGCAATTGTTTTATCATCCTCGACAAGTAATATTTTCATATCTAACACCTTTTCTTGATTAGTTTCAATCTTTATTATTTAAAAACTGAACTATTTTTTAACGATACTCACGTCTTTGTTTTTTCTATTCCTTACTTCTTCCATCTTCTGATAAAAGCTTTCCTCTAAATCAATGTCGAAGTAATTAGCAAATTTAGTGATGTAGGCAAGACAATCAGCAAATTCATTCCCGAGTTCATTTTTTACGCTAGCCTTCGCCATTTCAAATGCTTTCTCTTCATCCATTCCCTCATTAATAAGTGTATTCGTCATATTAAAAGCTTTACGTAATTCCTCAGCTATCTCAGCAACCTCAGTGGTTAGTAGCATGTAATTATTTAATAGAGAAGCTTTTGTTCTTTCATAATGATCCGTTTTGACTTCCCAATTCATCTCGTTTTGATATTGCTTTGAAAACTCTTGTAGTTTTTTCATCTCTGTTATCCCTCTTTTGTTATTGTGTATTAGTATGATTATATAACTTATTATCATTGTAATATAGAATAAGTTACTTTCACCGCTATACTAGCTGATCGCTATAGATGGTCTTTTTTAATAAGAAAAAACACTTTATTCTTATTATTTCTAAGAAGAATGAAGTGTCCTTTAACTATTCACTAAACGCTTAGCTCAACCTTAAAACCCACTACAAACATTTGTTCTTACGCTAGTTTTAATTTTTTAAACATATGAACCGTCCCGGTGTTTCACCGGTGTTTCATTCTATCTTTCTGTTCATCATTATTTTTTGATTTTAAAAATAAAATACCGCTCACTACTATACAAGAGTAGGAGCGGATTTCAATGTTATACCGATTTAGTTTTAAAGCCTTTGTTTAGTTATATTAAGGAACTCCGAAACTTTCTTCTTTAACTCATCTAAATTAGGAGAGTTCACAGCAAGGAAATTCCACAATTTATTAAGAATATCAGTTGAATTAATTCGAGATACATCTTGTTTTATAGCTTGAGTTTCGGAATCGTCAGCAGGCACTTTGTGATCAATTAAATAGTTAATATCTTTTTTCCTTTGATTCTTAAAACTCTCCTCTTCTAACTGTTTGAATGCATCTGTCATTTGGAACACCTCCAACATTTTTTGTTGTATATCTTTTGAAACAATTGTGTTTGTTAACCCTATTATAGCACCGATTATATATCCGCGGTCTTCTTTTAATTTACTAGCTAATTCAACTGATTGCAAAGCCCTATTTTCTCTTTTTTCTTTTGTACCCATTAATGGACTTAAAATGAGGTTTACTTTATCTGTATCTGTTAAGGGTTCATCAGTTTCAACCTTTTGATAAAGGTGATTAAAGACATTATCCCCATCAATCTTATCAAGATATATATGCTCTACATTATATGAAAAAGAACCAGCTTCGATGTTGCTTTTAGGATTTCCTGTTTTAGGTCCGTATATTACTACAGTACGAATTTTGACATTATCATCCACGGAATCCCTAACCAATTCATATAGTCTTGCATCATAAATCAAGAAACGCGAGAGGTCTGTTTTTTTATTAGTTGTTTGAAATTCAAGGTGTAGAAAACTTTTATCTTTTAATCGAAATACCATATCCATTTGATTTTCTTGAATGTCAATGATGGGTTGTTCCGTATCTATTAATGTATCAATTTCTTCACTGTTAATATCAAGAGCCTTGAGCCCTCCTTCTTTAAATACGGAAGTTATGTTTTTGAATACAATATCATAGTTATTATGCGGAATCTTTATTTCTCCCATTCTATTCTCCCTTCATTGCGCCCATACCAAAGTAATGATCAAATAATTTAAACATATCAAAATCTACTTACAATATATTTTTGTTCGCCCTCGGTACCAAATAAGACGGCATTTCTTCATGCAACTCCCAAACAAAGCTCACTGGCTTGCTGCCAGAGTGTTTCACATAATCAACTAATCCTAGAAAGATAAAGGATGATGTTAAACCATGTTCTTTTTTGTATTCTCTTACAAACAGTGCTAACTTGTGCCCATTTCTCTTATGAGTGCGGTAACGGTTTGCTGTTTCGCTTTCTTCTGCTACCTTTGATTGAGTTTGCCAATGGAACAATGTTTCGTTAATCGCATAGTCATCATAAAGAGTTGATGGAGAAAAATCTTTTTCTGATTTGTTAAGAGTTGTGAAGAAAACATCTAGATTTTTCTCTTTAAAATGCTTAACACCTTCTCTAAAAGATGGACTAGCAGATTCATTGAAGTATCCTAATGCTGCTAATACTTGTGCTGTCGAATATCGACTGTGAACGGTTAAAGGACAAGGAAAATCAAATTCATTTTCAATTTCCATTGTTTCAAGCGATGAGTATAAGTACTCAAGAATTTCTACTATTTCATTTTTAAACTCATTGATAGAAAGTATAGCCCTCAGCCCGTCCTCTATAGAAGAAAATCCTTCCTTTTGAGGATGATGCTGATAAAAGCTATAATAAAACATCGATAGCATGAGTCTTTCTTCTTCTGTTTTTGCAGTTTCACCATTTATATAACGTATATAAAATTTGATTAATTTCGCTGAGTTAAGATGAAATAAATTCGATAACCGACTTGTGATGAATTTTTCATTTTCAACCTCAAAGTCCTCTTTAACGCCAGCATGTACCATGAAGCGAGCAAAACTACGATCCCTACTCTTCCCGAAAAAGTCATAAAGTGATAGATTGTAATGCTTTAGAAAATTAGTTAGCTTTAGCTTTAATCCAGTATCTTCTTCAAAATATTTCATCTTTGATAGTAAATTCACCTTAGTGTTCGCACTAGATTTAATATTCCTTAGGATGTATTCCTTTGCTTGTTTCTCCAACTGTACGAAGCACCCTTTAGGAAGATTAAAGAATCCATTTTCAACATAATGCTCAATTGAATGTTTTGTTTTTCCTAAGAGAGCTCTGAATTTTTCTTCAAAGTTATACTCTTTATGAGCTTGTCCAATGAAGTCTAAAACGGTTAAACAATCCTTCCCCTCAGCTAGACGAAGTCCCCTACCAAGCTGTTGTAAAAAGACAGTTAAGCTTTCTGTAGGTCTTAAAAATAAAATGGTATTAACATCAGGAATATCAACACCCTCATTATATAAATCCACTACAAATATAAATTTAATCTCACCTTTTGTAAGCATATCCTGAGCATCATTACGTACCGTGTGACTAACATTTCCATGTAGTGCGATAGAAGGAATACCAGATTTATTAAAATACTCAGCCATATATTTTGCATGTTCCACTGAGACACAAAAACCTAGACCTTTAACATCGTCAATGGATGTAACATACTTATAAATACTTGTTATGATTTGATTGCTTCTCATATCATTAGCCGTATAAACATTCTCTAGCTCTTTTATATCGTACCCTTTCCTGCTCCACTTTAACTTGGATAAGTCCACAGTATCACTCACACAAAAGTACTGAAAAGGGGATAATAATTTCTGGTTGACCGCTTCTGTTAAACGCATTTCAGCTGCAATTGTATGATCAAAATAATGCAGAATATCTTTCCCATCCATTCGCTCAGGGGTTGCTGTTAGCCCAAGTAAGATCTTAGGGGTGTAATGATTAAGAAGTCTTTGATAGGACTCAGCTGCTGCATGATGAAATTCATCAACAATAATATAATCATAAAAATCACTTGTTGTTTTTTCATATAACTTCTTACTGTTAAAGCTTTGAATACTTGTAAATAAAGTATCTAGTGAAGATGGTACATGGTTCCCTACAAGCATTTCACCAAAATTAGGGTCTTTTAAAATGCCTCGAAAGGTATCTAAGCTTTGTTTTAAAATTTCCTCACGGTGTGCAACAAATAAAAATCTTGCTCTATTTTGATTACTCGTATAAAATCGTTTAAAATCAAATGCTGATATAACTGTCTTTCCAACCCCGGTTGCTGCGACAACGAGATTTTTAAACCGACCAAACACCTTACGTTCAACCTCTAATTTTTCAAGAATTTCTTTTTGGTAATGAAATGGTCTTATATCAAAGACAAAATGCATATCTTTCTCATTTGTTTGTTTTTTAGATAATGCTTTCCTTAGCAACTCCTGATCGTGTTTATTCTCGTGATCAAAAAGTTGAAATTCTTTATCATTCCAATAGCTTTCAAATGTAGCTTCAAATTTTCTCACGATATCAAATGAATCCTTCTCGGTCACTTTCAAATTCCACTCTAGCCCTGAAGTTAACGCAGGATTCGATAAATTAGAAGAACCGATATAAGCCGTTGTAAATCCTGTATCCCGTTTAAAAAGATAGGCCTTCGCATGAAGTCTAGTCCGTTCAACATCATACGATACCTTAATGACTGTATTTGAAAGTTTACTCAATTCTTCAATCGCTTTAAAATCAGTCGCTTCCATATATGATGTCGTAATTACCCTTAATGCTCCACCTCTATCTGTAAATTCCTTCAATTCTTCAATGATGCACCTGACTCCACTCCACTTAATAAAAGAAACAAGCATATCGATTTGATTTGAGGTTAGGATCTCTTTCTTTAACTCCCCAAACATATTTGGTTCATAATTTGATCCAGTGAATAAGGAGCTTTGAGAAATTGGTGTGACTGGGCGAACAACTTCATTCTTTCGGATACTTTTTATTGAGTTAAGGCGAGAATAGATGGAAGTAAGAACCTCACCTTCTTCCTCGATTTGAAGGCTTTTGAACTCTTCATCATCTAGCTTGATACTAAGAAGGTCAATTATTTCATTACATACTTTTATTTGTTGAAGTAACGCTTCAGAGTCTTCACTTTGATTTTCTCTAAGGTATTTTAGTGCTTTTCTTGTAATGGTTGATATGTATGATGAAAGAACTTTTCTTGCTTCCTCAACGTCGAGCTTTTCTTTTCCTAGTTCAAAAGTATTATAATCTAATTCAATTAGTTTGTTTTTAAGTTTTTTGTTTATTATTTCTTCGTAGATTCCTTGTTTGAGCATGGGGGCACCTCGGATAAAAATACTTATTATCCTTATTTTAGCAGAAACTGTTTTATTTAATCTGATTTTATTGAAGATAAACTCAAATTCTTAATCAATAGCTATAGTTACAATTGAGTGAAGGGTAAAAGAGGTAAACTCTCTTTTCTTTGTGGGCTTTATAAATGAAAGTGATAAATAAAAATACTATAAATGCAGGACAGAGTACCTAATATGGTACCCTGCATAGGTGTTTGATACTGGTGGTCGGGGTTGAAAACAACTTAGAAATATTATTGTTATAATGTTTTACTCAATGCGTGTGTAAAATTTGTGTAAAATCCAACACACTTAACATTAATTTTTAATAGTAAAGTAGATATCCTTGTAAATATAAAAGGATATCCCTATTTATCATTTTAGCACCTAAACACGGTACTATTTATTTTTTAATTTAATAGAAAATCAAGCATAGACGTTCTTCTTTTGTACATTTTTAATCCTATAACAGAAAATAATCAGTTATACTTAGGTAAAAAAATCATTATTGAAGTGATTTTAAATTAGTTCAACAACTTTTAAATAAAAACTATTTTTTTCTCACCAGTTTTATTATTGATATACCAATACTGTCCGTTATATAGATTAAGTAATGTATCAAAATTGTTGATTTCAAAAAATATTAAAGATGGATCTTTTACAATTTCTTCATAGCTTATATGAACTCTCCCTCTCCCTTTTACAAATATTTCCTTTAGTAGATAGGGAAATATCTCCTCACTTAGTTTTAATCTATTTGAAAATATATATTCTTTATGATTTTCTGATTCCACAGTCTCGAATATTCCAAAATAATACAATGATTTAAAGAAACTACTTACACTTCTGCGAATAACATCACGATCACCATATTCTCGTTTAATATAAGTAATAAATTTTGAAACTTCGATTGTATCCAATAAATCATAACGAGATGAGATTAATTTAATTATTTCTTGTATTACTTCCACCTTTGAGATGATTATTGCCAAATACAATGGTTTTATTTTATCGAAAGAGATTGATTTAGATAACTGCACTAAGGAATCTTCACATACGGTTTTTCTAGCAGTTCCTTTTCCTGTAAAAGTAATGAAATATCTAACAATATTAGTTCGAGCTTTCCTTCTCGCTTCTTTCCCAGATACTTGCCAAGCTATCGAATCGAAAATAGCATTAAAATCCGATATTGGCATTTCAGGTTTCCACTGTTCATGTAATTCATATACCCATTCAGGTCTGATCGGTCGATCATAACCTATCACTTGTTAATCACCTCAATAAAAGGAACAATCATTTCTTCTAAAGTTAACCCACCATGAGAAATTTCATATGATTTCTCCTTAGTAAACAGTTCCTTATTATTTGTATAAACTGGAAAGACATTATCAGGTAATAAATTGGTCATCAGCATATTTAAATCTCGTTTTTGAGCAAAATCTTCAGCAATATTCTGTTTATCAAAAAGTACACATCTTTTGGCGTATGATTCAATTAAATCTTTTGGGGGTTTAATCCCATTTCCAATACCATCAATATTACCATGATCTGATGTAATATAAATTTTATAACCCTTTGACATAAGGATACTGAGTAATTCAACCAGTTTACTATTTTCAAGGTAAGAACGAATAGAATCATAAAAAAATTTCTTTCCATTTTTAATATCTTTTGCTGAATGCATTAAGTCATCAATAAAATTTATTACTATACCAAAGACTTCATTTTTACTATCAGCAATTTCTCTAATTTTAGACAAATCTTGGGTTAATTTTGTATTTAAATACTCAATTCTTTTAGGTCTTACACCTTTATTGGTCCAGTATTGTTCCCAATGTTTTTTTTCCATATTTGTTGTATATATTGAGTCTTCAAAATATCGTGGTAACTTACCAGAAAACAATGATTGCCTTGATATAGATGTAACAGTTGGTGCAATCGCATAACATCTGTTGTCATTAAATTCTATATTACAATGCCTATAAATAAAATCTTTTACAATGAACCATTGGTCTAACGCCATTCCATCTAAAACTAATAGTGCCGTTTTTTGTTTTTCTTTCCTATTTTTGTCAATAAATTGATTAACTTTAGCTAAACTAATCGGTCCTTTATTATCTGAAAAGAAAGAGATAGCCGAGTAAGATTTTTTAAGAAAGTCCAAAAATTTTATGTTTATTTCTTTTCGTATACTTTCGAAGTTTTCTTTTATACCTTTATACTTCTCTGTAGGTAAGGATGTTACTTGATATACAATTTGTGAAAACTCATATCCCCTGTTGAGCCAATCTCTTAAAGTAAAATCATTATTATCGTTTACAACTTTTTCAAGTTGCTCTATTTTCAAGTGCAACGAATACAAATCAATGGTATTGTCTTCATTTACCTTAGAATAAGAATTTCTATTTGTTGTTATACCTATTGAAATTAATTTGTAGTCGTCCCTAAGGTTAATTAATTCAATCTCCTGTTCATAAGATATATTGTACTTCTTAACAAAACCTTCTTCAAATAGGTTATCCATTACAAAAAATAATTCAAGAGATTTAAAATCGATTATCGGATTGTAATCATCTTTAAAATGTAATATCCCTTCTACATATTTATACCATTGGTCTTGAAGCCACAAATAAAAATAACTTTTATTTTCAAACGCTTCGTGCAAATCGATAACAAATCCCGTCTTATGATTTATTAAGGCATTTATTAATTCTTCCTGTAGCTCTAAAGGGATTGCCACAGATGCATAATGTTTTTCAATCAACATTTTAACAATGTTTTCATTGCTATTGATTGCAAATGGATCTATATTAAACACACTACGTAAAAGAAAATGTATAGTTTCTTTTGGAGATTTTTGGAATGACTTATTCTGCTCTCTTAATTTTTGTTGCGCAGCAAAAAGTTTTTGATAAAATATTTTATCTAGCTTTTGTAGAACTACATAGTTCAACAAAGGAAAGATATCCGCTAAACTTAAACGAATTTCTTTACTCTTCACTACAATATCATAGGGTAAATACTCAGAATCCTTGAAACTTTGTACAATTATAACTGTTTGTGTTTTCAGTCCATTATCCCAGTGATTTCTATAACTTTCTTCAAATTCATATCTAAATGATACCTCCTTTGAAAAGTTTAAGATATCATACTTTCTTTGCTGAAGTTGGCTAATCAAATAGTCATCGTGCATCAGATTATCTTGATCAATAACAACCACACTCTGATAATCATATATTTCAATAAATTTATTTATAATAATATCCTGCCATTTCTGCATAACATCACCCAAAAGTAACAGCAGCAACTTGTTGAAGTTCTAGGTGAGGTACTAACGTTGCTCTCTGTATTATTTTTTCAATTTCTTGTTCATAATTTTTTTCTAATTCATTGAGTTTACTTTTCCTAATGTTATCAATAGCTACTTTGTTCACACTTTTAATTTGGTTCTCATGGTAACTTTTTAACCTTACTTTTTCTTGGATTAGTTGATTTTCCCAAATTACTAATTCCTCACTTAATAAATTATTAGCCATTACATAGGCTTCTTTATAAGCAATGGTTTTTGAATGATTAATATCCATTAAATTGAGATCAACCTTATGTTCACCTATTCGTTCATTAGAAATTCTAATTAATAATTCTGAAATTTCACGTTGGTACATTCCAAATTCATCAATAAAAATTGATAAATTCTCTTTCTTTCGAAAATCAACCTTATTCTCAATTGTTAGCGAAAACATTACCCAAATACCACCTTGATTATATAATCGGGTATCATCTGTTTTAATTTTCAAACTACAAACGTTCCCCGAAATGTATAAACTTTTATCATCTAGGATACCTTTAATAAGTGGATGGTTATAATTTAAAAATTCATAGCTTTCTTCTTTGGTTGCAAGATTACGTTCAAACACAACATTTTTATATTTTTTATTTACACCTGATTCACTTACTTCAAAGAAGTAAACTCTTTCCTTTTTAGAATACTGATTCATTCTTTTTCCTTGAAGAAGTAAATAATTATTTAACAATGTTTTTGTATGTTCCTCAGTTAGTTTAATTACTTTATCTTTATAATTGTTATAGTTTTCTTTAACTTGAGGTAATAACATTTCGTCTTTATTTAAAATTTCTATTGCTTTTTCATATATTTGCAGTGCTATACTTTCTAACTCTTTCGCCTCTTTTTCCCGTTTTACTACAGCGTCAATATATAACTTTTCAAAATTAAAATCATCTTGTAATGTAGACAAAATATCTGACAACTTATCATCACCAAACTGGTCGCTAATAATGTTTAATTTTTCTTCCAAAATATTTCTTACTTTTTCTTCAACAGTGTCTTTAATTATAAAATTAAAAACTAAAACATTATGTTTTTGACCAATTCTATCTAGTCTTCCAATGCGTTGTTCTAATTTCATCGGATTCCAAGGTAGGTCATAATTTACTATCACATGGCAAAACTGTAGGTTTATCCCTTCTCCTCCAGCATCAGTTGAAATGAGAAATTGAGCATTCCCTTTGAAAACATTTCTGGAATTCATCTTTTCCTCAGTATTCATCTTTCCATTTAAAATCATAGTTGAATACCCACATGTTTCTAGTACTTCTTTTATATAATATTGTGTCTCAACAAACTCGGTAAAAATTAAAAATTTAGTGCTAGGATTATTCTCTCTTCTGCATATTTCATCGATAATGTCTAAAAGGCATCTTATTTTTGAATCATGTCTTGAAAAACTAGCTGTTTTTGCTAAGTTAACCAAATTCTCTAATAATAGGATTTCAGATTGAAGGCCTTCACTGTTATATACACCTGATATATTATTCTCTAATTCTAATAAAACAGTTTGTGCATCTTTTTCCAAAGCCTCTTCCTCGTCAAAGCTTTCTTCAATTATAAATTGGTTATTTGAAAACAGATTAAACTTTATTTCTTTTAATTTATCTAATCTTGATTGAAGAGCTTTTAAAGTTGCTCTGCTACTACTGGAAACTAGTCTTTGAAAGAGTATCATTAGAAAACCAAAAGCACGATCATTCATACCAATTGATAAATTATAGTTTTTTGAAACATAATCAGTCACTGAATTGTATAATTCTATCTCAGCCAAATCATCATATCTATCTCTGATAATTGGATATACATCAGTTATTCTTTGTTTAAATAATCTTTTCCCATTCTGGTCTACTACAGCACGTTTTTTATTTCGTATAATATATTCACTTATATTTTGTGGATTAATATCTTTTATATTTGAAAAGGCAAAGGGATCAAGTAATTTCAATAGGTGAAAAAATCTAACTGCATCACCTTGATGAGGTGTAGCAGATAATAATATAAAAATAGGGGTAACCTCTCCTAAAGCTTTACCTATTTTGTAACGAGCTGTTTCAGATCCATCACTCCCTTTGCTTAACTTATGTGCTTCATCAAATATTACAACATCCCAATCTGCTGCAATAACCATTTCAAAAACAAATTTGTTATGTCTTTTCCGTCTTTCAATTTCTTTTTCACTTAATGATGGTGAGGTTAGTGATTTAGGTTTAATAAAATCCAATGATGTAATCACCATATTAAATTTTGTCCAAATATTCGATTCTTTTCCATGTAAATCTTGTATTGATTCAAACATCGGCTTATCTATAACAACAAATTCTTCATTAAATTTATGAAGTAATTCTTCTTTCCACTGAGTTGTTAATCCCGATGGGGTAACTATTAATACCCTTTTAGCTAAACCTCTTAATTTTAACTCTTCAACTATCAATGCAGCTTCTATTGTTTTTCCTAACCCAACTTCATCAGCAATTAGACATCGTGTTCGCATTTTATTTAGAACAAAATCTACAGTTAAAATTTGATGTGGCAAAGGGGTTATTCTAAAATTCCCTGCAGAAATTACCCCTTTTGCAGTCATCAGCGAATCAATTTCATTTTTACTTTTTTTAAGAATAAAAGACGGAAAATTATCATAGTTTTGTTTACTCAAACGTTCAAAAGGATCTTGTAGCTTTAATACATCATTTTCAGGAAATCGAATTACCTCATTCGTTTCAGTAAAAAAAACATCTACATAGTTTTGGTTAAAAAACGACTGTTTTCCTATTAATTTTCCTATACCTTTTTCATTTTGACGTTTGATAATAACCAAATCATCTGTTTGCATCCTTCCCCCTCCTTATTCTATTTAATACCCCTCAATTTTTGACTCAGCAATTTCAATATAATCAAAAATTTCTGTACTACTATCAATTACGTTTTGCGGTAATCTTTTACCTACCTTTAAAATTTCATCAAATCGTTTTGACATGTAACATTCTGTAAAGCCTACAATGACCGCTTCTTTCCTAACACTCTTTAATTTTTTATTTGATTTAGATGCAAGTTCAAGAATTAAATCAAATTCTTTTAATAACCTTTTTTGTCTTCTTTTTTCAATATCTTTTCTTTCTAGGATTAAAGGTCTCCGATATAAACCATTCTCTGTAATAAAGTTTTCTTCAAGTAAATCCTTTAATTCAGGTATTTTGTCATCGTTAGTTAACAAAGCCTTTGTATAACCCAGGTAGATATCATTATATGATTTTGGCTCATCAAGAAAACTATTCACCCATACAATTGCTGTTCTCTCATCCATTATGAAAAAGGAACCTTTTTCAAGATCTTCCTTATCTACTTTTATTATTTGCTTATTGTTTTCATACTCTTGTATCTCTTCTTCTGTAAACCAATAACCATCTCTCTCATAAAAGAATTGCTCTAGCAAATTATAGAAATCATTAGAATTCATATTTATTTCGAAACCATGTTGTATATAGTATGCGAGCATTTTTGAATATAACATTTGACTTGTTCTCTCAACATTTTTCTCCACTCTAATGAATGAGAGGTGCTGCTCAACAAATTCTTTTTCAAAGCCTAAGCCTAACTTAGTAAGAAATCTTTCTACGAAATCTCCTGCAGGTTTATAAGCATTTATGACTAAATCATTTTTTACAGACCCTGGAGAGGCGAGTTGTTTAAATGTACCTGATCCTTTATCTAGAACCGCTACCTGAGCTACAATAAATCCTGCTTTTACTATGGCCTCCTGTATTGCATTCCAAATACTGGCACTTTTATTATGAAACTCTATTGTTATCCATCTTTTTGGCTTTAATATTCGGAAGTATTCCCTAAAGGCACTACACATTAATCTATAGTAATCATCACGGTTTTTATTTTGAGATCTATTAACAATAGCCTCTTCTTTATTGTTTGTAAAAACCTTTAGCCAACCTTCATTAATAAAATTTAATTCTGAATACATCAGATTCCTTCCAAAAGGGGGTCTGAGAAAATGTAGTCTATTGAATTTTCAGGAATATTAATTAAATTTGTACAGGATTGAGTAGAAATCCTATAGTTATTGGCTATACTGTTTCCTTTTAAATTTTCAGCTTCGACAACTCTTTTTATTTTTCTCAATAGCACATCAAAGACATTCTTTTCTTGAATTACATCAGAGATAGTAAGTGTACCTGGTTGTCCACCTCCACCTCCAAAATATGATTGCTTTTTATTTAAATAGTTCTGTACTGATAAAAAGCTCCACATTAGCTTAATTTTGTATTCATATTCTTCAATTTTGTTTATTTTGTTCCATATAGCACTAAGAGCCAGCAATGTTCGTTTGTAATAAAAATGATCTATTGCATAAACTCCAAGATGCTGTTTGGGGACATACATATCTCCCCAGCCTCTTCCTTTAAACATGATCTTCTCAGTAGGATACCAATAGGGAATTTCAGTATTCTCAATTTTATTCCACAGGGTCTCATCGTAACTATTTACCCTTCTTTTATATTTCTTCTTTCCATTTTTGACATATGCTACAACCATTTTTTGTAGGATACTGCCATGATTATCTCGAATTTGCGTAATATCATTTTTAGTTAAATTTGCATTGCAGGTTGGACAATTAAATTCTTTTAATATTTCCTCATTTTCATTAACTGCTAAATCCCAAAATGTATTTTGTGCTGAACAATAGTTACATTCATAAATATCACTCCATACAGTAAATATTATCTCAGATTTGGATTGATCATCCTCTCTAGTCTCATATAACCATGACAATTCGTTTTTCACTTCATTAATTAACTTAACGGCTAATTTATTAAATTTTGCAGTATCTAAATTTAACAAGTATCCATTACCAATGAAAGTTGCGTATGGACTTAGATCACTTATAATAGCTTTTCTGTTTAGTGTAGTTGCTGCAAGTGCTGTCATACCAGTACCAGAAAAACCGTCAAAAATTAAGTCTCCTTCTTCTGTATAGTGTTCAATAAATTTCTGTATTGCTTTGTATGGGACCTTAGTATGGTACGAATGAGCTTGATACAATTTATCATTTCTACCCTCGCTAATGTCTCCTACGTATGGATTTTTATGGTAATCATCACTATCGCCGTTATATTTTTTTCCGATTTTATCTACGAAATCTTTTAGAAACATATTTGGATACGCAGTATAAAATGGAGAGTTAGATAGGGAGAGAATATTATCATCTTCTCCCAATGGGAAACCATCAATATTTCTTGCTTTATCCAAAATACTATTATCAATGTCATTTAAGTAAGACATTCTGTCTCTCTCCTTCAACAATACGTATACGTACTTTATCATTTTCTTGACCTTGAATAAGATCATGTTTAAATTCAAGAAAAACTTCATCCAAATCCTCTATGGTAAGCACGCTCGATTTTTGTACTAATCTTTTAGTAAATTCATTTATATTAAAATCAATTTTCTTTAAATCAGATGCTAACTCTAATAGAGCAGGTATAAGGAATTCATTTAATGGTACTGTTAGTTCCTTTTGATTTATAAGGTTCTTTATTACCTCTTTAAATTCTGCTTTTGATAATAGCTCAATTTTATCTTTTAATACTTCTAATTCGGCCATTAAACTCTTTTCCCACTTTTTCCATATAGTTTCCACAGACTCAACTTGATTATTAATAAGATGTCCCATACCTTCCTTTTCTGAAAACTGTAGGGGGAAACGGCAATTTGGACAAGTGACATTTGTTTTAAGAGATTCAACATCAAATGTCAAACATTTTTGCTGATTTAATGCATTTATTTTTAAAACGATTGTATTAAATTCCTGTGGTGAAAAGAATGGTAGACTCTTCAATTGGCTTAAAGAGCGATATTTTTCACTTCGTGTAAGTTGTTCAAGAATACCCCAGTTTATGTTATTACCTACTGCATTCTCATGTGCGATATAATAAATTCTAGAATATTTCTCTTTAAATTGGATGAATTTACCTTTTAATGGTCTTCTGTAATCCTCTTTTAACAACTTATTAATGTCTTGATATATTTCCTTTTGTTCATTTTCGATTACTTCTAATTCAAGTATTTTCGAGTTATCAACAAAAGGACTTAATTTAGACAATTCCTGGTGTACTTGTCTTTGATAATCCAAGCCATTTTTTATTTCTTCAAATTCATTAACTAGCATAGTAAAACTGACAATTAACTTTACTGAGTTCTCAATCTTACTTATATCTATTTCATTTTCTCTTATCTTATTTAAATCAGTCACTTTTCTAATCTCATTTAAGGTTAGTAAATAAGGTTCAATGGCAAAGATGTCATTTGCACGTTCTCTTAAATCCGTCCATGGAAGTTCAGGAAGATTACTTTCATGATATCGATTCAAGTTATTTTTAATTAGATTTATTTCTTGATTTAATTGTACTATTCTGCTGTTTAGTTGTCTTACAGCTTCAATTCGGGTATTCTTATTCTTTAATAAAGCACTTTGAAGTTCTAATGCCTCAAACACTTTACTAATTACAACAATATTAAGTTCTTTCTCTTCCTCAATATACCTTACATTTTCAAAAAACTGTAAATTACCTTTGAATTCTTTACTAAAATCATTAGCATAAAGTCTTGCTCCACCATTTTTAACGAAATTAATTTCGCCATTATATAACAATGAAACAAGTAAGAAAAAAACTAATTCTCTTTGTAAACCAAAAGGTTTCTTTGATAAATTTTCAATAATTTGTTCTAGTTGTGTCATCTCACCATTTTTTGAATTTGTACGTACTACTTCAAGGATAAATTGAAGATATTCAGAACTATCAGTTGCTATTTTACCGTCTTTTTGAGCTTGAAAACTAGTTAAATAACTTAAAGTATTATCGTCAATTCCAAATAAAGAGGTTACCTTATCTAAATTTGTGATCGAGCGTGCTATTTCACTGCCTATGTTTTGTAAAGTAATATCTCTTTTAAACACTGGGTACTTAGGATATAAGTCCTTAAAGTAGTCTCCAAAATAATATGACTTAAAGTGCTCAAGTACTTCTAGAACATGATCAAAACGACTCACAGGTAAATCTCGTAGGAATTCTTTTTTCCAGCGTGTATAGCGTATCCTTTTGAGATAAGTAATTGAAGATAATTATTATAAAAAAGGTGTATCTCTTTAGTTTGTATTCCTTTTAAATCTTGTCTAAATACACCATCACTAATTAAAGCTTCTGTTGCAGAAATGCTTTTGAGTTTTTGGAGTAAATCCTCACTAAACTCAACTCCAATAATTAGCTCGTCATTAACTGTTTGTTTAGTATCGTGGTTAGCAAACGGTGAATGTAGAATCAATTTATAATCTCTTCTAATTCCATCCTTATCCTTTGTCGGGAAAATTGAAGGTCCACTATTTCTTTGACCTATAATAATATATCCTTGCCGATAACTTCTCCTACTTGACCAAAATGTTGTGTCCTCATAAACTGATGGAAATGATTTATCATATTGTTTTTTCTCGTCAAGACCTAAGTGACCTACAATGAGTTTTTTAAAGGTTTCTTTCCAATCATCAATATCTTGTTTTTCTATTTTCTTTTCTATTAAGACGTCAAAATCCTGAACTTTATTAATATTAATAAAAAAGTAATCACTTTCTTTATCATGATCAATAAACTGCCCATTTGTTATTTTTATTACATTGTAAAGAATTCGACGAACATTATCTTCTGTCATCTCTTCACTGATAATTGTTCTACTAACAGGTTTGATAAATAAAGTATTTGCAAGTTCCTGAACAGTTGCTCCATTCAAATGAGTTTTTGACATCATTTTTAATACAGCTAATGCCTTTATTATTTTTATTGCTGGTTCTTTTAATCGATCTTCCATTACGTCCATCTTGGAATGTAGTGTTTTAACAATCGATACAATTTCTGAAACATCATCTAAATTTCTAATTTCATGGGTTTCTTCAATTAAATCGTAAATTCTATCATACGTTATAAAATATGGTACCTCTTTTTCAAGGCTTTCTTTTACATTCTTTGAAGAAAAATGGATTATTCCCCGATTTTCAAAATAAGGGAGTTGCTCAAATACATTAATTACATATGGATGAATTGGATAAAGATTTATATATTTTTCAATTTCTGCACCAAAGTTTGTAAAATATTGCTGAAACTCTTTAAGAGTTTCTTCTAATTCAATTCTTTGGTTCCCGTTCTTAGATACAATTCGCTGAGATATAACGCGATTAATATCTTCTTTTGTTATAGTTATATCGACATAGCGCTCACTGATTCTGGCTATATTTTTTGCTTGTTCAATATACTTTGGATCGGTAAACACATGTTCCTGCATAGCTCCAATATATAGAAAATCATATTCTTGTGATGCTTCTCCTATTTCCCTCAAAAAGTTTAAATCATAAGTCATGTCATTTTTATCTTTTTGTTTTAGAAAATCGGAAATTTCGTCAACTACAACTAATAATCCTAATTCAGGATTTTCCTCTTTTACTTGATCCACAATCCACCCAATATTTTTTTTATTATCATAATGAGTTTCTAGGTCAATATCATCAATATCTATGTCATACTTTTCCTCTAGTTGTCGTTGAACGTTATCGTAAAAAATTTTACGCAAAGGTACTTCTTTTGCTGCAGGACATTCAAATTTAACAACAACAAATTCTCTCTCAAATTTTAGAGATGCCTCCTTTACATCTGGATCTGAGATTAAGTTTCTTGTTTCTTTTTTTCTAATAATGCTGAAATAAATGCTAGGAAGTGCGATTTACCAGTTCCATAATTACCAATTACGTTGAATGATTTATGTGTATCACCATTTAAAAGTTCAAACATATAAAGTAAATGACTTTTTATTTTGTCTGAAATAACATACTTGGAAACAATAGTTTCCTCTTGTTGCTTTTTTCGTATTTTTATTACTTCTTCAACTTCTTCAAAATTTATCAAATCACGAATTTTCTTTACCATAATAATTTACTCCTCCATGTTAATTACAGTTAATCCCGAAACGTCCATCAATTTATAGTCATTTCTATCCAAAGTCGAATATTCTATCTTATCACCTTTTAATTTTCCCGGAAGAGAAAGAATGATTATCTTATCTCTTGCCAAATTTTTAAATACCTCAACAGGATTTAAACTAGCGACTTCATTTGAAAACAATAATTCAATATTATCAACTAAAATAATTGAATCCTTTATTTCATCAAATATTTCTTTTATTACATCTTGTGATTGAGTAACATAAGAATCTTCCTTTATTTGCAATAGTTTCTTACTTAGAGTTAAGTTCAAATTAATGTACTTATACTTAAATTCCTCTGAAACGTTTTTCATGAGGTGTGTTTTCCCTGTTTTGAAACCACCAGAGATTATAATTAATTTAAAATGGTCATTACTTGCACCCTTAATGGCTTTTGACAGCCTCTCTATTTTCAAAAAAGCCATCTCCTCTTGTTAAGATTTTTTATATAGTAATTAAAATTCCCCTATATACTATTTTACAATATTTTGATGGGTAAATTAGTTTTAATCACAAAAGTAATGATGATGTTAACGTAAATAAGGACATTTTTGAATTAAAAATAAAAAAACCAAATAGAAATTCAATTCCTATACTTTAAAAGGATTTCCAGTAATAACAGAAGGAAACAATTATTGATAAAAAATAATGTTTTTATAAAACCTTTTGTATATCATTTTATTATTTACGCGGTGAACTTTTATTCTTTAAAACCTTCTGCTATAATCCTAATTTCCCCACTTTCAGCTGCTCTAATTAAGTGATGTTTATAAACATTTATCTTTTGTTCAACTAATGGTTCTCTATTTCTATAAACATACTTCTTCTTTAGAATTCGTTTTTTCTGATTATAGTAGAGTACTAATCTTATAAGGGGGAAGTCCTTATTTGTATTAAACCAACGAATTTTAAAGGATGTCACATCTTCCCATTCCTCAACTGTTAACATTTGAGAAAGGATTCTTAATTGTTTTAAATTGAAATCAGGATTAAGTCTTATCTCTCTTTCTAGCAATAACGTTGGTTCACCAATTGAAGGATCCTTTTTGAATTTAAGGCTGTTATCTTCTTTAATGTAGTTTTCCAAATCCATAAAACGAATTAAAGGAAATAATTCTCTAAATGACTTTTCATAATTTCTAACATTAACATCTAATCCTATATTTTGAAGAATAAATTGCCGAACTTTATCAGAAATCTCCGCTATGTCGTTACCAATAGGATAAATCTTTTGATGAATATTTTTTAATAATTGCCCTAATTCTTTCCTTTCATTTCGAATAGAATGAAAGTTCTCAAATGTATTGATTATGTAATGTTCTTTTATATATATAGTCCCTAATGACTGAATTAGCAAGGCCCTTACATCTTCTCTAGAAGTATCCAGAATGTTATTTTCACTATATTTAACAATTGCGTTTACCATTTGAAGGCATTCATCTACTAATTCTTCTCCTGATAAGAAATTTTCACCTAGTTTCTGTTTTAACTTAAACAAAAAGCCAGAAGATATTGTCAGATTTTTTATTAGCACATCAGAATCGACAATTTCTAAATACTGTTGAGATGTGATTCCACTAATAAATTTATTGGTAAATCTCCTCATACGTCTTTGAAGTTGATCTCTTATATCCTTTGGTATCTCATCATATTGTCTTTTTAATGTTGGTTCTTCTGTTTTTTTACCGGTAATCTCAATAGAATCACCAGATGTTTTATAAAAGTCATTTAACATGATTGAAATCAAGCTTCCAATAACATCAACACTTCCAATTGAACCATACATTTGTATTTTTTCTTCACCGATGTAATAATCTTCTTTGTTGTCACTGACACCGACCTCTGTTTGCCCTAGTTCGGCTTGTTCGTGTATTGAATTCAACCTGTTTCGACTTTGCTCAGATTGTTCCAAATCGTGTTCATTTAAGATCAACCTGTTATGTAAATCATCCAATAATGCCATGATATTATGGTAGTCTTCTAGATATGGATCCTTAGACAGATTGGAGTAAACAGATTGATTCATGTTATTAAACGTATTATGTAAAGATAGTGAATCGTGTAACCATCCTGTAATTAAGATACATTTGTTCTCGAAATATCCTTCCAAAGTTATTATCGAACTTACATGGATATCACTTTTATTAAAGGAATAGGTAAATAAAGTTCCACTTGTATGAATGAGAACCCCTATTTCTTTTTCTAATTTAATTATTTCTATTGGTATACTAGATTTTATCTTAACTATTATTTTATTATCTTTGGCAATTCCATCGATAAATTGTAATCTCTCATCACCCGATTGATGATCATCTGGTTCATCAGATTCCATCGTTCCAAAACTATCTGGTAGAGGTATAGGCAAATCAGTTATTGAAATACTGTTCGTAAAAAAGCTTCCAAATTCCCCCTTATACCCACTCTCAACAACAATTGCTTCTGCATTCCCACCATTCATAAATGATTTCAATAAAGCCTGACGACTACAGTTTGCACTTCCATAAACCATTACTTCCTCATTTTCACCAATGAATCGAAATACCTTACCATGATACCTCTTGTTTTCATCTTCCAAAAACACAGCTTTGAATAATGATATATTAGGTTCATAATCTTTATGACGTGGAAAATTGGTGTTTTGGTCTTGTAAATATATTTTTATTTTGTCTGGCTTATATAGCTCATTCCACTTAGTAAATACAGATAATGATTGATCAAAATATGGGACAAAACACTCTATTTCTTTGACTTTTTTTGGTAATAGGCTATTCAATTGAGTTTGCAAAGATATTTCATGATTAAATAACAAAGTACTCTGTCTATTAATTTCATTCCCTATGTACGAAAATTCTTTAACCTTCGAAAATAATTCTTGCGATAACATGTTATCTTGTTTTTGATGTAATGATTGAAATAACCTAAATGCAGCCTGGATCTCTGCTAAACCTTCAATATCCACTTTTTCCTCATAAGTAAACTTATTAAATAACTCATAATTTGTAATGAAACCAGCAGGCGTCAGATTCCCGCTGCCAATCAGGACTTTTGCTTTTGTTTCACCCAAAAGAAGAAAAACCTTAGGATGAAAAGCTTGATTTGTTTCAATTCCTTTGACGATATAACCTTTACCTAATTCTGTAATATTCGGTTTTGTGATGGCTTCAATTAGGTTTTTCTGATCAATAAACAGACCAATATAGGTACAATTATTTTCTAATAAGTGCCTAAGAATCATTTTTTCAAAGAAAACTAGGTCAGTTGAAAAGGTAGTAAATAACGCGACTTTAAATCCTGGCTCACTTAATTCGTCAATTAAATTAATTCGTTCCATTTAACATCACCTGACCTAAAGATGTAACTTCGTATTTCCCCTTGTGTTCCTTTATAAGCCCTAAATCCTCTAAGATTGATAGACCTTGATTTACTCGAAAAGTATTAAAAACTGGTCTGTCATCTTTAATAAAATGAAGCTTCCCATCATTTTCAATAAAATGATATGTTTCATTTTTTGTGGTAATCATTTTATTTAATGCAACCTTCTGATGCTGTTCTAAAATAAAATATCGAAGAATATACCTAATAAAATCCCTAATCGTTTTGTCCTTGTAGGACTCCACGAATAAATCCCAGACTTTAAATGAAATACTGTCTCTCCCACCTAGTTCTAATAGCTTATTATGTATCATCTCAAAGTCATTTCTATTTTGCAGACGGTAACCCACTTCTAGCATAACAATTATAGGTTTGTATATATGATATTTACTATCTTTTTGGTCCATCCCCATTTTTTCTATCGCATCTTTGCGAACTTCTTGTGGTAGAGGTATTTGGCTGATTAACTCTGTCACAGGCAACGAGAGGTCATATCCCTGATTTTCTAATTCTGTCAGTAACGTAGTAATTAATTCAGCTGTTGTTACAACTTTTCTAGACATTCTATCTAATAAATAAGACCAGATAGTGTCTAAACTAAATGTAAAAAACTGTCTTGCCTGATAAATCTCCCATCCAACTGCCACCCCTTGGAGTTCTTTAGGGACAATGAGTTGTTTATGATAATACCCGTCATACATTATTTCCTGAAAATAACTAAAAGACAGTTTTCTATCATTTGATTGTTTAATAATAGTCATATAGTAAAGAAATGACTGTTTTCTAAGTTCATGTCTTGGCTGTTTAGTTTCATTAGGCATAAAGAGTTCTCTTAGTAGTTTGTAATCTTTGCTATTGGCATCTTTCAATCTATCAAGTGAGGCAACCTGGCCATACTCCATTAAAACTGATCTTGGCACTCGATTGTTTGTTAATCTATACTTTTGATAGTACTTTGTACCTTGGATAGATTGCTCAAATGCTTCAGCCAACTGTATCCCTGATGGTTTTGTCACTCTATCAATTTGAACCCCTTGGGCTTCATCGCCAACCATTGTTACGCCTACTATTTTCATTACATTTCGATATGTTCCATATCCACCAAAACTATCTTTCACATATTCATAGAATGGTTCAAAGCTATCTTGTGGTTTCTTCCAAACATCAATTCCCTTCGTACTTCCAATAACACCACTAGTTGTTACTCCTCGCTCCTCTGCCTCTGCAATGTTAGCTAAAATAAAGAACCATTCTTGCTTTTTCAAATATTGTTTGAAGTTTTTTATCGTTTTTTCCATTGGAACATGTTGAATAAAATCATGGAGTACCCATGAAAAAAAGCCCAATACCTAGCTCTAGGTGTAATACTTGTAACCCCTGACTGTAAATGATCTGCTATTGAAATTCCAACTGAACGAATTCCTAAGTGATCCTCACCAGCAATATTTCTGACACTGGAGGTTGTATACTTCGGACCCTTATTCCTAATAAGTGACATATATTTTTCCTCCAAATACTCTAATAATTTTTTTATTAATAAATCTATTTGATGTATTAAATCTTGGAATTGGTATAAATTACCCATTTAATTAAGTTTATCATTTAAGTTATTTATTCTCATTATTATATTTCAAGGAAAAGCAGTTTCTAAGAGTATAATTTTAAATTATTTGCAATCTCCAAACAAAAAAAGATCCACCCGACGATCCCTGTGGAAGAGTGATTCGGGTGGATACTGCCTATATCCCACAGTGAACGCCTTCACTGCTAACTATATTATAACGGAAAATATTATTTGTGGATATTTTTTACATCATCGTTCTAATGACATTTTATAAAAGCTTCCTGTACCCCCTGACCAATTCGACACCTACCTTGCTTTCAATTAATCTCATTTTATAGAGTTGCTAACTCTAAATAACAACTAAGAAGGTGAAGCATTTTGAAATGCGTGAATAAAAAGAACATATTCCCGAAATTTAGAGATGACCTTGATAAGAGAAGTAGAAATGTAGTGTTTAAAAACCTCGCTAAGATTATTGAAGCGGAGTATCCTAAATTATATGAGGAGGTAGTATATATGATTGATAGAAATATAGATAAAAAAGCTTTAATTGATAAAGTAAGCCTTCTTGTAAGCATCTATAAAGTAAATGAAGAATTTGAAGAGAGATTATTCCATACCATACTAACTCATTTTGAAACCATCTATGATGAAAATGGCGAACCAAGAATATAATATTATTTGTTATTTATTTCATCAAATAGACTAGCAATTAAGACTATATTTCTCCCTTAATACCGTATATTACCATTATCATTAAGGTCAAGTATTGTATATAATTTAATTATATTCATTTCTTTTAATCTTTTATTCTCATTTCTATCAAAAGATAGGATGTATCGTTGCTGCTATGCAGTAAAACTGGACAAGTCCTGTATGTAAACCTAGGCTAACCATGCCAAAAAATGCAAATGCATGATTGTAAGATTAATCTTAAAAGTCGATAACAGCCATATAGGCCTGTGTAAAGACTAGTGTAACCTACTCAACGAACTGAGTGTGTTTACCTATGTCCTTATACAGGCCTTTTTGTTTTTTGAAAAAGAGGAGTTTAGCTAATAACCATATTTATTGGGAATTAAGAGGATGATAAGACAAGTCATCCTCTTTGTTGTACATCGGATCCATAATCTATGAGGACCTTAAATAGATTGAAGGATATTAAGGTTAATGGAATTGCAGGCAGCCATTTAAATTCGAGAGCCGATCGCTTCCCTGGGCGGTTTAAAAAAAGCAGGGATCGTTTTATTGAGTGGTGCACTAATCGATACAATTTTGCACTTGGCAAAGACATTAGTCACCTGTATTTACGGGTTCATATTTGATTTGCTACGTCGATGGAAGATGATAAAAATCAACCACTTGCATTTGCAGGTGTCGACATTCGTACTTAATCACTTACAAATATATAAACTGAGATAGATTTTATAGATTACTAATTTATCAATGGTTCTCCCTGGAAGTTGCCATGAGTTAGACATGAAATCAGTCATTTTGTCAGTGGGTTAAGTATGCACTTTTTTAAAAATAATGGAAATGGAGCTGAAAATAATGCAAATAAAAAATGAAGTAATACAAATACCGGTTGAGGAAATTAGAGAGCATAAAAACAACTTTTCGCTATTCTCACCTCTAACTGATCATTTATACAATGAACTTAAAGAAAATATCAGAGTGCATGGGATTTTTCAACCATTACTGATTACAGAGGAGTCAATGTTATTATGCGGTCATAATAGATTAAGAATTGCAAAAGACTTAAATTATCCCACTGTCTCTTGCAAAGTGGTTCAAGGTAGTACAGCAGAACTAGTACAATTTATGATTGTAGATAATTCCTTGCGACGTGGGACGGAGAAGAACATTCTACGATTAATTGAACAGGCTTATCAGCTGTCCCTAACTGGGATAATACGGGATGGAGCCAATACTATGGGAATCAGCAAATCAAAATTCGAGCGATATAGAAAATATCCAACTTAAGTGATGAATTTAAGGATTTACTGGGGTGTAATAAGTTAACAATGGGGGCTGGGTATGAACTTGCTACAAAAGATTTGGAAACTCAGAAAAAATATTATCTTCAGTTAGCCCATTTACCTAAGATCACTGAAAATCATGTCAGATATATTAAAGAAGATTCTCATGTGAAAGAAGCACAGTCATGGATGGCCTTGAAGAAGAAGATTCAAAAGCAAAACAAGAAGTATTTATCGGAAATAGAAAATCTCTGCCATCAATTTAGGGATAGTGAAAGCATAAATGATGCACAGGATATCATTAAACTATTAACAACACTAATAACGAACTACCAACTACAGGAGGATTAAACATGTCACAGAAACGCAACTGGAAACTTACCGCAAAAGAGCAAGCCTTTTTTAATAATCTATGGAGTCAGATAGTGGCAATTTTTAATTACACTAATCATCAACAAGGTTACAGAGGAACCGAAAGATATAGAAATGGGCTAAGGGCTTTTTGTAAACATCTTGCTATTAAATACCGACCTCAAAACTTCAGAAACTTACAAGATAAGCATCTTATTAGCTTTATTGAAGAATCTATCGCAGCTGGAGTAGATATATCAACATTAAAGACCGATCTATCTGCAATCAGGAAGCTTCACAAACTTATTCCTAAAACAAGGTATCAGCTAACAATTGGAAATGATTTGTTGGGTGTTGAAAAACGAGCGAAAAAACAAATAGATCGTGCTTGGAATGAAAAAGAGTACAATACCGCTATTAATCTAGCACTTTTAATGAATCGAAATGATGTTGTGTGGTCTCTTAAGCTAGCTAGGAATTGTGGTGTCCGATTAGAAGAATGTACTGCTTTGACTAAAACTCAACTTAAAGAAGCTTTAGCTCAAGGATTTTTATCCTTGAGAAATACTAAGAACGGAATATTAAGAGATATTCCTCTCGATTCAGAAGCTAAATTGATAATCTCTAACATTTTAAAAGAAGCATCATATGAAAGAGTTTTTGTTCACCATGGACGCAATCATATGCAAGCTAAGAAAAGTATTCAAAATTGGATTATCAATAATCGTTCTAAATTTACAGAGGAGAGTGAACCAGTACAAAGCCAATTGGATAGTAATAATGATTATATCGTACAATCAAAACTAACATACCATGGCCTCCGCCATTCTTTTGCCAGAGAAAGATATCAAGAATTTATTGGTAAAGGTTTTTTACGCCAAACGTCTCGTAAACTAGTAGCTGAACAATTAGGCCATGGACGAGATGATGTAACTCGAATTTATCTTGGGCCGAATTCTGATCCTGATAATGATTAATATAAATTCCCCCTCCTATTACGGAGGCCACTGAAAAACTTACGTTTTTTATTTTTGTATTCTCAATTCAATACAAAAAGGCAATTTGCCGTCTTATTTTTTGACGGCAAATTGCCTTTTTCCTTTCCTTTTTCTTATTCTTTTTCACTAAGGAGTTTTAAGATTCGCTTGAGATTTACTGCAAATATTGCAGTGGCTCCTTGAATTTCCATGCCGAATAGACCCGCAGATGATGCCGTTTCAAACCCGTGTCTATGTTTTAACTCACTATTTTTTGCTTCAATTTTATAACGAGAGCGTGCAAGTTCTTTGAACTCTTCACTGTTTTGAAATTCTTCTTGTTCCTTATGCTCAGTCGATTTTATTGAAACAGAATATGTTTTGCTTTTTGCCCCTTCTTTATAACAGCCATCACGGAAAGGACATACTTTACATTTTTTTATATCAAAGTAATACGTATCTCTCTGATTTTTACCCTGAGCTTTCTTCCCTGTTCGTGCTTTACGTACTGCCATATGACCTGCTTTACAAACATACATACCTGCATCTTTATTAAACTCAAATTCATCCTCTTTCGCAAGTCCACCTTGTGTAATCTGAGGATTAAGTTTAGATACTAGTTGAAATTTTTCTTTTTTTGCATACTGGATATTTTCTTTTTCTGAATAAGCTGTATCACCAATGATTCTATCTATTGCCATCCCTGATTCGTTACTTTTTTCAACTAGATCTTTTAGGTATTTTCCATCACTTTTCTCCCCAGTAGTAACAATCGCAGCTGTAATAATTCGCTCATCACTCATAGCTATATGTGTTTTAAATCCAAAGAAAGAAGAATCAACTGTTTTGTGTCCTACACGTGCATCTGGGTCATTCGAATAGCTTAGTTGTTCTGCATAATCCTCTACAACTTCTTTTAGTACATTTAATTTTTCTTTGACAGCAGGAATCTCGGCAATTTGTGGTTCGGTTTCAACAACAGTAATGACTCGACGACAATAATCCAATTCATCATTTACTTCGTTAGAAGTCGTTTTTGGCGGAAACTTTTCTTTTATTGATTCATCTATTTGATATACTGCTTTTCGGACATTTTTTGATTTTTCTTGTAGAAACTCTTTCGGTGATTTTTGGTTATAACGTGCTTTTGTATGTGTTGCATCCACGATAATGGTTTTACTTTTAATAATCTCTTTTTCTAGAGCAATCTCAACGGTTTTGCCAATAAGCATATCTAATAAACCCACATCTTTAAGACGGAGTTTCCGGAATTTCGTTAAAGAGCTTGGATCAATAACTGAATCCTCTGGCGCCATTTCGAGAAAATATTTAAATGACATATCGTATTTGGAGCGCTCTACAACATCAACATCTGACAAATCATAGATTGATTTAAGAAGTAAATATTTGAACATACGTATTGGGGAAACGGCATTACGACCATTATCAAGGCAATATTTTGTTTTCAATTCTTCTATTATGAATGTAAAATCTACTAGCTCATTAATTTTACGAAGCATATTATCTTTTGGCACAACCATATCGTACAAAGCCATGAAAGGGCTTAGGGTAAGAGATTCTTGATTTGAAATCATGTGGATACCACCTACATACATTTGATACAAATATTATAAAGGAAAAAGGCAGTTAAAAGTTCTATTGATTGAACTTTTAACTGCCTTTTAAATATGGACTTTTTCAGTGGCCTCCTATTACGAGGGGGTTTCTGTATAAGAAAAATAAAATTCTAAAAGATTAATATCATTTTTTGCTGTGTTATACTTCGTTAGTTGTAGAAAAATAGAGGGCATTATACCATAATTGCGCCCTTTAACTGAAGACTCGATTTCAAGATAATCTTAAAAGACAATAATAATGTCCTACACTATTGCCCCCTATAGTATATAGCATAATGTTTCACAAACTCGTTTTGAAGTGAATTAGATACTAGATCATAATATAAGAATATACGCAATAATTACACTATAAAATTGGAATTTATCGTGCTATTTGGATTTATTAGCTGCTGCTACTTCCTCTCTGATCTTCTCTACTAACATTCCAATATTATCTCTATAATTATCTAGCCGATCAAATAATGTATCAGATTCCAATCTTGGAACAGCTTTTCTCCCATAGCTTATTGTAGCAATTTCCCATTCTAATTCACCAATCTTTTTATGTAGAAAATCAAATTCTTCTTTGTATAATTTTAATTTATGAGTGAGTTTCTTTTCCAAATTATTCACCTTTCTTTCAAATCGATAAAATCCTATTATTCAGTAGAATAAACAATTACTAGTCAATAATTGTCATGCTGTGACATTAAATAGTATATAGGGTTTTATTTAAGTACCATAAACGGCAACTTTATTATCACCCTACATGAGATTTATTTCAATATTCTTTACTCCATTTAATGGCCCTATTGCTTAATTATGAGTTAAAGTGTGCTCTTCAACTAGTATACACACCGGTTAATTCACAAGGAACAGTTTGAAAAATAAATCCTAAATCGAGTTCAAGTTCTTGGATTATTCAGTTTTTGTTTTCACTCTTAGAATAACACTCAATATCCCCTACCCCCCAGCAAATTTTCCAGTCTACTAAATCAATATTACTATAAATACATAAGCTATTTACCTTTTCACATCAAAAAAATTTCCATAAATTAGCCCAAAGAGTTTTCTAATATTCTACCGATAACCAAGTATCATTGATAAATATTTTTCAACTAGGAGGTGAACAGAATGACAACTATCTTTCAAGAAAATCAAAGTGAAAATCAACTTTTCTACCATCAAAAGGAATGGAGTTATGTTCAATCACTATCAGTTAATATAAACATCCCTGTTCCTGCAGATAGCGTCATAATTTCTAAAATCGAATTACAAGAACTGAAAAAAATTCAGTTAGCAGGAGTCTACTGGTCAATGAAAGATCTTGAAAATAGAGTGAATAGAAAAAGTGAATGGATCAAAGAACATATCCTTTATCCTTCACGTTTCCGTAAATTACTGGATGCACAAAATGGTGGATTTGTATTCTATCCACGAAGTAAGGGACAAACTTGGTCATTTCAAGCATCAAAAATGGCAAAGTTTTTAGATGAAAACTTTGACCGAATTTTTTCTTAAAGACTATTAATATACACAACTACCAAGCACACCTTTTTACCGTGCTTGGTTAACCCCCAAACAACATTAGAAAGGTGACATCATAGAATGGCAAGTATACAAAAACGGGGTAAAACCTATCAATTTACCGTGAGTCACACGGTTAACGGTGTAGCGAAGCCGATAAGAAAAGGTGGATTCAAAACCAAAAAGGAAGCACAAATTGCAGCAGCAGAAATCGAGGCAAATTTAGCAAAAGGTATTTTACCGCATTTGAAGCAAATGCCATTTGATGAGTATTTTGAAAAATGGATGACACTTTATAAATCTAATTTAACAAATACCACTAAACTTCATTACGATTATACGTATAGAGTTATTAAAGTATATTTTGGTAGCAAACCACTTCAGGAAATCAAACGCCATGACTACCAGCTTTTTTTAAATAACTTTGGAGCTAATAAGGCTAAAGAAACTGTTGAGAAAGTGAATATCCATATTCGATCATGCGTACAGGATGCAATTGAAGAGCAAATTATCCTCCATGATTTCACAAGAAAAGCTGTACTCACCTGGAGCAATCCTGCGAAGAAGCCAGAAGAAAAGCATTTAAATTATTTTGAAACTAAAAGATTGCTTAAAGTCAACTATAGTTTGTTAGAGAAAGGACTAGGTTATTATTTAATTCTATTAGGATTAACTTCTGGAGCAAGGTTTGGCGAGTTAGTGGGATTGACTAGAAAAGATTTCGACTTTAAAAACAACACAATAACCATCAACAAAACCTGGGGTTATGCGAAAAGACATCCTGAAGGTTTCGGTCCAACGAAAAATGAAGCATCCAACCGTACAATCAAGTTAAATAAAAAGACAATGAATGCATTTAGAATACTTTTCGAGACAGTAACACCAAATCTGTATGGATTAGTGTTTTATGCACCAGAGTCCAAGTACAGAGTAATTAGCAACACCAATGCAAACAAGCTCCTACAAAAACCTTACAAGAACTTAGTATCAATCCAATCACTATGCATGGTTTAAGACACACTCATGCAAGTGTTCTATTATATAGGAAAGTAGACATTAATTATGTAAGTGAGCGTTTGGGACATAGCACTATAGAAACGACTTATAAGCACTATTCTCACGTGCTTAAGGAACTACGGGAGGAAGAGGAGAAACTGACGATTGATACCTTTGAGAATATGTAGGTTCAGTTGAAATCGAAATTGATGTGCTTTATGATATATGAAAGGTGTCGGTGTGAAAACACCTGGCATCATTCTTAGTCATCCGTAGTATGTGGTGACTAATTAAATACGTGTAAGAAAAAAGCAACTCATACTACTTAGCGGGCAGGGTGAGTTGCTTTTAAAATAATCCAGAGGGATTCTTACAAATCTAATAATATTCTATATACACATCACATTGATAGGTGTTTTTTGCAAAAAGTTACTAAGTTAGTGACTACTATTAATCTAAAAGAAAAGGAATTACCGTAAAAGACTTTTAGTCTAAAATTACATAATTATTAAGTTTTATATTACATTAATAATTATGAGTAGTGCATTGAGATAGCTTTGAACCTATTATTTTTTCTAATTGACTTAACAAACTATTGAGTTCCACCTGTTCTTTCCACCCTACCGGTCGTACTGGTAGGCTAGCAGAACTAAGCAATGAACCCCAATTACCATTTCTATCAAAATCTATTAATTTTTCTTCATCCATATCATACTTGTTTTTTTCCATTTGTCCTATTGTAGTAACGCCCATATTCTTAAGAACTCTTCCTGACTCGATATATACATTACACTCTTGTGCACTATTAGAAAGAGAACTGAGATTAAATGCTGGATGAGATAAATTACTGCTTCCAACCATCGCAGATAATGGTAAATAACTTCCATCTTTTTTATATTTTAACTTAAGGGCAACCTTGGAATGCCATTTATACCTTCCTATTGGATTTGGAAAATGCCAATAAAACAATCTTATAACCATAGAACTACCGAATTCACTTACAAAATCTTGATATACGTTTTCATACCTACAACAATGACAGCAGCTAGCGCTTCCAGTACCGTTATAATAATTGGTACATTTATTAAAATACCCACCAATTAATATTATTTTTTTCTTTGATTCCTCAAGGTTTAAGAAGCCCTGTTTAATAGAATCCTTTAAATCAGTATCCACTCCAATATTCTCTCCAAAATAACCATAACTAAGGACTAAAATTTCTCCTGGCAATGAACACAAGTGTAATAAATAATCTCTAAAACTATTCCCTATAACCGCTGGGTTCCTTAGTAAAATCCTTGTAGCCACAAATCTCACCAAATTCTTGTTTAATTTATATTTTCAAACTGCCTATTATATATTTTTTATCCATTATTATATTAACATCTTTAACTAAAATTAAAAACATTATGTTAATTCCAACTACAATTTTAGTTAAAATACTATATTCTATTTTTTATTAGATAAGATAGTATATTTGGACATAAAATATGGGTCTGTGGGGGACAGGTCTCTTGGCCCAAGCCAATGTGAAATCGGTGGATGATTTTTCTGTCCCCACGTCCCTTCTTCATAATATGATAGTAGGACTTGGTATCGATTCTATTACCATGTATGGTTTAAGGCACAGTTATGCTAGTGTCCTATTATATAAAAAAGACGATATTAACTGTGCAAGTGAGCGATTTGGCCACACAATATCAAAACAACTCATAAGTACTAATCTCATGTTATTAAAGAACTGCGGGAAGAAGAAGAAAAGCAGCCTGTTAATACATTTCAGTATTTGTATGCTCAGAGAATACTGTGAGCTATCATAACACTGGAAATTTTAAATATTTACAAAACTAATTATTTTTGACATTTATTGTTTATCCAATATAGGTACCCCTGAACCAGTCAATAATTCGTAAAGTTGTGAGATTTCCTTTTGCTTTTGTATTATGTTCTTTAGTTTACCAAAATAGAGAACCTCTCTTTTACTACTAAAAGTAAAAATAACTCGCTCTTTTGCTCGTGAAAGAGCAACAAAAAAAGCCTTTTTGTCGGAGTCTGATTGTGTTCTAAAGCTCCAGAAAGCCCCATCTTCTAATCCAAGAAAAATAACAGTGTTATACTCTAAACCTTTACTTTTATGAATAGTCATAATAGGGATGCTAAATTCCCCTAACACATCTTTTAGTGTTGTTTCCCAATCATTATGTTTAATTAGTGATAAATGTAAGATGTTTGTCGTTCTATTAATTAGATCATCTAAATAACCATTCTTTCTGTACTTAGGAAAAAATGATTTTAATTTACTCTCATCAATAAAGCTAATAATAACCTTCAATAAATTGTTAATTTCTTCCTCTTTATCTTTACTATTTTTTACTTCTTCTAATAGTTTTCCTACGACTATTAAAAAGTTTGAAAGAGAATTTTCTAGATTAACTAATTTGTCAATGTCTATATTATTACCAGATCCTTTAATTTGGATAATGCTTTCAATTGTATCCATCCATATCTTTGGCTTATTTCCAGGTAGTGATAATAAAATAATATTAAATAATAATTCTATAATTTCTTCTGACAAGATTTCTTGATACTCTTTTTCTATCCTTGCATTAATGCCTAATGAATCTAAAGCATTTATCAACTCTTTAGCATAGATATGCTCTTGCTGTTTTACAATCACACAAAAATCCCTTGGTATTAAATCATCATTTTCCATCCAAGTTTTTATAGAATTAGCAACTATACTAGCTTCGTTAAGATGATCACTAAAATTCCAAACCTCACATACACCATCTAAATCTTTCCATTCTCCCGATACCTGTACATTAACATGTTTAGAGCTGATATTTTGTGATAAGATATTCTGTATTTGTACTAATTTCGGTGCAGATCGAAAGTTTTTTAATAGACGTTTTTCTACTGAATTAAAATCACTATTGAATATAGTAAAAGCATCATTGAGTGCACCTGCCCACCCCATAATTCTCTGCTTTTCATCACCAACTGATGTAATAGAAACGTCAGAGTTCTCAAATATTGTTTTTAATAGGCTATATTGTATGTTAGTAGTATCTTGAAATTCATCTATGAAAACATGTGTATACGTTGCTCTTATTGCTTTGATAATTAGAGGATTAGTTCTTAATAGATACTCAGATAACCTTGATATCATAGGGAAAGTGAGAAAGCTATTTAAATTCGCTTTGCCATTTACCAATACCTCCCAAGTTTTATAAACTATCCAGGAATAAAGATCATCCTCAATCAAGTGAATTGGGAGCTTATCTTCCACCAATTTTTTAGACAATACTCTTAGGTTATATTCATATTGCCAGTTTGGGTAATAAGGGTTGGTTTCAGTTATATAGGATTTAATAATAGAATTTAAGTCTGTTTCTTTAAATAATATATCGTAGTCACTTTTAGGCCTATATTGCCGTGGTAACGCCATAATAAATTGGTCTAGTATACTCTTTGCAAATGAGTCAAAAGTTCTTGACTCAAATCTAGATGATCTGGATATCCCATACCGATTTCTAACTCTATCTTCAAGATTTTTTGCAGCATCAACTTTAAAGCTTATAGCGAGAATTTTGTGAGGTGCTTTGCATTGTCCTGTTTCAAACAAATAACCAGCTTTTTGTGCTAATAGTTCTGTTTTACCCGCTCCTGGTCCTGCTATAACCGAAACATTCCCTTTTTCTTTTATAGCTTCCATTGCCGCATCTTCGAGTATTATCCCATCTGAAGGAACCCATTCAATTGGATTAATGTAAGCCATGTTAATACTCCCTATCATCGCTTAGAATTTTTAAAGTTTTTTCAGCCAATTTACTTAATTCAGCAGGAAGGTTTTCAAGTAATTCTTCATTAGTTATATCTGCTAATGCTTCAATATGAGTACTCGGTTTACCCCTACCCAAAAATAAAGAGTTGTACCAAATCATTAATTTGTGCTCTTCGGGTGAATATGTTGTTCCTGTTGCCTCGTCACTTTTTAAAGTTGCCTGGACTGAACTATTTAACTTTCTAACATATTCTTCAGTCATTTCATCAGGTATTCTTGGTCCATGAGGCATAGTTGACTTATATCTGTCTTCGTATAATTTAAGCATTGAAAAATCTAAATCTAACGGGTACGAGAAATAGACATTATTTTCTTCTAATTTTCGTATCCATATATCCATATTTTTTATATCATCAACTTTTTGATTATGAAAAGTTTCAAGGTCCTCTGTCGAATAAGTAAATGAAGTTCCATCAATAATTACATTTAATATATTTTCTGGATCATGACCGTTTAGTATCAACTGTTTTAAAGCATATTTTATTCTACCCCATCCACCACCTTGTCTTTCCCTATCTAAATCTAATAAGGTAAGGTGTCGGATAGATAATTGATTTAATAACTTCCACATGTGATTTACATGTTTTCCTCCAAGAGGGACGAATGAGATACTAGTTTCATCCGGATAAATGTCATACGCGCTAAGGATTTTAGGCAAGACAATCTCTTCACTGTCCCCCTCACCTAAGATTACAAGCTTGGCGAAATATAATTCAGGATATGCTTTAATCGCTTCTTTAATATATGTAAAAGCCTCACTTGTTTTATCTGGAAGTGTTATTTTGTTAACTATTGAGTTTCCATTATTAATTTGTATATGTCTAATCATTTCTGGTTCAATTCTTTTAATAATTGAAGAGTTATGTGAAGAAAATACTACTTGTGAATTAGAATTTTTAGAAATAGCATTTAAATTGCTCACAACTCTACCAAGTAAATGTGGTGAGACGTGGTTTTCTGGTTCTTCTACAGCTAATATGGTCAATGCAGGCTTATTTTCACTCTCTATACTTTGTTCTACTTCAAGTAGCGAGGATACCAAAGTAAGATAAAATAATGACCTTAATCCATCACCAAGTTCAGATATAGTTGATACTTTACCATCTTCATTTGGTGAAAAATGTACTTCAACCTTTTTTAGAATTGTTGATAAATCGGTACTATTAAATACTAAATTAGCATTTTGATATCTATTCTCTTTATGATATTTGGTCCATTCATTATTAAGTGTGTCTGTAACATTTGAAATACCAGAAACACTACTGAATAATTCTATAACCGGTTTCATTTTTTCCTGGATATCATCATTTATAGTATCTGGCCAATCAACATTTTTAAGAATTCTCCACAATAATGTACCCGTTGCATTTTTTAATTGATTCACCGGATCACGCATTGCAGGAACATAGATCAATTGTATAGAATTTCTTTGATGTAATGGAACTGGGTGAAGTGCATCTTTCTCATCTTGTCCCTCAGGAACCGTAACATAATAGATATCTTGTTCAATATTTCCTTCAGGCGTTTGACCCTGTATCCACTTTCCAATCAGACGAATTCGAATATAAGGTATTTCATTAGGTCCATCTACCACCATTTGTCTAAAAAAAGGTGGTACCCCTTCATTAGCTGAGCTTGAATCATCTTTTAGCTCTTCGAATTCAATTCTAGCCTCTATAGTCAGGTTAATCTCCTTAATACTATCCGGGTTAGAATCATAAGGGATGTGAAAGTCACTCTTAACAAGATTTCTTTCAGTATTTTTCTGTCCAAATAGTCTTAATAATGAACTTAACAAAGCAGTTTTCCCAGTACTATTACCACCAATTAATCCTGTTAAACTATCAAACGGTATACATTGAGCTTCATTACCAAAAGATCTAAAATTCCTTACTGTTACACTAGTTAATTTGATACCAATCCCTCCAGTCTCTTTCGTTAATTCTATCATACCAAATTATTCCTATATATTGTTTCTTTGTGACTATCGTATCACTTCAAAAAATTGATACATAAACCTAAAAAGTAATCTCATCTAACTTAAAGCAGTAAATGAAAGTTCTTGTGTAAAAAATGTGTAAAATCAATTCAAAATCTACCTTTTCCACTTGGTTTCCTCAAAAACAAAAAACACTCACAAATATTGATAAATCAACATTTGTGAGTGTTTTATCGTTATTAAAATTAACTCGTTTTGATCTAAAGATACCGGTGGTCGGGTATTTCTGTCTATAAAGCAGGTTAGAAAAATCTTCAATAGTCCTGTTAATAAATAATTTTAATTTGTTCCACCAAAAATTGTTCCATTAATTATTTCTTCTAAATTTGAAGCATTCAGCTTAAAAATATCTCCTCCCTCTGATGCCTCACCATCCCAAGTCAAAACATATACTTCTGCATCACATAAATACTCTTCCATATTTCTTACAAGTAAAGCATTATATTCACCAAACAACTTCATTTTACAAACTGCTATTGCATCTATTGTTTTTATCTCATCTGTATCAAAATCATCTCTATTTAATACATCTATTAGGTTATTAGCCAAGATCATTTCATCTAAAGAGTCTACAGTTTGTTCAATATCATCTACATTCCATTCAATAATTTCCATTTTTCAATTCCCCTTTAACTTTCTTTTTTACACAATTGTTTGAGAAGCAAAACAATAAATAAATTTGATTATAGTTGTTGTATTTTACTTTTCTAATTCAGTAAAACATCAGGCTAGTTTCCATTCAACTTCTATTCCAATGCCCTCCGCAGGCTTTGCGTCAAACCAGACATCCCAGTATCTACTTCTATTTTATCACTAATAATATTTCTTTTGAATTTGTACTCGCTAATAGTCTTCATGATATTTATATCAAAAAAATTTTAAATTTTTTCTCTGTACGTTAATAGGAAGATAAATTATTTTAATCTCCCTTTTTAAATCTACTTGAATATACTCAGTTGGATACTCAAAGTCATAAAACAGCCATATTTTATATGGAGCTTTTGAATTTAGTAGTTTGTCAACCGATTTTTTTCTGGCAGTAGAATCTATTTCAATTACAACTTCTACTCCATTACTTCCATGCCAAGCTACATCAATTTTGCCGTTTCTTTCAATTCCTTTTCTCTCAATAAAATACTCCTTTTGACCATGAAGACCGTACTGTTTAGCTAACATAACTAATTCATCTTGAACGATATTATGAAGCAGTTACTTTTGTCCTTTAAACACCCCACCTGATTCCTGATTAAAGGAATTCATAATTTCTTTAAAGACTTTTGTTATGTCTTTTGTTAGGGTGATTTCTTCTAAATCTTTGATTTCTCCCCAATAAAACATGTACTTCTCCTTTTTCTATTAAATGATCAATTCCTTTTTTCTCCCTTATTATTGTACAAATTCTTATCAGCCTTATAAAACAATTAATCCATGACTCCCTTGAATTACTTGAAAATTCATATCCAAAGAACATTTTGATCCTTATTTTTGAACCACTTATATTTTATTTATCTAATGTTTTTAAAGATGAGCCGATAAGCTATATAGAACACCAAAAGTTCAGTTCGTAATAAAAATATGTGTAGCACATAAAAATGCAGTACCCAACTAAAATAGAAATTCAAAAAAGCAGGTAATCTTTTTTATCTCTCAATATCACTATTTAATAACGACTTAAGTTTCCCAATATAAAATCCTCTATATAAAAACCTGTTTACTACATCTTCTTAACCATGCAAAGAAATAAAGCTATACCCTACATGGTTTACAATTAATTCATTTGTATTAGGGTGTGAAAGAAACAGAGGTTCAACTCCTCTATGAAGTTGATCAGACGTTGACTGTCCTCTATACTTTGGCTGAATGATTTCTAAATGTAAATATAATCGATTTAATATGCAATAAGCACTTTATCATTGATGATGCACGTACAATATCTTTCCAAAGCTGTTTACATTTCCCAATAGCCCAACTATACTTCTATTTATAAATCGGTATAATGAACTGTTTTGTACCTTGAAGAAATTTTAGAAAATTTGTTTCGGATGCTTTCACCGCTTTATCCCCTCTTAAATTTCAAACAATCTGTTAAGAAAAGCAAAAGAAATACCTTTTCCTTCTTTTTTATAATGTGCTTTTACAATAGTCGTTGCAAATAACGATTCTATCAGGTTTCCAATTTTTATATCAGAATCTGGTTTATCAAGTTCTAAATCACCAATCCAAAGTAATTTTGATTTTCTATCATCAGAATTCCTAACATAATATCCAAAATGATTTAAGGAATAGTATATTTTTTCCCAATTAATTTTAGGGATACCGACAGCATTAAATTTCAATTCATAAAAGGGATAAAGAGCCTTACTCTCAGTTCGTAAGTATTTATGTACCCCATATTGGGTAGTTGCTTTTTGCTTCCCCTTCCCAATATCTAAAACTATAAATCTTGATTTGCCATCTTTAAAAGTTGGCTTGTTTCCTCTATAGCCAATTGAACCCAAGTATAATTCACAAGGGATAGGTTGGAAAGAATCTTTTGTATATAATAAATAATCCAAGATATACCCTTGCCAAGCAGCGTCTTTTGTTTTAATAACCCACCTGGCTTCAGAATCTGGTTTCCGAATAACCCTAACAATTCCATCAAACATCGTTCTATCAAATTGCAATCTTAAAATCATATCCTTAAATTGATCAGCAACCAATTGATTAGCTTCGTTATCATCACTTAATTCTGGACTTGCATCAATCGGATTAAAAAATTGATACGATGTATAAGGAACTCCAAATGGTGAAGTTTCATTTAGATATTCTTGAAAATTCATTGTTTTAACGTCTTTTGCTCTTTTATGCAACTTTTCAGAGAAGAACATTTGATCGAGCAAGTCACTGTTTTTTGTTTGTAAGTATGAGTAAATATCATTGACTAATATCTCTTTCCATTCAATGTTCTTTTGATTGCAGAGTGATTGTATAGATGGTGGTATTACTTGCCCGATTAAAACCCCTCGTATTTCACCATCATAAGATTTCTTTAGTTTGTGAATATAATCCCCTATTTGGTCTACATGCTCTTTTTGAACAATATCTTTCTTTAACTCAACTAACAATAGCCTACCCATTTTATCTCTAAAGGTTAAATCTGTTCTACGATGCTCTAATTGTTGTTGCCTTCCTAAAAGAGTAAGACCAGTTTCAATCAATTCAGGATGTAACACCAAAATATCTTCAATTTCCTTTTCAGATAAAACTTGCATCTCATTCCCCACCTTAAAAAGCAATCGGCTCTAAATCATCAATACTTTCATTTCCAAAATCATTCCACCCGGAAACAACTTCATCATTTGCTAAATCCGATTTAAACCAAAGTAGATCTTCGCATCTGCCAGGGGTAAACAAACTTTGTCTGCTTGTGATGTTATCTCGAACTATTAATCTCGCTGCAGCTCCATATTCTCCATTCCATTTAAGCAACGTGTACCTTTTTTAACCTTCTTGTATCTCACTAAATTTATGTTTATATAAAGAGACAGTTCTTCAACCATTAAAAGTCTTTTGTTTGGAATTAAAGGACATAGGTGATAATAGTCATTCTTCTTTGCATGCTTTTTGCCGACTGTATTGATCTTTGATTCTACTATCATTTCTCTCCATAATTCTTTGGTAAGTTGAAGGGTTTTCAATCGTTTTTCCCGCTTGACTCCCGATCCAAGCAGAAGCCATGGATGCTTGCCCAATTCATTTAGCGATACTAATGACTCATTAATATCGTACTCACCAGATGATACGAGCTCTTCGAATGTATCAATAGCATTTTCAGATTTAGTATTTTTGAAGATTGAATAAATTATAGGTATGAAACCTTCCTGAAATAAGCTGTTTCTTTTCATGAATTTTTTCGATGAATGCAATTAATTGCTCCATCGTTGGATCCTTTGTTGTTATCCATCCACTCGCTGAACCTACCAAATCAAGTGATAAATTAAATCTTTATCAAGTATGGCTGATCCTGGATTAAGTAAGAGACAAGCTCTAGTTTTTTTCCTTCTATTTATATATTGATTTCAATATTAATAGGCCTGAATGCCAAATTTAAGCAACTTCTTAGGCAATACATCATCCAAGTTTTTGATATCATCATCGTTCAACTCTATTAAATTAAATCCATATTTCTGATAAATTTTTATCTTTTCTTGTTTTCTATCCTTATACTTTTCGTCATTCTCCAAACCCCAAAACTCAATATAAACCTTTCCAACAGGTAAGTAAAAGTCACAGTAAACATCTTCTTCAACTGGAAGTTTTCTCTCAAAAGCATGTACTATCTCGGACATGTAAAGCCAATTGTCAATTAACATCTCAGCTCTTGAACGTACATAATGTCCATCAGCTGTTCTAAGCTTTGCTTCAAACTTTTCTCTAAACCCAATATTAGATTGATTATTCTCAGGTTTCTCTTCTGTAGATGTTTCACCTTGTATCTCTTTCATTGAATTGATAATACTTTTTTTAGATAGAATACCTGGATTCCAGCAAACATAGGGAATCCCTGTCTTATCATATTCAAATTGCTCTCCGCCCATTAGCTTACCAAGTGGAGTAACTAACCATCCCTTTACCCCTTTTTGGATTAAACCTAGTTCCGATAGAATAGGATTAATTCTAAACTTTGAAATTCCAAAGTGACTCCCTAAAGCAGTTGAGGTTACGAGTTTTGGATTAAGGTTTCCTGTTTTGAAAATGGAATCATTTTTGAAATCTTCGCACCAAGCAATATAAGTCCCAAATTTAGGGTGGGATTTTACAAGTCCTCCCTTTTCTTTCCCTTTATCAGTTAGAATCCAGTTTTCTTCTTTTCTTATTACTAATCCACTCTCTGACAACAATTGAAAAACTTCCTTTGCAGGTAGTTGTATTTCCTTAGAGAGGGCTGTTGTTGATAAATATTTTTTGGTCATTACAATCACCCTATTTATAAATTTCTTGTTATTTATATTATCGGTGATATTCCCAATTTTTTTAATTTTTGTTAATTGGAACTTATAAATGGCTTATAAATTATCCCTATATATTTACTACTTAATACAATTTTAAATACTAATTATTTAGGCAACCATATTGAATCAAACCCATTCTTAATCGAATAATCATAAAGCATAATAATCTTTTTTGACTGATAATTATTCATTAAAGTCATAATGGAAGAATCCTCCTGTATATCACTTAATGCTTGATTCCTATCAATAATTAATTCTAAATAGCTTCTCGTCGGTAACTTATCACTTTTCGAACTGTTACATGTATGACAAGCTAATACGAGATTCCATATATGATCTGACTGAACAAATGACCAAGGAATGAAGTGATCAACGTGTGTTTCTCTCTTGCTATTGGATAATTTCTTACCACAATAGAAGCAATCCGCTTGAAAATAAGTTAACAAAATTTTTTCAAAAGGTTTTAGCGAGGATCGTTTTGCAATGCTCTCTACTTTTCCTAAAAGATAATTAATGCTTGGCACTTCATTTAGTTGTTCAATCATGGCTGCCATATGGTAATTTGTCAGGTTCACAATTAGTCTTTGATAGTTCAGCATAAACGCGTGAACAGAAGGGTTAAGTTTTAGGACCTCTTTTTTATGATCAAATGCATAAAAGCTTAACTAGCTTCACCTGTAATGAATCATCGATTTTATCAAAAACCATTTTAGAGGGAATGCCATTTTTGATTTGTTCCTCTTTAATAATTGAAACCACTCTAGCTGTTTTTCCTCTGTTTTGGTTTAACAAGTTGTGATGGACAATTAAGTTCCAATAGATCTTAGTAAACGAGTAAGCTAATTGATCGTAAGTTAATTCAAATTCTTCATTTATTTGATACAAATTTTCTATTAACGCTTTAATGAGTGCATATTTGTATGTAGACGATTTGACAGATTTGCTTGATAAAACGATGGTGTATATTCTCCATATGTCCTCATCAGTTAGGTACGTCTCTTTTAGCTCACCGATTTTTAATTTATGGCTCAATACCTTTCCTCCTGAATCTAATCTTCCACATCAATCAGGAAAATTTTTTCCTGAAAACCTCCACGCTTTATTTGTTTTGCTTTGCGAATTTCTTCTACTGCTTCAAAATTAGACCCATGAACAACCGCCAGACTATGTATGATTTCCAACACATCTGCTAGTTCCTCTAGTGCTTGTTCGGCTGTATTCGTTTCGTGATATTCACTAATTTCTTCATCTAATTTTGTTCTTAACTCTTTTATATATTCAGCTTCATTTAATTGTTTTGTTCGGAATTCCTTTCCTGATGAATTTATGATCTCAGGTATTTTGTCTCGGACAAGTTTGTTGTAAATTGGCATAGATCCCATTCCTTTTTGTGCAATTTAAACTATTCTTTCTACCCATTCCTTAAAAATCTTATTACTTTCCCCAGGCGAGAAACAAAACGCCCCCATCCTATACCTCTCATGAAACCCACCATCATAAAAATCCTTATCACTCGGCATATAACACTCCGTAGGGGTCAAAATATAAACCTCTTTCACAACCCTCATATCATCATCTCTTGCTAAAATCCCATCCCTATATTTATGCATCTCCCCAAGCGCCATTGGAAGATTAGCAGGAATACGGTATTTAGGGTCCATGACATAAAGCTGATTCTGATAATCAATAACGATATCAGGGATCATTCTTTGCGTGTATGAGTAGTATGGGTTTGTATTTGATTGAATAATCTTCTGGTAGATTACCTTTCCACCATTATTAAGCTTTATCACACTTTCTTTGTTTTCAGCCAAACGTAAGAAATGGTAGCCGTCCTTTTTGGTGAATAACTCAGCAGTATCATTTAGTTATCCAAGTTCACGTAGGGTACGAATGATCTGCATGAAGCACCACATTTCATATAATAGGTACGTGTCTTTTAAACTTAACTTTTGTTCGATATCAAAAGTAATCGTTTTAAACTGATAAAGTGACTGAAACCATTGGTACCAAAGTCTGTAAACGGGATGCTTCCGAAACACTTGAGTTATTTTTACAGGTCCTGTATGAGGTCTTAGACCTTGTAGGAACTCTGCTTTTTTCCATAGACTGATCCAGTCCAGATATTGAGTAGCTTTCTTTTGAATATCAAGATCATTTATAAATTTGTAGGTTTTTAGTAGTGACTCTAGCTCATTAAGCTGTAAGAGAATGACTCGATTTTCGTACACATTATATGTTTCTTCTACTTTTGTTGTTTGGATGTGGCTTGGTAGCTTTGTTGGTGTTCCACCAAAGCTTTCTCCATACCGTTCCAACCATGCGATGCTTCTTGGTGTCACAGACTTTACACGTTCACGTCTCATTAATACTTCTTCTTTGCGCAGATTTCGTAACGGATGTGCTTCGATTTTTTGAAAGGTGTTTCTTAGTTTGTATATGGATGATTCAATATACATCCACTGTAACATGGAGCATTCTCTTGTGAATCCGCTCGTAGATATATTCGTTTCTAATCCAGATTGTTGAAAGCAAATGCTTGCTTCTTTTAATAACTCATCTAAAATGCATTGGTATTGCTGCTCGGTTAGCTTCCGATGATCGGTATACACATAGTTTTCAATCGTATCTTCTGCTTCTTGAGTGCTGAGTGTAAATGAAACAATTCCACTTTGAAAGGGAGTTTCAAAGACTCCTTCCCAGCCTTCATGTGTTTTGGTCATTGGTATGGAAAGGTGCTGCATTCTAAATTGAAATGTTCCCTTTGATCGTGTTTTCCATCGATAGATTTTTGCTTCTTCAAGATAGATTTTATTTAGAGCTACCCAGTTTTTTTGATATTCATCCCATACGGTTATGTTAACGCCAGAATTGAGTGGAGCCATATCGCTCTAATTCCTCTCTCATGCGTTCTATATGTTTATAAGCTTGAGCTTTCTCGCCAAACTGTTGGAAAAATAAGTTTTCTAGGGTGTCCAATAAGTCTGTAATACGTTCATCCCCTCTAATTTTAGGGATGACCTTTTCAGCTATAACACGATCTAGTGCAACTAAATGCTCCATTCGCAGCTCCTCTGGCAACATACTGTTCTTATACAATTTGCGAATCACTTCATTCATTGTTCGATAACCGAAGTGTAGGTCGTATGTTGTAAGATGTCGATGGATCGTTAATAATAAATCCCATTCTGTCTGGACCGTTTTCTTGAATTTTTCTTCTAAACGATCCCAGAAGCTTGAAAAGTCAACATCTGAAAGAGTCATAACAAAGGAGCGATCAAGTACTTTGTCCGAAATACTATGGGTTGTTTCATCAACGTTTATTGTCCCAATGACATAGAAGTTGTGCGGGATTTCAATCGTTTTTGGCACATCCTTTAGATCATCTATTTTGTGCAGCTGAATTGGTTTTCTTGATTCAACCGCACTTAAATAGTCGCTTAAATAATACTTCACACGAGCTAGGTTCATTTCATCTAAGACACTGAAGTGAGGCTTGTCTTTTTCTTCATTCGCCTGCAGCAACATATCTAAAAACTCAGTTCTCATGTATCGTTTTTCAAAAGAACTATAATAGCCAAATAGCGATGTTGCATCCATCCAATCTGGTCGGACTGGAACGATTTTTAAGTATGGATTTTCCTCGCTATAATCAAGTCCGTAGACAGCATTGGCAAATACACGGCATAGTTGTGTTTTACCTGTACCGGAAATTCCACTTAAGATGACAAAATGTTTGTCGTCTAGGCTTGTTAGGTTTAAGTAGAAATCTCTTATAATATCGAGTGAGAACGTGAAACCACTTTGTTCGACAAGGTCCAGGATGCTGGCGAAGTCGAAGGAACTCTCCAATTCTGGATCAAACTCTTCGTCCTCTTCTTCAGAAGGTTCAGGTGCTTGAACTCCCTTTGGAAAGGTTAGAAACTCAGTTGTATCAGCAAAAATAGCTGCTGCTGTTACAAGGCGTTCTTTTATTGTTGAAATAGGTTCCGTAAAGCCTTCGTCAACTCCTTTATATGTTCCAACATAAAAAGAATTTGCAGCACTTAAGTTATAGTTATGATTTCTTAATTCTTTTACTGAAATTTCCTGATAGATTTGATTTTCATTGTTTTGGTTATACTTGCCACGATGATAAAAAGCCTTTTTAATATACCAATCAAAATTTGTTTGATTCGCAAGTTTACGGATTCGATGAAAAATCTGACCGTAATTGCCAATAAATATTCCAATAGATTCATGCGGATCACGAGTAAAGTATCCAATATGTCCTTCTGTAATTAATTGATCTTGATCATATATGTAAAACATTTGCTTATAATCATTGGTTTTTACCTTTTTTACTTCTTCCTCAATGATGACTTGATATGATTTGGAGAAAAGTTCTATGTTAAAAGGAGCTGTTCCTTCTTGGATTCTCTTAATCAATAACATCGCATGACTATGCTCAGCTGCTTCTTTTTCTAGAACGCTACGCACCGGGGTTAATTTTTGATATGTATCCCAAAGCTGATCAACAACTTCCTCTTCTTCTATCAACCCCTCCAGCGGTACAATTTTTCCGAAGTAAATGGTGGGCTTTCTTTTATTTTTTATGTACTGCCAAATTCTATCATTAAACTCATTTTTATCGATAAAGTTCTTTTTCTCTTCAATCGTAAAGATTTGAAGATCATCATCTAGCTCCTCTACCATTCTCTCAAGTTCATGAATCTGTGATCGTTTCGATAAAACCCAAAATGGATAAAAATCAGAGCTCATCATCATGCGGATTTCACGTGATGCTAAATGGAACTCAAGTTTTAGGATAAATAATGGACTTTCATATAATTTCTCATCAATTAATTCCACGAAGCCCTTGTTTCCGTAGTGCTGTTTCTTTTCTGCGTATTTAGGATTTTTTGAATCTGTAATCGTCGTTTTAATTGTTTGTTCATGTGTATGTATTTTTAATTGAAGTAAATAAGAATCACGTTCACTGTATTTTGCGATAAAAGAGTCCATGAGTCGTCTTGCTAATGGCTGGACTTCATCTAGGATTCTTTGGTTTCTTAAGGTTGTATCTTCTATGTTCATTATTTCAACTAGATTGTTTGCTTGTATCATGATTGTCACTTCCTTAAATAGTAAGAATATACCTATTACTATTTTAATACATAAAATTCAGATTTTTAACTAAATATGAAGGTTTTTGTCAAATCCAATTTTTATTGGCTAATGGATATGTAGGACAAATTCCAAACTTTCAAATACGAAAATAATGATAGTGAATCCTTATTACTTTGTATTCATACCTTTTCAATCTCTTATACTTTCGCGACTTGCATTTTCCATTCCATCCGTTGTAATGACGAATAATACTTTATCCGCTCGTACATCATCACTTGTATAAAATGACATCAAATTTACTACTACTAGACAAAGTTTATCCTGCGGCAGACAGCAATTCGTCTGTTCAACTTCATTTAGCTTTAAAGCAATGGCTGTTTTCTTTTTAGGAGAGTGCTCGGCTTCATTTCGTATTTTTGAAAACAAGCGACGACGATCAATATTCGCCCGTTTATAGGTCTCAACGTCCGTCATCCCTCTTTCACAAATCAGCCGTAACAAACGTTCCGAAAATGACTCATCAAGCTCTTCTACTAAATGTACTTAGTAAAAGTGCCTGTCACCACCCGTAGTTTGTCGATATGTTTCGACATACTTCGGGCAGTGACAGGCACCTTTATTATTAACCTATCGAATAAAGCCTTCAAATCCCTCAAATGAATTTAAAAACGTGTGAGCTTTCCCAAACTGAATAACTCTATAATCTTGGGCACGAGCAACTTGCTTATGTTTAGCAATTTCCACTCCCACAATTAAGGTTTTTTCTGTCAGTTGTAAAATCCTATCATTTTGTTTAAAATTCATGTTGAGTCCTCATTGGTCTATTGTCCTTTTGCTGCGCAGCTTTGGACACCTCGTATCATACCAAGGGGACTTTTTTTATTCAAACCTCATTTTGCTTTATTACAGGAATGCTTTCTTATTTTATGAAAAAGGGAACCGTATTTTCATACAGATCCCTGTTCCTTTTCAAATTAAATTATTATCTATCTACTATTATCTTTTCTCATTAATCCAAACAATCATTTCTCCTGGTTCACGGTTACACCATGCATAGTAAGGTACAGCCTTAATTTGAACAGGTGTAGTTTGATCAGAAACAGGACGATACAAACTATTCCAGTCAGCCTCTACAATTCGTTCAGCTTCACAAGAAATGACAACAACACCATCAAGTAAGTCTGGAACAAATTCTGCCGTTAATTCAGCATCTCTTGGTAAGAAGAAACCATGTAGATTTTCATCATTATCTACTTGCTCAAGGCAATAAACAATTGGTCCACGTTGTAATGCCACTTTTCCAACATTTTGACGGACCTGAGGGTTTGATTGGATACGTTCAATGACCATCGGGAATACGAGCTCTACTGTATCTTCTGCTTTCCAATTACGGTTAATGTACACATAGCCATTCTTTAACAATGGAATATGATCAAATCCTTCTCCATTAATTTTCACAGTTGCTCCTTTTGCCCAACCTGGAATACGTAATGCTAATGTGAAAACTTGCTCTTTTTCAGGATTGATTTGGATAGACACTTTTCCGTCCCATGGGTAATCTGTTTTTTGAATAACTTGGACTTGCGTTCCATCCACTTCAACTGTTGTTTCGTTACCCATATAAAGATGCACAAATAATTCTGTTTCCTTTTGAGAGTAGATATAATGGCCAATTGAGGCAATTAATCTAGCTAAGTTAGGTGGGCAACAAGCACATCCGAACCATGGCTGTCTCACTGCTTTAACATGCTTTTTATCGTTTCGCTTTTCACTTGCCTCTGGTAAAACTTCAAGTGGATTCACATAGAAGAACTTTTTGCCGTCTAAATCCATTCCACTAATTGTTCCATTATATAATGCAGTTTCCATGACATCAGCATATTTACTATTGGCTTCAAGGTTAAGCATGCGATTTGCCCAAAATACTAACGCAATAGATGCACATGTTTCAGTATAAGAAAGGTCATTTGGCAGATCATAATCAAACGAGAATGCCTCTCCGAATACCATTGAACCAATGCCACCTGTTACATACATTTGTTTTTGAGTAACATTCTCCCATAGTCTTTCAGATGCTTTCTTTAGTTCCTCATCGCCGATTTTTGCAGCAAGATCAGCCATTGCAGTATACATATATGTAGCACGAACCGCATGCCCTACCGCTTTGTCTTGTTCTCTTACAGGTTGATGTGCCTGATGATATGCATAATCGTTATTAAACCAAAACGGTCTTTCATCTTCTCTGTTCTTTTTTTCAATATCAAAGTAATGCGGTTGTTTACCACGCTCATCGATAAAGTATTTACTTAGATTTAAATACTTTTCGTTATTAGTTACTTCATATAATTTGACTAAGGCAAGCTCTATTTCCTGATGCCCAGGGTAGCCTTTTAACTTCTCTTCTTCTGGTCCAAAAACAGTATCAATGTAGTCAGCATAACGAGACATAATATCAAGGAATTCTCTTTTACCTGTTGCTTTGAAATAAGCAACTGCCGCTTCTATTAGATGTCCAGCACAATAGAGCTCATGATTATCCCTGACATTTGTCCAGCGTTTGTTTGGTTCCTTAACTGTATAATATGTGTTAAGATACCCATCTTCTCCTTGCGCTCTACCTAGTAACGCAATCACTTCATCAGCTGTTCTTTCTAGTTCTTCATTTGGGTGGTTTTCCAAACTAAATGCGACTGCTTCTAGCCACTTTGCTACATCACTATCCTGGAACACCATTCCATAGTACTCACCTTCAGTTTCTCCCGCTGCAATTTTAAAATTTTCAATTGCATGACTTGGTGATGCACCTGGGATTCGATCGTTCAATGCTTCCCATTGATAAGGAATCACTTGATCGCGTACAACTTCTAAATAATGTCCCCAAAATTTGTCTGTGATTTGAGTTTTATTTGCCTTGTTTTCAATTGTTTTTTTCATAAGCTTTCATCTCTCCTAACAAATATTTTTTTAGATAACGATTGATAGCGATTACATCAATATAAGAATAGCAGTTTCAACTAAAGTAGTCGGTAGAATAAACAAACAATAGGTGGACAAAAATGACTTTTTGAATCTACTAATCAATCTCTATTCTTGATAACCTGACACTCCAGGATAGACTTGATTCCAATTTCTTGCTGTATGGATGAGATACTTAGCCCCATGCCCATTTTTATCAATTGTATCTGATACAACTGATAACGTTGGGATTAACTCTGGAACCTCTCTTTCCCATGGTAACCCGCTTTGGTTCCATGCAAATTCATGGATACCACCGGATCCCATGCGCTGGGGCTGGATATGCAAGATAATGGGTTTGCCTGCAGTATCGATAAAGCGCATGGCCATGACCAGCAGGATAACCTAATTCATGGAAAATAGAGAATACACCCCAGAGCACATCATAACTGTTTTCTCCAAACAATAGTAAATCAGGATGATTTTTTTTCATCTCCTGCGCCCACTTAACTAAGCCCTCATAAGGTGAGTAATGTGGATCATTTGCCCAAAAGATGCTGATATCTAAAAAGATTCCATCTACACCAATGGTTTCTACTAGATAGTTAGATTTATCAATCATATGCTGAAGAAAGCCAGGGTGGCCCATATTCGCTAGCATACAATTATTTTCAGTTGATAGATCGTAATCCCAATCAACCCAGTCACATCTTTTCTCAAGGCCCCAGGAATCTCGTGTTACGGCATCTTCTAGACCAAGTTTCCTCATCGTCTCAATGTTTGCATTATTTGCTCCTAGCATAGGTACAACCCTCACACCAAGTTCGTGTGCTCTATTCACAAAACTCTTAAGCCCTTCTTCTCCTCCCATCCGTTTACTAGGCTCGTATTCCGGATAGTTATTATAATATCTTCCATCCCAACCAGGGAGAAAAGCGAGGACTTCTTTTCCATCAATTTCATTCGCAATCCATTCCAACCGCTTCTCCATATCGGAAAAAGTATTGAACACATGTCCTGTCCAGTGTTCACCATGAAGAATTGTTACCAGTTTAATATCTTTTAACCACTCGGGCGTATCCTTTCTCTGGTGAAAAGGCACTAAACCAAAGTTTTGTTCCAAGTCATTGCATCTTTCTAGAATGATCTCATTCTCATTCTGTGTGAAGCCTATATGCCATGGTGGCATTTCAATCTCATTGGAACGATAACGTTTGTCTTCCTCATGCGACAAGTCTAGTATTTGTGTTTGAAGATATGGATCATAATGGCTAGCAAAGCCTTTTAATCTAAGTTTGTCATCCTTTGATAATGCAAACCATTTATTGTTCGCTTGATCTTCGACAAATACAAGCGGCATCTTCATCGAAGTTGGATAATGTTTTGCTTTTATATCTCGTTTGTAGCTATTTCGTTCAATCACTTCTTTTTTATTTTGATCAAATTGAATAGACTGTAAATTAATACCTAGTACCTGCACTAGCATTGATTTACAACGTTCCGTTGAATGCGAACCCTTCGCATGAACAACATACCTTCCATCTTTTTCAACCGTTATTTCTACTTCTATTTTACCGTCTGCTTTTTCTTGATTTCCAGCCCAAGACAGGCCATCTGCCTTTAGAGATACGAGGTTCGCTTCTTTACTCACGGTTACTTTATCAGGGTCTGGTGCATAGACATTATTTTCAGTAAATAACCTGACAGCAAATTGTAGTTGCTTTAATTGAATAAGCGTATCTCCAAAATCATAACCAATTGTGTACATAGAAAGCCTCCGATCTTCCTTGAAAAATTTAAAGGTATTAATTCATAACCATCGAATAGTTAATAAAAACTAGATTGAGAGTATATATCTCTTTTAAAAAATAAATCCTTACATATAAAGGTGGGAAAAGGATGACAATGTTTTTAAAGACTTCAATTCACACCCCGATTGAGTTTATCTCAGGTGGGTATTTTATGTCCGAAACACCTTGGATTCACTCAAAACGTAATATTGATAGCTTTGAAATCATTATTGGCGTCAACAAAACTCTATATATGGAGCAAGGTGAGTATAAATATGAAGTCAATCCAGGTGATGTTTTACTCATTCTTCCTCATCAACCACATGGAGGTTTTGCCACGTGTGAGGAAAAGGTATCCTTTTACTGGTTCCATTTTTTATGTTCAGATAACTTCACACTAATTGATGAAGCAACAATGAATGAAGAGATTGCAAAATTACGCAGAAATCCTAATTATTACAAATCTAATACATATATCTACATTCCTATGTTCTTTACACCAGCAAGTATTGACCGGATTAATATCATGTTTAGACAATTATTACATGTCTATCGATCAAACTATTATACGTATCATAGTGGGCACTATTTAGTCACCTCACTACTCATTGAAGTAACAGAGCAAATCATTTCAAATTTTAACTTCAATTCTTCTTCCGTTATAGCTGATACTAATTTAAATAAAATTATGGAGTGGACAAGAATCCATGCTTTAGAGAACATTACTGTTACCGAAATAGCTGATAAATTCAATTATAATCGCGAATATTTATCTCGTTATTTCAAGAAAGGTACAGGTATGACATTAATTGAATATATTAACCTACTAAAGATCTCAAAAGCCAAGGATTATCTTTCTAGTACGAATGACTCTATAAAGGAAATCGCATATAATGTTGGTGTCCAAGATGAAAAGTATTTTATGAAATTATTCAAAAAATACGAGAAAATGACACCAACAGAATATCGCGAATCCTATTTTCGGACGAAAATGAATAAACAATAATTTATTACTCACCTTTTATGCCCGATAGAGTAACACCTTTAATAAACGCATCCTGAGCAAGCAAGAAAACAAGGATCACAGGTAATACGCTAATTACCGTACCAGCCATTAGTACTGGCCAGTCTGTTGCATACATTCCTTGCATGGATGCTAATCCTAAAGGAAGTGTCATTTTACTTTGGGTATTAATATAAACGAGTGGACTAAAAAAATCATTCCAAGCGCCCATAAATACAAAGATTCCTAGGGTTGCCATTGCTGGCTTTGTTAACGGAACAAATATACGCCAATAAATACCGAATGGAGTACAACCATCAATTCTGGCTGCTTCTTCTAATGACTTTGGAATAGATAAGAAGAACTGTCTCATTAAAAACGTTCCAAATGCACTAACCAATCCTGGTAAAATTAAGGCTGCATGTGTATCAACTAATCCATAAAAACGCATAATGACAAAGTTAGGAATCATTGTTACTTGTGTTGGAATCATTAAGGTTGCAATATACAAGCCAAATAATAAATCACGACCTTTAAAATTTAATCTTGCAAAAACAAAGCCTGCCATAGAGCTAGTTAACAATTGTGAAATAACGATTACACCAGTTACTTTTAAGCTATTTAGAAAATAAGTCATAAATGGAAAACGATCAGATATTCTTAAGTAATTGTCCCATCTGATTTCTTCTCCAAACAAGGTAGGTGGAAAGACAAATACTTCGCTCAAATCTTTTAATGAAGTACTAACCATCCAAACAAACGGGAATAACATCATAATCGCACCTAGCCCCAGAAATAGATGGGCCAATAAGTTTCGGTAATTAAATACCTTTCTCCTTTTTAAGTTTAGTCTTTTATTGGGACTAATTTTCACAGGTGAAACACTCAATGAATCCTGTGGTGTTGATTTACTCATTCATATCCCCCCTTTTTTATACCTCTCTTCTCTTTTGCAATGTAAACTGTATTAATGTGAAGGCAAGAACTAAAAAGAATAAAATATAAGCCATCGCGCTAGCATAGCCCATTTGAAAATACTCAAAACCGTTTTGATATAAATAATGGACAAGAACAGATGTAGATCGTGCTGGGCCTCCTTGTGTTAATAAGAAAACCGCATCAAATACTTGGAATGACCCTATGATTGCCATAACTGTAACGAAAAATGTTGTTGGTCTTAATAACGGGACAGTGATGTGAATAAACTTTTTAAACCATGTTGCCCCATCAATTTCAGCTGCTTCATAATAGGATTCCGATATCCCTTGAATACCCGCTAAGAAAATTAACATATTAAAGCCTAAGCCCTTCCAAATACTCGTAATCATTACTGCTGGCATCGCCCATTTTGTATCACTTAACCAGCTAGGACCATCAATTCCAAAAAGACTTAAAATGAAATTTAGCAAACCATATTCAGGGTTATAAATCCACTGCCAAATGACAGCCACTGCAACCATAGAAGAAATAACTGGTAAAAAGTAAGCAGCTCGATAAAACTTAATAAATCTTATCTTCTGATTCAGGGCAACAGCTAGAAAGAGAGAGATAATAATCCCAATTGGAACTGTCACAGCTGTAAAATATAATGTATTCCACAACACTTTTATAAAGGTTTCGTCCTTAAAAAGTTTGAAATAATTTTCGAAACCAACCCATTTTATAGGAGTTAGTAAATCCCAACTTGTAAAACTAAGAAGAAATGATGCAACTACAGGGAAAAGAACAAAAATAAAGAATCCAAGAATACTTGGTAGCAGCAAGATAAACGCCCATGGACCATCCTTATGTAATAGTGTTTTAAGTTTTTGCTTCAAATTTATCCCCCCTTAATCTATAGAAGAAGTATGCAGGTATAATCTGAGTTTAATCTATTAAATCATCATCATACACCTGCATAATCTGAACATTCAGTCTATTTAGCGAACTCTTCGTTCACTCTTCTCTCGATGTTCGCTAAGATATCCTCCGACGGCTGTCCATCATACCAGAATTTATCCAACTCTTCGATCATGATATCGTCAATCTGATTCAACTTGTTGATTGCAAATGGATCAACGGCTGCATTTTGGAAATAAGGGACTAACTCTTTAAATTCTTTAGGGTGTACGTCTGCATTAAACCATTTTTCAATTCCTTCTTCTGTATAAAGAGAAGTTCTATTAGGCATCCATAGACCTGAACTAATTAAGTCAGTTTGATACTCTTCTGAGGATAGAAACTTAATAAACTCCCATGCTTCTTCAGGATGTTTTGTATTGGCCGATGCAGAGTGAAGGTGTGCCTGGCCAGTGGTACTAGCTACATCAAACTTAGGTAATGCAGCAATGCCAACAGGGAAGTCCATTTGTGCAAGTTGTTGTAGTGCCCATGAACCTTCAATCAGCATTCCAATTTTACCTGTTTGAAGCATTTGTGAAGCACTCATACCAGACTCCTCTAACAATTTTGCTTCTGGACTATAACCATTTTGTTTAACAGTTAAGATTGCTTCTAACACTTCTTTTGTTTGTGGTGAATTTATTGTTGTTGCAGTGAAATCATCATTAAAAACAGATCCTTCATTTTCAAGGATTCCTGCTATTGTATTTGCAAATGTTTCAAAGCCATAAGTTCCAAATTGTGTTACCTTATCTCCATCTTTAACAGTTAATTGTGCAGCAGCTTTTGTAAACTCATCCCATGTCCATGCCTCATCAGGGTTACTTGGTGGGTAAGAAATACCTGCTTGATCAAATAAATCCTTGTTGTAATACAAGACAGGAGATACTGTACAGCTACTCACTCCATAAATGCTTCCATCAATTGACATTATTCCACCAGATGAGGGGATAAAATCGTCTATGTCTAACTCATTTTCAAAGTACTGAGTTAAATCAAGTAAAACACCGCGTTCCTGGAAAGAACGGTAGTCACTAGCTCCTAAGAAGAATACATCGGGAGCTGCGTCACCAGCCATCATCGTTAGTAATTTAGATGCGTATTGATCACCTGGTACTGGTGTATACTCAACTTTAATATTTGGATGAGCCTCTTCAAATTTTGCAATCCCTTTTTTTACACTTTCAGTTTCCAGTGGACTTGCTTCCCATCCCATAAACTTTAGAGTTACTACTCCATCCTTACTTCCTCCACCAGATGAACTCTCTTTTGACTGACACCCTGCTAGAATTAAAGAAAACACCATGGCCATCACAAAAAGCAATTTTATCCACTTCCTCATCTTACATACCTCCCCTTTTATTAATTGTTGAAAATTTTTATTATAACTTTCAACGAACCATTGCGATTCGTGAAGGTTCTACCATTGTCCTTAAAACTAGTCTCTAAATTAAATCCGTTACCTAATTTGTAAGCGCTTTATTTCGATAGTTTTATATTATCACCTCGACCTTAACTTGTAAGTGGACTTAAAATAACAATAGGTGTACAAAAATGACTTTTGTTAGCTTTAAGATAAATTACTTTAATAAAATATTAATCTTCGTTAAGTTCCCTTTCATGTTTTCCTAAAGATAAATAAAGGGACGATTCTCTGGCAACAAACGTTGTATTCAGAGAACAGTCCCCTTGAAAATATATTAAGCTACTAACTCAGGTATCTGATTTATACAATTGATAATTAAAATTTACTGTTTGCTACATGTCTTAATTAATGCTCCTTTAACTCAAAATAAAGATAATATGCGTTTTGAAATAAAAAGTGCAATGAGTGCAAGCGGTGCTTGTAATACAAATTCTATTAGAAAATAGCTAAGAAGTCTTTTTTTAGTCATTAATCTTTCAGTAATAAGAACTTTGGCTGTAAAAAAAGAATAAGGATACAAAATAAAGATGGATGTAATAATGCCTGGAACGTATTCTTTGAAGAAAATAAATTGTAAGAAATGACCAATACCATTTGCCAAAAGAATTCCAGGTACTAAAAATGCAAGGTAAGTAGTTGGATTCATGCCCATAAACCTTTTAACAAAAAATGCTTTATAACATCCTATTGAAGCAAAAATCCATAGTAGAATAAATGCAAATGAAAACTCCAAAATTGTTATACTAAAAGATAGTATGTTTGATTTTTCTTCAATAAATTTTTCTACTGTTATGATTTCTTCAAGATCATGAATGAAATATAGGAGTGGAAAAAGTAATAATATTTTTTAAACTTTGATCCATCTTCTTCGTTAAAGTTTCCCATGTTTTCCTCCTCTTTGATTAGGTTTATTATTCGACATGGAGGAAACCCTTTTAAATTCGTATCTTTTTCTGATTTTTACTTTAACATCAAAAGGCAAATCTCCTTCTCGAAGATTAGCCTTGTTTACTTGAATAAGGAGTATGTTGTACAACTCTACCTTAATGCTTCTATGAAAGTAGGCAATTGAAGTTTTAATCCTCAAAGATCTGTGGGACATAGCGAAAATTTTCCCGGGTATTCCCACCCAATTCTTAATAACATTTTTAATACTCAGAGTATTTTGTCTTACTCCCATACGCTTTCTCTACTGGATATTTCTCATTATTCTTTTGGATTTTTTGTTCGATAGCTTCCACAAGATCGATTCCTGTTTCATTTGCAAATAATAAAGAATAAATGACAATATCAGCTAGTTCATCCTTTATATTTTCTGCGTTTTTTTCAACAGCTTCTTCACTTGTTTTCCATTGGAAATTCTCAAGTAATTCACTTGCTTCCAATGAGATTGATAACGCCAAATCTTTAGGATTATGAAACTGTTGCCAATCACGCTCATCTCTAAAAGCTACTACCATATCTGTTAATCGTTTGAGTTCACTCATATTTTCACCTTCCTTCTTTTTGAAAATTTAGAAGTTGGTTTCGTAATGCTTCATCACTAGCATATAAATATAGCCCTTTTATGCCTCGCTTCATTAGAATATTGACTGAATTTAAGATAATTCGTTCTTTTGCTGCATCTACATTATCGATACCTTCTGTTCCTGTAAAAGCTCCAATATCTTTATATGCATCTATATTAACGACCAATTGACCTTTATCTTCATCGTAAGTTATTGAAGGACCTAATATTACTCCAACATAATTTAAGTCAAACCCTTGAATCGTATAAATTGAACCTGCTTCTTCTACAGTGGATTCTCTTTCTGCCCATGTGTATTTACTATCTGTTATATTCCATGGAATTTGGTAACTGCCACTATCTTCCTTAATATAATAAATGTCTCCATCTTTCTTGTGTATATAATCGAACGTAGATACAACACGACTCAAACCAAAGCGTGAATTCTTCTTTTTAATCTCTTCATGCATTTCTTTTAGAGATCCATATACTTTAAATTCATAATTTTCGTCAACAGGAAGTGGTAATAGTCGTTTTTGTTTGAATTCATTTATCCATTCAATAACTTGATCATTTGCTTGCATACGGAATTGATTTGATAACTCATAAAATTCAGCATGTCCACTTTTTGAAATCAAATTTTCTAGTGTAATCTCCTGCCACAAACTTTTTAACTTTAATACCTGATCCGCGTCATATACCATTACAACTACTTTTGCTAGCTTTAGTAATTCTTCTAACTGATTTTGATCATGAAAATTATTGTATGTATCGGATCGTGTTAAGAGTAGGTGTGCTTCATCAACTAATATGATATCTGCTTTACTATCTTTTTTCTTTAGTTGATTAATCAACGGTGTAGGCTTAACAAAATTTTTTGCTTTTAAATACTTTAATTGAGACGCAATACCTTTATATGTTTTTATCATCTCTTCGTGGTTTACTACTAAATAATTTTCAGTATTATGAAACGGTGAAGATGCCTCTTTCGTGTATTCCTGTATTGTATTAAATATAGAACTTAATACTACACTTTTTCCAACGCCTGCTTCTCCCCTTACAACAAACAAGCTACCATATTCACTTCGCTCGGATTGAACCTGTTTCTCACAAAATTGTATAACCTTCTCTTTTAAATCTAATTGTTCTAATGATAACTCTTTAAAAGGTGACAATTTAAAGATATCCTTATTTTCAATTACATGTTGTTCATGTGTAACAACACCTTTTGTAACAAGTTCCTTCCAAATATCTTTAAAAATCATTTGTTCAAAATATGGTTTATTATGATAATTATGAGAAAATTCATTCGTCGTTTTACTTTTATTTTGAAGCTTGTACCGTTCATCACCTAAAAAGTAATTGATTAGCTTTGTTTCTAAATGAAATGTCGCAGAACGATTAAATTTATCATGTTTAATTAGATGCATTTGATTCAGTTTTTGCCGCTCAGATTTCTTCAAATGGGCACGCATTCGTTTTTTAAAATATACTGTCTCACCGATATATGCTTCTTTAGCATTATTCAATAAATAAATGACTGGATAATTTACATATGATTCCCGGTTATTAAGTTGATTTATGCTATCTTCTCCAAATGGCCACGAAACAATTTCTACCTCTGACATATATACCACCTTGATATTTTTTCTAAAATAACATTTCTAAACGCAATGAAAAGATTGCCAAAAGTGGCAAGGCATTGTTAATTATATCACTTTTAGACTAGTAACACTCTTTCTGATCACCAATTATATACCTTTTATACCAATTAATAGTGGAATATATTGGAACTACTTAGATTAAATAACTCCTTTTTTGATACTACTGTGTTTAATCCTAGAATTCACTATGTATACCTCAAAGGAATGGTCGAAACCGATGATACAAATTCTTACTCGATTGTTCGCGTATTCAAGGATTCATTGTAAGTTGATGGTTATGGACGTGAAACAAAACGTTTTTAAAAATACAATAGTAGGAAGTAAAGCAAGGGGTGGCTTTTTTGCTTCCTCTAAGGAAGTCAAAAGCCACCCCTCTATCTCTGCCGCATATTAACACCAGCATGAATAAGAGCTTACTGAAGCAATTCCACACCTGACTTCATATCGAATGAAGTTAATATACAGATCGTTGATGCCTGTTAATTTTCTATCATTGATGTGATACTTTATAACTTAGGATGAAAAGTTGCTATACTATTTACAAGTATTAAACATTTCCTTTCTCTTTTTCCTTTGATGTTTCATCACCTGTTACTTCATCGACAATTTCTTTAGTTGATGAGCGAAATTCTCTTAATGTTTTGATTCTGTCAACTTTGCAATTGATCCTTGTTTAGGAAAATCATATACCCATGAGTCCCAATAAACGAATAATACATTACTTGCTATGCCTGTATTTACTTTTCAAACATCTAGTCTTTGGTTATAATAATAATAGAGAAATCATAAACTAAAAAAAACTGTTCGGTGCTCGAACACCAAACAGTCATACAATAGCTGGGTTCCCATCAAGGGGATCAGCGATGTTGGTAAATAACTCACCCAATCGCCGTGCAAAAGCTCAAGGGTGGGTTATTTTTTGTCTTTGTCTCTAAATGATATGATCGACAACACCAAACTAGTAAATGCAATCATCAGCATTAACGTTTGAAATACTGTCATCATAAGCATCACCCCCTTTCCTTGCAGGGTAACGCTGACCACCCTTGAGTTACCTAACTATTGTCATTCTATTATATCACAGCTATAGAACGTACGTTTCTATTTGGTCAAATTGTTTAATAAATGAGATTTTACCTTAATCATCATTTTATTGATTATTTTATAAGTAATACTTAGTAAGTTTATAAAATTTATTTATAATATTATTAATTTTTTTCAGTTACTTTCTTTAAGTGTTTAAATTACTTGAAATTTTAATAAGTAGTCAATAGAAATAAAAAAGACCGTCTAGTTTTAAACACTAAACAGTCTCAAAAAACTCTTTTACATTACTTAGGTCTGTACCTAATCAATTATTGGAATCTAAAAATCTTTTTTATTATTTATTAGTAAGCGCATACATAAAGTATTATAATAAAAAGAGAGATTACCTTATGTTAATTACAATCAAAGAATTATTGACTGTTGCAAAAGAAAATCAATTTGCTGTTGGAGCGTTTAATGTTGCAGATAGTACATTTCTAACACTTATATCAGTAATATTTTCACAAAACAAACCCACATCTAGACACTTCACAATTCTAATCTCACAAATATACCAAACTTAGAACCTCTCACAAGATTTCATAAAAATATCTGTTAAAAATTCACTTTATTTGAGGAGTTGTTTTATATGGCTAATTTACAAACAAAGGATTACCGGGCAATTGTAACGAATATGCTTGCTGATACAGGAATTATCTTAACTCAAGCTGAACAAGAAGCGATTGAGATAGCTGACTTCGGTTTAAATAATCTGGAAATAACGGGACTGCAATTGGTTACTTATGTGAATACCGAACGTTATTGTGCGAAAGACTTAGTATTATTTCCACATCAAACATGTCCGGAACATCTTCATCCACCTAGAAAAAATGGAGATCCCGGCAAATTAGAAACGTTTCGATGCCGCAGGGGAACCGTTTATCTCTATGTAGAAGGAGAACCTACAGTGTCACCGATAACATCTCCTCCTGCAGAAGATTTCAAATACTATACGGTATTCCATGAAGTTGTATTGCATCCTGGTGAACAATACACTATCCCGGAAAATACGAAGCACTGGTTTAAAGCGGGAGAAGAAGGAGCTATTGTCTCTGAATTTTCATCTAATAGTGAGGATGAGACAGATATTTTTACTGATCCGAGAATAAAACGAATTCCAGAATAATAGTCCTTTTATATTTATTTGGAAAGTAAATGTTAATCCTAAAAAAGTAACATTCTAAAAAACCAGCGAATATAGAATCCGCTGGTTTTTTGATTTCTTGTTTTTTAGTGTTATTGTAAATTAAAGAAAACTTGTCCACCTAACATTTCCTCATACCGAAGTTGTGCCTTTTCTCCTGTTTTCACTAAGCCGGATATATACCCTTCTTTTTCACTTCCTACGTACATTTCAAAACTAAAATCGGGTTCAGTTGTTCCAATTATATCACCACTATAAATATCTCCATTCTCGCTTACCATGGTAAAATTCATGATTCCGTCAATATGGAATGCCAAATCTTCTGTTGCAGATTCAACAAATTTTACTTTTGTTTTTGCTAATACCCACTCATATCCTTCTGGAGCAGCTTCATTGTATTCATTCATAGATACTAATTTTTTATATGCTGCATCACCGCGATCTACTTCTACAATTGTCAGGTCGAATTTAATTGGGAAAGAGTCACCTTCATCATTGTATAACTCATCGTCAACTGTTGCTGTTTTTTTGAAAGGAACAGGATAGGAACGAGATCCTAATTTTGATTCAGTTTCTTCTTTATTCTCTGGTTCCTCTGATTCTTCTGATGCATTAGTTTGTTGTTTTTCTTCTTCATCAACAGTGATATCTTTCGTATCTTGACCACACCCTCCAAGTAAAGAGAGTAACAATACGACGAAGATAAATAGGTTTTTTTCTTTTTATTCAACTTGCTTCCTCCTTCAATTTATAGAATATGTATGTTATTCTGTTTCCTCTTCTTCCAAATCATCAGGATATACAATTTCATCAAAAACTTCATTGGTAGCTTCGTCTTTCAAAGATATGGTTACTTTGTATTTATCAGGATCAACGCCATTATAGAGTTGATAGTACATACCTGACAGGCCTAAACCAAATGCAGCGAAACCGTCCATGCTATTCTCATAGTCGCCTTTATTAACCAATAGAGTAAACTCCGTAAACGAATCATTATATGTAACATCTTTGATTGATACGTAATCTTCACTATTTTTCGTTTCCTCAACTGTTTCCAGTATGCCTTTCCTTAATTCTTCCATCATTTCTTTATGTTTAGCTTTTGACATTTTATAAGTAAGTGAGCCATCTTCATTTTTGGTGACTTCCTTTATTCCCTCTTTTTTTGCATCTGCTATAACAGTGTCAATGTCTTCACCCTCAAACATGGAAGCAGGTAATGTAACTTCAACATTTAAAAGGCCTTTTTCAACATCGACCGCTCCTTCATCTGTTTGTTCTTCTTTTTGTTGACCGGACTCTTCACCTTTACCAGCGGTATTTTCTTGTTCATTATTTCCACAAGCTGCAAGTAATGAGATCATAAATACAATAAATAAGTAGCCAAATCTTTTCATACAGGTTCCTCCTGAGTTACTTTTTGTCTTATCCCTTACTATTACACTCTCTTACATGAGGTATTTATAGCAATAATTCCCAACTAATTATAACTTCTTCTGATATCTTCTTAGCCCTTTACCATCTCCTCCAACATCTCTCCCAAATCCTCCATCGTATGCTTCATCCGATCCAGCCGAACTGTTTGAACCTCAATAAACTTTTTCGGAAAGGAATCAGGTACTATCCATCTAGGCAAATCACCTTCCTCGTTTGTTTGAGGATAAAGTAGTAGGCACCGTTCGGCTGATTTGTATGTTGTGATATAGGCATACATTTGATAAATATCACCTTGTTTGTAATTTCTTTTCCCATTTACAATGACACTTTTCCATTTTGTATCAATGATGATTTTCGCTTCTTGTTCTCTTGTTTCAATAACAAAGTCCGGTTTTAAGAGAATGTTGTCTCTTCCTGTATCAGCATTTTGCAGCAGTTTTTTTGCTGTATACTGAAGCTTCACTTCGTAAGAGGTTGTGACGAGCATTCGTTTTAGTACTTCTCCAATGTATGTTTCGTATAAATCGTTCATTTTAAATAAGAAAGAAAAGGCGATTTGTTGATTTTGCTGACTGCTCATGGATGTTGATTGTATAATGGCTTTGGCCAGTTGCAATGCTTTTTCATAGTGTGTATTTTGACGATTGAGTTGCATTTGTTCTACCTTTTCCTTTGGTATAAAGCAATCCTCCACATCTTCCAACATGGCGAGGCCGTTCATTAAACTTATTTTTAACGGTGAATGATGGACATAGCGAAAGACAATGTTCAATGCTGCTTTTAGGACCTGATTCAGGAAAATATTTGGTGTTAGTTCATCAAATTCACAAAATGCATTTGCTGACCTTTTTACGTTATGGCGGATATGGTCTGAAACAAGCAGTCTTCCTTTTAAGGTTAAAATGTTTTCTACTCTCCCTTGATATTCACGATACATTCCTCGGTTTAGGGTTTTCATTAATTCAACAATATACAGCCTTGCAAGAATATGGAGCAGATCTACTTTTTCAAACTGACTTAATGTTTGTTCTGTTAGTTCAACCGGCAGTTTTTTCGCAACCGATAACATGTTTAACAGTGCTCTCCTGTTTAAGGCTTCGTCATGTTGATTTAAATCGATCTTAGGCAAAATTTCTATTCTTACGGTCTTGAGTTGGATGACGCCGACAAGGTTAATAAATCGTATTTTTTGATGAGCATACTCGATGACATTTTCACCTTTATATGTATTTTCCAAATAGTGAAGAAGGTGGTCCCACTCTGTTTCAGTAAGACCGTTTGTCATTTCTTCGTTACAGAAAATCCAGTCGTATGCTTCTCTTATGATCACTTGTTTCATTCATATATTCCTTTGATGTCTTCTACCGTAAGATTTGTTTTCACATGATATTTATCAGGAAGATCCATGGCTGTATAAGATGATCGTTTGAATAATGCCTCTATATCAATTTGTTCTTTATAGATAATGCAGGTATCTGTCTCACTTTTTCCCACTCCGCCAAGTACCATCGCAATTTTTTCCCAATCGTCATAAAAATACTCTTTTAGAAGCGGGATGATTTTGTTTTGCATCGTTGTCATAATATCTTCAACTGTTTGAACCCGGTTAAAATAAGCATGTCCGATCATATGGTCCCGGCTGTATAAAACTTCAATTCGTTGATTCATTCGATGAAGGAGTGATGGTAAATCGATATCTTCAACGATAGGTAAAATATGATAAATCGGCATTACTTCTTCAAATGAGAACCTTCTGCGTAATGCTGTGTCAAGCAAGGCAATTGAGCGATCAGCTGTATTCATTGTTCCCAGAATATAAAGGTTAGGAGGTAGAACAAACGTCTCTCCTGAATATGGTAAATGAATACGTGTCTCATTTTCTTTTGTTAAACGTTTATCGTCTTCTATTAAAGTAATTAATTCGCCAAACACTTTTGATATATTGGCACGGTTAATTTCATCAATAATCATGACATATCGATTTGCTTGAGAGAAATCAAATTCCTCGTTATGTAGTAGTGCATGAAGCACACGCTGTTTTCTTGCTTCATATTCACTTGCTTCAACCAGATTTTGCAATCCGGCATATAGTGCATCAATGACTACTTTTTTAAACATTCCATCTGTGGGAACAAATTTTCCTTCCTGATCTGAACGTAAACCTTCAATAAAATCTTCATAAGAATATGATTGATGAAATGTTACAAATTGAATTTGTTCTTTTTGCTGGTATGTTTTAAACAGTTGTTTTAGATCACCGAGTTGATCTACCAGCTCATCTGCATGCTTATTATAGATAATTTCCATAGATTTTGAGGCTAGTTGATAGGTTTTTCCTGTTCCTGGTGGTCCATATAGAATAATGTTGGGATTTTGATAAAGTAGTTCTTCTTCATAGTCTGGTGTTACTTCTTCTGTTATGATCTCTTTTTGATTTTCCACTTTTGCTGTCTCCGTTTCCGTTTTAAATAGTAAGTGAAGTCCTTGTGGAGATAATTGCTCCATTTTTCTATGGACTGGTTTTAGCTGTTCTAACATCATTTTAGGTTGTAATGTAAGTAGTTTCGTGATGTTAATCCAAACTGTTTTACCTTTTAGAGAAGGTTCGCCTAATGGTAAAATGCTTGTTTGTTCTGGTACTTCTTCTTCTTTCATCCAGACGTTTTCAACGCTTGCGATCCAGCCAACTTCTTTGGTTGAACGGTCACATATGTATAATTTCGTCTTCTCAAGTGTAACTAACGTTTTCAAGTTCAGTTCATCTGTCTCAACCATCGCTACAACCGAATCAGTGGTTAGCTGCTGTTCAATTTTCGTGATGGTGTCAGTATCTAAATAAGAGAATAATTCACTATCAATTCGTAATGTTTCGGCACGACCGATCATCGAAAAGTATCTGTCCAGTTTTCTCACTTCTTTTTGCTTTAAAGGAGGATGTAATTCATTTACCTCTTTTTCAATTAGTTTTTGCACGATAATGTCATATGTATAGTAAGCAAGATCTTTCTTACGTTCTGTATCCGGGAATGAACGATATGATTCAAGCAAGTCATTGTATTCTTCGCTTTTGTTTAAAATATGTTTGTTGATACTTCGTTCAAATTTATAGGCAACAACAAACTCATCTGGAAATTGTATATTTTTTATAATTGAAAATAAATGGACAAAATGGCCGTGTAAATCTGTTGCCAATTTCACTTTTTCAATCACTTGACGGTAGTCCTGCTCTTCTTTTGATACATTAAATAACGTTACTAGATTCACTCTTGTCTGAGTGAAATTATTAATAAAATTGTTCGTTCTGACGATGGAATCAATTGATTTAATAAACGTACTTAAATCATCGATATCATTTTCTGTGAATATTTCCGAAGAACTTTTTATTTTACCTATGACTCTCGTAAACGCTGCTTTTGTTTCATCGTCCCAGTTCGTATCATTGACACGGTCATAATAGTCTTTATGGAACTTACCTTCTTTTTCATATTCTTGTTCAAATAGATCCCGATGATTTGTTAAGATCTCATCTAATGTAATTCCTTTATATTTATTAATGATGGCTTGAATTCTGTCCATTTACTCAGCTCTCCCAGTTGTTATAGTTTTGAGTTATGTTTCCTATGAAATTTCTATTATGTAATATTTTCGTTGATCCTCCAGGCTTTCCCACGTAAAATCGTGTCTTTTCGACAGGGTTACTAATTCCACGTTTTTATTCATTCCTGTTGGTTTGTATACGTCGCCGTAGAGTGAAAATTCGTTTCTAAAATGCTTATAAATTCCTTGTGTTAGTTTTCCTTCATAAAATAGTTTATCAGATACGAATACTACAGCTGCCGTCTTCGTGAATCCTCTGTCTTTTACTTCTTCCATGAATTTAACATCTTTTACAAAGGAATACATTTGTTCCGGATACTGGCCATTGGTAGGAAATTTCAGCTCGATCGCATATTTCTCGTTCATTTCTTCATTGAAAATGGAGATGTCAATTTCCTTTTTTATCGTGTTTGTATCTGGTGTGAAAAACGATATATTTCTTTCAAACTGAACTTTATAATCTGAAAGGGCATTTCGCAAATAGATTCCAAGCTCATGTTGAAGACTAAATTCGTTGTATAATTCCAGTTTGGTTTTTTCTGCATATTTGAAAAAGTCGGTTATGTATTGAGATAGGCTTAACATGTTGATCAGTCCTCCTATACTTTATTTTTATTACGTTACTCTAATTATAAACAACAGGGTATACCATTTTTGGCACACCCTATTCTTTGTATGTTGCAGCCATTTTCTCGATTTCTTCATTTATTTCTTGTACTAATGATGTTGGTGATAAGACTGTTAACCTTGATTTCGTGTTTCATACGTACCTGGTATTTACAGGTAAGAACTATGATTTTGGTTACTCATTTCATAAATAAAAATTAATGAAATGGGACAGATCACCTGTCCCTATGTCCCTTATGCTAAGAATCCTTCCGCACAATCCCCACTATTTTACTGGATGGAATAGTCGGGTCATGTTGAACAACCAATGCTTTTGAGAATCGCTTTAGGTAGGATTCTTCGTGTGATTTTGGTGTAAGGATGATTAATTTTCTTTGTAATTGCTGTACGTATAAGTCAAATACCTTTAATTTACGGTTTTCGTCTAAAGCACTGTCGAATTCATCTAATACAATGAATCCTGGCTTGAAGGAGAGGTTTTGTAGCAGGGCTAACGCGAATAGTAGTGAACTAAGTGACTCTTCTCCTCCTGATACACCTTTTCCGACCTTACCGCCACGAGCCTTTGTACTGACATCCTCCATTGTACCTCGGTGGCCTTCTTTTCTAGCTTTAATGAATAGCTTAAAGTGTATTCTCCCTCTTTTATCCTCGAACGATTCCCAATCTACTTCTCCTTCAAATTGAAAGCGATTCATATAAGCTTGAAATCTTCTGCGAATTTCCAAGACTCTCATATTAATAGTTGTTTCTAGCTTGTCCTTTAGCTGCTCTGCTCGCTCCCGATCCTGCTCAAGTAAAATATTCGTACGCTTATATTCATTGTCCAATCGTTCAAACTCTTGCTTAACAGCTTCATAGTTTTCTGGTGCTGCAGGGTCAATATCTGTCTCTCTTCTAGCATTGTCAAACATTATTTTTCCGTTCTCCCGTTGATTTTTCAAGCTTGCCTTTGATGGCAGCTGGCCAGGGAGTTGTTCATCAGCGATTTCGGAATAAACTTGTGGAACGAGAACTTTCATGTCCGTTATTTCTTGTATATAGCCTACAATCTGCTGTGCTGTCGAATCCCTCTCTTCCGTTTTATTTTCCAGCTGATTGGCGACTCTCTTCAGATCGTTATTAGACGACTCAATGTCATCATTAAGCTGTTCTTCATTCCTCTTTAATTTTTTCGTTTTACGTTCCAGCTTATCTAAATCATCCTCTAGTCCTTCTTGAACAATACCATGTTGTACATATTGTTCGTTCAACATCTTCAAATGGTCCTGGATCTTTAGTAGGAGATCATACTTCCCCTTCATTTTCCCAAGTTCATTGTAAAAATTCTCTTCTTCTTTTAAAACACTCTGTTTATTTTGGATGGAAATCAAATGAACCTTGAGGTTTGTCTTTTTTTGATCAAGCTCTTCTAACATTCTCTCCATTTCTACTAACCTTTTTTTCTCGCCCTCTAATCGTTTGCTACGACTTTCACGCTCATAGTCCATGGCCATAAATGCTTCAGCTTCTCTTACAAACTGAATAATCCGGCTGAGCTCCTGAATTTTCTTCATGTTGGTGCTAATCAGCTCGTCTAGTTCTGCTAATCTGGATTCATTAATAAAGATAAGCTTGTCAACCTCTTGCTTTCTCATTATCAATGCTTTCTGGCTTAATATATAGCGATCTTTCTCCTGTGATCCGCGAATCCCCATCACATCATATAGACTGCCATTATGGATCTTAAATGGACCATTTTTGAAAAATTGTTCAACCCACCAAAGTGCTTTAATCGCATGTGGTATATCCTCATTCTTAATGCCTTCCTTTATTTTTAGATGTAGCTCAGGTAACGCATCTATAGAACGATCTGGTACGATATCCATCAATGGGACATGGTAAAGATCATTTGGTGGGTTTAACTCTTTTCCTTGGAAAAAGATTGTATATTTAATTGCCTGAAAAAGTTGTTCATCATTTAGCTGTGCCTGTTCATCCAATTCAACCAATTCACGTAGCGGAAAGGCTTTGATATTTCGCTTACGTAAATAGGTGGTGGACTCATTTTGACGTTGAGAGAGAGCACGATTTTCTAGTAAAGAGAGCTTTTCTTTTTTAAGCTCATCAACTTTATTCAGTAATGTGAGATGCTCGTTTTTAAGGGATACATTCTCATCTTCTAGCTTCTTAATCGTCGTCGAAACCTCATGACTACTTTTATAGTCTGCTAATCTTTTACTATGCTCTTCGTATAATCTTTTGTCTAATTGTACTTGATGGTCTAATCTTGTTATCTCAGTAAGCAAATCAAAATGTGACCTTTTCAGCTGTTTATGCTGCTCTTCTACTTCAGCTAATTGAGAGCTCGTTTTATCAATTTCCTTACCAATTTGACTGAGCTGCTCCTGTACTTCTTTTTCCGTACGAGTAATTTGATTCTTCCGCTTCGTTAAATAAGCAAGTTCGTTTTCTAGTCGCTCGATGGACTGTTTTGTATTGTGAATTTCAGCATGATATTCTTTCCTTAATTTCTCAGTTTCTTCTAGCTTCGTTTCTATCTGTTCTTTTTCCTTTAGTAATGTGTCCATCTGCTCCTTCAAGTTTATTTTCGCTTCTTGCTTAGAGAGGATGGCTTCCTTAACTTCTTCAAGTTGTGCGGAAAGCTCTTCAATTACTCCTTCTAAACTATTTCTCTTTTTTTCAAAGTAGCTTCTAATAAAATAAGAGCCTCCGTATACTGCTTTGCTCCACTTGTAAGACGCTCTTGATTGCTTTTAAATCGCTCTAAATCATTCTTTTTTATTTGGAGCTCTAATCGTTTATTATCAACACTATATTTCGCTGTCCTAAGAGTTTCGGTTGTTTCCTTTAGTTTTTCAATACTTTCTTCCCATTCGCGCTGTGTTTGATCAATTCCGTGCATCTCGCTAAAAATTCGAAATCGTTCTTCTGGATCCATGACGGCAAATTGATTAACCTCTTGTTGGTACCAAATCAAATAATAGGCATCAGGGTCGATTTTATATTTGTGGTGTAGACTTTGCTTATAAGCAGAAAAATTTAATTGCCGATCACCTGATGTATATTTATCGGTATGCTCCCATTGATCAATTTCCTCACCAGTTGAGATCGAATATTCTTTTTTTATCGGTTGTCCTGGCTCTTGAACCATTCTTAATGTAAATTGAATGAATGTGGCAGCATCAATTTTCACCTGTCCTTCATTTTTAAACACAAGAGAAATTTGGGCTTTCCAGGTTTGATCACTTAATAGATTCCGAGATTTTAATCCTCCCACATCTACTTTGGATGAATATAGTACGGCCCCCAAGCAATACGTAATTGTCGACTTTCCTGAGCCGTTTGGACCTGTAATCATAATATGTTCGTCTCTTCCGGATAAATCAATCTGTTCCGGCCGATAATCACGAATACCTGAAAATGACACTCTCCAAGGTATCATTGAGTTTCTCCTTTCTTATACAAATTGTAACGCTTGAAAAATTTCAATACTTCCTCTTTGTTCAACTGATTCGACTGACTGAATTCTATTGTTCTGCGCAAGAATGAATCTGAAAATAGATGCACTCCGATAGCTGTCAGCTGAAAAGCTCGCTCAGATGAATTCGTTTCATAATCTTCTATCGCACCAATTTTCTTTAAAGGATCTATATTAACAAGAACCCTTTGGTTTGCTTTTTTCGTTTCATGGCCGAGGGCATCTAGTAATTGGTCAAATAGAGTAAATTCATGCTGCAAAACCTCTTGCTGGTAAAACATATAAAGTAAAATCGCTAAGCTTTCTCTTGATAAGGTGTTACGCGCAGATTGAGCAGATACCCTCATTAACACTACGACTTGATCACGCTTTTCATCATAAATCAATTGAAAATAACGACTGACTGCTTGATTGACTCTTGTCATGAAAGAGGTAAACTGCTCGTCATCTCCTGAAATACCAAGCTGTTTTTCTACCTCTTTACGAGATAAGCCGAAATTTCCAGAGCGAATTGAAGCCGATGAAGAGAAAAGAATATTCATAAACGTTAGCTCCTCTTCCTGAGTTAAAATACCCCTAATTGACTGCATGACATTTAATGGATTAACATTAATCTCTTCAATAGCCTCATTCGGATTTTTCGTCTTTTTTGCCTTCTCTTCTCCGTTTAACAATGTCTGATCTATCTCCATCCTTCATCCACTCCCATTTTTTATCGAAAACCTTACGTTCTCTCTTTTGTTCATCCTTTGTTATCGTGACTTTTTTATTCCCAACTAACGCTGAAACAGCTGTTAAAGCATTAATCGCATCACTCCACTGATCAGTCGTTGCTTCAATGATTACTTGCTCTAAAGGTGCTTCCTCCTGTACTTCAAAAAACGCTTCAATTGCTTTCGTATCAATCATGTTCTTCGTTAACAGCCAGTTAGTTTCTCCCATTAAGCTCTCCAGTTCTTCCTCTGACATTTCCTCGGTAGCATATTCTGGCTCTGCCTCTTCTTCCTTAATCGGATCAACTACTGGTTCATATGTCTCTAAATACTCAATCGCATCATCGATAGCAAATGAGGATAAAGGTGCAGCGAACTTCACAGGAATCCATAATCCGTCAATTGCCTCGTCCTCATATTGATTTTGCTCCATAAAGCTTAATAGTTGATGAGCATTAGGAATATCGGAATCAAGAGGAGGATCAAACATATTCGAGATGAAGGCACGGACTTTTTCAGGCTGAATAGTCGAGGTTAATGGTGTCTTTTGCATATTTGTGAACTTTACATATTTGTTGATCATCCCTAAGCTGAGATTCGTTCCTTCTGCCAGAACAGCGGTCCCTCTTTGCATTAAATCTGTTAGCACTAAGCTATCCTCAACTGTTTGAAATTGTCTATATCGTTCCTCAAGCTTGATTTCTAAATCCTTCATTAATTTGTGAATAATCTCCAGCTGAGGTAAAGCATTACGATCTGCAAGCAGTTCAAGTTCTCGCTCTCGTAATAGAGCAATCGCATTCTGCACATTTCGAATCATACTCGCAATTTTGTTTCCTCCTGAGATTCCGTTATCATCATAGGCTTCACTTATATCTGCATCACGTCTAGCCTGAAATAATGCTCGTCCGATATCATCGTTCATATAATAGGCAAGAGAATCATTGGCAAGGCGAATTAACGCATCCATCATCCGCTTTCCAACATCGCGCATTTTTATCCGTCTCGTTTGTTTGGAAATCCAATTATTTTTCACTAAAACATTGATAATTTGCTCCACTCTTTTTTTCGAAGGTGGCTCTAGATCATCATAACGATTCCGATAACGGTAATAGATCGTATCTATATTTTCAATCGGAGCATCCAATCCAAGAGCTTCTTCATTTAATAGTTGAATAAGTCTTAAAAATCTAAGAATTTCACCTGGCGTTTGAAAAAAATTTTGTGTTCCTAAATCACTTAAAACGCCTCCTAATGAAGAAATATCCTTCATAGACTGCATAATTTCCGGTGCTGATTCCGTTGATTTAAAAATTGAGATTAAGCCAGAATCCAGCTTTTCCACTGCTCCTCACCTCCCAATATTTGTTCTTGCTCCATTTTGTTATGCACTAAAAATTTCGTTAAAGTTTGCTCATACTGATCCCTGTCGACAGTCACTTGCTGGTCTGGTAACACCCATTTAATACCGAACTTGTTATATTGGTATACTACTCTGTGTATTTCTTTTGAAATGTGTAATCCGTCTAAATCGTAGTCACACCATATCATTATCTGTTCAACTTTGCTGTTAGATAAGATTTGTGAAATAGCGTTTTTGTGAGCGGAACGTAAATGCCCGTCAATGCATAAGATGAGTGAATTCGTTTCTTGCAAAAACTGCCCTGCGGCCATACGGGTCAGGATCGCACGGTTCTCAACCAACCAAAGTGTCTTCGCTTTTGTTTTATATGCTTCCGTCGCAATCGCTAAATGGGTTAAGGCATGAATTGCTCCCCAGTGATAAACAGCATACTTTCCGCTTAATTCCCCAGCAAAAAAGACCGGTGTAATTTGACCAAGACTTATTAAGCCTAGCTCATCCACCGGAATATTCGTCCATTTCTCTAAATGGTCGAGAAACTCTTGCTTATAGAAATCAAACTGCTTTGAACCGCCGATTGTTTGAAAATAGGCGGCTCCAATTTCCTTCCAGTCAAATTCCTCCTTCTGTAAAGATAATTGACAAAATGCGTGAACGAAGTGTAAATATTTTAGTCTTTTCCGCAATGGCCATGCTTTTGTAAAATAAAGAGATGAGTTTAATTCATTAGTTTTGATCTGATTGATCACCTTAGAGATGTTTTGCATCCCAAGATTTCTTTGGTGCTTATCGCTTTTGGACCCGCATATTGTTATGAGGTCGCTCTTAATGTTTAAAAATTCATTATGCGTTTGTTCCAGCTTTTGTTGAAGTTTTACCTGTTCATAATGATACAAACGAAACCCCATCCGATAATGGGATGTGCGCACCGTTTTTTCATCTTTCTCAAATCTTACTTCCTTTATAATCCAGCCTTGCTCTAGCCATTTAAAGGTCAGGCGCCCACGATCATCAAGGCTGACTTTTTTTCTAGGCGTAAAAGCAATACCCTCCAATTCCTGATCGATGAGCATTTCCTCTTTTTGTGGAGTTTGTATTGATAATATTAAGAGACCTAGAACTCGATAGGTTCTTTCAGAACGCTTGATCATTTTTACTTCTGTTAAAACATTCTCATTAGTAGGTTGTATCCACTCTAGCTCCTCCCCACTTTTAAGAATGAAATCTTTAATATATTTTAAGAGTGAATCTTCTATCATACCGATACCTCGTTTATTATTAGATATTCTTATTCTACCAAATTAATTGGATATTAGTTTAAGGGATCATTTGTATTTTTGGGGAAATGATGGTTTTAAAACAAGTGGACAGTTCTCTTGTTTCTAAACACAAGAACCATCCCTTTGTTTACCTTTGTTTCAGAGGAAATATCAATTTTTATTTTCACTAATTTTTTTAACAGCCCCATCCGCACCGTTCTCAAGCAGTGGTGTTTCTACCTCTGCACCTGAATGGTCTTCATTGCACTTTGGGGATTAATTTTGATTTAAGAAAGTAGGTCTCACCTGTTAAAATTGATTCGCACGTATGGATGGAGGCGAATTTTTTTCTGTTTTTATGGATTGGTTGGAACGCAATGGTAAAACGGTTACCTCTGTTTATTAAATGAGACTTTTTAGTTTGTATAACAGATTTCCCATTAACTTTTATTGTAATTTTAGAAAACAAGTCTACTATACTAATTGCCCTTGACTTCATTAATTAATCATTGGTTTATCCTTATACCTCAATATTTAAGTATCGGAATTCACTTTCCTGTGTTGGAAACTTTGAATAGTTTCTCCAACTTAATTCGTATGTACCTTTTAAATCAATTGCATTTTCCCTTCCGGATTTTGTTCCAGTTGATGCCTCTTTTTTCCACCGTAGTATTCCAGCAATTTTTCTACCCTCATATAACTGAAAATCCTTGTCTACAGAGTCATGTTTTATTGGTTTTTCCCAGTAACGATGATCATTGGTTAATAGAATTGAAAATCCAGTCCGATGTTCATAATCAATACAAAACGGTTCCAAACTCTTAACGTCTTTTAGAAAGTCATATCTACCTTGATCTTGAGCACCGTGATTTTTCAAATCAAATTGGGAACCGTCAATAGTAACAGAAAGTTTTTTAGTTTTATGTTTTAGTTGAATTAAAATCTCTTTGTCTCGGTCTTTAATCCATAGATCAATTTTTGTTCCATTTATTATTTTATTCGCTTCACACTTCATACCTTTGCTTTGTATAATCTGTAAAAGTGATTCTTGAAAGTCTTTTTCCGATCTAAAAAGAGCTCTTTGACTAGATAGTGTTTCTATTATAGTTTCAAGATTAAACATTATTTTCATCCTTCCTTTTATCCTTAGAGAAAGTCATTTTATTGTATGTATCCTCATTATAAACAACATGGTATACCATTTTTGGCACACCCTAGTGTTTATATGTCGCAGCCATTTTCTCGATTTCTTCGTTTATTTCTTGAACTAATGATGTTGGTGATAAGACTTTTACATAGCTTCCCCAGCCAAGAATCCATCCTTTTAAGCCCATGCTTTGTTTTGCTTTTGCCTTTAAAATGAAGGTGTTGTTTTCACCTTTTCGGATATCAGCATCAATACCAAATTTATCAATGACACCATTTAAAACAAGTTGATTTAACGTGAATTGTAAGGTGATCCATTGGTCTTCTCCACCAAACATGTGAAAAGAATTATGTACATATGTGCTGATGTCTTGTTGTTTTTTAACAAAGCGATTTTCGGTAACAATGACATTTCGCATGCGGTCCAGACGATAATTTCGAGGATTACTTTCTGGGCTTTGATCAATATCTTCACCGATTAAATAGTAAAAATCCGACTCCCAAATTAACGCAAATGGTTTAATTTGATAGTTTTTAGCATTGTGGCGTAATTGGAATTGTTTATGTATATCAAAGTCACCATATTGGAATGTAATCATTTTGCTTTCTGAAATGGCTTTATGGATTTTATCAATATGCAATTTAATTAATTGATAGTCTTGATTAATGGACTGCTGGTATACAATTGGATCTGGCAGCGTTTTGGCCACATGCTTACTCGTTAATTTCTTGACGTTTTTCACAATGTTCTTTTTCTCTTCTTCTGTAATGAAACGTGCTGATAAAATTGGGTCAATAAGCAATCGAAGCTGATAGCTTTCGAATAGCCGGTCTTGATGGCTATAATAGATTTCACCATATTTTTCGACGTTTTCGATGATATCAAAGCCTGTTGCCCTTAATGTTTGGATATATCTTTTTACTGTTTTTGCATCTGCTGTGCATTCCGGAATTTCTATTTTTAGCTTTTCTACTAATTCTTTAATGGAAAACTGTTTGTTTTCGTCTGTATCTCGAAGAAAGATTTCTTTTAAGGCTAGTAATCTTCTACCTGTTTTTGCTTCACTCACATGATCACTCCATAATTTGGTTAATAGTTACCTATCATTTGGTTACTCATTTTCATAAGGAAAAATCAGGAATTGGGACAGATCACCTGTCCCCATGTCCCTCATTGATAAAGAAAAGCTCCGTGTTTTTTACTTTTTCGCCTGTTATTTGTTCCCAGGCATTTTTGTAGAATAGGAGCTGGTCTTGGTAGTAGTTCCGTAGCTGGGCAAAGTCGGCTTTGTCTACCGGGTTGTCTGTTTTGTAGTCGACAATGGTCCATTCTCCGTTTATTTTATAGATCAGGTCGATGATTCCTTTTACTTTGTATGGATGTTTTTCTCCATTTGGTGACTGAATGAGTTTGTACAATGGGTCTTCACTGTCCACTTGAAGCATGAAAGGAACTTCCGGTAGTACATTGTCAGCGATTTGTAAGTCTGCCCAGATTGGCAAGTTTTTAAATGTTTCTATGATTTGGTTTATTTCTTCTGCTTTTTCGGCTGGAACTTTGTACGTTTTTAATAAAGAAGAAATATAATTTGTCACGTCATGACCTTTGACAACTTTTTCAAGCACATGATGGACAATGGTTCCCCAGTCTTTTCCGCCGCCAGCTTCTCTTTCGATGGAGACTACGCTGGAGTAGTCTTTGTCTTTTGTTGGTGACCAGTAGTCAAATGATCGTTGTTTGCGATGTTCGAGCCATCTTGTCATGCCGACTGTTTTCGCCTGGTAGTCTTGTAATGAAATTTCCTCGATTTCTTCTTGTGTACTTTCGATTATCTCATCAAGACTCACAAATTCTTCAATATTACTTATTTCAAATAATGTGTTCCAAGGGTTTTTCTTGTCATTCTTTGCACTGTAACTGCTTATGATCGCTTTTTCGGCGCGTGTTGCTGCTACATACAGAATGCGAAGCTCTTCTTCGACTAAATAACGCAGTTCCTCCTGCTTAAAGGTATCCCAATTGATTGGCAGAGCCAAGTCTTTTGATTGAAAGCCGTTGCGGATCGAAAAAGAAAAATAGCCTTTTGATGCATCATCTTCTCGTTTAATATGTTGAAATAAAAACGATTCTTGGGAAACAAGTTTTGCCGGATGGGCTAAAAAGACAATCGGTGCTTCTAATCCTTTTGCTTTATGCACATTCATCACTCTTACACTATTGGCATCTTCTTCAATATTAAGAACCGTTGTTTTGTTATGAATGCTTTCCATTAGAAGCTGACATATTTGTTTATATGTTGATGTACCAGTTGATTCTTGATGACGAATATGCTCAATCACCTGAAGTAAGCTTTTGTAAGCACGTTTATTGCGGCCATTTTTAATGAGCAACGGATAAAACCCCACATCGTCAATCATTTTTTCAATTGCAATGGTAGGTGAAAAAGTGCGGACCCACTTTTGATAGGTTGTTAGCTTTGTTAAGGCACTTGCAAACTTCTCCTTCAATGGTTCTGATAAACCTTCAGTAACATCACTATAAATAGAGAAAATTCCACCGGCTTTTTTCCATTGATATAATTCATTGTCACTAAATCCAAAGAAGACTCCACGTAACGTCGCAAGAAGAGCCACTGTATCTGTTGGATCAACAAAGGTTTGCAGTAAAATGCTGAGTTCTTGAAACTCTCTTGTTTCGCCAATGATGACTTCACCACTAATGCTGACAGAAATTCCACTGTCTTCAAGTGTTTGTGCATATGTCGCCATTCCGTCATTGTATCTAGTTAAGACCATGAAATCACGAGGGTTGTAACCTTGTTGAAGCAATGATGAGATTGCCTTGGTGATGTTGCGGGCATCTTCTGCAATAACTTCATCTTTCTTTGAAAAATCTGCTGATACTGTTAAAGACTTAATACCTGATAGACCTTTCCCATCATCTTCGTGAAACGAATTTAACGGTCGGTATGCTGCTTGATAGACTGTTTCCTGTTCAGGTAAGTGCTGAACAAATACACTGTTCAATTTATTCGTTACCGTGTCCACCGTTCTAAAGTTCATCGTTAATTGCAGGACTTCTCCACCATGTTCTTCTATTAATTGCTTTACACGGTTATATGTATCAATATCGGCACGGCGGAAGCGGTAAATTGCCTGCTTAGGATCACCCACAACGAACAATGATCCTGTTTTAGGTGTACATTTTGTCCACACTTTTTCATCCAAATCCGTGCTTGTTAAGTAAAACATCATTTCCGCTTGAATCGGATCTGTATCTTGAAATTCATCCACTAACAGATGAGTATATTTTTCTTGAAAATACCCTCTTACTTCTGCATTGTCTTTTAAAAGTGTTGTGGTATGTAGCAATAAATCTTGAAAGTTTAATAGTGATCTTTCCTTTTTCAAGTTGCTATACATGCTAGTGGCTTCTTGCAAAAACGAAACAACTTTAGGATGACAATACTCTTTCCACTGTTGTAGAAGTGGTAGAATCGTTGTCTCTACATACTCTGTTAGTTTTTCTTTATAAAATTTTGCATCTTCCTTTGAGTGCCAACGATTTAGTGTTACGTTTAGCTTTTTATTAAACAATTCAAATTGAGCAATGATGTCTCGATTGTTTGATGGATTAATAAAACGTTGCTTTTGCAGGGCAGTGATGATGATTTTCTGTAATGCATCATACCCCTTTGGCGGTTCTTCTTCAGGTACGGATCGAATCGCCTCTTTTACGATATTCATTAATGAATGATACGCAGATTGTAAATCAGGCTTTTCAATTTCTTCTGTCACCCATTCAACATCTGTATATTGTCTCATTTGACAGAGACTCTCGTATAAGTCATCCACTTTTATTCCAAGTTCGTTTATTTCAGCCAGTAGAGGAGACTGGTCTGTTTGAGCTTTTTGGAGAAATAACTGCCAGGATTCTTCTAGTAATTGTATATCGTCGGCTTCTTCCATTTCTTTGAATGAAATATCTAAGGATGCTTCGATTGGCCGTTCACGCAAAAGCTTTGCACAAAAGGAATGAACCGTTCCTAAAAAACAACGGTCGATATTTTGCAGGGCTGTTTCTAAACGATCTTTAATAACTGCATCTTTCTCCATTTTCCAGACAGCTTCAAGCTTAGATTGGAAGCGCATTTTCAATTCATCTGCTGCTTTTCGAGTGAAGGTTATTGCGACAATGTGTTTGATGTTACATGTGTTCGTATAAATGAGTTGTACCATTCGTTCAACAAGGCTTGTTGTTTTTCCCGAACCTGCTCCTGCTTCGACAAGAACATTAGTATTCAGTTCATGTTTGATTTTATCCCGAGCGGCCTGATCAATTACTTTATTAGTCATGTGCGCGTACCCCCAAAAATTGACGTAAAGGTTCATATGTTTTGTCACTTCTCTTGGCACTTAGTGTTTCCTCGTCATAGAAGTGTCGTTGACAAACAGATTTATAGTTGCAAAATTTACAGTCATTTTCATCATCAGTCATCGTGAAAATCCCTTGTGAGACTAACTCAATTAAATTTTCCAGCAGCGTTAATCCTTGTGTACGAACTGTCTCATCCTGCTTACGTACAAAACGTTGAGCAAGCCCTTTAACTGTTGGAAAATAGTAAGCACTTTCCTCGACTGCACCAGTTTTTAGCTGAAGATGCTGTTCAATTGCTAAGGCATAGACAAAATGCTGGAGCTGTCGGCCTCCTTTGAACATTCCATTCGTACTATAGCCGTATGTGCTTCCCGTTTTATAATCGACAATATGATATGTACCAGAGCTTGTTTCATCAACACGGTCAATTTTTCCGGCAATCTTCATGCTTTGACCTGATGGTAACGTTATTTCGGCTGCTTCAAATTCACCAACACCAAATGTGTACTCAAAATGGAGAGGTTTGTAGCTTTCACAATGCTGCTCTTCTTCTTTTAAGAAGATTCTGCAGCATTCGATAATGTCAGCTGATTCTAGTTCATACACCCGCTCATTCGGTGGCTGAGAAATTTCACGTTGCACTTGGATATGTTCGTTTGCAATCACCAGAATGGTTTCTTCATGATGAATAAAAGATGGCTTTGCTTCAATTGATTGCAATGTTTTATAAAATGTTTCAAAAACGCTATGTAATAAGCTGCCACGAGTTGCAGCGTCCAACCATTTATTAGGGTTAAAAGCTATTTCTTCAATCGGTCGAACTCCTAACACTTCACTTAAAAAGTAGGAATAAGGGCATTTCGCAAGTGTTTCTAATCGACCTGCTGTCATGGAACGTTCTTGATTGATACGTGGATCAAACATAGCTTGATCGATGCTAATTTTCCCGTCAAATTCCGTAAACATCATTTCTTCACGTGCGTTCATTGCTTTGATTCCTGACTCTAAGTGATAAAAATGGGATAAAACATCACCCTTTACGTTCACTTTTTGTTCTGCGGTGACTTTTTGTGCCCAATAATCCTGTTCATTTATAAGCTCTTCAGCAACATAGGAAGATGGAAGTTTGGCTACATCTTTAAAATCTGCGTCATGGTGCCCACTTGTCATTCTGTAGGCTTGTAAAAAGACATGTGCGGGATGAACAACCCGGTTATCGGTTACAGCAAAATTACAATAACTTAGTGATACATGTCCCTCTTGTTGTGCAAGTAATTGAACGAGATGATAAAGATTTTCTTGACTTTTATGTTCGTTAACATTCAAGCCTTTACCTAAACGATTCCTTTCCGTATCAAGTAGTAGTGGGTTTTCGTTGACACTACCGGGAAATTTCCGACTATCCAGACCAACTATATAAGCAAAATGGCGTGCTTCATATATTCCACGTTCGTAAGAAGTAACATGGAGATGACCCGGCTTGGCACTTGACTTTAGTACATTAATACTTAGTAATAAATCTTTCATCTTTTCAAAAACTTTAAAACGTGTCAACGTTTCATCACAATATGGTAATAATTTTTCAACTTCTTCAAGCAGTTCTGTTTTCGCAACTTGATCAGCGGCTGAAGATGTTCGGCAATAATGTTTGAGTACATAGGCAATTGCTTGTAAACATTCTCGATAATTCAACTCATTTTTATAGTCAGGTAAGTTTTTTAACAATTTTACAAACCATTTTTGCATAGTGATTAATTGATTCATTTTTTCTTGATAATATTCTGCCTTTTCTTCATCTGTTGCTTCATGTTGTTTTAGTTCAAGGCGGTTTATTTCTTCCGTCAACTGACTTATGTAACGCTTTTTATCCCAACCAATACTTGCATCGCGAAGAATCCTTGTCATTTTCACACCTGATGGCATGTCTTCCTCCAGATTTAGCAGGCCTTCATGTATTAAATCAAGAAACACATTGACACTATAATTTGATGACATCCACTGTAATATCCCTGCTATTAACCGTCCTGGACGAGTTGTTAAAACTGGTAAACCTTCGCCAAATGTAATCGGGAGTTCGGTTTTTTGTGATAAATGGTAAAAGTGAGTTACGTACGGTTCACGATTCGTGTAATAAACCACATGCTTATCAAGTTTCGCTTGGGATTCTTTTATTTTATAGAGAATCTGCTTTATTTCCACTTCCTCAGTTTTAGCTGTAAAAAGAGTGACATTTTCTGTCTCTACTTTGTGTTCCAAGTCATAAAGATAGCTTAATGGAGTAGGTTCTCCCCATTTAATCGACCGAAGATTTGACCTTTCCGGTACATTCACACCTAACACTTTCTGCAGAGGCAATTTATATGTATGGTCTGGTAATAGTGTATAGAGAAATTCTTCTTCTAATTGAGATAAAGATAGATTCGATTGAAGAATATAAACCCGATTTGCTGTTTTGATTGCATATTGTGTTGCCAATCGAAGAGTTTCGGCATAATCTGTCATTTGATATGTATGTAAGAATACTTCATATTGTGATAGTAACAATTTCATATCTTTCCCTTTATCTGCTGTCAGAAAATCGTCAGTGTTTAAAGTATCACTCGTATACCCAGCCATTCGGAGTGTATGGAGTATCTGATACATCGCGCGACTAAATGAGGATGTTATTTCCATATTTTTAAAATATGTTAATGAATGATTTTCTTTTAATTGAGATAGAATGGTATACACGAATTGAGATCCAATCGTATCAGTAACTACTTCTTTTTGATTAGGGTGGTGAAGTTCGATTAATTCTTCGGCGAGATCTGTTACTGTTTTAAAGGTTACATTTATGGCCCTGTGTCCGAGATCTGTAAATGCCTCTAAAATATGTGCACCTACTGTATAAGAATCAACAAGAATTATTTTTTCTTGGTAAGGAAATTTCGTATTAATAGTAACTAATTCTTTCATCAATGAATTCATTCTACTTCCTCCTTTTACAAGTTCCCCTATTATTTTACACTTTTTCCATCCCTTTATGGTAGGTTTGTCTTGTGATGAATGATCTATTATTGAATAGGCTTTAAATATCCAGTTTATTCATGGGTTGTTATTCCTGATTTTAGTATAAACAAAAGGGTGTACCAGTTTTGGCACACCCTTTTAACGAAGGAATGTAAAAGGGGTGCAAATCACATAGTGTTCAGCACCTCTCTTTTGATTTACATCAACAATTATTGAGTCTTATTACCTGAATTTAATGTAGAAAGTAGCATCCTTTTATTAAAGATTACATCTACCATTACTAAATGACTTATAAAAAAGCTAGCTCATTTGAGGTGATTGGTCCAATCAATCGATCATTATGTTCATAGTATTTAGTAAATTAAACAGAAAGTGGTGTTATATTTGGGATTAAGGCATGTAAATTGTAATGTAGTTTCTGCGAATATCAATACCTTTCAATCTGGACCATGTGTTGGTCAGGAAGTAGTGTTATATGAAGCAGAAACTAGTTCTGTAAATGTCGGCGCAGTACTTAGTTTTTCAAATTTTTCCGATTGTCCAGTAACATTCAGAGTATTTGATGAAAATGATGAAGAAGTGTTAGCAATTACCCCAGAACCAAATGGGTCAACTAGCCGTTCATTCTCTTCAGTACAATTAGTAACTGCAACCTTTTCTGATAATCCAAGTTCCTTTGGTAATGCTATAATGTCCGGTACATTGTTCTATTGCGTATGTTGTCAATAATTGTTTATGTATTTGATTTCTCTTGATTACTAACAATCTGAATTTAATATTTTTATCGTAATATGTTTAGTTTCCTATTTTAGAAGCGTCCAGAATTTTTATGCAGGACGCTTTGTTTCTAATCGGACATTACATAGTTTCAATCAAGTCACAAATATCTGTAGGAGATATTTCTGATAAAACCTACCATCTAAAATTCTATCAACTTCGACAAGAAATGATGATAACTGGCACCCAATCCAAATACTTTGTCAAATTATTTGGAAGCGTTTTCCTTGCACTTCTTCCTATTACTATGTAAAACTAGTTTTGTAAGTGTAATATTTTGACACTTATTTTTCTTGTGTCGACCATTACATAATACAAATCATGAGGAGGAATAGCATGAGCCAATTAGTAGTTCAATTAAGAGAAAGAGTAGAAAAGTTTCTGAATGGAAAGAAGCAGCTCTTTATTAATGGAGAGTTTGTGGAAAGTGTTTCGCAAAAAACATTTGAGACATATAACCCGGCTACAGGTGAAGTGCTAGCACATGTATTTGAAGCAGGACCTGAGGACATCGATTTAGCAGTTAAAGCTGCTCGCAAAGCCTTTGATGAAGGTCCATGGTCTAAGATGGGAACTGCTGAGAGAAGCCGCTTAATGTACAAGCTGGCAGATTTAATGGAAGAACATAAAGATGATTTAGCTCAATTAGAAACATTAGATAATGGTAAACCAATTAGAGAAACAACGAATGCTGATATTCCTTTAGCTATAGAACATATGCGTTATTACGCAGGCTGGACCACAAAGATCGTCGGTCAAACAATTCCAGTCAATGGACCGTATTTTAACTTTACCCGTCATGAGGCTGTTGGTGTAGTCGGACAAATTATCCCTTGGAACTTCCCATTATTAATGGCAATGTGGAAGCTGGGCGCTGCTTTGGCAACTGGCTGTACAGTTGTATTAAAGCCTGCAGAACAAACACCTTTATCTGCATTATACTTAGCAGAATTAGCTCAAGAAGCTGGGTTCCCGGCAGGAGTACTTAATATTGTTCCTGGTTTTGGTGAGACGGCAGGTCAGCCGCTTGTCGACCATCCACAAGTAGATAAAATTGCCTTCACAGGATCAACTGAAGTTGGAAAATTAATTATGGAAAAGGCCGCTAAAACGCTAAAACGAGTCACACTTGAATTAGGCGGAAAATCTCCGAACATCATTTTACCTGATGCTGACCTTACACAAGCCATTCCAGGTGCATTAAACGGGGTTATGTTTAACCAGGGGCAGGTTTGCTGTGCTGGATCCCGCGTGTTCGTTCAAAAGAAACAATTCGATAATGTAGTGGCTGATATGGTGAGTCATGCAGAAAAAATCAAGCAAGGCTCAGGAATCCACGCTGATACAGAAATTGGTCCACTTGTTTCAACAGAACAACAAAACCGTGTATTAGGCTATATTGAAAAAGGTGTAAGTGAAGGTGCTGAACTATTAGTAGGTGGATCAAAACCGTATGAAGAAGGTTACTTCGTCTCTCCTACTATTTTCGCAAATGTGAATGATGACATGACAATTGCGAAAGAAGAAATCTTTGGTCCTGTTATTTCAGCTATGCCTTATGATGATATAGATGATCTGATTGCTCGTGCAAATAATAGTGAGTATGGACTTGCTGCAGGAGTTTGGACAAGGGATGTGGCAAAAGCCCACTATATTGCGGAAAACCTTCGTGCAGGAACAGTGTGGGTAAACTGCTACAATGTCTTTGATGCAGCATCACCATTTGGCGGTTACAAGCAATCGGGTATTGGCCGTGAAATGGGATCTTACGCATTGAACAACTACACTGAAGTTAAGAGCGTTTGGATTTCTAAGAAATAAGCTACTGAATTTCTTGGTATCTCTAACACAATGACTTTTCAACATAGATATCTTTGGTTATAATAATAGTGGATTTGAATAAAATAAGAGACTGTTCGGTGCTGTAACACCAAACAGTCGTACAATAGCAGGTTCCCTACAAGGGAGTCAGCGTTTTAAGGTAAAGGGCTCACCCTATTGAACTCCAACGTTCAAGGGTGGGTTATTTTTTGTAGGTTTAAAATAGATAAATTGGCAGCTAGAAGATGACTCGAGGTAGAGGCCAATATTAAGTCTAAAGTATAAGGGCAACTACGCACCACGCTTCGCCTTTCAGTGCTCGCCATTCGGCGAGTTTTGTTTATATCTCTAAAAGATATGATTGACCACACCAAACTTGCAAATGCAATCATAAGCATTAGCGTTTGAAATACTGTCAACATAAGCATCATCCCTTTTCTACGGGGTAACGCTGACCAACCTTGAGTTTACCTTACTATCGCCTTCTATTATCCCACAAAACAGAACGTTTGTTTTGTTCTCTTCGAGTTTCAGTGCCCACTTAACGCAGTCTTCCAATTTCTTCAAATTATTGTAATTCACATATTCAATATTGCTTTGCTAGTAGATTTACTTTACATAGTTACAAAGCTTACCTATATTCTCCACTTCAACTACTACTGTATCCCCAGATTTCATTGGACAACTCCCTGAAGGTGATCCAGTAGCTAGAACATCGCCTGGCTCAAGTGTCATAACTTGTGAAATCCAACTGATGAGATAAGGAATTGAAAGTGTCATTTGATTCGTATTGCCATCTTGTACTACTTTTCCATTTAAGGTTGTAACAATTCTTAGATTGGTTGGGTCGATCCCTGTTACAATGTATGGACCCAAAGGGCCGAATGTATCGAAACCTTTGCCTCTTGTAAATTGAGGATCTGATTTAGTAAGGTCTCTTGCTGTCACATCGTTAAAAATAGTACAGCCAAAAAGATAATCTAATGCCTCTTCTTCTTTTATATTTTTGCCCCGTTTTCCAATTATAAGGGCTACTTCCCCCTCCATTTCTACCTGTTCGGTTAAGGTAGTGGGAGGAAGAATGATTTCCCCCTGATCCGGTATGATTGAGGAAGAAGGTTTTAAAAACAGAAATGGTTCACGAAGGTTAGCCGTTCCCCCAGTCTCTTTTGCGTGTCCAGCATATGTCCAGCCAAAATTGACAATTTTCGATGGGGATACTGGTTCTACTATCTTTACTTCATTATATTTAACCCTTACTCCATCATACTTTAGCTCATTGTTAACAATTTGTGTAAAATCACTAGACAATTGTACTATATCATCACCTTCAATAATTCCATAATACTCTTTCTCACAATGTAGATAACGTACAATCGTTTGTGTTTTTTGTAATGTCTTCATTTATCAAAATAACCCCTTTACTCAATTTAAACATGTTTACGGTTTAATTTATTTTATCCTTATTTTTAGCTATTTCTAGGTAACCAATGACTATGACCATTTTCATTTTCAAGCTTTCTAAAAAGGGGACAATTTAAAGATTCCTTCTCTTTATGGAGTGAAAAAGCATTGAGGATTCCTCAATACTCTTTACTAAAAGACTTAATGATCATTTAATTAAAATGTTTGTTGAATCTGTCCTTCGCCTTGTTTCTGTTTGACGTACCAGATAAATTTCCCTGTATAGCCATATATAATTGCTAGGGCAATTGAGACAAAGCTTAACCACATAAATGGAACATAAGCAAAGGTAGAAACACCTAGAATACCAGCCATGAAGATTCCGTTGTCCGTCCAAGGAATCATTCCAGAGGTTAATGTCCCCCCGACTTCTGTGTTTCGAGCTAATACCCTTCGGTCAATGTTTAAGTTGTCATAGCTTTCTCCCATAATTTTAGGAGTCAAAATTAATGAAACATACATAGCGCAACCAAAAATCTTCGCAAAAAATGCAACAATTATAGTGGATAATGTTACATTTCCAGCTGATGTTAAGAAACTCTGAAACTTGGAAACAATCACTTTTAGAACTCCTAAATGCTCAAGAAGACCACCAAAACCTAATCCAAATATAATGACAGCGACTGAAGCAAGCATTCCTTCTATTCCACCACGGTTCAGAAGTTTATCCATAAACTCAACTCCTGTGTTAATAGAAAAACCATTATAAGCAGTACCAACAGCATCGGGGACATTCATGCCTTGGAACACAACTGCCCAGATAGCCCCAAGAAGAGCCCCTATAGCAATAGAAGGAACAGAAGGTTTTTTCATAGCAAGCATCACAATAACAAATATAGCAGGTATTACCATCCAAATTTGAATATTGAATGTATCAAGAATTGCTGACTTTAAAAATTCTACTTTTTCTAAATCTGTGCTATCGCCACCATATATAAATCCTGCTACAGTAAAAAGAATTGCTGTAATAAGGTAGGCAGGAATGTCTAGATATAACATGGCACGTACGTGTGCAATAACTTCTACTTTTGAAAGGGAAGCAGCAAGGACAGTACTGTCAGAAAGTGGAGATAGCTTATCACCAAAGTATGCTCCTGAAAGAACTGCTCCCGCTACTAGAGGAAGAGGCATACCTAATCCTTCTCCAATTGCCATCATAGCGATTCCAGCTGTTCCCACCGTTCCCCATGATGTACCTGTAGCTAAAGAAGTGATGGAGCAGACAATTAATGTTGCTAATAAGAAAATACTTGGATGGATAAATTCCAATCCATAATAAATTAGCGTTGGTACGACTCCTCCTGCAATCCATGTCCCGATAAGAGCACCGACTGCAAGAAGTATCAATATTGCCTCAAGTCCGTTTGAGATTCCTGTCGTTATGGCTTTCTGCAGCTCATCATATCGGTACCCTAATCTTAATCCAAGTAAAATCACAAGAAACCACGAAATAAACAGTGCCAACTGTATGGGTAAATCGAAAAAGGCAGTAAACGAAAAAACAATGACAAGAAACAACCCTAATGTACAAACAATTTCTAAAATAGATGGTAATCGTACATTTTTCACTTCTATTCCTCCAATAACAAATTATTATGTATCCTCTTAAAATAGATATTTTCTTGTACGTAGCCCGCTTTCAAGATCATGCTAGTTGTATTGAGATATTGTTTACTCTCGATCAAAAAGTGAGACCCCTGCAATTCCTGGATTTGTCATTTCGTATGGATTTAAAATCAAATCAAGCTCTTCCTCTGTTAGCACATCATATTGAAGGCAAAGCTCCCTTACAGATTTCCCCTTCAAAATGGCTTCCCTAGCAATTCGAGAGACTACTTCGTAGCCTAAATGAGGATTAACAGCTGTAATAATACCGACACTCTTTTCTACGTATTTCCTCATTCTATCTTCATTTGCTTCGATGCCTATTAAACAGTAATCTGTAAAGCTTTTAAAACCATTTCTCATAATACTGATAGATTGTAATAAGTTAAATACAAGTACAGGTTCCATTACGTTTAACTCTAACTGACCAGCTTCAGAGGCCAGACAAATTGTATGGTCATTTCCTATCACTTGGAAGGCAATTTGGTTAATTAACTCTGGCATGACTGGATTGACTTTTCCCGGCATAATAGAGGATCCAGGCTGGCGCGCCGGCAAACTAATTTCTCCTAGTCCTGCCCGAGGTCCGGATGCCATTAACCGAAGATCGTTTGCAATTTTTGACATGTTCATCATACACACCTTTAATGCAGCAGATACCTCTGTATAAGCATCTGTATTTTGTGTTGCATCAACAAGATGCTCTGCACCAACGATCGGAAACCCACTAATATCTGCTAAGTAGCTTACAACATATTTAATATACTTAGGGTCTGCATTTAATCCTGTCCCTACAGCTGTAGCTCCCATATTAACCTCATATAAATGCGTACGTGTTTGTTCAATTCGCTTAATATCTCGTTCTAGTACTCGACTATATGCCTCAAATTCTTGACCAAGGCGAATGGGTACAGCATCTTGGAGGTGAGTACGTCCCATTTTTATAACATGGTCAAATTGTTTAGCTTTGCTTTTAAAAGCCTGCAACATGTCGTTCATCGTATCAAGAAGCTGTTTTAATAAGTTAAGTGTTGCGATATGAATAGCTGTTGGAAACACATCATTTGTAGACTGTGACATATTCACATGAGAGTTTGGACTCAAGTGTCCATATTCACCTTTATGATGGCCGAGTAGCTCTAGAGCACGATTGGCAATAACTTCATTTGTGTTCATGTTCATAGAGGTACCTGCACCGCCCTGTATGGGGTCAATAATGAAATACTCGTGCCATTTCCCTTCCAGAATTTCATCTGAAGCTTGAACAATGACTTCACCGATTCCACTATATAAACGTTTTGTTTCCATATTGGCTAATGCAGCTGCTTTTTTTATCATAGCTAGGGCGTTGATCATCTCTTCATGTATTCTGTATCCTGTAATAGGGAAATTCTCTATTGCGCGTAACGTTTGTATTCCGTAATATACATGTTCCGGAATTTCCTTTTCACCAAGAAAATCACGTTCCGTTCTATACCTTTGACCAGTTTCTCTTATCATTTCTATCAATACCCCACTCTCATTTACTAATTGAATAATAGAATCATATTTTTACCTTTTTATAAAACTACCCAATTATTTTCCTGAATTTGTAAATCATTTGCTACAGGTGTTTCCATTATTTTTTTCACTTGTTCCAAATTACTTGTCTTACCTAATGCCCACATTAATTTAGGGACGATAGCTTCTGTGTTCATATCTCTTGAAGAAATAATGAGTTTTTTGGATATTTTTCTTCCAACTTCATACCTTTGTAAGTCGGTCCCTTCCTCAAGGCACTGAGTTGTAATCACTACTGCAACCCCAGCTTCTATGAGTTCATTTATTTTTGGAAGTAAATTTCTCTTTTCAAATGGAATACCACCATTTCCGTAACTTTCTATTACTACACCTCGATAAGAGTGTTTAATATAATCGAAAATATCTGGGGTTATTCCTGGAAAAAGCTTCAGTAAAAGGACATTACTACAAATTGAGGTATCTAATTTTAATAACCCGTTCTGTTTTACCGGGGTATTCCCTAAATAGGTAACATCAGAACCCTCTATACGAGCGATGTAAGGACAGTTGATACTCTTGAAAGCGTTATTACTTTTTGATTTTACTTTGACCGCTCGAGTGCCACTAATCACCTTTCCATCAAAAACAACATAAACTCCGCTAATACTCTCACAAGCAAACCTAATTGCATTCATCATATTTTTCCTTGCATCAGTTTCCCCAAAACTAATAGGAACCATAGATCCCGTTACGATTACTGGCTTTGCTAGATTTTGTAGTATATAGGAGAGTGCTGATGAAGTATAACCTAACGTATCCGTTCCATGGGTAATAACAAACCCATCATACTGGTCATATTTGTTATAAATAGTTTGTGCAATTTCCACCCAGTATTCAGGCTGCATATTTGTACTATCCACATTCATTAACACCATACTATGAAGCAATAATTCCTCTTTATATTCCGGTAAATAACCAATGATATCTTGATCTGATATTCCTGGTGTGAGACCATTTTCACCTTCAACTGAAGCGATTGTACCACCAGTAGTTAATAAAAGAATTCTTTTCATAATTCCACCTCTTACATAAGTAATTTCTTTTTCCCTGTGAGTCATAACCATTTAAAGGATGGTTATCGGACTCGTATTGAGAACTTTTAGTAAAAATAAACATTTTTGTTTGCGATTCGCGAACCAAAGGACATAGATATCCAATTTTTTCAATCATTTTAGAAATACATTTTGAGAGGAAGAACACTTTGAAGCCAAAGGAACTAGCCCCTCTTGTTTTAAGATCTAAAGAATCGTTATTTTTTCATATTATGTGGTGTAATGTCATAAGCAATAGGTTTTGCCATGATGTTCTTCACTATTTCAGTATCGTTTGACTGGCCTAGTGCCCACATTAATTTTGGAATAATTGCTTCAGTATTCATATCCCGTGTACGAATGATCATGTTATCAGACACTTTCCTGCCAACTTGGTAAAGCCCTAGGTCCTCACCTTCTTCAAGTACTTGGGTTGTAAACACCATTGTAATACCAGATGCAATCAGTTCATGTATTTTCTCAACTAGACTTCTCTCTTGAAAAGGGATTCCCCCGGTTCCAAAACTTTCAATAACGACACCTTTGTATAAGTTCTTTATATAGTCAAAAAGTTCAGGTTTCGTTCCAGGATGCAGCTTTAACAAAAAGACATCTGGACAGATAGAAGAGTTAAATTTCATTCTCTTACCTTTTGTTGAAGGAATTTTCATTTGATATGTAACTTCAGAATGATTCACACGAGCAATATAGGGGAAATTAATACTTTCAAAAGCATCATAGCTTTTCGTCCTTAATTTGACTGTTCTTGTCCCGATAATCACCAGTCCATTAAAAACAGTAAAAACACCACCAATTTCTTCACACGCAAACCGAACAGCATCACTAATATTTTTCTTAGCATCTGTACGCTTATAATTAATTGGAATTTGAGAACCTGTTATCACAACTGGCTTCGCAAGATTTTGTAGCATGTACGAAATGGCTGCTGACGTATATGCCATAGTATCTGTTCCATGAGTGATAACAAATCCATCATACGTATCATAATGTTCATTAACAGCTTCTGCTACCTTAACCCAAGATTCTGGTTGCATATTTGTACTGTCAATATTCATTAGGTTTTTACATTCTACTTTATATCTAATATGTTGTTCAGGTAAATAACTGGCAATTTCCTCAGCAGGGATTTCTGGATATAAACCCTCTTTCCCTAATACAGATGCAATCGAACCTCCAGTAGTTAACAATAGGATTTTTTTCATATGCACTCCTCCTTCTAAAAGACCTTTTTTTCCTGTATTTTATCACATATAATTACTTTTTCGAGGTATTCATTATCTTTACTTTTTCTTGAAGCAAAGAACATAAGGCAGTTTTAGAGTAAACTAAGATTACTAGATTGTTTTCTAGGTATAAAAACGAATAAAGTTCACTATTTTATGTCTAAGATTATGTAAATATATAATTTTATGAAGCTAAAGAAACTCTTTTTTGAATTCGCTTCCAATTAAACGTTCCAAAGTAAAAATTCGCGTTTCGAGAACTTATAATTAAATTCTAGAGAATTATCAGGAAAATTACAAGAGTTTTTATTCAATTCGCGAACATTTTATGTTTTACACATGCAAGCTTATTATAAATAATGTTATAATAAAGGGAATTATTTTGGAGGATATGAAAAATGTTAAATCGATTAGCTGAATTACGAAAAAGTAGAAAGTGGTCAATGCAATATATAGCCGACCAGCTAGAAATTGCCAAAAGTACATATGCAGGATACGAGTCTGGTTATCGCGAGCCATCACTTGATACGACAAAAAAGATTGCAGAATTATTTAAAACATCCGTTGACTATTTATTAGAAAAAACAGATGATCCGCACTTTCCCCCACTACAAGCGAAGGAAAATTCCCCTGTGGAATTAACAGATCAAACTCAGTTGGCTAACATTCAGCTGGCAATCGATGAAAAAATCTTATCTCCTGAAGAACTTTATCATTTTATTGCATTTATACGAGCAAAACGTGAAATTGAGAAAAATGGAATTTGAATGATGTTTTGTCTTTTTTATTCCTTTAAGCAGCCTCTTGACCTCTCAAATGCTGCTGTCATTCACGATTGACCCTAACATAGCGCGTATCATCGACATCAAAAATGATCGTATCCATTCAAATAAGCCCCCTCATATTATGATGTTAATAACTTGAGTTAGTAACTTGATGATGAGTAAATCCTCTAAAAATTTCACACTTCTCACTTTCAGTGTGTATTCAATCTTATTTTTCAAATTAGTTAACGAAGAAATTGGTTTGATTTCCAAAGGGAGTAAAACCTGGACAACTCAATAACGAGGAAACATGAACTACTTTTATTGAATATTTAGGGAGAGATCCCCAATGGCTGCATGATCAAAAAAAAGGAAAATCTGCCACTTGATGATATTAACCTTGTGACTGTAGATCAGTTGGTCATATAAAGATTTGTTTGTATAAGTAAAACAAATCTAGAACTTTTCGATATGTGTCCTAAAATATGTTGTTCTTTTTATAGCAAAAAAAACACTTCGCTCTTCCTACGAAAAACGAATGGAAAATATCAAGCTCTAGTTCTCTATACATTTAGTTCACACCAACGTTCATAAACATATCCAAATCATCTTTTGTATTCGTAATGCTTTCTAAACCAAAGTTTTCTACTAAGAAGTTTGTGACATTTGGTGATAGAAATGCTGGTAATGTCGGCCCAACATGAATGTTTTTCACACCTAGATAAAGGAGTGATAAAAATACGATGACGGCTTTTTGCTCATACCAGGCGATATTATAAGACAATGGAAGATCGTTAACACTCTCCAAACCAAATACATCCTTTAGTTTTAATGCTGTCATAACAAGTGAGTAAGAATCATTACATTGACCATCATCAAGGACTCTTAGAATACCATTGATATCACCCAAATCAAGCTTGTTGTATCTATATTTGCACAACCAGCTGTTAAGATGATGGTATCCTTAGGAAGTTCTTCTGCAAACTCTTTATAATATGTTCTACTTTTATCGCGTCCATCACATCAACTGAAGTTGGAAAGCTCATTATGGGGGAGGCTGCGAAAACGTTAAAACGTATCACACTTGAATTAGATGGAAAATCATCATTTTACCTGATGCTGATCTTACACAAGCCATTCCTGGTGCATTAAACGGAGTTATGTTTAACCAGGGACAAGTTTGCTGCGCTGGATCCCGAGTGTTCGTTCAATAGAAACAATTCGATAATGTCGTGGCAGACATGGTAAGTCACGCAGAAAAAATAAAACAAGGATCAGGAATCCACGCAGATACGGAAATTGGTCCACTTGTTTCAACAGAACAACAAAACCAGGGATTTTTCCGTTTCATGATGGACCCTTATTAAAACGACAAAATGAATGAAATTAAAAAAAGACACGAGCCCGGTATTTAGCCTTGCTCGTGTCTAGGAAACTGCTTGGGGTATTCGTGTCTAACTTTTGTCATCCGTTCAAAAACGCTACTGCATTTTTAGGTCGACCTTCAGCTAGGTACAAAATTCCTTTATGTTAATCATTATAAAGTTAGTTAATCCACTCTACAACATCTTCCATAGCACGACGCGTTTTCGGGCGTGCCGGATCTTCTTCGCGATAGCCGAAAGCAACCATAGCTGATACAGCAAGCTTGCCATCTTCAAGAAGTCCTTCCTTCTCCAAGATCTCATTTACTTTGTCATAACTAAAGCCTTCAATTGGACAAGAGTCAATACCGATTTGTGCGGCAGCTGTCATCATATTGCCTAGCGCAATATATGTTTGCTTGCTCGCCCAATCAAACAATGCCCGGTCGCTTTCAAACAGACGTTGATCTTCTTCTTGAAAGCTTCTATATCTCGGTTTTAGTGTCTCAAGTAAATCATCAGGCATCTGCTTCACATGCTTTTGCAACTGCTGGACATACTCAGAATCAAATCTTACATCTGTACGTGCAAGAATAATAACAAAATGGCTTGCAGTCGGCAGTTGTCCTTGGGCACCCCATGAAACCTCTTTTAGCTTTTCTCGAAACTCCTTGTTTTGTACAACAAGGAATTTCCACGGCTCATATCCAACCGAACTTGGAGACAAACGGCCTGTTTCTAAAATGAAGCTAAAATCTTCTTCGGAAATTTTCTTCGTCGGGTTAAATACCTTGGTTGCATGGCGAAAATTGAATGCAGCAAGGATTTCTTGTTTTTTAGTGTCATGATTGCTCATGGTGAAATCATCTTCTTTCTTCATAGATTACAAAAACCTGTTTTGTTCAAGACATATTGTATATAATTTAGGTTATATTTATCAAAGAATTAGCTCTACCTTTCAAACTACACTCTTTACTTTTCTTCCTCCAGAAGTTGTTTTTCTACACTTTCACCGGCCTTGAGCCGTCCCCTCGTTTCACAATCATCTATCTGTTTTATAGAAAGTTAATATGATAAAAGTACCAGTGATCGTTGTTATCATTGAGGTGCTTAATTAGGATTGATCTTTTTGATTGAAGAAAGATATTTAGAGGGATAGGAAAATGGTTTCGACGGAGAAGTTAGTAATAAGTAATCGTGTAAACTGCTACAATGTATTTGATGGCTGCATTACCATTTGGCGATTACAAGCAATCGGGAATCTGCTGTAAAATGGGATCTTACGCTTTAAACAACTCAAAGGAAGTTAAGAGTGTCTGGATTTCTAAGAAATATTCATCTGAATTACTTTAGAAAATGGCAATGTTCCTTTAAACATTGCCATTTCATACAAAATTGGACACACTCGATCGTTAAGAGTGAATATTTTTAGTCTTTCACAGAGTCTATTCACTTTAACTGACAAAATCTTTTTCTTCACCAAGTGAAGGCTCTTAGGTATCACTTGTGTTTTCTATTACTTTCGACAGTAACTGCGGTTTCTTGATCTGCTAGGCTTGTTTCTAAATTTGTCGTTACATTCTCAGCTTGAATAGTGAATATAGTGGTTCCTACTTCTACTCTATCTCCTTCGGAAAAGAAGATTTTCTTGACCACTCCTGTTACCGGCGCAGTCAATTCCGCATTGAATTTATCTGTTAGAACTTCTACTACCGGTTGATCCTTTGTTATTAGCTCCCCTTCTTTAATCATCCACTCGATAATTTCTACTTCATACATACCTTCCCCTAAATCAGGTAGTTTAAATTCTATCATGTGTCTCCTCCTTTGTTCGCTCGTTGTATTAATATAAAACCGTTTCCTTTATCCCTTGTTCCACACGTTCGATCGTCGGTAAATAGGCATCTTCTACAGAAAACTGCGGAACCGGTATATCAAATCCCGTTACCCGCTTAACTGGTGCTTTTAGATGAAACAGAGCTTCATCGTTAATTAGTGAAATAATTTCTGCACCTAATCCAGCTGTCTTATGGGCTTCATGAACAACTACTGCACGACCTGTTTTCTTTATGGATTGTACGATCGTGTCCTTATCAAGTGGATAAAGAGTGCGAAGATCGATAACTTCACACTTCCAACCTTTTTCTTGTTCGATCTTTTTCGCAGTATTCAACGCTACTTTGACCATAGCACCCCACGCAAAGATCGTTAAATCGCTTCCTTCTTGCACGACTTTCGCTTGACCAATTGGTATTCGATACATTTCTTCAGGAACTTCTTCTTTAAAAGCACGATACAATTTGGTGGGTTCCAAAAAGATGATGGGATCTGGATCTTCCATGGCGGAAATGAGAAGTCCTTTCGCATCAAATGGATTGCTTGGTGCAACTACTTTTAAACCGGGAGTATGTGCAAAAAAGGTTTCTACACTTTCTGAGTGAAGTTCAGGTCCTCTTATTCCAGCACCATATGGTGTACGGATAACGAGAGGCACTTCAAACTGTCCGCGTGTTCGATATCTCATTCGAGCAGCATGTGAAACAATCTGTTCAAATCCAGGATAAATAAAAGCAAGGAATTGAATTTCAACCACAGGAATCATTCCGCTAAGGGCCATTCCTATTGCAGAGCCGATAATTCCAGCCTCAGACAAAGGCGTATCTACTACCCTGTTTGATCCATATTTCTCAAGTAACCCTTCCGTTGCTCGAAAAACCCCGCCATTTACTCCAATATCTTCTCCTAAGAGAATCACCCGGTCATCCTGGGCAAGCTTTTGATCCATTGCTTCCACAATAGCTTGGATCATCGTTAAATTTCGGCTCATCACTTCTTCACACCCTTTTTTAAGGTTTGTTTCAATTCCTCCTGCTGCTCATGAATGTACCATGGCGTTTGGGCATATACATGATTAAACATATCTAGTGGATCAGCTTTAGGATAACTTTCTGCTTTATGTATATGGGTATCAATCTGATCGTCGATTTGCTTTAACAATCGCTCCTCCTGTTCCTCACTCCAAAGCCCATTTGTATGCAAAAATGTTTTAAGACGATTAATTGGATCGTAATGATCCCTCCAAAGTTTTGAGACATCTTCCTGATCACGATACTTTTTCGGATCATCTGCTGTAGTATGAGCTCCATAACGGAAAGTAATTGCTTCAATCAAGGTAGGACCTTCACCTTTGAGACCTCTTTCTATAGCGTCCTTTACCGTTAACCAAACGGCAAAGACGTCATTTCCATCTACACGAACACCTTTAATATCATACGCTGCAGCACGTTGGGCTATCGTCTTAGAGGAAGACTGTTTTTCAAAAGGTACGCTGATAGCATAACCGTTATTTTGACAGAAAAAGATGGTTGGGGTTTTATATATACCCGCAAAATTCAATGCCTCATGAAAATCTCCTTCTGAAGTAGCGCCATCACCAAAGTACGCAATACTTACATCCTGTTCATCTTTAAGTTTGCTTGTCCAAGCAGTACCTACAGCATGAACCATTTGAGTAGCAATAGGAACTGTAGGGGGCATAATCCGTTTTCCTTTTGGACAGATTGAACCTTCTACATGCCCCATCCAATATAAGAAAACACGATACATATCCTGCCCATGAACGATCGCTGCTGCATGATCGCGATAGGTAGGAAACATCCAATCTCTTGGTGATAAAGCTAAGGCACTTCCAACTTGGGATGCTTCCTGTCCTTCGAAAGGTGCATAGGTCCCCATTCTCCCTTGTCGTTGCAATTTAACTGACTTTCGATCAAACGCTCTTGCCAATAGCATATTTTCATACATTTTGAGCATAAGAGATTGGTCAATTTTCCCCTCAATTGATTCAGTTGTCTTCCCATCTGGAGATAATACCTGGTACATTCCTAATTCATTATTATTTTGCTCTGTCAATGGTTCCGGCTTCAAAAACGCCTTTTCTATAACATTTATCGTCATATTAACTCTCCTCTTTGGATAGATTTATATAGCAAAATTACCAAAGTTAATAAAATAATTTGTTAATATAGTAAATAGCTAAATTAAAATATGTCCATATTCTCAATAGATACGACAGAAATCGCCTCTTCAGATAACTTATTGGAGCACACTGCACCTACATGAAAATCATCTAGATTGAATACCTGAAAACAATATTTTTTTGACATTTGATTCCCCTCATGCATTTGTATTTCGTTTGGAAGAATGCAAAATCTAAATGAATTAAGTGGAATAGATAATCCTTTTCCTTCTGCTTTCACATAACTTTCTTTCAATGTCCATAGTTTATAGAAATGGTTTAATTGTTGTTCTTTTGGTTGGTTTACTATATCCATATACTCACTGCTTGTAAAAAACGCTTTTGCAACATCTAGATCGTTCGTTTTCATTATTTCTACATCAATGCCAATAGGAGCATCGCTAACTCCACACACAACCCAATCCCCTGAGTGAGCTAAATTAAAATGAATTTTTTCAACGTTTTTTAGCAGTGGTTTACCAAAACGATTCTTAGTAAACTGTACCTGTTCACGCGTAATTCCGAAGTCTTTCTTCAAAGAATGTCGGAGTAAGACTTCTGCCATGATTGAACGTTTTTTATCTTCTTCATAGTAGAATTTCTTTATCTTTTCTCTTCTTTCAGTAGAAATGATTTTTTCAAGTTGTTGGGATACACCTATATCAACATGTTCGGTTATTTTCATTGCATATTTACATATCATTAATTTTCTCCATCTTCATCATGTTGAATCAATTTAAATGATTCAACATGATGATTGCCAGGTGGTTTGTATAGAAAGCTTTCAAAATAAGTAACTAGTCGGCTTTAAGAGTCCCTTTCGAAATTTCCCATATGAGCTTTATTCAAATGCAGCCGAAAAACTAGAAGCCATTTTCCACTAACCACTTCATGATGGTTTCTTCTCTTCTCTTAATATCACCAAGGTTTGGATCGTATTTACGCATTTTCTTCTGTGCAACAATACTTCCATCTACCATAAACAATACTCTTTCCGTTTTGGCTGCCACTTTAGCATCATGCGTAACGAGCATGATTGTTGTCCCTTTCCTATTAATCTCTGCCAGAATGGCCATAATGTCTGCGGAGGATTTGGAATCTAACGCTCCGGTTGGTTCGTCTCCAAATAGAATATCTGGATCATTGATCAATGCTCTGCAGATTGCAACTCTCTGCAGCTGTCCGCCTGAGCCTTGCGTGATTAGATTATCAGCAAGCTTTTCAATTCCCGTCATTTCCATCAGTTTTTTTGCTTTTTGATAGACAGCATTTTTATCTGCCTCTTTTGATACAAGAGCAGGAAACATCACATTGTCAATCAATGATAAATTTTTCAATAAATTAATATCTTGAAAGATAAATCCCATGTTCTTCAAACGAAGCTGTGCCAGTTCTTCTTCCTTCATGCTGCCGATTTCACGGCCGTTAAATGTCACACTGCCGGAAGTAATTCGATCCATTCCACTTACATTATTGAGCAATGTGGATTTCCCGCTTCCGGACGGTCCCATAACCGATATGAATTCACCTTCTTCTATATCCAGGTTGACATCCTTCAAAATATGAAGCTCATGATCTTTCCCTAATACTACTTTTTTGTTCATATTTTTTGCTTCTACTATATTGCTCATCGATAGTCCACTTTTTGCTTCTACTAAATTTCTCATCGATATTCCTCCCATGCAAAATATTAAGATCAAAGTCTATGTCCTCAGAGGATCCTGGGTGTTTTTTCAGGGTAAACAGCTGGTGTTGATACACAGGAAATTTCTTTTGTATTAGCAGAAATGCCTCCTACTAGTAGTTTTTTTAGTCCTGTTAACCTCTTAAAGCGACAGATATATCATCTTTTACGGCTATCTTACATGACATAACGATCGTCAAACCAACGAATAATATCAGCGCTAACGGACAAAGCAGCCAAGTCTGCCATATAATATGGACAAATTCAATTTTTGCCGCTCCCATAGAGGACATGGCCATACTTACCAGAAACTCCCCTAATAAATTCGACAACAGTACGCCAAGTATGATTCCCAGTACAAGGACCATCATTGTTCCTGCCATATATTGATGACTAATTTGCTTTGATGTTAATCCGACACTTCGCATAATGGCGTTCTGAGACATATCCTTTGATAATAGCATTCGAAGGAATAATGCAGTGATTAAGACAGCTATGATGATCGCGATGGCGATTCCTCCTATCACTACGTTACCCATCTGCTCGATGATATTTCCAAGCGTCTGCTGTGTATATTCACTGATATCATTTACCTGAGCCGAGCTATAAGCATTCTTGTAGTAGTCCATTTTCTCAAGTTTATCAACACCAGGAGCCAAATTCAGGCTCACAATATACCAAAGAACAGCCTCTTCATTTACACCAAGACTCGTATGACCCTTTGCTGTTTTACCGCCATTTGTAATATCTTGATAAATGCCCGTTACTTTCAATGTCTTTTCTGTCTCGCCAGCCTTTACTACTACTTCATCTCCCACTTTCTTGTTCAATCCATCTGCTCCCGCATTTGCATAGGAAAGTGAAATTTCCCCTTCAGCTTCTGGTGCTCTGCCTTCCAAATAGGTTAATGGGAATACGGAAAAATCCCCCGTTTCAATATTCATATAGTCCCAGGAACCTTCCGTATTTTTGACCTGAAAGGAGCTTGTGATATAGGCAGCATGCTTTTCAATATCTGAATCATTCTTCAGTTCGTCCTGAAGTTTTTGAAAATCTTCTGTAATCGTATCTGTCTTTCGTAAATCGATTCGCAAGTCGGATTTTCCTATTCCCATGTAGGTGGAAAATTCCGGTGAATTCATGGTGTTATAAATATTTATAGGAAGGATAACAATAAATGTACATACGATAAAAATAACAAACAGCAGCCTATATAATTTGAATCGTTTCCATACATCTCTCATTCCCATGTAAATATTGGTGCTGAAAAACGTGTTCTTAAGCAGTGGAAAACTGTATGTTTTGTTCTTTCCGCTCTCCAAAGCATCTTTCCTTAAAGCTTCCACCGCAGAAATCTTGTCGATTCTTTTCAGTACTTTTTTGCAGTAAAACACAATCATGAAATAGACAAATAACGGCGCGATAAGAGATAGTATATATTTTAAGTCTCCTGATAAATCTGAAGATATATAAAGTCTCATATTCCCATTAAATAGATTTACTACTGCAAAGGACATGAGATAGCCTATTATACCGGCAGCTATTGACATCACTCTGTATTTGTTCAGATAGATCTTTTTTATATCCTTCTTGGATATTCCGATTGCTTTCATTACACCGATTTCTCTTATATCTTCATCAATTGTTGCCAAAAACGTAAGTCTGATACAGAGCGAAGCAATAATCATCAGCAGAATACTGATCAGTATGATGACCATTGCGACTGCAGCGTCTGACATGGCATTAAATAGTAGAAATATTTTCCCGCCGACAGTAGGTCCATTTGCTGGAAGACCTGATTCGATATAAGCAGTCTGAACAGCAGAAGAATCCCCATTTTCATTCAACTTAAATTCGATAAGATATTCCAGTTCCATATCCTCGATTTCAAGCATTTCATTATAATCATTCTGATTGATCACAAACCGTTTCGAAGAAGTAAGAGACGAGTTCATTTCATAATCTCTTGCATAATCTGAAATGACAAACAATTTCTCGTACTCTCCACTTATCACCTTAATCGTATCCCCTATTTCTAAGTCATACTGTTCCATAAAATAGATGGGAACTGCAACGAATCCTTCCTCTATATCCAGCTTTTCATTATCCAGATCCAAAATGAAATCAAATTTCTCATTTTGTACAACAAATGAGATATCCTGGACCGTTCCAGCCATCGTTTGATTATCACCGAAATGAATATTATTTCCATCCAAAGTCAGAAGAGTCATCGTTTCCTGCATTGCTATATGCTCATAATGTTCTTCTGTAAATTGATCGATTTCTGTCTGGTCATATTCTCCTGCATGCATCTGCGTGATGTCTGCTGGTACTGCTCGTTCTTGTAGTTCAGACATCGACTGAATGAGATTTGCAATATTATTAATGGCACTTGCTGCCAAAATAACGGCCATTGTTATAAATACAAATACTGCTGTTGTGACAATTTTGTTCCTGATGAAATCATTCTTTACAATTTTCAAAAACATAATATAATCCTCCCTGCTGCATGCTTTTATCGAATGTTCTCATCATTAAATTGATTGTTCTGCCTGTATACTTTTTTCTACTCCCTTTTGGGCTTCCATTTCACGGATTTTCTTTGATTTAGATACAATTAGTGCAGTGATGATGAGACCAAGTCCTGCAATAATGATTAAAAATCCGATTCCTCTTGTTTCACCAGTTCCAATAATTTTCCCAACACTTTCCGAAAGAAATCCACCTTCTACCAGTGCCGGATTAAATACATAATCTGCAAGCACACCTGCAACAACATAAGCAATGACAAATCCAATTTGTGAAATTAAAGATATAAGGCCCCACGCTCTACCTTGTTTATCATTATCGATGGATTTTCTTATAAGAACGTCGATACATGCCGTCGCATATGGAAGCGAAGCAAAGAATAAAAATCCTGATATAATAATGACTGGAATGCTTGTTGTTGCACCAAAACCTGCCATCGTAATACCAGACACAATAAAACTTCCCACCATAACATTTACATAATTTTTCTTTAAGATTCCACTGCCAATCATGATACTGGACACAAGCATTCCGCACGCAACAACGGTCTGCAGAATTCCTGTTGTTTGCTCACTGGTAATGGATAAGATCATTGGTTTTGACAGTACCTGTATAATTCCCATATAAAACATTAATAGGGAAACAAGTACAATTAACAGCATGACTCCTTTAGATTCGACAATGATCTGCCAACCTTCTTTTAGGTCCTTGAAAAAATCCATATCTTTCTTATCCTGTGACTTTACCGCCAGAGATTTTCTTACGGAAAAGACTGCGGCAACCGTAACGACAAAAGTCAGAATGTCTATGATAAGAATCACTTCCATACTGGATACTGCCAGAATTAAACCAGCAATAACTGGTGAAATCAAAAACTTGGAAGAGGATGCAATTTGAACCATTCCACTCGCTTTTGTATATTCATCCTCTGTTAGTAAATCCGTAATCGTGGCTTTATATGCCGGATCTAACAATGCTGAAAATACGGAGCTAAATCCCATACAAAGACAGATTTGCCACACCTGAATATCCCCTGTGAGCATAAGCACCAGCATAATAACAAGCCCAACCCCTGATACTATATCCCCCAGTATCATAAGGAGTCGTCTATCAAATCGATCTGCAAGGACCCCTGCAGCAGGTGCTAATAAAATCATTGGCAGCAGCGCAGCCATTTCTACCATTGCGACATCCATCGCTGAATGTGTCATCTGCCACACATATACGCCAAGACCAAATGCTGTCAAACCAGAACCGATGTTTGATATTAGTTCCCCTAGCCAAATGATGAGAAATTTGTTAAATCCAGCTTCCATTTTTACTACGTTCACGATTTAGGATCACCTCTATACAGTTTTTATTTCTCCATGTTTTTTCGATATGGCCTTCTTTTTGCAAGTCTGAACATTTTGAAATAATTTTACATTTTTACTATAAATTATCTATCACCTGTTTTTAAGCTTCCCAGGTCTGATGCGTGAATACGACCTGGGATGTATTGCTTTCTACTAATCTTTTACATTCATTGCATATAAATCCATAATCTGATAGATGTGTGGTACGATTTCCTCTGCTTTATTATGGATGAACATATGCTCTGCATCTTTAATCGAGATAAGATTAAAATCCTGAACCAGATAATCTTTCCACATCATGGCAGCACTAATACTCTCTGCCTTGTCGTTTTCTCCCCAAAACAAATGTGTTTCAATATCAATTTTTTTGTAAGCAGCTTTTGCAGAAGTTTCTAAGACCCCATAATCTGAACGAAATATCGGAAGCATAATTTTCATTAACTCCTGATTATTCAAAACAGCCTCCGGCATACCGCCATATACTTGTATTTGTTTAATTAAATCTTCATCACTTAATTTGCTGTATCGTTTATTTACAAATCTGGAAGGTGCAGCAGATCCGGATAAAATCAATTTTTTCGGCAGGATTTGATCGTGTTTGTGAATCATTCTTTCTAATAGGAAATAAGCCACAATGCCACCCATACTATGTCCGAAAAATACACTTCCTGAATGAATAATCTTTGATATATCCTGATAATAAACTGAGATAAGTTCATTCACATCACTGATTAATCCAAGTTCAGAACCCAAATGTCCAGGCGGATTCGCCACCCATATTTCAACATCTTCCGTTATTGCATGAACGATATCATTGAATGAATTCACATATCCCCCTAGATATGGGAAACAAATCAGTTGTCCTTTACTACCTTCTCTTAATCTAGTAAATGTTTTTAATTCCATCATGATATCTCCCAACTATTCTGTATCCTTACGCTTTAACTTCAACATAATCCGGTAGAACTTGAAGCTTCTGTTCAATGTTTCTCTTTTTCATAATGAAATGTACAGCGACAACAGATAGAACAAAAAATGCAATCTGTAAAAGTTGAACTGGTGCATTAAAATGATAAAACTCAAGTCTAGCTCCTGACGAAATCAGCCAGAATAAAATGACATAATAGAGCAGGTTTCCATTTGTTGCATTGTACATATAGCTGACAAATACGTGAAAAATCATAATCTGAATCACGTATAACGGAAAAATTGCTGCCATTTCAAAAGAGGAAATTACAAAACCTGGTAATACATAAATGCCAAAAATAAGTCCTGTCAGCAGACCTGCTTTTATATTACTGTTATATTTTTTCTGAAAGTATGGCAGTAAAAAACCAATCCATCCAAGCACACCACCAAGAATACCAGCTTCTTCAAAGAGATTTTTCACAACTTCTATCACCATCTGATTAAAAGTCAATGTCTTTTCCGGCACATCAATACCAAATGCAATGGAACCATAATGAACACTCACCCAATACAAAAGAGCCATACCAATAACGATTGGGAACCAGATTAAATCCTTTTTACTAGGGATAAACTTACTAAAAAGATCTTTAATGGCTTGGAATCCACCCATTAATCCATATACGACAACACCTGCAATGGATGGAGAATATAGTGCGATCATCACCATTGGATTTGTAAATGAAGCATCTCCAAAAATATTTGCAAAGAAATCATTAAAAATCATAAATAAAGATGCAAGACCCCAGCAAAAAGCAAATGTTATGGTTAAATAAATAGTAAAATACTTATTTTTCATTATGATTCCCTCCCGTTATACGTTGATTTTTTCAGCATATTTTCTAACTTCTTCTTCCTTAAGTCCTAATGTATCTTCGAATTCAATATAAAGATTGTCACTGTCATAATTTACTGTTACAGTCATCCGCGCCAAATTATTGTCTTTATTGTTTTGCACAAAGGCTTCTCTTTCTGCGTCCGTAACAAATCCTTGGAAGTTATATAGGATAAAGTCACAATATTCTTTATCAGTGTAAAAATAATTTCCAATCAGCTCATTCAGCTTTGAATACTCTGATCTAAATCGTTCATCCCCAAGTAATGTGAGAAAATTGACGGAATGATGCCTGCACATCTCAATCACTGATTCTACATATATTTTTTCTTCATTTGCGCTTATGACTGGTACAATATCCAGGAATTCTCCTACGGTATTGTAAAAATCCTTGTCTTGATAGCTTCTTGCATAATCCAGAAATGCAAAAGGTATGGTTTCTGTTTTCTTGTAATCTCTTAAAATATCCGATACTAAATCAAATGCATACCACCAAATATCTACTTGGTCCACTTCTGATAACGGAATGACCAGTTCAACTTTTCTTTTTAACTGTGCAGCATCCTCGCTCGGAGCTTCCATTACCTTGCTGTTGAATTCGCTCCATTTTTCCAGATTAAATTTGTCTATCAATTCCGTCTCAGTCATATCTGACGGACCTTGCTTTAGCACTTCTATATATTCTTGATAGCTGCGATTAGGTTCATCCTCATCGTTACTGCCCCGACCCAATTCCTTTTCTATCCCATGTTTGATAATCTCTGCGCTCATTCCATCGAACATTAAATGGTCTGCACCCCAAATTACCACATGCTTATTTGCACTTTCTTTCAGCACACACATACGCCACAAAAGTTCATTCTCTGAATACGTTTTTAGCATGATTTCATCACTTAGTCTGCGGATGATCTTTTCCCGGACACTTTCTGCGTACATGGATATATCAGTAAATGTTAGATAATTTCCAATGACCGCTTGAATTCCATCTACTTCATATTCACACCAATTCTTTTCTCCTTTTGCTTTCACCAGAGTACTATGTAGTAGCTGATGCTTAACTATTACTTTTACAATGGCGTCTCTTATTCTATTTTCCGAAGCTAAGGTAGAGATATTTGTGATAAATCCACTGTGATCTGATCCCTTTGACATATGTCCTTTTTGAATCGGTGATAAAGGAAATATTACGCTCGGTTCAGAGGCTGTCATCATTTCTGATAAACAGTCGATACCTGCAGTGATAAACCTTACCAATCCATTAATCTGTTTATCACTCAACGTAACGTCTGTTACTTTATTGTCTGTTTCTATCAATAGAAGCTTTTCTTCCACTATTGGTTCTATGGATGCTGCTATTTTTTCTACTGTTTGATACTGGAAGATTTCATTGACTTTGATTTCCACACCCTTACTGAATAATTCCTTAACTAATGCAATGGCTTTTATTGACTGTCCGCCGCGGTGGAAGAAATTATCTTTGATACCGAAATCCTCTACATCCAATATCTTTTGCATAGCTTCAAGAATTTCACTTTCTAATGGTGTTCTAGGCTCGTCTTTTACCAAAGCTTTTTTACCTGATTCTTCGGCTTTTGGAAGTGCTTTTCGATCAACCTTTCCACTAAAATTGAGTGGAAATTCTTCTAAAAGCATGTATTTAGAAGGAATCATATATTCAGGAAGTTTACTGCTTAAAGCATTCCTTACATAGTTTTCATTATACGAATCCTTCTGACGTTCATCTTTTATCGTATAATACGCCGACATATATAACGTTCCAAGATGATCCTTATCAGCCGTAACAACAGCATTTTTGATTCCATCAATACTGTTTATTTGTCTCTCCACTTCTCCAAGCTCAACTCTGAATCCTCTCAGTTTGATTTGGAAATCCATACGACCTAAAAATACTAGTTCTCTATTACTGTTCCACATCACCCTGTCACCGGTGCAGTACACTCTTTCTCCGTCTGCTGCATCAAGTGAAATGAATTTTTCTTCCGTCAAGTCCTCTCTGTTTTGATAACCACGTCCAATTCCATCCCCGCCCAAACATAGTTCACCAGCTACATTAATCGGTACCAATTGTTTCTTTTCATCCACGACATACACCGTTGTATTGGCCAAAGGATAACCGATAGGAACGATTGACACATCATCGATTTCATCGACTGGATAATAGGTTGCAAAAACTGCTGATTCAGTTGGACCATATGCATTGATCAATTTCCCTTTTCCAATTGCGTTCACGGTCTTTTGGGCATGGGTCAATGAAAGCTGTTCTCCCGCCACGATGATTTTACGAACATTCTTTAAAGACTCTGCCTTCCAGTCAACGAGCATATGGAATAATGCAGTCGAGATACAAAAGGCACTGATTTTTTTCTTATTAATAAAATCTGCAAGTAATGGGATATCAAGAGATGTTTCTCTTGGAATGATGACAAGAGTCGCTCCATTCAGCAAAGCAGAATAAATATCAAATACCGAACAGTCAAATACATAATTGGATATTTGCATGATTCTGTCATTTTTGCCAATTTCAATATAGTTTGTATTTTTTACGACACGTACGACATTTTTATGTTTGATCAGCGTTCCTTTTGGGTTACCTGTGGAACCAGATGTATAAATCATATAAATTAGATCTTCACTATGAAAAGTTTTCGGTTTATATTCTGATTCAATTCCCGTATCATTGTCTCTATCTAGTAAATTTTCTTCATCAATCAGGAATTTCTCCATATCAGAACTTACTTTTTCTATTAGAGAATGATCTGTCACAACCACTCTGCTTTTGCTGTCTTCCAGAATATAATCCAATCTCTCCTGCGGATACTTTGGATCAATCGGAACATATACTGCACCAAGCTTCATAATGCCCAACATACTTACCATCTGCATAAACCCGCGTTCCAAAAGGATTGCCACTTTATCCTGATATCCGATATTTTTCTCTGTCAGCTTCTTCGCTAACTGGTTTGCCATGTTATTTAACTGGCTGTATGAAATCGTTTCCTCCAGCCACTCAATGGCAATGGCATCCGGATGATCTCTTACACACGTTTCAAAAAGACTTAATGCGGTTTTATCTGCTGGAAAATCAGTTGCAGTCTGATTTACCGTGTCAACAAGCCATTGCCGCTCATCTTCTGTCATCATATCAATCTCTTTAAGACTTACATTTGCATCCCCCAGCATTTGTGAAATGATATAAATTAAACGATTTCCCATTAACCTAATGGTTTCTTCCTTGTACAAGGCTTTCGAATACTCAATGTCCAAGTCAAATGTCTGATTTTTTTCTTGCAAGGTGAAGCTGATATCAAATTTGGCATCGATTTCCCCATCGTTATATGGAGCTAAAGAAAGCCCTTCAATTTCTACCTCGTCCGTACCCATATTGATATAATTAAAGAGAATATCGAATAAGGGATTTCTCGATACGTTCTTAGGAATTCCCAGTTCTTCCACCAAATGATCAAACTGACAGTCCTGGTTATCATAGCTACGCACCAGTTTTTCTTTCGTATATCGCAGATAGTCTGTTATTGTTGCATTTTCATCAAGATTACTTTTAATCGCAAGCGTATTGACAAACATTCCTACGATCGATTCCAGCTTAGCATGTCTTCTTCCAGCGATTGGCGTACCGATCACGATCTCTTTTTGGTTTGTATATTTCCATAGCAAGATATTTAGGGCGGCCATCATAAACATATAAGGAGTAATCCCCAGTTCCTTAGTAAAAGCAAGAATCCTATTATTGAGGTCATCCTCAAATGTAAAGTGAACGTTCCTGCCATCAAATCTCATAACCTCTGGTCTATCATAATCGGTATAGAGATCAAGAACGGGGATACCGCCTTCAAATTCCTTTTTCCAGTAATCCAGCTGTTTTTTCACTTTTCCACTTCGGAAAAAGTCATTCTGCCATTTGGCAAAATCTTTATACTGAATGTCCAAATGTGGTAATTCTTCCTCTTGATAAATCAAAGCAATTTCTTTTAGGAGCACATCAAGGGAGCTTTGGTCTGAAATAATATGATGCATATCCAAAACCATTACATGTTCTTCTTCGTTTATACTTATAAAGGCTACTCGTAGTAATGGTGCTTCTCCCAAGTCAAAAGCTAGAATATTTTCCTGAATGGCTTCATCCAGATTCTCTTTCTCAATCGTTTGAAATTTCACGGTGAAATCCACTTTATCTTCGATGAACTGAACCACTTCTCCGTCAATCAGATCAAATCTCGTTCTAAACGCTTCATGTCTCTGGACGAGTTTAGTAAAGCAATATTGGATTTTTTCCTTATCGATTCTACCGGTTACGTTATATACCGCGGCGAAATTATACGGAATCGCATCCTCAATCAATTCATTCACTGCATACATTCGCTTCTGAGCAGAGGATGCTTCATAATATTCCTGCACTCCCAGCTTCTCGATAATATCCTCTGATTTTTGTTTTAAATGAGCATAAATATATTTTTCCATTTTTCCTAATGTGGAATGATTAAATACTTCGGACAATGGAAAATCGACTTTCAACGTCTCCTTGATTTTAGAGGATAGCCTGATCGCACTTAGAGAATCTCCTCCATTTTCAAAGAAATCATCTGCTTTTTTAATTTCCGTCATTCCAAGTGCTTCTTCCCAGAGCTCTCTCAAAACCTCCGAAGGATCACGCACTTCTTCTTCATTCCCGGGCACAGATTCTGTCAGCTTGTGTTCAGAGGAGAAATTTCGTCCTCCAAATAAAACGTCGCTGTCAAATTCCTTTTTATCGAATACATATGTAGGCAATACAACTCTTTTTAATGAAGTTTCTGCATTAACCCTGTTCCAATCAATCGTTAAACCTCTGCACCATAATTTTCCAATAAGATGATATACATTGTTACTAAATTCCTCAGCAGGGTTTTCAATCAGACAGATTACATTTTCCGGACTGACATCAGGCATACAGCGTTTTGTAATCCTATTTTCCAGTTTAGAGCTTCCAAGCTTAATGACTAATGCTTCATCAATATGCTGTTTTGCTTTTTTACCAGCTTTTCTAATAACCGGTATTTGTTTGTTTCTTACATCGTATTTTTCATACACTTCTTCGTAACTGGAAAGCTGGCCATATTTTCGAATGATATCGAGGGCATCTTTCATACTTACCGCACCTGCAGATACATAAGCTCCAAGCTCCGCAATTCCTTCTCCTGCCAAAGCAGTAGGCCGAATACCAAGATCCAACATCATCTTCACGCTGGCATAACCACTGATAAATGCTCTGTAACAGCTATCTTCTTGACCTGACCTAATTTTTTCTGCCGTTTTGATCGGGAGCATTTCTAAAACTTGTGCTACTGCACGTTCATAGCTTTTTATTACAGGATAATGACTGCCCTCTGTCTCCTCTTTCTTCCAGATCTCATTAACATCCAGTACACCGGGTAGTACCAAAACAAGATTCTGTTTACCTTTTCCAGCTCCGACAGTGCCAGAGCAGACATGGAAGGTATCAACTTCCATGTCATTTCTGCGGGCAACAATTGCTTTTCTATAGTCAAAAACTCTTCTTCCTTTTTGAAGGGTCCAGGAGGCATCCGCTAGATCGACCTCATTATGCTCATTTAAATAACGGATAACCTTTGAAGAGGTATTATCTAATGCCTCCGTGCTTTTAGCTGAGAAAGGTAAAATATATGATAGCCTCTCTTTTCGCATGTTTTTTCTTACCTCCTTATTTTGGTGCCTCTTCTAAGACAACATGTGCATTGGTTCCACCGATACCAAAGGAGCTTACTGCTGCTCTCAGTTTTCCATGATAATTTTTCAGATTCTTCACTTCTGTATTGATATAAAATGGACTGTTAGCGAGATCCAGCTTTTCATTTGGCTGATTGAAATGAATCAACGGTGGTACTTCTTTTTTATCCAGCACCAAAACGGTTTTGATAAATCCTGCCACTCCAGCTGCAGCATCAAGATGTCCGATATTTGCTTTTACGGCACCAAGTGCACAGTATCCATTTTTATACGTCCCCCATGCCTGCTTCAACGCTTCTACTTCAATCGGATCCCCCAAGGAAGTCCCGGTACCATGTGATTCCACATAATTGATATCCTCTGGGGCAATTTTAGATTTATCTAACGCCGATTTGATGACGTCACATTGTCCTTTAATACTTGGTGCAGTATAGCCAATCTTATCGATTCCATCATTGTTTACCGCAGAGCCTTTAATGACGGCATAGATATGGTCATGATCTTCTAACGCCTTCTTCAAAGGCTTGAGTAGCACAACGCCACATCCATTTCCTGGAACAGTACCTGTCGAGTCGTTTGAAAATGGTCGGCAGTGCCCATCTTTGGAAAATATCATTCCTTCATGCCACAAATATCCTTCTTTTCTTGGATAGGAAATCGATACCCCCCGGCAACAGCCATATCTGCTTCTCCATTAATGACGACTTTTGCTGCTTCGTGTATCGCAACAAGAGAAGTGGAGCATGCCGTTTGAATATTCATACTTGATCCTTTTAAATTCAACTTATAGGCAATCCTTGTTGTAAGGAAATCTTTTTCGTTATAAGTTATTGCTTCAAAGGCATCGATGATATCATCCTGACTATTGCCGAATTTCGACATCCATAAGAGGTTTGAGCCACTTCCAGCGAACATAGCAATTTTGCCGTCATATTCAAAGGAGTTATAACCTGCATGTTCCAATACTTCATACGTACACTGATGCATTAAACGAATCTGCGGGTCCATCATCTGCGCTTCCTTATCCGAATAATCAAATAAATCAGAATCGAAATATTCAACACCATCTAAATAGCCTTTAGCCCTTACATAGTTTTCTTTTTCCACTATTTCTTTCGGAATTCCGCTATTTGAAAGCTCTTCATCATCAAAGAAACGTATACTTTCTTTACCATCCATCAGATTTTGCCAGAATTCTTCGAGGTTTTCTGCATCCGGAAATCGACATGTCATTCCAATTACGGCTACATCTTCCTTCCGAATTTCTCCTGTTTCTTTCTGGATAGCTGCTTCTACTGCATTCTCAAGCTCCTCATCAAAGTCGTCATCATCAAAATAATCATGATCAAATCCAGACTCAACAGCAGATGTGTCGGTATGGCTGTCGTCATTAATACCATTTTCCTGTGCAAATGCCATAACGAAGCTTTCAATCGTTGGGTATTCAAATAGTTTCATAATAGGAATTGTCAGTCCTAATTCACTGTTTATCTTGTTATTGACCATCATCAATGCAAATGAGTTGCCGCCTGCATCAAAGAAATTATCATGGACTCCGATCATGTCTTTTTGTAATACCTCTTTCCAGATATTCAGAATGTCTCGTTCGAGTCCTGATTTTGACTGCACCTTAGCCTCAACTGCTATCTTCGCTTCTGGAATAACTAATGCTTTCTTGTTAATCTTTCCATTCGGCAGGGTCGGCATCTTATCAAGTAGGATGTATTCACCTGGAATCATGTATTGCGGCAGTCTTGACTTTAACCATTCTTTTAGCCATTGACTGTCCTGCTTCAGTTGTGTGGATCCCTTTTCCTTCAGACAGTAAAACAATCCCAAGTTTTTGGTATCGTCTGCACCTTCATACACTTTGACTACTGCAATATCTACATCTTGATGCTCTAGGGCAGCTCTTTCAATTTCACCAATCTCAATCCGATATCCTCTGATTTTAATCTGGTTATCCAGTCTTCCAGAGATTTCAACCTCGCCATTTGCAATCATCCTGCCTCTATCGCCCGTTTTATAAAGTTTGATCCCTTGTATATCTTCTACCATGGTAAACTTCTTTTCCGTTTCAAGCCTGTCATTGTAATATCCCCTTGCAAGTCCAGCTCCGGCAATACAGATTTCTCCATAAACACCATATGGCTGTAGCTGATTTTCTCCATTAAGGATAAAAATCTGTGTATTGGCAATTGGCTTTCCAATACTAATAGAATCCGATTTAGTCAGTTCTTTTGAAGTGGACCAAATGGTTGTTTCTGTAGGCCCATACATGTTATAGATGCGTGCTCCGGTTAGTGTTCTGATATCGTGAAGCAACTGAATCGGAAAATTTTCTCCACCGCTTAACACACATTTTAATTGCTTTAATGCCGGTGCAAACAACGGATTATCTACAAATGCTTTGATTCTCGATACCGTACTTAGGATATGTGTAACATCATATTGGACAATCTTCTTTGCAGCCTGTGCCGCATCCAGCTGTTCAGTTTCATCTGCCATGTATATGGAATGTCCGGTACACAACGGCACGATCGATTCGAATGCAAAGATGTCAAAAGATAATGTTGTTATACATATAACTCTGTCTTCTTCATTTTTAAATATTTGTCGATTCATACAATCATGGACAAAGTTAACGACAGATGCATGATTGACCATTACCCCTTTAGGTTTTCCGGTTGAACCGGAAGTATATAAAACATAGGCAAGGGAATCTGCCTCACATGACGTTTCAGGATTTCTCACATATCGTTCATCCTCTATTAATGCTGCACAGTCGATGCAAACCCCATCATATTCCAAGTTTTCTCTGTATTCCTTATCGACAAGCATCGCTTTTGGTCTGCTTGTCCCAATCATATGATCAATTCTTTCTTTTGGAAAATGAGAGTCAATTGGTACATATGCTGCTCCTGCCTTTAAAATCCCCAGCATTCCAACTATCAGATATTCATCTCTTTTTGTCATGATTCCAATCAAATCTTCTTGTCCAACATGTAAAGAACGTAACGTATGTGCGATCATATTTGCCTTTTGATTCAAGTCGTTGTAGGTAAATACTCTTCCATCCGAGGTAATCAAAGCTGTTTTATCCGGGTGTTTTTCTACATTTCCCTCAAACATTTCATGAAGCGTAACATCCTTCTTTCGTGCAAGCATTGTATCCTCAAACTGTCTGTAGATTAGCTCTCTTTCTGATCGTGAAAGGATATTAATCGTGCCGATCGTTTTTTCACAATCATCTAGGATACTCTCAAGAATGGTTTTGTAATTACTGAGCATTCTCTCAACCGTATCTCGGTTAAATAAATCAGTTGCATAATCAATAAAACAATCAATTTCTTTTGTTTCTCTCTGCTGCTGGCATGTTAAGACCAAATCATAGGCAGAAGTCTGTGTATCAAAATGAAATGGCTTAATTTTCATCCCTTCAATATCAAGGTCATACGTCGTCATATTTTGGTAATCAAAACATACATCAAATAGTGCATTGCGGCTAAGAGCACGGTTTATATCCAGCTGTTCAATCAAATGATCAAACTGAAAGTCCTGATTCTTAAGCGCTAGAACCGTATTTTCCTTTACTTCCTGGAAGAAATCGATAAATTTCTTGCTTGCTGCCGGCTTATTTCTCATGGCAAGCATATTGACAAACATCCCCATCGTATCTGCAACTTCGGCAGTCACTCTACCTGCTACCGGTGAGCCAACTACAATATCTTCCTGACCGGAATATCTTGCTAGCAGCACATACCATGCACTTAATAAGGTCATATACATCGTCGCACCCTTATTTTGTGCAAACTGTTCCAATCTGCTTGCAAGCTCACTGTCAATGGAAAAATACATTCTTTCTCCTGCGAAAGTCTTAATGGCAGGTCTTTCCTTATCTAGTGGGAGCTCCAGCACCGGAATATCATCTTTAAAAATACCAGTCCAGTAGTCTTTTAAATCTTTCACTTTCTCTGATGCCAGATACTGGTTCTGCCATTCTGCATAATCTTTATACTGTACTGCCAACGGTTCCAGTGAGGATACATATAAGTCATTAAAATCTCTTGTCAGGATTTCCACAGAGCTGCCATCCGCGATAATATGATGTACATCAAATAAAAGAATTGATTTGTCATCAGAAACAGTTACGAGCTTTAGTCTGCATAAAGGAGCTTTGGATAAATCAAATGGCCTCACAAAATCCTCAATTAACGCATTCATCTGCTCATCTGTTTCAATGTGCTGCTCTGTAAAACTCAATTCCATCTCAACATGATCTGCAACCATCTGTACCACTTTGTTCTCTCTTATTTCAAAAGAAGTCCTTAGTGATTCATGTCGCATCAACAGCTTCTCAGCAACTTCCCTTACCTTCTCCTCATTCAGTTTCCCTTCAATAACAGTTGCAGAAGGAAGATTGTAAGCAGTACTCGCTTGATCAAGCAGGTACAAACTGTACATCCGCTTTTGTGCAGAGGACGTATTGTAGTAAGATGCTTTTGCTACTGGTACAATTTTTTGCTTATCTGTAGAACTGTTGGTTAGAGTCTTCATAAATGCATTCAATTTCTTCGGTGTGGTATATTTAAAGATCTCTGATACGGCAACGTTTATTCCAGTTTTACTTTCGATTTCAGTAGACAGACTTACCGCTTTTAACGAGTCTCCGCCGAGCTCGAAGAAATCCTCGTCTTTCAAAACCTCTTCAAATCCTAGAACAGACTTATATGCATCAATAATGTTATCCTCAAGGGATACTGCTTTCTCAAGCGTTACTGCTGCTTGTTCCGAAACTTCTAAGACTTTCTCCAAATCCTTTTGAGTTCCTGCGTTTTCTCCATTCAGGGAAATCTTAATCGGATATGGTTTTTTCTCAAAATGATAGACTGGAAGTGAAATTCTGTTTTTCACCTTGTCCCCCATCATTTTTTTCCAGTCAAGTTCGATTCCTGCACACCATGCAATCCCCAGCTTTGCATAGGCAAATTCCAAATCGTTGTCTTTTTCGACTGGATGTCGAATAATATTCAGGAATGTCTGACCTTTTTTTCTGTCTTTATGCTGAAGTGCAAAGGTACATAAGGATCTTCCTGCGCCTACCTCGATAAATACAGCATTCTCTTCATCCAGGATTACTTCAAGATTCTTGTCAAATTGCACTGGATGAATAATATGTTCTGCCCAATATGTTGCGGTATTCATTTCATTCTCTTCCACCCACGTCCCGGTCACATTCGAAACAATCGGAACAGATGGATTATTCATGTTCAATTCTTTCAGAAATTCTCCAAATTCGATTGCAGCATCCTGCATCATATAGGTATGAAAGGCATGAGAGGTTTTAAGTACTGTCGCCTTGAATCCTTTTTCTGTCACGATTTTTTTAAACTCTTCAATCTTTTCTTTTGTTCCTCCAACGACACAACGATCGGAAGTATTGTTAAGTGCTAGAGATACTCCATCAATCAGCATCTTTTTCACTTCGTCTGCACTTTTCATAACAGCAAGCATCACACCGGATTTCTGTTTCTGCATGATATCTCCACGGGCTCTGACAATTTTTACGGCATCTTTAAGACTCCATACGCCAGCAACTGCAGCCGCTGTTACCTCCCCAATACTGTGTCCGATAAAGGCTTGCGGCTTCACACCAAGTTCTATCAAAATACTAGAAAGGGCATATTCTGTTACAAATAATGCAAACTGGCTGTATCTTGTCTGATTAATCAGAGCCGGATCTGCATTTCCATAGATGACTTCAAAAAATTCCATTTGTTCCTCTTCACTTAAATAGCCCAATATCTCATCTACATAGTCACGATATCGATTTCCAATAAAACTGTCCGTTGCCTCGTATAAATCTCTGCCAATGCCTTGATACTGGCTTCCCTGACCAGAAAACATAAAGTATACGTTCTTAACTTCGTTAGCTTTCTTTGTTTCGCTCTCAAGAATATCTTCGATAAGCACATCCACATCGACATCTCTTCCAAAATCCTCATTAATGACAACGGCTTTTCTATAGTTGAAATGCTTTCTCCCTGCCATCAATGTCCAAGCTGCATCGGAACGATTGATTGTTTCAGCAGAGGCAATGTACTCAAGCGTTGATTTGATATTCTTATTCAAGGCATTTTCCGTTTTTGCAGAGAAAAGCAAAAGATTTGTTTTTTCTGGATCACTGCTGTTTCTTACGACTGGAGCTTCTTCCAATACCATATGTGCATTGGTTCCACCAACCCCAAACGAGTTGATTCCTGCCCGACGTGGAAGATTATTTTCGTTTTCCCACTGTATTCCGTGACTATTCACGACAAATGGAATCTCATCAAAATGGATTTTAGGGTTTGGAGCCTTATAATTCACGGTTCCAGGGATATATTTATTCTTTAAGCTCATTGCGACTTTTATCAGTCCAGTTACCCCTGCAGCTGTATCTGTATGTCCGACGTTTCCTTTTACAGAGCCTAAGACACAATAGCCTTTCTTATCTGTTGCAAATGCTTTGGTCAGTGATTCGACCTCAATAGGATCTCCCAATGCCGTTCCAGTACCATGTGCTTCGATATAGCCCACAGTTTCCGGATCAATTTCTGCTCGTCTATAGGCTTCTCTGATTACTTCTGCTTGTCCATCTACACTTGGTGCAGTAAAACCAGCCTTCTGGCTTCCATCATTATTGACTGCAGAACCTTTAATCACAGCGTAGATTTGGTCTCCCGCTTCTAGAGCATCTTCTAGTCTCTTCAGCACAACGATTCCCATTCCGTTTGAAAAAACCGTCCCTTTTGCTTCTGCATCAAATGGGCGACAATGGCCATCCGGTGAAAACATCATTCCATCCTGATACATATAACCGCCATCATTTGGCAGCTCAACTGTCACACCACCTGCAATCGCAATATCACATTCACCCAGCATCAGAGACTGGCCTGCGAGATGAGTCGTTACTAGTGTCGTAGAACATCCTGTAAGAGAAGAGAATACAGGTCCTTTGATATTAAACTTGTAAGCTAGTCTTGTAGCAAGGAAATGATTGGTACTCATGGTAAATGCCTGATACATATCACTGTAATTTCGAGCGTTCCCCAGCGCTTCGTTATACCACGCAAAATCATCTGAACCGCCAATAAAGATACCCATTTTTTCCTCTGTCGAGCCAGGATAATATCCTGCATCCTCCAGTGCCTCCCATGTCCCTTTATACAAAAGTCTTAACTGTGGAGACATGTGGTTTACTTCACTTGGTGTATATTCGAAAAATTCTGAATCAAAATATTCTATATCATCCACACGGCCTTTAGCTTTTACATAATTACTGTTTTGAATGTCTTCTTCGCTAACTCCGAGATTTCGCAATTCCTCATCATTGTAAAAATAGATGCTTTCTTTTTCATTTTTCAGGTTGTTCCAAAACTCATTAATGCTTGTGGCACCTGGAACATCAATAGACATGCCAATGATGGCAATATCTGAGTTAACCGCTTTTCTCTTTCTCTGAAAATATTTCTTTCTGTCTTTAATCGTCACTTTTTCATTTTTCATTAGATGCTCAGCCAAAAGCCGTATCGTCGGCAATTGGAATAAAACAGTTATGGAAAATTCCCGATCAAGTTCTTGTTTTAACTTGTTATGTACGAGAATGGAAGCCATGGAATGTCCGCCGATTTCAAAGAAATGATCATCAATTCCCACCTGGTCAATTCCTAATACATCTTTCCAGACTCCAGCAATGATGTTCTCCAGATCAGATACCGGTATTTGATCCTTTTTAACGGATTGATTTTTATATGTTGTATCTGCAATCAGGACTTTCCTGTCTATTTTTCCACTGCTGTTAACCGGAAGTTCCTTCATGAGAACAAAGTAGGATGGGATCATATAAGCAGGTACATGACTGCTTAAAAATTCTCTTAAATCTGACGCCGGTATTTCGTTTGGAGCAAGATAATAAGCACACATGAGTGGCAGCTGATTAGTTGACTGCTTTGTCACCACGACAGCTTTTACAATACCATCATACTGTGCCAGAGCATTTTCAATCTCACCCAGTTCTATACGTAATCCGCTGATTTTAACCTGAAAATCCATTCTTCCCATAAATTCAATACTTCCATCTGGAAGGAATCTGGCCAAGTCCCCTGTTTTATACATTTTCTTAAACCAGACCGGATCTTTATTTTCATCATAGAATGGATTATCACAGAATTTTTCGTTCGTAAGCTCTTCTTTATTCAAATATCCACGTGCCAGACCTACTCCGCTCAAAACTAGCTCTCCCGGCACTCCAATCATCTGCATTTGATGGTTTTCATCTACTACAAACCATCTGATTTCGTTTAAAGGATGTCCTATCGATACATTCGAAACATCTTCATATCCTTTAATTGAATAGTGTGATGCCCACATCGTACATTCTGTCGGACCGTATACATTTTCAAGCTTTACATCCAAACCGATTTGGAAGAATTTCTCGATAATATCAGGTGTTACGGCTTCGCCTCCGACAAAAACCCATTTTAACGAGTTTAATTTTTCCACATTCTTTTTCTCGTTAAATAACTCTAAGAACAAACGGAATATCGTTGGGACAAAATTAATATGTGTAACATGATATTTCTCTATATAATCCAATATCAGTTCGGGGTTCTTCTCGCCGTCATGCTCCAAGATGCACAAAGCACCTTTTCCCATAAACCAGCCAAACAGCTCTGTTCCCGAAATATCAAAGGAAAATGGAGTTTTATATAGATATACATCTCCCTCTTCAACAGGGAAACGTCTTTCCAAATCCATTGTCGTATTTACGACACTATGGTTTTCAACCATAACTCCTTTTGGCTCTCCAGTTGAACCGGAAGTATACTCGATGTACGCCAGGTCATATGGATTCAATTGAATGACCGGATTGCTGTCATCTCCTGTATATACATCACTGTCATCTACAAAGATAATTTGTTTATCTTCACAGAATTCATATTCCAGGTCTTTTGTTGTTATAAAAATGGAGATATCTGCATCCTTAAAAATATATTGTTTTCTTGATTCAGGATAATAGCTTTCAATTGGAACATACGCACATCCTGCTTTCAAAATCCCTAATATGGTAAGTACCATTTCTTTCGAACGCTTCAGCTGTACCCCGATTACTTCATTCTCTTTTCGCTTATGCTGCAAAATTTGGTGTGCAAGCTGGTTTGCATGTTTGTCGACTTCCTCATACGTCATGCTGCCACCCTCATAAATTAGTGCAGTATGATCCTTATACCTGATGACTCGTTCCTGGAAAATCTCCATAATATGCAACGGCTTATATTCAAAAAAGGAGGTTTGATTGAAATCGTCTAAGATTTTTTCTTTTTCCTTTTCCAAAAACAGATCGATGTCCTTCACAAGCACTTCAGAATGATTTGTTACAGCCTCTAACATTTTGATAAAACGTTTGCCGAGCATGTCAATCATTTCTTCTGCATAGATGTCAGACTTATACTGAATCTTAATCATGTCTCCATCAGGCATTTTATTAAGAATGACCATCATATTGCCAGGAAACGTAATCATGTCCATTTCAAATGTCTCACACTCTATGCCTTCCCATTCCGGCTGACTAAATCTGTCATAGACAAAGGAGATATCAAATATGGACTGCATCCCGGTATATACACTTGATGTAGATTCACGGGCAATTAAATTATTTGGATATCCAATATTTTTATAAGCTCCGATCATTTCCTCATACATTCCACTAATAACTTCTTTAAATGGTTTGTTCTCATCAATCCTTACTTTTAATGGAAGTGTATAAATAAAGCAACCTATTGATTCTTCATAATCAAAGCCCGGTCTGTGCGTGAACGGACTAGAAATGACAACATTCTCTTCCTTACAATACCTTCCCATAAGCGCACTAAATGCAGATAGGCAGAAAATAAATGGTGTGACTTCTTCTTGCTGAGATTTTTTTTCGATTCTATTCATAAGGTTTTTGGAAATAGGGAAAGTTTTCTCTTTCCCCTCTCCATAATTATCCTGTGCACTGGAGAAGTCCTTTGGAAAATCCAGAGCTTGCACATCACTTACCTTTTCTTTCCAATATTCTTTTTGTTGTTCATAGCTTCCATCTGCTAACTTCTTATTTTCTGCTTCAACGAACTTTAAAAATCCATCATCTACATTTACTTCTATTGTTTCATCCTTAAGGAACCTTGAATAATAGGAAAATAATTTATGAATGAAAATATCCAGGGAGACTCCGTCTGAAATAATGTGATGAAGAATCATCACAAGAACCCCTTCATCTTTCCCATTCTCAATCAGAGACACTCTAAAAAGTGGTGCCTTTGATAAATCAAATTCATACCCAATTTCTTCTTTGACCATCTCATCTATATTCTGTTTTATATTCCATTCCTTAGGAGCATCATAATAATGAATAGTAGTGTCTACTTGTTCATTAACAACCATTGCTACACTGCCGTCTGATAATTCAATATGGCTGCGCAGTGCTGCCTGTTCTTCTACCAGCATGTTTAATGCCTGTTCTAACTTCTCATGATCTAATTGATTTTTCATTTTTATAGCTGCTGAGATATTATAAATATTTTTCCCGCCTGTCTGGCATTCAAAATAGATTCCTTTTTGAATCTCTGACAATTCTATCTTTTTTCCTTGCATATTACACAGCACTCCTAAAATGGATTTTTTGTCGTTTAGGAATTAACAAAAACCTTTTACTGTGGATAAGCGCGCGATATCCAGCTCAGCCGATTACCCATAGTCCAATATTGATGGATAAGACGGTTAAAAAGGCTTGATATGCAATATCCATAATGATATTTCCTATGCTGTCTGCATCTGCTTTTTTATTCATTTTCATAACATTCCAGTGTGACCAAAGGCCGCTGATTCCGTATATATACATACCAACGATCGTTCCTAACCAGAACCCTTCCTGGAACCAGATACACATTACGCCCATGACTCCAAGTCCCAGTTGTGAAAAGCCATATTTAATCTGAAAAGGGCCACCCGGCCAGCCGATCATCTTTGCATTTTGCTTGGCAAAAATCATGTTACTTAGTAATCCTGTAATGCCTAAAATTCCAAATGTAACAACAAACTGATGAAGTAAAAGAACATAGCTAATCTGTGCAGGATCTGATGGAAATCCCTTAAAATATAAATCTACAACTGCAGTAATAATACCTAATGCCCAAAATGCTAAAAAAATCATATTTTTCTCTCCTTAACTAGTATGTTATATAAATTATTACTCTTTGAATTCAGACCTGATTTAACTAAAAAAGCCTGCTTCCTTCATTTCGTAAATCGTCCTCTTCACAGCATCTATTACATAATCCACATCTTCTTTGGAATGCTCTGTAGATAGGAAGCAGTTACGCCCCTCCCAGATATAAATCCCTTTTTCCAGCAAACCATAATAGAAAATTTCTTTATCCAAATTAACCGTAAATCGAAATAGCGAACCAAACTGATTAATATGGATATCCACCTTCTCACTGTCAAAAAATTGATTTAATTCATAGACAAATTCAGTGGCTTTCTGATTGAGAGATTCATAGATATGGTCCTTATTTTCCTTAATATATTCCAGCACGGCATTGGTAGAGGCCATCGCCATTGGATGGTGACAAAATGTTCCAGCGACAAAGGTTCTCTTGTCATCATTAGGAGGTACAGAATCATCACCAAAGTTCCACATTCCTCCATCAATACTGTCTAAAAACCTGCTCTTACCGGCTAACACGCCGATTGGCATACCGCCGCCAATCACTTTTCCGTAAGTCACGATATCTGCTTCCACGTCAAAGTATTCCTGAGCTCCGCCTGAGGCAATTCGAAAACCGGTGATAATTTCATCAAAAATTAAGGCAATATCATTTTCCTCAGTTACCTTTCTCAATTTTTGAAGGAACTCTTTTGGTTGAACATCAGGCCTTCTGCTCTGTACTGGCTCCGTTAAAACGGCTGCAATGATATCACTATGTTCTTCGATGTATTTTAGAGAATCCTCTGAAGCATAATCTAACAGGATTAAATCTTTTACTGCATGATCCGTAATCCCTGGTACTAAGGAAGTCGTTGCATGATCTGGATCATCCGAATAAGTTGGTGTCCCTAAAAATCCATCATAGGTTCCATGAAAAGCACCTGTGAAACACACAACTTTATTTTTCTTTGTAACAGCTCTTGCCACTCTGACTGCAAACATATCTGCTTCAGTTCCTGAATTACAGAAGAAAACTCTTTCGACTCCCGTTAAATCGGAAATATTCTTTGCTACCTGGCCGGTAAGTCTCCCCATTGGTCCAAGCGGCATTCCTTTTTCAACCTCAACGCTTAACGCATCTCGGACAAATTCCGGACTGTGTCCAAACATCAACACACCAAAACCCATTGTAAGATCAATCATTTCATTCCCATCGATATCCATAATCTTAGAGCCTTTTCCTTCATCTGCAATAATCTGGTACAGCATTTCTTTGTATAAAGGTCTAAATCCTGCGGAGTTTCTGTTGCTTGCATAAACATTTCTGTAGTGTTGGGTTCTGTCCTTCGATCTTTGTGTTAATGCATTCACCCGTTTCTCAATATTTTTAATATAGGTTAACTGTAGATCATCTACTTCATTCGCATGGTTGAACTCATATTTTTGGTATGGCTTGTAATAATCCCCGGACTTATTCGGGGCTGTTTTCTTCCCTTTGTCCTGCCCTTTTTGATTCTGAGCTGTCTTTTTCTTTCCTGTGGATGAACCAGAACCAGCCATCACCTTTAATATTTCATTTTGTTTCGTTATAATTTCATACTGACTGTTAAATACCTCAACAAGCATCCCAATATCCATTTTCTGACCACTGTGTAACGGCTTGTCCTCTGTATTGTTATCAGTCGTAAATATATCTTCCGAAAATAAATCGACGTCATATGTCTCGTTTGTTTCTTCCAGTGTTTCTTCTTCGTGTATTTCCTCTTCCTGAACGTCTTCAACAACACCATTATCTGCTATGTATTCTGCAATTATTTGCAAAGTATTTAGTGTTGTAAAAAATACATCTAATGGAATTTCCACCTTGTACTTTGAATGTAGCTGTTTTGCCAAGGTCAAAAGCAGGATGGAATCCAGTCCATAGGAAATAAGTTTTCTGTTTTCATCCATATCTTCTTTTTCCATGCCTGATATCATGTGAACAATGTCTTTTAATTCTTCTACAACTTGTAATACCGTTTTTTCATCTACTGCTGTTTTCATAAGTGATTCACTCCTCCTTTTTCATCTATTTCTTTGATTTTTACTTGAACATGTCTTCAAGAATCCGTTTCTGTTTCAACAGCTGTTCATTTTGTTTTTTTAATAGTTGCTCTATATCCTCCGTGCTTCTACCTGATGATTTTATTCCTAATTCTGAGCTTCCTTCTGCAGCTTGTTCTTTCCACATTGCCTTTCTTTCAAATGGATAATTAGGCAAAACTATTTTTTCTTTGTTGTAATTTTCATAGAAACTATTCCAGTCCATCTTGATTCCTTTGAGATACAATCGTTTTACAGATTCTAAAAACTGCTTATAGTCGCCTACTCCTTTTCTAAGAGAAGGCACAAAAACAGCATTTTCTTTTTGCACACACTGGCCTGCCAACCCACATAAAGTTGCATTTCCGCCAATTTCAATAAAGGTTGTAACCCCTAATTTTTCTGCTTCTAGTATTGTCTTCATAAAATAAACCGTTTTTTCAAGATGCTCCATCCAGTACACTTTATTTTCAAAAGTGTCTTTTTCTTCTACCTTGCCGGTAACACTTGAAATCATTTTGATAGTCGATTTATTGCAGACAATATGGTCCAAACTGTTTCCATATATTTCTGAGTATTCTTTCATTGCAATAGAATGATAGGGATATAAAATGCCGAGATCATTGACAAATACTCTTGCCTTTCTCTGCAAAACATTGATGACAGTATCCACTTCTTCTTTTAGACCTGAAATCGTCACATTTTTGGTTGCATTCACTGCTGCTATCGAAACATTTTGACATCCACTTTCCAAAATAGCTTCCTTCATCACTGCTTCATCAATCAGAACGCCAACCATTTTCCCATTTGGTTTCACACTTGCCATCATTCTGCTTCTCAAGGCAATCATATTCGTCGCATCCTCAAAGCTCAGCATTCCGATATAGCACGCCGCAGCATATTCTCCGACACTGTGTCCGACAACATAATCAGGTTTTATTTTCAAGGAATCCCAGACTTTTGTTAAAGAATATTCTAATGAAAAGATGACCGCCTGAGAATAAAGCGCATTTGTTAACCGTTCTTCCAGTTCACCAAACAAAGTATCTTTCACAGAAATCTCCAATATTTCTTGAAATCTTTCGTTACATCGATCAAATGTTTCCCTAAACTCTTTTGATGTTTCATAAAATTCTTTTGCTGCATCTTTATAAATGGACCCCTGACCAGTAAACATAAAGACTATTTTTTTCCTTTTACTATCTGCTTTTCCCATGTAAAATTCTCGTGCCTCTTCATTTTTCAGCACATGATCGATTTCCTTTATCATTTGCTCTTTACTGTTTCCAACCACCGCGAACCTGTATTCATTCTTATTCCTTGTTATATTGGTTGAGTAGGCAATGTCACTGAGCTTTTCCTTTGATAGACTCATATAATCCTTGATTTGAGAAACCGCATTTTCTAGTACATTTTTATTCTTAGTAGATATCGTTAATAGACTTACAGGCATATCTGGTTTTTCTTCCTGAAGCTCATCTGTTTCTTCCAAGATCAAATGCACCAATGTTCCACTGATCCCGTATGAGCTGACACCGGCTCTTCTCTTTTCCCCTTGACTCTCCCAATTCGTAAGCTTGTCTACTACTTGAATTCTCTCCCAATCAATATTGGGGTTTGGATTTTCAAAATGAATGCTTGGCGGAATCTGTTTATGTTTAAGGGAAAGCAGTACTTTAATCATGCTCGCCATTCCAGATGCAGCCTCAAGATGTCCGATATTGGATTTTACTGAGCCAACCTTTATTGGCTCTTTTCTATTTTTAAATACTTCACATATCGACTGTGTTTCGATCAAGTCACCAAGAGGTGTTCCTGTTCCATGAGCTTCAATGTAATCAACATCCTCAGCACCTAGTCCAGCCCTTTTTAAAGCTTCTGCAATGACTCTTTGTTCTGCCAGTCCGTTCGGTGCAAAAAAACCGTTGGATTTTCCATCCTGACCAACATAGATACTTTTTACCAAAGCCACAACGCTGTTCTTATCTCTTTTGGCATCACTTAGCCTTTTTAATAGAATGATTCCACAGCCTTCTCCTCTTCCGAATCCATCAGCGGCGGCATCAAATGTTTTACAACGTCCGTCTGGTGATAATGAATTGTTCTGAGATAATCCCACATACGGTTCCGGATTCAGGATGAGATTGACACCTCCAACAACAGCCAGATCACACTGTCCGCTTCTGAGACTGTCTACTGCCATGTTCATCGCTGTTAATGACGATGAACATGCAGTACTTACACTTGCTGCCGGACCTTTAAAGTCATAAAAATAAGAGAGTCGGCCCGCTGCTGAATGGGAAGATACCCCTACTAGTGAGTATCCCCCAATATCCTTCACATTCCCTGAAATCATTTCCCTATTCACGTAGTCAATGGCATCGATTCCGACAAATACTCCAGTTTTACTTCCCTTCAGTTCTTCGATATCAAGACCAGCATTCTCCATTGCTTCCCAGCTTACTTCTAGTAAAAGTTTTTGCTGTGGATCTACAGATACTGCCTCTATTGGAGATATCTCAAAGTGTACGTTGTCAAATTTCTTAATATCCTGCTCTAAAAAGGAACCATAGCGTGTATTTATTTTCCCTTTATCCTGTGTATTCTCGCTGAAGAAGGAATCGACTTGAAATCTGTCAGGTCTAACTTCCGTAACAGCATCAAATCCTTGAGATAACTTATCCCAAAATAATTCGGAATTATTAGCACCGCCGGGAAACCGGCAATTATATCCGATGATGGCAATTTCCTTTTCTTCTTTTGATATTTTTAGTTCTCCATCTAGTTCTTTGATTTTGTTAGCAGCCTTTATTAAGGCCTCTTTATATACATTGATATCGTTCGTATTCATACCACGCACCTCTCCTATACTGTCGTTAATGTATCGATTTCAGATAATAAGTCTTCTATACTTTCTACTTTTTCTTTTTCTTCTATATTTTCTTCATCGAACACCAGCACTTCGTTTAACAAATATTCCGACAGTTTCACAATTGTAGGATAGTTGAAAAATACAGATACATTAACATCAGTTCCCAGCAACTTATTAATGGCTGTACGCATGGAGAATATCATTAAAGAATCTGCTCCCTGTTCCCGAAAGGCTGCATCGACCGATAATAATTGTCCATTTTCAAATCCCATAATTTTTCCGCAGATCCCCTGGAGTTTTTCAATTAGGACATCTTCTCGTTCCTCTATTGTCAAACTTTTTAGTGTTGCCAAGAATGCATAGTCCTGCTCATTCGGTTCTGTTTGCACGTTCATTTCCTGTTTCGTTACAAGAGCTGACAAAAATTCTTTCTTTCCGGCTGCATGATCCATTGAACCTGCTAACGTATTCCAGTCAACATCCGCAATCAACAGGTTTTCGTATGGCTGATCCATAAAATCTTCGATAACCTGCTGACCTTGTTCTTTTCCGAATGTTTTCATCCCCATTCTGTCCATCGTACTTGTGACAGAGTCTTTACCTGCTGCCATTCCACTCTCACTCCATGGTCCCCAACAGAATGTAAACCCGGGAAGATTGTTCATCCCCATATATGCAGCAAAGGAATTCATGAAATGATTGGCAGATGCATAATTACCTTGTCCCATATTTCCGACAATGCTCGTAATCGAGGACAGCATCATAAAGAAATCCAATTCTTCAATCTCAACTGCATTGTAAAGATTTACCGTTCCAGCTACTTTAGGATTCAAAACTTTTTCAAAATCACTCCAGTCAAGGTCAATCAGCATTTTGTCGTTTAAAACGCCTGCTGTATGAACAACACCTTTGATTGGAGGCATAGCAGCTGTGGCCGGAGATAAAACAGCCGTGAATTCATCCACTGCTATCTGCAATTCTTCATAATCACAAACATCTCCATGAGCAATCTTTACCTGTACACCTCTGTCTATAAATGACTGTAATGCTTCCTTCGCTTTTAGCCCTGGTTCACGTCTAGATAGTAAGATAAGATTCTTAGCACCTGCTTTTACAAGTTGTTCTGCATAAACAAGACCTAATGCGCCTGTACCGCCTGTAATTAAGTATGAAGCATCTTCTTTTATGACGATTTTCTTTTTCTTATCTATTTTCTTTTTCAAATAATCATGATGAGAAATTAATCTTCCTGCATACCGATCCGTTCCTCTAATACAAATTTCCTGTACACTATCTCCTAAAACTTCATGGATAAAATCGGCATTCTCATAGAACGCAGCTTCATCACCATCAATGATTCCGCCAAACATTTCAGGATATTCGATTGCTATAACCTTTGCCAATCCCCATACAAGAGAACCTGACAGATTAAGCTTCTTCAAACCTCCAAGTTTTTGAACATCTTTCGTAACAATTTTAATTTTGCTTCCCTGTGTATAGCCTTCTTCGTTCATGACCTGAACCAGATAGTGCAACCCTTTCACAGATTCATAATTCATCTGGTCTAAAGCTTCCATTTGAATACCGTCTTTTGTTGTACAATAAATCATCGTAAGATTTTTCTTTATACCGTTTCTGCATATTTCTGCAAAAAGTTTAGACCAATCATCTTTCTTTTCCTGATTGATTACGTAGGCATTCTCATTTTCTATTTGGAATTCATTTGCCGCTACTACAGATATTGGTGTCATGTTGAATTCCTTCATTTTTTCAAGCAAAGGATTTAAAGCTGCTTTCTCATCAGCGAAAAGAATGTATTTCCTATTCTCTGGTAGTTCCTGTAAATTTGTGATGGCTTTTGTTTTCATCCAGTCTGTGTGATAGTACAATTTATTCAGATTATTCATTTCTCGTAATAAACTGTCGCTTTCTGTGATTTTAGCCATGAGATTATCAATCTTCATTAAGACTTCACCTTTTTCGTTATATACAATAACGTCTGCATAAGTGATGTCATTTTCCACAGTTGATTTTGAGTAACACCACAATTGATCGGATTCTCTATAATTAAAGGTCAGCTTTTCAAGATAGTATGGAATAACCGTTTTATTTCCTTGCTCTTCATTAACATTGGTGCGTTCTTTTAATTTTTCTAATACCAGCGCAATTCCTGTTTGGAAAATGGAATCAATCGTTCCAGGGTAAAGAACATAATCTTTAAAATACGGCACAGTTTTTAACGGTTCTACCACACAGACGCAATCATTTTCTCCGTAGCTGATGCGCTTGATTCTTCGGAAACCGTCCCCCAGCTCAAAGCCGGATTTATCCATAAAATAATAGATGCTGTCTTCGATATCCTCTTTAAATGAATGACGCTTATATTCGTCGATATCTGCATGCAATTCCGTAAATTTATAATCATTCTGCATTTGTACATTTCCTTGTGCATGCATCAGCCATTTATCATGTTTGGAATGATAATCTCTGCTGACAATACTGAATTTTGATTCGTCTCCACCTTTTTCAATACAAACTTGAACCTGCCGTTGTTCATCTTCCTTTGCCGCTAATGGAACTCTGAAATCAATTTTGCTTAATACACAGCTCTTAGCATTTCCAATTTCTTTAACAGCAGAAAGCATCATGGCCATATGGGCTGCTGCTGGTGAAATGGCTGCCTTGAAAATGACATGTTCTCTCATATAATAAGGTTCTAATGCCGTAAATTTCTTTTGGAATACAACAGAGTCACTCATATATGGAAGATCAATTCTCTGTCCAAGAATAGTGTGATAATCTTCCGTATTGATATTTTCTGATTCTCTGTCATATTTCAGTTCCATCCAATATTTATTCTTTTCATATGGATAGTTTGGAAGTTTTGCCCTTTTCCAATCTATTTTTCCTGCAAAGGTGATTTTATTCCAGTCCACATTTACACCCGCTGCATAGAGAAATGCAATTTCATTAGCCAGCTGTACTTTATCCTCTTTCTTGATGTTCAAAGATGATGCAATAACTCTTTCTTCTTCAAAAATCAATTTACAGAGCGCTGCTAATACCCTGTTGCTTCCTACTTCCAGAAGCAAATAATTTTCCTTCTTATCAATACTTGTTACCGCACCATAGAAATCGACTTTTTCTCTAATATGTCTTGTCCAATATTCGCTATCAAGGACCTGACCTTCCTCTAGTTCTTTTCCATAAAGGGCAGAAACAAATCTAACTTTTCCTGGATTGTAATTCACTTCTTTTGCGATCAACTGGAAATCTTCCAATATTGGTTCCATTAGCATCGAATGGAAGGCATGAGATACTTTTAATTCTTGTTCACGTATCCCCGAACTTGCAGCCTTAGCTGCCACTTTTTCTACATCTTCAGCGATGCCTGCGATGACACAGGATTCTTTTGCATTCCGGGCTGCAATACATACCGTTTCCTCATATTCATAAAGGAGCTTCTGCACTATCTCCTCATCAGCAAAAATCGTTGCCATTTTTCCTTTTCCTGGTGCCATATCCATAAGTCTTCCTCTAATTGAAACCAGTTTTACAGCATCTTCAAGAGTCATCATTTCTGCAACAACAGCTGCTGCATATTCGCCAATGCTGTGCCCCATAACGATCTCCGGATTTACACCATATCTCTCCCACATTTTGTATAAAGCATACTCAATAGCAAAAATTAGCGGCTGTGCATAGACCGTTTTTTCGATCACATGTGAATCTGCATTTTCTCCATAAATCAAATAAGCGATTGATTTCAACAGATATGGTTTAAACAATTTGTCACAAGTGTCAAACGCCTGTTTAAATACGTCATTTGTTTCATAGAGTAATTTCCCCATATGGATATACTGTGAGCCCTGCCCGGTAAACATAAATACCACTTTTCTGTCTTTCTGCATCATTTGAGCTCTATCAATATTTGAAACGACACCTTCTGCAAAACCATCCTTTAGATAACTTTCCATTCTATCTGCAATCATAGCGCTGTTACTGCCGCAAACGGCTAATCTGTAATCCAAATCAGCTCTGCCTGTATTGGCCGTATAAATGATGTCTTCTAATTCACTTTCAGCACATTCCTTGATTAATGAATGGTATTGTCCAACAAGTGTTTTCAAGGATTTCTCGCTTTTTGCTGAAATCTTAAGGACATAATCGATTCCATCCTGTCTTTTCGCGTCGCTCGTACGAACATCCTCATGTTTGTACTCTTCAATAATGATATGTGCGTTTGAACCCCCGAATCCAAATCCATTAATGGCTGCGGCTCTAAGACCATCCTCTTTCTTCCATGCTGTATGCTTGCTAATAACTTCCAAATTAGCCTCTTCCCAGTTAATAAATGGGTTTGGTGTATGGAAATGAAGATTAGCTGGGATCATGTCATGCTGCATCGATAATAAAACTTTAATAATGGATGCAACACCTGCCGAGGCTTCCAAATGACCAATATTGGATTTTACAGAACCAATCTTTAACAGATTATCCTGACTTCTGCCCTTTCCATAAGTTGCTCCAACTGCATCTGCTTCGATTGGGTCTCCTAGCTTTGTACCTGTACCATGCATTTCAATATAATCCACATCTAAAGGATTCATATTGGCATTCATCAATGTTTTCCGAATCAGTTTTTCCTGAGCTTCCCCGTTTGGTGCTGTTAGACCATTACTCTTACCATCCTGATTTATTCCAGTGCCACTGATTACACCAAGAATTTCATTTTGATCTTTGATCGCGTCTGATAATCTTTTCAAAATAATGACGCCGCCGCCTTCTCCTCTTCCATATCCATTTGCAGCTTCATCGAAGGCTTTACTATGTCCATCTTCAGAAATGGCTTGTAATTTTGAGAATCCAATATGTGTAGTGGGAGATTCAATTAAGTTAATTCCGGCTACAACCTGCATATCTGCTTCTCCTGCCTGCATCGCAGTACATGCTAGATGTAGCGCGGTAAGCGTTGATGAGCATGCCGTATCTACCGTGATACAAGGTCCCTCAAACCCAAACGTATAAGATACTCTTCCACATGCCGTACTCATCGTGCTTCCGGTAAGGGCATAGGCTCCGATACTTGGTAATTCACCAGAATACAATTGGGCTAAATTATATTCATTATTTGACATTCCCACATATACACCGGTATTGGTTCCGTTGTATTTGGTAATATCCATATTTGCATTTTCAAAAGCCTCCCAGGTAAGTTCGAGAACCATCCTCTGCTGCGGATCAAGCGCCGCTGCTTCCTTAGGTGAAATATTGAAAAATCTTGCATCAAATTCATCTATATTTAGATTTAAAAATCCTGCCTTTTTAGAATACATTTTTCCAGGTGCAGTCTTATCTTCATCATAATATTTTTCAAGATCCCATCTATTTTCAGGAACATCGCTAACACCTTCTTCACCGTTAACAAGCAGGTTCCAGTACTCATCAATGCTGTTTGCACCGCCTGGAAAACGGCAGCTTATTCCGACAATCGCGATTTTATCTTTTGCCTGCTCCATGTTCATGTCACCTAAACTCCTATCCTTATCTGATGCATTATCAAGCGAATAGATGTATCCAGATAATTCAGCAACTGTGAAATACCTGAAAATATCCGCAATCTGAATATTCACGTTGAATTCAGTCTTTAAATGTTCAATAAATGATGGAATATTAATAGAAACAATGCCATATTCAGAAAAAGGAGTATCATAGTCTACTACTTTTACATTGAACCGTTCTTCTATGTATTTCACAATTGTCAATAGAACTGTTCGTTTTGAATAATTTGATTTTTCAGTAATTTTTGATTGCTTTTTGCTCGTATGATTCAGCCTTTTTAAGATCGCTTCATATGCTCCAGTATTATATTTGTCAGATAATCCCCGACGAAATGCCTTTCCGCTGTTTGTTTTAGGAATATCTTCAACTGGAATGACGTCACTAATCGTTAATCCCATTTTTTCGAAAATCATGGATTTGATTTGATTTTTACATTCAATAAATTCCTGAACATCATTTTCATTATGGATATCAACATCTGCTTTTATAAAAACGATTACTTTTTCATTTTCATTCCCTTGCTTCGTTCCATTACAAACTGCGCACTGCTGATAGTTTGTATGTTGCAGACTTTTATTGATGATATCTTCAATTTGTGCACATGATATTTTCTTGCCATTGGCTACAACTAGTTCCTTTTCCCTTCCAAGAATAAAAAGATTATCTTCTCTAATAAATCCGATATCACCTGTGCGTAGCCATTTATCATCCCCAAAAACATTTTTGGTCGTTTCTTCGTCTTTGTAATAACCAGATGTGATACAAGGACCGCTTGCACAAATTTGCCCAAGATGCCCGTCTGGGAGTTCCTGAAAATCATCATCTCTGATGCTAAGCTGGACCGTTTCCAATGCTGTGCCCATTTCAAGAAATACATGGTCAGCCGTTTTAGCATCCTCGACTTCTTCGCAGTTAACTTGATCGCCAATGCCAAGCTTCTCATTTGTAATTTTGAATGATCTTGCTTTTTTTCCAGTTTTATTCGCTGTCACCATAATTGTAGCTTCTGTTAATCCATACAACGGATAAACCTTGTCTATGGAAAATCCATATTTATTAACTGCATCACAAAAATCTTTATATAGTGCGTAACCTACCGATTCTCCGCCGAGAAACATGCTATCAACGCATGATAGATCCCATTGATAATTTTTCTCCGAATTCATATAAACATTATGAAAATGTTTTAAGGCAAATGGTAGTGAACCAATTCTGGTTGCACGATATTCATGAATCATTTCCGTCCAAATTAAAGGCTGATTCATGTACAATTTGGCAGGGATGATACATTGTTCAGCACCTGCCATTAATGGAACAAGATGGAAGATAACCACTCCATAACAATGTGTTAATGGCGCCCATGATAAAAATCTGTCATTTTTATTGATAGAATAATGTTTAACAAAACCATATACATTGGCTGCCACATTGGATTTCTTTATGATGACACCTTTTGGCATACCTGTTGTTCCAGAAGAATACAAAACATATAAAATATCATCTGGAGAAGTCTGACATTCAGCGTCCAGTTGATCAGGACATTTTAAAATATCATCATAGAAATTTTGCAGGTTTATTACTTGCGTATTACTAGTCTCCTGTGTATAATTGTCACTAATAATTATTGGATGATCTGCCTGCTCCAATACATGTGATAAAAGACTATCTACAATCGTATTTTTACTTGGATCTATTGGTACCGCAATGTAACCGCCTATTGCACAAGCCCAGAAGGAATATAGAAAAAGTTCAGGATTCTCACATCTAATAATCACTTCTGCTTGCCTGGCTACCCCATGATTTTCGAAAACTTTAGAAACATAGTAACTTCTATTCCATAATTCTTTGTAGGATATAAACTTTTTTTCATCTTTTGAATGTACAACCGTGATGCCTTTATCTGACTTGCCCAGCTCTCTAAGTACCGTAAGTACATCATCTGCTTTATTCATATACATTGCCACCTCCGCAATAAAGTTATCTATAAAACTGACTATTCCTTATAAAACTTTCCTGAACTCAATGATAAGAACAAGTTTCTCACATCACATGCACTCTTAATCACATACACATGGCTGTTGCCATATTATAAATCGTATTCTTTTGCATCTCGTTCGTACCTGAGTAAATACTGCTCGCAAGAGCATCTCTTAGTTCTTTCTCCATCCCGCATTCTTTTGTATAACCGTATGCTCCAAAAATCTGCATTGCATCTCTACACGTTTTAATATAATTTTCACTTACGAAAAGCTTAAATATAGAGGTTTCTAGATAGGCAGATTTTTTTTGATCTTTTAACCAAGCAATCTTATATAACATCAATCTTGCCATTTCAATGCTAACTTCCATTTCTGCAATTTTATGCGAGATTGCTCTGATTCTCTCCAATTCGTTTTCCGAATTGTTTCCGATCATTTGCCTGTTTGATGCATTCTTCCATGATTCTCTGCATAACTCCAACATGAGGTGCAAATTCAAAACATCTTTCCCATTCAAGCGCACCTGTCATACTAGAGCTTCCAAAATTTAAGTTACCAAGAATATTTTCTTTTGGTACTCTAACATTGTCTAAAATAAGTTCACTTGTTGGACATGCATTAAGCCCCATCTTTTCAATATCTTTCCCTGTACTTACTCCTTCAAAATTCCGCTCCACTACAAAAGCTGTAATCTTCTTATCCGGAGCTTCCTTTGTTACTGCGAAAACAATAAAGATATCTGCAATTGGACCATTCGAAATAAACAGCTTAGTTCCGTTCAGTATAAAATCTTCTTCATCCTCAACCGCATTCATAACCATCGAAAACGCATCTGAACCTGCTTCAGCCTCTGTAATAGCAATTGCACCTATCCTTTTCCCTTTAACCATATCAGGAAGATATTTCTCTTTAAGTTCTTTTGCGCCAAATATATTGATAAGATTTTGACATACCCATATATGATTGTTGATTGTGAAAATAAACCCATTATTTTTACAAGCGTATCCAAGGCTTTCAAAGCAAAAAGCTGCAGTTGTATAACTTTCTCCAAGACCTCCGTATTCTTTATCTATGGTTAATCCCAATAGGTTAAAATCGCTGACTTTTTCCCACATATCCATAGAAAATTCTTCAGTATATCTACTGTCATTTAGATTTTCTCGCGCGAAATCAATAATTCTTTGTCTGTATTCTTTCTGTTCCTTTGTTACAGAAAAATCCATTAATATTCCCTTCCTTCACAAACCAAATTTACGTAATCTGGTATTGTTCTTTCATACGTCATATCTGCCTCAAAAATGACTAAATCGCCGTCTTTACTGGTTTCTTTAAAACCATTGAATTTGTATGTAACATACATCATTCGGTTTCTATCTGTTGGGATAAATTGAGCTTGTAATGTTTTATTGTTTTTCTTCGCTTCATTAATCAAATAATTCATAAACACAGAGCCAACACCTTTTGACATTACCCTGCAGGACATTAGAAGTAGCTTCAAATTCCATATTTCATCCTTTTTCTCAACAAGAGCCAGCCCAATTTTTCCATATGTACCAAATTTATCATCAAGCTGTGCAACAAAAACTTCGTAATCATCTGCATCGATAAACGTTTTTAGTTCATCATAAGAATAAATGTATCCAGTAGAATTTAACTGATTTGTCCTTACCGTAAGCTCTTCTGCCCTTTGAAGGTCTTCGTCCTTTGCCTTGTCAATTTTGAAAACCATATTGAGAGTAGTTAAGAATTCTTCTTTTGTACCTGTATACTTTTGCTCATCCTGATTTCTGCTAATATCATTTTGGTACATTTTTCTTCTATTTTTTGAATCATTAGTGATGAATTTAGGCTTCATTCTCTCCATATCAGGAATTTTATCAACATCTTCTGCATCTATACATAAAACCTCTGGATGGCTAAATAAAACCTCTTCCCTTTCAAACGGCTGATCATCCACAAAGCCCAACGTATCTATGCCAATATTGATGCTTTTTGCAATCTGAGCAACTGCTTCTGATTTACTGTTCCAGCTAATTTGCGGATAAATAAAATAATCCCACAAACCAAACTCCTCCAGTTTTTCTTTCGCCAGATCATAGTCATTTTTACTACTGATTGACTGTAAGATCCCTCTTTTATCCAGTTCTTTTATGACAGCAATAACATTTTCTTTTAATTGTACATGGTCGTCTTCAATCAGCACTCCGTCCCATACGGTATTGTCTAAATCCCATACAACACACTTTATTTTTGGCCTAGTCATAACTTTTTGCTCAGTCATACTGTTACCCCTCAATTATTTCCAATGTTATTTTGTTTTCAATTAAGGCTACAATTGAATTGATATCTTTAAAATTGTCCAAATCTAATTCTGTATTATCGATAGAAATGTCGAATTCTTTTTCGATATAACTGACCAAATTCATGGCAAACAACGAATTTACTAATCCTTTTTCAAAAATATTATCTGTATCCTCGATTTCATTTACATTCACAAACTTTGATAAAAATACCTTTATTGTTTCTTTTACTCCCATATTATTCACCTCTATAATCCTCCCTTGTAGTTGTTTAGTAATGATAAAAACCTTTACCAGCTTTTCTTCCGGTAAATCCTGCAAATACCATCTGTTTCATAAGCGGACATGCTCTGAATTTCGAATCTTCATAGTGCTCATAAAGGATCTTTAAAGAATCCAACACTGTATCGACTCCAATTAAATCAGCTGTTTCAAGCGGTCCCATCTTATGCCCAAAGGCATTTTTAAAAATGTTATCAATCTGATCTGCTGTCGCAACTCCCTCATACACTAATGCAGCTGCTTCATTCATAAATAAATGGGATAAACGATTAGAGACAAATCCTGCGCTATCATTAACAATTTCAATTTCGATCCCTACGTCTTTTAGCAAACGACTACTATTCTGAACTGTCTCCTCAGACGTATTCCATCCCTTAATAACCTCTGCAAAATTTTTCATTGGTACTGGATTCATAAAATGTACACCAATTACTTTATCCGCTCTCTTGGTATAGGAACCGATAAGTGTAATAGGAATGCATGATGTATTGACCAAATAAATACATTTTTCCTGGCAAACCTTCTCTAAATTTATAAACACGCTTTCTTTCGTTTTGATATCCTCATTTACATTTTCAATAATGAAATCCATGTTTTCTAACTCATCAAAACCCGAGACAATTTTGATATTCGAAACAATTTCTTCAGCATCAATGGCTTTGTTAAACATACTAGTAATTTTTATATTTTTTTGAATATCACTTCGTGCTGTATCAAGAACCTCTGAATTATTGTCGTATAAAAAAACGTCATGGTTATACTGTGCAAACCTTTGTGCAACACCTTTCCCCATCACCCCTGCACCTATTACTCCTATTTTCATAAAAAACCCCCTACTCACAACTAAGTGCTTAGTAAAATAGTTTCTCCTATCAGACTAATGGTGTAGAATATTAGCCTTATTTTTAAAATGATTTAACTTGGTTAATTTTTACATATTTCCTTCCGTCTTTTTTTCGAAAGACAAGTAATAGAATGGGAAATAAGCCTGTGAGACAAATTGGAACCCATTTATTCACCTTTTCCACTCCTTATTTTTTCTGTTTTCCAAAAACTCTTATTTTTCTACCTGTTTCAACATTAGCACAAAGTACCTATTTCTAATATTGGGAATTATGTGATAATCTTTCCTTGATTCAGCAGTAGTTTCTGCCTAAACTTTCCCAAGTTGGAAAAAGGAGGAAAACCGAATGATTGGTAGAAAAATATCTTTTTTTAGAACTCAAAAAATATGACACAGGAGGAATTATGCAGTGGAATATGTTCAACATCCTATTTAAGTAAAATTGAAAACAATAAAACCATTCCAAGTGTAGAAGTACTTGATCTCCTTTGCAAAAGATTAGAGATTCGACTAGAGGATATAAATGAAGAAGACGAAAATGCCTTTGGAAGTAAACTAGATCAATGGCTTAAAATTTTGATTAAACAACAAATTGATGAAGCAAACAAACAGTTCAAAGATATTCAAATACAAGTAATAAATATTGAAAATCCCCAACTTCTTCTAAAATACGACATGCTGCAAAACTTTCATGTCTTTATCACGGAGGAAAATCAGACTGAGTTTTCAATTTTTATAAAAAACTTTACAAAACTTAAACAAACTTTTAATAATGAATTAAACTTTCTATTCTATTATTTAAACGGTATGAAGAATGAAGCAGATAATAAATTAGAAGAGGCTAGTAGCAGTTTGGAGAATTCTTTATATTATCTAAAATTGCTAGTGGATAAGGAGGATATCGAAGCACATCTATATTACAGACTTGCTCTTGTATACAGTAAAATGCACAAAACCTTTTTCGCTTATGAAAATGCCAATAAAAGTCTTGAAATTGTCAGCAAACAATTTGAGTATGATCTCACATTAAAAATATTAATTCTGTTAGCGATTAACAAAGCTAGAGTTTCCCAGTTTGATGAAGCCATAGACACCTACGAAAAAGCATTAGACATTGCGGAAAAATTACATAACAATAATATAATCGGCATTATTTATCATAATATGGGATACTTGGAAATGGAGTTAAACAAACCAGGTCAAGCGATAAAGTTTTTTGAAAAAAGCTTACTCTATCTGTCTGAAGATGATTATGATAAGTTGGTCAAAACCTATTTTTGTTTAGCAAAAGAATACATCAACCTGGGTAAAAAAGATGAAATTGATATTTATATAAATAAAGGATTTGAAATCTCTCAAAAATATGGATTAAAAGATTACTTCTTTCACTTTAAAATTCTTGATTTGAATCGAAAAGACAGTTTACATAAACACCTAGATTTTTTAAAAAATGAAGTTATCCCTTTCTTTACTGAATCCTCCTCTTGGAATTACGTCGCAGAATATTCAGAGTTAATGTCTAAGCAATTATTTCAACAATTAAAATATAAAGATGGAAGTAAATTTTTAGGTATTGCAAATGAAGCTCGTAAAAAAATGACCTAATATATTAATGGAGGGAAATTAAATGAAGTATTCAGTACAGACATTCATCATTTTACCAAGGGATCTTTCCTTACCTAACGCTGTCACACCAATAGTAAAATCACATGAAATTTATCCTGATTCCCCTTTTCATAATTATTTCCAACATAGTGAATAATTTAGTATCACATTGTATTTACCCGCTTAATTTTTTATCAAACTTTAAAGGCCTGATTAATTGAAATAGAGTATTAATTAATTATCAACAAATGAAATATCTTGTATAATGCCAGCCATATACGTTTTCCCTTTTCAGGGTTATTTTAACAATTATTTATTTTCCTTTCTATACATCCAGAGTCTAAATTATTTATCAGTCTTAAGCCTTAGCGAATAATAAAAATATAAAATTATTCCCTATGTTTTATATCTCATGGAGATGAACTTGGTAGAAAATACTGGTGATTGAACCCTACACCTAACTTTAGAATTCAGTATCATAGTTTGTGATTTCACAAGAATGAACAGCTGTAAAAAAGCTATCCCATGTTAATTACAAGTGTTTGTTCCCAGATATCTTTATTAAACCGAAATCATTCTTAATTGAATAATCATAGAAAATAATAGTACTCTCGGACTTATTATTTCTTATAAGAATTCCTGAAAAATAGCTTTATAATTCTTTAAAATTTATTATGTTACAACATGTAGGAAAGCGATTCAGCAAAAAAAAGTGTTGCCATCTCAGGGTAGAAAGGTCGCCAATTGGCGACCTAGCCCCCACAGAACCTGGCGTGCAGATTTCCCACACCTGACTCTTTTAGAAATTGTTCACATTCCTGCGTACACCTTTTTTGCTTCGTAATTGCTAATGATGAATTCATCCTCTTTATAATAGATTACAAAAAACAGGATTGTACAAGATATAGAGTATATAATTTAGCTTACTCTTAACAAAGAATTAGCCTACAATCAACCTATTCTCTCATTAATCTTCTTCCTCTAAAATTAGCTTTGCTTCATTTTCAGAAGTCTTGAACCGTCCCATGCTTCACAGCCCATACTTCTTGATTTTAAGATATAGCGTATTTCGACTAATCTTCAACATCCTCGCAGCTTTGCTTATATTCCATCCAGCAGATGTTAGTGCTTGGATGATGGCCTCTTTTTCTGTCTGTACGAGTGAAGACGCTCTTTTTTCTTCAATTGTTAATTGCTGAGTTCGCTGTTCATAAACATCTTCAAAGTGTAAATCATCCGCCTTAATCTCGTTTCCTACGGCCAAAAAGGAGGCTTGGATGAGGACACTTTTAAGTTCTCTGATATTTCCTGGCCAATGGTAGTCGAGGATCTTTTGTTTTGCTTCATCCGATAACGTGACTGATGAAAAGTCTAATGTATGAATGACATGTTCGGCTAATTCAAGGATGTCGGTTCTGTCTTTCAGTGGCGGGAGGGTAATAAAAATTCCCTTTAGCCGGTAGTACAAGTCCTCTCGAAAACGCCCTGCTTTCATTTCTTCACGTAGGTTTTTGTTTGTAGCCGCGATAACCCTTGTGTTAACCTGGATGACTTTGACACCGCCGACTCGTGTAACAATATTTTCTTGTAAGACACGGAGTAAAGCCGCTTGGGCCTTTAAGGACATATCGCCAATTTCGTCAAGAAAGATAGTTCCGCCGTTTGCTGCTTCAAATTTGCCTGGAGATCCTTTGTGATTCGCTCCAGTAAATGCCCCCCTTTCGTAGCCAAATAATTCACTTTCGATTAGATTTTCCGGGATCGCGCTACAATTCACAGCGACAAATGGTTTCCCGAATCGTGAGCCATTGCTATGTAATGATTGTGCAATAAGTTCCTTTCCTGTACCACTTTTCCCGTAAATAATGACAGGGTAATCAAAAACAGCCGCTTTTGTTATCATATTTCGAACCTTTTCTATTTTGGGACACGAGCCAATGATATCTGAGGTGCTGTATAGTTTTTTTGCCGTCTCGTCCTTCTTGTTGGCTTTGTTTAACGAAACAACGGAGCTGTAAACTTTTTGAAATTGATCAGAGATGACCTCAACCGAGTACCCTTGTGCAACATGAAACTCATCCCCGATGCAATTCTCTCCTAAGATAAAACGGGCTTTTTGATTGGCGCGAATAATCGTATTTTCACTGTCAACGGTAAGAAGCGGAACGGTTGATAATTTTGATGTTACCTCAAGTTCTTTTAGAGCTAACACATGTTCTTGCTTCGTCTGGTCAAGAAGCAGCCGGGTCTGTATAGTTTCAGCAATCATTGATGTTAAGGAAATTGTAAAAGGGTGATACCTCTCTTTTTTTGCACTAATATTAACCGCACCAATTAACTCGCCATTTGGAGAATAAATGGGACTTGCTGCACAGGTAAGAAAGTGATTTTTCACGTAGAAATGGTGCTCAGCGTGCGTAATGATTGATTTTTTTTCGTAGATCGCGAGTCCCATCGCATTGGTTCCTTTTCTTTTTTCAGACCAATTGGAACCAACCGGCAAATAATCTATCGTCTCATTTCGATCCAGATGGCCTACTTTGTGAATAATGGTTCCATTTCGATCAACAATCACCGTGACGAGTCCTTGTGAGTGAATAGCAGGATAAAGGTTTTCAAAAATAAATGTTGCGTGTCGAATCATCGACTGATTTTCAGTTAGTACCTCCTCTAATGCACTACCAGTTAAAATTGAGTCATCCATAGAGTCGGAGGGTGAAAGTCCAAAGTTTTGACAACGCTTCCAAGAACGGTCAATTATATCAACCCGCTCAACAAGGTTCCCTTGTAGCATTTGCTTGTCCCCCTTTAAATAGTAACGGTTTCTCTAAGTCTATTATACTACTGGGGTAAATATTTCCAAGTTTAAATGAACAACCGTCCTAAAATAGGACAGTTGTTGTTCAGAAATTAAACAGATTTAATACCTGTACATTATAAAAAGTGGCTCTAAATAAAAAGTTTGGAGCTTGGCACGCTTCTTGCACTATATAAAGTGAACCACCTAACATTTATCTCAAGGGGGAATTGCAAAATGAGTGGAAACAGAGCAGTCGCGTATATAAAACCAGGTAAGGTGGAAATACAGGACATAGGCTATCCCGATTTGGTGTTAAGAGATGGCCCTGGTGTTAATCCACTGAATGTTGGTCGTAAATGTAACCATGGTGTCATTTTAAAAGTGGTCACAACGAATATTTGTGGAAGCGATCAACATATGGTGCGCGGAAGAACGACCGCTCCAACTGGACTTATACTTGGACATGAAATTACAGGTGAAGTCATTGAAGTTGGAAGTGATGTTGAGTTCATTAAAAAAGGCGATCTCGTATCTGTGCCATTTAATATTGCTTGTGGACGCTGTCGTAGTTGTAAAGAGCGTGACACTCATATTTGTGAAAATGTAAATCCTGATCGTCCGGGTTCAGCGTATGGCTATGTTGATATGGGCGGATGGGTCGGAGGTCAGTCCGAATATGTGATGGTTCCGTATGCTGATTTCCAGTTATTAAAATTCCCTGATAAAGATCAGGCAATGGAAAAAATAAAAGATTTAACTATGCTCTCAGATATTTTCCCAACAGGTTATCATGGTGCAGTCAGTGCCGGAGTCAAACCAGGTTCGACGGTTTATATTGCGGGAGCAGGTCCGGTTGGGTTAGCAGCAGCACACTCAGCTCAATTACTCGGTGCCGCTGTCGTCATTGTCGGTGATCTGAACGCGGAGCGTCTTCAACAAGCAAAAAGTTTTGGATGTGAAAATGTAAACCTTCGTGAACATCCGGATCTTGGAGAGCAAATCGAACAAATTTTAGGGGTTCCTGAGGTCGACTGTGCCGTTGACTGCGTGGGATTTGAAGCATCAGGACATGGAGCAAATGCAGGCGAATCGCCCGCAACCGTACTTAATTCAATTATGACCGTAACACGTGCCGGCGGGAGACTTGGTATTCCAGGGCTTTATGTAACTGGGGATCCTGGTGGAATTGATGAAGATGCACGAATCGGGACATTAAAGGTGCGTCTTGGTCTTGGTTGGGCAAAAGCACATACCTTTGTAACCGGACAAACACCTGTGATGAAATACCACCGTGACTTAATGCAAGCGATTTTAAGTGGTAGAGCACAAATTGCAAAAGCCGTAAATGCAACGGTTATTTCTTTAGAAGAAGCGCCAAGAGGATACCAAGAGTTTGATCAAGGTGCAGCGAGAAAGTATGTCATTGACCCTCATGGACTTGTAAAATAAGAGGAGGTCTGTCACATGGAACCCCCAGTTCTGTTCAAACGATGTGTAGCTGAAGGTATTGGTACTGCTTTACTCGTACTCATTGGTGCTGGAACAGCGGCGTTTAATGGGGTCATCACAGCAAGTAATAATGCGGCGACAACGCTTGCGGATATCGGCGTGATAAGTGTTGCCTTTGCGATTGTCGTCATGGCGATGATTTTTACAATTGGAAGAATCTCTGGTTGTCATATTAATCCTGCCGTTACAATTGGTTTAGCAGTCACCGGTCACTTTGCTTGGAAAGAGGTTCCCGCCTACCTCCTCGCTCAGTGTGTTGGCGGTATCATCGGTGCTATGGCGATTGCTGCTGTTCTTGGAATGGATGGTATCCACCTTGGTGGGTTAGGTGCAACAACACTTGGTTCGAGTACAGGCTATATACAGGGGATGGTTGTGGAAGCGATCGCAGCATTTGTTCTTATGTTTGTGATTATGGGGATTGCTGTTGATTCGAACGCCCCTGGAAACTGGGCAGGTCTTGTGATTGGATTGACTGTTGGAGGACTGATCATGTTAACAGCTGGGGCAACTGGTGCTTCTTTTAACCCAGCTAGGACATTTGGTCCCTATGTGATGAGTAGTTTAGCAGGTGGTACGATCAGTTGGGCACAGTTCCCGATTTATGTGATTGGACCGATTATCGGTGCGATAGGTGGAGCTGTTGCTTATAAAGGTTTAACGACAACAAAGCAGCAGATGGTGGGAACTGACCAGCACTCTGTTAAAGGATGAATCGTTAAAGTGTTTGAGGACTGTTGGACGCTTCGAGCCTGGTGATAAAATACCGTTTAAAATTAGCCAGTTTTAGTAAAAGCAAAATTTCAAGTTAATACTTAAAGCTAATGAATTCTTCTTTTGAAGGGAAAACCAATGTGGTTTTCCCTATTATTACGCTACTAATGCTGCCATTCTTATTTTGACTGCTATTAAAGCTAATTTACCTGCATAGACACACCTCCCCCTTAGCTTGTAATAGACCATGAAACCTTTTGAACTCCGTATTTCTCCTTCCATGGAAATGGAAGCTCCTTTTCTATGAACTTCTCAGTTTTTGAAACTAAGTAAAATTCTGCAAGAATTCTTATAGCCCTATTTTAGATACACTCATCCCTTTGTTGGCATTCCTTACATTTTTAATATAAGTATTTATAACCTCCCTTATGGTTACTTCTATGTTTATGCTTGTCCCAATTGCTGGTTTAGTCATGGCAACTCCCTCCCTTAGGAATATATACACGGGCAATACGGCTTTGCTTAACAAACATGTAATAGAACCTAAATTCCTTTTTTACATTCACTCAATAAAGGCTTAAATTCCGTCTGTTAGCATCAAATAGTAATCAAAATTTTATAAGGAGGTAATGAATGGTGGTTGGATTAAAAGGGATAAAAAGCAGGAAATGGACTTTACTCAATGTAATAGCAGTGGTTTTGCTAGTTTTAGGCTTTAGCAATAACACGTTTGCCTTTGGACATGGTAAACCGGTAAACCTTAAAGTAATGTCCTTCAATATGCACCATGCTGTAGGTGAAGACAATGTATTAGACTTGGAACGAATTGCTAAAATCATCGAAGAATCCAACACAGATATCGTTGGCTTACAAGAGGTGGACAACCATTGGTCTAGCCGTAGTGATTTTCAAGACCAGGCAAAATTATTGGCAGAGCGTCTTGGCATGTTTTATACGTATGCAGCAAATCTTGACAATGAACCTCTAAATGATGGAGACGAACGTCGTCAATATGGCACTGCTATTTTAAGCAAATATCCAATACTATCATCTGAAAATCATTCCTTAACAAAAATCGGAAACACGGAGCAGCGCGGTCTATTGGAAGCAACAATCAATGTGAAGGGAAACCATTTGCATGTGTATAACACCCACTTGGCGTTAACACCTGCTGAACGCGAAATCCAAATCAATGAGCTTGTAGAAATTGCAAACCAATCAGCAGGACCAAAAGTGATTGTAGGAGATTTAAATGCAACTCCAGAAAGCAATGAAATGAAAGCCATGTATGCTCATTACCTTGATGTTTTTGCCGATCAGCCGACTGCTTTTACTTATTCTGCTGAAAATCCTACAAAGCGTATCGATTATATCTTTACATCAAATGACATCGAAACAGTGAGTGCTGAAGTCATTCAAAGCTTGGCTTCAGACCATCTTCCAATCACAGCTGAAATTGTGTTGGACCGTGAGCAGCCATTTTTGAATGGAAATAACTAATGATGACTGGTGATAAAGAAAGGAGAATCTTTATGATGAATGAGCAAAAAGAAAGAAAAGTACATAGAAACAAATTGAAGTTTTTAACGGCGGCGGCTGTACTTGGGATGGCCCTTACAGGTGCTACATCTGCATTTGCTAAAAACGAAGAAAAGCCAAAACTCGAATTTGGAATTGTTCCGGATGCCCAGTATTGTGACTGCGAAATAAATGGTACGCGCTACTATACGAATTCATTGGACAAGCTGATGGAAGCCGCTCAAACATTTAACAGTCAAGAGGTCGATTTCACTGTTCAAACAGGTGATTTAATCGACAGAAACCTTTCCAGCTTTTCAAGTATTCTACCAATCTACAACACTATCGAAGGCCCGAAGTATCATGTCCTTGGCAACCATGACTTCCCTGTGACAACCGACGAAGTGGTTGACATACTCGGCATGAAGAACCAATATTATGACTTCAAATTCAAAAACTGGCGCTTTGTTGTGCTTGATACCAATGATCTTAGCCTTTACGCGAACCCGGTAGATTCAGAAAAATACCAACAAGCCCAAGATATGTACAATTCGTTAAAGGCTACTAATGAAATCAATGCTCAAACATGGAATGGCGGGGTCAGCGAGGAACAGTTAACATGGCTTCGCGGAGTCCTGGAAAAAGCGTCACAAAGACAAGAAAAAGTTGTCGTATTGTCCCACATGCCTGTGTACCCTGAAAATAACCACAATGTTTGGAATGATGAAGCAGTCATCGCAGAACTAGAAGCATCCGGAAATGTTGTTGCTTATTTCAACGGACATAACCACGCAGGCAATTATGGAGTGAAAAACGGAATTCACTATGTAAACCTCAAAGGAATGGTCGAAACCGATGACACAAACTCCTACTCAATCGTTCGCGTATACAAGGATCGATTGGAAGTCGATGGTTTTGGACGTGAAATAGATCGGATATTAAAAATACAATCGTAAAACAAAGGGACAGTTCTTTTGCTCCATGATTGAAAACAAAAGAATCGTCCCTATTTCTACGTATTAGCCTACCAAAAATAGAGGGACGATGTACCTGTCCCCGTGTCCCATTGCAGAGTGTTAAAAACTAATATTTAGATATAAAAAGGACCCTCTCTTACTATTAAAGAAGGTCCCTTTTACTATCTAATCTACTAATGCCATGAACACCACAGATTGTGATGGGATCAATTCATTTTGCAGGTCTGTTCTGTTTGTTATTTTATGGTAACTAGAAAACGATTCCTAACCAGTCTGTAACTTTATTTTATCAATAATTGCTGAAAAATAATTCCTCACAGATCCCTTTTTGTTTCTAGGTCCATTAGAGGTATTGTCTATAGTTTGACCATCGTCAAACAGTTCTAACACTTCAGTTCCAAGCCTGCTATCTCTTGAAACATCCATTAGTTCAGGGGAGTAAATTTGTTTTCCATCCATAATACTGCGGATCGAGCAGATTAACTTCTTGCTTGGATTATCCTTTAATAAATAACCATTTACACCAGCTTTTAGTGCACGGTCTATATAACCATTCCTAGCAAATGTAGTTAAAATGATTACCTTGCATCCCGCTGGCATTAATGCTTCAGCTGCCTCAAGTCCGCTCATTTTAGGCATCTCTATATCCATGATACAAATATCAGGCTGCAATCGGTACACAAGAGTAATAGCCTCTTCCCCATTCCTAGCCCGACCAACCACTTCCATATCCTCTTCCAAATTAAGAAGGGAACCTATTACCCCTAACAGCATCTCCTGATCCTCAGCAATGACAATTCGAATCATTTTAGTTCTCTCCTTGTGAAAGCTACTATTAAGCAGAAACTCCCCATTAATAATGGGGAGCTCTATTTAGTATAGTTACAATTCAGGTTTTATTTGAACAGAAACTCTTTTTTTAGCTAACGCTTTAACGTCTTTAAAGCTTACGAAATTCTTAGTTTTTTCATCCCATAAACGGAAACGGAGCGACTTTAAACTTGTAGCAAGTGTAATGGTTGGTACGTTTTGTAAGGGAGTTGTATTATTATGCGCTTCTTCTAATTTATAGTTTGGGACTCTAGGGCTTAAATGATGAACATGGTGATAACCAATATTTCCAGTCAAGAATTGAATAAATTTTGGAAGCTTATAGAAGGAACTTCCCTCCACAGCTGCCTTTACATATTCCCATTCACTATTTTCCTCAAAATAAGAATCTTCAAAAGTGTGCTGAACGTAAAACAGCCAAATGCCTAGTGACCCTGATAGCAAGAAAATAGATCCTTGAACTAAAATCACCGACTGCCACCCAACTGTCCAGCAGAGTATTCCAATTAATGCAACGAATAAAACGTTCGTCAAATAAGTATTCAAGCGTTCCTTCCTTCTGGCCCCTTTGCGATTAAATCTATTTTTTAGAAGGAAAACATAGATTGGCCCCAACCCAAACATAACGAGAGGATTACGATAAAAACGATATGTTAAACGAAGTCTAAGCGGTGCTGCCAAATACTCATCCACTGTAAGTGTCCAAATATCTCCTGTACCACGCTTATCCAGATTACCACTTGTAGCGTGATGAATAGAATGCTCATGCCCCCATTGATCAAACGGGAATAAAGTTAATACACCCATAGCTGTTCCAACTATTCGATTGACGCGACGGCTTTTAAAAAAGGAATGATGGGTGCAATCATGAAAAATAATAAAGACTCTTACCAAAAACCCAGCTGCTAACACTATTGGCACTAATGCTAACCAATATGAAACGGACAGACATATATAGGCAAGATACCATAATGTAATAAATGGAACGATTGTATTAATGATCTGCCATGTACTCTTCATTGTTGTTGTTTTTTCAAATGGAGCAACTTGTTTTCTTAAAGTTTTCGTATTTTGTAAGTTCATTTTATTTGAAATTTCCTTCCTTGTTATGTGTGCTAAAGTGAATGATACACGAAAAATAATGGACTTGTAAGTAGCATGTATCATGTACATGGTATGATACTTGTCATATACCATTAAGCTAAAAGGGAAAATATATTCATTATCCGTATAAAATTCAAAATAAAAGATGATTTGTTTGATGTTTCAAGTATAATGAACGATATTCAGATTTTGCATATGATGATTTTTTTAAGAGAATCCTATACGTAAATCGGATAATACTAAAAAAGAGGTTAATTTATGAGTAAAAAAAGTTTTGAGGATTATCAGTTAAGCAATGAAATAAAAAGAGCACTTGCAGTGTTAAAATATGAAACCCCCACAGAGGTTCAAAATGAAGTAATACCATTAGCATTGGAAAATCAAGATCTTGTCGTTAAATCTCAAACAGGTAGCGGCAAGACCGCATCCTTTGGTATACCTATCTGCGAAATGGTTAAATGGGAAGAAAAAAAGCCACAGGCATTAATTCTTACTCCTACAAGGGAGCTTGCTGTTCAAGTTCGAGAGGATATAACGAATATTGGAAGGTTAAAGCGGATTAAAGCAATGGCCGTTTATGGAAAAGAGCCTTTTACGAAACAAAAAGAAGAATTGAAACAAAAAAATCATGTTGTGGTCGGTACACCCGGACGTGTCCTTGACCATATCGAACGAGGAACCCTTGTTTTAGACCAAGTTAAGTATCTTATCATTGATGAAGCTGATGAAATGCTTAATATGGGATTTATTGACGATGTGGAAACAATAATAAAGGAGCTACCTTTAGACAGAGTAACGATGGTTTTTTCTGCAACATTGCCTGAAGATGTAGAAAATCTCTGCCACAAATATATGAAAAATCCTACTAATATCGAAATTGCAGCAACTGCGATAACCACAGATAGTATTGAACACCAATTAATTGAAGTTAATGAGGGAGATAAGATTTCACTTCTTAAAAGCGTTACAATCGTTGAAAACCCTGAGAGCTGTATCATTTTCTGCAGAACTAAAGAAAACGTAGATACAGTGTATACCGAATTGGAAAGATCGCAATATTCTTGTGAAAAAATCCATGGAGGTTTAGAGCAAGAGGAACGGTTTGCTGTGATGGATGGTTTTAAAATGGGGAATTTCCGTTATCTTGTCGCAACCGATGTTGCCGCAAGAGGAATTGATATTGATAATGTAACACTTGTTATCAATTATGACACTCCAATGGAAAAAGAGAGCTATGTCCACCGAACAGGAAGAACCGGTCGTGCCGGTAATAAAGGAAAAGCCATTACATTTGCGACCACTTTTGAAGAGAAATTTATAAAAGCAATAGAAAAGTACATTGGCTTTGAAATACCTGTAAAGGAAGCTCCTACAAATCAGGAAGTTGCTAAAGGAACAGCCGCTTTCGAAGAAAAAATGAGTGGACGCAGGATCGTGAAGAACAATAAAACTGCTCGAATTAACCAAGATATTATTAAACTTCATTTCAGTGGTGGAAAAAAGAAGAAGATTCGAGCTGTAGATTTTGTCGGAACTATAGCGAAAATTCCTGGAGTAACAGCAGATGATATTGGTATTATTACGATCCATGATAATATGTCATACGTTGATATTCTTAATGGAAAAGGATCACTTGTTTTACAAGCAATGGAAAATGCAACAATCAAAGGTAAGAAACTAAAAGTGAGCAAAGCAATTAAATAATTTAATCAATGTAGCTGAAGAAAATACCAACTAAATAAAATAAGGGAAGTGATGAAATATTTAAATCACTTCCCTGTTTTTTATTTAGCTGTACATAACATTTTAATACATCCTTTGCTTCTAAACATTTCAGCGCCTTTTCTTCATTCATAAAAGCAATCCCTTTTCGTTATAAGCTAGTAGTTTCCTAAAATCACTTTACTAAGGATAGAAGCCCCTCTATGGAGTCAATCGTGCTTGAATAGGAAAACAGAGGGACAATGTACCTGTCCCCGTGTCCCACATTTAGTAATCCGTCTCCAGTCGTAACTTCACCCGATCTGCGATTAAGTGGTAGTTTGAGTAATGGACAGGGATTGATTGTTCGTTATAGATAATTTTGTCTACTAAAATGATCGGTGTCATTCTATTGACTTCTAGGTGCTTTTGTACCTCTTCTGTTGGATGGACAAATTCAAGATCTTTACATACTTTTTTGAACTTTATTCCATATTCGTCGTTAATAATTTTAAAGGTTGAACACGCTGATGTTATTTTATTCTCAATTGAGGGGTAAAGTGCTGTTGGAAAATAGGCATAATCCAAGCTTAAAATCTGGTCATTTCGATAGACTTTTCTCACCAATTCAATGTACTCATCAAATTTATTGTCAAATTTATGATTAATATGGGGAGTACCCTTTATTTTTTCCATTGATAGTATGTCTTTTTTTATAAAATCACTCTTTGTCGTCAAGCCTTCGGTGTATCCCTGAAAATGTAAAAGGTGAATTTCTTTACGAACTGTATTCACAAATGTACCTTTTCCCCGAATAATTTGAAGCACACCTTCGTCTACTAATTCTTTGATTGCACGACGAATGGATATTCTACTGGCTTTAAAAATGTCACATAATTCCGCTTCAGTCGGAATTTGATCACCTTGGTTTAGCTGATTTGATTCAATATATTGTTTAATACCGGTCATAATTTCTTCATATAGATAATTTTGAATTTGATCGCGGTTACTCATTACGTTCGCTCCTATATGTTTAACGTTACCATTCATTATACATTAACTTTGGATAGTCGTTAAACTTTTTGTCTTTCTTTTGGGTAACCGAATCCACCGTATTCTTGGCAGGTTTTTTCAGCAGAGCTTGTTCCTTTCGCAATCGCCACTTCTATGTCATCCCCACTCATATAAGAAGTTAAGAAGCCAGCGATTAAGCTGTCACCTGCACCCATTGTGTCAACCACATCAATTTTCTTTACCTTCTGCTCATAAATCTCTCCATTTTTTATGAAAATCGCCGGCCTTCCTCCCCTTGTCAATCCAATGATTTCAAATTGAAAAGTACTTAAATCTTTAATGAAATGTTCGATCTCTTCCTCTGAAAGCTCTGCAGCTGAGAAAAATGCATAAGAAATATATGGAGCAATCGATTCAATATAAGGTAGGTCCTTCCTATTTGAAAAATCATACGATATTTTTGACACTTGTGACAATTTAGGTAGTTCACTTTCCATGGAGGAATAGCAGCTTACATGGCTTAAATCAAAGGTTTTTATATAATCCAGCTCTTCTTGAACGAGCTGAATTTTAAATCGATGCTGTACAGTATTTTTGGGTCCGCCTACAAATACTCGGTCATGATCTTCTGTTAATGTCACTTGCGGCTGTCCTGTTATACCATATACGTCGCGGGAAAAACGATAATCGATGCCTTCTTGGCTTAACACATCTTTAATATGATCCGCAGGCTCATCATTCCCAAATATCCCAATATATGAAACTTCACTTGCCCCATTACGTTTGGCATTTACGGCTACATTGACACAATTACCACCGGGATAGTATTTATTTTGATCCAAGTAGCAGTCTACTACGTTATCACCGATTGTGATTAGTTTCATAAGTCATCATCCTTTCACAGATCCTTCTGCAAGACCTCTAACCAAATATTTTTGTAAGAAGATAAGTAGAACAATCATTGGGACTGTTGCAATCACCATACCAGATAGTAATACTCCCCAGTCTGTGCGGAGAGCATCTCGAAAGACCATTAAACCTGATGGGATCGTTTTTAATTCACTGGAATTTATGAAAACGGTAGCGAATAAGAATTCATTCCAAGCGAAATATGCGGTTAAGATAACTGATGTTACGACAATAGGTAATGATATTGGCAAATAAATACGCCAATAAATACCAAATTCCGTACACCCATCCATCAAAGCTGATTCAGATAACTCTTTAGGTACTGTTAAAAAGAAAGCCCGAATCAATATAATCGTTAAAGGTAGTCGATATGCTACATAGGTCAAAATAAGTGCCCAATGTGTATCTAATAAGTTTGTGATGGTTAAGATTTCAAATAAGGGGATTAAGGCAACTTGTGGGTTCATCATTAACCCGCCAATAATAAATAAGAGTGACGCGTCAATCCATCGATTTTTATATCTGGATAGTACGAACGCAGCCATCGATCCTATTATAACAGTTAAAATAATTGTTAAAGCGGTTACATAAACACTATTGATAAAATAACTCGAAATTCCTTTCGACCATGCCAAGGAGTAGTTTTCAAATTTCCATTCTGTTGGTAAAGCCCACACATTACTGTAGATTTCCTGATAACTTTTAAATGATGAGATCAACATCCAAAATAGTGGATAGAGAATGATAACCGCAAAACTTAGCAAACCAAGCAGGACGATATTTTTAGTGATTCTTGTTTGCACAGGGATTTTCATTTTATTTGTAGGAAGGGTACTCGGAAATGTTGACTTCTTTATATTTGTTTTTAACATGTCTAACAATCCTCCTTCCCTGTTCTCGATACTTTGATCTGTATTAGCGCAAATACAGCAGATAGCAAGAAGATAAGAGTTGCCAGCGTTGATGCATAACCCATGTCATCTTTAATGAAGCCTGTTTGATACATGTGAACCGCTAATGTGATGGAACTATTTCCCGGCCCGCCATTTGTGAGAATGTAAGGTTCATTAAATACTAGAATCGACCCTGTCACAGTAACCAATAAGTTAACAAACATCGCTTCTTTTACTTGTGGCACCGTTACACTAAAGAATCTTCGTATTTTTCCAGCACCATCTATCTCTGCAGCTTCATATAAATCCTTTGGAATTTTCTGAATCGCAACAATGAACAACATCGTAATGAGCCCGATACTTTGCCATTGGGACATAGCGATCACACTATAGATGGCAGTAGTTGAATTACCTAACCACGGCTTTGCAAAGTGATCTAATCCAACGAGTTCTAGAAAACTATTTAATAACCCAATTTGGGGATTATAGACAAATCCAAATAATAAGGCAATAACAGAGATTGAAATCATAACCGGCATAAAATAAATAACCCGTAAAGCAGGAGCGAAGCGTCTAAAAAATTTATCCTCTAAAATAGCAGCTAGTACTAATGCAAAGAAAACTTGCAGTAACACGGAAATAATGGCGTATTTGACATTGTTGTTTAATGCAATGAAGACGACCTCATCAACAAGTAATTCTTTTATTTTACTCAAACCAACAAACTCTTTCGACTGAGAAAATACACTAAATTCAAAAAAGCTATTATAGAAGTTTTGAATAAGTGGTATGTAAATAAATAGTCCTAAAAATAAAATGGTCGGTAACATGAATAAGATTGGTGTTATTTTCGCCTTTTTTAGCTTCATTTCAAACCCCCCGCCCTTATTTTAAAGAATTGCCCTAACCTTTCATATCTTAGTTAGGGCAATTCTTTTCTTTAACAAGTAAGTACGTATAAAATTTTCTACTTATTGTAGGTGTATAGCTACAGTGCCTAGCCCCTTGAGGGCATAGGTCAATTTGGAATTGAAGGCAAAAATCTCCGTCTATTCCAAATTGACTTATTTGCCCGAGGTTGATCAAGGCGCTTGCGCTTTTCTTATTGGTTACGTAGTTTAGCAGCAGCCTCCTGTACTTTTTTCATAATTTCTTCTGGTGTCGTTTGACCGGTTGCTAATTCTTGACCACCTCGCATGAAAATATCAGCAATTGTTATATCCACTGCATTATCAAACCAAGGAGTCGAATCTGTTGCATCCAAAATAATTTGATAGGCTTCCAGACTTGTTGGATTGGAGGTTTCTTCCGTTACTCCTCCTTTAATCGCGTTCAACTGTCCATCAGCTTTCGTAAATGCTTTAGCCGTTTCTTCTGAAGTCAGGAATTTTAAAAACTCTACGGCTTCAGGTGGAGCGTTTTTACTTAACATCCACCCTTCTGGTGCACCAGTAAGGGATTTCGGTCTTCCTTCTCCATCTTCAACAGCCGGGAAATTAAAGAACCCAAACTCCACATCGCCAGCTTCTTCTACATATCCAACCTCTGCAAATTGCATATAAAGAACTGGAACTTCACCAGCCGCAAACATATTTCGAGCTGCTTCATGATCAATAGCTGTTGATACTTCACCCATGTAAGTGATTAACTCTTTAAAAATTTCCAGCCCGCGAATATATCCAGGATCTGTATATTCACCCGTCTCGATATTGTAGTCTTTAAGAAGGACATCATTTTCTATGACTCTATCAAAAATCGTACCTAAGTAATGAGAAATTGCCCAACCATTTGTTAAACCTTCTACAACTGGTGTTTCATATCCGGCTTCCTTAAGCTGATCTAACGCATTGATGAGTTCTTCATATGACTCTGGAACCGCTATATTATGTTCTTCAAATATCTGTTTGTTATAAAAGAACGCTTTACCATCAACAGTGAACGGTATACCATATGTTACATCATCAAACGTAAATCCGGCATATTGGGACTCGATAATATTTCCTGACCATTCTGTATCCTCCACCATGATGTCATTTAGCTCCATAATACGTCCGGAACTTACTAGATTTGCGGCAAATGTATCCGACCATGAGGTGAAAACATCAGGAAGATCATCATTTGAAACAAGTACTCTAATTTTTTCTTTAAAAGAATCATTTAAAACAGAATCAACATTAATTTTCACATTCGGATGCAGCTTTTCAAATTCTGCAATTTTTTCATCATAAAATGATTTTCTAGGTTCATTCGGCCATCTATGAAAGAAATCAATCATCACTTGATCACCATCTGATGCATCGCCATTGCTTTCATTGGAGGAAGAACATGCTGCTAAAAACATAGAGCTAGCTAAAATAATAACTAAAAAGCTGACTAACTTTTTCATTCATTATTTCCTCCCCGTAACCAATTTATATTCTATTAATAATCCATTTTCCACATATACCTTCTAACCGATAATGGGTGTCCAGTATGTTCAGCTAAACCATCAGCATATAAGCGTAATACAGGACCTGCTAATGCTGTACCAAAATACTCTTTAAGATCTTCGTCTACGCCACTGTAATCAAATTCTTTCACGTTAACAACCTCAACTTTTTCACTGTATTTCGTGACAAAATCAAGAGCCCGTTGATCAAGTGGTGTACTTGGTCCCTCCCCAACTACAACTAAAAATGGTACATCATAATCCGTGACTTCAAATGGTCCATGGAAATATTCTCCCGCATGAATCGCATTTGAGTGAATCCAAAGCATTTCCATTAACAAACAACTTGTGAATGAATAAGCATGATGAATATATGCTCCACTTGCCATAGTGTAAATCACTTTATCACGCTTATATTTCTTTCCAAAAGCGTCAGCTACATCCTTATGCTTTGCCTGGTTGCTTTCTATTAACTGACCTAACGTAGATAATTGTTCTACACCACGTAGGTATTTTTCTTCCCCGGTAAATTGATGAAGCAATTTAAAGAGTAACGTGTAGTACATCCCTATTTCGCCATCAATTGCATCTGAGCCATCTTTGTAATTGTAATGAATAGTATAGTCTGATTCTTGACACAGAGGAGATTCAACTTCCATTGAAATCGCAACAGTTAAGGCACCTTGTTCTCTAGCATATGTAGCAGCTCCAACTGTTTCCGGTGTTGTACCTGAATGAGATCTTAGTATAACAAGGCTGTTTTCACCCAATGCTTTTGGAGCACGATGAATAAATTCATTTGACGTATAAACAAAGCTTGGTATATCAGTATCCTTCGTAATAAAATAATCTCCAAGCGAAAGCGCTGCCATTGATCCGCCACATGCAACAAAAAAAATGTTTTTAATTTCCTTCCCTTTCATAGCCCCGATAACGTTTTCAATTTGTTCTACATGATCTTTTTTCATCCTTTACCTCTCCCCTCAAGTTTTACCTTAGATTAATAGTGTAATTTTCGTCTTCACCTACCACTCTAAGATACTATGATGTCATATAACATCATCTATAAGGTTATAGTACATCATATGATGTCATAGGTCAACGGTTTGTTAATAATTTTCTGATAACTTTTTTAAGAACCATATGAGATGTTCTAAGAAAGCCTACTCTCATTCATAAGAAAAAGCATGTGTCTGAAGAGGAGTTAAAATGATTGAGGATGAAAAATTCACAAAAAATACAGCTACATATAATTAGCTGTCATTGAACAAGATCAGATTTAGTTCTTTTTTAAAAATAAAAAACGACAAGTTCACAGAGTACTTGCCGAGTCCTTACCTATATTGGTCCACTTTAACTGAAAATGTTAACATCTTACTGCCAGAGTTTTTTTAGCTAATGTATGTACGTTAAATAATAAATCCGCTGTATACCATTCCTATATTAATGATGAAATGAAAAATAATACTCGGATAGATGCTGTTTGTTTTAAGTGTGATGATTGCGTATATGACACCAGCAACTGAAATCAACAAACTGAGGGGAATTGAAAAACCAATGGCAAGATGGAGAAGTCCAAAACCAACACTTGTAATCAAGATAGCAAACCATCTCGATGTGTTTTCATTAATAGCCGAAAGCATAACCCCTCTCCAAATAACTTCCTCAAAAACTGCGTTTATCAGCGAAAAAAATAGACAAAACCAGAAAAGCGATGCGATATAATCGACATCTTTTTGAACAATAAAATATAAATATACCATTCCATTAACTACTATTCCAATTATCCAAAACCAAAATATATTAATCTTATGAAACGGCAAAATAATCGGATGTTTCCAATCAGGTCTTGCATGATACCAAGACACTTTTTTCTTATAGAGAAGTAAATGAAATGAGATTCCTATTAGGATCACAATAAGCAAAAGTCGATTAACAATAATCTTGAATTCCTTTGAAATGGTCAACGTGTCAATGAAATGATTCGAAACGATAAATATGACAAAACTAATTAAAAAGGAAAACAATAGAGATGTGATAAATCGTTTTTCCTTATTTGTCATAAACAAAAAGAGGAATCCAATAAATACAAAAGACGAAAAACCTACTTGATGATATGAAATAGATATAATTCCTATAAAAAACAAAGCCGCAATCACAACTAACATAAACATCCCCCCTTTCAGCCTTCATTTTAAATTTTAACATAAATATCCAGGTGGGACAGAGGGACAGGTCAATTGGACCGCCATTTATAAAAATAGTGAATTTAGGAATACATAATATGTATTTTCCACTAAATTCACTGCGAAAAAAATCCCCCGCTTAATAACGATGCGGGGAATTTCTTTCGGCTAATATAAATTTTTCTCAGATTTATAACAAATATAGACCTTCTCTTTATTTTAATTCTTTTTTTGAGAACGACGTTCAAATCACGTTCAATCCCTTTTTCCAACTCCGATCATTTCCTTCCCACTTCGAAGTGTTATGATTTATTATTTAGGTAGATTCATATAAGGAAAATAAGGATATTTCACAAGAGTGTCTGGATTATAATCAGGTTTAATCATATATGTAGTATTCGTCGTTAGCTTTGGAGATAAACTTACATTACCCGAACCATCATAATACATTGGTTTTGCCTGCTCTTTGCTCATGTTTATTAACTCCTTTTAAATTATTTTCCTTGCCACCTCTAGAGTGATGAGGACCTACTCCGACCATCATATATCTCCTCACTCCTATAGATCTATTATACTACCTAACGATAAGTCATATATCCTGTTTTCCTAAGGAAAATTTTTTTATTTATGTATCTATTTTCTTAACTTCAATCTTTAAACACCGGACCTTATTTAAATATAAATAATCCAGATTTAAACAAAATTTAAAGATAGTCATGTAACATTTATCTTAGGGAATCTAAAGATTATTTTTTTAAAAAAGGAGAAAGTTGAGGATAAAAATGACATTTTTAAAAAGCTGTATTTTATTTATAGCAGTACTTTCTTTTACTGCTTTTATATCAGGTTGTGGAAAAGGCGAAGCCATAGATAACGCGGATCAATATATTTCACCTGTGAAACTAATGGATATTCCGGATGATGTTGAAATTATAGGGCTGGGAGAAGCGACACATGGGAATGTTGAATTTCAAGAGTTAAAACAAGAGGTCTTTGAAACGTTAATGAAAAAGGAAAATGTTCGCGTCTTTATCTTAGAGGGGGATTTCGGAGGCGGTCAGCAGATTAACAATTTTATAGTGAATGGTGAAGGTACAGCTGAGGAAGCTGTAAATACACTTGATTATCGTATTTATAATACCGAACAAATGATTGATCTAGTTCAATGGATGCATGATTATAATGAATCGGTAAAAGAGGATGAAAAAATTCGTTTTTATGGGAATGATATGCAGCGCTATGACTTCACTAAAAAGGAGCTGCTCGATTATTTTGCTGTTGTAAATAAGGACACCGCAACTAAGTATGAAGAGCAATTGAAACATGTTTCCAACGAAACCATGCGTGAATTAACAACGGAACAATTAGAAAAAGTAGATCAGACGATCAATGGGATCATACAAGACTTACAATCAAATAAAGCAATTTACTTAGAACATTCGTCTCCAGAAGACTTTGCGTTTGCCACAGCTAATGCACAAAATATGAGGCAGCGTACACAGCTGTTTTTAAATGATAAAGATTACACACATCTTCGTGATCAATATTTAGCTGAAAACTTACAATGGATTATTGAATTTGAAAAAGAACGTGGAAATAAGAAGGTATTCTTCACTGGACATAATGGCCATGTCGAAAAAACATCTGCCTCCCCTGCCGGCTATAAATCGATGGGACATTATGTAGATGAGGTATTTGGAGAAAAGTATTTTGCAATTGGTACTGACTTTATCAACAGCAAATTTCAAGCAAAGAACGGCGGTTCTATCGAACGAAAGATCTTTACGCTAGAAAGTCATAATGATGTAGTCGATGCATTCAGTGACGTTGAGCAAAATATCTTTTATGTTGATTTTGAAAAGAGTCGTGAGTCAGATGATTTGTCGACGATCCTTTCAAAGAAACAAAAAATGGCGAATATAGGGGACGAATTTCGCACTTGGTATTCGTTTTTAAAGATGTTTTATACGATTGAAATGGTGCCTGATCAGGCTTATGACGGTATCATCATAGTAAAGAAAGCAACACCAACTAAAGTGATCGAGTGAAACTAGATGGAGAAAAACCTTTTTCTTTCGTTCTACTACTATCTTTATTCATCCTCATTCAATTCTTAATAAAATTTAAAAAACTGAGGAACGGTTCAAATGATTTATCTTTTAACAAGAGAACCGTTCCTCTGTTTTATCATTTTCGTGAACGATCATGCTAAATACGCTTAAATCTTCTTCCACTTCGATTATTTACTACCGCCTCACTTATTATCATCTCATCAATCAACCCTGCCGCAATATGAAATTTACAAGAAACTTTCTCCATACCCAATGTCGAATTTTATCTCTTTATCAGGAATCCCCTAACATCCCCAATATCTTTCATCAGTGGCAGTTTTAAATCCAACTTTTTATTAGAAATAACAAGGAAAATTTACTCAAAGAGAGAATAATGTATTGATGTAAGTGTTTTCATCATTATAGACATAGGGAGATGGAATAAAATGAAACAGACTGTTTACATAACAGGTGCTGACAGAGGATTAGGTCTAGCTTTAACAGAGGTTTTTCTAAAATCAAATTTTAAAGTATTTGCTGGTCGTTATATGAAAGATTGGACAGAGCTTGATGACTTGAAAAAGGAATTTGGCGAGGATTTAGACATTGTTTCATTAGATGTTACCGATCAGAAATCTGTGGATGAGATCGCAAATTATATTGAAAATGAAGCTGGTCAACTAGATATTCTGATTAATAATGCAGCCATGTACAAAGACCGTTCCGAAGATATATTTGGGGAGTTCAATTACGAGGATATGATGAAGCTTTTTGATACGAATGTATTTGGACCACTTCGTGTTTCAAAATCTGTTGTGCCGTTATTAATGAAAGGAAATCGTAAAATATTAGCGAATATTTCCTCAGAAGCTGCTAGCTTAACAGATTCTTGGCGAAAAAAAGAATATGGCTATTGTATGTCCAAGTCAGCTTTAAACATGCAATTAACGATATTACAAAATCAATTAGCGGATTTTGGAGTCAAGGTTTTAGCATTCCATCCAGGATATGTAAGAACGTATATATTCGGTGAGTTTAATCCAGATGCAACTCTCGATGCAATTGAATCGGCAACTGGAATCAAAGAGCAAATATTAAAGGCTCCTGCAATTGAAGAACATATGTACATTGATTATCAAGGGAATAAATTGAACTGGTAAGGGTGATATAAACGATGGTAAACATAGTAGCGTTATTAGGAGATTATTGGCATAATGCAGATGATGCAAAGGCTGGATTAGAGTCAGCAATAGAACGACTTGCAAACAAGGAAGTAAATCTTCAATTCATCACGCATGAAGAGGTTTCAAACGCCCTTGATGAAAAGCCTGACTTATTCATCAATGCTAAAATGGATCAATTAAATCCCAAAGATGAACGCGTGTTCACTTGGCTAACGGATGAATTGGATAAAAAGATTGTCAAATATGTGGAAGATGGGGGAAATATCTTAGTATGGCATGCCGGTTCAGCAGGATATGAGCCTGATAGCAACTACATTCAGATGTTGAGAGGATATTTTGAGTATCACCCACCAGGGCTTCAGGATGTTACCTACATGTTGAATGAAAATGAAAAAAGTGGAGAGAATACTTTTTCCCTTTCCGATGAGCAGTATTTTGTCCAGTGTGATGTAGAAAATACAGAAGTAGACCTTTGGAGTACAGGTGTAGATGGCGATTCCATCGCTGGCTGGAAACATTCCTATGGAAAAGGAAGGGTTTGCTGTTTTACTCCAGCTCATACGAAAGATGGAATGTTAAATGAAAACGTCTCAAAATTATTAGCAGAAAAAATTAATTGGACGATATCTAACTAAACACTGGATCGGAGGGACAGGTAAATTGTCCCTCCTCCCATCCAATATGTGTTATCCAAACTAGTGGTGGCTTTAGCTTTTTACACAAGAAATGCATCACGTCTATCCTTCTTATCTTAATGAATTAAAGGATAATACTAGCCTTTTTACTTTTTGCAGAGTTAATCGTAATTAATCTAAAAGAAAGAGGAGCTGCTTCTAAATACTTGCAGCTCCTCTCCTAATATGAAGTACAAATTTTACTAAATCGCAGCTTCTTTATGTATAACCGATTTAATACTCCACTCCAATGGTGAATAGTTCCCATCTGGACGGTTTAAGTTTATTCTCTCTGTTAGTGGAGTGGTCCGATTACACATGAAACGAGGAACACCTGAATGATTCTGTGATGCAGCGTGGTATAAAAACGGATGACATAAAATGACATCACCAGGGTTTCCGGTGGTTTCCACGACCTGAAGCTTGATTCCATCTTCATCAATATACGGATTTTCCATGAATTTCTCTATCCGATCCTGTTCAATATTATCACCCTGTCGCTCATTAGATGCAGTTAATTCGGAGAACCACGGGTGCTGCTCATTCAGAGTACGAATGCCGTCTCCAAGTTCAATTCCGTCTGGTTGCTTGGAGAGAAATTTTGCAACCACCTTATGTGAGCCTTCTGCTACTAGCGTGCCCCCACCTTGTTTTCCTATTTCAGAGAATAAATTCAAGCAAAGCAGTCCTTGTTCCGGACTGTCAATATAATGACGAAAATGAATACCATCCCAATGCCAGCCAGTATTCGCTACATTCCATGGTTTGTCAGCACCTTGAGAAAAATTAACTGGCCACCATCCATAGCCAACCTTCTTCTCAGTCTCACCATATACTGTCCTGTTCGCCCATCGCCCCTCACCGACAAGATCTTCTATTGCATCTGCTAATCTTTTTGTATTACATTTCTGAAATTCATCATGTTCATAGTTTTCATTTAGTTGTACCATTTCTTCCGTCCAAGTCGATCGATCATTCTTTAGTACTCCTCGTTTTTCAACATTCTCCCAAACAATTTTTTGGGCTTCCAACGCCACTTCTTTAGGAAAAGCTTGTTCAACCTTTACCCAACCTAATTCGATGAACTGATTGACTTGTTCTTGATTTAATACCTTATATTTTGTCAATTTATATCCCCCTTACTTTTAAGTTTGAACAGGTCCAAATAAATGAAGTGCTTACAACAATTGAGTAACGATCGTTTTATATATCATGCAGACATTATGTTGAACTTAGTTTACATAATATTATTCTTGTTTACTTAAAGGCTACACATCAATGTACACAAAAAGTCAATATAGAACCAGTTGTACAAAACCTTACTCCCTCACTCTACCTTCAACAACCTTTGCAAACTCATCAAGGGTCGTTGAATATTTAACATAAAGACGCGGTAAAAGATAAAGTTCATCTTTATATCCCATTTTCGTATATAATTCAGGAGTTGTTGTGAGCCCATACGAATAATACTTTTTAGTTTCTGCAATAACCTTTTCGTTTGTATTGCCGTATGGGTATGAAAGGGCAATGACAGGTTCTCTTGTTATTTTTTGAATCTTATCTTTAGATCTTTTTAGTTCTTCTTCAAATCCGTTTATTTTCGTTAAATCTGGATGTGTTGCCGTATGAGATTGAATGGACATGATACCTGAATCGGCCATCATTTTTATTTCCGCTTCCGATAATCGATTTGATCGTCCAATAAAATCAGAAATAACAAAAATCGTTCCCGTTGGTTTAAAGTGTTCATTTGTTAGATTTTGAAGGATTTTAAATGCATGTAAATTATTTTTGTATCCGTCATCAAAGGTAATAAAAATAGGCTTTTTCACATTCTCAATGTCTTTCCACCTATCAAACGTTAACAAAGTAAAGCCGTGATCTCGTAAATAAATCATTTGTTTCTCAAAGTTTTGCGGGGTTACATATAATTCTTTTGAACCACTGCCTTTAAACTCGTCGATTGAATGATAAATTAATATTGGGACTTTTCGTTGAGCATGAGTTTTTGATGGAAGCATAATGATGAAACAACAAAGAAAAAATATTGTAATGGCTTTCATGGAATTCCTCACCTTACATTCATTTATTTCCAGTTATTGTTCCTCACTATTTCTTCATTATTACTTAAACATGTTCTTCCAATCCTTTATAAACTAATTAGCTCATTAACTGTCCGCCATTGACCTCTATTATTTCTCCAGTTATATAATTAGCATATTTTGATGCTAAAAATAATATAGAACCTACAGTCTCTTCAGCGGTTCCTTCTCTTCCCATTGGGATCTGTTCTACCGCTTTTGCTCTTTGTTCTAATGTAGAATACTTATCATGGAATGGTGTTGTAATCACTCCAGGTGCAACGGCATTAACCAAAATATTATATTCAATCAAATCCTTTGCTAACCCTTTTGTTAAGGTGCTTACTCCACCTTTTGATGCTGCATATGCAATACTACCTGCGCCCCCTCCATTTTTTGCCGCGATTGAAGTAATATTAATAATTCTGCCTTTCCCTTGCTTTTTCATAAGAGGAAGCACTGCTTTGGTTACGAGATAGACAGATTTTAAATTCACATCCATAATTTGATCCCATAACTCTTCTTCTAAATCTTCTAATCTAGATCTTTTAATTAATGCACCCGCATTATTTACTAATATATCGATTTTCCCAAATTCTTGATCAATTTTTTCAACCATTGATTCCACGTGAGCTTTGTTTGAAACATCACCATGTACTAAAAAAGCTCTATTGCCTTTTGATTGAATTTCTTCGACTAAAGATTGTGCTTGGTCAATGTTACTGTTTGCATGAACAATAACCTCTGCTCCGCATTCAGAAAATTCTATCGCTGCAGATCTTCCGATACCTGTGCTGCTTCCAGTAATCCATACAACTTGACCTTTAAATGAATCCATCATAACACCTCTTTTATTTTTAGGCTGTTTTCGCAAACATTGTTGCTTTGTAATAAGTGTAGAGGTTGTTGATTTGAGCTCCAGGCTGCTCGCTTTCCTTGGGGTGGGCGGTGAGGAGCCTCCTCAACGCTTTGCGTCTGCGGGGTCTCACTTGTCCCAATGCTCACACAGGAGTCTCGCATATCCGTTCAAATCAACTCTATTTAGTTTTTCAAGTACTTATTAAAAACAACAATCTTTTAGAGAATAGCCTATTTTTAAGTAGTTGTTTGGAACAAACGCAATTAACAATGCTGCGATGATTAAAATAATGAAGAAAGGGAGTGCCTTACATCTTTTCCATTCTTTTGATGTTTTGATCGAATTTTGGATTAAGCTTAAAAAGAGAGCCTCAGAGCAAGAAACAACCTGAGGCTTAAGGAGTCATTTCATAGATTACATTATAAGCTTTAAGAACCCTTCACAAAAACAGTCTTAATTGACGTATAGAATTCTTTTGCTGCTTCACCTTGTTCACGAGTACCTGTACTTGAAGCCTTCATTCCTCCAAACGGTGCTTGCAGTTCAACACCAGCACTTTCCGCATTGACACGAACAAGACCTGCTTCCATATCATCGATAAAACTTAGGAAGGAACTAATATTTCTTGTAAAGATGGACGCACTTAAACCGTATTTAGAATCATTGGCCACATCAATTGCTTTTTCTAAAGAATCTACTTTCATTAACGCTAATACAGGCCCAAAAATTTCTTCTTGTGCAATGCTCATGTCAGAGTTTACATTTTCAAAGACTGCTGGACGAACAAAGAAACCTTTTTGATATTCGTCATCAGTTAGCACTTCACCGCCATAAATAAGTGAGGCGCCTTCCTGCTTACCTTTTTCGATATAGCTGCATACGGTGTTGAATTGGCTCTCACTCGCACAAGGTCCCATCCAAATACCATCTTTTAATCCATCACCAATTGTGATTTCATCGATTTTATTCAGTAGTAATTCTTTAAATTGATCATAAATATCTGCTTCGACAATGACACGACTTGTTGCCGTACATTTTTGTCCTGTAGACTTTAATCCGCCGCTTAAGACAGCATCAACAGCTAATTGTAAATCGGCATCTTTTGCTACAATTACTGGGTTTTTACCACCCATTTCAAGTTGGAATTTAATTCCTCTATCTGTTGCTGATTTAGCTACGTTTTTACCAACACCTTCTGAACCGGTAAACGTAATGCCATTAAGTAATGGATGATCGATAAGTCCTTGACCTATAACGGATCCAGAACCTGTAATGAAATTAAGAACCCCCTGCGGAAAGCCGGCTTTTGCAAAGCATTCAACAACTTTAGCAGCAGTTACTGCAGCCTCTGTAGCTGGTTTGAACACAACGGTATTTCCATACACTAACGCGGGTGCAATTTTCCAAATAGGAATAGCTACCGGGAAGTTCCATGGTGTTATAACACCAACAACACCTAGAGGAGTTCTTCTTGTAAACATAAGTGCATCAGGATCTGTTGATGGAATTGTGTCTCCATCCGAACGCATCCCTTCTCCGGCATAATAACGGAGAATCGCCACTCCTCTTGCTGTTTCCCCTTTTGCTTCTGGTAATGTTTTACCCATTTCACGAGTCATTGTTTCTGCGATATCCTCAAGGTTTTCCTCTATAATATTGGCCACTTTATAGAGCAATTGCCCGCGAGCAACTTGACCTAACTTACGCCACCCTTTTTTGGCATTATGTGCTGCATTTACGGCATTGTCTAAATCAGCATCCGAAGATTTTTGTACAAGACCTACAACCTCTTCTTTATTTGCTGGATTATAGCTCGCAATTACATCTTGATCAGATGATTGTTTCCATTCATTATTAATAAAATTCAAAAATGTTTGTGCTGCTGTTTTTGTTTGACTCACAAAAATCCACTCCCTATTAAAAAATTAATTTATTTAAATCCCATGGTGATGAATAAAATCACCTTAGTTAGCAACAGATTCTTTTTTCACTAGTTGTTTAACTGGATTTCTAAGTGTGCCAACTCCTGAGATTTCAATTTCAATGATATCCCCTTCTTTTAATGTGAATTCATTAGGTGGAACGATACAAGTTCCAGTTAACAGTACTGTGCCATCAAAGATGTCGTTATCAAGTACTAAGAATGAAACTAATTCATCAAGCTTTCTTTTTAATTGATTTACAACTGCCATTCCCTCAAACACCTTTTCATCCTGACGTAGAATGCGGCAAGTAATGGTTAATTCATATGGATCATCTACAGCATCGGCTAGTAAGATTGCCGGCCCAATTGAGCATGAATTTTTCCACATTTTTGCTTGTGGGAGATAAAGAGGATTTTCACCTTCAATATCACGGCAACTCATATCATTCCCAGCTATATACCCTAGAATTTTTCCGTCTTTATTCATAACTAATCCTAATTCTGGCTCAGGGATTTGCCAATTCGAATCTGATCGAAGATAAACTTCTTGTCCAGGACCGACTGTTCGTGCTGCTGTTGATTTAAAGAAAATTTCCGGACGTTCAGCTTCATAAACTTTATCATAAAATGTCGTAGCATCCAGTTTGCCTTCTGTTGCTTCATAGTTTCTAGCATCACGGCTTTTTTCGTATGTAACCCCAGCTGCCCATACTTCTGGTGCATCAAGCGGTGTTGTAAGAATCGTATTTTCATATTTTTCAACTGGCTCATTAGCAGCAAACTCTTGGGCAAATGCTAATACTGTCTTCCCTTGTTTCTCTGCTTCGTGAACAAAAGATATAAAATCAGGGTATGGTAAATCAAATACAAAGCTTTCATTATTAACCACTGCTAATTGAAGTGTTGCTTCATTTTTCTTATATCGGATAATTCTCATTTAAAACCCTCCTATTTTATATTATAAAACTAGGTTTTGTTATATAGATAAAAATAGGCTAAGGCCCATTTATCCTATCCTTTTATATCCATACCCTACTTACCTCATTCAAATAATTCGAAGAATAAGGATTTCTTTTCATTCTTTTCAGTTGTGAACTTACTATCAATTTTAAAAAAGATACTTGTTTAACCAAATATTACAACGCTTACATTTGTGAACTTACATAATACCACTTGTTCTATAATATAAAACAATTAATTATATTATAAAACGATAGGTTCATATTATAATATTTTGTTTTATTTTTCAATAAGAATTTCCAATTTTTAATGTAGAAACAGAATGACATACTAACATTTATCGACTCTAAACATTTCCTATTTCAAATGAATGTGTTTAGTTTGTCCAACAAATATCTCCCCTGTAACATTGATTCAATGGGTTTCTTCTAGTAACAACTTTGCGCTGATTTGTTCCAGGGTGTTATTTTTATCTCAGAAGTCTAATGACAATACTCAACTAGTAACTATCCATACCGCCAACCTTATGAAATACTCTTTTACTTATAAACATTACTAGACATCCGAGTGAACTACCTACTATGAAAGGAAATAACATTGGGGAGGTAATGAATACCGCAATCAACATAATAGTTCCCAGAAGCATAAGGATTGTAAGATGCGGATAAGACAAACTTATAATAAAAGCATATTTAACATATTCTAATTTTATTAATTTGAAATGAACAAATACAGGGAATATATAGAAAATGATCGAGAGATAAATAAAAGCAACAGATAGTAAAACAAATAATAATATTGTAAAAAGAATTCCATCCATACTTGTCAAAAAGATAAAATCAATATAAATAAAGACACCGATTAAAAGTAATAGCCAGCCTACAAAATTTGCGTCCGTAAATTCCTTCCGATAGCTTTTTATGAACGTCTGAAAAACAGAAACCTGCTCTTTCAGCAACCATTTCCGGATCACCGTAAACATAGCTGCAGTGGCAGGGAAAAAACCTAAAAAGAATAATCCCATTGCACTAAACAACATCCAGAGAAAATTAACATAGGCAAGCCGTATGGCCCATTCTCCTATAAAATTTATCTTTGATAGCATATGATCAACCATAATTATTCCACCTTTGATTACTACTTTTGCAGAATGTATTTACATATTCATTTCAAACAAAAAGAAGGAAAGAAAACTCCCTTATTTATAGGTTAAGAGAGTTTTCTGAGGTCCTACTTATTATTTAAGTTCAATGACGAGTACAGACTTTGACGGGATTGTTAAAGAAATCGTATCATTTTGAAGTTCGATCTTATCAAATACTGTTGGTTCAATCCGATGAGGTGCTTCAAAAGTATTATGTTCATTCATAGATTCTGCTGTTAAGATTCGTCCAGATGCTGTTGAAAAATGTTTTATTTCATTAAGATTACATGTTATTTCTTCTGAATGATTAGGATCAAGGTTACAGATTGAAATATGAACCTTACCTGAAATATCCTGAGAAGCAGAGACATTTAGCATTGGGAGATTATCTTCTCCATATGTATAGTCTCCAGTACTTACACTAACAGGAAGTAATGTTGCATCCTGGTGAACTTTATACATTTCAAATACATGATAGGTAGGGGTTAAAATCATGTTTTTTCCTTCTGTTAAAATCATCGCCTGTAATATATTAATCATTTGAGCAATGTTAGCCATGTGTACACGATCACAGTGTTTATTGAAAATATTTAGGTTAATACCTGCCACAAGTGCATCGCGCAGTGTATTTTGCTGGTAGAGGAATCCAGGATTTGTACCTGGCTCAACGTTAAACCAAGTTCCCCATTCATCAACGATTAAATCGACGTTTTTCTCTGGGTCATATTTATCCATAATCGCTGTATGTTTTTGAATCAGCTCTTCCATCACAAGCGTTCTTTTCATATAATCAAACCATTTTTCTTCTGTAAATACAGTTGCTGAATCATATTTTGCGCGGTTACGGGTGTAAAAATGAAGGGCAAGGCCATCCATCTCTGGTCGGTGATGTTCCCAAATATCCGTTACAACACTATCTGGGAATGGCTCCGTTCTTCCAGTCCCCTCACGCATCATCACTTCTGTCCAATGATAATCCGCCTCACTAGGACCACATGCAATTTTGTAGATTGGATGATCCTGGAAGTCCCTAACAAAGGTTTGATAGCGTCGATAAAGGTCGGCATAATATTCGACTCTCATTTTTCCTCCGCATCCCCAGTTTTCATTTCCTATCCCAAAATATTTAAGTTTCCATGGTTTATCCCTACCATTCTTTCTCCTTAAATTAGCCATAGGTGATTCCCCATCAAATGTAATGTATTCAATCCATTCTTGCATTTCCTGGACCGTTCCACTGCCGACATTTCCGCAAATATATGGTTCAGCATTTATTTGTTCACATAAATCTAAAAATTCATGGGTACCAAAGTGGTTGTTTTCTACAACTTTTCCCCAGTTATTGTTAACAATGCTCGGGCGGGATTCTCGAGGTCCAATCCCATCCTTCCAATGATATTCATCAGCAAAACATCCACCTGGCCAGCGTAAATTAGGAATGCTCAGTTTTTTTAAGGCTTCGACCACATCATTGCGAATCCCGCGTGTGTTTGGAATGGAAGAATCTTCTCCTACCCAAATTCCTTCATAGATACATCTTCCTAAATGCTCTGCAAAATGGCCGTATATGTGTTTACTGATCACTTCTTTTTTTCACTTTTGTTCACATTAATGAAAGATGTCATTTTAATATTCCACTCCATTTTAATAGATTTGTAAGATAACTTATCCTTTTACTGCACCTGCTGCAAGACTTGATATAAAGTATTTTTGGGCAAAAAGAAAAACAATAATAATAGGCAGTACAGTTAAAACTGAACCTGCAATTAATACATCATAGTTATTTCCATACGGAGAAAGTAATCCGGCTAAACCAATTGGAAGTGTTAACATTTCTTTCGTCCGTAACACAACTAATGGCCACAGAAAATTGTTCCAGCTAAATAAAGCTAATAAAATTCCCATTGCCCCATAGGCTGGTTGCATTAACGGAACCATAATTCGAAAGAAAATACCATACTCTGTACACCCATCAATTCTAGCAGCATCCATTAAATCATTAGGTAGAGATAAAGCATATTGCCTAAAGAAAAAGATGGCCAAAGGATGAATGATCATCGGTAGAATAACACCTGTATAGGTATTTACGAAACCTAGACCAATCATCATTCTAAATAATGGAAGCATTAATATTTCAAAAGGAATCATCATGATTAACAAAACTAAAAACAAAACAATACCTTGACCCTTGAATCGATACATGGCAAGGCTGTACCCAACCATTGATGAAAAGATCAATGCCAGAATAGTAGAAATACATGTGATCAACACACTGTTTTTAAACCAATGGAAATAGATACTGCCATCTGTAAATAGATACTCATAATTACCTAGACTCCATAGTTCAAATTGGGGATAGACATTCAACCCATACCTCATTAGCTCTGTTGAAGGCTTTAATGAAGCGATTGTTAATGATGCTAATGGAAAAACGGCAATAATGACAGGGATGATCATAAACAAAAATAATAATCCGGAAGCCCATTTTCCTCGACTCTTATTCTTCATTTAATTACCTCCCTTCCCACTGAAACCTGTTAGTTTTAGTTGAAGGTATCCTAAAATTCCAACGATAAGTAATAACGTTACACCAACAGCAGAGCCAAAACCTAATTGGTTATATTGAAATCCTTCTTTATACAAATAACCTACAAGTGTTAATGAAATATTTCCGGGCGAATTTACTTGCCAAAACACATAAGATTCTTCAAACATTTTATAACCAGCGAATAAAGTGATCGTTAATACATAAACAGAAACCGGTTTTAAAAATGGAAGGGTAATATGTCTGAATTTATTAAAGGTATTAGCCCCATCAATTTCAGCCGCTTCATACATTTCCTTCGGTATATTTTGTAAGCCGGTTAAGAAGTAAATCATATTAACACCCATCCATCTCCAAGTGGCCAATCCAACCATCAGGAACATAAGTGCTGCCTCATTTTGCCTCCAGGCTATAGGATCAAAGCCAAAAAAACCGATAAAAGAATTACCAAAGGCCGTATCCGATTCCGCAAAAAGCAGACGGAAAATAACACCCGCAACAATGGTAGAGGTTAAGGCCGGAATAAAGATACATGCTCTAAAAAATGTCTTGCCTTTCATTTTTTTCGAATTTAAAATGATAGCCAATAGTAGTGGCAAAGGTATTAAAATCACGATCGTCCAAAAGGTATAGATCGTTGTATTGGATAAGGCTTTATAAAAGGTTGGATTAAATAGCTTCATGTAATTATTTAACCCGATAAATTTCGTTTGGCCGGGCAGTATTTCTTGGAAACTCATGATCACAGTAGAAATCACCGGATATAAATAAAACCCACAAAAAATAAGTAAAAATGGAAACACAAGCACATATGGTGCAATTTTTTGTGAATAGAAGATATTTTTCATTGTGTTTCCTTTTCTTTTTGAGCTATTTACATTTGGAGGAGAATCTGACCTCATAAGAAAACCTCCCTTTGTTCTGTAAACAGGATAACTCATAAGGGTGCCTACCTTTTGCTGCATATTTGGGCATTCTTCCTAAAGAGCATCCTGTCTACCAATCAATTATTTTATGCTTTGTTACCTACTTCGCAATTCATCCGCAGCTTGCTTTAAGGCTTCATCGGGAGTTTGAGTTTTTTCTCTTAGTACATTGTGTAACACATTCGTTTCAATTAAATCTCTTGCTAAAGGAGTATTAGGGGTAATATTTAATGGATTGATTTCATCTTTAATTCCAAGTAACATATCAAACAAACCATCGCCAAAATATTCCGTGAATTTGTTTGCTTCTTTTAATTCTGGAGCATCCCAAACATCATGTCGTGGTGGATCAAAGCCAAGCATCGTCCATATCTTGATATTCGCTTCTTTTGATAACTTAGCAAAAGCTAAAAATTCTTTAGCTAACTGAACATCTTTTGCTTGCTTGGTTACCGCGGTCCCTGTTCCACCCATTCCTGCAGAACGGAATCCTCCTTCTTCCCAACTCGGCATCGGTTTCATGACAATATTTCCTGATTGATCAGGCATATGTTCAACAAAACGGCTTGCATACCAAGAAGGCATAATTAAAGAAGCTGCACCACCTTCATTCATGAAAGCAAAGAATTCTTCACTCTCATGTCGTGAACCAGGTGCAAGAACGGCAATCTCATCTTTATAGAGCATATCATGAATAAACTGTAATACTTCGACGTTATCTTTGTTATCTAGGATAACTTCACCATTGCTGTCGAAGAAATCAGATCCCTTTTGGCTGATCATAGGATAAAAGCTCCAAAATCCTGTGGTGAAGACCGGTGTCATCGGTTTATCTGTTTTAGCTTTAATCACTTTCCCAATTTCTACAAAATCATCCCATGTTTTAATATCATCAGGACTTACACCTGCTTCATCAAATATTTTCGTATTATAAAAGGCGACTGAAGCTCCAACATGCGTAGGTGCACCATAATACGTTCCATCAGCAGAATAAACCTCGAATCTTGATTTAACAAAGCTTTCTAACTCAGGCTCGACAATATCATTTAAGGGCTCTAATTGAATATCACCTTGTAGGAAGTTCGGAAAACGATTAACTTCAATATCTACGATATCGGGTGCTCCAACACCAGATTGTAAAGCTAGCAAAAGGTTGTTATGCATCTCATCATAAGGAAATGACTCTGCTTTTAATTGAATTTGTCGATCTGGATACGTTTCATTCCATCGTTTCGCAGCGTCTTCAAAGAATTCCACATGTAAACCCTGAAACGTCCAGTATGTTAATTCTTGTGCTCCTCCTTCACTAGTAGATTCTGACGAATTACCTGAATAGGCCCCTTTGTTGCTATTGCATCCTGCCAAAATAATGCACATGACCATCAACATGATAGAATACAGTTTGAACTTCTTACTCAAATTATTTCCCCCTTTTGATAATCTAGATGATTGAATAAGTAAAATATGGGCATCACCCCCTTAAATAACTTGAAAGCGTTTCCTATAAAGATTGAAATAAATATACTATTGTCCAGGATTTGTTATTTCATTTAATCTAGGTTTACAGGTTGATTGGCGGATTATTAATTTTGGTAAAACCTCGGATTTAGCAGGTTTCGTTTGTGTTTTTCGTAGTTTTTTAATCAGTAGTTTAGAAGATCTTTCCCCCATTTCTAGAACAGGTGTAGATATTGTCGTAAGTGGTGGATCTAGTAAATCATTCCATTCAAAATCATCAAATCCAATGACTGATATATCCTTTGGAATTTTTAATCCTTTTTCTCGTATTGCCTTTAACACTTCTAACGTTAGATTTATATTAGTCGATAAAATCGCTGTTGGTGGATTCTGAATTTCTAATAAGCGTAATGTTGTTTGTACCCCTTGTCCCTTTTCCTCTTTCATAATATTTATTAAGTGATGATCAACAGGAAAATGGTGATTTGTTAATGCTTGTTTATAGGCTTCCAATTTTTCTTGGCGAACAAGGATATTTTCAATCGGATACAGCATGATTGCAATTTGCTTATGCCCTAAATTTATTAGATAGTCTATAGCTTCTGTCGTTCCTGTTGTATTATCAACAATGACCATATCTTCTTCGATATTTTGAGGGGAACTATTTATAAATACCATTGGAAATTTGATAGATTTAAGATAAGTAAATAGTTCACTACTAGGATTAATCGTATTAATAATTAACCCGTCAACCTGCTTTCCAATTAACATTTTAATATTTTCTTCCTCTTGTTCTGGGGACGAGGATGAGTTACTAACCATTAAACTATAGCCGGTTTTCAAACATTCTTCCTGAATACCCTTAATAATTTCAGTACAAAAAGGAGACATATCCGCTATAATCAGTCCAATGATTTTTGTCTCTTTTTTTCAAACTTTGAGCCACTGAATTTGGCCGAAAGTCTAATTCTTCTATTGCTTTTAATATTTTCTGTTTCATCTCTTCTGACATATGTTTATAATTTTGATTTAATACTCTCGAAACTGAGCTTTTTGAAACACCTGCCTTTTTCGCTACATCATCTATTGTCGTCATTGACTGATCCTCCTATGGTATAAAAACGGTTTCTGAAATCGGTTTATGATAAATGGTATTTATTTAGGCAAGCTTTTATTCCATTTTTTCATTAAAAAGATCTCTCTATCATGATTTAAGTCAGCAACCTTCGAACCGTAAAATAGCTTAACTGAAGGAAAAAAATTCCACTTTGTACCTCGAATGTTAGGTATGGGTCAGAGGGACAGGTCCCTCGTCCCACCATGAATTGGAAGCCAAAAATAATTGTGGAATAAAAAAAGACTATTCAGTGCTTTTACACCAAACAGTCTTATCCATATATTTTCACAAATTGTATTGCCGTACCTTTGTATAATATGTATGATGACACAACCTGCATTACATAAGCCCATTTACCCTCTGTATCTGATAGCTAGCCCTTTTAAGAAATTTCTTGCAAAGTTATCTCCACACTCCATATAATTCTTATGCCCCTCTTTACGTAATAAAGCGCCAAGTTCACCTTTTGTAACCCGTAATCCAGCACCTGCAAAAAGATCGATCATATCCTCTGTTGTTAATGACATGGCTATTTTGACTTTTTTTAATAGGAGATTATTCACATTTTCACGGGTAAATGGGGTTGGTGCAGGTGCATCAGGCTGTCCCGGTTTTGGCCCTCTTTTGAAAATAATAAGGCCATTTAAAAATGAATCTAACATCGCATTTGTACATGATATTTGATCACTATTTTCATCGTCTTCATCAGTCTTGGTGAGGATCTGGATCACCTCTGGAACAGAAACCTCCTCTCCACCGAGTTTGAATATTTCTGCCATTTCTTTATTTTTAATTTCCAGTGCATATCTCAACCGAATTAATATATCGTTATTATCCATTTTATGATCTCCTTATTTTTTCCCAAAATCGAAATTTTGTTTATATGAATGAAAGCTGTCTCATTTTATCACACTTCTGTGAAATAAAAAATGCACTACATCATCCACTATTTTATCCTTTAATGAGAGCATCAAGATAAAGTGGAGATTAGTGCATGATGAATTTAACTATATTGAAAATGAAAATCGCTTCCAATCTTGTCATTACATTAATAAAAATACCTAATCTCAGATTCCTTCTTTTTCTTTCCATTCTACCAAATACTCATCAAGTACATTTTTTAATTCCTGACCAATACGCGAATATGCTTCATCATTTAAATTAGCAAGTGACACACGAATGGACCATTCCGGGGCCAAAAATCCTTCCCCGCTTAACAAGACAATAGCCGACTTTTCGGCCAGTCTGTACAATATATCGACCGGTTTATAATTTTCTTTCAGGTAATCCATAAATCCTTTTTCATAATGATGATGGCACCAGATTTCCAAATCAATCTCTGTGTAATAGTCTGCATCATTCGGTAAATGTTTCTTCGGTAATCCTAAACCTTCGTATAATAGATTCATTCTTCTGTGTAGGATGTCAATTGTTTTCTTCTTGTACTCATTTTTAGTATCGAGCAAAGCAAAGATTGAGAATATCGCCATTTGTACTTGTTGTGGTGTAGATAACCCAGCTGTATGGTTCATTGCTACGTCCCTGCTATCTGCTACCATTCGATCTATAAAAGGGAGATTTTCCGGATTTTGAGTAAGGGAAGCGTATCTTCTATTTAAAACAGCTTTCTCTTCTTCCGGAAGCTCATTAATCAATTTATCAAACACATTTGTCTTGTTAATCGCGATTGTACCTAATCGCCAACCTGTTACACCAAAATATTTAGAAAATGAATACACTCCGATCGTATTAAAAGGTAAATCGACCATTAGCGAGCGAAATCCTTCGACAAACGTGCCGTACACATCATCGGATATAATCATTAAATTAGGGTTATGTTGTTTTACTATTTGGATGATTTGTTCGATCGATTCTTTTTTGATTGCTACAGATGGTGGATTGCTTGGATTTACTAAAAAGAGTGCTTTGATGTCCTGATCTTTTAACTTTTCTAATTCCTCGTACGGATATTGCCATGTATGGTGTCCTTCTTCATCAATTTCAGTTGCGTTAATATTCACAAGTTCGTATTTATTGTCCGGCAGCTCCGGAATCTCTATGTATGGCGGAAAAATCGGGACCATTACTGCTACTTTAGATCCTACTGGTAACAAGTGATTTTTATATAAAGTATCAAACGTATAGCACATCGCTGCCGTTGCTCCTTCAACAGCAAATAAATCAAACGAACCACATGAAATATCTTGTCCGCACAGTTCTTGAGTTAAGAAATCATGTACAACTTTTTCGGTTCTAACAAGCATCCGGTCAGGATTAGGATAGTTATCGCCAATGATTCCATCTACTAATTCATATACCCATTCATTTGGTTCAAACTGTTTTGTTTGAATTCCGTAATCAATGATATTTTTGAGCAATGAAATTCCCGCTACGTGATTATTTTCCTTTACATATTGATTGAAACGTTCTGCTATTCCGATTCGGCTTGGCATTCCGGCTAAATCGCCTTCATCCCATACTCTTCTTGATTCTGTCACAGCAAATTGACCAAGGGCAAAAAAAGCTTCCCGGGGAGCAGCTGCAATCCAGTTTGGATTTCCGCGACCAGCATCAAGCATCGTTCTCGTTATTCTCATTTTTCCTTTAGCTAAATCAATTAGCTTGTCTTTTAATTCGAATGGACTTATTTTCTCTGACACACGATGTTCATTCTTTCGTTCACCCATCAAGATCCTCCTAATTATTCATCACGTTGAGTTGATAGTTTTTAATATCTTCAACCATTAAAATGTTTATGTATATATGAAATGAAAGTTGTGAGGGATAGACAAAGACCCTATCCACGAGTATGTTTTCCTTTTTATTGGGAATTTTATAAGGTATCTATACGTACTCAGTCATTTAAGTGTTAGGAGGTAGTCTATTTGGTTCAAACCAATCCGATTAATGTATCAGAAATAGGTTCAATTTGGCAGACCTATCAAGAAAAGACCTTGATTATGAGATTTCTGGAATACTTTATTGAAAAATCAGATGATCCACAAGCTAGAAATATATTGGGAGGGTTATGGCAGGAGCTTAATTTTTATGTAAATGAGATGGAAGAATTATTTTCTGAACAAGGTATGGTTAAACCGATTGGATTTTCAAAAGAGGATGTTTATTTAGATGCTCCTAAATTATACGATAATGGTTTTGATATTATGTTTGTTCGTATATTAAAGGAAGTGAGTATGGGACTTTACACGTTAAGTATGAATATGACTTATAATAAAAAGGTCATGTCGATTTATGAAGGACTTACAACTGTTACTCAAAAAATTTATAAGCTTTCAACCACTTATTTACTTGAAAGAGGCATTCTTGCACTTCCACCAAAAGTGACAATGCCAAAAAAGACGGAATTTATAAAAGATAAAAAATATAAAGAAGGCTTCAAGCTTTTTGGCGACAAGAGACCGTTAAATGATCTAGAAGTTGGTATTATTCATCATAACCTTGAAGTAAATAATATTGGAATGCAGCTTATTACAGGTTTTGCCCAATGTGCACAAAACAAAGAAGTTAGAAAATACTTTTCAAAAGGAAAAGAACTTGCCAAAAAACAAGTAAGTATCATGGAAAAAATTCTTTTGGAGAGTGATGTTCAACTTTCCGCCGTCTCTGGAGCAACAGTCACTACCTCCACTGTTCCTCCTTTTTCTGATAAGCTTATGATGCATTGTATCTACATCCTTAATGGATTTGGCCTTGTAGGTGCCGGAACAGGAGCTTTTTTTAGCATGAGAAATGACATTGTGATGAAAACCATGTTTATCGCAAAAGATGTTTATACCTATGCCCAAGAAGGAGTTGAAATTAAATTCAAACACGGATGGTTTGAAGAACCTCCGCAAATGGAAAACCGATCCGGAATCATTAAAGGAAGTGAATAAGTGGGACGAGGGGACAGGTTTGTTGTCCCATGGTTTGGGACAACAAACCTGTCCCTCTGTCCCTTACACGCTCCTGCTTAAGAACACTAATCGTTCTATTTCAGAGAATCCGTGTTTTTTGTAAAAGTCTTCAGCCGGTATCCCTCTGTCAGTTAGTAGTGAGATCATGCTTACTCCGTCTGATTCTAATTCTTTTATTAAGTCATTCATCATCATTGTTCCAATGCCGGAATTTTGTTTGTCAGCCACTACACACATTTCATTGATAAAAAATTCGTCTCCACTCCACCAATGTTTTAGAGTTCCGAAAAGAAATCCTATCATTTTTTCCTCATTAAAAGCGACAATCCCTTTAAAGCCGGGCGTACGTGTGAAATCTTCTAAATAATTTTTTGCCGTTTCGTTTGTCCATTCATCATTCCACGGTTCCTGATTAAAGACTTCCATAAATGTGTTCGTACATGCCAAGAGGTCCTTTTCTTCAAATAATGTTATTTTCATTTATATGTCAACTCATTTCTAATTGTAGTCGGTTTTATATTTTCAAAACTGTTTTTTCACGATATGATGCGTAAGACCATGAATGAACAACATCATTTTTATCTACTTGTTTTGGATCAAAATCGAGTTCCACATTAATTCCTTTCGTTTTAAGGTAATCATGATTGTAAATAGTGTTTGCATAACGGTCCCCGCGATCCGGAAATATAGCAGCTATTTTCGTATTTGGTTCAACAAAGCGGCTTACCCATCGGGCAACAGCATAAACGGAACCGGAAGAATTGCCGGCGAATATTTTTTCGTGTCTTGCGAGTACATGTGTAGCAGCGTACGCCTCTTGATCATTTAGCCAGTGTACCTCATCAATTAAAGTATGATCAACATTTCCGGCAACTAATGAGTTCCCAATTCCACCCTGCAGGCGGTCGGGCCTATCTGGTTGGCCAAAAATAACACTTCCCGTTGCATCAACAGCGATTATTTTACAATTTGGATTGTATTTTTTTAATTCCCGCGCTGTTCCAGAGATGGATCCTCCAGTTCCGACTGCAACGATCAAGATATCTACTTGTCCAAGATCATCAATCAACTCTTGGGCTAAACCGGTATATGATTCAGGGTTAGAGGGATTTTCATATTGTCTTAACCAATATCCATCCGGGTGTTGCTCCAACAATCTATGCAATAATTCCAAGCGGCCTCCTTGCCATCCTTGAGCTCCCATTTTATCCACCACATGCACATGACAACCTAGAGAGTGTAATTTTGCTCGAGTGATTGAATCTAATCTTGGATCTGTGACAATATGTACAGGATGGCCAAGTGAAGTACCAACCAGTGCGATTCCGCATGCCAATGTACCTGATGAACTTTCAAAAATAGGTTGGCCATCCTGTAATTCACCGGATTCCTTTGCTGCAAGAATTGCGTTCTTTGCCACTCGATCCTTCATACCAAATGGGTTCTGTAGTTCTAATTTTGCGTAAACTTCCCCAATCGACTGCTTATCAAGACGAAGTTTAACTAAAGGAGTATTACCAATGGTTTCGATAATGTTTTGATACAAGATCCTCACACCCTCAGTCATATTTTTCTTACTATTCCTAATCAGAAGCTAGGCAATCGAGATTCCACTCTTATCGTTTATTTTCTTATAAGCTCAGCGATTTGCTTTTTCTGTTCTCTTAAAATAGCTTTTTGTTGGTCAATCAATTTCTTTATTTCGAGTGGATTTGTTGAGCCTTGAGTCCTTTTTCTTGAAAGACTTTCCGAGACGCTAAAAATTTCTATTAACTGATCTTCAGTGAGTGATGATTTATACCCATACTTTTCGCATAAATCATTTAAAAGTGAAAGATCTACTTCAATTGGCTTACGATTTTGTTCATTCATGGCTACTATATATTTTCCTGATATAATTTGGGATTGACGATATGGAATTGAGCATTGCAAAGTTAGTAAATTTGCTAGAGAAAACCCTCCAAAATAATCATTTGAACACATATCATACATATGTTCTTTATTGAATTTCACCTCTTTGATCACTGCCGTATAAAGCTTAAACACACTTTTCATACAAGTGATCATCGGGTGGAAATTGCTTCCCCCTTCTTTAGCTGTCTCTACAAGATTGGTAAAGGGTGTATTACGCTGGGCATTAAGCATGTCAAAATAATAGGAATTGATATGTACGCTACGTCCCCTGATTCGTTCAAGAATCGGATAATTCTTTTTTTGCGGCATTGCTGATGATATCCCTGACATTTCGTCAGGCAAAACAAAGAATTTATATTCACTGCTGCCCCAAGTAATAAGGTCTGTGACAAATCGGCTTATTGCAGTTGCTACATTCGAACATTCTGCAGCAATTTGAAGCATCCATTCCTTTGAAGCTACACTTACTAATGCATGGGATGAATCTTGAAAACCTAGTTTACTTGCCATATCGGCTCGATTCCATTCAAGCTCCATGCCTGACATTGCTCCAGCCCCTAATGGACATTTATTCATCTCATCATAGATTTTCATCATTCTATTCAAGGACTTTTGCAGGACTTCACTAACTGCTGTAAAGTAAAAACCGACTGTAATGATTTGGGCAGATTGATAGTGGGTATAGCCTGGCATAGGAACAGACAAATGATCGTTTGATAATGTCATCACTTCTTCAATAAGTACTGTTATTTCTTCCATGATGGTCACTATATTTTCACGAGCAAACATAAGTTGTGCAGTAGCTTGTACATCATTCCTGCTTCGGTCAACATGCCAATTAGAGACAGGATGTTCCAATCGGGATTCTACATACTGTTCAATTGCAAAGCAGATGTCAGACATATTACTTTTTGGATCTGCCGTGATATTTTCTTTTGTTATTTGATTTAGCAGATTGACGATTTCAACCATCGATTCTTTACTTATCAAGCCCAATCGTTCATATTCAATCGTCATGACTTCTTCGATCTGAATATAATAAGGTAATAAATGCTTCAATTCATAATCAAATTGGGGTTTGAGTATCTCTTCATGCAATAGCTTGCTTGGAGAAGCCGAAATTCTTCCTGATAGTGTCTCTTCATGAAACAAATTATCTACTTTCAACCCATTCTCCCTCCATTCATTTCATTTGTGTCATGTCTTTATTTTTCATTTTTTGTGAATGACTTGGCTTTTGATGGACTGTACCGAATAGACGGTCCCATAAGGTAATAAAAAAACCGTAATTAGCACGATAAACCTCATGATGTCTGACATGGTACTGCCCAATTGCAAAGTAACGTGTAACCCTTCCCTTAATATTTGGGTTATGATCGACAACATTTCCAGCCAAAAATACCTCGTATAAGTAGTGAAAGACTAGTAAAATCACACCGGGTACAGGATCTATTATTGCAATGATGACAACTGGAAGTGTCAACGTGATCCAAACATCTAGTGAAGCGCGCCATGATCCGAACCAGAAGAAAAAGTTTGGCCATTCAGGGAAAAACGAATCATCATACTTTACCTTGTGATGAACAAGATGGATTTTTAACAATGGATTTTTCTTACTAGGGATATGGGCCATTCTGTGTATTACATATGAATATAAACTCCAGATTAAAAAATAAATAACCAGTTTTACTAGTAAAATCATGAGAGATTTCTCCCCGCTCTCTAAAGAAGATTAAAAATCCGAAGAAAGATAAAGACCTTCTTTAGAAAGCTAGTATTCTAAATCCAGTGCTATTTCTTTCTCCTTTATCCAGTGTCTAATGGTCATCGTTATTAGAAATGGTATATTAATTTCTCTGCGTCCATTGATTTTCTAGGAAACTAGCAATAGTCGGGTATTTGTACAAATCCATTGTATTGAGTGAATATCCGGCTTGTTGCAGCTGTTCAGCAAGCAGAATTAACTTTAGTGAGTGCCCGCCTAATTCAAAGAAATTGTGATCAAGTGTGATTTGTTGAACGCCTAATATATCTGACCAAATGGCAGCAACCTTCCTTTCTTCCTCACTTTGGGGTAATCTATCATTCTTTTTTTGTTGGATACCAAAATGAAGTTCAGTCGGAACTGGAAGCCTAGCAACATCCAATTTTCCACTTACTGTTAATGGAATTCGGTGAATCGGAACAAATGCAGCAGGAACCATATATTCTGGTAATGTTTGCTTCATATACATTTGAAGTTCGTAGACATCTGCATCCACTTCAGCTGTTTGGACGATATATGCACACAGTATTTGTTCCTTGTTTACTTCAATTGGAAGAACGACTGTTTCAAGGATATTCTTGTGATTAAGGAGACAATTTTCAATTTCACCAAGTTCAATTCGATAGCCACGTAACTTCACTTGTCGGTCTTTACGTCCTAGAAATTCAATGCTTCCATCTTCAAGCCATCTTGCAAGATCACCTGTTTTGTACAACATTCGATTTTCCTGATCCTTATCTGGTATAAAATGTTCACATGTTGTTTCTGGTTTATTTAAGTAACCTCGACCAACACCATTACCTCCAATACACAATTCGCCAAGAACACCTATAGGCTGAATCTGTCCGTCTACTCCTATTATCTTGACATTTGTACCCTTGACTGGTTTTCCGATTGGAATATTGCCTTTTTCACCATTTTTCACATTATGTGCTGTTGTCAACACTGTACATTCGGTTGGTCCGTATGCATTAACCAGTTTAAGTTCAGGGTTCATTTGGAGAGCCTTGTCTGCTAATACAGCTGATAGTGTCTCTCCTCCTGTTAATAGTTGGGTTAGGTTTTTGAATAACTCAGGTCGATGGCTTGCTACATAATGAAAAAGGGCTGTTGTCAAAATAGCTGAGTTGACCTTATATTTCTGAATGGCAGATTCTAATTTCATAGGTTCTATTAAGGTATGTTTGTCCACGAGCACCAGGGTACCGCCATTTAGTAAAGTCCCCCATATTTCGAGAGTTGATAAGTCAAAAACAACAGATGATGCCTGTAACATACAAGTTTGTGAATTGAATGTTAAATAGTCCGGATCACCTACTAAATGAATGACATTGCGCTGTTCAATCAATGTCCCTTTTGGAATTCCTGTTGTTCCCGAAGTATATAACAGATAAGCCAAATCCTCAGGTTTAGTAGAATTCGAGATGTCTAAATGTTGCTTTTCTCCCTCTAGTAATTCAGAGATTTGTAGGATAGGTATTGAGTCGTTTGTCAGGTTTTCCGTTTTATGATCAGTAAGTACTAATTTTGCCTTACTATCTTTTAAAATGTATTGAATCCGCTCATTTGGATAATCGATATCAAGTGGGACATAGGCTCCGCCTGCCTTTAAGATGGCTAAAATTGATACGATATAATCTATCCCGCGATTCATGTAAACTGCTACGAATTCATTAGGCTTTATGTTCCAATTTTTTTGGAGATCAACAGCTAACTTGTTCGATTGATGTTCCAGCTCACTGTAGGTCATCTGCCTGTCCTTATCAATTAAAGCGATCTTGTCAACATAATTGACCATTTGCTGTTCAAAAAATCCAGCTATTGTCTTTTTTTCCTCTATATTTGAAAGCTGTAAATTGAATTTGTTCAAAATAATTTGTTCTTCTTCTGCCGAGCATATCGACAATTCCTTAATAGGTTTGTTGATCTGACGTAAAGCTGATTGAAGTATATGTTTAAAACAGTGTGCGAATCGATTGATGGTATCTTCCGGATAAAACTCAGATGGATACTGCAGCTTGATCCCAAGCTTTTCCCCACTTCGACTGAATATAATCTGGATTGTTTGTTCATTTGTTTTACATGAATAGGGAGCATGTAATCCTTCAAAAGATGCCACAAAATTGATCAAAGAATTTGTTTCACCTTCTACAGATATTCCAAGCTCACTTATCAGAAAATCTAATGGAAACTGTTGGTATTCATATGCAGCAGCCAACCTTTCTCTCACTTGTAGGACCCATTCTTTGAAACTCATTTCCGGATCCATTTTGGTACGGATTGGTAAGATGCTTTCACTTGAACTCCTTTCACCTTTTGGAGGTGAACCTATTACAAAATCCTGATAGGCTGAGTATTTATATAAGCAAACGTTTAGACTGGCAAACAAAAAGCAATACCAGAGAAAGTCTGATTCTTTGCAGTATTGCGTAAGACTTTCAAATGTATCATCGACTGCATTTATTTCTACCAAACCGATTGCAGGCTGCATCGAGTTGGATGTCCTTAGTTCATCAGGTAAAAGCATGTTTGATGGCCGTTCACCTGAGAGCTGCTCCACCCAAAACTCCCTCATTTTGCCCGTCTCTTCTGTTAAAACAAACATCGTTTCCTTCCCCCTTTTTGCCATTTGAATTAAAACGAAAATGTATCGGCTAAATTTTCCCTGTATTGATCATTGTTTACAGCTTTGTCAGCATTGAGCTGGAGCTGAATAAGCGTTTTGTCTAGATCACCGTGTCCCATACTTTCTAAGAGGGTGATAAAATGTTCTTCCATTTGTTTAATCGTTTCTCTTTTGAATAACTGGGTACAGTATTCAAATGTAAAAGTGATTCTGCCTGATTCTTCTTTAGCAACTAAAATCAAATCGATGATACTTGTGTTTCGTTGTTGAAGATATGGAACAAAACGCAATCCTTCCAGGTTAATTGGTGGAATGTCCATATTTTGCAAAACAAAGATTGTATCAAATAAAGGGTTACGATTAACTGAAGGGCTAATTCCCATTTTCTCTAATAACTGTTCTAACTGATAATCTTGATTTTCAAATGCCTGGATTGTATTTTCCCTTACTTCTTGTAAAAACTGGCGCCAAGTTTTGTGTGATGAAGGATAATTACGGAGCGGCAGTGTATTCGTCACCAAACCAAACATTTGTTGAAATTCCGCTTGATTGCGCCCTGCAACGGGAGCACCAATGATCATATCTTCCGCACCTGAATATTTGTATAATAATGTATAGTAAGCAGTAAGTAATACGGTATAGAGTGTGGTGTTTTCATTTACTGCCACTTGCTTTAATCGTTCTGTTAGTCCCTCTGAAATTTGGAAATCCAACAATTTTCCTTCATACGCTTTTTCAGCTGGACGTTGAAAATCCAGCGGCAAATTCATGGTTGGGATGGTACCTTTCATGACCTCTAACCAGAATTCTTCTTGTCTTTCCCATTTTTCTGTTTTGGTAAAGGACTGTTGCCATATTGCATAATCCTTATACTGAAATTCTAATCTAGGCAGTTGACCTCCATGGAACAAAGTAACGAACTCTTTAACTAATAATCCCAAAGAAAAACCATCTGATATACTATGATGAATATCAAAGATTAGTAGATGCTTATCATCAGCTACTTCAATAAGACCGATTCTGAATAAGGGAGCTTCTGAAAGATCATATGGTTGAACGAAATTACTGATAAGATCTGATACTTGCTCCTCCGTCCCCTTGAACATTGTCAGTTCTGATTCTAGCTTTTCGATTACCTTAAACATCAGGCCGTTCTTTGTTAGGTGGTAAGACATTCTTAACGAGTCATGCCTGTCGATCAATTGTTGAAATACATTTCTCACCCGTTCAATATCCAGTTTTCCTTCCACCCAATAGATATCTGTAATGTTTTGGCTTGTATCAGAGACCCGCTTCATTTTGTCAACAATCATCATTCGTGTTTGCTGAGATGTTGCCGGGTAATACTTACGTTTCTCAACTGTTTTTACTTCTATGCCGACACTTACTTTTTCTCTACTTCGAAGCAGCTTAGCTAAATCTTTAATTGTCGGATGTAAAAACAGATCATTTAAGCCAACGTCTACATTTAATACCTTACGGAGTTTTGCTACAATCAAAGTGCCTTTTAAAGATTGCCCACCGACTGCAAAGAAATTATCGTTAACATCGATTGTTTCTACAGCTAGTACTTCCTGCCACACTTGGGCAATTCCCCGTTCTAATTCATCCTCAACTTGTTGCTTTTCAATAGGGATTGATGCAAATTCAGGCATTGGCAGTGCCTTTTTGTTAATTTTGTTATTCGCTGACAATGGCATTTTTTCTACCTGCATGTAAAGTTCAGGAACCATAAAATCTGGTAGTTGCTGCATAAGCATATTTCTCATTTTCAAAGAGGTAATCAATGATTCAGCAGTATAATAAGCACATAGTTTTGTTTCATTATTCGCTGTCTTTATCGGTATTACAACAGATTCCAGTACGTCCGGGATTCCTAATACATGCTGATTAATTTCTTCTAGTTCGATTCGATACCCTCTAATTTTCACCTGATCATCCTGTCGACCAAGGTAGATTAAATGACCGTCCGAACGCCATTTCACTAAATCTCCAGTACGGTAAACCCTTTTCCCTTGAAGTGAAGGAACAGTGATGAATTTTTCTTCTGATAAATCACTTCGATTCGCGTACCCGCTTGCTACTCCATCACCGCCTATAAACAATTCTCCTGCCACACCGACAGGTACAGGTTGAAGAAAAGGATCTAAAACATAACAGCTCGTATTTGAAATAGGTTTTCCGATTGGAATACTTCCCGTTTCGAAACCTGTTACATCATAAACACTCGTATATGTCGTATTTTCAGCTGGTCCATAGCCATTCTTTAGCTTCACAGTTGGATGATTCTGCTTAAGCAAGCGAACATGTGGAGGTGACATTACTTCACCACCGACTATAATGGTATCGAGTGTATTAAAAATTTTCGGGTCTTGATTTAGCAAGTGATTAAAGAGCGCTGTAGTAGGGACCATGAGATTGATTTTGTGTTCTAATAAATATGGTTTTAAGTTTTCGGCATCAAGGTATATTTCCTTATTTGTTAGATACAAACGTCCTCCATTTAGTAACGGTGCCCAGGCTTCAAATGTAAAAACGTCAAATCCTAATGCACAAGTTTGAAGCATTCGTGTTTGGTGATTTAATTCCACATAATTTGTTTCCTTGACAAGACGGGATATCCCCCTATTCGTCACCTTAATACCCTTTGGTCTTCCTGATGTTCCTGAAGTGAAGATCATAATCGCAGTGCTATCTGATTCAGTGGATAAGTTAAGATTGGTCTTCTCTCCTGTGTACAGCATTGGGTTTTGTAAATCAATGATCTCCAGATGATCAGGTATAGTCTGCTTGATAGCTCCTTGTACCAAAAGCCATCCGCTTCCGCTGTCTTCTAGCATATTTGAAATTCTTTGAGCAGGATAATCCGGTTCAATTGGAACATAAGCAGCTCCTGTCTTACTAACGGCAAGCATACCAACGATTAATTCCATAGATCGCTCAGCCATTATTCCAACAGCTTTTGTATTCGAGATTCCTTTAGCATGTAATGTACGAGCGAGTTGATTAGCTCTTTCATTTACTTCACGATATGTATAACTATCCCCATCGTAAAGTACAGCAGGTTGATCAGGATGAAGAGTTACCTGTTCCTCAAATAATTGAGATATTGTTTTAAGAGGAAAATCTGTTGTTGTATCATTGAATTCTTCAAGAATCTCCTTCTTCTCTTCAAAGCTCATCATTTCAAACTGATGGAGAAGTTGATCAGGAAATTCAGCAGCTTGTTTGGCCATGTTCGTAAAGTGCTGTGTGATCCTTTCTGCTGTTTGTTTTTCGAACAATTCTGCATTATACTCCAGTTTTCCAGATATCAATCCGTCTTTTTCCATTAGCTCTAAGGTAAGATCGAATTTGGCACTGCACGTCTTTAGCTCAATAGGTTTAAAGTGTAAGCCATCCATATCAACATGAGCGGTGTCCATATTTTGCAAAACAAACATGGTATCAAACAAAGGATGTCTGTCAGACGAACGATTGATCTTAAGCTTTTCGATCATCTGATCTAATGGATAATCTTGATTTTCATATGCTGCTAGTGCTGTTTGCTTCACTTCTGACAGCAATTGGCGAAATGACATCGTTCCTCTTGGTTTAAGACGAAGGGCCAGCGTATTGACAAACATCCCAATTACTGGTTCCAGCTCTGCATGCCTTCGACCGGCAATTGGTGTTCCAATGACAATGTCAGTTTGTGAAGTATATCGCTGCAGGAGGGCTGTATATAGGCTAAAAAGCACCATGAACAATGTCGCATCTTCCTCGCGAGCAGTCTCTTTCAGTTGATTGATGACAGGTTTTTCAATTTGAAAATAAACATACTTGCCAAACCCTTCGTTCTTAACAGGACGTACAAAGTCCGTTTGCAGATCTAAAACAGGAAGTTCGTCTTTGAATTGCCCCATCCAGTAACACTCTTGACTGCGAATTTCCTGCTGGTTAAATAAATCGTTTTGCCACATCACATAATCGACATATTGTACATCAACAGGCGCCAGTTCCATTCCCTTATAGAGCAGCATCATTTCCTTCATGATTATTTGAATGGAAATACCGTCCGCTATAATGTGGTGGATATCAAAAAACAGATAACAGTTATCATCAGATGTGTAAATGATTTTCACACAAAATAGTGGTGCTTGATCCAGTTGGAATGGTTTAATTAGTTGATCAATGCAGTCATGTAGTTGATCCTCTTCTGCATTTAATACATCTAACTTGAATGGAACGCTGTCTAAAATAGTTTGAGAAATATCGTTATTTTCCAGATCAGCTTCAAAAGTGGTTCTCAATGATTCATGTCGGCTGATCAGCTTCACCATCGCTTCTTCCAAACGGTTATTATCCAGTTTCCCGTCTACTTTAAATACAGTAGGAAGATTATAAGCAGTGCTTTGCGGATTGAATTGTTGCTGAATATACACTCGCCTCTGAGCAGACGAAGTCTCGTAGCATTGTTTCATTTCCATCTTGTCATTCTCCTAACTTGAAATTATTTCAGGAATCGACTGATTGATGACTGAGACCAATTCTTCTTTTCTTGTATGCAGGAAAAAATGATCCCCTTTTACCCATACAATTTTGCAATCATTGTTAGAGTGATCTCTCCACGCTAGTATATCTTCCTCACTGATGTCATCCTGCTTCCCGCTAAAAATGGTGACGGGACACTTCATTTTTTCTTTTTTGGGCATAAAATCATATGTATTCATAATACGAAGATCTGATTTAAGTACTTGTCTGAATTTTTTAGCCAGTTCAGGATGCTTCGCGATCTCATTTGGGATATCTCTACTTTGTTGAAATAACTCTCCAACCTTCTCATGAACAAGCCTGGATAAAAAGCTGTTTTTCCGTGCATTTGGGGCAGGTGCCGGGCGGCCTGAAAGAAATAAATGCCAAGGCTTTGGAAATCCCTCTTCACTTAGCAAATAATAGAGTTCATACGCCAAGACCGCCCCCATGCTATGACCAAAGATTGCATATTGTTTGTTTTTTGCATATTGCTTGATTTGGTCTGCAAGACCGTTTCTCATGCTGGTGAAATTCGAATCAAAAGGTTCGTCATATCTGGCTCCTCTACCAGCAAGTTCAAGTGGATAAACTTCAATATGATTTCCAAGTAGCTGTTTCCATTGCATATAAATGGTGGCTGAATTACCCGCATAAGGAATGCAAAACAAAATGGTTTTCATTCGTTTTCACCTCTATTCCTCCATTGATCAACAGGGGTTACGGGTGATGAGGATATACAAAAAGTCTTACCACTCACCTATAACTTCTATCTATAAAGATCTTTGAGCTGCCGGTTCCAATACCGACATTTGTCCCATGTTCATCTTAATCATGTGATCAGCAAGATGAAAATAATGATCGTCATGGGTTATAGCAATAATACATTTCCCGCTGGCTTTCATTTCCGGCAATAGGACTTCGTAAAAGAAACGACGATATTCAGGATCTTGATCTGCGGCCCATTCATCAAAAAGACAGATCGGCTTGTCCTCAAGATAGGTGATGAGGAGGGCCAGCCTTTTTTTCTGACCTGTTGATAGTTTCGTCGTACTGAATACCCCATTTTGTATCTTAAGCTTATCTTGTAAATCCAAGCGTTCCAGGTAATAATTCATTTCCATTTCCTTTGCTTGCCAATCTATTCCGTAAAAACGATCAAACAAATGATAATCTCCGAAAATAGCAGAATAGTATTGCCCTAATTCCATAGGTGAAACCGACTCTCCATTTAGGGTTATATGTCCGGCATCTGGTTCATACAACCCTGTAAGAAGCTTTGCTAGTGTTGATTTTCCACTTCCGTTCCCCCCTGTAATAAAAACAATGGTTCCACCTCGAAACTCATAATTGATCGGACCTACCTCAAAGCTTGAATGAGTTACATCATTTGCCCCATTATAGCTGTATGTCACGTCCTTCATCCTCAATTGAACAGACTCAGATTCAATAAAATTATGGCCATCAGTTGGAAGTTCCTCAAGCGAATTCAACTCTTTATTCATCTGCTTGATTCGGTCCCAGCTTACTCGAATTTGCGCAAAATGAGGCACGCTATCAAGCAGCTGGTTGACAGGACCTGTCATGTACAAAAAAACAAACACATAGTTACTTAGCATAATTTGATCCATTTGCTTAAAGATCTCTGGAAAAACAAAAACAACACAGCCAATGACCAGGACAAATAACAGTTCACCCAATACGAAAATATCAGAATACCGCAACTGGTATATATTTCGCTTTTCTTTGTAACTGTTACAGCTCTCCTGAATTCCTTTACGGAAATCACGACGTTTCTTGATGTTCAGTGTAAGCTCTTTGAACCCATTCAGCATGTCTGAGATAAAACCGAAAAAAACATTTTGCAAGTCACGAGTTTCCTCCATGATTTTGTTGGCACGGTTACCGACAACTAAATACAGAATGGCTAAAAAGACGATGATGACAATGGAAAGGAACAACGCGTATACATTCATCACACCTAGATAAAGAAAGCAAAAAACAAGTGTTATTAAGTTCGTTGCACCTGAAATCACAATTCCGATTGAACGGCTAATGACTTCAGTATCATTGTTAAGTGTTGCCTCAACACGTCCGCGTTCCATTCCTTCCAATGTTGAAAAACGTGTATTTAACAACTTATCAATTAGCTCGATTCGTTTTTCATATATAATCTCATTAGTCAGATTCACGAGCATTGCCCGAACATATCGTTGTCCGACCACATACATCAAAATGGCTATGACAAAGTAGAAAAGCAAGCCATTTGTTAAGTTGTTTGTTCGGACGATTGATTCATTAATGATAAAAATAACAAAGGCATTCCCAACACCGCTTACCACCCCAAGGACAATGGGTTTTAAAAACGATTTCTCCTTTTTCTTCGGAAAAAAGGTGAGAAGCAATGAATAAACAGCATATAAACCTCCTGCTATAATGATAAGCCAAACAGCTGTAAAAACTGTTTCTGGCATCCATACTTGGATAAACCGCCATGTCAGCTTATTAAACAAAATGTCCGGCACTTTATAAATAGCCATTGCCGCAGCTCCGAGCACAAGCAAATGAAGCAAAAGAGAGAAATAATTTCCGATCTTGTTAAAAACTCCGTGTCGATCTCCTCTAATAATGGCTTTAATCGTTGTAAGCACATGTATAAAGATAATGATGCTAATTGGCAGTAAGGCAACAATCAGTCCAACTGCAATGGAATCTACTTTTTTATATGTGTCTGACGTTAGCACTGGTGGTTCTTCCCCAATCAATTGATGAAGAATACCTTGACCAATGACCTGGGTGTAATCGGTGTTAATATTCGCTAAAACAACAACCCCGATTTCCTCTCCTGGACGCATACTAACAAACGATGAAAAAGTAGGGTTATTTCCGGCATGTGAGATCTCACCTTCACCCTTCTGAAACACATCCCATCCTGCAGCATAAGAGGAACCATTGAAATCCGGTTTGACAGTACGATTTGCTAGATGGGAAGCTTCGATCAGTGAGAAATCGAAGCTTCCATTACGTGCAGTGCCAAGTTGAATTTTAAGCCATAAAGCCATATCCCGAGCATTGCTCATAACATATCCCGCTGGTGCATTCCCTACATAAAATGGAGGTTTATATGAACGTGGATCTGTATAGCCAAATTTATATCCTGTCGCTGCTTCTTCAGGCACCCCAGGTTCTTTCAATACAAATGTACCTGTCAGTCCTAAAGGTTTAAAGATTTGTTCCCCCATATAATCGGCATAGGATTGTCCTGTCACCCTTTCAATCACAAGCCCCAGGACATCATAATTGATCGTTGCATATTCAAAGCTTTCACCAGGTTCCCTGTTTAACTGGTAATCTTCGAGGATACGTACCGTATTCTCTAAAGCATCCTCACCATAGCCGTCTGGTAGCTTTCCGATTGTCTCAAATGGAATCCCACTAGTATGATGAAGCAATTGCTCGATTGTAATCACCGCAGGTTTTCCATTAAACGTAACCTGCAGCCAAGGGATATAGTGGTCAACAGGATCGTTCAGTTTCAGCTTTCCTTCTTTCTCAAGCTTTAACACTGCAAGAGCTGTAAAGGCCTTGCTATTAGAGCCAATCTCAAAGAGAGTAGAATCTGACACTGGTGTCTTTTCTGATAGATCAGAATAACCAAATCCCTGCTGATACAATGTCTCTTTTCCCGTTACAATCGTGACAGACATGCCGGGTATTTCTGCTTTCTTCATTTGTTCCTGTACCCACTGCTCGATTTCACTGATCCGTTCAAGTGATACGTTTGGTTGAACATCTGCAATGGTGAATGCTTTTTGAGGAAATAACAGAAACAGTATCATCATAAAAAAACAGATTGTTCGTTTTTGTAAAAATGGAGAATTCAATGGTTATTCTCCCTTCCATTCACCGTAATCTTCCGGATATAATTTTTTTGTTCCATATTCTCTCTCTAAAAATCAACATCAAGTGAAAAAATGATTTTAACAAAGAGTCTTTAATTTCTTGTTCTGACACGACGTTCGACCTTTTTAAAACGAATGCCTGGGTCATGGATCGGCTCGGTTTTTTTGTTTTCAATCACTTTCGCCAAGCTGCGGATCGTGAGTGCTTCAAACATTTCCCGAAGTGAGAGCGAACATTCAAAAGTTGAATTAATTCGTGCAACAACGGCAGTTGCTTTTAAGGAATGTCCCCCTAACTCGAAGAAACTATCAGTTACACTGACCTCTTGTAGTTGTAATATCTCTCTCCAAATCTTTAAAATAACTGCTTCTGTTTCTGTTTGAGGAGCTACCAATTCCCGTGTTCGTTCCTGGATGGTTTCCTGCTTAATTAAAGCTTTTTTGTCTATTTTACCGCTGGCAGTTAACGGCATTTTCTTAACGAAGATGATCTGCTGCGGCACCATGTAATCTGGTAGCCTTTGTTTTATATCTTCTAGCAGTCCTTCAGGGTTTATTGGTATCCAGCCACCTTCTTCTTTTTTAGCCGGTAGAAAGTGTTGGAACCATACACTCGGATCCTGGTAAACTCCACATCTTTTCTCAATGTCGATCCAAACTGGTTGTAACGTATCCTTTAGGTGGTAATAGCCGGTTTTTGAGAATGTCGTATTTGTCCAATGTTCCCAATCCTCTATACTACCCTCGATACGTTGTGAGGCTTCTGCATTTTTCAAAATTTCTCCGCCTGCTTTGATATGTGTTCGTAGCCAATGATCAACAGGAAATCCATCTTCCCTAGTAAGTTGACAATATTCAGAAAATGAATGTTTAGGATATAAACTTTTACCCGTGGGACGAACGGGGAGGATGATACGCTTCAGTTTATGTCCGGCAGCAAGCTTCTTGAATGCTTCGATAAGTATGGATGCATAGCCTTGACCTTGATAGGTTTCATTAACGACACCTGCTAACACAAGTAAGGTGTCTGGCATGGTATTCTTATCCGGTTGTTCCATTCCGCGTACCAGTCCGGCATCCCATCCATCAGGCAGATCTTCAAGTGTGCCGTCCCAACTGATCGGTATTGTATTACCGACAGCCGCAATATCCCCATTTTCCAATGTTAAAGCGATCTGATAATCTGGAAATCTATGAAATAATTTCGGCCAATTTGCTACCATGATCTCATCTCCGAAGAAATAAGCCGGCCAAGCCTTGTCTATGCAGTCGATTCATCCCATCCTGTAAGTTAGGTATTTGTGAAATCGTAAACAGATTGAGCTTTTTGTTGTGATTGAATAGTTGCATTTTGTCTGCAAGCTCAACATATGCAATCAGTCCATCTTGACGTTCGTCCTTCTGATGTAAGACAGCTGAACGGCCGATTTCCGGATGCTGCATTAGCACGGTTTCTACTTCTTCTAATTCCACCCGGTTGCCGCGGACCTTTACTTGATTATCCTTTCGTCCGATATACTCGATCATTCCATCTTTCGCATAACGGACAATATCTCCTGTTTTGTAAAGTCTGCTTCCAGGTTCTTTGGAAAATGGGTGATCTATAAAGCTTTCTTCCGTTTTTATAGGATCGTTCAAGTATCCGCGGGCAAGACCATCAGATTGAATATATAACTCACCTGGAACACCGATTGGTACAATATTCAACCATTCGTCTAACACATACATCTTTGTGTTAGCGATCGGCTTTCCGATTGGTACGATATCACCTTCAAATTCCCTGTTACATTCAAATACAGCAGAATCAACAGTCACTTCAGTTGGCCCATAATGATTGCTTAATCGGCAATTGAACTGCTCCTTGAATTTGTCATGTATTTTACGTGTTAATGGTGCTCCACCACAAATGACATACCGTAAAAACGGTAACTCAGGAATGTCGTTATTCCGTCGCGCATGTATAAATTCCTCCAACATGATCGGAACAAATTGAAGAAATGCTACTTGATGTTGATAGGCCAGCTCACCTAGTGCGAGCACATTTTTTAATTCTTCCTGTTGCGGGATGACAATTTTAGCCCCTTGAGTTAATGGCCAAAATATTTCTAATAATGAAGCATCAAATGAATATGGTGTCATCATCAGGACTGAATCTTTTAATTGAAGTGGATACTCTTGTGTTAACCATGTAAAAAGATTAACAACACCCCGGTGTTCAATTTCTATTCCTTTAGGTTTATTCGTCGTACCTGATGTAAACAATACGTACGCTAGATGATGAGAGTTTATCAGGTTATTGACGTTATGTTTTGGCATTGTAGACAGTGAGAGCTGAATACGATCATATTCTAGAATTCTTCCATTGAACTCTTCTATGCCAGAGCTATTCGTGCTATTTGTAACAATGTATGATAGTGTGGCTGTCTTCGAGATTTCCAGCTTTCGTGCGTTCGGCAGCTCTGGGGTGAGGGGTACATACACAGCTCCTGCCTTCATGATGGCAAGAAGTGAAATGATCAGCTCAGCAGAATGATCGAATATGACCCCGATCTTTTCTTCCGACTTCACCCCTAGGCTAACCAAATAATGAGCAAGTTGATTTGCCCTCTCGTTTAGCTGATTGTACGTTAACGTATTCCCTTGTTTATACAAAGCAGGTATATCCGGCGTTTTTGCTGCTTGTTTTTCAATAAGTTGATGAATGCACAGCTGATTCTCGTAAGATTGTTCGGTTTTATTCCACTCAACCGTCATTTTGTGCCCCTCAATCTCATTAACCATTTGGTATTTTTTGATTGACAGATCAGGCGAAGCAATAACTTGCTGTGCCAGCAGAATGAATTGCTCGACTAAACGCTCTGCTGTCGATTTCTTAAAAAGATCACTATTATAATTCAAGTTGATTTCGATGCCATGTTCCAGCTCATCAAATGCAAATGAAAGATCAAATCGTGAGCTATCTTCAACAAAGTCAAAGATACGCGGGTTAAAGCTCAAGCCTTCAAAATGAAGTGATGTTAATAATTTCTGTTTATTATTTTGTAATCCATACATAACAGAAAATAGCTTCGAGCGTGATAGATCCCGATCTATTTTCAACTGATCGATGACGAAATTACTTGGATAAAGATGATTTTCATATGCTTCAATGGCCGTTTGTTTACTGTGCTCGGCCAACTGTGCAAATGTCATTTTCTCTGTAATCTCACAGGATAACGGAATAGCAGTAGCAAATAATCCAATCATATGCTCAAGATTGATGTCATCACGATTAACAATTGGTGACCCGACGGTGAAACGATTTTGTCCGCTGAGTCGGTGCAACTGTAAATTGAGAACCGATAGTAAAAACATATACAATGTCATGCCATTTTGCTGACAGTAGTCTTCAATCTGTTTCTGTAAATCATTGTCAATATTGGCGAGAATCGTTCCCCCATTAAACGTAACGACTGGAGGCCGCTGATAATCTGTCGGCAGCTCAAGTGGAGGCGGAACATCAGCAAATTTATTCAACCAATATTGCCGTTCTTTCTCAAGGGAGCCATCACGGATTGATGAATTCATCCATTCAGCATAATCCGTATATTCAATTTGCAGTTCAGGTAAGTCTGGTTTTCTGTCTAATGAATAAGCATTATATAGTTCGCTAAGTTCTGAAACAAGATTCATAGAAGAAGTCTCATCCCAAATAATGTGATGTGCAGCAAACATCATCAAAAATTGCTTTTGTCTATATTCCACTAATCTAACTGAAAATAATGGACCTTTTTCAAAATCAAACACTTGATTATTATGGATATATGCAACTTTTCGAATATCCTCATTCATTTCATTCTCTAGTACATGGTTCCGATTTTCATAAATGTGATTTAGTTGAAACGGTAGCTCACTTGATACGATTTGCTGAGGTACTCCGTCTGCATTTCGAAAACGGATGCGTAATGCCGAATGCCGACTTATCAGATGCTGCCATGCTTTCTCAAATGCTGCTAAATTCATTTCACCTGTAAACATTAATTCAAAGCTCACATTGTAAAACGGATTTTCTGGTTCAAGTTCGTGAAGATACCATTCAGGCAATTGAACTGGAGCCAAATCGTATACTTCTTTCTTAGGATATTGACGAATTTGATTTCTGGTTATTTTCGTATCTTGACCTGTTTCAAGATCAATAGCAGATGCGAGATCTTTAAGGACAGGAGTAACAAATATTTGCTGCAAGGCAATTGAAATGTTAAATTGATCGCGAATACGATTGACAACTTTAACTGCATTGATTGAATTACCGCCTATATGAAAAAACTGATCTTCTCTACTGATTTGATTCTGTTCCAAAATATCTTTCCAAATAAGTGAAAGCTTTTCTTCAGTAGACGTGCTCAATTCAACCGATTTAGGGTGTGTTGAGATTTCCTGCTCCGCTATTTGCAGAAGCATTTTACGGTTTATTTTCTCGCTTGTCAGCAAAGGCATTTTGTCAATCTTGATCGTGATTGCAGGTACCATATAATAAGGAAGCTTTTCCTGCAAATAGCTTCGCAGGTGGTTTGAATCCAGTTTGTGCTTGCTTGTATAAAAGGCAATGAGAATGGAATCACCGTTATGTTGTTTTTTGACAATAACGGCTGCTTCACTAACCTGCTCATGTTGATTAATGGTTGCTTCTATTTCTCCAAGCTCAATTCTAAACCCGCGTATTTTTACCTGAAAATCAATTCTGCTTGTAAACTCAAGACTTCCATCCGGTAACCAACACCCAAGGTCACCTGTCCGGTATGCTGTTTTTTCATTCTCTTGCAGTCCAAATGGGTTATCGATAAATTTTTGTTCAGTCAATTTTTGATTTTGCCAATATCCTTTACCTACCCCAATACCTGCGATCAAGATTTCCCCTTTAACCCCGATAGGAGCTAACTGATTAAATTGATCCACAATATACAAACGCATATTTGGCAGCGGTTTGCCTATTGGAATACGCATATTTTTTTGTTCATTATTTTCTTCTTTCCTCATGACATGCTGTGTGACATCATCAGAGCATTCTGTCGGACCATATGCATTAATCAATGGGATATCCGGGAACATTTCAAACCAGCTTGTCACTAACTTACTTGGGAGTTCCTCCCCATTGGTAATCATCCATCGCAATTTAGGAAGACTGCGTTCGTGCTCATTCATGCCATTAACTGTATCTAAGAATGCATATAGTAAAGATGGTACTGTTTCAATTACAGTAATATGATGTGTGCGTAAATGTTCAACTAGCAACGACTGATCACGGCCTGTTTCAAATGTAATAATGGATGTTTCTCCACCGGCAAGAAGTGCAACTAATGATTGCCAGATTGATACATCGAAGCTTATGGATGCATTTTGTCCAACAATATCCTCCTGCGTCAATTGCAAACTGTCTATTTTGCAATAGAGATGATTGATCATCCCGTTATGTCGCACGATTGCTCCCTTTGGATTGCCGGTTGAACCAGACGTATAGATCATATAGGCAGCTTGATCGGCATGTATCTCCACTTTAGGATTATCTGACGAAAAAGCTAAAATTTGTTGAACTGTAACAAGCTCGTGAGTTTTACCGAAATTCTGCATCCCATGCCCGTATATATCACGACAAACAACTGTTTCTACTTTAGCTGTGTCTAGTGCAATAACTCGTTCAATAAATGATTCTTGTGTAATTAGACATGTTGTGGCACTATCGTTCAAAACATACATCACTCGTTCGTCAGGAAGGTTTGGATCAATTGGTACATAAACCGCACCACACTTAAATATGGCTAGTAAAGATGTTAGCCAGTAAATATTACGCTCACTCATAACGGCGACAATTTCACCCGAATTGACACCTTGACTGATAAGGAAATGAGCTAATCGGTTAGCTCTTTCATTCAATTCGTTATAGGTCACCTTTTCATCTAGATAAGAAACAGCATATTGATCCGGCATTTTACGTACCTGTTCTTCAAACAACTTAGGAAACGAAGCATGTACTGGAAAATCCATTGTTAAGTGATTAAAATCATTCAAAATTTGGTTTCGTTCTTGATCTGAGAGCATGTCCATTTGACGAATTGGTCTGTTTGGATGTTCAATTGCCTGTTGAACAAGCGTTAGAAAATGATTGCCCAATCTTTCCATTGTCTCTTGCTCGAACAAGCTTGTTGCATATTGAATATACCCTTCGATCTTTCCTTCCTTTTGAAACAATTCAAAAGCAAAATCAAACGGAGAGTAACGGATTGTAGTAAGCGAATGTTCAAATGAGATCGACAAACCAGGTACTATTTCCCTCACATCTTTTTCATCGGAATGCAGGGTATGCATTTCAAAAAGAACATCATAGACTGGGTGTCTGCTGCTGTTTCGTTGTACCCCTAAATCTTCAACGATTTTATCAAAAGGATATGCTTGGTTTTCCTGGATTCCTAACACAACTTTTTTGATTTTTTTCACAAACTGATGAAATGTTTCTTCCCCTTTTACCTGATTGCGGACCGGCAGCGTATTAATAAAGCTGCCAATCACAGACTTAAGTTCAGGATGAAATCGGCCGGAGTAAGAAGTTCCGACAATGATGTCATCATTGCGGGTATATTTTGCAAGGAGCACATTCATCACTCCAAGCAAGAACATATAGACACTAACATCCATTCGTTCACACGCTTTTTTTAAGTTTGTGAGCCATTCACCTTCAATAACTAATGGAACGGCCGCTCCCTTATAGGACCTTTCTTTTTCACGTTGACGATCAAGTGGAAAGTTGAGATCAGGAAGCTCATCAGCTAGTGTATTCAACCAAAATTCCCTTTGCTCTCCAAGTTCACCTGTTGATGGGTGTAACATGCTATTATGCCAATGGGCATAATCACTATATTGAATACCCGGTTCAGGGAGCGGATTTGACATCATGTTTACATTAGCACGATACAAAGCCATTAACTCTGAAAGGATAATGTCAAGCGCCAAACCATCAGCAATGCTATGGTGTGCAACGATTAAGCATACATGTTTTTCGGCGGAAAACCTGTATAGCAATACTCTTACCAATGGCGCCTTGTCTGAGATCGAAAGGTGTAGTTAATTCTTCTTGTATCCATTGTTCTACTTGGACTTCAGGTTGATCAGCATTCACTACTTTAACGGGTACTGATATGTCTAATTTATGAAAAACCAGCTGCAAGGGCGTTCCATTTTCTTCTTTGAAACACGTGCGCAGCGATTGATGGCGATCTGTAAGATCTTGAATCGTTTTTTGAAAGATGGAAATGTCCAATTGTCCAGTAAGGGTAAAGACCGTTGAAACATTTGACATTGAACGGATCGATTCATCATTGGAATAATCAAACTGGTCCAAGAACCAAAAACGCTTTTGAGTATGAGAGACTTCATATTTATTGAAAGTTTGGTCAGTTTGTGTTTTCATCTTGTGAACTTCCTTTCCGTGCTTTTACTTGTTACTCTCGTTTCATAAAGGGGTTGCTTTTGGAATGGAACTAATCGTTTCTTTAGATTTCGGCACATTTACTTGACTATGAACATACCGGCTAAGTGAATCGATCGTATCATGTTGAAACAATATATTTGCATCCAGTTGGAGTTGGTACTTTTGTGATAATTCGTAAGCAATATCAATTCCTTGTATGGAATCCCCGCCAAAAGAAAAATAGTTTTCATGTATATCAGGCTCTTCCTCTAATTCCAATACATTGGTCCAAGTAGCCGCAACAAAACTCCTAATTTCATCTATCGATGCACTAGTGCTCGTCTGTTCAACTGGTTGTTGCATGTCATCCTGTAGTTCTTTAGAAAGCTCAAAAAAGGCAATGTTTTTTATTTCCTCTAAATCCTGACTGTTAAATCCTGTAACAAGAGTATGGCTTGAGTTTGTCCTTAGCAATTTATGAAAAGCAGCTACACCAATCTGCGGATCAAAACCTAGAATTAGTGGTGATAATCGTTTGATGTTGTGAATCATAGTTTGTTCGTTATCTTCTGTTGCGGCTTTCCCCATTCCTGTCAACTGCCAACCGCCCCATTGAATGGAAATGAAATTCCGGCCATATTGTCTTTGTTTTAAAGCATATTGATCCATAAAATAGTTCGCACTTGAATATGGACCTTGATTCGCCTCTGGTAATACCGAATCAACAGACGAAAATAAAAAGAAGAAATCGAGCATTTGATCACTCAGTAACAGATCAAGAAAAACTGTGCCATATACTTTTGCGCCATAGACTTCATGGAAGTCATCAAGAGTGGCATCTTGTAGTGATACATGCCTCCCTTTCAAACCGGCTGTGTGAATAACCCCGTCTACTCTTCCGTAAGTTGTCTTAATCTGTTCAATAACTAAACGCAAATTTTCGTAATCTGCTATATCTGTCGTGAAGTATTCTACTTTTGCTCCCATATCTGATAATTGATTTAATGAATCAAGCTGGGTTTTATTTAACTTTTCACGTTCTGTCCTTCCAAGGATCAGAAGGGTAGCATGTATGTTTGTTGCGATTGAATGACAGATTTTCATCCCAATTCCACCTGTACCACCTGTGACAATGTATATTCCGTCATTCCGGAAAGGTTCTCTCGGAGGAACCGTGATCTTTTGCCTTTGCAACTGCTTCACATAGCGAATACCACTGCGATAGGCAGATTCCTTCATTTCCTGCTCCCAAATAATCTCTTCATACATATAATCAGCTATCATCTCTGGTGTTAGTTCATACTCAGAAAAATCGATGCAATAAGTGTTTAACTGTTCATATTCCTGATTGAGATTCCGGTTAAGAGATACTGTAAAACTTTGCATCGGATTTACAGGAGGATCTCCGGATACTATTTTGTCGGCATTAAGGGTGAGTTGAAACATAAAAATCGGGTTTTCCTTTGATCTCAACCCTAACTGTTTTCCTAAATCGGACACAGGTTGTATATGGTGGTCTACTATTGAAGCGAACTGCCCAGGAAGTCTATATATCGGATCTTGACTGTTTGCAGTCTGGTTATCTTCTGGCAAACGGATATATGCACCAATTTTATGGCCGTCTTTCTCCAGTACACATAACACGTTTTCCAAATCTCGAGTGTTAAGACTATTAATCTCAAACTCTTCTTGATTTTGTTGATTAAATCGTTTACCATAGTAGATTTTCACGACTGTTAAACCGTCATTTCGTAACCTTTCAGCAAGCCTGTTTTGCAAAAGATCATTATGACCAGCAATTAAAATAGATCCATTGATTTTACGTTTTTTTCCTCTTGCTAATTCATCCGGGGTCCATACCAATTGATGGAGTAAAGGATTTTCTTCTTTTGTTTCAATCTTTGAAAAATGAGTCATCGTTTTGTTTTTATTTTTCACTTGACTCATATCAAACCAATATGATTTGCGCTCAAATGGATAGACTGGTAGTGAGATGACATTGCCGGATTGAATGGCCTCAAATGATAAATTATGTCCTGCTTGGTAAAGATGAGAAAGAGCCGTTAGAAAACCAGCCTTTCCTTTTTCTAATGGAAAGAGATCGATCTTCCCTTCATTCTGTTCTAAATAGAGCTCCTCAGATGGACATAAACCGACCGAAAGAATGGTGTCTTTGTTAATTTCTTGTCTTCTCGATGCATCATTGTCATATTTATTTATGTTTTTCACTATGTCTGCGAACGTTGTCGATCCATCGAAAATATCAGCTACTGCAGCTCCAACTCCTAATCCAGTCACGGAAAAGTTTAATCCAGTTCGGCTAAGCAGCTTTTTCATTCCAATTAAAAAGGAAAGATAACTTACTATCTGCTGTACATATTCTTGACCAGAATAATTCGCTATTTGTTTATTGAATTCTTCGACCTCTTCGCTACTTAAGAGACCTGATTGACATAACTCTGCATACAATTTTTCGGAACCCTCTTCATAATCTTGCATCAATACGGTTACAGGTTCTGGCTGTTTCGCCTCATGTATATCTGCATTTGTCATCAGCACCAGTTTGTTGCTCAATTCTGATCCATTTTGTACAACAGTTGAAAACCTGTAACGATGTTGACTGCGACGGCAATTAAGCGTGTAACTGAGATCTTTAAGGAGAAGATCATTCCTTTCTTCCAAATACGTATGAAGATCGTCGATTCTCTTTGTTAATAAATGTTCGGAAGATTCCGACACGGTAATCAGATATGGACCCTTGTCCTGAATCGTTTTCACTTCCGCAATATCTGGTGGAGTTGTTTCGAACTTTTCCAACACGACATGTACATTTGTTCCACTTAATCCAAAGGAACTAACACCTGCTCTTGCAGGGTGAGTGCTTTGTGATGTTAAAGGACGTAATTCGGTATTTACAAGGACCGGTGATTCGTCAAAATGAATAAATGAATTTAAACTGGATGCATGAAGCGTTGCCGGCATAAGATTATGTTTCAAGCTAAGAGCCGCTTTTGCCAAGCCCGCTAATCCTGCAGCACTATCCAAATGACCTATATTCGATTTAATCGATCCGAGACCGATAAATTGATTCTGATCGGTATAAGATTGGTATGCTTTTTGTATACCTTTGATTTCAATTGGATCACCAAGCTTTGTTCCGGTTCCATGTGCTTCAATATAGGAAATCGTAGATGGATCGATTCCTGCATCCTTCCACGCATGCAGCAATGTTTCCGCTTGTGCATCAGGACTAGGTGATGTGATGCCATTTGATCTGGCCCCATCCTGAACAACTGCACTTCCTTTAATAACAGAGTAGATCCTGTCATGATCATGTAAAGCCTGCTCAACTGGTTTTAGGAGTACACAGATGCACCCTTCTCCTCCAATTGTTCCATCTGCTTCATCACTAAATGGCTTGCAGCTTTCTGTTGGTGATACGATGCTAGATTCCATCGCTTCTTCACGGTTTACAGGTGCAATATCCAAATGAATACCGCCTACCATTGCCATTTCACATTCATTGTTTCTTAATGATTGAACGGCTGTGTGTAATGCCACTAAGGATGATGAACATGCCGTATCGATGACGAAAGAAGGTCCATTGAATCCAAAATGGTATGACAAGCGTCCAGCTAAATTGGCCGGAAGATTACTAGCAAACAATTCATCTATTTTTACGTCTAAATATTGATGATAAACTGGCAGCACAGCCCCCATAAAGACACCGACTGATCGATTTTTTACTTGTTCACGGGTATAACCCGCATCTTCTAAAGTATGATAGGTCGTCTCAAGCATCATTCTTTGATTAGGCTCCATATATTTGGCGATCTTTGGTGAAATGTCAAAAAACTGAGGGTCAAACTCATCAATTCCCTCTAGATAGCCGTATCGTAAATAGTTCTTTCCTTTATATCCTGTTGGATCTAATTTTTTTCTGGATTGCGGGATTTCTTTAATTGTTTCTCTGCCCTCTTTCAGCAACTCCCAGAAAGCGTCAGGTCCAGTTATGTCTGGTAATCGGATTCCTATCCCGATAATGGCGATATCTTTGTTATTCATCTCTGTTTTTGGATGATCCTTAATAGAATCAACAGTTTCGGTCCCGCTATCCTTCGTTGGCCCTGCTATATAATCTGACAATTCAGCTATCGTATGATAAGTAAAGAAATCACTTATTTCTAGTGAAATATTCGGCATTTCTTTCTTTATCCTGCTGAAGATCCTCATTAGCTGGATGGAGTTACCACCAAGTTCAAAAAAGTTAGAATGGATCCCGATACTAGGGTGGTTTAGGATACTTTTCCAAATTTCAACAAGTTTGCTGTCTAACTCATGACGTGGCAAACTATTGTCTTGGTTTCCTCGATCTTGTTCAATTTCAAATTGCTCAAGTGCTTGACGATTTATTTTTCCATTAGGTGTCTTTGGATACTCTTCAACATAGTGATAAAAGACTGGAATCATATAGTCCGGTAAAATGGATGCCAAAAATGTTCTCAGTTCACGTATTTCAGGCTTCTTGTGAGATTTCAGAAACGCACAAAGGACTGGATGATTCTGCTTGTTTCTTTGTACAACCACGACAGCATCCAAGATCAAAGGATATTGAAGCAGTGCATCTTCAATCTCACCAGGCTCAACACGGTACCCGCGAATCTTGATTTGATTATCTATGCGGCCAATATATTGAACATTCCCGTCAGGCAACCACTTTCCGGCATCACCTGTTTTGTACATTTTGACTCCAGGAATATCACTGAATGGGTTTGGAATGAACCGCTCATCCGTTCGTTCAGACTGATTCAGATAACCTTTTGATAAACCAATTCCGCTAACGCAAATTTCTCCTGGAACACCAATCGGACATAACCGGTGATCCTTATCCAAAATATAGACTTTTAAATTACTGCGGGGTTTACCAACAAGCGAGATCTCGTTGTCATCATCCCCTGCAAAATGATAGGTACAAGTTTCGACCGTTGTTTCGGCAGGTCCATATCCATTTATGATTTTTCCATGGGAATTAAGCAGCTTTTTACATTTTCTAACAAGACTTATTGGTACATATTCACTTCCTAGGGATAAGGATGTTAATGCAGGTAAAACTGGGATTTCATCCTCTTCCTCAGCCTGCTCCACCAACACGTTCATCACGACAGGAATTTCATCCAAGTTGTTAATTTTATGTTGTTTTAGATACTGTAAATACTGCTTTGCATCTTTGCGGACGTTTGGGTTAAGCAGATGCAAGGTTCCTCCTGAAACTAAAGGTGGGAAAATTTGCTGGACTGAACTATCAAACGCATAAGAGTTGGATAACAATACTTGATAACCAACTTTATGTTCGTATTCCTCCACAGCCCAAAGGACAAATTCAGTAAATGCCTGCTGATCAATCATGACTCCTTTTGGCCGTCCGGTTGATCCTGATGTATAAATGACATAGGCCATTGAAAAGTCAACGATCTTCCTATCTGTATCTTCTTGTGTACTTCTTGAATCATGGTTAAACGTTTCGCAGTTGCCATGATGGACAATAACAGTAGATGCGGCCATGCTCCCCGCCATTTCCAAGTATTGTTCAGACGTTACGATCGTTTGGACTTGGCTATTGTTTATAATATAGCGGATTCGTTCCTCAGGATAATGAGGATCTATCGGCAAATAAGCACTACCTGAACCAAGGACTCCCAAGATGGCTGTCATCATATCTGTCGACCAATCCATCAAAATGGCTACGATCGATCCTTCTCCTTCACCTTGTTGTTGAAGATGGTTTGCAAGATGTTCCGCTCTCATTGCTAACTCACGGTAAATGATTTGCTCATCTTTGTATACAACTGCCGGCAGCTCAGGTGTTGCTTGTGCTTGTTGAACAAACAATTCATAAACAGTCTTCTCCTGATTATGATAAAATGTTTCGGTTTGGTTAAATTTCTGTAAGAGTTGATTTCTCTCGTCTCCTGTCACAAGCTCTATAGATGATAACTCTTTATCAGGCTGTGTTGTGATCTGATCTAAGACGACGAAAAAGTGCTTTGCCATCTTTTGTATTGCCTGCACTGTCAAACAAATCTGCTTGATAATCAAGTTTTAATTCCGGTTTGCCTGCTAACAAAAATGAGACAGTTAATTCGTAATGATTTACTTCTGTTTCCTCATAGCCTGTAATAGTAAAACCAGTATAGTTGCCTTTTGAAAGTTGTTGATCAAGCGGATAGTTCTCAAACACCAGGAAATGATTGAAAAGTGGTTCAGACCCACTCCTTTGAACAACAGCTTGAATGTCACTAAGTGGTAAGTGTTCGACTTCTTTAAGTCGAATTAATTGCTGATGAACGTTCCGGACATAATTAACCGCTGTTAGGTCCTGTTCACTTTTCACAATAACTGGAATGGTATTGATAAATAAACCGACCATCTGCTCAACCCCGATTAACTCCTCCGGTCGTCCCGAAACGGTCAAGCCGAAAATGGCTTCATCACTGTTATTGTATCGTTGCAGCATTAGCCCCCAAGCAGCATTGATCACTGCATTTACCGTAACCCCATAGGCTTTGGAAAAGGCTTCAATCTTCGGCATGATTTCTTCCATAGACAAGGATTCATGTTGAACATTCCTGTCCAACTGCTTACTATGCGAACGGGTAGGTAATTTTGTATAAGTTGATAATGAGTTCAACTCTTGTTTCCAAAATTCACCTGCTTGGTGATGATTGTAATTTTGCAGCCATTTTATGTATGATTTATAATTAGGTTTATTCTGCATTTTTACTTTTTCGTTTTTTGAGATCTGATCATAGGCTTGGAACCATTCGCTAAGCAGGAGTCCGAGTGACCAGCCATCTAAAATGATATGGTGAAATTGCAGTAATATATGGTACTTCTCTACATCTTCTCGGCATAAAACCACTCGCAGCAACGGTCCTTTTGTTAAATCGAACCCCTTCTTTTGTTCTCGCCTTTTAATGATTTCGATTTGGTTCTCCTTTTCTGCAGCAGATAATACAGAAATGTCCTCTTCTTCAATTTTGACTGTCATCTTTTTCATGACAATTTGTACGGGCTGATTGATTTTCTCCCAGCGAAAAACAGATCTCAAGCATTCATTTTCCTGTGAAACCATTTCCAATGCCTGTTCTAATCGTTCTTTTACCACTGTTCCTTCTACCTGAAGCATCACTTGGCTAATATATAGTGGTAGACCAGGGTCTTTCAAACAATGGTATAAAATACCTTCTTGTGTTGGCGACAATGCGATAATATCTTCAATCAGGCTATTGGTCTTTTGTTGAGTCATGCTCTCCCCTCCCTTAAATGCTTTACTTCCTAGACATGCTGATGTGTGTACATGTTTTCAATCTTTCGTAGATTTCGAATGATATTTTCCACATGATCATGAATGAGAGTGATGCGAAACCACGTTTCATTGGAATGGGCCGGAATCCCAAATACATTTCCTGGAAGCACCCCGCATTTTGCTTCATGAAATAATTGGTTAAAAAAAGCATGGTCATGATCGGAATGCAGTTCAGGATTCATTTTGATAAAAAATACATTTCCAATTTTCTGGTTTACATAATCAGTGAATACATTGGACTGTGTGACAAAATCAATGAGCTGTGTTAATGCATCCTCTTGGATATCATTTGATCGTTTAATTCTTGATTGATAGTTTTGAAACAAATTCAACTCAGTCATTTTATTAAAAAGTTGTTCTCCATTTACTTGTTGACTCCAACCGAATAAACCTTGCGTAAAAAACTTCATGTCTTCAAGGATTGGTTCCTCTTTAACGATCGTTTTGTATTTAAAATATAAATTCAATGCAAAGTAAACGAGTGAATGAGTATTCAGACTGTTTTCCATCGATGAAATCATATATTTGTACTTTTCTGTAAGGCGTGGATCTCCAAACCAATATCCAGTACGATAACCGGAATAAAAAGGTGTATCCTTCGAGCATCCGTATACTTTAACAACATATTCCAAACGGTCGGTCAAATGAAAGATTTCTGTAAACCCCTCTCCCGGGGGAAGACAAGGTCTTGATAAATGTTATCTGCAATAAGAAATACTTCATTTTCCTGGCATAGCTCCACGATTTTCTTTAATTCTTCCACATTATCGCCTTCATACGTTGATTGAGCAGGATTGTTGGGATAAGTAATAACAACAGCTGCCGTTGAAGGAGAAATGACACTCTCTATCTCTTCGCAAGTTGGCAAAAAATGATTCTCTCGTTTTGTATGTACATATCGAGGCGTTACTTTCCCTTGAAGATTTGAAAGTTGGGCTGTATAGACGGTATAGTTAGGTAAAATTAAAACCACTTCCGGTTTTTCCGTCATACCTTCCTCTTGCTTGTGCTTCAAAATAGCATTAATTACACCATTCATCACATTTGTGCAGCCATTGCCACAGCCGATTCCCGCCTGATTCACTAGTTTTCTCGTAATCTCTTCCCGGCTCGGTACATGCTCGAGCAGTCTAGCTAATTCCAGTGCACGGATCAATTCATGCATCTCTGTATATCCGTCTGGTGACGTATAGCCAGGTTCGATTGAGTGCAGATTTGCCATCTCTGTTCTTGTGAAAATCTCGGGAAATAGATTGATATTAAAGTTCATATTATCCAACACATCGATCTTTTCACGTCTGTCAAAAATAATGCTCCAATATTGAATCAATCGTTGGTACATTTCTAAATTTTCAATGTCTTCTTTGTAATAAGCATTTATCGACACAGAAACACTTCTTTCTATTGGGAGATTTTTTAGTCCATTAATAGTAAGTCCAAATCTTCCTGATCTAACTTAACCGTGTCAAAATCAGATGGAGTAAACTCGATGTTTTGTTTGTTCAAGCAATGATCCACGATTTCTTTTAGATTCTTGATCCACTCATCCATAAATCGGGATATCCATTCCTCACTGAATTGACGAGTAGCATATGTCACAGACAATCGAAGCTGACTTTCAATGATCATCACAGAAACATCTAGTAAAACGTTAAAATTATTTCTTTGTCCGAGATCAGGACCTGTGAATTCCTCTGACAAAGTAAATAGTTCAGAGGTCACCGAATTGTTAAAATCACCAAGATAGTTAAAGCGAATGATCTGTTGTTCATTCGTTTTCGGTAGCAGATGCTTACTGATATAGCGTTTTACTAAATAATCGAATCCTTTATTCGGAACCTGACGAAGCTGTTCTTTCACTGTTTTAATCTGATCGGCTAACTCAGAATTTGGAAATGTGAACAAAACAGGGTAAATACTCGTAAACCACCCCACTGTTCGGGAAACATCGATTTCATCATTCATTTCTTCTCGACCATGTCCTTCCATCTCGATTAAGATGGATTGGTTATTTGTCATATGCTGCATTGTTATAGAAAGCGAGCTTAGTAATAAATCAACAGGTTCGGTCTGGTAAGCATTATTTGTATGGAACAATAATTGCTCTGTTACATCTCTGCTCACTTTTTGACTGACTGTTGCTGTCTGCTTCATTAGTTGTTGACTTTCATCCGTTGTGGCAATGAGTTGAGGACCTTGATGTCCTATGTTTTTCGTCCAATAACACTCATTTTCCGTTTGTAAGCTGGCAGCATATTCTGTCACCTGTTTCGTCCATTTTTGAAACGAGCTTGTTTTAGGTGGAAGCGAGATTTTTAGTAATTGCCTCTTGCTGTCTAAAATTGTTGCCAAGTCTTCAAGCAAAATTCTCCATGAAATACCGTCAACAACAAAATGATGTGCGGTAATTAATAGCCGGTTGCCTTGATCTCCTAAATAAAAGACAGCCGCTTTAATTAACAAACTGTTTTCAAGATCAAAGGATGATTTTATCTTTCTACCAATTTCCGCCATTTCTTGAAGCTGTTGTTGGTATGTCAATTCAGACAAATCAAAGATTTTAAGCTGCACATGTTCATCTAAATGTTTATCGTTATAAAAGAAAACACCATCAGAACGAAGATTAAGCCGTAAGCTATCATGATGTTGTATTAAAACATCCATAGCTGTTTCGATGTCTTTGGATTGTACCGACTTATCAAGTCGCAGCAATACAGATTGATTGTAATATTCCGGCTGTTGATGACCTTGATTAAAGAACCAATAATAGATCGGGGAATAGTTCAGTTCTCCCTCAATTGGTGCTTGTTCATTTTCTTCGTTGGCATGTTCTTTTCTTTTCATATAAGCTGCCATCGTTCCTATATGCGGATAGGCTAATATATCTTTCGTTCTGAGCACATAACCGATTGTGTTCAAACGAGATGATAATTGAATCGCTTTAATCGAATCACCACCAAGTTCATAAAATTGATGGTCCAACCCAATTGGACTAATGCCCAGTACGTCCTCAAGAGCAGCTACTAACAGTCCTTCTTTTTCAGAAAAAGTGAAAGCATCCTGGCTCATTTCCTCTTGGTTACCAGTAGGATCTGGAAGTCTCGAAGTATCGATCTTCCCATTTGTTGTTAATGGCATTTCATCCATAGAAATGATATGCACCGGGACCATATATGCCGGAAGTGATGAGCTCAGGCTCGCCTTTATGACAGATGGATCCATATCTTCCGTTGAAACAATGTAAGCAGACAACTGCTTACGTCCATCCGGCATTTCCCATGCGGATACATATGCATGTGTAATAGTGGATAAAGCCAATAATCTGGCTGCTATTTCTTCTAATTCGATTCTGTATCCATTTATTTTGACTTGATGATTTTTTCTTCCTACATATTCAAGTAACCCGTTTTCGTTAAAACGCACCAAGTCACCAGTTTTGTATAATGTCTTACATGTTAAGAAATGTTTCTCTATGAAATGACGTTTTGTTAAATCGTTACGACACCAATAGCCTTTTGCCACTCCATCGCCGGCAATGTAAAGTTCACCAATGCTTCCCATCGGTAGAGGCTGCTGATAATCATCAAGGACATACAGCTGAACATTATCAGCTGGTTTGCCAATCGGCACCGAATGACCGGTATCTGTTTCTGGATCATATTTATGAATCATACAACCGACTGTTGCTTCTGTCGGTCCATATTCGTTAAAGATCGAAATATTTCTTTGAAATCGTTCATATACAGTTTGCGCTGTTGATACTTTAAGATTTTCTCCCCCGACAATTAACGTTTGAAGTGAACTGTTTTTAAAACATTGCTCATGAAGCAAAGCTAAATGGGCTGGTGTAAGTTTAAGTACGGTTACTTTGTTTTCTTGTAAAATATCGAATAATACGAACCCCTCTTTCGGTTCTTTATATATTCGAATTTCATGCCCTCCAATTAAAGGCGTGAATATGGATGTGACAGTCAAATCGAATGATAAGGGGGAATATAAAGCAAAAACACCTGGTTTTTCATTTGCGTACACTCTATTTGCCCACCAACAGTAATTTGTCAGGCTGCTATGTCTGATCATTACACCTTTGGGTCTTCCTGTTGAACCAGATGTATAGATCATATAAGCCAAATCTTGTGGTCCAGACTGTCTGATATGATGATCTATACATATCGTTTCATCTTTAATCTCCAACTCTGCTACATGTAAAATCTGACCATCAAAGTGAATTTCCTCTGGAAGATCGAAATTTACCACGATACAAGATAAACTACTGTCTTCTATCATTTCTGTAATCCGCTCGGCTGGATAGGTATAATCAATCGGGACATACGCTGCCCCAACCTTTAAAATGGCGAAGATTCCAGCGATAAGTTCCATAGAATGTGAGCCATATACTCCGATTCTCTTCTCCGGTCCAATACCTATTTGGGCAAGTTTACCTGCAAGGTGAACAATCCTATTGTGCAGTTCTCCATAAGTCCAATGGTTAGGACCACTGCTTAAGGCAACCTTTTCCGGGTTAAGCCTAACCTGCTCTTCAAACAATTCCACAACCGTTTTATCTTTTGGATACGGCCTTGTTGTTTGATTAAATGAAACTAGCATTTTTTCTCGTTCTTCTTCAGTTAGGACAGAAAGATCACTCACAATGGAATTCGTGTTTGCCATTACAAATTGTGATAATTGAACAAGTCTACTAGACAGTTGATCAATTTCAGTTTCGCTAAAAACAGATGTTTGATAATCAAATTCCAATGAAAGTTGATTTTCCGCCCATTCGTTTATAACAATTTGCAATGGAAATACTTGCTGACCCGGGTGAATTTCCGTTAATTCGAAATTGTTACTGAACATTTGATTAGATGGAGTAAATGGATAATAATTAACAACTACTTGAAACAAAGAATCATACCCGTGCTTCTTAAGCTGCAGATCTTGAATCAAGAGGTCAAAAGGGTATTTTTGATGATGATAGGAATTGCGGATTTCTCGCTTGACTGTTGAAAGCAGGTCAAGCACTGAGGCATTTTGATCTAGATGTAATAACAAAGGAATTGTGCTCGTAAACATGCCAATTGTCTGTTTTTCCTTAGCACCTGAGCGATTGTACACAGGCATACCAATTGTGAAATTCTGCCTACCGTACAATTTATGTATAGATAAAGAAACTAAAAAAATAAAGAAATCATTTACTGAACAATTATTCTTTTTCGTCCATTGATAAATGGAAGATGTTAATTTACTATCAAGAGAATAGGTTTTTCTTTTAGCCTGGAGCTGATCAGCGTTAAACTGAAAAATCGGCTCCGGTATCAATTCGAATTTTTTGAGCCAATATGCGCTGTCTTTCATTGCACGTATAGAACTGAGGTATTCCTTTTCTCGATTAATGAATTCTAAATAAGAGGTACATTCGATGTAATTAATAGGCTCACCTTTTGATAGCTTCTCGTAGTTGCTGCCAATCTCTTTTGTTAAAATCTCCATAGACCAACCATCAAAAATAAAATGATGCAATTTAGCAAAAATCCCCCAATGATCATCGTCCATTTGATAAATCACGAAATAATAGTGAGGTTGACCATTCAATAATAGTGGGGTATTCTTCTGTTCTTGTAGCCACTGATTGAATGAATGTTGCCGATCAGCTGCACAACGAAAGTCAACAACATTAATTTTTGTGTCATGGATGTTTGAAACCGATTGGACTGTTTTCTCAGATTGTTGGGCTATGATAAGGCGAAATGCTTGATGCTTTTGAATGACAGTGTGGATGGATTGGATCAGTAGTTTGGCGTCTACATACCCTTTAATTTCTCCAATACCACAAATATGATGAATCAACGTATCGGGGTACAACTTTTCATTGTACCAAATTCTTTTTGCGGATGACTTAGCGGATAATTGTGTCCCTTTTCATCTGTTAGATGAACCATTAAGGTGAAAACCTCCTCTTCAACTGAATATCCTAACTTCTATTACTTCTGACACAACCTATACCCATATCAAAAATAACACGCTTATCATATATCGAGATTTGAGATGAATTGAGACTGTTGTTCTTGTTTTACATCCACCTTTATCATGTTTATTGCTTTGTCCAATAGTAGACTTGTATCTTCATATGAAGTTGTTTTTGCAATAATAAAACCAAGACGATGTGATGCATTTTTAGGAACGTGGATTTGGTCTCCTGCTTTTGAAGTAAGAGTAACCTGCTGTATTCCATCTAAATTCTTAACTTGATCGACTCCTAAAATTTCTACTAATTCACCCGGTTGATCGGAAACGATAAAATGAATCCCCGCACATCCTGTATGGTTTATGTTGAAAAGCGGTTTTTCACCGATTGCACTCTTAGTTTGCAATTCCAGCAAATCAACTTCTGCAACAGCTTGGATTAATTCCGGAATCATTCCGCCTGCAGGTCTAGCATTTATTTCAATGATTGCACAACCTTTATTTGTCCATTTTATCTCTGTATGTGTTACGCCATTGACAAATCCAATAGCTTTTAATGCTGCTGATACTGTCTTAGTCATTTCACTTTCTAAATCACCCGGTAATCGTGCAGGAAAGATATGCTTGTATTCAATAAAATACGGATATCCTTTCACATGTTTTTCTGTAATACCAACACAATTTGATACACCATTCCACGTAAACATTTCAACACTATATTCTTGATCATGTAAAAATTCTTCTACTAGAACTACTTTAGAAGGTGCTTGTCCACGAGCATTATGAGTTTTATTAATAATTACGTGGAATTGTTTGAGTGCTTCTTCTTTTGTTTCACAAACACGAACATCGTTAGAACTGCTTTCGTCTGTAGGCTTAACTACACATGGCAGACCGATTTTTAATAGTTCTTCTTCTAACTCTGCAACAGAATGAATAGCGCTAAATTTTGGTTGATTTATTTTCGCTTCTGATAAAGCAAGCCGTGTTTTATACTTATTGCGGCAGAGGCTGAGTACATCCGGAGGATTTCCGGGCAGATCAAATATCTTCGCTAGTTCTGAAACAATGGTTAAATAATACTCACTTGTTGTCATAATTCCGGCAATTTCTTCAGAGGTGAAGGTTGATTTGATTATTTGGATTAAATCAGTAACAGAGTTTGTATTACAGCTTATAATTTCACATCCTGTTCTATTCAGTCCCACATAAACATCTTTACGCTGTGTTAAAAAAACAGGCTCATACCCCCATAGCTTCGTCTTATTCAATAAGATCATTCCGGTACCTGTTGTATTAGACTCCACAAACAATATTTTTTCCTCATCACTTATCACTCCATTACGTAACAACCACTAGTTTGAGACCATATTTTTAAAACGAAACGCCAAATCATTTGATGATATCATTTCTACTTGTTCAGGAAACGTGGAGTTCCTGGCACAAACTGATAACTTATACCTGTCATCAATTTCATACTGATAAAAACACCAATTTTCTTTGTCAGTATTGGTCTGCAATCTCATTTTCTCATCAACTAGATTGATCGAAAAGGACTGAGGTGGTATTGATAATCCCTTGCCAACTGCTTTTATATAACTTTCCTTTAATGTCCACACCTTGTAAAAATGCGCCAATGTGTTTTCTTCTGGTTGTTCATCTAATTGTGTCTTTTCTAATTGTGAAAAGCAGTAATCTGTTATGGCAAGATCAATTGGTACCATTTCTTCAATATCAATTCCAACAGGTAACGGATCAAATGCTGCTACTACCCAATGACCTGAATGAGATAGATTAAACTGAATTTGAGGAAATCCGCATATTGCAGGTTTACCGAACTTATTTTTAACAAAGTTGATTCTGTCATTTCTTAATCCCCATTTTTCGATCATATAGGTACGAACAAGCAACTCACTGAATATCGAACGTAATTGATCTTCGCGAAACTTAAAGTGACGAAGCTTTTTTCTCCTATCAGGACTTAAGTAGCCGCTTAATCGATCACACAAGGTCTGATCAACATTTTCAATTTGCACTGCAACAATTTCCATTTACCTTAACCTCGAAAGTTATTTTCACAAAATGATTTTTATCAAAGTCAAAAACGAATATGTTTGTTGAATGAGACTGTTTATTTTACTCATTGCTTTTCACGGTAAAAAAAGATGTCAAACGATGGTAGATATACTGCTGTAGTTTTTTATCTTGAGAGCGAATGAAAAAATGATCACCATGATACATTTTCACCACTACTGTACCTGTTGTTAATTCACTCCATTTTTCCAAACTTTCCATTGAAGTAAGATTATCCTGATAGCCACCAAAGATTGACATCGGACATTTTAACGGCTCTCTATTAATAAAGTTATATGTATCACAAAGTTTAAAATCTCCTCTAAGAAGAGGTTCGTATAGTTCAAATGCCTCAGGATGTTCAAGAATTTCCTTTGGAGTCCCTCCGAGAGATCTCAGCTTTTGTAGAAACATGTCTCTTGGCATATTATGAAGGGATGGTTGCTGATTCTTCAGGTGTGGTGCACTTTTTCCAGATAGAAACAGATGGGTGGGTGAAATTCCATTGTCTTGTTGTAGTTGATGTGCTAATTCAAATGCTAAGAGCGCTCCCATACTGTGTCCAAAAAAGGCAAAAGGTGTATCTAAGTTTTCACGAATTTCGTGCGATAACTTAGAAACTAGATGATCCATTTGACTAATAGGCATTTCATTGAATCTTGTCTCCCTGCCTGGCAAAATGGCTGCATACACTTCAATATCCTCATTAAATTCCCAATGTTGATAAATCGAACTTCCACCACCGGCATACGGAAAACAAAAAAGCTTAATTTTCGGGAAAGCTCGAGGGTTTCTGCACATAAACCAGGAAGAACAGGTGTTGCCCATTTGCTTCTCCACCTTTTACAGATAAATAATATTGATTTTTCAGGGAACTAAATAATTATTTTAATATTCTAAATTATAAACCAACTGGAAGAAAATGAACATAATGCCAAAGTATGGGGATTGATTATACAGAAATAGGTATTTCTCCTAGTTATTTTTATACTCATTTTACTTTTTATAAGCAAAAAGAAACGGGTTATTCGTTATGAATATCACAATGAAAAAGGCATTACGTCCTATATTAAACAGATTAAAAATAATTCTTTTATTAAATAAAGGACCTTAAACATCAATGAAATATCAGAAATATAAAGATCCACACCTATTTCTTATAGGTGTGGATCTTTATTTGAAATTACCCAACAAGTTTTTTACAAACTTTCCATCCGGATTTCTCTACCATATTAGTGTAAAAGTTATGATCCAATTCAATACCGAATCCGGGTTTATCAGGCACTTCCACCTTTCCTTCCTTAATAATGTAGCTAGAAGCATCGATTCCTTCAACTTTTATTTCATCCCATTCTATGAATAAAAAACCTTTAATTAGTGGAGCTAAATGACCCAACACATAATTTCCATATACACACCCATAACTGTGCGGTGCTGTATATACATTTGCTCTATCCAGTTCCTGACCTAAATTTATCCACTTATGAAAACCATAGTGAAGGATGTCATACTGTATTGCATCTAAATATCCCTGTTTCGCCCAATCGACTATTTGTGGTGCGGCATCTCCTTCACCATCTGTTACAAGTACATTCAATCCCTCATTTTGAATCCAATTCTTTAAGTTTTCAAGAAGAGGTGGATCTTCATGAAAGGCTTCTTCGATCCATGTGATGTTAGAATGGGCAGTTGCCTTCAGAACATATTTAGTAAGGTTTAGGTTATATCCATTATTAGCGTCAATCATAATTTTAGCATCTGGACCTACTGCTTCTCGAACTCCATTTATAATGGCAATGTCTCTTTCTGTCCCTTTATCGACAGGCATGTGCATAGCTCCGCGACCAACTTTAATTGTGTATGCTCGATGTCCCCGTGCTTTTCCTTCTAATGCCTGCGATTGAATAAGTTCTATCGCATCATCGTCGTCCTGGAGGTGGAGGTCATCAAAATAAAGAGAAGTATCATAGCATGGAACACTTATTTTTAAATCTGTGTCGCCTAATAATAACTTATATACAGGCATGTTCTTTATTTTTCCTAGCCAATCTAATAGGGGAAATTCAATATCATAATAAAGGGAATTTACTTCTCCATTATGATTAAATAACTCCCCAACTTTTTTACCTAAAAGTTCCTGTGCTCGTTGTTCATTTATTCGAGACTACCCAAAACCTTCATGCCCTCCTATTGTTACCCTGACAAGGTCTAAAGGAACACTATCTCCATGCACACCTAGGCGTGCATTACATCCTGCTGCACGTATTCTTTTACCTGGCAGCTTGCACCATTCAATTCGCTCAATTTCTTTATTGGCTATATTTAACATATCCATATAATTGCCTCCTTTTGACTTAAAATATCCATCTATTATTAGTTCCTGTAATGATATAGATTTAAAAAATTTGCTTTTGATATAGTTAGAAGGTTAAATTTTGCATAATTTATCTAAAGCAAAATCATAACACCAGAATCCGCATCACTTTCTATTATTGCTATCACCTCTTATAAAAATATAGTTACTATAAAAGTTGTTTTATAACTAAAAACATTGTTCCAAAAGACACAGTTCCTTTATAATCGTTCTCCTATTTATATTTATGTTCCATTTATCAAAATAAGCTAATATAAATCTATAAAAGTCGTTATAAAATACTTCACTTCCTTTCATTCGATTCTATAACTGTACGCAAGAAAATGTTCCGTGAAAGATAACAATTTTTACAGTAAGCGCTTTCTATAAAATATTCATTCGATAAATTGCAAAAAAGACTGTAAGGTGTTGGAACACTCTACAGTCACTACTTTTCAAGGTTGCTTCTACACTCAAATTTTTTCTCGATAAAATTATTTGAACCTATAATTCTCATTATAATTGAACAATTCTACCTTTCTCATTCGATCTATTTGCCGCAAGGGTCACATGTAATGTCTTAAGTCCATTTTCATAGGATGATAGAATGTAATCTTTATTGTTCGTTTTAACTGCGTCAATAAATGCATGATCTTGTATTTCATAGAAATCAACCTTTGACGTATAAGTTGTTGTATTTTCTCCATCTATGATCGTTACATCCGTTCCATTCACTTCCACTCGGAAACCATTTCCCATTACTTCCAGGCCCATTCTGTGATCAGGCTGTGTGAGGGAACAATCTATATGTCCTACCGCATCCGTTGCAAACGTAACATTAATAGATGAAACATCAGGGATATTCATTCCCTGTATATCTTTTAAGACATGTAGATTCATATCAGCGGAAACCGAAACGATTTCTCCTGCTAAATAACGCATTAAATCTACAATATGGGTGGCCTGTTCGACAAGCTGTCCTCCTGATTTCTCCATTTGCCTAAACCATGGCGTTTTGACAAAGGAGGTTAAATAATAGCCTCTTACCATGGCAATCTCTTTTCCTGACAAAAATTCTTTTGCGATTGCAACAGTATCTAAGTAGCGTAAACAATAGCCTGTTGCACATAGAATACCGGCATCCTTGATTGCTTCTAACTTTTTCTCGACGGAATTCATATCCAATCCTACCGGCTTTTCAACCATTAAATGAATCCCAAGGCGTGCTGCCTTCTCCTCCATGTCACCATGTGCAAATGGAGGAACACAGATAAATAAGGCATCCAGCTTCTCATGTGAAAGCATCGCATCGAAGTCTGTATAGGCAGTTGCACGATATTCTTCTCCTGCTCGTCGTGCATTTTCCTCAGCAATATCGCAAACCGCAGCAACCGTTGCATCCGGGTTCTTTGCAATGTTTCGCAGGTGGACAGCACCTATTCCTCCTACGCCAACAAATCCAACCTTTACTTTTGGCATCGTTCTCCCCCTTAAGGTTTTACACAGAAGACTCTCTGCTAGATTGATAGGTTGAAAGAGAGCGCTTCTGGTCCACTTCGTTAACGAGTCACCATATCTTGCATGTTAAAAATGAACTCCAGATTCCTTGATGTATCAACAGCTAATGGTCGAGGATCAAGTTTGTATGATGTGATTTCAGCTGTTACCGTGTCATGGTAGCCAATTTCTTTTAGTGCTTCAATAACATTTTGCCAATTGACATCACCTGCGAGTAATGGGACAAATCCGGTAATGTTTCCAACAGATGTATTAAAATCTTTAACATGTATCTTTTTGATCCGATGCCCTAAGATTCGAATCCATTGCTCAGGGTAGCCGAACTGCAAGACATTTCCCACATCAAAATAAGCTCCAGCATAATCAGAATCTAATTCATCAATGTAGTTGACCATTTCTAATGGTGAAAGTAAAAACTTATTCCATACATTTTCAATTCCAATCGTAACGTTGTTCTTCTCTGCCAGTGGAAGCAGTTTTCTAAGTTCAGTCTGACTGCGCAAATAGCATTCAGAATAGGTTATTATTTCTGTTACAACGCCCGGGACAACTAAAACGGTATCAATTTCCATCACGGTCGCTAATTGAATTTGTTTTTCCACCACGTTTCTGCCTTGCTCCCTAATAGCTTCATCCGGGTGACTAAGTGGATATTTCCATAATAAACCTGTTGATAGACTTTTCAGTTTTAAATCATAGGCAGCTGCAAGTTGGACAATCTGCTTTGCTTCCTCTTCGGTTGTTTCCATTGTTAGTCCTATACCGCCAGTATCATAAACATTTAATTCCACTGCGTCAAAGCCTGCGTCACGACTATATTCAAATACTTGTTCAAGTTGAGTTCCCTCTGGATAGCACCATTGATTGATCCCTTTTAACATGTAAAACCACCCCTTCATAAAAAGAGGTCATCCCCTTAACTAGAAATGACCTCTACAATTTTTTAAATAAGAGAAACTGGTTGTTTCTTTTCGGAAGATTCATAGGCTGCGATTGCTACTTCTAATGCTTTTAGGCCATCTTCACCAGTGATAGACGGATCCCGTTTTTCTCTGACGGTTGTGATAAAATCGGCGACTAACTCTTCATCCATATTGTCTCCCCAGAAATCCCACTGTGCACCTTCCTCATTACTATAGACAGCTGTTTTCTGTTCAAAGGCATCTACTGTTAGAGTCCCATTTGTGCCGACAATCTCTAATGTCACATCTCCCCATGTCGGGTAGGTTTTATTACGGGACCAGCTGCAATCTAATGTAGCAAACATGTTATTATCAAATTCCATTGTCAATAAGCCACAATCATCAATATCATAATCCGAAATTTTGTTATCAACTTCAGCATAGACCTCGGTTACTTCTGCACCTGTATACCAACGAATCACATCAACGACATGGACCGTGTGATCGATGACAGCACCGCCACCTGATTTTTCCTTATCGACAAACCAGCCTCCCGGATTTGTTCCACGATTGGTTCCTTTAATCGCAATGATTTTCCCAAGCTCGCCACTATCAATGATTTTTTTTGCGTTTACGATTGGCGTGTTAAATCTTACCGGAAAAGCCGTCTGTAGAATAACATTATTTTCCTTACATACCTGGATCATTTTTTTCGCATCTTCCACTTTTGAAGCTAACGGCTTTTCACATAAGATATGAATCCCTTTCCGGGCAGCACTTACAACATGCTCCATATGAAGACTGTTTTCAGAGGTAATAATAACAGCTTCTATATCTTGATCAAATAATTCATGGTAATCAGCATAGTGCTTCGTTTCAAATTGAACAGCTACCTTTTTACCGCGTTCTTGACTGTCATCTGCAATTCCAACTAGTTCTACTCCGTTTATTTTTTGTAAGGCACTAGCGTATCCGTATGCATGACCATGAGCAAAACTAATGATCCCGACTCTCATCGAATAACCTCCTTTACTTTTACCTCATGTAAGACAACCGGTTTACCTGTTTCAATTGACTCTAAGGCTGCTAAAGATATTTCCATTGCTTTCACTGCATCTTCTGCCGTTACAATTGGTTGATCGTTATTCTCGATACATTGTATAAAATGCTGCAGCTCTATAAAATAAGGATTATCTTTTAACGGACTTTCAGGAACAGCAACACCATCTGTACTGCTGTTATTCCGTCCAGTCACAACAGGCAGTACCTTTGAGCTATCAAATTCAATAATTCCACTTTTACCAGCAATTTCGAATTTCGTTGTAAAGTTTTGATGGGCCCAGGTTCCCTCCACATGTGCAATAACACCGCTTTTGAATCTTAATGTGACGAGCGCATATTCTACTCTTGAATACACACGCCCCTTGCTGCTTTTCGCGTATACACGTTCGACTTCACCAAAACACCATCTTAAGTAATCAAAATCATGGATAATCATGTCTAAAACCAAGCCGCCGCTGCTGTTAAAATCAGCATACCAATCATTTGAGGCATTTGGGAAACCGCCACCTCTTGACGTTCTGACAACTGCCGGAGAACCGATTTTATTCGTATCAAGTAATTGCTTTGTTCTAACATATTCAGGGAAAAACCGTACAACATGCCCAACAAACAGCTTTACATCTTTTTCTTGACAGTAAGCAATCATTTCCTTGGCATCTGTCAATGTTCTTGCAAGAGGCTTTTCACAAACAACATGACTGCCTTGATCAGCAACCTTTATCAAGTATTCCTTATGAAGCGGCGTCGGCAAGCAAATGGATACTACATCAATTTCTCCAATACTTGCTGCTGCCTCCTCATATGTACGAAATGCTTTGGCCCCAACCTGCTCTGCCAACTTTTGTGCTTTCGGATAATTAGTATCAACAATACCCACTAACTCGACGTTTGTTAATTTTTCGTAGGCCTGAGCATGAACAGTTCCCATTGTTCCAGCTCCAATAACAAGTGATTTAAACACAAGCAACTCCCCTTTAACCTTTTAAGTTAGAACAATTCTTTTTACATATTTATACTTGGTTCAGTTCCTTCAATTAGAAAAAATAAACCTGATGCTCCCATCACACCTGCTCTTTTCCCTAACACCGTTTTACTGATCACAACATCTCTGCTCATTTGAGTGATGCTATTTCCCCTTACATATTTTTCAACTGTAGGTAAAATAAAGTCTGACATATTCATGATTCCGCCCCCAAAGACGATGGCCTCGGTATTAAATAAATGGATTAAGCTCGTTAAACCTGTCCCTAAATATTCACCAACTTCATGAAGTAATGAGATGGAAAAAAGATCACCTTTTTCAGCAGCTATTGCAATCTCTTTATTTGTTACTGTTGATCCTGTTTTCAAATCATGCAGCAGGCTGGTGGAATGCTTTAGTCGTTGATTTGCCAGCCTTGCAAGTGCTGTACCTGAAGCATACTGCTCTAAACAACCTCTGTTTCCACATCCACATCGTTCACCTTTATGAACAATGGTGATATGTCCAAATTCACCTGCACTATCATGGATTCCAGTGATCAGTTTCCCGTCACTAATAATTCCCGCCCCGATACCGGTGCTCACGGTAATATAGATAAGATTTCTTTTTCCAATACCTGCACCCCAAATCCATTCGGCAACGGCAGCGGAATTCGCGTCATTACAAACATGAACCGGAAGATGAAAGTGATCTTCAAGCAAGGCTCCAATCGGATAGTTTTCCAATCCTAAATTATTGGCATAGACTATATTCTTTCGCTTCGAATCTATAACACCCGCCGAAGCAACGCCAATTCCTCTTAATCTACTCTTATCTACGTCCTCGATTAATTGTGTAATTGCGTTAACTAGAATCAATGAAATATGATCTGCATCTTGTTTAGAAGTTTTGCATTCCAATTCCCTTATTACTTTTCCATCAACCGAGACGAGCGCTACTAATAATTTTGTTCCTCCTAAGTCCACCCCGATTGCTAGATCTTTTTTCTCTAAGCTCATCTGTATCCTCCTAAGCCATTCTAGTAACCTATCTTCTAACACCTTGTAAAGCAATTCCTGAAATGAGATGTTTTTGGAACAGAATAAACATGATCAGCATTGGAATTGTTGAAAGCACAGCTCCAGCCATCAGTAACGGATAATCAGTTGAATATTGTCCTTGGAATGCAGCAATTCCAACTGAAAGAACTCTCATATTCTCAGAACTCGTCATCACAAGCGGCCAGAGGAAATCGTTCCATGCTGCAAGGATAGTGAAGATCCCTAGTGCAATGAGTGCCGGTGTTGCATTTGGAAGAATGATTCTCCAATAGATCCCGAACAATGAACATCCATCCATCGTTGCTGCTTCGTCAAGTTCCTTTGGTATCCCCATAAAAAACTGTCTTAACAAAAAGACACCGAAGGCACTAAACATACCTGGTACAATTAATGCATAAAACGTATCAATCCAACCAAGCTGTGTTAAAATCGCATAGTTTGGAATTAATATAACTTGTGGAGGAACCATCAACACAGATAGAATTGCAATAAAAATGGTATTTTTAAAAGGAAATGTTAATCGGGCAAAGGCAAATGCAGCAAGCGAACATAAAAACAACTGTGCGATCGTTCTGCCAAGTGTTAACGCAATTGTGTTTATATAATATTTCACAAAATTAACACTCTCGAACACTTCAGCATAGTTTTCAAATTTCCATTCTTTCGGTAAAATGGTTGGCGGTACCTGCATAGATTCTCCAAATGTTTTCAGCGAAGTGGAAACCATCCATAAAAATGGTACAATCATGATAAATGCCCCGAAAATCAGCAATATATGATTACCTATTTTTAACTTCATATGTTAACAACTCCTTTTTATCCATCATAGTGAACCCACTTCTTCTGGAAGACAAACTGAATGATTGTAACCGCCAAAATAGCTAAGAATAAGAGGAAGGCTTGTGCAGAAGCCATGCCCATTTGTGAGTACTCAAAGCCTGTCTCATATACCCCGAACACAACTGTCCTTAATGGATCTAACAGGGCCGTACTTTCCCCTATCATGATATAAATTAAATCAAATACTTGGAGCGAGCTAATCATTCCTGTAATGAAGACAAAAAATAAAGTTGGTGTGATAAGCGGCAGTGTTATGTTGAAAAACTGCTTCATTTTTGAAGCACCGTCAATTTGAGCTGCTTCATAATAGGTTTTATCTATTCCTTGTAATCCAGCCAGAAGGAGAATGACATTATTTCCGACCGTCATCCAGACGTATACTAAAATAACGGAAATCAGAGAAATATTTGGATCAAACAACCATGACGGTTGTGGAAGTCCTAATGAACCTAACATGTAATTAATGAGTCCATATTCCGTGTTATATAGCCACTTCCAAACCATTCCAACTGCGACAGGCATCGTGACAACAGGTAAGAAGTAAAGGGTACGATACACGACCATTCCTTTGATTCTTTGGTTCAGCAGCAAAGAGATAATAAGAGCAAAAATAACAGAAAGCGGAACAGAGACAATTGTAAAAACGATCGTATTGAGTACTGAACGAATAAAGGATTCATCATTTAGTAAGGATATGATATTTTCCAGCCCAACATATTCTGCCCTACTAATGCCATTCCATTTCGTAAACGAGAGAGCAAAAGACGCAATCGCCGGAAACATATAAAAGACGAAAAGGCCAAGAACAGTCGGAGCTATAAATAGATATGCCCAAAATACTTCTTTATTCGGTTTCTTTTTTCTCATCTTAGGTAAAACCGGTTCCTGTCTTTTCTCTGTAGCTAACGAATTTTCCAACTAAATCTCTCCTTCCGTTTAAGATTTTCTGTTCTCTTCCCTTTATTCAATAAAGCGAAGAGATTAGACAGCCAGATTGAGAAGGGATTTAGTCATTTTCATATGTGATAAACCCTTCTCAAACTTCTATTATTCTTTTTGTTCTTCTTCCAATATGGCATTCATTTCTGTACCAATTTTTTCTAACGCCTCGTCAATTGTCTGTTGACCTAAAAAGGCTGCCTGAATTTCTTTTGTTTCAACATCTTGCCATTCTGCGGTACGTTTTGATACTGGATAAGCAGCTCCTGACTCTTGTGCATCAATAAAGACTTGTAAATCCAATGATGGTAATGATTCTTTCCAAACATCACTCATCGATTTAATTGCCGGGATTGAAAAACCTGTTTCAGCAATTACGCGGTTTCCATCTTCATTTGATAAATACTTAACTAATTCCCATGTTAAGTCTTCATCTTTTGTTTTTTCATTCATTGCCCAGCCAATACCATGGACAATCGTTGCTTCCTGCTTACCTGCCGGAAGTGGTGCAACTCCGACGGAATCTCCTAATTCCTCCGTATATGTAGAGGCCTTAACATTAATTGCCGGTATCATTGCAAGTTTATTTGAGATAAATAATTGTTCAACTTCTGTTTCAATTTGAGATTGTGTGGATGGAGATATACCTTTATCCTGTAATTCTTTTAAAAAGGTGAAAGCTTCTTTAGCCTCTGGGGTGTTAAATCCTGAAGTTGTTTTATCATCACTGATGACATAACCGCCTGCCTGGTGCATTAAGTTGTAGTAACCCGGCTGACTTGATACAGTATGTGCGGCATAGCCATATATGCCTTTGTCAGGGTTCGTTAATTTTTCACCGGCAGTTTTTATGTCTTCCCATGTCCATGATTCATCCGGATATTCTACGCCTGCTTCGTCAAAAATTTCTTTATTGTAAAATAGACCAACAGCATCAACAAAATAAGGGGCAGCGTATAACTCTCCTTCTAATGAATAAAGATCAACAACAGCCGGGAAATACGTATCTTTGTTAAATGAATCATCTTCGGAAATAAATGGTTCAAGGTTTTTAATTAAGCCTTGTGTTGAATATTGATAAAAGTTCGGACCATTCATCCAGAAAACATCCGGTCCACTTCCGCCACCTAAACTTGTTTTTAATTTCGTCCAATATTCTGCAAAAGGTGTATATGTGACATTTACTTCAACATCCGGGTGTTCTTTCTTAAAGGCTTCAATTGAGGCATCAACTGCATCGCTTGCATTTTCATCCCATAATGCAACCTCAAGCGTTTTCTTATCTTTTCCACTACTAGAATTCGAACTACATGCTACTAAAGAGATAACCATTAATGTTAGTACGATCCAACTAACGATCTTTTTCATTTTTCCCTGCACCCCTTTATATACTTTGATTTACAAACCAAAACCTAGAGTAATGTTGGAAAACGATCTGTTATTCTAAGATGTAGTGTCATTCTAGTAGTACCACCCCCTTAAAAAGTTGAGAAATTTTAAGAAATTTCAAATTTAAACTTTCCATGAAGCAGCACAGCTGCCGATCCGAGTAATTCAAAATCCGGACCAAGTGATGTACTTTGGATGTTAACCCGATCTCTTAATACCGGAATGACCTTACTTGCTACCATTTCATTGATTCGTTTTAAAAGCTGCGGATTGTCTTGAACAATACTTCCACTTAAAATGACAACTTGTGGATTAAACATATGAACAATATTTGTTACGGCAATAGAAAGGTATTTCACAACTTCCTCTAAAATTTCCACTGCCAATTCATCTTGACGGTTAACAGCCTCAATAAATGTCTTAGGTTTGATTTTGTTAAAATCATTTTGGGAAAGCTCTTTAATGATAGTATTAGAACCAGTCGTGATGATCGCGGATACGATTTTTGAATAGATGGTCGGCCAATTTGTATAGTTTTCTAGACAACCTTTGTTGCCACAATCACACTTCACCCCGTCTTGAACAACTGTTGTATGACCAAATTCTCCTGAGCTGCCAAGAAAACCGCGGTAAATCGAACCATTTATTAAAATACCGGATCCTACACCATCCCCAATTGTTACATATAGCAAATCTTTATAATGACTAAATGATCCAAAAAAGTTTTCTGCTAAGACATATGCATTTGCGTCATTATCAACGAAAGTAGGTAAGCCAATTTTCTCCTCAATTATTTTTTTCAACTCAACGTTATATAGTTTCAATTTTGAGTTATAGGAAATAACCCCCTTATTCGCATCCACAATCCCTGGAGTGATAATTGAAATCCCCTGGCATTTTTCAAGGTCCTGTTTATTCTTTGTAAAGCTTTCAACAATTTCTAATAAAAGGTGAATCATCTCATCCCCTAGGCAATTGTTCGTAGGATGTACTTCTTTTTTTAGAATGTTTCCTTCAAGATCCATATCCGCAATTTTAATAAAAGAGTTGGTGATCGATACACTAATGACTGAGTGGGCCTTCGGATTAAAGCGAAGTAATACCGGCTTCCTTCCTCCGCTTGAACTTCCCACTCCATCCTCAAAAACAAGCCCTTCATTTATGAGCTCAGCTACAGCAGATGTAACCGTTGTCGGACTCACCTTAATGGCTTTGGCGATTTCAGTCCTTGAGATTGCGCCACGCTTACGAATTGTATCCAGTATTAGTGATCGATTTAACTCCTGTATTAACCTTAAGTCCCCTGTTCGTTGAATTTCCATTTATATATCCTCTTTTCAAAACTTACTTTTTCCAGTGCCTTTATTTAGTTTTTCACATAAGAGTTTGCATTATATGTATAAAGCCCCTGCTTCGCCCTTATTTATGAGCTTACATGGTGATTTTGATGATTTCGACAAGTTTGTAAGACTTCCTCACAACTATTTTTCATCAGTTACTTTTTCCAGTGCCTTTATTAAGTATATTAAATGATTATACCTTAAATGTAAACGCTTTATTTTTTATTTTTTTAATTATAGATATTTCATCATTATCTTGTATTTCCTCTAATCGACTTACCTTTTTCCTTTATTCTTATTGAAAAACATGATCAAATCTACTTTTAAAGAACCAAAAAAACCTTGAATAGCAAGAGCTAATCAAGGTTAATATTTTATTCGTATCTTTTTCGGCTAAGGTCTTAGTTGTGATTCAAGAATGTAGCCTTCCCATTAACCAAGGTCTTTGTCGATAAGGACCAATTGGGATTTGAATGAAGCTTGTTTTTCCTAGAGAATCCAAGTTGTAAAGTTGATCGCTTAGATTAACGTCAAAACCAAGGAGAGGGTGGCCACCCATCTCAAGGGCTGATGCTGCTAATAATAATCTTTGGACGAGCATCCCCGCTTCCATCTGTTGAATTCGATATCCTCTGTAGCCGAGTGAATCCTTCTCGTAATCCTTGTCACCGACAACATGTATGGTGATCGGTACTTGCAGGAGATTTACATTACCTAAAGGCATACCGGATTGCAGCATGAGCCTGTGGTCCCCTGGATTTACCAGACGCAATGCGTGTGCACTGTTGTCATAGAAATAAGCTCCATTAGGGATTCCTTCTATATTATACAAACAGGCAAAAATAGAAATACGTGTGTCAGTTAAATATCTTCCGTCTATGTCATTACGATAATAGAAAGATGCTGTCGCCTCATTTAGAAGGTGGGCAAGTTGGTTTAGACTTACCTTACCTAAAGTGAAATCCATATCAGGTGACATTCGCTTTTGACAGGTAGATTTGAAATCATACGAAAGGCGTTTAACCAGTGGTAAGGGTATCACCTTTCCCTCAACTCTTCTATTCTCCTTTTCCTTGATCCATCGAAACCTAGTAGAATCAAGTACGGAAGCTTCATTCATTTTTAATAACATCGGAAACTCTTTCATTCTCTTTGATTTAACATAATGTTTATGGTGTATGGCAGGTAATTCTAGTAAAAGGTCTGCAGCTGAGACAATCATACCATGACGGATTCCTGACCAAATGGTTGGCTCTATTGATAACGGAATGACGGCATATATGCTCTCTTCTTGTTCCACGAGCCCAAGAAGATGGTTAATCGCACGATCAAGATATTGATAGTACACACCTGATTCAAATCCAAAACGCTTAGCCACTTCTAATAACTGCCCCATCAGTACACCTGTGTCTAACCCTTGGAGTCGGTAAGCAAAGTTATTGTACTTGAAAAAGTTTTTCCAAAACATCGTGGAGATAAAAACTGTGCCAAAGCAAGATGTAAGATCACATTGGTATCCGAGGGTCCGGTTAAGATATTCGTCAAAATTGCCTTTACGCAATAAGACTAAGCGGTGGTGTGAAGGATCAAAATGATAAACACCTTCAGGTAAGTCGTCAACTTTTAAATAGACGTATAATTCGTTTGGATACAGCCCTCCACCTGAAGGAGCAAACCTTCTATAAGATTGCATGACTTCCAGATTATTCTCGGTCGAATCCGTCTGGAAAACTGATTGGTTAAATTGGGTCATCCCATAAACATACCAAAGAAAGTGACCGATTTTCCTATGATCAGGCTTTTCTGGAGCATCCTGGCCTTCCAGCGATAATGGGATATCCAAAGAAAGCGGGATTTCAGCTAAGTCATAGTAAAGCTTGTAAGCTAGGGGGCCATCTTCCCAATCCACTTCCCAGTTTGGTATACTTGCCTTGTCGACGTCAAAATGGAGATTGTGCAAAAACTCATCAAGATTCATCCTTCCGTCCTCCCTTCTTATGGAAACGGATGTGGAAGTGGATTAAGCTTTTCATATGTCAGTGGTTCTGTCGTATACCCCAGTTCCTTAGGGACCCGCAATATCCGCTCTAAACCTGATACGCGCTTTAGATGATGCCCAAAGGTCATCGGTAGCATTCCGGGTATCAGCACTTTTACACAATGTAATCTGTTTTGTTTAAGTTCAGGTGTAGTCTGATCAACGACAATGACATCCAAGTTTACGCTCCGTAAAGCTTGAAGGATATCTTGAAGATCTTCGGTCAGATCAGCATGGTTTGACTTCCACTTGAATACTTCGTTAAATGTTTTTATCGGAGATTTATTGTTAAGTAAAAAATGCAGCCGTTCTTCGGCTTGTGGTAATCCATACAGCATACCATGGTCATCCATTTGTTGGACTAAGGAAGAATCTTGTAACATACGCACATATTCTTCTTTGTTTGCCTCCAATTTCTCATCCAGTGTCAACATCATGCCAGCCAGCTCATGAACAGCGGTTTTCACAGCCCGCACTGGATCCAAATGAGCCCCGGCTGCGCAGATTAGGTTTAACCCTTTTTGCTTTTTGTTTTTTGCTAATGCCACAACGCTTGGAATTCCGTGTTCCATTGTAGAGTTATATACATACAGATCATATCCTCCAACTGTACTCATCCGCTCAATCATCAACTTTAGTTCTTCATCTTCAGAGGAGTATGGATCGATACGTGGTAAAGATAATTTTGCGTACCAGGTCATAAGAAACGAATCACGCTCAACCACTTCCATAATGCCGTAAAAAATCGCTTCTTCTAAACTTCCTCCTAGTGCACATCCGTTTGACGTTTCATAGACAAATCCTCGTGATCCACACCCCAAACTGTAATAAGCAAGTAACTCCGGGATGAGAATCGGTTGCTCAATCAAAAGAGAAAAGCCCCAGACCCATTTCATTGGACGGTCAGGATCAAATTTTTCAAAGGGGAATCCCGGGCGTTGATACTGTTCTGTCTCATGTACACCAACCGATTTTGGATTTAAGGCTTGATCTTTTACATTTTTATAAGAGTCATATACCTTCGTCCGTTTTCCACGGGGCTCAAGGCCGCAGTATCGTTCCAATCCTTCTAAAATGGCCGTTAACTCACTTTGAGCATAGGAATTTGTACGGCCGGCTGTTCCTTCATCTCCCTCAAATAAAGGTAAATTGACACTTACATCCGCAAATGGAGGCACGAGATTAAACATCTTATCATTAAGCAGACCTGTTCGAGAATCAAGATAGTCTTTAGCTAACACGTTTTTCAGATCATCTAATGAACGTGTACGATAACTTTCCATACTGATTTTCGGACTTTGCTGAAGGGAAATTCGAGCTAATTCCGGTGAATCATCAGGTATGGAACTACATACCGTACATTGTGGGACGTGCAGGAAGGAATGCCATGAACTCTTCAATGTTTTTAGGTTGATGAAACCAATCCTCTTCTCTTCTTGAGAATGTTTTTCTTTTATAAACCTTTGAATCTCTGTTTTAAGGAGATAGACCATCTGTAATAATCCTGTCCGCGATATCCAGGCTTCATGTTGAGTTTTTCCAGTGTCCTCTAAACTTTTATGCATCTGCCACATTTCTCTACGATGTCTTCCGGTTATAATACGGCGCTGATCGGCGCATTGAGAACAACCTGGAATTTCAGGATAAACCAAAGGCCCGACAACACCTTCTCCAAATGATACACACCCCCGAAGCCATGGGGTATTGCTTGCCCGATACACAACTTCAGCGATTTGATAAATAGAGGGATTCCATTCATCATGCAAGACAAGAGCTAAATCAATGGTTTTCGGTACGACTGAATCAACATGTGTCTTTCGAACAATCAGAAATTCTGAGGATAGCTCCTTACAAAAAAGGTCTGCCAGTAAGCCTTCACCAACAACCAGCAAATCAGCACTCACCATCATTCCTCCTCTCGAACCACTACACCAAATATCCCTGCTAAACCTTCTTTTATAATTGGCTCTAGTTCAAGTTCAAAAATATCAAGTCGCTTTCCATTTCGGCCCAATACTTCCTGTGCTGATTGCAAAAGCAAAGAATGTTTCTGAGATTCACCATCAGGTATATTAAGTTGCTTTTGTGCTTTTTCATTAAATAGTACGGATGCTGCGGTTAAACCTTGAAAATTTATCGGATCCTCATTGTTTTGTAATTTATAAAGAGCCTGTTGCAATGCGTTTCTTAATGAACGTGTTAGATTCGTATCTACACTTCCATACCATCCATTTTTCGTCCCAATCCACACTGCAGGGAAGCCATGGACTTCCTCTCCTAATCCAATCAACGGCTCACCTTGAATCGTTGATAAGGACTGTAAATAAAACCTGCATCGTTCATCTTCTACTGTATTCAACTTGATTCGAGTAAGAGAATCGGTATTGTTTGTCTGGCTTCTTTTCATCTCCTGTACTAAACACTTTTGTAACCCACGATAGACACTTTCCGTAAATGTTTCACCTGCACCAATTTGAACATTTGTTGGCAGATCAAGCATGGCCGTTAATCGCATTGCGTATGCTTCAATTCCAAAGAGACCCGCTTCCCTTCTAGCTTCCTCGTGCGTTAGTCCCGAACTGATGACACTTTGCAACAAATCAGCAGGTCCATCAGACAAGGGATCTGTTGGCTGAACCCGGCACTGTGCTAACGGAAGCTGCAGCAAATCTCCCTCATTCCAGATATGGAAAATCCCTGTTGCCTTTGATGTTAACTTATTGAAAAAAAGAAGTGATTTTCCTGTTTCTTCTCTTTCCAGATCTCGCTGGATTCGTTCATCAAAATCGTCTACAGTTCTAGTTACCTTATTTCCACTACATATCGGATGAGGAAGAAATGTATGCCAGATTCCTTCCAACGTTTCTAAATTCAGTAAAAAGGTTTGATTATTCTTTTCCCGCTCCGTCACCCCGGTAATGTTCTTAAACAATTCAAAAACAATGAGATTAGAAAGCATGGCCCCGGCTGTTGTGGAAAAAGAAGAAATTCGATTTTCTTTAAAGAGTTCTGTTCGGTGAAGCCTGCGCCATGCAGATTCCCAACAATACTCTGAGCTTGGTAAAACGACAGGCCCCGCCATCCCAATCTGTTGTAAACATAAAGCAGGGATAAACACTTTCTTTTCTTCTCTACAAATCGTATGGAGAAGTTTTAGCTCTTCTACATTCCCTTCTTGTGACACGTATAATATATAATCAAAAGGCTTCACAATCTCTCTCCAAGTGCTTAGTGAGATCTCCTCGACTGCAACCTCCGAATCGTTTTTTCGGGCATGTGCCATGAGTTCATGCAGCCGCTGTATATTTGTCTGTTTCCTATCTGTTATGAGTATTTGAAACTTAGGTAACCCAGATTCTAGTAATGCGGAGATCAATGAAACGAACATATCTCCTGAACCAACTGCCAATGCTTTTACCTGACGATACGTCTGAAATCGAAACGCGGCAGAATCTACAAAACTATCAATAAATTCAATTTGTGAAGCATACTTTTTAAGGACATGTTCAGGCAATTGATACGGATGGTCGCGACTTACATCTTTAACAAATCCGTTTTGATACAATGTTTCAGCAATTTCGTACACTCGATCACGATAAGGTCCTGGTAATCCTGTTGTCAAACTCTCTAAAGTATTTTCTCCATTGAACATCGGTATTAGTTTCTCAACCCACTTATCAATCATACTGCCTTCCATACGAAACGAACTTACATTATTCCGAAAATATACACCGCTGTTAGCTTCAGGGAGAAAAAACGTGTCCCTTTTCACCTTCAGACGCATAGAAGGGTATAAGTTTGTCATATCGATCCTCCTTAGCTGTTGCTACCAAAGTCTTTCCATTCATTACTACCATCCTATGTACTGTAAATTGTCCCTTATGTTACTTTTCAAAGAGAAAGCCTCTACATTAGTATGTAAAGGCTTGCCGTATTTCTTTACGAAACTTAGTTTATCTGCCTCCGCAGCGACCTCCGCCGCCACAATGGCCTCCACCACCACAACGGCCTCCGCCACCACAATAGCCCCCGCCACCGCAACGGCCTCCGCCACAGCGACCTCCGCAACCATAGCAGCTGAAACAGCTAGAGCAACCATAACAACTGAAACAGCTATAACAATTAAAGCAGCTATAACAGCGGAAAATATTTCCGAGACCAAAGAAAAATCTTTCATCATCTTGATAGTATTGATTCGGGTCATAAGGTACAGCCTGAGTAGCTTGGTAATCTCCGAGATTTAACATCTGAAGATCCTGCTGAAAATTATTCATTAAGTAAAACCTCCTCATAATACTTACCTGGGACCAGTGACGAGAAACGGAAACGTAAATTCAAACCTGATTTTTTGGTTATCACATACTTCTTCAACAAATTATGTAAATTGGGTGGGTATTGCTACTGGTGAAAGAGCCTAATTATTTCTAAGATTTAATAGGTTAATGGCTTGCAGGGCACAAAAAAATAGAGAAACGACTAATCGTTTCCCTTAAGATAACAAAACTTATTGATCAATCGGGAGATTTTGAACATATTCAAAATCCCTCCATTCCCTTGGTAAAAGTCCTTGATATTTCTGAGTCAGAAACCGATCATCAACAAGTACTATTACTCCGGTATCGGTCTCAGATCTGATTAATCGGCCACCTGACTGTAACACTTTGTTCATGCCAGGAAAGGTATATGCGTAATCATATCCGTTTTTTCCTATTGTTTGAAAATAGTCTTTCATTATATTTCGTTCCAGGCAAAGCTGTGGTAAACCCACTCCGACAACGATGACACCATTCAGCCTATTCCCTTTTAAGTCAACACCTTCAGAAAAAATACCACCTAATACCGCAAAACCTAAAAATGGTTCTGTACGATCTTCTTTGAACTCTTCTAAAAATTGTTCTCTTTCCTTCTCATCAATCCTGTTCGTCTGAATAATCGTACGAATGTCCGGACAGCTAGTGGTAAAGTCATCATATACACTGTTCATATAATGATAGGAAGGAAAGAAGATCAAATAGTTTCCGCTGCGTGCTTTCAAAAGTTTTGAAAGCATATCAATGATCGGCTTTTTTGAATATTCCCGGTCTTGGTACCGAGTCGATAAAGGTTGAAGAAATACCTCTATTTGTTCGTTTGCAAATGGTGAAGGAATCGAAATTGTATAATCCTCTGTCGTACCACCTAACATATCTAAATAATACTGAAATGGTAAAAGAGTTGCAGAAAAATAGACAGTTGTCCGAAACTTTTTACTAACCTGCTGTAATAGATGAGAAGGATCCAAACAGAACATTTTAAGGCGAACTTCATTTTTCTCTATTTCGACATACGTAACATATTGTTCATTATAGAGATTTGATATTCGAACAAATCCAGTTGCGGCAAAATAGGTTTCTAATAGACCTGATTGCTCAACTTGTTTTGAAGGTTGTACTAATTCTTTTTCTGCCTTGTCTACAAATTCTTCAAGTATGTTGATCAGATGTTCATCCAATTCCCGCCACACAAGATGTCCTTTTTCAAAACACTTTTTCTTCAGTTCAATAAAATATTTATTTAGTTTTTGAACTGATTCATACAAACCAGACCCTTTATAAGCACGTTTTAATGAAAGAAAATCGGATTTTTGTAATTCAGCTGAAAACATTTCCCTTGCTCGATCAACCAGATTATGAGCTTCATCGATTAATAAGGCGGATTGTCGTTTATGTTCATCAAAGAACCGCTTTAGTGACACTTTTGGATCAAAAATATAGTTATAATCACAAATAATTGCATCTGCCACAAATGCTAAGTCTAAGGAAAATTCAAATGGACAAAGCGTATGCTTTCTCGCGTATTCCTCGATTTTTTGACGATTAATAAACGTTTCATTAGAGTAAATATCGAGAACAGCCTCATTTATTCGATCATAATATCCATTCGCAAATTCGCAATATTCCTTTTGACAAATGGTTTCTTCTTTAAAGCAGATTTTTTCCTTGGCTGTAATCGTAACAGCACTCATACACAATCCCTTAGTTTTCATAAGTGAAAAAGCTTCTTCTGCGGTTTGTCTTGTGATGGTTTTGGCTGTTAAATAAAACATTCGATCCAGCTTGCCTTCTCCGATCGCCTTCACTGTTGGGAAAATCGTCGAAATGGTTTTTCCAATACCGGTTGGTGCATTTGCAAAAATATTCTTTTCCTCTGAAATGGTTTTATAAACGACACCTGCAAGCTTACGTTGGCCCTCTCGATATGTGGTAAATGGAAATGATAGTTGATTCATACTATGATTTCTTCTCAGTTGATGGTTTTGCATAAGAGATGCATATGGAAAATAGTCCTTCACTAATCCAAATACAAACTGTTCGAGTTCTTGATAAGTAAAAAGTTTTTGAAATTTCTTTTGCTCTGATGTAACAGCATGTATGTAAGTTAATTGAACAATCATATCGTTTTGTCGATAATCTTTGGCATATATATAGGCATAAACCTTTGCCTGTGCCCAGTGTACAGGGACTGACTCTTCCTCTATGTCACTCAATTCTCTTGAAGTTGACTTGATTTCATCAATAAGGATTTTATCATCGCGAAATAGCAACCCATCACATCGACCTTCAATGATGAACATTATTTTTTCATACTCAATTTCTGTTTTTAGAAAGACTTCTTTCTCATCATTTTCTTGATACGTCCTTTGGATGGCTTTATGAGCTTTTGTTCCTTCCGTAAGGGTTGTGGCAGTTCGAAATCGTTGATCAATACTTCCACTTCGAAACACATATTCAACTAATGAACGTACAGATAGCTTTATTTCAGGTTGCATATTATCACCTAATAGATAAGATTAGTTGTATCGTATAAAGTATACCAGACATTGTCAAAAAGGAAGGTGGATGGAGTCATGTAACAATAAATAAAAATAGACGGCATCCGATCCTTCTAAACCGGTTTGCCGCCAAAATTATAGATGGTTTTATTTATCTAAAGAGATCTCAACATCACCATCACTTGAAAGAATTGTTATTTTATCATTAGAATCAATATTATTCGTTGCTTTTGTTTGATATTCTTCACCGTTCACTACTATATCGCCAAAATCATTCTGAATATGATAATTCAGTTGAGTTTCTTTATTTGTTAATTCCAACACCATATCGCTAAAGCTGGATTCGATATTTGTTTTTCCCAAGAGCTCACCATTTATATAAATTTCCCCGTCAGAGCTTTCAATTTTTGTGCCATGACTTGTAAAGTCACGTAATGAAATTTCACCAAAATCATTTGAAAGAGTTGCTTCTTTCGCAATATTAACAGAATTAAATTCGGCGTCCCCATCATTAATTTCTAGTGTTAAATTGTTTATTTTTACGTTTGAGGCGTTAGTATCGCCAAAATCGTTTTGAATTGTTACAGTATTAGATTGAATGTCCTTGATGTCTAGATCTCCATCATTGGATAAGATCATCAATTTATCGGTTGTCATTTCGTTCAGCTTTATATCTCCAAAATCATTCGCAATGCTAACATTGTCAAACTCTTTATCGGCTGGAACATAGATTTTAATGATTGTTTTTTGAATGTTTCCAATAAAGTTCATGGCAAATGTAAATTCTGCGTGTGATGTTCGATCCTTAATCGTAAGTGTTTCATTTTCAACTGTATGTGTGATTTTTGTACCTTCTAAACTCTCAATCTCCAATTTATATTCATCAGAGGGAATAACCTCTAGTTTGGCGTCCGAGAGAGCTACCTCCAAATTATTGAATTCTTCCAATACCCATTCCTCATTCTGTCGATCTTCTTTTCCTACTGCTTTCAACCCATTATCTGTTAAGATAATCGAAAATTTAGTTCCACTGAATAATCCTATGACAGCAAGAAGGATTCCAATCATAATCATTGTGAGTGCGATTTTTGTATGTTTCATTTAGATTCCCTCCTTGCGTCTAATCATTTTATCTAACAATCTCTTCAATACTTTCACAATTCCTGAGCTAGTCTTCTTGGTGAATTGTAGAAAAGGAGAAAATAAAAGCACACCAATTCCAATGGTAATTAGGCCGATACCACTAAAGAATATGGATGTTTGCCAATCTTGTGCGATGACCGACACGCCAGCAAATAAGCTGAACAATCCACTAATGGGTAAACTTACAACAAGGATAAAAAAAGTAAGAATCGCTACACCACAAACCAGAATTAAGGTAAATACAAGACAAATGATCACAAGGACAAGTGGCAAAGCAATCGGCGAGGCTAGAATGGCAAGGATGATAAACCACATGGCCGAAAAGTTCTTTTTCGTTGTACTTTTTTGGTTATCCAAGTCTTTTATTGCATAATCTGCCAAAATTTGAGATGCGACATAGGATGGCGAACCAAGTCTTGCAATAACTGATTTGGTATCTTCTTCGCCTGCCTCATCAAAATACTCACGATAATAGTCAATTGCTTCTTCTATTTCTTCACTTGGCAATTTTTTGATTTTTGCCCGGAGCTTTTTCAAATATTCTTCTTTACTCACCATCTATTCCTCCTAATAAAACAGATTCAATTTTTTGTTTGTGTTCCACCCATTCACTGCGAAGTTCTTGGAGCTTTTCCATTCCACTGTCAGTAATTCGGTAATATCGGCGATTTCTCCCTTGAAATGGGCTGTCATATGTTGTTAAATATTCTTTCTTTTGTAATCTGCGAAGCACCGGGTATAGGGTCGATTCTGAGATATCCATAATTTCACGTACTTGCTGAGTGAGTGAATAGCCATATGCATCTTCTTTTGCCAATACGGCAAGGACACAGGCATCAAGTAAAGAGGAACCCAATTGGAATGACATTTGAACACCTCCAATTTCTTTTATAATATTATACGGCGTATATTATTGGAACAAACATATTATACGTCGTATAATATCGTTTCGTCAATTCCATTTTTGGATAATTTTGTATTGTCTATTCTGATTGAAATTAGACTATTTATTTAACAACAAAACAATCATAAATATAAATAAAACTTTATTGTAAATCGATAAATTATATGATAAATTTATAAACGAAAAATATATGTGAGGTGCTTTTTTATGAAAATAGGTACAACACTCTTTTTAAAGGCAGCTGTCTTCCTTATCGGAACACCTGTACTACTTTTGAGTATTTTTGGATTGGTTCAATTAACTAATAATCCGGCAAATCCGGATTATGCCCATATCCTGTATCCCATTGTGATCGGATTGTATATATCAGCAATCCCTTTTTTTATTGCCTTGTTCCAGGCTTTTAAGCTATTAAGCTACATTGACAAAAACCAGGCTTTCACGGAATTGTCTGTTAGAGTTTTAAAGGTGATCAAATTCTGCGCATTAACCATCAGTGGTTTGTATGGAGTCATCATTCCATTTGTTTTCCTATTAGCAGAATTGGATGATGCACCAGGTCTTATCATCATTGGAATGGTCCCTATCTTCGCTTCACTCGTCATCGCTGTATTCGCCGCTGTTCTTCAACGTCTTTTACAAGAAGCAATAACAATCAAATCAGAAAATGAATTAACGGTCTGAGGTGAAATGAATGGCGATCATTATTAATATCGATGTGATGTTGGCGAAACGAAAAATGAGTGTTACTGAGCTTTCGGAAAGAGTTGGAATTACGATGGCGAACCTTTCTATCTTAAAGAATGGCAAGGCAAAAGCTGTTCGATTTTCCACTTTAGAGGCAATTTGCAAGGCATTAGAGTGTCAGCCTGGTGATATTTTGGAGTATAGAAGTGATGATGAAGTGGATGGTAATGCACCTTAAATCTGAACGGGGTTATTGACCTTTTAGAGCTGTGTAGGTTGAATATAAATAGGGACAGTGTACCTGTCCCTCTGGTCCTTAGAAATCCGCCATTTTTAAATGAAATTTGTTTTATTTGCGATTTTGGATATTTATTTTCGATTTCAGGATTTTATTTGCTATTTTGAAAATTTATTTGCGATTATTGAATTTTATTTGCTATTAGACATAATCCGACAAATTACGACCAACTACGGAATTTTGTTTCAAATTCATAAATGAGGATTTAACCCAAAGACAATACTTTGGGACAATCGATCTCCTTTTCCGCTTTTTACTAGATAAGGTACCTTATTGCTTTGTAGCATTTTCACATTTAAATTACCCAACTTAATTCCTCCTCATTTGCTATATATACAAAATCAACCTTTTCTATTTTAGCAGTTGTTTTTAAAGGTAAATAATGTTAAAAACAAAGAGATTATTGCTCGAATCTAATGTGTGCAACTTATATCAGCTTAAAGGAAAAATTCCCTATCACTATGACTCTATCGAACACAAACTTTATCCATTTCAAACATAAAGAAAAGACGATACGTAAGAATCATATTCATACAGTATCGTCTTGTTTATTTTTATAAAATTTTAAGTTTTTAACGCTTGTGTTCCATTTCCATTAATTCAAATGGTGTTAGCTCAGGCAGCTCCAAAGCAAATCTCTTTTCCAACCATGCCTCCGCTTCAATAATCCATCTAGCCGCATCGCGATCCATTTGGCTTTTCGCCTGGGATGTAGCTTGATTCGACAGGCTTAAACCATGTGGTCCTTTTTCGTAAATGTGAACTTCATAAGGAATGTTTTTATCGGCAAGTGCATGTGCCATCCTTAGAGTGTGTTGTGCTGGTACTAATGTATCCTCTGACGTCGCCCATAAGAACATAGGTGGCGTACTTTTCGACACGTGAAAAACCGGGCTTATTTCTTTAAGTGTTTCCTCATCAGGTTCTTTGGTCCCTGTAAACGCAAGATTCGCAGCTTCAAAAAGCTTGGAATCTACAGGGCTTTTCGGGAAGGATCGCATGAAAAGATAATCACTTAATGTGTAGCCTAGAATCGTGGCTGCTGGTTTGAACATTTCGGTTTTTTCATTGAAATATTCATTCATAATAGGCTTATCCCAATACACAGAATACATAGCACAATTGTGTGCGCCTTGCTGAGAATCCACAGATGGCGATTTTATCTACATCTACAAGCCATTCTTCAGCATGTTCCCTAATTGTCAGCATCGCTTTTCCTATTTCTCTCATTGGTGTTGGGTGAATGGAGTGTTCCTTCATTTTCAATTCTTCTTGAAAATTTGGAAATCCAACCTCTCCTCCCATATAGGTTGAATATCGAAGGACAAAAGCATGATATCCCATAGCCGCAAACCTTAGTGCCACCGCTTCTCCTTCTCTGTCTGAACAGGCTAAATAGGCTCCTCCCGGACAAATAAGAATAGCAGGTCTCTTCTTTCCACCCAATAATTCCGGTGAATCTGCGATCACGTATGATGTTAGTGTTACGTCATCTCGATCATCATAGAACTTTATCACTTCAGATTTCATTGATTCTCCCCCTTGTTTATTGATTTACTCCTATCACTTCAAATGTGATCGATCTCGCTGCGCATTTTACAAGATCATAATTGAATTTACAATTACTCCCTGTTTAAATTTTAGCATGATATTTTTCATTTATTGAAGTACCATTTACAATTTTATTAATCTTTTCCAGTATTTCATCAACTTGATTGGAAGTAATACCTGTTTCCGGTGTAACTTTGCATTCTCCAAACGTCATGCCTTTCATTATTTGAAACGCAACGTGTGGTGGCATTTCACCGTGCATAAAATTGGTCAAGTAACTTTCAACTACTGCTTTTGCTATCTCAGTTTGGTTTTTGGCAGCAGTTGGCTATGGGTTTATGTTCGCTTCTTCTGTGTATTTTATGGTGCACTATATTGCTAGACCTGATTTAAATGTAACGATCACTTCTCTTAAAGGGTTTGCGTAAAAATGTGGGAACACGATTACTAATTCAGGGATTTTAGCATTACTAGCTGTTTCTGTATATATCCGAGGTGCAATTGGACAACAACCGGTCGAACCATGTTTACGTTGAACTTTGTTCGTTTTGGTATCCCTGCCATCATTTGCTTGGTAATTGTTATTTGTATGAAGTATTATCCGCTTGAAAAATATCGTCCAGAAATTGATAAGATGAAAAATGGTTCTATTTAATAATGATTGATACATTATTTAAAAACATTTCCCTTAAATAACAACCATTGTAAGTCACATCCTATTATAGATTAACGTATCATGTTTATTTTTCCATAATCACAGGGAAAAACCCTTAATACCTAAAGTGAGAACTTAGGTTTAGGGGCTTTTTTCATTATGAATATTTACTAGAAACATCAATTTAATGTCTTATCTGCACATCGGTTATATTATGGTCGCTTTTCAATGATACGTGCAATTCATGATTTGCATTTATTGATGCAAAGAAGATATCAGAAGTTTTCAGCCCCTTTTTCTGTAACTCACGTAAAAGCCACTTTTCTTTTAGATTTAATTGAGAGAGAACATGACTTTCTATGTTACCTTCCACAATAACAGGATAAGCGATACTTCTTGATATCTTCTTTATTCCTAAATCCTCTATAGTGACAGCAGATTTATGAGATTTTTTAAAAGCAGTGAGTTTTCCATTTGGTTCAATTAACGCTAGTTCTACTTCATTGACATCAAAAATATCTTTTTCTCTTAACATTTGTAAAACATTGTCTAATGAATACCGAATCTTTTTTAAATTCTTCACAACAAAAGAGCCATTTTGGACAACAATTGTGGGTTCAAATGTAATAAGTCGCCCAAATAATCGATTTTTCAGTTTTAATTTCGAAACAACAATTTGTAAACCACCTATTGCTGATATCGACAAAAACGTATATAAGTGAGGAATATCCGGATCAGCAATATCTGCGCCAGCTACAGCACCAAGCACGATAATGATCAAAAAATCAAAAACAGGAACTTCACCTATTGAGCGCTTCCCCATAAACAAAGTCACAATTAAAAGCCAAGGAATAATAGTGATAATCCTTCCATAGATCTTCAAAATATCTACTAATGTATCTGCTTCCATTATTTCCTATCTCCTTGGTATCCAAGAGTTAGTTCTCTATGGGTATTAACAATTTTTTCGTTGATATTAAAATAATGGTATGATTCTGTATTACTTGGAAGATCATCTGCGTCCTCTTGATTAGTAATCACTCTACCAGCTTGGACATATCTGTTTTTAGGTATCGTAACCCCAATTATTTTTGCCCCCGGTTCTATGACAACATTTTCCTGAACATAAGAATCAAAAATAAGACATTGCATACCAATAAATACATTAGAATCAATTCGTGCTGGTCCAAAGATTTGAGATTGTGGAGCTAACGTACATCTTTCACTTATATAAACAGAAAAAGGGGAATTGTCTTTAAAACTGAATTCATAACTACATTACTTCCAAATTCAAAGTTTTTCATTCCATGAATAACAACCCCATCCTGAATATTGGAATAATTTCCAATATGGATTTTCAACCCTTCGTCACCTCTGATAGATGAAAAAGGTCCTACAAACGTTTCTTTTTTTATATTTACACTCCCGATAACTGAGGCAAAATGGTGTATATATGCTGTTTTGTCTATAACAGGAGTATCTTGGTTAAGATTAAAAGTTGTTTGTGTATTTGGAATTACGTTGTCCTTCTTATTAATCATCTCTATTGCTTTTCCTACAAGTGAAGTTGCAATAAGCCCCATGAACAATTTATTTTTCGTTTTCATTTTCTCAACCACCGTTCATTCTTTTTAAATTTAAAAACCTTTTTTTATTTTATGATTAGAATGTTTTTCTACTATGGTAAATAGAAACACTATTGTCTGTGGTAGGAAATGAAATGAAAGTAAAGAAAAAGTACTTATACATTCCCTTTAATGATGGTGATCAGACTTGTTGACACAAAAATAGAGCGACAATAAACTTTTTCAATTACATAAAAGAAATAAAATTGGTCATTCTATTATCGAACTTAAATTAGGAGGGACTTTGATGAAATTACTTAAACAAATTTCAATCTGCTTGTTTGCCATAGCCTTCATTACTGGTTGTGCAATGAATGATGAAGCAAGAAATGACAATAAAACTGCAAACAACAACGACACAAATATTCAAAATGTTGCAAATCGAAATAACAACAATAGCAATAATAATAATAATAATAATAATAATACAAGAATGCAGGTTGCAGATGAAGCACAGGATAAAATTGAAGACTTATCAGAAGTAAGACATGCCAATGTTATTGTTACGAATAGAAATGCATATGTTGCAGTAGTACTCAATGATGATTCAAAAGGCGAGGTAAGAAAAGAAGTTGAAAATAAAATCTCTGAACAGGTAAAATCTACTGATAACAATATTCGGAATGTTTTTGTGTCAAGTAATCCTGATTTCGTTGATCGTATGGGAGATTATGGGGATAAAATCCAAAGCGGAAAGCCAGTACGTGGATTATTCGAGGAATTTAATGAGATGGTACAAAGAATCTTTCCGAATGCACGCTAAAGGATATATTTATAAAAAGGGGGCACCGGTTAGGCGCCCTCAATTAAGTTAAAAGCATAAAAAACATCCTATAATTTGATTAATCACAGTGAAATAAAGAAAAGCTACCTCATTTGGCAGCTTTTTTATCATGTACAGTGTATAGATCATTATTTCTGGTTATCAAGATTTCGTTTATGTTTTTCATTTATTATTTTCTTGTTAAGTATGCGCACTTCTCCGACCATTAATAATCTCATATCCTCTACAATATACCTTGCTAATTCTTCGTCAGAAATATCATTTCCCTCAATATCAAGACGGAATTCCTGCCCTTGTATTCCGCCACCATTCGTAAACTCAATTTCAAAGTCGAAAAGAACTCTTTTATCCATTTCTCATCCACCTTTTTAAATTGTATTAGATTAGTATAAATTCACATTCGAGGAAGACAGGCTAATGTTTATTTTACGAAATTCATTTCAGACAACCCCAATATGTCTGTATTACGAGGAATATATCCAAGTAATCGAATCATTGAAGCAATTTGTCCTTTATGATGGGATTCATGAGTAATTGAATGAAATAGTAACTGATGTGGAGTTTTTCTAATAAATCCACTGCCTGCTTTCCAAGAAGGCTCTTTTTCGATAAGCTCATCAAATTTGTTTCTGAATTGCTCTAATACACTCTCTACATATTCATCCGCTTGTTTAAAATAGCGTTGAATATCATCTACCTTCATATTATTCATTACTTTCTTTATTAATAATGGAGATATTGTTACTGAAAGCACAAAAGAACCTAACCATGCATGATAGCAGCCTGCCACATGAACGAAAGTATCTCTAATGCTCTGAAAACCAAATTCAACTTCTTTTGTAATTTCATCTTCAGTCAATTCTCTGCATTGTTCTTATAAGATTTGACGTGTTTGTTTTATCCAATCATATTCTATTTCTTCCATAGCATCCTCCCCCCTTCAAAGTAAAGGAAATATACACCAATTGATCCGATATAGAAATAAGCGCCTTTCTTCATACAAGAAAGGCACTGCCAAATCATTTCTTACCTTGATTCACCTTATAAAATAATTGTGCAAACTGTCCAAACCGTTTTATATCAATTAAATTTAAATCGATTTGTGGTTTCTTATGTTTAAATAAAGGGATACCCGATCCTAAAATATGAGGTGTGACCGTAATGATATATTCGTCAATTAAATTTTCTTTTAAAAAAGAATCAAGTAAACAACCTCCACCAACCATCCATATTTTAGAGCCCTCTTGTGCTTTTAACTTTTTGGTAAATTCAACTACATCTTCATTTACAAATTCCACATATTCGTTTGAACCTTTTTCAGTAGTGGAGAAAACATAACATTTTTTGTCAGGATAAGGAAATGGCTCCATATGTTTTACTATATAGTCATACGTCTTTTTCCCCATGATCACAGTATCAATAGATTGATACATGTCTTGGTATCCAGCGTCCCCTTCCCCTTCTGTATCTTCAAGCCATTGTAAGTCATCATCTTCTTTCGCAATAAATCCATCTAAACTTGCGGCAATGTACAAAACAATTTCACGTGACATCCTTTGATCTCCTTTTTCTTATAGAATTTCCCTTATTGATAAAATCATAAGGTATACACTATACTAACTGTAAAACATGACAAGTAATGGCATGATTAACGAAAAAAGGTGAGAAAAATGGCAAAATCCAAGCGACTATTAGATATTCTACTGTTTGTTACGGCTAAAAAGAAATTTACAGCTCAAGAAATAGCAGATGAATTTCACATATCTATTCGTACTGTACATAGATACATAGTAGATTTATGTGATATAGGATTGCCGATTTATGCTGAACAAGGACGGAATGGGGGTTATACCGTATTAACACATTCTTTTCTTCCCCCTATTTTATTTACTGAAGAAGAAGCCGTTTCAATCTTCTTTGCTTTTCAATCGCTAAAATATTATCGAAGTTTGCCATTCGGGGCTGAAATTACCTCGGTTGAAAATAAATTATATAACTCACTTCAAAGTGAAGCAAAATCAAAAGTAGATAAAATCCGTTCACATATTGCATTTTGGAACCCTAAGCGAACAATTGATTCGCCATTATTAAATGAAATGTTAGAGTATTCTATTGAGAATAGAGATGTACATATTCAATATGAATCAAAAACAGGAGTAAGGGAAAAACACATTCGTCCAATCGGTGTATATGCACATGATGGGTTATGGTATTTGCCCGCTTACGATTATGATAAGAAAAAAATTTTACTATTCCGTGTAGATCGTATTCTTTCCATCATTTCAAATGAAAAAAATCAAGATGAATTTATGACTTTAGAAGACTGGTTCGACTATCAGGAAGTAAAAAAACCAATTCGGTTGCATGTACATTTAACAACGGAGGGCGTACGTCAATGTAAAAGTGTTCCTTATTTTGAAGGTTTTATTGTCACACAAGAAGATGGAACTGGTTACATAGATTCAATCATTGATAAAGATGAACTTGGTTTTATAACACCCTTATTTTTAAGACTTGGACGTCATGCACGAATAATAAAACCAATGGAATTAATTGATGGATTACGAAGGCAAGCTGAGGAGATTTTAACTATGTATGAAGATTAAGGTGCCTTCAAGACATTGTTTGTCTAAATACAGTTTTGTGTTTTAAGATATTTTAAAAATTCTACAATAAGACAGATATCAACCAAAATGGTTTCCTTCTCGTTAGATTTTTAGTTTTGTCAGCTTACCATACTTTAATTCTTAACAACAAAGTCTAATAAATGACTATGCGCAATTGGTATTTCCGCTTTAAGATCGAATGAGGTATTGTCAATTACCAATAGTTTTTCTTCTTGTTCACTTGAACGAACGATATAAATTTCACCGTTTTCTTTATCTTGATACAAAAACCTATAGCTGCTGTCTTGTTCAAGATAATCCTTATTAAGGGGTTCAAACTTTGGTTCAGGTTCATATGTCATTAGACCAATGATACTACCTTTTTCTTGACTATAAACATTATATAATGCTCTATTTGTATCTATTAATAATTGACTACTTTCGTCATTGAAAAAAATATCTTCTTTGCTTATACCTTTAAAAGGTTCATAGATGTTGGATTCAAAATTTTTGTCGTATGAAATGACTTTGCCTGCTTCACCAAGTACAAAGGCATGTTCTTGTGTTGCATATAGCGGATACATATCCACGTTTTTACCGCTATTCATATACTCAACACTTTGATTTTCTAAATCAATCACACCAATACCTGAGTTCACATATTTATCATTGTCACCATATTGTCCACTTGTACCATAAAGGATTTTATTATTAAATTCTAAAAGCGGTGTCCACTTTGGTGGATTCCCGTACTCTGTTTCAAAACTTTTTTGTGATGAGAAGTTAGATATAGATACATTGAATTCATTTGTTTCACTATCCGTATTTTGTTCTCCAGTTTTATGAGAAACCAAAGTTTGAAAAAGTACACTCTCACCGTAATGCATTATGTGATCAACACCGACTTCATAATCAAAGTAATCCAATTTTACTCTTTTAAATTGTTTTGTTGGAATATCGTACGTGTAGTAGTAATTATCAATTGTAGCTTCACCAAAAAGAGAAAGATATAATTTATCTATACTATTTGGTTTCTGATGCAAACTCATTCTTCTAAAGTATCTATCTTCTATTTCATATTCCCGTACAATTTCACCGTCAAGTGTTACTTCTTTTACAATGGTGTTTTCTTGTGAAACCCTTATGTCAGCTGGGTAAAATAAAAGATAATTCTTATTATTGCTGCTGAACGGTTCGAAATTTTCAATCCCTTTAACAAGTGTTCGATCAGTATTTTTTGGTAGTAGGTAATATGTCACTGTAATTACTATTACTAGCACCATAGCTACGATCAAGTATCTTTTTTTCATAACGATCCTACCCAACTTTAAATTATTTTTGATTTTACCAGGAAGTGATGTCCCTTTGTGTTGTCTTTAACTTCAACAAACTACGTCGTTCTTTCTTTTAATTTGTACATCTTTGTTTCCAGAATGGTGTTTGATTGTTGAAGATATAAATGAAGAAAAGCAAGCTAGTTGAAACAAATTCTTCACGTATATGATTGCCAAACCCCTCCTGAACCAGGTGTAAAGCCACATGCTTTATAAAAGGTTGTTTTGTTTTGCTCATATGATACTGTTACAATTCCAAGCCCAAAACGTTTGGATTCACGCAATAATTCCTTTACTAACGCTGCACCAATTCCTTGCCCCTGATACATAGGATGAACGATAATATCTTCCATATAACCATGTTCTAAGCCCATTCCACACACATACCCAAAGGCAATCAGTTTATCATTTTCGTCTCTAACCCCTGCCCAGAAATTACAACGTTCAAACAGTGTCGGGTAATCTTCTTCTCGTCTACTCCAACCAACAAGTTCTCTTAAATCAGGTACTTCATTCGTATCTATTGGTATATTTATCATTACTTTATCATTCATTTATACCTCTCCTTACTCATATGCAATATGCTAAACTATATATTGAAGTTCTATTCCCCCCTACACTGCTTGTTAGGTTTAGTGAAAGCCTTGACATTTTTCTTTCCCTTGCTAAGTGTTCTTCACAAATCTGGCCACCATATTCTAAGAACAGTGTTCACTTGTTGAATTACACAGTTAATAACTGAAAAAAACTAATGTGTATCTCTTTTTCCAATACCATAACCAATCACAATACCTATGATAAGCGGAGCAAGATAGTTAAGCTCTAAATCTTGTGTAAAAAAACTTAATACAAACCAAGCAACTATTGCACCTAAAATTGCTAACCCTAAATTCTTCATCAATTCCCCCTGAAAAATTTCTACTTCACTCAATGGCCTCTTTAGCTGAGACCTATATAAAAATAAAACTACCGCAGCAATCCAATAATTCGTGTTCAAGATAAGCGATTGATTGCTGAATTGTATATCCATTTTTGAAAAATAGCCATCTGCAAATGATTTTGTATTCACCCTAGGCCCAAGTACTAGCTATTGGATATTTACCCCTTTCTTCTAATGTATCAGTTCTTATTACTTGATATCCTTCCATAAAATGCACGTTTCTTTATTAACGCGTTCTTTCAATGTTCAGTGAACTTTTTTGGGATAACAACAGCATTACAGGCTTTTTCATAAAACTCAAGAGGACCAGCTTCACCAATTACAGCATACCCATATCCAATTTCCTTCATCTCATTTAAACAATAATGAAGTAGAGTATATCCAATTCCTTGTATTCTATTTGAAAAAGATATACCCATTGGACCGAATAATCCCTTTTTTCTTCTAACTACATCAAAGCAAGCGAATCCAATAATCCCTTGCCCATCTAGAGCTATAAAAATTGGAATATTTTCTTGTAAAAATCCGTTTTCAATTGAATCTAGCCATCCATTTCCAAATTCCTTTTCTACAAAGGTTTTCAAGGATGGAGCATCCTTTTGCTTCGCCTTTCTATATGTTATTCTACTTTTTGAAATGGTAGGAAACGAATAATCTTTTAAAGAAACGATCATATCTCTTGGCAGAGACACAATTTCAAGAATACGAGAGACATCCAAACCATCAATTATTGCTCTCGTTAATCTGTCATTAACTTTAAATATGGCGTCCACAATATGTCCTTCATTTAAATAAACTTGTTTGAATCGCTTCATCTGATCCTCTGCGTGCGCTAATACTCTTTTCGTGCTTTGAGAAATATTTAGTGTTAAAGGTTCATAATTAAATCCTTTATCTTCCTTATCAAATTGTATATCTGTTACTCTTTTATTTAATACCTCAGTAAGATTTGGATAATTAATATATAATTCAGCACACACACTTGTCCCCTCGAGCAATACCCCTAAAAATAAATGAATCGGATAAATAATCTTGGTTGTCCTTTCAGCTTCCATTTCTGAATATTTTAAAATTCTTAAAGAACGATCAGTGTATCTCAAAAACCTTCACCCTCAGTCAATCTATAAATTCAGTGTATCAATGAATTTCCGATGAATTTCTCCTCCTGATTTGACTATAATAGTTTAGTATAAACACTTTTTAATGGAAGTATCCCGATTACAATTCCATCCACATTTTAACATATATATCCAAATGCGTTATAATATTTTAGCTTAAAACCTGGCCATTCTGGAATAAGTATGCATCAACCTTTAATAGTATTTTAGAAAAAAACAATTACGTTCATATATGTAAAAACACTCATCGTGGAATTATTCCCATTAAAGTATTAGCATCATATACACAAGGAGTATATATTTTCACCCTCAAGAACTTAAGTCTTGAGGGTGAAATTTTGATCATCTCGTTATAGTCTCAATTTGATGAGTATAACGGAACCTTCCACTTATCTTTGACCTCATAATACCTAGTCACAGAAAGTAAATGCAATGTTAGTTCTTCAGGAATTTCATCTAAATCATATGAAACGAGATCAATAGTTGTTTTATAACGCCCGTTCTCATCTTTTTCATTTAGAATGGAACCGCTAGGATAAGTGAAATAATTTTTCCCTTTGTCATCCACTAAAACCCATGCTCCAAAATCTGAAGCCGGCGCTTCTTTGCCGCCTTCCATTTCAATTTTAAACATCGTTTCCTTTTTAATTGGGATGAGCGATTTACGTAATGAATACATACTTTGTTTTTTCGCCTTTTTAATTGTTATATAATTACCCTCGTATTCAAATGAGACAGGTTTTTTCCTCAACTCGTTTGGTTTAATTTTAATGGAAAAATCTGAAGGCACTGTTTTTATAACCCCATCTAACACAAAGGTCAATTTGGTATCCTCTTTTTGCGGGATAAATGACTCATTCCACGCATTATGGCCGATTTTCCCCATCGGTTGGCCAGAACCTTGTAGCATTCCTAAATCACTCGGGTGTCCTTTATCTTCAAAAAAGGTATTATGGTGATATATAGCTTGATTTTTGTCATTCTCAATATGATATTGAATAGCCGATCCAAAGTTAGTAAAGGAGTCTGCACTTTCCTCACCAAATTTTTCTTCAAGCTGCTTTATCTTTTTTTCTATTCTAGCTTGTTCTTTTTTCGTAAAAGATGTTTCATACAATAATTCATTCGAGGAAGGTGCAAAGCGAACTTCCTTCATGTTAATGGTTACATCATGCAGGCTTGTTTTTGCATCATTTAATGAGTAAATAGTTGTGTTTTTAAGACTCTCTTTTAAATCAACTGGAATCTCTAACTCCCAGTTACCCTTTATTCCATTTAGCTCGACTAAGTCAAAATTTACAGTAACTTTTTCCAATACTTCTTGTTCACGTAATGAAAATTCGATAAGCCCGTAGTCACTTCTTTCTGACCACCCTATGCTTAATCCATCAAGTTTTTTTCCATTTTGATCACTTGCCATGATGTTGTTCTTTGAATCAGTTAATTCAATATATGAATCTTGTGATTGTCCTTTTTCATTTAAAATTTGATAGGATAACGCCACCCGGGAAGAATCGGCAAAAACATCTTCTACTTTTAAGGTAATTCCATTATCCGTTACTTCTTGATTGATTCGTTTTACTAACCCTGCCTCAGATGCCATTCTTAATCCTTCATCCACTTGTTCTGTTGAGAAAAGGCCACCTATCCACTGTGCGAAGCTAGGGTGTAGTGTTGTCCCTAAACCAATCACTAATACAGCTCCAGCTGCTACAAGCGTCATACGCTCCCAGGGACGCCTCTTTTTACGGGCAGCAGTCTGTCCATAAGGCTCCAGTTCGTCAAGGACTAAAGAAGCAAAATCATCAGTTAATGTTGGAGTTTGTAAAGTTTCTTTTAAAAATTGTTGTTCCTCCTTGAAAGCATTGACTATATGCATACAACCTTCACAACTCTTTAAATGAGTGTGTATATCAACATGTTCTTGTTTTAATAGTAGATCATCAACATATTGTGAAAGTTTATCACCCGTTGGACAGTTCATGAAAATAGCCTCCTCCGCATTTTATAGTTTCTCTCATTTTTTTCTTAGCCCGATGAAGTTTATTACGAACATTTGAAAGTGGGAGCTCAACAAGCTCACTTATTTCGCTATAGCTTAATTCATTTACATAACGTAAGAGAATAATGATACGCTCATCTTCTGGCAAGGATGAAATTAACCGTTCTAGCTGTCTATTTTTCTCATTTTTCAAGAAAATGACTTCCGGGTTATTAGGATTCACGACTTTTTCTTCATTTATTTCTACTTGCATCATTTTATAGCGTTTTTTTCGGAACTCATCCATACAATGGTTGATCGACACCCGATAAATCCAACTGGAAAACGATCCTTTTCCATCATATTTACCCAACTGGTGATATACTTTGATAAATGCTTCTTGTACTAAGTCTTGTGCATCCTGTGGATTTTTTGTCATTCGTAAAATCGTTGCATATAACTGATTTTTATATTTATTAATAATGTGTGCGTAGGCATCTTTATTGCCGGATAGCACTGCTTGAATCCATTGGATTTCCTCTTCCATTTTGTCCTCCTGACTATACTCCATGTGCATTTTTCGCTTTTTAATCTCATCTATTATAACGAGTTCATCTATGAAATAATTTCATTTCATAGAAAATAATTTTTCGAATAAAATATACGTATTTAAATTAGACACAAGAATGGCTGTCGGAACTTTACCGACAGCCTGAACACTCTGAAATATAGCAACCCTTTGTTTAAACATTAACACATACAGTTATTAAAATGTTGAAACCAGTCTATCTATCCCACCAAAATCATTACTTGTTTTTCTCGTTTCTCCATCGGAAAGATTTTTCAACAAGTTCATGAACAAATGCTTCTTTTCCTTTTTGATATTGATGAGTATCCTTGAACTTATTAGCTAATTCAATTTTTAACTCTCCATATTTATTTGCTTCTTCGGGGTGGTTCAATAAATAGTTTTTAAAACTTAAATGTATTTCAATATTCTCGTTACCAATTTGATAAATATGTACATGGTGTGTTCGTTTATCTTTACCTTTAGGAAAGTATCTTCTTCCCGAAATACCGTTTTCACCTCTAGGTTCATATCCAAAAGTTTGCATTTTATTATTATATGCATCAACCTTATCAATATTTTTAACAATCATTAAAATATCAATTATTGGTTTTGCATAACCAATTGCTGGTACAGAGGTACTTCCAATATGAACAATATCTACCAATTCATTTATGAAGATTTCATTAAGTAATTTCTCTTCTTTCCTGTAGGATTCTTCCCATTTTTTTGTCCAGGGGACAATTTCGGTTTTTCTCAAAAAAAGCACTTCTTTCCTTTTAAACTTCTATGTTTTACCCTACTAAATTCATTATTTACTTAAAATAATCCTTCTTCAAATAACCTGCCGAGATCGTTTAGGTTTACCATACACAATCTTTTTTGTTTTAAATCTTTTTCAATAAGGTATGACTCCATTATTAATAAATGAAACATGTGTGTTATTCAATGTTAACTTTTATCCTATCTATGGCGTTGTAACCATACCCTTTTCTGTTCCACATTGGCTTTAATGGTTGAACATTGCCTTTAGAATCAGTCGCTTTGGATAGTATTGTATATTCGCCTTTATTATGTGCCTCCCATTTATACTTCCAACTAACCCAAGCATTTTTCGCGGAAGAAGAAGTTAGTTGACATGGATCCCAAGTTTGACCACCATCAAAACTAATTTCCACCTTTGTGATATGGCCATTACCTGTCCATGCAATTCCATCCATTTCATATATTCCTGAATGTAATATTTTCCTATTTAAAGGATATTTAATCGTTGAATTCACATTGATCGTCGTAAAAGGGAATTTTCCACTATCGTTCTCTTTGTTCGGATAATAAACGTAATCAACTGCTTGAAAAGGTCCTTTAAATTCCTTATCAATCACTATTATCCTTTTAACCCATTTCACTGATGCCATTGCATACCATCCAGGAACAATTAACCTAAGTGGAAAACCATGCTTGAATGGGATTGGTTGATTGTTATATTCATACGCCATAATGGTATCTGGATCAAGGGCTTTTTCTATAGGAAGGCTTCTTGAAAAACTATGCGACTGGTTAGAATCAGGCCTTTCTCCAAAATCATGCCCCTCAAAAACAATTTCTTTGGCAGTTTCAAGTAATCCTGTGTACGCCAATAAGGATCTTAAAGGTACGCCTTTCCAAATCCCTTGGCTAATCGCACCTTTTCCCCATTGCTCTCCATAAACTTTTGGGTTAAATAACTCACGTTTATTACCAGAACATTCTAAAACCACTTTTATCGTTTTAGACGGTAATGAGTAAAGTTGCTGCAAAGAAAAGACTTTTGGATGATGTACCAGCCCCTCAATTGGCAAAAAATAAAAGGAAGACGCAAATCGTGGATAAGGAAAATGATTTCTTCTATAAAACAGTCTATTACTAACAATATCGCCATGCATAAAATGTATAGGTGTTTCCTGATTTTCAGGAACTAAACTCTTTGTAAGCAGGTAGGGCCTTAGTTCAGATTGATGGGAATTACTCATAAAAACCACCTCTTTTTACATGTAGTTGCTAATTAATGCATATGTAGCTTATGAGTAATCATTCAGGGATTATTAAGTTTTGAAAAATTAAGAACCTAGGGATATGTTAGAATTACCATTCAAAATGAATCCTAAATCATGTCGCACAAAGATATAACTCATAATCCTCAAATTAAACCACTTGCATAAAATATTAAATTCTTGCCAATGATGTTTCTACAGATGTTGTTCAAGTACACCTATTTCCCGATACCTTTTAATGGTGTTAAACAGCTAATGAGGTGAATACCCTTGGAGGAAAATAATAGCAATTTAGGATCTGATACATTCAAAAACATTGATGAAGATCTTCAAGTAAATCTTGATCACATAAAAGATGAATTCGGAATCAGTAGTGATCTTTCCATAAAAATCGTAAATCAATATAATAATCAAACTAGTATAGCGATCATTCATCTAGATGGTATTGTGGACGAACAAAAAATTAATGATCATATATTGGAACCAATCATTAACATCTGTAACCGTCAACCAGCTATAGAACCAGATGAAATTATGAATAATATTATCCTTACAAAAACATCAACGATCTATTCTTGGGATAAACTTATATCCTCCATTCTATCCGGGAATACGATTATTTTACTTGATAAAGAAAAGAAAGCCATCGTAGCAAGCACACAAAGATTAGAAACCCGATCTATTAGTGAACCGACAAGCCAAACAGTGATTAGAGGGCCAAAAGATAGTTTCAATGAAAATATTAGTCAAAATATATCACTTGTTCGTTTTAGAATTCAAAATAAGAATTTAAGAGTACTAAACACAAAAGTAGGATCTGTTACAAAGACAGATGTGATGATCATGTATATAGAAGGAATTGCAGACAAAGCAATAGTCAATGAAGTACTCTCGCATCAAAAAAATAAAAATTGATCGGGTGCTTGAATCAAATTATATAGAGGAACTCATTCAGGACAACAAGAAAACAATCTTGCCTCAGTTACTAAATACCGAACGGCCAGATGTTGTCGCAGGAAACTTATCCGAAGGAAGGATAGCCATTTTTATTAATGGAACGCCTTTTGTTTTAATTTGTCCAGTAAATTTTATTTCGTTCTTTAAAACACCTGAAGATTATTACAACAATTTTTATTATAGTTCTCTTGTGAGAACACTAAGAGTCGTAACATTTATTATTAATTTATATGCTTCATCTTTATATCTAGCTTTAACCACACATCATCAAGGTTTAATACCAACTACTTTACTTGTTTCTTTAATGGCTCAACGGGAAAAAATCCCCTTTCCTGCGGTGTTTGAGATCCTTTTGATGGAAATAGCTTTTGAAATTTTACGCGAAGCAGGTATACGAATGCCTAGGGCAATCGGTCCTGCTGTTTCGATTGTAGGTGCACTTATTTTGGGACAAGCTGCAGTAGATGCTGGGTTTGTATCAGCCGCAGTGGTAATTATTGTGGCAACGTCAGCAATTAGTAGTTTCACTCTCCCGAATACCAGCACGATGAATCTAGCACGTATTTTACGTTTTCTATTCTTATTCAGTTCTGCATTTATTGGGCTATTAGGTGTGTTATTAATGACACTCACTTTTTTACTTCATCTAAGTAGTTTAAGATCATTTGGGAAACCTTACTTTGCTCCCTTTGCACCTTTGGAAGTAGATGGTCTAAAGGATAGTTTTATCCGAACATCCTATTCATCTATGGAAAAAGAACAAGACCCCATTCCCTCTTCCCAAAAGTCAAATGATTCTTAACTTACTGAAAGGAAAACCTATGAAGAAAATTTTGTTGATTTTGATATGTATGTTGTTATCCAGTTGTTCAAATTATAGAGAACTTAATAACCTAGCTGCAATCATTTCAGTAGGAGTAGACAAAGGAAAAGAAGATGGGTATCGTGTTACCTTTCAAGTAGTAAACCCAGGACAATTAACCAAAACAGGAGGTAATTCACCTGGTTTACCCTTAATTAATTATCCCATTGAAGGAGAAACCTTAAACGATGCTTATCGAAAATCATCCGCCTTTATCCCAAGAGAAATTATTACATCACATCTTTCCCTCCTCATAATAGGGGAAGAACAAGCAAAAGAAGGTATATATCCCTTACTCGATGCTTTTGAGCGTGCCAAACAAACCAGATCAAGTGTACTAGTATTCATTTCCAGAGGCATGACTGCTGAGGAAGTTTTGGAAGTAGTAGAACCTATTGAGTCAAACCCGAGTAAAAGTATTATAAGTACAACAGAAAACAACAAAAACATGTATGGAATTGGAGATTTAATACCTATATATGAACTCGTCAGTATGTTCTCCTCAGAAGGAAGAGCCCCTATTATTACGGGCATAAGTCATAGTAAACCTAAAGAAGGAGTTAGTCAAAGCCAGAACTTAGAGAAAATGACACCAGCTGTTATAGAAGTTGATGGGTTAGGATTATTTAAAGATGATCGCTTAGTTCGCTGGTTAGATGGTGAACTAGCAAGAACAGCCCAAATGATCTTATCAGAAAGCAAGAGTACTACTTTCCCATTTTCTTGTTCACAGATTGATTCTGGTAGTAAAAACGAAAAGTTAACATTAACAACTCAGGGCAGTAACTCTACCTTAATTACAAAAGTTAGTAAAAGTGAAATTTCATTAAGGATAGATGTGTCTCTTCCAGCATTCATAAGTGATTATAATTGCAATATGGATCTAGAGGACCCAAAGACAATCGAGAAAATAGAAAAGACTCTTGAAGATGAGGTAAAATCGCAAATTAATCAAGTAATGGAAATTGTCCAAAAAGAACAAACAGATGTTTTTGGATTTGGTGAAAAACTTTCTAAAACCGACCCTAAGTATTGGGAAAAGCACAAAAAAGAGTGGGATGAATTATTTTCGAATGCCTCCTTCTCAATTAATATCAACTCAAAGATTTCGAATACCGGAATGCGTACGAATACTTTTGAGATGAAATGAGTGAGAGTCAATGACAAAGATTCAAATTGGTCAAGTTCAATTTTTTTGTATGATGGTATTGTTTTTATTCGGCACTGCGGTTTTGTTAGACATCGGCAGTGGAGCCATGCAAGATGCTTGGCTAGTATCTCTTATTTCACCATTGTTTGGTGGAGCAGTGTTTTACTTGTACTATTATCTATTTACAAAGTTCCCTGACAAATCATTGATAGAATATACCAAAATTATTTGGGGAAAATATTTGGGATCAATAGTTGGTCTTTCTTATATCATCTATTTTATATACATTGCTGCTAGAGTATTTCGGGATTTTTTGGAAATGTTAGTTATTTCTCCATATTTTAGAACTTCCATGACTACGCTAGGAATTTGTATTATACTTGTATTAATATATGCGGTTAACTTGGGGATAGAGGTATTTTCAAGAGTGGCTGTTATCTGTTTTGTCATCATGTTATTTTCCCTGTTCGTCATTAATACAATGTATGTTATTGGAGGATACATATCACCTGAAAATATCATTCCGGTATTAAGTAATGGCTTGAAGCCGATAATAAAGGAGGTTTTTCCTCTTGGTATAACTGTCCCATATGGGGAACTTATTACATTTACGATGCTTCTCCCCTATGTTAACAATAAGAAAAAAGTGATGAAGACAGGACTGTTCGCTATTGCTTGTACGGGGCTTTAGCTTACATTTAATATGCTTATGCTTATTAGTGTGATTGGACCAGATCTTATTATTCGATCTGCGTTCCCCTCACTTACAGCGGTTTCAAATATAAACATAGCTGACTTTATTCAAAGATTAGATACGTTTATTATTACATTAATGGTCATCTTAGGTTTTGTAAAAATAACTATTTTTTTCTTTTGTGGTGTAATGGGTATAAACCAATTGTTTTCGAGGAAACCTCATCTACTTATAAATTATTCTGTAGGTGGAATGATACTCTTTTTTCTATTATTATTGCCTCAACCTATCAAGAACATTTAAAGGAAGGATTGGATTTAGTTCCCTATTACTTGCATATACCGTTTCAAATCGTAATTCCCCTTGGGTTATTACTTACACTATTAATTAAAGAAAAGATATTGAAGAAGCCATACAAAACATAAAGCACATAAAGAAAGCACTTACTTTTCTGACTTTATATATGTAAAGAATACGTATGTGTATATTGAGAAAAAGATGACTAACAATACTATATCTTCTCCTTTGAATAATTTCATTTGATCTTTTAGTATATTGAGTGTCATAAACGTACTAATTCCTTGACTTATATCTAGAGTGATGATCAGAAGTAAACATGCACACATAACAACAAGTAGGATAAAAATGCTGATCAATATTACCTCTTCCTTTCGTAATAAGATAAGTACTATTATCATGATTAACAAAATGTAAAGAAATTATATTTATCTTTTAAAACAACCTACCTTCAGTATTGGTTTGGAGAGATTTAGTTTTATTAATTCGCGATATTTAGAGGTGTTTGTTTACTAGAGAAAAGTTCATTATTTAGATTGAAAGCTGGTATATAAAAATGAAAGGCTATACCTAAACCACTCTTAATAAAGCCACGTGTATTCTAAAATAGTTCATCACTTCGAATAGAAAAAATTATCAATAAAAACGTTCATTATTCAATTCATACTATTAGAGAAAACCTAGAAAAATGGATTTTCTATTTTTAAAAATAGTAATCGTTGTTACTAAGAAAAACCGGATTAAAATCAAATCCGGTTGTATATCCTCTAATTATGGTGATGATGATGTTCATATCCATGTTCTTCCGCATATTTACGAAAATTTTCTAAATCTTTATTGCCAGTGGAAGTACCGTTAATGGCCTGATTCATTCGTTCCAACAGTACTGTTCTTAATTTTGGGTGATAGCCAAAATACTGAGCAATATCAATTGTTATATACGGATATGTTTCCTTAAACTGTTCGGCCATTTTATACATTCTTTCCATTAAAATTCCTGTAAATAAAAAATATGGCAGCATGATAATTTTTTTTGCGCCTAATTTAATGCATCGTTCCATCCCATCCTGCACAGTTGGCGTGGTGACCCCCATAAAGGCACTTTCAACAATAGGTACATGTAATTTCTCCCACAATAATCTGCTGATTTTATAAAAATCACCATTTGCATATGGATCGCTGCCGCCTCGTCCAATTAATAAAATTGCTGTGTCCTCATGCTTTTGATCCACATCAAAACCTGCTTCAGTAAGTCTTGTTTTTAAAATTTCAAACACTTCCTCATGAACACCTATCGTTTGGCCATAGGTAAATCGAACATCTGGGAAATGCTCTTTCGCATGTTCAATTTCTGCAGGAATGTGCAGTTTTGAGTGTCCTGCATGTAATAAAATGATTGGAATGACATGTATTTCATCTGCACCTTTTTCAATACACAACTGAATTCCATCTTCAATATTTGGTGAGGCAAATTCTAAAAAACAGGTTTCTACTAGGAAGGCTGGATCTATGTATTCTTTCATTTGCCCTACAAATTCGCAAACTTCTATATTTCCTGCCTCCAGTCTGCTACCGTGTCCAACAAATAATACAGCTTTTTTCATCGGTGCATTACCTTTCTTGTATTTTTCAATTCCTTTTATTCGATCTTCGCTACGTTTCCGCACACCTTGCTGCATTGAATAAATGATAGCTTCTTCTTTCACTTTTTCATGAACAATATCACGTGCAGTTTCTTCATGTTGAACCGAATACCATGTCCCTTTTGGGTAATCAATTACGACGCATTTATCTTTACAGCGGCCATTACATCGTGTCCGCGATGTATGAATATCCTCATCTAAACGGTTTTTTCGAATTTCGTCTCGAATTTGCTGGGTTACCTCCTCGGCTCCTGCTCCCATACAAGTTGCCCCATTGCAAATAAGTAAGTGACGCTGCATTTGCGTTAAATTCCAGGTTGTCATAAAGTGTGATCTCCCCTCTTTCATCATCTTTCATCTTGTACACATATTCGTAATGTCAAAAAGAAACTTAGTCATTTTACCTCACAGGCTCCCAACTAATAATCGCAGCATAGAATGGATAACGGTAAACATACTGGCCATCTTCCATTATTATAAAACATTCGAGTGATTCTTTTACATGTGCCATATCAAACCGAGTTGACAAGATTTTTTTGCTTTGTGCTTCATATAATTGCTGTAATGTCTCATAACGATACTCACGCTCCAGCTTGAGCATTTCACAATTTGCATAAATTCCTAATTGATACAGCATATTGACGATGGTAATATAATCACGGCGAGGGTATTTAATATCATAGCCGAACTGCTCATCTAATTGTATGTAATGGGGCTGTATAGGTCCTGTTGTTAAGCCAATGATGGCGCGTTTTTTGGCAAGATTGTTCATTTTTTTCAGCGCCGCATTCATTTCATACATACGATAAAAGCAGTTAACCCCCATAACAACATCATGTTCCTCAATTTGCTCTTCTTCCCATTTACTATGAACGAACTGAACATTTGCATCGTTTTCAAAGTATTGTTTTAAATAAGTCAGCACACTTTCAGAACCATCCACCAACGTTAAACGTTTTACATCTTGATGGAGTTGGAAAGTATAATTGCCCCATCCGGGACCAATTTCAATACAAGTGGAATTTTGCGGAATATGCTGTTTTATTTTTTCGTATATTTTTTTTGAATACTCATCAGTTTGCTTATATGTTTTTTTCTTCATGGACTGAGCCCAAAATGCTTCTTCCAGCTCATCATCAATCATTCTTTCTGGCATTTTCCCATGCCAGTCTAACATTCCTTCTTTCCACAGCTTTTCAAAATCAAGTTGCAAAGGGGATTGTTTTATCATTGAATTTCTCCTCAATTTTCACAACAATATGGGCAATACTTTTGGTGTTTTCAACAACTACTCTTACTGTTTACAAATCTTTTAGATGTCTTAGCTTGTACTTTAGCTGATGTACAAGGCTGCATTGATTGACGCTTCCTAAGTATCACTTGCCTAATATTCTGAACACGCCAAGACGTAGTTTCTTTTGCCTAGCTTTTCCCTTGTTAAGATAGAAATCTTCTGTATTCCTATTCCGGTTACTTTATAGGCAAAAAGCATCCCCTGTCGTGTCGCCATTTACAAACCTTCTTATAACCAAGTTGTTTTTTCTACAAATGGTGTGCGCTTTTTTTCAGTAGTGATTTCTTCTGCAGGATAACCAATACATAACGTACCGATTAATTGTTCCCCATCTGATGCACCTATAAAATCATGTAATGCTGTATCATGAACTAAGCCTACCCCACGTGTACGCCATACCATTCCTAAACCCAGTTGTTCGGCCATTAACCACATCGACATAATCGCACTGCTGACTGCAAAGGTATTATCTTTTGTTGCACCTTCATCGTGATCAACAATGGCAGATGTCACCACAATGATAAGCGGAGTTTTAATGATGGCTTCCATTGAGCTTTCCACTAAATGTGGTTTTGTTGGAAAACGTTTTTGTAAATAATCAAGCGCCACCTGCTCATAACGGTGTAAGCTGTCTCCCTGTAATATGTAGAAATGCCAGGGCTCACGCATACGGTCATTTGGTGCATACGTTGCCGCTTCTAGTAATGTCTCGATTTTGTCACGTTCCACTTCTCGCGTTTCAAATTGGCGAATCGCACGGCGTTTTTTTAAAACATCTAACATAATTCATGCTCCTTTTCTATAAACCAGGTAATTTGATCTCGAACACGAACCACTTCGCCAACTAAAATCATGGCTGGATTAGTGATACGATGTAGTTGAATATCATGTGCAATCGTGGAGAGATTACCTGTAATCGTACGCTGGTTTTTGGTTGTTCCCCATTCAATAACGGCAACAGGGGTTGTTTCACTTTTGCCATAGGTTATTAAGCTTTTCGTAATATGCTCGATATTGCCAATGCTCATATAAAAGGCCACCGTATCAATTTGAGCGAGCGCGGACCAATTTAAAAAGTCCTGCTCTTTTTCTGGGCGGCCATGACCTGTAACAATCGCAAAGCTTGCAGCATGATCACGATGTGTGACAGGAATCCCCGCATAAGCAGGCGCCGCAATCCCCGCTGTAATACCTGGCACGATTTCAAATGGAATATCTGCTTGCCGTAAAATCGCTGCTTCTTCTGCACCACGTCCAAATACAAATGGATCACCGCCTTTTAAGCGGAGAACCTGCTTGTCAAGATTAGCTTGTTCCACTAGTACACGATGAATTTCATCTTGAATCAGTCCATGCCTGCCAGGTTCTTTTCCACAATAAATCTGCTCAGCGTCTGCTTTCGCATGTTTTAATAATTCAACATTCACCAGACGGTCATACAAAATCACATCTGCTTGCTGAATGCACTCTAATCCTCGAATCGTCAATAGTTTTGGGTCACCAGGACCAGCTCCTACAATATATACAAATCCACTCACCGTTTTTCTCCTATTCGCTGTTGCAGCCACGCTTCACATTTTTGTTTTTCACCTTTCTCCATCCATTCTAGTAACTGTGGATCCAGGAGCTCTGCTAATAGCTGTTTTTTCATATTCCCTGTAAACACTTGTAAAATTAGCTGACGTGCTTCCTTTAAAAAAGAAACATACTGAGCGTAATGTCCTTCAAATTGCTCTTCTAAATCCGACTTTACTTTGCGTGTCAGACCTGGACTTGCTCCAGACGTTGATACAGTTAAAACGAGATCACCGCGTCGAACAACTGCTGGATTGATGAAATCAACACGTCCTTTAGCATCCGCACGACTGAGTAATTGCCAATGCTGGGTCGCTTCTTCCACGGCAGTGTTTACCTCTTCTTCATTTGTTACCGCAAATATCAGTGCTGCATCATCTAAGTCAGCAGGATCAAAATCTTTTTCTTTCCATGTCACATGTCCCTCTTTAATATAGTGATACAATTTTTCGGTTACCGATGGGCTTATCACCGTCACCAGCGCATTTGTTGGCATCAGTGCTTCCACCTTTTGACGTGCTACATGTCCTCCCCCAACAACAACAACCTTTTTATAGTCAATATTCATTAATAGTGGGAAATAATTCATTGTTTACCTCCAAACATGCTGTCAGCCAATTTTTCACAAGCTGTGGATTCGAAGCAAAATGAAAGTGTGTATATCCAGCAACAATATTTTTATGTAGATATCCTTCCTGTTGAGCACGAAAACGGCCTTTACTAAAATAAGCAGGTGATAAATGCTTCCCCTCATACGTTGAGTAATGGAACTCATGCCCTTTTGCCCACTCCTCTTCATTTATTAGAAAGTTACCTGGAACACCTGTAATTTCCCGGTATCCAAGTGCCGCTAATTTATCCTGCATCCGCACACGTCCCGGAATAATTCCGAGCATCGGGAATACCTGTCCTTGACGATCCACAATTTCCTCTGTTAAATACATAAAACCCCCGCACTCCGCTAATGTTGGCAACCCTCGCTTAAGCGCTGCTCTTATTGATTGCATCGTTTCTTCATTTTCCGCCAAGATTTTAGCAAACTCTTCCGGGAAACCCCCGCCGAAATACAACCCTTGAGCTTTTTCCGGAACTTTCTCATTATCTAATGGAGAAAAATAATGCAGTGTGGCACCATATGCACGGAGTAATTCCAAATTTTCTTCATAATAGAAGTTAAAAGCGGCATCCTTTGCAACTGCAATATGTACTTCTTGTCCTTGCGGCTTAATATCAAAAATAGATGCAGAGATTTCTAATGATTGTGTTTTCGTAATTTTTAACAGTTGTTCAATATCTACTGTTTCTTCAATTGCTTCTGAAAGTCTATCAAAATAGGAATCTAAATCACCCCGTTCAATGGCTGGCACTAACCCCAGATGACGACTTGGCATCTTTGGTACAGCTCCTTTTGGCAAATAACCAATGACAGGAATTCCACATTCTTGTTCAATCGCTGCTTTGACAATATCAAAATGACTTTTACTTCCTAATTGATTGGCAATAACACCCACAATAGTTGAATTTTCATCTAACATTTGAAATCCTTTGACGATGGCAGCCGTACTTCTTGCCATACTAGCAGCATTGACAATTAAAATGACAGGGCTGTTTGTAATCTCACTAATATGAGCAGCAGAACCATCATTTGATAATGGCGATTTGCCATCATAAAAGCCCATGACACCTTCAATAATCGCTGCATCTGCACCTTTGCTCGCTCTTGCGACAATTGCGCGAACTGTTTCATGTGACATCATGAAACTATCAATATTGCGAGAAGGTCGTTGTGTAACAGCAGTATGATAGGTTGGGTCAATATAATCTGGTCCACATTTAAAGCCCTGAACGATTAAACCACGCTTCATAAGAGCACTCATGATGCCGATTGTGAACGTAGTTTTTCCAACACCGCTTCCTGTGCCGGCCAGAACAAATCGATTCATCGTATTTCCTCCTCAAAGTTGACACGTGCAATGGAAATCGTTACATTTCCACTTTTCTTTTTCTCCAGCAGTAACTCTTTCGCATTCGCATACCGTAATGCGGCCGGCTCGCTGACCCCATACGCGCCTGTATATTTAAAGACTGTTTCCGATGGGTTTTGCATCGGAATTTCATTTAGTTGATCTGGTGTGTACGTGACAAACGTCCAGTTATGTTTAGCAGTTAATTCAAGCAGACCTGTTTCGTTTTTCTTTAAATCGATGGTCGCAATTGCTTTGACACTCTTTTTACTTAAACACAGCTCTGATAATGTTTCATCTATGACTAGTTCAATCTCTTCCATTGTTGTACCACGATTACAGCCAATGCCAAGTACAATTGATTTTGGCCGATAAATAACTCCGTTCTCGAGCAGCATCTCTTCATGTGCCTCAATTAAACGATCTGTAATTAGCAGGGCCGCTTGCGGCTTAGCTTTGATTGCTTCTTCAATCGTTGGATAAATGTTTAAACTCTCAGGCATTGAGCGGTTGTACATCCACCAATTTTTTTCTCCTGTTTCCTGCACAATTGCAACATGCTCTTCATTAACTACTGACGCACTAACAGGTGTTAATTTTTCTTCACTATCCCATATCCACCCAAATTGGGCGCCAAATAAATCCACAGGGATCGTTTTTTGAACATCTGACGCGGTTGTTATGACGGGCGCAGCACCGATCGCATGGGCAAATTCATGTGTTAAGGCATTGGCACCCCCAATGTGACCTGATAATACGCTTATGACATATTGACCTTTATCATCCACTACTAACACTGCAGGATCTTTCTTTTTATCAATTAAAAGCGGAGCAATCATGCGTACAACGGCACCGAGGGAAATGATGCAAATGATGCCTTTATATTGCTGGAACAAAGCGGGCAATAATAAACGGACTGTTCCATCAAATAACTGAATTTGACGAATGTCTTCGTCGCCCTGCTCGAATTTCTTCATATAATATAGGTCCGCATACGGAAATTTTTCTAGGTAGCTTCTTGCATGTGTGACTCCATGTTTCGTAATGGCGACGAGTGCATACGGTTTCCGCTTTACAATTACTGGAATTTCACCTTCACATAAACTAATCATTTTCCTTCACACCTTTGCGGAAGCCATGAGTAAAGGTTTTATCATATAGCTTCGAACGATACTTTTTTTCATGGATATGCGGGTCTAATGCCCAGCCTGCCAGAATCATCGCATGTTTGCGAATACCATTAACACGCATTGCTTCATCTAATTCAACCAGTGTTGTTCGCACAATTTTTTGATCTGGCCATGAAGCACGCTGCACAACAGCAACTGGTGTATCATCTGCCCACCCAGCAGCCTGCAGTTCTTTGGTAATTTTCTTTGTTAATGTTGCACTTAAAAACATGGCAATTGTACAGTGATGGCTTGCCAGTGCCTGTAATTTTTCACGCTCAGGCACCGGTGTTCGTCCTTCAGCTCTTGTTAAAACAAGAGTTTGAGTTAAATCAGGAATCGTAAGTTCTGCCCCAACAGCTGCTGCAGATGCAAAAACAGAACTTACACCCGGCACTACTTCATAGCTAATCTCATGCTGCTTTAATAATGCTACTTGCTCCATCGTTGCCCCGTACATCGCGGGGTCGCCTGTATGTAAACGAACGACCTTTTTGCCTGCATGAACACGATCGACGATACAATCCACCATTTCCTGCAGATGCATCCCTGCTGTGCGGATTATTTCAGCTGACTCCTTCGCTTCCGCTACTAACGTTTCACTCACAAGTGAATCGGTATACATCACAACATCCGCTTCTTTTAATAGCTTTAAGCCTTTCACCGTGATTAAATCCGGATCTCCCGGACCTGCTCCGATAATCCAAATTTTCTTCATTATTTACGCACCACCATACATGACAAATAATTTAATTCTGCACCCTGAAGCTCATTGATCTTCCAAATGACCTCTTCGTCGGATGTAACTTTTGTAACCACATGTGCTTTTTCTAATAAATTCATTTCCTCTAGTAGATCGAGCATTGCGTCTAATACTTTTGCTACTTTAATAAAGACGATTCCATCATGTGTTTCAATCACTCTACGCATTTCTTCCATATCCTCTGTAGCAGGAATCATGGCCACATAATCATCCCCATCGGCCAATGCAATCCCTAGACGATTAACAGAACCATTAAATGAAGAAATACCTGCTACCGTTTCAATTGGGACATCTGGGTACATCGATTTCATTAAGTTCATTAAATGAATAAATGTGCTGAACAGCATCGGGTCCCCTTCCGTTACAAAAGCTACATCTTTTCCTTGTACTAGATAGCCATAAATTGCTTCCACAGATTTCGTCCACTCTGTACGGAGGGTATCCTCATCCTTTGTCATGGGGAATACCAAGCCAAGCATCTCTTTTTCCGCCGGATTAATATACACTTCAACAATACGATGGGCATAAGATTTACTGCCCTTTAATTTTTTGGGATAAGCAATGACCGGGCTTTCCTGCATTTTGCGAAATGCTTTTACTGTGATTAATTCTGGATCTCCAGGCCCGACACCTAATCCAAATAAAGTTCCTATTTTCATTATTCTTTTCCTTTCTTTGCTGTCACGATATAGATTGGATTTAACGGTTCAAAACGTGTTAAATGTAAGATTGGCTTACTTTTTGAAAGTTGTGCTTGTATTATCGTTACTTCACATCCTAATATTTTTAGATGTTGCAGCGCTTCTGCCAGATTTTCGATCGTGGCAATATTCATTACAAGGCGTCCATCGGGCTGTAATCGTGAAATACATGTTTGTAATAAATGCTCCATATTTCCACCGTTTCCACCAATAAAAATTGCATGTGGATCTGGAAATTCATCCAGACGCTCAGGTGCTTTCCCCAGCACTGCAACAAAATCTGTACGATGTTTCCATTGATTTTGCAGACAGTTTTCAAGGTCACCCTCATTTTTTTCAATTGCATACACAGCACCTTCCCGAGCTATTTTCGCAGCCTCAATTGCAACTGAACCTGTGCAGGTGCCAATATCCCATACAATGCTATTTTCCTTAAGTCCTAACTCCTGCAGACAAAGAGTCCGAATTTCTCTTTTCGTAATTAATCCTTTATCTGGTTTCCTTTGAAGAAAAGCATCATCCGGAATTCCAAGAGAGGCGCGTTCGACCACCACGCGCTGTTTTAAAATCACAACATTCAATGGAGAAAAGGAGCTTTGTTCCATTTCGTCTATATTGAAGAAACGGCAGCGCTCCTTTTCACCTTGTAGATTTTCAGCAACAAAAGCATCATATTCTGTCATGCCAAAACGCTTTAAATATGATGCGATTTCATTAGGGGAATTTGTTTCATCTGTTAAAACAGCAACTTTTTTACGCCCATCAATTTTTTGCGCAAATCCTTTAATGGTGCGGCCATGCAAGCTGACAATATACGCATCCTGCCAGCTTTCCTGCATTTTAGAAAAAGCGAGTTGTACCGAGCTGGTATATGGATAAATTTCTATTGGAAGCTTCTTCGCAAGTACACTGCCAAGTCCATAAAACAGTGGATCACCGGACACTAAAATAACGACATTCCGTGTTTCTTGCTGCAATTCATCTATTAACGGTGTTAAACCACCTTTGATTACTTTTTTCTCTTTTTTGTATTCAGGGAAAAATGTTAAATGACGCTCCCCGCCTACAAGTACATCACATTCATCTATCCACTCAACATATTGGGGGAGCAATCCTTCCGCGCCATTATCCCCTATACCAATCATCTTCATCCAATTCATTAATGTTCTCAGCCTTTCCTAAACAATCTCCATTCATGGCATACAAGGTTGTCGACACGATCATGTCAGTATTCATATGATTCAGTGCATAGTAGCAGCAGTTTTTGCAAAGTGTTGCAAAGAATGCTTCGTTTCCCTGAAGCATTTCACCAACCTGTGAAGCCGTATTCGCCTTTAAAATTTCTCGCTGCGTCTCCTCATCAACACCCACTTTATTGGCAATGCCTGCTAAAAACTCAAAACTTATCGGTGCGCTTTTTGAGTGAACCATCATAACGCCTTGGGCAACTTTTGAGAATTTCCCCATCATCCCTACTAAAGAGACTCTCGGAATCTTCTTACGCGCAATATTTTTTAATGTAAAACCGACAAAATCGCCCATTTCAATAAATGCTTCTTCTGGTAAATGAGGATACTGCTGCATCGCATATTTTTCACTGCGTCCGCCTGTTGTAATGACTACATGCTTACATCCTGCTTCTTTTGCTACATTGATCGCTTGTACAATACTTGCCATATAAGCAGAACTTGAAAATGGTACCACTGTTCCCCGCGTACCTAATATTGAAATTCCTCCTATAATGCCTAAACGACCATTCAATGTTTTTTCAGCAATCTCTTCACCGTCTGGTACGGAAATGACCACTTCAATTCCGCCATTCAATTTATATTTTTCTATTGCTTCTTTTACAACACTATTTATCATTTTACGAGGTACAGGGTTTATCGCTGCTTGGCCAACTGGTACAGGTAATCCCGCTTTTGTTACTCGCCCTACACCAATCCCTCCATCTAAATGAATGCCTTTTTCTTTTGAATAACAAACAGTACTCTGAATTCGAGCTTGATGTGTTGCATCAGGATCATCACCGGCATCTTTGATCGTTTCACACATTACCCTGTTGTCTAACACTTCATATGCTGTTACTTTAAATGTTGCATACTGGCCAACCGGTAAATAAATCGTGACTTCTTCTGGTACCTTCCCTACGACAAGAGCTTGCAATGCTGCCTTTGTCATCGCTGTTGCACAAGCTCCTGTCGTGTAGCCGTGACGCATTTGTGAAGGATCTTTTTTATTTCGTTTCTTTTGCTCGTTCATCTGCCATAATCGAGATGGCATTAAGTGCAGCGACTGTCACTGTACTGCCACCCTTTCTCCCTGAATTCGTAATAAATGGAATCCCTTCAAGCACCGCTAACTCCTCTTTCGACTCTGCTGCTGATACAAAGCCGACTGGCATTCCAATAATTAAATCCGGTTTTGCTATCCCTTCTTTAATTAAACGAATTAACTCCAGCAGGGCGGTTGGTGCATTGCCAATGGCATAAATTCCTCCTTGATGTAAACGCGTTGCTTTTTGCATGGAAATAATAGCCCGTGTTGTTCCTTGAGCCTTTGCTTCCTTTGAAACATCATCATCCGCAATATAACAATGCAAGTCCCCACCATGCTTTTGGAATCTCTTACGACCTGAACCACTTTCAATCATTTGCACATCCGCCACTACATGACGGCCCGCTAAAATGGATTGAATCCCTGCCTCAATTGCATCCGATGTAAAAATCATACTGCGGCCTAACTCAAAATCTGCCGAAGCGTGAATGACACGCCGAACAACTAACCATTGCTCATCTGTAAATGGATGTTCGCCCATTTCTTCTTTGATAATGGAAAAGCTGTAATCATAAATTTTGTCTGGATCTACTGTTACAGGAATAAATTTGGTATTAAAGTTTGTGTTTGCCAAGAATAAAACCTCCCAATAATTGAGTTACTTCTTCAAAAGAAGTACAAAAATTTTCATATTTTATCGCTGGACGTTTGATTAAAATAACAGGAATCCCTAATTGCAAAGCAGCTGTCATTTTTTCATCTACAGATCCTACTTTGCCGCTTTCCTTTGTAATCATCAGCGTCACATTGTATTGCTCACATAATGCTTTATTTAAAGATTCAGAAAATGGTCCCTGTATCGCAATAATGTCTTTTTGTTTTATACCTAAACGATTGCACTTTTCCATGTTTCCTACATTTGGCAGCATTCTGCATACAAGCCGGATATCATCATGCATTAAGTGTTTTGTGAATATTTCCAATGTTTTGCTACCTGTTGTCAGCATGACTGTCCCTTTATGAGATTGAGCTAATTTAGCTGCTTCTTCATAATTTTCAACTTCTGTAATGAGAGGCGAAATAAATTGTTCTTCTGGCCTTTCATAACGAATATATGGAATTTCACTTGCTTTTGCAGCTGCCATTGCGGTTTTCGACGCTTCTTCCGCATATGGATGGCTGGCATCGATGACACAGGTGATCTTTTGCTTTTGAATCATTGCCATCATGTCATCAACTGATAACCTTCCAACTTGGCAAGGTATATCTTTTGCATGTAAGCTTTCGGCTGCAGATTCTGTGACAACCGTTGCTAATAAGGGATAGCCTTGATTTTGCAAGTGAATGGCCAATGCTCTTGCATCACTTGTGCCTGCTAAGAATAAAATCATGTGTTCCTCCTAATCTCCACATGGTGCCGGCTCGATTTCAATTTTGGAGCTCATATCCTGATAGGTAAAATCCTGAATTCTTTTCACACGTTTAAAATATTTAAAAAGACGTTCATTTGGATGGGCATTTTGTTTATACTCTTCTATCATTTTCGTTAATAACGGCAGCAACTGATCTGGTTCAATCCCTTCTGCTACTGGCTGTGCAGCATGCGCTGTTCGGCCAACAGGCTTTGCGCCAATAAATAAATCAAATTTCTTCTTGCGGTAAACAATCCCGATATCATCGAAAACAGCCCGATAACAGGCCATCCCGCAACCGTTGAAACCAATATGTAATTCTTTTGGAAGCTTTAATCCTCCCAGTTTTGATGATATTTCTTCTGCATATGGTATAGATTCAGCTTTTTCACCGTAGCAAAAATCACAAGCTTTTAGATTTAAAACATCTCCGACAGGCATGACAAGTAAATCATTTTGTTCAAGTTTTTTTACAATCGATTCGGGCTGATCTGTTGGAACTTTAAGTAAAAAACGATGATCTGGCGTATATTCCATGGTGCCTGTCTCGCCAATGGTTTCTGCCAATACGCTCATTTGCTTTGGGGTAATAAATTTATTGGCAACACCAGGTGAAACAGCAAATTCAAATATGTCTTCGATTGTCTGCTGAACGAAATGCGAAGGTTCTATTTCCGATTTTGACACCAAGGATAGAGCCTTTAGAGCTAAATCTAATGAGCTAACTTCCTGTTTTTTTCTATTAATTTGTTCATAACCCGCTTGTGCCTCACCTGTTTCTTGATTTAATGCCCATGGTTCGGCTTCCTTTTTCAAACGCTGATGCGGTTTTAAGCTCTGCTTATCCTCACCTAACGTATATTTACGCTGATAACCTCGAGGTGTAATGATCTTATTGTCATAAAAGAACGTAGAAGAATTCCCAATTATAACCGTAGTTAGCATTCCGATATCATGTTCTAACATTTTATCCAGTGTTGTCAGCACAACATTTTGATTGGCCCGATAGGCACTTTTCACAAGTCCTACAGGTGTTTCTGGAGAACGATATTTTAATAAAATATGTTGCGCCTCTACAATTTGGCGTGTCCGTCGACCGCTTTTCGGATTATATAAAGCTATAACAAAATCCGCCATCGCAGCTGCTTCAATGCGCTTTTCGATTACGGTCCAAGGTGTTAAATGATCACTTAGACTGATCGTGCATGAGTCATGCATGACGGGTGCACCCAGTAAGCTCGCACAAGAATTAATGGCTGAAATACCCGGAACAATTTCTACTTCAATACCTTCTTTTTCAGTCCAGCCCTTCTCAATCAGCACTTCATACACTAATCCAGCCATTCCATAAACACCTGAATCCCCGCTGGAAATGACTGAAACAATTTGACCTGCTTCTGCTTTCTTTACTGCATCCTGTGCACGTGACACTTCTTCTGTCATACCCGTACTAACAATGGATTTTGCTGTTACCAAATGTTGAATTAGCTCCACGTATGTTTTATAGCCGATAATACAATCACTTTGCTGCAACGCAACTACAGCTCGATTTGTAATATGCTCACGATCACCAGGACCGAAGCCAACAACAAAAATTTTCCCTTTATTCATAGGCTTACCTCCAAATAAAAAATGCCTGCACTCCTTTTAAAAGGAATACAGGCATGTGAAATAGCAGTATAAAAAAAGCATACTAAAAACACAAAAACAATAGGTAACATTGTCCCGCCTATACTTCTCCCTCCGAAAAGCAAGTGTCGTTTAAATAAGCAGGTTTCCTGACTTAAGCTTCTTTTTACTCTTACACCTTCCCGATATCTCAGTGGTATTGTAATTTCATCAGCTCTTACAGTTGCGGGGGCAGTACCAGACTTTCACTAGTTTCCCTTTTACCTCACATATGTGAGCACTTATTTAAATACATTATTAAATTTTTTATTAATATAACATACAATCTCGTAAGTTAATATACTATTTTTTGTAAATATCATAAAAGCTTATGTAGAAAACCCCTTTTTAAGTTGATATCATGCTTCATTACGTTGGCTCATGGTATCAAATAGTAATTGTGAATATGGGTGCTTTAGCTGCCAGCGTTCCCAATGTGTAATAGTCTCTACGATTTCCCCTTGATGCATTACTTCTATACGTTTGCATAGTTGTTTAGTGGACTGTAAATCATGGGTAATGAATAGATAACTTGTCCCGTTTTGTATTTGAAAAGATCTTAAACTTTCTAGAATTGATTGTTGAGAAGGACGATCTAAGCTAGCGATAGATTCATCTAAAATAATGAGTTTCGGCTTAACGGCTAAAGCTTTTGCAATACAAATACGTTGTTTTTGCCCACCACTTAATTGATTAGGAAAATACTCCAAAAATGACGAGTCCAAGCCTACTACATCCAATAGTTTCTTACATTCTTCATACCAATTCTTTTGATCTGGAAAAAAATTACGAATAGGCTCTGATAGGATCTCTTCAATACGCATTTTAGGATGCAATGAGGCTGAAGAATCTTGCAATACCATTTGGAAGTTTTTATAGAATGTACTAAATTTTAATTGTTTTGAGTCAATGCTATGTCCATTCCATAAAATTTGCCCGGAAGTTTGTTTCTCCATTCGCATGATTAATTTTGCAATGGTACTTTTTCCGCTCCCACTCTCACCTACAAGTGCTACGCTTTCACCTGTTGAAATGGTTAAGTTAACATTGTTAACAGCCATTTTTTTCTTGCTTTTCCCTCTTCGAAATCGAATAGGATACTCTTTTGTCACTTGCTTTAATTCTAACATTATGATGAAAGTACCCCTCCTTCATTCATATGAATGACACGATCCGCATACTTTTTTATACTGTTTTCATCATGTGAAATGAGAAGTACTGTTAATCCTAGATTACGTTGTAACTGCTTTAATAACCTTAATACTTTTTCACGATTTACGATATCAAGTGCAGTTGTTGGTTCATCAGCAATTAATATTTTCGGCTTTAAACCTACGATCAACGCCAATAATACTCGCTGCCTCATTCCGCCGCTTAACTCAAATGGATATGAACGAAGAATTTGTTCCGGTTCGGAAAAACCGACTTGGGTGAGCAGATGATGCAATAGTTGTTCAACTTCTTGATTTGTACCTAGCTTTCTCTGTCGAATTGTCTCTAACATCTGCTTTTTTACTAGCCTAATTGGGTCTAATCCGTTTAATGAATGTTGAATCATCATGGCAATACTCTGTCTTCTTAAATTTTCAAATTGCTTCTCACTAAAGTCCACAATATTTTTCCCTTCAAATAGAATTTGCCCTTTTGTCACATGTAACCCTTTATCTAGTAATCCAACTATTGCATTTGATACAATACTTTTACCCGCACCACTTTTACCAGTCATTGCAACTATTTCTCCTGGATATAACATGAAAGATGCATCTTGAATAATCACTTTTTGCTGCTGCCTATGTTTATATGTAACTTCTATATGCTCAACCTTTAATAATGGGCTTCCTTCCACCATTTTATGCCTCCTTACCTACTGTCCTATTCATTATCCCCAGTTTTTCACTTACTAACTGACATGCTAGGACAAATAAAACAATAGATAAACCAGGGAAAAACATAACATGTGGAGAAGTCTGGAAATATCCAATCGCATCATTTAGCATTGCACCCCAATCAGGTGTGGGTGGCTGAGTGCCTAATCCCAAAAAGGAAAGACCGGCAATATTCAAAACAATCTTGCCCATATCTAAGGCACTAAAAACCATGATAGGCATCCCTATTTGAGGAAGTACATAACGTTTTAAAATACGAAAATGAGTATTTCCAGCCATTCTTGCTGATAGGATATAATTTTCTTGAGATATTTTTACAACAAGACTTCGAATAAAGCGAACATAACTTGCCCAACGAACGACTACAATGGCGAACAGCATATTTACTAAACCGGGACCTAATAAGCCTACTATCGCAATCGTTAGCACAATATCTGGAATGGCTAAAGTGCTATCGATGATCCTCATCATAAAAGAATCTGTACGTCCTCTTACATAACCTGTTAATAACGCAATTGGAATACTAATTAACATAGTGAAGAACATGATGATCAAAGCCGATGTTACACTTATTCGAATACCAAAAATAATACGAGATAAGATACAGCGTCCCAGATGATCTGTTCCAAATGGATAAACCCAACTTGATGACTGTAATCTATCGGCCAAATTTACTGCTATTGGATCATGAGGTGCAATCCATGGTGCAAATAATCCTAGCAAAGAAAAACAAAATAGGATTCCGCCCCCTGCAAGCAAACCAATATTTACTTGCTTGAATCTCTTCAACATTATCTGCCTCCTCCTATCGAACTTTTAAACGTGGATCAATGAGTAAATAGATACAATCTACTAGCATATGAATGGATACAAATAAAATAGCTGCAAAAACAACATAACCTTGAATGACAGGATAATCTCGCATATTAATAGATTCTATGACATATCGACCTAAACCTGGCCATGAAAAAATTGTTTCTACAATGATACTTCCGCCTAGCATATATGCAAAGCTTGTACCAACCATCGTTACAATTGGTAATAAAGCATGCTTGAATACTTGAAATACTAAAATCCTATTTTTCGATATTCCTCTTGCTCTAGATGCCTTAACAAATGGTTGCTGCAACATCTCCAGCATTTGCATGCGCAAAACTCGCGCATATACTGTCCCAAGGCTGAAACCTAATGTTGTCGCTGGTAAAATTAAATTTTCCCAATTATTTCTTCCCATTGATGGTAACCATCCAAAGTGAACTGAGAAAAGATACATAAATAAGAATCCTAACCAAAATGTAGGTATCGCTGAACCTAAGAGTGCTAATACACGCCCTATTTTATCCACTACTCCATTTTCATAAACAGCCGTAGAGATTCCTAAAATCAAAGTCACTAATAACATAACGCCAAGCCCTGCAAATGCTAGCTCTAACGTAGCTGGTAACCTCGCAAACAACTCACTTATGACCGGCCTTTCTGAAACATATGACTCGCCCCATTGCCCAGTAAATATTTGCTGTAACCATTCAATATATTGAACGCCAATAGAATTTGTTAAGCCTAGTTCACTCTTTAGTGCATAAATAGCTTCATCAGAAACAGGAACATCATTGGCTTTTAACATAATCGTTGCCGGATCTCCAGGCGAAATTCTAACCAATAAAAATGTTAGCGTCGATACAAAAAAAATAACAAGAAATAATTGAAGAGTATGTTGTAGTACGAATTTTTGCATAATGTATGATTACTCTTTGTCAACATTGGCATTATTATAGTAATACTCGATTGAAAATGCCTCAAAGCCTTTCAATTTATTGTTCACTGCAAATACAGTATTTGGATATACAATATATGAATGAGGTACTTCCTTTCCAATTTCCTCTTGAATTTGGATTGCTAAAGAATTCATTTTTTCTGAATCAGTTGTTTGATGTAATTCATTGATCATTTCATCAACTGTCTGTGAAGCAAAATGGTTTTTGTTTGATGAACTATTCGATTTATAGAAAACCTCTAAGAAAAAATTTGGACTACCTGTATGAGCAGTAAGCATACTATACATGGCTAAATCCCATTCTTCATTATTCAGTGTTTCATCAATATTCTCTACTTGGCGAATAGTTACTTTCATCCCTTGTTCAAGTAATTTGCTTTGAATAACCTCTGCCATAACAGTTAGCTCAGGACGTTGTGGGAATGATAAGAGGGTGGCTTCAAATACTTTCCCGTTTTTTTCCCACAAACCATCTTTGCCTTTTGTCCAACCATCTTGGTGCATTAACTGTTCAACAGAAACATCTTCCTGTGTTTCATTTAATTGTCCAAATGGTAAAACTGGTGAGAATGGACCAACTGCTACAGTTCCTTGACCTTTCATAACAGATTCCACAATTTCTTGGCGTGGAATTAATGAATCGACAGCTTTTCGAATAGCTAATTGCTTAAATATGGGAGATTCCAAATTGTACATCATCAAATGTGTACGTAATGATTTAGCTGTTAAAACCTCAAATTCATCATTTTTTTCTAAAACTTCAATGTTGTCAACTGAAATATCGGTTGCACCATCTACATCTCCAGATTGTAAAGCCATTAATCTCGTATTACCGTCAGCAATAAACTTAATCGTTACTTCAGCTAGTTTTGCTTTTTCACCCCAATAGTCTTCATAACGATGTACAATTAGAGATTCGTCTTGGTTAAATTGTTTTATCATATATACACCAGTAAACGCCGGATAGCTATCCTCTTTATCTAGAGAATCCACATCCACGACAATCGTGCCTGGCGCTGCTAAGTTTGAGATTAGTGCAGCATTAATTTCTGTTGTTTCAATTTTTAACTCTGTTTCTGAAACAACTTCCATAGATTTAATTTTTAATAAATCATTTGTTCCTTGATTATTTTCAATGGCACGTTGTAAAGAATTCTTTACAGCCGTTGCATCCATTACTTTTCCGTTATGAAATGTTACATTTTCTTGCAGACGGAACAACCAAGTACGATCATCTACTTGCTCCCATGATTTTACCAACCATGGTATAGGTACTAATTCTTCATTTAATTTAATTAAGGTTTCTGCAGTTCCTGATCGCATTACCTCCCAGCTATCTTCACTATGTGGATCTAAACTTGATGGACTCCAAGTAAAGGCTAAGGTAGCAGTCTTTTCACCCACTTCTTTGCTGTCATTAGCTACTTGTTCTTCCTCGTTAGCTGAGCAACCTACTAATGCAATAAGGAATAATGCCATAAAAAACCATGTAGCCAAGCTTTTGTACCTTTTCTTCATTTCTTCTCCTCCTAAAAACAATTGTTACAACAGGCTTTTTTACTTCTGTGCACCCGTGTTAAATAATTCAAAATAAAAAGCACTCCTGACTTAAGAGGTCAGAAATGCCTTAGAAAAATACACAGGTAGTGTCTAAAAATCCACAAAATATGATAAGCAAAACTAGCCACCTCCCTATTTTCCCGTAGGTTTATCAGTGATGTTCATATAGGCAGGTCTCCTGACTTATCTTCTACACAACTTGCGCCTTCCCGCTTTTCTCATAAAAAGCAGTGACATTATGCAAGTTGCTCAAAAATTACAGTGGCGGGAACCGTGTCGGATTTTCACCAAACTTCCCTTTTAAGCTATCTATCTTTGAGAAAGGTATAGCACCTATATTAATAATTATGAAGTTTTTTACATAATACCATACAATAATGAAATAATGGCAAAAAATTAAGACTTATGTTAATTGATAATAATATTTAGAGGGTTACAACTTAAATTTAACCTTACACTCTTAAACTCTATCCTTCAATTCATAAAAGGAACAAACGATATTTCCCATTTTTATTAATATATCTGAGACAAATAATATAATAGAAACACCCTTAATTTCTTCTACTAACTTCTGGTTAAATGTCAAATATGAACACACATATCGGGAAATTTACTGGTACTTACGAAAAAGTATTCTGCAAAATCAACCGATTACCTTTTCTTTGGATACATTTTATCTATAATAAGCTTCTTTATTAAAAACAATCTAATCTGTTATGATATAGTTTCATCTTCATGGATTCTTTTCTTTAAGAAATTTCTCTTTTTCTTTTCTAAGATAATGAGAGAAAGTAATAAAAACCCATTACAAGCTAATACACCCCATATCAAATAATAAACTCGATGCGCCAACAAAAGAAAAATACACAAATGAAACAGCAATTATTTTTCCTAGCCATTTCCCCAATATTATTTCACAGTATTCAACAAAATTGTAGCCCGGATAATGTCTAGCTAAAACACTAAATAAAATAACGATAATCATTGATATCCCTATTCCGAATAGTGATGCTATACTTGCTAGTCCTAAAGGGGTAAGGAGAATAGAGCTGCCTATCGTAAAAACAACCACTTATAATCCGAATTGAAGTGGAGAGATTTTTTTGTTATCTATCAAAAGTGATTCCACCTTTTTTCAAGCTATATATACAGCTCCTATTCTTTCCTAAGTTTTACAAATTAGTCTAAAAGAGATACCCCTTAAATGGTTTTAGTTTATCTACTTTTTTTAAACAGTCTTAATCAAGGGACAACCTTTCAAAAAACAATATTCCTTTGTACATCGTTTACTATTTCATTCTCATTAGGCTGAAGTTTAGCAGGTTTTCATTCACCTCATCAACGATATGAATAGCAAAGGATCTGGAAGAAAGTTATTTGTTGAGTAAATAATGGTAGATTTTCATAAAATAAAGAAAGGACTTTACTTTGAGGAATGGGTGACTCAAAGTAAAGTCCTTAAATAATTTTCTACTGTTACAATCAGTTTGTACTTATTACGGTATAGGACCATGATTTGCAGCTATAATAGCTGCCATTCTATCTAAGGCTTCTTGTACTGTCGTTGGGTCAGGATCTAACCAATCTCCTGTATTAGTTGGCGTGTAACCTAAACCAGCAGCATCATCCAAATATTCAATTCTGGTATTTCCTGTTAAAGTTACTCTACTACGTACAGGTATAGAATCTACAGTTGCCCTAATTCTCGTAGCAACAGTGTTTACTCCGTTAACAGTTAAACTACCTTTAATAGCGAAGCTAAGGAGATCGAAAGGATCGATAGGAACGGTTCCGTTTGTCACATTAACGACTACATCACCATCCGTACCTCCCCCGATAAGATGCACTTGAGTATCATACGGTACAATAGAATTTATAGTGATGACTGGTTGTGGTAAAGGTAAAGGTACTCCTCCAACATAGGAAGCGAACATTGTTACATTGGCTCCATTCTGTGTATACCCTCCGAATAATTGAGAGTCACGGATATTTATTTGACTAAGAAAAGTACTATTTCCTGTAAAGACTGGCGTCGGACTAATATTAACGCTAACAAAGAATAATCTACCAGTGGAAGGTGTAATGGCATTTGTTGAAAAGTCAAAATTAAGGGGTCCTGTCAATAATGATAGGTCTGCAAAACCTGAACGATTATCGACATTAAGATTGCCATCCCATGATGGATCATCAATATCAAAAGGGATGGCTAATCGAGTTAATAAATGATTAGTTCCAACCAATTGTACATTTGCCTTGAGATGAATTAATGGTTCGGTATAAGTACCGGGTCCTATGGAGATAGCATATCGTTTAGTTGGAGAAGCATCTGTGATAAATGCCATGGCTGCAGTAACGGTCAAGAATGGATCACATTCACTACCATCAGCTGTTGCATCGTTACCAGCTTTATTTACATACACAATTTGAGTGGCTACTGGAGGAGGTTCTATACATCCGGGTCCTGGTATACCTTGAGGTCCTTGTTCTCCTTGAGGTCCTTGTTCTCCTTGAGGTCCTTGTTTTCCTTGAGGTCCTTGTTCTCCTTGAGGTCCTTGTTCTCCTTGAGGTCCTTGTTTTCCTTGAGGTCCTTGTTCTCCTTGAGGTCCTTGTGATCCTGGAATTCCTTGTGGTCCTTGTTCTCCTTGAGGGCCTCGAGGGCCTGGTGGACAGGTAGGAGGGCACGGAGGTTTGGTTTTTGATGGACAACATCCGTTAAGTTTCATCCTAGCTATTTTATTTTTTCTTGTCATTTTCTCACTCCAATACTTTATATTTTATAAATTACGTCATAAATTAAAGATTTGATTGCACGATTGTCTAATAGTATTAAGATTTCCATTAAGCCCTTCCATTGTGAAGTTCTTTCATTACTCCTACTCAAACATTGATAATATCAATAGATTTTATGCATAAAAACACTATCACAAATAAGACAAAGAGCCTAACCTAAAACTAGATTTTTGCTTTTTACCTAACCGCACGCTTCATAGGCACATACCGAAATGATGCCTTGTTCATTTACTACACAGTCTGCAATTTTTTCGAATTGCTCCAGCTCTTATCACTGATGTCTTCTAGATCTCCCCACTCAATATGTCCCCAAGTCCGAACAGAATCGTTATTGGAATTAACGAATCAATTTTATTAGACAAATATAGGGAAATTGTATGAGGATAAAAATCTCCATTTGCCCAATAGAAGTCAAAATTATTCATGATGTGTAAGTTTTTTCTTTGTTCTTTGCTCAATTGCTGTGAAGCATATTTCTGTCATTTTCAATTAATAGAATATGTTCACCATGTGTGATACCTAAAACGATAAATGAAACCACCGTTTCAATGTATTTGGTTGGATATCATATATATAACATATATGTCCCCCGTTATCTTTCTTTAATTGATCTATCACTGGCTGAACATATCATATCTATTCATGAACTAGTCTCCTTATGCTAGCAATTACCCACTCGGGCTAAAAGTTCTTTTTGAACTTCCCCGTTTGTTCAAAAAAGTCTATAAATTTAATACTTCTTTCAAGACAGGCATTGCTTGTTCATAATCATTTTTGTAATGTGCAAAACTTTCCTCCGCCATAATTTCGAAACCTGCCTTAAGATAAAGCCCAATTGCTTTATAACTTCAAGTCTGTGTATGTAAAAATACATCTTTTTAACCTTCATAAAATAGGAATCTATTTAAGCACTCAGATACCAAAGCCTTCCCAAGTCCATAGCCCTGATAATTTTTTTTACTGCGAACCAATGAATGGATGGTACTTTTTCCGGCCCTCCAAAATCCCACCAGCTTGTGATTGTACCAATTTCCTCACCACCTTTATTTTGAACAAATAGAAGTCGTTTTCTTAGTTCATCAAAATAAGGTGAATAATGAGAATGAAAGTATTTAAGCGCTTCTTCAGTATTTTGGAATTCACCAACAGATGTTACAATTTTGGCCCATTGTTCTTCTTTACCTTCAGTGAACCAGGAAAACGAGTATCCTTTTGGCAATTCAACATTTGTAATTGGCTTAACAAAGCTTCTTTTCATTATTACATTAAAGTATGGTAATGATTTATCTAACACTTTTAAATCTCCCCTTTTTTTACCGTGAAGTTTTCTTTTTTATTAGATTAACCTGATCCTTCAATCTCTCCTGATCACCTTTCATAATTAACTTCTATTTACTATCCAATCTGGTCATACATACTCGTAATGGATTCGATATGAAATTGATTATTCTTTCTAGTTAAGCTGTACTGCCGCGTTAGTTTAAGTATATTTCTTCACAATATTTAGATTGTTATTCCTTAATTTAACCCGATCGCTTACGAAATCCAAATTTTTACAGAACCTATTTCTATAGTAAGTCTTTTATTAAACCGATAATAGAAATACCTTAGCCCTCAAGCCCACTCAATATAAAAATAGAGAAACGACTATATCGCTTCTCTAATAATTATTCAGTTTGACTTTTTCTTTTTATGATTTACCATATCGTAGGTTGATGAAAATTTACACCTAGCACTCTATCTTTATTTGGCATCATCCTCTGTGAATGTTGTGTGTTCTAAATATTTTTTTCGATAATTCTTTCCCCACTCGTACATTGACTCTAAGATCGGCATTAATGTCTTTCCTTGTTCGGTTAAAGAGTATTCCACTTTCGGAGGTACAACTGGATATACTTCACGATGAACGATTAAGTCTTCTTCAAGTTCTCTTAACTGATTGACTAACATACGTTGTGTGATTCCTGGAATCAATGATTTTAATTGGTTGAAACGCAGTGTTCCATCCTTTCCTAAATGCCACATGATTAGCATTTTCCATTTTCCACCAATCACTTGTAATGTTAGTTCTTTTTCGCAATTAAATGTCTTCTCATCAAAACGGCTCATGGGTTCCTCCTTTGTATACTCAATAGCAATTAGTATACTTTTATACACTATATGATTTAAAAGTGCGTACTTTTAGTTTTGAATAATTCTAATATAATTGATACTGTAAGAAAACTCAAACAGTAGCCGTTAAGGAGGAAATAAGATGGAATTACAACTAGCATTAGATTTAGTAAATATCGAAGAAGCAAAACAAGTGGTGGGTGAAGTTCAGGAATTTATAGATATTGTTGAAATTGGTACACCAGTCGTTATTAACGAAGGATTAAGAGCAGTTAAAGAAGTAAAAGAAGCATTTCCAAATCTTACAGTTTTAGCAGATTTAAAGGTTATGGATGCCGGGGGCTATGAAGTGATGAAGGCTTCTGAAGCAGGTGCCGGAATTGTCACAATTCTTGGTGCAACAGATGATGCAACAATTATAGGTGCGGTTGAAGAAGCAAAAAAACATGGTACAAAAATCTTAGTTGATATGATTAATGTGAAAGATATTGAACAACGTGCCAAAGAAATTGATGCTCTTGGCGTTGACTATATTTGCGTACATACAGGTTACGATCTTCAAGCTGCAGGAGAAAATTCCTTTGAGCAATTACGCACAATCAAACGTGTTGTATCGAACGCAAAAACGGCTGTAGCTGGCGGAATTAAACTAGAAACACTACCGGAAGTCATTGCTGCTCAACCCGATTTAGTTATTGTCGGTGGCGGAATAACAGGGAAAGATGACAAAAAAGCGGTCGCATCTGAAATGCAAAAATTAGTTAAAGAAGCTACTTTAGTATAATCGGGGCAATATATGGAAACATCTTATTATCTTTCAAAAGTATTGGAAGAATTAAACCATTCTGTTAAGTATATTACGGATGCTGATGCCGAGGGTTTAGTTAAAGCCATTAGATCCTCAAATAAAGTGTTTGTTGCAGGTGCAGGCCGATCAGGTTTTATGGGAAAATCATTTGCCATGAGAATGATGCATATGGGAATCGATTCATATGTTGTCGGTGAAACAGTTACGGCTAATATCGCAGAAAATGATTTACTTATTATTGCTTCAGGATCAGGAGAAACAAAAAGCTTAATTTCCATGGCTGAGAAAGCAAAAGGTTATAGGTCTAAAGTGGCTGTTGTAACAATTAATCCTGAATCCACCATTGGAAAACTAGCCGATATTATTGTCAAAATGCCTGGTTCTCCTAAAGATCAGGAGACCAGCGAGTATCAAACGATTCAACCAATGGCATCACTTTTTGAACAAACGCTGTTACTGTTTTTCGATAGTTTAATATTAAGATATATGGAGCTAGAAGGATTAAATTCTAAATCCATGTTTACTAAACATGCTAACCTCGAATAGCAATGTGATATTATAAGCAGAAATGTATGAAGTTCATACACTTCTGCTTATAAATTTTTTCAGTGAATGTATTTCTTTTCCGAGTTTCTACTATTATATTTGAAATCTTCTTGATTGATAGAAAAAGTCAATCCCTCTTAAAAACCTGACATCTGTGGGGCATTATTAACTATATAGCTTCTTTTCTCTCTTCACGATCCTTACCCCAAATTTCCTCCAGCTCCTCAAGTGTTTTCCCTTTCGTTTCAGGAACCATCTTCCATATGAAAAATACAGCTAATAGACTAATAAATCCATAGATGCCAAACGTCATACCACCAAAAAGATCGTTTAATGGCGGGAATGTAGATGAAATCGTTAAATTAGCCAACCAATGTAAAGCTACTGCAATTGATGTCGCCTGACCACGAATCTTATTTGGAAAAATTTCAGAGACGATGACCCATGTAACGACTCCCCATGAAAATTGAAAACTGGCAACATATAATAAGATGAATAGTAATGTTGAAAGCCCAAATATGTCCATTGATGCTAATGCTGCTACAGTAAACAGGCTTACTGCACAACCAATAGATCCTCCAATTAATAATGGCTTTCGGCCCCAGCTATCTACAAACAAAATAGCCAAGGCCATAAATACAACATTGATAACACCAACAATAACAGTTTGCAACATAGATCCATTTTGACCGGCACCCAATTCTTCAAAAATCCTTGGGGCATAATATAAAATAACATTAATTCCGATTAATTGTTGTAATATTGCAATAGCTATTCCTATACCGATGACTAGTTTTCCATATGAGAAAATATGAGCTTTACCTGTTGTTTGATTTAATAAAGAAGTTTTTATATCATCCATTATTTCTTGTGCCCTATTTTTAGAACCGTTTACTTTTTCCAGAATAGATAAGGCTTGATGATAATCTTTTTTTATAGAAAGATATCTCGGGGTTTCTGGTACGAAAAATAGTAAAATAAAAAAGAGAAAAGCCGGTATCATTTCTGAAGCAAACATATATCTCCATCCAATATCATCAATCCATGCAGAACTCTGACCGGATACAATCGATAAGTTTACAATATATACGACTAGCGCACCGACTCCGATCGCTAATGTGTACAGTGCCACATACTTTCCTCTACTTCCTTGAGGTGAGATTTCACTTATATATACAGGAGCGATAGCAGAACCAATCCCAACTCCAATTCCACCTATAATCCTGTACAAATTAAACATTAGCAACAAACCAATGGTAGGCTGGTCTTTTGTGAAAAATAGCAGTTCCGGATAAGCACTACCTAACGCTGATAAAAAGAACAAAATAGCAGCTATTATTAATGTTTTCTTTCTCCCTATTCTATTGGCAAGGTACCCTGAAATGATGCCTCCTACCACACATCCAAATAATGCACTTGACACGGTTAACCCATGAGCAAACGAGCCTAACCCTAAGGTATCAATTAAGTATCTTTGTACAGACTGTTCTGCACCAGAGATAACAGCTGTGTCGTAACCGAAAAGAAAGCCGGCTAATGCAACAGTTAAGACAACTGTAAGAATATATCGGTTATTTTTCATCTTGTTACTCCTCCACAACTTAAATTTAAGCGCTTTCATATTCAAAAATAATGATTTTTCATATAAGACTAACTATGATTCTTGTATAACCTAATCCAACTATTTATGATTTATTTCTTAAATAGTTGAAATAGGTTACACGAGTGGTTTTTTCATTTTGAGCGCCTTCTTCTCAAACGATTCTCATTCAGGAAGTACCTCGTCTGCAAAGTACTCCCCGATTTATCTACTTTTTTTATATTTTCATTTGTTCTTTTTGCAGTAATGTTTCTAAATATTCATAGGTTCTTTTGGCAATTGGATAAGGTTTTTCAAACGGTGCCGGATACATGTCCTGTTCCACGATCGCCCAGCCATTAAAGTTAATCTCCTTTAACAATTGTACAAAGGCTTCAAAATCCACGATCCCTTTTTCCGGTTCACACATTATATCCTCGCTTACTGCTTTTGCAAAAGACCACCCTTCTTCCTGCATTCTCTTTCTTACTTCCAGATCACAGCTTTTCACATGAAGATATGGTATTCTTAAGTGATGTTTTTTCATAAAAGCAACAGGATCACCGTCTGTATAAGCGTGATGTCCAGTATCTAAACAAAGATTTACATCACTATCCCGTAACAATTTTTCTATTTGTTCCTCTGTTTCGATGTGACTTTGAGCATGTGGGTGAAAAACAACTTCCAATCCGTATTCAGATTTTGCATGGTTTTTAATTCGATCAACGTTGGTAATGAATTGTTCCCATTCTTGTTCATTTAATTCAGGGGAACGAACAAGTTCACCAGTAAATAAATCTGTATAACAATCATCAATTAAAACAACATATTTAGCAGTTGGAAACTTTAATTGAAGTTCGCTCATTTCGTCTAGCAATGCAATCATTTCATCTGTTTTAGTATCAGAGGTTAAATCACCTACTAATGTTGTCGCTGTTAGTGTTAAGTTTCTTTTATCTAATTCTTCCTTTAATTGATGATACTCATTTGGAAGATAACCCCAAGGGCCGAGTTCTACTCCTTGATATCCCGCTTTCTCCATCTCGTCTAAACATCTTTCCCAATGCGTTTGTTTTTCATTTTCTGGAAACCATACTCCCCATGAATCAGGTGCAGTGCCTACTTTAATGTTCATACTATAACTCCCCCTTTTTCACTTACATCAATCCAGTTCTTTTCTTCAGCAGATGTTAAGATGGCGCTTACAGTTTTATCAATACTTGCTCCGAACTCGAAATCACATACATATGGAGTATTTTTTGTTACGGCAGAAAGGAGTTCGTGCGCCTCTAATACCTTCATATCGTTATAGCCAATCGCAATTCCTGCAGCAGGGTAAAATGCGGAATATCCTTTGTGTTCAGGACTTAGAAATACCGTTCTGAACCCTCTATCCCTGCTATTGTCGGAAGTAAAATACACATTCACTTCATTCATACGTTCAAGAGAATAATAAACTGTTCCTCCCGTTCCTTGTATTTCATAGGTTAAGTAATTCTTTCTTCCTGCCGCAACTCTACTTGAGGAAATCATGCCTACTGCACCATTTTCATAATTTGCTAGAATTGAGATCACATCATCATTCTCTACTTTGGCATACTCTGATGATCCTGCAGATACCGGTCTTTCTTCTATGACAATTTTTGATAATGCATTTACACATTGAATGTTTCCAAGGATATATTGTGAAACACTTATTAAATGTGAACCAAGGTCGCCTAGTGATCCAGATCCAGAAAATTTATTAATATGACGCCATGTAATAGGCAGGGATTCATCTAATAACCCATCCTGGTCATACGTTCCAGTGAATTTAACAATCTTGCCTAGTTTACCAGAATCGACAAGCTCTTTTATATAGGCATTAGCCGGATTCATAACATTGTTATATCCTACATAATTAACAACACCTTTTTGTTTTGCTAGTTCCGCTAATTCTACAGATTGTTCAGCAGACAATGTTAAAGGTTTTTCACAATAAACATGTTTTCCATTTTCTAATGCTGCCTTTGCTATTTCATAATGAAAGGCATTAGGTGTGGCAATATCAATGATGTCTACTCTTTCATCTGTTACAACCTCTTTCCAATCCGATGTACATCTTAAAAACCCCAATTGTTCCCTTGCCATTTTTGCAGCATCTTCACTAACATCTGAAACTACTTCAAATACAGGTGTACCGGCATCAGGTCCGAAGATCATTAAAGCGTTTGCAAAAGCGTTCGTATGAGCCTTTCCCATCCAACCTGCTCCTATAAGTCCAATTCTTACGTCCATTAAAACTCCTCCTACATTTATTATTGTTGATGATGCTTTAATCTTATTACAGGCATCCAAAACAGTCATTACTCTATATTGCCTAAAAATTTAGGAATATTGCTCTTTCTAAAAAAATCCTTTTGATGTAACTTAGTAGTAAATAGTTTAATAGAAAATGTTTCGAGGTGATGTGTTTTATGAAGATAAAGGATAAAGGAACGTTACCCCAATCTAAAATGTTTTTTACGATGACAAATGAATTTGCCAAAAAAGCACTTTATTACCTCATTTATTCAGGGACATTTTATTGTAGTGAAAAATATAAGGTGAGTAGAGAGAATTTTAATAGTTTTTTATTTTTATATGTAAAAAAAGGGAAAATGAATTTCACTTATAAAGATCGTCAATTTATGGCACCTGCAAGCACCTTTGTATTTCTCGATTGTTATCACCCACACTCCTATCATGCAGAAGAAGAAACGATTTTTGATTTCTTCCATTTTACCGGTAATTCAAGTAGAGAATATTTCGACCTCCTTTATGGTAAAAACGGTAGTGTATACCCTATGTATGACAATCATATTATTCTTGATTATGTGAAACTTATTTTAAAAATGGCTGAACAAAATGAAGTTGATGAACATAGTGTTTCGATCACGATCCAAAAAATACTTTATGAACTGAATCAATTCTCTAATTTTTCCAACGACTCAACGGAAAATAAAATAAAACAAGCGATCCTTTTCTTGGAGAATCACCATACAGAAAACATAAAACTTGAAGATATTGCCAATCACGTATACTTAAGTTCTTACTACTTTACAAGGATATTTAAAAAACATATGGACTGCTCACCCATTCAGTATTTAATTAACTATCGAATTAATAATGCGAAGAAGCTCCTACACAATACTAGTTTGACGATCAATGAAATATCTACTGTTTGTGGATTCAATAATACTTCTCATTTTGTTACAACATTTAAAAACCATGTAAACATGTCTCCAAAAAAATTTAGAGACATACCATTCTAAACATGACATGGAAACATCCCATTTCCTGTTCAAGCTGTGATACAACTCCGCCTCTATCACTGATGAGCTCCTCCACTTAAAAAATAGAATCTTGTGACAAATAGCAATAAATGGTTAAATGGAAGTATCATCTATTTTTCTGCAATTCTACGCTTCATAAGGAGGGGAATCTGTTTGAAATCTTTTGAAAAGCTACACCCATTATTAAAAAGCTTTGTCGAGAAAGGTCCGGCTGGATGTGCCTGTTCCGTTACCTATCAAGGGCAAACAGTATTTGAAGATTTTATTGGCTATAGTGACCTTGAAATGAGAAAACCAATTTTACCTGATACGATTTATAGAATTTATTCAAACACCAAAGTGATCACATGTGTGGCTGCCCTTATTTTATATGAACGGGGCATGTTTTTGCTGAACGATCCTCTTGAAGAGTATCTTCCTGAATTCAAAGAACCAAAATTTTACCATAGAAATCAAAACGAAGATTTGTCGATCATTCCCTCTTCAAAATCAATCAGGGTAAAAGATCTCTTCACGATGACCTCTGGTTTAACCTATGGAGGGGAAGGAAATGAAACCGAACGTCAGGTAAAACTAGCACTCAATAACTACAACAACGACAAAGGTTCTGAGATTTTAGATGTAAGAACCCTCTCCAAAATGCTAAGCGATATTCCACTAGCCTTTGAACCTGGGACAAAATGGCACTATGGTTATAGCCATGATGTCTTGGGAGCACTGATTGAAGTTCTGTCCGGTAAATCCTTTGGAACGTTTTTAAAAGATGAAATTTTTGATCCTTTGGAAATGAAGGATACATTTTTCAAGATTCCCGAGGAGAAAAAAGCGCGTCTTTGCAGCCTTTACAATCGTAATGAAAATGGAGAGTTAACCAAAAATTCATTAATGGACGGGAGTTATCAGCCAGAAGCCAAGTTTGAAAGCGGAGGCGGAGGGTTGCTGTCTACGTTAGGCGACTATAGTCGATTTGCCCACATGTTGGCAAACGGCGGAGAGCATAACGGTGTCAAAATTTTAGGTAGGAAGACGATTGAACTAATGTCCACCAACCATCTACAGCCAGAGGTGTTGCCATCCTATAATTGGGATTATCTGAAGGGTTATGGTTATGGATTGGGTGTCAGAGTCATGAACAATCCGCCATTAGCTGGCAGTAACAGTTCAATTGGAGAATTCGGATGGTGTGGATTAGCTGGCACATGGGTCATGATCGACCCAAAAGAAAAACTCTCTGCTGTGTATATGCAGCAAATGTTCCCTAACTTTGAAGCTTACCATCACCCACGGCTTCGCTCGGTTATTTATAGTTCGATTTGAGAGAATACGACTTCCTCTAGAGGAAATACCGCCTAACCACACCTTCATTGTTGGAAATAAACTTCCACATGAAGATGTGGTTTTTAAAATTGAAGAAAGGGCTTCCAACTAAAATGGGAAGCCCTTGTTTTTAGGATTATTCTTTCTCCGTGAATCTCCAAAAATCCATATTATTTATCTCCTTCTACACTGCATTTTTTTTTATATGAATAACTTTTTTAAAACAAAAATCAGCGCATGTATATTGGCGTTCAATTGTTCTTTCTTTCCAGAATCTTTTCCAGCATTTAGTTGGTTGGTCACATTGATACAAGCCTCTAATTCTATAATAGATAGATTTAATTTGTTTTGTTGTAAATATTCGTATGAACGTGATAAATGATGTTTTACTTGATTTTGAATTTCGCTATTTTCTATTTTTTCCGCTATGGATTTCACACACTTGTAATTTTCTAATAGATGATCAAACCCGAGCAATTCAATTTGGGAAAGAGAGGTTACATTTGATACACCATTATCAATGAATTCAAATCGATAGTATGAAAAAGCACCTGGATTTTCGATTGTAAAAGCTTTTGTGTATCTCCTCCATTTAAAATGAACATGTTCTTTTCGATCAAGAACTTCCCAATCCTCTCCATCATTTGATCCAAGTAACAACCAGCTTTTAGTGATGGAACATATTTAAGTGAACTTGAAGCAGTCGACCAACACGGAATTCATTTGAATCCCATAGCACAAGGTGATTTTAAAACACTATATCCGAATCAATGGAATTTCTGCCATTAAATAAAAGAGTGGCATCCCTACTTTTGAACTATATTGACAGGAACAATGCGTTCTCACAAATTTCTGTAAATGCTTTAAAGAAGATAAAGTTTTGTGCATTTACAATCAGTATCTTCTATGCGAACCGGGATTCCAATTAGGATAACAGCTATTTTTAAAAATAATGTTGTTCCACGATTCATACATAGCACCTCTCTTCATTATTGTCAGTATGATTTTAACCTACAATTTATTGTTTTTCAATAAATAATTATTAATAAAGGGTATTTTTAAATTTTTACAATAAAAAGAAGCATTTTTCAATGAAAAATGCTTCTTTTTGGTATTTGCTATCTTCAATCTTTATCAAACCAAAGCTTTTCTTTGTCATCTACATCGCCGTTATAGTTAATGAGGATCTCATCTCCTGCTTTTATATCCGTATAAGCAAAGAAATCGAATGTATGATTGTCAAAATTAATTTCGTATGTTGCATTTGGTTCATAAGAATGATTGAATAACATTCCATAACCAAGAAGAATAGCAGTATGATTTATCCCATACTCAAAAGCGTAATCAGCAAGCAGGGTTTTTTCTATGTATTTATGCTCATCATTCGGATATGCAATAACAGGTGCTTCATGTAGAAGTTGTCCTTTTTTAATATCGTTTTTAGCAAATACCCCTCTATTAAATTCTCCATCACTTAGTTGCGAAGTTTTTATCTCAATCATGTTAGTCGCCTTCTCACTTTTAAAGTTATTGTATTAACTATAACATTAATGTAAGCAATTAGCTTTACTTTAAAACGTTTTCCGCAAACTTTGTTGTTTTTTGTTTGATTCGGTAAAGAAAACAACTATTTATCTTATGATTATCTGTGTTGATCTAAAAGAATGAGATTACCATCGGGGTCTTTAATTGTAAAACTAGCAGGGCCTTCGGTTGTTTCATCTGCTTCTGATAATAAATTCATTCCTTTTGATTTAAGTTGTTTTTGGATATCTCGAATGTCAGTAAACGAATCAAGATTTTCAGCATTTTGATTCCATCCCGGATTAAAGGTGAGAATATTATCTTCAAACATTCCTTGAAAAAGACCAATTACACTGCTTTCATTTTTCATAATGAGCCAGTTTTGCGTAATATCTCCTCCCAAAACTTCAAATCCCAGATTTTCGTAAAATGATTTTGATTTGTTAATATCTTTTACACTTAAACTTACAGAGAATGCTCCAAGTTCCATGTTTTTCCTCCTAAATTTTTTTTCGTATATGTACTACTTTGTCTTGAATGTTTATCCACTTTACGCCATATAAATTTATTAAAAGGTGGTGATTACGTGTATAAGACAATCACAAAAAAGACAAAAGCTATTGTAAAATATTGTCCACAATGTAATAAAGATAATCCATATTCAATCAATTATGTATCAGGCACTATTTTCTGTGAAAAATGTGGATATTGCCATTCTGCCCAATATTGATACTTACATAATAGTATACATTAAGTTAAGCTCTATCATTATTTTTCTACCAACATGTTAGGTGAAGTATAATTAAAAAAGAAAACTCTTTTTGCTAGTGTTGATGGTTGATTGGAGTACCAATCAACCTATTTAAATGTTTTTAGAAATTATAAAAATTCATACCTCACAAAAGCAATTTGTTTGCTATCTGGTGACCAGGAATTCACATTGATCGTACCTTGTCCTCCAAACAGTTTTAGGAGTAAGCGAGATTCACCACCGGAACTTGACATGATGCGTAATTCAACATCCTTATTAGGTGGATGATCACCAGGTTCAACGTCTCCTTTACGATAAGCAAGATAGACTACTTTTTCACCATTTGGAGACACGTGTGGGAACCAGTTATTGCTTTCTTCATATGTCATTTGCGTCTGATCACTGCCATCTGCATTCATTCGCCAAATTTGCATCAATCCAGAACGAGTTGAATTAAACCAGATATGCCTGCCGTCAGGAGAATATTCCGGACCATCATCAAGTCCCGGGAGATCGGTTAACTGCTTTTCAACCCCTCCGCTTATTGGGATTGTATAGATATCATACTGTCCGTTCCGTTCAGCACAGTAAGCTAATGTTTTACCATCTGGTGACCAGCCGTGCAAATAAGAAGGTGCCATCGGTGTAATGAGAGTCGGATTACCACCCTTTAATGGTAACGTATATATGCGAGATTGACGATCTTCCAACGTATGATGACTAACAGCAATTTGAGATTCGTCCGGAGATAACACATGGTCGTTATTACAAAAGCAAGCAAACCCCGAATCAATTACATTCCTTTCATTCGTATTGATATCAAAAGAGTGAATATGCCCACCACTGTTATAAATAAGCCTGTCATCACGAGTCCAATTTGGTGCTTCAATAACTTGATCAAATGTTGCCAACGTTTCTCTTTCACCAGTTTCTATATGTATGATTTCAAGGTAACTTTTTGTGTTTTCCCGTACTGGAAAAATAAATGGTTCTTTCAGTGTATCCATCTTTATTCTCCCCTTTTTTAACATTAGTCAGAATTAGAGTTGGCTGTTTGATTCACCTATCTAATTACATAGTATTCGCCTATTAACACCTTAATCCTCTATAAAAAATAAAAAGCTCTATGCATTTTAACGATTAGCCATATCTTTCTTCATGAACCTACTTATACATTGAATTGATAAGTTTGGATATAATATTTTTAAATCTAAATAATCAAACAGAATGTAATAAGTGTTGAGGTGAATATGTTGGATAAAGATCAATTAAGGCTTACATCTTCTGAAATAGGATCTCTATGGGGAGAGTTTGTTAATGGTACGATGACTGATGTAGTTAATAAATATATGTTCTCAATTATTGAGGACGAGCAAATTAAAGCAGTTTTTGCAGAGGCTATAGAAGTATTTAAAGGGCAAAAGGAACAAATGAGTTCATTATTGAAGAACGAGGGCTTTCCTGTTCCAATTGGATTTTCTGAAACTGACCTTTTTAAAGGAAAACAAAGATTATTCACAGATATTTTTTGTCTGAATTACTTACATGTTATGACGTTACATGGTTTGCTCGGTCACAGTACTTCCTTAGGTGTATCTGTGAGAAAAGACTTAAGATTACTTTATGATTCATTTAATAATGATGCAAAAAATATGTATCATCAAACGATAGAACTTTTACTTGAAAAAGGTAATTTCCAAAGAGATCCTTTATTCTATCCAGCCGAAAATCCTGAATATATTACAGATAAAGACTTCACCGATGGCTTTTTTGGAAAAGGCAGAACATTAGCGGCAACAGAGATCATTAGTATTTCCTTCAACCTAAAAAAAGCATAATGGCTAAAACACTTTCTATTGCATTCAGTCAAGTTGCTCAGTCTAAAGAGGTAAGTAATTTTTTAACCGATTCAGAGAAGACAGCAGATGGACAAATAAAAGCATTAGCAAAAATCATGCAAGCAGATAATTTACCTGTTCCAAAATCTTGGGAAACAGAAGTGACAACCTCGACTGAATCCCCTTTTTCTGATAAATTGATGCTGTATCACATTGGATTCTTATTCCAAGCAGCACAGAATTATCATGGAGCTGGTCTTGCATCGTCTATGCGAACCGATCTTGTTACTACATATGAAGGAACGATTTTAAAAAATCTTAGGGTAACAAAGAAATGGTTTGATTTAATGGTGAAAAATAAATGGTTAGAACAACCACCCCTTGCCCCTAATAGAAATGAACTTGCACGTCAAAAGTAGTAATCAATGCTATGTTTTAAAACCAACCTCATAATTCAGAGGTTGGTTTTAGTATACAGAAACGGCTCATTATGTCATTTTTTCTGTTTGTTTCTACAACTCATTACAGTAAAAATTCAACTCTCTACTTTACCACTCGGTTCACCGTAAATGGGCTCTTTGTTCTACGTTAAATCGTCGATGCTGAGGAAGCAGCTGCTTGATCATCAGCCTTCACACAATCAATGGCTACAACTAACGCGATGATAATGTCGTCCATCTCTTCTTGCAAAATTTGGACCTTATAGCTATCACCCCAACTGAACCACTCCTTGCTCACATTACCGATCACTTCACCATTCTGTAAAATTTGAAAATCCATATCCCACCAGTTTCCCTGTACCTCAATACCTGCCGCATCAATCGTATAACGAGCTTTAAAGAATGAGAACTCTTTCTTGATCGTTAACACCTCACGACCATTTACCTCAACTAAAAACGTCGGTAAAAAGCTAAATACCTTTTTCGAAATCAATGCAACTTCATCTCTTGCTGAATTCATAATGGAGAAAGTCTTTGGAATTTGCATAAAGCTTCCCTCCACATAATAAACATCATTCTCCTGCTGATCCTTCACCGTAAACTTGCCGCTTAGACTGAATACTTTCTGCTTTATATAGAGTTGTTTCATCCTGCACCACCTTCAAAATGCTATTTATAGAAATACGTTTTAACATGTTGAAAGTTTCATATTTCCGCCTACGGAAATAAAATCTTTGAAAGATACACGACCACTGTCACTGTGATCATACTTCCTATCGTTGACAGTAAGACTGTTTGGGCAGCATAGTCTGGGTGATTGTCATATTCCAAAGCAAGTAAAGAACTATTTCTGGAAGTCGGAAATGAACTTGCGATAAACAAAGCTTGTGCTGTGATTCCTTCCAATTGAAAAATAGAGATAAAGACGAAGGCAAGACAAGGAGATATGACCAGTCTACCGATAAGGCTTAGAATCAATGGAAGTGATAAATGGTTAATTTTCAAAAAGGCACTCTGAGCACCAAGTGTAATAAGGGCGATCGCCAAAAACGCATTTGAAACTGTTTCGATCGGTGTCCAAATGTACTCAGGTACTTTAATAGCTGTCACATGAAGGAACATCCCTAAGAAAAAGGCATAGATTACAGGATTTTTGAAAAATGCCTTCATGGCTTGTAATTTATTACTACCAACTGAAACGGAATTAAACAACCCGTAAGTGTATGTTAGGAGATTTTGAAATACCATCACAACAATTTGGATAGACGCACCTAAAGGGTTATGCTGAAACACAAGCTGGCTTACAGGTAATCCGAAATTACCTGAGTTAATTAATACAACACTATTTTTAAAAGTGGATGATAGTCTATTCTCGAATTTAAACACCTTTGAAATGACTGTTGTTATGATGATTAGACAAAGACTTTGTAACGCAAGAAAGCTAAGGATCTGCAGAAGTATGTCCCCTCCCATCTTACTTTCATAAACATTAGCAAAACCGACAGCCGGCAAAAGAAGATACGTATTTAGTTTTGATAATGTTCCCATATCAAAGGTGAATTTCCGATGTAGAAATACACCAAGACCAACTAACGAAAAAACTGGCAAAATAACATGTAATAAAATAAGAAAAAAACGTTCATATTGTACAAACCTCCATTACCATTTACACAAGAGCCATTATTGATCCTTATTGATTCTCTGTATCTAAATTATATAAATAAAAAAAGTTTTACTGAAATATAAATATTTTATCGAAAGGTATTCAAAAAACGAATAATGCTAATTAGAAAAACTTGGCTTGTCGCCAAGTTCTATTGGCGAGAGCCTTAGTTTTTCTTAACTATCCTCCATAAAATTTAAATTCTTTCTGATAGTAAAAAAAATCATGGCAGGATAACCATGATTTAAATATCAACCTTAAAATCAAGTTCTTTTACATAATCAACAAATTCTTTTACAACCTTCATCTCAAGAGATTCTTCATGATAAAGCATCCATGTTTTTCTTATAAGAGGAAGGCCCTTTTCGTTTTTCAAATGTATACAATGAAGATCCGGATGATCTTCAACAAGGACGCTTGGGAGAATTCCATAACCTAAACCATTTACTACCATTTCCTTGCACGTATCTGCTTTGTCCACTTCCATTCCAATGAATGGAGGTGAGGAAAAGGTTCCTGTCCACCAATTATCGACTAATGTTTTCAATGTCATATCTGTTTCATATTGGATTCTCGGTAATGTTGGCAAATCCTTAAGGTCGATTTTCTCTCTTGAGGCTATACAAATCGTTTCTTCAAAAAGCAGCTGCTTGGCATCTGCCCAATGATAGTCTCCCCGCACAATTCCAATATGAACATCTTGGTTATAAACAAGATGATACACTTCATGACTCCAACCTGTTGTTACCTTGTAGTTTACATTCGGAAATTGTTCACGAAATTCCTTTAAAAGACCCGGCAGTTTGTGTCTTGTCATATAATTCGACACCGCCAAACGTAATGTTCCACCTACCTCCTGAGACATATTTTGGACTGTTTCTTTCATTTCACAAAGACGACTAAGCATTTCATCTGCACATTTTACTAGATATTCACCTTGTGGTGTAAAATGAACACCTTTTGCTCCCCGTTTAATGATCGCCACATCAAACTGTTTTTCTATTTGTTGAATTCTTTTTGTTAATGATGGCTGTGATATATATAAACTTTGTGCTGTCTTCGTAATGTTCTTTTTTTCATAAAGAACCTTTAAGATCAGCCAGTCACGTTCTTCCATTTGTTTCCTCCAACGATTAACTAGTTAGCTAGTTTGGCTAGTTTGTTTCTACCATTCTACTTGATTATTTCCATTATACCTTTGTTTCTTCTTTTGTTGAACCTAGTCCTAACCAATAAAAAGAGGTCTTAGTTGAATATCAACTAAGACCTCATAAAATTTAACTATTAAATTTTCGTAATTTCCATAATCACATCTTGACCGCCAGAAACGGACTGATTGTTTTGTTTATTTTCTATTTTAAAATGTTCACCATTTAGTAGAATGATCGGCGTAATGATTTTTGTTCCAGTATTTGATACTTTTTGAATATCAAATTCCGCTATAGGATTTCCTTTTTTAATTTTGTCACCTTCCGAAACATGAACTTGGAACCCTTCTCCATTTAATTTCACTGTTTCCAGTCCCATGTGAATAAGGAGCTCTGCACCGGATTTTGAACGAATGGTGATCGCGTGTTTCGTTGGAAATACACTTACGACCTCACCATCAACTGGTGAATATACTTGATTTTGTGTTGGTTCGATGGCTATTCCATCTCCCATCATTTTTTCAGAAAAAACAGGATCCGGAACTTGTTCCAGTGCAACTGATTTTCCTGTTAAAGGAGCATGAATTGATTCCTTTTTTTGTGTAAACAATTTGAACATGTCGGCTCTCTCCTTACTTTTTGATTAGATAGTAATTTCTACCCCAAAATGATCCGATATAACCGGTTTATTTTCCCCGTTAAAAATAACAGAAGAGTTTTTTACGTTAACTGGAAAGTTTGAAAAAATATAATCAATACGTAAATCACGTTTGTTTTTATCCCAACCGGCAATCTTACCGGCAACCGTTACCCCGGAATCTTTCTCTTTAGATAATGTGTAAGAATCATAGAGACCTTTGCCCAACAAATAATCATATCCTTCGCCTCTAATATGTGCACCATTATTAAAGTCACCCATTAGGAAATACTTTCCGTTTCCATTCGCCTTATCACATAAAGAATCGATTTGTTGTTTAAACGGTTCTTCCTCATCCCCCCACCAGCCAAGGTGGCAAGAATAAAAGCTAAAGGTTTCATCTTCTATTCTGATGTTCGCCCCAACAATTTTTCTTGTTTTCCAATACTCCGTATTTTCTGACTGACTAATAAAAAAGGAGGTTGCTTTTTCAATCGGATGTTTTGTTAATAGTGCCACACCCTCTTCATACTTTTCATATCCTATATGGGAAAAATCCCAAACAAATTGATAGTGGGTATTACCCAGTTTTTTTAATTCTTCAAGTAAAACTTTAACAAAATTATCTTTTTTTACTTGTCCATCAATGATTTCCGACTCGATGGATTGACTTACTTCCTGTAGGGCGATCACATCATATGACTTTTCCTGAATGGTTTCAGCTAAAATCGTTATTTTCTCAAATTGATCATCTTCCTGCCAAGAATGGCAATTAAGTGTTAATAATTTCATTGTTTAAACCCCTAAACGGTCTTGTATATCTGATTTTAATACGTCAGCTTTTGGTCCATAAATGGCTTGAACACCTTTTCCTTTCAGGATTAAGCCAAGTGCTCCATTTTGTTTCCACTCTTGTTCGGAAGCAACCGCATTCATATCAATTATCGTAACGCGAAGTCGTGTCATACATGCATCAACTTCTTCGATATTATCTTTTCCACCTAATAAACCGATCACTGTTGTTGCAAGTGAATTATCCTGTTCCTTCGCACTGCCTTGTGAAGTAGAAGGAGCTTCCTCTTCAATATAGTTTCCTAATCTTCCTGGTGTCGCGTATCTAAACTTTTTAATCATAAAATTCGCAACAAAGAAGTTCATTGCAAAGAATAGTAAACAAGCGACGACAAAATACACGAAATCCAACCATAAGCCCGCTTTCATAATCATCGGTGTTCTTGTTAATAATTCGATGATGCCAAAGGAATGAATTCGAATATGAACAATATCAACAATCGCAAAAGCTAGTCCTGTCATAATCGCGTAGGCCACATAAAGAACTGGTGCCACAAACATAAACATAAATTCAATCGGTTCTGTAACACCTGTTAAAAATACTGCTAATCCAGCAGAAAAGAACATTGATTTATATTTTGTGCGTTTATCTTTATCAACATTTTTATACATCGCAAGCGCAATACCAATTAATGATGCACATGATAAAATCATTTGACCAACTTTAAATCGAGCAGGTGTTACTTCATTTAATAATGCTTCATATCCTGCAGTATCGCCTGCAGCAAGTAAATTATTTAAATCAGCGATCCACGCAAGCCATAAAGGATCTTGTCCTGAAACCGTTGTCCCTGCACTTGAACCTGTTAATATTGTGTATGTTCCGCCCAACTCTGTATAGTTCATTGGTACAGTTAACATATGGTGTAAACCGAACGGTAATAAAAGCCTTTCCAATGTTCCGAAAATAAACGGAGCAATAACCGGAGCTGTTTCACGTGATGAAGCAATCCAGCGGCCAAAGTCATTTAGAAGACCTTGAATAAATGGCCAAACTACTGAAAGAATGATTGCTGTTACAATAGAACCTACGATTACAACAAACGGGACAAAACGCTTTCCATTGAAGAAAGCAAGCGATTGTGGCAGTTTGTCATAGTTATAATATTTATTAAAGATATTTGCTCCTAAGAAACCGGAAATGATCCCTACAAACACACCCATATTTAAGGCTGGTGCACCAAGAATAGAAACGAAATAGTCTTTGACAATTAATTCACTTCCAAAAAGGGAAGTAACAGTCGCTTCAGGATCATTTAACATCTCACTGTTAACACCAAAAATAGCACCTGTAATTCGATTAATTAGAACAAACGCAATCAGTGCTGCAAATGCACCACCTGCACGTTCTTTCGCCCACGATCCCCCAATTGCCACTGCAAATAGAATGTGAAGATTCCCAATAATTCCCCAACCGATTTCCTCCATCACTAAAGCAATCGTTTGCACCAACGCTATATCTCCACTTGCCATTCCAATTAGTTTACCAAGTGAAATCATGATTCCGGCAGCCGGCATAACCGCTACAACAACAAGTAATGCTTTTCCGAATTTTTGCCAAAATTCAAAGGATATAAATTTCATCTGTTTTCTCTCCCTATCAATTCAGTATACAGGCAACCGTTTCTACAAACGGTTGCAAAATGTTATGTTAATCGATACACTCTTGCTTCAAAAGGTTTTAAAACACCATTCATAACAGACGTTTCCGAAACGTTTTCATTTCCAATCAACAATTCGGCATTTTGATGTTGACATTCAGCAGGCAGTTGATATGATGTTTCTTTATCAAAAAGATTTGTCATAATTAGGAATGTTTCATCTTTCCATGTTCTTAAATAAGCAAAAATTTGGTTATGCTCTTCCAATATAAGCTTAAAACTACCATACACGAGGGTCAAATGCTCTTTTCGTAATTGAATCAATTTCTTATAGTAATAATAAATGGAATCTTGATTATTCATCGCATGTTCTACATTAATATCGGTGAAATTCGGATTTATTTTTAACCAAGGTTGCCCTTTTGTAAAACCGGCATTCTGACTATCTGTCCATTGCATAGGTGTTCTTGAATTATCACGACCGTTTTTCCAAATAATCTCCATTAACTCTTCATGACTTTGACCATCTTCGATTCCGTTTTGATACAAATTTTTGATCGCAACATCATTATAGTCATCAATTGATGGAAACTTAACATTGGTCATTCCGATTTCTTGACCCTGGTAAATAAACGGTGTTCCTTGCATGAGAAAATACATCGTCGCAAGACATTTAGCTGATTGATCACGGTATTCTTCACTGTTTCCCCATGTAGAAACAGAACGAGGTTGATCATGATTTTCTAGAAACAATGCATTCCAGCCTTTTCCATCAAGTGCTGTTTGCCATGCGTTAAACGTTTCTTTCAATGCTTTAAGATCGATTCCTCCAGATACGCTTTTTCCCCAGAGATCTAAATGTTCAAATTGAAAAATCATATTAAAAACGCCTTTTTCTTCTCCAACCCACTCATCCGCCTGATTTGGCTTTACACCATTTGCTTCACCAACAGTCATAATGTCATATTTAGCAAACGTTTCCCGTTTCAGCTCCTGAAGAAATACATCAATCCCCTCTCGATTCATATGTCCTTCGAATGATGGAACATATTTAAGGTTCTTTGGATTTGGTAAATCAGGGAAACCTGCAACTTTTTTAATATGTGATATCGCATCAACCCGAAAACCATCAATTCCCTTATCAAGCCACCAATTGACCATTTCATATAAATCGTTTCTGACATTCGGATTTTCCCAGTTTAAATCCGGCTGTTTGCGAGAGAAAACATGCATAAAATATTCTTTCGTCTCTGGATCATATTCCCAAGCAGAACCTCCAAAAATCGATTCCCAGTTATTAGGTTCCCCACCTTCACCCGGATGCCATATATAATAATCTCGATAAGGATTTTCTTTTGATGAACGAGATTCAATAAACCAAGGATGTTCATCAGATGTATGGTTAATAACCAAATCCATAATTAATTTCATCCCGCGCTTATGAACTTCTGTTAAAAGTTGATCAAAATCGGCCATTGTTCCGAAATCTTCCATAATTCCTTTATAATCACTAATATCATACCCATTATCATCATTTGGTGATGTATAAATTGGACAAATCCAAATCACGTCAATTCCTAAATCCTGCAAATAATCCAGCTTTGACATAATGCCTTTCAGGTCACCAATTCCATCACCATTAGCATCCATAAAGCTGCGAGGGTAGATTTGGTAAGCAACTGCTTCTTTCCACCATATTCTATTCATGATGCATTCCTCCTCGTAATCTAAAAACTAATATATCAGACTATGAGATTTTGAGCAACCGTTTGCATTAAAATTTTCGTAATTTTTTTGTTAAGGTTTTCAATAAAGTTTATTTACACGACTAATTTTGCTTTATAAGTTATAAGTTTCACTCTATTATGCAGAGATTCCATCCTACTAATTTTAATTTCGGGACAATCGTTTGCATGTTTGTCTGTGAATTATTAGATATTACGTAAGTGTTATTGAAGCAATTAACAGAAAAAAGGCATCCAGTAAAACTAGATGCACTTATATCCTTAAAATACTTTCCTTTTATAAATCCGGATCGACAGCAGCCATGAAATCATGTAAATGAACCCTACTGTTATCATCATGTATAAATAAATCTGTACATTATTAAAAGATAAGAATGTTTTAGTCAATTCCCTTATTCTATCATTAAGATCTACAATAAAAGAATTCACAATAACCATATAGACGACAAATGCGAATATTGATGCGATCATTAAGTACTGACTTTTTAGAAAATACGAAAAAGGAAAAGCAATTGAAATAAACAAGACAACAAAACCAATAGTCAATGCCATTTGTCTCCATTGTACGAATTCTCTATGCATCAACCAATTCCCAATAAAAATCGTCAAGAGAACCAAACATGTAAAAACAATTGCACCTAAGTATTTGGCACTAACGATTTCTTTTCGTGTATATGGCAAAGTGTTCAATAATGTCTTTACTGAGGTTTTTTCATCAATTGAAAAAGCATTCATAATAATTGCAATACTAAAAATAATCCCTACCCACATGGTTGAAGTTCCTAAAAATAAGTAGATTAATAGAGCAGGTAATAAAATTAATAGTATTTTTTTCTGTAAGAGAATATCTTTACAAATAAGATGTAACATGGTCACTTTTTCCTTTCTTTGTATAAAACATAATATCCTCAAGTGTTGGTTTTTCAAAGATGACTGTCTTCCCAAAAATATCATGTATCCGTTGTTTATTCGTTGCTAATGCTTCAAATCCGTGATTGGATTTTCGAACAGCTATAAATTCGCGCTCTGTATCACGATCTAATAAATTGATTTCTCCTTTTACAATGGCATAATCTTCCGCGATTTTATAACTCTCTTTTGTAAAAACATGCTGGCCGTTATGTATAAAAGTAATGTAATCTGCTATTCTATCTAAATCTGTTGTAATATGTGTTGAAAAAAAGATTGTTTTTTCTCCGTCCATCATTACATCATGAAGGAGTTCTAACAGTTCCCTGCGAAATACTGGATCTAATCCAGATGTTGGTTCATCCATTATAATTAAATCCGCATGATGTGATAAAGCAAACGTTAAAGAAGTTTTCATCATCATGCCCTTTGAGAACGTTTTGATATGCTTATTTAAAGGCAGTTCGAACCTATCTACATATTGAGTAAATAATCCATCGTCCCAATTTTTATATGCAGGTTTCATTAGTTTCTTCATTTCGTTTAATGTAACATTTTCATAAAACATGTTGCCATCACACACAAATCCAATCCGTTGTTTAATTTCTTTCTCATGCTTTTTGTAATCCATTCCAAAGACAGAAATGGTTCCACTGTCAGGTTGTAATAGATTCATAATCAATTTAATCGTTGTCGACTTCCCAACTCCGTTACCTCCAATAAACCCTGTAACAAAGCCTTTCTTCACTGAAAGTGAAAAATCTTTCAATTGAAATCCTTTAAAAGCTTTATTGACATGATGTAATTCAATGACATTTTCCATCATGTATCCTCCTTATATAGCATCGTTAGTAATTCATTTAATTCTGATAAGTTTATCCCAATTTCTTTACTATTTTGAATCGCTGCCATTAACTGTTCTTCGATTACTTTCATTTTGCGTTCGCGGATCATTTCATTATTTTGTTCAGACACGAACGAGCCCTTTCCTACTACAGAATAAATAAAACCATTTTTTTCAAGCTCTTCATAAGCTCGTTTTGTTGTAATTACACTTATATCTAAATCTTTTGCTAATTGACGCATGGAGGGTAATGATTGTCCCGCTTTCAATTCATTAGATAAAATATGCTTTTTTATCTGGGTATAAATCTGCTCATAAAATGGTTCTTTTGAGTTATTCGAAATAATAATTTGCATGCACATACCTCTACGTGAAATATTGTATATATACTTTATATACAATATATACAAACTGGAAGGGAATTTCAATATGTTTTAATAAAAAAGAAAACTCACCATTAATTTGGCGAGTTTATCGTTCCTATTACCTTTTTACTTTGCTTTGTATGTTGAAAAACTAATGGTTAACAGCCATTCGGCCAAGAGGTCCATCTTCATCTATAATATCTTGAATTTCATAAACAGATATGGGGAACATTGGAAAACCAAAAACATATGGAGTGATGTCATAAAGTTGAAAATAGATAACCAACGCTTTATCAGCCATGTAAAAATCCTGATTTGGCGCAATTGTTGTAAAACTATTCAGAATGGGAATATCGCGCTCTTTTATTTGCGCCTGGATGATGCTTGAGAGAGTTTTTATATAATCACTTCCAGGTTTAAATAAATCTTTAAGGTTACAAAGCTTTCCCTTATTGAGATCAAATGTTAAAGACTTACTAATCGTTAACCCATGTGCCGCTTTTTCATGATACGTATAATTTGAAAGGGATAAGCTTAGTACTTGACGTTGGTTGTTCTTAATCTCATATTGTCCGAGCATTTCTTCAACCGTACTTGGCATATTTCCAACTTGTTGATCGATTAACTGCTGCGCTGTATATACAATCATCTGGTTGATAGATAATTGCAATCGTTGATTTTGCATGCGAACAACTCTCGGATAAACGACTGTCTTTTTCGGCGCACTGCTAATCTTTACTGTTTTTGTGGCCACAGGTAATGAAAAGGACATTTTTGTTCACCTTCTTATTTTTTACTCATTGTATTCTCTCACTGAATAAAAATGAGTAAAATTAAAGGCTTTACAAGAAGTCTATTTTTCTGTTCTCCGACGATAAATAAACAAAGTAACTTCCATTTAATAGTAAGGTCACAATGAGCAGATAGGCCCCAACGTATGCAACAGCACCCACAGTGTCCAATCCAATTTGTACGAGATGATAGCTATAGAAAATTTGGAAACATAGCTAAATAGCAATGCACTTCTACTCAAAGCGGGAGGGTCATCCATTTCCTATTGTTCTGATTTTCAACCTGTACAATGGTTACAATTGGAAGGATCTATGCAACAAGTCCAAGCACAAGACTGCCAAGACTAAGTAAACCAATCATTTTTAACCCCCTATTCTGTCAAAACAATGTTCTTGCAGATTTCGTATCACTTCTTTATAGAAAGAAACTTCATGTGGTACAAATTTATCCCTGCTTACATGTTTACGAATGGTACATTTTTCACCTTCATCCGTTATTTCAAAACCGTTGATTTCAATTTCATTTTTTTCTCCAAGCCACAGTTGAGCAAAATCAGTGAATTTTGCTTTTACAATTCCTGCAACTTCTTCTGATTGAAGTGTGAAATCATCAAAGGTATATTCACTTTTATATAAAAAAACGTTTGCTAGTTCTTTATCAATAAACCCTTCCTTCGTCACCTGATACCGAATTTCTCCCAAACTTATTAACTCGTAAAAATCGACACTTACACCTATTTCTTCTTCTATTTCTCTTACTCCATCCAAAACTGTTTCGTCAGCTAGTAAATGTCCGGCCGCCGTGATATCTAATAGATCGGGATAGTCTTTTTTACTTTTACTACGAAGCTGTAAATAGATATAATCTACTCCTTCATCATTACTGATAAACCAACAGTGAAATACTTCATGCCAAAGCCCAAGTCTATGTACCTCACTACGGGAAGCGACTCCTATATGGTTTCGATGATCATCAAAAATCTTTAATTTTTCTTGTTCACTCATGATTATTCTCCCTGAAACGTATTTTTTCGTATAATCAGATATAACATACATCAACTTTCCCGAACAAATGTAATGAAGTCAATACCAACTGGTTCCATTCCTTCTGCTCGAAGTTGTAAGTTAACCTGCCCGCGATGATAATGACCGTGTAGAGCAACATGAGTTAAAATATCGATAAGTGATGATTGAAATTCCTCACCTTTGCTATTTTTGTATTGGACAAGGTCAATATGGTTCTCTTCTGATAAATTTGAAAGGATTTCAGTAAAGCCCTTTTCATTTTGTTTTATTAGTTTCTCACAGTCCTCTAATCCAATATCTGCCCAAATGGGTAATGTTGAGCTATCCTTTCCTTGAATTCTCGTTAACCATACTTGTTCTGCACAAAGAATATGCGAAAAGAACTGTCTAGCTTTGTGGCTGTCACTAGGTTCGTTCGCTTTTAGAGTTTTTAAAATCTGCTGATTAGCCCAATGTAAATGGTCAAACATGCTTTTGATCGTTTTCATTTTGACATCACCTCAACTATTAATCTCTACTAAATCCACCCTTTTTCCTTCGCTACCGTTACAGCTTCCGTTCGGTTTTTCACTTCGAGCTTATTGAGTATTTCAGACATATAATTTCGGACAGTACCTGCAGATAAAAATAATTCTGAAGAGATGTCTTTTGAGGTTTTTCCTTCTGATGCTAATCGTAATACATCCTTTTCACGATCAGTCAGCGGGTTATCGTGCTTCATACTCCCAAAAATCAGTTCCGGAGCAAATTCACGTTTTCCTTTCATGACACTTCGAATCGACTCAGCAAGCTCATCAATGGAGCCGTCTTTTAGCATATATCCATTTACTCCAATCTTTACTGCCTGCTCAAAATATCCAGGGCGAGCAAACGTTGTTAATATAATGATTTTACAGGTAGAAAAATTTTTTTGCCTCTTCTGCTACATCAAGGCCACTCATTAGAGGCATTTCAATATCCATTAAACAAATATCAGGTTGAAGGGAGGTAATCATGTGTAATGCTTCCTTGCCATTTGATGCCTCCCCCACAATTTCAATATCATCCTCAAAATCTAGTAAAGAGCCTAATGCACCCCTTAACATTCCTTGATCTTCTGCAATCATTACCCTAATCACGATCCAACACCAACCTTTTTATCCTTAACAATAATTGGAACAGTTATGATTAATTTTGTTCCTTTGTGTGAGATGATTTTCATCATTCCGTCTATTAATCTTAAACGTTCACTAATACCTTTCAAACCGTTCCCATCTTCAACTGTTTCAATAAGTCCTTTTCCGTCGTCACAAACTGCTAATTCAATTTCTCCATCTCTTTTCACCAGATGAACGACACAGTTTTTTGCCTGACTATGTTTGACCACATTTGTAACTCCTTCTTTAAGACACATGCTGAGGATATTCTGCGTGAGTAACGGAACATCTTCCAGCTTTGAATCACCTGTAAAATGAAAGGAAACTCCTGCTGCCTGTAAAAGAATCTCCGACTCAATCAGTTCCTCCGCCACCGTAATGGCTCGCATATCAGATACTAATTCTCTTACTTGCTTTAGTGCTGATCGGGAAGTTCGTTCAATCTCTTTTGTCTCCAATTTGGCTTTTTCAGTATCCTTACTGATTAATTTATGCACGAGCTGACTTTTTAACGTAATGAGTGATAACGTATGACCTAAATGATCATGAAGGTCTCTCGCTATACGCATTCTTTCATCTCGTTTGACCAATTCTTTAATTTGTTCATTTGCTTCATCCAGCTTTTTCTCCAATTCCATTCTGGTACTCATAGACCTGATGCCGAATGGAGAGATAAACATAATGAGGATAAAAATTCCATAATAGTATATATCTTGTAAATCCAAGGTCTCTCTTTGAACAATCAACGGTGAAATAATGACTACCGCAAACATTCCCAAAGCTTTGTAAAACATTCTCTTACTCTTATACCACCCAATAAAATGTGCGGTAAAAAACCCTAAAAAGATATTATAAAGATTAAATAAGATTGCTAGAATTAAAATGACAAAAACTTGTATGACGAGCCAATACGTATATGATTTCTTATCAAAGGAGTTATAGAGCTGCCGATATGTGATTAGAAACAACAACAGCAACCCGATTCCAATTATTCTTTTCCACCCTTGTGCAATTGCCACATAAAAGGCAGGCATGGCAAGATAGATTAAAAACACATATGGAAAAAAACCATATCTATCTGGAAAAACCCTAAACCCCTTTAATTTCTGCACCATTTAGCTTACACCGCCGCTTCTTGTTTTCTCCTAATATAACCTGATATTACCACGAATAGGAAGAGATACCCAATTAAAAGGATAAAATTAGCCCATTCCGGCTCTTCACTTCGAACGATTTGCCATGCACCATTGCCAAAATGATAAGATGGAAGCCATTTCCCAATCGTTTGGACAAAATCCGGCATAATCTCAAGCGGCATCCACATACCACCTGCAATAGCCAGAATCATATACACCATATTTGAAATCCCCGCAGCTGTATCTACCCTTTTCATTGTTCCTACTAAAGTTCCCAATGCAAGAAATGGCAAGGAACCAAACAATAGCCACAACCCGCATAGTAACCATTCCACCACTGATAATGAAATCCCGTTAATCATTGCTCCTGCTGTAAAAATAACCGCAATCGACAATATATGAATCATTGTTTGCCCGACCATTTTCGCAAAGAAATAGGCATGGTCAGATAAAGGAGTTATCCTCATAAAGGTAGACCATCCTTGAGCTTTTTCTTCAACCAGGCGGATACCAAGGGTCATAATCGCAGAGCCCATCAAACTAAAAGCCGTCATTGACATTAGATAATGTCCCTGCCATAGTTGTTGATCGTCCATTGCAGAGTTAAAAATTCTAGTAAACACAATATAAAAGGCAATAGGCATAAACAATGACCAAAACACATAATAGGGATTCCTTAAAATCCTCAATACTTCCATCTTACATTGCATCAAAAGTCCGTTCATATTATATAACCTCCCTTTTTTCCATAACTTGTTCAAACGCATCTTCAAGACGTCCCCGTTCAATTCCAATGTTACGTACCGGAATATCTTTCGCAAATATAGCTTTAAGGACATCATCAGGTTGCTCTGTTAAACAAAAGAACCTTCCATCTTTTTCGTATACATCCGTTACAAAAGGAAGAGCGGTTAAATCCTCGTAACGAATGGTTGAATCACTTGAAAATGTTACGGCTTGTTTTGTGAGCTTACTCTTAATATCCAAAGGAGTACCATCGCCGACAATCTTCCCTTCATGAAAGAGTATCACTCGCTCAGCAATATCATCTGCCTCCTGTAAATAGTGTGTTGTAAAAATGATCGTTTTTCCCCGTTGTTTTAATTCCTTCACCGTACTCCAAAACACTTTCCTTGATGTCACATCCAAGCCAACTGTTGGTTCATCAAAAAATAACACATCAGGATCACCTGCCATCGCAATGGCGAAGCCAAGTCGTCTTTTTTGACCTCCAGAAAGTTTATTTGCCCTTTTTTGACATTCATTCTGACTAAAACCAGCGAAATCCACTAGCTCCTCAAAAGACAATGGATTAGGGTAATAACTTCTAAAAAGGTGAATGACTTCTTTCACCTTTAAAGCATCAATTACACTTACCTCCTGCAACATCGCACCGATTTTCTCCCTTACAAATTTATCTTTTGGCTGTTTTTTAAATAGCTGGATACTTCCCTCACTAGGCTCTAACAGTCCAAGCATCATATTCATTGTTGTTGTCTTTCCTGCTCCATTAGGACCCAGGATCGCAACAATTTCTCCTTTATGAATAGAAAATGAAATCTTATTAACAGCAGGTTTATTTTTAAAAATTTTCGTTACTTGATTTAGCTCAATTATCGGTTCCATTTGTGACACCTCCATTGTTTATATAGTAAGTTTACAATGGAGGAAGGATTTGGATTAGTAGATTATGTCATGAGGTGAGGTGACAATTGTCATATTTAAGTCAGTGATCTCTTTAAGAAATGAGCCTACGGTTATGTAAAACTAAAAACACCTACAAACATTGGTTAAATTGTTTGTAGGTGTTTTTAATGAACATTCATTTATTTGCAAACCATATAAGTGCTCTCTGTTCCATGTCCTTTACAAATGTTTTTTTGGCTGGACTATATTCACTTGTGGAATCATAACGTTGGGCCAACTTTTCTTTAAACGAGCTGTACGTTTCGACCTCCTTAGGATATGAGCGCAGGTAATCTCGAAAGATAAGGTGACGGTCAATTTGAGGATTGTTCTCTTCATAAAAATGAATATGATGGGTTCTGTTTTCCCCCCTTTACGAAATAGCCTTCTGCCTGTAATGCCCCATTCCCCTGCAACATCATAACCGAGTGAATTCATTTTGTTATCAAAAGAATCAATCTCCTCTATGTCTTTAACGATGCACATCATATCAATAACAGGTTTTGCCTTCATGCCGGGTACAGACGTACTCCCAAAATGTTCAAACTTGATGATTTCATCTCTAAAAATTGTTTTCAAAAATTGTGCCTCCGTTTGAAACATTTCAAACCAATCTTCACTAAAGTTTGTCAGACGCACTTTCATAAGGATATACCCCTCCCTTCCTTCATCAATCCAATTATATAAAAAAGTGCCAACTTCTATTTAAAAGAAACCGGCACTCTTTGGTAGGCTTAACGCGACGCTTTTGGTGGCTGACACACGTCACATTTACGTTGATTATTATTTTTAAATTTCGTGAAGGTTTTCTCAAAATTGTTACCACATGCACACTTAAATTGTAACTTTTGAGAAAAGCCGTGATATTCTGTCGTAAGTAACGTACTTTCAGAATTATTTTCAACAAAATCTTTAATTTTTCCGATGGTCCATCGTTTATTCATTCTTTACAACTCCTATTTTTTCACTGGACGGAAGCTTTTATAGGCATCCGGTTTTGTTAAACAAAACTTACATTTTCTAAGAGCTAATTATAGCATGTGTTGACAAATATAGAAATTAGGGACTGAAAATTCGTTTATGTATGAACTAATCTAAGTCATTTTATGAGATAAAAGGAACTCAATAAGGCTTCTATCAGTTTCTTCAGAAGATTTTCCTAACCAAATTAAATGCCCCCATGTGTCTAGTAATAGCAATTTGGAAATAGGAATGTTCTCATGAGCAAGATTTGGATGTTCCAATGGTACTGAAGCATCATTTTTACTATGCATAATAAATGTTGGACATTGTACATCTTGTAAACTGTTGATCGTCACTTCATTTATCTGTACAAGATCCATTAGAAAACCATTACCAGATCGCTGACGATTGTTCATCTCTCTTATAGCCTCTATATCGTTTATATCTAATTTATCTTTCGCTTGTTTAAATGTGAGGGTACTAAAGGATGGTAACATTTGTTTGAATATAAACTCCGGGAAGACATTGTTTATAATAGAGATAAGTTTCCATGTGAACTTTTCAGTTTTTGGACGGAATAGTACATTTGCAACCTTGTATTCTATGTCTTTTGGGGTAAGCCATTCTTTTGTAACAGCAGATTGTAATATTAGGGTATGTACGTTTTCCGGGTAGGTTGCAGCGAATAAAATACCACTTGGTCCACCTGCAGATATTGCAAGTACATGAACTCTTTCAATGTTTAAGTGATCTAGTAGCCTTTTATAAAAATGACATGCTGTTAAGAGGCTTTCTCCGACTTCTTTAGAAGTTTCTCCATAACCCGGTCTTGAAGGAGTAATTAGTGAGAAACCACGTCCAATTAATGCTTTATAACCAAATTCTTCATAACAGTTTGAGTGTCCACCATGGAAGACGAGTAAGGGTTCTCCTTCACCAATAATAGAATATTCCATCGTTACCCCTTCTATGGTCAATTTCATTACTATTCTTTCCATTGTCTATCCACCCATTTCTTAGGCTTTCATCCTTGATTAGATGCAAATCTATAACTTGATCTTCTATACTTTAACATAATATACCAATTTAGTCCTTAAACAATTATCCAGACAAAAAACAGGGCTGTCTCAAAGACTTACCCTGTTGTAACAAAACATCCTAGTGCTATTATTCTTTTAAACTAAACCCAGCTCTGTTCATCTCTTCCAACACTTCCTCTACTTCTTCAGATGAATGCCCGATCACTAGACCAATTATCTTTGTCACTTGTTTGTTATCTGGAAAATATCGAGGGTCTAAGACACTTAATGGAATGAAGTGTTCCTTATCTAAGAATTTTTCGGCTATTGGAATAGCACTTTCAACGTTTTCATTCCAATCAAAATTACATAGGCGCATGCACTTTTTGCCAAATCGTTCTTGAATTTCGTTATATAGCAGGAGTCCACATGTAGATGCATTAAAACGGACATTTAAATCAATAAAATAGTATTGTCCTTTATATAAGAGAACATCGAAGCCGGCTACACCAACATATCCTTTATCTGAAATATTTTTCATTACTTCAAAACCGGTTTTCACGATATCCGCGATACTGTCGTCATAATCAGTGGAAATCCAGCTGCCGCAGAAATTACCATCTTTGGTTACAAGTTGCTCTGACTTTCCTAGAAATTGAATAACACCGTTTTTGTCTGCCATATAATGAACAGATATGTTTTGTTCGTATGGGATTTGCTCCTCTACGATGATGGATGTTAAATCTCCAAAGCTTTCATTAATTTCCTCAAGTTGTTTTTCATCATTAATAAGTAAAACTCCATATCCACCTGAAGTTGGACGGCCATCACCTGTTTTTAAGACGAATGGCAGTTGCGGTTTTTCTTCCAAAATTTGTTCCAGACTCATCATTCTTCGCTTTGGTATATGTTCGGATGGAACAAGTTCAGGTATATTTCGCTTATCACAAAGATAGGCTAACACTTCCGGGCCAACCCTGTACAGTTCGGTTGACACCTTATTTTCAGGATGAGGATATTGAAAAATTACTTTTTTCTGTTGTTTTGATAGAAGCTTAAGAGTTTCAATATATTCTTCTTCATTTCGATATGTGTAAAGCTTTGACGGTAATTGAAGCCCTGCCTTTTTTAACAATTGTAATGCAGGTTTTGTCGCACATGCCTCATGACATACAACCGGTGTGTTTCCAACAACACTTAGTTCCCTTCCTGTTAGCGCATTTAAGCTTAATAAATCCCCTGCAAAATGCTGATAATCTTCAGCATATAATTTTGGGTTAAAAATGATTTCTTCACCGTAAATATCTTGAAGTGAATAAACCGGACGGAAATTCAATTGCTGATTTTGTGTAAATGTTAATTTTTTTGCTGCTTCTCCCATTTGGAAAACCTCCTAAAGTCCTTGTTTTAGTAAAATAATTTTTTCTTTTATTTAAAAGATTTAAAAACTTACATTTCAGTATTCTAGTAATCTCTTTTGATTTCTATTACCTTTTTAATTCACGAAAAAGACAATCCTTAAACCTAATTTTTTTCATTTTTCTACATTATTTTCATTTATTACTAGAAAAACAAATAGATAAATTATTATTTTAAAAAACAAAAAAAGAACTGTTAACAAAGGGTTCATTACCCTATGTAACAGTTCTTTTTTATAAAAACAAACTTGAATCATTCCATATGTAATTTTAAGACCATTACTATGTACACTCTGCGGATTCTATCAAATATGCGGCTAGCAGATTCTTTAAGGTTTCATCATCAAAAGCGCCGTTTGCATTGACGGTTTTTTCCAGTCTATGTCCCAAAGTTACCGAACAACATTATACCAATAACCAAAATAAACAAACCGAATAAAGCTAGCATTCCAAAAGAAGAAATAGCTAAGCTAATTGTTTTTAACCGCCCTTTGACACTAAAAATAGCAGTAAGGAACGAACCCAGCAATAGAAATAATAGTAACAATAAATCCAGGGATTCAGGTAAGGGATTTAATACTTGTGGGACAATAAAACATAAAATGATAAACGTAATGATTATGAACAATGAGCTCAAACCAAGATATTTTTTCATTAATTTTCCTCACTCACATTGAAAATCAAACATCCAATTGCGCCTATCCACTTAAATACAAGGAACCAAAATTGTCAAAATTTAATTTTTCCGGTTATTCATCCCGATTTAACATGATTCTTTAGTTTAATTACCATCCTCTCCTTATCATAACACATATAAATATTTGACAAAATATTCTATTTATGCTATAATTTACATTTATTATTTTGCGTATTATAATGAGATTCTCCTGGCCAGGGGAATCTCATTTTTTTATAGGAGGAAAATGGAATGAAACATAATGAGTCCAGTTTAACTTCCTTGATATCGGCTTTCAGTCGTGCATATCACAGTAAATATGATACACCTAAAATTTTGGATGATTTTATTGCAAACAATCTAATTTCCAATGAAGAATTTTCTACTATTAGTACCAATTTGATTAACGGGATAGAATTTTTCAACAAAGATATTGGGCAACGATATAAAGATGATCCAAAAGAAGTCTTAAAATGGATTACACAAGTTCAGCTTTCCCCAACACCTTTAGCACGCTCTGCCTATTGCGAAAAAGTACTGCTTAATGAAATTACGTTAGGTGTACAACAGTATGTCATACTTGGAGCTGGGTTAGATACATTTTGCTTCCGATATCCAGAATTGAAAAACAGACTAGAAATATTTGAAATTGATCACCCAACTACCCAAAAATTTAAGAAGAAAAAGTTAGCAAATGCTGAATTTGATATCCCTAGTAACCTTCATTTTGTTTCTATGGACTTTACTGCTACATTTACTTATCAAGATTTAATGAATGCTGGTTTCAATCATGATAATAAAAAAACTTTCTTTAGCCTTTTAGGTGTTTCTTATTATTTAAATAAAGAGGAAAATGCGAATTTAATAAGTGATTTATTTGCTACCATGCCACCAGGCAGCTCTATTGTTTTAGATTATGCAGACGAAAACCTATTTGATGAAAAAGGGATGTTTAATAGAGTTGAAAACATGGTGAAAATGGCTACTGCAAGTGGAGAACCAATGAAATCAAATTTTACTTATAATGAAATGGAAAAGATGCTAGAAAAATCTGGTCTACTAATTTATGAACATATGTCACCAACTAAAATAAATGAGCTATACTTTAGAAATAGAACTGATTATTTATCTGCATTCGAAACCATTCATTTTATCCACGCTGTAAAGAAGTAATTAAATTTATGTAAAGCCTCTTAAAATTCAAGAGGCTTTTATAATCCAACTCGATTATCAATTAATCTATATATACTATTGGAATTCCTTTAGGTCAAACCATTTGATAACAAATATATTCATCATAACTTCTGACTAGTAATATGCTAATCTCACAATACTATTTTTATCCTAGCTGGCGTTTAAATGCTTTATTAGCGAAGACGTAAGCGATGACCATGATGCCGATGCACCAGGCAAGTGCTGTCCAGATATCATTACCAACGGTCCCTTCATACAAGAGAGCACGAATAGCATTCACGATTGATGTCACGGGCTGGTTCTCAGCGAACGCACGGACAAGTTTAGGCATGGTTTCGGTGGGAACAAAAGCCGAACTTATAAACGGCAGGAAAATCAACGGATACGAGTATGCTGTCGCCCCTTCCATAGACTTCGCTGTTAATCCGGGAATGACCGCCAACCATGTAAGTGCAAGTGTAAAGAGAGCGAGTATTCCTGCTACCATGAAACAATCCAGGACATCAGCACTGGAACGGAAGCCCATCAATAGTGCGACTAGGATAACCACCATAACAGTAAGCGCATTGGAAACAAGCGAGGTCAATACATGAGCCCATAACACCGATGAGCGCTTGATGGGCATGGTAATAAAACGTGCCATCAATCCACTCTTTACATCGGTAAACAGCCTCAACGAAGTATATGCGACTCCGGAAGCGATAGCCATCAACAAGATTCCCGGCAATAAATAATTAACGTAGTTATCTGTGCCTGTCTCTATGGCTCCGCCAAATACATAGACAAACAGCAACATCATCATAATTGGCGTAATCGCCACCGTGATAATCGTATCCGGGCTGCGCATGATATTCTTCATTAAACGTCCTAGTAATACCCCTGTATACCTATTCATTTACATCTCCCCCTTTTTACCAATAATAGAGAGGAAAATTTCCTCCAATGTCGGCTGCTTCTCGACGTACTCTACTTTCGCTGGCGGGAACATCTCCTTAAGTTCGGTAAGAGTACCGGTCGTAATGATTTTTCCGCCATGCAGGATGGCAATACGGTCCGCAAGTTGTTCTGCTTCTTCAAGGTACTGGGTCGTCAGCATAATGGTTGTTCCTCCATTGGCAAGCTCCTTGACGGCATTCCAAACTTCAATCCTCGCTTCGGGGTCAAGCCCTGTTGTCGGTTCGTCAAGAAAAATAACTGCTGGCGTACCGATCAGACTCATGGCAATGTCAAGCCGGCGCTTCATCCCACCGGAATACTTATCGGCGCGGCGGTTGGCCGCATCATTGAGGCTGAATCTTGCTAGCAATTTGTCGGCGACTTGAGAGGGATTGGAAACTCCCCGTAACTTGGCGATCAACATCAAGTTTTCCCTCCCGGTGAGCATGCCGTCCAACGCTGCAAACTGCCCTGTCAGGCTGATGCTTTGACGAACATCATCAGGTTGACGCTGGACGTCATAACCGCAAATACCTGCTTCACCGCCATCGGGCTTCATCAACGTCGAGAGGATGTTGACCGTAGTTGTCTTGCCAGCTCCATTTGAGCCCAACAGTGCGAAAATTTCGCCGCACTGCACTTCAAAATCTACCCCTATTAAGACTTCCTTGTCTTTAAAGGATTTTTTTAGCCCTTTTACAGAAATCGCTGTATTGTTCATATTTATTCCTCCTTATAAAAGTCCAGCAAGGCACAAGATTGACTATACCACCCTACTTAGTCTTACTGATAATCAGTATTACTTAGTACCTAATTAAAAATATAACTGAATAGTGAAGGTGGCCATTAATTTTAACCAGCTATTCAGTAGGAATTATCTATGGAATTTCCTATTTCCTAATCGATCTGATTCATATCTTCACGATACTTGTCGACATAGGTTTTAGCGTTTGCCGTAAGTCCGTTGGCAAAGGATATCAAGCCGAACCCAGTGATTTCCAAGAGTTGTCTGCCTTATTCCGCACCGGTATCGAACAACTCAATTTATTCAGTCCATCGAGCAGTTTAATTGAAGAAGGAATGAGTAATGTTCAAAAATTGTTTTTTATAGAAGTGATAAAAATAGGATTTTGTGGAATTAACAAGGTGAATAAAAAACACAATATTATTAAAGTTCCTTCTATTTTTTCATAGTTTTAACCACTATTTGATTGACCGATTCTTGATAGAGTTCAGCGTAAGTTATTGAATCTTCAATAAGCTCATCACAGAAAGCAGCAACGTTTGTTCCTGTGACTTCAAGTACACCATTCCCAGCAACTGCACCTTCTTCAAAGAAGCTGAGAATTTCAGAGAGCAGTCCGATACCTTCGTTTAGCTCAACAGGGCCGACTTTGAAGAGATATTTTTGGATCTCTTTATAGACAATTTGGTAATCTTGTGGAAGCGCTTTGACACGCGAAACATGAACTCTCCATTCTTTTTTGCCTTCGATGATTTTTTTGATACTCATTTTAGTCCTCCCAATTTTCTTGCTACGTTGTTGTTGAGTTGGTCACGCCATTTATCTCTATAAGTTTTTGCTCCTTCGTCACCAACAAGAGCTGCACAGAATCCTTTAATATCATCTCCTAGTACTTCTTCGATTCTCTGGCAGTCTCCTGATGTAACTTCAAGCAGTTCAAGAGCACTGTCAAGAATCGGCATCAGATTACGACCGGTGAAATCTCCGTGAATCCAGAGATTACTTATAATTTCTTTCCAAGCAGTTTGATATTCAGCTGGCAAGACTTTTACTCGCGCTTCAAAACCTTTCATTGCTTTAGTCATATCACTGCCGGTTATTTTTTCTAAAAAGTTCATTGTCGTCTCCTTTAAGATACTAAGCTGTTTTAGCAAAGTTCTATTATTTAATCGAATCGTTGAGTTTTTGACGCTGCTTATCAACCCACGATTTTGCATCAATGACAAGATCATCACAGAAGGCTGATACGTCATTACCAGTAATTTCCTTAACTTGCTTACCATTAGCTGCGACTTCTTCAAGAAGGTCGATGATGTGATTAAAGACGAATTTTGTTTCTTGCCAATCCATCACACTGCCAGTGTTCCAGAGATATTTTTGCATCGCTTTGTAGGCGTTGTAGTAGTCTTCAGGTAAGGCTTTTGCACGTTTTTCCATTTCACGCCATGCTTTCTTTTCGCTAAAATCGCCAAAGATTTTCTCAAACATACTCATCATATTACTTCTCCTTTTGATTTCATTTTTGTTTTGAGTTCGTTAATTTTGCTTGATACGAATTCCCATTTTTTCCAAAAAATTTCAAGATGCTCTTGACCTGCTGCATTGAGTGTGTAAAATTTTCTCGGCGGTCCCATAGTTGATGGCTTTTTCTCGATGTTCACCAGATTGTTTTTCTCGAGTCGCATGGTAATTGTATAAACTGTGCCTTCAACCACATCAGTGAAGCCAAGTTCTCGCAGCTGCTGCGTGATTTCGTAGCCGTAAGTTTCTCCACGGCTGATGATCTCAAGCACACAACCCTCAAGCACCCCTTTCAGCATTTCTGTAATATTTTCCAACTATTTTCCCTCACTTGTATTTCCTATTTTTTTGTTTTCAGTATTACAGGTATTATGTGCTACTGATATTTAGTATTACTTATTACTAGTATATAGTATTACAGAATACCGTCACTTGTCAATAAAACTTTTAATCAATTAAGCCCAATTTTAATAACATCATACATGTTCTTTTCTAATTTAATATCTCAGAAGTTACTCCCACCTACTGAGTGCTTACATATAAAAAGACCAGGATAGTATCCATCCTGATCTTTTTGTACAAATAGTATACAAGAAAAAATATTGTGACTTGCTTAACTGTAAACAAAACTATGCACTTAACTTTTCAATCGTTTTCGCAAGTAATGCAGTAAATTGAGGGAATGTTTTTAAGTCTGTATATTCTTCCTTTTCACTATGAGAAAACTCCCCCATTGGACCCATTCCATCTACGGTTGGGATCCCTTCACTTGCGGTAAAAGATGCGTCCGACCCTCCTCCTGAGCTTACCTCGCGAATCGTTATGCCAAGATCATCTGCCGCTTCATGGATAACCTTCATTAGCTGCTCAGTCTCTCTTGTCTTCTGCATAGGGGGCCGACTAATATCTCCTTTAAGCTTGGTGAATGTACCCGAAACATGCTCCTCCTGAGAAATTTCTGTTATTTTCCGCACAATATCAGCAGCCTGTTGTTTATTGTTAAACCTCACATCAATGTCTGCTCTTGCAACTGAAGGGATCGTATTTGTTGAGGTCCCTCCTTGCACTAACCCAACGTTTACAGATATTCCTTCATCATAATTGTTCAGCTGTTGAAGTTTTAAAATTTTATGAGAGATTTCCTCAATGGCACTTCTCCCCCGCTCAGGATCTACTCCGGAATGAGCACTTTTCCCTTTTACGTCTAGCGTGAATTGGCCAACCCCTTTGCGCTCAGTTACTAGTCCTCCATTTGGGCGTGAGCATTCCACAACAAGTGAATAGTGTTTGTTTTCAGCAACCTGTTTGATTAATGGTTTTGAGGTAGGAGAACCGATTTCTTCGTCACTGTTAAAAATAATATGCACATTTTTATATGCATCAGATCCGGCTACCTTCAACGCCTTAAGTGCATATAAAACTTGAACATGACTCGCTTTTTCATCATTAACACCAGGACCAAAAGCTTTGTCACCAATCACTTTAAATGGGCGTTTTTCCGCTTCTCCCTTTGGAAAAACGGTGTCCATATGGGCAATGATTAGAATTTTCGGATCAAGATCTCTCGAAGCTTTAATTTCCAAATGATTACCCAGCTTTTCTTCATAATGAACTTTTACATCCATTCCGATCTCTTCAAATTTCTCTAATAACATGTCACCAACAGCATCTACACCTTCTTTATCATATGTGCCGCTGTCTGTATTGACTAAACGTTCCAAAAGGCCGTACATTTCTTGTTTTTTTGACTCTAAATATGTTTCAATCATTTTTCTCTCCTTATGCTTGTTTGTAGGTTCATTACCCACTGTTTTCTGTGATAAACATAAAATTAAGGTCTATTCTTTTTACTTACGGTTAAATCGGCAAAAAAAAATACTCACAAAAACAAAGTTGTGAGTATGAAAGCTATTCATATTTGGTACTAGTTATTTCTTTTTCAAAATGCACGGTCTGCCATTCATCAAACTCATCAAGTGTTTCGTCAAAACCTTTTTTCTCCAAAAAGAAAGACCGCCTGGTAAAAATTTATGAGTATGTAGATACATCATTTTATAACCTGCTATATTGCTATAGCGTTCAATTGCTTCATATAATCGTGTTCCAATACCTTGTCTGCGGGCATTTTTATCAACATAGCATTTAATAATTTCGCATGTTTGCACTAAGTCATAGCGATCTCTAAGTAAAGAAATACGTCCATCATAAGGGCGAAGAGCGATGGTTCCAACCACTTCTCCTTTTGAAAATGCAGCGAGAATAGTCGCCTTACTCTTATTTATATATAATGATTCCATGTCCGTTAAATCTCTCATAGACGCATCTCCAATTTGAAATGGATAGACATCTTCCATCGTTTTTAATAAAAACTGTGAAACCTTCTCAACCTCACATTTCCTTACCTCTCGAATATCCATAAAATGTTTCCTCTCTATATTACCTTCTTTTCTATATATCTTACATGGTATCATATTCAAGTAAAACCATTTATGGAGGAGATCATGAAAAAAATTGTGAAGGTGGTAGCTGCCATCATAGAAAATGATGAAAATGAAATTTTATGCGCACTAAGATCTCCAAACATGTCCATGGCGAATATGTGGGAGTTTCCAGGAGGTAAAGTGGAGAAGGACGAAGACATTTATGCTGCCTTAGTACGAGAAATTAAAGAAGAACTCAACTGTACGATCGAAGTTAATGATTTTTTCCATGACCATACACATGAATACGAAACTGCTACCATTAACCTAATATGTATGACATGTAGAATTGTAAGCGGTCAACCCGAATCAAATGAGCATTCCGCCTTACTCTGGTTAAAAAGAGAAAATCTCACATCCCTCATATGGGCACCTGCTGATATCCCGGCAGTAAAACAATTAAGTGTGTCATAAGGTGGTCCATGGGGACAGGTTCCTTGTCCCAGCTAATTGGGACAAGGAACCTAGACACGAATATTATATCCTTTATTTTTCAAGACTTTATGTATTTGTTCAATATGGTCATTGTTTTTTGTTTCAAGGGAAATCTCTAGTTGTGCAAATCCTGGATAAATATGTCTTCCAATATGTTGCAGATTGACATTTTGAATGTTTGCATTCAGCTCAGTAATATAGCGTAGAACCTTTTCAAGCTCACCTGGTTTATCTTTTAATGTGAGTGAAAAATGTGCATACCTTCCTGCTTCTACAAGACCGCGTTCAATAATTTTCGAAATAAAATGTACATCCACATTTCCTCCACTTATTATAGCCGTTATTTTCTTTCCTTTTATATTTAACTTTTCATATAAAAGGGCAGCTACCGGACTAGCTCCCGATCCTTCAACCAATAGCTTATTTCTCTCCAAAAGCATTAACATCGAGCGAGCGATTTCCATTTCATCTACACATACAATATCATCAACATATTCTCTAATGATGTCAAAATTCCGTTGTCCTGGTTTTTTTACGGCAATTCCGTCTGCCATCGTAGGAGTTGCTTCTACCATGACAGGTTTATTTTGTAATAAAGACTGTTTCATACTTGGACAAGCAAGGGTTTGAACACCGTAAACAGATACTTTCGGATTCATCTGTTTCACCGTCATGGCAACGCCTGCTATTAGCCCACCTCCACCAACAGGACAAATAATCGCATCTACATCAGGAAGTTGTTCAAGTATTTCTAACCCAACTGTCCCTTGTCCAACAATCACTTCATTATCATCAAACGCATGAATAAATGTACCATTTATTCGATCACAATACTCTAATGCATATGCTAGAGCTTCATCAAACACCGATCCTTCTAAAATAACTTCTGCTCCATATTGCTTAGTCGCAAGGACCTTACTAAGCGGTGCTCCCTTTGGCATCACAATCGTACAAGGAATACCTAACATTTGACTTGAGTAAGCAACACCTTGAGCATGATTGCCTGCTGAAGCTGCAACAACTCCCTTATGTAAATCTTCCTTTGATAAAGAAATTAGCTTATTATACGAACCCCTTACTTTAAATGACCCTGTTTTTTGGAGATTTTCAAGCTTTAAATACACTTCATTTTGAGAAAGATGACTAAATGTATGTGAATAGTCAAGCGGTGTCGTATGAACAATCCCTTTCAATTTTTCCCTGGCAACTACTACATCATCCACATTCAACAAATACTCCTCCTAACCTTACATGCTTTTCTTAGGATGTTCAGTTGAGTGAAGCATTATGATTATTTAGCTCGTAATAAATAGAAAAACTTGGCTTACCGCCAAGTCTTAATTTTGATTCTCCACTTCATCCCTGACGTCCGGTTCAACAGTAACTTCCTCCAAGTTCTGCAAAATCCGCTTTGCCATCAGCTTATATCCGCTAGTATTTGGGTGGAAATGGTCATCAGATAATAACTCTTCATCAGAATCTATAAATAAATCTGAGATAGGAATATAATTCACATTTTCAAACTGTTCAGTTACCAATCGTCCAGAATCATTCCACTCGTTGATAATCATTTCTAATTCTTCTATTTCAGCTAAATAACGATCAAAGGGGTTATAAAAACCGATTAAATAAATTTTGGTATCTGGATTTATTTCGTTAACCCTTTGAAGAATAGCTGTTAATCTCTCAAGATATGTTATTTTTTCTTGATCAAACAGATCTAATTGAAGATTCATAATATTATTTCTTACAATTTTCATAATATCATTGGCACCTATTGTTATTAATACAATATCTGCTTTTTTAATTGACGTTTCAATTTCTTTTTTCAAGACGTTTTAATAATTGATCTGTTCGATTTCCTCGTTTGCCATAGTTTTCAATCGTAACATTAATATTATTTTCTATAAAAGTATTATTTAAGATCCCCACATAGCCGCCATTTCCTGTTTCATCTCCAACACCTTGAGTGAGAGAATCACCAATTGCGACAACTTTTAGATCTTTCTTAAATAATTTAATAACACCTTCTACTACTCCCTTAACCTTCTCCCTAAAGCCTTCCGTTTTTGTTTCATCAGTCTCTCCGTCTACAACTTCTTCCTGTTCACTCTCAGCCATTTCGACCGTAACTTCCTCAACCACTTCCACATTCTCAGGATCAGATTCTTTTTTAGTTAATGACTCATCTATTTTTTCATTAGAATGTTCATTTACATTTAATGTTTCGACAATACTCTGTTTCGTTTCTTTGGAGTCAGAAAGAAAGAAGTAAACACAAAAACACACGACTAGCATACTAGCAATCAGCAGCCACACTTTCACTTTCCGTTTTTTCAAGTTTAACAACACCTATCAATTTATAGTACGAATTCAACAGTTTATTTATTTTATCATGATGTTAAAAATTCACAAACTATAAGTAGTTTTTAAACCATTGTACTATAAATGTGTATATACTCTTATGGGATTTTATGCCATTAAACCTGTTGTTCTTCTATTTGGGACAGTGTTCCTGTCCCTATGTCCCGTTTCACAATTTTTAGAGTTGCTACGATAAGAAAGCTAACGATGACGAGTAGTAGCCATGAGCTTACTTTTCCTAGGTGGACTAGGCTCCATGCTTCTGTTTGGTTTGGATATTCCCATGCGCCGAAAAATGTGGCGATGTTTTCGGCTATCCATATAAAAAACCCGATGAGGACAAAAGAAAGGGCAAGTGGCATACGATAACGAATTCCATTCACTTCGTAAAAGACCATTGTTCGAAAAAAGACAATAATGACAAGTCCCGATAACCACCATCGGATATCGATCCAGAAATGATGGGTGAAAAAATTCAAATAAATCGCAGCAGCAAGAGGAACAACGACAAAATACGGCGGCCACTTTATTAGTTCAACCTTCAATCTTCTCCACGCCTGGCAAAGATAACTTGCTACACTAGCGTACATGAAGCCACTGTACAATGGCACCCCAAAAACTTTCGAAAACCCATCCTCCGGATAAGACCATGAACCCATATGTACTTTAAAAAGCTCAAGAGCAAGACCAATAATATGGAACAATGTAATCACTTTAAGTTCATCACGTGTTTCAAGTCCGGAACGCACCATCACCCACTGCATAAAAAGGCAAATAATAAGGAGCCAGTCATATCTTGGCAGAAAAGGAAGGGGGATGAATTTTGTCAAAGCCAAAGATGCAAAAATGACAACGGGAAATAAACATGATAAGGCTTGCTCCCATCCAAAATGAACAAGTTGTTTTAGTGCTTTCATGATTTCATTACCTCCAAAGGTGTTATATATATAAGAAGGATCCATCGTTTGCTGAATTTCCACGTTAAAAAAGTTGTTAACTTTCATAAAAGTCCCTGCCTATATTTCCTATTTAGAATTTAGCATAATATTTATTGATTTACAATAAAAAATTATTGCTTTTATTTCAATCATTATTGTTAATGGATAAAAAAAGCATCCCTTTACAAAAAGGAATGCTTAATTACGTATATAAGTCTAATTTATAAAATATAAGGCGTGTTCCATTAAGCTTCGTGACTAAATTGCCAATGAATCTGATACTTATCAGTTAAACTACCATAACATTTACTCCACGGTGTCTCTTGCAGCTCCATTTGTACAGAGCCATCAGCTTTCAACTTCTTAAAGGCATCTCTGATGGCAGACTCGTCACCACTTACATAAGCGAGTGTAATATTATTACCCACATGATAAGGAGTCCCAGGAAAATTGTCAGAGAACATCAGCTTAGTACCAGCAATCTCTAGATATGTATGCATAATTAAGTCTTCTGTACCTGGTGGTAAATGCTCGGAATGCATAGATCCGAAGGTCATAAATTGAGGTTCCTCAAGTCCAAACACCTTTGCATAATATTGGACCACCTCTCGAGTATTTCCATCAAAAATTAAGTATGGATTCAATGCCATAAGATCACTCCTTAAATTGGATAGTTTTTACATACATATCATACCATATAGGAACCCTATAATCAAACATACGTTCTTAATTTTCGAAAAAATAATACCCCTCAATAATTGGGGTATTACAGATACCTGCAATAGTTTTTCTGATGGTCTATCAAAGTTGACATACTACCTTTCAATTAATTGCCCTGCCATTAAAAACTCATCAACTTCTATCTTTGAATTCCATCCCATCTGTTGACACATTTTATGGATTCTTCGCATGTCTTGTCTTGCGACAATGCTTGAACATCCTACTTTTTTTGCTAGATATGCGGCCCGCCGCAGTAAATCTACTAAAGTATCAGCTTGTGCTTCCCTAAATCCAAAATCTAATAATACTAATTCCTCTTTATTCACACCAAAACGTGCAAATCCCCAAAACTCGTCTTCCTTTAACTGTCCCGAAAACAACTCTCTATCCTCAACTATTTTTTGTACTTTTATGGGCTCTGTTAAATACTGAATCCACTGCCTTTCTGCACCATTTCCAGAGGGAATTTTGCCTAGACCCCATTCTAATGATTCAGCTGCCAGTTTTTGTCTATCTTGTGAGCTTTGTATGATAGTCCACTCATGTAAAGGTATAGAGTTTACATCAGGAACTTCAATCGAAATTTTCCATGATCGATATTCCGGTGTAATACCGACTCCTTCTAATAAATCAGATATTTTCACTGGTTTTAAACCCCTATTCAGAGCGCGGCGTATCAGCTGTTTTAGGGCAGCTGGAGTTTCTTTCGTAATATCATTGCTATGCAGAACGAGAATCGAACCATTATAAAGAAACACTGAGCCATTATCGACTATTTTTTGTGCAGGAAGACCTGCCCAATCACCTGTATCATTTCCAGTAATGCTGTGATAACCCCATTTTGAAAGCCAACTAAGATTTTCTTCATTAAAATTTAGATAAGGAAAACGGAAAAAGTTCGGGCTTAGCTTTCCTGTAGCTTCTTGATAGGCCAGTTCTGTTTCCTTTAATTCTTCCAAAAATACATCTTCTGATAGTTCTGACATTCTGCGATGATAATAGGAATGGGATGCAAGTTCATGCCCCCGTGATATCAACATATTTGCTTTATCAGGATGTTTGTCAATCCACTCTCCTGTAAAAAAAATGTTCCTGACACTGAAAATTGTTCAAGTGCGTCCAACCATGCTTCTAATGGTTGTTTACTAGGACCATCATCAAATGTGAATGCACAAGCATTTATCGTTGGATTTCCTTTTTCTATCGATTTATATCCCATCGTCATTCCTCCGTTTCCTAATCTTTGTATCTATTAAATTGAGGAAGAAATTCCTTATTTTCATTTAAAATATCGCTAAAAACCCTTTTAGCTAATTCTGCAGACCCAACAAGAGGATGAATCGTTAATGCTTGTAATCCTGCCTGATAATCACCATGAACTGCTGCTTCAACGGTAAGTTCCTCATATGCTTTTACTACTTGTAATAAACCACGAATATGTGGAGGTAACGCTGTTTTTACCTGTAAAGGTGTTGCACCTTCAGAATCTATGACACAATTCACTTCTACAGAAACATCATCCGGAAGACATGAAAGAATTCCATTGTTTTTAACATTGACAATTTGGATGTCTTTTTTATTGTTATAAATGGATGTCATTAGGTTTACTGCAGCTTCCGAATAGTATGCACCTCCGCGTTTTTCAAGCTGTGTCGGCTTACAATTTAAAAGTGGATCTTGATAAAGGGCAAAGAGCTCTTCTTCCACCTTTTTCACTTCGTCTGCTCTTGTTCCTTTCGTCTCTAAATCTTCTAATTGCTTTTCTAGCATTTTATCTTTCATATAGTAATATCTTAAGTAACTGCATGGAATCATCCCAACTGATTGAATAAATTTATGTTCCCATTCTATATCAGGAATATTCTTCACTGAAACACCTTTTACACCTGATATGATATCAAGGACTTCACCTGTTTTTTCTATCCCTTCCACCCATACTTTTGTTGTCCAATTCAAATGGTTGATTCCTGCCATTTCAATATCGACTTTTGAGACATCAACACCCATCATTTTTGCCACTAACATTTTGGTACCGATTGGTAGATTACATAATCCAATCGTTTTCACCTTTGTGTATTTCGTAACAGCTTCTGTCACAATTCCTGCCGGGTTGGTAAAATTTAATAAGAAGGCATGGGGAGAAAGTTCCTCCATTTCCTTACAAATATCCAAAATAACTGGGATTGTTCTAACCGCCTTAGCAAATCCGCCAGCACCTGTTGTTTCCTGACCTAAAAGACCATATCTTAACGGTATTTTTTCATCCCGGGATCTGGCATCAAGCATTCCAACACGTATTTGTGTTGTGACAAAGGCAGCATCTTGAATGGCCTCCCTTCGATCAAATGTCATGTGGAGTTCTATAGGCAAACCAGCCTTCTCAATCATCCGTTCAGCCAGTGCACCAACCGTTTTTAATTTTTCACGGCCAGCTTCAATATCGACTAAATACAACTCATCAATAGGAAATTCCTGATAGCGTTTAATAAAACCTTCAATCAGCTCAGGGGTATAAGAGGAGCCCCCACCGATTACGGCAACTTTCAATTTATTTCGCACTTTCTTACGTCCTCCTTTCATCTCTGAATTTTTGATACATTTCCTCCGTTGTTTCAATACCAATGTGATCAAAAGCAAGCAAAATGGACCCATATACAGGCTCAATATCTGGTATTATGACTGAAATACTAGCATTTTCACTTTCGATCTTTGCTGTCAATGATTGTATTAAATGCTGATTTCTCCCCTTTTGAAGAATAGAACCGATTAGCACAACAGGTATGTTATCGCTTTCAAAACCACCCAGGCTTTTTATAACAGCATTGGCGGCAATCCCTAACTCTTCACCTATATTCTTCAAAAGTTGAATCGCGAGTTGGTCACCCTCTGCTGCAGCTTCATGTAAGACGATCGTTAATTCACCAGGTACTTCATAAATGTCCTGATCTAAAAAATCATTAACAAGTTGATCCATCGTTTGAAAGCCAAAAAATCTTGAAACTTTTTCTGTTAGTATTGAAGGGATTTCTCGCTGCTCCCATGACCTTACGGCTGAACGAAACGTCTCACGTGCCATATATATTCCACCGGCAGCATCTCCGTAAAGATATCCCATACCCCCTATTTGCACGACTCTCCCTTCCTTATTTCTTCCGGCAGCATTTGTGCCGCTTCCACATACAAGGACAACCCCAACATTATTTTTACTGCCAATTCTCAACCCTTCAAATGTGTCACATACAACATCCCACAATCTAAGGGGTAACATACTCAGAGCCGGCCGTAAAATAGCAAAATCCTTTTCTCGATCTGCTCCGGCGAGCCCAAATTGTGTAAAAGTTATATCTTCATACTGAAGACCCGCAGTCTCCAAAGCGATATCAATCGATTCTTTTATATTCTTCATTGCAAACTGAATTCCTTCAACTTGATGATTTCCTCTACCAGATAAACCTTCCCCTACTTTATTTCCATATTCATCCGTAATAACAGTGTATGTTTTACTGCCTCCCCCATCAACACCCATTAAATAGCGCATAAATCCTCCCCCTGATAATCGCGTATCTTATCATATATCATTATTCAAATACTCACCTACACATGACTAATTCTGGAACATGGGGACAGGTCCCTTGTCCCATCCGCCAACCCTAACTCGGTTTTCTCTCTAACACACTTATAAAGTTTTTTCTATAATAGAAAAGCAAATAACCATGAGCAAAAACAAGAATAATAGCTAATAAAAGGAATGAGTGATCCTGGAACAAATGAAGCAAAAAAATATTGGCTACAATCGGCGATAAGACAGCAATAACTAGAGGAATATATTGATTGATTAAAAGGAAAATACCACAAAATACTTCCAATGTTTTTTCTACAATTAACAAATAATTAGATTCAAACAATGCCATAGCTTCAGGGCTAGTCTCAATAAATGGCTCAAGTCCAAAAATAACAAAATAACCATTAATACCTGCAACTAAAAAAATCACACCCAATAATAATCTGCTCGTTTGCATCATTGCTTTACTCAACACACACTCCTCCTATGGACCGCATGGACAGGTCCCTTGTCCCAATTACTGTGGACGGGGCACCTGTCCCCTCGACCCGCTTTTTCTGTAATGTAGCGGAGCATAGCCGGTGATTGATTTGAATACTCTGCCGAAGTGTGTAATGCTTCTGAAGCCTACTTTTTTGTAAATTAGGTTGACTTTCATTGAGGAGTGTTCCAGTAGCTTTTTGGCTTCTTTGATTCTTACACTGTTCAGATATTCAATAAATGTGAAGCCTGTTGCTTCTTTAAAAAATCGACTTAAGTAGTATGGACTTACGTAGAATTTCTCTGAAACTAAATTCAGTGACAAATCATTCATATAATGGTTGTTCATATAGCGGACAACTTCTGAGATTCTTTCATGCATTGGGCTTGGGTACTCCAATGATTCTATGCTGTTTTGTTTAACATGCCGGCAGCAAATAATGAGCAGTTGCAGCACCAAAGTCTGTGCGTACATCTCGAAACCCGGCATCTCGTCTATAATTTCCTGACTGACCTTCTGACAAAGAGATTCAATCCATAATCGCTCCTGAAGAGAACACCTGACAATGATGTACTCTTGTTCGAACAAAGGCTGAAATATTTCCTGATAAGCTTGATTTACTGAGCCCATAAAGTTCTCATGAATATTAACAATAAACCGCTCATACTTCGGCATTTCCGCATTCGTTGTCCGATGGAGGATATTAGGTGAAATGATGATCACATCACCTTCTTGAACGACGAATGTCCGATCTTTTATAAAAAATTCCCTTTTACCTGACAGTAAATAATACACTTCAAACGTACTGTGGAAATGATTCGCCGGCATATGATGACTTAGCGCTTTCCGGTATGAGACTGTAAATGTTTCATCTTCATTCTTATACAAAAGATCTTTCAGTCTGCTTCCCTCCTCCATCTACCAATTCATTTTTTATATTACACATATCTATTTCATATCCTGCAAAATATAAGCAGTTTTTATAAAACACTGCAAAAAATGTACATTTTATTGTGCTACCCTAATGTTAAACATATGAAGGAGGAATCATTAAGATGAGTACTTCAGAATCGAGTACATATGAACCATCAAATAAGACGTTAACTCCTATTCAATGGGCTGAAAAAGCATGTGAAACATTAATGGCTAAATTCGAACCGGAACTGCTTCCACCTGAGAGGTTTCACTATCATCAAGGTGTATATCTATCCGGGATGGAAAAATGCTGGAGGCAGACAAATAAAAGTAAATACTATGACTATATAAAACGATGGGTAGACAGCCATATCCTTGCAGACGGAAGCATCATGAAATTTAATTCTGATGAACTCGATGATATACAGCCTGGTGTTCTTCTTTTTACCCTCTATGAGCAAACAGGAGATGAACGTTATAAAGAGGCATTGTTCAATCTAGTACCTTTATTAAAATCATGGAAAACGAATCCATCAGGGGGCTTCTGGCACAAAGAGCATTATCCGAATCAAATGTGGCTGGATGGCCTATATATGGCAGGACCAATTGCAGTCCAATTCGGTAAAACTTTTGAGCAAAGCGACTATTTTGATATGATGACCTATCAAGCCATTCTTATGGAGAAGCACACAAAAGATCCGGACACAGGCTTGCTGTACCATGGCTGGGATGAAACAAAAGAAGCAAATTGGGCAGATCCTATTACCGGCTTGGCACCTGAATTTTGGGGCCGAGCTATTGGCTGGTACCCTGTGGCCCTTTTGGAAATGTTTGATCATCTACCTGAGGATCATAAAGATAAACAAATGCTCACAAGTATCCTTCATGACCTGCTTGTTACATTAACAAAATACCAGGATTCTGACACCGGATTATGGTATCAAGTCATTGACAAAGGCAATCTATCAGACAATTGGTTGGAAAACTCTTGCACCTCGCTGTTTGTTCAAGCGATTGCGAAAGCAGTTCGAATGGGTTATCTAGATGCCAAGTATATGAAATATGCGTGGAAGGGCTACAATGGAGTCATCGATACATTGGAATTTGATGAAAAAGGAAATCTTCTTATAGGCAATATTTGCATAGGTACAGGAATCGGTGACTATGCTCATTACATTGCACGACCAACGAGCGAGAATGATTTGCACGGTGCAGGTGCATTTATTCTGATGTGTGTGGAAATGAACCAGGCTAAAACAATTTAAAAGCAAGTGAAAAACAGAGGCATAGGTCTCTGTTTTTACTTGTTTTCTCTTATACATCCTATCCACCCCCAAGAGAATTGAGAGATCAAAACATCAATACTTTTTTCTCACGAAATCCATTTCCCATAGAACAACAACTGTTAAAAATAAAAAAAGGCTGTTTTCGTAAACACTTTTGCTTTGTAATAAGTGTAGAGGTTGTTGATTTGAGCTCCAGGCTGCTCGCTTTCCGTGGGGTGGGCGGTGAGCCTCCTCAACGCTTTGCGTCTGCGGGGTCTCACCTGTCCCACAGCTCCCACAGGAGTCTCGCATATCCGTTCAAATCAACCCTATTTAGTTTTTTTAAGTACTTATTTAATACAACAATCTTTTAGAAAAGAGCCTAAAAAAACATTCCTCCCAACACGATAATGTGTGGAGGAATGTCCCTTTTTACTTTCTTAACTTCCCTGCTGAAATTGTTGCTTCACTTCCATCACATCTTGTTGTTCTGCTTCTGATGCTGGTGTGTAATAATTACGTTGAACAGCTGCCTGGTATACTTCCCATTGCTTTTGTTCATCACTATTTCGAATTTGAATTAATGTATTTCGCAATTGTTGATTATTACATTGAGCGATCATTTGCGCGTAGCTTGCCAGACTGGAATTTAGATTTGATAAGTAATCTGACACCATATCCTTTTCTTGTAGCATGATTTGTCCTCCTATCCTAAAAATGACATTAATTGTTGTTTTGTTTGTCTTGCATTGTTTGCATGGTTTTGAAGCATCGCTTTTATTTGTGGATCTTGACATTGCTGTGCATATGTATCAAGCTTTGTTGCACATGTTTCATGACCACCGATTAAGTGACGAAGATTTTGAAGCTCAAGCTCATTTAAATTTGTCATGTCTGTTCCCCCTTCCTTTTTCATAATGTGTGCCTATCCGTTCCTTTTCATGTAATAATTGTAAAATTTTGATCACAAAAAAAATGTTGATAACGCTTTAAAATTTTAATTGTTTTCAAAAAATGTATATGATATAGTAATCACGACTTATTAAAGAACTTTAAAAAGTAGTTTAAAAAGTTTTAGGCGGTGATATAGTGGATGATTTAATAGCTTCTCCAAAATCAATGAAGAAGATCATCCTTCGAGGTATTCGTAAAAACCTTTTAGAACTTGGAAGTGCAACAAAACTTGAATTAAGCAATTTATTAGAAGTTAGTCTCCCGACAGTCAGTAAGTTCCTGTCGCAGATGGCAGAAGAAGGTGAAATTCGCTTAGTCGGATTAGATGAATCCAGTGGTGGTCGACGAGCAAAAAGATATACATACAACCCAGAGTTTGCCTTAGGTCTTGCGATTTTTTTGGAGAAATCAGAAACGAATTATACCGTTTTCAATTGCATAGGAGAAATAAAAGCACAAGGTAAAACTCCGAGTGTATTAGTGGATGATGGATTAGATTCATTAACTATGTTCATTGAAAAAATAATGACCAATTACCCCAAAATCAGTTCTATTGCAATTGGAGTCCCCGGCTCAGTTGAGAATGGAAAGATTTTTTTTATACCAGGGTATGAGCAGTTTCAACACCTTAATTTAAAAGCCTACTATGAAAACCATTTTTCTGTACCTGTTATAGTTGAAAATGATATGAATGCTGCGGTTCTTGGATATCACAATACAAGTGGAATGAAAAACAGACAATCACTTATCTATTTGTATTCAGGTAAAAATGGACCTGGAGCAGGGATTATGATAAATGGTGATGTCGTGCGCGGAAGTACATTTTTCTCAGGTGAGGTTTCATTTGTCCCAATTTATGATAACCAAAATTTTCGACAAGCTCTAGAAAATAGTAGCGACTCGAAAAAATGGATCAATAAGGAATACGAATTGGATGCAATCGGTAGATTGATAGCCTCATTTGTCTCCATTATTAATCCTCATACGATTATTTTTTGTAACAATGAAATGGATAAAATGAGTTTAGATAAAGTGGCTATCAGCTGCTCTAAATACATACCTATTGAACATCTCCCAAAACTTACCGTAAGTAATTGGGAACAAGATTATTTAGATGGATTACAAAGTCTCGGACTTGATCTCATGCTAAATGAAACATCCACTTAAAATATAAAAAGGCGAGGTTTAATTATGGCAACATTCCTTTTAGTCATTATTTATTTGGCGTTTATTAGTTTAGGTTTACCTGATTCATTATTAGGAGTGGCATGGCCTGTGATGCAGACGGACCTATCCGCCCCACTTGAAACTGCCGGATACCTTTTTATGGCGATTGCCGGGAGTACCATTATCTCCAGTTTAATTAGCGGAAGTTTACTTAAACGGTTTGGGACTGGCAATGTGACATTTGTCAGTTGCTTAATCACTGCGTGCGCTTTGCTCGGATTTCATTTTTCTCCATCTGTAATTTGGTTATTCGTTTGCGCTATTCCCCTTGGGTTAGGTGCAGGCGCAGTTGATGCTGGATTAAACGATTATGTAGCAACACATTACAAAGCACATCATATGAGTTGGTTACATTGTTTTTGGGGAGTTGGAGCGACTCTCGGCCCTGTCATCATGGCCCAATTTATTTCAGGTCAACATTCTTGGAACAATGGCTATCTTGCTATCGCAGGTATTCAATTCCTGCTGGTGATCATCCTTTTGCTTACTTTACCTTTATGGAACAAAGTAACTAAAAAAAGCCATAAAGAATTAAACGAACTGCCCGGGGACAAAACAGATATAACCAATCACCTTGAAGAAGATATGAACGTAAAACCACTACAAATTAAAGGTGTAAAATTGGCTATGCTATCCTTCCTATTTTATTGTGGAGTTGAAGCCACAATGGGTCTATGGGGAAGCAGCTTTTTGGTTAATGTAAAGGAGTTAGATGCTGCAGTTGCCGCCCAATGGGTTTCCTTATACTATGGAGGAATTACAATCGGCCGATTTATAACAGGCTTTATTACGTTTAAAATGAATAATCTTACTCTTATTCGAGTTGGACAATTCATTGCCCTTGCAGGTGCCGTCCTTCTGTTCCTGCCATTTCCACCTATATTTTCGCTTATCGGCTTTATAATGGTTGGTTTAGGTTTAGCACCAATCTTTCCATGTATGCTTCATGAAACACCAGCACGATTTGGAAAAAAGCATTCGCAAACAATTATGGGCTATCAGATGGCCATTGCATATACAGGAAGTACCTTTATTCCACCGCTCCTTGGGTTCATTGCATCTAAATCAAACATCGGGATTTTTCCATTCTGTATTGTCATTTTCGTTGTCATCATGCTTTTAAGTTCAGAAAAATTAAATCAGTTAATGAAAAAGAAAGTAATGATAAATAAAGATACTAGCTCGACAATTAGTTCCTGATGCCGAGATCCTTTTCAAGTTATAGAAAGAAGGTCATACTATGAAAACTGAAAAAGAAAAAATGCTGGCGGGAGAAATGTATAACCCTGCAGACCCTGTATTAGTAAAGGAACGTGAGGTAGCAAGAAAAAAGGTTAGAATTTATAACCAAACATTAGAAACAGACGGAGAAAAACGCATTAAATTACTAAAAGAGCTACTCGGTTCTACTGGAGATAACGTCTATATGGAGCCAAATATCCGTTTTGATTACGGATATAACACATATGTTGGAGAAAACTTTTTTGCCAATTTCGATTGCACTATTTTAGATGTATGTGAAGTGCGATTTGGGGATCATTGCATGCTCGCACCCGGAGTACAAATCTATACAGCAACACATCCCCTCCATCCAAATGAACGTAATTCCGGCAAAGAATTCGCAAAACCGATTACATTTGGACACAATGTATGGATTGGAGGAAGTGCCGTCATTAATCCGGGGGTTACAGTAGGAAACAATGTTGTCATCGCTTCAGGTGCGGTCGTGACGAAAGATGTACCGGATAATGTTGTGGTTGGTGGTAATCCCGCTAAGGTGATCAAACAAATTGACCTATAAGCAGCGTTGATACCAGTCATATTGAAGGCATCTATTCCTTATATTTCTAAGTGATTAAAAACGACCACATCAAAGGATTTGAGGTCGTTTTTTCTAATTTAAAGGTATAAAACCCACTTGAACTTATTATGATTTATTGCCACTCACCCATTCAATTGTGTTAGCAAGGAGTTGAGTAAAGTCCTGATCTAATAAGCCTTCTTTATTATGGGCAGGAGTAAGACAGCATACCCTCCCTTGACCATAATCATGGTACCAGCCTGCAAAAGAACTTCCATCTTCAGATTCGATACTAAAAAAACATTTGTTTCTTTTTCCTTTAGGTTAACAAAATAATGCTTCTGATTTGGTTTAAGTTCTCTTTGTACACTCCTCCTTCACCCGTATGTACGCGCGTTTATTAATAATGTTAATCCAAATTCACGTTATTGTTAACGCATACATTTTGATATATTCTAAAAATTTCAGTTATTACAGATTGATGAATAGACTACTTCATTTGTAAACAGTAACCCCTATTACCGGAATATAATTTAATATTTTTTCTGTATCTAAAAACTATAACAAAATTTCATAGCATATACATTTGTATTACCTCAAAAACATAAAAGAAACCTACCTTTATTGAAATATCTCTACTTTTCAGAGATTAGTAATCAACAACAGAGGTAGGTTTTCTACTATTATAATTATTTTCTGTTATAAAGGGATCCTCAATAAAATTTCACAAACGGTGTCGCGATATCTTCTGATCGATAATCATCTGGATCGATCTTCCATTGGTCTTCACCATGCTTCACCATTTGAATTTCAACGATCACTTCTTCAGCAGTTGTAACGTTTTTAAATTCGCTCCCCATTTTTTCAAAAACGAAGTTTAAAGCTTCTGCCTCAGTAGCATTCGGGTTTGACGTAATAAATTTTTCCATTTCCTGTTCCAGGATAGGTTGTAATGAAGGAACATCTAACGGTTTCCCTTTCAATTCAACAATCGCTTCTTTGCCATTGCTTGTTTGTGTGACGGTTGTTGCTCCTACTTTTTCTTTAAAAGCAGCTTTCATAGAATTTACCAAGCTGACCACAACTTTTTGATCAAGTTGGTCTTCAGACATGTATGTTGCACTTGAGAACCCTTCGATAATCGCAGCATCAAATTCTTCTAAGAGTGCATCTTTCTTTTCACCTGTTAACTTTTCAAATCTTGGATTATCAACATTATAAAATAAAATATCTAAGTAAGCAGATAAAGCTTTTGCCGGATCCTGTAATTTATCAGCTGTTTTTAATAGCTTTTCGTCAGCTCCATCAATTTCGATTTCAATTGGATCTTCCTCTTTGTCACCATATGCTAGAGGAGTGTAGACAAGTTGATATTGTTCACCTTTATCAACGATGTAAAATAAACTACCTTTAATTTTTTTACCTTCAGTAAGTCGAGTATATTCTAACTTCTGCTTGTAATCCTCTGGCTCACCTTCAGTTGCTTTTGTGTCACCTTGGTACAAAGCAAAACTAGGCGGTTCGATATCAATTGTTTCTTTTCGTTTATTTGTCATTTCAACATCAATTTTGAGTACAAGTTGATCCTCGGACACATTATCATATTCAGATGGAAGAGTATACTCAGCATTGTCCACCTTAATTTCAACAGACGAGTTTTCATTCTTCCCCGATTCTTTTTCTTTTTCTTCTTTACTTGTCGTTGATGATGAACAAGCAGCAGCAAGCATGATCACAACAAGCATTGATAATACAAGGCTAATTCTTTTTTTAATCATTATTCTCCTCCTAGGTGTAATTCGTGTAAAAAACACAACATCCATTATTCTAAAGAGATATTCCTTTATTTGGAATAGTTATTTATTACCTATTATAAATTTAAAATAGTTCAAAATACCCCGAAACCTAAATATTGGAAATTAACTATAGAGTAATAAACAAGTAATTGAAAAATCACTTAAAAACATTCGAAATCATAGATTTTACTCAATATTCATTAGTAATACATCCCATTTATCCTAGTAACACATTCGCCAGAAACGTGACTTTTATCATATACAAATAAACCTTATTACCCATTCCCTCCTCTTTACACCGTATGCAATTATATATTTTTTCCTACAAACATAAACAATTAAATTCTTATGGTTCAACAACCTTAAATAACCATTCTATATTATTTTTCGAAAAATCATCTCAATTTGATATTTGTTTAATATCAAATTGAGATATATAATAAAATAAATAAGTCGAAAAACGTTTACAACAACCAATAAATAAATTGCTTCTGATATTTTAAGGAGGAGTAAGCATGAGCCAATTAGCGAGAGAAACCAAAGTCAAGGCATTATTAGCTAAGCAAAAATTCAATGAAAAAGAGATCTCAGACATGTCAGATGCTCAAATCGAATATTATCACTGGCTCTATTTCGAAGATTCTGTTTACGATTATATGTAAATATAGAAACCTTATATAAATTAACTAAGCTTTTGTACCTGGTACAAAAGCTTTTTTTCTTTGGGACAAAAAATATTTCTCATTGTTGGATGATTTTATATTTGATACAATTTAATTTTACACAATATATAGATTGATTTTTTCCAAGGAGGAAGATGTATGAAAACCGTATATGACTTCACTGTCAAAAAACCAAATGGCGCGAAAAAATCGTTAAAAGAATATGAAGGTAAACCTTTATTAATTGTAAACACAGCGAGTAAGTGTGGACTAACGAAGCAATTTAGCGGACTTCAAGAACTCTATGATAAATTTAAAGATGACGGTCTGGAAATTTTAGGATTTCCTTGTAGCCAGTTTAATAATCAGGAATTTGATAATATAGATGAAACAACAGAGTTTTGTCAGCTGAATTACGGTGTCTCCTTCCCTATGTTTGCCAAAATTGATGTAAATGGCGAAAACGCAGAACCTCTATTTTCATACCTGAAAGAACAAAAGAAAGGTGTTTTATCCAAAGACATTAAATGGAATTTCACTAAGTTTCTGATCGATAAGAATGGTCAAGTGATAAAACGATATGCTCCAACGACAGAACCTGCGAAAATAGAAAAAGATATTACAGATCAATTCTAAGATCTTCTAACAAAAAGGCAGAGAAATTATTCTCTGCCTCTTTCGTTATTCACAGCAAGCACTAAAAACAATATTACGCAACTTTCTAGTTAGCGGAGTTGTACCTGAATCTTTTTTCTGCATCATAAATAAAAAGGTTAGTTCATCTTTTGGACAGTTAATGAAATAACAACCAAGCCAACCATCCCAGCCATATTCGCCAAGGCTTCCTATACTTGCAGATTGACTTGGATTTGTTAATACACGCATAAAGTTTCCATAGCTGTATCCCGGTTGCCCCCATAAATCAAAGCCTTTTTTCTGTTCTGCATTTAGTGTAGCCGAAGTTAAAAAGCTGACTGTTTTCGGACGTAATAGTTGAGTCCTTTCCAATGTTCCTTGGTTCATCAGCATTTTCGCAAATTTTGCATAATCATCAACGGTTGAAACTAAGCCTGCTCCACCAGATTCAAAGGCTGGATTTCGATCCATATGGTGAATAATTCCTAAGTGATTGCCCGTATATAGCTCTAAACCTCCCTCTCCTGAATTTGTATACGTTTTCACAAGACGGCTTCTTTTTTCTTCAGGAAGCCAAAATCCTGTGTCATTCATTTGGAGAGGATCAAATAATTCCTTCCTCAAGAATTCGCCAAATTTTTGTCCGCTTACGACTTCAATGACTGCACCTAATACATCTGATGAGGTTCCATATTGCCAGGAAGAACCAGGCTGGAATGCTAGAGGTACTTTTCCTAATTTGTTCATTGCTTCAATAGTACTCAATGGCGAATCACCTAAAAGCTTACGATCTATCTCTTCAAACACAGCGGCTGTTCCTTGTCCTGCTTGATCATCCCCGCCATAGACTAATCCAGACGTCATGCTGAGTAAATCATGAAGAGTAACTTCGCGTTCGACTGTTATAAGCTTTCCATTCTTTTCAACCATTTGATACTTAAATCCATCCAAAAATTGACTAACAGGTTCATTTAAATCAATCTCCCCCCGTTCAACCAGAATCATAGCCGCAGCTGCAGTGACCGGCTTTGTCATCGAGTATAAACGAAAAATAGAGTCTCTTAAAATAGGCTTGTTCGCTTCTATATCAGCAAAACCGTCTTCATAGTAAAAAATTTCTTCTCCCCTTTTTAGCACAAGAAGGTTCGCACCTGCGATGTCCTGATTATCTAGGCTTTTTCTTAAAGCTTTTTTGATCTGATTACTAACGTTTTTATCTATCAAACCAATCTTCTCCTCTATAAACGATTTTATGTATAGTTGAATTTACACAGTAAAAAGAAGGGAAAGATTCCCTTCCAAATTTTAAAAGTACAGAAATTATAGACTTTTGTACGAGGTTTTGGTGTCTAGCTCCAGGTACCTTGCGCTTTTCCTATTTCATATACCGATATTCCATTAAACTATTTAATATAGAGATCTCCTGCAATAATTCTTCTCCAACATTTGTCTCCAACACCTTTTTCCGCTCTAATTCTTTATCAACGATTCTTTTAACAGACAATACATCTGTTCCATTTAGTAATACATCGTCTTTAGAATTAAAATGTTTATGTGCAACGAGCTGCATGCCGTAGGAATTATACAATAATGTGTATCCCGCAATTCCTGTAGTAGATTGATAAGCTTTAGAAAAACCACCATCTATTACAATCATTTTACCGTTTGCCTTGATCGGATTTTCTCCTTCAATTTCTTTTACAGGGGTATGTCCATTTATGATATGACCTTGATCTGGATTAAGATTGAATTCTAATAGGATTTTCCGGCAGATTTCTTCATTTTCTCGTAAATAGTAATATGGATTTTTCTGCTCTTTATGTGTTGCCTTATCTTTAATAAAATAACGTTCAAATGTTGTCATCGCTCGTTTACCAAAGAGTGAGGAATATTCTCCTGTCCATAAATACCACACCATATCTGTCGCTAGGTCATCCGTTTTTTCAGGGTGTGCAAAGGAATAACGTAGATAACGCTCAAACACATCTAGTAATTCACGGCCTGCATATGTTTTCCCTTCAATGACCATCCCTTCCATTTTCCCGTCTTCATCTAAAGGAATACAGCCATGTATCAATAAATTTCCATTATATTTCAAATAAAGGCTGCCTTTTTTCATGAGAAAATTCATATGTCTAGCCAATTTTTCCGAATGCTGAACAGAGAATAAGAGCTTGTCTATTACTTGCTTTTCTTCCTCTAATAATTGATCCGGCTGCTCAGGATTAACCGTTGTAAAACACGAATTTTCCAACGGATAAGTTTTTCCACGTATTGTTATTTCGTTATGTTCAAAGTCGATTTCTTCAAGCAAAAGTCTTTCTGACATATTAAATCCGGGACGTCTTTTAATGATTGGACTTTCAAGCTTGAATTGAATCATGGCAATGGCTTGATGAATTTTAGTAATTTGCAGTTTTTCTTCATCTGAAACGTGATCATCAGGTTGAACTTTCGGTCTGAAAGCCGGATTGTCATTGTAATATTTATCTGCTAGATTCATAAGCGGTCGCAGATTTATTCCATATACATCCTCGATTATGTCAAGATTGTTATAGCGTGCACAAATTCGAATAATATTAGCTAGACAAACCTTAGAGCCTGCAAAAGCACCGATCCATAAAACATCATGATTTCCCCACTGAATATCAACAGAATGATAGTTAATGAGGGCTTCCATTATTTTATCAGGCTCCGGTCCACGATCATAAATATCCCCAACAACATGGAGATGATCCACTACTAAACGCTGAGTCGTATATGCCAGACCGATAATGAGCTTATCAGCTTGTCCAAGCGAAATAATTTGTTCAACAATGCTTGTATAGTAAGGTTCTTTAAAATTCGTAAACTCATCAGTTTTGTATAAGAGTTCCTCAATAATATAAACAAATTGACTAGGCAATGCTTTCCGTAATTTTGAACGAGTATATTTGGAAGAGGCATAGGAAATCAGCTTGATCATCCGTTCAATGATGACGGTGTACCATTGGTATAATTCTTCTTCATTGCTAAAATGATTTTTCATCAGCTTGATTTTATCTTCAGGGTAATACACTAGTGTTGCAAACTCTTTTATTTCTTTTTCAGTTAACACCTTTTTATAAATGTCTTCTATTTTCTCTCTTACCTTCCCTGAGCCATTTCGCAAAACATGTTGAAAGGCCTGAAACTCGCCGTGTAAATCACTGACAAAATGCTCTGTACCCTTCGGAAGATTCAAGATCGCTTCAAGATTAATAATCTCAGTAACTACCTTTTCCTCACGATCATACTTCTGCGCTAATAAATCCAAGTGTTTTGTATGCAAATCATGTATCCCCTTTCACTACTCTCTCTTTATTATACAAAATGATGGGACGGAGGGACAGGTTCCTTGTCCCAATTCATCGTATTCCTTAGAATTTTATTATATAAGATTAAGAAAATTTGGATTATTTTTATTTTAGAGGTCATTTTGCAGGGGGTCAATAGAAAAAGCAATGTGGTTGGTCCACCGGGACAGGTTCCTTGTCTCCAAAAAAGAGGGACAGTGAACCTGTCCCTCTGACCCATTATGAAAACAGGTCCTTTAGGCGTGCCCAGAATCCTGTTTGTTCTTTTGTTGTTTTTTCTGGTTTTTCTTTTTCTTCTTTTTTGATGCTTTCTGTTTTTATGACAAATTGAACGGAGTTTATTTGTTGGTTTTTAGGCGATACGAAGGATACCGCTTCGAAGTCGGATTTGTCATAGTCTGCGATCATTTGATCCACTTCTTGTTTCATTTGTTCAGGTAAATCACTTGTCGATTCATAAAGTTCACCTGTTCCGTCATGTAGCTTGCCTACACCGTTTTCCAATTCGTCAGTTCCATTTGAAAGTTCTTCAATACCCATGTGCATCTTCGTATAGGAGTTTGACAATTGATTTACTCCTCCTGAATACTCTACTAGACCTGAGTGGAATGCACCATAATTGGAAGAAAGTTGGTTGATTCCTTCTTGTAACTGCGCAAATGATTCTGCAACTTCCATTTGTTCAAGTGAGGAAGAAATGCCATTTGCTGTTGTATCAAGATTGTTAGCCATTTCTGATAAGGCACCGTTAACTTGGCTTAATGTCACATCTACTGCGTCAAATGATTCTTTTACAGCCGAATAGGTTCCCTTTGCCGTACGGGCGGCAGCATATGTTTCAAGTAATTGATTTAGTACTTGTTGATCTGCTCCGCTATTGTATAACGCTTGAGTTTGTTCTTCTGTCAATTCATATTCAGGAATAGCTTCCATTGCTTTATTTAACTCATCGTATGCTTTGGCGTAGTTATCATTAAATGTCTTTAAGCCATCTGACGTATCTCTTAGCCCGCCTGAAATTTGACTGAGCCCATCTTCAAGCTTTTTAAAATCACCAAGACCCATATCCTCTGAACCGCTGCCGCTAAGAGATGTATTTAATGTTTCGAGTGCCTGCTGAATGTTTTTGGAAGCATTGATCAGTTCAGTTGACGACCCATCTATTTTTGACATTCCTTCTTTAAATTGAGACGAACCGTTGCCCAATTCATGTACGCCGATATTGAGTTCCGATACTCCATCCTTTAAGTCACCAACACCATTGTTAATGTCCTTTATAGCATCTGTTAAAATTTCCATATCGCCTGTCATGTCATCAATATTCGGTGCATCAATTGGCATGGAAGATGGAATAGCTGTGATATCGATGCCTTCCATTTCAAAATGAAGAGCATCTGCTTCAACTGTCAGTTTTTCCTCTTTTTCAGGCATGACAGTAAATGTTACTTGTTTGTTTTTTCCGGCATTTGCCAGCATCCCGTCAGGTGCCTTAATATTGCTATATTTATCGGTATCAAGGGAAAGTGAAATTTGTAATAAGTAATTTTCAAAAAATATCCGATTCACTTGTTCATTAGCTGATGTTCGAATCTCAATTTGTACATGGCCCTTTTTTCCAGCCAGTTCATCAGGGTTTATTTGCTTGCCATCTAGTATATAAGAAATGGAAACATCCCATGGCAAAGGCTCTTCCTTCATATTACCTTGATAATAAAATTTCCCTTTCGAATCAGCTGTTAATTGAACCGAATTGTTTGTTTGCTTCATTTCTGTTAAGTCTGTTAGGTTTTTCAAGCTTGTATATAGCCCATAATCAACTATTTCACCAGGCTTTTCAATATCTAAGATGTTGACCACATATGCCTCTTGTCTTTCTCCGGTCGCACTTAGCTTGGCATAGACAACTTCATCTTTAGATGAGATTTCTCCTTTTTCTTGTGAAGAATCACCAATTGATTTGCTGTCATCTGTAGCAGCCGTAACATGTAGTGAAGGAACCAAGAAAATAGTTGTTGTCAAGACAAGTAGAAATTTACTTATGCTTTTTTTCATCATTTCTTCTCCTTATAAAAATGTGCTTTTAACGTTGTTTTTGCAATTAGCTTATCGAAGACAATGAACATAGCCGGCAGGAAGATCACGACCATAATAAAGGCAAGTAATGCCCCTCTTCCCAGCAATAACCCGATAGAAGATACAATTGGGTTCGAGGATGTAATCCATAAAATAAACCCTACACTTGATAAAATGGCACCTGAAATTCCAATCGAAAATATCTTCTCATCCAGTGTTTTTTTCATGGCTTCCAGTGCTGTCATTTCTTCACGATATTCTTTATAAGCATCTGTTAAAAGGATCGCATAATCAACTGTTGCCGCAAGTTGAATAATACTAATCAAAAGATAGCCGACATAAACTAATGCAGAATCTGTAAAATAAGGAACCGAAAGATTAATCCAAACAGATGTCTGAATCGTCAAGAGTAGCACTATCGGAATCGAAATCGATTTAAACGTTACGATCAGGACAATCGCAATCGTAATGACGGTCAAAAGATTTACCAATGTATTGTCTTTTTGAACCGTATTTTTTATATCATATAATGTCACACTTTCCCCAACTGAATAGACATCGTCATAATATTGTTTAGCCGTACTGTTGACTTGTTCAATTAATTGAAATGCCTCTTCTCCCTCGTTTTTTGTTTCAGTTTGAAGAATGAACCGACTATAATTTTCTGAATAAAACGGTTCTGTCACAGACGGATCCAAATACTCCGGAGGAATCGCGGAACTTACTGTATTCACATAGGCAAGAACACTTGATACATGTTCAATGCTCTCTAACTCTTGGACAAGCTCATCTTCTTTGGCAATATCTCCTTTAGGAACAAACAGGACAAGCGGTGTACTCTCACCAAACTGTTCTTTTATTTTTACGATATCACTTCCTACTCTTGTATCTTCAGGCTGATCACCGACACCGTAGATGAAATTTGTCTGACTCTGTGCCAAATACGCCGGTACAATTAGTAATAAAACAATAAGTAAGCTTGGAATTTTCATTTTCACCAAAGCATTGCCTTTGTTTTTAATACTTGGCAACAATGGTTTATGCTTTGTCTTGTCGATCCATTTATAAAATACGAGCGTTAATGCTGGTAAGAACACCATTACACTTATAAAACTTAGTAAAATTCCTTTTACCAGGTTGATCCCTAAATCGGACCCAATCTCAAAGTTCATAAATGATAGTGCGATAAACCCAAAGAAAGTTGTTGACGCACTTGCCGTTATCGCTGAAAAAGATTTTTTCATTGCAAGCTGCATGGCTTCCTGTGGATCTGTTGTTTTCCTACGATAATAAGAAAAACTATGTAGCAGAAAAATCGCATAATCAAGTGAAACGGCAAGCTGTAAAATCGGGGCAACCGACTGGGTCACAAAGGAAACTTCTCCAAGAAACATATTGGTACCCATATTAATTAAAATAGACACACCAATAGCGGTTAAAAATAATACCGGCTCTACCCAGGAAGTTGTTGAAACAACTAAAATAATAATAATAATTGGTACTAATAAAGCTGCAGCATACATAGATTCTGTTCCGGCCATTTTTTGTTGTGTAGCCGTATTAAGAGATTCCCCTGCCATCGCATTATCTTCCCCAATAAGTTCATAGATTTCATCTGTAATAGCGACTTCATCACCATCACGGATACTGAATGAAAATAATGCTTTTTCGTCCTTATAATACGTTTCTACAACCTCTTCATCCGCCATTTCGAGCGGCGCTTTTATATCGATCGCATCATCTAACCATGTCACATCTGACACACCATCAATGGCAGCTAATTCTTTTTTAAAAGCAAGAGCTTCCTGAATGGACACATCATTGATCATCACACGGTTAGACGGAACACTTCCCTCAAATTCCTGCTCCATTATGTCCATTGCTTTCGTTGACTGGGCATCTTCCGGCAAGTAATCTGTCATATCATAGTTTACTGATACTGTTAAGGATGCTAAGGAACAAATGATTGTCAGGACCATAAACGTGATCACTACTGCTTTTTTGTGTTTAATAATTCGTGCTGCAATATTTATAAGATTTCACCCTCTCTTGCCATTTTTTCTTTTACACCCTATCATTATATGGACACGGTGTTGGCTATTCAACAATCAGTTATGTAACATCCGTTAGTTGAACAACACATATTCAAAATATGTTGGATAATGTATAAGAAAAGGTGATTTTCATGTCTAGTTCTAAACTGGATCGACGGAAAAAATATACTCAGATGGTCTTAAAGGATAGCTTAATGAAGCTTTTAAAAGAGAAACAAATTTCTTCCATAACAGTGAAGGAAATATGCGAACATGCTGATATTAACCGTTCGACATTTTATTCTCATTATAGTGACCAATTTGATCTCCTTGATAAAATAGAAGATGAAATCATTGAAGATTTAACTGGCTATTTAAATCAATGTCATTTTGAAAATGATGAAGATGATCTTCAGATGATCGAAAAGCTACTAGAATACTTTGCTTCAAAGCACAAAGTGTGCCAAACACTCCTTAACGAAAATAGAGATACGACATTTCAAAAAAAAGTAATGGTTTTCGCTCAAGATTTCTTTATGAATCATTGGAAGGCTGAAAAACAACTCAGTGAAGAACTCTCAATGTATATAAGTACGTTTATTATAAGTGGAAGTATATACGCAACGAAATCCTGGCTAAATAACGGAATGGACAAATCACCAAAAGAAATGGCTGAACTCATTAATCATGTCATTAAATACGGACTCTATGGAAAATAGCGCGTTTCACCGGTTCGTATTTCCCTAAACATTCCTTGAAATCTCTGGCTTGATTTTTATATAAAACAATCATTCTATGTATAAATAACAATTCTATATTAGTTTTCGCAAAATCATATCAAATTGATATTTGTTTTATCTCAGTTTGAGATATATAATAAGTACAAGAAGTTAAGGAAAGCGATTACAATATAATAACAACAAAAGATTTATTCTTGGTTTATACATAAGGAGGATTTAAAAATGAGCAAAGTAGCCAGAGATTATAAAGTAAATAAATTATTGGATAAGCAAAAATTTAATGAAAAACAAATTTCTGAAATGTCAGATGCGCAAATTGAATATTACCACTGGCTCTATTTTGAGGATTCTGTTTACGATTATATGTAAATAGTAAACGATCAATAATCGAGTAGAGGGAAAATAATCTAATTATTTTCGCCCCTCTCACACCACCGTACGTACGGTTCCGTATACGGCGGTTCAATTTATATTACAGTGTGTACTTTTAGATAATGATCTAAAGCAGAGGGAAGACCCCTCTGCTTTAGTCTTTTGTTTGAGATTGCTCTTTGAACAACTTTCGATAAACCGATGTATCGATAACCTCTTCGACAGAAGGTTAATCCCTTCGCCTCTCCCTCAGGGATTCCTAATTGGATAAGCGATTTGATTCGTTTCTTCGATACCTTCCATTGCTTCCATATGATGACTCTAATTCTGGAGCGAAGCTTCTTATCTATCTCAGTCATTGCTTTTTTCATATTCGAGATTCTAAAGTAGTTAACCCACCCAAGTATGACTTGTTTTAGTTTTAAGGTTCGGTAGTCTAGCGAAACACTCCAATTTCGCTTTGTTAATTTTCGAAGCTTCCTTTGAAATTTTTGTATTGACGTTGAATGGGGTTTTACTTGGTATTTCTCATTCTTAAAATCGTAATAATATCCAAATCCTAAGAATTTCAAATCTTTTGGACGGGAGATTTTACTCTTTTCTCCATTGACTATTAACCCTAATTTATTTTCTATAAATCTCACAATTGATTCCATCACTCTATTCGCTGCTTTCTCACTCTTCACGAAGATTAGGGCATCATCAGCGTATCTCACGAATTGGAGTCCTCTACTTTCTAGCTCCTTATCAAGTTCGTTCAACATAATATTACTAAGCAGTGGGCTTAGGTTTCCTCCTTGCGGAGTTCCAACTGGTGTTTCTTCATATTTCCCATTCACCATAACTCCACTGACAAGATATTTCCTTATTAGGGAAATGACATCTCCATCATCTATTGTATTAGAGATGATCCGCATGAGTTTATCGTGATGAACTGTATCGAAAAATCTTTCAAGGTCAATATCCACAATCCAATCGTATCCATCATTTAGAAATTCCAAGCTTTTAATAATTGCCATCTCACAACTTCTTTTTGGTCTAAAGCCATAACTGAATTCACTGAATTGCTTTTCAAATATTGGACTGAGAACTTGATGAATGGCTTGTTGAACTACCCTATCCACTACTGTTGGTATTCCCAATTTGCGCATCTTACCATTTTCTTTTGGGATCTCCACTCTTAAGGCAGCTTGTGGTTGGTACTTTCTTGTTCTGATGCGCTGACGTAGCTCATCCTTGTTCTCTCTCAGATATTGTTTCAGTTCATTGACCGTTATTCCATCGACCCCACTAGCACCTTTGTTTTTATATACACGCAAGTAGGCTTCATTCATATTTTGATTACTTAGAATTTGTTCTAAAAGTTCCACACTCGTTTCTCCTTTCCTCTCACGTAGTAAGTGATAGCTCCATTTTGGTTATCCTTTGAGGTACGCTCATACTTTCACCATTAACACATTCGGAGTATGTCACTTACGCATTCGTGGTGTTGAAACACTATAAATTGTTCAGCCCTTCATGAAATTACTTCACTACTATGGCTTCTGCTGACTTCTTGCGGCTAACCTTTTTCGACTGTACCCTTTGTACATCCGCAAGATCTCCCAGGGTAAGACAACCATCTTTCCTCTTTTACTCGCCTGATCTACTTTACAAAGTTACGCACATCTTTTGGACTTTAACTTGTTTAGGAGTCTTATCCCTTTGTAAAGCCTTAGTATCAGATTTCTGTTCGTCGAGCCAAGATTTTATTCCACGCTTCCTCCAGCCCTTATCTCACGATAAGTACCTTGCGCTTCCTTAGTGGTTGGTCGATGTGTACCCCCACAGTAGACTTTCACCACCTAGATAGTTGCCATGCCTGGCACACTAAAAGAAAGCGAACATCTATGATGATGTTCGCTTTTGTGTTTATCCCCATATTTCTTTAGATATGTCAACGATATATTTTAGCTTCTCCCATTGTTCCTCTTCCGTTAGGATATTTCCATGATGTGTGGAAGCAAAACCACATTGTGGGCTGATACAGATTTGCTCTAGTGGTACATATTTTGTTGCTTCTTCCACACGTGCTTTAATGTTTTCTTTATCTTCTAACTTACCATGCTTTGAGGTAAATACACCGAGAACAACTTGTGGTCCACCATTTGGTATGTGTTCTAATGGTGCAAAATCTCCAGAACGGTCATCATCATATTCTAAGAAAAACCCGTTTACTTTTTCTTTTGCAAATAATGTTGGCGCGATTTTAGCATAACTGCCTTCAAATGCCCAGGTAGAACGATAATTTCCACGACAAAGATGCGTTGTGATAATAAGGTCTTCCGGTTTATCTTCTAATACACCATTTGCCACACGTAATGCTAAGTCAATTAATTGTTCACGGGAATAACCACTATCATTAAATGGAATTTCCGGTGCGTTTAGCCCGGCAATGTATACATCGTCAAGTTGCAGATAACGGCATCCTGCATCATAAAAAGCTTTTATAGCATCACGGTAAGTTTGGATCACATCATTTGTGTATTCTTCAATGTCTGGGTAAATATCCAGATTACGGATCCCGGCATTAAATAATTGGTTTGGACTAGGAATCGTTTGTTTTGCAACAGCTCGGTCTCCAACGATTTCCTTAAATTCAATGAACTCTTTTACATGTGGATGGTCCTGATTAAAGGAGATTTTCCCCGTTACTTGTACATCATATCTTTCGGTTTCTTCTCCATTAAATTTGAAACCATGTCCAGGTACATACCCTTCAACACCATGTAAATGTTCTAAAAAGTCTGTATGCCAAAATCTGCGGCGGAATTCTCCATCTGTTACTGCTTGCAACCCTACTTCAATTTGCTTGTCCACAATTTTTTTAATTTCTTCTGTTTCAATCGTATGTAATTGTTGAGCAGTAATTGTTCCTTCTTGAAAATCCTTTCTTGCATGATGAATTCTCTCAGGTCGCAACAAACTTCCTACGTGATCTGCTCTAAATGGCGCTTTTACTAATGTTTTTGTCATATCTATTTCTCTCCTTTTGGGGGTATTAGTACCTGTAGCATAACTTTCTGTTAACACAAAAAACCCTCTTCCAAAAATAAGAAGAGGGGTTCAGTTAGCATCATTATACCTTGCTCCTCTTATCTCTATAGCCTCACGCTACTGGAATTGGCACAGTACTTTTGAAAGTCCGCTGCCGAGGTTTCAAAGGGCCAGTCCCTCCACCTCTCTTGATAAGAAAATATCAAAATATTAAGTTATTATCCTTACTATACAGTTATTATTCATCCACTGTCAATCGTTTGAGGCGTAATTTTCCAAAATCCGACTTTTTTCTCCCTATTCTTTAACTCCCTATCAGCCTGTTTTGCTTGGAAAAGGAGACGCTTTCACTTTATGTAGACTGTTGCTTACTAACAATTGTTTTACTAAAAGATGAAACATGATCATTGATAAACAGACAGCCACAGCACTTACTATAAACAATATTTGATAGCTTGTATGTTGAGAAACCCAGCCCAACATCATGGCACCTAGGCCAATTCCCAAATCAGTCGCCGTTGTAAAAGAAGCATTTGCTACCCCGGTTCGATCTGGATGAACAAGGCGAATGGTGGCGGCTTGTAAAGCAGGTTGAGTAGCACCAAATCCAATTCCGTAAAATATTGCGGCTAAAAGAACACCAAACAATCCCTTTGAAAACCCTAAAACAGCCAGTGCGATTATTGTAATGATGAGAGCGGACCTATGACAAATGATTCTCCATATCGATCTGATAGCTTTCCGGCAATCGGTCGAAATAGAACAAGAGTGACAGCATAAACGAGAAAAAATGTTCCTGAATTTACGTTAATGGAAGCAGCAAACAATGGGACGAATGTGGTGACTCCTCCATATGCGATAAATAAAAAAAAGACGGTAATCGTGACAGGTAGAACAGATTTTTCGAAGAATTCCATTTTCCTTGAGCTTGATTGCACTTGAAAAGGCACTTTTGCTCCTAAGATTAAGAGAATGGCAATAACCGACAGACTAAAAGCGAATAGAAATAAAGAATGATAGGAAAGGTTTTCCGAAACCCAAATTCCAAACATCGGACCGATGGCCATCGCAAGTGTCATAGCCATACCAGACCAACCTAACCCTTCACCTCTGCGGCCTGATGGAATCAAATCCGTGATCGCTGTAAGAATTGAAGTTGTGGAAACGGCCCAGCTCATCCCATGTAAAATTCTCAGTCCCATCAACACAACAATTCCACCAACCCAGTTATAAAGATACATTGATATAGAAAAAAGAAGTAAACCACATAGTATAAACGGCAGTCTTCCGAACCGGTCCAGCAGACCACCTACAATTGGACGAAAAATAACCGCAGAAAGCATAAACGCGCCCATCACAAGTCCGACCTGTGATTCATTACCACCTATCTCTTTAATGAACAAAGGAAGTGTAGGATACAACATATAAAATGCGGTAAACAAAAACAGCATGCTTATCAGCATTTTGATATATGACTTCGTCCATAATCGTTCCACTTTTTTTCCTCCTTTATAGGGATTCGTTAACGGAGATTAATGTTTTTTCCTCTTTAGGGAAACGTGTTTATAGTCATTATGCAACAAATGGTAACATTCCTGATATCTCATTCCTATCAAATGTTTGCCTAATCCTCTCACACTATCTTACGGATTTCTTTAAACTACTGCACAAAATAAGTGAGATATTAATCCTTGATATGAGAGAGGAGAATGGCAAATGTCTGAACAAATGTATTTGCAACAGACTTAACTTGCCACCATCATTAAACGAAAGACAGATCAAAATGGTGTTTCCCTTACTGATATTCCTTCTTATTTCTTCACAATTCAGCCGTGAATATATCCGCATGTTTGGCCTTCCACCTAGAGAAGATATGAAGCTTTTACCATCTACTTCTTTTCTACTGCATGTCCACCAAACTCATTTCTTAAAGCTGCAACAACTTTACCAGTAAACGTATCGGTTTCAAGGGAACGGTATCTCATCATTAATGAAAGAGCAATAACAGGTGTTGCTGCCTGGAGATCTAATGCCTCCTCTACTGTCCACTTTCCTTCACCGGATGAGTGCATAATCCCTTTAATTCCATCCAACTTCGCATCTTTAGCAAAAGCGTTCTCAGTTAATTCCATTAACCACGAGCGAATAACTGACCCATTACTCCACACTCTTGCTACTTGTTCATAATCATAATCAAATTGGCTTTTTTCCAGAACCTCGAAACCTTCACCAATTGCTGCCATCATTCCATATTCAATCCCGTTGTGAACCATTTTTAAATAGTGACCACTCCCTGATTTACCTGTATACACATATCCTTTTTCAACAGATGTATCCCGGAAGATCGGTTCCACGATTTTCCATGCTTCTTGGTCTCCACCAATCATGTAGTTGGCACCATTGCGGGCACCCTCCATTCCTCCTGATGTACCAACATCAAGGTAGCTAACACCAACTTTTTTAAACTCTTCATATCTGCGCATTGACTCTTTGTAATGGGAATTTCCCGCCTCAATGACAATATCTCCGTCAGATAGCAATGGCTTTATGTCCTGAATCACTTGATCAACGACTTTATGCGGGACCATGATCCAGACAATTCTTGGGTGATCTAGTGATTGTACCAATTCATTTAAATTTGTCGTTCCATGTGCACCATATTGTTTAATTTCTTCGATTGCTTGTTCATTAATATCAAACGCAACAACCTCATGATGGTGATCAATTAAGTTTCTGCTAATATTTAGCCCCATTTTTCCTAAACCAATTAATCCAACTTTCATCAAAATCACTCCTACTGATCTAGTTTATGATCTGTACCAAAATGTTCGTCTGCTGGCACTATCTATTCTCCATTTTCAGCTATATCTTCTTTTTCGTTTTTATTGTCAATTGACCACCAAAAGAATCCGTCTTCTTCAAGTAATATGTGAGCGGCGTTTGGACCATATGATCCCGATGGGTATTCATGTAGTGGGACTACATTTTCCTTAAAAGCTTCTAGGATCGGTTGAACCAGCTGCCAAGATAATTCAACTTCTTTCCAATGAGCGAAAAAAGTAGCATCCCCTTCTAATGCATCTACTAATATGTTCTCATATGCCTCCGGAATATCCCTCTGTTCTGGAGTAAAGTCAACATGTATAGGTTCAATTGCCCCTTCTTTCAACGGATTTCGGCTATTTAACTGTAATGACACTTCACTTTCCGGGTTAATTCCGATTTCCAATAGATTAGGTTCTGTTTTTTGATTGTATTTTGTCAAAGGATTTTTAAATTCGATTACGATCCTTGTTGATTTTTCCTTCATACGTTTCCCTGTTCGAATATAAAACGGAACACCTTTCCATAAAGAATCATCAATCCAAAGGCGGGCTGCGATGTATGTATCATTTGTTGAAGACGGATCCACCCCGGGTTCCTTCTTATAACCCATTACTTGTTCACCATTTATCTCCCCTGGTCCGTATTGACCCCTAATTACTTCTTTGAATACATCCTCTTTGTTTATAGGACGTACAGCTTCCAAGACCTTTCTTTTTTCTTGACGTATGTTTTTCGCAGAGAAACCGTTTGGAAAATGCATGCTGAACATCATAAGCAATTGAAGTAAATGATTTTGAACCATATCACGAATGGCCCCTGCTTTTTCATAATACGCAGCACGCTTCTCGACTCCTACTATTTCACTTGCTGTAATTTGGACATTTGCAATATGCTCATTGTTCCAAAGAGCCTGCAAAACAGGATTCGCAAATTCCAATGTTTCCAAATTTTGAACCATTGGTTTTCCTAAGTAATGATCGATTCTGTAAATTTCTTCTTCATCAAAAACACGTGATAATTTTTCATTCAATTCTCGTGCAGAAGTTACATCATGTCCAAATGGCTTTTCAATAAGAAGTCGCTTCCACCCATTTGTTTGAACGATTTTAGATTCTTGTAGCTTTTTAACAATAACGTCAAAAAACTGAGGAGCTACCGAAAGATAAAACAGTCTGTTTTCCGGAATATGTAATTTAGTTTCTTCTGTTTTGATTAAGGATAACAACCTTTCATACTCTAAACCTTTTGTCACATCAACCTTACAATATCGAATGAAATGAAGAAAATCACTTATTTTTGGATCACTTGATGAATGATGTGAGAATGAATCGATCGATGATTTAACAAGATTGTGAAATTCAGCATCGGTATATTCAGTTATACTCGAACCTATAATTGAAAATGGGGTTGGCAACTTTTGGCTAAGAAATAATTCAAATAAAGCCGGAATGATTTTTCTTTTAGCTAAATCTCCAGTAGCTCCAAATAAGACAAATGTTGAACAATTCATTACCCGCCCTCCATAAAAACTCACCTTTTACCTTGTAGTCTGTCCAGTTTATTCCGATTTATCTAATTTACTTTTGACCACGCCAAAAAATCCTTCATGCCAGCACACAAAGGATTTTCTATTCTAATAAGTATTATTCTAATAAGTACCATTTATAAACCTTGAAAAATCAACCGAATCCCGACAACAACGAGGACAAGTCTTAAAATGACAATAACTGTTCCGTCTTTTAGGCGACGATTAATAAAAGCACCTGCTTTCGCACCAATCCAAGCTCCTGGTGCTAACACAAGAATCCATAGCCACTCAACATTCCCAAGCTGAATATGTGCAATTGATCCAACAATCGAAGACAAAAACACCATAAACATCGAAGTTGCCACCGCAATGGAGGCAGGAAATCTGAATAATAAAAGCATCGTGGGTACCATTAAGGAACCACCGCCAATTCCAAATAAACCGGACAAAACGCCAACGATAAAAGCAATCAAAACTGCAAGTAGAGGTTGAAATTGTAAGAAGTGCTCATCACCCTGTTTATCTCTAAACGTATAAGTAGTACCAATTTGATTTGTATTTGGCTTCAAATACTTTTGAACACTTAGGAGGAGTGAAATGAAAATGACAAAAGTTCCGAAGAATATGTAGAAAAGATGTAAATCAATTGTTTTATTAATCAATGCTCCCACAAAAGCTCCAGGCCCGCTTCCGATAAAAAAAATCATTCCTGCCTTAAAGTAAACTGTTTTTTGCTTCATATAACTTAGTGTTGAAGAAAGTCCTGTAACAATTAAAATGATCATTGAGGTCCCAACAGCAAGTTGTGGTGTTATGGACGGCAATAGATGTGTATAGTTTCCAATAAACAGTAATGCAGGTACGATAATAATTCCTCCGCCTAATCCGACAAGGCTACCGAGCATTCCTCCTGCTAGACCAATAAAAAATAATATAACCAACAGCATATGTAAATCTCCCTTTAAGATTTCAACTTTTTACCTACTATATAACCCGCATAAAATATGAAAAGTGTGTAACCCAAAACCAGCAAAATTGATGTAGGAATAGACTTAGCAAACGTAATAAGAACAGCAGATAACTTTATTAGCTGTGGAAGCAATTGATCAATAGTTGATAAATAATAGACATGAACAATGACCAAACAAAAAACAATGATAAAAATCGGACGAAATAACTTAATAATAGTCCTTTCTTTATTACCTTTTTTATTTGCAGTTTTTCTCACCACAGCCACAACCCTGCACCTCTTTCTATCATTCTACTGATTCTAGTATGAAGGATTGATATATCTTAAGCAAGAAGAACAGATTTGAACTGTTTGAAAGTAGAAACTTAAAAATAAAAGCGACCCATTATAAAAGAGTCGCTACCTAATTAAGATTAACCTAATGGGATTCTTCCGCGGCCATCGCTTCAGCCTTGGTAGTATGAACTGTACCAAATGGATGGTTTGGAGGAGCATAAATTGAATAAAGCTTTAATGGAGTATTTCCTGTATTAATGACATTATGCCATGTTCCTGCCGGTATCAAGATAGCAAAGTCATCATACACATTTCGTTCGAAGCTTAAATTATTTTTGTTTTTTCCCATTCGAACAAGTCCTTGCCCTTGTTCTATACGTAAAAATTGGTCAACATTTGGATGCATTTCCAATCCAATATCCTCACCGGCATCAATACTCATTAATGTAACCTGTAAATGTGTTCCAGTCCAAATAGCTGTACGAAACGTATTGTTTTGCTTGGTTGCTTCATTAATATTCACAACATATGGCTTAGCTCCGTAATCTGCTATTGCCACTCTTTGATTGGAAAATTGTTGCACATATCTCACATTGGCTTGTTCAGTTACATTTGGGTATGTCCAATAGACAGACTGTCTTCCATAAGTAGGCATCTGTGAAGGAACATAGTATGGATATGGATTTTGATATGCATAAGGAACAAAGTACATTGATCTTTCCCCTTTCCTAGGTTCTAACCTATCCTATGCAATCGAAGATAAAATGTACTTTAAATTACTCTCCATAATCTCAGTCAGTCCTATTTATTTTCCTCACAATATACTCCGCATCATATCCAATCCCTTGTAGTAAAGCCGAACCACGGCGATATTGCCATGGAAGACCGATAAAATATAACCCTTTAATTGTTGTTACACCACGGGTATGTATGACATTTCCTTTTTCACTTATTACATGATTTATGTGCAACCAAGAAAAATCCGTTTTAAACCCTGTAGCCCATATGATATTTTGAACTTCGAGTTCTGTTGTGTCCTCGAAAAACAGTTTATGTTGATTTCCATCAATTACACGGTTTTTCAACTTGATGGTATCTTGTTTTATCGCTTCTTTTAATTCAAATCCAAAAATAGGGTCCCCTCTTTTTTGGATGAGCCTCCCTATTAAAGAACTATTCGATGCTTTTAAAATGCCGATTTTATCAAACCACCAGAAGATACTATTTTGCCTGAGTATTAGGGGTAAATAACTTAATTTCTTACTAACAGCTAAAAATGTCTCTCTTTCTTTCGATAACTCAACAGCAATCTGTGCCCCACTGTTTCCGCCGCCAACCACAAGAACATTTCCATCAGCCAGTTGTTTAGAATTTCTGTATTGTGAAGAGTGAAGTTGGTTAATGTTTACTTTCTTAGATAATGCAGGCATTGATGGTATCTGAAAAGGACCTGTTGCGATGACAAGATTTTCTGCAGTATATACATCATTTTTTGTCTTAATTATAAATTGACCTTCCATTTCTGAAACACTCATAACTTCTGATTGAAAACGAATCGGTATGTTATATTTCACAACATAAGACTGTAAGTAATCCGCAACTTCATCTTTTGTTGGAAAACCATGTGATTCTCCATGAAACTTCATACCTGGTAAGGTACTGTACATGCGGGGAGTAAATAATACTAAAGAATCATATCTTTCTTTCCAACTTTCTCCGACCTCATTCCCTTTGTCTAAAATGAGAAAGCTTTTATTAGATTGTTTTAAATAATATCCAACGGCAAGCCCTGCTTGACCAGCACCTATTATGATTGTGTTGTACAACGCATACACCTCTTTTATATGAATAAATGCTCATATAAACATAATAATCCCAGATATTTGGTTTTACAATAGTTTTGTTTTATATAATACAGGTAGAATTTCGTCGAATTTTGTCTAATCGAAAATATATTCTGATAATCGAAAATAAACTAGTAGAATTGTTCAATATTTGGTAGTAATCGTTAATATCCTACTAAAATCGTAAATAAACTGTGTCATTTGTCAATTTCTATGTATTTTTGAAAAACCAGTGATTAAAAAACAAGTTAAAAAAGCAACTGCTGTAACAAAAGAGGCAAAAAATAGACCAATAAATCTCATAAACGTGTCTTCACCGGGATATTGAGGCTCTAGCGTCATCATCATATAGATAAAAATAATTGTTAATAGGAAGTAAAAGCTACTGCCAACAGCTCCAAGTTTCAGTCTGTTACCTTTTGTTCCTTCCCAAGCTTTATTGATCACAATCCAAACATAAACACTTATAATTACCGCTAAAAACATAATCACCAAATGCAAATATGGAACCATGAGAAACATAAGGCCATACAACAAACCGCCTGTAAGGAGAAATAAGCCTGCGTTTATTCCAAATAAATGTAAACCTACTAACCAATGATTCTGAAACCACCCGAATTTTCTCAATCTTTCAACAAATAAATGATTTTCAGGTATTATTCCTCTTAACCGATTCTTAAAAATAATGATAAATAGTAGAACCAAAAAACCAAAAAACAAAATTGAAGTCATTTCCTTTACTCCTTTTCCACTTTCTTTTGATACATTTTTATCTTAATTTATATTTTATTGTTTTTCAATAAAAATAAATTAATTATCAATACTTTTTTAATGATTATTAACAACACCAAACAGAAACATGACCTCAACGGTATATTCTTTTTGAAAATTATCATAATAAGGAATGAAAACAAAACATCATTTAATCAAAAAGGCGGTGTATGACCAATGAAAAAAGGCCTGCAAAATTCTAGTCTTGAGCAGCAAAGAAATGATCATGAAACAGAAACAGCTTTTAAAAATGAGGGTGCAAAACAAAAAAATAAAGGTTCAAAAAATAAAAACCCAGATCAGTTTTAAATCTACAATACAAAAAAGCACTCGTTTTACGAAGTGCTTTTTAAACTTTATGAACGTGTTTAATTTAATTAGTGGATGAAAGTATAAGAAAAGACATCGACTTCCGCCATCCGTTGCGGTACGTCGTGTTTTTCTACTTTAATTGTTTATTTCAATCCACTTTGATTCTCCCATGCCGCTACTTCCTCACGAACTCTTGGTGCAACTTCTTTTCCTAATAATTCAATCGCTCCCAAGACATCTTCATGTGGCATTGACCCTACTGGAACATGGAGCATAAATCGTGTAATCCCTACGTTTTTGCGAAGGTGAATAATTTTTTCTGCAACAGTATTCGGATCTCCAACATATAGAGCACCATCAAAGCTTCGGGCTGCATCAAAGCTTTTCCTGTCATAATGACCCCATCCGCGTTCTTTCCCAAGCTGATTCATCACTTGTTGTGTAGAAGGGAAAAATTTATCTGCTGCCTTTTCAGTCGTTTCGGCAATAAAACCGTGTGAATGGGATGCAACAGTTAGTTTTGAGAAGTCATGCCCCGCATGAGCAACTGCTTTTTTATATAGCTGAACCAATGGTTCAAATTGAATCGGACTTCCACCGATAATAGCCAATACTAATGGCAAGCCAAGAATCCCTGCCCGTACTACCGATTCAGAGTTACCTCCACTCCCTATCCACACTGGAAGCGGATCTTGCACTGGTCTTGGATATACACCTCTGTTTTGAATAGCTGGCCGGTGACCACCTCTCCATGTTACTTTCTCAGAGTCTCTTATTTTGAGTAACAGTTCAAGTTTTTCTTCAAATAACTCATCATAATCTTTTAAGTCGTAGCCAAACAAAGGGAAAGATTCAATGAATGAACCCCTTCCTGCCATAATTTCTGCTCGTCCATTCGATATCCCATCAAGAGTTGCAAAATCCTGAAACACCCGGACCGGGTCAGCTGACGAAAGAACTGTTACAGCACTTGTTAAGCGAATATGTTTGGTTTGAGATGCTGCTGCTGCTAAAATGATTGCAGGATTTGAGGCAGCAAAATCTTCACGATGGTGCTCACCAACTCCAAACACGTCTAACCCTACCTGATCAGCTAAAATGATTTCCTCAACTACTTCCCGGATTCTCTGTGCATGACTTACAACTTCACCGGATTCTACATCTGGTGTTGTTTCTACAAATGTACTTATGCCTATTTCCATATTATTTTTCTCCCTTGTCATTAGCTAGTATGTAAAACAAATAGGTACTTTTGACTAATTCATTCTCATTACTTTATTCTAATATTTTTTATCGATTCTTTGTAGTAAAACAACTTTAACGATATCCTTATTCACTTGTAATTTTCCCCTACATAAAATAAGGAGTGAAACACCTATTAATGAAAAAACATGGACATACATAAATTCCACGCTTTAATATCCGCTATTCATATCCAATCATTACATCATTCGTTTCTTAATGATCAACTTTTTTGTCTTCTCATTTACATAAGCATAAAAAATATCTTTTTCTGTCAGGTTTTGCTCTTTTAATTTATTTTTCAACCATTCCTTGGTTTTTCCCAATAATTTTAAATTACGTACCTGGATTCTCCTATCGACAATGACGGAAATCGGTAATCCTTCATCATCAATAGGTATGTTCATGTGTTGTACCGTTACCGGTGTATTTTCTGGTTTTGCTATGACACTAATTTCTCCGATCGGCTCCAATATTGCATAATCGATATCAGAAACCTTTGGGAAACCTTGACTTCTTAAGATCGATAATATTTGAGCTATTGATAGTCTTGATTTTTCTATATTGTCCTCCACAAACTCACCATGCTTAATTAGAATGGTAGGCTCACCTAAAAAAACCGGTTTCCCCATTGCCATAATGTAAGCTTCGAAAATAAGATATGGATCAAAACCAGAATTGCCAGAGCATAAACTGTTGGGAGAAACTCTGTGCTTATTAGAGGTTCTGATGCTACTGTACCAACAATAATGATTGCCACTAAATCATAAGGTGTCATTTGAATGATTGTTGATTTTCCCATTAACCTCATGATCATTATCGTGAGAAGATAGAGAACAAAAATCTTGAGGAGCAATCCCATTCCGTTCACCTCAACCTATTTTTTTCTATTTTCCCCACTTCTTTCCCTATTATGCTGAGTGAATTGACTTCACCATTTAGTTAACAGTGGAAACTCATTCAGTGTCTTCATACAATGTTTTATTACAACTATAGGAGGTAAGTGATGCGATACACAATTGTGACAGGGCCGCAGCCTGGTCATTATGGAGTCGATTATGCCCATTACTATTTTCCATCATACACACATCAGCTAATGATTCCGTACCTATGGCAGGCCCCATATTTGACAACAGGTCCTCATAGCATTCAACATGTCTATTATTTCAGGTAAAGTGAGACGTCCATCAGGGGGTTTCTTCTCCCATCCTGATGGTTAGTGAAACTTATCAGGCTCAAAACGCCATATCCTTATGTCTAGCCTGACTTGGACGTCAATTACTCGTCTGATCTTTACGGACAGTTATCTCCACTTATCTTCAATTTTTTTCTCTCGTATCTTGGAGTTAAAGTCTTACTTTCTTATAGAGTGAAAAAATCCCTTAAATGTTTAGGATTTGTCCAACATTTAAGGGATCGATCAATTATGTTCTATTTTATTTCCCATCGACAACTTCTTTTAATATTTCGTAAGATCGTTTTTGTTTTTCCGGATCATAAATGTATGATACTGCCATAATTTCATCAACGTTATATTTTTCTTGGAAACTTGTTAACTGGTCTTTAATTGATTCTTTGGAACCTAATAATGTAACACTTGACATTGAAAGTGACATTTCTTTTTCGTGAGGTTGCCAAATCCCCTCCATGCTTTCTACTGGAGGACGTAATGGGCTTTGAGTTCCTCTTACGACATTTAAGAAGAATTGCTGCATGGTTGTTTGTTCTCGTCTTGCTTCTTCATCACTTTCAGCCGCGATGACATTTAGGCAAACCATCATATGCGGTTTTTCTAAGTATTCAGATGGTTGGAAGCGGCTGCGGTATATTGAGATCGCTTCTTCCATATATCGCGGAGCAAAATGGGACGCAAACACATACGGTAAGCCCAACTTTGCTGCCAAATATGCTGAGTCTGTTGATGAGCCAAGAATATAAATTGGAATATTTGTCCCAACTCCTGGAAAAGCCTTCACATATTCTTGTTGTTCGATCGGTCCGAAATATGTGAGCAATGCATTCACATCGTCAGGAAATGTGTATACAGAATCGTTCTGTGAACGTCTTAATGCACTTGCCGTCATCATATCAGTACCCGGTGCACGACCAAGACCAAGGTCCAGGCGATTTGGATAGATGGTTGCCATTGTTCCGAATTGCTCGGCTACAACTAATGGTGAATGATTTGGCAGCATAATTCCACCAGATCCCACCCGGATTTTATTTGTATGCTCTAACGTATGTTTCATTAGAATAGAGGTCGCTGAGCTTACCAAAGTTGATGTATTATGATGCTCAGCAATCCAATAACGAGAATACCCCATCGCTTCAGTAGCTTGTGCTAAATCAACCATTGAATCAATCGCTTCCTTAGCATCCTGCCCTTCACGAATTGGCACTAAATTTAAGACTGAAACAGGAATTTGTATATTCGACATATCTACTTTCCTTTCTTCATTAAGTTACGATTCTATAGTAACAAGTTCAACGACAGAAACAAACTTTTATGCTTAGCTTTCACTTCTATTTACATACCATTCTTTTAAAAAAATGAAAAAAGCTGCTGTTCACAAGAACAGCAGCCTTATCCTACTATCATTAATTTTAGATTAAACGAGTTGTAACAATTCCTTCAATATTTGTAATTTGTGCTTCTAGTTGAGGGATAATATCACCGTTTACTTCATTGTCAATATCAATCATTGTGTATGCATATTCTCCACGGCTTCTATTCACCATGTCTGCGATATTTAAGTGATAACTTGAGATCGCTTGAGTGATTTGACCAACCATGTTTGGAACATTTTTATGGAATGTTGCAACACGGCGCTTTCCAGTATATGGTAGTGATGCATTCGGGAAGTTTACAGAGTTTTTAATATTACCAGTTTCTAAAAAGTCCTTTACTTGACGAGCAGCCATAATCGCACAGTTTTCTTCAGATTCTTTCGTAGATGCACCTAAATGTGGAATCGGCACAACATTATTCATTTTCAATACATTTTCATTTGGGAAATCTGTTACATATTTGCCTACTTTTCCACTTTCAAGCGCTTCTCTCATGTTCTCTTCATTAACTAATTCACCACGAGAGAAGTTTAGGATGTGTACGCCCGTCTTCATAATCGCAAATGTTTCTTCATTGAACATGCCTTTAGTATCAGGTGTTAATGGAACGTGGACAGTGATATAATCAGAATTTGCATATAATTGCTCAAGGCTCATTGCACGCTGTACTTTACGAGATAAGTTCCATGCTGTATCGACAGAGATGAATGGGTCAAAACCTATTACGTCCATATCTAATCCAAGTGCATCGTTTGCCACAAGTGCACCAATTGCACCTAACCCGATTACTCCAAGAGTTTTCCCTTTGATCTCTTTACCGACGAATTGTTTTTTACCTGCTTCAACAAGCTTCGGTATTTGATCTCCTTCTGCTTCCAGTGATTTTGTCCATTGAACACCTGCAAATAAATTACGTGAAGAAGCCATTAATGTTGTCAAAACCATTTCTTTTACTGCATTTGCATTTGCACCTGGTGTATTGAATACAACAATTCCTTGGTCAGTGCATTTATCAACAGGAATATTATTTACACCTGCACCGGCACGTGCGATAGCTTTTAAATTGTTTGCAAATTCCATTGAGTGCATATTGTAGCTTCGTAAAACAATGGCATCAGGATTTTCGCTGTCATTGTCAATTGTGTAGTTGCCTTTGCTAAAAACATTTAAACCAACTTCTGCGATATTGTTTAACGTTTTAATTGTTTTTACTTTTTCTAGAGTTGTTGTACTCATTGAAATCTCCTCTTTCCAGGTATTTTTAAAATTTTATGAATATTTTCATTTTAATAAGATAATGGGATTATATCATAATTCGACATAAACGTCCTCCTTATTAAACAGAAAAAGGCAAGGGATTTAATCCCTTACCTTTGCCCAGGCGAACGGCTTCGACACTATGTGCTCCCTCACGGTAATCCGTGTTTCGCCAGTTACACATAGCCTTTTCAATTACCTATATGATACCATATTTCGAATGAACTTCAACCCTAATTTGAGGAATATTCTTATTTGCATAAAAATTAAATTATTGGCTTTTTCAATATACTTATTGCTTAAAAATAGTAATTCTAAATACCAGGGTTGATTTCCGTTACATGCACTCGCTTTCCGCAGGTGGTCTCTAGAGCCTCAGTGCATTGCACTTGCGGGGTCTCCATCAACACACTCTCCCGCTGGAGTCTGGCACATTCCACTCCAATCAAACTTTCTTATAAACTCGTTGCTTAGAAATTATACTTTTTCAATAAGATTTTTTATAAGAACCGTCTCATTTTAATCAGACGCTTTTTTAATTTTTTCTTGAATGATGTAGTTAAAAATCCAATCCACGAGAACATAATTGCTAAATCACAGAAAATTTCCCGGGTAAGCGCAGGAATTGACTTTTTTCATGGTGTTGTGTCGATTTTTAGAGAGTTGGCGGTGTATAAGTTCAAGTGTTTGCAACTGGATTAAACAAATTGATAAAATAGCTTCATTACTAACATAGAGGTGACGTTTATGAAAATTGAGATTTGGTCAGATTTTGTTTGTCCATTCTGTTATATAGGAAAACGAAGATTGGAGTTGGCACTTGAGCAATTTCCTCATAAAGATCAGGTTCAAATTGAGTATAAGAGCTTTGAATTAGACCCTCATGCACCAACCCATTCAGAGCAAGGTATATATGAAGCATTGGCTGCTAAATATGGCTCAACCGTAGAACAAATGAAGCAGATGAATAAAGGAATGATCCAACAGGCAGCAGAACTTGGATTATCTTTTGAATTTGAAGGCATGAAGCCGACAAACACCTTTGATGCCCATCGTTTATCAAAGTATGCTAAAACCATTGGAAAAGATAAAGACATAACAGAAAAGTTATTATCTGCATACTTTACAAAATCTAAAAATGTTGGAGATAAAAATACATTAGTTGAGGTCGCTATAGAGGCAGGAATTGAAAGAGAAAAAGCAATGGAAGTTTTATCAAACAAAACATCTTATGAACAAGAAGTACGAAATGATCAAACCTTAGCAAAGCAATATGGAATACAAGGTGTACCATTCTTCTTACTTAATCAAAAGTATGCCATCTCTGGTGCACAGTCTCCTGAAACATTTGCAGGCGCACTTCAAAAAGTTTGGGATGAGGAACATCAAAAGCCAATGTTTCAAGACCTAACTGCTTCTGATCAGGATCTATGTACAGATGATGGTTGCATAGTACCACAAAACACTGAAATATAACAGAACCAACAAAAAGAATGACTAAAACTATAGGTCATTCTTTTTCTATTTTTAATATCCATCTATAATACCCGACCAAAATAAGCAGTAAAATTGGATTAATGAAGGCTGAAATGCCTAGATTCCACCATCCATACCGAAAATACCCCCAGGGTGAAGGCGAATTTGCTAACCATTCATAAAATAGTAAAAATATTTCCCAAACGAAAATATACCGGGCAATTTTAAAGAACCCTTTTTTAAAAGGAAACCAGTTTAGAAACATAATATTAACAGGGGGAATTAATACTGTATATGCAGGAAATGCAAGCCAATCTATTCCTTTTGTTATATACCAATAGCCATGGTATTTTAAGTCGACAAAAATATCGAAAACCAACTGAAAAGCTATAGTAAAGACCCAAATATGGACAATTTGGTTTTTGGTCAGCCTTTCATTCGTTTTATAGGCTAAATAATTAAAAATAATGACTGAAAGAAGTAATATAATCAACTGATTACTCCTTCCTGTATGAAATTATCAAGTCTAAAGGAAAGACTCATGAAATCAACGTTACTAACAAAGAATTGAACCATATTATGTCTCCGTTCTAGTTAATAATCTCTTCCTGTATTCTACACCTTAATGAAAATCTTTATCCTCGATTTGAATATTTTGGAAAATAAAAAATGACTTATCAGCATACTTCTTTAGTAGCTTGATAAGTCATTTCATCACAATAATGCATCTGCCTCAACAATTTCTAATGTTAAATTTCCCCGTTCTGATAAGTCGACTTCATATGGGGTTATGCTTTGGCCGGTCTCATCTTTAATAATTTGAATTGACGGACGGCCTACCGAATGAAAATGATATTTCGTTACGATTCCAAGTCTGCCATCATTTAATTTAACAGTTAATCCTTGTGGATAGATTGCTATACAATTTTTAAACAGCTTTAACTGCTTTGTATCAAATTGGGTTCCACTCCCTGAAAACAGTAATTCCATTCCTTGATGTGGCAGCATGGCCGGCCGATAGACTCTATGACTGGTAACGGCATCAAAAACATCGGCTACACTCAAGATTTTTGCATACGGATGAATTTTGTCACCTTTTATTCCCCTGGGATATCCTCTTCCATCGATTCTTTCATGATGCTGCAGGGCACAATGTGCTACAACCAATGGTATTTCATGAACCTTTCGGAGAATATCAAACCCTAACTGAGAATGTGCTTTCATATGTTGGTACTCTTCTTCATTGAGCCTACCTGGTTTATTTAAAATTTCAGGTGCAACAAATATTTTCCCCAAATCATGTAATAAAGCACCTAAACCAATTTCCTCTATTTCTTTTGTAGACATACCATTTTTAATCGCAAGCTGACAGGAATAGATTGTCACATTTAAACTATGTGTATAAACATGGCTTTCATGAATCTTAGTTGTTGCAAGAAGATTAAGCACACTTGGATTTTCGGTTAAGCATGTCATGATATCTCTGAAGATTTTTTGAAAGGTCCGAACTGTTTTTTCTGTTTCAATCATCGCCTGAAATGTAGGATTTGTTCCATTCAATTCGGCGATTGTTTCTATTCCTTCTGTAATGACATTTGTTGCTTCATTTAACAGCTCTATCGGAATCGACTCAATAATGTCTATTCCTTCAGAGGCTTTATCGTCTATGTAAACTGTATTGATATTTAAGTTTTTCAATCTTTTAATAAAACTATCAGTAAGCTCCGTCCCCTTAGTTAAAAGAATTTTCCCCTTTTCACTATATATGGATCTACCTAATTTGATTCCTGATTGGCAATGATCTAATTTAACTAAACGCATTTTCTTTCCCCTGTCTCTTTTATATTTCTTTATTAAGTGACGTAAAATGCGTTCACATCTTTGTGTTGCATTTTTGACCTTTATGTCTCTAAAAGGCGGATGCAGAAATTTGTCTCTTACTGTCGATTATAGTCAATTTTCATTTGAATTTCAATGAAATATCTACCCTAAAAGAACTGGTTTTTAATGAAACTATGACAATTTAACCATACTAATACTTTTGATGCTCAAGGATATGTTCAAAAATATCATGTTATTTATCTTGCAATTTCGAATTATTAAACTATAATTCTAAAAGAGGGAGGTTGATTTATGGTCATTCATTTTAAATTATCCGATAAAGATCAAGTACCAAAGTTAAACAAAATTGCGTCAAAGTATCCTTTCGATATATGGATTCATAGTGAAGATCGAAAGTATGACGCAACTTCTATCCTTTCATTGTATACCCTACCTTTTAAGACAGAGTTAAAACTCGTAGTTGAAGAAGACGTTAACTCTACAGCATTACTGGAGGATATGAAAGCCTTTCGATAATCCTCTATCAGGTGTAACTATTTTACATAAACATTACTTGCTCCCCTTCTTTTTAATAAAATGGTGGAGCAACACTTCTTTTTCTATTTCAGATTAGATTGTCTTCTATTATCGTCCTCTGTTGAAGTTGATGATGTCACAGATTCCAATCCATAGCCTGTAGAACTTATTTCCAGATGCTCTTCTTTTTTATTTCCGTTTAAATGTAATTTCTCATCATATTGATCTTTTCCCATCTTCTATTCTCCTTTCTTAAATAAGTGAACAGCCCGTTTAGGCTGTCCACATTTCCCTTGTTTTTGTAGATGAGTTATTGCAACGGTTCCATTTTGCCTAACCCTTGTTTAACTCTCAACTCTTCAGGATTTGTGCCGTGTAAAGAAGCAGGGCCTGGCTGCAGAGATGGTTTCTGCCCCATTGGTTGAGGATGTTGAACATATTGGAAATTTGCTTGTCCATCTAATGTTGGTCCATTTGCCCAGCTACCGTTGCTGCTATCTTCACCTTCAGAGAAGTTCATAAACGAATAGGACACATCTTGTTTCTCATACTCTTGATTAAAATTACTTGGTACAATTGAACCTTGAGTTTGCTCAATTTCTTCGATTGCGGCCATCCATTGATTTTGATGCATTGTATCACGAGCAATCAAGAATGACAGCATATCTCTTACACCAGGGTCTGTTGTCATTTCGTATAAACGACACACTTGTAACCTTCCTTGAGATTCTGCATTTAAATTTGCCCGAAAGTCAGCTAATAAGTTTCCGCTTGCAATCGTATATCTGGCATTCCATGGATAACCTGCACTATCGTTCGGCTGAGCCCCAAGACCATTTACGATAGCATGTTGTGGATTCATCCCACCTAAAACTGCTTCAATAACAGGATCTTTTGCTGCCTCCTCCTGATCTTGAACAGGTGCACCATCTAATAATTGAGCAATCATTGTTGCAAGCATTTCAACATGACCTATTTCTTCTGTTCCAATGTCTAGAAGCATATCACGATATTTTCCTTCTGCACGACAGTTCCATCCTTGAAAAAGATATTGCATCATAACTGAGATCTCCCCAAATTGACCACCAAGGACTTCTTGCAATTTCTTGGCATAGACAGGATCTGGTTGGCTTGGTTTTGCTGTATATTGTAATTCTTTAACATGGTAAAACATCTATTTTCCCCCTCGATAAATAACTTTCGTACTTTCCTAGTATGAGGAACCTGTCAAAGGATATAGTGACCAAATGTCACCATTTAGAAATTCAGGACAAAAAACAAGGCTCAGAACGCTACTTGTTCTGAACCTTTCCGGTATTTTATTGATTTTTATAGCCCTCACGCTTTACTTGAATATCTTCACCCTCTACATTATCAATAACTGCATTTACTTCACCTTCCATGTAAGCATCTGACGCTTGCTCATGTGTAGTTGCTAAGCCGGATGATAATGTGTTATTTGCTTTGTAATCTTCCACTTCATATGTTTTACCTGCAAGTTGAGATGAATGACTATTATTCGTTTTTTTCATGATTACACTTCCCTTTTATCTAGAATTTTGAAAATCTTTTTTCATTATGTCTAACGTTGATAACACCATGTATGAAAAGTAACTGAGCAGTGCTATTTTGAGAAAAGCCTTTTTATTTTTTAATCAAAATTGATGATCTGGATGTAAATTGTTTTGCATATATTCCTGCACCTTAACTATTTGATCTGTTGTAGCAAGTTCAGTTTTATACCAGCCCTTTTGTTCCATTAGTTCAAAAAGTCGAAAATGATTCTTTGTTGCTTTTTCAAGACATTGTTGGAAGATGTCTCGAAGATCTTTATGTGATGCCTCTAACATCGTACTACTTATACTTTGACATCTTCCCTTTTCCAACTCCAAACAAAGCTGTATCATCTCTCGATCTGTTAAACCGCGTCCTTCCATATTGTTCGGCATAAACTTGTCCCCTTTTATCTTATTGAATCATTTTAGATTGGTTGAAGTATTGTGATAGAGCGGCAACATTTAATTGATGTTGCTCCGCTAGTTGTTCTAACTCATGTTTTAATGTTTGATCATCACATAATGATGCACACCAGTTCATTGTTTTTCCTAAGATTTCTTCCGCCCTTATTTCATCTTCTATAAAGGAAAGTTCTTTCATTGTGAGCTGTTTCATCTTCCTCACCTCCAAAAATCTCACCCTTTTCTAAACTAGTATTCATTAGTACAAGAGCTTTTATCCAATTGGATATATTTTCTTACATAAGGCTTATTTATAGAGTAAATAGTAAGGTTGTAAAAGTGAGGAGGAATAGTAGGTGAACCATATTAAAGCTTTTTTTATAAAAGCAGTCGCTACTTTCTTGTTGCTAATGATTATTTTAGGTTTACTGTTTCGATATTCAGTTGGAGATGTATTTATCTTAACGTTAATTATCGGAGTTGTATCTTATCTACTTGGAGATCTTATGCTATTGCCAAGAACAACAAACATGACAGCAACTGTTTCCGATTTCGCGATTACGATGCTTATTACCTGGTTTTACTTAGCAAACATTACCACTTCAACAACAAATGTATTTCTAGCTTCACTCTTAACCGCTCTGGGTGTAGCTTTATTTGAAATGTTCTTCCATCGATATATGATTAACCATACCCTCCATCAAAAAGATGAATTCGAAAGACTTGGTCACTTGCGATACAATGCAGAAATATCAGAAGAAATCACACCAGATCGATCTAAAATAAGAGATCATGAATAAAAAGAAGGCACTTTAAGCTGTGCCTTCTTTTTATTCATCTATTTTTTGGATCAGAGCAGTTCGTAATACTTTCCCCAGTAATAACCAGCTGAAAATCTCCATTACCTCCTCCACCTGACCCTGAAGTGGAAGATTCAATATTTTTTGGGGAAATGCAATGTGAATCTCCAAAATTAACAACACCACCACTAATACTTTCTATTGTTAGTTTTTTTATAAAACATGGCATTATACTAACTCCTTTTTACCTGAGACCTTGTTGCATCTTATGTACGGAATGTCCAATGTTGTGGACATGACTACTAGAAAAGGAGAAAATGGACGGATAAAAAGAATATAATAAAAAAGGGCGCACTTACAACTTCTTCATTAGCCTTCTAATATAGATCAATTACCATTGTTTCACTTTATACCCCCACTCGTTTTCTTGACAATCATACCTCTTAGACTTAATATACCAAGTAGTATATTCATTACATTCATTTACATAAATAATAGAACGATCAACATCTATAGAAAAGAAAAATGATGTAGATAGAGGGGAAGAAAAATAATGGACCAAGGAGATATACGACAAAGACAGCCTTTGTCAAAAATCTTGGCATTGACAATTAAAACAGGAATTATAAAATCTAACTTGATTCCAATGTTTGCCGGATTAACATTATCACTTTATACCTATCAATACGGGCTTCTAGAAAAATTACCAGATATTATTTTTGCATTGATTGGTTCTATTTTAGTCATTGGGGCTGCCGGAGCTTTTAATAACCTCTATGATCGGGACATTGATGCAATCATGCAGAGAACAAAAAACCGTCCAACTGTTACAGGGGAAATTAACCCTAAAGTGGTCTTATGGCTTGCAATCTTCATGTCTATTTTTGGAATACTGGCACTTTCATTAACAACAATGTTGGCTGCATTCCTGGGTTTTCTAGGTTTGTTTTTTTATGTTATCCCCTATACAATGTGGAGTAAAAGGAAAACCGTCTATAATACCGAAATTGGAAGTATTTCAGGTGCAATGCCTCCTCTCATAGGGTGGGCAGCCATTCATCCTGATATCACACACCCTGCTATACTAGGGCTATTCGTGATATCCATCATTTGGCAAATGCCGCATTTCTATGCAATTGCCATTAGAAAACATGATGAATATAAGGCTGCTAATGTACCTATGCTACCAGTTGTCAAAGGGGTTAAGAGAACATATATCCAAACGAATATATACTTAATCATTTTAATTGGAAGTAGTTTTCTTTTTAGCTCTTTAAGCATTGGACTTATGTTAGTTGCCCTTCTTTTAAGTGTAATTTGGCTTTTATTAAGTATTTACGGTTACAAAAGAATGGATTCAGAGAAATGGGCAAAATCACTGTTCATTTATTCTTTAATACACATGACCATACTCTTTTCAACCGTTATAATCTATTCTCTTATGGGCATTATCTTTGATTTATAAGAAAAAAGGTAGACATAATCTCCATTTGAAAACGAGCGGTGCACATGATCAACGCCGCTCTATAAAACAATGTTTGTACGATAAAAAGAAAGTGTTATTGAATACAAGTTTCGTTCATTGTAATGTATAACTAGAAACACTCCAATGCTTCGAGTTTTTTATTTTCTTACCTTCCCACCCTCTTGCTAGAAGCTCTTTTGCGATTAACATATTAAAAAATCCGTGACCAACGACAACAACTGAATGATATCTTTTAGCATATTCAATAAGTTGATTCGCCGCTCGTTTTGATCTGAGCTTCGCATGCTTATATGATTCACAGTTGTTCGAATAACCACTAAACCACAAACATCTAAATAAGACTGACCACATCTGCGGGGACACTTTTATATTCAATAATCTTGTAGAAGGTATTGGCATTTCTACTTCCCGAAATATAGGATCTGTTATCAAATATGGATGATTTCGCAACAATCGAGCTGAGTCTATCGATCTTTTTAAATCACTTGAAATAAAGACTTTAGCATGAGCTACCTTCTGTAGCGTAGTATGAGGAAAATTTTTTCCTCTATAACCCCATTTGAATTATACTCATTAACCCAGTCCTTAAATTCTTCACAATTTTTCCGTTGGTTGTCATTCAATAATGACCTACCGTGTCTAATCAATGAGATTTCCATTCTATTTCTCCCTATAGTATAAAATCTAACTTCCTAAGGCAAAAGTGATCTCTGTTTCACATACAACGTATCCGTTAACAGATGCTACTCCTTTTCCCTTCCCAATGGATCCTTTCACTCGGGTAATTTCTACCTCAAGTATCAATTGATCTCCGGCTTTTACTTGATTTTTAAATCGACATTGATTAACGCCAGCCAAAAGACCTAACCTTCCCTTATTCCCTTCTTTTGTTAGCATAGCAATCGCACCAACTTGTGCTAATGCTTCAACAATTAGAACACCTGGCATAACAGGAACATCTGGAAAATGCCCAGAAAAAAATTCTCATTTGAAGGGACGTTTTTTATCCCTACTGCTCGTTTACCTACTTGTAAGTCAATCAAATTATCAACAAGTAAAAATGGATATCGGTGCATAATAATTTCTTTTATTTCATCTATATTTACCATAGACTCGCTCCTTAATTAGTATCTTTTTCCATTTTACCACTAGTTACTATTACTTGGTACTAATTTTGATTAAAAATAAAAGCTCAGTGTTTATGTCATCACTGAGCTTTCTATAAAATAAGAGACATTCCCGGTGCATCTTGTTCTCTTTCCTCAAAACCTAATTTTTTATAAAAATGTTGTTTGCCCTTTGCCGAGAAAAGTTGAATCGATTGGATACCTGACTCTTTGCATTTTTTAAGAAGCAGATCAATAATTTGTTTGCCAAGCCCTTGATTTTGATAGGTTGGATCTACCATTACATCGCAGATGAGTGCCTGATACACACCATCTGAAATCATTCTTCCAAATGCAATTAATTGGTCTTGATCATAAATCGATATATGAAACCAGCTGTTCTCTGCAGCTTGGTACAATTGTTCACGTGTATAGGTTCCTTTTTTATTTTTTATTAATCCACTCGCTTCATGTAGCTGAACAAATTGTTCAAAAGAAGGAAGTATATTTGAATACGTAAAGTTCATTCTTATCACCTTCTATATAAATCATGAATTTCTATGTATCTATACATATATTTATACAGTAAGTTGAATAAAAATTCAATTATATTTTTTACATTTTTTTAAATGGAATTAAAAAAAGACGAGTTTCCCCGTCTAATTTGCTCCATTATTAGTTGTCTCTTTCGTCTTCACGGTCTTCATTTGGTCTTCTTCCCCAAAGTAGTCCCCATGGATCTCTTCTTCTTTCATGATGATGGTCCTCATCGTGATCATGCTTTTTTTCTGTAATAATTTTCACTTCTTTTGCATGAATAACTAAATTGTCAACTTTAATGACTTGTTCTTTTTTAGGCTTTGACATAATCCTTCTCCCCCATTCTCCTTAAATCGTTACATTTTATTCAAATGGGAGAAAAGGGTATAGGCAGTCGCCGCTTTTCTTCGTATTAAGCCATTTCTTTTTCACAATAATCACTAGCAATCTTTTTCACTTGTTGAATACCGTCCCAAAGGCTTCCAGGACCATCATAAACTAACGTAATCGGACCATTATAAGCTTGTGCCGCTATAATATCTAACGATTGGCGAAACTCTTCTTCATCAATGATGCCGTTTTGGTCATAATTTGCCTTTGCATGTACCGATTCCGCATATGGCATTAAATGTTTAATGGAGTCGTATTTAACATCTCTATTAAAATTTCCAAAATCGACTGTGAGTCCTATTTCATTATTCGTTATTAATTCAATACAGTTTTCCTTCGTTGAAGAAAGCGGTTTAAAATTTTCGGTCACAACACGGACTTTTTTTGGTATAGCGTATTCGGCCAATTCTTTTAAGCTTTCCTTCGAACGATTTAATGCTTCTATATCTGTAGGAGACGTTTCTCCAGCAACAACACGAATACTTTTAGCACCAACGATTGAAGCAATATCAATCCACTTTTTTATATATTCGATATCAGCTATTCGTCTATTGTCGTCAGGCGAACTAATATCCCCATAATCGACTAGTAAACATTGAAAATTCAACTCTGCTTTTTCAAATGAATGTTTTAGCTGTAACAAATAGTCATTTTCCAAAGATGGAAAATGAAAATGACATACTTCTAGTGACTTAAATTGTTGATTAGCCAAAATCGAGGGTAATTCAAGTAATGTTGTATTTTCCGGTTGTTGTTCAATTTTTGTTTTTTGGGTTCCTTCATTTTCATCCCAATACGTCCATCTTAATGGTCCCAGTTCGCGATGAAGACTCCAGGTTGTTAGTGACAAATGTGGCATAGTTTAAACTCCTCCTAATGGTTTCTCACTTATAAATTCACCGTGAGAGTGCTGTCTTCCTGCTGTTTAGACAATCCGTTTAGAGGAGTTTTTCATTATTTTGCAGGATCTTGATAAATATATTTTTCATAAACAACTTGGAATCCGTACATGGCGAATGATTTTACTAAAAATAAGAGGGAAAGCTGAAATTTTGTTAATCGAACAAGAGTTACATACCCAATTTTCTTTAACCAATCTATTGTAAAATAGGTAAAAAAGGCGTCAACTACAAGGTTAATTAATATGTATAGCTTAAACTTACCAAAGGTATATTTGAGGATCCAAAGTGATCCAACGAAAAATGGTCCAAAAATTAATGGAAGCTCACCCATTACGTTCGGTTTTACGGAAAATGGGAACCACCACCATCTTTTCTTTTCAGCTAAATAGCCTTCTGCCGTAACATAAAAACTTATAAAAAGTACAGCAGGAAGGAATCTTTTAAATACTTTTGCAGGTAAGAGCGGAACTGATACCCAAGGCAGGAGAGTTATTAACATCATAAAGAGCTTTACGTTCCTCATTTTTCCAGACATCCTTTTTATTTTTCTCTTACATTTATCTTTCCAATTTTGGATCATATTATGTGGCTCTTCAGTATAAATTAACCAATTATATCAAGTATTCATTTCTGTCCCTCCTTCATCATAAATATAGAAACAATGACTGCTAACACAACCATTGATTTATACATGTAAAGATTCATAAAAAGGCTAAATAATAAAGGTGGGGTAAGATGACATCCAATATGATACCCGTTTGGGATGAACATTTATTTTGGTTGGAGGTTTTGCAAGATCATGCTTATTTTGTGAGGGATCATCTTTCTGTAAGTGAGGCTGAATATGTAAATACATCACAGCAATATATCCATTTATTTGGTGAACTCTTATCCTTGTTACATTCGATTCCAAGAACAGCTCAATATTATGAGGAAGCGATGATTCACTTTGCTAAAAGAGCTTGGCCTGTTTCTAAAGGCTATTATGAATTTGAAGGGAAACTGCAATCACTTCGTATTGATAATAAAGTAAACTTAAATCTCTCTCCTACATATTTAAATGGAACACTTGGTGAAAATCAGGAGTACCTGCGAATCTTAACGTTTCTAGCACAAGGGAAAAACCCTGTACCTCTACCCTTAGTAGATTTAATGGACTTATGGCTTGAGGATCAATTAGGACATGTCGTTCTTTTCGAAAACATACTTGATCCAATAGAATTGATGGTAACTAGGCAAGCAGAAGTCTATAAAAGTCGTTATCAGGCATTTATTATTCAAAATCGACATTTGAAAGGTTATTTACGATTTAAAAAACCTAATTTTGCGAGACAAAAAGAATTTGCCAATGATGTAGGAAAAACAACAATTGAAATGAGCAAGTTTATTAATAGTATGATAATTAAGTATAAAGAAAATAAGTTGCTTAATAAATCGACACTCCGTTTCCTTGAACATCATTTTCCCGAAACATGCTATTTTATTAAAAAGTTAAGCTATTACGCTCCAGGTTTACATGAAGAAGCAAGTAAGTGTTCCCTAAAAAGACCATCATATTCGAACGAATCTTATTAAAGAAATCACTAAAAAACGTCGAGTAGCCATTGACTCGACGTTTTCATGTTATGGCTCGTTAAGTTAATTAGGAAATTTCTGTTGAAACGCACTAATCGCATTGTATTCATTTTCTAATAGTCTTGGAAGACGAATAAATATTGGCATAAGCTCTCGGTAGGCAGCTGTTGCTTCTTTTTTGGGTTGATGAGAATGGATGGAGCCGACCATTTTTTCAACTTCACTTAATGAGTCGATTTCCCCTAAACCGTACATGCCAAGAACAATTGCCCCTAAACATGAGCTTTCGAAGCTTTCAGGAATGGTTACTTCTTGATCAAATACATCTGCAAGCATTTGTCTCCAAAGCTCCGATCTTGCAAATCCCCCCGTTGCTTGTACGCGTGTTGGCGTTCCAATCAGTTCTTCAAGTGCCAGCAGCACACTATATAGATTCAGCATAACTCCTTCCAACACTGCACGAATCATATGTTCTTTTTTATGGTGCATTCCTAAGCCGAAGAACGAGCCTCTTGCATTTGCATTCCATAAAGGAGCCCTTTCACCTGCCAAATATGGATGAAATAATAGTCCATTCGATCCTGGTGGAACTGTCGAAGCTATTTTTGTTAACACTTCATATGGATCGATTCCTAAACGTTTAGCCGTTTCCACCTCGGCATTTGCTAATTCATCACGTACCCAGCGGAAAATCATTCCTCCATTATTAACAGGCCCACCGATCACCCAATGCTTTTCGGTTAAGGCATAACAAAAAATACGGCCCTTTGGATCTGTCACCGGACGGTCTGTGACAGCCCGAATCGCACCACTTGTCCCTATCGTCACAGCCACTACCCCAGGCTCAATAGCATTCACCCCAAGGTTGGAAAGTACACCATCACTTGCTCCAACGATGAAAGGGATATCTTCAGGGAGCCCGGTTAATTTTGCAAATTCGATTGACATGCCTTTTAGACTCTCAGTTGTGCTGACAGGCTTTGATAATTGATCTTTACTCACACCGGCAATCTCAAGTGCCTCTTCATCCCAATCTAAGTTTTCTAAATGGAACATCCCTGTTGCTGATGCAATTGAATAATTAATCACATATTTACCGAATAATCGATAAAACACATATTCTTTAATTGAAATAAATTTGTTCATAGGCTGAAGGAGTTCCGGATGTTCATTTTTCAACCATAATAACTTAACCAATGGTGACATTGGATGAATGGGAGTACCTGTACGTAAATAGATGTCATGACCATTGTATTCATTTTTTAATTTATCCGCGTACTCGGCACTTCTGTTATCAGCCCATGTAATAGAAGGAGTTAGCGGCATTCCTTCTTGGTCCATGACAATTAAACTATGCATAGCTGAACTAAAGGATACAAATTGGACATCACGACCTGTAATGTTGGCTTCTAGTAAACTATTCTTCATAACCGTTAAAACAGCTTGGAAAATTTCCTCCGGATCCTGTACTGCCGTTACAGGAGTTGGTGTATGAAGTGGGTACTCTACACCAAAGCGGCTGATTGCTTTCCCTTCTTTATTAAAAATAACGGCTTTTGTGCTCGTTGTTCCTATGTCAACACCCATCATGTACTTGCTCATCAATATTCCTCCTAAATGTGAGAAAAGGGAAAACCATTACAGGTCGTCCCCTTCTCAACTAATTATCCAATAAAGACTCCTAAAATTAATGCCACTGTGACACCTACTAAACCGATGAGTGTTTCCATCACAGTCCAAGATTTTAATGTGTCTTTTACACTTAAACCAAAATATCGCCCTACTAACCAGAAGCCTGAATCATTTACATGAGATAAAACAGTTGCTCCTGAAGCGATTGAAATAACGAGTAAACCTAAAACCGGACCTTCAAGATTTAGCATTTCAATAAGTGGTGCCATTAACCCTGCTGCTGTTACCATGGAAACCGTTGCTGAACCTTGTGCAACACGGACAGCCGCCGCAATTAAAAACGCTAACAAAATTGGTGGTAAAGGAGAACCAGCCATCATTTCACCAAGTACTTCACCAACACCTGAGTCAATTAAGACCTGCTTAAACACACCGCCGGCACCTGTAACTAAAATAATTATCCCTGCAGGTTCCAAAGCTTTTGTTGCGATATCTTGTACTTCTTGACGAGAATATCCTCTTTTAGTACCTAAGAAAACAAATGTTAAGATTGTTGCAATCGTTAATGCCACAAATGGGTGACCTAAGAATGTTAAAATTTGACGAATGGTATTACCTTCTTCTAATAATACACCTGAAACCGTATTCAGTAAAATCAGTACTAACGGTATCATAATTAATGAAGCAATTAATTTAAAGCTTGGTAATTCTTTATCATACTCTATTTCTTCAAGATTCATATAATCCGGTACAATAACATGAAGTTTCTTTGAGATATATTTTGCAAAAAGTGGTCCTGAGATAATCATTGCCGGGATACCTGCAATTGTACCGAATAAAATAACCCAACCAAGATCTGCTCCAATTAAATCTGCTACCGCGATTGGCCCTGGAGTCGGTGGGATAAAACTGTGTGTAACAGCCAAACCAGCAAGCAATGGAATTCCATAATATAAAAGAGATTTTCCTGTTTTCTTTGCTAAACCGTATACAATTGGAACTAAAATAATAAAACCTACATCAAAGAAAACCGGAATTGCTACTAAAAATCCTGTAATACCTAATGCCCATTGTGATTTATCTTCACCAAATTTTTTCACAAGTGTTTGAGCTAAACGTTCCGCACCGCCAGATACTTCAAGCATTTGACCAAACATAGCACCTAAACCAACTACGACAGCTACAAATCCAAGTGTTCCACCCATTCCATTTTGCATGGATGTAACGACATCATTTAAAGGCATTCCCGCTAAAATACCTACGATTAAACTGACTAATAATAATGAAACGAATGCATGTAATTTTGTACGTATAACTAAAAATAATAGAAGAAAAATTCCGGCTAATGCCACTAAAATTAACATTTGATCTGACATATTATTTCACTACCTCTCTATGATGTAACAAATCATTTTAAAAATAAGAAGAAGATAGCCATTTAAAACTCTGTCTTCTTATTCTTTCTTATTTATGGAAAAAGATCATTTTTTCTCAACAGCGTGACCGCCAAATTCATTTCGTAATGCTGCCACAACTTTTCCGGTAAATGTGTCATCCTCAAGAGAACGATAACGCATCATTAACGCAAGAGTTATTACCGGTGCAGCTGTTTGAAGATCCAACGCTGTTTCAACAGTCCATTTCCCCTCACCTGATGAATGCATAATTCCTTTAATGCCTTCAAGCTTTTCATCTTTGGAAAAAGCATTTTCAGTTAATTCCATTAACCAAGATCGAATGACAGACCCGTTGTTCCATACTCTTGCTACCTTTTCATAATCATAGTCAAACGGACTTTTTTCCAGAAGATCAAATCCTTCCGCAATCGCTTGCATCATCCCGTACTCAATCCCGTTATGAACCATTTTTAGAAAATGTCCGCTTCCGGCTTTTCCAGAATAAAGGTAACCGTTTTCAACTGTGATATCTTGAAAAATCGGTTCTATCTCTTTAAAAACCTCTTCATTTCCACCGATCATTGTACAAGCACCATTACGAGCACCGTCTACTCCACCACTTGTACCACAATCAAAGAAATAAATTCCCATTTCTTCACATTTCTCATTACGCTTAAGTGAATCTTTATAATGAGCATTTCCTCCATCTATAATCCGATCTCCCTCTTCTAAAAATGGAAGCAGTTGTTCAAAAACAGATTGAGTTGCATCACCTGCAGGTACCATCATCCAAACGGTCCTTGGCTTTGAAAGATTACTAACAAGTTGTTTAATACTGTCAGCTGTTTGAACTCCCATGGAAGAAATTTTTTTCATAGATTCATGATTTGCATCAAAGGCTACAACATCGTACTCTTTATCTACTAAATTAAGAGATAGCTGATATCCCATCTTTCCTAGACCTATCATTCCTATTTGCATGTTTAAATCATCCTAACTGTTACGGAATTAATTTTCTTGATATCTTCATTATAAGAAAAAAATTTCTTTTTGCAAGCGTAATCAGAAAAATATTTTTTCTTTTCTAGAAATTTAGTATAATAAAAGAAAGCCCTATCAGGAGTGAACCATGATGAAAAAGTCTCAAGAACCATGTCTAGTCACCATTCGAAAGCTTTATCCAAAGTTTAGTGTGACAGAAAGAAAAATTGCTGATTTTATTTTAAAAAATCCAAATAAGATTATACATTCTTCCATTAATCAATTAGCTGAGGATTTAGAGGTAGCTGATTCAACTGTTTTCCGTTTTTGCAAACGAGTAGGTTATAAAGGATATCAAGCGATGAAAATCGCGCTCGCTTCAGAGGTTGTTTCCCCGCTACAAGATATTCATGAAAAAGTCACTGAAGGTGATACTGTTGATACCATCGCCACAAAAGTCGTTCGTTCTAATATGAAAACGCTTGAAGATACACTCTCGATTTTAAATGAAGAACAGATTCAATTAGCTGTTGACAGTATGATCGGAGCAAATACGATTGAATTCTTTGGAAGCGGTGGTTCAAGCATTATTGCACTCGATGCCTATCATAAGTTAGTTCGAACTGGATTAAAAGTACACGCTGTTATCGATACACATTTCCAGCTTATGGCAGCATCACAAATGACAGAAAAAGATTGTGCGGTATTTATCTCCCATTCTGGCTCATCAAAAGATATTCTTCATATTTTGAATATCGTCAAATCAACCGGAGCGAAGATGATTGCCATTACAAACTATGCAAAATCACCATTAAGTGCAGCAGTTGATATCCCCCTTTATACCGTATCAGATGAAACAGAGTATCGTTCTGAGGCATTATCATCACGAATCGCACAGTTAACATTAATTGATGTGTTATATGTAAATATCTTGATGAAGCGTGGCAAGGAAGGAACAGAAGCGTTAAAGAAAATGCGCGAGGCGATCCTGGTTAAAAGAATTTAAACAAAAAGCAGAGACGAATCTAAACCTCGCCTCTGCTTTTTTGTTTAATGTAATAATTGGGAAAGCTCATCTACCAATTCTGTAAACTTTCTAAGTGAATTTTCAATAGGCTCTGATGATCTTAAGTCTACACCCGTTTTCTTTAACAATTCTAAAGGATAATCAGAACTTCCGCTTTTCAGGAACTCTAAATAAGATGTTAGTGTTTCTTGATCACCTTCAAGTATTTTTGTGGCAATATGAATCGCAGATGCAAAACCTGTTGCATACTTATACACATAAAACGGACGATAGAAATGAGGAATTCTTGACCATCCGTATTTTACCTCTTCATCGAATACAACTTCATCACCATAATACTCTCTAAACAACGATTCATATGTTTCATTGAATATATCAACATTTAACGGACGGCCTTGTTCAGCTAATTCATGTGTTTTCATTTCAAACTCTGCAAACATAACTTGTGTAAAAAATGTCCCTTTAAATTGATCAATAAAATGATTGACCAAATGTTTGCGAATTTCTACGTCTGTTTCAGTGTTTAATAAGTAATTGATTAGCAGGACTTCATTTACTGTTGATGCTACTTCAGCGACAAAAATACTATATCTTGCTGTAATTTGCGGCTGATGCAAAGAGCTTAATTTACTATGTACACCATGTCCGCATTCGTGTGCCAATGTAAACAAGCTATCAAGATCATCCTGATGATTCAAAAGAATGAATGGATGAACTCCGTAAACACCTAAATTATATGCTCCTGAACGTTTACCAGGTGTTTCTCTTACATCGAGATAACGTGATTGCTTAAATTCCTTTAAGGTGTTGAGATAATCTTCTCCTAAAGGCGACAGCGCCTTACACATGATTTCATAAGCTTCATCATATGTAATGGTTTGCTTGACACCACTTACCAGTGGAACACTCATATCATATTGCCTTAATTCATCCAGCTTCAATATTTGTTTACGAACTTTTGAATATTGATGCAGGGATGATAGGTTTTCCTTCGTTGACTTTATTAGGTTGACATAGACTTCTTTCGGCACATTATCTCCAAATAACGCTTTTTCCAAGGCAGAAGGATAATGACGAAGCTTTGACATTGTCACATTGTTCTTGATCGCAGCTGAAAGTGTGGAAGCTATAGAGTTTTTCAACTGAACATATGGCTGGTAATATGCTTTATATGCTTCTTTTCGCTTGTTTCGATCTTCATCTTCAATTAATTTTGCATACATTCCTCTTGTTAGTTCTACCGATTCTCCATCATCATTTGTAATATCACCAAACTTAATATCTGCATTATTCAACATACCAAATGTGTTACTTGGAGCAGAAAGTGCCTCCCCCAGTTTAGAGACAATTTCTTCTTGCTCTTTACTTAATACATGTTTTTTATAGCGGAAAGCTTCCCATAAATCTTCTTCAAAGTAATGAAGTTTCTCCTCTGTTGTGATGTACTCTTTTAACATGTCTTCTTTCAAACTTAAAAGAAACGGCATAAAAAACGAGGTAGCGGCCCCAACCTTAACACTTAGTTGTTTTGCTTGATCTAATAATGATTGTGAACTTGTCTGTCTTGTATCTTCATCTACTTTTAACATTGCATAAGCATACAATTTATTAAACGTAAATGACAATTCTTCCTTTTGTTTTAAAAAGGAATATAAAGAGGCACCATCATGAATGTTGCCATCAAAGTTTTTTAATTCTTCAGCTTTTATGGCCACTGTTTCTAAATCTCTTTCCCAATCTTGTATGTTTGAATAAAGATCTGACAAATCCCACTTTTCATGATCTGGGACTTCTTTTCTTGATTTATATGTAGTTGTCATGTCACTCTCCCCTTTCCTTACGTGTACTCTATCTTTACACTATATTCGATAAAATTTCCATTAAGCCTTCTTAAAAAGACTTGTTTTTTTAAAAAGCAATACCCAGGAAATCGCTTTCATAAATTGATAGACATTCTTCTCTTTCGTCATTAAAATAAAGGAGATACCTTCTGAAAGCAGGGATATGTGTATGATGAAAGATTGGAAAAAGATTCTGCTGTTAGCTATACCTTCGATCGCGTCGTTTGCTTCTATGACGCTGACGGGAACAATCAACCTTATTATGGTTGGGCAATTAGGTGCTCTTGCTATTGCCATTGTCGGGGTTTCCAACATTATTATGTATAATGCTTGGGCGATTTTCTCAGGTATAGGTCACACCGTCAATTATTTGGTTGCACAAAACTATGGTTCCAATCAGATGAAAAAAGGTGTAGAACGAACTTATATCGCATTTTATTTATGTATTATAGCCAGTGTGTTTCTCCTTTTAGTAGGATTTTTGTTTCCAGCTGACATATTTCGGGTGATGGGAAGTTCTGCTGACATGATTACTGAAGGAGAAAGTTATTTGCAAATCCGCTTTTTCGCCATGATTTTTTCTGTTTTTGTCTTTGTTTTTCATGGTTTTTTACGTGGTATTGGTGATACGAAAACCCCGATGGTTAGTGCAGTTATTGGTAATCTCATTATGATCTTTCTTACATATGGATTAACATACGGCCATCTTGGTATGCCGGATTTAGGGTTGACAGGTGCTGGTATTGCCTTTTTAACCGGGGAAGTTGTGACATTTGTTATTTGTGCGTATTTTTATTTTGTTAAGTTGCATGCAAAATTCGGAACACGAACGATTGTTCCTTTTAACCGGTTGGAGTCTAAATTGATTTTTAAAGAAAGCTCAAAGCTGGGTTTTCAGGAGTTTTCGATGAGTATGGCTATGTTTGTCTTTACAGCATTTGTCACCAGATTAGGAACTCATGCTCTTGCAGCAAATGAAGTAGCTCTTAGTGTCATGAGTCTCGGATTTATGCCGGCCTTTGCTTTTGGATCTACCGCCACCATTTTAGTCGGTCAAGAAATCGGAAGAGGTGATCCAACAGCCGGTAGAAAAGCAGGTACAAACACCGCTATTTTAGGTTGTATTTTTCTTCTGATACTTGGTGTAATACAGTTTTTCCTTTCTGAGCCAATCGCAAGAGTTTATTCGGGAGATCCAATGGTGTATGAACTTGCCGGAAAGCTCATCATGATTTCCGCCTTTCTTCAATTGTTCGACGGACTGCTAAACTTCTATGCTGGAGGTTTAAGAGGAATCGGTGATACATCATTCTTATTAAAAACATCACTAGTGTTAGGGTGGGTATTTTTTATCCCTTTAAGCTATATCCTTACCTTCACCCTTCAATTATTAAGTGTAGGTGCTTGGATTTCGTTGTATTCATATTTAGCTTTATTTGGAATTACGGTGATGATTCGTTTTTATCGCACAAACTGGTCAACAATAAAGATAAAAGTTGTTTCTGATGAAGTAAAGCACAGTATTAGCTCCTAATAGAAAAAGGTGAATGGGAAATGTGGGTTAAACCATTTCCATTCACCTTTTTGTTTATTAACGAGCTACTAGTTAACTAGATTTTAGCCATTTAAAAAAACCAACTTTTCCCTGTCCTTCACAAGTTGCACATGCGATAACCCCTTGACCGTCACATGTAATACACGGTTGGTTACCTACAAGCCTAAACCCCTCTCCGGAACAGTCTTTGCAATTGAAATGTTTACTACCATCACAGCTTTTACACTTCATATGATTGCCCTCCTGTTTCAATATTGGAGCTTGATAAGATATAAATATACAGCTGCAAGGATATGCTTCAACTATTAGTTTGTAAGATTTGCTCTCAATTATAATATATTTCAATCATTGAGGGCTTATGATAGTGTAAGAATACAAAAAGATATCCTTTTTATGACACATATTACAGTATATCTACAAATCCTGTTACGTTTTATTCTCCCTTATAAGAGGGAGTTCGCTTTTCTTTAAAAGCTTTTAGTCCCTCTTGCCTGTCTTTTGTTGGAATGGTTATTTCATAAGCTTTTCGTTCAAGTGCCAGTCCAGTTAATAAATCAACTTCACTACCTTTGTCGATGGCGAATTTTGCTTGTGTTACGGCAATTGGAGCATTTTTTACAATTTTCCCTGCTAAATGAACGGCTTTCTTTTCGAGTTCTTCTGCCTTTGAGACATACTCAACTAAACCAATTTTTAGTGCTTCTTGAGCTGTTACTTTTCTCGCCGTATAAATTAGTTCTTTAGCTCTTCCCTTTCCGACCAACCGTGGTAATCGCTGGGTCCCTCCAGCTCCGGGAATAATTCCAAGAGATGTTTCTGTTAGCCCAAGATATGCGTGTTCTGACGCAATTCTTAAGTCACAAGCTAAAGCAAGCTCTGTTCCGCCTCCAAGTGCTGCACCATTAATGGCTGCTATGACCGGTTGAGGCAATGATGCAATACATTCTATCATCTGACGAATTCCATCCAGGGTTTGCCTCACCTCTTTTTCATTCATTGTGGCCCGCTCCTTCAAATCAGCTCCGGCACAAAATGCTTTTGTCCCATGTCCAGTTATAATCACACATCGTACAGTTGGGTCGTTCTTTATTTCAGATACTATGTGATCAAGTTCACTTACCATTTGTATAGATAAGGAGTTAGCTGCATTCGGCCGTTTTAGTGTTATTTTGGTGATAAATTCATCAATTTTTTCGAATGACGCAGCATGAACCATTTTATAAAATCCTCCTACTTTTTTATATGTCTATCAATAAAATCTGTCGTTGTCTCACCTTTACGAAAGGCAGTATGTGTTATTATTTTCCTTAATAACGGGATATTTGTTTTGATTCCTTCTACTATATAGTTGGAAAGGGCAATTTCAAGCTTGGTAAGCGCCTCTTCTCTACTCTTTCCCTTAACTATAAGCTTGGCAATCATAGGGTCATAATATGGTGATACAATTGACTCTTTATGAACCCCAAGCTCATGTCTAACCTCTTCCCCTTCAGGAAGACTAAGCTTTGAAATCTTTCCTGGTGAAGGAAAAAATGTGATTGGATCTTCCGCATAAATCCTTAATTCTATTGCATGACCGATACTCTTTATATCACTTTGATCAAATGGTAATGGTTCTCCTGCTCCAATTCTCAGCTGCTGTTCCACTAAATCAATTCCTGTCGTCTCCTCTGTCACTGGGTGCTCCACTTGTAATCTTGTGTTCATTTCTAAAAAATAGAATGTTTCGTTCTCATCAACTAAATACTCAATTGTCCCGGCATTTGTATATCCAATCGCCTTTGCAGCTTGAATGGATGCTTCCCCCATTTTTCTTCGGAGACGATCATCAAGAAATGGTGATGGTGCTTCTTCGACTATTTTTTGATGTCTTCGTTGTACGGAACATTCCCTTTCTCCTAAGTACACTATATGACCATATGAATCAGCCAAAATCTGAATCTCAATATGTCTGGGCCTTTCAATATATTTTTCAAGATACATCTCTTCATTTCCAAAAAAAGATTTTGCCCGCTTTTGATTTCCCTCAAATGCTCTTATCATGTCCTGATCAGATCTTACAACCTGCATCCCAATTCCCCCACCACCTGCTGAAGCTTTTAACATAATCGGGTACCCAAGTTTTATTGCAATGGCTACAGCCTCATCTGTATTGTTGATAGAAGTTTGGATACCCGGTACAATCGGAACTCCGGCACGTTTCATCGTAAGTCGGGCTTTAATTTTACTTCCCATCGAGGAAATGACTTCAGGTGATGGGCCTATAAACACAAGCCCCTCCTCTTGACACCTACTAGCAAAATGAGGATTTTCAGATAGGAAGCCATACCCGGGATGGATGGCTTCCACTTTTGAGTGTTTTGCAATTTCTATTATTTTATCAATTTTTAAATAACTGTCTGTTACACGGGGACCTCCAACAAGATACGCTTCATCTGCCAGTTTAACATGTGGTGCATCTTGATCGGCTTCTGAAAAAATCGCAACCGTCTTAATGTCCAGCTTTTTACATGTCCTGATGACTCTTACGGCAATTTCTCCTCGGTTGGCGACAAGAATTTTTTTGAACATACCATCAGCTCACTTTCACTATCACTTTGCTAACAACCTATTTGGCGGGCAATGACCATTCTTTGTACTTCTGAAGTCCCTTCCCCGATTTCTAATAATTTGGCATCTCGGAAATATCTTTCTACTTGATATTCCTTCATATATCCATATCCGCCATGAATTTGAATGGCCTGGTCACAAACTCTCATACACATTTCAGAAGCAAATAATTTGGCCATGGCAGCTTCCTTTTTAAATCCCTTTCCTTGGTCTTTCAGCCAGGCAGCTTTGTACACCATATTTCTTGCTACTTCAATATTCATCGCCATATCGGCTAGCTTAAATTGAATCGCTTGAAATGTTGATAAACTTTTTCCAAATTGCTTCCGCTCTTTTGCATATTGTAGTGACTTATCATAAGCACCTTGCGCAATACCGACGGCCATCGCTGCAATTCCAATTCTTCCGCCATCAAGTGTAGCTAAAAATTGCTTATAACCCTTTCCTTCTTCACCAAGAAGATTCTCCTTTGGAATCGTCACTTCATCTAAAATAAGTTCCGTTGTATTTGATGCATGCAAGCCCATCTTTTCGTAATTTGCCTTAACGGTAAATCCATTTGCATCGGTAGGCACTAAAAAGGCGCTTATGCCATTTGTCCCTTTGGATTGTTCTGTCACAGCTGTAACAGCTAAATGTTTAGCAAAGCTTCCGTTCGTAATAAAACATTTGGATCCGGTTAACACCCATTGATCATCTTTTAATATAGCTTTCGTTTGGGTCCCACCTGCATCAGACCCCGCATTTGGTTCGGTTAATCCAAAAGCCCCTAAATACTCCCCTTTACATAAAGGTGTGAGAAACATTTCTTTTTGCTTTTCCGTCCCAAATAAGTAAATTGGTGCTGCTCCTAACGAAATATGTGCAGAATACGTAATGCCTGTAGAACCACAAACCCTGCTCAACTCTTCAACAACAATCGCAAAACAAGTTGTATCTGCATCAGCTCCTCCGTACTTCTCCGGAAAAGGCAGCCCCAGCATACCAAGTTCAGCTAATTTTGCAAATACTTCTGCTGGAAATGCACCCGTTTTATCTCTTTCATTTGAACCGGGTGCAACTTCAGCATCAGCAAAATCACGTATGACTTTTCGAATCATGTCTTGTTCCTTTGTTAATTGAAAATCCATCCTCTCAAACCCTTTCTTTGCAGATGTTTTTTATACAGGGTGAACAGGGTGTTTTTTTCAGAAAAGATGACGTACTTGGACATATACGCTTGGAACCTGACTTGTAATTCATTTCTTAAAGAATTTGCGGGAATGACCCCGTCGATAATCATTTCAGATGCTAGCCGGTATATATCAATATCTTCACGATATTCTTCACGCATTTGCTGAATAAAAAGAGGACGCTCTTCAGCTGGAAGCTCTGCAATTTTATTTGCATAAACTGCATTCACAGCTGCTTCCGGACCCATAACAGCAATTGAGGCACTCGGTAAAGCCAAGCAACAATCCGGCTCAAATGCTGGCCCCGCCATTGCATATAAGCCTGCGCCATACGCCTTTCTGACAATAATCGATATTTTGGGTACCGTCGCTTCTGCCATGCTTGAGATCATCTTAGCTCCATGGCGGATAATCCCAGCCCTTTCGACTTTTGTCCCAATCATAAAGCCCGGAATGTCTGCCAAAAACAGCAAGGGAATATGGAATGCATCACATAAAGAAATGAATTTCGCTGCTTTATCGGCTGAATCGTGAAAAAGCACTCCACCTTTGACTCGAGGCTGATTGGCGATAATCCCAATCGATTGGCCGTTTATCCGACTAAGTCCGGTAATAAGCTCTTGGGCAAATAATGATTTGATTTCAAAAAAGAATGTTCATCTACGACTCTCTCAATGAGGTCATACATATTAAAAGGTGCATTTTGATTTTTTGGAATGATCTGTTCGATAGATTGATCAACTATTTTAGGAGAAACGGCTTCAATGATTGGTGGTTTATCTAGATAACTTGCAGGAAAATATGAGAGGTATTGTTGTGCGAAAGAGATTGCCTCAGCTTCAGATGTTGCTAAAATATCTCCACATCCTGAGACAGAACAATGCATCCTTGCTCCCCCATTTCTTCAAGGGAGACTTTCTCACCAATAACCATTTCAGCCATTCGCGGTGATCCCAAGTACATGGAAGAGTTTCCATCAACCATGATTACAATGTCACAAAAAGCAGGAATATAGGCACCGCCAGCTGCAGAAGGACCGAATAACAAACATATTTGGGGTACTTTTCCTGACAGCTTTACTTGATTATAAAAAATTCTCCCAGCTCCGCGACGTCCGGGAAACATGTCAACCTGATCTGTAATTCTTGCACCTGCGGAATCGACAAGATATAGCATTGGAACAAACAGCTTTTCTGCTGTTTCTTGAATTCGTATGATTTTTTCGACTGTTTTAGCTCCCCACGATCCTGCTTTGATTGTAGAATCATTCGCCATGACACAAACGGTTTGCCCGTTGATTTTTCCGATTCCTGTCACTACGCCATCAGCAGGGAAGTTTTCTTGTTGACAGTTCGCCAGTAGACCATCTTCCAGCTCCAATCCTTCGTCAAGCAATAATTGAAGTCGTTCCCGCACAAATAGTTTTCCCTTATCTTTGTTTTTTTCATGATACTTTCTTGGTCCGCCTTTTTTTATTTGGTGAATGCGTTCATGTAATGTATCATCAGTAGACAATGACCATCCCTCCTTTAATGTCCCCATTTTTCATTTTAATTGAGTTAGTAAACTATGACTTGATAGAGGTCTCCCTATTCTATCTTGGATAAAAGCGGCAGCTTTGTGAAGTTCCTTTACGTCAACTCCTGTATGAATATCCATCTTATGGAGCATATATAAAAGGTCATCTGTTGCGACATTTCCCGATGCGCCTGGGGCATACGGGCAACCGCCAAGTCCACCTAGAGAACTATCAAAAATAGTAATCCCCGCTTCTAAGGAAGCGATTACATTCGCAAGTGCCGTTCCTCTTGTATTATGAAAATGCATGGCAAATTGCTCAGCAGAAAAACTCTTAAGTAATAGAGTTAATAAGTCATCTACCTGTTTTGGTGTTGCTACACCGATTGTGTCACCTAATGAAAGTTCATAGACACCCATATCAAATAACTCATCACACAGTTTCAGGACATCCCAATAAGATATATTTCCCTCATATGGACAACCAAATACAGTTGAAAGATACCCACGAACAGATTTTCCTGAACATTTCGCATCATCAATGACAGATTTCAAGATTGGCAGAGTGTCATGAATTGACTTATTGATATTTTTCTTATTATGAGTCTCACTTACAGAAAGAAAAACAGACACTTCATCAATGTTTGATTCTAAAGCCTTTTCCAGTCCCTTTTGATTTGGTACCAGTGCTGCATATGTGACACCCTTTTCTCGCGTTATATTTTTGGCAACCTGTTCTGAATCTGCTAAGGCTGGTATCCACTCCGGATGAACAAAAGAGGTAACTTCAATATACGATAAACCTGTACGAGACAAATGATTAATCCATTCTACTTTATCTTTTGTGGATATAAATGTTTTTTCATTCTGTAATCCATCACGCGGCCCAACCTCTTTAATTGTTACAGTTTGCGGCCATTTCAAAGCTTTTCCTCCTTCTAGTTGATTTCGATTAAATTGTCTCCTTCATTCACAAAATCTCCTTCATTGAATAGAATCTTTTTGACACAACCTTTTGTATCTGCTGTAATTGGAATCTCCATCTTCATTGATTCCAGGATGACAACTTCTTGACCAGCCTCCACATTATCATCAATATTCACAAGAATCTTCCATATACTTCCTGCCATATTTGCTTGTATATAGCCCATGATTTTCCCCCTCACTTACTTAAAACTAAACATTTATTGCTTATTACTATCTTATTCGGGGAAATGCTCGTTATAATCGAAATATAGTATTTTGATTATTTAGATAAATGGATTTGTAGAAATAATAAAGAAAACTCGCCAAGTGGCGAGTTTTCTTTATTTATTCCTGCAAAATTTACAAACCTTTATTAGATCATTTGTTTCTGATCGATGCGGGTATACGAGCTTAATTCTTGTTTTTCCGCATATGGGACATGTTCCTCTCCCTTTTGATGGCAATGACTTTAATGTTTTACCTCGATATCTTTTCGCCAACTTTTTCCAACTCCATCCATAGGTTGTTTCCATATATTACGGATGGATCTGACGAAATGATCTGGGACAAACGTGGTTTTTTGATAACTTTCCTAAAATAATTTTTTAAAAAACCGAATAACACTATTATCGTTATGTTCTTCTTTTTGTTCTGTTTTCTCCTGTTTTGATATGTATATATCCTCAATGTTTACGGCATGATCATATGCTAATACAAGCCCCAAGTCACTATCATGTTCTTTATTTGTTGAAAGTGAAAATTTGTTTCCAACTTTATTGGCTAATTTAATATAGTCGGAAAGATAGGAGTAGTTCATATTTCCATTGAGAAAAAGTGTGGCCTGCTTGTTTTTTTGCATTAGGTCTTCCACTTCTTTATATGTTCCAGGCTCTCTGACTTGTGTTTTCGTAAGAACGACGACAACTCTTTCACGCAACGTCCCTAAAAACTTTCTTCGCTCATCGGGATTTATTTCTCGTGGTCCGTGAATTCCTTGTTGAATATACTCATCTAAACGATCCATATTCTCCCTCCAATCATTTATAGTCTATCCCTTTTTTAAAATTTTTTACAGAAATACGCACTTCACTATTCTCAATAGGTATCAATAATTAAATTATGTTAACTAATTTTTTATAAAATATTGGTTTATTGCTCCATAACGGTCATTGAAGAAAAGAAGGCACCATCCTGACTAATGAATTAATGGAACTTCAAAAAGTTGAAGAGTGGATTACTTCTCAACTAGAGAAACTGTATCAAACAAACGTAAAGGAAGTCCTCTTGGCAATCCTTGCTAATGAAGATAAACTAAATGTGTTTTTTATAAATAATTCAACTGAAATTATAAGTATATACTCAATTATTGGGTTTTATTTGGATGATTAACCCAACAACTGAGAATTCGTTTCTCTCACCATAAATTTTAGACGAAAATCATATTTTTAATTTTTACAATTGAACAAGTATAAGTGTACAGAAAAAATAGAACGCCGTAAGCTCTTTATTACAAAGGGCTTATGGCGTTCCAAAGGCAAATATTTGTCTTGATCAGTATTGATTTATCCATTCACAAAATTCTTTTCCGTGTGACGAAGCTGATTTTTCTTTCCTCTGCTGAACAAAATAAAGGCTAATATACCAAGTTCAGAAAGCATTCCAACAGATTGAGCTATAGCACCGATCCTTCCATTCCAGTGCGGAAAAACGGTTGAAAAAATAAGAAGGACAAGGAATGTAAAAATAAGATTTGTAGATTGTGAGTAAACCATTATTTTAGTCTGTTTTTTTACCATTAGTAAGCCATTACAATAATCAATAAACGGAAAAGCCAGTGTCATCAGCATAAAGACATAAAGACAGTCAAGACTTGATGTAACAAGGCGATCATTTGCTCCTAAAACATGTTCAATAAAAAATGGCCCGATTGGTGACATACAAAAAACAGCTAATATTAATGTCGGAATAAATCCAATCATAAACGTAAATTGCTGCACCTTTTGAGGATGGTCTTTGTGAAACGTCAAAACGATTTGATGTGTATATGTAAAGAAACTTAAAAATAATTGGGTAATGCTAAGAGCAATCGCATAAGACGCAATGGCTAATTCAATTTCATTCGTTTTCCCTAAAAAGGAATTGATCACCGGTCCAACCATGACAATAATTAACGAAGAAAGAATAAGAGGATGATAAAATTGAAATATCTGTTTCTTTGTTCTGATCGAATGTGTTGGGTCTTTATCGACCATCTTTTTCACAAGTACTCTGCCTTCCAGAAAACTGATTAAACTCTCGACCATCATTCCTGATAAAAAGATAATCGCCCCTGTTCGGGCATTGATATTCCCTGTTTTTATAAAATATAAAGACAAAAGATACATAACAATCAAACGGATGATCATCCCAATCGTTAACCATTTTGTTTGTCTATTCAAAATAATAACACCTTGAAATAAGCACCTTATTGCAGAAAAAAACGTGACAAAGATGAGAACTTGGTACACACTAATTATTTCCGATATCATGCTTTGATCTGCTCCAAAAAATGTTGAGAATATCCACTTTCCTATTGGAGTAAAAGCAATGGAAGCAGCAGCCAACATTAATCCCACTACAACATAAGCGCTTACAGTCGACATAGCATGAAAAGAGACTTTATCGCGCACTAATGCAGAGCAGGCATTTCGCAGCAATACTCCCAAGCGTTCGGTAATGCCAAACAAGCTCATCGCTACGACATAACTTGCGATCATAATTTCTGCGTTATTTCCTCTCGTTAATGTTCCGTTAATAATCATATGGGAAAACGTAACTAAACTCGCTGACAATCCTAAAGGTACAAAAAACATGAGAATCTTCTTGGTCGATAACGTGTCATCTTGAGAATTAATAATGGTTCATCTCCCTTTTTAATGGTACGGTCATTTTATCTTCGATTATTTAGATTTATCTTCGATTTTACCATTTTATCAACGATTATAAAGATTTATTTTCGATTTCCGAAATATATTTTCGATTAGACATTTTTCGACACAAAGACTTCAACAAAACGCACTGCAATAGGAAAGAGAGAAAGATCTCTCTTTCTCTCTTTGGTCCATCTAATTGAAATTTGGAATTTCGATTGAAACCTCTCTACCTTCATCTGAAGATCGTAAAATTCCATCAATAATTGCCTGATTAATGACAATCTGTTCACCAGGTATTGGAGCAGACCTGCTTTCTTTTATGCTCACAACAAAATCCCGGACTTTTTCATAAAAAATGTCAAGCTGATGTTGTTTAACTGGAATCTCTGTTTCAACGTGGTGACCTTTTATATCATGAAACATGCTAATTTCACCAATTCCACCGTCCCAAACCCCGCTCCATGGTCCACTTCCGGCTGGTGTTAATTTTAACCCGGCATCTGTTCCTAAAAATAGTGTTGGTCCAAGAGAATCCATATGCATGGCCCAGGAAATTTTAAAATTCAGGACAATCCCACCTTCTAATCGAATAAAGGCGGTACCAAAATCTTCTACATCAAACCGATCTGCCTCTTGATGATAAAGAGGATTTGTTCCAAAATGATTTGACGTGTAAGCAGAAACGGTAAGAGGCCTTGGATAACCAAGTGTATTTAACGCTAAATCCAACGAATAACATCCTATGTCTGCCATTGCCCCTGCGCCTGCAAGCTCTTTATTTATAAACGTTCCACCAGGCATACCGCGGCGGCGCCCTCCACCAGCTTGAACATAATAAACATTTCCTAGTTGTCCTGATTGAACAAGCTCTTTTACCGCTTGCATGTTAGGGTCATATCTAGGTTGAAATCCAACCGATAACATACGATCAGCTTTTTTAGACGCCTCTACCATCTCGATTGCCTGTTGTAATGTAACAGCCATTGGTTTTTCTACTAAGACATGTTTTCCAGCTGATAAAGAATCAACTGTTGTATGATGATGGGCAACATTTGGAGTGCAAATGCTGACTCCATCTAGATCTAATTGTAAAAGTTCCCGATGATCATCAAATGCTTTTGCATCTTTAAGCTCGAGATTTTGAATAAATTCCTTTGCTTTACCTGGAATCACATCGGCTACAGCAACGATCTTCACATCCGGCATTTTCTTATAAGCTCGTGCATGTGCTGCAGCGATTCCTCCGCTTCCAATGATGCCAATTTCGATTACTTGTGTCATAAAGATCCCTCTTTCTGAGCTGAATGAGGTTGATAGCCAGAAGATTGATAGATTTTTTCTGTCAATCTTACAACTTCCTTCGCGAAGTCCCCAGGCACCATTACCTCATGTTCTCCTAGTATAGAACGAATAAAGCTTTGATCGGAATTTGTTGTTTGTTCCGGAAGTACAGGTACTATCGGCTCTTCTCCTAGTTTTCGAATCGTTAATTTCCCATTATCAAAAAAGATCGCTCCCTGCTCTCCGCAATAAACATAGGTTTCATGCCAACAAGGAGCATTTCCAATAATGGTGAGCCCTGCAATAACATTATTTTCAAATCTTATTGTTGTAACCGAATCCAATTCAACCGGACTTCCATGTGTTTCTATTGTTGCCTTTATCTCCAGCGGTTTTAACCCAGTTGTCCATAAAAGTACATCTATAATATGACTACCAGAATCCATCAACATCCCTCCACCGGATAGATCAGGATTCTGTCTCCACGTATTTTTTGAAAGATGACCCCACTCTTGATAAAGGTTGGCAGAAACAGAGGTAAGCTTCCCGATGACACCTTCTGAGATAGCATTTCGTATATACAAGAATGAAGGTTCAAAATGCCTTTGATAAGATACTTGCAGTATTCTTCCTTTCTCTTTTGCCAATTCAATCAAATGAGTTGACTCTTCAACAGAACATGCCATTGGTTTTTCTACTAACACATGACATTGATGTTCCAATGAATCAACAACATGCTGCTTATGAAGAGTGTGTGGAGAGCAAATGATTACAGCATCCAATGCAATGTTCTCTAACATTTCTTGATGATTAGCAAACTGTTCCACCTCTGATAGATTGAATGTTGTGAGAAAGTGTTTTCTATTATGTCCACTTGGATCGGCTATTGCTTCAATTTTCACATTTTTTTCAGCGAGCATTTGTTTTGCATGCAAATGTGCGATGCCACCAGTACCGATAAAACCGAGTTTGATTTGTTTCATAAGATTTCCCCTTTCTTATGAGTTTGACAAAAGAGCTGCTTTTTCATCAAAATATACCGCTTTACCCGTTTTAGCAGATTCATAGATTGCTTCTAAAATTTGTGTGACAACATATGCCTCTTCCGGCTTTACAACCGGTTCTGTATCATGAAGGATATTATCAATCCACATCCGTGCTTCTAAATCTGCATCAGATTCCACGCTGCCATCGTAAAATGCTACTCCACCAGGTCCTAGATCAACATTTGTTGTATATAGCTTCCCGAAGTTTTCTCCATTAATCCTTAACCCATCCTTCATATCTGCTCCACCTTCAGTACCACTTAATGAACATTTAGCTTCATCCACATCTAAGGAATTTAGCGCCCAGCTAGCCTCTAATACGATCGTAGCTCCGTTTTCCATTGTGATAAAACCAAAAGCAGAATCTTCAACTGTGAATTTTTCAGGATCCCAAGGTCCCCAAGCATTTGCTGCATTTCTTTTTTGACTTAGCTTATGGAATGATGAGCCCATAACAGACTTCGGCTTGTAGTTATTCATCATCCATAATGTTAAATCAAGTGCATGTGTACCAATGTCAATTAATGGACCTCCTCCTTGCTTTTCTTCATCGAGGAATACTCCCCATGTAGGAACAGCGCGACGGCGAATGGCATGTGCCTTAGCGTAATAAACTTCTCCAAGATCTCCACGTTCACATAGTTTATGTAGGTGCTGGCTATCAGGACGGAATCTGTTATTATACCCGATTGTAAGTTTCTTACCTGAACGTTTTGCCGCTTCCAGCATCGCACGTGCCTCTTGGGATGTTTTTGCCATCGGCTTTTCACACATGACATGCTTTCCAGCATCTAAAGCCGCGATCGAAATTTCTGCATGTGAATCATTAGGTGTTAACACGTGAACGACTTCAATCGTTCCATCTTCAAGCAACTCTTGATAATTTTCATACACTTTTGCATCCTTTATTCCATATTCTTGTGCTGCTTTTTCAGCTCGTTCAACAATCACATCACAAAAAGCAACAAGCTCAACAGCCTCTACTTTTTTCAAACTTGGCATATGCTTTCCATTTGCAATTCCACCACAACCGATAATCGCTACTCTAACTGTTTTTGACATAGTAAAATTCCTCCTCATATTTTATTTAAAATAGATAGATAGATGTTCTTTTGCTTTTATAATTCCTTGACGTTCTGCTTCGAGCGATCCCCAATATCGATGGTCTTCCAACTCAATACTTACTGGTCCTTGGTAACCAATTTTATCCAAACGAACAGCAACCTTCCCCCAATCAACCTCTCCTTGGCCCGGTATTGTGTAACGCCATGAACCTTCAGAAAAATCATACTTTGACCCAAATGTTGCTGGTAAAATGCCATGTTCGTAGAGATCATCATGAAGGATTTCTGTGTCTTTCCCATGACAATAATTCACTCGATCTCCGAACTCAGTTAATACTCGCAAGTGATCAATACCAAGCCTTACCAGGTGTGAAGGATCATAGTTTAGCCCGAAATGCTTGGACGGAATTTCATTAAACATAGCTCTTAACATTTCAGGTGTTGTGCCTAATGTTGGATAATATGGGGCAGGTCCAGGCCATCCTTCAAGAGCAATATAAAGATTTTCTTTCTCAGCTTGTTTGACAATGGTTGGAAATGATTCTTTCCAAATTGAGAACGCTTCCTTTCTGTTCATCGTGATATCTTCTGGAACTAGGCACATAAAGATAACACGGCCACCTAAGCTTGCAATCTCGCTAAATTGTGCATTAATTGACTCAACTGCTTGCAAGCGCACCTTTTCATCAGAGCTTAATAGCTTTGTTTGCCCTACCGCTCCAAGACCATCAATTGAACCTACTTCTAATCCGTTTGTTTCTAGAGCAGTTTTAACCTCTTCATTGAAATATGGCACATCTATCACATCGATCCCTACGCTTGATGCCCATTTTGCTAATGATTCAATACCATCTGCTCCAAGTTTTGGTGGGATCCTCATTCCGATTTGTCTGTTCATTTTCATCGCCTCCAACTAAAGTCTCTATTATTTTATTTAATACCACTGAATGTAATGCCTTTAATAAATGTCTTCTGTAAAAAGAAGAATAATATAATGACAGGAACGGTCATCATGGTTGAAACTGCCATCATTAATCCCCACTCAGAACCTTTTTGACTTTGGAATTGCTGAAGTCCGAGTGATAACGTGTACTGAATCGAATCAGTTAAATAGAGTAATGGACCGATAAAATCTGTCCAACTGGCCATAAATTGAAATAAGCCAACTGCTAAAACAGCAGGTTTTGCTAGCGGCAGCATAATTTGCCAATAGATTCTAAATTCCCCCGCTCCATCAATTTTCGCCGCTTCTCTTAAACTATCAGGCAAGCCCATAAAGAATTGTCTTAAAAGAAAGATATAAAACGGAATGCCAAAAAATGCAGGTATGATTAAAGGATAAGGTGTTCCAACTAATCCTAATTTCTCGAATAATAAGAAAAGAGGGATCATTGTAACCTGTCCTGGTATCATCATGACACCAATTGTGATAATAAAAAGAAGATTTCTGCCTGGCCACTTTAGTTTTGCGAAGCTATAGGCAACAAGCGGACAAGATAATACAGCACCAAGAGTACTGAATAATGTAATGATGACCGTGTTTTTCAAATAGGTGAAGAACGGAATATAGTTCATTGCATCAATATAATTACTCCATTGAAAAGGTTTTGGAATCCACTCAGGCGGAAACGTAAACACTTGGTCCAACGGCTTTAATGAGGTTGATACCATCCAAATAAACGGAATTAAAAAAAGAAAGATGCGACAATTAAGATTATATGTGCCAGACTTTTGGAAACAGTTTTTTTTGTTGTTCCATCCATATTCTTCCCCCCTATTTTCCTTGATAATGAACCCAGCGCTTAGATGTAATAAATACAACAGCTGTTAAAGCCATGATAATGATAAACAAAATCCAAGCCATGGCTGATGCGTAGCCCATCTTAAAGAATTTAAATCCATTGTCATATAAATACATGACATAGAAAGTTAATGAATTCGCCGGTGTCCCTTGTCCTTGAGTTAACGTGTAAGGTAAGGTAAATTGCTGGAACGCGCCAATAATTCCCATAACCAAGTTGAAAAAGATTACAGGTGTTAATAAAGGTAGTGTAATATGAAAGGTTTTCTGAAACCAATTTGCCCCATCTACATCTGCCGCATCATAGTAATCATCAGGTATATCACCTAATCCGGCTAGATAAATTACCACCGCCTGACCAATTCCCCATAAAGACATGAGTATGAGGGAAGGTTTTGACCATGTTTCACTTCCAAGCCATGCCGGCCCTTCAATTCCAATCGTATTTAATAATCCATTTACAAGTCCGAATCCCGGATTTAGGAGCCACATCCATAAAACAGCAAGTGCTACGTGTGGAACAAGTGTTGGTAAGAAAAAGATTGTTCTGTAAACGGCCATACCCTTTACTTTCATATTCAACATCATCGCTAATGCAACACCAAAGATAATACTTAATGGGACAAAAAAGACAGTAAAGTAGATTGTATTGTATACTGATTTCCAGAACAAAGGATCATGAAATAAATCTTTATAATTTTGAAGTCCAATAAACTCACCGGGTTGAAGAATACTATATGTTGTAAAGCTAAAGTAGATCGAAGAAAATAACGGAATTGCATAAAAGATAATAAGTCCTATGATCCATGGCAAAGCAAATAATATTCCATATTTATATTCTGAAAAATTTGTTAGCAAATTTTTACGCTTTGTACGAACTTGGACATGTTGAGTTGTTCTTTCATTTATCGGATTACTTTTCACCTGCAATTACCTCCTGTCATTTTAAAGGCAAGGGAGAAAAACATCTCCCCCGCTTCTTATTTATTGAGCTCTTTGTTAACCTTGTCAGTGACTTTTGTTAACAGCTCTTCAGGAGTACCATTTCCTCTTGTTGCGTTCTCCACTGCACTTGCTAATTCATTCCAATACAATGACCCTTGCGTCATAACAGGTCGATGATGTGAAACAGGTAAAATGTCTACAAATTCCTTTAAGATAGGGTCTTCTTTATATCCAAGTTCTTCATTGACTGAATCAATAACAGAAAAGTCTCTTGAAATACCGCTGAATATTTTTTGGCCTTCTTCACCACTAAAGAACTTGAGGAATTCCCATGCTGCTTCTTTATTTTTCGCTCCTTTTGGAATGACTACCGACCAGCCGCCAGACCATGTCGTATGATTCTCACCAGTTGGTGTTGGCATTGGAAATACGCCATAGTTCAAGTCCGGCTTAAACTTTTTGATCGCGGAAACCTCCCAAGGTCCACTAACTTTCATACTAAGTTGCCCTGTTAGGAATGGATCCATTGCACCTGTCCCCTGCGAATCTGTAAAGCCTGCAATATCTTCTACATCATATTTTTGAGCGTAATCTGTCATCCATTGTAATGCTTCCACTACTTTTGGATCATTTGCTGTTGCTGTATTTGTTTCAGGATTGAAAAACTCTCCACCAAATGCCCAGCCCCATCCATATAACCAGCCTTGGCCAAACCAAGGGATAAATCCGATTCGTTGGAATCTACTTCCCTCTTTAATGGTTAACTTTTCTGCTGCCGCCTCAAGTTCTGCAATCGTTTTAGGCGGGTTATTTGGATCTAAGCCTACTTCTTCAAAATGATCAACATTAAAATAGACTAAACGAGAGTCGGTTGAAGTAGGTAAGCCATACAATTTTCCTTGATAGCTTGCTTCTTCCCATGCAAATGGATAATACATATCCTTCGTTACTCCGCTTCCTTCAGCAAGTTCAGTCAAGTCCTCTAATGATCCTTGAGCAGCCCAAGAACCAATTTCAAATCTATCAAAATAAGCAACATCTGGCGGATTTCCTCCAGACACAGCTGTTAGTAATTTTTCGTTCTGTCCTTCCCCTTGATTCGCAGTATAAACTGCATTAATTTTTATATCCGGGTGTTTTTCTTCAAAAGCTTTTATAACTTCGTCAACAGCCTCACCTGTAACATCTGTCATGGAGTGCCAGAACGTAACCGTTGTTTTTCCGTCGTTTTCTTTACCATTAGATGAACTAGAGTTTGATGAACATCCTGTGATAATAAGTGAAAAAGTCATCAATAAGATCAATGTTAAAAATCCAACTTTTCTTTTCTTTTTCATTCCAATCCCCCTCAAAATTGTGATGAAAATGCTTAATCAATAGAAAAACATCGGTCCTCCCTTCCCCTTCATATTTCTGTGTTGCAAAACAAAGCTGTATGTACCACCACTAAATAACAGCGCTTACATTAAAGTTCAAAAAATAACTTCATATGATATAACAACTAAGCAACTTATTATTAATGGTATGTTGTTAGATTAACAATTTAATATTGTTATGTCAATATGATTTTTAAAGATTTTAAAATTTCAAAAAGGAGCTGTCCCAGGTTCAGGCAGCTCCTTATTACTATCTATCGTATGTGTTTACTGGGGTTTTAGTTGAATTCCCTTCTAGAAATGTGAAATCAATAACAGTATGTTTAGGTTCTTTTTCTCCCTTTAAGATATGTTTAGATAATATATCAACTGCTTTATTTGCTATATCTACTTCATTCTGTTTGATATGAGTGTAATCCGGGCGTTTATACGGATGTGTTGGTGAATCAAAACATACAATTGAATAATCTTCAGGTATTTTATGGCCTAAATCCTGTAATACTTTTGATATCAATAAAGCCCAGTCATACTCACATGCTACAAATGCTGAGATTGTTGGATTAGATTGAACAAACTTTTTTATAATCTCATAGTTTGTTTCGAATAAACTTTGTTCTACTTGTGTTTGTTCAAGGCTATTCAGTAAAGTTAACAACATAAATTCTTGTTTCAATTGAATCCCCTGTTTTGAATAAGCCAGTTGAAATCCTTGCACTCTTTCTTCAATCGCAGAAGTTCCTACAGGTGAGGATGAAATAAAGCCTATGTTTTGGTGACCTAATGTAAATAAATAATTTGTGAGCTGCTCACCGGCTAGTCGATTATCTGTACAAACAGAGCTTGCAGGAATTCCTCTTAGATAGCGATCTACCAAAACAAGAGGAAAGTTTTTTAAACTTAACTTAAGCAACTCAACATTGTAGTTTTCACCATGCACAGGAAAAATAATGAGACCGTCAACTGAGTCATTTACTAATTGTTTGATTGCCTTTTCTTCCTCTTCTATATTTCCATGTGTTTGCCTAATAATTAGATTTGTATTCTTTTGTGCACATGCCTTTTCAATCGCTTTTACTAAAGTTGTACCAAAGTTATCAGAAAAGCCCGGTATAATGAGAGCAAATGTATACCTTTTTTCACTTCCATTTGTCACGGTTGAGTTTTTTGATTCACGATCTTTCTCGTTATATTGCTTAGAAACAAATGAACCTTTACCTCTTATTCTTTCTATGATCAGATTTTGTGCCAGTAAATCTAACGCTTTTTTAGAGGTAATTCGACTAACGTTAAATTTATCTGAAAGCTCTTTTTCAGATGGAACCCGATCACCATGGTTTAAAAAACCCTTATTTACTTGATCAATAATATAATCATAAATTTGCTCATAAAGTGGAGTCTTCATATGTTATTCACCTTTTAGTATAGTTGTTATATCCAATATATCATCTTGTGAGTAATAAAACAATAAATAAGTCCTATGTATATTTCAGGAGACTTGATTAGGAATAGTTCTTTTAACGCTTTTTCATTTCAAAAATAAAAAGCCTAAACATCCCCAAAAAATGTTTAGGCTACATTCTCAACTATTCTACTTCAATCTTAGTGTAATTTTGATTTGATAATGCTGAGAGCTGGTTTATTAATGTTAAGCTTTCCATATCCTCTAAAGTAATGGAAGGTGATTTGTCAAAAAGAATATATTCCACCCATTGTTCTAACGGCATTGGCAATGATGCGGGCATATTTTCTATACTGACTTGTTTTTCACCTAACTTCTTACAATTAATATAGGCTTTAGATTCTTCTATCAATAAGCACCCTTCCGTCCCATACAATTCAAGTTTGAATGGTGAACCATATGAAACGAAACTCGTTTCAATTATTCCTAATGCACCTGATATATATTCAACTAGAACAACAGCATTGTCATCAACCTCATGTCCTAGTGTCTTTTGCAATCTTGCTGTCACTGCTTTTGCTTCTCCCGCTAATCTATTTGTTAAGTAAATAGGATGGGCTCCCAAATCGATCAATGCTCCACCACCGCATTGTTCTTTATTAAAGAAATGTTCAGGTAACCAGCCATGAGGATGGTCATCAAATGGAACTGCTCCATTATGTGCACATCGACATCTAATTGAAGTTAATTGACCTAATAACCCCTGGTCTATTACCTGTTGTGCATATAAATAATAATTTGTTGTAAGTCTAGGCAATGAAAGCATTAACTTAACTTCATGTTCCTTTACTGCGGCAAAAATATCACGGCAATCATCTACACTAAGAGCTAATACTTTTTCAGAAAAAATATGTTTTTTATGTTGAGCCGCAAGAATAATCACTTCTTTATGTAGGTTTGTCGGTGTATCAACAATAACTGCGTCTATAGTCTCATCCTTTAGCACTCTATTTAAATCAGGTTCAAAAGCAACTCCTAATTCGTCTGCCCATTGTTCACCTCTTTCAGGCTTTTCATCCCAAACTACTTTTATATTTATATATTTATTTTCTCTTGCTTCTCTTGCATAATCTACTGCATGAACATGCCATTTACTTAACATCGCTATATTTATCATAAATAACTCCTCCTTATTCTTTTTTCGTGATACCGCTTACATTATAAACGTGTATTACTCTATCAATCAATTATATTGTCTATTATTATGCATTATTCTTTTCAATCAAGTAAACATGAAATATCTATAAGTTTTTATTAACAACAGAACTTTCCATTTAATATCTCACACTATTTCTGGTATAAAAAGTAAAAAGACAAACCATTTATAGTTTGTCTCTCCTACATATTTTGTTTTTCAACCAATCGTTTTATGATCGTTGCCAGTAAATGGGTTCTTTCCACAAGACTTGGAATTTCTAAATATTCTTTGTCACTATGCGCGTTTCCACCTATCGGACCCAAACCATCAATTGTGGCAATTCCCAGGGAAGATGTAAAGGAGGCATCAGAGCCGCCGCCTGTTGCTGTATCTTCTATTTCGATACCAATTTCATCTCCAACAGCTTGTATTAATCTTAGCAAAGCCCGTGTTTTTTTGTTTTTCTCCATTGGAGGACGATTCATTTCCCCTTCAAGAACAATCTTTGTACCTGCTACTTCTGTCGTTGAACAAATTTCCTCAAGCTTTTCTTCAATTAATTCTACTTGGTCGATTTCTTTCATCCTTACATCGATCTGTGCTTCTGCATGGTCTGAAACTGTATTGGCACTTGAACCACCTTCAATAAGACCAACATTAACACTAATTCCATTTTTATGGTCAGAAAGCTCGTACAATTGAATAATTTTATGAGCTAATTCTTCAATGGCACTTCTACCCTTCTCCGGTTCAATACCGGAATGTGCTGCTTTCCCCTCTACAATAAGCGTGTAATTTCCTTTTCCTCTTCGTGCCGAGACTAAAGAACCATCCTTGCGGGCGGGTTCCATCACAAGGGCATATTTTGTTTTTTTTGCTTCATTTTCGATAAGAGATTTCGAGGTAGGTGAGCCAATTTCTTCTTCACTGTTAAGGATAATTTTTATATGCTTGTACGCTTCATCTCTCTCATTAATTAAAGCTTTTATCGCAAATAAAACCGCAGCATGGCTTGATTTCATATCTATAACACCAGGTCCATATGCACGCTTCCCCTCAATTCTAAACGCTCTTTCCAGTACTGTTCCTTTTGGAAAGACGGTATCCATATGGGCAAGAATAACGATACTTGGATTCATCGACTCTTTATGTTCAATCACTAAATGATTTCCATACTCTTTTTGAGGAATGACCTTGACATGAAACCCCAATTTTTCATAGCAATTTCTTAAAATCTCCCCTATTTGATCTACCCCTTTTTTATCGTATGACCCACTATCAATATTGACTAGTTTTTCTATAAAGTTCAGCATTTTCTCACTATGCTGTTGTAAAAATGTTTCCATGGAGCCTTTCCTTCTTTCTCTCTTACAGTTCCTTAAAAGATTTTACCAAAATATAGTCCTAAAGGTAAATCATCCTATAAAAAGATTCGCTAATAACCAAAGCAAAATTAAGCTAATAATAATCGTCAAATTAGACAAAGTTCCAACAAATTTTTGATTATACTCAAATTCTACTGAATATGGTAATGCTGACATAGAGGTTGGCAATAAAAAGCCTAGCAATACTGTATATTTAAACATTTCATCAAAAGGGAAAACAAAGAAACACAGAACACCTAATAGCAAACCAACACCATATCTCAGTCCAAGATATTGCAGCATCAGTTTTACATAACTTTTGTCAAAGGAAAAATTCAAATAGATTCCTAAAAGCAATAATGATAACGGCATATTGGCGCCAGAAATTATATCCGCAACATCCACAATGACAGATGGTAAAGGTAAACCTATTAAATTGATTGTAACCACTATGATATAGGTCATAAGCGGGATCGACTTTGACATCTTTGTTACGACTGTCTTAAAGTCTAATTTTACATCTTCTTTTGAGTAAAAACTGCCAATTAAATAACTTAGACCAAAAACAATAAAGGCATTACCTACATCAAGCATACCAAAATAGGTAATCCCCTCTTTTCCAAAAATAGCTTCAACGAGCGGATACGCAAAAAGTCCGATATTCAGTCCAGGTACCATCATACCGAGCATTCCCTTTATATTTCTTTGCTTTTTCCGAAAGACAAAAAGACCGAAAAATCCAATTAGGACACCATAAAGAAAACCTATAAATATGAGTAAAAATAGTGATGATTCTAATGTTATATCAGAAAAAGTGACAATAATAATTGAAGGTAATGTGAGATTGAATATAATTCTTGATAAGCCTTCCCCATCTTTCTCCTTAATAATATTACCTCTTTTTAGGATATAACCTAAAGAAATAATTAAAATACAATACAAAAATTGCATATTGAAACTATCCAACTTTACCTTCTCCTAACCGCTCAATTCTTCACCTAATTAACAATACTGTTCATTTTACCTAATATCTATCTCTTAAGCAAACTGGTACATTACTATTCTCCATAACTACAAAACTCTATTCCACTATTCTAAATTTTGTGATAAATTAGATTAAAAGATCGTGAGAGGATGTAGTATATGTCAAAATTTGAAAATATTACGATAGAGAAGAAAGCAAATCTTTATTTTGAAGGAAAAGTTTCTAGTCGCACAATTTTATTTAGTGATGGTACGAAGAAAACACTAGGTGTCATGCAGCCTGGTGAATATGAATTTTCAACAAGTGTAAAAGAAGAAATGGATATTGTATCTGGACAGTTAGAATATAAGGTAGCTGGTGAAGATTGGAAATCAATTGATGGACAAGGTATTTTTTATGTGCCGGCAAACGAATCGTTCCGAGTTAAAGCAAAAACAGTTGTTGATTATTGCTGTTCATATATAAGTGAATAAATAACAAACTAGACTTTATTAACAATAAGAATGAAAAGGAAATGCTCAGATACAAGAACATTTCCTTATAACATCTACTTTTTTTCTATTTTCACATTCAATTGAAATAGATACTTATATAAAAATCGAAGTACTTCACCAATTGACATGTTTTCATCAAAACCTTCGATATCATTTAAGGTAAGATTTATATCCCATAACCCATCTTGTTGATTAAACATGAGATTATATTTGGGTGTTTCCCCTAATCCCTTTTCTTTAACATACTCTCTAATCTTTGTTTCTTCATTTTTCTTAAGTTTAAGGCCAAACATTGCTTCATAGGTTCCAAATACATCATCTACTTCCAAAGAAATAGCATCTATTCCGATCACGTCAAACCACTTTGATTCTATATATAGAAATTCAGCCATGTTTTCTTTAAGAATGTTTACTGACTTGTCCAAAAACCTCTCTGCCTCAGTACTGATCAGTTCATCGGTTTCCTTCATACTTCTCTCAATATACACATCCGAAAATCTAGCCGACGGCTCATTTACCTTTAAATCCGAAATCTGTTTATTGTTAGGAAATAATCCGTTTTTTTCGATATATTCTCTTTCTTCCTCAAATATTTCGACATCTATTTGTTCTACTAATTTCTGTATCCGTTCCTTTAACAATGCTCTTCCTCCATTTACATCATTCTCTATGGCAATAGTATATCCAAATTACATCAGTTTCTACAGATTTATCTCTATGCAAACAGGACAATGGTCACTTCCTAGTATGTCACAATGAACTTGTGAATCGATCAATCGGTCCTTCAGCTTATCCGATATGATAAAATAGTCAATTCTCCAACCAATATTTCTTTCCCTAACCTTACTCATGTATGACCACCACGAATAGACATCAGTCTTATCAGGATACAAATGTCTAAAACTATCAACGAAACCATCCTTTAATAGAAGGGACATCTTTTCTCTTTCTTCATCTGTAAATCCTGAATTCCCTTTATTTGTTCTCGGATTTTTTAAATCAATTTCTTGATGTGCAACATTTAAATCACCACATAAGATAACAGGTTTTACTCGATCTAGCTTCGTAATATATTCCCGAACATCATCCTCCCAAACCAGTCTTTCCTCAAGTCTTGAAAGATCCCGTTTGGAATTTGGGGTATACATAGTAATTAGATAAAACTCTTCAAACTCTAACGTAATGATTCTTCCTTCAGCTTCTTCTACGTTTTCTCCGACACTATAAGAAACACTTAAAGGTTTTTTCTTTGTAAAAACAGCTGTGCCTGAGTATCCTTTACGGATCGCATAATTCCAATATTGATCATATCCTTCAAGCTCTAAAGCTAATTGCCCTTCTTGCATTTTTGTTTCTTGAATACAAAATATATCTGCATCAACTTCTTGAAAGTAATCTAAAAACCCTTTTTTCACACAAGCTCTAATTCCATTTACATTCCATGATACAAGTTTCATAGGAAATAATAACTCCTTATTTCAGTTTATCTTATAAATATTTATCATATATTATTTCTCTGAAATAATCTAAGGTTTTTCGTAAGAACAAAAGCGCAAGCGCCTTGATCAACCTCGGGCAAATAAGACACAAAGGAATAGAAGACGTTCTTTGTCTTCAATTCCTTTGTGGCTAGACCCTAGAGGCAGTCAATAACGCGACATCCTGTCGCAATGGCTGCACTTGCACGTCCTGTGCTCCGGGGCTAGGCGCTGGAGCTGTATGTCGAAGCGCTTATCCACAGTTCAAGAATTTTAAAATTTCTTATACGAAGAAAAAACTGCAGAACGTTTCATTCTGCAGCTTTTGCCAGTTTAATTTCTTTCACCTTCTGTCTTGTTTCATCTGGCCACCACGCCCCACAATCGTCAGAAACAATACAGGCGGCGCATTTTTTAAATCATAGACCTTCATCCCGGTAATTGGCGGAGAATAAAGATGTAGTGTCACTAATTTGTGTTCTTCTGAAACAGACATTTTATGAACACCATTTTTAGGTGCATAAAAAACATTTCCTTGTTTTTGAAATTCAGTAAAAAGTTCGTTAGGGAGTGTATCACCTTTTACTTCATACACCGTATTTTGGGCTGTTCCGTCAATAACTTGAATCCATCCAAAAGAGCGTCCATGATCATGTGGAGCACATTCCAATTCTGACCAATTCATAACCAGTAGTTCTACATGTTTATTTTGATAAATTAATTTCCGAAAATATGGTTTCCCCTTTGAAGTTTTCAGTTCAGGTAGTAATTCTTTAAGCTGAACATTAGCATCCAGCAATGCTTCTTTTAACTGTTCACTTGAAGGATTTTGTAACTCACCTAATATTCTTTCAAGTCGTTTCTGATAATGCATCACGCTAGCCTCCTTATGTTGAAACGTCCATTTCTGTCTGACCTTACCAAGGAGTATGGATGATTAATTAATGTTTATTTCTACCATAGAACCAATTCAAGACATAGTGCAGCTGACCATTTACAAATACAACTCCAATAATAATTATGATGCCTCCTATTACACTTATGAGAATAAATTTTTCATGAAGTAAAACCACTGCAGCAATCAATGTTGCTAACGGCTCTAAATAGAGAAATACAGACACTTGTGTTGCCTCTAACACTTGAAGTGCTTTTGCCCAATACCAATAAGCTACTCCTGAGACAAAGATGCCTAAAAAAATAAATGAGCCCACTCGTCTGTTTGTAAATGTGAAAGTGATTCCCACCCTTTATTTCTTATTAAAAATGGAAAAGTTAGTATAAACCCGATTGTACTCATATAAAACGTAATCACAAGAGGAGATAATGGTATATTTAACTTTTTAAGGAGAACCGAATAGATCGCCCAATTTAATGTACTTACTAACATGAGTAAATACCCTATATTTAAAACAGGTTCAAATGTTTGTTCACTTCCAGCAGTTGTCACCAAGAATACACCGAATAGGGCCAGTATCATCCCGACACCTTTGAATAGCGTCATTCTTTCATGAAGAAAAAACATTGATAAAATGACGGTGAAAATCGGTGACAGTGAAATCATCCACCCTGCAGACGAAGCATCTATTGTGAGAAGTGCACTTGCTTGTATAACTTGATGAATAAAAACTCCTAATATACCTAAAACAATTAAATGAGGGACATATGTCATATTGATGAGCAATTTCTCATTTAAAATCATCAAAAGAAAGAATAGAAACACAGCACCAATCCCAAATCTAATCACTAAAAGTGTAAAAGGATCCAGCTTATCTAACACAGCTTTTGTTGAAACAAATGATACACCCCAAAACGTTATTGACATGGTTGCATATAATGACGCAGCATACTTATTCCCACTAGTTATCATATTAATTAACTCACACCCTTTTGTCCTCTTCTTATCATATGCTTGTCTTTTTTAGTGAATGTATAAAAGTTCGTTCTCATTTTCTTTTAGGTATGATAGAATGAATGAGTATTCATTCATAACTTGTCAGAGGTGATGTTTGTGCAACAAATCGGTCCTGTTAAAATCATTGAAGGTCCTAACAGAAGTAAGGTTCCTTATTCAAGAAGCCTGTACATTGATGGCTCAAGTGAAAAGGTATTAATTGATACTGGTGCGGATCCATCCCTATTAAAGCAGCTTCAACTTGATTCGGGTATTGATTTGATCATCAATACACACTATCATCCTGATCATACTTGTCATAATACACTTTTTTCTGATACTGAAAAATGGATTAATCGAATTGAATATCATATGCCCTTAACGATTGAAGGGATTTCAAAAGCTAATGGAATTTTTCAAGAATGGGGTCCTGAAGGTGTTAAGAAATGGGGAAACGAAATTCCTGAAGAATGGATTAAAAGTTTAACTGAGATTAATGGATATTATGAATATGAAAAAAAATATTCATTTGGAAATGTTCATGTTCACTTCTTACATACCCCTGGTCACACAAAAGGGCTTAGCTGTCCTTTTTTCCCAGACTTAGGAATTGTGTTTACCAGTGATTATGATATGACATCTTTTGGTCCTTGGTATAATGGCACAGATGGATGTATCGATGAATTTATTTGCTCAGCTAAGCGACTCCTCTCACTAGATGCAAAATACTTTATAACAGGACATCAAAAAGGAATATTCAATAAGAAGCAATTTCATGCGGCTATGATCGATTATCTTGATATAATTGACCAACGTGATGAAATAATTGAAAATTATGTTCAAAAAGGAATATCATTTGACGAGTTAACAACAATCGGGATTTTTTATCCGAAACATGCTTTAAAGCATTCACTTTTTCTAACATGGGAACGCAGCGGTATTCGAAAACATCTTCATCGACTTGGCTATACAGTTGTCAATTCTGATATGTCATGGATAATGGTAAAAAAATAACTGGAATAGAGAGTTCCCTTCTCCCTATTCCAAGTCATTACTCCTCTTCGTCTAGAATATCATCGAAAACAGACGAGATTTTCTCAAACTCTTCATCACTTTCAATCGGAGCTAAATCTCCCTCTTGGTCCAACTTCATAAAAAACACATCAATATCTTCATCCGTTTCATCACGGATATCATCGACAAAGCCTACGGCAACATAGTCAGTGCCCTCTATTGTAATGGCAGCAAGCACCTCAACCTCATTTTCTTCATTGTTTTCATCTGTAATAGAAAATATTTCTCCAACTTCAATCTTGTCCATGAATAAATGCTCCTTTCACGCGTACATATATTACGATTACTTCTTTATCTTACCAATAATAGGTAACTTCATACAAACTTTAAATGAAAATTTATCGATTTAGTGTCTCTCATTAGTACCTTTTAAATGAAAGGTTGATAAACATGTCCTTTTTTACACCTCATTACTTTCAATCCCCTATTTCAATGACCAGAATGACATCAACAGAGCGAGGAAGGTTGACTGTTGAAGGCAATGGAAAAATAACTGTTCCACCCGACCAGGCGATTATTCAAATTGGAATTGTAACCGAGTCAAAAGATGCAGATTCTGCGCAATCGCAAAATGCCCTTATTTCAAACAATGTCCTTTCAAACCTAAATAAAATAAATATTTCTAGTGATGATATCAATACGATTTCTTATACAATCCAGCCAGTCTATGAATTTACTGAAGGATCTTCAATCCTGACTGGATATAGAGTTCAGCATATACTGGAAATAACAATAAAAAATTTAGATAAACTGGGATCTGTCTTTAAAGCTGCTGTTGCAGCAGGAGCAAATATTGCGGAAAACATTCGCTTTGATGTTTCAACTCGTGACAATCTATATCAGGAAGCTTTACAACAAGCGATGAAAAACGCAACAGAAAAAGCGATAAAGCTGGGAGACCAAATTGGTGTAACAATAAATAATATTCCCATAAAAGTTACTGAAATATCAGGTACATTCTCACCTCGGCCATTTTCAATGGCACTTTCAACAGAATCTATATCACAAGGAGCTCCACCTATCCAAAGCAACAAAATTGAAATCGAAGCAAAAGTATCGGCAGTGTTTCAATACTAAATTAGGACAGTCTCTAAAAGACTGTCCCTGTCAACTTATTTATCTGAAATAAATAACTCTATTTTATTCATAATTTCCCTTGTGATTTGGATAACTTTATTAAAATCCATTGCTTCAATATAGTATGCTTCCAATTGATCACGTAATTGTTTGGCTTCAGCTAAATATGAAATCGCTTCTTTCATTTTATCCTTATATGCTTTCGTTGTTCTTTCAATATCAGCGGCATATTTTTCATCTGTCCCTGGTATTATACATGTTTCATACATATCAATGATTTCATCTGTTTCGCGATCAGGAAAATATTCATGAGGAGCCGTGCTATCAAAAATAGCTATACCTAATTCACGAAGTATGACCATATCAAGGCTATTAGGATCAAATCCGCAATGGTAGACTTCGACATCAAATCCACGCTCTTCACCTGCAGCGACAATTTTTTTCAACATGGTTGACTTTCCAGATCCTGCTCTTCCTTTAATAAAATACCGTTTTTCAATATCAGCAGTTAAATTTTGAATAAAATCAACAGCTCCATCCGGTGTTGCTGCTCCTAAAAAACGATGCTGTATTTTTGGTTCCTTTTCAAGTGATTGCTCTTTATAAAAATTTGATATAATATCTTCTGTTAATTGATTTGCTTTTGAAAAGTCCATATTGGAAATATAAATCTCTTCTATATCATCATGTGCACGTAATGAAGCTGCAAATGTATCATATGCTTTGTTAAATTTTTCCGAGATTTTTTTGTTAAGAGCTAAAATTTCATCCTTATGTTCGACTAGTTTCCTCGAGTCCCACGCAACACCTAGGTTTACGTATTCTTCAATCACACCAGGTGCTTTTGGCTCTATGACGTGTGGTGCAGTTCCATCAACGATGCCAATCTTCAATTCCGGTAAAATAACTCCATCAATTGAGTTGTTATCTGAAGCACAATGCAAATATTCTACATCAAGCTTTTTTCCTTCCATAAGACTACCTATCTTCTTCATCAAAGAAGATTTACCTGTACCGGGACCACCTTTTAAGATATATATCCGATCTAATCCTTCTAAAACAGAATCATATAAACTATAAAAGCCTTTTGCTGTATTTCCGCCTGCATAATAATGACGAACTGTACTTGTCATCTAACCACCCTTTCACACACCTTTACCTTACTTTATGTAGATAATCTCACAGGGGTGAATGCCTATTTTAAAAAGGAACGAAAGTAGGAATTCAACCGTCAATTCGTTATAATGTGTATATATCTGACAAAGGAGTTTTATAAAGTGAATTCTAAAGAAATAGAACAGAAAATTATTGAAAACTATCAAAAAGATGAACAAATGATGATTCTCATCTTTGCTCAATGGTGTGTAAATCATGATCTTGATCCAATTGAAGTCTATTTCAGAGCATATCCTCATCAAAGTGCCAATTATGCATTAAAGCAAACGATTGATTTAACGGTACCTAAAGGCGAATCTGAACATATTCCAGACCAAACTCTTCTAAATGTATTATCTTTATACAGTAATGAGGAACTTGCTTTTGTAGTAACAGAAGAAATAAAGAAAAGGAAAAAGGATCATTAAAATTTAAAAAGAGCACGCCATTTTTTATGGCGTACTCTAATATAGGTTTTTTATTCATATTTCTTAAACAACAATGTTGCATTATGTCCGCCGAAACCAAGTGAGTTTGATAAAACAACATCAACCTTTGCCTGTTTTGCATGATTAGGCACATAATCTAAGTCTAATTCAGGGTCAGGTGTTGTATAGTTAATTGTTGGCGGGATTATACCATCTCTCATAGATAATAGAGAAAAAATAGCTTCTACAGCCCCCGCCGCACCTAGCAGATGTCCTGTCATTGATTTAGTGGAACTAACAGAAAGATGATGTGCATGATCTCCAAAAACAGTCTTAATCGCTTTTGTTTCATACAAATCATTATAATACGTGCTCGTACCATGTGCATTGATATAATCCACTTGATCTGGTGAAAGATTCGCATCTTCTAATGCCAGGTTCATCGCTCGTTGCCCACCTTCTCCTTCCGGCGCTGGCGTAGTAATATGAAATGCATCACCTGTTGCACCATATCCTATTATTTCACCATAAATGTTGGCACCACGTGCTAACGCATGTTCCAACTCTTCTAAAATAAGGATTCCCGATCCTTCTCCGATAACAAAACCATCACGGTTTTGATCAAATGGACGGCTTGCACTAACGGGATCATGATTTGTTGATAATGCTGTCATATTTGAAAAACCTGCAATCGTCATTTCTGTAATTGATGCTTCAGAACCTCCTGTCACCATCATATCAGCTCCACCATTTTGTATAACCCTGAAGGCGTCTCCAATAGAGTTTGCACCTGAAGCACACGCGGTAACTGAACAGTTATTAATTCCTTTTGCACCTAACTCAATTGACACTCGGCCTGAAGCCATATCAGGTATAAACATGGGAATAATAAATGGGCTAACCCGTTTGGGTCCTTTATTCAAATAACGTTTATGCTGCTCCTCAAATTCATCAAGTCCCCCAATACCTGAACCAATCCATACTCCTACTCTTTCTGCTGGTACATCTTTCCCAATATCTACCCCCGCATCTTTAATAGCCATTTTACTGGCTGCAATAGCAAGATGCGTAAATCTGGCCATTCTGCGAACCTCTTTATGATCAATAAAGTCCTGTGGTGAAAAATCCTTTACCTCAGCAGCAACTTTTACATTGAAAGGCTCCGAATTAACTCTTGTCAATTCTGCAATTCCTGAAACTCCTTTTTTGGCATGTTCCCAAGTTGTTTGAACATCATTGCCTAATGGAGTAACAGCCCCAATTCCTGTTATAACTACTCTTTTTCTCATGATAAGTCTCTCCCCTAGTGAAAAAATAGTCTCTGTATATATGAATGCTTTATTTAATGATAAAATTATATTTATTATGACTTGGTCATAGTATCACATGGATATATCTTATACTAAAAATAAAAAAAAGAAAAGTTAAGCAACCCCTCTATAACAAGAGGAAAAAATAGAGCTAGGCCTCCTGCACATATAAAATACGCAGCATAAGACCCAGCCCCGGAACATCATTTTATTTATAATTCTAAGCTTTGAACTGTATTCATAAGTGAACTTATGTCTTCTAGCGTTTGAACAATTTCAGAGTTTTGTAGTTCATCCACCACAAGCTCTCCATCCTTGTAAAGTTGATCAATCTTCTCTAAAGCTGCTTCATTTTGGGTCACAATATCCTGATGGACATCCTCAGCAATCGCTGGAGCTTCAAGGTTATTAAATTCTTCCATTTGTTGACGTAATGATTGAAGTTGTTCTTCAAGTTCATCTCTTGAAGTTTCATCTGTCACCGCAGTCTGTATTAAATTTGGTGCTTGTTCAGCAAAATCACTTACTGATGTTAAATAACTAGTGGATTCATCAACATAATTCACCGATTTATTTACCTCATCTACTACAGAACAAGCTGAACTGATCATTAATGTAAAAATGGCAAACATCATAAAAAATCTTTTCAAAAATCTCCCTCCAAATATACCAATGTATATTATCTTATACGGATGATGTGTAAAAAAGGTTTCAATTTACGTTTAATACATGGTACAGATTTACTTTCCCAAAGTAAAAAGGCTAACACCTGTATTGTTAACCCTCTCATTTTAGATCTTATTCATTTGATACAAGCCATTTTAAAAATTCCTGTTCAGGTTCAGTTAGAAACCTGCCTAAGTCTTCAGAAAAATGAAGATATAATTCTATGTATCTTTTGGCTAGAGCGTCCATTCTCTTCCTCCTGTTATGTATAAGAACTTCTTTATTTTATCATGGTAGGTGATAAATGCATATGAAAATATATAAGCATTCACAACGCGAAAGCCAAAAAAAATACATAAACAAAATCCCTCAAGGTAAAAATAATAGTTGATTATTTAAATCATTGTGAAATGAGGTGAACCACAAAATGAAAAAGCTTTTTGCAATTTTACTAGCAGCTCTGCTTGCTACATCTGTTGTTGCATGTGACGATGCACCAGGGGAAGATGAGATTGGTGATGGTGAAATAAATGATGAAGAATAAAAATAAGTAGAAATATGCCGTTCAGCATCGTTTTATGATCCTAATTGGATGTAAGACAACCTGAACGGTCTTTGTATTTTCTTGACCAATTTGCCTAACACTTTTCCAACTGCTAATGTCACATATCTTTAGATCCCACACAATCTCTCAATTAAATAGCCCACAATTATTTTTGAAAACATTCATATTGTGTACTATAATACTGGTAGTAACTTTGAAAGGAACCATTGTAAATGAGTGAACTGTTAAAATTAGAAAATCAAATTTGTTTTAAAATATATACAGCTGAAAGAGAAATCACCAGACTTTACCGTGATTTACTTGCAGATTTGGACATTACTTATCCTCAATATCTTGTTTTATTGGTATTATGGGAAACTGATTCCATAACCGTTAAGGAGCTCGGCAAGAAATTATTCTTAGATTCCGGTACATTAACACCAATGTTAAAAAGGATGGAAGCAAATCATATTATTAGACGCCAAAGGTCTTTAGAAGATGAGAGAAGTGTTATTATCTCTCTTACAGATAAAGGGAAAGAAATGAAAGAAAAAGCAACATGCATTCCGTCAAAATTACTTGAGAATTTATCTATGAATACTAAGGAGTTAGTAAGTTTTGATAAAGCTCTGCAGACCATATTAATTCGTCTTAGAAACGAAAATAACTAAAAAAGACTCCTTTAAAAAAGAGTCTTTTTTTATGTTATTTTTAAATCGCCATCTTAAATGAAAAATTGATATCTGTTCTTTCCTTCTGATTTTGCACGGTATAAGGCTAGATCAGCATTTTTCAAAAGGGAATCTACATCGACCTTCTCTCTTGAGGTATAGGTATCAATTCCAATGCTAACGGATAATTGAGACTCTTGCATATTTTTATCCCATGAAGATAAAAGCGTTAGTATGCTTTCTGATATTTCCGTTAACACCTTTTTTGAAGTCACATTTTCTATCACAATGATGAATTCGTCACCACCTAGTCTTACCGCATAACCTGTTTGCTTTTGCTTTAGGAACAATTCAAGCCTAATAGCAGTTTCTTTTAAAATAAGGTCACCTTTTTCATGTCCATATTTATCGTTAATCATTTTAAATCCATCTAAGTCCAAAAAGAATATAGCTCCATCCTTGACTGAATAATGATCAAAATATTTATATAAAAAATATCGATTATAAAGCCCTGTTAAAGAATCCCGTAATGCGAGACGCTCTAGTTCTAAATAGTATGAAAACATTCGGGCAATTCTTTGTAACATTTTAACACTTTTATTCGAAAACTCACTATCATGATGATGAACAGCACATAATGTCCCAAACGCCTCGCCAGCTCCTACAGTAATAGGGACTCCAACATATGAATGTATGTTGGCTTCCTCAAGCATATTTCTTAAATCAACAAGGCCTGGTTCATTCTTTATATCCTCAATCATTAGTGGTTTGTTTTGTTTAAAATCAATCTTATTACAAACAGTTTGGTTAAGTTCGATAGACATCCCTTCACTTAGAGAGATATCTGTATCTTTATCAGATAGCTTAAGGATAATTTGTTTGTTATTAGTAAAATTCGAGAGAAAGAGCAACTTCCCAGGAAAAAACTCTTGTGCCATCTCCAAGATATCCTGTGCTAACTCATCAAAATTTTTATACATATTTACTTCATTCAAACTAATCCTCATAAATAACACTCCATTTTAATAAAAGAATCCTCTCCAACTTTTCCTGTTAAGATACATCTTATATATCTTTCATTATATCTTATCCTGAAAAAATTAAAAGAAGCCCTCTTCAAAAAGAAAAGAGGCTTTACAGCCATAATAAATTTATTAAATTATTCCATTATCTCTTGAAACTTCTCAGATAATTTTCTAGCTAGTTCATCAACACATAAAGGCTTGCGATGTGTATTTTCTAAATAAATGTATTTTTCTGTTTCAGGCATCACATATTTTTTATACCATAAGAAGAAGTCAGGGCTATCTCCTCGCATTCTCAAGTATTTTCGCATTGCTTCAAGTGAATGTAGTAACAATTCGCTTTCACGACTACCTGCATAAATTCACCTTCTCCTTTCCTAAGTTAGGAACTTTAAACTATACTCAACCTTGCTTTTCTTTCCTATTTTAATAGAAATTTTGCAGATTCAAAATCTAATAAACAGTGTCTTTGTGTTAGAAAACAGATGTAAAGCTAAATAACTGTTTAATATAGATATTAAAGAGTATTTGAATAAAATGAGAAGGAGATAAAGGATATTTTATCCAAATGTAGAATGATAGGGATAGAGGTTTAATTGACAAAAAATGTCTCATATTGTGTTCATGACATTGTCTCTTTGAATGACTGGTATAGAAGGTATATCATTTTCTGACACAAAGTAATGACATTCTTTAAACTTTTACATTTAAAGGAGAACAAATGAATAGCCAACAAAAGCTCGATAAAATGAATCTAATTCTAAAACATAATGAAGTGACTCAATTATTTATATCTGTTCTTCAAGAACTGGATAAATTAAAAACAACTGATGTTGAAGATCAACTTCTTAAAGTTAAAATGAGACAAAATTTGCTTATTATCCAAGAAAAGTTAATCTCACTTCAACTATCAATTCTTAGTGATGAGCAGGAATCATGAAAACAGGCAGAACAAGAATGTTCTGCCTGTTTTATACTTATAGCGATGCATTTACTTCTAAATCATCTATTTGTTTTTCTACATATTGAACATCTTTACGTGCATTGTATCGATCCGCTTTTTCAACTGTTACAGTAATATTGTAATCCGGTATGCCGGCATATTTTTCATATCTGCCTCTTGGAAGCAAAAAGTTTCCTTCAGGGAAGTGTACTTCAAGGTTTCCACTAGCAATGTCAACAAATTTCGCTCTACCTTGAAAAACACCAAAACCATTGTAGACAACAATGCCTTCTCCTTCAGCAATACTTAATTGTTTTGCATCTTCACCATTCATCAAGACATCATAACGATCAGCTCCGTTAAACGGATCTGTTTCTTTATAAACCATTGAGTTAAATTGTTTACCTCGTCTTGAAGTAACAACAAATTGGCCTTCTTTCTTTCCTAATTCAGGGATTTCCACAGAAATCAAGTTCCCTTTCCCATCAGACGTTGGACACACTCCACCTTCACAAAGCCAAGCTCCACCCCATTGGAAAACATCACCTTGTTTTTTTAAGTGTTGAATTCCATCATAATCACGATTTGCGATTGCAATTTCATCCCTAATTTCCTGTCCTGACTTAAATTCTACAAGATTAGCTGTTTCAGGCTTAACCCGTTTTGCTAAATCAATATAAATCTTCCACTCTGCACGAGCTTCTTCTATTTCATTTTTGTTTCCTTCAATTTGAGGGGAAAAATACACCATACGTTCTGTCGAAGTTGATGTTCCCCCTCCTTCTTGCTCATACCTCGTTTTTGCCGGCAGAACAATAACAGCTTCTTTCGCATCAACAAGTGTAGATGTATTCAAAATAATATCCTGGTGTACACGTATGTCCAATTCAGATAATGCTTTTTCTACAAAATCCGGATCTGGCATTGTTTCTAAGAAATTACCGCCTGATAAATAATAGAGCTTAATTTTTCGTTCATGATCTTCCGGCAGTAAGATGTTTTCTAACGTAACTCCTACAATATCTCCCTGCCATTTCGGCAATTCAAAACCCCAAATTTGTTCCATTCGTTTTGTGTTCTCTTCATCAAACCCGCTTCCTGGCAGAACAAATGGATCTGCTCCCATTTCTCCTGATCCTTGTACAGAAGAGTGGCCTCGGAATGGCATTAATCCACTGTTTTTACGTCCAAGATATCCGCGTAAAAGGGCGAGATTCGCCACTTGTGAAATATTGTCTGTTGCAAACGAATGCATGGTTAGTCCTAAAGCCCATGCAAAGACTGCATTTTTACTTTTTGCTAATAACTCTGCCAGCTCTATGATTCTCTCTTTTGAAATACCTGAAGACTTGATGATGTCAACCCATGTTTGTTGTTTCACATGGTTTACTAGATCTTCATATCCATTTACATGCTGTTGGACAAACTCATGGTTAATTGCTGATCCATATTGTCTTTCTTCCATCTCAAACCAGTGCTTCATAATTCCATGCATAAAGGCAATATCTCCACCAATATTAACTTGATAGAAATCATCAGCTAATTTGGTACCGAAAAGGGCTGATTCCATATTTGATGGGATCCAATACTTATCCATTGCCGGTTCGCTGTATGGGTTAACCACGATAATTTTTGTTCCTCTTTTTTTGCTTCCAGCATATATTTTGTTGATACTGGTGAAGCATTGGAGGCTACACTTCCCCAGAACAGTAATACATCAGTACCAAACCAATCTTGGTAATTCGCTGTTGAAGCTCCCACACCAATTGATCGCTTTAGCGCTGTTTTACTTGGAGAGTGACAAATGCGTGAAGCATTATCAATATTGTTTGTCCCAAGGAATCTAGCTACTTTCCCTGCAACATAATAGGATTCATTCGTAATTCCTCTTGAGGTTAAATAAAATGCATATTGCTTCGGATCCAATTGCTTCATTTTATTTGCAATGATCTCCATCGCTTCGTCCCAGGTTAGCCGAGAGAACTTTCTCTCACCTTTACGACGAATAAGCGGGTAAGGAATACGTCCCAATTTTCTTAAATCTGTGCTACTATATTTTCGTAGTTCATCGATGTCAGCATGAACAATTTCTTCTTTTAATGCTGGCATTGTGTTGAGTCTTAATACATTCATTCTCGTTGTACACATATGCGGACCTTTTAACGTCTGATCTTGTAGCCCTGAAACGCCTAAGGCACAACCATCACAAACACCCTGTGTTAAAATACGTGTTGCATATCCAATATTGTCTTTGTTATCCCACGCTACTTTCATTGTATCTCTAAAATGATGAGGTTTTACCTTGCCTAGGCCAAATGGAATTGGACTAACCCAGTGCTTTGGCTGAGGTGTTTTTGTCGCTTTTATTGGTCCTTGATGTTTTGTCTCTCCCATTTGAAATCACTCCTCGTTATAAAATTCATTTAATAGGTTACATTCTTAAATCTGTTACGTTGTAATAAAGTTTCGGAAAGATCCTCTATGCATAATTTACATTAATTTTAGTTTGTATAAAGAAAAAACCACCGTAGACTCTTAACTTAAAAAGGTGCAGAGTATCACGGTGGTTAGTCTTTTGCAGGATCGCTACCAAGTGCCATACCAGTTATTTTATTTTATTACAATCTTTAGGTTTGGTCATATTATTCAGCTCTTAAACTATTTGGTATATAGGTAGATTAGCTTTCGTCGATTATTTGAGAAAACTGTTATACTGGCTTCTAAAGCATTCCTCATGACCCTTATTTAATAAACTTTTGCTGCAGGTCTTCATCAAAAACAAAGATGGACATCCCGAAGTCTCTGTCAATATCAATATCTACAAATAAGTCAACGAATTTACAACCTAAAAACTCTTCCATCTCTAGAGGAGGGTTCTTTCTGTAAATTTGTTTTACCATTTCAGTTCTTGCAGATCGTAACGCCTGTTTCCCTTCATCTGCACTAGCAATAAATCTTTCGACTGGTGATAGATTGCCTTCCATTTCACAGATTGCCCAGTTTTTACAAAATGTTGTTGTAATTTTACTAGGACCTTTACCCATGTGCTTTTTTCGGAAAGAGCGAACGATATTACTAAATTCTGCTTCGTACTTGTTCATAATATCCTCCTACCCACTAGAGGTTTTAGCATGAGGTATTTTACCATACCTTATGCATTTGTGGAAGTATTATTATCCCGCAATGGAGTTTTTTGTGTGAGTGTTTTGTTGCTGACGAAGCCGGTTTATATCTTTACGTATCACAATAGATACAAGTAAGGCAATGACAAACAATCCTGAGAAAAATGTTAAACTTGTTCCGTAGCTTCCCGTTGTATCCTTCATCCAAGCTGCGAACATTGGACCAGCTAAACCTGCTGCAGCCCATGCAGTAAGGATATAACCATGTATGGCTCCTAATTGCTTTGTTCCAAATATATCTCCGATAAAAGCAGGAATTGCAGAGAATCCTCCACCATAACAAGTATATATAACCGCTAACATAACCTGGAATAATAATGCTTCTGTTGTATGTGGTAACAGAGCAAATAACACAATTTGCAAGACGAAGAATGTTGTGTACGTATTTGGTCGGCCAATATAATCTGAAATAGAAGCCCAACCTAAACGACCTAAGCCATTAAAAATTCCTAAAATACCAACAAGTGTTGCTGCTTCTGCCGTAGTAAGTCCAATACTTTCCTCCGCTAATGGCTTTGCTGCAGATAAGATAGCTATTCCACACGTTACATTAATGAATAACATTACCCATAAATAATAAAATCGAGGTGTTTTAATTGCTTCATTTGCGGTTAATTGTGCTAAATCTTCTTTAATTCTAGAATTTCCCGATTTCAACTTAGCCTCAAATCCCTTAGGTGCCCAATCAGCAGCAGGCTTTTCTAAGTAAAGGGAAGACAAGGTCATAATAATTAAGTAAGATAGCCCGAGAATATAAAATGTGTTTGCTGTTCCTACAGAATTAATTAACCATTCCATCACAGGGCTGGCGATTGCAGCAGCAAATCCAAATCCCATTATCGCAAGACCTGTAGCAAGTCCTCTCCTATCCGGAAACCACTTAACCAAGGTTGATACAGGTGCAATATATCCTACACCAAGCCCAATACCTCCAAGTACTCCATATGTAATATAAAGAAAAGGTAGCGATCCTAAATTAATAGCTAATCCAGATCCAATGACCCCAGCACCAAAGAATCCTGCTGCGAGTAAACCAGCTGCTCGTGGACCGTACTTTTCAACAAAGTGTCCTAAAAATGCTGCAGATAATCCTAGAAATAATATTGCAATACTAAATGTTAATTGTACTTGAGAAGCACTCCATCCAAACTCCTCCATTAATGGATTTGTAAAGTTACTCCATGCATAAACAGATCCTATGGAAATATGGATCCCAACTGCCGAAGCGGCAATTAACCAGCGATTTTTTGTTTTTTTCATGTAGTCATCCCCTCATTTTATAAAGCCTTATCTATAAATTTTAGTAAAGCTGTGTTTCTATTATTTAAAGATTATTTCAATAATAAAAAAATTAGTGTTTATCATGCATTAAGCCTTCTGATAACATATATACATCATTAAAACAAAGAAAACCGTCAATCCCTAATTAGATAGCAAATAAGGTAACTTGCCTATCTAAGTGGTGATTGACGGTTAGTTTCAAGCAGGATTCGCTACTATCGGACCAACAGTTAATCGCTTTCAATTTTGGAACAATTTAAATCGACGACAGGGTCGCTATCTCGGATTCAAAATGTTACAATATCATGAACTTTGTACCGAAATAATAACATGTATTCTATTATTCGGCAACAATAATTTTCGATTTTTAAAGCTTTTGCTTTCATAATTGACAAACTTTCATACTTGTTAATGACACCATAATATGATTATATGTTATGTATCTTATAATTTAGGTGAGATGGTAAATGGACATGAAAATGAGCATCAATCAAAACATTCGTAAATACTCAAATGGAAATTTATTTGATACAACCGACAACATTGTAACCGAATTTCCATTAACAATATTCGTCAACAATGTGGAATTTGCAACAATGGTTTGCACTCCTACACACTTTAAGGAAATGGTCGTTGGGTTTTTGGCATCCGAGGGTGTTATTCGATTTTATCGTGAAGTTGAATCTATTTCCATTGATGAAGAAGCCGGCTATGCCTATGTAAAACTTTATGCTGAAGTAACAACAAACCAACAATATTACTCTAAAAGATTTATCGGATCATGCTGTGGTAAAAGCAGACAGTTTTATTTTCAAAATGATGTTAAAACATCAAAGACCTCAATGAGCAAACAAACTCTTTCACCTTCACAGTGCATCTCTCTAATGAAAGAAATGCAGGAAAGCAGTATTGTTTTTCAGGAAACAGGTGGTGTTCATAATGCAGCTTTATGTACACCTGAAAAAATGATTATTTCCAGGTCTGACATAGGTAGACATAACGCATTAGATAAATTATACGGATATAGCATTTTGAACGAAATCCCTGTACGTGATAAAATTATCGTATTCAGTGGTAGAATTTCTTCTGAAGTCCTGGTTAAAGCGTCAAAAATAGGTGTTGGGATTGTCTTATCAAAATCTGCTCCAACTGATCTTGCCATCAAACTTGCAGATGATTTAAACATCACAGCAGTTGGCTTTATAAGAGGAACTTCATTTAATGTCTATTCCCATCCAGAACGGATTATTGAAAAATAAATTAAGGGAGGAATCGTATTGAGCAATAGTCATACTACTTATGATTACTTTGATCGCCCCCTGCGCGACTTGCGTATTTCTGTTACAGATAAATGTAATTTCCGCTGTACTTATTGTATGCCTGCTGAAATATTCGGACCGGACTACCCTTTTTTAAAGAGAAATGAATTGCTTTCTTATGAAGAAATAGAACGTGTGACGTCTATTTTTGTTCAATCTCTAGGTGTTAAAAAAATTCGAATTACTGGTGGAGAACCGTTAATGCGGAAAGATTTGTCTACTCTTATTGATCGGATTAGCCAAATAAACGGTGTTGAAGATATTGCTATGACAACAAATGGTTATTTTTTACCTAAATATGCAAAAGAATTAAAAGCTGCCGGGTTAAAACGTGTATCAATCAGTCTTGATTCTCTTGATGATGAAGTATTTGGAAAAATTAACGGTCGAGGTGTTTCAGTTCAATCTGTCATCGACGGTATCGACGCAGCATCAGAGGCTGGAATAAAGGTGAAAATTAATATGGTTGTTAAACGTGGGATGAACGACCAGGAAATTATCCCTATGGCCAAGTATTTCAGAGAAAAAGGCCATATTTTAAGATTTATTGAATTTATGGATGTTGGAAATACGAATCAATGGAACCTGAAAGATGTTTATTCTAAAAAACAAATCATTGAAGATATTCACGAGGTAATGCCGTTAGAGTCTATTGATCCAAATTATACAGGTGAGGTAGCAAGTCGTTACCGCTATATTGGTTCCGACATAGAAATTGGTGTCATTTCATCTGTTTCAGATGCGTTCTGTTCAACGTGTAATCGAGCTCGGTTATCAGCCAGCGGTTCTTTATATACATGTTTGTTTGCGTCTATTGGTCATGATTTGCGTGAAGAGATACGTTCAGAAAAAACAGACGAAGAGCTTGCAGAGCATATTCGGGCAATCTGGCGTGGACGAAAAGACCAATATTCAGTTGAACGAGGAGAAGCAACAACGAACAGGAAAAAAATTGAGATGTCTCATATTGGAGGTTAACGAACAACCATGAGTAATTGTAAAATCGATCATTCTTCTGAAGATGTGAAGAAAAAGTTACAAGATCAATCACCCTTTCTTACTACTAAGTTAGTAGAAAAATGCTTACTTTTTTTATCTACAGATACTAGTCAAACTGAATTAAATGAATTATTCCATCTACTAAAGAAGTATGATTTATCAACTGATGAAGAGAAAAATGTTCGCAACCGAAAAATCGAAGCACTAATCACAGATTAAAATATTTCAATATAATAAAACAGGATAACCTGAGTTATCCTGTTTTATATTTTTTGCTGTCAAATATATTATAAGTTTATATTAATGAACCGGAAGATGTTCATGATGATGTTTTTCTTTTTTATTATGTCTTTTGCGGTTAATAACTTGATTTAATGCTTTTAACATCCATCTGTCAGCTCCGTAGAAGTAACCAGCTGTACCTGCTATTATTAATAAGAATGCAGCAGTATAGAGAATTGGATTTGTGCTAATTGTCCCTGCCATCATAAAATTGAAGTTCATGAAAGCACCTGCTATTAGTGCTGGGACCGTTGCGGCTCCTACTATTAACCCGATACCGACTAAAACTTCTCCCCAAGGTATTAACACATTAAATAATGGTATATTGGGAAGGGCAAATTCCTCAAGGAATGCAGCATACCAAGCGTGTACAGCTGGATTTTCTCCACTTGCTTTAACAATGGCCCCTTGTATAAATCCTGTTGCATCAAAACCTTCTGTTACTTTATGAATCCCTGCTTCCAGCCATTGTACTCCTAACCAAACTCTTAAAACTGTCCATATAATCGCCATTTTCGGTCCTTTTAACCAATTCATGGTTTCAACAGCTCCTTTTTGTGAAGTTTTTCACAATTAACTTTAAATTTTTTAAGCTAGCTTGCTTTATTGTGAAAGTTTGTGAAGTTTTTCACTAACTTTCTACACCTTTATAATACCCTCTTTTACACCATGTGACAATAGACTTCACAGTATGTTCAATAAAGAATTTCAGGTATAACCAAAACTTTTTTCCGTTGACTTTCTTTTTATTCCATTATATAATTTATCTCGGAGTTATAAATCTTTAAGTTGAGATATTTTAAACTAAGTTATTTATTGGAGGAGAAAAAATGACAAAATCGAAATGGAATCTTGACCCGACACACAGTGGTGTAGATTTTTCAGTTAAACACATGATGTTTGCGACAGTTAAAGGCGGCTTTACAAGCTTTAATGCTGAAATAGATGCGGATCCAACAGATTTAACCACCGCTGATATTACATTCACGGTTGATTTAGCAAGTGTTGATACACGAAACGAAGATCGTGATAATCACTTACGCTCTGCTGACTTTTTCGATGTTGAAAATCATCCTTCTATGACATTTACATCAACATCTATCGAAAAAACAGATAATGATGAATATAACGTTACTGGTGACTTAACATTACACGGCGTAACAAAATCAGAAACATTTGTGGTTACTTTTGAAGGAACTGGTATTGACCCATGGGGAAATGAAAAAGCAGGATTCGGTGTTGAAGGAAAGCTAAAACGCAGCGATTATGGCTTAACTTGGAATGCAACATTAGAAGCAGGCGGCGTTCTCGTTGGCGATCAAATCAAAGTTTCTTTACAACTACAAGCTGCTAAAGCGTAATAGAACGATAAAAGGGATTGAAGGCAGAAACTTCAATCCCTTATTTCATGTTCTTACCATAAAAGATTTCGTCCATTTCTTTTGTCAAACTTGCCGTAATTTGCTCTTGCTCTTCTTTACTAAGCTTTTCTTTCGTATATCCAAACAAGTAATTATTTAAGTCAAATTGTTTAAGCTTACATTTTGTATGGAAGATATTTTCTTGATATATGTTCACATCAATCATATCAAATTCTTCCTTCACTTCATCTGGTATATAATTTTGAATTGAACTAATATCATGGTCAATAAATAGTTTATTTCCACTAATATCTCTGGTAAACCCCCGCACTTTGTAGTCCATTGTGAGGATGTCCGTATCAAAAGAATGAATCAAATAGTTTAATGCCTTTAGTGGTGATATTTCACCACATGTTGAAACATCAATATCTGCACGAAACGTGCTAATCCCCTCATTTGGATGGTATTCGGGATATGTATGAACAGTAATGTGACTTTTATCCAATCCCATCACAACTGCTTCAGGTAATGGACCAGGGGATTCATCGAAAGACTCTGTTGGTACTTCTACAACAGGACCTTCTGAAACTAAAATGGTTACGCTGGCCCCTTGTGGAACATAATCTTGTTTTGCAATATTCAACACATGTGCTCCAATGATTTCAGTCACATTTTTTAAAATATTTGTTAACCGTTCCGCATTATATTGCTCATCTATATATTCAATATATGCTTCTCTTTCTTCTCTTGTTTTTGTGTAGCATACATCATACATATTAAAGCTTAACGATTTTGTTAAATTATTAAACCCATGGAGCTGTATTCGTTGTTCTGGAGTCAGTTTCATCCTTCTTCCCCCTTAATTTTGAATTATCCGAGACACCATTACACTTTTATATTACCCATTTTTCATAAACACAATCATTAGACTGAAATTGCCCATTGAATAGAAAAAAAGCACCTCAAACGAGATGCCTAAAGTTTGTTTAATGCAACCGAAATCTGATCATCTCCTGCAATCAAATCAAAAGAACGTTTTTTAGTATGATCATTCGACAAGGCCTCTACAATCGTTTGTGCTACATCCTCACGTGGTATATAGCCTCTTTCCAATTGATCACCCACAGAAACTTTTCCTGTTCCTTTTTCATTTAATAGCCCACCTGGACGAATAATTGTATATGTTAAATTTGATTGCATTAGTACACGATCAGCATAGTGCTTTGCAACATAATATGGCTTTATTGCTTCATTCCAATTTTCACGATTATTAGCCTGAAGTGCACTTACCATAATAAATCGATCTATACCAGCTGCTTCTGCCGCTTCCATCGTTTTTACAGCTCCATCAAGATCAATTAATAATGTTTTATCTGCACCTGTGCTGCCTCCTGATCCAGCTGTAAAAACAATAGCGTCACATCCCTTCATCGCCTGTTTTAATTGAGCAACACTTCCTTCTAAATCGGCAATAACTGTTTCAATTCCCTTCTTAAAAAATACATCTTTTTGCTCCTGCTTTCTAACCATTGCCAATACAGAATGTTCGTCATCGCTATGTAGTATTTCCGTCAGCTTTTGTCCAATTTGTCCATTTGCTCCTACAACTAATACTTTCAAAATATTTCTCCTCCTTCTTTATCCAATTATTTCAAAGATTCAAGGTAAGTTCAAAAATTTTGTTTTTATTCAAACCCATTTTGCATGACAGAAAGGATTTTTTCTTCTATTATTTTCCCTTTTTCTTCATCATTCATATGATTTAATATGATTGAAAAGATTACTACTTCTCCACTCTTCGTTTCCAAAAAGCCCGATAAAGAACTTACATTCGTCAATGTGCCTGTTTTTGCTACTACCTTATGTTTGAGGGGTGAGTTTATCATTCTTTTACGTAGCGTTCCCCCTGTTAATTTCTCCTTCTCACCTGAAACAGGCAATGCTTTGTATAAGTGTGAGAACCATTCTTTGGATTGGGCTTTGTATAATAACTGTGTCATGGTATTTACCTGTGTCGAATTTACATGTGATAATCCTGAACCATCTCTAAGGACTGTATTGTTCACATCGATTCCTAATTGATGCAAGGTACTTATTTCGGTTTCTAACCCTTTTTCCCATGTACCTTGATTATGAGTGACCTTACCCATCTCTTTTACAAGCATTTCTGCTATCGTATTGTTACTTAATTTTAAAAATGGAATAAGGATCTCAGACAATGGCTCTGATTCATGTAAAATGAGCTTTTGAGTATGAATTGGTGTTAAATCAGGATAATAATCCCCTGTGACATGTATCCCCTGTTGGGCAAATTCCTTCTTAAAGAGAGCAAGTGTATATTTTGTAGGATTCCAAATTGAAATCCATTCTTTTATTAATTTTTTATCTTCAGGTATTGTTCCTTCTATCATCACTTCGTTTTCACCATGAACTCGTGTAATATTTAACGATTCTTCACTTTCTGCCTCTGTTGTTTTGGCTTTATTATGAATAATCACATAATCGGTTGAAGGAATTAATGTAATCTTAGGTGCCCTGCCTTTTTGGCTGGGTGTGATTTGAATTTGTATCGTTCCTGCATCAAAATCTTCGTCAGGTGAGGCTGTTAAGGCTGAAATTTGAGCTCCATAATAGGCTGTTTCATCTGTCCAGGGTAAATCAACAGAATAACGAACCGTATCGTATCTGCTATCATCTCCTATTACATCTCCATCAATTGTTTTGATTCCTTTTTGTCTTAATTGTTTTGCCATCATCTTGATATCTTTTATTGTAAGTGTAGGGTCTCCCCCGCCTTTTATGTATACATTTCCTTTTAATACACCTTTATTCTCCCATTTTCCATCTGTTTTTATTTCAGTGTTAAAGGAATAGTCTGGACCAAGTATCGTTAATGCTGCTATGGCTGTGAATAGTTTTAAACTGGACGCTGGAGTTAAGCTTGTTTCCCCGTTATGAGAATACAAAATTTCACCTGTAGAAGCTGACCGTACACTTAAACCTGAAATAGCTCCTCTCATCATTGGATCATTCGTTAAAACAGATTCAAGCTGGGTTACTCCTTCTGCTTGCAGCTCCAGTGAATATATTGTGCTGCTTGTTAGAATTGATGCTATCAGAGTTGTTGCCACTAAAAGCAAAAGAAAATAAGTTTTCTTCATCATTATTCGACCAACTCCCTTTTACAGATCTAAACTTTAATTTCTTCAATCTAATGGTTTTTATCCAATGTAGCTGTAAAAAAAGAAAACCCGAGAACTTGTTGTTCTCGAGTTGCCCTTTTTATATTTTAGTAACCAATATAAGAAGCTCCAATGATGATTAAAAGAATAAACAATACTACGATTAGAGCAAATCCTGCTCCATAACCATATCCGCCTGCGCCGCCCATACTATCACCTCCAGAACTGTTTATATACTATATGTAAAAATTCACTTTCAGGTTATAGGCAAAATCATTAAGATCTTTGTTATTTCCTTTTTTACATTCATCAGATACACTTTATGTATCAACTTATATGGAGGCTATAACCATGTGTGGACGATTCTCTTTAGCAACAGAGCAATCAATTATTGAGGAACAGTTTGATGTATTGATTCAAGAAGAACTTTCATATCGTTATAATATCGCTCCTTCACAAGATGTTTTTGTGATCGGTTCCAATGGACATGAACGAATTGGGAGATTTATGCGTTGGGGACTTGTACCTCCTTGGTCAAAGGATGTAAAAATAGGCTATAAAATGATTAATGCCCGTTCAGAAACTATTGATGAAAAAGTAAGTTTTAAAACTCCCTTTTTAAAGAAGAGATGCCTGATTCTTAGCGATGGGTTTTATGAATGGAAAAGGAATGGAAAAGAAAAACATCCGTATAGGTTTGTCATGAAAGATCGGCAACCTTTTGCACTTGCAGGTCTTTGTGAATGCTGGAATAAAGGGGACCAACACTTGTTCACATGTACGATTCTGACAACTGAAGCTAATAAAGTTACGGAAGAGATCCATAATAGAATGCCTGTTATTCTTCGAAAAGATGATTTTCATATGTGGCTGGATCCTAATTACCATAACGTAAAAGAACTAAAATCATTACTTGTACCTTTTGACGAAGGATTAATGGAGGCTTATGAAGTTTCAAATCTTGTTAACTCTCCATCCAATGATGTAAAAGAATGCTTGGAACCTATTAATAGTAAATAAGAAGGAGCTGTCTCTACACTTCTCTATAAATCCGAAGTGAAACAAGATAACTCCTTTTAGTTGCCTACGATTTAAAATTTTTTTCGTACCAAGTTTTTGCCTGCTCAATTTCTTCTCTTGTTAATTGGTGACCTGCCTGTCCCCAATGTTCGGTAATAGTTGCTTGTGCATTTCGTAAAGCCTCTGCTAATTCCTTCGTTTCTTCAATAGGGATAATAGGGTCATTTACACCAGCTCCAATAAAGATCGGTGTTCCATCTAAATTAGGAATTTCAACCTTTCTTCTAGGTACCATTGCATGAAGTAATATGGCTCCTTGTAAAGCATTTTTATGATGATACATAAGACTTGCTGCAATATTGGCGCCATTTGAATAACCAATTGCTAAGATTCGATCACGATCAAAATGATACTTTTTTGCACTATCCTCTAAAAACTCGTTTAACTCGCTTGTTCGAAAAATAAGATCTTCTTCATCGAAAACTCCTTCTGATAAACGACGGAAAAATCGGGGCATTCCGTTTTCAGAGACATTTCCTTTCACTCCAAGAATTGAAGCATCGGGAGCAATCATTTCAGCAATTGGCAATAAATCTTTTTCATTTCCACCTGTACCATGTAATAAAAGCAATGTAGGAGCATGCTTGTCTTTTCCTTCAATAAAAATATGTTTCATTCCTCTTTTACCTCCGATGTTTAAGATTCTTTTGTATCTAACGGCTTTAACTTCGCTTCGATTTCTTCTCGTTGATGTTCAAAATAAGGAGGCAAAGCTAAATTTTCTCCTAGATGTTCGAAGTCTTCATCACCTTCAAATCCCGGTCCATCTGTAGCCAGCTCAAAAAGAATGCCATTTGGTTCTCTAAAGTACAAGGAGCGGAAATAATAACGTTCGACAAATCCTGAGTTAGGTAAGTGATTATTTTTTAAGAGTTCTACCCATTTTTTTAACTCTTCTTCATCTTCAACCCGAAATGCAACATGATGCACACTCCCTCTTCCAGGTCGCTCGCGGTTATTTTCAGCATCTTCGATAATATGAACCTCTGCACCAGTTCCACCCTCACCTGTTTCAAAGACCCGAACTTCATTTTGATCATTATTTCTAGTATATCCCTGCTTTTCTCTAAAGCCCATTAAATTTGTTAATACATTTATTGTTCGTTCAGGACGTGATACTGTTAACACTACAGGTCCTAGCCCTACAATTCCATTTTCGGAAGGCACAGTGCTTTTATCCCAAGGTTTTCCACCTTCAACACCGATATTTGTTTCATCAGAAACAAGAATCAATCGTTGACCCTCGTGATCTCGAAATGAAAGAGTAGCGCGTCCCAATTCTACTTGTATTTCATCATGATCTACTTCCAACTTCTCAAAACGTTTTTTCCAATAGTGTAGTGCTACATCATTTTTCACACGAAGAGATGTTGCCGAAATACTATTTGTTCCCGGGTATGTTCGTCCTGCGCGGGGAATTTCAAAAAAGGTTAAATCTGTTCCTGGATTTCCCCTCTCATCTGCATAAAATAAATGGTAAACAGATGTATCATCTTGATTAACTGTTTTCTTTACTAATCTAAGTCCCAACACCTTCGTATAAAAATGATAATTTTCTTTGGCATTTGCAGTAAGGGCAGAGACATGATGTATTCCTTTTAAAGGTTTAATCGTCATATAAATCGTCCTCTCCAACTGTTCAGAATAATCTTATTTCATATATCTTGAATTCAAGATAATTATATATGAACTTTGTTCATTCGTCAAGATATGAACCTTATGTAAAAGGGGTTAACGAAATGTTCGCTAACCCCCATTTTTTACTGTTGAATAAATTGTCTTTGCTGTTGGAAATGACGGTAGCTTGGAATTTGTTGATGTACCTGGTTTTGCGTGTGTAATGGTTCATTTTGCATGATTGCTTGAGAAGAGTTGAATGCTGCACCGGAAATTTCCTGCTGCATTTGATTACAAATATTTAGGATTTGCTGACATTGTTGTAATGCTTGATTATGTCCTTGCAAGCTTTGTTGTATCACTTGTGTGGCTTGTTGTTCTTTTTGCATGAGTTGTTGTAGTACTTGTGCATTTTGTTGTTCTTGTTGCAACATTTGTTTGTATAATTGTGTACCTTGCTGTGTTTGTTGAATTAACTGTTGAACAATTTGTCGACATTCATTAATTTGTTGCATCGCATGTTGTGGTGTATGCATGTTAAATCCCTCCAAAGTATTAGTATGTTTGTTGTTGGTTGCTATAAAGCGCGTTTGGTTGGTAACTGTTAATCATAGCGTTAGTTGTTGCCTGATCAAATGTAGGCACTTGATAATATCCTTTTTGATTCATATACATCCATGTTTCGTATGCTTGATCCGCACAGTTTTTAGCACTTTGAGTCATCATTTCTCTCATTTGAGAATCTGTTAATTCCAAAGCAGCATGCATTTTCATGACCGCACCTGATTTGTGTGTGCCCAACATTAATGATGCTACATCACGGTCATTCAACTGGTTAAGTGATGCATTAGGAGCTTCAGGTACCCCATTCATTTTTATTCCATATGTTGGTGTTGTTTTCATCGATGTTTGTACAGATTGAAGCTGACCTTGGTTTCCTTTTTGCTGTAATGTGTTAACAAAAGCTGTATACTCGTTCGTCATAAATGAAAGCTGATTTTGAAGTATATTTTTCAAGTTTTGGTCCTGACAATGTTGTTGTAAAAGCTGGAATTGATTTATCCCATTTATCATACAACTTAACACTTCATGGCACTCTATAATTTCATGAGCACCTATGTTTACTTGGTTCATTTGGCTTTGCAAGGAAATACCCCCTTAAGTCATTTTTTAAAGCCAAATTTAAAATCCCACCAACAAATATGAATTATTCATTTATTACGTATTCATAAAAATTAGAAAAACACAACTTACCGCTAAAAATGGCGGAAGTCGATGTCTTTTCTTATCCTTAGTAAATTTTCTTAAAGTACAAAAAAACCTAGAATAAATACTAGGTTTTTAAGAAAAATAAGGTTGTATTGAACCGTTTGGTTTTAATGTCATAGTTATTCTTGCATGATGTTCAATATCTTTCGTTAATGTGAAGTAGATACCATTCCATCCAAGCAGCCAACCTTTTGGTGCGCAAGCTTGCAAGTGTAACAATTGATATTTATACATTTTATAACGAAGAGACATGGCGAAGTGTCCCTCAACAATTTCATACCATAATTCCTTTAAATATGCTTGGGCCTCTTTAAAAGCTTCAGATTGTGATATTTGATTTACCGTATGATAATTCATCTGTCTCCCTCACCTTCTTTTTACTAGATTAGTTGAGTTTGACCATTATTACTAGTTTTAAATGTTTCCAATCTTAAGCATGGCTGTTAATTGTATTTTCTTGATCCAGTTCTTTTATTGGAGATTTCTTATATCTTCCAATTATATTACTTGCAATAAAGATGCATAAAATTGAGAATAGAGCACTAAGCCAGCCTACTAATGTCAGAGCCAATAAAATAATCATAGAGTCACATATGAACAATACAATCCCTCGATTGATCCTATATTTTTTGTCCATGTATAGTCCTAAAATATGAATCCCGCCTAATGAAGAACCGTTATTTAATACAAAGGTAACACCAATTCCAATGAGTAAACCTGAAAGGATAGAAGCAAATAACATGTTCAATTCCAAAGCTGGAATGATTTGGTCAAACCATTCACGAAGTAAGGAGATACCTGTTATTGATAATAAGCTTGAGATCGTAAACCATTTCCCAAGCTCACGTATAGAAATTAGAAAAAAAGGAAGATTCACGATAAAAAAGAGTGTACCCCAGGATAGAGGAGATAAAAATGAGAAGATGGTTGAAATACCTGCTGTTCCACCAAATGTTAGGTGATGATCTGATAATATTTTTATACCTAATGAAGTTAAAATAAGTCCAATTAAGACAAAAGAGAGTTTTTTTATAAAGTCCATATAAAGCCCCCGATCATTGTTATCCTATTATAACTTATCTCATAGAGTAACACTGGTCAATATATTGGAAATTATTCGGAATTTTTTATTTATTACAAACAAAGAGACTTTATCACAAAAACTTTATAACGCTGAGTTTCATGTGATAAAGTCTTATTACTTAATATAACAAAGTTTATTTAGAATCTTATTTAACTTTTTCTGGTTCAGCATATTCGATGCCAAATGTTTCAACTGTAATTTCTTTTATTTTTTGTTCTTCTAACGGCTTGTCCTGTTCATCCGTTTCTACTTCTACGATTTTATCAACAGCTTCCATTCCTTCGGTTACTTTTCCAAAAGCTGCATAATCTCCGTCAAGATTAGAGGAATCAGCAACCATAATAAAAAACTGGGATCCGGCTGAATTAGGGTCCTGTGATCGTGCCATCGAAATGACACCTCTTTCGTGCTTCACATTATTTTCAAAGCCGTTTGAAGAAAACTCTCCTTCTATACTATAGTCAGGTCCACCCATTCCTATTCCCTCAGGATCTCCACCTTGTATCATAAAGCCGGGAATCACACGATGAAAAATAAGTCCATCATAAAACCCAGAATTGGCTAACGTTATAAAGTTACTAACCGTATTTGGAGCTACATTAGGATATAGCTCAACTTTTATGACATCGCCATTTTCCATTGTCATTGTTGCCATTGGATTTTCCTCAATGTTTTGAAGTGGTTTTTTACTTGTTCCTTCCTCCTCATTTGCTCCACAACCCGCTAACAAGATAAGGAACAAGGAAAAGATTAATAGATTAAAGCTTTTTTTCATATATTACTCCTTTCTGAACTGGAATGTACGAATACTTCTCATTACCTTCATAAATGCTGTTATGTATGTTACCGTTAAAGTATACAAGATTTATATAGGTGGTGTCTAACTTGTCAATGTCTGACCTTAAACATCTTTTGAAGGATTACTACCCTTTTTCACTGTTAACTGAATTTCAACTTCAAGAATTAACTGATAAGGCCTCACATAAGCAATTTTCGAAGAACGAATTTATCTTTCATGAAGATGAGGCTGTTGATGATATTGATCTCTATTTTCTTGTTTCCGGTTTAGCTAAAAATATACTACATCAATCAAATGGAAAACAATTATCTTTAAGATATTATTATCCTGGGGACATAATCGGGTTAATGGTGATGTTTACGAGCGGTGAATTAAATTTTTCTGTTCAAGCACTGGAAAATTGCACTGTATTCAAATTAAATAAACAACATTTTTTTGAAATAATGACACGAAACAATGATTTTTCTAAGGTTATTTGGGGAAGTATTGGTGAGCGAACAAAGTCCTTATATGATGAAATGAAAAATAAAGGATCTCAAGATGATGATGAAGAAAATGTACATCTCTTAAAGACACGAGTAAAACTCCTCATGGATACGCCAATCTTTGTTCCGCCCCATTATAAGATGAGTGATGCTGCAAAAATTCTAAAAGATCAAAATGTATCAGGATTAATTGTAAGCAGAGATTCTTCAAAGATGCTCGGGATGATTACTTATGATGAGATATTAACATTTGCTTCAACATCTCCTGCAACAAATTTAGTTAGCGATTGGATGAATTCAAATCCGGCATATGTTGATGCAGATGCTTTTGCGTTCGAGGCTTTATCATTTATAAAAAATAAGTTAAGTACATGTATTCCTGTTTTGAATAACCAAAAAGTGATCGGTATGTTAACTTCCCGCTCATTTTTAAATCTTGAAAATTCCAGCTATTTAGATCTAACCTATAATGTAAAAAAAACAACATCACTTGAAGACTTAGTTATGCAAGGACCTCTAGTGAACAAAACGTTACATTCTTTTGTCCAAGAGCTAGTTGAAAAAGAAAGCTATGCATATGAAGTATCGGAAATGATTACAAACCATAATGACAATCTCCACAGACAAATGATTAAGCTAACTGAAAATGAAATGAAACAACAAGGATATGGTACACCTCCCATTAACTACTGTTTTATTATAATGGGAAGTCAAGCTAGAAATGAACAAGGCTTCCGTACTGACCAAGATAACGGCATGATTCTAGCTGATTATGAGCATTTATCAAATCGGGAAGAAATTGAAAAGTATTTTAACACTTTTACACAAAAGTTGAATACATCCCTCCGTCAACTAGGGTTTCCGGAATGTACGGGTGGAATTATGGCAAAAGAAGAAAAATGGAGAAAGTCGGTATCACAATGGAAAAAGGATATACAGACCTGGAAAAATGAACTTGACGCTCAGGAAATCCAAAATTTTACGATGTTTTACGATTTCAGACCTATCTATGGAGATTTTTCGTTAGCAAGTGAAGTAAGAACATTTTTAAATGAAAAAGCACAGCATTCTAAAATGTTACAGCAATTATTAATGAAGGACGCTTTGCGTTTTAAAATTTCAGCTCATCCTTTTGGACTCATAAATATAAAGCAAAAAAACAAAAAAATTAATGTCAAAAAAACAGGTCTAACACAAATTATATATTCGACAAGAATAAACGCGATAAAATATGGAATCAATGAAGTAAGTACAATAAAAAGACTTAATGCTTTAAAAAACATACAAGCAATGCATCCTCGAGATGTTGAAAATGCTAAAACAGCCCTTCATTATTTACATTATTTTAGACTTAGACAAAACTTGAAAGAATTAGAAAACAATAATCATGTTTCTAACGAAATCCCGATTCATGACCTAACTAAAGAAGACAGAATGAAGCTTAAAGAAGCATTACAGGTTGCTCATCGTATGCAACAAGTAACAAAAATCAGCTTTAACAGAAACCGGGTGGTGTAACCAGTTTGCCAGATGAAATTAAGATCATAAAGTATTTTCTTTGGGATCACTACTTTCTAAAATACCATATAAAAAAAATGACGCAATTACCTTCCTTTTCAACAGCTAGACAATCAATCGAGAAATTCCTATCTAGTCAACAAGGACTGATGAAACAATCGCTGTCATCTTGCACCTTTACAATTTTTGATTTAGAAACTACGGGATTTTTTCCCGCTATGGGTGATGAAATCATTTCAATAGGTGCTATAAAAGTAAAAGATCTCCAAATACAATATAATGAAGCATTTTATACAATCGTCAAACCTATTGGAAAAATCCCAAAAGGAATCCAAGAACTTACAGGTCTGCCAGAAGAGATTCTTAACAAGGCAGAACCTTTTCCAGTTGGTTTATCCAAGTTTCTGGACTTTAGTAAAGGAAGTATATTAGTTGCACATCCCGCTACCTTCGATATTGAATTTTTAAAATCGACAATCAAACTATGGAGTCTTCCTCATTTTTCTGTTGAATATTTGGATTCACATCTTCTTGCAAATGAAATGTTCCAAGGAATGCGCAATTACTTAGATGAACTAGTTGAACGTTTAGGCATACCTGAACGAGAAAGGCATCATGCTTTAAATGACGCGATAATGACTGCAGAAGTTTTTATAAAGCTAATTGAAAAGTTTGATCCATCTAAAATGATTTCAGAATTACAGTAAAAAGGAGTGACTTTTGTAAGTCACTCCTCAATTTTTATACTTTTTTAAAGACTGCAGCCTGTATGGCCATTTCTCCTTGGTTATGATTTGTAATATGTGAGAAAGTGTAAACACATCCACATCCATCTATATCAAATAATGTCATTTCCATAAAATCTTGTGGCAACTCGTGCAAATGCTTTAAAATAATTTCGTTTTCAGATGTGTAATAAAGATCTCCTTTCTGTAAGTAGTGAACGAAAGGATTTGTTTCTAGTAGATTTTCTGACGGAATGTTGAAATAATTCATTTAAAGCACCTCACCTTTTTCTTTTAATTCAGTATTTTCTGATTATTTATATAATACATGATTATTTACACTTTGAAAACTATTTTTTAAACATTTTTTCAAGATTAATCTTCTGCCTTTTTCTACAAAAATTTCTTTTTTTCCTACAACTGTTTCTCCTGCATTCCTCTTTAATGACAAGCAAATGATACCAATTACCTAATCTACTTTTCATGATAAAATAAGCTGAAGGATGTGATAGAAATGATACGTTTTAACCAAATTTTCATTATATTACTATTATCATTCCCTTTTTTAATCAGCTTTGAAACCACTGATATAGATGATAAGACATTTGCATCTTTTCAATCACCTGAAGGAATAGATTTTACGAGTTATACGCCTTCTTGGAATGAAGATAAATTGAAAGATTTATATAAAGAACTGTTATTAAATAAACATGGGCAAGAGATATCGGAATTAAATGAAGTTAGGATTTTAGGTGGAACACATTCTAGCACAAACACGAAAGGAAGTTATCATTCTCTTACGAAAACAATTGTTTTATACCAAGGCAATAATTATGAAACACCCGTTGATTACCGGGGAACACTTTCACATGAATATGGGCATCATTTTGCCTATCATTATTTTCCAACACATCACCTTCCATTCTCAGAGTGGCAAAGAATACGAGGAATTGATGTTGCTGACATGAGGTGGGACTCTTTTTGGAATTATGATGAACGTTATCACGCATTCTACCCGCAAGAAATTTTAGCGGATGATTATGTTCTTTTATATGGTGCCACGAGGGAAGTAGAATCTGAAGATCTCATGTCAAATGAGATCTTCTATCTGCGTACCCAGCATGAAAATCAAGATATTCCAAATGTGCTGGAAAACAAGAAGTTACATTCTTTTTTGGAGGAAAAAACTGGCCTATCTATTGATTCATCACGGATCATTGAATCACCAAGTTTAATCGAGTGGAAAGATCAAACCATTCGTTTCTCAGTTTCATCAAGAGACCATATTGCATACCGCCTAAACCTTGAGCTAATTAATCAAAATGAAAACAAATTAATTGAATTGTATGAAGTAACCTCACATGATACGAATACATTGAACTTTAATCTACAAGATCAGGATATAATTAATTTGACCGACTATGATTATGCCTTAATTTCGATTGATATTGTTGACTTAACAACATCAATTGGATTTGAAACAGACGAAACACGCGTTTCACTTTAGTATTTTTTAAAAAAGGATTGAATAACTTAAGAGTTACTCAATCCTTTTTATGTTACTTTTTTTCATATAAAACGGTTAAGCTAATTAATGTGACGAGAATGGTAGCACCCATATCTGAAAGAATTGCAATCCAAAGGGTTAATAGTCCCGGAATTGTAAGGAGCAGTGCAATTAGTTTTAAACCTAATGCTAGTGCGATGTTTAATTTAATAATTGAATTTACCTTTTTTGCTGATTTAATTGCATTAGGTAGTTTCCCGAGATGATTTTGCATTAACACGATATCAGCTGTTTCAATGGCACTATCTGTTCCTTTTCCCATTGCAATTCCTAAGTCAGCTGTTGCAAGTGCAGGCGCATCGTTTATTCCATCACCAACCATCGCCACTTTTTCACGATTTGATAGCTCTTTTATTTTTGCCACTTTTTGATCCGGTAGCAAACTAGCAAAGTAAGATTTCACCCCTACCTTACCTGCTACCTTTTCGGCCGTTTTTTCATGATCACCTGTTAGTATGACCGTATGTTGAATTCCTGCTGCATGAAGATTTTTTATCACATTAATACTTTCTTCTCTAATTTCATCAGATATACCCATAATTCCAAGAGCATCACCGTCTGTTGCTAAAATGACAATTGTCATTCCTCTTTCTTTGTATTGCTTAATTTGTTCGATCACATTTTGTTGAAAAGTGAAATTCTTCATATGTGATTCATTTCCAAGAAAATACGTTACTCCCTCAATTTGGGCAACCAATCCACTACCTGTCACTGTTTTTAACTCTTCTACAGGTAGATATGATAATCCCTCTGCTTTTTTTACGATCGCTTTTGCAATTGGATGTGTAGAGTTTTTCTCAATGGAAGCTGCTATTTGCAGAAAGCCGGGATGATATTCAATATAATCTTCTACATAAGGTTCACCTTTTGTTAATGTCCCGGTTTTATCAAAGGCAATTGTCGTAACCTTTCCTAATTGTTCCAGGAAGACTCCACCTTTTATGAGAATTCCATTGCGGGCATTCTTCGTTATGCCTGACACAATCGCAATTGGGGAAGAAAGGACTAATGCACATGGACAACCAACAATTAAAACAGCTAACCCCTGATAAAACCAATCGCCCCAACTACCATCCAATAGCAATGGAGGGATCAGCATAACAAATGCTGCAATAATCATAATGAGAGGGGTATAATATTTTGCAAATTTATTAATAAATAATTCCGTCGGTGTCTTTGTTTCCTGTGCCTCTTCCACAAGATGAAGGATCTTAGCCAGTGATGAATCTTCATATGCTTTTGTTATTTTAATTTTTAAGATTCCTTCATTATTTATACTTCCTCCAAAAACGGGTTCATTAATTGCTTTTTCAACAGGCATTGCTTCTCCAGTAATGGCAGCTTCGTTAACAGAACTTTTCCCTTCAATCACGATTCCATCAGAAGGAATTTTTTCTCCTGCTCGAACGAGTACAATCTGATCTACACCTAATGAGGAAATACTGACTATCCGTTCTTCATTGTTTTCTATTACAGTTGCTTCTTTTGGTGCAATTTCAAGAAGCTTTTCCATGGATTTTCTCGCCTTTTGCATGCCGAGTCCCTCTAAGTACTCGTTCAGGCCAAACAGTATAGCGACTAATGCACCTTCTTTCCATTCACCAATTCCTAATGCACCAATCAAGGCAATTGTCATTAATGTTTCAATATTGAATTTAAATTTGCTTAAATTTTTTAACCCCTTTAAAAAGGTTTGATAACCACTTAAAACTGTTGCCGCAAGGAACATACCGATTGCGATATATTCATTTAAGAAATTCTCTGTGATAAACCCGGCGATATAGAGCAAAGCTGATATGGACAGAAGAACAATCCAATTGATACCTGATTGATGTCGATGATCATGGTCGGTACCCTTTCCATCTTCTATAAAAGCTCCATCAGAAGATAAGATCTTTTTAACCTTGTTTAAATCTACAGAATGATCTACCTTCAGCTTTCCTGTATTATAACTTAATGAGGCTGATTCACCTGATGGCAGTTTATTAATTTCTTCCTGAAGCTCTCTTGTACAATTGGCACAAGTTAATCCTTTTACTTTGTATTCATTCATTTCTCTCAACTCCAATGAGTGCTTAATGATGTTGCGCATGGTGAATGGTTTGCTGCAGGACATTCATGACATGATTATCATCAGGAGAATAAAATAATGTAGTACCTTCTCGTCTATATTTAACCAATCTGAGGTTTTTCAAAAACCTTAATTGATGAGAAACTGTCGATTGAAGAAGAGAGAGCTGCTCAGCTATGTCATTTACAGAATGCTCGTTTTGGGACAATAAGTGAAGTATTCTAATTCTTGTTGGATCTCCTAAAGCCTTAAAAGTTTGTGAAACAATAAATAGTGTTTCTTCATCAAGTTGCTCTTGATCCTTTTGTTCATGATTTACTGATTCATCCATTACATTCACCTCTTGCTTTTATTATATATTCAAATATGTATATATGTTCATATTATATAACTAAATAATAAAAAAAGAATTGGCTGCTGTCAAGCACACCAATTCATTTATTACAATAAATGTTATTCAATTATTTGTTCATGAACGTATTCAACCAGCTTCATAGAGGAAACACGAACGGCTACATAGGGTGGTTTGCTATTTTCTGATAGTTCATATGGCATTCCCAGCCACAGATACTTCTGATCAATGATGATAAATGGAAATGGGACGTTTCTTTTTATCAATCTGTCATATTTAACTCTTGATACAGAATGACTTGCAACTATAGAGAATGTGACTGTTGATTTTCTTTCGCCACACATTGTGCTCCATTCCACAGGCAGGTCCTTCTCCATTGGAATTCCGATTATAATTGAACTTCTTGCTTGTTGTATATCTTTTTTAAGGTATTCTAATTTCTTTGCATGTAACCATGTTACCCGTGAATGTTGGTTTTTAATCCAAGTACCAATTTCATGTGGAGAAACCTCTTGTTTCCTTGCTATTTGATGGTCTACAAGCTTGCGAATAATTTTGCCTCTATATACCTTCGATTTGACAAAATGCTTATCTGCAAGATGAATAAATTTACCTCTTGTTCGAGTCATGGCTACATTAACTAACCTTTCACTATTCTTTCCAATTAATAGCATACCCGGCCGTTCTTGCGGAAAGCTATCCACGGTATCAAACACCATAACGTCACGTTCACTTCCTTGAAATTTATGAACGGTTGCCGATATAATATCTGCCTCCATCAATTCTTCGGAATATATTTCGTTTAACAATGCCTCCATCAATACTGCTTGAGCTCGATAAGGGGTGACAAAACCAATTGACCTTGACCCTGAAATATATGCTTCATGTAAGACTTGGAATGATAATAATAAATGCCAAAAATTATATCTGGAATTAGAGGCTTTTTCACTTAAACAATACATTCCAGTAAAACTACTATCTAATAAAACAGATGCAGAATTTGCAAATGGTTTACGCTCAACAATCTCATGTCTTGCCGTTCTTACACTTTTATGGTCACCTACAAGAGAATTGTACACGTATTTATTTGTAAACGAAGAGATATCAGGATGCATTCTTCTCTGCTCTTTTAAAAGAAACAGATGAGGGTGCAAAGGTTGGCTATCATTTCTGTTTAACCATTCAACTACACCAGCTTTATGAAAGATATCCTCTCTTAACCATTCATCAACAAGTGGATGTATGGCTGTTGCAATCGGTGGTAATTGCTTAAAGTCTCCACAAATAATGATCCGTTTCCCTAACGAAGCCGCAAATGCAATTTGTGGAACATAAGCCATACTAGCTTCATCGACCATGACCACATCGAAGTTTTTTTCATATATAGCAGGATCGGTGGCTGCTTTAGCCAATGTTGTTCCTACAATATCCGCATCATGAACAAGTTCTATTTCCTTATGGCGAATTTTTTCCGAAACATTTGATAATTTACGTTCAATTACCAGAAGTTGCTCTGAGTCTCTTCGACTGTATGATTCCGCTAAAGATACTTTCATTAACCTTCTATCTTCGTAGAGCTCAGCTCTTTCGTTTGCTAAATCAGGGTGTCTTTTTTGGATCAGTTCATTTGTTGTTAAGTTGGTATTTGTATGTATGATTGTTTGTGATCCATAGCGTACAAGATCACCTTCTCGATATAAACCTTTATTATGGATAAAGCGTGTTATCTCCATCATAAGAACATCAACAGCTTGATTACTTTGCGATAAAACTAATACCGAATCTTTTTTGTTGTATTTATTTGCAGCAACCCGGCTCAATGTATATGTTTTTCCTGTACCTGGTGGACCCCAAACAAATGTTACCGGGTTATATTTACTCCTTAACACAAGTTCGTGAACAGGTGATTTAATTTTAGCAATGGGATGCTTTGCTTCATTTGAAGGATTCATTAACCTTTTTACCCTTGCGCGTTTCCTTTTACTTTCCTTTATCTCATCAAGCCGATCATGAAGCTGATCTAATAGCTCCCAAGGGTCATGAAGCAAGTATAAATCAAAAAGTTGATGACCTAATGATTGTTCCAAAGAAAGAATAACACTTTTGCCTTCAGATGATAAAATCCTGCCATTTACAATCAACTTACCAGATTCTACCTTTATCGTGGAACCAACTGGTACCTTTAGAGGCATAAGGGATTCAAAATAATACGTAAAACCATCCTTATTTGACATTAGTTGTCCATTTTTCAGGGCGTATTTTGTACTTCCATATTTTTTAAGATGCATAATTTCTGCTCGCAATGCTTTTTGCCATAATTTAATGTATAGATTTGTGGATTTCATTCGTTCAATCCCTCGCAAATTTCAGCTTATCTCTAAATCGTATATAACGAACCATACTATAACATGTTAAAGTGTAAAAAGCCATGTAAACGAAAAAGAGTGGAAACTTAACAGCTCCCACTCACTTAAAAAACTTTTATAAAACCATATTTTTAGAATGATTTGAACAAGTGTATTCCGCAAGACTATATCCTGTCACATCGAAACCGTTTTTTTGTAAGAAACGAACACCTATATTTTTTTCAAGCTGGCTTCCTGCTATTACATGGACCTTTTTTGACGGAATCTCATGATAATATCGCTTTAAATAAGGTATTGGTATGACAATTGCACCTGATATAGTCATTGTTGATAAATTATTATAATCGCGTACATCAACAATCTGACTTGCTTGATCATGGTTCTTGACATCAACACATGGAACGTTTTTGATCCATCTGCTCCTCTGTACAATAAAGTAACAAATTAGTAAAAAAAGTGCTAATCCCCCAATAAACAATAACAATTACTTTCCCCCTTTTTGCCGGCCATGTTGGAACACAATCTTACTATAAATGGTATAGTTTGTATAAATCAAGAAATTAGATTTAATGGAAACTTCAACCATCGAATAAATAGAAATTTAATTATTATTTAATTCATTTAAAATCGGGTAAAGTTCTTCCAGATGAGTGATTTCATAATCAGGTTTTACTTCGTTTTTTTCTTTATTATGACGATTAATCCAAACTGATTTCATCCCAATTCTTGATGCTCCGAGGATATCAGTCATTAAATTATCTCCTACCATTATGGCTTCATCTTTTGTAAGATTCATTTTTTCTAATGCATGCTCAAAAATAGTTGGATCTGGTTTTCCTCTTCCAAATGCTCCGGAAATAATAATTTGTTCAAAGTAGGGTACAAGCTCCGGAGTAATATCTAACTTTGTATTTTGTAAATCCGGTGATCCATTTGTTAATAATAACAATCGGTAATTTTCTTTTAGTTTATCTAAAACTGAGAACGATTCCTCATACACAAATGGGCTTTTTCGTCTTTGAGCCGGAAATTCCTCAGCCAACTTTTGACCAAATTCAGGATCATCAATTCCACATGCTTTTAACCCTTTAGTCCAAGCATCTTTTCGATATGTTGGAACGATTGCACTCATTTTTTTAAAATTTTCTTCATCGTCAAGGAAATTCCCCCAAAGACCTTCAAACGGGTTAATTCCAATCATTTGGGTAAATGAATAGGTTTCATATGAGGAATAAAGCTCCCGAGCTTCTTTTCTAACTGCTTCCTCTAGTTCGACAGGATCAATCCCGTATTGTTGCTTCGCTACTTCACATGTAGCAACAAATGCTTCCTTTACACTTTTTTGATCCCAAAGTAGCGTATCATCTAAATCAAAGAAAATGGCTTTAATCAATTTTATTCCCCCAATAATATCTTTACCTTATTTAAAAACTCTTACTATTCAAACAATAGATTACAGAGATTTAAACAAGTTGTAAATAGCTTAGAGAAAATCCTTGTTAAAAAATACAGTGTCTTTACTATATATCTATTCGAAAAACATGACTTACCGCCAATATGGCGGTAGTCGATGGCTTTTCATATACTTTAATCCTTTAATACAATTAAACTTTTTAAAGAAAAAAACCGTTCAGCAACTGAACGGAATCAAATTTCTCTTATTCCTTTACTTATACACCGACTGTCGATCCAAATGGTAATTTTCTTCATTTTGGATTGTTTCTCTTAATCGATAAAAATAAACCCGTAAAAGCTCGTCAAGAGAGTTTAATATTTCTTCCGTTTCTGAATGTTTTACTCTTTTTTTAAAACATCATAAATGGATTGTTTATTGTGCCCTCGAACAGAAATAACAAAAGGAAATCCGAATTTCTTTTCATATTTATTATTTAACAAAACAAATTTTTTGTATTCTCGTGAAGAGAGCGAATAAAGCCCTGCTAACTTACTATCAGCTTTTTGTGAACTTCCATGTGTTATCATGTCAACAAAGCTTGGATAAGCTTGCAACAACAAAAGTTTCTGTTCAATTGGAGATTTTTTCACCAACTTTTTTACAGCGAGATGAAGAAATTGATAGCTTGGAAATGGGCGTAATTCCGATACTTGTTCAACAATCTTCACATCAAAAATCCAGCAAAACTTTAAGACGAAATCCTCTTTGGAAAGCTCATTCACTTTTTGTATTGTTATCACAAGTCCCCACTCTCCCCTTCTATCATATAGTGCTCTTTTTTACCATCTTCTCTTTATAATTTTTTATAGCACGAAGAATACCAGTGTATCCGGTGCATCTGCACAAATTTCCTGATAAATGCTCCAATACCTCTTCATCAGTTGGAACAGGGTTATTTTCCAGTAAATCGGCTAGTGCTATAATCATTCCTGGAGTACAATATCCGCATTGTAGACCTCCTTCTTCAAGGAATGCCTGCTGAATGGGGTGTAAACTGTTTTTGGAAATAGATTCAATTGTCTCCACTTTAGCATGTTGAAGCTGATACGCCATCACTAAGCAAGAGGTTACAGCCTGACCATTAATCAATACAGTACAAGCACCACATCGACCTATTTCACATGACATTTTAGTGCCGGTTAAATTCAGATCTTTCCTGAGGATATCAACTAATCGATAAGTAGGAGGTACGATTAAATCCACTTTTTCACCATTTAATTCGAAGGTCACTTCACTTTTAGTATCATCCATTCTATTTCTTACTTCAACATGCTCAGCCACTTAAAACACCTCCTGCTTTACAGGGTAATAATTCCTCCAGAGCATTCAATATTTCTTCGGAAGAAACGGGTAGTTTTTTCACCCATATCCCGCAAGCTTGATGAATCGCTGCTGTTATAGCAGGTGCAATTGCGACCGTTCCAATTTCACCGACACCTCTTGGACCAAACACATCTCCTTCCATTAAAGATTCATCAACTATTACGGTCGTTTCGTTTGGAATGTCCTTAATCGTTGGTATTAAATAAGAATCGAAGTTTTCTGTTTGATAACGTCCATTTTCCATAACTGAGTCTTCAAATAAAGTAAACCCTAAACCCATGACAGCTCCACCTTCAATTTGTCCCAAATAACCAAGAGGATTGACGACAGGTCCAGCTGCAACGGCATGATCCATTTTTATCACTTTTACTTGTCCTGTTAACAAGTCAACTTCAACCGCAGCTGCTACTGCGGCAAAGCTATATAAATAATGTCCTCCAATTACAGGATCTGGTGTTGTCGGAAAATGAAAATGTGTTTGAAACGTAATAAGGGATGGGTCTGCAAAGTTTCCAAGCTCGCGATAACTTAACACAAATTGATTTCGTTTGCCTTTTCTCCATACTCCATTCTCACCTAAATAGAGAAGTTTCCTTGTTGTATTCGTATAGTCGGCAACCAAATCTAATACTTTATCTATAAATGGTTCCTTTAATTTTTGAATTCCGTTCCATATCATATTAGTTGATCGAGATGCTGTGGAGGAGCCTGACGAAGGAACAAGATCAGTATCTCCAATCACGATTTTTATATCTTCTTTACTACAATTCAGTGCTTCCATTAACATGATCTCAATCGAAGCGATTAAACCTTGACCAAACTCTTCAAAACCAAATGCAATTTCGATTTGTCCATCCTTTGTTAATGAAAGCCTTGCGCCTGAAGGATCAGGTCTTCCGTATCCAAGGCCTCCTCCGTGCATCGTGATCGCTACTCCTTTTCCTGTTAGTTTTTTAGGATGTTTCTTAGGCTGATCCATCAATACAGATGATGTCTTTATCATCGTAAGCACTGATTTTGCTCCATCATTTTTAACAATTCGTTGACCTAATGGACCGGGGTCATCTGCATTGCGAAGGTTCTTCTCACGGAAATGAATCGAATCAATTTTCAGTAACTCTGCTAATCTTTCAATCTGTGTCTCTAAAGCGAAGGTCACTTGATTTCCTCCAAATCCACGATACTCACCCGCAACTCCATTATTTGTAAAAACAGATACACCTTCAACATCAATATATGGAATCATATATGGACCTGCAGCATGCTCAACCGCAAAGTCTAAAACCGCCGGTCCAAGGGTTGCATAAGCTCCAGTATCCGCTGTAATTCTGACATAATGACCAACAAGCTTACCATCCTTATCTGCACCAGTAATCATCTTAATTTTCATTGGATGACGTTTAATACCTGCTCTAACTGATTCACTTCGTTTATTATGAAGTTTTACAGGTTGCTTTGTTTTTAAAGCAAGTAAAGCTGCATATGGTTGAATATTCAGCTCATCTTTACCTCCAAATGAACCACCAATCGGACTTGAAACGACTCGTATTTTACTTTCTGGTATGGATAAAATTCTCGCTAACTGCATTCGATCTTTGAACCCATGTTGGGTTGCTGCATAAACCGTCACTTTCCCATCTTTTTCAGGAACGACTACTCCTCCTTCTGTTTCCATATAGGCGTGCATTTGCCTAGGAGTTTCATAGGTGTCTTCTACAACATACGGACAATTCTCTAGCTCTATTAAAACTTGTTCACTATTTTTATAGCTTGCCTGATGAAGAATGTTTCCTGACGGATGTAACGATATACAGGAACTGCTTAGTGATTTTTCAGGACTATCCATTACTTCAAGTGGTTCATATTCTACACGGATAAGAGATAGAGCTTTTTCTGCGATCTCTTCACTTATTGCCGCAACTGCTGCAACTGCATCACCAACATAACGGACTACATCCTCACAAAGCACAGGCTGATCCGGAAAAATTAGACCAAATCGATTCATACCCGGAACATCTTTATACGTTATTACTGCTTTTACACCCTCTAATTTCTCTGCTTCTTCCGTAACAATAGATTTTATCTTCGCGTGTGGATAAGTGCTTCTAAGGACCTTACCATATAACATGTTCGGGAAGGTATAGTCAGTTAAATATTTTAAAGAACCAGTTACCTTGTCATATCCATCTGGTCTAACTCTCCATTTTCCCCGATAATTATCTCTATTTAGTTCCATCTTTTCCCTCCTTAACTATGATGTTGGCTAATTCTGTCATAAGGATGTTTGCTGCAACCTTTTTTCGGTACTCTTCAGACACAAACGGATCTGAATATGATTGGAATTCATTCAATATCGTTTTATAGAAAATCTCTTTATTCGTTATTCCCTCTTGTAGAAGCAGCTCAACGTTTTTAAGCCTGATTGGTCGATGATTTCCTCCACCAACTGCAATTCGGACAAATTGAAGCTTACCATCGTTGTTTTGTTGCCATTGACCACTTATTGTAAGGATAGAAGGGATAAATGCCCCTCTTCTACCAACTTTTCGATAAAAATGCTTTGTATCTTTAGGAGAAATAGGAATCATAATCTCTAGCAAAATAAATGGTGATTGGTTTTTATTAGCTAACCATTCCCATAGAGTCATAACATGAATTTTGTCTTTCATTGCCAGTTTTACCTCTGCGTTTAAAGCCAAAAGTGCCGGTATCGTATCACCTACAAAGCTTGCAATATTTCCCCCTATCGTTGCTCTGTTGCGAACGGCAGGGGCAGCGATGTTTCGGCAAGCCTTTACGAGTAATGGTGCATGTTTGACCAACACAAGATGTGTTATACACTCTGCAATAGTTGTCAAAGCTCCTATTATTATTCTTGAAGACGTACCCGAATCTTGGTAAGTAATCCCCTTTAGATCTTGAAGTAACGAAAGATTTATTAACGTTTTTGGAATAGGGCTCCCCGACTCCCAATGAACTTGAAGTAATGTGCCCCCTGCAACAAATACATCTAAGGGTTCTTTCTTTTGAGTAAATGCTTCTTCGAGAAATAATGGATGCTTCACAATCATGTCAGATTTTAATATCGCACCTTCTTCTTCATGACTCAAATGATCACCCCGTTATCAAGACTTTTGGAATATTCATACTGTTCTTTCGTATCAATATCTATTAATTTTGAACGATCTACATGTATTTTTACTCCCTTTAATATTCCTCTCTTCAATAGGCTTTTTGCTCCCTGATCACCAGTAGTTGACAAAAGAAATGGAAATGCTTTTTTTGAAATAATATAGGAGGTTTCATATGTTGACCATCAAACGCTGCCACAAAATCCTTCTCCTTGTCTGATTGATGGATGAGGTGGTTAATTATATGTGAGGTAATAAAGGGTTGATCAGCTAAAAAAATGACAACAGAATCTGCTCCAATTTGTATAGCTCGTTGAATACCAGCTTGAAGTGAATAGGATTGACCTAAGTGTGTCTGCAAACTTATGATATTTTCCCAATATATAGTGTTTGTTAGTAACATTTCGACTGACCTTAGCCATGATGTTTGAAGATCTTTTGTAACAATTAGTAAAGAATTGATTTTTGATTGAACGATTTCTTTTAATGCCATTGCTCCAAGTGGGACACCGGCAAATGGTAATGATAATTTACAGGTCCCCATTCTTGAGCTATGACCAGCTGCTAAATAAATACCAACTATATGTTCATACGAGGACACTAGCATCCCTCCTCTTTTTAGTTAGTTGAATCAGTTCTGCCATTATACTGATGGCAATTTCATGAGGTCCTTCTGCACCAATATCTAATCCAACAGGAAAGTGAACCCAACCGGGAGGATTTAACCCATTAAATAATCTGCGTGCCCGATCTTTTGATCCTAATATTCCCAAATAACGAATTCGTGTTTTAATTAATAACTTAATTAACTCAACATCTATTTGAAAATGATGGGTCATTACCACAATCGAATCAACTTCTGAAAAAGAAAATGTACTCACAAATTCACCTGGGGTAACGACATAAGTTTTTGAAAAGGGAAAATTGTCTTTATGACAAAGTCCTGCTCTCCAATCTGCAACAATTACTTGATAGCCTGATAAAGAGGCAAGGTTGGCAAGTGGTCTAGCATCTGTTCCAGCACCATAAATAAAGAGCCTTGGCCTTGCAGGTATTGTCTGTTTAAAGAAAATGCCTCTTTCTGAAAACGATAGTTTATTTAATGTTAATTCATTTATATTTGGAATATCTCCATTCCATTGGCCAAAATACTCTGAGGCTGCTGTAAAAAAGAGATAGCCTGTTACAAAACCTTCCGGCGTCATCCTCTTTACACATGAGACATTTTGACCATTATCAATATAGTCTTTTACCTTTTTAAAGTGGGTAGATAACTGAGAGGTTATTGTTTCAATTAATACGGTGATTTTACCGTTACATCCAATCCCCTGTCCCCATGAAAGATCATCTTCAGCTGATAAATCATATGTCACAATAGTTGAAGCTTGTGCTTCTAATAAATCTTTAGATCTTGCATGAAGGTCTTCTTCCAGACAACCACCACTTAATAAGCCAGTTTGTTCTCCATTTTCATCTATTAGCATCATGGAGCCACCTTTTTTATATGAAGAACCTTCAACATTTATAATTGTGGCAAGCACCTTCTTGACTTTTGTTTGTGAGATCGACTCAAGTATTTCATAAACATCTGATCGCATCCTCTCCCACCTTTTCATATATCAACAATTCTTTTATTGACCGATATCTTGTATTTCCGTCGAATGTCACATACTGAGTATTTAGGCATTTTTAATGGTAAAAGTTACCAAATATAACAACCTTAAACGATTTGGAAATTATTCCTACGATATATTAATTAAAATTATACATTTGTGAACTATTTGACGTTATAAATGCGTTAGTTTATCTAACATAGTTTTTAGTCAGCAAAAGAAAAAGACCAACAGATTGACTGTTAGTCTTTGATATTCCAGTAATTTATACTTCTACATGATGGGCTAAAAGAATAAATTCTTCCACCACTTTTGCAACACCATCATTCATGTTCGTATCTGTTACAAAATTAGATTTTTCTTTGATGTCATCAGGAGCATTTCCCATTGCTACTCCCAGTCCCGCAAACTCAATCATTGATAAATCATTATAACTATCGCCAACGGCAATTACTTCCTCACGCTTGATTCCACAAGCTTGTATTAATTGATCTAAGCTTGTCCCTTTTGTAACACCTTTTTCCGTAAACTCTAAGAAATAAGGCTTGGACCGCATGATACTAAATTCATCTGCAAGTTCTGTTTGTAACTTTCTTTCAACTTCCTTCAATTGTTCAGGAGGTCCCACCATTAAGCTTTTTACAACGGGTTCATTCACAGCATTCACAAAATTAGAAACAATCTTTATTGGTAAGCCTGTTAAATTTGCTTCAATGTCTGTGTAAGGATTTTCATCTTGGGTAATAATTTCGTCCCCCATATACGTGTGAATAAAAACGCCCTCTCTTACACTTACTTCATATAACTTATGGATAGCTTCAGGACTTAGTGTACTGCTAAACATTTCTTCATCGGTTGAGCAGTTTATTATTTTCCCACCGTTAAATGAAAGAATGAAGCTTCCATAATGATCCAAATGTAATTCTTGAGCAATATGTCTCATCCCAAATGTAGGACGACCTGAAGCCAGGACAACTTTCACTCCAAGCTCTTGTGCTTTCATCAACGCATCTTTTGTTCGAACTGAAACGGTATGATCATCACAAAGTAAGGTATCATCTAAATCTAATACAATCATTTTATATGACATATTATTCGTTCCTTTCTATCAAGCAATCTTCTACTATCATACTATAAAAAGTCCTTTTATAGGAGTGTGATGAAAAGGAAGATTTTATATATTTACTAAAAATAAAAAAACTGGTGGCACCAGTTTTTTTATTCAACAATATTCTTTTTCCTTATACCTTTGCAGCATTTTGTTTTGATGCTAAAATTTGAATCTCAATTGATCCGGATTGTTTATCTACGATTGTTTTGATCATCACAGGATAATCTTTGTTATTCATAAATTTAAAGTCCGGACCTCCCCACGATACAGTTGCATCTTTCCCAGCCGGAACATATCCAACAGACCTTGAATGAGAGTGAAGTTCAATAATTTCCAATCCAGCCTCTGCGACAGCATTATATAAGGTAGAAGAAGTTTGGCATATTCCTCCACCGATTCCTTCAACAAATTCTTTATTGACTATTTCCTTTGCTTTTTGATAACCTCTCGCAGTTGTTCGTTCACCAACAACCAGATTAAAATAAAAGCGATCCCCAGGTCCAAGTACAATTTGGTTAATTTCATTTGCTGATAAGAAAATATTTTGAGAGCGTCCGGTCACACTAGGATCAAACGAAGTTTTATAGCTTCCGATAACTACTTCATTTACCCCTTTAACAGTTTCAGCTGTTACATTGGGTTCCGCTACTTCTAATGGCAGATCTAACGTTTTATCCAACGGCCTGACATTCAGAAGCATATCAACTAATTTACTTTCATCCAAAATCACACGGCTCTTGCCTGCTGTTAATTGACCATTGCCGGTGTATTTGGCAGGAACCATCGCCTGATCCAGGCTGGTTGCTAATTCATCTGCAATTTTGGCAATTTCTTTTTTATACTCATCTTGATTCTCATGAACGGTTGGAATAAAGGAATATAGGATATCTTTCGTTTTAGGATGTAATAAATTTACTGCATACTCTACTTTTTTCTCAGATAGTTGTGACAGATGTGTGGTCATTTGACTGACTGGTAATGGACCTTCTTCTTGACTACCGTTTGCCACATTCGAACTACAGCCTGCCATCATCAATAAGAGAATCATTGTCGATACACACTTTTTTCTCATAGTACTCCCACATTTCCCTATAAATTTTCTAAAACTATAACAATATTATAAAAACATAATATTTTTTACAATCATTACAATTATATTTCATATTTTATCAAAATATCCTTCTTTATTGTTAAAAATTCCCTTGAAAGAGCGAATTTTTTTATTAAGGAGGAGTATCATTATTAAATATATATGTAAGACGAATAAACGAAACAAAATGTTTCAAATTTATTACAGCTTTTTTTCTAAAAGATTTATTTGTTTTTTGAATTAGAGAATCTATATATGACAGGATATGATTTTAATGGAGGAGTATGTTTGAGAAATGAACTTATAGAGATAAAACAGGCAATAAAAAGACCACCTAAAATGTGGCGGTCTTTTCAAAATCAGTTTACTTCTACTACCCAATTAAATGGATCCTGCATTGTGCCTCTTTGAATACCTGATAATGTATCGTATAGTTTTTTAGATAGTTCGCCGGTTAAACCATCGTTAATCACCATTTTTTGTTCATTATATAGGAACTCACCAACTGGAGAGATAACTGCTGCTGTTCCAGTACCGAACACTTCCTCAAGTTGGCCTTTTTTATAGGTGTCATAAATTTCTTCCATAGATATTTTTCGTTCTGACACGGGGATATCCCAAGATTTTAATAATTCAATAATTGAATTTCTTGTTACACCTTCTAAAATACTACCATTTAACTCAGGTGTAACAACCTCACCATTAATTTTGAAGAAAATATTCATACTTCCTACTTCTTCGATATATTTCTTCTCCACTCCATCCAACCATAATACCTGTGAGTAACCTTTTTTCGCTGCTTCTTCCTGAGCTTTTAAGCTCGCAGCGTAGTTTGCACCGGTTTTCGCCTTACCTGTACCGCCATCAACTGCACGAACATAATGATTTTCAACAAAGATTTTTACAGGTTGGATACCTTCCTTATAATATGAGCCTACTGGAGAAAGAATGATCATAAAACGATAAAAATTAGATGGTGCAACACCTAAAAAATATTCTGTCGGAATAATAAATGGACGAATATATAGTGAAGTTCCTTCCGCTGTAGGGATCCATTCTTTTTCAATCGAAACCAATTGTTTTAAAGCTTCAATGACAAATTCACCATCGATTTGTGGAATACACAGCCGTTCGTTCGATAAATTCAATCTGTACATATTTTTTTCCGGTCTAAATAGCAATACTTTATCATCTTGTGTACGGTATGCCTTTAATCCTTCAAAAACAGTTTGCCCATAATGAAAAACCATTGAGGCCGGACTTAACGAAATAGGTTCATATGGAACGATTCTCGCATCATGCCATCCTTTTGTTGGGCTATAATCCATTACAAACATATGATCTGTAAATACACGTCCAAATTCTAATTGATCTGATTGTGGTTTTTCCTTCTTTGTTTTGCTTAATGTTACATCGATCTTAGTTTTTGTCATCATGTCTTAACTCTCCCACTCAAATAATTTATCTTCATCAACACTTCTGAGCATATTAAGTTATGTTCATTCAAGTTTCTATATTTCTCTATTTTATATCTTTCATAAGGTAATTAACAACTCTTTTTCGACAAAAGATTCAAAATAATCAATAAAAATATTATATTAGACCAATTTCAACGTTATTTTTAAATATCAAAATACCTAAACATACCAATTTTCCCATTAAACTTAACTTAGACCAAGTATCTCTCTATCCTTTATAAAAAAAGAGCAGGAATTTATCCCCACTCTCACATTATATCTTTCTATTCTTTTACCATAAATCTTTTCTTTACTACCAGCCCTATACCAACAATGACACTTACCATTCCCAGTAAAAGAATAGTAAAGTTATTCGTAGCTGTATTTGGTAAGAAATAACCGTTTTCACTTTCTGATTTTTCTGCTTCATCTAATGCAGCTGTGATCTTTTGTTGTTCTGATAATACCTGATCATTTTGTCTAACTTCTTCTTTATCCTCTGTTACTACAAGCTCCTGATGACCATTGTTGTCAATTGTTTCACCATCAGTAGGCTCTTTAGGGTCCTCGTCAATTGTTGGTTGTTGGTTTTCATCGGGAACTTCTGTTTCAGGTTGCTCTTCATCAACCGGTTCATTCGGATGCTCACTTTCCTCTTCTTCAACTTCAATCCCAATTTGATAAGCAGCAATTGTTCCGGAAACTTCATGTGCTGCTAAAAGAATATTTTGACCAGTTGGACTTTCATCTGCCGGAATAAAAGTTAAACCTTCCGGAGCTGTATCACCATTACCAAGTGTTACCTTTTCCTCGCCATTAAAGATCCGTGATGAGAAGTATCTATTAAATACCGGTTTTTCAGGGTTGTCTATATCGTAAACCATGATTCCACCAACACGCTCTAAGCCAATGAAAGCATAATTCTGACCTTGAACATGACCAATTGTTACTGTCTCCGGCTCCGGCCCTTTATCATCACTGCGGGAGTCAAAATTATTTTCATCATTATTAGAATTAAAGTTATATTCCCCATATACCTGCTTTGTGATTTCCTCAAAATCAGAACCACTATCATATGTTAAATCTAATGAATTAGCATTCCATATAGAAAACGACCTGGCTCCATACCCATAAATCGCCTCATATTTACCATTATCATTCTTTGGTGCTGATATTGTTGTATTCAGCCTTCCTACTTGTTCTTCATTAAAAAGTCCATTTTCAATAAGCTGATTCAATTGTTCTTGAGTATATCCCTCATATAAATCAGCATTTAATTCATAGGATTCTTTCAGATCCGCTACCCTTTCTTCCTCTGAAAAGCCATCATAATCCTGTGCATCACCTTCATTAGCCGATAATATGTATGTTTGTCCATCCACTTTGTATGATGCCATTCCATCAGGTTGGTACATTGATAAAACAGGCCAGTTAGTGATGTTGATCTCATTATCCTCATTTGAAGCATCCATCTTATTTTCCCCTAAAGAATAATCCTTATATCCGAGACTTTTTACTTGGACAAATCTTTTTGCAAGAAGATCCAGTTTTGCTATCGCATTATTTTCCTGTAGTGCAACAAAAGCATATTTACTCTCTTCATCCACAACAATGTATTCCGGTTCAAGATCTTGGGCAAATGTAGAAGTTTCTGAAACCTTTCTTACTCCTTCTTCGATTATATCCTCTTCAAATTCAATAGCTGTGACACTATCATTTGTTATTCCTTCCACACCATTTGAGACATCAATCATACTAACAGAACCCTCTGGATTGGTTTGGTAATCATCACTTGGCTCCCCTTCATTGGCAACAAGCACATAGGAACCATCCGGAGTAAATGTCAGCATATCCGGTAAGGCTCCAACTTTTACATGTGATAGATAAACACCTTCTGTTGACAAAAATACAACATGTCCGGGATCGACTTTATTTGCGGCAGGTGCCGAAACAGCAATATACCCGCCTTTTGGATGAATCGCTACACTTGTAACATCAGAAGCAGCTACACCTAAATCTTTTAAATTGATCTGTTTTACACGAGGGATCACTTGAGAATCATTAAGAACATTTAAATCAATAATATCTACTGCCTTTGCTGAACCATTTACTGAAAAAGCATGTTTGGAGATTGAATCATACGCAACAATCTCTGTTCCTCCCTCACCAATTCCAGCTCCACTGGAGTATCTCCCAAGTAATTGAACATGGACACCTTGTCCATGTTCTCCATCATATTTCATTACATGATTAGCAGCAGATGTTTGAACAGGAGAAAGAAGCAGTACACATGAAGCAGCAGCAAAAATGGTTTTTCTCATAATATGCTGGAATTTCAACCTAGCAACCTCCCAAATTTTAATTTAATATGAAAAGCTTACTAGGTTTTGGTAAAGATTGATCAAGAGTTTTGTAATATTTTTGTTAATTTTATATAAATTCGTCGGTAAATGTTAAATTGGATGTATATTATGTCGATAAAAATCTGTATTGAGCCTTTTCAAAAAGCATTACTTTATAAAAAATTTGTTTAGACTTAAATCCAATTATTGATTTTCCCTCTGCTTCTGCCTTTATGTTTAGTATTATTGAATATTATACAAAAATAATTAGTGGTACTTTATATGATCATTAAGTATTTTAAGTTGTCTTCCTGTAACGGACACTCAATGAACAAATGTAAAGTCTCTAATATATGGTTTGAAAATGATAGTGAATTTTTTGTCTCTTTTTGTTTTGAAATCAGGTAGATTGAACAAAAATTTACATTTTCCATCTTTTCGGACGCAGTTAAGGAATTATATAAACTTATTCTATCATTTCATTCAGATACATTTAGTTTTGTTGAAATAAAGCTCATCAATCTTGAAATAATGAGAAAGCATGCAAGAACATGTGTTGAGGTACATAATGGAGCAAACAGTTTGGGGCGCATTTAAAAAAATGAAGAATGAACACACATAAAAAGGAAAACGAACAGGAGGATTAGGAATGTCGTTTTCCTTCTTAACGCCATCAAAATGTATTATAGATATTTTCACATTCTTCTGCAGTAGGCTCATAAAAACAATGAAGTTTGAATCTCCCCACAAGCGGCTGATTGTACCATTGTGAAGGACAATCACCCTGAGGACGAAAATACCATAGGCTAAATTTCGCCGGCCAAAACCTATCACCGTTTACGACTCTACGAGCAAGTCTTTTTTCACTTTCCCTAGCCCTTTGAAAAAAATAACCTTTGGTTGTGGCTTCAAAAGCATGTGGTTGAAAAATCATATTCGGAATTGTTCGTAATCCCTTAAAATCCGAACAGTTGGAACGAATCCGATTTATTCCTACATTTCCGACTAAAAGCATACCTTGAATTCCTTCTCCTTCAGCTTCTGCACGAAGCAGCCTAGCTAATAAGGCAATATCTGTTTCAGTTGCTTTTACAACGGCCATGCTTTCACCTCCCTTTCAATCCTCTTTTTATCATATTTTATAGAAAGCTAGGCACATGACTATTTTATATACATTTCTACATATAAAAAAAGAATGCAATGTTTACGCATTCTCTATTCGTTATCATTTACTTAAATCCGCTTCTCTGGAAGTGTGAGTTTAATTGTCCTCTAATCATTTTTTTCTTTAATTCAGCATCTGTTTCCTTTTTTCTATAATCTCTCCGTATTTCATCTGTTTGAACACCTTCTTCAACTTTTTCTGCAATGTCCATTAGTTTTTCAATATCTGAAAAGGAATATTTACGGAAACCAGTTGAAGTACGCTCAGGAAAAATTAGTTTTCTTTCTTCATAGTAGCGGATTCTTCTCTCCGATAATCCTGTCATTTCACATACTGTTCCCATTGACATTACTTTTTTATCACGGTACGACATACTTTTCTCCATATGAATCCCCTCTTATAAATGATAAATTTCGTTCAGTTAATCTCTTTTTTACTTTAGCAACAGTAACCGTTTTCTAACAAGAATTATTTATGAAATTTTCGGTTTATTTATAATATTCCGTCTTTTCTCTCATGTTTTTTCCTAAGAAATACTTTACTTCAAAAATTTTATACGTAAGAAAAGTTAACACACAAAAATGCCCATAATAATGAAGAGACATCCTTTTTAGATGCCTCTCTTTCTTATTTATCATAGGGCCACCAGGAAACGATCTACTCACTCTGGTTCCCCTATCTCGAAACTGCTATTAATAAGTTCTATTGCTTGTTCAGGAGTAATCTTAAACTCATCCGCTACTTTTTTAATCATATTTTCTCTTATCTCTCTAATAGTCATTAAGAACACAACCCTTTCTCTTTGATCTGTTACTATCATATTATCAGAAAACTCATATACTAAAAGTCGTTTGTAAGAATATCTGACATTGTTTTTCTAGTAGCATGACAGAATACCTTACAACTCTTTTTTATCGTTGTTGATAAGAACTATATATAATATGATTGACACGAAAACAGAAAAAGCTGAAACCAAATAAATTGTATGGTATCCGAATAAATGACCTATCTGCCCAAATAATAAAGCACCCATTCCAACACCTAGATCAAAGGAAGAAAAGAAGGTTGCATTTGCCATACCTCTTCTATGTTTCGGCGCATTCTCTATTGACCATGCCTGTAGAGCTGGCTGTACGGATCCAAAGCCTATTCCATATAATACAGCAGCAATTAACAGAACGGTTGTATTTAATAACCACGCTAATAAAATCATAGCAGCTACAATGAGAATAGTTCCAGGTATAAAAATTGCACGATGTCCTTTTACATCATATATTTTTCCAGCAAACGTTCTGGATGCCATCAAGGCCAAAGCAAAAACAAGGAAATACCATTGTATACCTGAAATTCCTTTTTGAGCAGTATATAATGGCAGGAATGACGCAATTCCCCCAAAAGTTACTGTAATGAAAAAAAGCAATAGGGACGGTTTAAGTGCAGTTTTTTCATAAATATCCCATTTTTCTTTTTTACCTACTTGTTGGGTTTTCTCGATGGTTTTATAATGTATTCTTGAAGAAAGAAGGAACGCTATTAACCCTAGGATTGCACAAATCATAAATAATTGTGTATATGATAAAACCCCCGCTAAGGAAAGTCCCAATGATGGCCCAAAGGCTAATGCGATGTTTCCTGATAAGCCATAGTATCCCATACCTTCTCCACGTCTCTTTGAAGGGATGATATCACTCGCAATTGTTCCAGATGCTGTTGTAGAAAACCCCCAACCAATACCTTGAATAAATCTCATAAAAAATAAAAATCCTATTGCCGGCAGAAAGCCAAAGGATCCAACGGAAACAATAAAAATCAAAATACCAGTTAAATACACAATTTTTCTGCCTCTTGTTTCAAGTGCATGCCCTGCATAGGATCTTACTAATAAGGCTGAAAAAGTGAAAATACTAACAACAATCCCAATTAACTGGTCATTTCCCCCTAACTCTTCTACATAAAGCGGAATCGTTGGCAAAGTCATTTGAAAACCAAGGAATATAAAAAAGTTTGATATACAAATTAATATAAAGTCACGTGTCCAAATCTTTTCTTTATGTAGTGCATTTAATTGCTGAGAATTCAAAAAAGCCCTCCTCTTTCAATGTAATAAGCTATTATTTAATAAGGTTAATATTTATAAGACTAAATAACAAATGATATGTTTTACAATATATAATCAACTAAGAATAAAGTGTTTTATTTTATAAATAATAAGAAGATGAAAAGCAACTAAAGTGACGGTTAGGGTGAGATAAATGAAATTTGGTTGTCATGTGAGTATTAAAAATGGATATTTTGCCGCTGCTAAACATGCATATACCATAGGTGCTAAAGCATTTCAGTACTTTCCGAAAAATCCAAGGAGCTTGTCAGTGAAAGTGTTTAATTTAGAAGATGCAAATCAATGCTCCGGATTTTGTAATGAACATGATCTTGTATCCATAGCACATACACCTTACCCAACTTCTCTTACTCCATCATTAGAGAAAAAAGAACTAACGATCGCATCATTGTTAAATGATTTAGAGATTGCCGAAAGTTGTGGATCTATCGGAGTAGTTGTTCATTTCGGGCATCTTCTCGATGCAGATCACCCACTGACAAGCTATCAGATAATGATTGAGATGTTAAATCTTGTTTTATCCCAATGGAATGGAAAATGCAAGTTGTTAATTGAAAATAATGCCGGTACATCAGGAGCACTGGGGACAACATTGGAAGAGCTTGTTCAAATTAGGAGCCTAATAGATAATCCCGAAAAAGTCGGATTTTGCCTCGATACTTGTCATGCTTTTGCAAGTGGTCTATGGAGCGGGCAACAAAATGAGGAATTTTGGCAAAAAGCAATTGAACTAGGTTACCTTGAATATCTGGAAGCTATACACTTAAATAATTCTAAATACCCGCTTGGATCACGTAAAGATAGACATGCGAATATTTTTGGTACTGGATTCATAGAGAGTGATGAATTTATTAAATTGTTTCAGTTAGATCTATTATCAGAAATTCCTTTTGTTCTTGAAACACCATCAAATGAAGGTGTAACACACATGGAAGAAATAAACCAGCTCTACCAATTTGTTGAGAATAACCGGTAGAGCCTCATCCTTATCTGATTCCACAAAAAATTCATCCGAGAAATCTTACATTTCATAAACCAGCATATTACGACAAAGAACTACCTTTTTGTCAAGTTTTGCGCTTTCCCGAGAAATAAATCTATTTTATATCCTACCGTTTTTAAGGACCTGTATCATCATATCAGCATTTGGATAACCGAATTCTCTATACTGTTTCATAACCTTTTCAATATCATAGCCAACTCTTTCAATAGATGTACTAAATCCACTCTCATCAATTGTGATAACACCGTAAGATGCTTTGGTTACACCATCAAAGGGTAATCCTACACTCCCAATATTCATGATCACTCTACCATTAATGTACCGAATATAAGGCTTATGAATATGAGCATAAAGATAAATAGTTGCATCCTTTTTCGATAGCACCTTTTCATGTAACAGACTATCTTCTACATTTTGGGGTATCACTTCAAATAAACTATTAGGTGTTGCATGAAAAGCAAAGATTTCAATACCATGTTCATTTAGGCATAACTCTGTAGGTAGCTGAGATAAATAGTCGATATCTGTTGATTCAAGGTTTGAAAATATCCATTCACGTTCCTTGTTCATCATTACAAGAGCTCCATCAGGAACTTCTCCTTGCCGAACCCCTCTCACAATCCATTCATCAGCATTTCCTTTTATTACATCAGCTTGTAAGGATTGAATAAGTTCTAACGATCTTTTTGGTTCAGGTCCTCTATAGCATATGTCACCAAGAACACATATTTTTTCAATATTTTTCTTTTTTAGATCTTTTAAGACTGCTTCAAGTGCAACAGCATTACCATGTATATCTGAAATAAATGCAATTTTCACGATCTTATCCCTCCAAATTAACCGAATCTTTCTCTAGTATACCAATACAGTGGTTTGGTAGCCATTTGTAAAAAAATGTTAGTTTAATTATTAAATTTTCTTTTATTTTTTGAAGGATAGTTAAACACAGAAAAAGAATAATTAAACAATAACATTATAGAGAAGATGTGTTTTTACTGGAGGGGAATCAATGTTAGCTCAAAAACATATAAACAGCAATGTCATACCTCAAAGTATTATTCCATATGATCAAAAAATTGCTCCATATCTGATTCGAAATGTTTTATTTCAACATATCCCTAAAGCAACACAACATATTTATGTTGTGGGAATTGGGTCGAATCAAATAAACGGTGACAGTCTCGGTCCTTTTGTTGGTACTCTCCTGCAACATAAATTCCCAAGTCATTTAACTGTGTTAGGAAATCTTCAGTCCCCATTGGATTCCTCTAACTTAGTGAGTGAAGTTACCAAGATCTGTTTACCACAAAATAGTTTTGTCATAGCTGTTGATAGTGTTTTAGGATCTAAAAACATCGTTCAGTCCATTGTCATTAAAGATGGACCAATTCTACCTGGTGAGGGTTTAGGAAAACAGCTTCCCGCAATTGGTGATTGTAGTATTATGGGAGTTGTTCTTGAGAAGGATTTTCAGGATCAGTCAACACTATTTCATACAAATTTACATCTTATCTATACAATGACAACAAATATTGCCAAAGGAATTTCTCTTGCCGTTCGTCAATTTTTTCAATACCCTCCTAATTATCCGATATTTCTTTAGGAAACAGCAGTAGCCGAATGCAGAATCTAATCACGAAATTCTCCATTCGGCACTAATTCTTATCAATTATTTTTGCTTTAGTTATTTTATCGAAGGACATTCTCTCTTTCATCAATTTTGGATACGATTGCTTCCGTTAGCTCTTCTGTTATCTCGACTAAATTTTTTTCTAATTTGGCCCTTACCATTTTTGCTAAGGCACCTTCAGGAGTAATATCAAGAAAACCTGACATTAACGTTTTATTTGATTCTAGAGGCTTTGCTTCAAAATATCCCTTTCCACTAATCTTCTCATTGATTCCGGTTAGGTTAAACTCCACTTTTGATGGTTCTAACCATGTCAAAATATCTACTTTTAGGTGTATTTTTCTTTTTATAACACCTAAGTCTGTTTTGAATTTCCATGTTGATTCTTTTTCACTAATTATTTCATGATCTATATACCCAGGTACAAGTGGTGCCCAATGATCCATTACACTTACAAAGCTCCATATTGAATGTATAGGATGATCAACTTCTACTTTGTATAAATGATTGGCCATTTATCAAACCTACCTTCTTGTTCGATTAATGATTCATAGTTGAAAAACCATTTATACAGTACTTATTCTTTTTCATTGTCCAATATGTGTTTAAATTATATTATTTAAAAAACATTAACTTCCGTTACAAATTTCATTTTCTCAGGGTTTTAAAATAATCTTCAAACAATTATCCTTATGTGAATTAAATATTTTATAGGCATGCTCTGCTTCTTCTAAAGAAAAATGGTGGGTGATTACATCCAGCAAATTTACTTGTTTCGTTTTGAGGAGATCGTACAATAAAGGAATTAGATGGATAACTGAAGCAAGTCCCATTTTTAATGTAATGTTTCTCGCAAATAAATCACCTAATGGAAACTGATTATATCTAGTTCCATATATTCCTACTAATTGTATTATTCCGCCCGAGCGTACTACCTGACTAGCAAATTCAATGGCACCTAAAGCCCCACCCTGCAGCCTAAGAGCTGTTTCCATTATTTCTTTCGGTCTCATTTTCCCGCTCATTCCGACACAGTCAATGACTACATCAGCCCCACCTTTTGTTATTTCTTTAAGATGTTGCTCTAATTCTTTATCTTCTTGAAAATTAAAAGCTTCTACATGATTCCATTTTTCTGCATGTTTAAGTCGATAAGGTACATGATCCACCCCTATCACTCTTTTAGCGCCTTTTAACCACGCAAGTTTCTGTGTGATCAATCCGATAGGACCACAACCCAAAACAATCACAGTGTCACCACTCTTTACCTCAGCTTGCTGTACTCCCCAATAGGCTGTTGAATAGGCATCAGTTAATAGTAATAATTCTTCATCTGCCACTTCATTGTATTCCGGTACTTTAAAGGTCCCAAAATTAGCATATGGAACACGAACATACTCTGCTTGGGTACCACTATAATCTCCAAACAATCTGGAACAGCCATAACAACCGCCAATCTCACCATCGAGATTTGACCTTAAACATTGACTTTCAAGTTTTCTTTTGCAGTTTACACATTCACCACATGCTATATTATATGGTAATACAACTTTGTCTCCTTTTCTAACATGATGTACTTCCGAGCCAATTTCATAGACAATCCCTATTGCTTCATGTCCGATAATATAATCCTTTTTCATACTTGGTATCATACCATGATAAAAATGTCGGTCTGAACCACAAATTGATGTATGAGTTACTTTTACGATGATATCATCCTTACTTTTAATTTGTGGATCAGGCATGTCTTTAACTTTTACATCCATAAACCCTTGATAGGTGACAGCCCTCATTTGCTCTTACTCCCATCGTTTTGATCAGTCACTGTTAATAGATACATAATGAGTGCCTTCTGCTCTTCTTTTGTAAAACCAGTAGTATGATCCACCCAAAAATTATGACCTGATCCACTTACATGTGCTGTATTTAATTTTTGGTTTTCCGCATTTTCTTTGACGACTTTTTGCCTCAATTCGGAATCAATTAACGCTAATAGACTGTTTATTGGATCTGCTTTCTTTCCTTTATATAAAGTTTCATTTACTCCTATTTCTTCATTTAGATTTTGACCGACTGCAACACCCCCGTCATGTAAATATGGTGCACTCCAGTATAGTCCAACTAGACTTGGAACTTTGTAAGCTCCATCGGAACCATTATGTCCCCAACTTCTTTTTAATTGTTTTTCTTGTTCAGCGGTTAAAGTTAGTTTTTTGATAATTGGTTTTTCCGGTAGAGGAACAGGGGTTTCAGGGTCATATAGGCCACCTGTGTTAGAGAAAAATTTTTCAGTGTTGTTAAGCGCTCTAGCTCTTGAACTTTCTGTACCAATCTCTTTGGGAGACATTAATTGATTATTTGTTAAATACTGGCCTGCATGACACTTGATGCAACCGGCACGGTTAAAAACTGATTTCCCGTCAAGTAGTGTTTTTTTATCCGTATTTAATGCTGTTTTGGGCGGTTTTAAAGAATTCATAAAGGCGGACATCGAATTTAATTGCTCCCATGCCCGATAGCCATCAGAACTTGCAAATAAACCTACACTTGTTAAAAATGATACTTTAGGATAAGAAGGAGACTCAATTAACTCTAATACTCCATCTGCATTCGGAGTAGGATCTGCTTTTGCTAAAAAATCCGTCGGACTTTCTCCGCCTTCAGGATCATATCTATACCTTTTATCTGCAGCATTTTGTAGTAATATTGCTACATATAATTCTTTATCAATCCCTAAGACTTCTTTACTAATCGTCATTTGGGAAACAGCGTCCATATTTTGGGCATGTGCGTTATTAATAATTGCGCTTAGTCCCTTAAAGGGTCCTAATTGTCCTTGTCCACTCCATCCATACGGATGGTCACCCAGTGTAAAGACGTCAGGTGTTTGTACCGGATTATTTATTAGATCAATTGTTGTGTCATTTCCACCTCGGGGCCATTTCATTACTTCTTGATCAACATATTTCTCAAGTAGTTGAATGTCTGGTAAAGCGAGTTCATCCCCTTCTGTACTTTCAACAGTACGATCTGTTGAGGTTATAAAGTCTTGTATATTTTTCATTTCAGTATGAGTAAAATATGAAGCAGAATTTGTAGCTAATGCCACAAGTAATCCAATATTTAAATCTTTATTCGGTATTCCATGAACTACCTCTTTCTGATCATCTAATGAAGAGTGACAAACCGCACAACTAATACCAGCTCTTACCTTTCCATCTTCATATCTAACCTTCACTCCAAGAGGGATTAATGCACCCTTAGGTACATCAAGACCTGTGTCAATTAAATCACCTTTATTTACTTTTAAATCACCGACCATTGCCGATTTATCTGCTTGTACTTGAAGATTATCTGTACCTTGTCCGTTTAATTTAATGATTGCCGCCGCTACATTAGGAAGTGTCAATGCACCGTCAAACATGCCCATAACATCTGTAAAAAACACTTCATTTCCGAATGTTTCGTTATAAAAAGCTTTCTGCCTGTTTGTATGAATTCATGATCAGGTTCTTCCTGTACATTACTTGATATCTGGCGAATTCCTTTAAATGAATGGCTCTCTTTAGTATTTACATTTGAGTCTGGAGGTACATATGCGTATTCAATTCCTACCACTGTAAAATAAGCAATTGGTACAATCAAGCACACAAAAAGAATGGATAGTATGATGGATCGTATTCTCAATTTTATTTCTCCTTTAGACTTGATGATAGTTATTATTTAACCATCCATTCACGTTATGCTTATTTTGTTTATTTTTTACCCAAATACCTAAAGCCACCGCAAAGAGACCGTCAATTGACAGCATTCCGCTCCTCCAATTGAAGACGAAAGATTCAAATGTATTCCATCAGGATTAAAGGAGGTTTTCACTTTCGATTTAATTCCAGTTGACTTTATTAGTTTATTAACTTCGTTCATATTAGATTGTTGTGCCGCATACATCACCTTAGTAGCAAAATCTTTTGATTGAGCAAGTTTGTTTAACACTAAACTTGCCTCTTTCATTAAAACTTGCATAGATTTAGCTGATTGCTCAAAAAGTGTGGGGTCTACTTCAGGGAATTGTCTGTTAGAAGGGAATGATGACATGCAATAGTCTTGTACAGTACCGACTATTCTTGAACCATTATAAAAAAGTATACGAAAACATATTGGACAATAGTATATTGGCAGCATAGTAACAGCTCCTTTTCAGGTTCTCCTTCCAATATACGGGAATTAGGAAAAGATGTGATGACATTTCTAAACTAGGCAGGGAAAAGAAATGGAGAAAGTAAAACAACATTACTATTTTTTTACTACCTTTTTTCTAAATAAAAACCCTAAGAAGAAGTCTTAGGGCATTGTACTTTTATGAATAGGTAAAAGAAGTTCAACTTCGGTCCCTTTATTTTTAGAACTAATAAAAGATATTTTTCCTTTATGGAATTCAACAATACGATAACTTACAGTTAAACCAAGACCTGTTCCTTTTTCCTTCATTGAATAAAATGGCTCACCTAAATGTTTTAAACGGTCCTCATCAATTCCACATCCATCATCTTTAAACATAACCTTTACAGTTTTTACATCCACCATTTCAAGTGAAACATATACATTTTTTGATGAAGCTTCAATTGAGTTTTTCATAATGTTAATAAAAAGTTGTTTTAATTGATTTGGTTCACAATCAATAATAGGTAGATTCTCATTTGCTTGAATATCTAATGCCACTCCATAAAGATTTGCTTCTGATTCAAGTAAGGACTTTACATCCCTTAACAGATCATTAATATCCTTTTTTTGAAATTGAATTTTTTGAGGTTTTGCAAGTACTAACAATTCACTTGCAATAATATTCATTCTTTCAAGTTCATCTAGCATAATACGGTAGTAGAAATCATTCTCTTTATTGCTACTCTGAAGTATCTGTACAAAACCTTTTAATGATGTTAACGGATTTCGAATTTCATGAGCAACGCTTGCTGCAAGCTCGCCTACAATTGATAATTTTTCTGTTTTTCGAAGCAGCATTTCTGTTTCTTTTTCTTTTGAAATGTCTACTGCATATCCAATGATCCCGACTGTCTTTTCGTTTATAATCATTGGCACTGATGTGCATCTCAATATTTTTTTGGTATGATCTTTCATTACAATTTCAATCTCTTCGTTTGTAAACGATTGATTATGGTGGATAATTTGTTTGTATGACTTGTAAATCTTCCAACGGTCTCTTTTTGATATAATTGGTAAAACCGTTTTATTCAAAATTTCTTCTTTTGTAAATCCTGTAATGCGGTAAAAATGTTCATTTACTTCTGTGAGCCTTCCTTCTAAGTCTATCATATATACTAGCTCAGGGTTAAAATCAAATAGAGATTTATACCTTTGTTCACTTGCTGCTAATTTTTTCTCAGCTAAAACTTTTTCTGTTACATCTCTTCCCATCACAACTAATTCCTTACGTGATCCATCTTCATGAAAAAGTGGAATCTTAATGGTATCAAATGTTTTTACACTACCATCTGGCATAGGTATTTCTTCAATACATCTGCTTTTTGTTCCAATTAACCATGCCTGCTCATCAGATGTTTCACAATACCTTAATGCTTCAGCATAAAACTCAGTATATTCAGCTAGTTCCGAGTCCTTTTTACCAATATAATCCATATCTTTTAATTGAAATAATTCAAGTGCAAAATCATTCGCTTTTGTCCAGCGTCCTTCTCCATCCTTAAAATTAACAAAATCAACCATTGAGTTAATTAAAACGCTTAGTTTATTTTTTTCTCGCTTTTCATTTTTATAAGCTTCTCTTTTTAAGACTAAATAAAAAATAAAGATGCTGGTTAAAAGGACAAACAAGAAACCTTTTATATTATGAAATAATAGTAAGGTCCCTTTGGGGATATTTAATAGAACCAAAAGATTGTCTGTAGCAAGTATCCATATCGAACTGAAAAGCACATAATATATTAGAATTTTATATTTATTCACCTAAAATTTCTCCTTAGTGATTGGTTAAACCTACGTCACCTGTACGATTATTTCATCTGTTATGTTATTTCAAAAGTTAATTCTACTAAAAATGCACGATGTCGTCCAATAGGAATTATTACTAAAAAAATAGACATTTATTGAGACGAAAGAAAAAGGATCAAAGCAACTAAATGCCTTGATCCTTAGAAAAATATTATGCTAATACAGTGCTTCCCATTAAATAATAATCTACTTCACGCGCAGCTTCTCTGCCTTCATTGATTGCCCATACAATCAAACTTTGACCACGACGAGCATCGCCTGCTGCGAAAACACCATCAATGTTTGTACGGAAGTCTCCATATTTAGCAGCAACAACATTGCGTGCAGTTTGTTCAACATTAAACTGCTTTAATACTGGTTGTTCTGAACCTTCAAATCCAATCGCTATAAATACTAGTTGAGCAGGCCATACTTTTTCAGAACCCGGGACTTCTTTGAAGTAATATAAGCCTTGTTCATCTTTTAGTTTTTCCATTTGAATTGTGTGAAGTTCTTTTAGGTTTCCATTTTCATCCGAAATAAGCTTAGTTGTTTGGATACAGTATTGACGCGGATCCTCACCAAACTTAGCTTCTGCTTCTTCATACGCGTATTCCATCGTAAATACATGAGGAGCCTCCGGCCACATATTTTCAACTGTTCGGGACATTGGCAATTTAGGGTGTTTACCAAATTGAACAACACTATTACAATTTTGGCGAAGTGCGGTTGCCACACAGTCAGCACCAGTATCTCCACCACCGATTACGATCACATCTTTGCCTTCTGCATTGATAAATTGATTATCTTCAAAATTTGTATTTAGATAGCTTTTTGTTACATCTGTTAGATAATCCATTGCAAAGTGAACTCCGTTTGCTTCGCGTCCTTCGATACGTAAATCACGTTGCTTCTGAGCACCTACACATAGGATCACAGCATCATGTTTAGCACGCAATTCATCTGCCGTAATGTCTTTTCCAACTTCTGTATTTGTAATAAATGTAATACCTTCTTGAGTCAGCAGGTTTACTCGACGTTCTACAATACCTTTATCAAGCTTCATATTAGGAATACCATATGTTAATAATCCGCCTGCACGGTCTGCACGTTCATAAACAGTAACTGTATGACCTGCTTGGTTAAGTTGATCCGCTGCAGCTAATCCAGCAGGACCAGAGCCAACAATTGCAACCTTTTTACCCGTGCGTTTCTCGGGAATGCGCGGTGTAATCCAACCATTTTCAAAGCCTTTGTCAATAATGGCTTTTTCAATGTTTTTAATTGTAACAGCCGGGTCAGAAATGGCTACATTACAAGAACCCTCGCAAGGTGCCGGGCAAACCCTTCCAGTGAATTCCGGAAAGTTATTCGTTTTTAGTAAGCGTTCAAGTGCTTCCTTCCATCTACCACGATAGACTAAGTCATTCCACTCAGGAATCAAGTTATGAATTGGACATCCTGATGTGAAACCATTAATCTCAGTTCCAATATGACAGAAAGGAGTAGCGCAATCCATGCAGCGCGCTCCTTGCCTGCTTAACTTTTCCTCAGAGAAAGGAGCTGAATACTCTTTCCAGTCATCTAAACGCTTAAGAGGATCACGTTCTGCTGCCTCTTCACGTTTAAACTCCAAAAATCCTGTTGCTTTCCCCATCTTCCTCTCCCCTTTCTACTGTACTACTGCTTTGGAACGTGACGGCTTTGTCACTGAACCTTTTTTTCAGATTTTGCATTTGCTTCAAACGCACTCATGATCGCTTCTTCATTCGTTAAACCAGCTTCCATTTGCTCAGCAATACGATTCATCATACGCTTGTAGTCTTTTGGAATGACTTTAACAAACTTCGGAAGTATTTCGTTCCAGTTGTCTAATATAAATCTAGCTTTTGGACTGTTTGTATAATGTAAATGATTTTGAATCATTTCGTTTAGGAATTCAATTTCCTTTTCATCTACTAAACTTTCAAACTCAATCATTTCATCATTACTAATCGTTTTAAATTCTTCTTTATTATCAGCAAGTACGTAAGCAATACCGCCTGACATACCTGCACCAAAATTTTTGCCTACTTCACCGAGGATAACTACACGGCCACCTGTCATGTACTCACAACCGTGATCTCCTACACCTTCAACGACTACATTAACTCCACTGTTTCGAACACCGAAACGTTCTCCCGCACGACCATTGATATATGCTTCACCACTTGTCGCACCATAGAATGGAACATTTCCGATAATTACATTGTCAGCAGCTACAATACTTGAATCAACTGAAGGTTTAACGATAATTTTACCGCCTGAAAGTCCTTTACCGATGTAGTCATTCGCATCACCCGTTAAGTGCATAGTGACACCTTTTGGGACGAATGCTCCGAAACTTTGACCTGCAGATCCTGTAAAGCGTAATGTGATTGTATCTTCCGGTAATCCTTCTTCACCATATAATTTAGAAATTTCACTACCAACAATTGTTCCAGCCACACGGTTGATGTTCTTAATGTTAAATGAAGCATCAATAGGTGTACCTGCTTCAATTGCTTTTTCAACTTTTGGTAGGATTTCAACCATATCTAAAGACTGATCAATTTTATGGTTTTGTTTGATTCTAGCTGTACGTGCACCTTCCGGTTGGTACAGAAGTGTAGATAAATCCAAATCTTTAGCTTTCCAGTGAGCTTTTGCACGTTCGCTAACCTCAAGTACATCTGTGCTGCCAACCATTTCTTCCATAGTTCTGAAGCCAAGTTCTGCCATGATTTCTCGAACTTCTTGAGCAACAAAACGCATGTAGTTAACAATATGATCCGGATCTCCAGTAAATTTATCACGAAGCTCTGGATTTTGTGTAGCTACTCCAACAGGACATGTATCCAGATGACATACACGCATCATAATACAACCCATTACAACTAGCGGAGCTGTTGCAAAGCCATATTCTTCAGCCCCAAGGATAGCAGCTAATGCTACATCACGACCTGTCATTAATTTACCGTCAGTTTCTAATACAACACGATCACGAAGACCGTTTAGCATCAAGGTTTGGTGTGCTTCGGCCAAGCCAAGCTCCCAAGGTAAGCCTGTGTGCTTAATACTCGTTTTCGGAGAAGCACCTGTACCGCCATCATAACCGCTAATAACAATTACATCCGCTGCCCCTTTTGCAACACCTGCAGCAATTGTCCCAACTCCAGCTTTAGCAACTAACTTAACGCTAATACGCGCATCACGGTTAGAGTTTTTCAAATCGTGGATAAGTTGTGCTAAATCCTCAATAGAATAAATATCATGATGAGGAGGAGGTGAAATTAATCCTACACCAGGTGTTGAACCACGAACATCTGCAACCCATGGATAGACTTTATTTCCAGGTAACTGACCACCTTCACCAGGCTTAGCACCTTGTGCCATTTTTATTTGAAGCTCATCTGCATTTACTAGATAGTGACTTTTTACACCGAAACGACCAGATGCGATTTGTTTTACTGCACTGCGACGTAAATCGCCATTTTCATCAGCAATGAATCTGTTTGAATCTTCTCCACCTTCACCACTGTTGCTTTTACCACCAAGACGATTCATCGCAATTGCTAATGTCTCATGTGCTTCCTTACTTAATGAACCAAATGACATTGCACCAGTTTTAAAACGTTTTACGATCGAATCAACTGATTCAACTTCATCAATTGAAATTGATGATCTGTTGCCATTGAATGAGAATAGATTACGTAAGAATCCAATTCTTTCTTCATTCGCAGCATCTGAATATTTTTTAAATAGACTATAATCATTTTTACGACAAGCCCATTGTAATGTGTGAATTGTTGAAGGATTGAAAGCATGGTGCTCTCCATTTTTTCTCCATTGGAAGTCACTTCCTGAATCCAGAACCTTGTCAACTTTCTCAGAATAAGCATCTTGATGACGTAATACTGCTTCTTTTGCAATTGTTTCAAGATTAATTCCGCCAAGTTGTGATGCTGTTCCAGTAAAGAAACGGTCAATCACATCTTGACCAATACCAACAGCCTCAAAAATTTGTGCTCCTCGGTAACTTTGAACAGTTGAGATCCCCATTTTAGACATTACTTTAACGACACCTTCAGTAACACCTTTGATATACTTCGCAACAACCTCTTCATAGCTATAAGGTAAACTGCCATCTAAAACTGCCTCTTTGTATGTGGCAAATGCAAGGTAAGGGTTAATTGCATCTACTCCATATCCAATTAAAGCTGCAAAGTGATGTACTTCTCTTATTTCACCGGATTCAATAACAAGGCTTGCTTTAGTGCGTGTACCTTGACGAATTAAGTGTTGATGAAGTGCACCCACAGCTAATAATGCAGGGATTGCAATATTCTCTGAATTCATTCCACGATCGGAAATAATCAGGATGTTCATTCCGTTGTCGATTGCTTCATCTGCCTCAGCACATAATTTCCGGATTGATTCGTCTAAATTTTCAGTGAACAAGGACTGAATCGTTTTGCTCTTAAATCCGGGATTTAAATTTAAGCGTAATTGTGCTAATTGGGCATTAGAAAGTACAGGCGAATCTAACTGGATTCTACATGCATTTTCTTTAGTAGGATGCAGGATATTTCCTTCAGTTCCTAGCAGTGTCATTGTAGATGTCACAATTTGCTCGCGAATTGCATCAATTGGCGGGTTTGTAACTTGTGCAAATAATTGTTTAAAATAATTAAATAATGATTGAGGGCGATCTGATAACACTGCGAGTGGTGTATCATTCCCCATTGATCCTAATGGATCTTTTCCTTCCGTAATTATAGGAAGTAAATATTTTTGAATATCTTCATACGTATATCCAAAAGCACGATGACGCACTGCAATATCTGTTACAACTTCTTCTACTACATTAGATTGGTCATCAAGCTTAATCAGTTGCTCGTTTAACCATTCTTGATATGGCTCTTCTTTTGCCATTTCTTCTTTAATTTCCTCATCAGAAATAATGCGTCCTTCTTCTAAGTCAATTAGAAGCATTTTACCTGGGCTTAAGCGATCTTTGTATAATACATCTTTTTCATCTACTTCTATTACGCCTACTTCAGAAGAGAAAATGATGTAATCGTCTTTTGTTACATAATAGCGCGCCGGGCGAAGTCCGTTACGATCAAGAATAGCACCAATTTGCTTTCCGTTCGTAAATGAAATTGCGGTTGGTCCATCCCATGGCTCCATTAAGCAGCTATGATATTCATAGAAAGCTCTTTTTTCAGGGCTCATATGTGGATTCTCAGTCCATGGCTCAGGAATCATCATCATCGCAGCATGTGCCGGCTTCCGACCTGCCAAGACGAAAAACTCAAACGCGTTATCTAAAATAGATGAATCACTACCATCTGCATCTAGAATTGGTAGTACCTTTTCAAGATCCTCACCAAATGCTTCTGATACAAACTGTTGCTCTCTTGCTTTCATCCAATTCATGTTACCACGTAGAGTGTTAATTTCTCCGTTGTGAATTAAATAACGGTTTGGATGTGCTCTTTCCCAGCTTGGGAATGTATTTGTACTAAAACGTGAATGTACAAGTGAAAATGCAGAAACAAATTCCTCATCCTGTAAATCCAAGTAGAACGCATCAACTTGTTCAGGTGTTAAAAGTCCTTTATACACAATTGTGCTGCTTGAGAGACTAGTAAAGTAGAAACGAAGTTCACGTTCTCTAGCCCAATTTTCTGCTTGTTTACGAATCACATACAATTTACGTTCAAACGTAATATTGTCTTGGATTGATTCATTTGCTCCAATAAATACTTGGCGAACAACCGGACAGCTCATTTTAGCAACTGGTCCAATTTCCTCTGCATTAACCGGTACATCTCTCCAGCCTAAAAGTGTCTGACCTTCAGCTTCAATAAATTTGTTTAATTGCTCTTCAATTTGTTGGCGTTCCGAATCGTCATTTGAGAAAAACATCATCCCCACACCATAGCGGCCCTTATCAGGAAGAGTCATTTCCTTGCAAGCCTTTTTGAAGAACGCATCAGGAATTTGCACCATTAAACCAGCGCCATCTCCTGTTAATGGGTCACTGCCTTGTCCACCCCTGTGATCTAGTTGACAAAGCATATTTAGTCCTTTTTTTACAATATCATGTGTAGCATGGCCTTTAATATGAGCATATAAACCGATACCGCATGCATCATGTTCAAATTCAGGACGGTAGAGACCTTGTGCTTTAGGTATTTGATTGTAAGTCATGTATATCTCCCCCCGTTAGATAATCTTACACTCGATAATTTTCAGATAATTACATTATATCTTCCATAATTGATGTTAACAATATATAATTTAGATAGAATCGATCTAATATTGATATATATGGACGGAGGCCTAAGATGGAATTAAGACAATTACGATATTTTATGGAGGTAGCAGAGCGTGAACATGTTTCAGAAGCTGCTCAATATTTACATGTTGCTCAGTCTGCAATAAGCAGACAAATCGCGAACCTTGAATCAGAGCTAGGTGTTACATTGTTTGAAAGAGAAGGGCGAAACGTTAAACTTACACCAATTGGAAAGGTATTTCTTACCCATACCAAAACAGCCATGAAGGCAATTGATTATGCAAAAAAACAAATCGATGAGTATTTAGATCCTGAAAGAGGAACGATCAAAATAGGGTTTCCTACAAGTCTAGCAAGTCACTTGCTGCCAACTGTGATTTCGGCCTTTAAGGAAAAATACCCAAATGTTGCCTTTCATTTGCGTCAGGGTTCGTATAAGTTTTTAATTGATTCAGTAATAAATCGTGAAATAGATTTAGCTTTTTTAGGTCCTGTACCACAGAATATCCCTGATATTGAGGGGACAATTTTATTTACAGAAAGTATTTTAGCTTTATTGCCATCATCACATCATCTCGCTTCTAAGAGAAGTATTCTATTGAACGAACTGAGAAACGATTCATTCGTTTTATTTCCAAAAGGTTATATCCTTCAAGATATTGTCGTGGATGCTTGCAAGCAAGCTGGTTTTGTGCCGAACATCTCCTCAGTTGGTGAGGATTTAGATGCTATCAAGGGGTTAGTATCTGCCGGGATGGGTGTTACACTTTTGCCTGAAAGTACTTTTCACGAAAGCATTCCTCGCTTTACGATAAAAGTTCCGATAGAACTTCCATTAGTTAGAAGATCAGTTGGTATTATTGTTTCGAAAAAAAGAGATCTAGCTCCGTCAGAGAAGGTTTTCTATAAATTTGTAAAAGACTTCTTCTCGATGCTTGAACAATATAAATAAAAAAAACAAAAGGCTGACAAGTTTTTTCATTTGTCGGTCCTCTTGTATTATATCAATTATTAATATTCTGTTATTTTGTAAATTATGGATATGGAATTCTTGATGAGTTCCTACTATTATATTTAGTTTTATAGCGCTTCCATTTCAACCTCTTTTTTGTATGAGAAATCATTTTTTGGAAAAAGATATGTATGATAAGAAACACTTAATCTGTCTCTTATAAGAAGGAGGATTTTTTTATGGAAAACATAGAAAAGTACTTAACGAACGCTCCAAAAGATGAAAACATCACAATTCAAACAGACAGCACATTTCCAAATTTTAAAAATAGTAATGGAGATTCAGTGAACAATCATAAACAGCAAGAAGTAGCAAATTCGATCATTTCAGAGAAGGAAATTGGCCAACAACAAGAAAATCTTTGACATTCAGGGGTTCCCTGAATGCCAACTTTATCTAATTAAAGTAATCCGGGAAATCAGTAATGATTCCATCCACATTTGCATCTAATAGGTTTTTAATTGACTTTTTATCTCTCACTGTATATGGCATAACTTTCATATCGTATGAATGAATTCGTCTAACCAAATTCTTAGTAATTAATGCTTTATTTGGATTAATGTATTGTACCAAAGAAGACCAATCTCTTAATTGAACTTTTGATATTCCATGAACTCTATATTTCACTAATAGCCCAAGTGGTATATTTGGCAAGGATTTATGAAATGTCTCCAGCCATTCAAAGTCAAATGACTGTATGATTATTTCATTGTTTATTGGACGGTCTACATTACACTTTTTCATTACTTCTTTCAACTTTAAGATTAAGTTCGGATACATGACCGGATTCTTAATTTCGACCAGTAAACCCATTTTATTTTTATATGTTTCTATTACTTCCTCCAGGGTTGGAATGTATTGACCGGTAAATCTTTTATGAAACCAGCCCCCTGCATCTAAGTTACGGAGCTCTTCATATGTATATTGATGTACCTCACCTGTTCCATTCGTTGTTCGATCTACAGTTGGATCATGAATAACAACCAATTTTTCATCTTTGGTCATTTGTATATCTATTTCAAGATAATCGGATTTCATTTGGAATGCTTTTTCAAAAGCAGCCATCGTGTTCTCTGGTGCATAGCCTGAAGCTCCTCGATGGGCTACAACCAGCTTGTTTCTATTCCCCTTTTTTTCACCTAATGGAAAAGTTTTCATTTTACTGAAATGATTCAGAATAAAGATTTTTTTACTCATACTTTTCACACCTTTAAAGGATTGTCATTAATATTAACTTAAATCTTTGAAACTCACTTATATTTCAAGTAAAGTTATTAGTAAGATCATTATCTAGGAGATATCTTTAGTGAACGAAGTACTAAATACTTTAACAAGTCATCGATCTTTTCGTCAATACCAGGATAGACCTGTGGAAGAAGGACATTTAGAAGACATCCTCCAAGCAGCACAGGCTGCTCCTACTTGGATCCATGGACAGCAAGTGTCTGTTATTGTGATCAAAAATCAAGATAAGAAAAGACAATTAGCTTCTTATTGTGGAAATCAGGAGCATATTAGACAGGCACCTGTTTTTTTAGTATTTTGTGCTGACTTTTATCGTGCAAAACTGGCAAGTGAGCTGGAAGGTATGTCATTTGAAGTCGTAAACGATACTGATGCATTACTTGTTGGTGCAACTGATGTTGGGATTTCCATGGGCAATGCTATAGCTGCTGCAGAATCAATTGGGTTGGGTACAGTACCAATTGGTGGCATACGAAGAAATCCATTAGATGTCATTGAGCTGTTAGAAATCCCTAAATATGTTATTCCTATTGCAGGTTTATGTGTGGGTTACCCATCAGAAGACCCTGGACTTAACCCCCGACTTCCAAAAGAAGCATTTCGACATGACGAAAGGTACAACTCTAATCAGACTCAATATATTAAATCATATAATGAGATATTCAAACAACATCAACTAAAAAGAACAAATGGAAACCACGAAAATAATTGGTCATATAGAATATCTAAATTTTATCAAGAAAAGCATTATAATAACCAATATCCAGACGTTCCCAAAATGCTGCATCAACAAGGTTTTACTTGTAAGGATATAAAATAAGTTACAGACTGCCGAAAAGCGGGCAGTTTTTTTGTAAAGGCCTTAATAGTAACTTAAAAAATATAAATGTATGTTTCACCTTTAATACTTATGGGTAAAGTATTAAGATTACTTTCTTTACATATTAATGGGGGTGGGATCACTTGACAGATCAGAAAAAAACGAATATCGATAATAAATTAATTCTCCTTATTAACGAAGCGATGAAATCCGGTGTTAGTAAAGAAGAGTTCTCACTTTTTATTAAGAGAAAAGCGTTGGAGAAAATGAATAACTAAGACTCTAACAAAAACGGGACATTTTCATAAAGAATTTGTCCCGTTTTTTTCCATTCCTTTACTTCTTTAAATTTTTTTATAAAAATTTGTGGATTTATTCTTACAGTGTAGGAATACATACCCTTTGTTGTATGAAGATATAAAAGACCTAGTTGCTGTGAAAAATCACGGAATGAAATATCTAATACTTCTGCAAGGGAAAAAATATCACATGAGGTTTCAATTCCTTTTGTTGTTAACGTGATAACATGTTCCTCTTCCTTATGGTTTTGAACGTTGTTTTCAATAACCCTTGTTACCTTCATATATCGGATATTTGCAAGAACTTCCATATCCTCTTTATTCAATACTACGACTCCTTTGTGTACAGATGATTTGGGACATTTTCGACTAATGAAGAAATGTTTCCCCTTGAGAATATAACCAGTTCATGCATAGCTCTTGTACAAGCAGTATAAAATAGGTTTTTCACTTGTTCACTCCCGTAAACTACATTTGAACCATCATAAATAATGACTACATCAAACTCGATACCTTTTGCCAAATAAGCAGGAATGATTACATTGCCTTCATTATATTCATTACTACGTTTATCTACTAATTGTACCTCTAACTCTGATTGTAATTTATTATGAACAACCTCTGCTTCCTGAGCGGATTGGCATATGATCGCAACCGTCTTGTATTGTTGAAAAGAATTCACTTTTTCAATAATTCCTCTGAGCAAATCTTCCTGATTATCTTTTTTGATCACAATTGGCTTTTTTCCATCGCGGTTAAAGGGAATGATGGATTTTGCACTGTCTAAAAGCTCACGAGTAAATTCAATAATTGGTTTTGTTGAGCGATAGCTTTTCGTTAGGATAATGGTTTCACCCCTCACATCTGGAAAAAGTTCTTTTAATGCATCTATACCAGATTGAGAGTTATGAGCATAAATTGCCTGATTCATATCCCCTAAAATAGTTAGTCGTGCGTTTGGGAATAAGTGATTAATAAAAGCATATTGAAATGCGGAATAGTCCTGTGCCTCGTCAATAAACACATATTTCACACTCGTATTCACTTGGAATCCAATGATCTTCTCCTTTAAATATAAAAAAGGTGTTGCATCTTCATAAAGTAGTCTATCACGTTTTAACTCTTTTAAAGTAAACGAACTTACTCCCTCCCATGTTTCCATTGAAAGATTTAAGGTTTCTTCTCCAAGTAAAGTCTTCGGGTCAAGTTCGAAAATCTGCTCATACATTTTTTTCATATTTAGAAACGCTTGAGTCTTGATTTGTTTTCTAACAGGACTTAAATGACGTTTGACAACATATTTTCGAAGCATTTCTTGTTCCCTGTCATAGTCATCAAAGGTGTCTTGTGTAAAACGCTTCTGTTTACTTAACTTTTCATAATAAAATTGATATTCTTCTTTACTTAAATACTGTATTTCTTCGTCTACCCAAGCCTTTTTCTTTTCTCTTTTTTCAATCGTTTTTAATTCACCTAGGAGCCAATCTGTCAAAAGCTTTATGCGATTTGGGGTAGGAATTGTCTTACTTATTGAATAAAAATGTGATTTGATTTGCTCTGAGGAAATTACCAGTTCTCCTCTAAAAATAATGTCATGAAAAACGAGCCCTTCTTTACTTAAATGCTCAAGGTAATGATTAATTAATGTCATATATTGAAAGGATGATTTAAACTTTGCTGAGTGCCGTCTTATATCATAATTATCATCACTAGTTGCTGTAAGCATGTATTCCATTTGTGTAAACGGATCTTCTACCTCAAAGTCCTTTGCCAAAAAATGCTCAAGATATTGTTGAAATGTTGTTTGTTGCATATTTTCTTCACCAAGTTCAGGTAACACATTTCGAATATAACTATTAAACATAAGGTTTGGAGAAAATAAAAGAATTTCTTCCGCCTCTAGGGTTTCACGATATTTATACAATAAATACGCTACTCGTTGAAGAGCTGCAGATGTTTTTCCGCTCCCCGCAGCACCTTGAACAATAAGTAACTTACCCTTTTCATTACGAATCACTTGATTTTGCTCCTGTTGAATTGTTGCTACAATACTTTTCATTTGTGTATTTGATTGATTCCCTAATACCTCCTGCAGCAACTCATCCCCTATCGTAATACCTGTATCAAACATCCCTTCAATAACAGCGTCTTTTATGATAAATTGTCTTTTCAAAGTAAGCTCACCTTTAACTGTGCCACCTGGTGCTTTAAATTCTGCTTGACCAAGAGAATAGTCATAATAAAGGCTCGAAATAGGAGCTCGCCAATCATAGATCAGGAATTCATCGGTTTTTCGATCTATATAAGAGGCAATTCCAAGATAAATGCTCTCAATCACTTGCTCACCTTTTTCAAGAAAATCAATTCTTGCAAAATAAGGGGTGTCCATTAATCTCTGCAGGTTTTTTAGATCTCGGTGAAGATGTTTATGACGGTGTTCCCGTTCAGATAAAAATTCCGCTTGCTGTTTGATGCTTGCTGCTGTTTCGCTTGCTTCAACTGCATCATCAAGATTTACCGTAACATCTTCCCAAAAGTTTTTGCGCATTGACACTATATCTGTTTTAACAGTAGACGTTTTTTCTGTTAAAGCGATTAAATCAGCTTTTATCTTATGTAATATAAAATCAATTCTTTCCTGTTCGAATTTTTTAGTTTCTTCAAAAGAATTCATATAACCCCGCCCTTCATAACATACCTATTAATTAGTTCGATATATCTTTTAAAAACTCCTACATTCTCTAATGTTTCTATTAACATTTTCTTTTTGAAACCCAACAATATCCATTATAAGGCCAAATAAAACGAAAAAAGATGCTAAAAATGAATACATTCATTTAAAACATCTTATATTGTTCAACATATTCATTACAGCTCAAATTCAGACAAAGAATCCATATGACTCGCAATCATAGCTATAATTGTGCTTGCCTCTTCTTTACTGAAAATAAAATTTGTTTCATCTTTGATAAGATCATCATCTTCTGTTTTGATGCGGTTTACGCGTCGTAGTACCCCATCACCTGTTTCTTGAACAATGCCAAACTGATACGTGACTTCTACCTCATCTTCATAAATAAATGCTGTCACTTCAGGAGTTTCCCACTCCACATCAATTTCTTCAAAAATATCTGTTTCTTCCTCATCTATAACATCATCAGCAAATTCTTCATCTAGCTCATCATTTATGTACACATGAAAGCTTTCATGGACTGCTTCAATAATTTCTTCAATATCAGCTAAAATTGTCCTTGTGGTTTGCTCATACTCAAAGTCAAATGTTTCAAAATAGAATTCCTCATTATAAGGGTCAAAAAACAAAGTGCAAAAATATTCTCGATCATCATCCTCTGTTTCAATAAAAAACTCAATCCGAGGGTGCTTTGCACCACGATCTATTGACATATTTCCTTCTTGATCATACTTTTCACATATCGATTCTAAATGATCTTGAAGTTCACTACTAACACGATCGAACCACTCCATACTCATTCTCCATACCACCTTCAACTTAATTTCATTTGTAGTATGTCCTTCTTTCTGCAATCTCTTTACATTTTTTTGTTCGTTCAAAAAAAAAACTTATCAAACAGCCCTGCTCACTCATATGATATTAACATCATTTTAAAAGAAGTGTGAAAGGAGTGAGTTTCATTGGTCTATATAAAAAATCAACAAAATCCACTTCTATATAAACAACCAACGAAAGTTGAAGCAACATCCAATCAACCGACATTTAGGAAGAATTATTTACAAGAGTTTATTAAAAATCAACAAACAATGAACGGAGAACTAAAAAATGCTTCTAATTCATTAAATTCTTTACTTCATCAAACAAAACATGAACAACAAAAGCATTTTCAACAATTAACAAAACAACTGGTTGATCAGGAAAATCGAACATTACCATTGCTTGAAAACATAAATAAGCAAGAAGAAGCTAACGAATTGTTCTTTCAAAAATTTACGGCGATCGACTCATTTAACAAAGATATACTAAAAAAATATGAAGAAGAAGGATTAATAAATCAAGCAATAATTGATCAACTTACACTTCAGGATACTGCTATGCATCAGCTCGCAAACAAAATTGACCAATTCAAAGAACAACATTCTAATGTAAATGAACAATTAGTTAGTCAAAAAGAAATTAATGACCAAATTTTAAAGACAATCGAAATTCAAGAAACGTTTCATAAAACAATATTAGATCGCATTGATCAGCAGGAAGCCATAAATTTAAAAACATCTCGTGAACTGGATAGCTTAAGAACTACAATTTTCGAAAGGATTAGTTTTGTTGTTGAAAAGATAGAAGAAAACTACAGGCAAATTACAGGTTATTTTGCCCAATTCTTTAATAGATCTGCTTCAACAAGAAACAATGACAACCAATCATCAGATAAAAAGGAAAAAGAAACAACAATTAGCAGGTAAATAACCTTTTATGACGTGAGGTTCAGGTTATGAAATCATTCATCTCCCTTCAAAATTTTACAACGTAAAAATTTGAGTTTATCCCTCCAATTAAGTAAAAGCTAAACATAATGAAGATAAATGGAGGGATTCTCATAACTATTAAAAAACCAGATTTTATGTATAGTAATTTTTTCGTTGATGAGCCTGGAAATTGGCATTTAAAAAAAGGAGCCCCGGCAGATGTACAAAAAGAGTTTGAGGAATACATGGAGTCATTAAACACGGTGCAGGATGAGCCTGGTACAATTGATAGCATTCGCGTTTCATATCCGTATGGGGAATAACTAAAAGACCCCTCATTTTTTTGAGGGGCTTGAATTTTTATTTTAAAACATTAAATTTATAAGTTGTGGATGTTTTGTACTCTTCCCCAGTATCTAAGATACATGGTGAAAATTGTGGATGATTTATTGAATCTGGAAGACCTTGAGTTTCCAAACAAACACCCATGTACCTTCTAGCTTTTGTTCCTCTAATGTCAAATGGCTCCTCAAGCATATTACTCGTGTAGATGACAACACTTTGTTGATCTGTTTCCACAGTAAGCTTTCTTCCACTCTTTTCGTCGATTAACACAATTTCTTCATTTTGATGGTTATCTAAAAGAAATGGATGGTCCACACCTTGACCCACGAGTTGAATTTGCTCATGAGTTGAAGATATTGCTTCCTCAATCTTCTTACCAGTATTGAAGTCAAAAGGTGTATTTTTAACATTTATAAACTTTCCAGTTGGTACTACATTGGAATTTAACTCAAGGATTTCATTACTCTTTACTTGTAATTTATGTGATAGAATATCATCTTTTAGATCTCCACTTAAGTTAAAATAACTATGATTTGTTAAATTAACTATTGTCTTCTTATCAGTAGTTGCATGATATGTAATAGAAAGCTCATTTTGCTCATTTAAAATGTATGTAATTCTAACAGATAGGTTTCCAGGATACCCGTTCTCTCCATCTTTGCTAACATAAGAGAACTCCACTCCTACTGCGTCAGTCTCATTTATTTCGTGAGCATCCCAAAGCTTTTTATCAAAGGCTTCTGGTCCGCCATGTAAATGATTATTAGCATCATTTTTTGGCAATTCATATAGTTGACCATCTAGTTCAAAATGTCCGTTACTTATTCTCCCTGCTACACGTCCACAAACAGCTCCGAAATAAGGAGAATCTTTTATGTAACTTTCAACATTGTCAAAACCAAGTACTACATTCTCCATTTTACCATTCTTATCTGGTACGACAATGTCTGTGATAATACATCCGAGCGTGATACATGATACTTTCATTCCGTTACGATTTTCTAACGTAAAAGAGTAGACTTTTTCCCCTTTTAACTCTCCAAAAACATCTTTTAAAACCTTCACAATATCTCTCCTCTTTCTTATCAATCTTATCTTTATATTAGAAGATATCTAAACCATTATATCACATTATTTGACAGCGTTTTCCTCCAATGGATTCAAAGATGTACTAACCTATATAATTAAGCATTTATTCTGCTTTTCCTGCCTTATTTGTTATATTCCCACAAAATAATTCGATCTCTTTGTTTGCTATCTTCCATCTTTTTGTTGGGACTTGATGATTTGTTTTGTTAATGATTACAACACGGAGGTGTTTTATCCTTTTTTATAATAAGTATGGTAGGTATTCGTTAATTCTGATTTTGATCCATCAATGATTAAAACCGGGACAGAGATTTTTTTAAGTTCTTTCATAAGATTACAATTTAAGACATCGAAATAATAGTTATACCATGCTTCCTTCTGAGCTTTCCGCATATGCTCTACAAGCATATTTCTTACATACTTATTTCTTGTATGACTTATTGCTAACAAATTACAAAGAAAATCACGATGATGTCTAACAAGAAACATTCCCATTTTATGCTCTAATTGAAATAGCGGATTTACTACAGCTGGGTATCCTCCAAATAAAATTAGCCCTTTCAATCGTTCCTTGTAATGAACACTCATATACTGTGCAATCATTCCTCCTGCAGAATATCCACAAACAATAGCACAATCAATTCCTAATCTATCTAAGAGTAAGATCATTTCTTCTGCATAGTACTTCACTAAATTATCAACTGGTTCAACATGTGAACTATCACCATGTCCTGATAAATCAGGTATGATCAATCTCATACTTTGACTTAGATTTTTTTGAAAATAAAAAACATGTCTACCCATACCTGGTGGGTGAATAAAAACAACCGGCACTCCCTCTCCAATTTCATCATAGGCTATGCTTTGTCCGTTTTCTAATTCTACGGTAGGCATGAACTTTTCCTCCTAAATATTTTTACTTGTAGTGTTCCTAGAACAACAACGGATTACCCGTTTTTAATGGAAAAACTTTCATAAATAAACACTGCATAAATAATTTGTAACCGAGTTATATTAAATATCAACAAAAGCAAATAACTTTTTTAAGGGTTAACCTAGATGGTTAATGGATGGTGCAAATCCACCCTAACCCACCACACAATACATTTTTAAAAGGAGATGGATTTATTATGGCAAGCAACAGTAACAACAATTCTAATCAATTAGTAGTACCTGGTGCTTCTCAAGCGATCGACCAAATGAAATACGAAATCGCAAGTGAGTTCGGTGTAAATCTTGGTGGAGAAACAACATCTCGTGCAAATGGTTCTGTTGGTGGCGAAATTACAAAACGCTTAGTATCTATGGCTCAGCAACAAATGAGCGGCGGAACTGGTAGATTTTAATTAAATATAATTTGCTAAGAGCATCGCATGTTGCGGTGCTCTTTTTATTGGTTTGTCATGAAAATATTCTGATTGGACACCCTAATAAAGCCTCTATTAATTGAAAAAGGAGTGGAGTTAATGGTTAACGAAAACTTTGGTGAATTTATAAAGGCTGAAGCAAAACATAAATCGCAATATCTCGGCTCCAGACAGCCTTCACATGGAAATTATAAAAATGATGAAGAGATTAATTCCCGAACAAATACTGATGACTCCGTAGGAGCGGATGGTCGAGATGTTTTTAAGTAAAACATCTTGATTTTTAGGCAGTCAGTGCTATAAAACAGCTGCCTTTTTTTAACTTGTTGATTTTTTATCTTCGATTCTGATATTTTATCTTTTATCAGACATAAACCTTTACAAATCGACAAATCCTCTTCTTATAATAGAAGAGGATTTGTCCTTATTTATACTTATCTACCCTTAATAAACATTTGCACCCATGCACCATGATAGAACCCTACTCCAATTGCATCAAATTCAGGTTTTAAGATATTTGCACGATGACCTGATGAGTTCATCCAGGCATTCATTACTTCTTGTGGGGTTTTTTGACCTTTTGCAATATTTTCTCCTGCATACGAATAGCTAATTCCAAATGTTTTTAGCATATTAAAAGGTGATCCGTAATTTGGACTTGTGTGTGAGAAGTAATTTGAATTAATCATGTCCTCTGCTTTTTTCTGAGCTACGTTTTTCACATCCGCTCGATGTGTTAAAGGTCTTAATCCTGCTTTGGCGCGTTCTTGATTTACTAGTTGAACAACTTGCTCTTGGAAGCTACTAACACTTTTAGCTGAAGGTTTAAGACGGATTACCTCTCCTACATGCATATTTCTTGGTTCAACGTTAGGGTTTAATTCCATTAACTTCCGGTAATCTAACCCATATCGTTGGGCTATGTACCAGAAAGTATCACCTTTTGATACTTTGTAAAATTCAAATGGCGGTTCTTTAAAGGTTTTAATTTGCCCATGTGATACAGAAGGCATCACCATAAATAAGACAAATGTTGCAAGAAAAAGCTTTTTTAACATGAAGTTTCCCTCCAATTTTTTGTTTTTTCCCATGTTAGTTTGGCTGATTTTCTTGAAACCATACAAAAAAGAGATCAGACTATGGTCCAATCTCTCCTACTTAATCATTTTCTTAGCGATTCTTTGCTATTCATTTTCATCTTTTCCGGCTCTAAAATTCTCCGGTAGTTTATCTAAAGGGATATTAATTCCAATATCACGTAACATATCGAATACAGCACCTTGAATTTGGTCACCGGTTGCTCCTTGTTTCTTTAACTCTGCGATTTTCTTTGATAAGTTACCAATTGCTTCGTTTGTGAATTGTTGTTTCTCCATATTTCACCTCATGATTGATTTAAAATAGATCGGATATTTTTACATAATTTCTTTGGATCATCATCTTGAAAAATGTTTCGACCTATTGAGATCCCATTTGCACCAGCATTTACTGCATCGTCAATCATCGTGATTAAATCACCGTTTGATGATAGTCTTTCTCCACCAGCGATTAACACAGGGATTTTCACACCGGAAACGACTTGTTTGAATGTCTCAGATGAACCACTATAATTGACTTTCACAATATCTGCTCCAAGCTCCTCGGCTACACGTGCAGCATGACGGATACGGTCCGGGTCAAATTCATGCACTCTGGAACCGTCACGAACATACATCATAGCTAATAATGGCAAGCCCCACTTATCACATTCTTCTGCAATTAAACCAACATCCTTTATTTGTTCGGCTTCAAAAGGTGATCCGAGGTTTACATGTGTTGAAATAGCAGTTGCACCCAATCGAATCGAATGCTCTACTGAAGAAACCAGTTCTTTTCGCATTGATTGAGATTCAGGAGCTAAAGCTGTTGATGCTGATAAATGAATGATAAGTTCACCTTTGTTTGAACCAATTGCACCAGTTAAATATCGAACAAGCCCTTTATGAACGACAACAGCATCTGCACCACCGTCGAATACAGCTTCAACTGTTTTGTTAATATCTGTTAACCCTTTAACAGGACCAATCGTAATTCCATGGTCCATCGGGACAATGAGTAGTTTGTCGGAATGATGGTAAAGCTTCTTTAGACGAATTTCTTTTCCGGACATTCTAATTCCTCCAATGTTCTATCTTTCGATAATTGTTTCACTTACTTTTACACCAACGTGTCTGCCTGGTTCACAAATATATGATAATAATTCATCACCCGGTTGTATCGTAGAAGCATTACGCGGTTTACCGTCTGCACTCATAATACGAATGTGCCAGTCGTCTTGTACGATTACGTTTAATTCACGCTCTCCTACTTTACCTTTGATGAGCAACATTGGACGAACCTCTGTTTTTATACGCCCAACTGTTAACACACGAGTTTCACCTTTTGTATTCACACACAGCACCTTATCTCCAGCTTTTAAATCACTTAAATATTCAGCTGCATCCTCAGGCTGCCATACATATGAGTGAACAGCACCAGAAGTTGATCCAATGATCATCCCTTCATCCTGGGTCATAATACCAGTGGTATCAATACATGCACGGACACCCATCCCTGCATGCATCACCTCAGTTACGACCATTGGGTGCAATTCAAGGTTTGGTAAACTTTGTTTTGACATAAATTCAGTTAATCTTTTCACTTCAATAACATTTGATGTAGCAAATAATACGCCATCACTACCTTTTTCAAGTGTTCCATAAGCGATCTCTGTATCAATTGCTGTATTTACTGCTCTTAAAAGGACAGTATTGCTTTCCTCTAAACGGGCAATAATTAACTCTAGTGGAATATTTGTCGGTAAATCAAAGTCAACAGCCGCAAAATCATACTCACTTGCTTCTCTTGAGCAGCGTTCTAACATTTCTCTATTATCAACAGAATAAAAGATACATGTTTGAAACCCTTGTTTTTTCGCTTCTGCTAATACCTCTTCCTTATTAGAAAAAATGACATCTCCAGCAGGGACTTCCTCTAATTGTTCACTGTTTTCAACTTCAGTCATGAACGTCATTTTTTGTGGAAAATAACCTTCTTGGCGTTGTTGTACAGATACCAACACTTTATCAATTGGTGAATGGTTGATTAACTCCCACACATCCATATTTTCTACTGATACTCCTCTTCCGTCATACCATACTTGCCTAGCTTTTTGTTGCATCTATCCTTACTCCTTCCAAACTAATTAGTTTTAATTTTGTTTAATAAATTTACCGTTTCTTGGTCAGTTAAAAAGTAACGGGGCTTCCCTTTCATCCCGAAGGAAACTTCATCTGTTCTGTCGTACAAGGTTCCTTTATCTAAAAGAATAATAGAAATGTTAACCCCGTATATTTTCTTCAACTTTTCAATATCATTCACATGAATCGTATCAGTACTAGACTCCTTTTCAATAAATAGATAGAGTGTATTGGTAATCTTTCCCGCAGACCAAAATCGTCTTGCAGGTAATGGAGCAATTATCTTCTCTAATTCGTACAGGTCAAATGAAACTGACTCAATCGTTATCAGATTTTCTTTTCTGCCTCTAATGACAAATGAACGACCATTACCACATGAACAAGAGCTGTTTATCTCCTGAACAATATCTCCTGTTGCATACCGAATCATTGGTGTAGCTCTTTTACGGAGAGTTGTAATGACAAGATTTCCACATTCACCAGGGTTTACAACAGTTTCAAAATCATCTTTTAAAATCTCAACATGAAAATAATCTTCAAACATGTGCAATTGCTGTTGAGTACAATCAACCATCGCTGTGCCGACCTCTGTCATACCATAGTTATCAAACACTGGAACTCCCCAGATATCTTCAATTAACTTCCTGCGATAAGGTGTTAGTGGTTCACCTGCTGTACATATTGCTCTTAAAAAAGGAAAATCTTTTTTAGGTTCAAGACCATGCATTTCTGCCATTTCCGCCAGCATAATAGCCTGTAATGAAATACACGCAAGGACTGTTATATTTAATCTTTTCATTAGATCAATCACCTTTGGCATAGGTGTAACAGTTGTACGACTATCTGCTGGAATCACACACCCACTCTGCATCTGAACAGACCGGTGCATAAAATGTGATATTGTTGATAGTGCATATGGAAAGCGGATGAGAACTCGGTCATGGCGGTTAAAATTGACTCCACACCTTGCAATACCTCTAGTAATTTCGTCAAGATCAGTCTCTGAATACCATACCGAAACAGGTGTTCCTGTTGTTCCGGATGATTCATGGTATTGAGATAACGACATATTAGAATCAGGCAGTAAACCAAAAGGTGATTGTTCTCTAAGATCAGCTTTAGTCGTTAACGGGATTGTTTTTAGGTCATTAAGGGAATACAGTAGTGGGATTTGAATGCGTTTAGAGTAATATGGGGATGTTTTGGCATAAGTTAGGATTTCATTTATAGCATTGATTTTCTTCTGTGTGTTCATCTACAAACACACCTCTATTTCATTTGTAATAAATGTTTTATATTTTGGCTTAAAATTTCTTCCCGCTCCCGGTCACTGATATTGAGCTTTAAAACTTTCTCGAGTTCAATTCCAGGGTGTGACAGCGGGTATTCTGATCCAAAAATCACCTTTGATGAGCCGACTTTTTTTACTGATTCTTGAATGTGAAGATAATTTCCTGTTGACGTTTCTAAATAAAAGTTCTGCATAACTGCTGCAGCTTCAAGTGCTTCTTGATCAGCAGGACCAAATCCCATATGTCCGATAATAAAATTGGTTTTTGGAAATTGTTTTGCTAATTGAACAAATTTTGCTGTCGAAGCTCCAGGACTGTAAACGACGTGAGAATAAACTGGAAACCCATAATTTCCACATAATTCAGCTAAACCTGTTACTCCCTTAGATGCAAAGGAAAATTGATGTGATAACGGTGATAATTTTAAGCCTTTAAACCCTTGTTTTTTTCCTCTTTCCAATTGAGAAAGAACATCTTTATCATGCGGATTAAGACAAATAAATCCATGAATTTGTTGATTTGCTTTGGATGCTTTTTCAACATATAGGTTGTCGGGAACCGGATTATCCGGTTTTGAACGTCCTGTAATATATTCTGTCATTTTTCGGACATCCAGCATTGCACCTGGTACAGCTACTGCCTCATCTATCCCTGCCTCTTTCATCAATTTCAAATACGTTTCCGTGTTTCCGTATTCGGTATTTGAAAGATGTGTATGGGCATCAATAATCATCTTTTCACCCCCTATTCATAAACAACACGAACTGTTTTTCCTTGTGGCCGTGGAAGCTTATTAACAAATTCCAATTGAAATGGAATGCCTGAAGCAAATTCAAGTTTACTAGCTAAAGAATCAGCTAAATGTTCTGATGGTTCAACTCCATCAGCGAGTTCACAGCGCACATGAATGGTCTCATTATCACCATCACGAGTTAATACAAATTCAAACCAATTTCCTATTTCAGGCTCGCGCATTAAAAACTCCTCAAGATAAAATGGGGACAGAGAGGTTCCGTTGTACTTAATTTGATCTACTACCCTTCCGCGAAGATAGAACTTTGGCATTGTAACTCCACACGGACAGCTTTCCGACTCAATATAGCCAAGATCGCCAGTACGAAAACGAAGAATTGGCGTATCATAACGAAGAGCACTAGTTACAACAATCTCGCCAATTTCCCCTTCATCGAGTGGTTCACCTGTTTTTGGATCAACAATCTCCACAATTGCATGTGCTTGGGCAAGGTGGTAGCCATTATGGTGATCACATTCAATCCCAAGAACTCCGCATTCTAGACTTCCATAAAAGAAGTTAGCGGTAGCTCCCCAAAGATTTTCTAATCTTTGACGAAATGCCGGTGAACATCCTTCACCCGTAATCCAAAGTTTTTTTAATTGCAAACTTTGCAAATCAAAGTCCTGCTCAGCTGCTTCTTCAGCAAGTAACATAGCCCATGATGGAGTTGTTATAACGACATTTGGCTTAAGATCTTTTATCATTTTTAGCGTCTTCTTCGGTGTAGAATAAGCTCCACCTTTACCAGCAGGGATAACCGTTGCTTCACAGCCTTCCATGAACGTTTTATGAAAAGCTAATCCTGCTGCACTCATTTCATATGGCAGTGCATTTAAACAAACATCTCCGGGGTTGACCTCAAATAATTCCGGATATCTGGGAGCAAGATCGTGTAAATAGTAATCATTCCATGTGTACATCATATAGATTTCTTCTCCACCTGTTGTGCCTGTTGATACTTGCACAAGGGCGATATCTTTTTTATCACAAGTTAATAAAATATAAGGCTTTCCTCTTAATTCATCTTTTGTTAAAAATGGTAGCTTACTTAAATCACTTAGTTTTTTAATATTACCTGGTTTCACGTTTGCTTCATCTAGTTTCTGACGGTAAAACTCATTTTTTTCATATGCTTTTTTGACAATTTGTTTTAATGATTCAACATGATAGGTCTCAATCTGCTGTTGAGACATCTTATCTGGATGAACCGATCCATTAAAGAAGCGTTTGATCGTTAAAGGCATTCGTATCTTCTTTAACTTTTTTCAAATAAAGAACTCATATTTCTTCACCTACCTGGCTTGCTACTTGCTGAGCATAATGTGATTGTGGTGCTTCATTTATAAGAGTTTTCCATGTTTTCAACGCTTTATCTACAAAACTAGTTTTTTTGTAGAGATGACCTAAATCATAAAGCAGTTTTACATATTGTTCTTGTGTGATCGGGGGGTTCTCACTGTTTTGTTCATATGCTAATTTAACAGCTTTAAAGTCCCTTACTGCTTTGTCACTTGAATGGAAGAAACCTTCAGGTAAATTGTTATAGATGCATCCACGCAAATACTTCAATTCAGGATTATTGGATTTAATAGATGTTTTTAACATTTTTAATGCCTTTATCGTTTCTCCAAACATTTCCTGGGGATCACTAGCATATTTACCCATTAAAGCTACGGAGGCAGCATAATAGGTGTTCGCAATCTCACAATTTGGAAATCTCTTTCTCGCTAGTTCCCATACTTCCAAACTTTGCTTTGCAGCTATTCGACTCCCTTTCGCTCCCACCAAATGAATTTCTTTTGCTTTGCTGTACATTTTCTCTTGGGAGTAAACCGAGAAGATACGGATGTCAATTTCTTTATATGAATGAACATCTATTTTTTCTTGTATTCTATTTTTCAGTTCCTCACTTGGTTGCATTTTCAATAATTTATTCCAGATTTCCTGAGCATTTTCCAACATCTCCAGCTTTTCATAAGCGTATCCTAAATCAAATAGCAACTGGTGGTGAACTGCCAGCTCGGCTCCATCAATAAAGGGTGTATCTTTTAATAGCATTTCTATATCGCTAACTGCAATAGCAGCTCTTCTAAAAAACATCTCCGGTAAACGTAAACTATGTCTTGCTCGAATTAATCGAAGTTCACTTAAAGTCGGGTGTTCATTTATGAGAGAATCCATAGCTTTCATAGACTTTATAGCAGAGCCAAACATTTCATAGGTGTTAATAGAATCCCTCCCTATCATTGATTGAAGATCAATATAGGTCATTTCTACTTCTGGTTCGGTATTCGTTAACACAAATACTTCAAAAAATGATAGTGCCTCTTTCACTTCTTTTTGCCCACCATAAAGAGCATTTAGATAAATGTTTTTTGCTTCCTCTGTTAATCCTTCTCCAGTTGTCTCATTTACACTATTCATCATTTGAGATTGAGTTTCGCTCTGGGCTTTAGTGTTATCAGTTTGTTTGAATGCTTTTAATTTTTCTTGGTAGTTTTGCGCATTTTCATGTTGATTAAGACGTTTAAAAGCCCCAACTAAATTTTTCAAAATCTCAACATACTCTCTCTCTGATAAAATTGAGTTGTTAGATTCAAAAGCCTCTATTAAATACCTAAAATCCTCGATTGCTGTCGCTGTACGTTGAAAATATAATTCCGGTAACCGATAGGATACGTTTCCTCTTAAAATTCTTGCAGTAATAAAGTCCGGATTCTTTTCCACTACTTGATCTAATTGCTTTAAACCCTCTAACGCATATTTCATTTTATCCGTAACACTGCTTGCATCTCTAGCTAGTAGTGTTGTTGCACTTCCGAAGTAGGATTTAATTTTAAGGTCGTTTGGATGTTTCTCGTGTAAGTCTTTTAAGGCTGTATATGCCTTTTTTACAGAGAGCTTATTTCCTTTTATTCCCTCATCATGGTTTTTTATTGCTTCTTCTAATGGTGATAGATTTGCTTCTACTTCTGATTCTGCAATGTTTTTGATTGTAGTTGGTTTGGTCTCAGCTTTTTTTATTACAGGTTCTGTTATTCTCTTTGAAGATTCATTATCGTTTTTAGGGGTTGTTTTTCCTTTTACATTCCTAATCTTAGGATGATTCGGTACATATGTTGACTGTTTATCCCTGTCAACATATGTGTTTCTTAATTTTTGTTTTTGTTCAACGTTATTTTTTTCTCTTTGCTTTGTTTAGAGGGAAGATTTTTTTCTGTTTTTCTAGCTTCCAACAAGTGATTAATTATACTTTCTGTTGTTTTATTAGACATTTCCAAAATACTATTTGGGATAGGTAAACTTTTCAAAAACTGTTTATTGGAAGTGGGCAAATAACCGTTTCCTCTTGCTAGTTTTCTTAATAGTTCTGCATTTTTTTTATTATAAAGCAATCCTATTCACCTCCGTTCTTCCTTGCTTTTTCAATTAATTTTTTATATTTACTATTGTTCATCTTAAGGAGTTTCCCCCATATATTTTCAGCATTTTGATTGTCCCCTAAGGTTTTATAGGCACTACCTAAATTTAATAGAAACTCATTGTATTGCTCCTTTGAAATGTTGTTCCTATTATTTTCATATTCCTTAATTAGGAAATGAAAATCCTCAATTGCTGTTTTCGTTCTTTTAAAATACATTTCCGGAAGGCGAAATGCCACATTACCTCTTAACACTCTAATTTCACTATTATTCGGTTCTGCTTTGACAGCTTGATCAAGAACTTTTAATCCTCTCTTTGCAAGATTCATTTTTTCTATTAAATCTGGATGGTCTCTTGCAATTAGAGCGGAAGAACTACCAAAATAGGCATCAATAAGTGCATGATTAACAGTTTTTAATTTCACTTTTTTTAGTATTTCATAGGCTTTCTTCGCTGCTTGCTTATCACCATCTATGGCTTGTTGATGAAGTTGGATTGCTTCTTGAAACTCTTTTTTCCAATCTCCTTTACTATACGCCAAAACCTACCACCTCCTTTGGTTCGTATACTATTTTCTAGTTGACTCTTTTCTGAGTACATATACAACTTATGTGGCGGTCATCGTAAAGTGATAGACGAAAATGGAAATGAAGATATTTGATGATAGCGACCAAAATGGAAGCGTATACAAATTGTGTTTTTTGATTTTATTAAGTAAGTAGTCTATTCGTGCTTATTTTGGTCATTTAAACTTTTGCAGATATTACATTATTTGGAGATTAAACCAAAAACCTACCAACTTTTCTGATTGGTAGATTTTTCGTGTTAAAATATAGCCAGTACTTTGTGATATTACTGTAATTCTCGGGGTGGTTGAGGATTATTTTTATTTTTCACAACCTCAGTAAATAATGTCGTTGCCGATGAAGATGGAAGTTCTTGTTGTGTATTTGTAGCTGTTCTAATTGGGTGGATGCCCATCATTTGTTTTAGTTGTTGGATTTCTTCTAAGATGAAGGTGATGTCTTCTTTTGTTGCAGGTTTTTTTTGTTCCTTTAATTCAAATCCAACTTGTCCATTTGGTTCCAAGGTTGCATATTTCACATCATTCATATTAGTAACATTTGATTGCCTTAACTTCATTTCTAACAAATCAATAGATAAACGCAACTTTTTTAATTGATCAGTTTGTAATTTCCCATTATCTATTAACACTTTTGATTTTCCCGATATAAATTTTTCAAGCTTATCAGATTTTATCTGACTATATTCACCAATAACTAAGGTAACAACCAAAGTTAATCCTACAATTAATGTAGACCATACATTTTTTCCGACTAATGGCTGCACAAGCAGAGATCCAATTCCTATCATAATGACCACTTGGGAAAGAGTCATTTGAGAAATGGACTTTCGACCTGCAACTCTTAACAGGACCGTACCACCTATGACAATCACAACACTTTTCCATATCAAGTTCAAATCCATATATTTTGGAGGCCTCCCTATACAAAGGTTATTATTATTATTATCATCTGTGGAAGTTTATTTTTTATGCCAGAATAGGAAAGAAAGGGAAAAATATGAAAGCACAAGATCGAATCGTGTTGATTGATGTGATCCGGGGATTTGCTCTTTTGGGCATTCTTTTTATAAATATGAAAAGCTATTATTCTCCAGAATTTCTTCAATCATTATACAGGATCAACCCAAATGTAAAAGGGTTTGATAAAATCATTCATATTTTTTATCAAACATTTATCGAAATGAAGTTTTATCCTATTTTTTCATTGTTATTTGGTTTAAGCTTTTACCTTTTTTTACGGAATGGATTTCATGTACTTTTATATACTAGAAGAATGATGATCCTTTTTTTTATTGGATTGATACACCTTATTTTTGTTTGGTATGGAGATATTCTTCACGTTTATGCTTTAACCAGCATCTTGTTACTGTTATTTTATCAAGTTTCCAGTAAAACGATTTTATATTGGGGATTTGCATTATTAGCGGTTTATCATGTCTATATTAGCTGGAATTCCTTTTTACCAACCTTTACATTAATTGAAAAAAGTGATTATTCTAACATGCTTTCAACCTATCTTTCAATTTATAAGCAAAGTTCTTATTTTGAATGGGTTTTGTATAGGATAAATATTGAAGTCATACCTGTTTTGTTACAATTTCCATTCATTTTTGTTCCGGTGCTTGCATGGTTTTTATTAGGGTTATACATAGGGAAAGAAGGCATATACAAAAGAACCCCATCAAATTTAATTAAGGTTAAATTATGGTGGAAAATCAGTTTAATTGTTGCTCCTGTTTTTCTTATCTTGAGTTTATTGGCGCATATTTTTTTGCCTGGCACTATATATTTGTTGTCAAGTTTAAGTGGAATAGGTTTGACTATACTGTACATAACAAGTATTTATATCTTTTTTAATCACAGATTTGTTAAGAAAGTTCTATATCCTCTCCGTTATGTTGGAAGGATGTCGTTATCTAACTACCTTTTCCAATCTGTATTTCTAATCAGCTTCTTTCGTATTTTTGATCTTTATAACGAGATAAGTTTGAGTGAAGGGTTTATAATAACTATCCTTTTTTTCTTTTCCAACTCATTATTTGTAAATATTGGCTGTCTTATTTTCACCAAGGTCCGATCGAATGGATTTGGCGATCCCTTTCAATAAAAAAGATTAGCCCTTTTATAAAAAATACTGAGAAGTAAACAAACTAAATTATGCCGAGTTTGTTTATATTTACCTCTATGTGTATAAAAGTGAATCTTACAGGTAAAAATAAAATGATTATTTTTAGGAGGTAATTGAATTGGATATTAATCGTGTAAAGCAGATTTTATCATCTTCTGCAGATATAAAAGTCATGTATAACGGAACTTCTGTCTGGATTGACGAATTGCATGAAGATCAGGAGATGGTAACTTGTCATCTTAGAGGACCACTTGAAGAGAGAACTCAAGTAAATGTTGCAGAACTTAAAGAAATGGATTAATGCCTAATCGATTTGACTTCTTTTTCATTTTTTGTAGAGCTCGTCAGATATATCTTTTTTTTAAATTCACCAACGAAATATAAGGAATTAGTTAACAGTTATACATATTGTTAGAGAAAATGTGTATAATGTATGTAGTACTAAATCTCCTTACTGAAGGATGTGTTGATATGAGATTTCAACAACAAGTCGAAAAGCCACCAGAGGTTAACTTGAAAATATGGACTTGTGGTTCAGATGATTGTAACGGGTGGATGCGTGATAATTTTAAATCGAACGAAAATCCGGACTGTCCTTTATGTGGACACGCAATGGTTGAAGACGAGCGTACATTACCTGTATTGGAAAACTTTTCAGCAGTAAGCCAGAAAAAGGAATAATTTCATTATCAACAATATTTTAAAGCAGAAATCCCATGTTCACTACATGGGATTTTTCTTTTTAGTTCTCGCCTTTTGCTTTTTTATTAGTTGCAATAACAGCTTGTTGTAGTAAGTCAACAAAGTTACCGTTTCTTAATACGTTTATTCCTTCTGCTGTTGCTCCACCAGGTGTTGTGACCTGCTCTCTCAAATCCTTTGGAGAGTATTCTCCTTTTAACATCTGTACAGAGCCATTTACCATTTCGTTTACCAATTTTTCCGCTGTATCCCTTGAAACATTGTACCTTTTTGTTTGCTCAATTAAAGCTTCAACAAATAGGTAAAAAAAAGCTGGTGCACTACCCGTAATGGCTGTTAAATTGTGAATCTCTTCTTCTGAGCAATATTGTGATATGCCAATTGAGTTGACCAATAACTCCATTTGAACATGATTCTTTTCACTTACAAATGTTCCATATGTATATAAAGAAATAGAGTGTCCAACCATTGCAGCAGTATTCGGCATAATCCAGCCAACAGCCGTTCTTTCCGGTAGAAATTTCTCCATAAATGAGGGACTTACTCCCGCTGCTACCGTTACAACAAATTGCGAATTAATGTAAGGGCTTAATTTATTAAGAACTGCTTCATGCTCTGAGGGCGGAATCGCTAGAACGATCAGATCCACTTTATGAATGATATCATCGAATGTCTCAACTGGTTGGATTTGATATTTCATTGCCAATTCTTTCAGCCTCTCAACACTCTTCTGATTCGAAACATAAATTGAATTTATTTGTTCCCGGCTGCTTGCCGTTAAACCCGCAATGATTGCTTCAGCCATTCTGCCTGCCCCAATAAACAAAATAGAATGTTTCAAAAAACCGCCTCACTTTCTTTTGATATAACTTCTAAGATCGTCATATGAAAGTTTCAAGTTGCCAAAAATAAAAAAATAAAAAGACGTCTATAAATAGACGTCTTGCGTATTGAGGCGAAAACTGCACGCCACATCGTGCATTTAGCCTTCCGGCATGTTATTCGACTTACACAATTCAGCTCATCGCTCAATAAATATACCACAAACTAAAATAAATAGAAAGAGAAATCTTCTAATAACCATAAAATTTTTAATAGGAGGAAAAGACTATTTCAAATTATATGTGTTTAACGAACCCAAATTTGTGTTATTGAATACTATAAAATTTAAGGAGGAAGTAAACGTATGAAACCTTATATAGAAGAATTTCAAAATGAAGAACATTTAGAGCAAGCTGTGAATATGCTAAAAAGTAAAGGTGTACAAGCTACTGACCTCTATGTTTTAACACATGACGATGATCGGACGGAAAGAATCTCAGATAAAGCAGATACGAATTTAATTGGTGTAGAAGAAACCGGCTTGACAAAAACACTAGAAAACCTATTCGTTAAAAAAGGTGATGAGATCCGAAACAAACTTCATGAATTAGGATTTTCAACAGCTGAAGCTGAAATGTATGAGAAAAAACTTGATCAAGGGAAAGCTCTTTTAATTATTAAAAATCCCGAGCAATACCAACTTGTATAAGATAAATGGAGAGGATGGCCGAAAATGGCACATCCTTTTTTAAATTATGAAAAATTAGACAAGTTTCATCCTATCCTCTCATATAAATAAGGTAGACATGCTATTAGGAGGGTAAATATGAGGTTTGTGTTTATACGAAAGAAATGGATTTTTTTGTTGTTGCCGCTATCTTAATGGGAAGCTTATATTTTTTAACAACCGAAACAGTCCCAACGTTCCAAAGTACCCAAGCGACTAATGAAGAAATTACAATTAATATGGTCACTGGTGAATTTTCTACAACAACTGCTGATGGTAAAAAACTGGAGGCATATCGTTGGGATCCGGGTACAATTATGATTCCAAAAGATCAAGATGTTACCTTAAGGATATTTGGTGTAAATGGAGAGGAACATCCTTTTTATATTGAAGGAACAGATATAAAAGGCACAGTTAAAAAGGGTGAAGAAACAGTGATTCCTCTTAACTTTACGAAAGAAGGCACTTATCGTCTAATTTGTGACACCCACACACATGAAGGTCATAATGAAGTTCCTCCAATGATTGCTTATCTTGTCGTTGATTAATGAATAGGCACTTTTGATTTTTCAAATTTAAAATAAGATAAGAACCTGGTTTATTGTTCGGAAGTTACTCTTATCGTATCAATTCTTTTAGGTTAAAAGCAAAGCGGATAATCACGCTTTGCTTTTTGTCTGTTTTTTTTGTTTTGATTCATTGGAGTTTATTAAATAATGAATCAGCATGTCGTCTTTTGAAAGATATGCAGAGTATGTTCTTTTTATAAATCTTTCAGCCTCTTCAAAAGTTGAAAAGTCATCTGGTAGTAAATGATGATCTTTTTCTACCTGCCATTTATTTTCTTTACTTTTATATAACAAGAAATGTTTCTTCTCATAATTTTCATAATGAGCACATTGCTGTTTCAAATTCATTTTATTATGAGAATGATCCATTCTTAAGGGCTTTAAAGAGAATGTTTTGTCAATAAACTCTTGATATGCTTCTGGTGTTAATGAACAACCTGCTGCTTTTGCATGTCCTCCCCCACCGTATTGTGCAGCTATTTCAGATACGTCAATATGATCATGAATTGTTCGAAATCCCATCTTTTTATTCCCCATATTAACAATGGCAATACAATCAAGATGCGGATGCTCCTTTCCAAGCTCATTTCCTAATTCTGAGTGGTATGATTCTGCATGAACGACTCCAATACATTTGTCACCAATAAAAGTTTGTATCAATTCCCTTTTCTTTCTTTTTATGTATCGCTCTGTTTTCTTATCTTCAATTTCCAACAATTTTTCTTCAAACTCATTAAAAGAAAAAGAATCTTGTATAGAAAGTCGCTCTACCATACTTTGTTCAAACTCTTCAATAGATTGTAAAAATAAAAGGTCATTTAAATGTTTTGCATGAATATTCTTCTTTCTCTCCCATTCCCATGTATCATACTGTCTGACCAGTTCAACATATTCACTGAGAGATGAATGTTCTTTAAGGAGATTCTGTTTTTGAAGGTGCGAATAAAATAATGAAGTTGCAGATGCTAGCTTTCCCTTTGATTCCTCTACCCTGACATCTCCCCACTCATATTCGTTAAAATGCAAGGCTGTCTTATGATGATCTATTAATTGAACAAGTCCTCCTCTTTGAGCATATTTTTTTAATCTCATCTCGTTGTCCTTATTAACGGACAAATCAGTTATATATATTGTACATGAATGATTTTTGTCACTTTGTTCTTTCATTAATTGCTCTATATGATAATCAAGGCTATTTACTGAATGGTAATGGACATCTACAAATTCACCAAAAGCCAGTTTTGCAAGAATCCCACAACTGACACCATCCAAATCATTATGTGTTAATAATATATATCGCATGAGTCCACCTTCTCTATCCTTTGACATTTTCTTTCCTATATGAAGTATGTGTCTTAACGGCTTAACTATTCAAATACAAATCCACTTGTTTTTATTATCAAATTTATTCGTTACTCTTACTTTTTAGATACGTTTGACATTGTTAAAGTACAAAAAGGATACAAAATAAAGAACTGTATCCTTTCAGAGAAATTTTATACTTTTAGTGTTATTCAATAATTCTTTTTCCTAAAATAACTAAGTCTCTCTCCACGCCTTCCATATTAGCGATTTTCGGAAGATGTGCCCATCTCTCAAATGAATAATGTTCAAAAAGCTTGATACTTGGTGCATTATGACCAAATACAAATGCTAACAATGTTTTTATCCCTAGATTAGGACATTCTGAAATTGCTTTGTCCATTAAAATACGAGCATAGCCCTTACCATGTATGATAGGATCTAAATAAATACTAACCTCTGCTGTTGCATTATAAGCTGGTCTACCATAAAAGGATTGAAAACTTAACCAACCAACAACACCTCGATCTTCTTCTATTACCCATAAAGGTCTTTGGTGTGGGTTATGTTCATGAAACCAAGCTAACCGGCTTTCAACTGTTACCTCTTCCAGATCAGCTGTTGCAAGTTTACCGGGTATTGATGTATTATAAATTTCAACTATTCGTGGAAGATCTCCAATGTTTGCATCTCTGATTATATATGTTTGATCACACATTTTGTCATTTCCCTTTCTAAGTAGCCTTACAAATGTTCATCATGGATAGCTATTTTATTATCTTATTATAATTTAAAAACTTTATAAGATCATACTATTTTTTTGCATCTGGGATGAAAATAGTAGATATATTCCTTGCCTTTCTTTCATTAGATGGTTCATTATTTATGACTCTTAAAAAGACGTCTGACAATTCGGCGATAAATTCTTGAAATTCTTGATCTGATAAATAAATCATTGCTTGCCTAAAGCTAACCCCATCTTTAACTAAATCAATTTCGTCTTGTTGTAAATAAGCTTCATATTGACCTAATACATGTGTCATAAACGTTAAAAATAAATGTAAATGTTCGTCACGATTTAATTTTTGAATATCTCCTGTTGTTGAATGTTCTTGTTCATTTAAAGCGTAAAATTTTTCAACCGTTCCTCGAATTTGATTTTCCTTAACAACCTGAATCACATTTCCTTCTAATAGTTTATTTAGATGGCGATATAAAGTGGCCTGAGGAACTTCAGTTAATCTTTCTTGGATTTGCTGGACATTCAACTCTTTTCTTCCAATTAATGTTTGTACAATTTTCATTCGCACTGGATGAAGAATTAGCTTTGCTTTTGAATTCAATACTACAATCTCTCCCCACTCATTATTATTATCAATTATAATAATAATGAGTGGGATGTCAAACTGATGTGAGTAAACATAAAAAGGAATGGACAGTTTTTCCCATTCCTTTCTCAACGTTAAGCATGTTCAAAATAATCTTTATAGTAGCCGCCAACCTTGCCAGTATTGTCAATAACAAAGTAGAATTCTTCTGTTTCATTTTGAACATCATACTCTTCACCTGCAGTAAGTGCACGGTCAACCATGTATTTTGCTGCGTTTGTATGAACGCATTTTACTTTTTTTAATGCCTTTGATTCTTGCCATGTTTTATGTATCAAAGCAAATCCACCTTTCACATTCATTATGTTATATTCTATCCGATTCTTTCTAAAATGCCAATCAATGCAAGAAACTAATTTATTGAAGTATGCTCATTTCTAGAGAACGTATTTTTTAAACATAGAATTCGAGTGTGTTAAACATAATAGCAATGGTTTCGCTCCACAGTAATACATTGATACATATCTTCATTTCATCACACATATACAACTAACACCCTGCATAGCCTATGGTGAGGTGAAGAATAAATATGCTTACAAACAACAAACTTGATCAATCCATTTATTCTTTTGTAGACAAGTTAAAAAATACACAAAATAGTGACGGATCTTGGAAATATTGTTTCGAAGGTGGATTATTGACTGATGCGTTTATGATTATTACACTCAGAGCATTGGACAGAAAAAATGAGGAAAGTTTAATAAAGAATTTGACAGAACGATTACTTTTAACCCAATCCAAAGAAGGGACCTGGAAAGCTTACCCTGACGAAGAGGATGGTAATTTATCTGCAACGATACAAGCTTATTGTGCATTATTGTTCTCCGGCTTTATATCTCAGTATCATCCTGCTTTAAAAAAGGCTGAACAATTTATAAAAGAAAAAGGTGGTTTAAACAATGCGCATTTTATGACCAAATGGATGCTTGCTGTCAACGGACTTTACCCATGGCCAACACTCTTCTATGTACCTATGACATTTCTGCTTATTCCAGCATCGTTTCCTTTTAACTTCTACCAATTTAGTGCTTATGCTAGAATTCACTTTATCCCTATGATGGTGGCAGCAAACAAAAAGTTCACATTAAAATCTGCCTATACTCCCGCAATAAGCCACCTTTACAGACAACCTTCTCCACAGCACCTACTAAATCAATATCGCTCTCGCTCACTATTTATGAATGACATGAAAAAACTATTAACACTACCAGAATATTTGCATCGTCTAGGCTACCAGCGTGCTGAGAGATATATGTTAAAAAGAATAGAGGAAGATGGTACTTTATACAGTTATGCCAGCGCAACTTTTTTTATGATCTTTGCCCTTCTTTCACTTGGGTATAGTAAAAACTCCCCTACGATCGTCAATGCTATAAACGGTTTAAAACAATTAGTTTCTACTTCATGTAATGGAATTCATATAGAAAACTCAACATCCACAGTATGGGATACCGCTTTACTAAGTTATGCATTACAGGAAGCAAAAGTCTCTAATCAAGAAAAGATCATTCAACAAGCAAATTCTTTTCTACTTTCTAAACAACATACAAAAAAAGGAGATTGGAAGATTCATAATCCCAATGTTTCACCAGGAGGTTGGGGGTTTTCTCATAATAACACGATGATCCCTGATAATGATGATACATCCGCAGTTTTGCGCGCTATAACTCGTACAGCTATATTAAACGATAGAGATCGGAATGCTTGGTACAGAGGTGTAACCTATCTTCTTTCTATGCAAAATGCAGACGGAGGTTGGGGAGCTTTTGAAAAAAACACAGACCTGGAGTTACTTACTCTTATCCCCCTAGAGAATGCAAAGGACGCAGCTATCGATCCATCAACACCCGACTTAACCGGCAGAACACTTGAGTTTTTAGGTACTTATGCAGGATTATCTAAACAACATCCAAGCATTAAAGCTGCGATTAAATGGTTGGAAAACAATCAAGAAAGAAATGGCTCCTGGTATGGAAGGTGGGGTGTTTGTTATATATACGGTACATGGGCTGCAGTTACTGGAATGATAGCTGTCGGCGTATCTGCTAATTCCCCTGTTATACAAAAGGCGATTCATTGGTTGGAATCCGTTCAGCTTGATACTGGAGGTTGGGGAGAATCCTGTATAAGCAGTATCAAGAAAGAATATACACCACTTCTCTATAGTACACCATCTCAAACTGCTTGGGCTCTAGATGCATTGATACAAAGTAATGCATACGTAAAGGAATCTGTAAAAAAAGGAATTGCTCATTTACTCGATCGTTCTTCCTTTTCACAAACTGCGCTATCTTATCCCACTGGTATAGGGCTACCAGGGCAATTTTATATTCATTATCATAGCTATAATGATATATTTCCCCTGTTAGCCTTGGCACATTACCGAAAAAAAATAATGACTCATTCTACTGTAAATTCCTAACCACTACGGTAATGTCAAAGAAAAAAATCAACCCTTTCAATTTTTTTGCATATATTGTCTAGGACTGCTGTCTAGGAGGCGATTTTACATGTCAGAGCAATACATGACATCAATGAAAAAATGGTGTAATGATATTTTAAAGAGTTACGATGATTCAATTCAGGATTTAAGAAGCAAACATGATATAACGAGTTTAGAATCATGGAAAAATGAACTTTTACACCTGCAATATGAACTTAATGAAACATCAAACCTGGACCCTAATGATGTTTATCAACGTGCAGACGAATTATTTACCCAATTTGAAACATATTTTGATTCTGAAGAGCGTCAGGAGAATGTGCGAATACAAAATCAGAAGAAAACTGTGCCTATAGGAGGTCATACACTCCCTCCGTTGCCATACGCCTATGATGCATTGGAACCATATATTCAGCAGGAAATTATGCGCTTGCATCACGATAAACACCATCAAAGCTATGTCGATGGATTAAATAAAGCCGAAAAAGAAATGCAAAAGGCACGTAAAACCGGAAATTACGAATTAATTAAACATTGGGAGCGTGAAGCAGCATTCCATGGAGCCGGACATTACTTACACACTATATTCTGGTCAATCATGACACCTAATGGCGGCGGAAAGCCTTCGGGAATGCTGATGAGGGAAATCAACCTATCGTTTGGAAGCTTTGAACAATTCAAACAGCATTTTTCTGAAGCAGCTAAAAACGTGGAAGCAGTTGGCTGGGCTATTTTGGTTTGGTCACCTCGAGCACAGCGATTAGAAATTCTTCAAGCAGAAAAACACCAAAACCTGAGTCAATGGGATGTTATCCCACTTCTAACGCTTGACGTATGGGAACATGCTTATTATCTTCAATATAAAAACGATCGAAAGAAATATGTTGATAATTGGTGGAATGTTGTCAATTGGAAGGAAGTTGAAAGACGTTTCCATGAAGCACAACAAATAAAATGGAATCCCTATTAATGACCAATTACTTATTATAGAAAAAAAGGGTAACTTTAAAAATTTTTAAAGCTACCCTTTTCGTACATCAAATGATCCCTAGTACATCTAAAAATACAACAATAATAACAATAGGAGAAACGTATTTTAAAAGAAGATACCAACAAGTAAATATTTTTTTACTTGTAGTTGAACCATTCTGAAGCTCTTCAAACAGGTCTTTTTTAGTAATCTTCAATGGAACAAATACCGCAATTAATAACGCACCTAATGGCATAAGCATATTACTAACCAAAAAATCAGCAGCATCAAAAATAGACTTTCCAAATATAGTTATATTTGAAAGCACACCATACGATAATGCTGAGGGGATTCCTACAGCAAAAATACATAAGCCTACAACCCATGAAAATAACTTTCTTTTCTTTTCATTCCCTTTTGATATAGGTGCAACAATAATTTCAAGCATTGAAAAAGCAGAAGTTAAAGTTGCAAATAAAAATAATAATAAAAAAGCAACTAAAAAAATAGTGCCAAATGGCATTTGATTAAAAACAGTTGGAAGTACGTTAAATAATAAAACAGGACCAGCATCCGGTGCTAATCCGAATGAAAATACAGCAGGAAAAATTGCTAACCCTGCTAATAAAGCTACTAATAGGTTTAGCCCTACTATTGATATTGCAGATTGGGGGAGGTTTTCATTCTTAGATAAATAAGAACTATATGTGACCATAACCGAAACACCAACACTTAATGCAAAGAAGGATTGTCCCATTGCATATAAAACTGTTTCAGATGTCACCTTTGCAAAATCAGGCTTTAAGAAAAAGATAATCCCTTCCATAGCACCATCTAGTGTAACTGATCGAATAATGATAAAAATAAATAAAATAAAAAGGGCAGGCATCATAAATTTACTTGCTTTTTCAATGCCGTTTGAAACTCCTTTAGACACTACATAGCTCGTAATAAGCAGAAAAATCAACTGAGCTACTACTGTTATAATAGGATCTGAAATACTTGCTCCAAATAATTCTCCATACTCCTGCTCAGTTAGTCCACTTAATTGACCTGTTAGAGCTTTTACCAAATAAATGAGGATCCATCCCCCTACAACACTATAAAAAGAAAGCAAAATAAAGCATGTGACGACGCCCAATCTACCAATTAGATGCCAGGGTGAATTTGGGGCAATTTGTTTATAAGCTAATATCGCATCACTTTTTGTACTCCTGCCAATAATAAATTCACCAAGTAAGAGCGGCAATCCGACTAATAAGGTAAATAAAATAAAAATTAGGAAAAAAACACCCCCACCGCTTGTTCCAGCAACATATGGAAATTTCCATATTGCTCCAAGGCCAATAGCTGAACCTGCTGCAGCAAGTATAAACGTGATTTTTGACGACCATTGTTCGACTGATTTACTCACTTCATCACCTCTAATGCAAACTTTGTTTGTTACGAATGAATATATTTATTAAAAGGAAAATTCTTATGACTTTTAGTATCAATCCATCACAAACATTATATAAGTCTACATTTTAACATTTTACTAACATAATTTAAATTGTATTTTAAAAATATTCTTTCAGTTTTGAAGTTGACATAGTACTGTTATATAAGCATTGAAAGATAACACTATATGTCTTATCCATTATAGTGAAATTTTTCCAATAAAAAAAGTTGGCACCCTTCTATCAGTGCCAACCTTCCTATTGTAATATTGTAATAGCTTAGCCTTCTAGTAATAATGATTCTGGATCTTCCAGCAATTCTTTAACCGTTGCTAGGAAGCTAACTGCTTCTTTACCATCAACAATACGATGATCATATGAAAGTGCAATGTACATCATAGGACGGTTTTCCATTCTATCTTCATCAATTGCAACAGGTCGCAATTGAATTTTATGCATACCGAGAATTCCTACTTGTGGACCATTTAAAATTGGGGTAGATAATAGTGATCCGAATACTCCCCCATTCGTAATTGTAAAGGTACCACCTTGAAGATCACTTAAGCTTAGTTTATTGTCACGTGCTTTCTTTGCCAGGTTTAGAATTTCCCCTTCAATCCCAGCAAAGTTTAATCGATCTGCATCACGAACAACAGGTACAACCAAACCTTCAGGTGCTGATACTGCAATACCTATGTCATAGAACTTTTTCATTAAAATCTCGTTCCCTTGGATTTCGGCATTTAATAATGGGAATTGTTTTAAAGCCGCTACTACTGCCTTTGTAAAGAATGACATGAATCCTAAACGAACATCATGCTGTTCATAGAATTTATCTTTTCTACGTTTACGAACTTCCATAACAGCGGACATATCAACTTCATTAAAGGTTGTTAGCATTGCAGCAGTTTGTTGTACCTCCACTAAACGATTAGCAATTGTTTGACGTCTTCTAGACATCTTAATTCGCTCAACCGGTTTACCAGGTACATCTTCCTGAGCAGAAACAGCAGGTTTTGGTGCAGCAGGTTTCGGAGTTGCATCCTGTTGTTGCTGATTTGGTACATCTTTACCTGAGAAGGACTCAACATCCTGTTTTCTTACTCGACCAAGAGGATCAATTGTTTGCACTTGTTGTAAATCTATCCCACGCTCTCTTGCAAGTTTACGTGCTGAAGGTGAAGCAATTGGTCTTTGCTTTTTCTCATCTTTACCTTCTGCTTCTTGTACAGCTTCTGGTGCCTTTCCTTCTTGCTTCACTTCCTCCGGTTGTGAGCTAGAAGTTTCTCCACTCTCATCAATTACCCCGATTGTCTCTCCAACTTGAACAGTATCACCTGATTCTTTGTGCAGCTCTTTTAAAACTCCAGAAAATTCAGCAGTTAATTCAACGTTTACCTTGTCTGTCTCAACTTCTAGGAGATATTCGCCTTTCTCAACAGCATCCCCGGGTTGTTTAAGCCATTGTGCAATTGTTCCTTCAGTGATAGATTCTGCTAGTTCTGGTACTTTAATTTCAGCCATGTGTCGGTTCCCCCTTGAGCACTTGCTTTTGTAAGAGTTTCGCTCATACAGTTGATACATAATAGAAGCGATTTATTGATCATTAGCAAGTTCCGCATTTTTAAATTTAGTCAATTCATAAATGGTCAATATTATTTATTCCAAGTCAAAGCTTCTGTTACAATACGTTCTTGATCCTTCTTATGAATATTAGGATCACCTTCTGCAGGACTTTGTCTTCTTCTTCTGCCAATATATTTCACTGGAATACCTTCCGGTGCAATTTCTCTCAGCTTAGCATCGATGAAGGTCCAAGCCCCCATATTTTGCGGCTCCTCCTGAACCCAAACGATTTCTTCAAGAGAAGATAAATTTTCTAATATCGAAAGGATTATTTTCTTAGGGAATGGATATAATTCTTCCACTCTCAACATATGCACCCAGTCTTGATTTCCATCTAAGGAATTTAATTTATCCGTTAAATCAGTAGCAATTTTTCCTGAACATAGAACAAGTCTTTTCACTTTTTCTGGAGAATGCCCAAGACCCGGTTGTTCAATAACAGGCTTGAATTCACCTTCACATAATTCATTTAAATCTGAAACCGTTTGTGGATTTCTTAACAAGCTCTTCGGCGTCATGATAACTAGCGGTCTGACCTCTTCGCGTTTTAGCAAATCAGCCTGTCTGCGTAAAATATGAAAATATTGTGCAGCACTTGTTAAATTTGCTACTTGCCAGCTATCTTCTGCAGCAAGCTGTAAAAACCTTTCAAGTCTTCCACTGGAATGCTCTGGCCCTTGCCCTTCAAAACCGTGAGGTAATAGCATGACGAGTCCGGATTTTTGTCCCCATTTTGCACGACCTGCTGCAATAAACTGATCAAAAAATACTTGAGCAGCATTCGCAAAGTCTCCATATTGGGCTTCCCATAAAACCAATGTCTCTGGAGCGTACACATTGTAGCCATATTCAAAGCCAATAACCGAACCTTCAGATAATGGACTGTTATGAATAGCAAATGATGCTTTAGCATCTGACAGTTTGTGTAAAGGTGAGTAAAACTCCCCAGTATTGACATCGTGTAAAACGATATGTCTTTGAGCGAATGTTCCGCGTTGTGAATCTTGTCCAGTTAAACGAATTGGTGTTCCATCAGTAAGGATTGATGCAAATGCTAACGCCTCACCAAGTGCCCACTCTACTTTACCTTCTTCTTTAAGACCATTTGCTCTTCTTTCTAAGATTCTTTGCAGTTTAGAAAAAACATTGAAATTTTCCGGCCATTTTACCAACTCGTCATTTAATTTTAGTAACTTGTCTTTGTTAACAGCTGTTTGTAACGCAGGAAGTCCACTGTTAACAAACTTTGGTAATTTAATTACGTGAGTTTCAGCAGCTTTTTTATCTGGAACCTTTTGATATGCTTTCTCAAGAGTTCCCTGCACTTCATCATTGATCTTTTGAATATCGTCTGATTTAAGCACATTCTCATTTTCAAGTGATTCCGCATACAATTTACGTACCGTAGGATGTTTGCGTACTTTTTCATATAGCTGAGGCTGTGTCATTGACGGTTCGTCCATTTCATTATGACCGAATCGACGATAACCAATGAGATCAATTAAGAAATCACTTTTGAATTTTTTACGGTACTCCATTGCAATATAAACAGCTGCAATACATGCTTCAGGATCATCAGCATTTACATGAACTATTGGAATTTCGTACCCTTTTGCTAAATCACTTGCATATTTTGTAGAGCGAGAATCACGGCTTTCTGTCGTAAACCCAATCATATTATTTGCAATAATATGGATTGTACCACCTGTTTGATAGCCAGTTAGTTTATTTAAATTAAGAGTTTCTGCAACAATTCCTTCACCAGGAAAAGCAGCATCTCCATGAATCAAGATAGCCATCGCATCATTAACACTTTGTTTAGGATAACCTTTCTCTGTGCGAACTTCTTGTGCAGCACGGGTGTATCCTTCAACAATAGGATCGATGAATTCTAAATGACTTGGGTTATTAGCCAACGTTACTTTAGCTCGACCAGTGCTCTCATCCATGAATTGCTTGTTTGCACCAAGATGATACTTTACATCCCCACTCCAGCCATAGTTAATGCCAATCGATCCTTCTGAAGGTACTAATTCCTTATTTGGTGCATGTTGAAACTCTGAAAAGATAATTTCATATGGTTTTCCAAGCACGTGGGCCAAAACATTTAATCGTCCACGGTGTGCCATTCCAATGTTAATTGTATCCGTACCTGCTTCAACAGCATTTGAAATCAATTCATCAAGAACAGGAACAAGCATATCTAGTCCCTCAATCGAGAAACGCTTCTGCCCTACAAATGTACGATGCAGAAATTGTTCAAATCCTTCTACTTCTGTTAATCTCTTTAAAATCGAAATCCGCTTTTCTTTGGACAGATTTTTAAAGATTGTACCCGACTCAACCATTTTAAGAAGCCACGTCTTTTCCTCGTAATTATGTACATGGCTGAACTCAAAAGCAATAGAACCTTTGTATACCTCTTTTAAGTACTGGTATGCCTCTAGTCCATTTGAAACATGTGCTGGAACATCCTCACATAGAAGGTGTACAGGAATATACTTTAAATCTTTTTCTGTTAAATCATATTCTTCAAGTTGCAAAAATTCATTTTTCTCAGCAGTATCTCCAAAAGGATACACAGCAGCATATAAGTGACCATATCTACGGATATTAGTTACAAGTTTTACTGCTTCTGCTACTTTTTTCATTTTATCAGCTGAAATTGTTTCACCTTCAGCTAATGTTTGTTGATTATTAGATTTCATTTGTATAGAAGGAGAACCCCAGTTATCAAATATTTCTTTTAATTCTATATCAATAGAATTTGGATCAATTTTATATTGATCATATTGTTCCATGATATAGCCGAGGTTTGGACCATGGAAGTCTTCCCAAGGGAAATTTTTCTTACTTGTGCCTACTGCCATCTTACATTACCCCCAAAGATTCATAAGTGATCAGAAAAATATTTCTGATACGCAGGTGAAAAAAATATTATCCTACGATATTAACCACTCTTACGAGTATAGTAGTATGATATTAAAACGCTTCCAATGTTATTTTAACATTGGTGTCTACACATTCCAAGATAGATGATTGAAATATTTTAAAAAATTTGGTCCTTTTTTCAATATCTTTTCTTAGCGCTCTCAATTATTTAAATAATTGGAATTATCAAACAATACCTTCTCTTCCTTACATCTATCATACTACAAATCCTTGGAAAAAAAGTACAATTTTTATTATTTTAGAGTAAATTATGATAAATTTTTCTATGTCCAAGTGTACTTAAAAATAGAATCATTATTGATCTATTTTTAAGATTAATTTAGGTAGTACCTATCTCGAAAAAAGAGACAAAATCATACTTAAGATTTTGTCCTACTTTAAAATAATTATCACTTTTCTATATGAACAGCTAAATTGTTTTTAATAACAATCTTTTTAGTAATGGGTATAATTGTTCTGGAAGCTCTTCAATTTTTTCAACAAAAACACTGTATCTTCCATAAATATTTTGGATGGTTTTTTTGGTCGCTTCATCTACTTCATTAGTTGATAAAAAGACATTCATTACCTCTATCCCTAACTTCCTGGCATCTAATACGGCTTCATGTGTATCTATAATTCCATTTCTTTCATAACCGGTTGCGGCTGGTTCACCATCAGAAAACACAATGAGAAATTTTTGCTTTTCATTTCTTTTCATTAATTGATCGGTCATATGTCTTATTGCATACCCATCTCGATTATCTTCTTCTGGAGATAGTTGCATAATCTCTGGTCCTGATTGACTCTGCAATGAATTCCTAAACGATATAACAGTATGAAAATGGTTCGGCTGACGGGTTTTGGAAGCTTCATTTGTGTCTTCCCAAAAACCAACAATCTGATGCGGAACTCTGACTGACTTTAATGTTTCATGAAAGAGTATAATTCCCAGCTTTGTTTGGTCCATTTTATCAAACATGGAGGCAGAACAATCAACTAAAAGAGTAAAAACAGCATCAATATCCGGTGATCTTTCCTGCTTTTTATAAAACAGTTTAGGATTTTCTTCTGTCAATAATCTTAGAAGCTTTTTGTTTAACCTCCCTATATGGAGATCTGTTCTTGGCAATGTTCTTTTATGTTCCAATGTTTTTTGAATCATTAATTTTAATTTTTTCTGAAATAGAAGAATATCATTTCGATCATGTTTGTATTTATCTATGTCATCTGCCGACGGGAGCTTTGATTGAACAAATATTGGTACAGCATATTTATTTTCCTTCCCATATACAAGCTCCCCCGCGCTAGATCTTTCTTCCTTTTGCGACTCCATAGCTTCTAGCTTTGAATAATCATTTTTTTTAGCTTTCCCTGATGTCCCCTGTACCATTGCAAGTGCTTGATCTGTGTCTTCGCCTTCACGAACAGTACCATCACCATTAAGCGTTGTGTTTGTTCCTTGTTCTAAATCAAATTGTAAAAAACTTTTGGTTGGCTTGCTCGTTTCACTATGCCAGGTTGGAAGTTTGTCACTATGGACATCTTCATCACCTTTTTTAGCATTTTCGATTTGATCTTTATTTTTTAATTTAGATTTTCTCTTTAACTCATCAAAAAGACTTGAAGCTTTTATTGATTCGTACGGAAGATCAGCTAAATAAAAATAAGTATTAAGCATGTCCTTATCCAGAAGCTCTTCTAAAATATCAACTACATTTAAAACAATCTTAATAATGTGTGAGGTTGAAGAGGCTTCAAAAACTTGAAAGATTTGAGTTTGAATATAAGGTAATGTACGATCTAGGTTTTCTGACAGGGCCGGAACCTGTTCCATTGTAGATTCAGCTGTCAGGATTAGATAGAGTGCATTAAATAGAGCGTCTGTTAAAATATTACGTTCCTTATGAATAATAAGTTGGCTTTGAAAATGTCTACGGTATAGCTTTTTTCTTAAGTAAAACGCAGTTTTTGTACCTGGTCTTTCTTTTATACACACCTCTTCTATTCGAAGATCTTCCAACAACATACAAAGTTGTTTGGCAAAACTATTAAGCTTTAAAGGCCTTACCCTTTGTATAAATAGACCAAGCTCTCGAAAATCTGTATGAAAATAGTTCCCAATACTTCGAAGATAAACATCACTTTTTAATGCTAATTCTGTCTCAGATTTTTCACGATGATCCCAGAAATGACTAACATAAATCTTTTTTTCAAATGGATCTAAGTAAGATTGGACACTATAATCCACTTCCAAATCACGATTCTTTGTAAGTCCTTTGGAAAGATCAGATAATTCCATAAAAAGAAATGAATCAACTTGTTGATCGTTGAACTTAATAAATCTCAAAACCAAAACCTCACTCAAATAGAGTTTCAGCCACATTTCTAATGGCTGCTTTTTCTCTTTCATCATCCAGCTTTTCAACAATTCCTCTTTCGACAGCACGTTTTGGAGGGAGATAGCAAGCTAAATCACATGTATCAATTAGTGCCCTTATTGATGCAGCTTCTTCTGACACCTGTCCATTTTGAACAAGACTTAACAAATCGGCTGACAACTTTGTAAATGTTTTAATTAATGCTGGATCTGTAAGCTTTGATTGTTTTTCAAGAACCGATTTCAATTCATCGTCTTGTATATATGGAACTTCAATGACAACAAAACGGTTTTTTAATGCTTCATTTAAGGGTACTGTTCCAACATATCCTTCATTTATCGCAGCAATAACTCCAAAGTGCTCATGTGATCTCACAACTTCCCCTGTAAATGGATTTGTAATCATTCTTCGATAATCCAGTACCCCGTTTAAAATAGGTAGTGTTTCCGGTTTTGCCATATTAATTTCATCGATATAAAGAAGATGTCCTTTTTTCATCGCTTTCACAACAGGTCCTGCAATAAATTCAATTGAAGTTCCACTTTGATTGTTTTCTATTGTTTTAAAGCCTAATAGTGCTTCTGCATCTAAATCAACAGAACAGTTAATACTATGCATCGGCTGCTGAAATAGATTTGATAGAGTTTCAGCAAGTTTGGTTTTTCAGATCCTGTTGGACCTTTTAATAAAACATTTTTTCCTAGAGCTAATGCAATCATTGCATCATAAATAATAGAATCATCAGTTGGAGTATATCCGCTCTCACCGATTAATAATTCATCATCCTCATGTACCTCTCTTGCTGATCTATCCTTTATTAACTTTTGAATGTCAGTTGGTAATTGATAAGCTTCTATGTTTTTCATTTTTGTCCTTCCTTTTATACCTTTTTCAAACGTTTATACCAATCATGAGTATACTAAAAAGATTGTAAGTATTCAAAGTTTACGAAAGTACTTTAGGTGGTAATTAATAACTAAATCCACCCCTTTTTTTATCTCAAAAAAAAAATAGAATCCTAAAGGATTCTATAAATAGCGTTTAGCACCGAGATAGCGCTGCTTCCAATATGAATTATCCAGTTTACTTATCGTAACTCCTGAGCTGCTAGCATGAATAAATTCATTATTTCCTAAATAAATTCCCATATGTGATGGACCTGCCTTATATGTAGTAAAGAAGACAAAATCTCCTACTGCAGGATTGTTTACAGATTTCATCGTATCCCAATAACCCGCTGTACTTAAGCGAGACACAGATGTAACTTTATTTAGAACATAATAAATAAATCCACTGCAATCAAAACCACTTGGTGTATTTCCAGCCCAACGGTATGGAGTTCCCATTAGTGATTTCGCTTCACTTATCATTGTGTCAATTTTTGAGGATTGATTTTGTGATTGCGATGGTTTTGAAACCGTGTTATTTGTATCTTGACTAATTGTTTTGTCACCATTCAATTTTAAAACCTGACCAACTCGAATAACATCTGATTTAAGATTATTTGCTACTTTTATTTCTGCAATCGTTAAGTCAAATTTATTGGCTATTTTCCATAAAGAATCACCTGGTAAAACCTTGTATGTAGAAACGACATTTGATGAACCTTGCTCAGGTTTATTGTTGCTAACCGTTTCTTCATTTTTCTGAGTAGTTTGACCGGTTTGTTTTTTAACCGATAATTTTTGACCAACTCGGATAAGATCACTTGTTAAATTGTTTAGATTCTTTAACTCAGCAACTGATGTATTATGAGCTCTAGCAATCACCCATAATGAATCTCCGCTTTTTACAGTATATGTTACATTTTTAGCAGATGTTGATGAAGAAGAATTCGATGTTGTACTATTACTTGATTGATTATTTGTAGTAGTAGATGTTTTAACCTTGAGAACTTGTCCAACCTGAAGAAAGTCACTATTTAATGAATTCCATTGCTTAAGGTTGCTAACTGTTGTGTCATACTGCCTTGACAAATCCCAAAGTGTATCACCACTTTTCACTTTAATTTTCTCATCTGCTGCAGCAACTGAAGCAAATAATGATGACCCAACAACTGCTGTTGCTGTCAATCCTAATATTTTTTGTTTCATTTCTACTATTACCTCCTACTCATCATAAGCTTAGTTTAATAGATTATCAGACATAAAACTACATATTTATAAATAAATTTAATAAAAACAGGTAAAATGATACAGATCCTTCCTTTTTACTATACAAAATTTTACATAGACAGACAATCATTCTATTTCAGCTTTCCAACTCGCTTCTTAATCTATCATCCTTTTAATTTTTTAAAACAAAAAAAGTCAGAAACTGTGTTCTGACTTTTACATATTTATTTTTTTATTGGAGACTAGATTCAGGTGAGATAATAGGATAAAGGATTCCCCCTAATGCAAACGACATTTTTCCTGTTTCCTCTGAAATGATGAGTACTAAAGCATCTGTCATCTCCGTAAGGCCAATACCTGCCCTATGTCTTGTTCCTACTTTCTCTGAACCAAAATCCTGGTTTGTTAAAGGCAATACATTTGCAGCGGAAATAATATAATCTCCCTTCACTATTATTGCTCCATCATGCAATGGATTTCCAGGATAGAAAATACTTTCGATTAAACGATTGGAGATCGTTGCATTTAATGGAATGCCTCCCTGAATATGGCCAGAAACCGGGTTTTCTCTTTCTACAACAATTAGTGCCCCGTGTCTTTTTTCTGCCAGATTTTGAATCGCCTTAGCGATCTCTATGTATTGAGTTGTGAATTTTTCAATATAAGCTTTTAAATAAAAGAAAGACGCGGAAGATTGTATTTCATTAAAGAGATCTCTTATATGAGCGAGCTCACATAAGAGACAATATTCTTTCTCATCCAGTGAATTTCTCATTGTTTGTGTTTCATCAATTATTTGACTTAGGTGAACAGCAATGTGATGTTTGATAGATGTAAATGTTTGATTTTGTTCCAATATGCTCAATCCTCCCTTTAGATTAGTCTTTTTCTTTCATGCTATTTTATGATTTTTTATTTTGTGTATTTTTTCCATTTATCTAACCATACTACCTATAGGAGGTGTACGCATGATTACTCAAAAGATTCTTCAATATACGTTTAGTATTTTAGGTGTCATATCCTTAGGTTTTTTTATTATCAAATGTTCAAAGGTGAGTCACGTAAATCAGATAACAATCAGCCGAAATAAACTACTATTTGTCTTTTTCATGTTATAATGCAACAGGTATCTTTTTGAAATGAGGATGTAACATGAAAATTAACGTATTAAACAAGAAAAAAATAATTTATCTTTCAAGTATTCTATTTCCGATTCTCATCACTCAACTAGGTTTATTTTCGATGAATTTTTTTGACACAACAATGTCAGGCAAAGTACATCCAAATGACTTAGCGGGTGTTGCAATTGGATCCAGTTTATGGGTACCCGTTTATACCGGTTTAAGTGGAATTTTATTATCCGTAACCCCTATTGTTGCCCAGCTAGTTGGGGCGAAAAAAACAAAAGATGTTCCGTTTATGGTAGTTCAAGGCCTGTATGTTAGCATTTTTATTTCCGTTCTTATTCTTATTTTAGGTTTTTTTGTGTTGGATCCCATCTTATTAAATATGGGTCTTGAAAATGAGGTTCGCTATATAGCCAAGTGGTATTTAATTTCATTATCACTGGGGATTTTCCCTTTATTTTTATACGCCGTGTTAAGATGTTTTATTGATGCGTTGGGGTATACCAGAGTAACAATGATTATCACACTTACTTCCTTACCAATAAACTTTGTATTCAACTACTTGTTTATCTTTGGGAAATTTGGATTTCCTGCTCTTGGGGGAATAGGTGCCGGTATAGCATCTGCCATAACTTATTGGTGTATTACGGCAATTGCAATCTTTATCGTTAACAAACGATCTCCTTTTAAGGAGTACTATATTTTTAAGACGTTCTTTCCTATTTCTTTTAAAGCATGGGGAGAAATTTTAAAAATTGGTGTACCTATTGGACTTTCCATATTCTTTGAAACTAGTATTTTTGCTGCTGTTACACTACTGATGAGTCAATATCATACCGTTACAATTGCCTCACATCAGGCAGCCATTAATTTTGCTTCTTTTCTTTACATGCTTCCATTAAGTATTTCTTTAGCTCTCACTATTGTCGTCGGACAAGAAGTTGGGGCAAAAAGAATAAGGGATGCAAGACAATACAGCTATATAGGTATAGGATTAGCGCTCATGCTTTCCCTCATTTCAGCTGCACTGATTTATTTCTTTAGACCGGAAGTTGCGTCACTTTATACTTCTGATAATGCCGTACTTAAGCTAACACAGGATTTCTTAATTTATGCGATTTTCTTTCAATTATCAGATGCGATAGCTGCACCAATACAAGGTATCCTAAGAGGATATAAAGATGTAAATGTAACATTTATTATGGCTCTCATTTCTTATTGGGTAATCGGACTTCCAGTTGGATATCTTGTTGCTACGTATACTCCTTTGGATGCGTTTGGATATTGGATTGGTCTTATTTCTGGGCTTGCCGCTGGAGCAATCGGATTATCTTTTCGACTATATAAAATCCAACGAAAATATGAAGTGTTAAATGCACATAATAATTAGAGAAGAGTGGCTTGTCGCTATGTTCTAGTTGGCAAAGTCGCTGTCATATCTTTTCCTAATTAAAAAGAGTGTCTTACTTCATTTGAAGATAAGACACTCTTTTTTGCACTAATCAGTCCATTTATACGTATAAAACACTTCTTTCTCAAACCAATGCATGACCTCAGGGTCTTTATTTAGGAATTTCTCTTCCATTGCCTTTAACATTCCCTCTGTTTGGGAACGATGTGCTTTTAATGCATTTAGTTTAATATCTGCTACATCTGCTACATTTACCTCAACATCTGGATGACCAATACTCTCGAATCTGTTCTTCGTAATCGCCATACAATATGTAACAGGTCGTTCTTCAATCGGCTTTCTCTTTAAAGCTCGGATAACGCCTTCTCCACATGCATCATGGTCAGGATGGACCCCATGTCCCGGATAAAAAGTTACAATAAGCGTTGGTTGAACTTCATCAATAATCTTTTCAAATAGATCAGCTAATTGTTCTTCATCTTCAAATTCGAGGGTTTTATCTCGTAACCCCAGCATTCGTAAGTCTTGAATATCCATCGCTTGACAAGCATTGATTAGTTCTTCTTTACGAATTTGAGGCAGCAGCTCTCGATTCGCAAAAAGAGGGTTTCCCATATTTCTGCCCATTTCACCTAAAGTACCACACGCGTATGTAACGGGTACTCCCGCTTTACGATTTAAAGCTATCAGTCCGGCAACTCCAAAGGCTTCATCATCAGGATGTGGTAATATTACTAAAACATGTTCCTTCATCTATACTCACCTCTATATCATGATTAAAACGTCCATCTGAACATACCATTAATTGTGAAATGGTTTCTCACTTATTTGTAAGGCTATAGCTAATTGCCCTTCTGAGTTGTGGCCTGCTGTTAATAGTTGACCTTCTTCGTTAAAGGTCCAATCCGTTAGACCTTCTGCGTATATCCAACCATCTTCTAATTTCAAACCAATTCGATATGGACCATTTCCTGTAATTTTAGCTTGGTGATAAGTAACCTTTGTATTTCGAATAAAGGCCACAACTGTCATGTTTTTTTCATCTTTATGTGCAGAATAAGAGCCTGTTGTTGTTTCTAAGTGTATAAACACTTGTTTATTTAAAAAATGATCTAGATATCCTTGAACATCTTGTGTTGTAATACTTTTCATAGTGAACCTCCTCTATTTGTTTCATTTTCCAGTTCTTCTAAAATAGATAGATGATACTCAATTAGTTTTATTTTTAGTTGATCTTCAATTGAAGAGGCAACTATTCTTTTCACCGATAAGGTAAACTTTTGATGCGGTGTTTTACGGAGTCTAGGATGAGTCATTTCGTCCTTTAGTTCGTTTTCAACCGCATTTCTTAATGTATGTTCAGGATTTTCTTCAATTGGCAATGACCGGTTTGACCAAAGTGATTTATAAGCTCTTAATATTTCTATGCTCTTCAAGATCTCCACTCCTACATCTCAACAGAATTTGGTTTCTTGATTTTTATTGCAAACTTTTTAAAATGACGTGAATTGGAAAGTGTAAAGAGCAATAAGGCCGTCCATATACATGAAAAAGTAATCAATTCAGTTATAGTGAAGGGTTCCTCATAAAGAACAACTCCTATTATTAACGTAATTGTTGGTGCTATATACTGAAGTACACCAACCATAAATAATGGAATACGTTGAGCCCCACTTGCAAAGAGAAGTAATGGTACAGCTGTTGCAACACCTGCTCCAATCAGGAGTAAATTTGTTGCTATGTCAAATTGAAGAAACATCATTTCTCCTTGTAAAGCCAACATCAATAAATAAATAATCGCAATTGGTGTAACAACCAATGTTTCGAATGTCAGCCCAATTCCAGAGCTTAACTTTGTCATCTTTTTTGCCAGCCCATATAATCCGAAGCTAATAGCAAGGGTCAAAGCAATGAATGGGATTTGTCCATAGTTTATCGTCATATATAAAACACCAATTCCTGCGATGATAAAAGATAACTTCTGCCAGAGATTTAATTTTTCTTTAAAAAATATCATTCCTAATAAAACACTTATAAGTGGATTTATGTAATATCCTAAACTTGTTTCTATCAAGTGCCCATGATTTACAGACCATATATACACAAACCAGTTTATACTAATTAAAACAGAAGATAAAATAAGCAATAAAACTAAACTCGGTTGTTTCACCATTTTCTTACATACATCAATAACATTCGGCCATTCCTTAAAAAAAGTTAATAGGGCAAGCATAAACAAGAAAGACCAAAAAATTCTATGAGCTAAAATTTCTTCAGAAGTTACATCATGGATTAACTTCCAATAAAGTGGTAGTACCCCCCATAACATATAAGAAAAAGCAGTATAAAACAGGCCTTTTTTATATGCATTTACTTCATTATTCATTATCAAACCTCACAATTCTGTCAACTCAAAGCTGTAGTTATTAATATATTCCAAATTCCATTATATACATCTTAGATCAAGTCCGACAACAGATATGCACTCTAACCTATTTTATTTAATAGCATATCATATGTATTAAAATGAACCGAATTAGGAAGTGATTATATGTTTCCATGGGATAAACAATTCCCCTTTGGTCAATCTGGTTTTTCCAAGCAATTAAATAAAATGAACCCGAAAGAAGTGGAGAACTATATCCAACAAGTTATGAAGAATGTATTCGGTGGTGACTTAACTCAAGGTGGTTATCCCTTCCAAACTGATTATTCACCAAAAGAATCATCCACTATTCAGAAGCCGGAGATTTTCGAAACCAGTGATTATGTTTATGTGAACATCCCTTTAAATAATATGTCCAGGGAAAATGTCAAATTGCAACATACCACACATCAATTATTTATCATAAATTACCCTAAGGATTCAGAACAAACCAAATTCATGCTCCCCTCACCTGTTAAGAGAAAAGGGACAAAAGCAAGTTTTTTAGAGGATAGGATCGAAATCCAGTTTACTAAGCTAAGTGAGTTTAGTTTATCTGAGATTGATATAACGTAACCTTTTTAATGAATCGCCCTAAGTTCTAATAAACCTTCATTTTAAAGTGGTTATCCATCAGAATTGTTTCACATAATAAAAAACTACCTGCAGACAATTGCAGGTAGTTTTTTATATTAATAATAAGGATAACCGCCATATGGATAACCGTACCCATAACCATAATAAGGGTATGGCGGGTATGGCGGATATGGATAAAATGGTCTTGGTCTTAAGATGGCACTACCTACCAAACCACCAAGAAGTCCACCAACAAATGGTGCACCTATAAAAAATCTGCCTCCCGGGTAAGGGCTACGGAAATTATTTCTCATCATATATGGACCCATCTTCTTTACCTCCTCCTAGATAAATACCTACACTAATAAGTATTCATATCGGGAGGGTTTTGAGTGGGCTTTCACCTATATCATTAGGTAAATGCTATAACTTTTCTCTTTTCTTGTTACTCCTCATAGATCATTTTTTTGGTCATACCACCATCTACGATTAAATTAATACCTGTAACAAAATCATTATCCTTACTTGTAAGATATTTACAAGCTTTGACAATGTCTGATGGTTTCCCGACTCGTTTAGATAAATGCTGTATGTGATCAACTTCTCTTAATGAGTTGTAATCTCCAGTTTCAATCCAGCCTGGAGAAATCGCATTTACTTGTATTTGATCGTCACTTAATGAAGCTGCAAGCGCATGTGTCAGTGCAACAATCCCACCTTTTGTCGCAGCATATGCCTCTGAATTTTCTTCTGACATTAATGCTCTGGTGGAGGCAATATTCACTATTTTTCCCCCATTTGTATTTGCCTTCATTACCTTAGCAGCTTCTCTTGAAGCAAACATAACACTTCTTAAATTTGTATTCAGTACCATGTCCCATTCTTCAACTGTTATTTCATACGGAGACTTCCACTTAGACAATCCTGCATTGTTAATTAGTATATCTACGGTGTTATAACGATCAACCGTTGATTTTATTAATTGTTCAATATCACTTACGATTGATACATCAGTTTTAACAAACATGACATTTAATTGCTTTTCTTTACATGTTTGTTCTAGGTTTCTGCCTGCTTGCTCATTAATATCCGCTATAACAACATTGTCATTCTCCTCAGCATATTGAATGACTAATTCTTTTCCAATACCATTTGCACCACCAGTTATAATAACGGTTCTATTCATTCTCTTCTCCTTTCTTTTCTTCAACCGAGCAAAAAGTATCTGCCCAAATTCCTACCTCTTTTACAACGCCTTTCAAACTTCTCCCTTTATCAGTTAACTGATAAATGACTTTAACCGGGGTTTCATCTATAACAATTCTTTCCACTAAACCTTCATTTTCCAGTTCTTTAAGTCGTTCAGATAACATCTTTTGACTAATACTAGGAATAATATCTGTCAGGTCTTTAAACCTTTTAGGTCCATCGAGTAAAACATGAATGATAATACCAATCCAACGTTTACCTAAAAGTCTAAAAGCCGTTTCTAATTTTGGACAAAGATTTATTTTCACACAGTTCTCCCCTTATTCCATTTCTCTTGACTCTGTATTTCACTTCTATTATGATAGGTAGATGTGATAATACTTACTAAAAGTTAGTATATTACTTTTAGTATAAAATATACACGTACCAAATTCAACTCAGGAGGATTTCTCATGAATACAACCTATGCAGAAGATGTGATGACAGTATTAAATAGTCGTTCTTCTATACGCCATTATGATAAAGACGCGAAAATTACAAAAGAAGAGTTAAGTGAACTCTTAACATTCGCAACAAAGGCGCCATCTGCTTGGAATTTACAACATTGGCATTTTACAGTATTCCATAGTGATGAAGCTAAACAAAAATTATTACCTATCGCTTATAATCAAAGTCAAATTGTTGAATCATCTGCTGTAGTTGTCATTTTAGGTGACTTAGAAGCTAATGAAAACACTGACCAGGTGTATGATCCTCTTGTACTAGCAGGACATTTAAAATCAGAGATAAAAGAAAACCTAGCAGGTCAGATTAGTCGTGCTTATACAGACAAAGGTTTTGCACGAGATGCTGCATTTACAAATGCTTCATTGGCTGCAATGCAATTAATGATTATTGCAAAGGCCAAAGGCTATGACACATGTGCAATTGGCGGGTTTAATAAAGATCAATTTATGCAAGAATTTTCTATTTCTGAAAGATATGTTCCAATTATGTTAATTTCGATTGGAAAAGCTGTGAAGCCTGCACACCAAAGTAATCGCTTAGATTTAGATCAAGTTTCAACATGGTTATAGGTCTTACGAAAAAACAGCTTATGCGAAAAGCATAAGCTGTTTTTTTACATGTTTTCTTTTAATACCGATATCGCTTTTTCCAATTGTGTATCATTTTCTTGGATTTTTTTCTGAATTAATTCCATCAACTTAATCGTTGTATCTTTTGTAATGATACCATTTACAGTAAGTTTGTTATCTTCTTGGAATTGTTTTACAACCTTTTCTGTCGCTTCATCAAAATATCCCTTAACACTAACTTCTGTATAACCAAGTGCCTTAAGCATTTGTTGAGCAGCATTTACTTCGGCATTAGAATCACCGGATTTTAATTCGTTTTCAGGGTTAATATAAGGTAAATTTGCATAGTCAGGCAGCTCTGCCTTCACTGTAGGCTCAATTCCCTTATCATGTATCCATGTACCATCAGGTGTTAACCATTTAGCAGTTGTATATTTGACAGATGAATTATCATCAAATCCATTTGCGGTTTGAACAGTACCTTTCCCAAAGGTTTTTTCCCCAACAAGTGGTATTCCTGCCGACTCATTTAATGCTGCAGCCATAATTTCACCTGCACTTGCTGTTCCGCCATCAATTAAAACTGTAATAGGCAGGTCAACATCCTTGTCATTTTCAGCTTTGTAAATTTCCTTGGCACCAGTTCGATCTTCCACTTGCATAATATTTTTTCCTTTCGGAACAAATAAATCAGACATAAGGAGAGCTTGGTCCATTAATCCACCGGGATTTTGTCTTAAGTCCAGTATTAAACCCTTAACTTTTTTATTTTGCAGCTCCTCCAAGGCGCTGGCAAGTTCTTTTCCAGTCGTCTCAGAAAACTTTGTAATTTGTATTTTACCAATGTTTCCATCAAGCACTTCTGAATAAACTGTTTCTAAAGGTATGGTATCTCTTTTTATTGTAAAAGTAAGTTCTCCAACTCCTGCACGTTGGATAAGTAGATTAACCTTTGTTCCTTTTTCTCCTCGAATATTCATAACTGCTTCATTAACAGACAAACCTTCAACAGATTTATCATCTACTTTAAGAATGATATCTTTTGGTTTTATCCCTGCTTCTTCAGCAGGAGATCCTTTAATAGGAGAGACAACCATAATATTTCCGTTGCTTTCTTGTACTTCAGCACCAATACCTTCAAAAGATGAAGAAATATTTTCACTAAAGCTTTTAGCTTCCTCAACATCCATATAAACGGAGTATGGATCTTCCAAAGATTCCACCATACCTTTAATAGCACCTTCAACCAGCTGATCTGTATCAACTTTTTCATAATAATTTGCCTGTAGAATTTCATATGTTTTTCTTAATTTCCCAAATGGATCGTCTTCTTGTGCACTTAACATACTTCCATTAGGCTTAACAACATTGTATGTTATTCCTGCTGTAATTGTTGCTGTTACAATTACTGAAATTAGTAATTTGCTATTTTTCACGACTATTTTGCACCACCTTTATGTATGTTCCTATTATGTCTAAGCCAAATGAAAACGTCAATTAATTTGTGTAGCAGAAAAAATGATTCACTTTTTGTCAACATTCTACTTCCTCAAATCATATAGTAAGGGATACCTCAAACTGAAATTTTATAAAAGAAAATGATCTTCGACAAAAACCACGATACTTTTTTATTAATTTAATGTAAAGTTTATTACACGAATGTAAATGCAGGGAGGTTTTCATATGCAAATAGCAGATTACATTGGAAGAACTGAATTTGATATGATTCACTTTTCATTATCATTAATCAAAGAAATTGATTACAAAATAAAACAAAAAGTTTTCTTTTATCAAAATCAAGTTTCTACATTTATAAATGATCAAGTTGAACGCTATGTTCACACATTACATGTTAAGGGTTCACTTCAATACGTTTATAAGGCAGAAATTCATAAAATGATTACTCCTAAGCTCAAAATGCTTTTTGAAAAACATTGCTTATTCCATTGTGTCTAATCACGCTCCATTCTGATCCTTCATAAAATAAAGGATCAGAATGGGGGAATAATTTGAATTACTTACAAATGCTATCTTCACTCGGCGTTGGTGGAGCACATCCTGGGGGCATATCCTTAACAAAGGAAATCTTTGAACAAGAAAAATTCCCAATCAATCATACTGTACTTGATGTTGGATGTGGAACAGGACAAAGTTGTTATTACCTGCATCAATTAGGCTACAATGTAATTGGTCTAGATTTTGATCACCTTATGATTCAACAAGCAAAAAAACGGAATAAAGAATGTCAGTGTGAAATTTTATATGTACAAGAAGATTTAACTTCAACTTCTCTACCAGATCAATTATCCGATATCATCTTATCTGAGTCGGTTCTAAATTTTACAAATCTTGATCTAACATTACCAGAACTAAAAAGAATTCTAAAACCAAACGGTGTCATTATTGCTATCGAGATGATACGGACGGAGCCATTATTAGAGTCGGAATATAGCGAGATCACTGCATTTTACGGAATACCTGATATTTTATCAATTGAAGATTGGAAGAGCGCATTCAATAAATTTGGTCTAACTATTTTTAAAATCCAATCAGAGGATGATTTTTCCTCCATCAGGTCAGAAGAACCTACTACAGAATTTCACATTACAGATGTGACTCCTTCATTAGCATTTAACATGTTGACAATGCATGAGGAATTATCGTTACGATATAGAGACAGATTATCTTTTCGAGTTTTTTATGCAAGACGATCCGTCTAAATCAACCTTTTATAGTTATTAGTACAATCCCCCCTTGGCCGCGAACATACAATATGGAGACGAAAGGCTAAGGAGGGAAAATCATGTCACAGCATTACTATGACCTTTGCTGTCGCTATAATGGAAAAGTAGTAAGAATCACTGATCGTTCTGGTCGCACCCATGTAGGCAGAATTTGTCGTGTTACTTCAAATAAAGTATTTATTGAACCACGGATGCAAAGAGGAGGATTCGGTTATGGCCCTTATGGATATGGATGGGGCTATGGACCAGCGTATGGTATTGGCTTAGGCTTTATCACTGGAATTGTTTTAGGTGGATTGCTTTTTTGGTAAGTAAGTATAAAGATGAAAATAAGGGGAACATGAGACCTTCCCCTTATTTTTCCTTCAATTATTAATCTATTAAAGGTTTTACACCTTTATAAATCTCAACAATATCCTCAATCTTCATCCTAACTAATCCACTAGAAGAAGGAGCAACAAAATCTATTACACCTTCAATTACACTTTTATGCTGTTTACCCCATCCTGCTTTTTTAGATTGACTATATTGAAGGTAAACACCTTTGCCAACAAAAAAAGCAACTTTCGGTTGGTAAAAAGCTATTTTTTGCTTCAGCATTTCCCTTCCATCATGATATTCTTTTTGTGTAATTTCAGCTGCTGCACGCGTAGGTCTTGATACAATATTAGTAAACCCAAATCCCTTTTTGAGTAACTCGCCATCTTCGTTAGGAAGATAAATTCGTTCTGTGAGATCGGCTAAGAAAAGTATTTTCCAAAAACGGTTATGTTTATTTGCATAGTTATGTCCTACTTCCTCGGAAACCAAACTAGGATTAAACCCTATGAACAAGATGTCTAGATTTTTTTGTAGTTTGTCCAAATGATCATTCATACTATATCACCGTTATATCTTTTTCACTTTTAGAAAGTACTCTTCTAATGTTAAATCCTTTTCATACATAATAGCTGCTTTTTCTTTTCCTACATAACGCAAATGCCATGGTTCATATTGATAGCCTGTAAGAGATTCTTTATTTTTTGGATAACGAATAATAAAACCTGCACGATGAGCATTCTCTTGAACCCATTTTCCTTCTTTCGTGTCACCAAATTCTTCTGTAATCTCCAAATTTACACTTCGACTTGAAATATCCATTGCTAATCCGGTTTGATGCTCACTTTGTCCCGGTAGAGCAACAGCTTGCAATGCATATTCTTCACCCTTATCTTGCTTTTCCACATTAAAAATTCCTTCTTGACGTGAATATGATCTATAACCGGATACAGCTAATAATTCAATTCCATCTTTTTCGGCTAATTCAAAAAGCTCTTCTAACGCATCAGCTGCTACTTTTCTAATATATTTTTGTGGAACATCCGCATCACCGAAAGAAAACTCAACATCAGGGACAACCAAATCATTAGGTTCAAATTCAGAAGAAAGAGCAAAATCTTTATTTACCATAACGAGTAAATTTGTCGGATTTTCAATAACGTTGTCACCATTCACTTGTTTTACCTGATTAAAAAATTCTGATTCTAATAAAAAATCTTCATCGATTTCTACTTTTGGTTCATTTACTTCTTCATTATTCTCAATTTGTTCAGTTTGGGTATAGTTTTGCCCTTGCTGACCACTAAGAAAAGGCATAGATTTAGAAAAATCTGTACAACCCGAAAGAGCGACCGGTAAAAGTAAAATAACGCTCCATTTATTGTAAAACATAGTACCACCCTATTCTTGTTCAATAACAAAGCTATTTTAACACTAAATACAAGCTAAAGAAATGATAATTAAGTAACTACCTACATCTTTACCTTTCTACCTAGACATTAAAACGTAAATTCAATGTTTTCTTTTCGACAAAAAACTGGGTGATCAACAATGTCCAAAAGAAAAAAGCATGCAAATGGCATACTTTTAGAAATTTTTTTTGATAATTATGCTTTTTTAATAGCCGCTTCTAGTGCTACTATAATCATATCATTAAACGTAGTTTGGCGTTCTTCTGAAGTTGTTTCTTCTCCAGTTAAAATGTGGTCACTTACAGTTAATACAGATAGTGCTTTACGATTGTATTTGGAAGCCAGTGTATAAAGTGCAGCTGATTCCATTTCTATTGCTAAAATACCATATTGTGCCCATTTTTCATGTTCAGCATTGTCATTGTAGAACATATCTGCTGTAAAGACATTTCCCACTTTTAAATTTAGACCTTTCTCGAGCCCGGCATCATAAGCTTTCTTCAATAAATCGAAGTTTGCAGTTGGAGCATAGTCTACGCCGCCAAATGTAAGTCTATTCATTTGAGAATCGGTCGATGCACTCATTGCTAAAATGACATCCCGAACTTTTACATCTTTTTGAATAGCTCCACAAGTACCAACACGTATTAATTGTTGTACTCCATAACTATTCATAAGTTCATTTATGTATATAGAAATAGATGGCACACCCATTCCAGTACCTTGAACAGAGATTCTTTCACCTTTATATGTTCCTGTAAAACCGAGCATTCCTCGAACTTCATTATAACAGGTCACATCTTCCAAGAATGTTTCGGCAATATACTTTGCACGTAATGGATCCCCTGGTAATAATACTGTTTCAGCTATTTCATTTTCTTTTGCACCAATATGTACGCTCATTATTTAACCTCCTAGAGAGAATGATAAACCCATTTCTCATTTACTATATCATATCTTGATAAGACAATTAAATTTTTTCAATATTACCATTTTCTATATGTCTAAAAAAATGCTATACATTTATTGTCAGCTATAGCTTTATAACATTGGGAAAAGATATAACCGTAATCTCTTTAGGAGGAAACGAAATGAAGAAAAAATTAGAACAAGCGATTCAATATGCAAATGAAACTAACCCTGGTTCTAGAAATGGAACACAACCGCATGAATCTAAAAAACCAAGAAAACAAAAAACACATGCAACCAATAAAACAAATGAAATATAAGGAGATGTAATGATGGGGAAGAAACATAGAAATCGAAATACACCAAAGAAAAACAACCATATTTCACCTGCTGTCTTAGAAGCTGAAGAAACAGCTCATGCAAAGGAACATACATCAGGTAAAAGAAAGAATGGCCCTGGGAACAACGTTTAATTAGGACTGTTAAGTAAAAGAAAGAAAAGGTAATCGATGATCACAATAATGTAAAATTTCTCGTGATATCGATTGCCTTTTCGCCATTTTCTCATCTAACATGAATACGATTAATTTTATTCCACCCTTGCGGATTTAGCTTATAATAAAATTGCCCCTTTTTTCCTTCATCAATAAGAACAATATCGCCTGTGCTTAAATATCTCGCTTGGTAATCATTCGGCATTCGGTCTGTAACATTGAAAGTTTGAAAAACCTTTTGTAATGCATCTTTGTGATTATTCCCTTCCATCACAAAACGATAAACATCTTGATACCCTTTTTTCTCCCCAAACTTCGGTGTTTGAAAAATGGTCACATCATATGAAGTGATTCTTTTTTTAATAGTAAGGTATACACGGTTTCTCTCTCCTTCGCTTAAGTATTATTATTATTATAATTAGCCACTTACTCGAAAGATTCCTTTAGATAAAAACCGCTTTTTTTGTCGAAATCATTAGAATAACATAATTTAATGGACGACAAAGCCTTTAAGACTTTGTAACAAGCATAGTAGTTCTAATTCTAATCGTTCTAAATAACATAAACCAAACAAACCCTGCACTCCATCCAGCTAGTACATCTGTTAAATAATGTACTCCTAGATAAATTCTACTAACACCTATTAACATGACGAGACAAATAGTCATCGTTATAGCTAGCAATTTTTGATTTTCCCGTTTTATAAAATGAGAAAGAATTAAATAACATAAAAAGCCATATATTGCTGCAGAATTCATAGAATGTCCACTAGGGAAACTATAATGTGTTGCCTGGTAAACGGCATCATATGTAGGACGTTCACGTAAAAATAATTCCTTAAGCAAGTAGTTCATTTGTCTAACCGTAAAGAATAGAATAAATAATAAAACAGCATCTATCCATTTCCGTTTGTATAATAAAAAGATGGCAACACCAATACAAATAGGCAATGCATACTTAATCGATCCTATATCCGATACGAATAAAAAAAGATCTGTTGCAAGCGGTAACCTCACCTGCTCAAAAAACAAGGTTACGTTCACATCGATCATAGAGAAAAACTCTACAGAATAAACCATTGCACAGAAACAAAATAAAAGTAAAGCAACCACTACCATTATCATCATTCAATTCATTCCTCCTATCCAATCCATAGGCATTATTTACGATCATGCCATAAAATGAAAGTAAAGGAAAGCTATATCATACCTTGCCTATTATTTCGTTAACTTCAAAAGAAAAAGGCCAAATCTACTAACAAAAAGATATAGACCTTATTTTTAAAGGACTATATACTTTCAATTAAGAAGACCTGACCCTATTTTTATATTGTATTTATTTATACTTTTTTGTGCTTTGCTTGTTCTTTATGCCCAGGAGCCGGTTTTGACTTGTAGGCATATTCACTTCCCATTTCAGTATCTTTTTTGTTGGCCATTACCGCCTTTTGTTCAGGACTATTGTGATGCTTCTTCGCCATCTACTTACACCTCATTCCAGTCTTTTTCTTCTAGATTCTGATCTTATTGACCATCTGCTCCATTTGGCGTTACTCGTCGAATGTGCTGATCTTCAAAGTTATTTTCTCTAGCCGTTTTTGCCTTATCATCCACAAGTTTTTTTTGATCTACTTCTGAAGAAGGTGAATTCTTTTTTTGACATGTAAGACCCTCCATATAGAATTTTTAAAGCAGTTATTAGTTTAACTAAAAAAAGGATTTGCATTCCAACGCTGAAGCTTTTTTCAATATATAAAAAAGCAGACCTTATTATTTAAAGGTCTGCTAAAAAATTATTCACTTAAATCTACATTGTGATAAACCTGTCTAACATCTTCTAAATCTTCAAGTGCATCAATCATTTTTTCAAATTGGACTTTCGCTTCTTCAGGTAATGTAATATCGGTTTGTGCAAGCATCGTTAACTCAGCTACTGTAAATTCTGTTATTCCCACTGTTTTAAAAGCTTCTTGTACAGAATGAAATTGATCTGGTTCAGCATAAACGATAACAGACTCATCTTCTTCAAGAATATCTCGAACATCGATATCCTCTTCCATTAATATTTCAAGCACTTCATCAGAGGATTTACCCTCAATCCCAATAACAGCTGTTGCATCAAACATATAAGCTACAGAACCGCTCACACCCATATTCCCGCCATTCTTACCGAATGCTGCCCGAACATCAGAAGCTGTACGGTTCACATTATTCGTTAGAGCATCTACAATGACCATCGAACCATTTGGTCCAAAGCCTTCATAGCGTAGCTCATCATAGTTTTCTTCTGCCCCACCCTTTGCTTTTTCAATTGCACGATCAATGATTGCCTTTGGGACATTATATGTTTTTGCTCGCTCAAGAACTACTTTTAATGCTTGATTTGCTTCTGGATCTGGCTCTCCTTGTCTTGCTACTACATAAATTTCACGACCGAATTTTGCATAAATACGACTCGTATTAGCATCTTTTGAAGCTTTCTTTTCTTTAATATTATTCCATTTACGACCCATAATGAACACTCACTTTCAAAGATTAAATCTATCAATTCTGTAAGACTCAAACGTTTGGATTAGCAAACACTTGTCAATTTTACTCACTTATTCTATTATACCTAAATTACCTTTTTTGTTAAGTACGACAATTCAATGCTTTTTTATTCAGATGTCATCAAATCTTTCTCGTAGACAAGCCACTCTGAATCTGATATTTGATTTGAATAAAGAATAATTTTTTCCTTTACTCTTTCATGTTCTATTCCAGATAGCAATGTCGGTTGATAATCGTTGTGTGTAGAGACAGATGATATTGAAAATGGAATCACATTAATCTCTTTTTTTTCATTTAACTTCCCATTTTCGATATAAAATTTTTGCTGAAAAACAAATGTATCCTTATCAGTCGGATTTTTATTTCCACCAAACATAAAATTCCCCAAACTGTATACGATAAACTTTCCTTTATATTCTTCGATTCCCTGAACAACATGCGGGTGATGGCCAAGTATTAGGTCTGCACCTGAATCAATACTGAATTTAGCTAATGAGATTTGGGTATCATTTGGTACATACTGCTTTTCATCTCCCCAGTGAAAATGAATCAAAATAATTTGTGCCCCTTGCCCTCTCAATTTATGAATACTTTCCTTAATTTTAGTACGTATCTCTTGAGTGTCCTGCCACCCTTCAAAGCCTAAAGCGCCTATTTTCACGCCTTTCACTTCTGTTAAGTATGAGTCTTCATACCCAAAGTACCCAATCTTTTTATTTTCTAGTGCAGTCTTCGTATCATCAAAGCCCTGCTGTAAGTAATCGAATATATGGTTGTTCGCTAAATTTACGGCTTCAATTCCACCCATTTTTAAAATTTCAGCATATTCTGGATCACCTTTAAAGCGAAAAGTCTTGTTTGCCTTTTCAGATGAATTTGTTAATGTTGTTTCAAGATTCACTGTTGTAAAATCATCACTTAAAAATAAGGAATCCAACCCTTCTAAAAAATAGGACATACCTTTTTGAGTAGCTACATCAACAAATGAACCCTGATAATCATACGATTCATCTCTTCCTAATGTGAAGTCACCAGCTGCACTTATTGTTATGGTTGTTGTCGGTTGATTTATTTGTTCTTTTATTGGTTCTTTTTCCTGATCGATTATTTTTGCTTCTTCAGTTTCATTTATTGTGACTGGTTCACCCTGTTTATAAGCATTTATGTAATTGTATACTGTAAGAGAAATGATGCCAAAACAAATGATTGTAAGCATTCTTCTATATACTTTTTTTAATCTTCTTCGCTTTTTCCTCTCTTTCGACTTTTTTCTTGACAGCAATGTACGGCTCTCCTTCATCCCTTAACCCCTTCTCAATCTTTAATAAAAACATACTTAAATAAAAATATCTTAATATAAATACAACGAAAGTAGCTAGTCTTTTGTTACAAAAATCAATCCTATTTACCTATTTTTAAGGAATAATAAAAAGCAATTAAAGGACACGAAGAGTTTGTGCACTTTAATTGCTTTGCTGATGTTTTATTAACTATGTTTATTTAAAATATCCAGTAAAATTCCTTTTATATTGCCTATTTCATTTTCATGAAGAGTAAACCTCACTAATGACTCATCCAAATCTAGGGCTTCAGAAAAGAGACCGCTAATACCTCTAGCTTTTCTGTCAACTTCAATAATAATCTCTATATTTGATTCATCAAGCATAGAAAACATGATTTCTACTTCGTCTAAACTTTTTCTGAATTGACCTGCTGTTGGAATGAATTCAAATTCCTGTACAAAAGGTAACCTTTTCCGTACCTTATATGAAGCAGCTTCATTTTTAACATTTCTAAGTGAAAATCCAAGTTCATTTAGTGCATTAATTGTTTTTTCCATCAAATGATGTGGTTCAATTTTGATGATATCCCGATCTGTCGGATCTATAGAACCTTTAATATCAACTCCTGTTTGCAACCAAACCTTTGAGGATCCAACGGTTATTGGAGTATCCAGAGGCAGCTCAAATGAGAAAGGAATTGTTTTTGTTTCACCCGGCATAATAACAAACGGCTCATTCAGCTTTACATTCGCAATGACTGCTTGTTTGTGAACGACTTTATCATCTTCTTCTTTTTCATAATTTGTGTTAATTGTTAGATAAATTTCATCAATTGATTGTTCAATGTTTCCTCCTTTTACTTCAATAATCCCTTTGACTTTCTCCCCGACTTTGATCATTGAATCTGATAGTTTCGCATCGACCTTAGCAGATCCAATCCCAACACTAGCTAATATTTTATTAAAAAAAGACATCGTATTCCTCCCTAATATAAACAATTTTCCACATCTTTTAAGACCTGATCCACTTCTTCGTACGCAGTATCCAATTGCAGCATTTTTCGTAAGATCACTTTACAATGACTTGTAACGGTCAATTCCTCTTCCCATGTTTTCTTTTTAGATGTTGCAGGTTCAAATGAAGAATATAGTAAGAATAATAGAAAATGACCTAAAGCATAAAAGTCACTTTTATAACTAATCTCCCGAAACAATTTTTTGTCTAGTCGATTTAACTTCTCTTCGTTTGCAATCTGGTCAGTTATTTTCCTAGCTAATCCAAAATCAATAATATAATGAGTGTTTCCATGTTTTAATATATTGGGGATTCGAAGATCCCGATGTACATATCCTTTTTCATGGATAATCTTCACAAGTCCAAGAACATGATAAAGTTCTACTAACGCTTCTTTTTCGGTATACTTTACACCATCATCAAAAATTAATTGCTCATATGTTTTACCCTTCTTATACTCCATAACAATAAATTTCTTTTGACTTACATCCTCAAACTTTTCAAAAAGTTGAGGAAAAGCAGGATGTTGAAAATTACTTAATATGATAGCTTCTCGGTCAAATGCCCTACTTCCTGCACGATCGAGCCTCTTGTATTTTCTTAACTGTTTTAGTACTTTTTGATTTTTCTGTTCATCTTCAACTAGATACGTAAAACCATAACTTCCTTTACCCAGAATTTCGGTTATCACATATTTATTTTCTACAATTGATAAGGGAGTAAGGGGTTTTTCTACAAGCTCGATCCATTTATTCAGCAGAACGTTCATTAGCTGCTATAGGAACTAAAAAAACTGCTTGCTCCGTGTCTTTTCTTATAATAATGATAACCATATTTTGATGGATGACGGTGTTTATAGCTTGAACTATTCATTCGATAAGAATGAGAACGTTTAATTGGTATGAATGAATTTAGGATCTTTTTTAACATGTTGATTCCCTCGCTTTGTGTCCAATTGATCAGTTGTTCTCCTTTATATACGACACGGATAAACAAAAGTTTCACATTTTTTATTAAACTCCCATACAAATGTAGAGAATTAGGTTATATCTCATTAAAGGGATGACAAATATGAAAAAACAAAACCATGAACCAATTCCTACAATTGAACAAGATTTAAAAGATATACTCAAAGACAAAACTCCGTTAATCGTAACACAAATGGAAAAAGAGATTATATCTACTATTAAATACAAAACAGAGTTAGCTAATAAAAATAATATAACCCGAACAAATGCTTATCTTTCTTTTTATTTAGAGTATCCAGAGACCCATTGGGCTTTTTTGGCTCATATGGTCTCACGAAATGGCGGATACAATATGACTGACTTAAAAAATTCCACCCTTTCTTCCATTCTCTCTCCTACCCAGCAAGTCAGCCTTTTTCAGTTCCTTGAACGCGCTAATTCATTAATTTTTCATGATGCGTATCCCCAACTGCTCCTATATAAAAAAAGCATAGAAGATAATATTTCGTATTTCCATTTATTACCTTTGTTTTCTGTCTCGACATTTATGACGCCGATATGGAGTTTTTTTTTCCAGAACAAGTTATCTTCAACATTTCTGACATTTGCATTAATTACAAATGAACAACAATATGTTGAAAAACATCTCATGACTTTAAACCATACAAAACAAGCGATCTTTCAAACTTTTATGTATATGATACAAGAAGTCATGGGTTTTACCCATGTTGTTTTCCCTTATAAAAAATACACTTTTTTACGAAAATATTCCTTATCAGGAATCGAAGTACACAACTTCCAATCTGTGCAAACCAGAATTAATATTGGGAAAAAACTTTATCATATTCTGTTTTCAAAACAAGCATACTCCTCTATTTTTGATTTTGCCAATAAACATGTTCATACAGGTTCTCGTTCTGATTACTGGCCACATGAATATACGTCAAACCATAATAAATCTAAACTATTTAGTCCTTCTCTTATTCTTGCCTGGGGTAACGTCATACATCGTTTTCCGACTTACCACGATTGGTATACAAATTACTCACAGGTTAAGTCCTGGAGAGATGAAGTAAAAGCTGATTTTCAGGATATTACGAAAGATGTTAAACGGGATTTAACCCTAATGAAGTCATTAGACAAAGTGAAGAACATGATTAACTAGACCGAAACCTTTTTGTGAATTAAAAACAACAAAAAAGAGGATCTCGATAAAAGGTTCTCTTTTCTTATATATAGCTAACAAAAATCATTTACATGCTATATAGAGAAAATGTTTTATCAATCAGAACCTTATGAGACATCCTCTTTTTACTATTTTGCATTATTCATTGTCTTCAAACTCTAAATCTTCATCGATTATACATTTGTTCAGAAGGTAATCAAATGTGATATCTGCAAGCTCTCCAAGTTCGTCTTCACCTGGAACATACCCTCTTTTTGTGAGCTCATTGTAAAAGAACTCAGCAATCTCCTCTGTGTCAATAATTACTTCTATTTCCTTCACAATATCGCCCCCCTTCTATTTTTTATGTCCATGCACAGAGACATATGCAACTTAAGTGAATTATTTTTTTGGATGATATAAAAAGAAAAATGGAATAAACATCTATTCTTTTCATATAAATAGTTTTAGATGGACAAGCATATAAAGAAATGGGGTATATTAGGATGATAAATGAGGTTACTAGCACAAAAATCAATGGTAAGTTAGAAAAAGTTGAGAAACATAACATGTTGGATTTTATTGATGGTGATGGCTTTGATCAATTATTAAGCTTTATTCTAAAAGGCTTATTTTATGGGGTTATTTTTTTCTGTATTCCTTATTTCATTTTCATTATGTTTTTACTGTAAGAATTAATGTATTGAATCAATATCCTTGTACCTTGATAAGCTTTTTAACACCAAATTCATCATGTCTAAATATTCCTGATCATGAAAAAGATTATAAAGTGTTTTATAATCATTGTAGATATCAAGCATTTCATCAATCAATTGCTTTTTATCATCTGAGTTTCTATTATCACTTGATGGTTCCAGGCCAATATATTGATGAATCAAAGAAGCATAGTAACGGCTTTCATCAGATATTGTGTTATGCAAATGAACTTGCTGAATAAATTCTTCAGCCTCTTGATTACTTATCATTAGGCTCATTTCATCTTCTGTCGCCTCTAACCATTCTCCATCTGACATTCTAGTTAACTCATAAGTAATTTCTTCCCATCCATCTTCTGCGTATCTCCAAACTTCTGTTCTCACTCCCACAATTCTAAACAATGAAGTTCCATATCCTTTAACCAAAACGATATCACCAATTTGGTAGAGAACTTCTATACTTATCTTTTCTGTTTCGACAATAGTCCCATCATATTCTGAAAATAATTGAAGTGCATTTTCATAAAACAACACATCCCCATGATTCACTTCATAGACAAATTGCTGGTCTACTAAATGAAGCTTTGTTATCGTGCCAACCGTTCCATACATAATAATCACGACAATATCTCCTATTTTAAATTTTGGTTTATTATGATGATTATTTTTCATTTCCCCATCTCTCCTTTTGTCGTGATTGTAAGGATAAGATAGTATATGCTGTATTTTTCATTTCGTCATGGGTTCCTGAAAATCATTGCAGATCTATATAACGGTATGTACCTCTATAAAAAAATTTTGTTATATACTATTATCAATATAATTTTTTATCATTTAAAAGGCACAGGATAATTCTATAGAAATCATCCTGTGCCTTTCTTTTAAATAATTTTTAAAATTTCTTGTTGATACCTTTCCCATGCATCATCAAATACGGTCATACTAACTAAATAGGAGCCATTCATTTCCAAATAGGAGCTTATTTCATCATAATTATCTGTGTTTTTAGGAAAGCTATGATCATTATAAGCATCATTAGCAAACTTAGAAATTTCATCCTGTGGCTTAGGATGACGATATTTCATTAAGTAATGATAAAAAGATTTCAAACGTCATTCCTCCTGCTGACAATATTGTATAATTATAGCTTGTTCAAGAACGGAATAAAACCATTACCTTTTAGAAAAACGTAGGTTTTTTATATAAAAAAATACCTCAAGCATTCCAAATAAAATGGAACAGCTAGAGATATTCTAACATTCATTCTATCAAAATTCACTTTTTAAAATTATACTTTTGATTCATGAAATTGAAAATCTATTTCAAACCCTAAGTCTTCTAACATTTTATGATCAGCCGTGCTTTCTTGTCCAACTGTTGTCAAATAGTCTCCCACAAATATCGAGTTTGCTGCAAATAATCCAAGTGGTTGAAGTGATCTAAGGTTCACCTCACGTCCCCCTGAGATTCTGATTTCTTTTGTTGGGTTTGTGTAACGAAATAGTGCAAGTACTTTTAAGCAATACCTTGGATTAAGCTCATTCGTTCCTTCAAGCGGAGTCCCGTCTATAGCATGTAAGAAATTTACCGGTATAGAGTCAGCATCAAGTTCTTTTAAGCTGAAAGCCATATTAACAACATCTAGAAGAGATTCTCTCATCCCAACAATCACCCCGGAACATGGTGAGATTCCACTTTCTTTCACAATAGCAATCGTATTCAATCGGTCATCATATGTATGGGAAGTTGTAATCTCGTTGTGATGTTCTCTTGAGGTATTGAGATTGTGATTATAACGATCAACTCCAGCTTCCTTTAATTTAACTGCTTGTTCTGGCTTAAGTATCCCAAGACAAGCACAAACTTTTAATCCATATTTTTCTTTAATTTCTTCTACAGCAGAAGTGACATGGCTCACCTCTCTATCCGTAGGTCCTCTTCCACTCGCTACGATGCAATAGGTGCCTACTTGAAGATGATGCGCTTGCTCTGCTCCTTTTAAGATCGTCTCTTTATCTAGCATTCTATATTTCTGAATAGTTGCTTTTGACACACTGGATTGTGAACAATACCCACAGTTTTCAGGGCATAGTCCTGATTTTGTATTCATAATCATATTTAACTTTACTTTTTTCCCATAATAATGTCTTCTTATTTTGAATGCTCCGTCCAATAATTTTAATAAATCTTCATCAGGACATTCTAAAATTGATAGAGCTTCATTCGTAGTTAATACTTTTCCGTTTATTACATCATCAGCCACTAACTCCCAATTCACATATATTCCCCCTTTTATTAATCTACTAATAATGGTAATGATTAGGTGAATATATGTCAACTTTATATTTTGTTTAGTTTACAAAAAGGAGCCCATATTGAGCTCCAAAAGTGTCTGACGAATTAGTTAATATAAGCTGCACCTACGATGATTAGCAAGATGAAAAGGACTACGATTAAAACGAAGCTGTTCCCGTAACCGTAACCGCCACCATATGGATATCCACACTCATTATAGCAATGCATAATAATTCACTCCCATAATTTATTTTGATTTCACTCTACATTATGCTATCGGTAGGTTGTATTGTTTGTGTGTTTGCCTATTTTCTAGGTAAAAAAACCACTTCATTCTATATATATAACAATGAAAAAACCGTGCTTCTGGTCTTAGCACGGTTAATACACATTAATTTTCAAAGAATTCAATCCATTCTTTATCAGGGCCCCGAAAGAATATATACTTTGCACCATTCGGTAAAACGGTAATATCTTCATAGATCCATTCCACATTGGCAGACTGTAATCTTTTTCTCTCAGCTTCAATATTATCCACTTTGAATGCAATATGATGTACTTTTCCTTCATCAGGTAAATCCGGATTATATCCTTCAATTAATTCAACTATAATTTGGTCTTTCACACCTAAAAATGCCAATTTCATTTTCCCATCTGTATGTGAAAATTGATCAAGAAGTTCTAAACCTACTACCTCTTGGTAAAAAGAAATTGATTTATCAATATCAGCTATTTGGATACCTACATGTTCAAAACCTAAAACTGCCACTTTCCCCACTCCTTTTTCTCTAATATATTCTATTTTATATAATCAGTAATTTGTATGTCTACATTTAAAAAGGCTGAACTTCAGCCTTTTTAACTTACTATTCAAATAATGAGAGATATTTTCCATACCCTTCTTTTTCTAAATCTTTCTTTGGGATAAATTTTAATGCTGCCGAATTAATACAATACCTTAGCCTGCTTGGACCCGGTCCATCATCAAAGACATGTCCAAGATGTGAATCAGCTGTTTTACTTCTAACTTCTGTTCTAACCATACCATGGGAAGTATCTACTTTTTCGACCACTTCAAAGTCCTGAATCGGTTTTGTAAAACTTGGCCATCCGCATCCCGCATCATATTTATCCGTTGAGCTAAATAATGCTTTACCTGAAACGATATCAACATAAATCCCTTCTTCTTCATGATTCCAATATTCATTGTGAAATGGAGGCTCTGTTCCACTTTTTTGTGTGACTTCATACTGAATTGGTGTTAGTGTGGCTTTTAGATGATTTTTATCTTTCCAATGTTGTTCAATAAACCGATCACGCCCAGAACCGGAACGATATTGTTTATAACGTCCTGTACTCTTTTTATAAAAATCCTGATGATATTCTTCAGCAGGATAAAAAGGCATTGCTTCACGAATTTCAGTTACTATAGGTTTTGAAAACCTGTTGCTATTTTCAAGCTTTTTTTAGACTGTTCAGCACGTTCTTTTTGCTCTTTAGAATGATAAAATATAGCTGTTTGATATGATTCACCGCGATCATAAAATTGACCACCTTTATCTGTAGGATCAATTTGTTGCCAAAACAGCTCTAATAACCTCTCATAAGGGAAAATATCCGGATTAAACGTAATTTGAACAGCTTCTAAATGTCCAGTCGTATTTGAACATACCTCTTCATAAGTAGGATTTTCTTTGTCTCCACCTGTATAGCCTGATATAACACTCTCAATACCTGGTAATTCATCAAAAGGTTGAACCATACACCAAAAACATCCACCCGCAAACGTAGCTAATTCTAAATTATGATTATTACTCATTAATTTAATCACCCTACTTTCATATTGACTAATGATTTCTATTATATAGCATGTATTGTATCCTGGAAAAGTAAACTGCTTACCTTATTTAATATGATATCTCTTGACACATCCATAGAACTTCCTTAGTCTAATTAAAAGGATATTATGTAAGTACGGAGGAAAAAAGTTGAATAATCGTCAAGAAAAGATGTATGAAATGGAAGCTTTAATGCGACATGTATATAGAAAATTACGCCAAGAAATGAATCTTGTCTACGATAACGAAATGTCAAGAAATGAGTTTTTTATATTAAAGACTTTATTTGAACATGGTCCCAAAAAGTCTTCCGATTTATCTAAAATGTTGAGTGTATCTGCTTCTCACATTACAGCTATAACAGACTCTCTAATTGAAAAAAAATGGATCGACCGTATTCGTTCTGTTCAAGATCGCCGAATTGTAGACATACACCTTACGGAAGAAGGAAAAAACACCCTTCTATTGTTTGAAAAGAAAAAAACAGATTTTTTATTGAATAAATTTAATGAGTTTAGTGAGGAAGATATTAAGAATTTTATTATCTTATTTAATAAATTATTAAATGCTTAATAACCTCTTTGAAATAAGGATGACTTTATTTGTCATCCTTTTATATTTTCTCATGAATAAATGAACACAACTTCATTATACATTTGTCAACAAATCCACTTTTTCAAACATAAAATCCCACCAATTGTGAATAATAAGAAAAACACATATGGAGGTCATGATTCTATGTCATCACCGTATTTATGTCCAAATTGCAAAACCAATAGAACAAGATTCAATATTATTGAACAACAAGTTAAATCTGTAAAATTAAACCCACAAACTGGAGATGTTGTGGAACAACTAGATCAATCTGCATTAGACCCTTTTCACATTTCCTATAAGGGACCCGAATACCGCATTCAATGCGGGACATGTGGCTTAATTGAGGACGAAATTTCTTTTATAAAAAGAGCACAAAATAATCAATAACAGTGACAAGAGGTTAAGAGAAAATCATTACTTCCCTCTACCTCTTTTTTATCATTCACTATTTTGTGTTGTATTAAAAAACATTTTCTCTTTGCTGTTATTCTTTATATTTTGCTTTTTACCTTTATGCTTCCCCATTTTCCCATCTGACTCATAACTTAATTTATTTTTCATCTTACCATCCTTCCTTTTATCGATACCCTCATTTTTTCCGAACATAATGAAATGTATGTAAACTATTTATACTTACTTACAGGTAAGACTACAGACTGAGAGTTGAAACATAGAAGGACTAATTTACCTAGTTTCATAAAAAGTTATTGTAAAAAATATTAATAGATTTTTAACCTAATATTAATTATTAAAGATCCTGTTTAGTTTTTGTAAAATCAGTATACACTCATTCATTTTCTATTATTATTAGATTGAACCAGCCGGGTTCTAAGTAAACACTATTCGTTACATGGGAGGAATTAAAATGAATAAGAGCTTATTGTTAAAAGTTGGAGCATCATTACTTGCTGTATTTTTAATGGCTGCATGTAACAACACAGATGATACTGAACAGGAAGAAACAAATGTAGAAGAAACAGAAGAAGGAACTGAGGAAGAAAGTCCAGAAGAAGCTGAAACGGAAGAAGAAGGATCTTAATTAAATAGAAAAACTGAGAGGTTGATACCCTCTCAGTTTTCATTTTTATGATTTAGATTTTTCATCTTTTATATGCCATAAATAAAAAGCAACACTTAGACACATTGTACTGTACGCAAGATTCAAATATACTTCATCCATATTATCCGCAGCAAGCTTCTGCCATGCTATCCCGCCAAAAATGAATGAAACAAGAATTGCAGCAAGCGCAAAGATCATAAATTTATTTTTCATTCATTGAACCCCCATCTTAATACTCTTACCTTTATATATTTATACTCTGACTATTCATGCTGATCTTCAGAAATAATTTTGGCTTGGTCATTTTCATAAGCTACCATATAGTTCATCTTTTTAGAAGTGCTTTTATGTCCATGGTCTGTTTGTTCGGTAACCGTTAAAACTGTTTCTACAAGTACCTTGTCTTCAATCTTTGTTGTTTTAAGCTCATCAACCCTTATTGAAATAATATTCAAATATTCATTTCTAAATGATTGATAATCAATATTTGTTTGCCAGTTACTTCCCAGTAATGAATAAGCTGTTACAAAATCCTGATAATTTATACTATCAATGAAATAACTGACAAGGTAATCAGCTGTTTCGATAATTTTATTTTCATCGATTTCTTCAACTTCGTCAACCGCTTCTACAACAGGTAAGTTTTTCATTGGAGTTTCTGACCAGCTATTTACTAATGGAAGGACCGTTCCTATTGGAAGGCTAAATCCGATGCTTCCTTGTTCAATTCTTGCGGAGTTGATTCCAACAACACTTCCTGTTCTCCTATCAATTAATGGGCCGCCACTGTTTCCTGGAGCAATCGGAGCAGATATTTGGTAAACATCATCATATTTATACGGTTCTACGTCCAATTCTCTGTCGGTCCCGCTAATTATTCCAGTTGTAACAGTGTTCTGAAAGCCCAAAGGACTTCCCAAGGCTAAAATTTCATCACCTAATTCCAGCGAAGTATTGGGTGCCAGTTTTAATGGTTCAACATTTTCTAAGCCGTTAACCCTTACGACAGCAACATCGGTTTCAGTACTAATCCCAATTACTTCACCTTCATAACCCATTGCATCTGTTGTACGGATTTTCACCTGCTTCGCACCACTTATTACATGTGCGTTTGTTATGATATCCCCCTTATGATTATAGAGAAAGCCTGAACCCACTGTTCCATCCTCTAACTCAACCATTACAACCTTCTTTTGAGCTTCCCGAATGATTTCTTTAATCTCTAGTGGTGGTTGAACCGCATTTACATCTTTGTTTTGATTTAAGATGGTTGATTCAGAGTAAACTTTTTTTGCTGTATACTCTTTAACATAAAAAAAGCCTATTCCGCCTGCAATCCATATGAGAAGGGATATTAAGATACTGCTAATCATTCTTTTCTTCATAGATTATCCTTTCTTCTCTTCTAAAAGCCATGATATATTTGTGACCTCAACCTTTACCTTTTCTTTTGTTGAATATGATACATGTTCAAAATTTCCAGATTGACCAGGCTCCAACTTGTTAGGAAAAATATTTGTCTTACCTTCCTCAAGTATTGAACCTTTCCCATTTAAAACCCGAAATTCAATTACTATTGAGTGAACACTTTCAGTACCTTTGTTTTTAACACGACCTTTAATATAGGCATCCCCATATTTATCAACGTTTGCCTTTACTTCTACTAGTTCTACAGCTTGTGTAGAGTTCATCTGCTCTTCTTTTTTGGCAACTTGTATTGCCTTATTAATTCTCTCTTGCTCTGCTGCCTCAAATGCAGTCTTTTCTTCAATAATACGGTCTTTTAAAGATAATAATTTCTCATTGTTAACAACATATTGCAGTGCTTCTTCAACTGAATTTATAGCTTTATTAAAGTGCTTTTGTTCCAGATTCTTTTCAGCAACAGATGCACTAATACTAACCATTTTCATATAGATTTGTTGCTTTATTTCAGAAGCTTCTTGAACCTCCATTGAATAAAGAGTTGACAACTTATCGGCTAATTCATCTATTGTAGAAAGCTGATTTATTTCTTCTTTCATCGTTCCGACCTTAACACTCGTTTCAACTTGATCAATTTCATAGGATAGTTTCACAAATAATGGTGAACTAGTTGTATTAATTTGCCTTTTAATCAAGTTAAGATCTTTTTGTGCATCTTCAAAGTGTTCATTCATTATTTTTTGTTCAACATCACTTAAATCTTGATTTAAGTCAATAATGGATTCAACTATTTCTTTTTCTTTTATCATTACATCATAGGTATGACGAAATGAAAGACCGGATTCTAGAAAGGATAGTGCTTTCTCATATTCTCCAGCTAAAGCAGCCTTTTCAGCTTTTTCTTGAAAATTAAGAACTGTAGCATTTACTTTTGACTCATAAGTATGTGTCAAAATAAGCCCTGAGGTAACAAGTAGTAAACTTAGAAACGGGGTTATATAAACAAGTATTTTCTTCTTTTTATATGAAGAAGGATGTAGTTGTTCTTCTAGCTTCTTTCCACAATTAGAACAATAATTTGCAGACTTTACTGAAATATTTGCCCCACAGTTTGTACAAAACATTACGCTCCTCCTCTCCAGTAGATAAGGGAACAGAGCCTCTTATTTAATGTTGAGACTTTCATTCTAACAATCTAGCATTTCCTTAATTCGACAATCTATTCTCTTAGTATACATGTTTCATTATGATCATTCTAGCCTTTATCGGCAGTGTAATTTGGACCAATTTTTTAAAAAGCAAAGGTCTAACATTTGTTAGACCTTATGGTAACGGTACATGTAATGTAAAAGTAATATCATCTTCCTCAAGATTAAATGACTCTGCACGAGCACTTAACCCATTTTTTAATGTTAATTGATCTAGATGGATATCAATTAACTTATCACTTGAATGAATGACAACATATTCAGGTAGATCATAATAAGTACTCATATACTTTAATACATATGATACCGGTAGTTTTAACTGTCCGATAGATAATTCATTCACAAGCAACTGTACGTTTCCATCGTCTTTTACGATTGGCTCAAGAACTAATTTCATATCAACGTCTTTATTAAATGCTTGAATTACACCATAAACATTTACTTTATCCTCTAATTCTACATAATACTTTAAGTTTTCTTGGTCTGTTTCCTGTTCAAGATAATGATTCACTAATTTCGTTAACGTACTTTTATCAGTACCAATTAAGAATGGAACAATTTCTTGTCCATCAATATGCTGAGTTTTTTCCTTTTCTCTTGGTTGATCAGCAGGCATTAATAATAAGGAGAAAACAACTATTAAAAAGATTAAATTTATCCCCGCAAGTACAAAAAACAACATTTTCCATTTTTTCATCAAATCACTCATTTCTACCAACAAACTTCTTTGTCATATCCTCATCTGTCATTGCTTGATAAATACGGTCTGCCATTAAAGTATACCCACTCTCATTCGGATGAAACTCATCCTTAGAAAGCAACTTTTGATCGCTTTGCGATGAGAAAATATCATCTACAGGTACAAACACACTATTTTTATCGCTTGTAATCATCTGTTTAGACACGCTATTCCATTCCTCAATAATTTGATCAATCTCATGTAAATTTGGCAACATGAATTTAAAAGGATTATAAAGTCCTACAAATATGATTGGAGCATTTGAATTGTGAGCACGAATCGTTGCGAAGATATCATCTAATCTTCTTTCAAAGTTTAGTTGTTCTTTTCTAAAAGGCTCAAAGTCTAAAGAAAAAATATTTTGACGAACTACATTCATCATATCATTTCCACCAATCGTTATAACAATAACATCTGCTTGGTTCAAAGCTTGAACAACATTCTCTTCTTTTAATCTTTTTTGTAGATTTGTCGTTTTATGCCCTCTTATCCCAAAGTTATCAACATGTACCTCTTTGATTTCTTTTTCTTCCTCTAACATTTCTGTTACTCTTCCTACATAACCACCTTGATTGGACTCATCCCCTATACCCTTTGTTAATGAATCCCCTAGGGCAACTAGCCTTACTGATTTAGGAATAAACTCCTCTGAAGGTTCCTCTTTTTGTGTAAGAGAAACTGGTTTGGTTTCAAGTGTTGACATCGATTCAGATATACATCCTGTAAGAATCAAGCTTACTATACAAATGGTAATTACCTTTCTTATCATGAAATCACCCTGTCATTTAGTTTAAAAACCTATTATATCATGGATAATATATTAGTTTTTAGACTGAACTTTCATAATAGAATGATACTCTTTACGTAATCAATAACATCAAAATCTACTAAATAAAAAAGTCAGAAATCACAAACACAATATACAGCTTACATTATTAAATAACGTGCTATAATGGAGTGTTTTTATGAGATCTGACCGTCACTATTATTCAATTACTGAGTTAGCGCCTTAATATCTTTGATCATTTGATCATATGGCGGGTTTTCCACACCATTATAGTCCTTCATGACCACACCATTTTGGTCAACTACATAAAAGGAAGTTCCATGAAGGACTTGATCACTATTTTTGGGTTTTTGCACAATTGTTTTAAAACTTTCTCGTGCAAACTCTTCAATTTCCTTTTGTGAATAACCCGTTAAGAAATCCCAATTTTCAAATGATATGGAATAAGGTGCCGTAAATTCTTTCATTTTTTCAGGAGTATCATTTTCAGGATCAACACTAAACGAAATGATTCTGGCGTTTACACCTTCACTTTTCATCTTCTGCTGTAATTCACTCATATGTGCCGTCATCGGAGGACATACTGTCTCACAATTTGTAAAAATAAAGTTTGCTACCCAGACTGTCCCTTTTAGGTCTTTCAATGTTAGAGAGTCATTATTCTGATTCGTGTAACTAAAAGATTGTACTTCATAGTTTAAAGGATCTTTAATGGGAGATTGGTTTCCACACGCATTTAGTACCAATAAGAAAATACCAAGTACTAAAACTTTCTTATATTTCAACATATCATCTTCACCCTTCTTTTACTTCAACAAAAAGAATTTTATCAAAGTTGTCTGAAAAGTAAAAGGTAATTTGTGTGAAGATTCTATGTCCTCATTTTTATTTTTCATTCTTAAATGTATAATATAAATCCTCTAGAAAATATGCTCGATCAAATTTAGCTGCGATGAAATGTGATGGATAATCAGCAAGCTCCTTAAAAGGTCTAAAGTCACCAATACTCTGGCCTCGTGCATCATCACTTTCTGTGCTGACTTTGACTGGCCTTTCTATGAACTCAAAGTATTGACTATTTACAACAGCCCATATAGTTAACAAATCATGCAAAGGGCCTCCGGAAATGGAAGGATCTCTTTGTTTATACCATTTCGTATAGTAATCGATTATAGGCTTTAACAACATACCTGCCCGGTCACCCTTACTTGTAAAATGCTTATTTAATTCATCTAAATAATTGTCTGGAATAATTGCATAGCTTGTTACATTTAATGGGAAGATTTTAGCTTTTTGTGCCTTACTTAAAACTAAATTCGCAGCATAATGATCACTATAAAAGTTTGCTTCAGCAATAGGTGTTGCATTACCAGGAAACAGAAATGCTCCTCCCATAATAAAAAGCTCTTTAACTTTTGAAAGAAGATTTGGATAGAGGACAACTGCAGTTGCTAGAGAGGTTAGCCTCCCGACATTCACTATCATGACTTCATTCGGATAAGATTCAAGAACAGTAACTATTTCATGAAAATTTTCAAATTCAGGAATTGGTTCAGATAAATCAGGAGTAATGGGGCCTAAACCATATTCTCCATGAATTTCCGGAAAATAAATCGGATCTTCTCCTGTCAGTGGTCTAACAGCACCACCGATTATTGGGATATTTGTTAAACCCATTAATTCACTTAAATATGTGGCCGTTCTTGTTGCATTGTCTTTTGATATATTCCCATAATCAACAACAACTCCAACAATTTCTATATCTTTACTATAAAAGGCATATAATAAGGCTACAATATCATCGATTCCAAAATCTCCGATAAACAACACTTTATTACCGATTGTACACACCACCTTCTACAATCTGTTCTTATGTAATACTATCTTTCTGTCTTATGGTTATTTTATGGATAAAATTCAATCATGTGCCTATCCATTAAAGTGTCTATAAATATATTTCTTATAAAACAATAAAAAGCGACTCTACATTAATCATCTGACTAACAAGATGATCATGTAGAATCGCAATTATATTTTATTCAGTATAATACATAAATCCAATTGCCCCTTTGCCTGTATGCGTAGAGATAATAGGAGTTGTAAAAGATATATCTACGGTAATGTTTGGATAAATATCAATTACAGCTTTTTTTAAGTTATTCGCAAAATCAAATGCATCTGCATGGGCAATTCCTACTGCTTTAACTGTTTTACCTTTAATATCCTCAGTAAATTGCTTTGCTAAAAACTTAACTGCTTGTGAATGACTTCTTACTTTTCCTACAGGAGTGTAAACTCCATCTTGTAACTTGGCTATAGGTTTAATGTTAAGCAGAGAGCCAATAAGTGCTTTACCTCTGCCAATTCGACCACCTTTCACAAGGTTCTCAAGTGTATCAACACTAATATAAAGCAATGTGTTTTGGCGTATTTCACTTAACCTTTTAAGAATTTCCTCTTTTGAGGAGCCATTTTTAGCCATTTTTGCAGATTCAATCACTTGAAATCCCAGTGCTTTTGAAATAAACATGGAATCCATTACAGTTACATCTGCGGTTGACATTTGGGCGGCCGTTTCAGCTGATTGTACAGTTCCACTTAAACCCTTTGACATATGAATAGAAATGATTGCACTTCCATCCATACTAAGTTCATCATATACTTTCAAAAACTCCCCGACAGGCGGCTGTGAGCTTTTGGGCAGCTCCTTAGATTGACTCATCATTTCAATAAACACTTCTGGAGTCACATCAACTCCATCAAGATAATTTGTTGAGTCTATTGTTATTGATAGTGGTACAACTGTGATTTCATATTCATCTAGTAATTCCTTATCCAAATCAAGAGTAGAGTCTGTTACAATCTTTACTTTGGTCAAACCATCACATCCCTAAAAATACTAACTCCATTATACAACCAATTGTTGGACAATCAATGGTTATTAGAAGGTAATAATGAAGGGAGCCAAAAAATATTTGGCTCCCTTCATTCTAAGCATTGTTTTTTAAAACACTTGTGCCAAATATCGCCTCATAATCAGGCCATTTCAGCAGTTTTTTCAAGTAATCTTTAAAAGAATAAACAGTTTTTGGATTTTTCTGTGCGTGAATTAATGTTATAAGTTTTTGTAAACGGATTTGAAGCATGAAACAGTATTTGTTATCTTCCTCCAATACTGGAATATCAGTAATCTTTACCTTCTGTCCACTCATTAACTTGAACTCTAGGCTTTTGAATAACAAGTTATCAATCCTCTTTTTTACCCGTTTCCTATATTATAACCTAATTCAAATTGTAAGTCTGTCTAAATTTGTCTAATAGCAAGTTTTTTTAAAGTAAAAAAATTAAATGAGCAAGTGGAAAAGATTGCTGTCTTTATTCACTTCTTTATAGTAAAAGCCTTTTTTCTTCATTCTTTGAAGAAGCGGCTCATAATCTTCTTTTTGTTTTAGTTCAATTCCAACTAATGCAGGTCCTTTATCTTTATTGTTTTTCTTTGTATATTCAAAACGATTGATATCATCGTTTTGCCCTAAAACTTCATCTAGAAATTCTCTAAGTGCTCCTGCACGTTGTGGGAAATTAACAATAAAGTAATGCTGTAATCCTTCATACATCATTGATCGTTCTTTGATCTCTTGCATTCTTCCAATGTCATTATTTCCACCGCTAACTACGCAAACAACATTCTTCCCTTTAATTTGGTCTCGTAAGAAATCAAGCGCAGATATAGATAAAGCACCTGCAGGTTCTGCAACAATAGCATTCTCATTATATAAATCTAAAATAGTGGTACAAACTTTCCCTTCAGGTACCAATAGCACTTCTTCCACTACATCATTACAAATTAAAAATGTTTTGTTTCCAACTTTCTTTACAGCTGCACCATCAACAAATTTATCTATTTTATCGAGGGAAACTACTTTATTTTCTACTCTAGATTGATATAGAGCAGGTGCACCTTCAGGTTCAACTCCAATAATTTTCGTTGATGGAGATATTGCATGAAAATATGTGCCTATTCCGGAAATAAGGCCGCCACCACCAACACTGGCTACAACATAATCAATTTCAAAGTCTGCATCGTTTAAAATTTCAACCGCAACAGTCCCTTGACCAGCTATAACATCTGTATCATCAAATGGATGAATAAATGTACGTTTTTCTTCTTCACTGCATTCAACTGCTTTTTGATATGCATCATCAAACGTATCTCCGGTTAAAATAATCTCAACAAACTCTTTTCCAAATAATTCAACCTGTGACACCTTTTGTCTAGGAGTTGTGGAAGGCATAAAAATTTTCCCGTGAATCTTTAATTGTCTGCACGAATAGGCCACACCTTGAGCATGATTACCAGCACTGGCACAAACAATGCCATTTACAATGGCTTCAGGATTTAATTGTTTGATCTTATTAAAGGCACCACGAATTTTAAAAGATCGAACCACTTGAAAATCTTCACGCTTTAAGTATACGTTACATTGGTATTTTTCAGAAAGTTGTTCATTTTTTTGTAATGGTGTATGTGTCACAACATCTTTAAGAAGATGATGTGCTTTTAAAATATCTTCTACATATACGTTTTGCAAATCATTGATAGCTTGTTTCATTTTCACGGTCCTTTCAACTGCTTGTTAATTTGAAATTATATCATGAATATTCAAAATTTAAAGGATATATTATAAATTTTAACATTATTTTAAGAACTACTAGTTCTGTTAATTAAACTTTACACTATGAAAGCTTTAGAGGTGATAAAATAATGGAGTATGAAATTAAAAATATAGAAGGTGCGATTCCGTGTTTAGTGGTTGCAGATCTAGACAATGGACGGTTTATGATCCGTGAAGCAGACACAAGTGGGGCAGTTTTTAACAGCCCAAGAGAAATGCTATTTTGGATATATGAAAATTGGAATGAACAAGATTTTGAAGACAAAGCCTTGTTTAATGAGATTCTATTATCTCTTCAGCAAATCGTACAAGATTAATATACCTTTATTTCATTATACCATATTTAAGTGTGATGTAATTTAAAGGATAAAGTGGTATAATTGATTAATTACCTGATAAAGCAAAGGGATTTTCAAGCTGAAAGGAGAAGGAAATGGCAAACACACATACCTTTTCAAAAGGGGAAGAAATGGCAAATTCGATAACACATGGTATTGGGGGCTTACTGAGCATTGCCGGCCTGGTCGTCTTAGTTGTTTTTTCATCTCTCCATGGTACACCATGGCATATCGTCAGCTTTACTTTATTTGGAGCCACGATGGTTCTATTGTATACAGCATCTACGCTTGTTCACAGCTTCCCGGCTGGTAAAGCAAAAGACTTTTTTGAAATATTAGATCACTCGGCCATTTACTTTTTTATTGCAGGGACCTACACTCCATTCCTTTTCATTGCAGTGAAAGGTTGGATTGGTTGGACATTGTTTGGAATTGTTTGGGGACTGGCAATAGGCGGGACAATATTCAAATCATTTTTTGTAAAGAAATTTCTTTTCTTTTCAACCATTATGTACGTCATAATGGGATGGTTAATTGTTTTTGCTTGGAATCACATTGTCTCAAACGTATCGTTAAACGGTGTTATTCTTCTTGTAATTGGAGGAGTATTTTATACAGTTGGAGCAATTTTTTATGTGTGGCGGGGGTTTAAATACCATCATGCAGTTTGGCATCTATTTGTACTGATAGGAACTGTACTACACTTTTTTTCTGTTTTGCTATATCTTTTACCATAAAAAAGCAGGACAATGTCAGCAATCTGGCTTGTCCTCCTTTTTTCTATTCCGAAAAAAATTCCTAGTCAATTTTTTCATAAACTACAAATTCAAAGTCATAAGGGTTTTTCTCATCCTTAGTTCCCTTTTCAATTGAAATTTTCTTCCATTCAGTTTCTTTTCTATCTGGAAAATAAGTGTCTCCCTCAAACACATCGTCAATCTCTGTAATATATAATCGATCGCTTACGGACAGTATTTCTTTAAAAATTTCTGCTCCGCCAATTACAAACAATTCTTCATTTGAACGGGAAGATAGCTTTAATATTTCGTCAATTGAATGCAAGATGGTACAACCTTCCTGAGAATAGGTTGAATCTCTCGTTATAATAATATTCTCACGTCCAGGTAGCGGTCTTCCAATCGACTCGAACGTTTTTCTACCCATAATAATTTTGTGATTCATGGTTACTTTTTTAAAGTATGCCAAGTCTTGCGGAAGATGCCAAGGTAATTGATTATCTCTGCCAATAAGGCGGTGTTTATCCATCGCAACAATTAAAGAAATCAAACACTAACAACTCCTTTTATATGCGGGTGTGGGTCATAATCTTCAATTGCAAAATCTTCAAAAGAAAAATCAAAAATCGATGTTACATCACGATTAATTTTTAATGTAGGCAATTTTCTTGGTTCTCTTTGTAATTGTTCCTTTACCTGATCAATATGATTTGAATAAATGTGGACATCACCAAATGTATGAACAAACTCCCCTACCTCTAAATTAGTTACTTTTGCCATCATATAAACTAACAATGCATAGGAAGCAATGTTAAAAGGGACTCCTAGGAAGACATCCGCAGATCGTTGGTATAGTTGACATGAGAGTTTTCCTTCAGCAACATAAAACTGGAAAAAGCAATGACATGGTGGTAATGCCATGTTTTCTACATCTGCAACATTCCAAGCAGAAACAATTAACCTTCTTGAATCGGGATTGTTTTTAATTTGGTCAACTACATTTGTAATTTGGTCAATTGTGGAGCCGTCCCTTGCAGGCCATGCTCTCCACTGATGACCATAAACAGGACCTAGCTCACCTTTTTCATCCGCCCATTCATTCCAAATTCTAACGCCATGATCCTGTAAATACTTTACATTTGTATCTCCTTTTAAAAACCACAATAACTCATGTATGATAGATTTTGTATGAAGTTTTTTTGTTGTAATTAGCGGAAATCCTTCTTGGAGATTAAATCTCATTTGATATCCAAATGTACTAATTGTTCCTGTACCTGTACGGTCTTCTTTTTTAACACCATTTTCCAAGACATACTTACACAAATCTAGATACTGCTTCATAAAGACACTTCCCTTATTTTTTTCCTTCATGTATTTTACCATTTAATACTGTGAATTCACATACAAATTGTTCTGTTGAAAAACGGCCTTTTTCTCTAATGATTGAATATATTTAAAAGTTAGTGGTGCCTTTTCATTAAGAGCCTTTTTGTTTTTATCATCAAAGTAGTACATGGCAAAAGTTTCTGCAAAATACTCCTCTGGAAATTGAAGAAAATAATTCTTTAATGGAAAAAGTTGATCTACCTCTTGCTTCCAAATATTAATAAATACTGGATCAAATCGAACATAATGAAAGACATAACGATCAATTGCATGTGCGAATTCATGAAGTTCTAAATTGATTGAACCATGTCCCTTACCAAATTCACTATGGCCGATTTTCGCGTAAACAACACGATTGTCACTCATACCTGGAACTGAGTCCCAGTTTGGATCTGTTTCCCCATAACCTCTAGGTTTGATATTTTTCAAATCACTTAATCCATTTTGATTTGTTAAAGGGCCAGTAAATAATTGAATCTGGATACTTTCCTCTAATGCTAACAATAGAATGTTTTCATCTACCTTTTGAATGTTATATATCATCTTGATGGCTTCTTTTTCTGAAAAAGCAGAATAAGGTAATAAAATCAATTCGTTTACAACAGATTTGGAGGGGTTAAAATCTGCGGTCTCAAATTGATAGGTGGAAAGAGGTCTACCCTCTGGAAAAGCTTTGGCAAGATGATAGAAAGGAATACAAATAAGGATGATGAAAAGAACGATCCCAGCCTTTTTCATGGCGCGCATCCTTTCTTTTGTTCTACTAGGTATGTGGGTAAAAATCATATTTATTTGTTAGGGGTTTGTCATATAGTAGGAGTGTTGGATTTATACAAAATCACTATATTAAAATATTAACACATTCTAAGGGATTCTACTAGATTGCTACTATAAAAGTTAGAAGATACCAACCGGCAAGCATGGATGGTGAAGTATGGTTCCGTTTTTGAGCTATACGTACAAAAAAGAGCATGCATATAAGCATACTCTTCTTAGGTGGGATTAATGAAAGCTCATCCAATTTGGAGGAGTATTTTTATTCCAATAAATACTTCCTAAATCTTTATGAGACTGAAAAGAATCATGATATGTATGGTAATGGAAGTTAAACCAGTAACCTTCTAAAGGTCGATTTTCTCTACGAACATGAAACCGCAATAAATCTTCTCCCGTTTGAGAATGATAAATGTGAAAAATCTTTTCACCTGTTCCACCGGAAGGTTTAGAAATTTCTATATGCTGAAAAAGCTCATCATCTTCAACATTTAAATAATATGTAATCACTTCTTCCATTTTCGGAAAAATGACTTGTTTAAATTCATCTTCGATAACATGGCCAATTCTATCGCCAAATTTAACAAAAGACTTTTGCTCTGCTTCTACTAGTATATTAGACAAAACTTCCTCGTTAGAAAGCGTTTTCTCTTCTTCGATATTAATATTAGCTTCAGCTGCTTGATCCGTATCTTCTTTTGACACGGTTGAATTTGAAACTGTATCTTCTGTTGGTTTTTCCTGAACTGCTGCTAATGAAGCCGGTGGCGTAACAAGGCCAAATGTAGCGATTGAAAATAGGATAACAAGAGATTTACGTAACCATTTGTTCATAGCAGTGTTCCTCCGACATTAAGATTATATGAATATTTTAACACAGAGCCGGAGGTTATTAAATATCAATTTCATGACAAATTTTATAAATAATTTGTGTTGAAAAATATTACACCCAATATCTTTTAATATGATAAGAAAACGTTTAAAATTGTGTATACAGGTAAATAGTAAGTATATTGAATAGGAGGAACTAGATATGGGTTATGATACTTTATTTGTAATCATTTCGTTTATTACACTTGCATATTTTATTTACGTTGAAATTACAGATTAATACATAAGAAAAGCGCAAACGCCAAGAACAGCCTAAGGCGAATAAGACGGTTTGGAATAGAGGACGTTCTTTGCCTTCTATTCCAATGTGGTTAGAAACTAACAATAAGTAAAAAATTTTATACTTTCTTACCTCTTAAAGAAAAGGGTACTTGTTTTCATGCAAGTACCCTTTTCTAATCACGTTCTTTTTGTTTTCTTTCGAGCAGAGTCTACCTGATAACCATTTGTTTCATTTGAGGTTGTACCTTGTCCCTCCACGTTTGGAGAGCTAAGTCCTACTCTTGATGGGTCAACTTTTCTCTTTGCCAAATGAATACACCTCCATGGTCTTATCATTCGCTATTAAGATATTTCTATTACACCATAATGGAATTTTGCTGATTTACGAACATTCACCTCAAATTGAAATTGCTTAAATCTGGAGCTTTTGTAATGATCTTTTAAGACAATTCTTTTTTTGGCTACGCGCTTGGCCTCTTCGATGGTTTCAGCTAGCAGCGACGAATAGGTAGCTATATTTTTTAAAGGTTCAATTCCAACAGAGCCATCAATTGATTCTTCAAACATTGGGTCGAAATATACGACATCAAATGAATCATCATCACAGCTTTTGAGATATGAAAGATGGTCACTATTACGTACAACAATTCGTCTCATCGCCTCATCGATAGCCGATAAGCCTGTTTCCCATTGATTAAGACCTTTATGTACAAGATAAGATAAAAACCTGCTGCCTTCAACCCCTATTATTAATCCATGGGTTCCCACTACATAACTGCCCACTATACTATCAGAAGCAAGACCTAAGGTGCAGTCTAAAACCTTGTCCCCCGGCCGCAAATCGCAAGCATCACAAAAGGGATCTCTCTCTCCTTTTATCAGTCTTTTTATCCTGAACATTGCTGAATTAGGATGAAAAAACAATGGGCTTCCTCCATTTAAGAAATGTAATTCCATCCTGTTTTTCCCCACTACAATAACGTGATCCACAGCACTTTTTTGTATATCTGCTACTGATCTTTTGTTACGTTTTTGATAAGCGGCACCAAGTACACCAGCCATTTGTTTAGCGTATTGATCCAGCTTTTCATTAGGTCTTCCTGATGTTGTAACAATCATCATTTTCTCCTCATTTTAATCATAATAAAAGGATGCGTGAGCATCCTTTTAACAGTACTTTTCAAATGAACTTTCCAGGTTTTGCATAATAGCCTCAATTGAATTCCCTTCGATTTCATGACGTGGAATAAAGTGAACAACCTTTCCTTCTTTCAATAGTGCCATTGATGGTGAAGAAGGTTCAAATCCTTCAAAATAATCCCTCATCTTTGCTGTTGCCTCTTTATCTTGTCCAGCGAAAACTGTAACCAATCTAGAAGGTTTTTTATCAGCGTTAAGAACAGCTTGAGTTGCTGCAGGTCTAGCTAAACCTGCGGCACATCCACAAACAGAATTAACCACAACAAGAACTGTGCCATTCTCATCTTTCATGAAATGCTCAACATCTTCTCCACTTGTCAACTCTTCAAACCCCGCATTTGTTAATTCTGCTCTCATAGGTTTGACCATTTGTCTCATATATTCTTCGTATGCCATTGACATCATTAATCCCTCCAAGTACTTCCCATGTATTTTTAGAATACTATAGCCTATTTCTCAATGCAAATAAGAAAAGCGCAAGCGTCTTGGTCAGCCTCGGGTAAATGAGGCGCAAATGAAAAAAGGCTTTTTTTGTGTATTCCCATTCATTTGTGGCTTATGACCTCGAGGGGCCAGGCGTTGGGGCTGGACACTAAAACTACGTATAAAAATTATGCTTTCTTATTATACTATCATCCATAAAATTTATATACTTTCCGACAGGATAAGAAGAGCGCAAAGCGCCACCAATCAGCTCGAGCTAGTCACCGAAACTTAGTTAAACTTATCTTTTTTATTTAAAAACAAAAGCTTCAAACAAATTACAAGTCAAAACAACCAACCACACTTATATTGGTTGGTTGTCAACGCTAAGTATTACGCTTTTCGACTTTCTGTCATCTGTTTCCAAACTGAACCTTTCGCTTCTTCTCCTCCTTCAATACGTTCTATCGCCATTTTGATTTGCATGCTAACTTCAAACTCAGAATCATTTTCAGCCCCTTTTAATGCAGATAATGCTTTTTCGTCCCCAACTTCATAAAGAAACATGGCTGCCCGCCATCTCACTAATTTATTTTTATCCTTTAAGGCTACCATCATTTCTTCCATGGCTGCAGGATCACCAATGTCTGATAAACAGTCACCTGCTGTTCTTCTCACCGTAACAGATTTATCCTTAAGAGCTTTATAAAGCAATGGTAAAACAGATGGCTTCTCAATCATCCCTAAATAAACTGTAGCCAGTCTTCTGATTGAAGCCTTCTCATCATTTAATGCTTTTTCCAAAACAGGAATATCCTCTTCAGTAGGATTCATTTGGTCTAAATGAGCGAAACGTTCAGTCCAATCATCATGATCTAACATCTCGAGTGTTACTTTATATGATTTACGCGGTTGTATTTTTGCAGATTCTTTATTTTCCGATAAAACCATAAGTAAGTTATTAAGGCGTTCATCAGAATATGCAGCATTTATCTCATCAACAACCTCTTTTCCAATATCTTCGAGATTACCATAACGTACTCCATGTTCTTTCCACTGACGATCTAATACAACATTTTCATTTGACTGCTGAGCTGTAAAAACGGCATCTTTAAAACGGTCCGGTAAGCCAAATCGTTGTTCAGTTAGTCCATCTGTTAATTTAACTTGCATCGGGATATGATTAAACATTTGGATAAATACTTTCACTTCCCCAAACGCTTCTTCGCTCATTCCATCAGTTGAAGATCCTTCCAACACATCTTCTCCGAACGCTTGACGAACCTGAGCTAACAAATCTTTCCAATCGTATTTTGCATTTCTTTCCACAGCTAGAAAATCTGCAACATGATAAACTCCTTTTACCCCTTCAATAGCAAGAATATCTTTAATTATTTGCGGTGCATCTACCGCTGAATTTTTTTGTAATTATTGCTCTTTCCAGAAGGGAGTTCCTCTGATAAAAGAACCTTCATCGTATTAGGACTTGGAGTAGGTTCAATAGATTTTATCTTCATTTTGGGCACTCCTTTATTTATTTCGTAATGGTATTGTAACATAGCCTTGTTTAGACACGCTATTCATAGAATTTCAATTGATTTTCGTTCTATATTCATTAAACAACCTGTTCAATAGGTAAAAAGAAAAAATAGCTATCATTGCAATAATTTATTCCTTTTACTTTTCAGTAGTACCCCACTCTGTATAAAACTGTTGTAAATAATGCTCTAAAAATAAATGCCTTTCCTCTGCTATATGTTTTGCTGTTTCCGTGTTCATTAATTCTTTTAACTTAAGTAATTTATCATAAAAATGCTGAATAGCATGATGGTTATTTTTCTTTTCCGGGTCATATATAATATGCCCACGTGAACCTGCAAAAGAAAATGTCCTGGCAATACCGATTGCTCCGATTGCATCTAGACGATCTGCATCCTGAACAATTTTACCCTCTAAACTCAACTCACTCTGACTGATATTTTTCCTAAAACTTATTGAATCAATAATTTTTAAAACTTTATCTCGATCATCCTTATGAACTCGTTGCATTTTCAATATTTTTTCAACTTCAAGGATATCCAGCCTAATTGTTTCTTTTACCTTTTCATCTATTAAATCATGGAGAATAGCCGCCAATTCAACAATAAATACATCTGCATTTTCTTTTTCAGCTATAGATACAGCAAGTTTTCTTACTCTATCAATATGCCATTTATCATGTCCACTTTCCTCATCTTCGAACTGTTTATACACATACTTTTTTATGTTTTCGATTATGTCTTCTGAATTCATTTTTATCGTTGCCTTCCTCGGGTAATTGAATGATCTCTAAAGTAAAGAACATCTGACTAGCTGCCCTTCATATAATATTTTATCAATTTTAAGGGAGCCAATCAGATGAGAAGAAGAACCCCCGCACAATCATTGGTCAGGCATGGACAGGACGACATGTGATTTTATTACACTGTTATGAAAATAATACATTTCATCAGTTGTTTAAAAGCTATCACGCACCTATTGAACCACCAAGACAAAACTGTGCAGAAACTTTGTCACAGCTTATAAGTATTGGATATACCATTTACCATGTTACCTCCCTACCTGGAAACCAGATACAATATACGTTAGTTCTGTAGGTTATTCCGCTAGCTAATAAGATTTTTGAGTCAAGTGAGATCCAAATAATCCTTTAATTACCATTTCGCTGTTTTGATTATAGGAGCTTGTGTAACTTAAAATAATGAATAGCTTATTTCATTTCCTCGAGGTTAAACCAAGTAAAATGATCGAATGTTCGACTATTTGTAGTAATGCCTCTAAATCATCCTCACCAAACATAGTTTGAAATTCCACTTTATATTTGTGATGATAGTAGAAGGATGTCATTGTAAGTTCCTTTGTAATGAACAAAGATACAGGATGATACTCTCCCCATATCTTTTTAAATTTCCTATATAATATTTCATCGTATTCCTTTGAATCTTGTGTTTCCAAGAAAACCAGAGTTACCTTGCAGCCGGGCTTTCTTATTGTTTGAAGAAGCTCACCTGATAGTTCATGATGAGGCATTTCTATGAGAAATTTAGCTGTTTTTCTTTTGTCTTTTAAACCTTGATACGAAATGGAATATTGTCTGGACATCTTTGCTAGATCAATAATATCACTGCGATCTGTCACAGAAATTTGGTGGTCAATATCCATATCGTAAATATAACCTTCTATTACAACCTTTAAATTATCGAAAACTGTTGGATCGAACATTCTTCCTCCTAATGATCGTAAAAAGTTTATAGCACACTATGTATAAGATTTACTTTACCATATGTTTCACTTATTAAATAAGTCAGATCCACTTATATTTACACTAAATTTAATTTTTTCATAAAAAATGGTTATTTATTGAAATATATAAATTGAATTATTTTTCTAAACTTTCTATAATAAAGAATCAGTGACTGTAGGTTATCTTATTTTTATAATGTCTTAAAGCTTAATTTTGTAACGGAGGTGTAGTTATAATGCCAATTAATATTCCAAGTCATTTACCAGCAAAAGAAATTCTTGAAAAAGAAAATATTTTTATTATGGATGAAAAACGTGCTTACTCTCAGGATATACGTCCTTTAAATATTATTATTCTGAACATTATGCCAGAAAAAGAAAAGACAGAAACACAGTTATTGCGTTTATTAGGAAATTCACCATTGCAACTAAATATTACCTTCCTGCGACCTGAAACACATACATCCAAGACAACAGCGATTGAACATCTAAAGGAATTTTATACCACGTTTCGTCATATCCAACATAAACGATATGATGGCATGATCATAACGGGTGCGCCTATCGAACACCTGGATTATGAGGAAGTTTCATATTGGCCGGAAATGCAAACAATTATGGATTGGACGAAAACGAATGTTACTTCAACTTTACATATCTGTTGGGGTGCACAAGCAGGACTTTACCACCACTATGGCGTAAATAAATATAAACTGGAAAAAAAGTGCTTTGGTATTTTTGAACATGAAGTTGTGGATCCAACTATAAAACTATTAAGAGGATTCGACGATTTGTACTATGTTCCCCACTCTAGACATACTGATGTATTAAAAGAAGAAATTGATCAAATCCCTGAGTTACAGATCTTGTCCTATTCAGAAAAAGCAGGTGTCTGTTTGGTGATGTCCAAGGATGAAAAACACGTTTTTTTAACGGGGCATCCTGAGTATGAATTAACTTCCCTACAAGATGAATATGAACGGGACTTAGCAAAAGGTCTGGAAATTGAAATCCCTGAAAATTATTTCCGAAACAACGATCCTAAAAATAAACCTATTCAATGCTGGAGATCTCATGCAAATCTTCTTTTTGTTAACTGGCTCAATTATTATGTATACCAGGAAACTCCTTATAATTGGGACTGAATTAAAAAAGTATTTTCAATTAGATTTCGATTATTTACAACAACTTAACATCTTAAGAAATACTTAATAATTGCTTTATGAAAAAGTAACATTTATATGGTAACCTAAAAGACAAATTCAGTTCATATTTTCATATACTTTGAATATGGACTGTTTTCATGTATATTGAACTGTTTTTGACTAGATTGAGGTGAAGATGTTGAAGCCAAATTCAAAGGTATTAATTTTAACTGCAAAATACGGAAATGGTCACGTTCAAGTTGCCAAAACATTAGAAGAAAAGTGTAAAGAGCTGGGGTTTAAAAAGGTTATTGTCTGTAATCTTTATTCTGAATCATTTCCAGTTTTCTCTGAAATTACTCAATATTTATACTTAAAAAGTTTCTCCATCGGAAAACAATTTTATCGTCTTTTTTATTATGGAGTCGATAAGATATATAATAAAAGATTAATGAACTTATATTTTATTATGGGACATAAAAGATTACATCAAATTGTATCTTCGGAACAACCTGATATGATCATTAATACATTTCCTATGATTGTTGTACCTGAATACAGAAGAAAAACTGGAACTGTTATCCCAACTTTTAATGTCTTAACAGACTTTTGTTTACACAGAATATGGGTCCATGAAAATATCGACAAATACTATGTCGCAACGAATCATGTTAAAGAAAAATTAATACAATTAGGAATTCATCCAAATCGTGTAAAAGTAACTGGAATTCCAATTAGAAAACAATTTGAATTAGAAATGGATTTAAATCCGATTTATCATAAATACGGCTTAGATCCTTCAAAAAAAACACTGCTTATTATGGCTGGTGCACATGGTGTTTTAAAGAATGTAAAAGAATTATGTCAAGCCTTCTTATCAAAAAATAAACAATTACAAATTGTTGTCGTATGTGGTAATAACCATCCTCTAAAGGAATCTCTCGATTCATTAGGTAAAAATTATCCTCAACAATTTAAGGTGTTAAGTTATGTAGAACGTGTGGATGAGCTTTATCGAATCGCTTCATGTATGATTACAAAACCCGGCGGCATTACATTGACAGAAGCTACAGCAATTGGTGTACCTATTGTCCTTTTTAAGCCAGTTCCTGGTCAAGAGAAGGAAAATGCACATTTTTTCGAGAACAACCAATCAGCACTTATTATTAATCAAATTGAAGATATATGTGAAGAAGTCCATAATCTTTTAATGAACGACCAAAAACTTCAAAACATGAAGCACAATATAAAAAAATTAAATGTCCCTCACTCTGCTGACCTGATTGTACAAGACATGATAAAAGAGTCAGCTTATATTAAGGATAAACAAGTAATGGTTGGCTCTGTTAATTATTAATAAGTCTAATAAGCAGCTTAGAATAATTTAATTATGAATAGCATGCAGAAAAGCACATGTCTATAAATTGAAAAGAGATAAAATAGCAATACCGGATGGATGGGTTTACCTATTATCTTGGGGGCAATAAATGGATACAAGTACTCATATTACAATGGGATTTGGTTTAGCAGGTCTTGCTTATTTAGATCCAAATGTAGCAACAAATCCGGAATTAGCAACTGCTGTTATGATTGGGACAGTCATCGGTTCAAATGCACCAGATTTTGACTTTGCAATAAAAATCCTTAAAGGGAATGGTATGTATACTGAACACCATAGAGGATTGTCCCATTCTTTTCCAGCTGTTATAATTTGGCCTATATTGATCGCTTGCATTATATTTGCTATATTCGACCAAATATCCTTTATACCATTATTGTATTGGACTGCTATTGCAGTTATTTTACACGTATTGTTTGACATTTTTAATGCTTACGGAACTCAAGCAGGACGGCCATTTACAAAGAAATGGCTATCTTTAAATTTTATTCCATTGTTCGATTTATTTATTATACTTATCCACCTAATAGGCTTTATATTTTGGATATTTCAATATCCACCAGGAATCATTTTTTTCATTTGTTATGTTACCCTATCTTTTTATCTTATTTATCGTTACTTTATTTCTCTCCGTATAAAAACAATGTTGGCAAAATACCATCCAATAGCAAATTATACGGTCATTCCTACTTTATCTATCAAGAAATGGGATTTTGTTATTGAGACAGATGATTATTTTAGAACAGGCCGTGTAATTAAAAGAGAAGTTATTTGGAATCATTCATTCAGAAAACATGATCCTACCTGTCCATATATTCAGTCTTCACTTAAAGATTGTAATGTAAAACATTTTCTCGCTAACTCAAAGCATACTCATGCACTATACGTCGAGCGACAAAACGGATTTGAAGTACGATGGTTCGATCTTAGGTTCAGACAAAATCACCACTATCCATACATGGCATTAGTACTCTTAGATGAACATCTGCAAATTGTTACTTCCTATACGGGCTGGATTCATCAATCAAAGTACACACATAGAAAAATGATACCAACACATGACAGAAACATAGAACTAAAGTAATTGAAGGTAAGCCCAATTCCCGAAAGATTCAGCTCAATTGTTCTTTCTGAATACAGGGCTTTTTATTATTTAAAAACATTAAATAACATGCATATATTTTTTCCCTCGGAAAAAAATATATAAGTAATTAAAAGGTTTCATTGATAAGGAGGACCTATAATGACTAAAAAGTTGAATAAAGGAAGTAGCAATCAAAATTCACCTAGAAACGGTGCACATCAAATGGAGCTAGCAGAGGAACATGTTGCAGGGGATAATAGTAAAGGAAACAAACGTAACAAAGACCAAAGAGACAAATCAAGAGAAGAATAACATAAACATTGACTAGAGCGTATATAAATAATATTTAGACGATCGAGTAGAGGGAAAATAATCTAATTATTTTCGCCCCTCTCACACCACCGTACGTACGGTTCCGTATACGGCGGTTCAATTTATATTACAGTGTGTACTTTTAGATAATGATCTAAAGCAGAGGGAAGACCCCTCTGCTTTAGTCTTTTGTTTGAGATTGCTCTTTGAACAACTTTCGATAAACCGATGTATCGATAACCTCTTCGACAGAAGGTTAATCCCTTCGCCTCTCCCTCAGGGATTCCTAATTGGATAAGCGATTTGATTCGTTTCTTCGATACCTTCCATTGCTTCCATATGATGACTCTAATTCTGGAGCGAAGCTTCTTATCTATCTCAGTCATTGCTTTTTTCATATTCGAGATTCTAAAGTAGTTAACCCACCCAAGTATGACTTGTTTTAGTTTTAAGGTTCGGTAGTCTAGCGAAACACTCCAATTTCGCTTTGTTAATTTTCGAAGCTTCCTTTGAAATTTTTGTATTGACGTTGAATGGGGTTTTACTTGGTATTTCTCATTCTTAAAATCGTAATAATATCCAAATCCTAAGAATTTCAAATCTTTTGGACGGGAGATTTTACTCTTTTCTCCGTTGACTATTAACCCTAATTTATTTTCTATAAATCTCACAATTGATTCCATCACTCTATTCGCTGCTTTCTCACTCTTCACGAAGATTAGGGCATCATCAGCGTATCTCACGAATTGGAGTCCTCTACTTTCTAGCTCCTTATCAAGTTCGTTCAACATAATATTACTAAGCAGTGGGCTTAGGTTTCCTCCTTGCGGAGTTCCAACTGGTGTTTCTTCATATTTCCCATTCACCATAACTCCACTGACAAGATATTTCCTTATTAGGGAAATGACATCTCCATCATCTATTGTATTAGAGATGATCCGCATGAGTTTATCGTGATGAACTGTATCGAAAAACCTTTCAAGGTCAATATCCACAATCCAATCGTATCCATCATTTAGAAATTCCAAGCTTTTAATAATTGCCATCTCACAACTTCTTTTTGGTCTAAAGCCATAACTGAATTCACTGAATTGCTTTTCAAATATTGGACTGATGAATGGCTTGTTGAACTACCCTATCCACTACTGTTGGTATTCCCAATTTGCGCATCTTACCATTTTCTTTTGGGATCTCCACTCTTAAGGCAACTTGTGGTTGGTACTTTCTTGTTCTGATGCGCTGACGTAGCTCATCCTTGTTCTCTCTCAGATATTGTTTCAGTTCATTGACCGTTATTCCATCGACCCCACTAGCACCTTTGTTTTTATATACACGCAAGTAGGCTTCATTCATATTTTGATTACTTAGAATTTGTTCTAAAAGTTCCACACTCGTTTCTCCTTTCCTCTCACGTAGTAAGTGATAGCTCCATTTTGGTTATCCTTTGAGGTACGCTCATACTTTCACCATTAACACATTCGGAGTATGTCACTTACGCATTCGTGGTGTTGAAACACTATAAATTGTTCAGCCCTTCATGAAATTACTTCACTACTATGGCTTCTGCTGACTTCTTGCGGCTAACCTTTTTCGACTGTACCCTTTGTACATCCGCAAGATCTCCCAGGGTAAGACAACCATCTTTCCTCTTTTACTCGCCTGATCTACTTTACAAAGTTACGCACATCTTTTGGACTTTAACTTGTTTGGGAGTCTTATCCCTTTGTAAAGCCTTAGTATCAGATTTCTGTTCGTCGAGCCAAGATTTTATTCCACGCTTCCTCCAGCCCTTATCTCACGATAAGTACCTTGCGCTTCCTTAGTGGTTGGTCGATGTGTACCCCCACAGTGGACTTTCACCACCTAGATAGTTGCCATGCCTGGCACACCAAAAAAAGAGCAGACATGAATGTCGCTCTTTTTTAGTTTACTCTCCTAAACCTTCAGTTGTGATCGCTCTTTCCACCGCTTCTAAAGCTGCTTCCTCGTCACTTCCACTTGCAGAAATTTTCACTTGAGTCCCTTTAGAAATACCAAGAGACATAACACCCATTATTGATTTTAAATTTACAGTTCGTCCATTCGCTTCTAGGTTTACATCTGCAGTGAATGAATTAACCGCATTTACCAATGCAGTCGCTGGTCTAGCGTGAAGGCCTGCTTCACTTGTAATTGTAAATGTTTTTTCTACCATTTTTTAAAAAACCCCTTTCAAGATAGCCAATGCAGCTTTAAATATAAATGCGATGATTATGTATCATTCATCTTGATGCAGCTATTATAAGCTACATATTGTATTACATTTATTATAAACTTTTTTTGAAAAAAGGGAACTAGTTTTCTTTTAACTTATTATCTGATTTTCAGTTATTTTATATACTTGCTTATTATAAATAACATAATGGACATGTATAGTATACGTGTCAGTATTCATTCTTTCTACTACATAGTACTCTTCATTACCTTGAATTAAGTTGACAGAGGTTTTTTCCAGGTGGAAAATGTCATTTCCTAATTGTAAAATCAAATGACATATTTTATCGAATTTTATATGATCTATTTTTCGATGGCACGTCACAAAAAGATCTTTGTTTCCTATTTTAATCTTTCTCACTAAGACCATCCTCTACTCGTTTTAGCCATTATATGCTTGCACATACGAATCTATTATAAACATTCAGAAAGTTATGTTAAAATATGCTACTTTGCCTTGACGTATATCTTGAAATTAGTGTATAGTGAAGTTATCATTAAGATGAGTATATATTGGTAACATCCTAGCTTTCACATCATGTATACACCTTACATATCATATTCTTAAATGATAAAATTTTTTTAGCACCACCCGTGCTACAGTATTAGGAGGATTAAGTACTATGCAAAACGGTAAAGTAAAATGGTTTAATAACGAAAAAGGTTTCGGATTTATCGAAGTTGAAGGTGGAGACGATGTATTCGTACACTTTACAGCTATCCAAGGTGAAGGATACAAATCATTAGAAGAAGGTCAAGAGGTTTCTTTTGAAATCGTTGAAGGTAACCGCGGACCACAAGCTGCTAACGTTACAAAGTTATAATCACTAGTTTAATTGTGATTTAACATAAAAACAAAACTTTAACAAAAAGAGGTTGGATTATTTCCACCTCTTTTTTTCTTATAGTGACTTTTGACTTATCAGTAAATACTCAATCGCTTTTACATTTTGTTTAATACTTTTCTCGATCCGAGATACTTCATTATGATTGAATACATTCGCGTTGTTCGCTATAAAGACCAATTTATCAATATCTTTATAAATTTCCTGAAAAGCTTCTTTTATTGATGAATCTAATGGACCATTCGTCAAGTCCTTAACCCCCTCTCCCCTCATTTATAAATCGACAATTTCTAGTAAATATGTTTTATATATGTTCTATTTTTTTACAAGATGAATTCTATTTTCATTTTAACACGACATTTAAAAATGTGATATAAAAAAATAGAATGTTTTTTTTAACGAATATTATTAGAGATTAAACAAAAACTATCTTTGGAGGTGGTATTAACATGGACCAAATTAATCACACAGGATTAATTAGTGGAATGAATGAAATCGCACAGCTGGAAGCATCAGTTAAGGCAGCGCAAAAGATGGTTGGAGCAGCCACAATGCAAATGGATCCTGAAGCAATTAAAAATGCTGAGAATGCAATTAATGATGCTAAAGCACTAATGAATCTAACTTCCAATACAGGATTTGACCAGGACTTTTTAACAAAACAACAACAACTAATAGACCAGTGTCAACATCAATTGTCAGAAGCTAAACATTAATATTATTCACAGGTTTTAAAAAATCCGCTAAAAAGCGGATTTTTTTAAATCAATTTTTTGCCAATACCTTTTATTTTTTCTCCAACCGTACAACTTTTTATACAAAAAGTGTGGGCATATGTTTTACCAAATTCTTCTCTAAAATGTTTTTTTAATAAACAATTTGAACAGTATGTGTCAATAATTTCACTTAACTCTTGTAACGTTTGTTTTTTATTCATCCATCTCAACGCCCTCATCTATCGTCATCTTACTTTTAATTTCTATACCTTCCAACGCTTGAGTGGCTAATTTATCCGCCTCGGTGTTTTCTTTTCTTGAGACTGGTTCATATGCCGGAGTTATTTTTAATTGATTAAGTTTAGCTTCAATTCGATCAAGCCAAACATTAAATTCCGGTTCATAACACGGCCATTCACCGGAAAGTTGGTTTAATACAACCTGTGAGTCACCTTTAAATAAGACTTTTTGTCTTGATATTCCATATTCTTCAAGAACTTTAACTAAATAAGCAAAAGCTGCATATTCCGCCTCGTTATTAGACTCAATTTCATTTGCTTTTTCATTCATTCTTATTCTATGTCTATTTCCACTTTGGGTAAAATAGATCACTGCTCCAAATCCAGCCAGTTTAGTATTTTTATGAAATCCGCCATCAAAGTATGCAACCACATCGTGAGGTTCATCTTTTACAATATCTTTTAACTTCTTTAACTCTTTAAGATTCCATGTTTGTCCATCTTCTGAAGTATAAGTAATTTCCTTTACTCTTCCCGTTTGTAAAATATCTTCTGATATCATAATCACTTCATTTAATGAAAGAAAATCAGATACAAGATCTGTGTGCAGTTTTTTCTTAGTTTGATACATCCACTCAATTCGATATTTCAACAACGTCCACTCCTGAACATGAATTATTATAAGGTAAGGTAACTAAAAATAGTCTTTATATTTATTAATGTGATCAATATGCTATAATCATATTCGATTTATTATAATAATGATTTATATGTTATGTGAAACCAATGGTAATTATTTTACCATCGTTTGCTGATTTATTAAAGGATTAGGTATGAGGAGGGAAATTTTTGATTGAAGTATATGTTGACGGAGCCAGTGCCGGTGATCCCGGTCAATCAGGTGCAGGAGTATTTATTAAAGGACATGGAAGGGCCGAAGAATTCTCTATACCACTAGGATTAATGACAAATCATGAAGCGGAATACCATGCGGTTATTAAGGGTATGGAAATTTGCATTCAAAATGGCTTTAGAGTTGTTTCGTTCAGAACAGATTCACAATTAGTTGATCGTGCAGTTGAAAAGCAATACGTAAAAAACAGTCAATATTCCCCACTCTTAGAAAAAATACTTGAACTCGCTAAAGAGTTTGATTTATTTTTCATTAAATGGATTCCAAGTAAAGAAAACAAAGTAGCTGATCAACTTGCAAGATATGCCATTCGTAACCAATAATTTATTCAAAAATGATTGTATTTGAAAGAGTGAATGTAATGAAAAAACTTTTTTCAGACGGTAGTCTATTATTTGTTGCTTTTATTTGGGGTTCCACCTTTGTCATTGTACAAAATGCGATTCAAACATTACCACCAAACTTATTTAATGGTATTCGGTTCCTGTTAGCAGCTATTATCCTCTCATTGTTTGTAGGGAAGAAAGGAACCAAATTCATTACACTGAAGTTAATGAAAGCAGGCACATTCTTAGGATTCTTTTTATTTATAGGCTATGCCTTTCAAACAGTGGGTCTTATTTATACAACATCTTCTAAAGCAGGTTTTATTACTGGGTTAAGTGTGTTGATTGTTCCCATGCTCGCTATCTTCTATTTAAAAGAACCACCAAAACTCATCGTCTTCATTAGTGCTTGTTTTGGCACAGTTGGTCTTTATTTTTTAACAGTAGCAGGTATATCACAAATAAACTTTGGGGATTTACTTATTTTAATATGTGCAATTGGATTTGCGTTTCATATTGTGTTTACAAGTAAATTTACTGAACAACATCCAGCATTACCTTTAACCATCATTCAATTATTGACGGTATCTTTACTAAGCTTTCTAAGTTCATTTGCGTTTGAAAAAACATCGGTTTCACTTAATCATGTTTTACATGGTGATGTTATCTTTGCATTGTTAATAACATCCATTTTTGCAACCGCTATAGCCTTTTATATACAAACTAAATTTCAACAGTTTACAAGTGCAGCAAGAGTCGCCATCATTTTTGCAATGGAACCTGTTTTTGCAGCAATAACAGCATTTTTTGTTCTCAATGAACAATTATCAATGTATGGATTAATCGGATGCTGTTTTATATTTACTGCTATGATTACAAGCGAAATTCCAAAGCTGCTTAAAAGAGAGCTGAAACAAACTAACCATATCTAAAAGATTTTAATATAATGAGTGTGATCTTCAAAGCTATTTCACCCTAGAAATAGCTTCACATTCACATATCATATTAAGTGTAATGATTCTATGAAACGAAGAGCTTGTTTACGATTGTTTATTTTTTCTGATTTGAAATTTTCCAGCAGGGAAATAAAAAAAGAGCCGTCAAATTCCTTTTGAATCTTTAATGTTAATTCAATCGCTATAATCACTACTTCATCTACTGTATCTGTGTACTGTTGACCAAATTCTATAAACCCATTTGCATCATCCCCTAATACAAATCCTTTACTTATTAAGTGATCAACATATTCACTAACCGTTCCAAACATACTAAGATTCATCCTTTGTTTACGTTGTCCTCCTTTGATCTTATCTAAAAATGTCGACAAATTCTATCATTTTTTTTATTTTTGTTACCAATCTTTGCTACTTTTATCTCAATTATTCAATACGTATTTTTTAGGTAGTAGGTCATAATAGTATTGGAGGTGGATATCACATGAGTAGTGAAAAAAGAGGAAATAATCGAGGTAGAAAAGCCCCAAGTGTAAATCCCCAAGGACACGCAGCAGACGTTGAATTCTCTATGGAGCCGAAAAGCAAACTGGAAAATGCTGCCAAGAAGAAAAACACAAAATAAAGTAACATGCATGAGTCGAAGGCTCTCTTTCTTCGATATCATGCATGCTTATGTGATATAGCATTTATTACATATTCAATCCTTAAATAGCTTCCTCTTGTGAAAACATGATGTTCTTAAGTATTGACTGAATCCCTCTTAATTCATGCTCCTTAATGATAGAAAGTGCTTTTTCTTCATTAATTAGGAGAAGTGAGTCGTCTAGTATACACTCTAATGGGGCTGTACAATTAATTTCAGCCAATTTTCTTGAAAGATGGAGCATTTCTAAATCATTCTCAATCTTCATTTTTTGACTCTTCGTAAGTTCGGATAAACACAGAAGTAATTCGTCAAGCGATTTGTATTGAGAAATAAGTTTAAAGGCAGTTTTCTCACCAATCCCCTTTACTCCCGGGTAGTTGTCACTTGAATCCCCCATTAAGGCCTTTACATCAATCAGCATACGAGGTTCAATTGCAAACTCTTCAACATATATATCTCTTGTATAATGCTTATAATTGCCTATCCCTTTTTGTAAGATTAAAACATCCACTTGATCATTTAATAGTTGAAGAATATCCTTATCTCCTGTAACGATGGATATTTTCATTTCAGTTTCAAACTTCTTTGTTAATGTTCCAATACAATCGTCCGCTTCAAAGCCTTCTATACCAATATTTGTAATGTTTAATGCTTCTACTACTTCTTTTGCCAAGTTGAACTGCGGCTGTAATTCAATTGGGGCTTCAGGTCTATTCGCTTTGTAATCAGTAAATAAATCATTACGATATGTTTTACTACCCATATCCCAACAACAAATAATATGTGTTGGTTTTGTATATTCAATAACAGCAAATAAATGCTTTAATAATCCGGTAACTGCATTTGTCGGAATCCCTTTACTATTGATCATAAATTGACCGTAAACAGATGTTGAAAAGAACGAGCGAAAAAGCAAAGCCATTCCATCGACGATTAATAAATGCTGATCTTTTTTCAATTTATCTCCCTCACAATCATTAAAATACTTATCGAAACATACTTCTTCTTAATCCAAGAATAGTATATCATAAAAAATGAGGCCTTGTATTTGGTACTTCAAGTCAATTCTTTATGTTTTTAAACACATAAAAAACCTGTAGAGAACTATCTCCACAGGTTTTCATAAATTGATTACTCTTTATTTTTACTGCTTAACTTAAGTGCTTCATTTTGTGCATATGAAGCAAATTCAGTATTAAAATCATTTTTCTTTTTCTTATTATTATTACGTTGTGCATTTGCATTACCTAATTTTGTACGTCCCATAAGATATCCTCACCTTTCACTTAAGTTAAGAGAAACATTTATAGTTTTTCTCAGGAGAGGTTTTTTGAATCGAACAGGACCTTGGTAATATCTAACAAATTTCCACTACACAAAATAATTATTTCCCATATTTTCTTTCCACAAATTCCTGTACCATTTCCTTTGTAACCAGTTTACGCATCGGTACAATCCCTTCTGAAGCCAACCTGTTCATTTCAGATGTTACCTGATTAATTTGTTCAACTTCAAATGGCTTAGAATTTACACAGCGAAAAATAGCTTCTTCTATTAATGCTTCTCTTTTCGCTTCTAATTTTAAGAAAGATTGAATGTGTTGATGCTGATTATTACTGTGCTGACTTATTGCTTCATGTACGTTACTCATGTCGTTCCACCTCGTTTTTCCATTAACCTTTTAACGTGTTCTTTAGGGTTCCAGCAATTAAACGAATAAGTTGGCTTCGTTTCGTATTTTAAACGACTACAATAATAAATCATTTTTTTATCTTTTCGAATCGCCTTAAAATGTATACACGTTGCACAAACTTGATACGCTTTTGAATCCAACCTTTTTCCCCCTGCACATTAAATGAGTTTTATCAGTAAATTGTATCATAAAATCAATGATGTTGAAGATTATTCTCTTCTATTAATTGCACACATTCTGTGATGACAGCTAATTCTGTTTTTAAGTGATCTGTGTCTTCATGACGGATATCCAACAAAGCTGAAAATCCTTCCTGAGTTTGTTTCTTTACCTCTTGTATTAGGAGGTGATGAGAAGATCCAACTGCATCACTATAATAATTTGAAAATTTCTCAATGTAATCATTTAAGATACTTGAAATAGGGCTATCGATTCGTTTAGAGAGGTCATCAGACATGATCTTTTTCTCATTGCGCTCAAAGAAAGATTTTGTATTCTTAAATAATTTCAAAGCCGGCTGTATAGTTGCCAGCATAGTTGTTGAAAATTCAACAGCAATTGTTGGTGTTTGAATTTCGGGAAACTCAATTGTAGCAAGTGTAATATTTTTAGACTTTTTCTTTATGAGCTGTACAATCCGGCTGAACTCACCATCTAAGGTATTGTTAATAACTTTTTCAATTCTTAATGATGTAGCTTGCAGTTCTTGAATTAATTCAAATTCTACCGTTCTGACGAGCTCTTCTAAACAAATCTTTAACGCTTGTTGAATGTCAGCATTTTGGTTAAATATGCTCGGATGGAAGCTCTCCTTAAAAAAGTCATTAAATCGGAAAAATAGACGCTGCTTCACGTAAAAAATCAGCTCTTCTATTTCTTTAGAAATAGATGTAACAATATGGTCATGAGATATATTCGATATTTCATCGTTAACATTCATTTGCTCTTGCAGAAGGCTTTCTCTTCTCTCCTCTTTTTCCTTGCCACTCAACTCGGCAGCATGAATAAGAGATTGAATCCTTTCCTTGCAGCGATTTAAATCTTCCTTTATTGATAAAAGAGTTGTATTCGTTAATTCCTCTTTAATAAATGTATTGAACTGTTTTTGAAATTCGATATAATCTTTTTCTTCATCTACTCGGCCAGCTAAAACATTTAAGCTGGATACACCAAATAAACGTACATTTCTTATCTCATGTTTTAAGAACTGTTCTTTAATATAAGACTTAACAACATTCACTTCTTCTTCATCTTTAGCTAAATCAACAGCATTAATAATGAAGAACATTTTATCTAATGTAAAAGAATCCTTAACCCTTCCTAATTGTCTTAAAAATTCCCGATCACCTTTTGAGAATGGGTGGTTGTAATAGGTGACATAAAGAATTGCATCTGCCTTTTTAATATATTGAAACGCTACATCTGTGTGTCTTTTATGCAAGGAATCTGCTCCTGGCGTATCCACCAATGTTATACCTGCCCTTGTAATCGAGCAGTCAAAATAAACAATGACCTCTTCAACTAGACATGCCTTTTCTTCCTTAGCAACAAAGTCCTTAAATAAATTCGTATCCGATTGTACGGTAAGTCCTTCACTTGTTAAAGTTTGATAATCCACTATCGCTTTTTGATACTTTGCTATCTGTTCAGTTTCGTTTTTATTTTGGCCTTGATAGTTCTGAAGAAGTTCTGCCAGGCTCTCAATCGTAAAATTCTTATTATTCAATGAAGGGATACTAATCATTATTTCCTTCATTAACATCTCTTTTGATTTCAATTTCACTTCAACTAACCCATGTGCCTTTTCAGGTGTTGGCGGAGATATTTTATTTATCGTCGCTGTCGTCGGATTAGGAGATGAAGGTAACAGTCTTTCTCCTATAAGTGCGTTAGCAAAAGATGATTTTCCTGCACTAAAGGCACCGAATAATGCAACAGTAAAGGTGCGGTTTTTAAAACTGTTAATCTTCCCTTCAAGTGACTCTGTAAATTGCTTAAACCCTTGGATATTGTCAAGCCGCTTGACAGCCTGCTCTGCGCTCTTTATAAACTCATTCCTCATACTGTAACGAGTATTGTAATGAGGCTTTGATGATTGATCCTCTCCTGGTTCTTCAACAGCCAATACCTTTTCTTGTATTCGGATGTCTTTTGTCACTTTCTTATATGTCTGATGTTCATTTAACCATTTTTCTTCATTATGAGTTGAATCAAATATTCCTTTATTTAGTTCCTGCAGTGAATGTCGATATTGCTCAAGTGTCTCGAACTTGAATAAAATCTCTTTATAATGGCCAATTTTTTCATTTTCGCTCTTTACCTTTACATTTATTTCATCGATTTGCTCTTGAATTTCTTTATTTATACCATCCATCATCTTTTTAAATAAGTCCATAACTTGATGCTTACTTTGCTTTTTGATTAATTCGCTAACATCGGAGGAATACGTTAAAATATACTGATTATTAAACGAAGCACCTGTTTTTATTGCATCAGATACTAGTTGCTCTGGAACATTGATGGAAAACGATTGAGCTTCTTGAATAAGCTTTGGATCATGAATTTCATGTGTTTGAATAAATTCTTTAAGTAATGTTATTAAGTGCCATGAAATTTGCGTTTCTGTATTTTTCATCAGACTGTCATATAGTTCTTTTTTCTTTTTTCACGTTCTTGTTCGGTTTTAGACTTCGAAAAAAGTAAACCAACCTTAAAAGAAGGATCTGCAGACTCTATAAATGCTGAAGCCTTATCCCTTGTTTCAAATGGAATTAAGTTAGCACTTTTTAATATTGCTAATACTTTTTCTTCTGTATCTAAGACAAGCTGTTCCATCTTTTCTTCTTTCTGCTGAATCTGAGCAAGTAATCGATTCAAATTGTTTGTATATTCCTCTAATCTCTCACGAATCTCATCCTCGTTTTGCTCTGTAAGATCAAGCTGTTCCTCATATTTGTCAATATGTTCCGACACAACTTGTGTGATTGATTGAGAAATATTTTGGTCCAGAAATCTATTTTTATCCTGAATGACCACTCTGATTAACTCTTTCACTTTTTCTAAATCATTATAAGGATGTTGATCGTTTCTTAAGGTAGTAAAGAACACGTCTTGCGGATGTAGTCCTACTTCTGCAAATGATCCCTCAATGTTTTGTCTAAAGTCTTGGAAACGAATTTCTTTTTCTTCATGTTTATCAATTTGATTGATGATTAAGAAAATCATTTTATTTCGACTCTTCATTTCTTGGATAAATGAGAGATTCTCTTCTGATTGAACATGATTGTAGTCGGTTACATAAAAAATAATATCAGCTAAATGAAGCATTGATTCTGTTGATAATTTATGTGCTGCATCTGTGGAATCAATCCCAGGTGAATCCATAATGACAACATCTTCTGCTAAGTTGTCATAAGGTTTTTTAATACGGATCCTCTCAATATCGTCCCCTTGTTTACAATATTCTTTGATTTGTTCTATTGAGTAGTCACCTGATAATTCAATACTTTCTTTTGCTGCAGAATATAAAGTTACCTGCTCTACCCCTTTTTCCAACATAACAAGGTTAGCACTTGTAGGAATTGGACTTGTCGGTAAAATTTGCTCATTTAAAAGTTTGTTTATCATAGATGACTTCCCTGCCGAAAAATGGCCGGCAAAAGCAATATACAATTTTTCTTGTTCAAGCTTATGAGCCATTTCGACTAATTTAATCGCATTTTCATGATCTTTTTCATGGATCATTTCATGAAGATTAATAATGATTTGCATCAAATGTTTTGACTTTACTACAGTTGTCATGATTATCCCCTTCACTTATGGCACTTTCAATTTGATAACTACATTTTACAGAATTATATGCAAATTTGCTATTGTCGTTTTCGGAAAAAAGAATAAGGCTCACAACAATTAGCTGTGAGCCTGGAAAATTACTATATAAATATCTAACATGATTATGCTTTTTGGGTATCAATATTTTTTAATATGTAGCCAATTAACAGACTATACGTAACAACGGTACAACCGACAAATAACATCGTCATATTCGCAGCAGACCTCCATATTTATGAGAATGATTTTCAACACAATTATATTTTATCATCAATGATAATCATTTTCAATGGAACTTTTGATATTTTTTGAAAAATCTTTCTTTGTCACCTTTTCGATGAAAATCTGGACTTAACCGGAAAGACTTCATGATAATTCGTATATGTTTGAAGAGCGGATTCTTCAGCAGGAATTCTTATCGTCATCATCACCACATTCATAATCGTAAACAAAATTGCTGTTATATAAGCATGAAATAATAAAGGTAGTAATAAAATTTCAACCGCTACAACAATATAATTCGGATGTTTTACAAATTTGTATGGTCCTCTTGAAACGACGACATCACCTGGAACAATCATAATTTTCGTGTTCCAATAATTTCCTAGAGATAATACTGCCCAATACCGCAAAAGCTGTGTCAAAAAAGAATTGGAAACATAACAAACCATATGTCTGTTAAATCTCTTTGAAAAACTTGAACTTCTATAAAAAAAGAGATTAAAAAGAGGATATGTAATGACACGATATACGGATAATGGTCATTTCCATGCTCAATACCGCCTCTATTCTTCATCCACTGTTCATTTTTCCTTGCAATAAACAGTTCTGTTATTCTTTGTACGATTAAAAAGAAAAAAACAATATAAAACATCCCTTATCATTCCTCCCATTGAACAAGTAACATTTCAGAGCTAAATCCAGGTCCGAGAGCGCCAATTAAACCGTACTCATTAGCTTTACCTAGTTCCCTTTGGAGATATAATTCTAAAACATACATAACCGTTACCGATGACATATTTCCATGGTTTATTAATACTTCTTTTGAAATATGTAATTGTTCTTCCGAAAAGCCAAGCCCCTCTTTATAAGCATCGATTACTTTTTTTCCTCCTGGATGGGCAAGAAAGTGGTTTATTTCCTCTAATTTCATTTTATTTTCTTCCAAGAAATCAATAACTTGCGGTCGAAGCCACTTCTTAATAATCGAAGGAATATCTCTTGAAAAAATAACATACAGACCATTATTTTTAATATCCCACCCCATTACATCCTCAGAATTGCGCATCAATGTTGATCTTGTATCAAGTATTTTCGGGACAGAATGTAATCTCGATTTTGATTTCCAATCAACATTATTTCCTGCCACACAAGTGCATGCAACACCATCTGCAAACAGAGAGGTACCAATTAAATTACTTTTGGACCTATCATCATGTTGAAAAGTTAAGCTGCATAATTCCACTGAAATAACAAGAACCGTCGAGTCTGGATAGGCTTTACAATATTCATAAGCACGAGATAAGCCTGAAGCCCCACCAGCACACCCTAGTCCCCAGATTGGAATACGCTTTGTCGTTTCTTTAAAAGGCAAGGCATTCATTATTTTTGCATCTATACTCGGAGTTGATAATCCAGTTGTACTTACAAAAAAGAGTGCATCAACCTCCTTATACGTGATATTGCTATGTAATAACGTTTTATTAGAAAGACAATTTTCCACTGCTTCAATCCCATGTTTCACAGCCGTTTTAATATATAGATCATTTTTCTCTTCAAACGATCGGGGCTTTTTGTACCATTCAACAGGCTGTGCAAATTGCCGTTTTTCTATTTCACCATTTTTAAAAACGGGTAAAAGGCGTTCAAAATCCTTAAATGAATCCTCGAACATTTCTTTTGCAAATTCTACTGTTGAATCTTGAGTCAATTCATATTGAGGAATAGATTTTCCTACCGATAAGATATAGGCCAAAGTCACTTCACCTCATTTTTCTCCAAACCATCATCAAAATGTATTACCTTTACTTTTTCCAAATAAGCTAAATTTATCCAAAAATAAAAACCTCGCCGATTGGCGAGGTTAGTTGATTTTATACTTCATGCTTTAAAATGACTTGTTTTAATCGAGCCCTTTCCAATCAAAATTGGGAGGAACTTTAATTGGGAGAGACATGTAAATTCATTACCCTATCAACTAAACGCTGACAATGTGGTAATGTGAGTCCTACTACATGGCCTATTGTGAGACAAAAGATAATCGTACCTATAAAAACAGGTCCCCCTAATAGCCAACCGAATGTGAGAACAACAATTTCCATAAGAAGTCGTATCCATTGTATTTTCATTCCTGTCATTTTCACTAATGCAATCATAAGACTATCTCGTGGCCCAATTCCACAATCAGCTGCTATGTAAAGCCCCATCCCATACCCAATCACACCTATACCCATTATTAACATAATAATTTGAGAAACTAAAGAATCAGGTGTTTGTAAAAATGGAATTAGTAAATACATATCAATAAAAATTCCGACAAGCAACATATTTAAAAAGGCACCAATTTGCGGCAAGGACTTAGTCAGCAACCATGCTGAACCCAACACAAAAAAACCCATTATTATTGACCATGTTCCAATTGTTAAACCAAAATGTTCATATAATCCAATATGTAGGACATCCCAAGGGGCACTTCCTAAATCGGCTTTAATCAAAAGAACTATTCCAAATGACATGACGGATAGTCCGATCATAAAAAAAATCCATTGCAATGGATGTCTTTTTTTATACTCCAAATACTCATAAAAAACCTTCTTTCAAGACTCAGCACAATGTTTTTTTGATTGCTAGTGTCTCATTCCATTCTAACGGTAAATGAAACATAAATAAATTTGATTTTTTTAACTTATATAAGAGAAATTCTGGGAATTAAGAAGAGAGCATTTTTCAAAGCTCAAATGTAGCCAATTACCCTAAAGATGTGTTGGTATACTTATCGTTCGTTCCTCATAACGTAAAAAACGCCTCACTCCAATACTATCAAGGAATTAAGACGTTTTAACTACTCAATTTAGTTGAGTTAATTGATATTTCACACGAAGTTTTTTCCTTAATGTAATAGATAATTTCCTCCTTCTCTCCTCTTATACAAGTTCAAATGGGTAATCTTTTTACTTAATTCCTTTGTTGTAGATCAGTAATTCACTAAAAATCCAAAATATAGAGAAGGTCACCTTAATGCCTATTCCCCTAAGTTAATTATCTGTTTAGAGGGCTTCATTTCATTTTCTAAAACTGCTAAACGAATAAGTTTCAACTTTATTTCCTTGCTAAGTAAAAGCCATTCAGGTTTATTAATTCTCATTTAAAGTCCTCCTATCGATAATTGTTTGGTAGAAAAGTGATTTTACATTATTATCTGAAGTAACTAATTGTAATTTTCTGTTATTTCTGTTTTTCCCGTTTATTTGAATTCTTAACATATATTTTGTTGTCAATTTATTTGCTTTTTCTACATATTTTTGCATCATAATCCAGCTAAAAGGAATTAAGTCCCATTCAGAGACAGAAACAATCTCTAGGAATCAAAGTTTACTCTCATTATAAATTACTATTCTAATTTTCATATTTCTTATCAATCGGTTCAGAAACGGAAGAACAGTTTTTCAAAGATAAAAATCTTCGTAAATGTTGGTGAAACAACAACATTTACGAAGATTTCATCGTTTCTTCAAAAGAAGAGTCTAAAGACCCGCTAAATTTACTAATTACAAGGCAAAAATAACAGATCAATGGTTTAATACCACATTAATACGTTTGTCAAAACGTTACTAAATCATCTTTATAATATTACTTTTTTAAGCGAAGTTTATAAAAGTCTTGATCCATGGAGTTAACATTTTCCTTCAAACTCTCTACCTGATCATAAACAGAAACCACTCTTCCCTTATAGTCATCCAGCTCTCCATTTGCCATATAGTATGCGAATTGTGGTGCTTGAAATGGGGAGACATCTATTTTCTGTTCAAATAAATCCTCTATATCACTTAAATAACGTTGACCAACTTCTGTGTCTCTTTGATAACGTGTCATATCTGTATCATTTAAGCCAGGATCTAAAGCAAATACTTTAATTGGTGTATCATCTAGCTCCTCAGATAAATTCTCTGTTAATCTAGCAACAGCTGTTTTGGATGTTCCATATCCGTTGCCATATTTAAATGCTCCTACAGTACCACCTCCGACTATATTTATCACACTTCCAAAACCTTGGCTAATCATGACTGGAACAATAGCTTGAACACAATGAAAAGTACCAAATAAATTCGTGGTGACATCATTTATCCAATCCGAACTTTTCACCTCCCAAGTAGGACCTATTGCTTTGAATGCACCTGCATTATTAATCCAAACGTCAATCTTCCCATATTGTTTCATGACAGAATCAACTACATTTTTAATTTCTTTAGGTTGTGTTATATCCATTGATGCCATTGAATGTTCAGAAGAATATGTATCTAGTTTCGCTTTTACTTCTTTTAACCTTTTAGAATCTCTTCCTGTTCCAATGACTATATATCCTTTTTCAGCAAAAAACAGAGCCGTATTTCGGCCAATTCCTCTTGTTGCACCTGTTATCACAACAACTTTTTTATGTTCCATTTTGTTATCCTCCTTTAAGAAAATGCTATATGTATAAGTCCCATATTTTATACATATTCTATTATTCTGAAATTTATCCTTAAGTAAGCTGACAGGATTTACACTAAAAGTATACGTTTTCATTTGATTCATAACAACTACTGAAAAAATATTGCAATAGTTAAAACTTATATAGTTGCTATACTATTTTAAAGTAAGGATTATATTGATAGTTTCTATTCTGGTTTTACTAATATACTTATTGTTAGTGAAAAAGCACACCCAATTTTGGATGTGCCAGTTTTTTTAAAAGATATAATGATGATAAAACTAACTATTCTTTAATGCTACATTTCTGCTTTTTTTAACAACCTTATTATCTTTCATATACTTAAAGTAAGCAAAATCAACATGACCACCAATTTGTGTTTTTGCATAATTAAATAAACCAATACGGTAGCCCATGAAATGATCTAAAGTATATTTCATTTCTAATACCTCCCCAACTTCAAACCAGTCCTCCCCATCAGTCGAGTAATAGAACTTTGCTAAGTCACAGCTATCTTCAAAATTGAAATCTATCTTTACATATATAAGGTCCTCTTGAAATGGTATTTTTCCCACTATTATTTCGTGACCATCGCCACGATTTTTCGTCATAGTTATGTATCGTTCACCATTCTCTTCCAGTTGAATACCAATAGTCCCAAAGCTATTTTGCAAAGCAATTAATCCTGCATGATCTCCCGGCTTCATCTGCGTGATATCCATTAAGGTAATTCCCGTACAGGTTGGTCCTTCAGTTCTTTGTGTTAACGTATTACGAGCATATAATACACTATTTGTTAAATATCCAGTTTCCAAACGTAAAAAACCTGGCCTTTTCACAAAAGACCAAAGACTATTGTCCGGATTGTGATTCCATTGCCAATTAAGCTCTAGTATATTTTCTGTATAATCAAATTCATCGCTGATAACCAAAGGTTGGTGGAATGAATTTGGTAAGTTCAGTTCTAATTGTTTTGGTGCCCTGCCATCAATCCCAATAATTGGCCAACCATTTGTCCAGTTAACTGGCAATACATAAGGAATTCTACCAACAGCATCATGGTCTTGAAACAACATGGCATACCATTCATTTTCTCGAGTATCGAAAATAGCACCTTGAGCAATCCCTTTATTATGATAACCCATATCATCATCAAAAATCACTTTGCGCTCATACTCTCCTAAAAGTTCAGTAGAACGATAACATATCTGTCTTCTCCGTTTGTTCCCAACCTTCGGCCATTCAATAAATAGTAAATAATAGTGTCCATTTATCTTATATGCATGGCACCCTTCACATCGTAATCCAATTCCCTCCTTTTCAGTTTCCAAAAGTAATTTATTAACTCCACCTCGTTTTACTGCTGCCGCATCCTCTGTTAATTCTGTGATATAAATATCCCCACACCCATAGATAACAAACACCCTATTGTCATCAAATAGCAAAGCAGGATCATGATAGATCCCCTTAAGAGTAGAGCGCTTCCATTTTCCTCCTTCAATATTCTCTGTTTGATATATATAAAAGCGATTCATATCATTACTTGAAAAACAAACAAAAAATAGTCCATTATGATAGCGCAAACTAGCAGCCCATGATCCTTGACCATAAATTCCCTTTCTGTTTAACAAGTTATGACTTTCATTGTCTTCTAATGTCTCAAAAACATATCCAACAATCTCCCAATCCACTAAATTTTCAGACTTCATGATAGGACAGCCAGGCATGGTATGCATACTTGTACTGATCATATAGTATGTTTCTTCAACTCTTATAACATCTATGTCCGGAACATCTGACCAAAAAATAGGGTTTGTTAAAATAGATTGACTCATTATATCTTCTCCTTTTCATTTAAGTAACAAATAAATAGTCATTCTAACTTTATATTTCTAAGATTTAATTTTTTCAACAACTTGATAAAATCTTATTCTGTATTTATATTTAAACTCCTTTAAAATTTATAAACTTATTACCTTACCCTTTCCGCAATAGTGTAATAAATTGAGTAAATATTATATAGTAAGCAAAGTTTTTGTAGGTATCTAAAAAAATTCCAATACAATAAATGGTTTTCGTATTTCACCAAAGATAGGAGATCAAAGTTTAATAAGGATCAATACAAAGCAATCCATCCTCATCTTTTCCTTTTATGAGAATTCCCGCTTGCCTAAATTCCAAAAAGCAATAGACTCTCCATAAATTTTTGTCTGCCTTATCTCATAAGCTAATTCTTCACCACTTTTATAAAGCGCCATCATAAGTTCCACCTTTTTCACTAATTTAGGATCTAAATATATATAGCTATTCTTAATTATTACTTTAAGCTCTTTTCTCAAAATCAAAATTTTTCGACATGGCGTCCCATATATCCTGTTGGTTTCTTATAAAAGCTAAAATCTCATTTTCAATTGTGTTAATTGATATTTCACACAGAAATTGAATGATTCTTTGAAGAACCATACTTATCAGCTATTTCTTCCTTGTTCGGAATCATTATGGATTCTTTGAAGGTGTATTCCTTGGAAACGTTTCCGGAACTATATGAAAATGATTAATGAAATCTCCAACAAATATGAAGTTAGCAAAGCAGGTAATGTTCTGCCTTAAATATCGATCTATTAAGTCTTTACATAATATAATTAGGCAATTTGATCTTATAAGAAACTGAAACTTTTTATATGTATAAAAAAAGCCTTTCCCTTGAAATGGGGAAAAGCAACGTTTTAAAGGAGTTGTTGTTGTGCTATTTCATTATATATCATTCACAAGAAATACTCACCTCTGAAAATTCTGGAAAAATCTTATCTAATTCGTAAAAACTATTTTTACTTATTTAAAAAATAGGCCATGAAGATTTCATCATCATACATTCCATCTATTTTCACTTGTTCTTTCTGGACACCTTCTTGTATAAAGCCATAACGTTCATACAATTTATGGGCCAACCCATTTGATGCAAATACTGTTAAGCATAACTTATGTAAATTGTGTTGCTTACACCATTTAAGCGTGTATTTCATTATTTCGGAGCCTATCCCTTTCCCTTGTGCGGAGTGTACTAACCATGTTCTAAATAACCCTGTGTGCCGTTTCATTTTAAGTTCTCCTCTAATTACACGTGCAATACCTACAATTTCATTATTAATGACTGCAGTCAGGTACATATTATCTAGTTCGATCATGTTTTTAATGAAGATCTGCTCTTCTTCAACACTACGTGGAGATTCTTTTTGAATAAAAGCTCCAGATTTAATAATTTGTGCAACGGCATGAATGATTTGTTCTGCGTCCTCAATTTGAGCAGGTCTAAGCAGTACCTTTTCTCCGTTTTTGGCCGTGAATTCCTTCATCATATCCACGTTAGTATACACTCCTTTAATTAAAACAGATCTTCAAACAGAGGCTGAAATGTTTATCAGCCTCAAAGTTTCTATCTATGCAACTCGAATCGCCTTGCCAAAAGGAACCTTTGGAATAAATTCATCAGGCACTAACCAAAATACTTCATTCTTTACTTTTAACTCTTCATAAAAATAACCAGTTACATCTGTAATATAGAACAAGGTATCAATTTTTTCTTGATCAGCCCATTCCAACACTTCGGTATAAGATGACTTTCCATGTGTGTAATACGAAATTTGATCTTCTTTTATTGAGGTAATTTTTCTAATTTTAAAGTCCGCTTGCACTAAAAGTGATTGAGGGGCAACCTCACCAAACAGCTTTATTATATTCTGAATGAGTAAAGTGTTAGCTTGTTTGGTTGATGTATCAACTGCAAGTGCAATTTTCTTTCCGTTTCTTTCTTGCAATTTTGATAAAAGCTGCTTTTGCCATTTCATCCTGTTGATCTCCCCCTCACATTTTTTGTGAAGCACATCTATTTTTACTCAAATGAAATGATCCTATGCCATTGATTGACTTATTTTCATTAATGTAAAGTATATCCACTTTTAAAAAACTAACTTATGTATTATTTCCGCTCCAATCTTCATATAGTCCACTACCATTACAACCTTGACAATCAAAAATAGCATCATATGTTGGTAAATATACACTAGTAAAAGACGATGTAAATCCTCTTCCTCTGCAATCTGGACATCTTCCTAAAGACTCCATATCAGCTCGTACTTTTTCTACTCTTGTTTGCTTCCAATCTGAGATACCACGAAGAAAATCCAATTTATCACCTCATATATCCTTATTACTCCTTAATATCATGCTAATGCTTTTATTTTAAACATATTGTTACATAATTTTTTGATTTTAATATTCGTTACAAAATTTTAATCGGAAAAGCAGTGAAATTTAGTTAAAAATTTTGTAAAATAAAAGCAGATTATTATGTCCTTATCTGGACAAGTCTTATATGAAGAATAAATTTGCATAATTAACTTAAAAGGAGATAAACGGTGGCCGAATTAGCATTTAAAGAATACAACTTTAAAAAAGGAAGTAAAACAACCATATACCTGTATCAAAATAGTATTGAAATCATTCAAAACAGATTTCTTGGTAAATTTAATAAAGGGATACTATTCCAGTATAAGAATGTTTCACAGGTTTCTCTAAAGGAACCAGGCTTTGCGTCAAATGGACATCTCATAATAGATTGTGGAACCACTGATAGTAAAAAAGAAAAAAACGTGTATACTATTGAGTTTTCAAAACAAGAAAAAGATCTCGCTCTTGAATTAAAAGAAATGATTGAAAGCAAAGTTGACGAGGTTAAAAATCAAAGGGTCGATTCTGCTGTTGACAATTTTGAAAAATTAAAGAAAATAAAAGAGCTTTATGATTTAGAGATTCTTTCAGCAGAAGAATATGAAGATCAAAAGGAAAGACTATTAGAAAAGTAATAGAAAAAAACTAAAAAAGGACAGTTCCTACCGAAACCTGGAACGACAAATCGAATGTCATTTCTTAGAGGTTTCGAAAGGTTCTGACCTTATTGCTATTGTTTATGTTTTTCCCATTCTGAATATTTTCCTGTTCCATTACATTTATAACATTCTATATTGCTACCGGCATAATGAATAGGTACAATGACAACTCCATATCCACGACAATCAGGGCATTTACCAAGCTTCATCATTTTCTCTTGATGAACTTTTTCCTTTTTTCAAACCAATTCATAAGTTTTGTTTTCATGCCATTCACCTGACCTCGATATCATTGTTTCTATAATGTATTCAAGAATTAAGGACAAGGTGAATAAAATATCCAAATTTTATTTTAGAAACTGTATGCACGCTTTTATTGCTTCTTCCTCATCTTCTCCACTAGTCAGAATCGTTATATCATCTTCCACTCTTAATGTAGTTAATAATCCCATCAGGCTTTTTGCATCGATTTTATACTTTGGCCCAATCATAAAAATATCTGATTCAAACCTATTGGCAAGGTTTGACAATTGTATAAACATATCTACTGTAAGCGGTTTTGAAATTCTCAGCTCTTTTACTCTCATGCTCTACTCCCAACAATTACTTTTATAAAAATTCTATTTCCATCTTGTTTCCTTCATGACAAATTTTTATAAGAAAAAAGCGTAAGCGCCTTGATCATCCTAGAGCAAATAAACCACAAATGAATAGAAGACGTTTTTTGTCTTCTATTCATTTGTGGCTAGGGGCTGGCAATCTAAGAACGCTGCATCCTGCCGCAATGACTGTACTAGCACGTTCTGTACTTCAGAGCTGGATGTCGCGTGCGCTTAACCAGAGTAAAAGAACTTTTTATTTCCTTACCAAAAAGAAATCGTTCAAAACTGTGATCTAATTCAATTCTTCTTTATGCTCTGTAACAACAAGTCTATTTTGTTCATCGGTATGAATGATAAGCTCTTTTTTCTCTAAATACTCCTCATGATTAAATACAAGTTTAATACCATTTCTCATCACAACGTGATCAGACAGAACCCAGCCGCATAACTGTGACACATTCTCAACTGTTGTTTGAATACGCTGTTTTTCACTTTCACTTATTTCATTTTGATATTGTTTCAGGTCAACTTCTTCAGTTAGTTCTAATAAATAATGTGGATCTGCTTTTAATTGTTTCTTTATTTGATATTCGCTAAATGATTTAATTTTATCATCATCCTTCATAACTAAACTCCTCCTTTTCTTTTTTCACCAGTATTGCACAAACTCATTGATTTTCTACATTACATAGTGATTTAAAGGAAAAATGCCTCCCCTACTATTCATATGCTAAGAATGAATATAGAGAAAGCACATTTAATTGTGAAGCTTGACTTTGAATAACAGGTTTGTTTTCTTTTTTTGTTTCGAAGTAGATGGAATGATAATTAAGATAATCGCAGTTACACTCCCAGCCACAATTCCACTGTTTGTTAGAATTTTCACTGATTCAGGAAGCCCTGCAAGCATCTCAGGTACAATTGTTATACATAAACATAATCCTACGGAACATGCAACAATTTACAAGTTTTTTTGAGAGGGTTTTCTTCTTTCCCATTTGCTTTTCCAAAATTTATCTGTTAAGATAAAGAAGAATTATTTTTGTTCGGTCTGTAAGGAAAGAATAGTATTTAAACTCTTCGCCTTTGATATCAAATTGAACAACTATAGTAATAATTTGTGGAATTGATCCACGCAGGAGGCAACAATTATGCAACAAGGTACAGTAAAATGGTTTAACGCAGAAAAAGGTTTCGGATTCATCGAAGTTGAAGGTGGAGACGACGTATTCGTACATTTCTCAGCTATCCAAGGCGAAGGATTTAAATCATTAGATGAAGGTCAAAAAGTTACTTTTGACACTGAGCAAGGCCAACGCGGTCTTCAAGCAACTAACGTAAACAAAGCATAATCAACGAGGACTCTTATCTAGAGCCCTTTTTTTGTTTAAAAAAGGGCTGAAACAACATAAAACCCCACTCAATAATGAATGGGGAGAGGCTAAACATGTAAAAGGTACTAAATGGTTAGCTAAAGCATAACACACTATTTCAAGAATACCTAATATTATTAAAAATAATTAAGATTTCATCTTTAATATGAAATAGCAACTACTATATTTACAATTGTTTTCCTATACCTATTGTATGTTAGTAAACATTATTCCAAATTTACTACAAAAAGTTATTGTTGGATTTAACAGGAAATTGTATAATAGACTCTGTTATTATAATTATAATAGTATTTTTGTACTAGAACGGAGAGAGAGAAATGAGTCAGAATATCCATTTGAAACAAAATTTGGATCAACAACAGCAAGCCATTTTAGCATCAGAATTTGATAAAAGGAAAAAATCTAAGGTCGTGACCTTCTTATTATGGTTTTTTCTAGGTACATTTGGAGCACATCGCTTTTATACAGGACAAACTGGTTATGCTGTTGCAATGTTACTATTAGGTTGGGCAACGCTAGGACTTTGGCCATTTATCGATGGCATTGTTTGTTTAGTCAGCAAAGTTGATCAAATTAATGAAGAAATCGAAAGAGATATTATTGCACAGCTTTCAACAATCAGTAATGCAGGATAAGTTTGTAACACACGATGTAATAAGTCGTGTGTTTTTTATTCTCCTCATAAATATTATCTGAACCAAATAAACAAATAGGATATATCACTCATGAAACAGTTCGCGAAACCACTGGAAGGCTTTTTCATGAGGGTGTCTGTCAGCATGTTAAGCTCAACTCATGTAATTTAAAGTATATTTGTTTATCCATTTACATTATCTCTGGTACACGTATTTCAAAAGTGAACATTTTGTTAATTTTTCCCTTTATTAGTGTTTTCGACAACATCATTAAACTCATTATTATACAATCAAGTAGTATTTTTCATTAACACTACTTTCTAAAATGGGGATGATTAGTCAAATGAAACAATTTGTCTTTACAATTGATTCTAAAGAAGTTGTAATTTATGCAAATGGTATACTAAAAGCTTCATCTGAAATATTAAGAATTGCAGATAGCAAGTCGAAAATTAAATTTATCGGTGTCAGGTATTGATTAACTAATTAAAGGCAAAAGGCACATTGATCATAAACTCATTGTGCTTAATCATCTATAATCCGATTATCTTACCCTAAAATTCCTTTCTTTTTTCACATAAATTAATATTAAAATAATTACTATTTTGATTCTTCCTGTCCTTCTATTACTCTTCATTAAGAAAAAACGCTACCTCCAAATACATGTCTTAAACATGAAAATGTAGGCAACGTTTTAACGTTTCTTTATTTAAAGAATGTTGGGTATTTATGGGGTATTCAAAGCCTTATTTTCTTAATTATGAAGCTTGACTTTGAATAACAGCTTTGTTTTCTTGTTTTTGCTTTGAAGTTGATGGAATGATATTAAAGATGATATTTAAGATAATCGCAGTTACACTACCTGCCACAATTCCACTGTTTGTTAGAATTTTCACTGATTCAGGAAGCCCTGCAAACATTTCAGGTACAACTGTTACACCTAAACCTAATCCTACTGAGCATGCAACAATTAACAAGTTTTCTTGGGAGGCAAATTGAACTTGTCCCAACATCTTAATGCCATATGCTACAACCATACCGAACATTGCCACCATTGCTCCACCTAAAACAGAGGATGGAATAATAGTAGCTAAAGCCGCGATTTTAGGAACCAGTCCTAAACCAATTAACATTACAGCTGTAATATAGATTACTCGATTCGTCTTAATTCCCGACATTTGAACAAGACCTACATTTTGCGAAAATGCTGTGTATGGAAATGCATTAAAAATAGCTCCTAGCATATATGCAAGACCTTCGGCACGATATCCTCTCGCCAAGTCTTTTTCAGTAATTTTTTTGTTACAAATATCTCCTAATGCGAAATATACACCTGTTGATTCTACCATACTCACGATCGCTACAATGGTCATCGTTAAAATAGGAGTCAATTCAAAGGTAGGTGTTCCAAAATAAAATGGTCTCCCTATATTAAACCAAGAAGCCTCTTGAACAGGTTGTAAATCAACCATTCCCATAAACCCTGCAGCAACAGTTCCTGCCAAGATTCCGATTAAAATTGAAATGGCCCGTACAAATCCAGTAAAGAAACGATTTAAAAGAATGATTAAAATAAGGACACTAAATGCTAAAAGCAGATTTTCATTTGAACCAAAATTCGGGCTGCCTTCTCCACCTGCCATATTATTCATTGCAACGGGTATTAACGTAATCCCAATAATAGTAACAACAGAACCTGTCACAACCGGAGGAAAAAACTTTACTAATTTTCCAAAAACTGAAGAAATCAAGATAACAATTAAGCCGGAAGCTAGAATTGACCCATAAATTGAAGAAACACCATAATTACTCCCAATCTCAATCATAGGAGTAACAGCCGTAAACGTACAACCTAATACAATTGGTAAACCTATTCCAAAAAAGCGATTTTTCCAAACTTGTAGAAATGTCGCTATTCCACACATAAAAATGTCTATGGCAACTAGATATGTTAATTGAGATCCTGATAGACCAATTGCGTTACCAACAATTAAAGGTACAACAACTGCACCTGCATACATTGCTAGGACATGCTGAATTCCAAGTGAAATATTTTGAGCTGTTTGTTTCATTGTGTAACCCCCTCAAGTTGTTCAACAAATCTAAGTTGTCCTTCTTTTAATGAAGCTATTTTCGCTAAAGATTCTACTCTATGCCCAAGTTCCTTTAACTCTGTTGCTCCTTTTTGAAAGGATTTTTCTATTACGATCCCAACACCAACAACTGTTGCACCCGATTGCTTCACAATATCTATAAGACCTTTTGCAGCTTCACCATTCGCTAAAAAATCATCAATAATAAGAACACGATCTTCTTGACTTAAAAATTGACTAGAAACAGCTATATTGCTTTCTTCCTGTTTTGTAAAAGAATAGACAGAAGAGACCAGTAAATTATTCGTCAATGTCAATGATTTTCTCTTTCTAGCAAAAACAACCTTTACCCCTAACTCCAATCCAGCCATCACTGCCGGAGATATGCCGGAAGATTCAATTGTAACAATTTTTGTTATACCATCAGCTTCAAAGCGTCTTGCAAACTCTAATCCTATTTCTTTCATAAGGATCGGATCAATTTGATGATTAAGAAATGAATCAACTTTTAATACACCGTCAGAAAGAACTATACCTTCTTGTTCGATTTTTTCTCTTAGTAGTCTCATTTATTAGTATCCTCCTAACGTTTTTAACCCATTAAATTTTTAGTAACAAGGCTTCAACAAGATAACAAGATAAACATATACCCAGTTTGAATTTCATATAACCTAAGCAATTAGAAAAACTTGGCTTTGGCTTATCACTAAGTCCTAATGGAGAAAGCTTTAGTTTTTCTTATACCATCATCCTTAAAATCTTTTACTTTTTGATAGTACAACAAAAAGACGACATTGCTTCAACTAAAAGTGGAAGCAATGTCGTCATCGATTTACACTATCATAAAAATCATAAATGAAAAACAACAAATAACTCCACTCATAGTCGAACAATTTACGGTTGTTCGGTAGAAACTTGTAGGCCATATCCCTACGATTATATGAGTGCTATGCAATTAATTAAAATTATATCAACTTATTTAATATTTTCAAGAGTTTTTTAATAAAAACACGAACTTTATTTATTATACCTGTTTGAATATTCGTAAAATAACAAATAGATTTATTAAAGTTTATAAACCTTTTGATACTTTTCTTCGAGATAGTCAATTAAATGTTGTGCATTTAATTCTTCTCCCGTTACATCATTCATAATTTCTAAAGGCTGCTTCGTTCTTCCGAATTGGTGAATCTTATAAGTTAACCAATCTTTTATTTCCTCAAATTGACCTGTTTCTATAAGTTCATCAAAATTAGGTAGATCCTTTAACATGGCATTTTTTATTTGGGCAGCATACATATAACCTAATGCATAGGAAGGAAAATATCCGAAGCTTCCTCCTGCCCAATGAACATCCTGTAATACACCTTGAGCATCGTTTGGTGGAGTTATTCCCAAGTATTCTTCATATTTCTCATTCCATATCCGCGGAAGTTCTTCAACAGAAATGTCATCATTAAACAGCCCTTTTTCTATTTCATAACGGATCATAATATGAAGACAATATGTTAATTCATCTGCTTCAATCCTAATTAGAGAAGGCTTTGATTCATTAATTGCCACATAATAATCATCAAGACATACGTCACTAAATTGTTCTTTTGAATGATCTTTTAGTTTTGTAAAATAGCGGCTCCAAAAACCTTTATTTCTCCCAACAAAATTTTCATAAAATAGGGATTGAGATTCATGAATCCCCATTGATGTTCCACTACATAGTAGTGTCCCTTCATATTCCTGGGATATATTTTGCTCATAGATCGCGTGACCGCATTCATGTATTGTTCCAAAAATAGCCGTACGGAAGTCATGTTCATCATACTTCGTGGTTACCCTAACATCATTTCTATTTAACGTTATTTCAAAAGGATGGACTGTCTCATCTAATCTTCCTGCATCAAAATCATAACCAAGTTCACTCAATAAAAACTCACTTAATTGTTTTTGGTCTTCTTTAGGGAATTTTTTAAAAATGAAGTCTGTACTCGGTTTAAAGGATGCTTGGGAAATCTTTTTCACAAGTGGTACGATTCTATCTCGGACCTGCGAAAATACACGATCCAATGTTTCGACAGTTACACCTGGTTCATATTCATTTAAAAGAGTATTATACTTATTGCCTTCATATCCCCAATAATTGATTAATTTTTTATTATAATCAACAAGCTTTTGTAAATATGGAGCAAACAGTTGAAAATCCGACTTTTCTTTTGCTTCTTCCCAAATGGACTCAGCCTTAGAGCAAAGAATAACATATTCTTTATATTCTTCAGGTGGAATAACTTTATTTTTTTTGTATTCTTTCTTCAGTATCTCGATTGCTTTTTTCGTTTTGAATTGTAGGTTTTCATAAACATCTTCATGTGATAAGTCTATGAGATATTTATTCATTTGATCTGAAACGAGCATTTCAAATGCTTCTGTTGATAGCATTCCAATCACTTCAGATCGCTGTTGTACACCTTTTTTCGGTGCACCTGTACGTAAATCCCAGTACATTACATTAATAGCTTCTTCATATGCTTGCATTTTTCGAATATAATCTAAAAACTCTTGTTCCATATGATTCATTTTTTCTCACTCCCATTAATTAGAGTAATATTTTTATGTATATACCTAGATTTATTCTATGAACAAACAGGTTTGAACAGAATCATTCCCTGCTAGAAACTCATCTAGCAGGGTGAATATAAATGACTTATTTTATTGAAGGTTTAACAGGCAGTACTGTTTCAATCATCGACAATATATTTTTGTCTTTTTTCGTATGGAAAATCGTAATTGAGCCTTGATCATTACTTGTACGAATTAGTCTCCCGATACCTTGTCGTAATCTTAACATCATATAAGGAATATCTACTTCTTTGAAAGGGTCTTGTTTATCAGACCTCTTCGCTTCAAATACAGGGTCATCAGGAGGGTATGGCAATGACCATATCACAACATTTGATAAGGATGGACCAGGAATATCAAGACCTTCCCAGAGGTGGACAGCACATAGTACCGAATGTTCATTTTCCTGAAATTCCTTCACTAACGAACTAATTTCTTTATCCCCTTCAAAGATGATCGAATATGGAAAGGATATTTCTGAGACTTTTTGTTTAAACCATTTTAATTCTTTTAATGAACGAAAGAGTACCAATCCTTTCCCTTCCGATTTTGTTAATTCTTTAATTGTTAGTTGAAATTTTTTCTCAGTTTCATCCTCTTCCATTACTTGGATATTCATCTGCTCATCATAATCAAAAGGAGAATCAACAGAAAGGGACAAATAATCTTGAATTCCTAAGCTTTGAGAAATAAAATCAAACGATTTATTATCAGATAATGTAGCTGATGAGAATACAATTGGTATTTTTTTCGAGAAGACTTTTTCCTTTAAAACCTCTTCTACTTTTCGAGGCATTATGACTAATGTATAATCATCACTTTTTTCTTCAACCCAACTTACTGCGTTTGTACTTTTATTAAATAGTGAGAGAGAATATTCCATTTGATCAATGAATTCTTCTACAATTTTCAGTTCATATTCACCAATGGTATATAATTCACCTTCAAATACAAGTGCCTCACTAATTTCAGACAATTTACCCTGCAAACTTTGGGCTGTTTTTTGAAGCTTACCTTTTCGTTCAATTCGTAAGCGATTAGAACCTTCAACACTGATGGTACATTCTTTTAAATCATCAAAAAATACATCATTAACAGAAAGTGCGTCTTCTACTAAATAAGCCAATTCTTCGCGGATTTCATTTTGTAATAATCTTTCTAAGAATATTTGCAAAGTACTCTGTTTTACACGGTATGTTAAGGCTTTTTGAGCAGCATATTCCAACAAATGTCCTTCATCAAATACAACACTGCTATATTCAGGAAGTAGAGGCATTTGTCCTTCTCGTTTACGAGACTCAAATGTCCAAATATGTTCCATAAAATAATCATGTGAGCAAACAATGATGTCTGTTGCTTTACGATAATAATCTCTTGTTAATGTTAAACCACAACGATGTCTCTGAGGACATGTGAAACAGTCTTGAAAAGAATCCCATCCTACATTTTCCCATTCTTCATCTGAAAGATGGCCGAATTCTTTTCGATCACCATAAGCAGAAAATTGTTGCATTCCACCTGGTTCATGAACAAAAGAGGGGAGTGATTGATAGAGGTCCAGATACTTTTCATCACCAGTTTTCTTCATGGTTTCATCTAGCTTATTTAAGCAAAGATATTGACTATGTGTTTTGCTTAGCCTGACATCCATATTAATATCTAAATGCTCAGACAATTTGGCAATATCGCCTTCTTGTTTAACTAATTGTTCTATTAATGTTTCATCTGCACAAGCAATTATTGCCGGTTTACCAGTATATCTAGCATAAGATAAAGCATAAAGCAGGTATACAATCGTTTTCCCTGTTCCTACACCTGCTTCTGCGAACATGACTTTTTTTCTTGAAATGCTTTTTCTAGCTGAAAAGCCATAAAAATTTGTTCATCTCTCAACTCAAAGCCCTTTTCAGGAAGAATATCGTAAAACACATCTCCTATCCAATTGCTTAAGGCTTGGTAAAAGCTCTCATCCTTTGATATGGTAAAAGGCAAACGTGATGATACCATAAACGCTACCTCCATACTTCAATTTCAAAATTACTGCAAATAATAATTATCATATTGAATTGATAAAAAGTCAAATAATATACATCAAATAGTCTGAAACAATCGTTGAATGGCACTGTCTCGTAGTTTAATAAAACTAATCAAAAAAAGAGGCAGCCGACATGGCTACACCTAGTTATCTTTAACTTCATCGAACATTGTTTCAAAAATTAATTGGTGGTCTATTGAAGTGACATGAGATAAAGCTCGAATCATATTTTCCTTTGCTTGACCGATTTGCATTACAGCATGTGAGTCATGACCTATTTCATTTTCTAATGACTTTTTCGTTGACAGTAAAGCTTTATTTATAAGGTGAAAATCTTGGTTTTCATACACTCTTTTTCCCCTCCTCTTTAGGGAATAAAATATGGATAATTAAATATAAGCCACAATCCATTAATTATTCCATATTTTTGAGATCCTCATACCTAAATATATATTTAACAAATCGGAGGTAATTTATTCCCAAGAAAAAGGAAATCGTCTATTAAATGAAAAAGGAGATTCAAACCAACGGTTGAATCTCTTTGTTATATTTATTCTTCTACTTTTATAAATCCTTGCTCTTCTAAATCAGTTGTTAAATTTTCAGGTGTTACAATATAGTATGTATTTCCCTTATCATTTGTAATAATGATTTCTGTAGGACTCGCATCCACACGTGCTGCTTCAAGAGCAAAATATTTAGGTCCTAAAACATCTGATAATGATGACAAACTAGCCACCTCCTTTTTCAATTAGTATAACATGTTGATTCAATTCCTTTTTGTAAAGGATTAAAAAATTATTTATTTCTTGGCGGTCTTATATTTGACCAATACTGGTAATAATCCGTCTTAATAAAACCGTTAAAAAGTTTTCGTTTCTTAGTAGCCGGTTTGCCATAGAACTGTTCAAATCCTTCATGTGAAGTAAGCATATAAATACTCCATGTATCTAATTTAGAAAATGCCTGTCCCATCTCTTTGTACATATGCTCAACTTCTCTTTTTTCACCTAAACGTTCCCCGTATGGAGGGTTACCAACTATTACACCGAATTCTTTTGTTGTTGTAAAATCCTTTACTTGCATTTGTTTAAACGAAATAATATCGCCAAAGCCAGCTTCTTCTGCATTTCCTTTTGCGATATTGATCATTCGATGATCAATATCTGAACCGAGTATATCCATCTTTCGGTCATAATCCGCTTTATCTTCAACCTCTTGTCGAGCTAAATCCCATTTTTCTCTTCCAATCCAGTCCCATTCTTCAGATGCAAAGTCACGGTTGAATCCGGGAGCAATATTTTGACCGATAAGTGCTGCCTCAATTGGAATAGTACCTGAACCGCAGAAAGGGTCAACGAATGGTTTATCAGGTGTCCATCTTGTCAGAAGTACAAGTGCAGCTGCTAATGTTTCCTTTAGTGGTGCACCACCTTGTTCGATGCGAAATCCACGTTTATGTAACCCTGCTCCACTGGCATCAATTGTAATTGTTGCCACATCTTTTAACAAGGCAACCTCAATACGGTATAAGGGACCATCCTCATTAAACCAGCCTGTTTTTTTATAATGTAACTTTAGTTTTTCCACTATTGCTTTCTTAACGATTCCCTGACAATCAGGAACACTGGCTAATGTCGATTTGACAGATTTTCCAATAACTGGAAATTCAGCATTTTCAGGAAGGTAGTCACCCCAATTTAACGCTTTTGTTTTTTCAAACAACTCATCAAATGTTTTTGCCTGAAATTCTCCTACCTTTATTTTAATGCGGTCTGCAGTCCGAAGCCAAAGATTTGAACGACAGATAGCCAACTCGTCAGCTTCATATGTCACCTTCCCATTTTCAATATTGCATTCATATCCTAAATCCTTCACTTCTTTCCCGACTATGGCTTCCAGCCCCATTGCCGAGGTTGCAATTAATGTTATTTTTTTCATTGTAAACCCTACCCTTATGTAGAAAATTCTTGTAAATCATTATATATCTTCGACCATATTCTTCGTATATATCCAAGTCTATCCAACAAAAATGATTAAATAAAAAGGAGCTGATATGATCAGCCCCTGTTCTTTATCAAATGATACTGATTTCAAATAACGTTCGATAAGCCATGTTTTGTTCCATCGTACTTCAAACGGCATAAGCCTCGTACTCAGGTGGTAATCATCTATCTACAAAAGCTATGAAGCTTCTGTCCTTCTCTTTGTTCAATTCCTCCAAGAAGGTGCCCCTACCATAATTTGGGTTTCTCGCTCGTGGGGTTTACCTCGTTCCACTCTTACGATTTCTCGTAAGACTCCGTCACTGTGGCACTTTCAAGGTATTCAGGCCATATCCACAATTAGACTTAGGTCTTTTCCCTGCCGTCAGCCAAGCGAACCCGGCTGCCCTAGCTTATGAATTCGCTAGGCACGAACACTACGGGCATCTCAGCACCGTGCGAGCATGGACTTTCCTCTACAATCCTTAAGACTGCAGCGATTACCTGAACGTTATTAACGAAACAGTAACATTAGTATACCTAATCATTACACACAAAACAAGTGGAAATAATTAGTGATCAATCGTACAATTTACTACCAAATACATGCTTTTCTAAATTTGATAATCGTTTTAAAATATCAAAGTTTGTGGTATTTGTTTGTACAGGTGTTTGTTTTTTGTATGTATCATCCAACTGCTTTTTCAAGCGTAAATTTTCCTGCTGTAGATCTTCATATTCTTGGTGGAATGTTTCATAATCCTTTATAATTTGATCTAAAAATTTGTCTACCTCTTCTTGCTTGTAACCTCTGACACCTGACTTAAATTCTTTTTCTAAAATCTCTTTAGCAGTTAACTTTAATTTATCGGCAAGCATTTCTTTCACCTCATTATAGCGAAGTCCTCAATTTATATTTTTTCAGAAATTATGTAAATTGTCAATTTCATTGTCATGTAAATTTAGTAAATTATCTGCTTTTTACCAAAAATCATTATTTTTCATTGTTTCTTCCTCGACAACACTTTGTAAATCTAAGAAATTAATCGTACTGATCATATAGGATGTTAATTGCTGTTTTTTTCTTGCTGTTTCCAACAGGAATTTAGGAGTCCCTTCTTTTTCTTCGTCATATAAGAGTAATAAACCATCACTTTTGTCTACAAGAAATTGATTTTTTTGCTTAAATTGCAGTGGACTATCATATTCTCTTTTTGAAATACTATCCACAAAATCTGCTTGTGAAAGAATAAATTCATAGTATTCCTGGTTTTTCTCATTCCACTTTGATTCTTGATTTAGAAATGGAGTGAGTATGGCAATTTTTAACTCGGGATATTGCAATTGAAGTTCAAAAACCACGTCTGCAGCCCATAGTTCCACACCCATTTGTCCACTAATGATCACCCACTCTAACCCTTCCTCTAAATATCCTATCAAAGACTTTTCTATCGCCTTTTTAATATACTCAACAGCTTTATCATCTTGCTTAAAGACCCCTAATTCATGAGATTTATATCCTGAAACAGTTAAAACTTTCATTCAATCACCTTTATCATTATACGAACTTTTTTTCTAATTATAACGCAAATGTTAGTATTTATATTATACTCCTAGCTTATCTGATCATGTAAATGTTTTGTGTAAAGATGTTGATTCATCGTCATTTCCTAATATAAACAGAAAGGAGCCGAAATTCAGCTCCTTAGTGCTTTTCTGTTATCTAAAAAATGGTCCTGGACCAAAACCCGGACGTGGTACTGGACCTGGTCCGGGACCTCCTCCCGGTCCAAAACCCGGTGTTGGGCCGTACACATTAAAATGTTGGTGTGTAACCTCGTTTTGTACAGACTGAGTTTGAGGGAAATAGTGTTGGTGCTTATAAAATTCATGGTTTACAGTTGTTGTGTGTTGTGGATGAATGTGTGGTACGATTGTTTCAGAGTACGTATTGTTAACACAACATTTTGTTGGGTGTACGATTGGTGCCATAACTTTTGGTCTACAATGCATGTTGCATTCTCCTTTCATCTTTTTATCATGTCTTACACTTTTAGCCTATGATGAAAGGTACATACATGTACTAATTCAAAAACCTAATTTTTATAGAAACGTAAAAAAGCTATCTTTAAAGTTAGTAAAAATGAAGATGGTTAATACAATCACAATGAAAAATAAGTATAAAACACTTTTATACACAGTTGTCTTCTCCCTTATAAAAATTAATCTACAGTCCCTTATTTTACATCGTTCCCTATAATCCTACAATTCTTATTTATAACTTTCAAAAAAGTTCATGATTTCGTCAAAAAATGGCGAAATCACTCATTTTTTGCGCTTGCCCGGGCAATATACCGATCATATTTTCTTTCAATTCTTTCTTTCCTTTTTCTAATTTCCTCAGCATTTATTATCTCATTTAACTCAATATATTTTTCAGATCGCTGTCTTAGTATATCTGTGTATTCCATCGCTTTTAAAAAATCTTTTTCCTGATGCTCATAAAATTTAGCTAGTTCTACTGCGGCCTTAAAAGATACCTCTTTTGAGTTTGATTCACTCACTATTTCTTCCCAAAGCATGACAGCTTGTTTCCAATTCTTTTGCTTTTTGTAAAGAAGGGAAAGAGCAAATTTTGCTTGAGGTTCCAAACCTGATTCTTTTTTAACAAATGAAGTGTATGCATGAAGTGCTGAATCTTTTTCACCTATATACTCAAGCCACCTAGCAATTTCATAGTGTTCAGAGTTGGTTGTTTTACTATTTATATCTAGTAATTTAGTAGAGAGATGAATATACAGAGTGATAAGTGATAAAACATCAATTTCATTATGTTTTAGTACGCCTGCGATAATTTCCGGTTTTTGCTGTTTAACAAATTCAAAATAGATCATCGGCGCTAAAAACCCCGGAATATCATTCTCACGCTGTATTCCTAATATTTCACTTTCTACCTTTGAAAGTTTCACTGATTCCAACTCATTTTTCCATAATCTTCGCGCTGCATGAAATAAATCAAAATGGCCAAAAGGAGGAAGACTCGGAACTTGTTCGCGAATTAGAGTATGTCTTGTCTTAACCTGAGGCCAGTCAAACGCTTTGCCATTATAAGTAACAAGTGTTTTGCTATTAATCCCTTTTAAAAAGCTTTGATAAAGTGCAACTTCATTACCCGGTTTAGGTAATAAATGTTGTTTAACGACAACACAATTATCCAACACTTGGGCTTGTCCCAATAAAAATATGGTATTTCCAGTTCCTCCTCCTAAACCTGTTGTTTCTGTATCAAAGAAAAATAATTCACCAGGATGGTGATTCTTCGAAGAAAGCGGGTGCTGGAGTTCACTTTCATTCCATCTAGCCACAACTTCCTTAAATTCTCTTAATCTATAATGCCCGTGTTTGTAATCAAGTGGATAAACTACCTCTCTTATCAAACAATACTGGCTATCATAAGTGAAAACAGCTGTTTGGTAATCCTCCCAAAGATCGTTAGAGGTTTGAGCAGGTTTTTCAGGAACAATCTCTTCTTCTCGAATCACGTGTTTTTTTAATCGATTTAGTTTATGTTTTACTGACATTTGCTTCATCCTTTAATAAGCCTAGAAGTAAATAAGCATCTTTTTTCAATGTATCAGATGAACCTTCCACCCCAATGCATGATGGACAGCCTGAATAACAAGGACACTGTTCTATTAATCTCAATGCCTCTGAGAGGACAGGACTCATCGTTTCATGAATTTTTTTAGAAAGACCTACACCACCTGGATATCGGTCATATAGAAAAACAGTCGGTTTTCCATTATGAATTGCTTTGATTTGAGCTACAACATGTAAGTCAGAAGGATCACACATTACTTTTAACGGTGCAACATGTTGCAATACGTTTGCAACACCTATTAATGATTCCTCCATACGTTTTTCACTCAGATCTTCTATCAGGTTCGATTGGAAACTCATCCAAGCTGAATTTGTATGGAGTTCTTCTTCAGGTAAATGAATAGGTCCTGAACCTATGTTTTCATGTGTATCAAACTTTATTTTTTTGAAAATAGTTGCCATTGCTTGGACAGTTACATCTCCATAACCAAAAACTGCATGGTCTTTTACATATGTTTCATCTTCCTCAAGAACCTTTAATTGCACAGCTAAATTTGCGTCAGTAAAATAATCTACATTTACTTCTCTTACAAATGCTTTTTTCTCTTCCCAATCCAACTTTTCAACTTGAAATTGGACTCCTTGGTGTAAATAAATGGCTTCGTCATGAAGCAGAGTCATTGCACTAAAGCGATCCATCTCACCAATCACCTTAATATTGGCAACATCCGATTGATCTATAATAATTACATTTTCTTGTGATGCAGAGCGAAGACTGATATTGTGAGCCGGAAAAGCATCATTCATCCAATGATACGTTTGATTATTGAAATACAGCACTCGTTCTTCAGCTAAAAATTGCAAGATATCTTCGAGCTCCAATCCATCAAATGTATCTCCTTCTTTAAACGGCAATTCAAATGCTGCACACTTTAAATGGTCTACCAGCACAACTAAATTATCCGGGTTTATGATAGCTGTTTCCGGATTTTGTTCAAAGAAGTAGCGAGGATTTTGAATGATGTATTGATCAAGAGGGCTGGAACTCGCCACCATTAAAATAACCGCTTCACCTTGTCTTCTGCCAGCCCTGCCGGCTTGTTGCCAAGCACTCGCAATGGTTCCTGGATATCCTGTCATAATACAAACCTGAAGACTTCCAATATCTACACCTAATTCAAGTGCATTTGTACTAACGACACCTAAAATCTCACCATTTCGGAGACCTCTTTCTATTTCTCTTCTCTGCTTCGGTAAGTATCCTCCACGATATCCCTGAATTGATTTTTTTGTAAGCTCATTTTTTATTAATTGCTGTAAATACGTTAAAATGATTTCCACTCGTACCCTACTACGGGCAAACACAATTGTTTGAATCTTATTTTTCAGAAATTCTCCTGCTAGCCGTCTTACCTCTAATGTAGCACTTCTTCTAATGTTTAGTGGCTTATTTACGATAGGAGGATTATAAAAGATGAAATGCTTTTTACTTGAAGGTGCACCATTTTTAGCAATTAGATTCATGGTCGTTCCAGTTAAGGTTTCAGCTAATTCCTGCGGGTTGGCAATTGTTGCAGATGTGCAAATAAATTGTGGAGTACTCCCATAAAATTCACAAATTCGTTTTAATCGACGAATAACATTTGCAACATGACTTCCAAATATACCTCTATAAATATGTAATTCATCTATCACTATATATTTGAGATTTTCAAACAACGATACCCATTTTGTATGATGAGGCAATATGGCGGAATGTAGCATATCTGGATTAGTTATTACGATATGACCTGCTTTTCTGACTTTTTGCCTAATAGCTGGGGATGTATCACCGTCATATGTATAAGAGTTAACCTGAACACCCATTGCTTCAATAATTTCGTTTATTTCAGATTTCTGGTCCTGTGCTAATGCTTTCGTAGGAAATAAATAAAGAGCTCTGCTGTTTTCATCAGTTATTATCTGTTGTAATACTGGAAGGTTATAACAGATCGTTTTACCAGATGCGGTCGGAGTAACCGCGACAAAGTTGTGACCTTGTTTAGCTAACTGATACGCATCATGCTGATGTGTATAAAGTTGTGAAACACCTCTTTTTTCGAGTGCCTCTTTTAAGCGCGTATCGATATCAAGTGGGAAATTAACATATTCGGCCTCTCTGGAAGGTATTGTATGCCAGTGTACAATCTGCTCATTAAATTCCTGACTTTTTTTCAATGAAAGCAGGATGTTTTCCAATGATTTCTTAAATTCCATCAAATTTCACTACCTTTTGCTTGAGTGTATCCCTTATAATCTATATTACCGAATAAACGTTCGTAAATAAAGTGGTATTGTTTAGAAACAAATGTTTCTTTCCTTTTTAGAGGCTCAGATTGCAAAAAGAAAAAGCAGATTCATTCTGCCTTCACGCCACTTTATTTAGTATGTACATTAACAATATGTGTCGAGCCTTTTATTACACTCTCAACTTCCAGACGTTCAATTCTCTCTACAATATCGGAATTCGTAATTATAATAGGAGAGATCGTACTTGCTGCCTTTTCTTTAATCAATTCGAGATCAAATGTCATTAATGGATCCCCTGCTTTAACCTTCTGACCTTCTTTAACAATTACATCAAAACCATTGCCATTTAACCCTACAGTCTCAAGGCCAACATGAATTAGCAATTCTATTCCTATTTCCGAACGAAGACCTATCGCATGCTTTGTGTGGAAGACTTGAATAACATGTCCATCAATTGGTGCCACAAGTTTACCTTCAGTAGGTTCAATGGCAATTCCTTCACCCATTAATTTTTGAGAAAATACCGGATCAGGAACGTGTTCAAGTTCAATTATATTTCCAGATAACGGCGCAAAAAGCTGTTCAACTGTACGTTTATCTTTTTTACCAAAAATCGACCTCAGCATAACATTATCTCCTTTAAACATATGTAAGGTAATATTTTACAATTAAATAACACTTAGATCTTTCTCAACATATAATACTCTGACATAACAAGGCAAGGAGGTTATATTATGAGAAAGAAAAATGAATTGACAAACAATAAACAAGACCCTCAAAATGACCAATTGGATTTTTTTCAAATAGTTGATCATTTCTTTCGTTCTGAACCGATCAGACAATTTATGAATGAGTTTGATTCTATGTTTGAAGGTTCATTTCCACAAAAATCGATACATGTTAATACTTACGAAACAGATCAAACATGTGTAATTGATATGCAAATTCCACCAGTTAAAAAAGAGCAGATAAAACTGGAGCTAATGGATCAATATTTGACGATTTCCATTACCAATCGTGAAGAAATCAAAGAGTATAACGAAAATTCTTCAACTTTTAGAAGTTACTCATCACTTGACAGTTTGTCAAAAACCATTGTTCTACCGTACAGGGTAGAAGAACACGAGATAAAAACCAAATATAAAAACGGATCTTTGCTTGTTACAATTCCTAAGAAGTCAACACAAATATTACTTGAAGATGATTCTATATAAATATTCTACAATGTTTGATTAAACTTCGTAAATAGGTATGCTTAAGCAAATTTCAAAACAAAATAAAAACGCTCGACTCTCTTTTATAAGGCGCTAAAACGAGAGCTGGCGTTTTTTTATTTAACTATTTTTGTGAGATTTACTCCCGTATTTTGGATTTTCTTCAGGAGTTGGATCCTTTGCTAAATCTTTGGCTGACCTTGTCACTTCTTGATTTTTGATTGTATTTTCCTTCATCTTCGTCACCTCCTTCTTATGATGACTTTAATTACACGGAGTTACACGTTAAAAAAAAAACCAAAAATTGTCGCGAGAAAAAAACGATTCACATCAAACAATAAATTAAGGAGGTGCATAGAATATGCCTAATAAAAAAAATAAACTACCTGATTTCAAAGAGCTTGATGACCGATTAATAGCAGAGGCATCACATTCTCCATCTCTCGTGATTAAAACGAACTTGGACAAGGATAATGTGAAAGAAGATAATCCTTATGCAACAGATCATTCAAATTCTCCTGCATTTGAAAATTTTTTTAAGGAATGATGAAAGATGGACTTTACTCTCGGATACTTAAGAGAATCATTATCAAATTACGATAGAAGCTCTGTATGTAAGAGAATTACTAACAAGTTAAAAAATGGAAAATTCCATTCTGAATTAGACTTTGTTCGAATACTCGAAGAAGATGAAATTCAATTTTTAAATAATGTTTTACCTGATGAAATTAAATATGCGTTTAATGAACAAGATTTTATAAGAGGTAATCAGCTTAACGAAGTTTATGAGCTGCTACTATAGTCTTTATACAGGGGTTCTCATGAATAGAAATAGTAATCATTACATTAATATCAAGTTCCAAACCGGGGCAATTGATCGTGAAGGGGTGAATGGCTGTCAAGTAGAAGATGTTATTAGCGTTCTAGTAGACCAATTAAAATCTCATCAAAATGGTGATTTTGCTTGCCCGGAAAATTCAATCGCTATTTCAAATCTTCAAACAGCGAACTATGCATTAAGAGTTAGAAAAGAACGAATGGAAGACAAACATAGAGGTATTGAAACACATGCAACATTTTAATACAAAGAAATACTCAAATACAGATGTAGAGGAAGTTAAAAGGTTGAATGCTAATTCAGGTCTATCTTATCGTGAAGTAAAAGAACTTCTTGCCAAAAAATATATTAGAAAAACTTGACTTGTCGCCAAGTCCTAAGGGCGCATTTGTTTTTCTTATACTATCATCCTTTAAAATTTATATACTTTCTGATATTAAAAAGTAACTCATGATTTTAAGGGGCTGTCTCAACTTGACAGTCTCTCAACTTGACAGTCCCTTTTAAATAGCCTTTTATGGTATGTTACACATTATTTAAACATAGATGTTACACCTTTAAAAAGCCCGCCCATTTGATTAACAGCATTCATCATTTGACCTGCTGTGTCCATCATTTTATTAAAATCTAACTGTCCGTCAGATTTCTTAAATTGTGATAAGACGTTTTGGAATCCACTTGGCTGAGGCTGCTTAAAATAAGGTAAGGGCTTAGGATATGGCGTAGGATAAGGATAATTCATAAAAGGATTTTCAACATTCCCATTATAATTACCATTACCATATGGCTGTTGATAAGACTGAAATGGTTGTTGATACCCATTTTGATGGAATGAAAATTCATGTCCTTGAGACAACATTTGATTTATATATTGCTGATTTTGATATCCAACAGGTTGGTGTTCATAATATGGAAATGCTTGAAAGTATTCATTTTCTCTTCTCCGGGACCTTCTATTGAAATACGGGTATGTTTGGTGCATGTAGTAAACCTCCCTATAGCTCAATTATTGGTACTGTATTATATGATTCATTTGCCTATAATGTGAAAGGAAAGACGCTATCAAAAGATTCACTACTTATAATAATTTATCTATGTTCATACATGAATATCGCTAGGTTAGTTCATATTAGGAAAGAATCATGAAAAGGAGGTCATACAATGGCTCGAGGTAAACATTTTAATCATAAAGAAAAAGGACATGCTCCTACAATTCCAAGTCATGGTCAGGAAGTTACAGCTAAAAACACAGAACATGTTGAATATGACATAAAAACAGTTGGGACCGAAAACGAACGTCCTGTTAGTATAAAGGTTGATGAGTAAATAAAACAAATAAGGACGTACTCTTATTGAGGGGCGTCCTTTTTTTCTATTTCATCTATAATTGTATTTAATACATATTCAACCGAGTGATGCAGGTTATGAAATCGTTGTTTGTTTACGTCTTTATAAAACGATTGGAGAACTACTTGCTCTATATTTTCCATGGCGGACTCAATTTGTGTTTGATGGATATATTTAGGTTTCTCCTTTTTTATCCAACCTAAAGCATGTTGTTCCCAACCATTTGCTTTATGTTTAACCAGTTCAAAAGTTGGTTTAACCTGCTCATAAAAGTATATTTCGGTTTTTTCAGGCTTAGTTTGTAAAGAGTCAAATCTGTCCTTACATTCAGTTAAACATTTTAACAGATGTAGTGAGGATTTGATTAGATTTATATAGCTCAATTTGGTCACCTCAAGCTAATCATATCAAATTCTCCTTTATATTACACTTTTTTCATTACGCATTCGTCGCAGCGACAGGGAATTGATATTGCTTATAATGATCTTGTTTATGATGTGCTTTGTTTGTAATTGATGCTTTTGATATTGATGTTAGTTGACGATCGATTTGATCCACTTTCTGCATGATCTTATTCTCAAGTCTTACTGGAGTTTTATGGTGTTCTAAGGCCATCTCTAGTTTTATTAATTCAGTTTCCAATTCTGCTAACTTTTCCTCAATTACACTTTTTTCAATCATATTTTTCATCATTCTCCCTCCTCTATTGCTATGTATTCGGCATTTCATTCTTTCCCCCTTCACGCTTGACAAAACTAGTTTCTATTCGGCAAAGAAAGCGAATTTATTCATTTTTCGACACCTTCTTTTGACTGTATGGAAATGAGGATGATCGCACAAAATAACAGTAGGAGGTGCTAAAGATGGCAAAAAAACCTAAAGATAAACAACAAACAGCTGAAGACAAAACGAAAATCCCTACTGATAAAAAATTAGACGGTCCGAATCGTCCTTCTACATAAGGGCAACTAGTCTTTTAAAAAGCAAGGCAATTGAGCCTTGCTTTTACCTGTTTTCAAGCTCTTTTATCCATTCCTCCAATACTCTTGCATTAGAGTCAACAGGTGTAATTGATCTTGTTTATGTTTAAACCAATCCGTTACCTCATAATTTTGTGGTATTTTCTTTTCCTTAAACCATTTTTTTATATTCTGACCATGAAACCAATCTTTTCTTTTTCCGTCTAATGTATGGGAGACAATTGGATATGCCATCCGTAACAAAGGAGTTTCTCTTCTTCTCTTTTCGGGAAAGTATTTTTCATAATCATATCTTGATCCAGTGTGAGGAACAGTTTTTGCAAATGCTTCAAACTGCTGATATAGACCAGCATGAAATAATAGCCAGCCCAACCGCTTTCCCAAGTCTATCCGATTAGTTAGGTTTTGAAAGTTATAAACAGAAAAACCATATAATTTTCCTTGTAAATTTGGAAAAACGATTGTACTGAAATGAAACAAATCTTGAAGTTTATACGGGGCTGAATGAAAGACATGCTGTTTATAAATTTTTTGTTTAATAACGGGTTGTTGTATAACGTTTTGTTCATTAATAATAAGTGAAGTCATTAAGCGGTCCATTGAATGATGTTTCCAAAAATATTCCCATTCTTCTACCATAAACTTTGAGACACTAAAATGGGTTAAAAGATAAAATAATGGTTTCTTATATCGTTTTGAATATTCATAAATAAGTAACTGTGGATAGGCATCTTGAAAAATTGTCCAGTTTGCTCGTTCATATGTCATAAATAATAAATTTCTTTTCTCTGAGTTAAGAGCTTTTCTAAACCATTTACCTTTAAGGTCTGTCATATTCCAACCGGCATTTCTGGAGACCATGCTTGCCAAGAAAGCCCATTTTATCTCAGGATGCCTAAAAAAATATTTTTCATAAGCGCTTGTTCTTGTAATATTGTCAATATTACATATATTCGTTTCATGATGAATATAAGCAAGCAATGATGGTTCATTTACTAATGTTTCTTTACTAATTTTAATCATTTTCATCCTCTACACTCCTCATACTTCTATTGTTACCCGATAAAGAAGTATGTACGCATTAACAAAATTGAAACTTTTTTATCATTCCTTTTTCATTTTTTTTGGTATGATAGGTAGTAGTTTTAAAGAGGAGGTAAAGTATGATCTTTCGTTATCCTAACGGAAAGCCTTATGAACCCAAGGTTGAACAAAAGAAAAAACAGCCACCTTCTATTACCTACAGCAACCGTGGTATGTCACTTGAAGATGATTTAAACGAGACAAATAAATATTATCTTGAAAATCAAGTAGCTGTTATACATAAAAAACCAACACCTGTGCAAATTGTGAATGTGGACTATCCCAGAAGAAGTGCCGCTGTCATTAAAGAAGCATACTTTAAGCAAAGTTCAACAACGGATTATAATGGAATTTATCGTGGAAAATATATTGATTTTGAAGCAAAGGAAACAAAAAATAAAACTTCATTTCCTTTACAAAATTTCCATGACCATCAAATTGAGCATATGAAAAATGTCCTATTTCAAGATGGAATTTGTTTTGTTATTTTATCTGCATTCAACCAGTTTTATTATTTGGATTCTAACCATCTGTTAACCTTTTGGGATCGGCAATTAAATGGCGGTAGAAAATCTATCACTTTAGACGAATTAAATGAAAGTGGCCATATAATCCCTACTGGATATCAAGCAAGGATTGACTATATCAAAATAATAGATAAACTATATTTTTAAAGATCCTTAAATTTGAACTAAATTTGTAATGAGAGAAAAATGAATAAAGCCTAAAATGAAAGGTTGGAATTACATGTCTGAACAATATAAGAGTCGTGAAGAACGAAGAAGAAAACAGACTCAACAAAGTTCAAAGAAAAAAATGAATAAAAAACCAAAAGCTGGATTATGGAAAAAGATCCTTATAAGCCTTTTAGCAATTGGTATTGTCGGTATGTTGGCCGGCGGTGTTACTTTTGCTGTAATGGTTGCTGGGGCACCTCCACTAGATGATAAAAAACTAAAAGATTCATTTTCATCGAAAATATACGATATGAATGGTGAGGAAATCACCGAATTTGGTCAAGTTAAGCGTACATATGTACCGTATGATGAAATTCCAAAAGTTCTTGAAAATGCTGTTTTAGCAACTGAGGATGCACGATTTTATGAACATAATGGTGTTGACGTCATACGTCTTGGAGGAGCCGTTGTTGCCAATATTCAAGAAGGGTTTGGTGCTGAAGGTGCAAGTACGATCACGCAGCAGGTTATTAAGAACTCTCTATTAACTCCAGAAAAAACAATTTCACGTAAAGTTCAAGAATTATGGCTGTCTTTTCAACTAGAACAAAAATATTCTAAGCAGGAAATTCTTGAGATGTATTTAAATAAAATTTATTTTCCTGGTAATGTTTATGGAGTAGCACAAGCAGCGCAATCATTTTATGGTAAAGACTTGAATGAGTTAGAACTTCATGAAGCAGCAATGATTGCAGGTATTCCGCAAAGTCCAAATAACTACAACCCTAGGACAAATCCTGAAAGTGCTGAAAAACGCCGCAACATTGTGTTAACACTAATGGCTAAGCATGGTTTTATTACACAAGCTGAAGCCGATGAAGCAAAAAGTATCCCAGTTCAATCAACTGTAATTGAGGATACTGAAAAAGCTAATCCATATCATGCATTTGTAGAAGAAGTTATAGAAGAAGTAAAAGAAAAAACAGATATTGATGCAGGATCAGCCGGATTACAGATTTATACAACACTGGACCCTGATGCACAGGATACGGTTGAGAATGTTATGAATGGTGATGCAGTTAATTTTCCTGATGATGAACTTCAAGCTGGAATCGCCTTAATCGACACAAAAACTGGTGAAATTCGAGCAATCGGTGGAGGCCGTAATCAGCCTGTAGGCGGTTATAACTATGCTACTGATACAAGACGTCAGCCGGGTTCAACAATTAAGCCTGTATTAGATTACGGCCCTGTTATTGAACATGAACAATGGTCAACGTACGAACAAATTGATGACGAACCGTATACTTATAGTAATGGAACTCCCATTAATAACTGGGATCGAAAGTTTAAAGGGACAATGTCCATTCGTGATGCTTTAGCAGATTCACGTAATATCCCAGCACTAAAAGCATTACAGAAAGTTGGATTAGAAAAAGCCCAAGCCTTCGCGCAAGGATTAGGTATCCCATTGGAAGAAATCTACGAATCCTATGCAATCGGAGGATTTGATCATGGAGTCTCCCCTCTTCAAATGGCAGGTGCTTTCAGTGCATTTGGTAATAATGGGATTTTCAATGAGCCATATGCCGTAAAGAAAATCGTGTTAAGTGATGGTACAGAAATAAGTCTAGCTCCAGATCCAAAACCGGCTATGAGTGATTATACAGCCTTCATGGTGACGGATATGATGAAATCTGTTGTGGAATACGGCACAGGTAAATCAGTTCAAATTTCAAGAGTGAATATCGCAGGTAAAACCGGAACAACCAATTTCTCGGAAGATGATAAAGCAAAATATAATGTTCCATCTGGAGCCTCTAAAGATGCCTGGTTTGTAGGATATAACCCAAATTATACAGCTGCTGTTTGGACAGGATATAATATTACAAAAGATAGTGAGAAAGTTTATTTAGATTCTAATGACCAGCGACTAGCGAGAGCGATGTTTAGAGAAGTATTCCTAGAAATAGCCGGTGATGATGAATCTGATTTTGAACAACCAAACAGTGTTGTTAAAAAAGCCATTGAAAAAGGCTCAAATCCGGCAAAATTAGCAAGTGAATACACGCCATCCAGCAATATTACGTATGAATACTTCGTAAAAGGCGATGAACCAACAACTGTTTCTAAGAAATTTGAAAAAGTTAAAGTTGATAAACCATCAAATTTATCGATTAACTACGATCAAGTAAATAATTCGATTAGTTTAAATTGGGAATATGGAGACACAGAGAATGTTTCATTCGAAGTGAAACAATCGATTGATGAGGGTCCGTATGAAGTTGTAAACAAATCGAAAAACAAGAGTTTTACAATTGGGGATGTTATTCCTGGAGCTATTTATTCATACCAGGTTGTAGCTGTAAGTGATGAAGATGATAGTAATCGCAGTGCTGCAGCAGCGACAAAGGTACAGGTACCTGAACCTGAAGTTGATGTTCCGGAATTACCTGAAGATGGTACTGACGAAGAGACACCACCAGACGAAGAAGGTAACGAGGAAAATAACGGAAATAACCAGGATGAAAATAATGGGAATAACGGAAATAACGGCAACGGTCAAAATGGCAATGGAGATAACAATAATCAAGATGGTAACCAGGACAACCAAAACGAAGATGGTCAGGGTAACGGAAATGGTGAAACACCAACTGTACCAGATGTAGAAACAACAGTTCCTCCTACTAACTCAAACGGAAGTAACGAAGAAGAGGAAGAACCTGAAGAAGGACAATAAAATTTTTTCAAAGAACCGATTATTATGATCGGTTCTTTTCTTTTTGTTTATAAAAAAAAGATTATTCCATTTGAAATAATCTCCTTATATTTGTTTAAGTGCAATTGCCTTTGCATATATTTTTTCACATTCATCAAAAAGTTGTTCTAGCTGAATAAAAGCGTGATACTGAGTTGGTTTAGACATTATAAATAAAAGCCGTTCTTCGCAATTTACCGGCTTTCTATAAAAGTCATCCAGTTCTATATCGGAAGAACGCAGTCCAGGTACAGGTGAACGGTTTAACCAAAATAAATAAGCTATAAAAAGAGAAACACAGTGGGCAGGTAAACGTTCTGATTTATTGGATCTTTCTTTTTGCTTGTATATCTCTCTTGCACTTCCCTTTAATTGTTTCCACTGGTCCAAAATAATTGAAACAAAATCCTTAGGATTTTCCCAAGGATTAAATTCAATTGTTTCATTAAGAGCATATAACATATCAAAATAAAAAGGTTCATGTGAAAGAACATGTGAAATAACGCTTATATCTTGTTGTTGGAAGCTATTCTTTTCGGGATAAAAAAGAGGATTGCGAAATTGCTCAGGAATTTCCCATATTTTATTCCTATTTCGCATTTATTATTTTTTCCCTTTTCATTCGCTTTTGTCCTTCTCTACATAAGTGTAATAATGGACAACTCTCACATTTAGGAGACTGAGCCTTACAATGATACCTTCCAAAAAAGATTAATCTATGATGGGTAAGTGACCATTCCTCTTCAGGTACTTTTCTCATCAGCGTCTTCTCAACTTCTAAAACGGAATCCTTCCACTTGCATATACCGAGCCTTTTACTCACTCTCTCAACATGGGTATCCACTGCAATTGCCGGTACACCAAAGGCTACAGACATGACCACATTTGCTGTTTTTCTACCTACTCCGGCAAGTTTTGTTAACTCTGTGTGATCATTCGGTACTTCACCATTGTACTGTTCGAGCAATGTCTCACATAACTTACGAATATTTTTTGCTTTGTTTCTAAATAAGCCAATTGATTTAATATCTGTTTGCAATTCTTCCAGTGAGACAGCAAGATAGTCTTCAGGAGTTTTATACTTCTTAAACAAGTTTTTCGTTACTTTATTTACAAGTGCATCTGTACATTGGGCTGATAACGCAACAGCTATTACTAACTCGAACGGATTTTCATGTACCAATTCACAATGTGCATCAGGAAACATTTCCCCTATTGTATCTAAACATTCTCGAATCTGTACTTTTGTTAACACCATTTTCACCTTCTTTTGATATAAACTACTTCTTTAATTTTCAAGCCAGTTATAAAAAGGGACCTTTCTTTGATACTCCTCTTGCTGATCTGGCATATTTCCCTGGTTTCCTTGATGTTGACGAAATTTTTTGGAATGATTACGAGCCTGATCTATCGTCCTAATACCGTTTTTCTTCCATTCAAAAAGAATCCGGTCTATATACCGAAAATTAAGCTTTGCTGACATAACTGCTTCTCTTAACGCTGCTTTAATAATAACAGGGTCATAATCTTCTTGATCAATCCAGATAGACAGTGTTTCACATTCAAAAGGAGAAAGCGGACGACCAAATTCACTCTCAAAAACAGTATATAAGCTTTCGTCCTCTTTTTTGTTTTCCTCTTGAATTTTACGGTTGCTTTCATTTATTAGAAAAGTATAAAGCTTATCCCATAACGGCTTTAATGAGTAATGCTCAAAAAGAATAGACTCATGTTGATGTTCTTCTATCATTAAAAAACCTTTTTGAATTAAGTTTCTGAGGATTCCGGTACACTCTCCGGTTGAAATGAACATATGCTCTGAGAGTTCTGTTGGAGTAGGAAATTGATTTCCGGATTCTTTAAATTTTTTTACTTGAAGAAGCAAAATAAGTTCTTGTTCGTTTAAACCTAACTTTGCATAGTAATTTAATAAAATAACCGGAACAGATATGTTTCCTGTTTCTTGTAGATCAATAAATTGCTCTTTATTCATTAAAAACACCCCTTACCTTATGGTAGTATACCATGACAATTCCTCACATTGTATATAATAAGCTTCGGTTGATATTGCCAATTAAGGAAAATGAAAAATGAAAAACTGACCCACATTAGGAGTCAGTTTTCTTAATATTACGGATAAAGTCGATTTAATAAACGCGGGAATGGAATGGTTTCACGAACATGCTCTACACCACTTAACCATGCAACCGTTCTTTCCAGACCCAGTCCAAATCCTGAGTGTGGAACAGATCCATATTTTCTTAATTGAAGATACCAATCATATGCTTGTTCATCCAGCTTGTGTTCATCAATTCGCTGTTTAAGTAGCTCGGCATTGTGAATACGCTCTGAACCGCCTATGATTTCTCCATAACCTTCAGGTGCAATTAAATCTGCACATAATACCACATCTTCACGGTTTGGATCAGGTTGCATATAAAACGGCTTTAGGCTAGTAGGATAATGTGTAATAAACACCGGTTTTTCATAACTCTCTGCAATTGCCGTTTCATGTGGTGCGCCAAAATCATCGCCCCATTTAATTTCAGTAAACCCTTTTTCATGAAGGAACTTAATCGCTTCATCATAAGTAATTCTAGGGAATGGAGCTTTAATTTTTTCTAATTTAGCTACATCTCTTCCTAAAGTATTTAGTTCAAGGGAACAATTTTCTAAAACATTTTGAATGATAAACGATACATATTCTTCTTGAACTTTAAGATTATCCTCAAATTCATAAAAGGCCATTTCTGGTTCAATCATCCAAAATTCAATTAAATGACGACGTGTTTTGGACTTTTCAGCTCTGAAAGTCGGACCAAAAGAGAAAACTTTTCCTAACGCCATTGCTGCTGCTTCCATATAAAGCTGTCCACTTTGAGAGAGGTATGCATCCTCATCAAAGTATTTGGTATGGAATAACTCAGAAGTACCTTCCGGAGCACTTCCCGTTAAAATAGGTGGATCTACTTTTACAAACCCTTCATTATTGAAGAACTCATATGTGGAACGGATGATTTCATTTCTTATTTTCATTACAGCATGCTGACGTTTTGAACGAAGCCACAAATGACGGTGGTCCATTAAAAATTCAGTTCCATGTTCCTTTGGTGTTATCGGATAATCTACAGATTCCGTAATCACTTTAATATTTGTGATTCCGAGTTCATAACCAAACGGAGAACGCTCATCTTCTCTAACTATTCCTGATATATATAAAGAAGTTTCTTGGGTAATTGCTTTTGCTTTATTAAATATTTCTTCCTCTACTTCTGCCTTTACGACAACACCTTGGATAAATCCTGTCCCATCTCTAAGTTGAAGGAATGCAATTTTACCACTGGAGCGCTTATTTGCAAGCCAAACTCCAATTGTTACCTCTTGTCCAACATATTTTCCAACTTCTGCAATTGTTGTTTTCACTTTATTCCCTCCATCAAGCGCGATGTATATCTCTTTTATGTACTTTCCATCGTATTATTATACGTTTTTTTCTGAAGTGCCGCAATATAACGGAGATAAGGCGAAACTTTCGGATAATTTAGATTCTACGATTTTTTTAAAGCCATATGCTTGATGATTTTCCCATCATAAAAGTTAACATAATCAAATGTATATCGATCTGATTCATCTTGATATTTTACTTCCCAAATTGGTATTCCCTCATCCATACCAAGCTGGACACTAATAATTTCTGAGGGATTATGCTCTTCATTTACACTTTCCAATGCCTCATTTTTTGTTATTCCAGATGATTTTTTCTTTACTATCATTTTTCTTTCTTTTTCAATATTTGAAATCCATCCATATACCTGTTCATTTTCATTGTTTGTGGCTGTAATGACATGGTATTTTTGATCTGCACTAAATGTGTTAATTTTGCTGATGTTTTTAAGGTTTGCTTCTTCCATAGCAAACTGCTTGGATTGTTCATGTCCATCCTCGTACTGCCCTCTTGCAGTTAAATAACTTGATGTTAAAATCCAAATTCCGGATATGATAAGAATTACCAAGATGATTAATGGTATAACAATTTTTTTCTCCATTGTATTTTACATCCTTATGTACGGTATATTGTAAATACTGCTTTAGATTTGTCTTCTTGATCCAGTGCAAGACCAAACATTAAATCATTTCTTTTCAATGTTCTATTTAATAAGTCAACAATTTTATATAGATCATCCGAATGATCTACAGTGACCGTTGAAACAATTTCAATTTTACTTTCCATGTTATATTCCTCCTGTGAAACACAAATATTGTAACTTATATGTCAGTTACCTCTGGACACAATAACATTACAACAACCTATATTTTGTTGTATATTGATTAATTATAAAGTGAAAACATGTACATGAACATAATTTTCTCCTAACTCACACCACATTTTATATGGCTGATACTTTTTATCAGCCATTTTTTTATTAGAAAGAATCCATGTGTAAAGACACAATAACATGCTACTCATTAATCCAATCATCGATTGCATGTGTTAAAAGGTGCATTGGTTTATGTTCAATTTCTAATTTTGGAATAGATGTTATAAAATCTCTTCCATATTTAGTCGAAAGGATCCGATTATCTAATATAAACAAAATCCCCTTATCCTTTTCATTTCGAATTAATCTTCCAAATCCTTGTTTAAATCTTAAAATAGCCTCCGGAAGTGAATAGTGGTAAAAAGAGTTCATTCCTTTATTTTCTAAATGATGACATGTAGCTGCAACAGTTGGTTCATCTGGAGAGGCAAACGGAAGACGCACAATCATTAGGGCTTTTAGTTGATTACCGGGAAAATCAACACCTTCCCAAAAACTGCTTGTTCCTAATAAAATGGCTTTATCAAACTGACGGAAGTTTTTGGTTAACTTACTGCGGCTTCCACTTCCTGTACCCTGTCCCATGATAACAAAATCTTCTAGAGTTACATCTTCTTTTAACATTGCATATGTTTTTCTTAACATTTCATAAGAGGTAAACAACACAAGCAATTTACCTTCTGTTATCTGTGAAACAGTACTTATATGTACAGCAATTGCTTCTGAATACTCCTCAAGTGTAACATCATTCACATTTGGCATATCACTAGGAATAAACATTTTAACTTGATTTTCATAGTTAAATGGCGTTTCTATTCGTAACTGCTTTGGATAAAAATCTGACAGGCCTATAGTTTGCAACATGTATGTAAACGATTTTTTTATTGTTAATGTTGCTGATGTTAAAATTGCACTTTGAATGTGTGAAAAAAATTCATCTGCTAAATAATCGTTTACTTCTATAGGTTGTGCATAAATAGACACAGCATTTTTCGCACCTTTAGTATCTATTTCAATCCACCTTACGACTAAATCATTATGTTCAAAAAATAAAAAGTCTAAGTAATTTTTATACGTTTCTAACAATAAAATGCTTTGCTTAAAATCTTCAAGAACTAATTTTTCCTTAATAGGCTTAGACTTTATATAAGATTCATCAATTCCCTGACTTTCTTTTCCCATTAAATGAATGATATCTTTCATCATGAATTGAAGTCTTTTAGCTACCTCTAATAATGATTCCCAAGTTCGGTTATTCTCCTTATTTGGAAGATATCGATAGGATGCTCGGTTTAAGGGGCTATCTTTTTCTTTTTTAATACATATGAATGCAACCCTGCAAAAAATTGATGATTTTCTTCTTGTAACTGAATAAGTAAATCGTCAATTTTATAAAATGAGGCTGAGAATTTATGCTCATTTTGAACTTTCACAAATTTCTTTAATAGTCCTGTTGAATGTGTATTTCCAAGGTTATGTATCAAGTGATGCAGATCTAAATAATGAAATCTTACACCCAGCTGTTCGGTTGCTACATGGTGAAAGTGATGTGCTTCATCAATGATTACTTCCTGGTACGTTGGTAAAATCTTTTGCTCACGGGATAAGTCTGATAATAACATAGCATGATTCGTAATAATTAAATTTGCGGACAAAGCCTTTTCCTTTGCTTGTTGATAAAAACAAACCATTTGAAAAGGGTTGTTTAAAAATGATGATTGATCAACATGTAGATTATCCCATATTGTTTTACCGCCAGAAGGTAAATTTAATTCATCCAAGTCTCCGCTAACAGTTTCTGTTAACCAAATTAATATTTGGGCTTTAGTTAATATATAGTCATAATTATCATCAGAATCATTTAACGATTGTTCAAATTTTTGCAAGCATAAATAATGACTTTGGCCTTTTAAAAGTGTTGCTGAAAAAGGTACTGGTAAAAGCTTCTTTAAAACGGGAATTTCCTGCTCCATTATTTGCATCTGCAAGTTATTCGTATACGTACTAATAACAATGGGTCTTGATTCTTGTAAAGAATAAAAGATGGCTGAGACCAGGTAAGCCAACGTTTTTCCGATTCCTGTTGCAGCTTCAATTAATACATGTTGATGAGTTAAGAAGGCCTCAATGATTTCTTCGATTATTTTTATCTGGCCTACCCTTTCATGAAATAAAGGGAATGCTCTTTTTATCTCATCATTTTTATTCGAAAAGAAGTCCAAAAATTGTTCTTTTGAGAAAGTAGAAGTCGATGATGCTTCATTTGCTTTCATTCTTTTTCTCAATGCCAATGTTCTTACAATCTCAATTTCAGGATGTATTTGTTGTTCTAAATTCACTAATTTTTCTGAAATGATCTGTTCCAATACTTCTTCCATATCACTAATAAATGACCTTGACAGCTTTGAAAGCTGTTGGAGTGTGATAATTGGTAACTCAGTTAATTTTTTTATAATATGTAAAAACAGCAAGGCTGTGGCTTCGGCATCACTATCAGCGCGATGGGGGTTTTCGTGATCCATTTTGAACTCTTCACTAAGATCCGAGAGTTTATAACTTTTCTCAGTTGGAAATGCCATTCTTGATAATTCCACTGTATCTATTACCGGTCCTGAAAATTGATAACCGCATCTCATAAATTCTTCCTGTAAAAATGATAAGTCAAAATACACATTATGTGCTATAAAATACGAGTCCTTGAGTAATGTATGAATATCCTTTACAATTTCATCAAATGTTGGTGCATGCTTAACCATTTCGTTTGTTATACCTGTTAAATGTTCAATAAATAAAGGAATGCTTTGTAATGGATTTACAAAGCTCATATATCGATCAACAACCTGATTATTCTCAATGACAACAGCCGCAATTTGTATAATTCTATCTCCCTTTTTAGGAGAATTCCCTGTCGTTTCTAAGTCAATAACAACATAACGTTGTACTTTCAAATTAAACACCTCTATTATTTCAAAAAGCTTCACCGAATAATATTCACCGAAGTATCTTTTTCTCATTGCCTGTTGTAATAGTTTACCCTAATCTGAAGGAGTTTTGAATAACTTTTCAAAAATGTAAAGGGCGGCTTATCTATAAAATGATGTAAACAATAAATAAGACCTATCTATAAAAGACTTTTTCTAAGGTTTCTGTTCGAAAGAGTCTTTTATAAGGTAGGTCATTTACCTTTATAGGATTGTAGCAGCTGGTTCCTGCCCTAAGATTTCAACAATTTTATTATTCTCATCCATGATGGCTATTTTGGGCTGGTGGGTAGAAATATTCTCTTCAGCTATCATTGTATAAGTTAAGATGATGACAACATCACCTTCTTGAACAAGTCTTGCTGCTGCCCCATTAAGACATACTACCCCGCTGCCTCTTTCTCCGGGTATGATATAGGTTTCAAGGCGGGCACCGTTGTTATTGTTCACTATTTGTACCTTTTCATTTGGAAGCATACCTACTGCATCAATAATATCTTGGTCAATGGTTATACTGCCAACATAGTTTAAATTTGCTTCTGTTACTCGTGCACGATGAATTTTAGCATTCAACATTGTACGAAACATCCATTTTTCCCCCAAACAATTTTTTATCTATATTGTCATGATTGTAGTTTTCATTAAATTTCAATCGTTATATTATCAATTAGTCTTGCATTTGTAAACTTAACTGCTAAGGCAATAATGATTTTACCGTGAATTACCTCTAGTTCCTTAAGCTCGGGATACGATAAAATTTCAATATAATCAATTATACCGGAAGTTTTTGTTTTAATTAATGATGAAACTTGCTCAATGATTGCCTGTTTATTTCGCTCTCCATTTAAAATCGTTTCCTCTGCTATTTTTAAGCTTTTATATAAGATAGGTGCCTGTGATCGTTCTTCTTCATTTAAATAAACATTGCGAGAACTTTTTGCTAAGCCACCTTCCTCTCTAACTGTCGAAACAGGTATTAATTCAATTGGAAAATGTAATTCGTTGATTAATCCATCAATAACAGCAACCTGCTGTGCATCTTTCATTCCAAAGTAAGCGCGATTAGGCTGTACTAAATGAAATAGCTTTGTAAGTACAGTTGCTACTCCGTCAAAATGCCCATTCCTGGATTTTCCACATAGAACATTTACGCGATTTCGAACGGAAACTGTATATGAAGGTTTCTCGGGATACATTTCATCTACTTGGGGTCTAAACAACACATCGACACCCGCTTGTTTAGCAATCGCTTCATCGCGTTCTGCGTCTCTTGGATATGAGTCAAAATCCTCATTAGGACCAAACTGCAAAGGATTAACAAAAATACTCAAAACTACAATATCGTTTGCCTCCCTTGCTTCTTCAATAAGCTTTACATGTCCTTCATGTAAAAAGCCCATTGTAGGTACAAAACCAATAGTTTGATGACTTTGATAGCTATCTAATTTATCTTTAAGATCTTGTTTTGTTTCAACAACAATCATTTACTTATTCCCCCATACAAGCTGTGCAATACTTCCTCTTTCATATTAAAAGAGTGTTTTTCTTCAGGAAATGATCTATTTTTAACATCTGATATATAGTGACTAATTGAGGTTTGAACTGTCTCAGAGATTGAAACGTATTGTTTAACAAATTTCGGGACATATCCAGATCCGTAGCCTATTAAATCATGGTACACCAAAACTTGACCATCTGTTTGACGTCCAGCACCAATCCCGATAGTAGGGATTGTTAGTAATTTTGTAATCTCTTCAGCTAATTGTTGCGGAACACACTCTAATACGAGAGCAATCGCACCTGCTTCCTGGCATCTTTTTGCATCATCCATTAGTTTTTTTGCTGCTTCCGCATCTTTTCCTTGCACTTTATATCCACCGAGTACATTAACTGATTGTGGTGTCAAACCTAAGTGGGAAATAACTGGAATCCCTCCAAAAGTAAGCGCTTCGATAACAGAAGTTACACCATCAGCTCCTTCCAATTTAACAGCATCCGCCCCACCTTCCTGCATAATTCTAGCCGCATTTTTCATTGTTTCATCCTTTGAAAGATGGTAAGACATAAACGGCATATCTGTTACAACAAAAGTGTCCTTTGCACCACGTTTAACAGCTTTTGTATGATGAATCATATCATTAACAGTTACCGGGATTGTAGAGTCATAACCAAGTACAACCATCCCCAGTGAATCTCCTACAAGAATCATATCAATTCCTGCAAGTTCAGCTTGCTTAGCACTAGGAAAATCATATGCTGTCAACATGGTAATTGGCTCATTTCTTTCTTTCATTTTCATAAAATCTTGTCTTGTTTTCATGTTTTCCCTCCCAGTCAATAGATGTGAAACTTCTGACTTTTACAGTATTGTTGGGTAGTACATTAAAAGAAAAACTAAGGAGAGAAGATGAATGACCTGAATATTTGGTGAAAAATTTGTTCCCATATCGCGTCAATTGATTAAATTAAAATAAAAATCCTTCAACAAAGATAGAAGGATTAAAAGTTTTTATAGTCAGATTCATCCCTCTGTCCTAGTCCATTCATGGATCAAGGCAGGTTAAATTAACGAGATTTTTATTCTTATTATTACTTGATAACAAGCAGTTATTACTCAATATTTTTCTTTTAACGGTGTAGTTCTAATTTAGATACTACCCATAGAAAAGTATAGCAGAAAACCTTGCTAAACACCATTGTGATTCATTCATTTTTTATATTACTGGAGTTCAATATCTGCTGAATAAATCTGCTTTACCGAACCGTCACTTGTTTGAATTAATAAAACGCCAGCATCATTTATCCCAATCGCTTTACCCTCAACAGTGCCATTTATTGTTCTTGCCGTAATTGGTTTTTGTAAGCTAACAGCATAGCCTTCCCAAAGTAATTTAATTGGTCTAAAACCTTGTGCTAAATAAAGTGAGTAGAGGTTCTCAAATTTCAAGAGTATCTCTTGAATCAATTGGGCTCGATCCCATTGTTTATCAGTTTCTAAATGAATGGATGTTGCAACATGATGCAGCTCCTCTGGAAAATCAGTTATGGATTGATTTACATTTATTCCAGTTCCAATTATGATCGAATGAACCCTATCGGCTTCTGCCTGTAATTCTGTTAAAATACCAACCAGCTTTTTTCCATTAATTAAAATGTCATTTGGCCATTTTATATCAGGCTTTAGTGGTGTAATCTCCTCAATAGCTTGTACAATGGCTACTGCCGTTAAAAGTGTCAACTGCGGAGTCGCTTGAACAGCTATATTTGGTCTGATAATAAGACTCATCCAAATCCCTGTCCCGCTGGGAGAATACCATTGTCTCGCCATTCTCCCTCTACCATTTGTTTGTTGCTCTGCAACTACAATGGTTCCTTCCTCAGCTCCTTCATTAGCTAATGTTTGAGCTATTTTTTGAGTAGATGATACGGTTTCTTCGAAATGAACATGATGCCCCATTTTCGTAGTCTTAAGTCCAATTTTAATTTCATTCCCACTAATTTTATTTGGCTTTTTTGTTATTCGATAGCCCAATCTTCTTACTGCTTCTAATTCGTATCCGTCTTTTCTAAGGTCCTCTATATGCTTCCATACTGCTGTTCTAGAGCAGCCAATATATTCGCTAAGTTTTTGACCTGATACAAAACCGCCTTCTGCATTTGAAAAGGCTTCTAATAATTTTGATCGAAGTCCTGACTGCATGTTAATAGCCACTCCTTTATTTCTGATTTTTTATTATCTATTCTCTTCAACAAAATTACTTTTTCAATTTCATCCATTACTTGTGCGACCCAAGGACCTGGTTCTTTATTCATCCATTGAATTAAATCATGACCATTAACGGCTATTTCTCTTTTTGTTTTGATAGGTAAATGATTAAAAGCATCTTTCAATTTATTTACATTTTCATTTATTTGTTGAGAATTTAGTAAAATAGACCGGATCCTTTCAACAGCAATTGCTGTACCAAGACCAGCCTCATATAATAATAAATCTGTCCATTCTTGATTTTTCAATTGTAAAGTAAGAAAGGAAAGATTTTGTTGAACAGATCTTATTAATTTATTTGATAGTTTCCATTTTCTTAAGAAAATTTCAACTGCAGAAGGGCTTATATAATATGTTAATACAGTCCAAAGTTCTTCCCTTGTAGTAAGGTATTTAAATGGAAAGGAGGAAAGCTTCTCTAACATCGCTTTTCCTCCAACAAAACCTGGTAAATAGTTATATACCTTGCATTGAATAACAAGATGTAAAGCTGATTTAACATTAACACCTTTTAACAACTTCTCTATTTCAGTTGTCTTTCTTTCAACTGAGATTGCGTCAAGTAAATGAACATGATGTTTGATTGCTTCTTCTGTTTCTAAAGACAAAGTGAAATGCAATTGACTTACAAATCGAAGAGCTCTCAACATTCTTAAGGCATCCTCATTAAATCTTTCTTTGGGCGAATCTACTGTATGAATCAACTTTTGTTTCATATGATCTTTTCCGTGAAAATAATCAAAAACTTCACCATTAATGTTCATAGCCATCGCATTAATGGTGAAATCTCTTCTACGTAAATCCTCTTTTAATGAGGTGATAAATTGGACATTGGTTGGACGCCTGAAATCTTCGTATCCTGACTCCGCCCTATATGTCGTGACTTCATACTGCTCTTTTTCATGCATAACAATTATCGTGCCATGCTCTGCTCCAACATCTATCGTTTTAGGGAAGATATGTTTAATATCTTCTGGTTTAGCGGAGGTCGCGATATCTACATCTCCAATTTCTCTTCCTAATAAGAAATCACGGACTGCACCACCAACAAAATAGGCCTCAAAGCCTGATTGATGTAGTTTTTCTAAAATCGGTTTGGCTTCATCAAATGGAGTCTCCAATTTTCACACCTTCTAGTAACTCATAGTAAATAGATTCATATTGAGAAACAATTTTATCAGAATGAAAACGTTCCTTAGCAAGCGTTGTCGCGCTTTCTGCCATTCTGCTATGTAAATCCTGATCAGATAATATTTGAATTGCTCTAATAGCAATGGTCTCAATATCACCTACATCACATAGGTATCCTGTTTCACCTTCAAGGATTACTTCAGGTATTCCACCTGCATTTGTCCCGATACAAGGGACACCACACGCCATAGCTTCCAAGAGCACCAAGCCAAAGCTTTCCTTTTCTGATAATAATAAAATTAAATCACTGATTGAGTAAAGTTCTTCTAAACTGTCTTGTTTACCAAGAAATAATACATGTTCGACAAGGCCTAATTCTCGTACTAGTCTATTCACATATGTCATTTCAGGACCGTCTCCAACCAGCAGAAGCTTCGACTTTACTTTTCTATGTATTTTTTGGAAAGCGTAAACAACATCTTGAACCCTTTTTACTTTTCTAAAGTTTGATACGTGGATAATAACCTTTTCATCTTCTTCAATTTTGTACTCTTTCTTCAAATGCATGGCATCCTGTTTATAATAAACACGATCATCGATAAAGTTGTAGACTGTTTCAATTTTTTTATCAGGACTCAACAAATCATATGTTTGATTAACCAATGCATTTGATACTGCCGTAACTTGATCTGAGGATTCAATCCCAAATCGAATCATATCAGCCAGTGATTGATCGTATCCGAGCACCGTAATATCGGTACCATGTAATGTTGTTACTATTTTTAAATCTTTTTTCACCATTTGTTTAGCTAAATATGCACAAATTGCATGAGGAATAGCATAATGGACATGAAGCAGGTCTAAATCCTCTCTGTTTGCAACTTCCGCCATTTTACTAGCTAACGCTAAATCATATGGTGGATATTTAAAGACTGAATATTGATTAACCTCTACTTCATGAAATGTAATATTACAATATATTTTATTTAATCGAAAAGGAAGACTTGAGGTAATAAAATGTACTTCGTGTCCTTTTTCGGCTAATAACTTTCCAAGCTCTGTTGCTACAACACCTGAACCTCCAACAGATGGATAACATGTTATTCCAATTTTAAGTTTCTTTTTCATTATACATCACCTATCAAATCATTAGAAAGTAGGATTGGCTTCCTTGATAAAAATCCCTCAGCAAACATGACACCAACCTCTTTTCCATAAATTCGTTCTCTACTTTCTACAGCTTCGATATATCCATTTGTTAAAGGTGTATCTTCTGAACCATCTACTTTTTCAAATTGACTATCATATGCGCGTAAACTTTTTAGTTTGATCTCGATAGTCTCAGATATATCAATAACAAAATTCGGTTTATGAAAACCGTTAATCATATAAAAATACACATGTTGAACACGATGGGCAGGTAACCCCTGACTGTCTTGATAATTTTTGATTCCTGCTGAAAAAACCGCTTCTTCAACCAGTCTCGAACAATTCCCATGATCTGGATGACGATCTTTATAATAAGGAGCGAAGACTATTCGTGGTTTGTATGTTCTAATAATTTCAACAATTTCTTTTATGGAAGAATCTGATAAAAAGAGACCCCGATCTGGAATCGATAGCTGAATTCTCTTTGTAATACCCAAAATTTCACCAGCATGTTTTGCCTCTTTTTGTCTAGTTAAAACTGTGCCATTTGACGATAATTCAGCCTTAGTTAAATCACAGATCCCTATCTTTATTCCTTTTTGAGTATACTTCGCAATCGTTCCCCCCATCCCGATTTCGACATCATCAGGATGGGCACCAATCGCAAGGAAATCCAATTGATTACTCATTTTCCTCTCCTCGTAACATAGTATAAATTCTTTTAATACATCCGATAAAGTTTATTTTTCTTTCTTTTCATGAATGATATTACGCCATTGGAAATCTCCTCGATCCAATCCACGTACTAATATCTCCGCTGTCCCCATATTTGTTGCTAGTGGTATTGAATAAACATCACAAAGACGTATTAATGCCGTAATATCCGGTTCATGTGGTTGTGCTGTTAAAGGATCTCTAAAGAAAATAACCATGTCCATTTCATTTTTGGCGATCAAAGCCCCTATTTCTTGATCTCCTCCAAGAGGGCCTGATTGAAAACGATGAACAGGTAAGCCAGTAGCCTCATTAATACGAAAACCTGTGGTACCTGTAGCAAACAGTTGGTGCTCCGTAAAAATCGGTTGGTAAGCCATCACAAATTGAACAAGATCGTTTTTCTTTTTATCGTGTGCTATTAATGCAATTTTCATGAACATTTCCCCTTTATCTGTTATTCAATAATATTTTCTAATCCATATACTAACAAATCTACATTCATAACATTTTCTACAGCTAATTTAACTCCAGACATAAATGAAGCACGGTTATAGGAGTCGTGACGAATCTTTAATGTTTGACCATCGCCTCCAAAAAGAACTTCCTGATGAGCAATTAAACCTGGAAGGCGAACACTATGAATACGAATACCATTCATATTCGCCCCTCGAGCACCAGGTAAGATTTCGTGTTCATTAGGATGGCCTTGTTGTTTTTCTTCTCTTACTACAGAAATCATTTCCGCTGTTTTTAAACCAGTTCCTGATGGAGCATCTAATTTTCGATCATGATGTTGTTCTATTATCTCAACATCTTGAAAGTACTTCGCAGCCATTTGTGAAAATTTCATCATCAAAATAGCGCCGATTGCAAAGTTAGGAGCAATAATCGCCCCAATCCCTTTTTCTTCTGTTAGTTGTTGAAGCTCCTTTAAATCTGCTTCAGAAAAACCAGTTGTACCAACAACCGGGCGTACGCCATGCAGTAACGCTTTTTTTGTATGTACCTTCCCAATTTCAGGCGTAGTTAAATCAATTAATACATCGGGGTTTGTCTCAAAAAAACATTTCTCTATATCTGTATAAACCGGAACATCTGCATTAAACCCTTCAATTTGATTAAGTCTCATTCCTTCGTATTTATGATCGACAACTGCTACTAGTTGAAAATGTTTTGTGTCTTCTACAAGTTTTACAGCTTCACTGCCCATTCTCCCACGTGCACCAGCAATAACAATCTTAATTTCTGACATAATTAAATCTCCTTTAATTTTCTTTTCTTGTCCAACGGTCCTTATCTCTAGTATTGAATTTTTCCATAACTAGATTATGGGCTTGTTCCAAATCTATTTGTAAAGAGTTAGCAAGGCAAATCAGGACAAATAATACATCCCCAATCTCTTCCTCAATCTTTTTCTCTTCTTCCGATGTTTTTTTCGTTTTTTCACCATAGGAGTGATTTATTTCTCTTGCTAATTCTCCAACTTCTTCAGTAATTCTAGCCATCATGGCTAATGGTGAAAAATAACCTTCCTTAAATTGACCTATGTAATCATCTACTTCTTTTTGAAGGTCCTTCATAGATTTATTCTCCACTTTTATCACCTCATTCTTTTCTATTCAATGTTAGCTAAATCATCATTAATTTACAATTATTTCGTCATGAATTTCTCAAAATTTGCACCTTGACATTCTATCAACTATAATATTTACGCTGTAATGTATTAGCGGAGGTGGAACATGTTGCAAGATCTTAGGATAAAAAACATCGTATTTATTTTGATTGGTTCAGGTATTTTCGGTTTTGGTCTTGTTCATTTTAACATTCAGAACAACCTGGCAGAAGGCGGATTTACCGGTATAACACTTTTGCTTTATTTTCTTTTTCATATCGACCCATCCATATCTAACCTGATCTTAAACATCCCACTTTTCATAATCGGTTGGCGGGTACTTGGGAAGACTTCTTTTGTTTACACAATTATTGGAACAGTTAGTCTTTCTTTATATTTATGGATATTTCAGAGATACCAAATCCAAATGCCATTAAAAGATGACCTTACTTTGGCCGCACTATTTGCAGGTGTTTCAATCGGAATTGGCCTTGGAACAATTTTCCGGTACGGAGGAACGACTGGTGGTGTAGATATCATTGCCAGGTTGACTCATCGATATATTGGTTGGAGCATGGGAAAAACAATGTTTTTATTTGATTTATGCGTGATCACGATATCTTGGGTAGCATACCTTTCTTATAAAGAAGCTATGTATACACTTGTAGCTGTTTTTGTTGGAGCAAGAGTAATCGACTTTATGCAGGAGGGTGCTTATGCTGCAAAAGGTGCAACGATTATTTCAAATCTTCCTGATGAAATATCTGCTAAAATAATGAAGGAAATGGATCGTGGAGTTACCATTTTAAAAGGGCAAGGATCTTATTCCAAACAAGATCGAAATGTCCTATACTGTGTTGTTGGAAAAAATGAAATTGTTCGTTTGAAAAATGTTATTACGTCTGTAGATCCTCATGCATTTGTTGCGGTGAGTGATGTTCATGATGTGTTAGGTGAAGGTTTTACCTTAGACGAAAATAAAAAACCCTTATCAAGGTAACATGCTAAAAGAGAGTGATAAAAAAGTCACTCTCTTTTTGGTAATACTTTATTCTTTACTATTGTCTTTTTCACGTTTTACAAGCTTTTCTTTTTCTCCTCGATACTTTCTAAAACCAGAGTAAGATAATGCTAATAAGATAATACTTCCTGTTGAGATCATAACCCATAATAATGATGGATCTGCTTCATCCTCTTTGACTCTTTCAAAAATTGCTTTTAATTCCTCTTCCATCACAGCTAATTGTTTTGTTTGACTCGTTTCCGGTATTTCTTGAAAAAGTTGATTTTCCACAACAGAAATATGTTCATCCATACGTTTTATGCGTTGGGTATCCAGATCCACTTGAATACTGGGATATATAACTTCATAAAGTGCAAGAAACTCATTAAAATCTTGTTGAAAGGATTGATTATCTCCTTCTTGTACATCGCTTTTCATTTGAGAGAAAGTCTCCATGATGGATGTTTCCATTGAGCTCCATAATGGTTGATGCTCAGATACCATTGCATCTACCACTAAACGAAATTTTGTTAAAGATCTTACCTTTTCGGTTGTACTTACTTTATCGTCTGATAAAAGCTCGTGTGCATTTTGATGGGTATTGGAAAGAGTCCGGTAATGATCGAGTGATAGTACTTGTCTGTCAAATGGTATTTCTTCAAATTTGACAGCAAAGTACTCTAGTAGTTGGACAGACTCGTTAAACCGTTCCTGCTTTGCCAGTTGCAGGGCCGTATCAGCTATCTCATTAAGTGATTTCCAGTCGTACGATTCATCTGCAAATGCTGGTTTTATATGTAGAAGCAACATACTAAATATAATGACGACTAATAATTTCTTCATCCTTGTCCCCCCTAGAACATCTATTAAAAAGTATGTTCATTGGGACAAGGTTAGACCAACAATTTAGCTTGGATGTCTGTAATTTTTTTGTTTATCCTGTAGATTACTTAAAGAAACCTAGCAGTAAAAGCGCTAGGTAATTTCGAGTTGCTTTAGTTGATTTTTTATCACTAAATAGTAAGCAATTCCAATAGATAGTAAACTTAACCAGAATGTCATATAGCCGATTTCATTTAGGTAATCCATTAAAACACTATAGCGGGGCATCATTTCAAAGACATAGTCTATGACATCATTATGTAAAGTCCAAATTGCAGCGACAATCAAATGCCATGCTTTAAACCGGTAATATGAGGCATACAATAACCCCTGAACAGCCATGCCGAAATGAGAAGCAATAAGCATATACCCTTCCCAAGGCAAAGTACCATTTACCGCTAATACAAGCAGATTCATAATAACAGCCCAAATACCGTATTTAAATAACGTAACAATTGCTAAAGCTTCAATAATTGGTAAATTTCGCTTAAATAAAAAAGCAAATAATACAATCGTAAAAAAAGACTTGCTGTTGGACTATCTGGAACAAATATATAAAAATGAGCAGGTGTTTCTGCCAATTGATATCTGTACCAATAATATCCGTAAATCGTACCAAACAAATTAATGATGAACATAACAAATATGATTGGCCTCTGTCCTAATAGATATTGGAATACTCTCATTAATTCCACACACCAACCTTAGTATTTTTTGATCGTCGCTAATTTCCTACATCATATTATATTATTTTTATCAAAAAAAGCTGACAAATGTCAGCTTTTATTTTGAAGTCACACCAGAGATAAACTCTGAAAGTACTTTTAATTCCTCGTCAGTACCTTTAAATACTCCAGCAGGCATACTGCCTTGACCATTCTTAGCAATATCTGCAATAGCATCAGGCTCTAAACCATTGTCTACAAGAGCTTTACCGGCAGCTCCTCCTTCAAGGTTATCACCATGACATGAAATACAGCCTTGCTCCTGGTAGATAGCATATCCTTCAGATTCTTTATCAATATCTGCTTCAGCTTGTATTTTCCCCTGTTCAGCTGCTGCTTCCCAGTCGTGTGTTGCAACTGATTCCCAAGTTAAGAAGAATGTTGCCGCAACACCAAGAATCATCATACCCACTGCAACAGGTCGCTTAGCAGGGCGACGTTCAGGCCCTCTATCCAAGAATGGTGCTAACATTAATGCACCAAATGCAAGTCCCGGAATAACGATTGCTCCGATTACTGTATATGGACCAGATGCAAACGAATATTTTAACAATTGGTATAAGAATAAGAAGTACCAGTCTGGTAATGGAATATAGCCAGCATCCGTTGGATCTGCTACACGCTCAAGTGGTGATGGATGCGCTATGGTTAAACATAAAAATCCGATTAAGAAAACAGCACCAACTAACCACTCCTTGAGGAGGAAGTTCGGCCAGAATGCTTCTGTTTTCCCAGGGTATTCCGAATAATCCTTCGGAATGTTAGGTTTTCTCTCGGCTGAAATACGAGAGTCACCGACAAATTTCATACCTTTTCCGCGATGCATGATTTCCCCTCCTTACTAAGGTGGTTTCCGATAAAAATAAAATTACACTGATTCATCATATTTCTTCTTATAGTGGACCAGAAATACCTTGCTTACGTATCATAATAAAGTGAGCTGCCATTAGACCGAATAATGCAGCCGGTAAGAAAAAGACATGGATAGCAAAGAAACGGGTAAGTGTTTGAGCACCTACAATATCCGGGTGTCCTGATAACAATGTCTTAACTGTTGGTCCAATTAATGGAACAGATTCCGCAATTTGCAGAGTAACTTTTGTAGCAAATAATGCTTTCATATCCCATGGTAATAAATAACCTGTTAAACCGAGTCCAAGCATAACAAAGAAAATAAGTACACCAACTACCCAGTTTAATTCACGAGGTTTTTTATATGCCCCTTGGAAAAAGACACGAAGTGTATGTAGGAACATCATGACAATAACCAGACTGGCTCCCCAGTGGTGCATACCACGAACAATTTGTCCGAAAGCTACTTCATTTTGAAGATAAAAAACTGATTCCCAAGCATTTTTGATGTCCGGTACATAATACATTGTTAAAAACATACCAGAAAGAACTTGGATAACAGTAACAAAGAATGTTAATCCGCCAAAGCAGTATACAAAGGCAGAAAAATGATGTGCAGGGTTTACGTGCTCTGGAACTTCATGGTCAGCAATATCGCGCCACATAGGCGTAATATCTAACCGTTCGTCAACCCAATCATAAATTTTGTTAAGCAATTTGATTACGCCTCCCCTCGTGGTTTCGCTTTACCTAAGAATAAATAGCCATCTTTCACTTCATGTACATAAACATCAAGTGGTGCAAGAGGCGGTGTACCAGGAACATTTTTACCATCTTTTTCATATAATCCATAATGACATGGACAGAAAAATTTGTTCGGATTTCCTGGATCATTATTCCATCCTACTGTACATCCAAGATGCTTACAGATTGGTGAAAGGGCTGTAATTTTATCGCCTTCCTTAAAAACCCAAGCTGATTTTGTTTCTTCTGATTCATACCAAGCATCTTTTTGTTTGATTTTAAAGTCAAAGCGTTGAGGTTCTTCAGTGATTTCGTCAACCTTTACTACTTGAACCAAATCGGTTTCCTCTGCTGGTCGGAGCACAGGGTCAAGTGCAAAGCGAACCATTGGCATTAGCATACCTGCTGCCATGAAACCGCCTACACCGGTAAGCGTATAGTTCAAGAATTGACGTCTAGAAACTCGATGTTTTTTCTCGCTCATCATTTTCCCCCTCTATCTTAAGCTCTGTCCGTTACGGACATACGGAAATGATATATAAAACTAGGACATACTCATGATATATCAATCTTTCCATGAGGTCAATAAAATCCTGTTTTCTAATCCTGGAAATGAAAAGGTTTTTATGATTTGTTCCAAGATTGTAATAAAATGTTCAAAATTTGTTCGACTTGATCTTGTAACAGCTTTCTTTTTAAGCTTTCATCCATATTCTCAAGAGGTATTGTTGGAAGCCAAATTAGTTTTCCCTCCAATTGTTCATTCTTTTCTTCCTTTAATTCCGTATCACTCGTTAAGAAGACTACATGTTTAAATTCTTTTTGTAATTCAGTTTTCCACTCTATTAAATTTTCAATCACATTTTCTGATTTTTTTAAGTAAGAATACGTTGGAAAAAGAAAAACTCTCCCCTTCAACTGTCTTTCAAGGTCCATACTAACCAAATTGATAAATTCTCCTTTTGACACGGTGTTCTTAAAATCTGAATCGACTGAAATAGCCGTCAGCGGTACAACCGCCGTATCAATATATTCCTTCGTTTGATTATATAAGTCCACATCATTTGAAACCCACTTCATTATCCACAACTCCCTATTGGCATTTTTTATATTGTTATTATAAAGCTTGTACGAAATATTGTTAAATAATTAGTAAAGTATGTAGCTTGAAACATGTTTTAAACTAAAAAGGGTAACTCACTTTAAGCCAATCACTCACTGGACATCAACATTCTTTGTCCAGGTGATTACTCTAAATGAGTTACCTATATGAATTATTTTTCTTTTAATTGCTTTAATTGATGTGTTAACGTTTGAAACATTTCTTTATCTTGTTGGTCAAGTGCTTGATCAATTAAATGTAGAAGCTTTTCTTTTTGAAAACGCTGGATAGAGTATTCAAGAATTTGTTCTGCTATTTCTTTATCTTTTTCATTTTCATTCAAATGTTCCGGCATGAAAGGATTTGATTCGAGAACTGCAGCATATTGTGGTGACTGATAAGCTGACCTGAAATTAAGCTGAATAAAAAGCTCTTCGTCTTTATTTAGTCTAATATCGTGAAAAGATTTCTCAGCATCTGTCGTCATCACATTTTCTTTATAAAAGCGGAATGGAACTTCTTCAACACAATGCGTGGACATAATAATTCCTCTTGGACAATATTGAGCCTGCTCCACAAAATGTACCTTTTCCATTAGAGTGTCATGACTCATTAAATAATTTAATATCCATACGCATTCTCTTCTTTTTAATTGATAATGGTTTAGAAACCACCTGATGAAGTCTTTCTTTTCATGGACAGATACAGGGGCCACCATACTATTCCCTCCTCTGCAATATCGAGTATATTCTTACTTTGATAATTCCACAAAATAAAAATAAAATCCTTCTCTTTTCCATTAAAATTCATCTTCTAATTGTAGCAAAATCTCATCGATTTCGACATTTGATGGGTCTTGTTTAAGGATTTCTTGAAAAACTTCCTTCGCCTTCTGCCTTCTTCCTTCTTCTAACAAGAAATAACCGTATTCATGTAAGAAATCTCGTTGATCCTTGAAAAAAGTATATGCAAGGTCATAATGTTTTAATGCCTGTGTATATTCTTCTTTTTGATGATGAGCTCTGGCTAAATTCCATTCAAATTGCGGATCATCTTCACCATATCTTTTAATTTCAGTTATAAGATCAACCACATCATCATATCGTTCATCCTGCAGGAAAACATGGGATAAGGTTATCGCAGCTTCGATATGACCAGGATCTATTGCCAGGGACTCACGTAATAAATTTTCTGCAGTTGGAATTTGCCCAACTTTTATCGCTATCTTTCCACCAAATAAGTATAAGTCCTTATTGTATTCATCTACCTTTATTCCTTCTTGAACCGTCTCAAGACTTTCTTCTAAAAGACCTTCTTGTTCATAAGCCTTTGCTAAGTATAAATAAAGGGAGGTATAGTAGGGATCGGCTTCTTTTAAGGTTAGGAATTGTTGAATAGCTGTTTTGTAGAATCCCCCTTGGTACGCAGTAAATCCATAACCAAACAGTGTATCAGCATCTTCTTGAGACTCAATTGTTTGCTTATAATGATCAAGCGCTTCTTCAAATTGTCCATTTGCACTTAAGCATTCTGCCAATCTTTGATGCAAATTAACACCGGAGATCAGGTCATGTTCTTCTAAAAGTCCCTTGTAATATGATATAGCATGATTATATTGTGCTTGATGGAAATAGAGCTCCCCTAATGCAAAGTCAAGTACCGGTTCCTGGGGTAATATTTCTTTGGCCTCTTTTAATTTTTGCTCACTCACCTCTGGCAAACCCTGCATTTGATATAAGTCTGCTAATAAGAGTAAAGCGTGTGGATATGATTCATGTTCTTTAGAAACCATGTTTAAAAGTTCTATCGCTTCTTCTTCATTTTCCAAATCAATCTTAAGCTCTGCTAAAAATAAAGTGATTTGAATCTCATCAGGGTATAGGAAATGAAGTTCTTCAATTATTTCATGTGCTTTATCAATTATACCCCACTGATAATACTGATCTGCTATTTGAAGCTTTTCTTCATCATGTAATGTAGGTGTTATGTTATCTAAAAGAGTCAGTCCTTCTTCTGTTTCTCCTTTATTTACGAGGTTTATTGCTTCATTTAAGACTTGATTAAACATAAACGATCCTTTCCTTAACCATCACTGGTTTTATGTTCTCTAGCTATATTATATTCTGTCTATATCATACATCAAAATGAAGCTGATAGTGGTATAAAACGACCTGAAATGGAAATAAAACATTCCTCTCCTTTTCCAGGAAGAAATAAAATATCACCATTACTATTTATAAGCTTACCATTATGAGAAGTAAAGGTAGGTGAGATTTCATTATGTTGAATAATTGGTTTCCCGTCTATATGGTATTTAAGTTCCTCTAGTTTGTACAAGTTATAATTCAATTTACTACCTACTCGGATATCTCCTTTAACCGGATAAATACCTAATTTCATAAGTATTTCTTTTGAAAGAGGTGTTCCTTCTTCTAGAAATTCATACACTGAGGAAATTCGATGCTCTCTAACGATCCGGTTCCATTCCTGTAAGAGTCTATTTTTTTTAAATGGAGACAACGACTCATCACTCGTGAATGGAATAAGAGTTATCGGATTTGAAAACATCGCATCTCTTATCCAACCCCAAGAAGTTAAATCCAGTCTATCATCTCTGTTTATTTCAATAAAAACAATTGAAACTTGTTGTTGCTTGCATTTTCTCAGTACTGTTTGATTTAAACTTTTTAGCGATAGTTTAATCGCCATATAATAATCAACCGGGGAATTAATCATTAAATGCCTTCTTTTTTTAAATTTGATTCTAACTCTTTTTCATACTTAATATCGACAACAGTTAAAAGAGAAGTACAGCCCTTTTTTATATACCGTATGATTTGTTGTTTAAAGTCTTGAAAAGGAAGTAATGAATGAAGAGAAAAATCGAGCATAACATAGCCAGGGGTAATCAGGTACGAACTTAAATCCATCCTCATAAACTTGATATTATCCATCGACTGCCGCATAAATTCAATCTTATTTTGGTTTACTAGTAGTGAAGTCTGGTCAATACGATCACTCTTCAGTATACCGACTTTGTCCATAATATAACACATATCTTAAGTCCCCTCCTTTCAACCTCTTAAGACAAGCTATGATGAAAGACGATTATTTATGTATGTGTTTGCAAAATGGGGATAACTGGATAAAGGCAAATACATTGATGGATGAAAGCTTATGGAGTATTTAGCAAAGTAAATTATGTTCAAACAGGCCTTTCACTTAAAATGTGAAAGGCCTGTTTATTATTTTGCTAATGAATCTAAATGTTCAAAAAAAGTAGGGTATGAAACATCAATTGCATCCACACTTTCCAATTCAATTGGTTCTTCCGTTATACAAGATGCAATCGCAAGCATCATGCCAATTCGGTGATCACCATGACTGGATACTTTAGCGTTTCCTGTTAATTTAGTTTTACCGCTAATAATCATTCCATCGTCAGTGGCTTGAATTGAGGCACCAATTTTCTTCAATTCACCAACAACGGTATCAATTCGATTTGTTTCTTTTACTTTTAATTCACTCGCATCTTTAATTATTGTGTCTCCTTCAGCTTGTGAAGCTAATAAAGCAATGACTGGTATTTCATCAATTAATTTAGGAATAAGGTCTCCGCTAATTGTGGTACCTTTTAAAGAAGAAGTTCTGATCACAATGTCAGCTACAGGTTCAAAAGTGTGACCTTCTTTTGGTGTAATTTCAAGTGAAGCACCCATTTGTTCCAGAACATCCAAAATGCCGGTTCTGGTTGGATTAATACCAACATTTTTCAATAAAATCTCACTATCAGGAACAATGGCTCCAGCGACAAGGAAAAAGGCAGCAGAAGAAATATCACCTGGTACAAATATATTTGTTGCTTGTAGGCTTTGGCCACCAACAATTGAAGCAGAGCATTCGTCCTCCTTCACGTCTACACCAAAAGCTCTGAGCATTCTTTCAGTATGATCCCTAGATTTATGAGGTTCAATAACCGTTGTTTCTTCATTTTTAGTATTTAAGCCAGCTAACAAAATCGCTGATTTTACCTGAGCACTCGCAACCGGTGAATGGTAATGTATTGCTTGCAAGTTTCCACCTCTAATAGATAGTGGTGTATACTGACCATCTTCTCTTCCATCGATTTTTGCTCCCATCATTCTTAAGGGGTTTGTTACACGGGACATCGGTCTTTTAGCGATTGATTCATCTCCAATAATACACGAGTGAAATGGTGCTCCTGCTAATATTCCCATCATTAACCGGGTTGTTGTTCCTGAGTTTCCAACATCCAATATTTCTGAAGGTTCCTTTAAGCCATCAAAACCATTTCCTTCAACAGTTACATGTCCTTCTTGAATATTAATTGCTACTCCCATTTCTTTAAAGCACGAAACCGTACTTAGGCAATCGGCTCCCATTAAAAAGTTGGAAATTTCTGTTTTACCATTAGCTATCGATCCAAACATAACAGCACGATGTGAAATAGATTTATCACCTGGAATCTCGATTGTGCCTGTTAGCTGATTGATCTTCGATAGTTTTTTTGTCTCTACCATGATTCCACCTCATTCATTCTTCCTATTGGATATTTAAACTCGTTACATCATAAACGTTTCATAAGAAGAGTATTTATTAATACATTTAATAGCAAGCTCCCGGTCCTTTTCAGTTTGAAAGCTCAATACTAGAACACCATAGATTTCTTCCCGTGTTTCAACAATACGTATATTCGTTAAACTAATCTCTTCCTTCGCCAAGTATCCAGTAATTTCTGAAATAATTCCCGGATAATCAGGAACATCTACATATAAATCATAGAAGGAAGGAATTGCCCCTTTTTGTTTTTCAGGAAGGCCATCGCGATATTGTTTAGCTTGTTGAAAATAAGTAAATAGATTCTCTGATTCTTCCTTTGCAACAAGATCCTTTATTCGTTTCATTTCTAAGATCCACTCGTCAAATAAATGTAATAATGGGCCTTTATTGTGAAGCAAAATATCACGCCACATAGAAGGATTACTTGAAGCTATCCTAGTAATATCCCGGAAACCACCAGCAGCTAATCTCTTAACAAGTGGAAATTCCTCCTCATGATTCTTTGCTTGATACACCAGGCTGGCAGCAACAATATGTGGAAAATGACTAATTACTCCTGTTACTTCATCATGTTCCTCTGGAGTCATTTCAATAAAGTTAGCTTTTGTCCCTTCAAGGACATCTTTTAAGCTTTGTACATCATGGGGGGCTACATATTTAGAAGGAGTTAATATGTAAAATGCATTTTCAAACAAATGTGGTTTTGCTGCTAAAATTCCTGATTTGTGTGAGCCGGCCATTGGATGACCGCCTATAAACTTTATTTTTCCATTCAGATGTTTGTTTGCACACTCTACAATCTTTACTTTCGTACTCCCAACATCTGTCACGATCACATCTTTTTTTAAGTTTTGTGATTTAAGTTCTTCAATAATGTTAATTGTTTGTTGAACTGGCGTAGAAAGAAAAATCATATCAATTGTTGAAAGGTCAGGAAATAGCTCTGTAGATACCTCATCAATGGCACCTATTCTCCTGGCAAGATTAGCCTGCTCTACATTTATATCAAAACCAATGATATGAATAGTCGGATTTTTTTGTTTTATAGATAATGCTATTGAGCCTCCTATTAACCCAAGGCCTATTAAATAAACTTTATTTACCATTTCTGTAATCACCTTTTTTGGCCTATCATCAATGAGGCTATTCATTAATTTATATTACATTTAAAAAGAGGGTACTTCTAAGCTTATACTAAATTTAGACTAGTACCCTCTGGATTATTATTGAACAAAATCTTTTAATGCTTCGATGATTTCTTCATTTTGCTGCGTATTTCCAACTGTAATACGTAAGTGTGTCGGGAAACCAAGTGAATTACCTGAGCGAACAATGTATCCCTTTTTCAGTAAAGCTTGAAAGACCTCATCAGAATCTCTGTTAAAGTTAATTAAAATAAAATTCCCTTCTGATTGATAGTATTCAAGTCCCAGCTCTTCACAGAAATCGTAAAATTGCTTTAAGCCTTTTTTATTCTTTTCGCGACACTCAGCTACAAACTCTGCATCATCTAATGCAGCTATTGCAGCAGCCTGGGCAACTCTGCTTGTATTGAAAGGCTCTCTGGCAGGTTCTATTTTTCTTATTAATTCTGTATTCCCAATTCCATAACCTACACGTAATGCAGCAAGTCCATACGCTTTAGAAAATGTACGCAGGATCATAAGGTTTGGATAATCATTAATCCATTCTATTGTTTGTGGGTAATCATCTGCTACAACGTATTCAAAATAAGCCTCATCTACAACTATTAGTACATGTTTAGGTACCTTACTTATGAAATTCAATAAAATTTCCCGGTTTATATATGTACCCGTTGGATTATTAGGTGTACATACCCATATAACTGTTGTCTTTTCATCAATTTGCTCAAGCATTGCATCTAAGTCATGATGTCCCTCTACTAATGGAACTTCTCTAATTTGAGCTCCTTCTATCACAGCATTATGTTTATATTGCGGAAATGTTGGAGCAGCCATAACTGTGTTTGTTTCTTGATTTAATAGAGCACGACAAATTATTTGAACAATCTCATCTGATCCATTTCCAAAGATCAATTGTTCCTCTTTTACACCTAGATTGTCTGCCAGCTTCGAACGAAGCAAAGCACTATATCCATCAGGATAGATAGCCAATTGTTCCAGTTCATCTACAATCGCTTGTTTAGCTTTTGGTGAGCACCCATAAGGATTTTCATTTGAAGCAAGCTTTACAACCTTAGATAAATTAAATTCTCTTTTTACCTCTTCTATAGGTTTACCAGGCTGATACGGCTTTAAAGTTAATAACTGTTCTTTTACATGCAATGCAAACACCTCTTTTAAGTAAGTAAACAATATTTGAATTCAATTATCTATTAAACACACACTCTATTGTTTACTATCATGAAATTATCATTCTATGAAAATCATTTCATTTCGTTGACCAAAACAAATGTCTTGGCAAACTTTTTAAAGTCTTCAATTGCTTGTTGACGCCCTTCTTCATCAAGTAGAGTTGTTTGAAGGCGTTCAATTTCTCGTACCAAAGCACTTCCAACTACAACACCATCACAAATGTTTGAGAGTTGTTCTACTTGTTCCCGTGAAGATACACCAAAACCAACTACAACAGGAACAGAACTGTAACTTTTTACTTCTTCTAGAAACGATGTTATTGATTCATCAAAGTTCTTTCTAACACCTGTTACCCCTAAAGATGAAACACAATAAATAAATCCTTCTGCAGCCTCTGCGATCATCTTAATTCTACTTGATGACGTAGGAGCTACCAACGAAATAAACGAGATAGAATGTTCCTTACATTTTTGCCTTAATTCTCCACTTTCCTCAAATGGAATATCGGGAATTAATAAACCGTCTATTGTGTTTTCCCGCAGTAAAGCGAAAAAGGATTCCTGATTTAATTGTAACACAGGATTATAATACGTAAAGAGTATTATTGGAATGTTCAGGCCTTTTTTTCTCATTTTCGGTACTAGTTTCATAGCCTCTATGATGTTTATTCCATTTTTCAACGCACGACTAGATGCTTTTTGAATAACCGGCCCGTCTGCAACAGGATCAGAATACGGGATACCTAACTCAATGGCTGATGCACCTGCATCTTGAAGTGCAATAGCTAGGTCAACAGTTACGTCAGAATGTGGATCACCCGCTGTAATAAACGGGATGAATAATTGGCTGTTTACCGACTGTTTAAAAAGGGTCATGCTTTTCCAACCTCCTTATAATGAGCCATTAACGTATGAACATCCTTGTCTCCTCTTCCCGATAAACAAACCAATATACTTTCGTCCTCGTTCATTTTTTTTGCATGGCTAAATGCGGTGGAAAGAGCATGTGCTGATTCTATTGCAGCTAAAATACCTTCCTCTTTTGCTAGAAGCTCTAATGCATCGAGTGCCTCTTGATCTGTAACACTCTCATATTTCACACGCCCTGTACTTGCTAAATGTGCATGTTCAGGTCCTATACCTGGATAATCCAATCCTGCTGAAATTGAATATGGTTCGATAATTTGTCCATATTCATCTTGTAGGAGATATGTTAATGAGCCGTGGAGAACACCCCTTGTCCCTTTTGTAATTGTAGCTGCATGCAAATCAGTTTCCACACCTTTTCCAGCTGCTTCTGCACCTACTAATTCAACTTCATCCGGTAAGAAAGCAGAAAACATACCAATCGCATTACTTCCTCCACCAACACAAGCTACTACCTTTGTTGGTAAAGAGCCCTCGATATGGTAGAATTGTTCCCTTGCTTCATCCCCTATCACACGTTGAAATTCGCGGACAATATATGGATAAGGATGTGGTCCTACAACAGAACCAATGATATAAAAATGATCTGAACAATGCTGTACCCAATAGCGCATCGCTTCATTTGTTGCATCTTTTAACGTTTTATTTCCACTTGTTACAGGGATTACCTCGGCACCTAGGAGTTGCATTCTAAACACATTTAACTCTTGGCGTCTAACATCTTCTTCTCCCATAAATACTTTACATTCCATGCCAAACTTAGCTGCAACTGTTGCGGTAGCCACTCCATGCTGTCCTGCTCCTGTTTCAGCAATAACTTTCGTTTTTCCCATGCGTTTAGCCAATAAAACCTGCCCGATTGCATTATTAATTTTATGTGCTCCAGTATGGTTTAAATCTTCACGCTTCAGGTAGATTTTTGCTCCACCCAATTTATTTGTTACATTCCCGGCAAAAGTAACCGTTGTTGGTCTACCTGAATACTCTTTTAGTAAATAATGATATTCTTCTAAAAATTCAGGGTCATTCATTGCTTCTATATGCGCTTGTTCAATTTCTGCTAACGGTGTCATAAGAGTTTCCGGAACAAAACGTCCTCCAAAATCACCGTAACGACCATTTTCATCTGGATATATTGACATACTGTAACACCCTTTCTTCGATCTTATAGACCTTTTCGCTACTCTTTTTTTGATCTATTTCAATTCCGCTGGATAAGTCAATTCCTTGTGGATGTAGGGATAATAATTCACTTATATTTCTTTCATTCACACCACCGGCAATCAAACAAATCTTTTTAAGCTGATTTGCCAAATCAATGTATTGAGGTACAGCATCCCAATCAAACCTTACACCCGTTCCACCCCACTGACCCTTCGTTCTAGAGTCGATAACAAAACCATCAATAACTGAATGATAATGCTCCATCTCCTCTATTGTTTTGTCATGATGATGAAGTGCCTTCCAAAGTTGACCGTCGAAGGAATGACCAATGCGTCTGATTTGTTCTATAGTTTCGTTACCATGAAATTGAATAACATCAACATGTACATGTTTCAAAACGTTCTCAATTTCATCATCAGTAGGGTTTACAAAGACTGCGACAACTTTCTTTGTTGTGTCTACTTCCTCTAACCATTCGGCAACTAAAAATGGATCGACCTTTCTCTTGCTTTCAGCAAATATAAATCCGATATAATCAGCAAGAGAATGACAGACGACTTTAAGATCATTTAGATTTTGAACACCGCAAAACTTAATAACAGGTTTATTCATAAACAGACTCTCCGAACAATTCCTTTATGGCGATTGTTTGATCCTCTTTTCTCATTAACGATTCACCAACTAAAACAGCATTGGCCCCAAATTGTTGGACCAAGTCCAAATCTTCATTTGTGTAAATACCACTTTCACTAACAAGAAGTGTATCTTGTGGAATAGATGCAATCATTCCACTTAATTGATGTATATTCGTTTCGAATGTTTTCAAATTTCGGTTATTAACCCCAAGAATTTTTGGCGTAATGACCTTCAAAACCTGTTCAAGATAATGTTGATCATGTACTTCCACAAGAACGTCCAGTCCAATTTCCTCTGCATGAATATATAATTCTTTTAATAAAGAAGGCTCTAGTGCTTCACCTATTAACAATACAGCGTCTGCACCGATGTGCTTTGCTTCGATTATTTGTTTAGAGTTAATAATAAAGTCTTTTCTTAAGACAGGTAGTTTCACAGCTTTTTTCACTTCTGTAAGGTATTCCTTTTTTCCTTGAAAATATGGGGTGTCGGTAAGAACTGATAAACAATCCGCTCCTCCTCGTTCATATGCTTTTGCAATGGTAACCGGATGGAAATCCGGTTTAATTAATCCTTTTGAAGGTGATGCTTTTTTTACTTCAGCAATCAATGCTACTCTACGATTTGGTTTGGTTAAAGCCTGTAAAAAAGAACGATGTGGCAGTCCTTCATTTTCCGGTATGATTAACTGTTTAATTTCCTCTTTTTTTGTTTCAAGAATTTGTTCAAGCATAATGCTCCTCCTGCTGATGACGTAATGATCTTAATTGCTTGTATGCAGAACCATTTTTTATTGCTTCCTTCGCTAAAATAACACCCATATCTAATGTTGGGACTTGATTAGCGACATATAGTGCTGCACCGGCATTAAGCGCAACTATATTCTCGGCACTAACTGGTCCTTCTCCTTTTAAGATTTGTTCGATTAACAACGCACTTTCTTCTGCATTAGACACTTGGATTTCATCTATAATACCACTATTCAACCCTACATCTTCAGGTTGAAGAACATATCTCTTAATCTCACCATTTTTTAATTCCACAATATCTGTTGCAGTTGTTATCGATATTTCATCTAGCCCATCACGTCCTGTGACGAGCATGACGTGCTCTGCACCTAAACGCTTTAATGCTTCTGCCATTTTCTCCGCATATTCTGTAGAAAAAACGCCGATGACTTGTCGTTTAGCATTGGCCGGATTAGAAAGAGGACCTAACAAATTAAAAACAGTACGGAACCCAAGCTCTTTCCTTGGAACTACTGCGTGCTTCATGGAAGAGTGAAACATTGGTGCAAAGAGAAAACTCATGTGACGTTCTTCTAAACTTTGCAATGCTTCATCTTTTGATGTCTGAATATTCACTCCAAGTTTCTCAAGAACATCAGCACTTCCGCTTTTAGAGGAAACTGCCCTGTTACCGTGCTTTGCTACTTTCACCTTTAAAGACGATACAACAATTGCTGCTGCAGTTGATATATTAAATGTAGAAGCACCATCACCACCAGTACCACATGTATCGATGACATCACTTTTATACGATAAACTGGACATATGTTTTTTCATCGATTTTGTAAACCCTACAAGTTCATCAACAGTTTCTCCTCTATATCGCATGATAGATACTAAACTAGCAATCTGACTAGGGGTCGCCTCACCTGTCATAATTAAGTCCATTACATCTTCCGCTTGTCTTTCTGTTAACGTATTCCCCTCAATACATTTTGCTAGAAGCTCTTTCATCACTTTTCTCCTCCTTTGAAAAGACTTTCTCAGCTAACTGTATAGCCTTTAACATTGCACTAGCTTTATTACATGTTTCCTTCCATTCAAGCTCAGGCACACTGTCTACAACAATACCTGCTCCTGCTTGAACATAAGCAATATTATTTTTCACTGTAATGGTTCTAATTGTTATACATGAATCAACATTGCCGTCAAATCCTACATATGCTACACAACCAGCATAGCTACCTCTTGCTGTAGGTTCTAGCTCCTGTATGATTTGCATAGCCCGAATTTTAGGTGCACCGGATACAGTCCCGGCCGGAAATGATGAAAGTAGAGCATCCATCGGATGTATATTATCTTTTAATCTTGCGGTTACCTTTGAAATTAAATGCATAACATGAGAAAATCGGCCAACTTCCATTAATGTTGGAGTGGTAACAGATCCATATTCTGCAACCCTGCCCAAATCATTTCTAGCTAAATCAACAAGCATATAATGCTCTGCCTTTTCTTTCTCGTCATGTTTAAGTTCTTCCTCAAAGTACAAATCTTCTTCTATCGTTTTTCCGCGTCTTCTTGTACCAGCAATCGGGTGAATCTCTAGATGCTTATTCTGAATATAAATTAACCTTTCAGGTGAGCTACCAACAAGCTCTGTATCATTTATTCGAATGTAGAAAAGGTATGGGGACGGATTCACGATCCGTAAAATTCTGTAAAGTGAAAACCCATCTGTTGAAATAGGTATTTCAAATCTTTGTGAAAGTACCCCTTGAAAGATATCCCCGGCTCTAATGTATTCTTTTACTTTCTCTACATCCTCTATGAACTTTGATTTCTCATAGTTTGATTTAATTTCATCAAAATTAAGATCAAATTGATCTGAAACTGCAAGCGGCATATTCTCTGCTTGAGGCTTCTGCTTCAGCATGCTTACGTATTTATTCAGTTTGGCTTCAGCAAGGTCATAAGTAGCTTTTAAATGCTCCTCAGATTCGTTACCATTCACCCTCTCAAAGTGAATAAAATAAAGCTGCTTCTCTTGATGATCAAACGCAATAACAGTTTCACATACAAAGAACATACAATTTTGTTGATTCAAATCATTTAGCCTATGTTTTTCAACCTTTTCTATAACGGATACTGTGTCATATCCAATATATCCGACTGCGCCGCCAACAAAAGGTATATCAAGCTCTGGTAATTTTATAGATAAGTGTTTTTGAAGTTCTTTAAACATTTGTGTAATGGAAGCAGACTTTGTAATTGTTTTACGCTGTTCATTTAATAATGAAAACTCACCATGTGTTTCTTCAATAAATAAAAACGGATTCAAGCCGATAAAAGAATATCTGGACCATTCTGATTCAGCATCCTTACTCTCCAGCAAATAAACAGCTTCTTCCTTAAATAATTGAAATAATTGAATAGGTGTGAAGGTGTCCACAATATATTTTTTCACAATGGGGATCGTTCGAAATTGCTTGCTATCTTCACAGAATGTGGAAAAAGAAGAAAAATTCAATATAACTCACTCCTCCAAGAAATTTTGGAGAACGAGCATTTAGGAGGTTGTATAATTTGAAGATTGTGTTAGCACAATATTTAATATTTTCAAATAATGAATAATATAAATAAAACCCAAAAACACGAACGGTTTTTGGGTAGACTTGTGCCTTTTAGAAAAAAACCTCAACTAAACTCACTCATTCTCGGCTACCCTAATCTAAACTCTTCTACTCATCTACTAATCAATCTTCTCCAACATGTTATTATAAATCTAATCAACCTGTCAAGATTGGATGTTATACTGTTTAAAATTTTCAAATAATTATTAAGAGGAAACGGACAAATCCGGACGAAGAACTGTTGCTCCCTCTAAATAAACATGATTGACTTTATCCTGCTCAATCTCTGTACTCACAGTCATCATAACTCTTATACACATTTTCAGGCTTCCTTTAACAGGTATTTCCTGCATACACATAACAGGAACATACGTCCACCCTTCGATGTTTCTCAATGCCTTTGCAGGAAAAGTCGATATAAGATCCTCTGTTACCGTGATTATAACTTGTGCTACTTGTTCCGGCTGAATACTATTTTTTTTAATCATTTCCTTTAATACTTCATCTGTTGCCTTCAAGATTTGCTGTTCATTATCTTCTGTAACGGTGATAGCTCCTCTAATCCCCCTAATCAAGCGACTTCCTCCTATTCGATTGATCTCCATTCATTTACCAATATGTGTAGTTCCTCATCAGTAAACGTCAAAGATGTCGTTTCTCCGATCTTTTTAAGCAAAATCATTTTAATTTGATTCGCTTTTGTCTTCTTATCTTTCATCATTCTTTTGATCAAATTTTCAGTGTCTTGTGAATCCGGTATGGTCGTTGGAAAGCCTATTTTCTTAAACCATGCTTTTAGTTCTTCATATGGTAACGAAACATCTAAAGATTTCATGCTTAACCAAGTAGCAAATAACATTCCAGTTGCCACACAGTCTCCATGGGACAGTTTTCCGTATCCGGCTTCAGCCTCAATTGCATGACCTAAAGTATGACCAAAGTTTAAAATTTCCCTTATTCCTAGCTCTTTTTCATCTTTTGAAACAACATCTGCTTTAATTTTAATTCCTTCAAGAATCATTTTATCTAGCCGCTCATGATTCATATCCTGCAAATCATGTATTTCGTTTTGTAAATATAGAAATAATGATTCGCTTCGAATTAGTGCATGTTTTATAACCTCTGCAAAGCCAGATCTCATTTCTTCAATAGGCAGACTTCCTAAGAAGTGACTGTCATAAACAACTGCTTTAGGCTGATAAAATGCGCCGATCATATTTTTCCCTTCCGGATGATTGATCGCAACCTTTCCCCCAACAGCACTATCATGTGCTAAAAGAGTTGTTGGGATTTGTATGAAAGGAATTCCTCTCATAAATGTCGCTGCTACAAACCCCGTTAAATCGCCGACAACACCACCACCAAAAGCAAGAATGACAGACTTTCGATCCAACTGCTGTTTTAATGCAAAAGTTTGTAATTCATAAAACACATCAAAAGATTTTGCTTCTTCCCCACTAGTAATAACATACTTAAAAGTTGTGAAATGAGGACAAATTGTACTTACTAATTTCTCACCATATAACTTATCAACATTTGAATCAGTTACAATCAAAACCTTTGAAGGAGATAAATCGCTTAGAATCGCCGTAAGTTCACTTATAACGTTTTCTCCCACAAGGACGGGATACTCTGATTCTGTTGTTTTGATTTTAATTGATCTCATTAGAAATCCCTCGTGTGTTTTCTCATTGCTTCCACGTTTTCCTTAATTAAATCCATCCGATCAATACCAAATTGTTCCACTATAGCATTTGCGATTTCCCATGCTACAACAGCCTCAGCAACTACACTTGCTGCTGGTACTGCACAACTATCTGAACGCTCAATACTTGCAGTAAATGGTTCCTTTGTTTCAATATCTACACTTTGCAGCGGCTTATACAGAGTTGGAATTGGCTTCATAACGCCTCTGACAACAACAGGCATTCCAGTTGTCATGCCTCCCTCAAAACCGCCAAGGCGATTTGTTTTTCTTGTATAGCCATCCTCTTCGGACCAAATGATCTCATCGTGAACTTGGCTGCCAAATTTACGTGCAGCTTCAAATCCAATTCCAAATTCTACACCTTTAAATGCATTTATACTTACAATCGCACCTGCTATTTTACTATCAAGTTTACGGTCATAATGTACATAACTTCCAATACCAGCCGGTAACCCTTCCACAACGACCTCAACTACACCACCAATTGAATCACCATTTGACTTCGCATTATCGATAGCTTCCATCATTTTTGATTCTGCTTCACGATCATAGCATCTTACAGGAGATTCCTCAGTCACTGCTAATAAATCGTCAATATTATCATAATTTGTATTTTCGGCACGTACTCCACCTATTTCTAGAACATGACCAACAACTTTAATGTTTAGCTCTGCTAGAATTTGCTTAGCTAATGCTCCAACCGCTACTCTTACAGTCGTTTCACGTGCAGATGAGCGCTCAAGTACATTACGCATATCTCGATGACCATATTTCATTGCACCCACTAGGTCTGCATGACCAGGGCGTGGACGTGTAATTTGTCGTTTAACTTCTTTCTCTTCTTCCATGGAAATTGGCTCTGCACCCATAATCTTTGTCCAATGTTTCCAATCATTATTTTCAACAACTAAAGAAATAGGAGATCCTAGTGCTTTTCCATGTCTGACTCCACCTAATATTTGTACCTGGTCTTTTTCAATTTGCATTCTTCTGCCTCGACCATACCCCTTTTGTCTTCTTGCTAAATCAATATTTATCGCTTCTGCTGTTAAATTAAGTCCTGACGGTACACCTTCTACAATAGCAGTTAATTGAGGCCCGTGAGATTCACCAGCTGTTAAATATCTCATTGTTCTCTCTCCCTTCAACGCACTAACGCTTTTAAGTATAAATATAACATAAGTTATTCAAATAAAATAGCAAGTTTTTACTTCTTTTGATAAAAAAATGTATCTGCAGATTTAAAACCAAAACGATCTGCATTAAAAATTTGTTCAGTACTTCCAACGAAGAAAATTCCATCTTTTCTTAAGGCTTGGCTAAATTTTGAGTATAAAGTTTCCTTAGCATCTTCTGTAAAATATATTAAAACATTTCGACAAACAATTAAATCAAAGTTTGTATCAAACGTATCTGATAATAAATTCTGTTTTTTGAATTGGACTGTTTTCTTAATTTCCTCACTAACTACAAAATTAGTGCCATCTTTTTTAAAGTATTTATTCTTTATTTCGGCAGGTACTTCATTTAAGGAACGCTCAGGATATATTCCCAACTTTGCTCTTGCTATAACATTTTCATCAATATCAGTTGCTAACACTTTCACTTTGGTTAACGGCATGAACTTAGACAGAATCATGGCAATTGTATAAGGTTCCTCACCCGTTGAACAGGCAGCACTCCAAACTTTTATATGACCGTTTTTCTCTATTAAAGAGGGAAGAATCTTTTCTTCAAGAACCTGCCATCTTTTATAGTTACGATAAAATTCAGATACATTAATTGTCATCCGATCTAAAAATTCATAATATAATTCACTCTTTTTAGATATCCCTTCAAAAAATTGACTAAAACTTGTAAATCCTCTTTTTTCATAGAGTGATATTAATCTTCGCTTCATTTGGGCTTCTTTGTATAGAGAAAGGTCAATTCCTGATTTCCTTTTGATATTTTTTATGAATAATTCATAATCTTGGTCAACCATTGTCAGCTCTCCTAAAAATTGTCAAATATAATCATCCAATATTACTTTATAGTATATCTTAAATTTGTTTGAATTTGCTCAATTTTTAAAGAAAATTGGCGAAACTTGTTTTGTAAAAGAAAATAGGGGTTCGAATTGGCATCCGAACCCCCATGTTTCCTATGAATCTGTTAATAAATCCAACTATTTATTGCTTTATTATAGCTTACAAGTTCATTATCATTAAAAAACAGGTTTATTTCTCTTTCAGCACTTTCCGTCGAATCTGATCCATGAATAATGTTTTTACTAACATACATGCAGTAATCCCCACGTATTGTTCCTGGTTCTGCATCCTTAGGGTTTGTTTTCCCCATCATTTTACGAGTTAATTCCACTACATTCTCACCTTCCCAAACCATTGCAAAAACCGGTCCAGAAGTGATAAATTGCACTAATTTATCATAAAATGGCTTCCCTTTATGTTCACCATAATGCTGTTCAGCTAATTCAACAGGTATTGTCATCAACTTTGCCCCAACCATTTGTAAGCCCTTTCTTTCAAATCTACTAACAATGTCCCCTATTAGTTGGCGTTGTACACCGTCAGGTTTAACCATTAAAAATGTTTTTTCCATAATATATTCTCCACCCCATAGAAAATTTATGTATAGGCTTTCACACTCAAAAAAATAATATCATGTAGGGGAAAAGATTGCAATGACAGGGTGGAGATATCAATAATTAATTTAAAATTTTCTTTTTCCAATATACTTCGAAATACTGTACAGAGTAGATCTTGCCCGATTTTTAGGAAGCTCTTCTAATATATGAAAGGCTTTTTGTAGATAACGATCACTTATTTTTACAGATTTCTCTATAACCCCGGAGGATTGAATCATTTCTAATATTGGTTTTATATCTTCTGCTGTAGTATTCATCGTAATTTTTTCTATCTCTTTTTTAATAATTGGATTTTCAAGGGCAAACAACACAGGCAGAGTGATGTTTCCTTGTAGAAGATCGCTGCCAACCGGTTTACCAAGTTCCTCAGCAGTCGAGGTAAAATCTAAAATATCATCTGTAATTTGAAACGACATGCCTACATAGTATCCGAACCAGAATAATTTTCTATGGATTTCCTCAGGTGCTTCCGAAGAGATGGCTCCAAGTTGACAACTTACTGCGATTAAGAGTGCTGTTTTACGCTTAATTCGCCTTAGATAAGTTCGAATTGATTGGTCAAATCGATACTTATCTTTTATTTGTTCTATTTCCCCTAAGCATACATCGACGATAGCTTTTGATAATATTTTATGTGCTGTCGTATTATCTATTTTCGTCATCACTTCAAGTGACCTTGCAAGTAGATAATCTCCTGTATACATCGCAATCCGATTGTCCCACCTTGCTTTTACAGTGGGTTGACCTCGTCTTAACTCAGCATCATCAATAACATCATCATGAACAAGTGATGCCATATGTATTGTTTCTAATGCAACAGCCACATGTTTAACTATGTTTATATCATAGTTTCCAAACATAGAAGACAATAATACAAATACTGGGCGAATTCGTTTCCCACCTGCTTTTAGTAATTCTACATTCGCTTCACGCAATAAAGGGTATTCTGAAACAGCTGTTATTTCCAGTTCTTGTTCGATTATATTAAGGTCATTATTTAAAAAAGAGTACATTGCTTTTAATTTCATACGAATTCACCTTAAACTCCGATTAATTGTTGTGGATAAGAGTACCCGGTAATAATTAATGAATGACCATTTTAGAAGAACACAACTTACCGTCCATAATAGTGGAGAGAGTCGATGTCTTTACTAATACTCTATACCTAAAAAAATGAAAGTTTCTTAAAGTACAAAAAAGAGTTTATCTTTCTTAAACCCACTTTTTAAGAAATTGGTCATACCTATCATTGTTATTCAATCTCTTTAGCCTTACTACCGAGGTGCATTGCTGCTACACCACCTGTAAAGGCTTTTACTTGTATGTCAATGAAGCCAGCTTCCTTAAACATTGTAGCTAGTTCAGACATTCCAGGGAAGTCACGTGCGGATTCCTGTAGCCAGGAATATTCATTATAGCTTTTAGCGAAAACTTTCCCAAATAGCGGCATTACATAGCGGAAGTAAATAAAGAAGAATTGCTTAAATACCGGTAAAGTTGGTTTAGAGGTTTCTAAACAAACCGCCTTTCCACCAGGTTTTAATACACGATTCATTTCCTTTAATACTTGCATATAATCAGGAACATTTCGGAGACCAAATCCAATTGTAACAAAATCAAAACTATTATCTTTAAAAGGAAGCTGCATTGCATTTCCATGGATTAAACTCACATTTTGTAACCCTAGCTGGTGTATCTTTTGCTTACCCACCTTTAGCATATTTTGACTAAAATCCAGTCCAGTCACACTACCTTCAGGTCCTACTGCATTTGCTAAGGCAATGCTCCAGTCTGCTGTACCACAACAAACATCTAAAGCAGATTGTCCCTTATTAACATTCATTCGTTTCATCGTTTCCTTACGCCATACTTTGTGTCGTTGGAAACTAATGACAGAATTCATCTGATCATAATTTTCATAAATCTTCTCAAAAACACCATGGACTCTTTCCTCTTTCGACTGACCCATACTTATAAACCTTCTTCCACTGTCTTTTTCTCATGTAGTAATGCATCGTGAAAACGGATTGAATGAAGTCGATCTGACAACAGTTCCCTAAAGGCAGATCCTCTTAAAAATCCCGAATTAAGAAGAGAAACAGACTTTTCAAAATACACATTACACGTTTCTGTCAAATAATTAAATGTAAATGGACTTCGTACTGTTCCATTTACCTGTTGAAATTTTTCATGAGATAGCCTTTTATAAGTTAGGAAGTCTATACTAAATGCCTTATGAGAATTAAGCTTAAAATGATTGGCTACGTGTTGAAACAGGCTGGTTTCAACAATTTGAAGACTATTCATCATTGAGGGCAAATTCAGATTATGTTCATGGTATAATCTAATTTTATGTTCGTTAATCTCTTTAATTGCCATTGCTAACGTTCGAACCATCTTAATATCCTTAATTTCAGAAAGCATTAAATAATACAACCCGCTAAAGTAATCTCCAGCTAAGACTGTTAGTTGTCTCTGTACAAATTCTTCGGAATTAATATGAAGATTCGTTGTAACCTTATCATGTGTATCAAGGGCAATTTGAACAAACATAGCCGTCATAATATAGCTTCTCTTTACTTCATCAGAAAGATCCATCTCATCAAAAATCGCACATAACAGTAGCAATTTATCTTCATCAATCTTGGGTGAAGGTAAATGCTTGACTAAAAAAGGATGTTCGAGCTTCTCCTCTAAATCTTTCTTTAATTTAGCTAAATGTACTACTAAGTCCTGCAAATATATCACCCTTGTCCCCAAATTAACATTATCTCTATCCTATCACTTACTAGCCTGCTTCTTGCTAAAATGTGTTTACTCTACTAGTAAGAACCTGCCATATGTGGAAAAGGGGACAAATTTAAATTATATTGTAATGGCCTCTACTCCACTTATTTATTAGGTTTTAGAACAAATATAAATTAGATCTATATGTACTATTTATATAATAAACATAAACATATTTTATTATATCATAACCAAAAATGGATTTTTATTTTTAATATAGTTTATTCATAATGCTTAATAACATTTTAGACTGTACAGAACGCCTGCTCTCTCCCGAATTCAAATCCTATGACACTCTTTACATTTGCATCAACTAGAATTAGAACAATCAGAAGTCAAGCGTATCCAACAGTCATCACGTCCATAATACAAGGATATTTATTTGCGAGAATCACTTTCCAATTCTCCAATAGCCGTTTGAATTTGAGCCTTACCCCTTATTTTAATGGCAGAAGTATGCTCTGTGAATTGGGCTATCATCACTTCACCTTTGTCCAGTTTCTCAGAATGGTGGAATCTTGTATCAGAGCCCCTGGTTAAGCCAATAACATGAACTCCGTCTTCAATTGCCTTAATTACTACAAAATCATTTTTTTGATTCATCCTTACACCTGCCTGTTTTTACAGATTAACTATATGTATTCTCTTATACATCATACCATTTCCTATTAGAGAAAGCTCATAAAAATGTTCGTGGGTTAGATAAGCATTAGTTGGCATTTTAACTACCCTTTAATTAGTGACAGCACTTCAGACCTGGATGTCTCATCCTTCCGAAAAACCCCTCTTACCGCTGATGTAACTGTCTGTGATCCCGGTTTCTTCACACCTCTCATCGTCATACACATATGTTCTGCTTCAATAACTACCATGACTCCATGAGGTTCAAGTGATTTCATAATTGAATCAGCAATCGTTGATGTAATTCTCTCCTGGAGTTGCGGTCTTTTTGCAACAGCCTCTACTGCTCGAGCAAGTTTACTTAATCCTGTTACCTTTCCACCCTTAGGGATATAAGCAATATGTGCTTTACCGAAAAAAGGAACTAAGTGATGCTCACACATTGAATAAAATGGAATATCCTTTACTAGCACAAGTTCTTCATGATCTTCTCCAAAGATAGTTTTAAAATGTTCACTTGGATCTTCACCTAGTCCACTAAAAACTTCAGCATACATTTTAGCTACCCGTTTTGGCGTATCTATCAACCCTTCTCTTGAAGGGTCTTCTCCAATTGCTTCAAGAATTAATGTTACGGCTTGTTCAATTTTTTCATGATTAACATGCACCATCAATTTAGCCTCCTGGTCATTTATTTGATACAGATTCTAGCATATACATACTAAGAAAAGCAAAGTAAGACAACGCAGGCAATATTAGTTTATTTCCGTTTAAAATATTTATTTTGAGGAAAAAAACGAGCATGATCACATAAAAATTCATTCCAAATGAAAAGCCCCTTATAAAAAGGGGCTTTCATAAAGAAGCTTGTATGTAATAGTTATTACATGACAAATTAACTTATTTTCCTGCAACAGCGTCTTTTAATGCTTTACCTGGTTTGAAAGCAGGCACCTTGCTTGCAGCAATTTCAATTTCTTCACCAGTTTGTGGGTTACGCCCTTTACGAGCCGCACGCTCACGAACTTCAAAGTTACCGAAACCGATAAGTTGTACTTTATCACCATCTTTTAGTGCATCTAAAATTGTATCGAAAACAGCATCAACTGCTTTTGTTGCGTCTTTTTTAGATAATTCACTAGCTTCTGCTACTGCGTTGATAAGTTCTGTTTTATTCATGCCTTTCACCTCCTCCCAAAGGGATGGAACTCTTATTAGTCTTCATTTCTTCACAGTTTTCATCAATTGTATACATGATTAATTCATGTTTTTATTCGTAACACGCTTATCTTAAACGATTTTTCAACATAATTCAATCATTTTCATCATGATGAATGGATATTTAGGAAGAATCGACCAATAGAGAAAAGAATTTCTGTAAAAAGATTAACATAATCATTCATGTGAATCAAGAGAAAACAAAATAAAAAACCAATGGTACCAAGGCTTTCCAACTCCAACACGGCCATTTGTTCTGTTTTTTGACTAAATCTGTAAAATTCTCCGTCAAAATATTAGGATTTCAATCACGTTTTGATGACATCAACTTCTGCTTTACAAGTCCGACCAACTTCATAAATATATCCTTTTGATTGCACAAAAAAAGACCCCTTATTAAGAGGTCTAATCATTATAAAATGATTGCAATTAATCCACCGGAGCCTTCATTGATTATTCTTTCTAATGTTTCTTTTAATTTATATCGTGCATTTTCCGGCATCAACGATAGTTTTGCTTGGATGCCTTCACGAACGATAGAGCTCAAGCTTCTTCCAAATATATCTGAATTCCAAATCGATAATGGATTATCTTCAAAATCCTGCATTAAATATCGAACAAGCTCCTCTGATTGCTTTTCTGTTCCGATAATCGGAGCAAACTCTGATTCCACATCAACTTTTATCATATGAATAGATGGAGCAACAGCTTTTAGTCTTACTCCAAACCTTGATCCTTGGCGGATAATTTCAGGTTCATCTAAACTCATATCAGCTAATGCTGGCGCTGCAATACCATACCCTGTTTGCTTAACCATTCGTAAAGCATCAGCCACTTGATCATATTCGGCCTTTGCATATGCAAAATCCTGCATTAATTGGAGTAAATGGTCCTTCCCGCGAATTTCAACTCCTACAACCTCTTTTAAGATTTGATCATATAAGTCATCCGGAGCATATAAATCAATCTCCGCGATACCTTGCCCCATCTCAATACCAGCCAAACTAGCTCGATTAATGAAGTCATACTCACTAAACTGTCCAACAACTCGATCAACATCTCTTAATCTCTTAATATCTTTTACAGTATCTTTAACCGCTTCTTGGTAGCTCTGTCTTAACCAATGGTCTTCTCTTAGTACCATCACCCAGCTAGGTAGATTCACATTTACCTCTAATACTGGGAACTCGTATAAAGATTCTCTAAGAACATTGATTACATCTGTTTCTCTCATGCTCTCAACGCTCATTGCTAGTACAGGAATATCGTACTTTTCATTTAATTCTTGACGAAGGGCTTCTGTTTCAGGATGATGCGGATGCACCGTGTTAATAATCATAATAAACGGTTTACCGACTTCTTTTAACTCTTCAATTACTCGTGCTTCGGCTTCTAAATAGTCTCTGCGCGGAATATCTCCGATAGAACCATCTGTAGTGATAACACAACCGAGAGTCGAGTGTTCCTGTATAACTTTACGTGTTCCAATCTCTGCTGCTTCATGAAAAGGTATTGGTTCTTCATACCATGGAGTATTAATCATTCGAGGACCATTTTCATCCTCGTAACCTTTAGCACCAGGTACTGTATAGCCGACACAATCTACTAATCTAATATTGACATCAAGTCCTTCATCAACATGAATGGAAACAGCTTGATTAGGGACAAATTTTGGCTCTGTTGTCATGATTGTTTTACCAGCAGCACTTTGCGGTAATTCATCTTGAGCTCTCGCTTTGTCAGATTCATTGTCAATGTTAGGTAGTACAACTAATTCCATGAACTTTTTAATAAAAGTAGATTTACCTGTTCGTACTGCACCAACTACACCTAAATATATATCGCCACCGGTTCGTTCAGCGATATCCTTGAAAATATCTACTTTTTCCAAGTGATCCCCTCCCGATCATACAATTTGGGATAAAGCTTATCCGTTTTCTAATAGGACACTATATATGTATGACATTGTCCTATTTATTTATGACTTTGTTTCGAAATTTTTTTCAAGTATCGCCTTATTAAGAATTGGTTTAAAAAAAGCGAAAAAGAAAACCCTTCTTTCAGAGTTTATTCTCTTATGAAGGGTTCATGACTAAAATTTTTATTTAATTTTCTTCTGTTAAAAAAACTGGCTCTCCCTTTTCATCAATTGTATACGGAAGGGAATATGCAGGCACAAATTGGTATTCCTTAACTAATAATTCTCTAATATCGTCGCCTTGCTTAAAGCTATGTTCATGATCTTTAAGGACATTATTAAGATCAATTCGGTAATCTACATAAATCTGTGCATTTTTATCAATGACCAATGGCAAAAATTCACCTGAATAAGGACTCTCAACCATTGGATCTTCCTTATAACCAAGTTTTTCATAATCTAATGAATAAATTTCATCGGTAATAACATCTTTAAAAGGAGGATATCCATTTGCCTGACGATAAACATTTAGTTTTACATTGAGCGCATGGATTTCTTCAGCCATTCTTAAATCAATTAATTTAACAGTTGGATCCTCTTCAACATCAACTAAAACATATTGATAAATACCGCCGGTTTCATAAGCAGTTCCAGGCGGCTCAGCCATATATTTTGGAGTTAAAGCAGAAAAATCTATTGGATACTTTTGATAAATCGGAGTTGACATATCTCTTGTTTTTATCGGCAATAGACCACTCGTATCCTCCTGATATTGATCAATTGAGGTTTGTACCGCTTGGATTTGATCATTATATGGTATTGTATTTTTTTGAAGCTTTTCTTCAGGATATAAACATCCTGTCAATAAAAAACAGCTTATTATGATCACAAGTGTATTTGACAATTTCATAGTCAATAACTTCCTTTTAACATATATTTATTCTGAAACAGGTCCTGTAAAAACGACAAAGATAATAATGATTCCTGCTAGAATCATAAAGATGTAGGCTAAAATTGTCACAATAGCTTTGATTACACCTTTCAGCTTAAAACGACTTAAATAAATAAGTATGATAGAGATAAACATGAATCCCATTGATGCAAACGAAATCCACATCTTCATTAATGCTGGACTCACCAAGATTCCTCCTTTGTGGCAACGCTTAAATCACGTCTTAGTTGGACTTAACATTTAAATTGAACTACCACTTTTTTAAGCACCATTATGTATTTTTAAAAATTCAGCTGACTCATCGTAGATTATATTACACTTCAAATTGCTTGTCCAAAATTCATGTTAATTACAACAATACATAACCTGATTAATTGGTAGTAATGGAAAAACTAATTGCCGGCATTTATGACATTAAAAAATACTGAAGTAAAGAGGGGACGATCTTTACTTCAGCAAATGGTAAACCGACTAAATAGTACCCAACAATAAGAACAACTCTTATTTGACTACGATGCATTTTATGCGGAAGAGGAAGCTTTTGTATCCTCTAATGCCTATTGTCGCCATTAATCTTTTTGTTATTTCCGTTAATGAACTGGCTTTCTAGGAATCGAGGTTTGAAAACCTACCAACCACTTTATGCAGGTAGAAAATACCTTATAGGATATTATGTTCTTTTGTTTTATTTCTTGGTATTTTATGCAATATCACTGGCGAATGTCACATAAATTAACGATTCTCCATAATATTTACAAGGTCTTCCATTTCATGAGTTTTTACACGTGCCATTAAAGCATCCACGGCTTCTTTAGGAGCCTTCCCATTAAATAGGACATCATACAACGCTTCAGTTATCGGCATCTTTACATTATACTTTTTGGCTAATTGATAACCTGCTTTTGTCGTTCTAACACCTTCAACAACCATCCCCATATTTTGTAATACTTCATCTAAATTATGGCCTTTACCCAACAAATTACCGGCACGCCAGTTTCTTGAATGAACGCTTGTACAAGTGACAATTAAATCACCGATCCCAGTCAACCCTGAGAAAGTGAGAGGATTTCCACCCATTATGCTGCCTAAACGGGCAATTTCCGCAAGACCGCGTGTAATCAGTGCCGCTTTGGCATTATCCCCATAGCCGAGTCCGTCTGTAATACCTGCAGCCAATGCAATAATATTTTTAAGTGCTCCGCCGATTTCCACCCCAATTATATCCGGGTTTGTGTATACTCTAAAATTTTGATTGATAAAGAGATCTTGTATGTATTCCGCTGCTTTCATATTCTTGGAGGACGAAGTTACTGTTGTGATATGTCTTTTGCTCACTTCTTCAGCATGACTCGGACCCGAAAGTACCACAACATCTGTTAATAATTCCTTAGGCATTTCCAATTCAATAATTTCTGAAATTCTAAGTAAGGAATCCGGCTCGATCCCTTTACTAACATGAACAATAGTGACAGGTTTTTTTAAGGTTTGTCGCATATCTTTCAATACATCTCGAATCGCCTTCGTTGGAACTGCCAAAACAACTGTATTAACACCCATTAAACTTTCTTCGAAATTAGAAACGCCTTCAATATTTGAAGGAAGTTCCACACCTGGTAAATACTTTTCATTCTTTTTTGTAGCATTCATTTCCTTAATTAATTCAGGACGATGGCCCCAAATTTTGACATGATGTCCATTATCAGCTAGTACAATGGCAAGTGCTGTTCCCCAGCTACCTGCACCTAATACCGTTAATTGCTCCATAATCTCACGCCCTTCATCTGTAAATAGGTGGCTAAACGCAAAACAAATGTACATGTTGAAATAATTGGCATTTCTTCAACATGCACTCTTTAGTTTATCAAAATAAATTTATTACTTTCTTTCTCTTGCAAAGATCTTTATTGGCGTACCATCAAACTCAAAGGCTGCTCTTATTCTATTTTCTAAAAATCGTTCATATGAAAAATGCATTAACTCAGGCTCATTTACAAATACCACAAAAGTCGGCGGTTTTACTGCCACTTGAGCTGTATAGAAAATCTTTAGTCGTTTCCCTTTATGTGTAGGTGTTGGATTCATCGCAACTGCGTCCATCACAACATCATTTAATACATTTGTTTGTACTCGTCTTGAATGATTTTCACTAGCTAATATGATGTGTGGCATTAATGTATGAATTCTTTTTTTCGTTTTTGCTGATAAGAAAACAATTGGAGCGTAATCTAAAAACTTAAAATGATCACGAATATTAGCCTCAAATTCCTTCATTGTTTTTTCATCTTTTTCAACAGCATCCCACTTGTTTACAACGATAACTACTGCCTTGCCAGCTTCATGTGCGTATCCAGCAATATGTTTATCCTGTTCAATGATTCCTTCTTCTCCATTAATAACAACCAAAATAACATCTGATCGATCAATCGCCTTTAATGCACGCATAACACTATATTTCTCGGTCGTTTCATATACTTTTCCTTTTTTTCTCATACCGGCTGTGTCAATAATAACGAACTCTTGTCCTTCATATTTATAGACAGTATCAATTGCATCCCTAGTCGTTCCCGCAATATCGCTAACAATCACCCGGTCTTCTCCTAGAATTGCATTAACAAGGGAAGATTTCCCTACATTAGGTCGACCAATTAGAGAAAATTTAATTGTTGATTCATCATAATCTTCTGATCCTATATTTTTAAAATGCTTAGCCACCTCATCTAATAAGTCCCCTAATCCTAATCCATGTGAACCTGAAATAGGAAAAGGCTCTCCAAATCCAAGAGAATAAAAATCATAGATATTTGCACGCATTTCCGGATTATCAACCTTGTTAACAGCCAAAACAACCGGTTTATTTGATCGATATAAAATTTTTGCAACTTCTTCGTCTGCAGCAGTTACCCCTTCTCGCACATTTGTTAGAAACACGATCACATCTGCTTCTTCAATAGCTATTTCAGCTTGATGACGTATTTGTGCTAAAAAAGGTTCATCCCCAATATCAATTCCACCTGTATCAATGATATTAAATTGATAATTTAACCATTCACCTGAACTATAAATTCTGTCTCTTGTAACACCAGGTATATCTTCAACGATTGAAACACGTTCACCGACAATTCGATTAAAAATCGTTGACTTACCTACATTTGGTCTTCCTACAATTGCTATTACTGGTTTTGCCATACAATACACCTTCCCTGACTATATAAAGTGAGACTTCCATCAGTAGGGAGAGTTCTTCATCCCTCACTGATGGTTAGCGTGACTTATCACGTTCAAAACGCCACATCCTGTGGCTTCGCCTGACTAGGACGTCCTGTCCTTCGTTGGACCTTTATTGGCAGTTAAATCTCCCGCAATCTATTTCAAGATTCTCTCGGATTCTTGATGCGAAGTTTTACTGCCAGTTTAGGTGGGATAAACTCAATTTGCAAATAAGAGCGACATTATGGTGATGTTCCTATACAAAAAGTTCTGAATTGATCTTACATTTAACATGAGACATTTCTTCATCTCAAACCAAATTCCATCCACTAAAACTCTATATATGTATTCATTAGCTTATTTTACGAATAATAAACAATCACTTCAATGCTAAATATTTTCTCTTATTAAATACCTGACTTGCTTTACCAAATCATCATCTGATAACACTTTCATCACTGACTCATCTTATAAAAGAAACCCTTCTATATTAACAAGAAGGGCTTAACTTTTATATATTATCAAACATTTCCTAAATTCACAACTTAGTGCTTGACGATCACATACATATCATCACCAATGCCATGTGCGATACCATCAAGTATTGCTTCGAGATTTTTAGCATAAAAATTCATTTCTTCTGTTGTTTTGCATATAAAAATAGCTGTCCCACCTGCTGCCTTTGTTTTATCGGTCGTTATAATAGCCAGTATATATTTTTCTAGCGCACTCAATTAATTCCCTCCTCGACGATTTGCTTTCGCTTCAGACGGCATTCTAATGGCATTTTCCAGAGTTGGTACATTTCCGATAACACGAATAGCTTCATCAACATCACGGTCTTGCGGCAATACAAATACTCCCAGGCGACCATCACCAAGGTCACGCTTTGCTAGTGGAACTAAAGAAGGTTCACCAGAGTCCCGAACAACCCCCATTGCAGTCGACACATCATGTAAAATCGCTTGACGCTGACCTAGATTCGCAATTGTTGTACGGGAATTTTCATTTTTGGGTGTTAAGACAAACCCCATCCCATATTTTAAAACTGCTTCTTGTTTATCTGGTATCCCAATATTCATAATATAAATATTATCTACATATAATCCAGCACCTTCAAAATGCGGTTCTACAAATTCAATGTCAACCAGGTCTTTTATTCTGCTGCCTGACATTAACTTACGGCATATTAAAAAGCAGACAATTCCAACGATAATGGCTACATACACATTTAAGACTAAATACGAGAAAGTCGTAAAAAGAGATGTGAAAATAACAAGGTAGTTCCTACTTTCGAACGCTATCGCGATTCCCTCAATATATGTATTTCCCCTTGGAACCAGCTCATATTCGTCTAACACAGTTAACGTATTTCTTTCCATATTCCTAACATCCCGGAATTGTGACGCGGCAACAGTTAAAAATGTGATTGCTGTAAAATCTTCCTCCATAATTGAAGGGACGGCAACTGTTCCTAAACCTGCAGCAATAAAACCAAGCGCTACATGGATAATTTTCCCGTGCAAGTATGTTGGATATTGCCTGTAGTCAGTTCTTAACATATGTAACCTTGTAAGAACTCCAACAATTACACCAAATAAAACAGGTAATGTGTATTCATTCATTTTATCCTTGTTTCTCCTTTGTTGGTTTTTGCAATTTTACTACGGAGTTCTCAACAACCATTGTGAAATGTTTTATACCACTCCATAAAAAGATTATGAAACAGCCTATTGATAACATATCTAAAAAAGATTCTGTCCCAAATGTTATTTCATAATGAAATTGCCCTAATACGATCCAATAAAGAACTTCTCCTTGACAGAGTGCAATCATATACAGAGAATAACGCTGAAACGATGCACGCCCTAAATAAATAGCTAATATACTTATGAAAGCGCCAATGATAAAGCGAATATCTAAGATAAACCATACTGGATCATATATCCTAAACAACATAATTCCTGCATACGCAAATGTAATCGTTAAGCTAGTTAAATAAAAAGAAATCAATTTAAATTTACCTTTGTTTACAGCCAGATAATATCCCAAAAATAAAGATAATAACAATGTCATATTGATAGAATATGTTAAAAAAACGACATACCATTTACTTAACAGTATAGAGACTAAAATACATATACTTACTTTCAGTCGTTTCTTGCTCTTATCCATCATGAATGTTGTGAAAATCCAAGCCAACCACATAATCCAATAAAAAAAATTCCTTCCATCTCACTCCTCCTACTATTCCCATTATGTCTATTTCTCATTAGCTTTAATCGAATATTAGTAAAAAATAGCAAGCATAGATGGACGAAAAACAACAAAAAATGAACTATAAAATAGTAAAGGGGGAAAAAATAAATGGGTAAAGACCGCCAGGAGAAAAAACTAAGAGAAAGTAAACGAGTTGAGTCAGATCGTGATCAATCATTAAATTATCCTGGAGCAACAACTTTAGAAGGACCAGAGGCTGCTCGAAAACGAAATAAATAATAATAAAAGACAAAAAAGAGGAGAACCTTAATTAAAAAGGTCTCCTCTTTTTTATTTATCTATTACTGTATATTGTAGTTTTTATCCCTCTTTCAGTTAACCAATGATGTGTTTGCCCATTAATAACCAGTGGTGCTTGTTTAAGCTCTTGTATGGTCCTTACTCCCAAAGCAGTCATAATGATTTTTAGATCTTCTAAAATATCCTTTATTTCTTGAACTAAGTCATCATAGTTTCCTTCAATAAAGATTTTCAATAAATAACCTGCCATGCCAACCATTGATGATCCTAACGCAATAGCTTTCGCGACATCAAGAGCATTTTGAATACCTCCCGAACCGATAATGGAGATATCCTGATTTTCACTATGTATTTCAGCGATTGAAGCAGCTGTTGAAATTCCCCATGCATTGAAAAAAGAAAGAACCCGTTGTCTTCGAAGGTTTTCTATTTTAGAAAAATTCGTCCCTCCATAACCCCCAACATCAATGGCAGCAATGCCAACTTCCTTCAATTTAAAAGCAATTTCTCGATTTATCCCAAAACCAACTTCTTTAACAATAACCGGCACAGAAGTGTGTGTAGTAATATTTTCAATTCTTTTTAATGCATTTGTAAAGTCACGATCTCCCTCGGGCATGACAAGCTCTTGAACAACATTTAAATGTATTTGCAAGGCATTTGCATCAAGCATGTCGATTGCGACTTTTGCTTGTTCGACAGTTGCTTCACTACCAAGATTCGCAAATATCACTCCGTTAGGATTTACTTTTCTCATAATCTCATATGAAGGCCTCTCACTTTTGTCTTTTATCGCAGACATTTGTGAACCTACAGCTACTGCAATATTCGCTTCACCCGCAGCCTTAGACAATGCTTCATTAATGATCCTTGTGTCTTCACCGCCACCGCCTGTCATCGCATTTATTAAAAGAGGCGAACTTAGAAAAAGTTCGCCAACTTGGGTTGATAAATCAATATCGTTAACAGACAAATTTGGTAAGCTTTGATGAACAAAGGTTATATCTTCAAGTCCATTTGTAAGTTGTTGTCCTGTAGACATGGCATGTTGGATATGCTCAATTTTTCGCTCTGCTCTTTTACTCACCTTAATCACCGTTTATTTTAATTTTTTTAATTGATCTCCAATCATTTCTCCTAATTGGAAACCTGAAGATGCATCTTCCTGTGCTTGATAATGACTAACATCTTCATCTGAAGCTTTTGTTGTCTCTTCAAGCTCTCGGATACTTAATGATATTCTCTGTTCAGATTCATTAATATCCAAAACTTTTACTTTTACTTGTTGATTTTCGTCTAATACTTCGTGAGGAGTACCAATGTGCTTGTTAGATATTTGTGAAATATGCACAAGCCCCTCAACACCTGGAAGTATTTCTACAAACGCTCCAAAGGAAACTAAACGTTTTACTACACCGTCAACAACATCACCAACTTGAACTTTTTCTTTAATGTTGGCCCATGGTCCAGGTAATGTTTCTTTGATTGATAACGAAATTCTTTCATTATCACGGTCAACTGCAAGAATTTTCACAGAAACCTTCTGTCCTTCCTGCACAACATCAGATGGCTTATCAATATGTTGATGTGATAGTTGTGAAATATGCACTAATCCATCAATACCACCGATATCTACAAATGCACCAAAATCAGTTAAACGTTGAACGGTCCCTTCAATTGTAGATCCAACGTTTATAGAATCTAAAAGCTCAGATTTTTTTCACTTTGTTCTTTTTCTATAACTGCTCGATGTGACAAAATAACCCGATTTTTCTCTTTATCCAGTTCAACTACGATAAGAGAAAGAGTTTTTCCCATATACTCTGAGAAATCCTCTACGAAATGAGCTTCTACCAATGATGCTGGAATAAACCCTCTGACACCTAGGTCAACTACAAGACCGCCTTTTACAACATCTTTAACATCCGCATGAAAAACTTCTTTTGTTTCAAATTTTCTCACTAGTTCATCCCATGCTTTTTCTGCATCAACAGCTCTTTTTGATAGAACCAGTGCTTCTTCCTCAACTTTTAATACTTTTAATTCAAGTTCATCATTTTCGCTTATGACATCAGAAGCTTTTTCAACATGTAGGCTTGAAAGCTCACTGATTGGAATGATACCAGAATGCTTACAATTTTCAATTTCTACAATTACCTGTTTTTCCTCTACCTTTGTTACGATTCCTTTTACGACATCACCAACTTCAGGTGTTTCCACTTGAACACTGTTTAATTCTTCTACCATCTCAATTACCTCCTTGTCAAAACCTGCGCTACTTTTGATTAACTATATGTAAGATTTCATTTTATTAAAAAACAAAGAGTTTTTCTTCCCCTATAATAAAATGAAAAATTCCTTCATTTTAAACTTCTAATAAATGCTACTTTTTGTCAAGCAAGAAGACTTCAATTCTTTTATTTTTGAAGCAGTTTATTTATTTCTTCCATAATTATTCTTGTCATTTCTTCTGCATTTATTTTTTTCTCTCGATATTCTTCCATATTTATAGGTTTACCATAAACAACCCGAAGAGTGTGAAATGATTTATATGGCCCTATTATAGCACATGGAACAACAGCAGCAGTAGAACGAAGTGCAAAGAATCCGGCACCAGCTTGTCCTTTACCTAATTTACCATCTTTACTTCTAGTCCCTTCAGGAAACAATCCTAAAACATGACCTTCTTTTAATACTTTAAGCCCTGCACGGATTGCTTCACGATCTCCCCCACCGCGTTTCACAGGAAAAGTCCCAAAATTAGTTAACAATTGCTTAAGGACTGGTACATTAAAAAGTTCCGCTTTTGCCATAAATAATACTTTTCTCGGAGCTGTTACCCCTACTACAGGAGGGTCTAAATTACTTATATGATTTGTACATAACAACACTCCGCCTTCTTTGGGGAAATGTTCCAACCCTTCCACTTTAATTCGGAATGTTGGTCTTAATAAACCTGCAACAACTGACCTTGCAAAGGGATATAATGACACAGTATCAAAGCCTTTCTTCTATATAATCTTCTATTTTTTTCACGACTTGTTGAATGGATAAAGCAGTAGTGTCCAGTTCAATTGCATCTTCTGCCTTTCTAAGTGGAGCAACCTCTCTTTCCGAGTCAAGCCTATCACGATTGGCAATTTCTTGTTTCAGCTTTTCAAGATCCGAATCAAATCCTTTTTTAAGATTTTCATCATGTCGTCGTTTTGCTCTTTCTTCAACCGAAGCTCTTAAAAAGATTTTTAGTTCAGCATCTGGCAATACGTGTGTACCAATGTCTCTTCCATCCATTACAACTCCACCTTGTAAAGCTAGTTGGCGCTGACGTTTTAACATTTCTTCTCTAACTAATGGATGCATAGCAACATATGATACATGATTTGTTACTTCGTTTGTTCGAATCACTTCTGTAACATCTTCAGAATTCACCTTAACTATTTGTCCATCCTCTGAAGGGAAAAGCTCAATTTTAATTCTGGAGAGCACATCGGCTACTTGCTGTTCATTTTTACAGTCCACATTTTCCTGTATAGCTATATATGTAAGTGCACGATACATCGCACCAGTATCAATATATATATATGAGTAATCTTCTGCGATTATTTTTGCAACTGTGCTTTTTCCTGCTGCAGCTGGTCCATCTATTGCTACCGAGATTTTTTTCAATGTTATAGTTCCTCCAAATAGGTTTTTAGTCTAGTAGTTTTCTTTGTCGCATCATCAGAACATATTTGGTTATCCATTTTTAGCTGTTCTATACAACTTCTGTTATTATCATGATCGAGAGTTCCCTATCATACCTATTAACTTCTATTCCATAAAGAAAGACAAACAAATGAAGCAGGTCAAAGGGCACCTGCATCATTTATTGGCTAAATGTTTCCAGCCATTCAGTTATCGTAATTTTATTCACACCTTCATACTGAACAACACGGGAAAGATAAGGTTGAACTTGCGAATTTTGAATTAAAAGTTGTGCACAAACAAGTGCTATGAATTGTATAACTATTAATTTAATTAATATACGTTCAACACGTTCCATTACGATTCAACTCCGGTATTTTCTTACTAGTATGGTTAAAAATACCGAATATTATTCTTCGACAAGACCTTTTCTACGCAACTGGATTTGTTGATTGAAACAAAATTGAAGCAAAATTTGTCTTGTCTCTTCGTTTATATTTATAAATTGAATTGGAGCTTTCACATATAACTCATGATCTGCTGGTATTAACCGAATAATTTTCCCCTTAACTCTTATATATTCCATTTGATCTTTATGAAAAGGCAGAGCAAACCATATTAGTATCTCCTGATCTTTCTTTAGGTTCGTCGTATGAGGAAGAAGAAGAGCTGTCCCTCCCGCACTTATATCTGAAGTTACAGCTGTGAAAGCCTGAAATTCATTCATAATCGGGTGTATTGCAACATCTAAGTTTGTATCAATTCTAACAAACTGTCTTCTTTGTATACGAATCAGCTGATGATCACCTGGATATGTTAGTGAAATCATTGGAATATTTTCCTTCGTTCGACCTGTTACTTCTGTCTGAAATCGATAAACATTATCATTTGTTACAAAAGAAGCAACCAGCTCAGTTCCAATGATTAAAAAAGCCGTACGGCCGGTATCCAGGTTAATAGGGTAATCAATAAAAATCTTATTATCTTTTCTTTCAACTAGTTTACATTTTAATCTTTCTAATTTTTCACCTTTTGTTTCTAACGTAATGGCATCCCCAATTTTCAGCACATTATCACTCTCTCTAAGTACTCTCATTCTTATTAAAGCATGGACAATTCCGTTGTGCAAGAGACAATTCATTAATAACCATATGTATAATATCGTTTTTTTTATAACACAAGATATCAACTAAAGAAGGATACCCCTTTTAATAGGTATCCTCCTGCTTTCTTAAATTTCTTGGAAAATCGGCTCTGGATTTTTCAACATTTCCACTTTTTCTTCTGTGTTATTGTCAGCATTAATAAATATCCGATACGTATCATTTTCAATTGTTCCTAAAAATTCGTAACATAGTACTTCCTCACCAAATTCATTTACAATGATAGCTAACCGATCTTCCTGAACATCCAGACTAGGATTAAGCTTTTTAGCAGCCTCATCTTTTGAAATTTTGGCACTTGGTATTTCCCGTTGTTTATGAGCAGATAGGTAGTCTCTAGCTGAAAAGCCAATTACCTCACCATTATCTAAAGCTACTTTCATTCGAATTGCATCCGGGTAGACTCTTACACCATCTAGAATGGATACAAATGTGAAAACACCAATATTATCATATTGTGCACTTTCAAAAAGATCTAAATCTTCAAATCCGTGTTTCTTTAGAAATTCAGTTGCATGATCTGTTGCTTGATTAAGGCTTATCTCTTTATTTTTAATTTCTCTGTTTTGTACTAAGTAAATGGGATATCCGCCTTTTTTTGTGATATCCATGTTAATATCAACTTTTTGCTCTTTATCATCCATTGACACGCTATAAAAACCAAAATCGGAACCTTCCCCATTTTCGGTTACTTTAATATCTGTTACCTCATTTTCAACAAATTTTTTAGCTACTTCTTTAGCTTCTTTTTTACTTATTTCCTTTCCCTCCAGCTTTTCAAAGCCATTTTCAGTCTTCATTGATGTTTGAGTTGCACCGAAATCTGACTCTGAGTAGCTCTTCACATTTTCTTCCACAGTTTTTAAACCATCAATAATTGTATTATCTGCTTGTTTTTGTCCTGATGCTAAAGCAAGTTCTACATCCATCCATCTTAAATTATTATCTAATACAAGATTTTGAACACTGCGTAACTCTTTCTGAATATCAGCTGCTTTTGTATACATAGATTTTAACGTTTTATATTCTTTTTCTGTTAATGGATCTTTTTCAAGGTCACGAACAGCTGCTCGATAACTAAAATCACTTATTCCTGCTAAAAATTCTTCAGTCTTGTTAAATGGCATTAATGCTAATGGAAGTTGTCCTACATCAGATTGTGCTTCTGAAGTTATTCTCCAAACATCCGCAAGTGCAGGAGATAGGGACTGCCTTGTATTCATCGCAAGTGTAGCACCTATTTTGTCATGTAACTGATCAACCCGATACGATAAATCATGAAATGCCCGTTGATAATTGTTTTCTGCCTGAATGAGAACTGCATTTTTCTCTTGATGTTCCTTATATCCCCAATATGCCGAACCGAGGACAGCTACTGATAAAACTCCAATTAAAATTCCACGTATCATAAGTTGTCACCCCTTCTATTTGCAAAAAATGTGTTTCCCAATACGTTTAATTTGTGGTCTACCCCATATCCAAGAACTTGTTGCTGTATTTGGATTAAAATAATAGATCGCATTTTCCGTAGGGTCAAACCCATTTATTGCATCGAGTACTGCTTTTTTAGCATTTTCATTTGGTGTTAACCAAATTTGTCCGTCAGCAACTGCAGTGAATGCAAGAGGTTCAAAAATTACTCCTGAAACAGTATTTGGGAATGTCGGGCTATTAACACGATTAAGAATAACCGCTGCAACCGCAACCTGACCAATATACGGTTCTCCCCTTGCTTCTCCGTAAACTGCGTTAGCCATTAACTGAATGTCATTTTGAGAAAATCCACCTGGCATGTTAACAGCAGTAGAATCATTTTGTTGCTGATTATTGTCTTTTTTCTCTTGTGTTGGTTGTTTGGCTTGATCATTTTGATTATTCTGTTGTTGTTTTTGTTGGGCCTGTTGCTGTTGCTGCTCTTGTTGTTGTTTTTGTTGGGCCTGTTGCTGTTGCTGCTCTTGTTGTTTTTGTTGGTCCTGCTGCTGTTGTTGGTCTGTTTGTTGTTTTTGTTGAGTTTGTTGCTGCTGCTGCTGTTGTTGCTCTTGTTGTTTTTGTTGGGCTTGCTGCTGTTGCTGCTCTTGTTGTTTTTGTTGGGCCTGCTGCTGTTGCTGCTCTTGTTGTTTTTGTTGGATCTGCTGCTGTTGCTGCTGTTGTTTTGCTTGTTGGTTATTAGCTTGTGCTTTGTATTGCTTTTCCGATTCTATTTTTCTTTGCTCTGCAATTTGTCTAGCTCTCTTTATTTCCTGGTCAGTTGGCGCTGATTGAATATCCAAAGGTACTCCTCCATAATGAGTAAACCTTCGTCCTTTATTAATTTGTTCATAAACATAGTCACTATAAAATTTTGTTGATGACGCTAACATATCCTTAGTTTTCTGTCCAACCAGTCCATCAACTTCCTCTAAACCAAACGTATCTTGAAAGTTTTTTACCGCCCAATACGTACTCCATCCATAAACACCATCAATAGGTCCATGATAATATCCGTTATACTGTAATCTTGCTTGTAGTTCGATTACATCACTGCCCGTTGCACCTCTTTGTATAATTTGTTCTGAAAAAGCATGTGCCGCTGGGGTATGGTGTAATGCAAACTGGTATGTGATAGTAGTAAACGTCATGACGACAACCATCATCATTATGCGCATGTTTTTCATGTTGCTGCCTCCTCAAATAGATGTAGTTGCTTGAATGTATTTTTTGTAGTCTTTGGTATTTTATTCATCTAAAAACGAATAACCGATTTCAAGAAAAAGCCTGATACTATATTTTTTTAAAAAAGAACAAAAAAATAAGCTGCTCTAGGGCAGCTTAGTATCTATTATTTTTATTTTTGCCTTTTTTGCTTTGTGAAGAGCGAACCACCAAAGAAACAACATAAATGGAACCATTATATATTTCCAGTTTAGATAACTTAACAAGATAGAATCATAAATCGAATGCAGTAAAATTGGAATAGAACATGACAAAACGATCCATTTAGTACGATTCTCTCGTGATGTAAACTTTCCTTTTCCTAAATAATATCCCATGATAACACCAAATAAAGCGTGACTCGAAACCGGCAATATGGCGCGCCCAAATGCATGTTCCACCCCATTTGCAAATAAATATAATATATTTTCTAGTGTTGCAAATCCCAATGAAACAGAGACTCCATAAACAATACCATCGTAATGCTCATTAAAATGAATATGTTGATAAATAGTAAAAAATAAGATAAACCATTTAAAAAATTCCTCTAAAAACCCAACTGCTACGAAAGTATATAAAAATTGGGATGAAAAGACAGCTTCAACGTCCAACACATACTGGATAAACATAATGGGAAATACGAGCAGAGCCCCGAAAATAAACGAGCGCAGTACTAATGATATAGGCTCAGATTCATATTGATCTTTTAAATAAAAATAACTTAATAAAGCAAGACCTGGGGCAATGCCCGCAGAAATAATCGCAATCATTCACAGGCCTCTTTTCCAATAATAACTTTATTATCCATACTATTTAGTATTTAAACAAATTTAATAATATGATAGAATTCACTTTATTTATCGTATCATGATATCGTAAAATTGAAAATGTCAGAATGTCGTAAATACAAGATTTTTACTATTTTTTGAAGGAGTTTGACATCTATGAACAAAAACATACTACTTATTCATACAGGTGGTACTATTTCAATGAAAGAGGACCATGAAACCGGCGAAGTGAAGCCGGGAGAAACAAATCCTCTTATGGATCATCTTAAAGAATTACCTGACATCAATCTAATAACCACTCAATTATTTCATTTACCTTCACCTCATATAACACCAGAAAACATGCTGCATCTTAAAACATATATAGAAGAAGAAAGCAAAAAAATGCATTTAGATGGTGTTGTAATTACGCATGGAACTGACACTCTTGAAGAAACTGCTTATTTTCTCGATGTCACCCTATCATTGACAATACCAGTTGTCTTAACAGGTGCAATGAGATCCAGCAATGAATTGGGATCTGATGGACTTTATAATTTACTTTCAGCGATAAAAGTGGCTGTTGCCGATCACGCAAAGTCTATGGGCGTTCTTGTCGTAATGAATGATGAAGTTCACACGGCAATAAATGTGACGAAAACACATACAAGCAATATTGCTACATTTCAAAGTCCCCAATACGGACCAATTGGCATTGTAAATAAAGCCGGGGTATTCTTCCATCACAAACCTATTTTAACTAGAGCTTTACATGTATCCAAACTGAATAAAAATGTATTTTTAATAAAAGCTTTTGCTGGAATGGATAGTAGCCTTTTGAAAGGAATAGAGAAGTTAAATCCTGATGGTTTGGTAATCGAAGCTTTAGGACAAGGGAATCTGCCACCGATGATGTTACCAGGCCTTAAAAGCCTCCTAGATAAGAACATACCAATTGTGCTTGTTTCCAGATGCTTTAATGGAATTGCACAAGATGTTTATGGCTATGAAGGTGGCGGTAGACAATTAAAAGACATGGGCTTAATTTTTAGCAATGGATTAAACGGTCAAAAAGCTAGAATTAAATTAATGATTGCTCTTGAAACATCAACTGAGAGAGAGGAATTAGAAGCTATTTTTTCAACTTAAAGATGACTATAATAAAGAGAGAGCACTATACTCTCTCTTTATTATTTATCACTACGCAAAGCATCATAAATTAATTCCCCGTGAAAACGTCCATTTTCAATAAATATCTCATTAGCGTTATTTCCTGCTGCAATTACACCTGCAATAAATATTCCCTTTATATTTGTTTCCATCGTTTCAGGATTATATAAGGGTCTTCCTGTTTCTGTATCTATTGTCACTCCCATTTTTTTCAGGAAATTGTGATCGGGATGGTATCCAGTCATAGCAAAGACAAAATCATTTTTGATCGTTTTTGTTCCCTCAATTCCTCTATATACAACTGAATCTTCAAGTATTTCAAGTAGGTTTGCATGAAATTCCATTGTGATTGTACCGTTTCTCACAAGAGATTCGAATTCTGGCAAAATCCATGGCTTAATACTTGATGAATACTCACTTCCACGGTACAAAACAGTTACTCTTGCTCCCGCTTTTACAAGCTCCAAAGCAGCGTCAACACTCGAATTCTTCCCACCAATGACGACTACATCTTTATCAAAATAAGGGTGTGCCTCTTTAAAATAATGAAAAACCTTTGGCAAGTTTTCACCTGGAATATGTAAATAGTTTGGATGATCATAATAGCCAGTTGCTATAACAACTTGTTTTGCTTCATAAACTTTTTTATTTGTTTTTACAACAAATTTGTTTTCGTCTATTTTATCGACCATCTCTACTTTTTCAAAAGCATTAACTCTTACTTCTTTCCTTTTAACAACTTCCCGGTAGTATGCTAATGCTTGATTTCTAACCGGCTTACGATTTTCAGTAATAAATGGAACTTCTCCAATTTCTAGTTTTTCACTTGAACTGAAGAAAGTTTGATGTGTTGGATAATGATAGATTGCATTTACAATATTGCCTTTTTCAATAACTAATGGTTTTTTGCCCAGCTTTGAAAGAGCTATTGCGGCTGATAATCCACAAGGCCCTCCACCTACAATAATCGTTTCCTCATTTATCAAGACATTTCCCTCCAGTACCCTATTATGTTAATTCATGTCGATGTATACTAGCTAATCTAAAAAACAAAAAAGAGACAGACCGTTAGTAACATCAGGCTTTATTCAATATTTGGAACAAATTAATGATCCAAAATTAAATAAAGTAGCTAGACATTCTAAAGTCTCGTCTCCACTTCTAAAAACCTAGGTTTAAATCCAGCCTCTAAATCTCGACGCTTCAGCCATTTTCCTTACTCCTACCATGTAGGCAGCTAAACGCATATCGACCCTGCGATTTTGACTTGTCTCGTAAATATTATTAAATGACTTAACCATCACGTGTTCAAGTTTTTCATCTACTTCTTCCTCAGACCAATAATACCCTTGATTATTTTGAACCCACTCAAAGTAAGATACAGTTACACCGCCTGCACTTGCTAATACATCTGGAACTAGCAATATTCCTCTGTCAGAAAGTATTTTTGTTGCTTCAAGAGTTGTTGGGCCATTGGCTGCTTCTACAACAATACTTGCACGAATATTTGCTGCATTATCCTCTGTAATTTGATTTTCAATTGCTGCAGGTACTAAAATATCACAATCAAGCTCAAGTAGCTCTTTATTTGTAATCGTATCATTGAAAAGCTTTGTTACTGTTCCAAAGCTGTCACGACGATCAAGGAGATAATCAATATCCAATCCATCCGGGTCATGCAAACCACCATACGCATCTGAAATCCCAACGATTTTAGCTCCTGCATCATGCATAAATTTAGATAAATAGCTACCAGCATTTCCAAAGCCTTGCACAACAACTCTTGCACCTTCAAGGTTAATTCCCTTTTTCTTTGCAGCTTCACGAATACATATCGTTACACCCTTAGCGGTAGCGGATTCACGACCATGTGATCCTCCTAAGACAAGTGGTTTACCTGTGATAAATCCAGGAGAATTAAATTCATCTATACGGCTGTATTCATCCATCATCCATGCCATAATCTGGGAGTTTGTAAAAACGTCAGGCGCAGGAATATCTTTTGTAGGACCAACAATTTGACTGATTGCTCGAACATAACCGCGACTTAAACGTTCTAATTCTCTAAATGACATGTCTCTTGGGTCACAAACTATACCGCCCTTACCTCCGCCATACGGTAAGTCAACGATACCACATTTTAAACTCATCCAAATGGAGAGTGCTTTTACCTCTTTTTCTGTTACATTCGGATGAAATCTTATTCCACCTTTTGTCGGGCCAACTGCATCATTGTGTTGAGCTCGGTAACCCGTAAAAATCTTCACAGATCCGTCATCCATACGAACCGGTATCTTCACTGTCATTAATCTAATTGGTTCTTTCAATAATTCATATACTTCTTCAGGATATCCAAGTTTGTCAAGAGCATTATGTATCACCGTTTGAGTTGATTTTAACACATCTAATTTATCATTTTGTGCATCGGTGTTTTTCTCGGCTACCATTAAAGTTAACCTCCTAAATCTAATCAGTAAATGAAAGAATGTCCACCTTTCATGACATAGTATACACTTTCAAGACACTTATGCAAAGAAGAAAAACGATAATTATTAGAATTTCATCACAAATATGAAAACGATACCATACCAGGAAGAATATAAAACATTGTTGTAATCGTAACAATTAAACTTTATCACATACAATTAAAGGTGAATTCAACCAATTTGGTCTCATTGTTCTTCTTTAGAGAGACCTAAGGTTAAACTCACCATACCAATAATTTATTTATCCAAAAAGTAATGATATATTTCCTTCATTGCGTTTTCCTCTACGATAATTTTACCATATTCTTTTAATCTATGGACTGTTAAAGTTGAGGGGCTTCCATATTCAGCTAAGATCGAAACAAGATCATCAATATCAACTGGCTGTTCGTCATTTAACAATAAGTAAAAACGTTCTTGAAAGTAAATAACCATACCGTCATGGATATTTTGACGGTTTGTGTAACGTGAAAGTTGAATTAACGCTTCGAATGTTTCAAATTCGAAAATAATATCAAAACTTTCATCCACTTTCACCTGCATTTCAATATATTCATCCGAAAAATCATTGTCAAGCTCCTCGGTTTCAAGGGCTTTTGTGACGATGACGACCATCCCTTGAGCATGAAGCGAATACACTTCAACTGCAATAGGTCCATTCACCTCAAAACCCAGTTCAATACTGGCTTCATTCATCATGTCCCTGAATAATTGATGAACTTTCAATGAATCCTTCCACAGGTCATCTTTAGTTAAACCTCTGTCTCGTAAGTCATCTGTTGTTAAAAAGATTTTTATTTTATCATAGTTCAGTCGCTCTAGCCGCATCCCATACCCTCCTGCCTTGAGACCGCTCTATATAAATCATAGTATGATTTTTAGATAAGATGGTTCAAAAATTTTTCAGACCGTGTAGATGGCGATGTGTCTTTTCTTTGTCATTTATTTCTAGTCTCTCTTTTAACCACCTTTCCCATTGTGGTTTGCCATCACCAACTAAATACCTGTTATATGGTTCAAGGATAGGGGCTGTTACTTTACTAAACGCCTTGCCTCCAATTCCTATTTTTAATCGATTAAATCTTTCTGAAAGATGATCAACAAGCTCCAATGTTTTCTTTACATTTTTAACCAATGTGCAAGACAAAAATAAAAAATCCGGTTTCACTTCTTTTAAGACGATATCAATATCTCCCTCTGCAATACTGCCGCCAAGGTAAATGACTTCAAACCCTTTCCTTCGTAAAAATAATGTGAAAATTAACAAACCTAATTCATGTGTTTCATCTGGTCCACAAACAGCAATTACTTTAGGGAGGAAACCAGCTACTGGGAATGTGTGTAAGATCATTCCTATACGGGATCGTAAGAAAGAAGAAGCAAAATGTTCGTGGGCAGACGTAATTTTCCCTGTCTCCCATTTGTCACCAATCTTCACCAATAGTGACCCCAATATGTCAATAACAACCTTATCCACTGAATAGAGGCTAAATGCATCATTTAAAAGATCATGTGCCTTATTTTCATCAAATTGAAGAAGCGCATGGAGAAGCTCGTCCATTAAGTTCAATGATCGATCTATCGGTTCTTCTCCGTCAACTATTCCAACATTTTCGTCTAATAGAACTTGGTTTGTTTCAAGTAAATTTACAGCTTGACTTATAGAGAAACCATTATTTACTTTACTGATCAACCATTTAAGTATTTTTATATGGTCATCAGTATATAAGCGATGTCCGGATTCATTTCTGACAGGCGCAATCATGTTATATCTTCTTTCCCAGGCTCTTAATGTTCCAGCTTGAATGCCAAGCATCTTTGAAACTGCCTTTATATTGTATTTTCCTTCATGATTTGTCACAATTAATCCCCCATAAAAAATCTATAAACAAAATTATATCGAATGTTTTATTTTGTGTAAACTTTGTATAACAATTGAACAACCATGCTTAAGAAAGCATGGTTGTCGTCTACGTATATAAGCTTATTTATGACCTTTCCTCGTCAAATGAAGATAATGAGCCTCTGCTGGAGCTCCTAATCTTAGTGGTAATGCTGTTGTTCCATATCCATTACTAACTAAAAGGGTCGTATTCCTTAGATGATGTAATCCTCCTTTTTTATATAAACCAAAACCAAGAAAGCGGATTTGTCCACCATGAGTATGCCCACTTAGCACTAACGAAATACGATCTTTTTGACTAATTTTGTGGTAAATATCCGGATTATGACTTATTAATATTCGAAAGTCCGTTTCTGACTTCTTAGGATCATTCAATGCCAAATCTAATCGATCTCTCTCACCGCTCATATCTTCTACACCTAATATAACTATTCTTTCGTTTGATGATGATGGAAGCTCTTTATATGTATTCTTTAAAACACATACATTATTGTTTTCTAAGAGCGTTTCCAGTGTTTTTTGGTTAACTTCATAATCATTGTTTCCGTACACAAAATAAACAGGGGCCAACTTTTTTAGTTCTCGTATATTCTGTTCCACCCTGGAAAACGGAACACCTGATTCAGTTAAATCTCCGCCAATTATTACAACATCAGCTTGATTTGGCATTTTCCCCAATAATTCATCTGAAACTGTTCTCCTATGTATATCAGATATAAAGAAAATGTTCAAAGAATCCAAATGTGTCGGGAATGTATCAAATTCAATATGATGAATCGTTACACGATTTTCTTTTGCTTTCAAATACATGACGATTATCATCAGAATAACAAAGCTCATTACGATGACTAACAATACTTGGATAAGTTCCAACATCATCATCTCCCTTCTTGTACATGCAATATACCCATTATATATTAGCATTGCGACTTACCGCCAAGAATGGCAGAAGTCGATGTCATTACTTATACTTTTATCCTTTATATAAACAAAAAAACCTTCGTTTCAAAAATTCGAAAGAAGGGAGAATTATCGGTTTATTACTTACTTTCATGAAATAGATTTATATCAAACTCTTTTTTCATCATGGTAAAAACTTCGTGTCTATTTTGCCACTGTGCGGGCTGTGGCCATAGTTCTGTGCTTTTTCTAATCACTTCACATCTTAAATTATGATACTCAGTTTCTGCTTTGTCTTCTTTTTTCTTAAAATATTGGGCTGTTGCATAACCTGCTACAATAAACAGGATAAAAAAGATATGCATTTCATTATCAAATATCATTTGAAGAACCACATCCATTTGTCCACCGGCTGGTTTTATAATAAATGCATAAAGATACACGATGAACCCCATTATTAAGACAAACGTAAAAAATTGAGTTCTAAAACATTTCATTTTATATTTTTCAAACTTGCGTTTACGGTCAACCAAATGATCGAGCATCTGTTTTGTCGGCTCATCAGTATGATTCCTTAGTAATTGAATACTTGGTTCGATTATGCTCACTTCCCCTCATACAACGAAATACGATCTATTACATTGTATGAGGTCGTCCATATAGTTATGAGCTTATCATTAGGTACTTTTCTTTATTTAATAGGAATTTTTAATAATTGACCTTCGTATATCTCGTTTCCGGAAAATTGATTATACTGTCTAATTATTTCTTCTCCGGAGCGGTTATTATAATACTTTATAGCTATGCTGAACAGTGTTTCGCCAGCTGCCACTTTATGTGTTTTAATCTCACTATATTGCTTCTCACTACCTTCTTCATTACTCTCTGATTGAGTCTCTTGATTGGTAGTGGTACTCGTTGAATTGACAGTTTCTGACTCGTTTTGTTTTTCTTCTTTTTCGATAGTAGGAGCAGATTCCCCAACAACCTCGTTTTCATCACTTGGGTCAGAGTTCCCCTTAGTTTCTGGTTCAATAACCTCATTATCGTTCTGTGATTGTTCTGTTTCAATTGATTGATTATCAGGCTGTTTAATTTTAGGAATATATACTCTATCTTCTCCTACATTCAATTTATCAGTCGAGCTTTCATCCTCTTGTGAGCCATAGTAAAGGTTTAAAGACAAAATAAGTATTGGAAGCAGGATAAAAAATAAGGCCAAAATGCTAATAATAGGATATTTCAATTTTGGTTTGTTTTTTTGTCTTTACCTTTATGAATCTCACTTCGTGGGGGATATTTCCCATTTTCCTGTTTGTATTCGTCGATCATCCTTGTTCTTAAACCTTCAGCTTGATCTGATCGTTTTTCATGATCATTCATATGTTTTCACCTCTCACATATTGCACCCTTATTTGAATGGCAAAGATTAAATCAATCAAAAAATGAGCTAAAATGGTTGTATAGAGGTTCTCCGTTATTTCATAAACAACTCCTAATAAGAAACTAATTGATATAACCATAATAAATAAAAGCCACTTGGAAAGATATCGAAAATGCAAAACAGCGAAAATGAGGCTGGCAATCCATAGTCCAAGATGAGTTTGAATGACACCTCTAAACAAAATTTCTTCTGAGACTGCAATTAAAGCAGTTAAGAAAATAATATGTGGAACAGACCTTTTTTGAAAGATTTTTTCATTTATACCCCCATCATCAACAAGGTCCTTTGGGGCTAGTTTAAAGATGATAAAATCAACGATAATAACGAAAAAAGCAGTACCTATTCCATAATAGAAAAATTGCAAATCTTGTATATAAAAAAGCTGTAAAAATTCATATACATCATGAAATAGAAAGACCCCCAAGACAAAAGAAAAACAAATCAGTAATAATTGGGTAAAATATAAATTTTGAACAATTTGCTTATCTGTTAATTGTTTTATTAGCTCATTCTGGTTTTTAAACAAATCTTAATCACTCGCCTTGCAAAAAATCAACTTTAATTCTTCTTGCCAATTTAAATCTTGCTCTTCAATATTATTTTGTTCTTCTTGATAGCAGTCAAAATCAATTCCACAAGCATCACAACAATTTTTCACTTGATCAATCAGGATATCATCAAAATAGGCAAGCAGTTTTTTTCGTTTACATCCTTTATCCGTTAACCACTTAAACATATCTGTTAACTTTTGTTGTTTTATTGCTATTCTATGTTCAATTTTCTGCCAAATGGTTGATATCATTTGTTCAGTATCCATGGAAGAATTTGAAAGATTTTCATAAGCATATTCTACATATCTCCATTGAGTTTCCGTTAGACCACACCACTGTTGAATGAATTCAAAGGAAGGTTCGTGCTTGTTTTGCAAAAAGTGAATCGTTCTGCTTAAGTCATCATATGAAGGAAACTCAGATTCAACTAATGACTTAGGTATTTCATAATCCGTATCGGTTATTAATGTGATGGCAACACTTTTATGACCGTCACGACCTGCTCTCCCGATTTCCTGCATATAAGACTCTAGCTGAGAGGGAAAATGAAAATGTATAACATAACGAATATTCGCTTTGTTAATCCCCATTCCAAAGGCATTTGTACAACATACAATATTTAATTGATCATACAGAAATTGTTGTTGAATTAATATCCGTTGTTCTTGATCCATACCACCATGATAATAAGCAACCTGGTCCATTCCGGATTCGATTAGGATATGTGCCAGTCTTTCCGTCCAAATTCTGCTTGAACAATAAATAATTCCCGGTCCTTTAAAAGCATGCACAATTTGTTGTAATCGATTTATCTTATCATCGATAGATTGATGCTTTTCGACCGACATAGCAATATTGGGACGGTTGATAGAGTAAATAAATGTATTAACATCATGATTTAAACAGAGAATTTGCCGGACATCCTCTAATACCTGCTTAGTAGCTGTCGCTGTTAATGCCAAGCAAGGAGGATTATGAAGCTTCTCCCTTAGTTCACCCAACTTAGAATAATCCGGCCTAAAATCATGCCCCCACTGTGAAATGCAATGCGCCTCATCCACGACAAAAAGTGATATATTTGCTTCTGTTAATGCCTCTATCACATAATCAATTTGTAAAATTTCCGGAGAAGCATAGATGTACCGGTACTTCTTTAGTTGTTTTAAAATCTGTTTTCTTTTCATGAAAGAAACCGAGCTATTTAAAGCTACCACGCTCTTTTCACCCCTCTGTTTGATTTGCTCTACCTGATCTTCCATAAGAGACAGCAGAGGTGAGATGATAAGAATTGGTCCTTGTAGTATATAGCCAGGCAGTTGATAACAAAGCGATTTTCCTCCGCCTGTCGGAAGCATTGCTATCACATCTTCTCTTTGAATAACTGCTTCAATAATCTCTTTCTGACCTGTACGAAAATGCTTGAGATTAAAATGTATGTGAAGGACGTCCTCTAATTGCTCAATCATTTTCTCCTCCCATTTAAAGCAAACGCCAGCCTTATTTGAAAATAGCTATATTTATGACCTAAATATTCTTTAACTTTTTTTAGCTGATGTGTTTGTAACTCTTCAATTGCTTTCATTATTTTATTGTAGTCATTTTCATGCAAAAAAAATGATGGATAATATTGAGGATCATGTAATGTTAATTCAACAATATGATCCTCGATTGTACTTTCTTTTAATTTCCTCATAATAGCTATTTCTTTGATGTTCTTTCCCTGTAAAACAAATGATCTTGTCACTTTAGTTGAGGTCGTCAATGCAGCCTGATTAGCTTTATCCTTAATGATAGTATTTAAAATTTCAAAGCTATTTTCCCGGCTTTGTTGCAATTTTATAATGGAATGAATGATATTCCAAAACACCAAATATACATAAAATGGATCCTCATCATGCTTATATGCGATTTGCTCAAAAGTTAGCCCGATTTTCTTGCAGGATGTCAGTCTTTGAACAACAATTGTTGCTTCTTTAGAAGTGTGCAGTTTCAAAACAGTTTCAAGTTCTTTATAAAGCTTTTCCGTTAAAACTTCCCTTTGTACATTACCCTGCTTTAAAAATCCCTTTACCCATTGTAGTTCTTCCGGGTTTTTTGTTATGGGTAAATACCCTTTCCTTCCGTATGTCAAGTTTGACACTACTTGAACTAGCAAAGACAATCTTTTCCAAAAAACCCTGCTTACATCACCATAATGCCATCCATCCAGTGAAGAAGGTATTGGTTTTTCTTCAAGTTTTTTCAAAAGTACTTCTTTCCCTTTAGGTGTTATGAAGCAAAGATTATCGGGCAAGATGTCAATAAGTTCTTCTTGATTGAGTAATTCCCATGCTGCATCGATTTGCTTCCTAGATAGTTTAGGAATTAATCCAAACAAATGAGTAAGATTAAAAAGTTTGCCATCTTGAATCGTTTGTGAAGATTTTTTTCCTTTAAGTAAATGATAAATAGCGGAGACTGTTCTTTCTCCATTTAGTTGGTTAACACAATTAAGCAAAACTGTATGAAAATAATCTAGCTTCATTATACCACCCTACAATGTTTGACAATATTCGATTACATTCTCTATTTTAACAAATTTAAGGACATTCGTTTACCATAATTACTCTTAACACACATCAAATAGCAATACATTTGTCAAAAAAATGTGGAATTTCAGGACTTCAATGGAGTAACAGAAGAGTTTTTTATTGAAAAGTCGAAAAATCCGATTTACAATACTATGTAGGGCAAAGAGAGAATGATGATATTCAATGGAATTCACTCATTTAATCAGTAATACCATATAATAAAAAATATGGTATGATTTTTTCAGGAGGTTGTATAATGGCAAAATACACAATTGTTGATAAGGATACATGCATCGCATGTGGTGCTTGTGGAGCAGCAGCACCGGATATTTATGATTATGATGACGAAGGTATTGCTTTTGTAACATTAGATGATAATCAAGGGATTGTAGAGGTACCAGATGCCCTTGAAGAAGATATGATGGATGCATTTGAAGGTTGTCCAACCGATTCAATCAAAATCTCCGATGAGAAATTTGACGGCGATGCATTGAAATTTGAATAATTGTATGTAAAAAAGATGGCTTATGGAACTGATTCATCCTTCCCTTATAGAACTGCTAAATTCTCTATAAGAAGGATGTGGGATCGGTTTCAAGCCATCTTTTTTTCAAAAGGCTCTTTTCTAAAAGATTGTTGTTTTAAATAAGTACTTTAAAAAAACTAAATAGGGTTGATTTGAACGGATATGCGAGACTCCTGTGGGAGCTGTGGGACAGGTGAGACCCCGCAGACGCAAAGCGTTGAGGAGGCTCACCGCCCACCCCACGGAAAGCGAGCAGCCTGGAGCTCAAATCAACAACCTCTACACTTATTACAAAGCAACAATGTTTACGAAAACAGCCTTTCAAAAAAACTTTTCATTATTTTTATTATTTATTTATGACTAATACCTGCTCCGGATAAATCTTTTCCGAAGTTATATCATTAATCTTCTTAATAGCCTCTGGACTAGTACTAAATTCTGCTGCAATTGATTGTATTGTATCCCCTGGCTGCACCACATAATTTGCGCTGTTTTTTATAAAAATAGTCAGTTCCTGATTTGGATAAATCACGTCATTCTTCAGATTATTCCATTTTTTTATAGATGAAACGGATACATTAAATGTATCTGATAATCTCCACAACGTATCACCTTTCACAACTGTAATCACATTTTTTTGTGCGTTTTCTTCATGTTTATCGGTAGTTGTTTTTGACAAACTGCCCTGCGCATTTGTTTCAACTGTTTCATTGCCACTATCTTCAGCGTAAACAGTTTGTTTTCCATCCTCTTTAAATACAAACAATGGATCTACTGCATGTTCCTTTTCAAAAGTCCATTCCCCTTTATGTAATTCAAAGTGCAAATGTGTTCCGGTTGAGACTCCCGTATTTCCAATTATACCAAGAACTTGTCCTTTTGTTACTTTTTCTCCTTGTTGAACATTTCTTTCCCTTAAATGTGCATAGACTGTTTCATAACCTTCAGGATGTTGGATAAATACAACATGTCCGTATGTGTCTGAGTAATATGATTTCACTACTAAACCTGAAGACACTGAGATAATTTGTGCTCCTTCAGGTGCAGCAATATCAATTCCCTTATGTTTTCCATTACGAGTTCCAAATGTATCCGTTATTGTTCCTTTAACAGGTTGAATCCATGTGTGCTCGAGTTCCTTTATGTGTGACTCTGCCTTTGCACTATTAGTAACAACTAAAAATAGACCAAAGAAAATACAAATCGTACATACAAAAAGATTTTGCCTGGATTGCATTCTTGTCCCCCATTTTTGTTTTTTTTGACTATTTTCTTACGTTGCTTAGCTTGTAACTATGGAAAAACAAAGTACAAATTTAAGGATTTACCATTTTGGAGGAGCATATACTATATTTTTCTTTTGGAGATATCCCGGATATCTAAAAAAGAGACTCAACTCCTGAGTCTCTTAATCATTCTCATCTATAGGATTAGGTGAAAAAGGTACTTCTAATGGTCTTGAAACATCCATTACACCAATTTCTTTTTCTTTTGTACCATTGAATTGAACGGTTTCATATCCAAAATCTTTAGCAGTTAATAAAATAGATTCTAACATAATAATACTTTCTTCATTATTTTCGACATTTGCATTTTGCTTAAAGTCAATTTCTAGTCGCTCTCCATCTTCTTTAATGTCAATTTGCCCTATATGTTCCTGGATAGAGGGTTTTAGTTCCTGCTCATCAATTCCCTTTTTCATTATGGCTATTGCCTCTTCAATTGTCGGAAGCGATTCCGGGGACGGGACAAGTAATTTTGCTTTTGACTCATCATACTGATATACAAGATATGCTTTATTCCTCGTTTCTGTAATTTCTAATTCCTCTTCTTGACCATAATTGCTAAATTCAATTCCCTCTACACCATTTGTGAACAAGTTTGCCTTTTTATATCCCAACCATCTAAATGTTTCAATTATAGACTCTTTATAAGCAACTTCAGAACCAGATCCTGTGATACTACCATTATCAGATTTATAATTAATTATAATTTCATCATTGTTTTCTTCCTCGAGATCTGTATTTGTCAATGCTATTCTTAAAGGTCCAAGTTTTTCTGCAAATTTGTCTGGATTGAATGTTTCAATTTGATCAAGTTCTTCCTTTCCCGCTTCCTCCTTGAAACTGACCGGTATAATGTTTTGTAAACTCTCATCTGTTAATCCAACTGTTATAATATTCGCAGAATCATCTGCATCTGTTACAAATGTTTCCTGTTCAATTTCCTTTCTGCTAAGTTCAACCTTTTCATTATTCCGATCTTCTGCAATTGATGATTCCGCCATTTGAAGTTCTTGCCCGGAATTGTTTTCAGCTTTTGTTGACTCTGAGGAAGAGGTCGATGCCATATCCATTGCATTTTCCTCATTTGTACTTGTAATACTTTGAAAGAGCAATGGTGATATTAAAGCTAAAATAAATAATACGGCAATTGTGGCAACAGTTGGAGCAACCCAAATTCGCCGTTTCTTTTTATATTGAACTTTGTAATAGATATTTTGATATAATTCTTTTTTGCTTTGTCTATCTCTAACAGAGGGTAGTTGTTGTAAAAGTTGCTGAAGTTGCTCCTCATTCCACTCCCGTTTTTTCAATCGAAAGTCCCTCCTTTTCCGTAAGGTTGATCATTTGTTTTTGTAATTGTTTAATCGCCCGATGTTGAGTTGTTTTTACTTTACTCACAGACCAACCTAAAACATCCGCCGTTTCAGTTATTGACATCTCTTGAATATATCGCAAAATAATAACAGCGCGTTGGTCAATGGAACAAGCATTCAAGGCACGATATATCCATTGAACCTGTTCATTTTGTATAGCAATTTCTTCAGGTAGCGGCTGTCCATCATCTTCAATTTGATGTTGGTCCCATTCAAAACGTTCTAATATTCTCTGCCGAATCGTTTTCTGCTTTCTAAACCAATCAATTGCAACATGTCTCGCAATTGAAATTAGCCAGGTTTTCTCGCTGCTTCTACCTTCAAAACGATCATATGATTTCAGGACACGAATATAAACTTCTTGAACTAAATCCTCCGCTTGTTCACGACTTTTCACCATATAAAACAAAAACTGAAAAAGATCGTGATGATATTTTTCATATAGTTGGTGAAAGGTATCCTCCATGAATAACCCTCCATTCATTTGTTTAGTCGAAAAAAATATAGTAAAGTTGCACTTTTAGTAAGTTGAAATATATTTGAAATATATATGTAATAATCGACAACCACTATCTTCTACTTTAACATATTGGAGGTAAATCTATTAGTCTAATTTCCAATAAAAAATCGCCGGAACCATTTTACTAACATGGTTCCGGCGATTTTAGTTATGGTCTATTGTTTTTTAAAAAATCGATAGTATTTTTCACTGTTTTTCTTTCGGATTTGTTTTAAAAACAAGTGCACTTCGTTCATATTCTACATCTTTTACGCCTAAACGGAAATTTATTACTCTAGCAACAGCAAAAAGATAATCTGATAATCTGTTTAAATATTTGAGGACCACTTCATTAATATTCATTTCTTTTTGAAGTGAAACCGTACATCTTTCTGCTCTTCTTGTGACAGTTCTTGCGATATGAATGACAGCAGCAGCATTGCTTCCACCTGGTAAAATAAATTTTTCCAATGGTGGAGCTTCTTTTACATAATGGTCGATACGCTCTTCCAGTAAAGTAACCATCTCTTCTTTTGCTTTATATGGATACTTTTCTTTTACAACTGCTAAATCTCCTCCACAATCAAATAACTCATGCTGAATTTTCTCTAACTCCTGATAAATATCTTGAAATATTGGATCTGAAAGGAATGTCATGGCTTGACCAATAAAGCTATTCGCTTCATCTATTGTTCCATATGCTTCTACGCGTAAATGATCCTTATCGACTCTTCCACCAATTATACTTGTTTTTCCGCTATCTCCAGTCCGTGTATACAAATTCACAATGATCACACTCCATAAATTTTGTAGAATTCAATTAATGGGAAATCTCTTTATTACCAGTTATTTAGAATTTCAGCTGATTTTATAAAAGCTTATTATCCACAAAATTTTGATAATAAGCTCATATATCATGTGTTTAGTTGTTTCGCATGGAACAAGATTGTTCGTCAATTTTATTCAGATTCCAGCCTTTTTCGAGGTAAAAAGAAGCTAAATGTCGTTCCCTCGTCTAATTTACTATGGACACTTATTTTACCTTTATGTGCTTCAATAATATTTTTTACTATTGCTAGACCCAGACCTGTTCCGGCTCTGCCTCTAGTTCTTGCTTTATCTGCTTTATAGAACCTTTCAAAGACAAATGGCAGATCTTCCTCAGGAATTCCAGAGCCGGAATCTCTAACATGTATTATCACACCGTCTGTATGATCTTTAACCTCAATGACAACTGAACCCTTTTGTCCTGTATGGCGTATTGCATTATCTATCAAATTTGTTAAAACTTGCTCAATTCGATCCGGATCCATTACTTGTGTAGGTTCTTTAATGTTAACTTCTGTTAAAAGTGAAATGTCTTTTTCTTTTGCAAGCCCTTGAAACTTTCGCCCAACCTTTTCAACAAAATCATTCAATGATATTTCTTCTAAATTTAATGTAATATGACCTGCTTCCATTCTAGCTAAATCAAGCAGGTCATTTACCAATCTTCCCATTCTCAAAGATTCATCATGAATTACTTGTGCAATATCCTTTTTCTCTTCTTCTGTGCTGGCAATATCATCGACAATTGCTTCACTATATCCCTGCAGCATTGAGATTGGGGTTCTTAGTTCATGGCTCACATTTGCAATAAAATCTTTACGAAGTTTATCCAGTCGCCGCTCTTCTGTCATATCACGAAGTACAGCAACAGCCCCACGAACATGTGATTGATTATATAAAGGAGTCATTAAAATAACCCAGCTTCTACCTTGAATGATGATTTCAAGCATTTGTTCTTTTTCAGTACTCACTACTCTTTGGAACAACGCTTTCATATCAGAGGGAAGCTCTCCACCAGATTCTACGTTTATACCTTGTTCATAATACCAAGATGTAAGGAATCTTTCAGCAGGTGGATTCGTTACTAATATAGTTCCATCAATATTTAAAGTAATAACACCATCAGCCATACTGCTTAAAATGTTTGTTAAATGTTCTTTTTCCTGGCTAAGAGCGTTAATATGAAACTTGAGCTGCTTCCCCATTTGATTAAAAGCAACACCCAATTCTCCAATTTCATCATTTGACATGATAGGAACTTTTGATTCAAATTTTCCTCTTGCTAACTCTTGAGCTACCTCTCTCATCTTTCTTAATGGATAAGTAATCCTTGTTGATAAGAAAAATGCAAAAATCGTTGTTAAAATAATGGCAATTCCAGCCGCTAGAATAATGTATTTTGTCGTTTCTTTTGTTGTTTCATGTACGGCTTTAAGAGATTGAGAAATAAACACAGCACCTGTCTTGGTTTCTGACACCTTATAGGGTAGTCCTACAATAAGAACTTCATCTTCCCCATTAGCAAAAACATCATTTGGCTGCTCAAGATTTGTTCGTTTACTAATTTTTTGCTGCTTTGTTAATGGTAGTGAAAGCTCATCATCTTCTTCAATGTCTTCCATTGTTAAATGAGGTAATTCTTCATCTTTAATAGGTGAATTCGAAACGTTATTTTTGTTTTCTACAATAATAATATGAGTAAGTTCATCAGCTAATTCCCATGAAATGGACTTTGCAAGCTCCTGATCTTCATGACTTTCAATAATCAAAGACACTTTAGTAGCAAGTTGTGTGAGCTCATCCTCAGCTTTATCTACATGATAATTTTCGATAAACTCAAGCATTAAAATCGTTAAGACAAATAAAACAAAGGAAACGAGCAAAAGAATCGTTCCCCATAGCTTTCCAACTACACTTCGCCACAAAATCATGTATTGCTTACCTCAAATTTATATCCGACTCCCCAAACTGTTACAATCATTTTTGCAGCCTCAGGTGAAACTTTGCTTAATTTCTCTCTCAATCGCTTTACATGGGTATCTACTGTTCGTAAATCACCAAAAAATTCATATTGCCACACTTCTTTTAATAACTTTTCACGATCATAAACCTTATCAGGAGTTTTTGCTAAAAAGTATAATAACTCATATTCCTTAGGTGTTAAACTAACCTCTGTTCCATCTGCCGTGACACGGTGTGCATCATGATCAATTGATAAATGCGGAAACACAATCACATTTTTGGCTGTTGTTTCGGTTTTTAAAAATGACGTTTGGGAAGACCTTCTAAGTAATGCCTTTACTCGGAGAACAACCTCTCTGGGACTAAAAGGTTTGACAATATAATCATCTACACCTGCTTCAAAACCTTGAACACGATTTGCCTCCTCCCCTTTTGCAGTCAGCATAATTATTGGGGTTGCTTTTTTATCACGTAATTGCTTACACACTTCTATTCCATCAATTCCTGGCATCATGACATCTAGCATAATCAAATCATATTCATTATTTAATGCGAGCTCTAAAGCTTCATCTCCATTTTCAGCTTCTTCAATTTCATAATTTTCTCTTTCAAGATACATTCTTAATAATCGACGAATTCGATCCTCATCATCTACGACTAAAATTCTGGCAAATTGGTTCTCTTCCATAATAAGAACCCTCCTTCATAAGTAAGTTTTTTCTAAGGGTGATGATTTCATTATGTATAAAATAAAATTTTGGCATGGTTCTTTTAAAATAAACCCTACAAACAAACACAAAGCCTTCACTGCATAGAGTGAAGGCTTTGATAGCAGTGTTTATACTAATTGTACGCTAGTCACACATTTTTATCTACTTTTGAAATAAGTTGTAGTTTTTTGCACGATTATGCGTACGAATGTAAGCCTTGCAATTACTAAGTTAACAAAAATAAGGTTAAACATGATGATGGCAAATCCGACAACGGCCAACCATGCTGATTTTTCACCGTGCCATCCCTTGGATAAACGGAGATGTAAATAAGCAGCATAAAATAACCAAGTAATCAGTGCCCATACTTCTTTTGGATCCCATCCCCAAAATCTTGTCCATGCAATTTGCGCCCAAATCATTGCAAATATTAATGCTCCCAATGTGAAGACAGGAAAGCCTATTGCGACTGAACGATACCCAATTTCATCGACCAGGTCAAGGTTTACATTTTTGGTAAACGGCTTAATTACTGCACCCAATCGTTTACGTAAGATCAGACGGAGGAGACCATATAGAATAGAACCAATAACTACTGACCAAATGACCGTGTTAAGCTTGCTTGCAGAAATGATTGCAGGCATTTCAACAAAAGGTTCAAATTTCCCATCTGTTATGAGTTCCCCTTTATGCGGACCAACTAAAGCTGGTAAATTGAAAGTCATAACTGCTTCTTGATCATTTTTATCAATCCAGTTAAAATCGGCTTGATAATCCATTCCCCTGAATGTGCTAGTGACAATAATAAAACCTAACGTCACAACTAATACATACATGATAAATTCCAACCAAAACGTTTTCTTTGACGATTTTGTTTGATCAACAACTGTTACTAGATGGATTATTCCGGCAACAGCACTTATGGCCAAGATAGCTTGTCCCAATGCAGCCGTCGTTACATGAATATACAACCAATGACTTTGTAATGATGGTATTAACGGACTTATATCATTGGGAAACATACTACCGTAAGCTATAATTAACACAACGATTGGAAGAGTAAACAAACCTAAAATGGCTACTTTATATATAAAGAACAATATAATAAATGCCAGAACAAGCATCATACCGAACGCTGTCGTAAATTCAAATAAATTACTGACTGGTGCATGTCCTGATGCAATCCACCTTGTAATAAAGTAGGCAAGTTGTGATACAAACCCTAATATAGTCGTTACCATTGCAGCAATTGTCCACTTACTTATGTTCTCTGATTTATTGCGCTTATCTCGAATTGAACCGCCGAATAAGAAAATGGCAATTAAATAAATAATAAAAGCTATTTCAAGAAATGTACTACTAAGTGATGCCAAAATTCTCCCTCCTTTACTTATTCTTTTTCTTTTTGATCTTTCGGTGCAGAAAGTGAGGTACCTTCTACAACAATCTCAATCTCTTTAGCTAATCCATACCAATTTTTATTTGTATGTCCTGCTATTAAAATTTCATCATCTTGTTGTTTTATCCATATGCGACGGTGATTCCAATACATACCTTGTATCACACCTAGCATGAATATAGCTCCACCTAGAGCAAGAATCCACAAGGTTAAATCTTTTCTCACTGTCAAAGCAGTTAAGTCCTTTGTTTCAATGCCTTCAAATTTCATCTTGTACTTATTTTCACCTGATGGCTCAATTGTTTGCTGGATTGCTACAAAACTTGATTCACCTTCTGGAGTCTGAGGTGTATACATTTTGAAAACAAATGCAGGATTATTTGGAATTCGTGTTTTAGTTGCAGGAACTCCTTCTTCGTCAAAATAAAAGTCAGGTAAATATGTAGAAATTTCTACCTTATTTCCACTTCCAAGATCATATTCTTTTTGAGGATCTAAAAGATCAACTTCTATTTGACCAAGGCTTTCCTCTGTTTCCTTATTTAATAAACTAAACGTCATTTTATTTAATTCATTTAATTTATAGTCAACTTGGTAGAGAGAAAAGGAATCAAATTTCAACGGTTCATTTACCCTTATTTCTTCTTCTTTTATTTTATTTAACTGCGGCTCTGCACCGTGAACAATTTCCCCTTCTCTTTCATAGAGGATAACGTTAGATTGGAAGTTTTTCACAACGCTTCCATCACCTACTCGGGTAATCGCTTCTTCAAACACTTTGTTTTCTTTATCTTTCTCATAAACTTCCATAATAAAGTCTTTGTTTTCTAAATAGTAGCGTCCTTCCGTACCTGGAATAACAGCCGTTTCACCTTCTCTAACCCAAAGAACTTCATCAATATACATGCCCGGTACGAACCGCAGCATTGCTCCAATTAAAAAGATAATAAGTCCACAGTGATTTACATAGGGGCCCCATCTAGAAAAACGGCCTTTTTCAGCTAAAAGGTTCCCATTTTCCTCACGCACATGATAACGACGGGAAGCAAGACGTTCTTTTACTAGTTCGAGATCATACTCATTTGTTTTAGTTGAGCTAAATAATCGTTGGCGCTTCATAAAATTATGGTGTCTTGATACACCTTGTTTTTTTAATGCTCTATGTAACGGTACAAATCGGTCCAAACTAGCAATGACAAGAGAAATACCAATCGATGCAACTAATATCATATACCACCATGAACCGTATAGATTATGAAAACCAAGTTCATAATATAGTTGACCCAGTATTCCATATTCATCTTTATAAAATTGACTTGCTGTCACTGAAGGCGGTATGTACATTTCTTGTGGGAAAACGGTACCTAATGCCGAAGCAAGCAAAGTTAAAAAAATTAACCATACACCAACTTTTACTGATGAAAAGAAATTCCAAATTTTATCAACAAAGGTTCTCTTATACGTTTGAGATCGTCTAGCAGAACCTTCGTACTTCATATCCAATAAGTGTTTAGTATCTTTTTTCTCTTTATCTCCCAGCGGATTTCCACATGATTCACATAAAATAGTACCTTCCGGATTTGCGTGACCACACTCGCAATTGACCTTATTCATGCTGAAAACTCCCCATTTTAAGGTTTAATCTGTTCCATATAATCTCTGATCATTCTTTCTGTTAAGGTTCCTGAAGTAATATCAACAACTTCCCCTTCAGGATTAATCATAAAGGTCGTCGGTAATGGGCCGACTCCGTAAGCGTTTAACACTTGACGGTCCTTATCGAGAAGTATAGGAAAGGTTAATTCATGTTTGTTTACGAAGCTTTGAACTGCAATATTTGATTCAGCAATATTGACAGCCAAAACCTCAACTCCATGATTTTTATAATACTCGTATTGGTTGTCCATATACGGCATTTCCCGCTCACAAGGCTTACACCAAGTTCCCCAGAAATTTAAGAAAACGCCTTTTCCCTTATAGTCAGATAGCTGATGCTCATTTCCTTCTAAATCTGTTAAAACAAAGTCTGGAGCTTTTGAACCTTCTTTCACCTTTTCCTTACTAACAAAAAAGTTTGAATACAGCGTATATCCCAATGCACCAATTAATAAAATTAATATGATAGAGCGCATAAGTAAACGTTTTTTTTCATTTACATACTCCCCTACTTCTTGAACATTCTAGGTCATTATAACACTATCCAAATCCTTGGAATAATCTATATTTTGAAGTTTATGTGAAAATTACTGAGTCTGTTTCCCATGTTGGGCAAGGGCTCTAAGCTGTTTCACTTCGTGAGGTGATAGTTCTCTGGAATCTCCAGTTGCTAAACCGTTTAAATTGAGAAATGCAAATTTCTCCCTTTTCAACTTTACTACCTGATGTCCGATTGCTTCAAGCATACGTCTGACTTGACGATTTCGTCCTTCATGGATCTTTAATTCAATGATGCTAGTTTGTTTCTTTTTATCAACTGATAATACCTTTACTTGTGCAGGTGCTGTTTTCCCATCTTCAAGTTGTATTCCACGTTCCAACATTTTAATCTTATCTCTCGCTGGGATTCCCTTAACTTTTGCTACATAGGATTTTTCCACCTCATAGCGGGGATGCATAAGAATATTCGCAAATTCACCATCATTGGTTAATAATAATATACCGGATGTATCGTAATCCAGCCTGCCAATAGGATAAATCCTTTGCTTAATATATGGAAAAAAGTCAGTAACAACCTTTCTGCCCTTATCATCTTTTACAGCCGAAATTACTCCTGTTGGTTTATAAAGAAGTAAATAAACAGGTTCTTCACGTTCAAGTGGGATACCCTCAACTTCAACCCGATCCTGATCTGTTACTTTTACCCCCAATTCTTTCACTACTTTTCCGTTTACTTTTACTTTTCCATCTACTATTAATTCCTCTGCTTTTCGTCTAGAAGCTATACCAGCATGAGCAATTACTTTTTGTAAGCGTTCCATCTCGGTCACCTCGATAACATATTACTGTTTTCTCTATTTTTTCACAAGTATCGACAATAAAATACCCTTTATTCATTTGTCAAAAATGTGCTTACTCATCATACCATAATTTTTTCAGATGTTGTAATTTACGTGATGATGCTAAAAAATAATTTTTCTCTCTATTAAAAATAAAAAACTTGGCATCCACCAAGTTTTGTAATCTGCTATGAAAACATAATTGTGACAATGACAATTGCTGCGATTATCCCAACTAAGTCTGCCAACAACCCAACCTTTAAAGCATCTCCCATTTTCCTGATTCCTACCGCTCCAAAATAAACTGTAAGCACATACAATGTTGTATCTGTACTACCTTGCATTGTCGCAGCCAACATGCCTATAAAAGAATCTGGTCCATATGTTGCAATAATATCAGAAGTTAATCCTAGCGCAGCCGTTCCTGATATTGGCCGTATGAATGCCAATGGTACAATTTCTGCAGGAATATTCAAAACTTCCAATGCAGGTTTCATAAAATTCATTAGAAACTCTAATGCTCCTGATGCACGGAAAACGGAAATAGCAACTAACATACCTACTAAATAAGGTATGATTGAAAAAGAAATACTAATTCCTTCCTTACCACCTTCTACGAAAGTTTCATATGTTGGTACCTTTTTGATTGTTCCATAAATCAGAATAAAGCCTATGATAACCGGTATGATCCATAATGATATAATGCCGATGAGTCCCATATTCAATCACCCTTTTCTCTTTCTCCTATAATAGAAGAAACGATCTATTAGAATAGCTCCTAATGTTGAAAGAAATGTTGCAATCAATGTAGGCCCAACGATACTGGTAGGTGATGAAGATCCATAGGTCATCATTATTGCAATAACCGTTGTAGGAATCAATGTTAAACTTGACGTATTTATGGCTAAGAATGTGATCATGGACCTACTCGCTTTGTCAGATCCACCATTTAATACTTTTAACTGTTCCATAGCCTTAATACCCAGGGGTGTAGCAGCATTTCCCAAACCAAAAAGGTTTGCCATCATATTTGAAAGCATATATCCCATTGCAGGATGTTCAGGTGGCACTTCAGGAAATAATCTTGTTACAATTGGCTTAAATAAATTACCCAACTTCTCTAATAAGCCAGCCTTTTCTGCAACTTTCATCAGCCCAAGCCAAAAGACTAAAACACTGATAAAACCGATCGCAATCGTAACAGCTTCTTTTCCTCCTTTAAATATGGCTTCATTTACTTCATCCATCGTTCCATTAAACATCGCAAAAACAATTCCGATAACCGTCAACATCACCCAAATGATATTAACCATAATGTTTTACCCCAACAGATGCAAAAAAGATATTTCTAAACATGTCCCAGAACGAGCCTTTTGGTTTTTCCACATTTCCATTGTCAAAGTAGATAGGAATGTTGGCAATTGACTTTTCGTCAATTTTAATTGACATTTCACCTACAACATTTGGTACCTTTTTTACATCCTCCCAATCTTTTTGGGGTTTTTGTAATGAAATTTCAATCTTCACCTTTTCTTGCTCTTCTTTGCTTAAGGGATACAGAACATTTCGATCTATGAATACATTCCTCTTATAAAAGTCGTGTTCAATCCCATCTAGTGTTCCTTCATTCTTTAACTTGACTAGCTCATAATTGCTAAAAGCAAAATTGTGTAAATTCATATGATCCTTCCAATCATCCGGATCATTTAACGTGACAACGATGGTGCTAAATCCATCTTTTGATGCAGTTGAAACCAATGTTCTTTTTGCCCTAACAGTATATCCTGTTTTTCCACCGGTACTGTATTCATAAAGGGTTGTTAAAAGTTTGTTCTTATTATGCCAGACTCTGTCCCATTTTTCGTTAGGATTTGGTGCCCGGTGTGTTTCAGTACCCGATATCTTTTGGTAAGTGTCATTTTGCATAGCATACTTTGTTAATATCGCCATATCATAAGCTGTTGAATAATGATTTTCATGATCATCTAATCCATGAGGATTTGCGAATACTGTGTTTGTCATTCCAATTTCTTCTGCCTTTTGATTCATCATTATCACAAATCCTTCTAGACTACCCCCAACATGTTCAGCGATCGCTACAGCAGCATCATTTCCAGATCTGAGCATAAGTCCGTAAACCAAATCCTCAAGTTTAATTTTTTCCCCTTTTTGCAAATAAACTGAAGATCCTTCTGCCTTGAGCGCTCTCTCACTTACTGTGACCATTTCGTTTAATTTACCGGATTCAACCGCAAGGATTGCTGTCATTATTTTTGTAATGCTTGCAATTCTCATTTTTTGATGTGCTTGTTTTTCATATAAGACCCTTCCAGATTCTTGATCTATTAAAATGGCAGTTTGAGCACTTACACCAATACCGGAGGTCTGCTTGGGTATACATGCAAGTAATAAGATAATGATGAAAAACACTGTTGTTATTTTCTTCATGTGCAGCATAAAGCAACCACGTCCCTTACTCGTTCGTTTTGTACAAGTTTATGCACGTGGACAAAGCTTATGAATGAAAAATGAAAATTGTGACTGTCCCCAGTGAGTCAGTTAGGATTCTTCATATGTATTTCCAAAAAAAAGACTGACCTTTAAGTATTTTCAGGTCAGTCAATATTAGTTCAAGTCTTCTAATGTTTCGTTAAACTTTTCAAAGAAAAGATCTGCTTCCTCTTGTTCAAATTCGTTATCTTTTTCAGGTAGTGGCGGGAGTTCCTTTATCGACTTCAGTCCAAAATATTCCAGAAATTCTTTAGTGGTTCCATACAATATTGCACGTCCTGTTCCCTCAGCTCTGCCGACTTCTTTAATAAGGATTTTGGTTACCAGTGTTTGAATTGGCCTCTCTGTTTTCACACCGCGAATTTCTTCAATTTCTGCTCTAGTGATTGGCTGTTTATATGCCACAATCGCTAAAGTCTCTAATGCAGCTTGTGAAAGTGAGCCATTTCCGGGTGATTCAACTAATTTTTTTAAATACATAGCATGTTCTTTTTTCGTTGTTAGTTGAAATTGACCTGCAACCTCTACAAGCTCAATACCCCGATCTTTCTTTTTATAACTTTCAGCAAGTTCTTTCACGATATCCACGACTTCCTGTTCTTCTACCTCTAAAACGATCGTTAATTGTTTCAGGGAAAGACCCTCGTCGCCGGAAGCAAATAATAATGCTTCTACGATTGAATTCCAATCAATCACACCTAAGGCCATTTAAGTTTCACTCCCCATAATAAAAATATCTGAAAAATTATTCTCCTGCTCGATAACAATAGAATGTGTCTTCATTAGTTCTAAGATTGCCAAAAAAGTCACAACTAAGTGCTCTTTACTATTAGAAGGAAATAAATCTTGAAATTTTCTCCGGCCTGGTTTTGACCTTAAATCAGTTAATATTTCTTCCATTCTTTTTTCAATCGGAATCTCCTGACGTGCAATTTTGGCTTGAACCGGCTTTTGAATTTTCTTTCTCCGTAACATTTTTTGAAAAGCACCTAACATGTCATAAATTGATACATTTAAAGATTCCATATGTGCCGGTGATTCAGTCACAAATTCACTTAAATCACTTGGAGCCTTTGTATAAACTTGTGAACGATCTTCTTCTAGTGATCTAAGATCCTCTGCAGCCTCTTTATATTTTCGATACTCAATTAATCGCCTCATCAACTCATCGCGGGGATCTTCCTCAGGCTCTTCTCCATATTCATCCTCAAAAAGTTCTTCTTCTTGTTTCGGAAGCAACATTCTGCTCTTTATCGACAATAATGTTGCTGCCATAACTAAATATTCGGAAGCAATATCAAGCTGGAGCTCTTGCATTGTATGAATATATAACATATACTGCTCTGTTATCTCTGACACAGGAATATCATATATATCAATTTCTAAACGGTTTATTAAATGAAGTAATAAATCTAAAGGTCCTTCAAATGCGTCTATTTTTACGTGATACTGCAATTTCTATCCCACCATTCTTACTACTAGCCACCATATAGTATAGATTAAATTCTTAACATGTCCAATAGTTATTTCTCGTTTATATGGTTACTGGAAAGATCTTCAAAAAAGCTAAAAACTTCAAAAGATAGACTTCTGCCTATACAATTTAATCTTTCACTCATATATTACAAGTGTATAAAAGCTAAACATGAAGGAGGATTCAAAAACATGGGTGATCAAGGTTTTAACTATGGTGCAGGCTTTGCGTTAATTGTAGTATTGTTCATTTTGTTAATTATCGTAGGTGCTGCTTGGTTATAATAGCAAAATGAGGTTGCTGATTTCTCAGCAACCTCTAAACTTTTTAATTAATGAGTCATATTTAAATTCTTGTCTTGTTTTATGTTACACTGTCATTAAGAAATGATGGGATTGAAGGTGTTAACGTACAATGTTTGACCGAGCATATATTGAATATCTTGTCCATTTTCATTGTGATCGAGATTATTTTGAATGTCATGAAGTGCTGGAAGAACACTGGAAAAAAGATGCACGAAATAATAGAAAGAAATATTGGGTCGGGTTAATTCAAATCGCAGTTGCTCTTTATCACCAAAGAAGAGAAAATTTTAGTGGAGCTTTAAAAATGATTTCAAATGCCATTAAGATTCTAGAAAAAGAAAAAGACCATATCGAACAATTAGGGTTACATAGTGATCAGCTTCTTAAATTACTTGTGAATAGAAAAGAGGATATACAACATCAACTTCCATATACAAGTATAAATCTTCCGATAATAAATAAAAACCTAATGAATGAGTGCCTGTTAATTTGCCGTAAACAGGGAAAGGAATGGGGAATTGAGAGTAACTTAAGAAACCTCGATCTAATTCATAAACATATGAGACGAAATCGAACTGACGTCATTAAAGAGCGTTTAGTTGAATTAGAAAAAAGAAAAAAATCGAGCTGTTCATACAAAAAAAATTCTAATTTGTAAGGGTCAGACCTCCGGATTTTCTCCTACCTTCTATCTAAATATGAAGGTATTGAGAAATGATAAGGAAGTCTGACCCTTTTCATTTAACAATTACTCTTTACAATCTTTACATTTTTCAAAAAAAGCTTCTGTTTCGTCATTTGGAATAACTGTTTTGTTCTTATAAAGATCTGTTACCGCATGTACCATTTGTTTACCAATCCCTTGTTGTCTGTGAGACGGGTTAACGGTAATATGTTGAATTTCAACAAGGTCTTCTCCTTTAAAAACGACACCAATAGCACCAATGATATCTTCGTCCTGTTTCCATAAAAACAATTGCCACTCAGCTGATGTTTCATATTGTTTTATTGTTTGTTGTAATTGCTTTAAGTCTTTTTCTGCTGGCATAAATGACAGTAGACCCATAGCAATTTTTTCAAAACTTTTTTTAAAGCGAATTAACATAGATACCCCTCATTAACGAATTAGCCTTCAATATGAAAGCAAAAGTGTTTAAAACCGTACAAAAATTAGCTGATTTACCTTGTTTTAAGTTATTAACAAAGTTTAACACTAGCCAAATTCACAAATAAATACAATTATATATATGATTCAAAATTATCCTTTGTTCTCAATCATTATAAACAGTTTTTCGACGATTTTAAACACCTTTTTTGGAAAATTAATCAAGAGTCTTTAATAAATTTCCCATTTCAATTGCTGTTACTGCAGCTTCATAGCCTTTATTACCAGCTTTTGTGCCTGCTCTTTCAACTGCTTGCTCGATCGATTCAGTTGTTAATACACCGAAAATTACCGGTACACCTGTTGTTAATGATGCTTGTGAAACTCCCTTTGCCGCTTCATTGCAAACATAATCATAGTGAGTCGTTGCACCGCGAATGACAGTACCTAAAGTAATAACTGCATCATATTTGCCGGATTCAGCTAATTTTTTTGCTACCAATGGTAATTCAAATGCACCTGGAACCCAAGCTACTGTTACATCAGATTCTTCAACACCATGTCTTTTTAGAGCATCTTCCGCTCCTCCTAGTAGCTTAGAAGTAATAAATTCATTAAAACGCGCTACCACTATTGCAACTTTTAATCCACTTCCAATTAAATGACCTTCAAATGTTTTTTTCATTCTTTATTCCTCCAATTTTCTATTTAAAAATGTAAGTAATGACCTAGTTTTTCAAATTTTGTTCTTAAGTATTGCTCATTTTCCTTTCTTGCAGGCATTTCAATTGGTACTCTGTCAATAATCGTTAAGCCATAGCCTTCAAGTCCAGCAATTTTACGAGGATTATTTGTTAAGAGCTTCATTTTTTCAATTCCTAAATCTTTAAGTATCTGAGCACCAATGCCATAATCTCTTAGATCTGGACCAAATCCTAACTTTTCGTTTGCTACAACGGTATCATACCCTTGTTCTTGAAGCTTATAAGCCCTCATTTTATTAATCAGACCAATACCTCTTCCTTCTTGTCTCATGTAGAGTAATACACCTTTACCCTCTTTTTCAATTTGAGAGAGTGCAGCATGTAATTGTGGTCCACAATCACATCTATATGAACCAAATACATCTCCTGTAAGACATTCTGAATGCACTCTTACTAATATATCCTCTTCAGGGTTTATCTCCCCTTTTACAAACGCAACATGTTCTTTTTGATCTAGTACATTAGAATATCCAATTGCTCTAAAAGAACCAAATTCTGTTGGCAATTCAATTTCAACTTCTTTCTTCACCAACTTTTCTCTACGGTTGCGATATTGAATTAAGTCCTTAATCGTAATAATCTTTAGGTTAAGCTCTTCAGAAAGGATTAGAAGATCAGGTACTCTTGCCATTGTTCCATCTTCTTTTATGATCTCACAAATAACTCCACCAGGCTTGGCACCGCATAAAAGAGACAAATCTACTGCTGCTTCTGTATGGCCTGCCCTACGGAGAACGCCACCTTCTTTGGCTATTAACGGAAAGGTATGTCCTGGTCTTTTAAAATCTGAAGGTTTAGATTCATCTGATAAAAGTGCTCTTACAGTATCAGCACGTTCAAACGCACTAATTCCTGTTGCATTTGTTTTATGATCTACACTTACTGTGAAAGCTGTTCCATGTGGATCTGTGTTATGAGTGACCATAGGGGAAAGATCCAACTTAGCTGCCTGTTTTTCAGTTAATGGCACACACACAAGTCCTCTGCCATGCTTTATCATAAAATTAATTGCTTCAGGAGTCACTCTATCTGCAAGTGAAACAAAATCCCCTTCATTTTCACGATCTTCATCATCAACTACAATGACTACTTTCCCATCTCTTAAATCTGCTATCGCCTCTTCAATTGTATGGAACATGATATAACTCCTTTCATATATGTTACATGTTAAAGGCTATTAAGTCAGCTAGTTAGCTTATATCTATACGTGACTTAAACAAATCCGTTCTCTTCCAAAAATGATTTACTTAATGAAGGACCCTTTGTCTGCACTTGCTGAGAAACAAATTTTTTTATATATTTCCCAACCATATCACATTCAATATTCACAATATCGCCAACACCTTTTGTACCTAAAATAGTTTCCCCTAAAGTGTGAGGAATGATTGAGATAACAACTTTTTCTTTGTCTAACCCAAAAATTGTCAAGCTTATACCATCCACTGTAATAGATCCTTTCTGGATCAATGTACTAGTCAATTCTTCCGGTACCTGTATTTCATAGTAAACCGCGTTGGACACCTGCTGTTTTTTTGTAATTTTCCCGATACCGTCAACATGACCGGAAACAAAGTGACCGCCGAATCGTCCATTAGCTGCCATCGCTCTCTCTAAGTTTACTGGTGACCCTTTTTTCAATTGCGATAAAGAAGTACTCCTAACTGTTTCCGGCATCACGTCAACAGAGAATGATTCAGCTGAAAATTGTGTGACCGTTAAGCAGACTCCGTTTACTGAAATACTGTCACCTAGAGATACATCGTGAAGAATATGCTTCGCCCCTACAGTAAATACGATTGCTTCTTTAGCGTTTTGTACACTTTGAATTGTGCCAATCTCTTCAATAATTCCTGTAAACATTTAATTTCCTCCTTCCTGTGTAAAGATGTCATATTTACGTTTACATTGCTTTGCTTATTTTATGCAAAGCTAAAAAAGCCCACTGTCAAAAAGACTAGGGGCCTTGGTAAATGTTCGAAATTGATATTTGAGTATGTCAAATAAGAGTATTAAATGTCTGTTTTTTCACAGACTTTAATACACCGCAAAAAATCACGCAATCCTTCTCCCATCCAGACTTTCACTGTCGGCTCTAGAATCTCACTAGATCCACCGTTAACAATTGTGCTAACGGGTCACGGACTAAGAGGGGTCATCCCCTTCATCACCGCCGGTAGGGAATTTCACCCTGCCCCGAAGAATGTAATGTAATACGAAATATGAAATTATAAATTATATTTTATCCGTATAATGAGAATGTTGCAATCTTTATGTTCTTTTTTTAGAAATTAAAAAGAACCGCCCCAGAATGAGACAGTCCTTTGTTTTAACTTTTATTCTTCAAAAACCTTTACTTCCTTCATTACATCGTTCGGTTTAATTTTATAAACTGCTTCAAGATTATCAACCACTTTACCAAATACAGTGTGAACTCCATTTAAGTGAGGCTGTGGCTCGTGAACGATGAAGAATTGGCTTCCACCAGTGTCTTTCCCAGCATGTGCCATTGAAAGTGAACCTGCTTCATGCTTATGTGGGTTGCCTTGTGTTTCACATTTAATTGTATAGCCAGGACCACCAGTTCCTGTTCCATGCGGACATCCACCTTGTGCTACAAATCCAGGAATAACACGATGAAAAGTTAAACCATTATAGAAACCTTCATTAGCAAGCTTTTCAAAGTTAGCTACAGTTCCTGGTGCTTCATTTGAGTAAAGTTCCAATGTCATGATATCTCCGTTTTCCATCGTAATTTGCGCTTTTTTCATATGTATGAAACCTCCAATATGTTTTGTACGTCTAATAGACATGAATACTTACCTATTCTACTATACTCAAGGGAGGAATACCAAATAGATCGTATTTAAATAATATTAAGAAATTCTTAATTTCCATTAACCATGTATTGACTTTTACAAAAAAGCACTATAATAGATGGGAAGAGTCATTGTTTTAAATAAGGAGGCATTATCTTGAAAAAATATATAATAGGGTTCATCGCTTTACTTTTATTTGCTTTTCCATCTTTAACCTACGCTGATGCTGTAGTTGGAGATATGACCATTACTCTTGGAGAAAATTTAACAGAAGCGCAAAAACAAACCATTTTAAAAGAAATGAATGCGACATCAGAAGATCAAATCATCACTGTGTCCAATGAGGAAGAACATCAATATTTAGGTGACTATATTCCAAAAGCTACTATAGGGAAAAAAGCAATATCCTCTACAAGCATCACGATTGAAGAGTCCGGTTCAGGGCTAGAAGTAAAAACAAAGAACATAACTTGGGTTACAGATGAAATGTTTTTAAATGCCCTTATGACAGCAGGTATTAAAGATGCATCTGTTTACGTTACGGCTCCGTTCGAAGTTTCTGGTACTGCTGCTTTAACAGGCTTGATCAAAGCTTATGAGATTACTTCTGAGGAAGCCATACCTGAGGATGTAAAACAGGTAGCTAATGAAGAACTTGTCACAACTGCTAAACTTGGAGATGAGGTTGGAGCGGAAAACGCAACTGCTTTAATGGCAAAAATTAAAGATGAAATTGCTAAAAATGGAATGCCTGAGACAGATGCGGAAATACGTACAATGATCGAAAATGCAGCGAATGATTTAGGTATTACGTTGTCTGAAGAACAAATCAATAGTTTAATTGATTTATTTAATAAAATGAAGGATATCAATATAGATTGGAATCAAGTGGGTGACCAACTTGACCAAGCAAAAGATAAAATATCAAATTTCCTTAATTCCGAGGAAGGACAAACTTTCTTAGAGCAAGTAAAAGAGTTCTTCATATCACTGTGGAATGCTTTTATTTCAATTTTCACAAACAATGAGCAGTCCGCATAAAAACGAGAGCAGTGACATACTGCTCTCGTTTTGTATTACCCTTATTTATTAATGACTTTTGATTGTAAAGGTAAGTCATTACCAATCAAATCTTCAAACCTCTCTCTTTTCACTACAAGTTGTGCCTCACCGTTTTCAACGAAAACAACTGCTGGTCTAGGGATTCTGTTATAATTATTTGCCATTGAGTAACCATAAGCACCTGTACAGAAAACAGCCAAAATATCATTTGATTTTACCTCTGGTAATGGCAGATCCCAAATTAACATATCTCCGCTTTCACAGCATTTTCCTGCAATTGAAACAGGGACATCATGCTTTTCTAATGCCCGATTTGCTAATACTGCTTCATATTTTGCTTGATATAAAGCCGGACGGATATTGTCACTCATCCCACCATCAATCGCTACATATTCTCTAATATTAGGTACGGTTTTTGTTGATCCAGTTGTATACAATGTTGTTCCCGCATCACCTACTAGTGAGCGGCCTGGTTCAATCCAAATTTCCGGCATTGCAATACCCATTTCATTTACTTGATTTTTAACAGCCTCAACAATTTTTTCTACATAATAAGTTGCCGGAAGCGGCTCATCTTCTGCTGTATAGCGAATTCCAAAACCTCCACCCAGGTTCACAACCTCGGGGATAAATGAGAATTGGCTTTTCCATTCCTTGATTTTCATAAATACTCTTTCGGCTGCTAGGACAAATCCAGCAGTATCGAATATTTGAGAACCAATATGGCAATGAATTCCCAGCAATTGAATATGACTTGAATCCAATACTGCCTCGATCGCCTTTTCAATTTGTCCATTTAATAAACCAAATCCAAACTTTGAATCCTCTTGTCCTGTTGTAATATAATCATGTGTATGTGCTTCAACACCTGGCGTGACTCGTAGAAGGACTGATATTTTTTGACCAGATGTATTGGTGAGGTCTTTTAAAAGTTCAATTTCATAGAAGTTATCTACAACAATACACCCGACACCGTGATCTAGTGCCATTTTAAGTTCTGCTTTGCTTTTATTGTTACCATGCAAATGGATTTTTGAAGCAGGGAATCCTGAAGCAATGGCTGTGTATAACTCACCGCCGGATACGACATCCAATGAAAGACCTTCTTCATCAATAAGCTGAAACATGGCAATCGATGAAAATGCCTTACTAGCATAAGCAACTTGTGCTTTAACGCCCATTTTTTCAAAAGCTTCTTTAAAGCTTCGAGCGCGTTCTCTTATTAACGCTACATCGTAAATATAAAGAGGTGTACCATATTCTTGTGCCAATTGAATGGTATCCACTCCGCCTATTTCTAAATGCCCTTTTTCATTTATCTTACTAGTACCATGTAAGAACAAAATGTATCCCCTCTTTCTACAACTAGGCTTTTACGTTTAACTTATCTTGCCTGCAAAATAGTTGATTAATTATTCAAGAAAAAAGACAGTTAACACCAGCTGGTCATTAACTGTCTGTTATGAAAATTCTGCATGAAATTAAACATACAATATCATAAATGAGGGGTTCTTTCAATGTCACTTTACCCTATTCCGGTTGTTTTTTTACGTTTTGAGGATGTACAATACTCGGTCTAAGCTTAGCTCCCGGGACAGATGTACGGATAATGATTTGCCATAATGCCTTCGCATTAAATGGTAGAAAGGGCCATAGGTAAGGAGTGTTTAGTGATTTTATTCTTACAAGTGAGATGATAAAAAGTGTACATCCAATAACAAAGCCTTCTAATTTAAAAACAGCGACTGCAATTAACAGTATTAACCTCGCCATTTTATTTGCAACACTTAATTCATAACTTGGTGTTGCAAAGGTTCCGATAGCAGCAACAGCTACATATAAGATTACCTCCGGAACGAATAAACCAACATCAATCGCGATTTGACCAATCAACGCAGCAGCGATTAGACCCATCGCAGTAGAAAGAGATGTTGGTGTATGTATCGCAGCCATTCTTAAAAATTCAATCCCAAAATCAGCTAAAAATATTTGTATCACAATCGGAATATTTTTTTCTTCATTAGGTCCAATAAAAGCTATATTTTCAGGTAAAAGAGAAGGTTCTAGGACAAACAAAAACCATAATGGTAAAAGAAAAATGGATGCAATGATTCCTAAAAATCGGACCCATCGTAAGAATGTACCTACCGCTGGTGCTTGGCGATATTCCTCCGCATGCTGAACATGATGAAAGAATGTAGTAGGAGTGATAATGACACTCGGCGATGTATCAACAATAATTAATACATGCCCTTCTAATAAGTGATTAGCCGCGACATCGGGTCTCTCTGTATACCTTACTAAGGGATACGGATTATAGCCCTGCTTGACTAAAAATTCTTCGATTGTTTTATCAGCCATTGTAATTCCATCAACTTTGATTGTATCAAGTTCCTTTTTTATGGTTTTAACTAGCCCGGGATCGGCTACATCTTTGACGTAAGCAAGACAAACATCTGTTTTTGAGCGTTCACCAATTTTCATCATTTCATAACGCAAACGTTCATCTCTAATCCTTCTGCGGATTAAGCCTTGTGTTAACAATAATATTTTCGACAAACCCGTCCCTTGCTCCACGGACAATTTTTTCTGTATCAGGCTCTTGAGGTTGTCTGCCGGGATAACTTCTTACATCGACAACCAGCCCATAGTCCGAACCTTCCATAAGGAAAACGATTAATCCTGAAAGAACTTGGTCAACCACTTCATCCAATGTTCTTATCTTTTGGACTGATTGATTAACAATTCTATTTTCTAAAATTTCCTTGAATTTTATATGATTTACTTCACGATCATTTATTAATGATACATTTTTTAATATTTGAGTAATATAATTCGTATCACATAGACCATTTAAATAATACATATTTACTTGAAAGTCTAGTATGGTCAATTTCCTTACACCTAAATCAAAGCTTGTATTAAGTCCAACATGTTCGGTGAAAAATTTTTCACTTTCTGCTAAGTTTCCCGTTATCGGATATTGTTTAGCTTCCGTCTCTGTTGACATTATAACCGCTCCTTTCTAGTATTAATTCAACAGCTTTCATTGTAATTGGCGATCCAATCTTCACACTGTCCTTTCTAGCCATTTTGCCAATGTCCCCAATTCCAACAATAATAGGTACCTCTAATTGATCTAAACAATACACCGTATCACCGCTTATTCTTCCGAGTTCAAGATCTTTAAGTCCACTTTTATCTACACCGTATTCGGTTAATTCACCAAATCTGTCAATACTCACATCAACTCTCGTCCACTCTGTTTGATGTGTTTTGGACGCCACTGCAATAACACCAAGGACCTCTATTTTGGGATGTTCTGCAACATATTTTAAAGCTACTTCACCAGCGCCTTCACCTAATAATCCACAATCATCAAACATGACAAAGACAGGGTCATTTTTTGCCTGAAGGATAAGCTCAACTATTTGGCTACCACTAAGAATTGTAGGATTTCCCTGGGTTTGCGAAATGGTTCTTCCCCCTATTTGGGCTGCTACATATTGAATTGTTCTTGCTGCATATTCATCTCCATCAGTAACAATAATGACCCTCGCTTTTTCTGCCAATGTAACCTATCCTTTCGGTTTAAAGATAAGTGCCATAATGAATGCAAATAAAATGGCTGCCGAAATACCTGCTGAAGTTAGTTCAAATATTCCAATCCCAATCCCAATAAATCCATGCTCCTTAGCCTGTTCCATTGCTCCATGTAGAAGAGAGTGTCCAAAACTAGTGATAGGTACAGTTGCCCCAGCTCCGGCAAACTTTATTAATTTATCATAAAGTCCAAATCCATCTAATATTGCACCTGATACTACAAAGGAGCTCATGACATGAGCAGGGGTTAGTTTAAAAACATCTAAAAGGATCTGACCTATTACACAAATAGCTCCTCCGACAACGAATGCTAATAAATATTCCATTAGCTATTCACTCCCCCATCCGCTCTTTCGAATACAACTCCATGTGCTATTGTTGGAATCGATTCTTTCTGTTGAATCATTGTTGGGCTTAGTAATGCACCCGTCGCTACAACAAAAACCCGCTTTAAATTTCCTGCATTAAGTTCGTTAAAGATATGTGAATATGTCACGACAGCGGAACAACCGCATCCACTACCACCAGCAAATACTTTTTGATCCGGGCGATAGACCATTAAGCCGCAATCATTATGCTTATCATGAACATCGTAACCTTCTTCCTTCAATAACTCTTTTACAATTGGACTGCCAACACCTGATAGGTCTCCTGTTAAAAATAGGTCATAATCATCTGGAGTTCTATTTAAATCTTTAAGATGCTGTGCAATGGTATCCGCTGCCGCCGGTGCCATGGCAGAACCCATATCAAACGGATCCTTAATCCCTAAATCTGCTACTTTTCCAATAGTCGCAGAAGTAATTTTAATATTACTTACTTCTTTATTAATTAATACGGCACCTGAACCAGTAACTGTAAAGGTTGCAGTATCAGGCTTTTGCCCACCATATTCCGTTGGATAACGAAACTGTCTCTCTGCTGTGGCATTATGACTGCTTGTTGCAGCAATTACTTGACTAGCGAAACCTCCATCAACTAAAGCAGATCCCATTGCAACTGTTTCCATTGATGTTGAACAAGCACCAAACATACAAAGAAAGGGAAGACTGAGATGTCTCGCTACATAATTTGCCGTAACATTTTGATTCAGCAAATCTCCTGCTAAAAATAAATCTATATCATCTATCGTTTTATTTCCTTTTGTAAGACATTGTTCAACTGCCTGCTCCATTAACCTTCGTTCTGCTAGTTCCCAGTTATCTTCACCACAGTGAAGTTCTTTATGTTTTATATCAAAATACTGGCCAAGTGGTCCATCTGCTTCTTTTGGACCAACAGCTGTTCCACTTGAATGGACAAATAAAGGATTCTCAAATTGCCATGTCTGCTTTCCAGTTAGTTTCAATTTATTCACCCCACCTTAAAATGCTAGTCCATAAAAATAACGAATCATTCCGACGATATATGCAGCCACAACACCAAAAACGATAACACTTCCCGCTAACTTAAACATATTGGTGGCAACTCCTAATACAACCCCTTCACTTCTATGCTCAATTGCTGCACTTGTCATTGAGTTAGCAAACCCAGTAACAGGTACAGCAGATCCTGCTCCAGCAAATTGCCCAAGCTTATCATAGATACCAAACCCTGTTAGTAAAGCAGATATTAAAATCAACGTGGCAACAGTCGGATTTCCTGCATCTTTTTCTGAAAAGTGAAAAACATTCATATAAAAATTTTGAATTCCTTGGCCACATAAACAAATAAATCCACCTATTAGAAACGCCTTTAGGCAATTAATAAAATATGGTGGCTTTGGTTGATAATCTTTAATTTTATTCTTATAATCTTCTTTCATTTTCGCCATGTTCAGACCTCCTTAATGATTCACAAAATACATCCAATGAAATAATGAACCGACAATCTTTCCAAACACAATAGCCATTAACAAAATCAAAATCTTTTCACCAAGCCCGACCCTTTTAGCCAAAATAGGGAAAACATTTAATACTTCTGTCAAGGCTGCCGCCAACATTCCAATAAATATTCCACAAAAAAGACCAATTGGAATTAACCAAAGCTCTGATTGAAACAATAAACTATTTCTCAAACTAGCCCAACCTACCAAAACAGTGCCTAATATAATTGCCCACTCATAGACATGGATAAACTGATATGTCTTTGTTAACTGTGTTAGTCTGGGAATAATCCCTAGAACAGCCAAAAATGCTACAAAACCTGAACCAACAACAAGTCCCCCGGATAATCCGATAATAATGAGAATGAGACTATTTATTATCATGATCATTTGTATTTATATTTTCTTTATTTTCATTCATCGCTACATATTGATCTAAATCAAGTTGATAATTAAATATTTCTACCTCTAAGGGACTTGGTTCTTCATTAATTCTCTTTTTAAATAAGTGATTGAAAAACAATATCATTCCTAATCCAAGACCCAGTGAATAGGGTATCTGCAGGATTAGCGGCTGGTCATTTTCTCTTCCTGTTACAATCTTGTATATACGTTGGTGGACAGCCTGCATGCTCACATCTTCGTGGAAATTCATAATCGCCAACCCGGCTCCAATAAAGAGTAAAAGCCATACGATACAAAATAATAAGGGTGATAGTTTCTTCTTTTTGTACATAATTTCAACAATGGTCTGGTTTGATCCCAAAGCCTGAATATCAATTTGCCGATCAAATTTCCTTATTTCCTTTAAGACATGCATAATATCGATAACAACCATATTTTTGTCCCTTAACTGGACTTTATGAATGACAATTTTCTTTAGTTTTTCTGTCAACTCCTTATCGCCTACGATGAGTGCAATTTTTTCAATAGTAATGACATCGTTAGGATGTACTTGAATTCGGTGACGAAGTCTGATATATACCGTCTTATCCATCAAGGTTCACTTCCTAATGATTGTGATTGTTGATGCCTTTTCCTTTACATTACTCCTTGTAACAAGTAAAACATTTGATTGTATATGTAGTATGCATTGCCTTAATTTTAATCATGCAGTCCTGTAAGAAAGTCCAACAATTACCATTGGATTGTAAAGGAGAAAAAGCAGTTATGAAAGCAAAAAAAGGAAGAATACTCATTATCCTCCTAAAAATAAAATGGAGTGATAATCAATTATTCTTCCTCTTTATATTTGATTCATCTTGTCTTTCATTTGCTGCAAGATCTTTTTCTCAAGTCTCGATACTTGCACTTGAGAGATTCCGAGCCGATCAGCTACCTCTGACTGTGTTTGATCTTTATAATATCTCAGGAACACAATGAGTCTCTCACGCTCATCTAAATCTCGAATGGCGTCCTTCAATACAATTTTATCAAACCATTTTGTTTCCGTATTGTCAGCAATTTGATCCAGTAATGTAATGGGATCTCCATCATTTTCATAAACAGTTTCATGGATAGATGAAGGTGCTCTTACAGCTTCCTGTGCAAGTACAACATCTTCAGGAGCAATATCTAGGTAGGAGGCTATTTCAGCAACTGTCGGTACTTTTCCCATTGTTTTAGATAATTCATCTCGCGCCCGTCTGATTTTATTTCCTAGTTCCTTTAGGGAACGGCTCACTTTTACTGTACCATCATCGCGAATAAAACGTTGAATTTCACCAATAATCATCGGTACAGCATACGTCGAAAATCTAACATCATAAGATAAATCAAATTTATCGACAGATTTTAGTAATCCGATACTGCCAATTTGAAATAAGTCATCAGGTTCGTATCCACGATTTAAAAAACGCTGGACAACAGACCATACTAATCTCATGTTTTTTTGGATAATTAAATCTCGTGCTTCTTGGTCACCTTCTTGACTACGACGAATTAATTCCTTAACTTCATGATCTTTTAACTGTGTATTCGATTGATCGTTCTTGACCTCCACATCCATAGCAAGTCTCCCTTTAATTGCATAAAGCTTTACTTTTCGATAAGTGTTTTACCAGTCTAACAGTTGTTCCATTTGATTCAGAGGACTCAACTAAAATTTCATCCATGAAGTTCTCCATGATCGTAAACCCCATCCCGGATCTTTCGAGTTCAGGCTTTGTTGTATAGAGAGGCTGTCTTGCCTCTTCAACATCAACAATCCCCATTCCTTCGTCACGGATTGTTAATTGAACCATTCCATCCTCTAGCGTGACAGAAATATACACAATACCATTTGGATCATTATCATATCCGTGTATGATGGCATTCGTAACTGCCTCCGAAACCACCGTTTTAATCTCTGTTAATTCATCCATTGTCGGATCTAACTGAGTAATAAAAGCAGCTACTGTTACCCTTGCAAATGATTCGTTTTGACTTAGCGCTGAAAATTGAAGGTTCATTTCGTTTTTCATGATGCCACCCCCAAAGTCTGGAGCGCTTTATGCTCATTCTCTTCTAACCGAATAATCTTAAATAAACCTGACATATCAAATAATCGTTTAACTGCCGGTGAAATTGCACATACAACCATTTCTCCACCGGTTGCTTTAATTTGTTTATATCTTCCTAAGATGACACCCAATCCTGAACTATCCATAAACGATAGTTGTCCAAGATTTAATACAATATGCTGAATTTGATTTGCAGCTAATGTGTCTGTTACTTTTGTACGTAACTCCTCTGCTGCATGATGATCAAGTTCACCTGAGAGTCTTATACAAAGTACAGATTCTTTTACATCAAGTTCAATCGCTAGACTCAAGGTTTTTACCCCTCCTTAAATTCTGGATAAAGAGTCAATTCTTGATTGAACTTTGATTTTCCTGCCCGATGACAAAACTAGTGTTATTTCGGCAACATTAGCCAGCCTTTGTAAAGTTGCCCATCACTCTCTTAAACATTGTCCACCAGCTTGCTTCGTCAATATCCCTTTCTGCAACAAGTTTGCTCTCTGCTATCAATTTGCCGTCTTTCTTTAATTGGAGAGTTCCAAGCTCATCTCCTTTTTTCACAGGAGCTTTAATATCATTTTTCATTAAAATTTCTTGTGTCACATCATCGACCTTTTCACCTTTTTTCGTTAAAACAGAAATAGGCTCTGACGTCATAAGTTTTACTTCTTTTTCACTGCCTTTGCTAACTTTCAATTGTGATAACACATGATCTTTTTTGAATAAAGGATGTGTCTGATATTGACTAAACGCATAGTCAAGCATTTTTGTAACTTGTGCATTACGATCTTTAGGAGTATCTGCTCCAAATACTACTGCGATAACACGCATATTGTCTTTTTTAGCAGTTGCTGTTAAACAGTATTTCGCTTCATTTGTAAAGCCTGTCTTTACTCCATCTACTCCAGGATAAAACTTTACGAGTCGATTTGTGTTCACAAGCCAGAATTTTTTATCTGTTCCTTCACGTAAATAGTCTTCATATTTCCCAGTAAAGTTTGTAATTTTTTCATATTTTAATAATTCTTTCGCCATTAAAGCCATATCATGAGCTGAACTATAATGATCTGGTTCCGGTAGACCTGTTGGGTTTTTGAAATGTGTATTTTTTAAATCCAGTTCCTCTACTTTTTTATTCATCAAATTAACAAATTCTTCAGCAGATCCTGCGATTTTTTCAGCCATTGCAACGGAAGCATCATTACCTGATCCAATTGCAATCCCTTTTAGCATTTGCTCCACAGTCATTTCTTCTCCTGGCTCAAGAAAGATTTGTGATCCTCCCATTGAAGCAGCATACTCACTTGTACGGACCTTTTCATCCCATTTAATTTGTCCTTTATCTAGCGCTTCCATAATAAGAAGCATTGTCATTATTTTTGTCATACTTGCTGGAGGAAGTTTTTCATCACTGTTTTTATCATACAAAATGGTTCCGGTATCCCGTTCAATTAAAACAGCAGACTTCGCTTTATCTGCAAGCTCGACAGTTGTTGATTCTTTAGCTAAAGCCATTGGTGTTACAGAAAGCAGCATTGTTATAAGCGTTAAACACGATATTACTCGTTTCATTTCATAAGCCCTCCATTCTTTATACTTTCCATTTTTTCCAGTAGGAGGGAAAATATACAAGGGTTGGAAGAAATTTTTGAAGCTGTTTACCTTTCAATACAATAAGTGGTATTACTCGTAGTTCCAAAGGAATTGAGATTTAGTGAAGAAAGTAATTTATATGAAGTCGTTCTTGATTTGAGGTTAGTAAACGTTCTGAATTGACCTCGCAGACGCAAAGCGTTGAGGAGGCTCACCGCCCACCCCACGGAAAGCGAGAAGCCTGGAGCTCAAATCAACAACCTCTACACTTATTACAAAGCAACAATTTTTACGAAAACAACCTTATTAATTCAATAATTGTTTTTCTAAATCCTTTACTTTAAAAAAATCATAAAATATAAGTTTAAAACCAAGTTTAATTTAGTTAATTAACTTATTTTGTTGCTTGTTTTATCCTTTGCTCTTTTTATTTCTTCTTTTCCTTGCGTCTTTCCCTTGAGGTTGCGTCTATTTGGAGTTGGGTCGCGTCGTTTTCACTATTTGTTGCGTCAAATCGACCTTTGTTTGCGTCACTTCTTCTTTTCAATTGCAATTATCAACTAAAAAACCACAGCCCTCCGGCTGTGGTCCCTACGATCTATTCAACAGTTGCATAAATTAATTTCGGTGCTTCTACCTTTTGTTCACTAATTGACATACTTGCATAAAGCTTTTCTTTTACATCTTCTACATTTTCGCGATTACTATGGATTGTCACTAAGGATTCACCCTTTTTAACCGTATCGCCAATTTTTTTGTTTAAGACGAGTCCGACGGCCAAGTCAATTTGGGATTCTTTTGTGGCGCGCCCTGCTCCTAGTAGCATGGCGGCTGTTCCAATTGAGTCAGCGATCATTTCAGATAGGTAGCCATCTTGTTTTGCTTCAAGCTCAATTTTATATGTTGCTTGTGGTAACGTTTCAGGTTTATCTACAACTGATCCATCTCCACCTTGAGCCTCAAGGAACGTTTTCATCGCCGCTCTCGCTTTACCATTGTTCATAACTTCAATAAGCATAGATCTGGCTTCTTCTAAAGTCTGAGCTTTTTCAGCCAAGAGGACCATATAGCTTCCAAGGGATAAGCAAAGTTCTTCTAAGTCTTTTGGACCTTTGCCGCTTAATGTATCGATTGCTTCTTTTACTTCTAACGCATTGCCGATTGCAAACCCGAGAGGTTGACTCATATCAGAGATAATGGCCATCGTTCTGCGGCCAACTAAGTTTCCGATATCAACCATTGCCTTAGCTAATTCTTTTGAGTCATCAAGATCTTTCATAAAAGCACCTGCACCTGTCTTGACGTCAAGAACAATAGCATCTGCTCCTGCGGCAATTTTTTTACTCATAATGGAGCTTGCTATAAGTGGGATACTGTTTACTGTAGCGGTTACATCACGTAACGCATATAAGCTTTTATCCGCAGGAGTCAGATTTCCGCTTTGACCAATGACAGCAATTTTATTTTTGTTCACTAATTCAATAAATTGCTTGTTTTCGATCTCAACATGAAAGCCTGGTACTGATTCAAGCTTATCAATTGTTCCACCGGTATGTCCAAGTCCTCTTCCTGACATTTTTGCTACCGGTACACCTACTGCTGCTACCAACGGACCAAGTACAAGGGTAGTTGTATCACCTACACCTCCAGTACTATGTTTATCAACTTTAATTCCTTCTACTTCACTTAAATCAATGGTATCTCCGGAATGTACCATTGCCATTGTAAGTTCAGCCCGTTCATGATCTGTCATTCCTTGAAAATAGACTGCCATTGTAAAGGCACTCATTTGGTAATCAGGAATGTCTCCTGAGGTGTAGCCTTTTATAATATGATGGATTTCTTCCTTTGTTAGTTCTTTACCATCACGTTTTTTTTCAATTAGATCAACCATTCTCATTGCATATCACCTTTTTATTCAGATTAGGAGTTGATTTTTTCTACAATGCTTTTCACCAAGTTCAGAAAATTAACACGGACTTTCTCTGTTGTTTCTATTACTTCATCATGTGATAGAGGCTGATCGAGAATTCCTGCAGCCATGTTAGAAATACATGAAATACCTAACACTTTTAGTCCGGCATGTCTTGCTATAATTACTTCTGGAACTGTTGACATACCGACTGCGTCACCCCCAATAATTCGGAGAGCACGTACTTCAGCCGGAGTTTCATAGGATGGGCCTGTATTTCCAACATAGACTCCTTCCTGCAACTTAATATTTAACTCACTTGCAACACTTTTCGCTAATTCTCTTAATGTACGATCATAACTCTCAGACATATCCGGGAATCGGGCACCAAATTCCGAAACATTAGGACCAATCAATGGGTTTGTGCCCATATTATTAATATGATCACTTATTAGCATTAGATCGCCTGCTTCAAATGTTTTATTGATTCCTCCTGCAGCATTTGTCACGATTAATGTATCAACACCCAGTTCCTTCATAACACGAACCGGTGCAGTTACTTTTTCTAAGCTATAGCCTTCATAGAAGTGAAATCTTCCTTGCATGGCTACTACTTTTACACCTTTTAACTGGCCAAAAACGAGCTGGCCTGCATGTCCTTCAACAGTGGACACAGGAAAATTAGGAATCTCGTTATATGGAATTTTTACAGGGCTTTCAATTTCATCCGCCAAAACACCTAAGCCTGAGCCCAAAATTAAACCAATGCTTGGCGTATCTTTATATTTTTCTTTTAAGTAATTAGCTGCTTCTCTAATTTTTTCGATATTCACTATGTATCTCCTCCTATATCAACTCTGACAGAAAACTTTCACCATATTTAGGTAATTTCACTTTAAAATTATCGGCAATCGTTGCCCCTACATCAGCAAACGTTTCTCTTAACGGAAGCTCTCTTCCTTCGGTAAAACTTGGACTATAGACTAACAATGGTACATATTCTCTTGTATGGTCAGTACCATGGTGCACCGGGTCATTTCCATGATCAGCCGTAATAATTAGCAGATCGTCTTTTCTTAATTTATTTAATACTTCCGATAGCCTTTCATCATATTCTTCAAGAGCCTTACCGTATCCTTTTGGATCCCTTCTATGGCCAAAAAGGGCATCAAAATCAACTAAGTTCAAGAAACTTAATCCAGTAAATTCCATATCTAACGTTTCATTTAACTTATCCATCCCATCCATATTAGATTTTGTGCGTAAGGATTGGGTAATTCCTTCTCCATCATAAATATCAGCAATCTTGCCAATTGAAATCACATCTAATTTACTGTCTTTTAGTTCATTCATGACAGTTCGATCAAAAGGTTTTAGAGCATAATCATGTCGGTTTGCTGTACGAGTAAATTCACCTGGATTTCCAAGGAATGGTCTTGCAATAATTCGTCCAACCATATATTTATCATTCATCGTCATCTCTCTGGCCATTTCACAGATGTTATATAATTCATCAAGAGGGACAATTTCTTCATGTGCCGCGATCTGTAGAACGGAGTCAGCTGAAGTATAAACAATGAGACTACCAGTCTTCATATGTTCTTCACCTAGCTCATCTAAGATTTCAGTCCCAGAAGCAGGCTTGTTACCAATAACTTTTCTTCCGGACTTTTCCTCTAACTCTTTTATTAAATCTTCTGGAAATCCTTCCGGGAATACTTGAAATGGCTGCACTATATTTAAACCCATTATTTCCCAGTGTCCTGTCATGGTATCTTTACCATTTGATGCTTCTTGCATTTTTGTATAAAAAGCAAGTGGATGAGAATGTTTTGGTATCCCTTTAATTTCGCGAATATGACTTAAACCTAATTTCGCCATATTCGGCATGTGTAATCCGCCCATATGTTCAGCAATATGTCCTATTGTATCCGCACCTAAATCGTTGAACTTTTCTGCGTCAGGTGCTTCACCAATTCCTACTGAGTCTAATACGATTAAAAATACTCGCTTATATGTATATTTCTCCATACTATTAATGTCCTCCTTTACTTCATACCTTATTATACTTTTCCATTTATCATAACATTCCATTCTATAAGAGGGACTTGTCAGAAGTCTGACAACTATTTCATTTCCATTATATACTTTATTAGAGTATATTGACAACTTAACTCCTCTATCATTCTCTTAATGTTAGAAAACATGGCTTACCGCCAAGTCCTCATGGCGAAAACCCTAGTTTTTCTAATCTATTCATCAATAAAATCTTATACTCTGTATAGTAAAATAAAAGCACCTCCTTCCTGGAGATGCTTTAAGCACGAGGATGAAATTGATTGTAAACATCCTTAAGTCTTGATTTTGTTACGTGTGTGTATATTTGAGTGGTAGATATATCAGAATGTCCAAGCATCTCTTGAACTGCTCGTAAGTCTGCGCCATTTTCAAGTAAATGTGTGGCAAATGAGTGCCTTAGAGTATGAGGGGTTATTTCATTTTTTATGTTGGCCTCAAGGGCAATTTTCTTTAAATTTTTCCAAAAACCCTGCCTTGTTATTCTCTTGCCATGATGGTTGATAAATAAGGCTTCTGTTGGTTCCTTTTTATTCATTAGCTTTGAGCGGCCACCTTCAACATAATTCATGATCGCGTCTGTCGCGGTTCTACCTATAGGAACAATTCTTTCCTTGTTACCTTTTCCATAGCAACGAATAAAGCCCATTGTCAGGTGAGCATCTGTTAAATTCAAATTAATCATCTCACTTACACGAATGCCTGTTGCATACAGGAGCTCTAACATGGCTATATCCCTTAAGCCAAAAGGAGTTGTTGATTTTGGAGTTTCAAGGAGCTGTTCTACCTCCTGAAGCGAAAGAATTTTAGGTAAATTCCTTTCTAGTTGCGGTGATTCAATTAGCACAGATGGATCTTGGTCTGCCTGCTTTTCCCTCAGCAAAAATTGGTGAAAGTTACGAATAGATGCTATATGCCTGGCAATCGTTTTGCTCGATTTCCCGGATTCTTTTAAAAATTTTAAAAATTGAATGATATGAAGACGGGATACATCATTAAAAGAAACAATCTTTTGGACTTCATTTAAATGCATTTGATAACTTTTCAAATCTCGCTCATAGGAAACAATTGTGTTGTTTGATAATCCTCTTTCTACGATTAGGTAATGGATAAAATCTTTTATTTGATCCTTCAAATTTGTCTACTCCCCGTTATCAATAAAGAAAATCAACCTGTTTAACCAGCTTTCTTCCTCATTCTTAATCATTTTTGTTACCTTCATTGCTGCACCTTCCGGTTGATCATAACGATGCATTTGTTGATATTCTAAGTTCACCCAAATAATAGCATAATAGAACAAAATCGTAAATCCAGTAAAAAGGACAAAAACTTTGATCATATCCTTTACGGTTTTTAGCCACCTAATCATAGCTACCTCCAATAATCTTTTCTACTTTTTTATGTGATTATTAGAAGATATGCCAAAAAGGACAAACTTTATACATGCTTTTTCAGAAAATAAAAAGCCTAACACTTTGTTAGACTTTTCGGATTTATTCTTCTTTGTTCTCGCCTTTTTCCTGACACTTCACACAAATTCCATGAAAAGTTAAGCGATGATCTTTTATTTTGAATTTCCAATCGCGTTCGACTATTTGCTCTACATCTTCAAGGAGATCTTCTTCAATTTCTGCTACTGATCCACATTCTATACAAACTAAATGATGATGAAAGTGTGCTGCGCCTTCTTTTCGAAGGTCGTATCTAGAAACACCGTCACCAAAGTTAATTTTATCGACTACTTTTAATTCAGTTAATAATTCCAATGTACGATAAACAGTGGCTAAACCTATTTCAGGTGCCTTTTCTTTAACGAGAAGGTAGACATCCTCTGCACTTAAATGATCTTCTTCGTTTTCAAGTAATACCCGAACAGTTGCTTCACGCTGTGGTGTTAACTTATAGCTTGCCGTATGCAACTGCTTTTTAATCCGATCAATGCGGTTTTCCATAACACTTTTCCTCCCTCGCCGCGTTCCCAGAACTATTATATATCATAGGTGAGGAAAGTGTCCAACTAAAATAATTTTAATGTAATAAAAATAAATATTTTTATTTAATAATAATTATTATTTACTGACGAATTCTACAATATTTTTCATTAAAAATGGCGATGCATATGCCTCAAAACCTGATGCAAGTACAGCTATTACTCCTATAAAGACAAAAACGGACGCATATCGCATAAAAAGTGCCAATGGAGCTTCTAATGTACTTGATTTCTTCACAAAGAGCTGCCTAATAATTTTTAATGAAAAGGATATTGCTACAGAACACATAATGATAAAGGCTGGAATTAGTAAGATATTTTGTGGTAAAACCGTAACAAACGATAGCAGAAAACCTTTTAAGCCTAACTGATTAACTAAAAATCCAACTGTAAATCCTACTACCATACCTTTTATAAAAAGCATAACAAGAATCACAGGTAATCCAATTATTGAAATTCCAAGGATCCACATTAAACCTAGATATTTTAAATTATGAAAGAAGCTTTGATGAAACATATCGGCTGCACTTGCAACTTTTCCTTCTGCTACTTGTCCAAAAAAACGATTTAAATAATAGTATAAATCCTCTTTTTGACTTAAATTCATGCTGTTGACAATAATAGCTCCAAAGATGACTCCCATTAAAAATAAAACAAATACAAACAAATATATCGAAGAATACTCCTTAATATGCTGCTTTATCATTGCACTAACTGGCAGTTGTTGTCTTCGCATAATTATTTCCTCCCGTCCTTCACTTACTAGAGTATATGAGAGGAAACGTAATCTATGACTTAAAAAATGCTTTCTTTTGGTTGATAGATTTTAGTAAGATATTGGAGGAGAGACAGGCAGATTCAATCTATTATATTCGATTTTGTTTGCTTCTCCCCCTCTATTGCTTGTTTACATTCCAGTTACTTTCCCGTACGTTCCGCCGCCTCCTGAGGTAACCTGCAATCGGCCTTCCCGAGCTGCCACAATATAATTTGCCACTTTTTCTGTTACAACGTTCTGAAGCTCGTGTTTTGGTACTTCATGCAAAATATTCATTTCAGTCCCAAAAAGATCCTTTAATTTATCGAGGGTTTTAGGTCCGATTCCCGGAATGAATTGTAGTGGAACCTGATGGATATATGGAGGACGATCACATTTGTTTTCGCCATCACTTGCTAACTCCTGTAATCGATTGAACACTCCTTTTGTAAATCTTATACTTCCGCAATTTGAACATCTCGTTTGATGTTTCTCCGGCTTTTCACCACATTTTTCACAGGTAGTATCATAGTATTTTCCGAGGTATGGATTCAACCCATAATTTGCTTCAATTTTGCAACCATTTTCCTTTTTCAATACCTTTTTCAGCTCCAGGAAACTCGGTTCTTTCATCGTAAGTTTCTGATATTCCCTCCCAATCTTAGGTAAAGAATGTGCATCTGAATTTGTTATATATGTATACTTATGTAATTCAGTGATTTGATCAGCCATTTTCGTATCTGAGCTTAAACCTAATTCAACCGCATCAATTAAATCTGCTTCAAAAACTTCAGTTAAGGAACTTACCACACCGCTTCCATATAAACTCTTATGTGGAGTGAAAATATGCGCCGGAATAAATAGCCCACCTCTCTGTTTCACAAAACGTTGTAGAGTTTTCCCATCCTCATAAATCCGCTGAGAGCTAAGTGTAATGTTTGTAAGCCGGGAGGAAAGCCACGATGATAATTCCTTCATTTTTTGAAGAGTCGGCATAAAAACCAACACATGAATTGGGCCTTTACACGTTTTATCGTATATTTCAAGCTCACTACCTAAAATAAGCGTGGTATTTTGATACCGAATTCCTCCATCTTTTAGTTCTATACACTCACCGGAATTGATAAGATGTTGAAGTGTGACAATGATTTCAGGCACATGACAATCAATAATACCTACCATATCGATCCCTTTGTGTTCACTCGCCTCTATCAAAATGTTTTCTAAGGTTAGGTTTCTAGAAGCAGTAATTTTCACTGGCTTCCCGGAGCTTGTTTGTCCAATATGAATATGTAAGTCAGCAAAATAACTGTTCATTTATGTAACATCCCTTTTTTAGTCTACTACTTTTTTAAAGCTTCCTTTAATAGTAAGTATTGTACTGCATATGCTGTTTTTGCATCATAAATTTTGTTGTTTTGAATCATTTCTTGAGCTTCCTCTAGTGTTACCTCCAATACCTCAACAAATTCATCTTCATCTAATTCTGCAGCCTCTGTCATTTTCTCTAAATTCTCAGTAATAAATAAATGAACTAATTCATCTGCAAAGCCGGGTGACGTATAAAAAGAAATAAGTGGCTTTAAATCCGCGCAAGTATAGCCTGTTTCTTCTTCCAGTTCCCGTTTAGCTGTTATGATTGGCTTCTCACCCTTTTCAAGCTTTCCGGCAGGTATTTCTACAATCGTTCTCTCTAATGGTTTTCTGTATTGCTCGACCATTAGGATTTTATTTTCAGGGGTTATCGCAATTACAGCCACTGCTCCCGGGTGCTTTACAATTTCTCTCGTACTCGTATTTCCATTCGGAAGCTTAACATCCTCTAAATATAAATCAATGATTCTCCCTTTAAAAATTTCTTTTGAAGCTAGTGTAGTTTCTTTTAAATGATCCATTTTCTCACTCCTGTTCTATAAACTTTCGTATCTTCATACATTCTATCATATCTTAATGGAAGGGAATGGATCCTTGCATGAAAATCTATCGATTGGATAAAGGGATAATTCTAGTTGGAAAAGCGTGGGAAATTCGTACAAAATTAAAAGAATATAGCCATTTGTACGGAACTGTCTATGAATGGATCAACGTTGAAAACAAGCCAACTTCGAAAAGCACTTCACCTTTCCATCTTAAAAAGCATAAGTAAGCATGCCTTAAATACCTATCAAATACCAAACTGTTGACCTTTGGTAAGCTTTATACTACTCTCGATGATAAGAATACTCAAATTTAAGGAGTGGTATTTTTGCAAAAAAGACAACTCGGACATTCAGATTTATTTGTTAGTGAAGTCGGACTTGGCTGCATGTCACTTGGTACGGAAGAACAGCATGCACATTCACTAATTGACCAAGCGATTGACTTGGGTATTAACTATTTCGATACAGCAGATTTATATGATGCAGGTGTGAACGAGGAGCTAGTTGGTAAAGCCATTAAAAATCGTAGGCATGACATCATTTTAGCAACAAAAGTTGGTAACCGTTGGAAAGAGGATCGATCCGGATGGACGTGGGATCCTTCTAAAGCCTATATTAAACAAGCAGTTAAAAGCAGTCTGCACCGTCTTAAAACAGACTATATCGACCTCTATCAACTACATGGCGGGATGATTGAAGATCATATTGATGAAACAATCGAAGCCTTTGAGGAATTAAAACAAGAAGGTGTCATTCGTTACTATGGCATTTCTTCTATTCGTCCCAATGTCATTAAAGAATACTTAAAAAAGTCCAATATTGTTTCTATCATGATGCAATATAGCCTGTTAGACCGCAGACCAGAGGAATGGTTTTCGCTCTTAAAAGAACATAATGTCAGTGTGATTGCACGCGGTCCTCTGGCAAAAGGTCTTCTAACCGAAAAGCCCCTTGAAGAAAAACTGAAATCAGAAAGTTACTTATCCTATTCAAAAGAAGAACTTATACAGGTTTTATCTAAACTCGAGGCTGTGGATCCAACCCATTCAATGACCGGGTTAGCCCTGCAATATTGCTTATTTGATGAGGTAGTAGGCGCAGTTATCCCCGGGGCTAGTAAGGTACAACAATTAATAGAAAATGTGAATGCCGGATCTGCAGAAAGACTATCTTCTCAAGTTTATCATCAGCTTCAAGATCTTACTAAATGTGAAAAATATGAGCAACATCGCTAGAATTTATTTAAATTAAAAGCGGAGCCATATGCTCCGCTTTATTATGGTCTATTTAAAATCCTTCCAAGTTAAAGAACTTTCATTTAAGAGCTCTTCAAAGCTTTTATTTTTTCTCGTTGTTTTCTCTCTGCTATTCTTTGCTGTTCAAGAGCCGCCTCTTTCTCTTCTTGCTCCTTTGATAAATTCTTTTTAACAGACTTTAGCTGCTCTAATAAATCACTGTTTAAGTGATCTGATAATGAGACTGCTTGATTGTCCTTGCTTTTCTTTGATCTTTTCATCTTAGTTGCCTCCTCTTACCGACTGCCTTTATCAAATTATAGTAAATATATTCATGGGGATTCAAGTATATTTTCTTGTGTTCGTCATTTGTATAATTTTTGATGCAATATGACATTTTAAGATGGAGAAAGGAGAGATTTTAATGGCAAAGCAGCGTGGACAAAAAGGGAAGCCGAATGCTGACACAACCAATAATAAAATGGCAGCTGAGGAGATGGAAAAAGCGATTCACCCAACAAAAAGACAAAATTCTCCTCAATAATTAAGAAGACAGGCAACCTTGCTTGTCTTTTCTTATTCTATTCCTGTCAGTAAAATCGTGCTTTTAGTTATGATGCTACTTGGATATAGCCTCATCGTTCATGTACAATAAAGATAATGCTCATTCAAGGAGGTTGCCAAGTGAAAAAAGCTTTTATTCCACTCCTTATTCTTCTATCCTACATATTGATTGTCGGCTTTTTCTTCACAAATAAACTGATGTTTATCAAAAAGAAGGACAATAAGGACATTATTGATCGTGATAGTAAGTTTGGACTTTTTAACCAACAAGATTATGACTCTCTTGATAGAAGAGATTTCTCGATTGAATCTCAATTTGGTTATTCAATTAAAGGTTCTGTTTTTGAGCCCCATGCTACGAACAAATATATGATTATTTGTCATGGTGTTACCGTAAATCGGCTAAACTCTGTCAAATACATGAATTTATTCCTTCAAAAAGGATGGAATGTTCTCATTTATGACCATCGCAGACATGGTGAAAGTGGCGGAAAAACAACCAGCTACGGCCATTATGAAAAATTTGATCTTCAATCAGTTGTTGATTGGTTAAAAAAAGAGGTTGGAGACAACATTTTTTTAGGTGTTCACGGTGAATCCATGGGGGCTGTTACAACACTTCTTTATGCCGGAATGGTTGAAGACGGTGCAGACTTCTACATCGCAGACTGCCCTTTTTCCGAACTCGAGGCGCAACTATTGTATCGACTTAAGGTTGAATTTAACATACCTAGTGTTTTAGTTATGCCAATTGCAAAGCCGTTTGTTCAGCTGCGCGATCGTTACTCCATTAAAGGAGTCTCACCCCTACAAGCTGTTCCAAACATCAAAAGCCCTATCCTTTTTATACACAGTAAAGATGATGATTACATACCTTCAGACATGTCAAAATTACTTTATGAGAAAAAGAAAGGTGCCAAGAAACTATTTATAGCTGAAAAAGGCTCTCACGCTATGTCATATGCAGAAAACCGTGAGGAATACTCTAAGGTCATTGATGAATTTTTTGTAGATATAGGCGTAACAGAAGAAAACAGAGGATGACTCAAAAGTATTATTACTCTTGAGCCGTCCTCTGTTTAACCTAAAACATCCGAAATATTTTCCATGTTTTTTTCCATCCAATGAATAGCTTCATCAATTGTCGGAAATTCTTGTGCTTCAAATGACATTTCATCTTGAAGCAACCATACATCCTTTGTTTCATCATGAACTCCGCCTATTGACCAATGGAGAAGACTGTACGGATGGTTTTCATGTAAAAATGACACCCATGTTTTGTTTAATGCTACATTTTTTATCGCCTTTAATCGATCCTTCATTTTATTCAATCCCTCACTTTACAAGTAAACTCATCCGTGGATTTAGAATTTGTGAAGGACTTTTTAACATGAAGCTGTTGGCTGTTTCATTATAAGAAATGGTGAGTTGTTCATCTAAAAAGACCATTTTGTTTTTTTCTACTAATAGAGGTACGAGATTTGTATCAAGCTTTACATCTCCATGGTCCTCTTTCTCCACTAGCCACATCGCTGTTACCCCGCTCATTACACATCCGCAACCATCTGTATCGTATTTTAATTTTAATAACCTGTCTTTATTGTCATGTAATTTTGGTGTTAACTGTTCTATCGCTTCTTTTGAGAATGTTACTTGCATGATAAAAACTCCTCACTGCATCTTTTGAGCTTAGTGTACCATATGGAGTTTTTTTCTGCATGTTATTAGGTTACAATCATTCAATTTTATCTCTTTGTGTTTGCATCATTTTTTATACTTTTATATTTATCAATACTGTATAACGTTTGGACATTTACAGTAACATCGGAAAGGTTTATGTTTTTTTGTTCTTCTTTATATTTTTTCCAATCTTTCAAGTGATATCGATATGCATGATCCTCTAGTTGAAAAATATCTGCACCTAACTTTTTAGCCGTTTTATACGTTTTTTCTACTTCTTCTTTAATAAGGTTTTCGATTTCTTTCTTTATATTATTTTGGGTAACATGTTGGTCAACACTTTCTTTTATTAATGCCGTTAAATCGACCTCAATATTGTAACTTCCTTTTGCCTTTTCTGGTATCAGCTTCAAATTGGGTTCCAGCAACTCCACAGCTAGAATCTTCCCCTTTTCCGGCTCAAATTCAGTAATAGATCTTTCTGATTTGTTGTTCGTCCAAATAAATCCTGTTAATTCTTGTATTGAAAGCCATCCCTTATATGTTTTGTCCTTGAAAAGATGTGCACCATCGATTACTGCTGCTGGTTCTTTTGTCTTTTCCTTCATCATTAGATCTTTATTTAATTTAATTGAAGGAACAATCGTTGTTTTCGTTTTTTCGTTTAATTGCATAACAAATTCTCTTAGTGAGATAGCTTGAACGGTTGCACTTTGTTTACTGCCTTCATCTGGTTGGTTTAGCCTTGAATATGAAAAAGGAAAATCAAAAATGATCGATGACGTAAAAACATCTTCCAGTCTTTCCTTTGTTATGTAACTCCAGGCTGTTAAACGAACGGTAAAGCTCGAAGTAAATGTATTAAAAGCCTCTTCAAGTTGCTCTGTTGAGGCAATCATGTTCTCTCCAAACAAGACCAAATTTAATTGTTCAAAATTCACTCTCATTTGAATTGTATTAAATATATCATTTAATGCTGTTTCTATTGTTCTACCTTTCCCCTTTGCCATCCAGACTGGAACCGGTTCTGCACTTTTTTGCTGATCTGTTTTTGCTACATTACTAAAATCTAAAAACTGTAAGATTATATGATATTCACCTTCTACATAGTCAACCCCCATCCCTACTGCATAGGCTTGATTATGTATTTCTTTTACATTATGACAACTTGTTAATATCGCTAACAAACTAACCAAAAATAATGCTCTTATCTTCTTCATTACCTGTCACCTTGTCTGGTCGAATCATTTGTGTCCAATTCCGGGGCCCGTTTATCCTTTATTATCTCTGGAAGTTTCACAAAGATTGAAAATAAGTCTTTCCATGTGAGATCTTGATAATAGGATAAATACGGGTAGCCGAAAGATCTGATTGTTGACAAATACATGATAACCGAGATAAAACCAATAATAAATCCAAATATACCTGCAAAAAAACTTAACGCCACAATATATAAACGAACAACAAAAAGATTTCCAGATAACGATTGATTGACTAAAGTAAAACCTGAAATTGCCGTTACTCCTATTACAACGAGCATTGTCGGAGATGTAATACCTCCTCGAATGGCCGCATCCCCTATAATTAACCCTCCCAAAACAGCCACTGTTTGCCCTACTCCCTTAGGAAGGCGGGCACCTGCTTCTTTAAATAACTCAAACATCACAAGCATAAGGATAACTTCAATAAATGATGTAAAGGGTAATCCTATTCTTGAAACCGATATGGTTGCTAATAGTGGTAATGGCAGTTGACCTACATTATGTGTTGTTAACGCTGTAAATAATCCCGGTAAAAAAACGGTAATAAACAAGCCTATTACGCGGAGCAATCTTTCCACAGATGCAAAAATAAAGCTTGTATGCTGATCTTCAGATGTTTTTATTAAAAAGGCCAGATTTGCAGGTGCAATTAAGGCTGTTGGAGCTCCATCTACTAATAGAGAAAACCTTCCTTGATTTAGCGAATCTACCACAAAATCAGATCTTCCTGTGTGATTTACCAAAGGGAACAGAGAGAAAACTTGTTTATCAACAATTAACTCTTCCATTTGTGAACTGCCTGTTAAAACATCAGTTTCGATTTTATTTAACTTCTCTTTAATATTCTTTAATAGCTCTACATTTATTATGTCTTTTATATAGAGAAGCGCTACCTTTGTTTGTGACCGTCTGCCAACTATGTATTCTTCTACAATAAAAGAAGAGGTTTTTAACCGTTTCCTTACTAGTCCAAGATTGACATTAAGTTCTTCAACAAATCCATCTTTCGGTCCTCTCACTGAAACCTCTGTTACCGATTCATCAGGCGATCTTGTTGGTACTTTGCTTATATCATAAAAATAAATCAGATCAATTTCGTTTGTTGTCATCATAAGCTTTCCCGAAAAAATAGAATTGCTCAGATCTTCACTTGTTATATCTTTTTTATCTTTTTTTTGTACCTGAATCAAACTGCTTATGTTTTCTAAAGTTTCCTCTATAAAACACTGATTTACCTTTGGCAAAACAACTTCATCTAGAAATACAGAGTCAACTAATGGTCCACAGTATACTAATAGAAACGTTTCTTTACTGTCACCTTTTTCCATTGTTTTAATGGTGATATCAGAGGATGAAGAAAATAACTGCTTCATTCCTGCCATTGTATACTCCATGTCTGAGTGTTGAAGCACTTTTTCCAACTATCCTACCTCCTCAATCTTCTTTTTTCGATTTTTAATATGCAAGTAGACAAATATGATTGTTATTTGAATAACTAATACTCCTAATGCAATCGGCATAAAATAAACGTAAAGAAGTTCATAAAATGTATTCTGATCAACTCGATATAAACAAAATATAACAAGACAAAGATAGCAGATAATGACGGAATATTCCCCTTTTTCTTTCCTAACTAGCAGTTGATTAGCTAACAAAATGTATAAGCTGGTTCTAAGTACTCCCCCTGAAAGCCATTGATATATAGCAAAAAAATCCACATGTGAAAAATAATTACCTATTGTTAGAATTCTCCACTGTTCAAATGCCGGATACCTAAATTCAGAGGCTTGCAATGGACCGAATTCTGCTATTGCCCCAATTGTTGGTCCGAGCATTAGTCCTATTATAATGCCCCCTACTATGAATAGTTTTCCAATCCCGATTTTGTGTTTATGTATAGAAGGTATAATCAAAAGAATAAACAATTCCACTATAGGAAGTAATGTATATATTAAACCTTGAAATACGGGGGGCCACCCATGCTCAATAAGTGGTAATAATTGTTCATATTCTTTTTTCTTTACATTAACGGTCATAACAAAGAAGCCTAATGCCGAAACAAGCGGCAATAAAATCCCACTTAATATCGCCAAAGACTTAACTCCTGACCTTGTCCCAATGAAGCATAAAAACAAAAATGCAACAACGATTATGCCGTAATTGATATCCGGAATGTATGATATATGACTCCACATGACAATATCTTTTGTCGTTATATACGCTGATAGGAATAGGTACACAATAAGAGGACTAACAAGGAGATAGTATTTTACCGGTGATAGTGTTCTCTTCCATTCCGTCACACTCATTTTTTCCATTAATTTTAATAGCTTGCTTAATCCGAACAGCCAGATGACTGTTGGTACAATCGTTATGATGATTGTCAGCCAAGCATCTCGACCGGTAACAGATAATAAAGCAGGGATGGTTTGGACATGTGCAAATAAACCTATTGTCAGCATCAGCATAAAAACTAATAACGGAAATTTTATTGGTCCCATTTTCTTCCTCACCCACTTTCATCGTTATTATTTGTACTGGTTTTTTTTTCTATACTATGAAGTTGTTATTACATTGGGGAACTGTGTGTTTCAAATGAGGAAACGTCTTTGAAAAGAATATGTTAGGTGAGAAAATGAGTCAGAGGATGATCATAAGGATTCATCCTCTTATTTTTGTTTAACATCAATGATATCGTGAAGAGGTAATGTAAGTTGATTTCCTGATTGTTCATCAACAATTCGTAATGTATGCCGAAAGGGATCTATATAGTGCACATACCCTAAGCATGTATGAAAGAAATGATTTTTATAATAAGTAAAAACAAGCTCCATATGCTCCTCCATCGCCATGCAAATTGTTTCATTAAACTGCTCTAACTGTTGTTCATCAAGCTCCGGTCTTTCTTGATACGTATCTTCTTCAGACCAGTCTCTTAGCAATTTAACATGTTCGGGAAGCATCATCGATGTCCATTTGATATTCCCTCTATCTCGTATCATGATTTACCCCTGCCTTCACTACTATTATTCATTAAATTCTTTTGGATAGCCTAATTGAACCAATGTATTTGCCATCTCTTGATATCCCAAACTATTTGGGTGAATACGATCTCCAGACAAAAGATCTTCTTGCCTATCTTTAAATACTGTATAAACATCAACAACTCTAATTGTTTTTTTGTTATCAAAGCTGCTTAACTGTTGATTAAACAATCGAACCCACCTATCTGCCAATGTGATTTGTGGTAACGGATTGTATAGGTTCAGTAAATACACGATAAATGGTACACCACAATCTTTTTTCAGTTCATGAATTGTCTCCATTATTTTCATCATATTGCTGTGACACTCTTTGACTGATTGTGCAATTTCTGTTTGATCACGTGATTCAATAAAGTCTTTACTTGCTTGGATAAGATCATTTCCACCGGCAGTGATGGTGATGATATTGGCACGATTTATTTTGTCATGCAGTGGTTCACTGCTTACAATCTCCAGTACACCACTACTTTCAATTCCCGATTTTGCAAAGATATTCGTTATCACACGTCTTTCTAGAGTTTTTTCAGTTAATCTCGCATAGCGCCCGACAAATCCGGGTGTTAAAAATGATGCTCCAACTCCGACTGTCAAGGAATCACCTAAAGCCACATATGATAAACACGATTGATTCATTTCCACATGATATCCTCCTTCAAAAGCAAAATACATTTTTATACAATATTCGAAGGAGAGACAAACGCAGCTTTTCCTTTGGTGAAATAGGCGGAAGCCATATCTGCTGATTTCTACCTACGCTTTATGGCCTCCAACAAGCTTCGCGCGATGCTTTGCTGTTCCAGCCGGAGTATAAGATACAGCACGTAAGATAGCATCTGAGCCATACTTATGCCGAATTGAATCTACAACATACCCCAGTGTTCGCTGATTTACACGGTTTGGCCGGAACAAATCAAGCTGCATTTCACAGTCATTCTCAATGTTTGAAAGTGCAATTGAAATTTTTCTCACCGTGTTGTTTGCATAAAATTTTTCAAACAATTGCAGACATGTTTCATAAATATCCATGGTGATATTGGTCGGCTCATCAATTGTTTTAGAACGGTAAAATCCTCCGCCAAACTCATCGCGGCTATATCCAATTCCAAGACTGATTGTTCGGCCTGCCTTTCGATGCTGACGTGCTCTGCGGGCAACCTCTTCACTGATCTCTAATATGACATGCTTTACTTCTTCCGGATCCGGGTAATCACGAAGTAAAATTTGGCTTTTTCCAAAGCTGATTTGCCCTTGCATGATCGGGGCTCCAATTTCAGATAAATCCACGCCCCACGCATGATAGTAAAGCTGGTTTCCCATCACCCCAAACTTCTTTTCAAGCAGCTCAAGAGGATAATTTGCAAGCTGGCCCACATTAGAAATTCCCATTCGGTTTAGTGTTTTTTGTACTCTTGAGCCGATTCCCCACATTTCGCTTAATGGCTCGAGCTTCCAAAGCTTCTTTTTCACATCTTCGTATGTCCATTCTGCCACACCTTTCTTTTTCGCTTCAGTATCTAGACAAACTTTAGCTAACAGCATATTAGGACCGATACCAATTGCGCTTGGAAGGCCAAATTCACGCTCCATGTCATCACGAATTTTTTTCGCAATTGTCTGTGCGTCCCCCCAAATATGTTCCACACCGTCAACTTCAATAAAGCTTTCATCCACACTATAAGTATGAATAGCATCCTTTGGCACATAGCGGTGAAACAACTTTGTTAATTCTGTTGAGATCCTGATATACATCCCCATTTTCGGGTCCACAATGGTGATACGGGGGTCATTTGGTACTTCAAAACGCCTTGAGCCTGTTTTAATGCCAAATTCCTTTTTTAGCCGTGGGGAAGCTGCCAAGACGATGCTTCCCTGCCGATCCGTATCACCTACAACAGCTAAATAGCAAGTTAATGGATCTAATCCCAGTAAAACGGCAGCACAGCTTGCATAAAAGCTTTTCATATCAATGCAAAGAATCTTCCGTTTCGGCAATTGATCGTAGTTTTCAATCATAGCCACTTCCCCTAAATTAGAATATATGTTCGTGTTTATTATATTCTATATACTAAGGGAATATACGTTCGATTTCAATGGTAGTTTTCCCCAAGAAAACGACAAATTTCAATGGTAAGCAAGATCGAAAAACACATACAAAAACGGTATACTACCAATAGTGGGGTGGAAAATGGAAGACAAGATATTAAAAAAGATGCTTAAAAAAGGCTTTCTCCAATACGGCCGAAATCTGGATATAGACCCTCTTTCAGAGAAGGATAACATCTACTTAATACAGAAAATTACAGTTGATAAAAACGAGGAAAGTGAATGGTATGAGGTCGTAGAGGATGTTGTATATAGCTATTTAACGAATCAAGAATAGAAAATAAGAGCCTAATGAGATAGGCTCTTTAATGTTAACAACAAACAAGGATTTGTCTCGAAAAGCTCCCTTTTTTAGCCACACACCGATCTGCAATAGTAAAACCAGCCCTTTCAATTAAAGGGTCAATTGTTTCAGTCGTAATAACAACAACTTTTCCAGCAAATCCCCGTGCACTTTTAAGCATTTCAAACTGTGTTTCCGGCTCTAAAACAGAACAGAGATTATAAGGCATGTCAATAATCGCAACATCATACCTTTCGGTCACATCCCGTATATCTCTTAATAAAACCTTTGCTTTATAACCAAAATGAGCAATGTTTTCACGAGCAGGTCGGGTAACAAGAGGGTTCAAGTCACTTCCTACAATATCAATCCCCATCGATAATGCTTCTATCATCACAGTTCCGGCCCCACAGCAAGGGTCAATGACTTTTGTATCCTCAATCGTTGGAACAGCAATGTTTACGACTGCTCTAGCCACCCGGGTACTCAGGGCAGTCGAATAATTATTAGGCTTTTTTTGATGAAATAACCAAATGGGTTCACTTTTTGTATAATGTCCGAACACCCAGTAATCTTTTACCTTTATAACGGCAAAAAGCTGATCAGGATTTTGTAAATCTACTTGCCCTGATAATTGCAATCCAATTTCCCGTTCAATTTTACGTCTTTTCTCAAAACCTATTTTTTGGAAATCGGTAGCTTGACTATGTTCAATTACGATTACTTTAAACGTCTTTTCAACCTGATAGCCACTCACCTTCTGACCGAGATCTTCTAAACAATCTTCCTTATAAATGACATCAATTCTTTCTTTTATAAACGGACTTCGGCTTGGATTAATTTGCAAGGAGCTTTCTAGTATGTTAGTTCCTGTGTGAAACCCAAATAATGACTGCATTTCTAATTGACATAAAGAAATCTCGTCTTCATGACATGAAAATGTGTAAATAAACATCTGTTTCTGATCAACCAAGCGTTTTCCACCTTTACTGGGCTTTTCTCCTGAGTTAAGACTTGTGTGTCCTAACTTAATACTTTATAAGTCTTCTGCCATTCATGAGCTAATATACTCATCTCCCAAAGGCTCCAATATTGATTTCCTATTTTTCTACATTCACGAAGTAAACCTTCCTTTTTAAACCCTGCTTTTTCATAACAAACAATAGCTGACGTATTAAAGTCAAAAACGCCAAGGCTTACTCGATGCAAATCCAACTGTTCAAAAGCAATTTTCAATACCTCTTTCATCATCAAGTATCCAATCCCTTTACCACGGACACGCTGATCCCCAATTAATACTTTTCCCACTCTCGCAGACTTATGCTCTCTATCAATATTCGTTAAAGCAATATGTCCAATCACTTCTCTTGTTTCTTTTAACAAAACGCTGTAAACAAATGAAGTAGAACGATCTGAATTGGCATTCTCAATGTACTTTTCAATTTGCTGTTCAGTCAACGGAAAGCGAAACGTCGGTCCTGCCCATTGGAGTAGAAACTCCGGTGTCTCAATCCAGCTTATTAGCTGAGGTATTTGACTACGGTTAAAATCGTGTAACTCAATCATAGAAGAACTCCTTTTATATGTAACTTTCCTTATGTAACTGTTGAAAATCAAAAGTTATTTCTTAAAAAACGCATTACCAGCCAGTTTTTCAAACAGCTTTGGCATAATTTGATAGATTGTACTGCCCGCATTCATCCATCCAGGCAAATTTATTTCCCGCTTTGGGGTAAGCATTGAAGCAACGATAATACGCGCAACCTTATCAGGATCAAGCATCCAGCGTTCTACATTTTTCACATAATTTCCTTCCTTATCGGCAATAGTGAAAAAATCTGTTTTAATCGGCCCCGGGTTAACCGAGGTGACGAACACATTGTGTGGCTTTACCTCCATACGAAGACTGTTTGTAAACCCCAATACTGCATGCTTACTCGCAGAATAAAGACTTGATTTAGGTGTAGCAATTTTAGCAGCTTGTGAGGCAATATTAATAATATGACCTCTTCTTCTTTTCACCATTGAAGGCAACACCATCTTCGTACTGGCAATTAAGCCAAACACATTTACTTCAAACATGTTCTTCATTTCATCAAGTGAAGAATGAAGAACTTCATTAAAAATACCGAATCCGGCATTATTGACAAGTACGTCAATTTGTCCAATCTCTGATTCAATGGTTGAAAATACTTGTTGTATCGAGTGAATATCCTGAACATCCAGTAAATAATAGTAACACGATACACCATAATCATTCTGAATCCGTTCAGAAAGTTTCGCTAAAAGCTCTTCTCTTCTCGCCAATAAAACTAAATGTGCCCCCTGTCTCGCACATTCAATTGCAATCTTTTCTCCAATTCCGCCGGAAGCACCAGTAATTGCAACATAGCATCCTTGTAAACGTGCATTCAAATGGATCACCTCTTACCGCTTTAGATAGCATAATAATATATGTATTTTTCATTTGTATCATCGATTTTAATTTGACCGATTTCTTGTAAATAGTCAAGCTGTCCAGTAGTTTCCGACATTATCATCAGAAACTGCTTTAACGTAATTGACAGGTGCAAACATCAAAAACAGTCCTCGGTTTGTCAACAATTTTTGTGTAGTAGTCCCTCTAAAACAATCAACCTTTAAGCCATTCATCTATAACAAAAAACATTCGATAGACATATTTTACAATGAAGACACTCTTTTAGTCATTATATTCAAATAATTTGCAGATCCATACACCTTTAAAAAGCTTGACAAGGACCTGTCCATCACTGCATAATGAATAAAAATTTAATTTAATGTATAGAAAATAAGTTTAGCGTTGATTGGGACTAGTAGAAAAAATGGCGTAATAGAGATTGGAGTTCTAAGGCTGAAAAACTCCATTGCCCACCATTTTTTTGAACCTACCCTAGGAGCTGTTAGGTAAACCTAACCGTATGTCTGCGATAAAGACTTAAAAGCTGGGAGTATGATTCACTCCAATCAAGGTGGTACCGCGGAGCCATTCCGTCCTTATGTTGTAAGGGCGGAATGGCTTTTTATTTTAAACGTAAGGAGCATAAAAATGGATAAAATAGGGTTTATCGGAGCGGGTTCCATGGCTGAGGCTATGGTTGCAGGGCTCATTAAAGGTAAAGTATTTACTGCCGGGCAAATAATAGTGGCAAATCGATCAAATTCAGCAAGATTACATGAATTTTCTCAAAAGTATGGTGTTGAAACAACCCATGATAAACAAAAATTAGTGAAAGATGCATCAATTATTGTTCTAGCCATGAAGCCTAAAGATGTGAAAGCGGGACTGGATGGTGTTCAGCATTTGATCGATAAACAGGTTATTGTGTCTGTATTAGCGGGAATCTCTATCGATACAATTGAAAATATACTTGGAAAAGAAGCAGCAATTGTTCGGGCGATGCCAAATACTTCTGCAGCCATTCTTAAGTCAGCAACCGCCATTGCTGGCAGTCAAAATGTTACACCTAATCAAATGACTAAATGTAAAACTCTCTTCGAAGCAATTGGCATATGTAAAATTGTTGAAGAAAAACAACTTGATGCTGTTACAGGTCTATCAGGAAGTGGTCCTGCTTATATTTACTATCTGGTAGAAGCAATGGAAAAAGCGGCAGTTGACGTAGGACTAGATCCTTTTGTTGCTCGTGATTTAATAGTTCAAACACTACTTGGGGCATCTGAAATGATTGCTGTGTCAGACAAACATCCTTCCCAGTTAAGAAAAGAAGTAACGAGCCCAAATGGGACAACAGAAGCAGGCATCTCCATTCTCAAAGAAAGAAAGGTTGAGGATGCGGTTATTTCATGCATAAGACGTGCTACTGAAAGATCAGAAGAGTTAAAATCCATGTTTTCAGAAGAACTTATATCGTATAAAAAATAGCCGGAGTGCTTACAAAGCACTCCTCATTTATTCCAGTATTGTGTCACTTCTTCAAATTTATCGTTTGATCCCGATCTTTCAGAATACATGCTAAGCATATGCAACGATCCTTATTACTTCCAGAAAGAGCAAGTACCTTTTCTGGTACCGTTATGTTCATACACCAACAAGATTCCTTTTCATCCAAAATTCCACAGTTATTTTCAGCATTACATATCGGACATTTATTCATTTTTTTACCTTTCTTCCATGCTATCAGTATTTTTCCAAAATAAAAGTTGAACATCTTCGTTCTTCCGCAGAAAACTGGCCTTAGTCTCTAAGGAAGAGAATAAATCAAATTCAATAGAACAAGCTAACTATAGTGTTATATTAACACTATTCTTAATGTGGAGGGATCAATTATGAATATGTTATTTAGCTTATTAACTACAATGTTTCTTGCAGGGCATAAGGCAGCTTCAACTTACCGCCATTTACTTACAAGAATAAAAAGTCTGGTTAGTGTGCCTCAGTTTATATAAGCAAAAAATATTCATTACGTATCTCAGGTTTCACATTAACTTAGAACAGGATGGTAAGTACTTTACTGCTTACTATTCCTGTTTTATTTTTTCTCGGCTTCTCATTCTGATCAATAGAATTACACCACCCCCCTCCCTTAAAACCATTAGGAGAAATTAATCAAGCAAGAAACATGCTGAACAGTGCTGCAACTGTTATAATTTTTTCAAACAAAGTATTTATAATGGGAGGATATAAGATGAAGACGAAACTATTCCAGCCTTATCAAATAAAGAATGTTACCCTTAAAAACAGTATTGTTATGTCCCCGATGTGTATGTATTCATCAACAGGTGAACAGGGGTATATAGAGGATTTCCATTTCACACACTATATAAGCCGTGCAGTGGGGCAAGTTGGCCTAATAATGGTTGAAGCCACCGCTGTTACACCTCAAGGCCGAATATCTGCGAAAGATCTTGGAATTTGGAGCGATGACCATGTTCCAGCCCTTCAAAAATTAGTAACAAGAATGAAAGAATACGGTTCAGCAACAGCTATACAGCTGGCACATGCAGGGAGAAAATCGACAGTTGATGGAGAAATTATTGCACCATCATCTATTCCATTTGACAATACATACAAAACTCCGAAAAGCATGACAAAGGAAGACATTAAAGAGACTGTTCAAGCTTTTCAGGATGGAGCTAAAAGGGCAAAGAAAGCAGGCATCGACATTATCGAGATTCATGCAGCCCACGGTTACCTTATCAATGAATTTTTATCCCCTCTTTCTAATAAGCGAGATGATGAATATGGTGGTTCTGAAGATAATCGATACCGATTTTTAAGCGAAGTAATTGATGCAGTGAAAGAAGTGTGGGATGGACCACTATTTGTTCGTATTTCAGCATCGGATTATCATCCCGAGGGATTGGATATAAAAGATTATGAAGGTTACGCAAGTAAGATGAAAGAGCAAGGGGTTGACTTGATCGATGTTAGCTCAGGAGCTGTTGTTCCTGCAAAGATTAATGTATTTCCAGGCTACCAAGTAAGATTTGCTGAAAAAGTTAAAGAAATAGCAGGTATTGCTTCAGGAGCTGTTGGATTAATCACAAGCGGCATACAAGCAGAAGAAATTTTGCAAAATAATCGAGCAGACCTGATTTTTATCGCAAGAGAACTTCTTAGAGACCCGTATTTCCCCAGAACTGCAGCTAAAGAGCTGGGAGAATCAATTGAAGCTCCAAAGCAATATGATCGGGGATGGTAATCACAAAAGAGAGTTGATCAGATTCAACTCTCTTTTCTTATATATTTGAACGTTTTTTTGGAATGTCAATTTGCATGAAATCTGCTGCAATAACAGTTGGCGGAAAAACGGATTTCGCTTCTTCAACTAACGCGTCGAGTTGTTCGGGTGATTGATATCTCGAACTAATATGGGTTAAAACTAATTTTTTCACATTTGATGCTTTAGCGATATTGGCAGCATCTTCTGTTGTAGAATGAAAATAGTCATAAGCAAGATGATGATCCTCTCTTGAAAAAGTTGCTTCATGAATTAATAAGTCGGCATTTTCTGCAAGCTCAATACTTTTATCTGTGTACCGAGTGTCACCAAGAACAGAGATGATTCTCCCTTTTATTGAGGGGCCGATGAAATCACTTCCATGAATAATCAAACCGTTCTCTAATTGAACAGCTTCTGCATTTTTTAGTTTTTGATAAACCGGTCCTGGTCGAATACCGATCTTTTTAAGTTCATCGACAAGTAGTGTTCCCGGCAAATCCTTTTCTATCACGCGATAACCATAGGATTCAATACCATGTTCAATTTTCTTTGCCTTAACTTGAAAGGATGAATCTTCAAAAATAATTCCTTCCTCTACATCTACGAATTCAATTGAATATGTGAGGAAGGTGTGACTAACAGATAAAGCAGTTCTTACAAATTGCTCTGTACCTTTTGGTCCATATATGGTTAACGGTGTTTCTCCTCCTTGAAAGGAACGACTGCTAAGTAGGCCGGGCAAGCCATATATATGATCACCATGCAAATGAGTAATAAAAATTTTTTCAATCTTCCTCGGTTTTATAGAGGTATGTAAAATTTGATGCTGAGTTGCCTCCCCGCAATCAAATAACCATATTTCATTTCTCTCTTCTAATAATTGAAGAGCTATACTTGTCACATTCCGGGCTTTGGCAGGCATTCCTGCACCCGTTCCAAGAAATGTTACATTCACTTGCGCTTTCCTCCTCCGTTATTTTCTTTAAGCATACACGAATGCTGCAAATAGCGAAATAACATCGATTTTATTTTTTCACAAATTCTATAACAAAATCATCACATCATCTTGACCAAATTTAATATTATGTCTAAAATAGACTGAATTATAGAAAGATTTCTACAAAATAGGTGCATAATAGACGATAATTTTTCCATAATCGTTTATAATAAACTATGTAGAAAGACATTATAGGCTATAATGTTTGATTTAAAGGGAAATTACCTTTAAAATTAAGTATTTGTATAGGAGTAATTTCCAATCAGTATAAATAAGAAATTCGATGCCATTATTTATTTTCTTTTTCAACAATCGATTTCAATTCAAAATACTGGTGAAAAAATAAATGTATTAATGACAAAGTGAGGTACGAACGTGAATACACAAGAACATCCTAAATCAGTTATTGTCATCTTTGGAGCAACTGGTGATCTGGCGAAACGAAAATTGTTTCCATCTATTTATCGCCTTGTTCAAAACGAAAAAATCGGTAAAAATTTTGCAGTTGTAGGGGTTGCAAGAAGACCTTGGACCACTGAAGAGTTTCGTAGCAATGTATCAGATTCTATTCAAACATCGATGAAGGAATCAAAAGATTTAGAAGAATTCACTTCTCATTTCTATTATCATCCTTTTGATGTAACAAATCCTTCCTCTTATTTAGAGTTAAACGGATTGTTAAATGAGCTTGATGGCTCCTATCAAACAGAAGGAAACCGTATCTTTTATTTAGCAATGGCACCGGAATTCTTTGGTACAATCGCTCAAAACTTAAAAAAAGAAGGCTTAACAGCTACTCAGGGCTGGAGCAGACTTGTCATTGAAAAGCCGTTTGGACATGATCTACCTTCTGCGCAAAAATTAAATCAAGAAATTCGCGAAGCATTTAACGAAGATCAAATCTATCGTATTGACCATTATTTAGGAAAAGAAATGGTACAAAATATTGAGGTTATTCGTTTTGCCAACGCTCTGTTTGAGCCATTATGGAATAATCGTTACATATCTAATATTCAAGTTACTTCCAGTGAAATATTAGGTGTCGAAGATCGTGGAGGCTACTACGAAAAATCCGGGGCACTTCGAGATATGGTTCAAAATCATATGCTTCAAATGGTTGCCTTACTTGCGATGGAACCGCCAATTAAATTAACAACAGATGAGATTCGAAGTGAAAAGGTGAAGGTACTAAGAGCATTAAGACCTGTGAGTGACGAGCAAGTTGGAGAATATTTTGTGAGAGGTCAATATGCAGCAGGGAAATTTAATGATAAAGAGTTCATTGGTTACCGTGAAGAAGGAAATGTTGATAAAAAATCTGAAACAGAAACATATGTAGCAGGCAAGTTAATGATTGATAATTTCAGATGGGCTGGTGTTCCTTTCTATATCCGTACAGGAAAACGTATGGCTGCTAAATCAACAAAAATTGTTGTACAATTTAAAGATATTCCAATGAATCTTTACTACAACAAAGGTGAAACCGTACCTCCTAACTTACTAGTTATTAACATTCAGCCAGAGGAAGGGATCACCCTGCAATTGAATGCGAAAAAAGATGAATCTGAAGGTGGTTATTCAAAACCTGTTAAATTTGATTTATCAAATAACCTCTATGACGGGATTAATACACCTGAAGCGTATGAAAAACTATTATTTGATTGCATGCGTGGCGATGCGACTAACTTTACACATTGGGATGAAGTTGCACTATCCTGGAGCTTTGTAGATCCAATTTCTGACGCATGGAAAAACGGTAAAGCATCACTTGCAACCTATCCTTCCGGTTCCATGGGACCTAAAGAAGCTGACGAGCTTCTTGAAGAAGACGGTAACCAGTGGTGGCCTGTTAATTAATTAACTAATTGTATTGGAATCGATATCTTATTTTATTACGTATTTTGCCAATTGAGTCCTTGTATTCAATTGGCTTTTTATTTTTTTCTAAAAATTGTGCGAATGAGCTCGTCTATTTGCCTCATACAAAATAAATTCAGTAGAATAAACTAGTTAGTGCAAGAAGCAACCCCTTGTGTCTCCTTAACTTAAGCTATCACATTTGTGATAGCTTCTTTTTATTCCCTCTTACACACGTTTAAAATGGGCGTAGATAACTCTGTACTGTCTTTATCCCCCTTAACCTTAATTGATCCTTATATAGCCCTTAAAAGGCTTATACAGTTCCGCTTGATTTATATTCAATACAAAAAAACAAAGCTCGAATTTGAGCTTTGCTTTTTTAAACCTATTATTTTTCCATCCATTCAGTGTGGAATACCCCTTCTTTGTCAACACGTTGGTAAGTGTGAGCACCGAAATAGTCACGTTGAGCTTGAAGAAGATTTGCTGGAAGTGTTTCAGTACGATAGCTATCATAGTAAGCAAGTGCAGATGAGAAGCATGGTACTGGAACTCCATTTTCAATCGCAACCGTTAAGATTTGGCGAAGCGCGCCTTGGTAACCTTCAACGATTTCTTTAAAGTAATCATCAAGTAAAAGGTTTGCTAATTGTGAATCTTTATCATATGCATCTTTAATTTTTTGAAGGAATGCGGCACGGATAATACAACCACCACGGAAGATCATTGCAATATCACCGTATTTTAAATCCCAATTATACTCTTCTGACGCTGCTCTCATTTGAGCAAATCCTTGAGCATAAGAACAAATCTTACTCATATATAATGCTTTACGAACTGCTTCAATAAGCTCTTCTTTGTTTCCTTCGTATGATTTTGCAGAAGGCCCTGAAAGAATTTTACTAGCTTTTTGGCGTTCTTCTTTCATTGCGGAAATAAAGCGGGCAAAAACAGACTCTGTAATAATTGGAAGTGGTACTCCTAAATCTAGAGCACTCTTACTTGTCCATTTTCCAGTTCCTTTTTGACCGGCAGTGTCAAGAATGACATCAACCATAGGTTTGCCAGTTTCTTCATCTTTCTTCGTGAAGATGTCAGCAGTAATTTCAATTAAGTAGCTATCAAGTTCACCTTTGTTCCATTCTGCAAACACTTCATGAAGCTCGTCAGCTGTTAAACCTAATACATTTTTAAGTAAGAAGTACGCTTCAGAAATTAACTGCATATCTCCATACTCAATACCATTGTGAACCATTTTCACATAGTGACCTGCACCATCCGGACCGATGTAAGTACAGCATGGATCACCATTGACTTTTGCAGAAATTGCTTCAAGAATCGGTTGTACTAAATCAAATGCTTCTTTTTGACCGCCAGGCATGATAGAAGGTCCTTTTAATGCTCCTTCTTCTCCACCTGATACACCTGTTCCGATGAAGTGAATTCCACTTTCCGCCAACTCTTTGTTACGACGTTGTGTATCTGTATATAATGTGTTACCACCATCGATTAAAATATCACCTTTATCAAGATGTGGTAAAAGCTGTTCGATTGTAGCGTCAGTTGGTACACCCGCTTTAACCATTAAAAGAATTTTGCGTGGAGTTTCCAATGATTGAACAAATTCTTCAATGCTGTAAGTTCCAACCACATTTTTCCCTTTTGCTTCAGTTAAAAATTCTTCTGTTTTTCCTGCTGAACGGTTAAAAACTGAGACTGAAAATCCACGACTTTCAATATTTAACGCTAAGTTCTTACCCATTACAGCCAAACCAATAACACCAATTTGTTGTTTCGACATTCCCTTACGTCCCTTCTAATCCTTATAGTATGTAAAACTAAACAAATGAAAAACTCTTCTATCATTTTGTGATAGCATAAAAAGTTTAGTTTTCCGCCAATAACTGCTAAATTGACACATAATTCGAATTATTTCATTTGACTACAACTTTAAAAATACACATTTTTCTGTAACATTTCAAGTGACTTAACTTATGTAATCGTTTTCTATGTAAAAAAATCTTTACTAAAGCTCGTTCCTGGAGTTGGAGATTCTTTTCCCTTTCCTTTGACACCTTTTTTTAATAGCTGTTCTCCATATTTTTGATTAATTTGATCAATAATCGAAAGAATCGGCTCATCCTTTGCGTCTTGTTCATATGAAAAGATGTCTAACTGTTTAACAGCATCATCCTTTTCAACTAGATCTTGTCCCGTAATACCCAATAATCGAATTGGTTCTTCATTCCAATGAGAAAAAAAGAGCTCTGTTGCTTCATGAAATATATCTTCTTCTTCACCGATCGGATTGTTCAGCTTTTTACTTCTTGTTATCGTCTTTAAATTTCCATAACGAATAGTTACAAGTAATTTTGTTGCAAGAACTTCTTTTCGCTTCAATCGAACAGACACTGAATGAGATAATTTTTTCAATACTTCTCTTATTTCATTTTCCTTCGTCGTATTTTTAGCTAAAGTTGTGGAATTCCCTATGCTTTTAAAATCATAAATTGCATTAGGATTAACCTCTCTGTTATCAACACCATTTGCTTTTTGTACAAGTCTTTCCCCGTTAACTCCTAACAGTTTTTTCACCTGCACCTCATTAGCATGAGCTAAATCATAAATAGTATGAACACCAATTGTGTGAAGTCTTTCAGCTGTTTTTCCTCCTACTCCATGCATTTCATGGACTGGTAGAGGCCATAAGGTCTTTTGCATATCTCTTTTTCTTAATATGGTAATCCCGAGTGGCTTTTTCATATTTGAAGCCATTTTAGCTAAAAATTTATTCGGGGCTATACCGATACTACATGGCAACAATAATTCATCAAGTAATCGTTCCTGAATTAACTTCGCTATTTCCAAAGGTCTTGAGCCTTCAAATTTACTTAGATCCATATATCCCTCGTCAATAGAAACAGGCTCAACTAAATGAGTGTATTCTCTGAGTAATTCAAACATCGCTTGTGAGGCTGTACGATATCGTTCAAAATTGGGCTTACGTATGATAAGGTCTGGACAAAGCCTACGCGCCTGCCAAAGTGGCATTGTAGCCTTTACACCTTTGGCGCGTGCTTCATAGCTACATGTCACAATAATTCCTTTTCTCTCTTCCGCATTTCCAGCAATCGCCAAAGGCTTTCCCTTTAAAGATGGATCATATGCCATTTCCACTGATGCATAAAAGCTATTCATATCAACATGCAAAATAATTCTCCGACTTATAACCTGCTCCACAACCCACACCACACTCACATAGTTCATTCTCTTACTAGTCTACCATTTTTTCTGTAAGAAATGCTTTTTAAAAATAACATTAGAAACAACAAAAGCCACTCTACTGGTGGCTCATCATCTCTTCCTTCACAATAGCAAAATGATCAAGGCTTTCTAATAACAGATTCGGGTTAATAATGGTAATCAAACGTTCCTCTAAGCTTGCTACTGCAGAAAAATATTTAGTCGATTGAAATGCACCGACCGTAATTGTCTTTAATTGAATCTCTTCAATATCAATAATTTCTTTTGCTTCTTTTACAATTAATGCTGCTGAAATCTCATCAGATTGAATGACTATTAATTTCACGTCGTTATCAATTGGTATATTTTGATGATAAAAAATCTGATACGTATCAAGGACAGGTATCAGTTCTCCCCTTACCTTTACGACACCTTTCATATAAAAGGGCATATTAGGAATGGTATTTATATCTTCCAATTTCTCAATCGAAATAACATGTTCAATAGGAATTCCATATTCTTCATTACCTGTTCGGAAAACGACTAATTTTGAAACATTCATGTTATCATCTCCTCCATCAATACTTGAGGTGAAATACTAAGACTATCATACTATGAATGTTTTAGTATTTAAAGATACTATTAGTATTTATTCCGGTTTGTCATGAAAAATGGTTACCACTTCCGCCATTCGATCATCTCCTTGTTTTCTAAATGGTGACGAATAACCTCTTCACATACAGAAAAGACTTCTTCAATCTCCGGGGTACTAAATGCTAAAACCCTCATGGATAGTCCTTTTACACTAAGGGCACTAATACCAAATCGCGAGTGTTTTACAGAACGTAATTCTTCACTTATTTTTTCAATTACATTTTCATCAACCTGAGGATGAATCATAAACAATGTTCCGATATGTGTGTAGCCTTCAAGCTGCATCAATTGTTGCAAATTTTCTCCGGGCATCAATAATTGATGATCAAATACTTGTAATTCACCATCAATAAATAGTTTTAGTTTAGAAGAGATCTTCTTATACTGAAATAACTTCCCATCTTCACACCAACCTGGTGTAATAATATCTGTATAATAAAAAATAGATGTTGACTCCATATAGACATTCGTAATTTGAGAAAATTGTGCGTCTTTATATGCTATTAACGGGTCTTGTTTAACAAGTAATTCACTTCCGGCTTGTAAAAAGTAATCCATTTCCTGACGGACACCCAATTGAAGTGACTTGTAAATTTTAGTAGAAGCTTGTGTAGTTAAGGCGAGTTTCGCACCTTCTCCAACAACTACCTCTGTTTTATAGGAGTCTCCATCAACATAACCACCACCAACATGGATAAGCGTTAATAAAGGAAGACCTTCAGGAAGGTATGTTGGTCTTGTAATTTTTAAAACCCCGTCAAAAAAGCTATTGCTTATGACAGAACGGTTATGCTTTTTTTCTACCGTTAACTCCAGGTAGCCGGTATATGTCATGCCTCAAGACCAACTAAAAAGGCCTCTTTGCGTATCCAATCAACCACTTCCTTTACCCCGGTTCCGTCTTTTAGATTTGTAAAAATAAAAGGGCGATCACCACGAGATACTAATGTATCTTTCCGCATCACTTCAAGATCTGCTCCTACATATGGTGCTAAATCAATTTTATTTATAATAAACAAGTCAGATTTAATCATCCCCTGACCACCTTTACGGGGAATTTTCTCTCCCTGGGCCACATCAATTATATAGATGGAAAAGTCGACTAATTCCGGACTGAAGGTAGCCGCCAAATTATCCCCGCCACTTTCCACAAAAATCAGATCAAGATTTGGGTGGCGTTCATTCAATTCATCAATGGCATCAAAATTCATTGAAGCATCCTCACGAATTGCTGTATGTGGACATCCACCTGTTTCAACACCTATGATGCGATCTTCTGGCAGTGCACCATTTTTAATTAAAAATTGAGCATCCTCTTTTGTATAGATATCATTTGTAATAACCGCAACCTCAAGATCTTTCATGAGCTCTCTTGTCAACTTGTCAACTAATAACGTTTTCCCTGCTCCAACAGGGCCCCCGATTCCTATGCGTATTGGTTCACTCATTTTTTTTCATCCTTTCTTCACCTTCATTTTTATGACATAAATAAACGAACAGAAAGCTGTTCATGATGCATTTGGGCTATTTCAAGGCCTGGTGCACCTGCTCCAAAATCTTCTTCATTTAAAACCAAAATGTCATTCACTTTTTCTATTAAGTATGGTTTTAATGTAACTAATATTTTTTGCCCATCTGTCTGGCCAATCGGAATTCCTCTTATTGCGTTTTGAACAAGTGATGAAGTGGTAGCAAAAAGATAAGTAGAAAGCGTTGTTTCTAAATCAATATCCAGTTCAAGACAGACCATTGCAAACACAACTGAGCTGTGTCCACAAACTTGTTTATTTTTGATTTTTACTTGGTACATATTCAAATGCTCATTTGGGAAAAGCTGATTCATGACCTTTACCATTTGTCTGCCAACTCTACGATTACCTTCACGAGTTTCTCTCGCCATCGCAAGTGCATTCAGCTCTTTATCTATCATCCAAACCGAATCAATTTTGTTTGCTTTAATAGATTCATAGACTAACCTGCATGCCAGACCGTCAGTGTATACAAATTGTGCTTGTAAGTATTGTTTTAATGCAGCCAGGAAGGTTTCTTTATCTCTTATTTTATTTTCCTGGATATACGTTTCTAATCCAAAGGAATGTGAAAACGTCCCAGACGGAAAATTGGAATCGCAAATTTGAAGAAGGTGAAACAGTTGATTAGTCATGGGAATGTCCGATATGTTTAAAGGCTTTGCTCATTTTACGTTCTTCTCTTGTGTACGGTACTTCCAACTCTACTAATAATCTTTCTACAAGATAATCATATTGAACAATCATTTCATTTTCTTCAAATTGTGCAGGTAAATGTCTATTACCAAGTTGATGAGCGATTTCTCCCATTTGCAAGATGCTAGTTGGCTTAATGACAATCACATCATCTGCAAGCACACTTATAATGATCGAATTTTTTTGGTCTTGGTATAGAATGTCACCATCTTCCAACTCTTTCCCCTGCTTAAGTCTTATACCAAGCTCTTTTCCATGATCTGTTTTCACACGCTGGATTTTCTTCACTAAGTCATCACTTCTTAAATACACACGTTCTACATGATGTGGAGCTTTTTCCAATTCTTTTACGTTTCCTATAATTTGTTCAATAATCATCTTTTCACCTCAGAATAAAAAATATCGTTGTGCCAATGAAACCTTTTCATCAGGCTCACAAGTAATTAACTCACCGTCAACCATGACCTCATAAGTTTGCGGATCAACTTCAATCGTTGGTGTTTCTCCATTTAACTTCATATCCTTCTTTTTAAGCTGGCGAATATTCTTGACAACACCAATCTTTTTTTCAAGCCCAAGCTCTTCATGTATGTGATTGTCAAATGCAGCTTTTGAAAGAAATGTCATTGATGTTAAATGCTTAGCCTTGCCGAAATTCGCAAACATCGGGCGATATAATACTGGCTGCGGAGTTGGAATAGATGCATTCGGGTCTCCCATCACACTCCATACAATCATCCCACCCTTTACAACTAATTCAGGTTTTGCTCCAAAAAAGGCCGGATCCCACAAAACAAAGTCAGCCATTTTCCCTACCTCTATTGATCCAACATACTCTGAAATTCCATGTGTGATAGCTGGATTAATCGTATATTTGGAAATATATCTTTTCGCTCTTGCATTATCATTTTCTTCACCTTCAACAAGTTTCCCACGTTGGCGCTTCATCTTATCTGCTGTTTGCCATGTTCTTGAGATGACTTCACCAACTCTCCCCATTGCCTGAGAATCAGAGCTAATCATACTAAAAACCCCTAAATCGTGAAGAATGTCTTCAGCTGCTATCGTTTCTTTTCGAATACGTGAATCTGCAAAAGCCAAATCCTCTGGAACCGAAGGATCTAAATGATGACAGACCATCAACATATCTAAATGTTCCGCTATCGTATTAACTGTAAATGGGCGCGTCGGGTTTGTTGAGGAAGGAAGTATATTTGGGTACGATGCCGCCTTTATGATGTCTGGGGCATGCCCCCCACCGGCACCTTCCGTATGGTATGTATGAATGACACGTCCATCAATAGCCTTTAATGTATCCTCCACAAAACCACCTTCGTTAAGGGTATCGGTATGTATCGCGATTTGAACATCATATATATCAGCAACTGATAATGCTTTATCTATGTTTGATGTCGTTGTTCCCCAATCTTCATGAAGTTTAAGTCCAATTGCCCCTGCTTGAATTTGCTCAATTAAAGCCTCTTCATTAGAAGAGTTACCTTTCCCGAGAAAACCTAAATTAACCGGAAACTCATCAGCTGCTTTCAGCATTTGGTGAATGTTCCATGCACCAGGCGTGCAAGTTGTCGCATTCGTACCGGTTGCAGGACCAGTTCCACCTCCGATCATCGTTGTAACACCTGATTCAATCGCCGTCCGGATTTGTTGAGGGCAAATAAAATGAATATGTGCATCAATCCCCCCTGCTGTAACAATCAGCCCCTCTGCAGCGATTACTTCTGTAGAAGCTCCTATGACAATATCAACATGATCCATTATAAGAGGGTTTCCAGCCTTTCCAATCGATGTGATCATTCCCTCTTTAATACCGATATCCGCCTTGTATATTCCTGTATAATCAAGAATTAGAGCATTCGTTACAACAAGGTCAACAGTTTCTTTCCTTGTTGCTAAAGGATGTTGTCCCATTCCATCGCGTATGACTTTACCACCACCAAATTTCACCTCATCACCGTAAGTCGTATAATCCTTCTCTACTTCAATGAAAAGTTCCGTGTCTCCTAGTCTCACCTGGTCGCCAACTGTTGGACCAAACATGTCTGCATATTGATGTCTCGACATACGAAAGCTCATATCTACACTCCTTTATCTAGTGCATCATTTGTTAAATTATTAAGTCCGTAAACTTTTCTTTCTCCCGAAAAGGAAATGAGCTCGATTATTTTTTTATCACCAGGTTCAAACCGAACAGCCGTACCTGCCGGAATATTCAATCTTTTTCCATAGGATTTCTTTCGATCAAACTCAAGTGATCTATTAACCTCATAAAAATGAAAATGGGAGCCAATTTGAACAGGACGATCACCATTGTTTATTACTCCCAGTTTCATCGGTTGTTTTTGTTGATTACAAAGGATGGGTTCTTGTTTGAGCTTAAGCTCACCAGGTATCATTTTTCCACACTCCTAACTAAAAACTATTGTATTGGTTCATGAACGGTCACTAACTTTGTTCCATCCGGAAACGTTGCTTCAACCTGTATGTCATGAATCATCTCCGGAATACCCTCCATCACATCATCTCTCGATAGGATTTGACGGCCATACTGCATTAGTTCTGATACTGTCTTACCATCACGGGCTCCCTCTAATACCTCATAAGTTAAAATAGCGATAGCTTCCGGATAATTAAGTTTTAAGCCTCTATTTTGTCTCCGCCTGGCTAAATCTGCCGCAACAACAATCATCAGTTTTTCTTGCTCACGAGATGTAAGCTTCATCGTACCTACCTCCTTATACCGCTAAGTGCCTTTGAAGATCCTCTTCTTTTATTTCATCACAGCTTCCACTCATCACCATTCGCCCTCTATCAAGTATATAAAATTGATCCGCACAGGATAATACTGCATCTAAATTATGTTCCACCAGCATAACCCCCATCTCTTTTTCCTTAGCAATTTGAACAAGAACATCTTGAATCAACTGAACAATAGAAGGTTGAATCCCCTCCATCGGCTCATCTAATAGCAATAGCTTCGGATTTGAAATTAAGGCTCTAGCTATAGCCAGCTGTTGCTGTTGCCCTCCACTTAGATCCCCGCCTTTTCGATCAATCATTTCTTTTAAGACCGGAAACCATGTAAAAATTTCCTCAGGTATGGTTGTCGAACGTTTAGATTTAGGTAATGCTTCCATTCCTAGTAGAAGATTCTCTCTAATCGTTAGATCAGAAAAGATGTCCCTACCTTGTGGTACATACGCAATTCCTGATCTTGCACGATGTTCCGGTCTTTCCTTTTTTAGTTTTTTCCCTTCATACTGAATGTTTCCACCCTTAATAGGCAACAAGCCCATCAACACTTTCATTAAAGTTGTTTTCCCTACACCATTACGTCCAAGAAGACCTACAATCTTCCCTTTAGGCACTACAAAATCTACATCCCTTAAAATAATGGTCTCATCATATCCCGCTTGCAGGTGTGATACGTGAAGCATTTTATCCGCTCCTTCCCAGATATACATTTTTCACTTCTTCATTTTCCTGAATATCCTTCATCTCACCCTGACAAAGTACCTTCCCTTCATGCATAACCACCACTTGAGTAGAATATTTCCGCACAAAATCCATATCATGCTCCACAATTAAAACAGAACATTCTTTTGAAATTTCTAAAATTAATTCACCTGTTTTTGTTCTTTCTTCACCAGACATTCCTGCGATCGGTTCATCTAATAATAATAAAGTCGGTTCCTGTATTAATTGCATTCCGATTTCCAGCCACTGCTTCTGCCCATGTGATAAAGATCCGGCTTTTTCATGTCTAACTTCAAATAATCCAATTTTCCTTAACATCGTATTAATTTTGTCTTTTTGTCCATCTGTCAATTTCGCAAAAAGAGTTGAAAATAATTTTTTCTTTTGTTTCATAGCAATTTCTAAATTTCCGAAAGGAGTCAGGTGTAAAAAAATACTTGGAGCTTGGAACTTACGAGCAATGCCTGCTTCAACAATTTTTTGCTCTTGAAGTTTTACTAATGAAATCTCGTCTTTAAAGGTAATTTCTCCTCCTGTAGCTCTGGTTTTTCCACAAATCACGTCTAATAACGTTGTCTTCCCGGCGCCATTTGGACCAATTAAAAACAAAACTCCGCTGTTTTCCACATCCAAATTAACTCCTTGCAAAGCCTTAAAGCCCGAAAAATCAACAACTACATTATGACACGAGAGTATCGGCTTCACTTTGTTTCGCCCCCTTTACCTTCTCTTTTTTAGAGAATTTCATTCTCAATTGTTCAACTAAACCAGCTAAGCCATTTGGTAAATATAGAACAACAATTAAAAATAATGCACCTAGGAAGATCGTCCAGAAATCCGGATATGATTCACTCAAAAAGCTTTTGGCTGTGTTTGTCAAAATAGCACCAATCGCGGCACCTAAAATGGAATAACGACCTCCAATTGCAACCCAGAGGACCATTTCAATTGAAGGGATGATCCCCATCATTTCCGGGGTTATAATGCCAACTTGTAAAACAAAAAGTGCTCCGGCCACTCCTGCAAATGCTGCTGATAATGCGTAAATAAACACTTTATAAAATGTAGGATTATACCCGAGGAATCGAAGGCGGTTTTCCCCATCCCTGATCGCTATAAGCAATCGTCCAAATCGAGACTTTGTTAATAATAGTGCAACCCCCATAATGATGGCTAGTAAAGCAACTGTTACAAAATATAGTGTTTGCTTTGTAGTTGGGTCTGCTAAAGGCACTTGAAAGACTGTAAAAAAGTTCGTCAATCCACTTGTACCGCCGGTAATGTGTTGTCCGCCGATAAATAAAGTAACAGTTACCACCACAACAGCTTGAGAAATTAGCGAAAAAAATACTCCCTTAATACGATTTTTAAATGTAAAATACCCGATTACAACAGCAATGATAAACGGCAACAATACCGCTGCCAATATCGCAAAAATAGGATTTTCAAACAACGTCCACACAAAAGGTACTTCGGTAATCCCGTTCCATTCCATAAAATCCGGGATACCTGAAGGTGATGCTTCAAGCTTTAAATACATAGCCATACAATAAGCACCTAACCCGAAAAAAACACCATGACCCAGGCTTAAAATACCTGTGAACCCCCATATCAAGCTTATTCCAACCGCGATCATTGCAAAGCATAAAAACTTTGCCAACAAACCCATTCTAAACTCGGAAAGAAGCAATGGAGCTACAAGTAACATGAGGAAAAAGACTCCATAATAAGCCCCTTGGCTATATTTTTTAATCATATTGCACCTCCGTTAGTCTAATGCACGAACCTTTACATTGACGAGACCAGTTGGCTTCCACTGTAGGAAAATGATAATAAATGCAAAAACAATTACTTTTGCAATTGTTGCACTAGTAGATAGCTCGACAAATGTACTTAAAACACCTAACATAATAGCTGCCAGGATTGTTCCTTTTAATTTTCCAACCCCACCTAATATAACAATCATAAAAGCATCTACTATATATGCTGTCCCAAGCGTTGGACCAATTGAACCAATTAACGTTAATGAACAACCGGCAATCCCGGCAAATCCACTTCCGAGAGCAAAAGCTGTACTATCTACCCTTCTAGTTGAAACTCCCAGACAAGACGCCATATCACGATTTAACGTTACTGCTTTCATTCTTCTTCCTGATGAGGTCTTATATAAATAAATAAACAATAAAAGAATACTAATGAGTACAAGAGCAATAATAAATAGACGTTTGTAAGGAAAAGTAAGTCCAGCTATAGCAAGGCCTCCATTTAACCAATCTGGAGCTACAACCGCAACATTTGGTGCACCAAAAATCGACCGGGCTGTTTGCTGTAATATAAGGCTGACTCCCCAGGTTGCCAGCAGGCTATCAAGTGGTCTTTCATACAGAAATCTTACAATTGTTTTCTCCATAATAAGACCAATAAGTGCGGCAACTATAAAGGACAATGGTATGGCGAGAAGAAAATAATAATCAAATAAAGGTTTCGGAAGATATTGAACAAACACTTGTTGGAGTACATATGTTGTGTATGCTCCAATCATGATAAATTCTCCATGAGCCATGTTTATAATATTCATAAGTCCAAAAGTGATCGCAAGACCTAGTGCAATCAATAATAAAATCGATCCTAGGCTTAGCCCGTTAAATAATTGTGAAATAATAATCGACAAGGATTTTTCCTCCTTTACTGTGAAGATAACAGGTAAGTATGACAATTGATGAAGTCAGATTATCCTTTGAGGACATGCATCATTTCTCCGGCCCTATTTCGCTTGTTACCTTCTTGTCATTTTAGATACCTAGCCAATCTAACAAGCTAGGTATCTATTACATTACTTATTCTTGACTTAAACCTTCAGCCCAGTCATACGATTTTAAGTATGGATCAGGCTTTACTTGCTCACCTGAGTTCCAAACCTCTTTGAATAGACCATCTGCCTGAATTTCTCCGATTCGGACAGTCTTATAAATATGCTGTGTTTCACCATCAATTTTCACAACACCACCAGGTGCTTTGAATTCAATTCCTTCAGAAGCTTCTTTAACTTTTTCCACTTCAAATGACCCAGCTTTTTCAACTGCCTCTTTCCATAAATAAACAGCAATATAAGCAGCTTCAATCGGGTCACCTGTTACTCGGTCTTCACCGTATTTAGCTTTATAATTTTCTACAAATGTCTTGTTTTCCGGTGTATCTGTTGTTTGGTAATAGTTCCAAGCAGCATAATGACCTTCTAATACATCTGTACCAATCCCGCGTATTTCTTCTTCAGCAACACTTACTGACATAACCGGAATATCTTCTGGAGTTATCCCTGCATCTTTAAGTTGCTTAAAGAATGCAACATTACTATCTCCGTTTAACGTATTAAAAATAGCATCTGGTTTTTCGGCTTTAATTTTGCTAATAATTGTGTTGTAGTCTGTGTGTCCAAGAGGTGTATATTCTTCAGCAACTACTGTTCCGCCTTTTGCTTTTAATTGTGCATTTACAATTTTATTTGCTGTACGAGGAAATACATAATCAGATCCTACCAAGAAAATATTCTTCCCTTGATTTTCTAGCATCCAGTCAATTGCAGGAACGATTTGTTGATTTGTTGTAGCCCCTGTATAAAAAATATTTGGAGATTGTTCCATCCCTTCATACTGAACCGGATACCATAGTAAACCGTTATTTTGTTCAACAACTGGAAGCATCGCTTTGCGGCTTGCAGATGTCCATCCGCCAAAAATGGTAGCTACTTTATCTTGTTGAAGAAGTTTTCTAGCCTTTTCAGCAAAAGTAGGCCAATCAGAAGCACCATCTTCAACAATTGGTTCAATCTGCTTTCCAAGTACTCCTCCTGATGCATTAATTTCCTCAATGGCCATTAGTTCTGCATCACGTAAAGAAACCTCACTTATTGCCATTGTTCCGCTTAACGAATGCAAAATGCCGACCTGAACTGTATCACTTTCAGTACTCACTGTTGCTGATGAATCACTTGTGTCATTTCCTGAAGATGGTTCACTCGTTTGGGCTGCACAAGCACCAAGCATAAATACAGACATCACCATCGCTAAAAAACCTTTTTTCATTTTCAACACAACAACACTCCTTTTTTGCATTCTTTACAATAAACGTCATAAATACCAACTCTTTATGTAAGAAAAGTTAACATCTATATAATCAAATTATACATTTTTCTCCTAACTTAACAATATTTTTTTGAAAATTTTTAAAATTTTTTATTGTAAACGCTATTAATTTTGTTCGTTATATCCGCTTTCGTTTGTGTTAAATACAGCTTTTATGGGAAACTTTTTAATTGTTAGATTTTATAACACGAATAAAAAGGCTATCTATAATCAGATAGCCTCAAGTCGAGTTATTTTCCTATAAACATTTGTGTCCAGTGATGTCCATTAGAGTCATAACCAATTCCAATATGCGTAAAATCTTTACTTAAAATATTCTTTCTATGCCCTTCACTATTCATCCAAGCTTGAACTACTTCTTGTGCTGATCGTTGTCCTTGAGCAATATTTTCCCCAGCCGTTTTATACGTTACACCAAAATCCCTCATCATATCGAACGGTGAACCGTAGGTTGGACTCGTGTGTGAGAAATAATTATTTTGTCGCATATCTTCCGATTTTTTCTGAGCAACACCGCTTAATTGTGTGTCAGCTTTAAGAGCTGGTAAACCATTCTTTTTTCTTTCAGCATTTGTTAAGTCAATGACCTGTTGTGCAACTTGACTAACACCTTGAGCCTGAGACTCATCTTTCTTTGGTGCTTCAGCAGCTGGTTGTTGTTGTTGAGGTTGAGCTGGTTGAGCTGGTTCTTGTTTTTGCTGCTGATCAGTTGCTTGCTCTTGTTGCTCAGCAGGAGCTTGATTTTGCTGTTGTTGATTATTTTGCGCTTGTTGTCTATCAGTAGGTGCTTGCTGTCTGTTTGCTGACTGTTGTTGCTGTGATTGATATTGCTTTGTAATTTGATTACCATATTGTAGAGCTTGCTGCTTTTGCTGATCAATAAATTGTCTTGCCTGCTTTTCAGCTTCTTCTTTTGAATTTGCTTTTATAAATTTATATTTAGCGTCTTGGACAGCAATGGCTCTTGTATGTGGATAATCTTTACTTGATAACTCTGTTTTTGAACTGGATATTGTCATACCATTTGGATCTTTCGTTAGCATCCGGTCTGGTACATTACTGAAATCATCATCGTTCATGTTGTTGTCAGGATTTCTCGTATCGATATCCCGAGCAAGCGGACCATAGTTACGCCCATTGTAATTTACATTTTCTGCAACATCAACATTATCTCTATATTCACCATCTAATGCACCTTCATTGTTGTTACACGCTACTAGACCAACAATCATTACACTAGTTGCAACTAATCCGAATTTCTTTTTATCAACACAAACCCCTCCTTTTATAAAATCACCTACCCTTTTATTTTCTTTCTTTTTCTTAAAAGTATTGATGGTAATAATCTTGTGAAATGGAGGAATTCATACATTTTGGGTAATAAACACCAAAAAGACTGTCTCATATAAGACAGCCTCTTGTTTTTATGGTTGTGCCACTTCTTGAATGATAGCCAAAACTAGTTCAGCTGTTTTCTCAAGTTCTTCAATTGGCATTTTTTCGTTTGTTGTATGAATTTCTTCGTACCCAACAGCTAAATTGACAGTTGGAACCCCATTCCCCGCAATGACGTTTGCATCACTGCCACCACCACTTGTTTGAAGCTCACTTTCACGACCTATTTTAGCTGCAGCTCGTTTTGCCACCTCAACAACATGATCGCCATCACCAAATTTAAATCCAGGGTACATAACATCCACTTCTACTTCAGCTCTTCCACCCATTTCAGAGGCAACACTTTCAAATGCTTCTTTCATTTTTTTTACTTGTGCTTCCATTTTTCCCGGAATAAGCGATCTTGCTTCAGCTAAAATATGAACAAGGTCACAAACAATATTCGTCTGTGTCCCACCCTCAAAACGACCGATGTTCGCTGTCGTTTCGTGATCAATTCTGCCTAATGGCATTTTTGCAATAGCCTTTGCAGCGATTGTGATAGCAGAAACACCTTTTTCCGGTGCTACACCGGCATGTGCAGTTTTTCCATAAATCGTCGCTTTTACTTTGGCTTGAGTTGGTGCAGCTACAATGATTGTACCTACTTTACCATCACTGTCGAGCGCATATCCATATTTGGCAGTCATAAGGCCAGGATCTAGCGCTTTAGCACCTACAAGCCCTGACTCTTCACCAGCAGTAATCACAAATTCAATTTTACCATGTGCAATATTTTGTTCCTTCAGGGTCTTGATTGCCTCAAGCATAGCCGCTAGTCCAGCCTTATCGTCTGCACCTAGAATTGTCGTTCCATCTGTCACTACATACCCATCTTTAATGCTAGGTTTGATGCCTTTACCTGGAACAACTGTGTCCATGTGTGATGTGAAATAAATAGGATCGATATTTTCAGTTGTTGCTTCAAGTGTACAGATTAAGTTTCCAGCTCCATGACCTGTTGTTTTCATGGAGTCATCTTCAATCACTTCTAAGCCTAGTTCTGTGAATTTAGTTTTAAGTACTTTTGCAATCTCTGTTTCAAATTTTGTTTCCGAGTCAATTTGAACAAGCTCTAAAAATTCATCAAGTAATCGTTGTTTATTGATCATCATTCATTACCTCCAATTAAATTAAAGGGGAATATTCCCATGTTTTTTTGCTGGTCTACTTTCTTTTTTGTTTTCAACATGTCGAGAGCTTGAATAAGCTTTATTCTAGTATCTCGCGGATCAATGACATCATCGACCATTCCTTTACTTGCTGCAATATAAGGATTTGCAAACTTTTCTCGATACTCTTCAATCTTTTGGGCTCTCGTTAATTCTGGATCAGAGCTTTCCTCAATTTCCTTTGCGAAGATAATATTAGCTGCACCTTGCGGACCCATTACTGCTATCTCTGCGTTAGGCCAAGCAAAAACAAGATCTGCTCCTATTGATTTGCTATTTAATGCAACATATGCACCACCATAAGCTTTCCGCAGAATAACTGTTAATTTCGGAACAGTTGCTTCAGAGTATGCATATAAAATTTTCGCACCATGTCTGATAATTCCACCATGTTCCTGTTTAACGCCCGGAAAGAAACCTGTAACATCTTCAAATGTGATTAGCGGGATTTGGAATGAGTCACAAAAGCGAATAAATCTAGCCGCTTTATCAGAAGAATCAATATCTAAACCCCCTGCCAAATACTTCGGCTGATTACAAACAAGGCCAACGACCTCTCCCTTTATCCTCGCTAATCCAATCACAATGTTTTTGGCAAAGTTTTTATGTATTTCAAAAAAAGACCCTTCATCAACCACCTGTTCAACAACAAGGCGAACATCATACGGACGAACAGTATCAAATGGAATGAGTTCCGTTAAATCCGGGCGATAATCGGATTCCCCACTATACTTAGATACAGGTGGCTTTTGTTCATTATTTTGTGGTAAATAACTTAATAAATTTCGTACTTTTAATAAGACGTCTTCTTCAGAAACTCCTGAAAAATGGGCATTACCACTAATTGTATTATGTACATTAGCTCCACCTAAATCCTCAGAGCTTATTTTTTCACCGGTTACCGTTTCTATCACTTTTGGTCCTGTAATAAACATCTGACTTGTCTTTTCCACCATAAATACAAAGTCAGTAATAGCAAGCGAGTAGACCGCTCCACCAGCACAAGGTCCAAGAATGACAGAAATTTGGGGAATTACTCCTGAATAGATCGTATTTCGGTAAAAAACTTGTCCGTAACCATCTAATGATACCACACCTTCCTGGATTCTCGCACCGCCCGAGTCATTTAGACCGATAAAGGGTGTTCCATTTTTTGCGGCAAGGTCCATTACAGCAGCAATTTTTTTTGCATGCATTTCTCCAAGCGCTCCACCAAAAACAGTAAAATCCTGTGAAAACAAATAAATAGGTCTTCCATTTACTTTACCATACCCGGTAACAACACCATCGCCAGGACCCTTTTTAGAAGAAAGTCCAAAATCATTGCATCTATGCTCGATAAAAGGATTTATTTCCACGAAAGATCCCTCATCAAGTAATAGGTCAATTCTCTCTCTCGCTGTTAGTTTTCCCTTTTCGTGCTGTTTTTCTACTTTTTTGTCCCCTCCTCCAAGCTCCACTTCACGTCTTTTATCATATAATTCATTAATTTTGTCATAGATATCATGATTCATCTCGATCACCACCATGGCTTTTTTCACATAACTCAACTAATACATTTTTAGCTGCTTTAGGATGGAGAAACGCAATTCGGTTATTAGCTGCTCCTTTTCTTGGAACTTCATCAATAAGCGGAATGCCGCCTTTTTTTAGTTCTTCCAACCGAATAGAAAGATCATCCACTCCGAATGCTATATGATGAATCCCTTCACCTTTCTTTTCCAAAAATTTAACTATTGGGCTATCAGCTGACATTGGTTCGATTAATTCAATCTTTGTATCTCCTCCAGCTGATAAAAAAGCAACCTTTACCTGCTGAGATTGCACCTCTTCCATTCCCAAAAAATGTAGTTGTAAAATATCTTTATAGAAAAACAACGCCTCTTCAATTGAATGCACAGCAATACCGATATGATCAACTTTTCTTACCATTGGTAACATCCACTCCCTTTTTGTAAACGTTATCAAGATATAATAATCTTCTCTTTCTTCAAAAGAAATCCCTCTATTTTTGACGAATTAATTTCATATTTTAACGGTTGTCCGATCGATCCATTCACGATAGAATAATACTTACAAGGAGTGAAGAAAAATGTCCCGTAAAACACAAAAAGTTGTTGTTTATTTAATGATTGGAGTTATGCTGATTACGACCTTACTTGCAGGCGTTTCTGTTTGGTTTTAGGAAATATTCATCTCCATTTCTAATGCAAAATGGTTATAGCAAATTTCACTTAATAAGAGCCTTCGTTTTACTTATACGATCTAATATAAAGTTTTAGACTATCCGAGCATTCAAAAAAGAGCCTGACCTCAATTTATTAATGAGGTGCAGACTCTTTTTGTATTGCTCCATTTTCGATAGCCAGCTGTTCAAACGATCGCTTAGAATTTGTAATGAAAACTTTAGTACCTAGAGGAATATTTTCATAAATAGCTTCCACTTTTTTATTTTGCAATCTTACACAGCCCTGTGTAACATAGGAGCCTATTGATTTATCATTGTTTGTCCCGTGTATTCCATATGTTCGTCCATCTGTTCCTTCAGCATCAAACCCAATCCACCTGGTCCCAAGCGGATTTCTTTTGTCACCGCCAGGAATGTCCTTCTTACGATAATATGGATCAACTGCTTTAACTGTTACGGTAAATTCCCCTTCAGGAGTAAGCTCTTCTGTTATACCAGTCGCTACTTGATAGATCTCTTTTATTTCATTTTCATGCACAAATGCCATCTCATTTTTTTGTTTATTAATAATGAGATAAGGATCACCAGGAATGGGATTTTCTCCAAGAGGCCAAATTGGGGATTGAAAGATAAAAAGAAAAAGAATCAAAAACCTCATGACATCAGCATCCTTTTTCTCTTAATATGATCACTACTTTAAGGTTCCATTCCTTTAAAATGACTTTTAATAATAAGATATTGCTCCATCTCTCTTATAAAATGATACAAAGCTGCTCTTGCTTCAAATTCCTCTCTGGTTTTCGGTAAATCCATTTCTTCAAAAGACTTCTTCATGTTAAGTAGCTGGACTAAAAACTTATGAGCAGTATTGCCCGGATGGATATTTACCTTAAGTTCATGTAGAAAGTCAGCAATCATTTTACTTTGCTCGACCGCAATATGTATAGATGTAATACTTGGAATGACGCGTTCGATAATTTCAAATTGTTTTTCTCTCATTTTAAAATAGTGATAATATGAATTTTCATGACGTAAAAAATGATTTTCCACATCACGAAATGCCAATGTTTTTGCCTCATTTATCAGCTGTGCAGTTATGGTAATTTCTTTTCCATCCCATTTTCTATCCTTTTGAATCAAATAAAGTTCAATTTCATGAAAAATACTTGCTAAATTATCTTCAATTTGAATTTGATAGTTTTTTAATTTCTTGTCAACACTCGGCATATACAAATTCATCACTAGTGCAATCCCAATCCCTATTGTCACTAGTAAAAATTCATTCCCGATTACTTGAAAGGTTATGTGATTTGTACTAAATAGATGAAAAATAACGACTGTACTTGTTACAATGCCTTGAGTTGCTTTTATGATGACAGTAGCAGGTATAAATATTAATAATAATAAGCCTATAATTAACGGATGATAAGCAATTCCCTCAAAGAAAATAAAAGAAAAAACCATGGCAAGCGAACAAGCTAGAAATCGTTCCCACGAACTCCTGAGGGATTTCTTCTTTGTCACTTGTATGCATAAAATGGTGATAATTCCTGCAGATGTATAATACTCCAAGCCGATAAACTGCGCCAGTATAATCGAAATCGTAGTACCTAAAGCAGTTTTTGCCGTACGGTAACCTATTTTGAACATAAAAAACTCCTTAACATATCATTCTGTTGAATAGTTTACACTAATAAACAAGAAAAGATTAGAAAAACTTGGCTTGTCGCCAATTCCTCATGGCGAAAGTGTTAGTTTTTCTTATACTATCATCCATTAATTGTATATACTTTTTGATGGTACGAAAAAAGATGATCAATATGACCACCTTTTTTCAAGTATATATCTTTTTAAAGCATCTTCTCTAAGAATTCCTGTGCACGTTTTGTCTTTGGTGCAGTGAAGAAATCACCAGGAGGTGCGTCTTCTACCAATAATCCTCCGTCTAAGAAAAGAACTCGATCTGCGACTTCTTTTGCAAAGCCCATTTCATGTGTAACAATTGCCATCGTCATCCCGGTTTGCGCTAAATCCTTCATTACTTCCAGAACCTCTTTTACCATTTCCGGATCCAGTGCAGATGTTGGCTCATCAAATAACATAACATCCGGATTCATTGCAAGTGCTCTAGCAATAGCGACCCTTTGCTTTTGTCCTCCGGATAAACGATTAGGATATGAATCAGCCTTTTCTAGAAGACCTACTTTTTTCAATAAATCTTTCCCTTTCTCCTCAGCTTCTTGTTTGGAGAAACCCTTAACCGTTATTGGTGCATACGTAATATTATCCAGTACGGTTTTATGAGGAAAAAGATGAAAATGCTGAAACACCATTCCTACATTTTGTCTAACTTTCGCAATATCTGTTTTACGATCCGTTATATCGATACTATTGATATAAATTTTACCATCAGTAGGTTTTTCTAATAGATTCAAGCAACGTAAAAAGGTTGATTTCCCTGAACCAGAAGGACCAATGATAGCAATTACCTCACCTGAAGCAATTGTCGTTGATATTCCTTTTAATACGTCTAATTTTCCGTATGATTTATGCAAATTGTCTACTTTAATCACTTCGTCTCATTCTCCCTTCTATTCCTTTACCAAGAAGTGTTAAGAACATGACTAATAGATAATAAATTAATCCTGCAAAAATTAATGGTGCAAAATAATTATAAGAATCTGCCCCCACTTGATATGCTCTTCTCATAATATCTTGTACACCGATCACCGTTACAATAGCGGATTCTTTTGTTAGTGTAATAAATTCATTCATTAATGCAGGCAATATGTTTTTAAATGCTTGTGGTAAGATAATGTCCTTCATCATTTTTGAATACGGAACACCTAATGCCATTGATGCCTCTTGTTGACCTTTATCTATTGCATTAATTCCAGCACGAATAATCTCTGAAATATATGCCCCCGAATTTAATGTAAAGGCAGCAACTGCAGCTGGATATGGGTCTATTGGAAACCCAAGAATTTGCGGTAAACCAAAATAAATAATCAATAATTGCAGAACTAGAGGAGTCCCTCTGAAAATAGAAGTATACGCATCTGCAATCCACATTAATGGTTTAATTCGACTTATTTTAAATAAAGCAAGGATAATTCCCCACACAAATCCAAGCAACAATGATAAGACAACAATTTTTAACGTTACCCAGATTCCCTCAAGAATAAAGGGAAGTGAAGGAACAATTGAAGAAAAATTCAAAATATCCATTTCCTTCTCTAACTCCTTTCCATTTCAATAATTAGTTCTGATAAAAGAAACTGTCATCCATAAAAAAGGGCTGACTCAAGCTTAAGGGAATCCCTTCTGAGTTAGCCTCTCTCTATTAATTCCAATTTACCCTTATTCCTGCCCACCGAACCATTTTACGATTAACTCGTCAAGCTCGCCGTTTTCTTTCATTTCATTTAGCGCTTTATTAAACTCTTCTGTATATTCGCTTCCTTTTTGGAATGCAATCGCTGAACCAGCTTCTTCAGCTGAATCAAGTGTAAATCCTGTTAATTGATCATCTTTTGAAAAATAACCTTCAGCCACTTTATCTTCAATAATAGCAGCGTCAATTCGGCCTGATTTCATTTCTTGAACTAATTCAGAGATTTTATTGCGATTTTCAATTTTTACATTCACTTCTTCTGAAATTTCAGTTGCTTTTTCTTCTTGGATAGATCCTAATTGAACTCCAATTGTTTTACCTTCTAATTCTTCAACTGTTTTTATTTCTTTGTCTTTAAGTGAAACAATCATGTGTTTTGCATTATAGTATACATCTGAGAAATCTACATTTTCTTCACGCTCTGGTGTTGGTGTCATACCTGATAGAACGATATCAATTTGTTTTGCTTGTAATGCAGGAATCAAACTATTAAAATCCATATCTTGAATTTCAACTTCATATCCTGTTTTTTCTGATAGAGCATTTACTAAATCAATATCAAAACCAATGATGTCACTGCCTTTTGCCGTATCAATATATTCAAAAGGAGGATAATCAGCAGATGTTGCCATCTTCAATACTTTTTTGTCCTCTCCTTCTGCACCAGATGAAGTATCATTTCCTTCCTGCTCAGCTGTTCCGCAAGCAGCTAGTAAACCTACAACTAATAAGCTTATAATGAATAACGAAAGTTTCTTCATTTTAGTTTCCTCCTATAATGTATTATCTTTTTAGTATTATCTACATATGTACGATAATCTATCTAATATTTATTCGATAATTTGTATTTTATCACAGGTTAATATTTATGCAATCAATATTTATAAAAATGTATTTATAAAAATATTTCGATGATTAAAACTTTTTCAAAAAAGTGAATAAACCCGCAAAAACATTGTATATATTATCCAAAAATAAAGAGACATGTGACGAACACCATGTCTCTTTGACTTTTTTCATGTACTATACCTCTTCACAATATTCGTCAAAAGCTGATTGCAACTTCGCTACAACTGACATCGGATCATGACCTTCAATTTCATGACGTTCAACCATTGTCAGCAGCTTTCCATCTTTCAATAAAGCAAATGATGGAGATGAAGGCGGGTACCCTGTGAACATTTCACGCGCCCTTGCAGTTGCATCCTTATCTTGTCCTGCAAATACAGTAACCAGTTGATCAGGGCGTTTGTCATAATGAACAGCATGTGCTGCTGCTGGTCTAGCGATACCGCCGGCACAACCACACACACTGTTAACCATTACAAGTGTTGTTCCTTTTTTATTCAGTACCTCATCAACCTCTTCCGGACTTGTAAGCTCTGTATAACCTGCTGCAACGATTTCTTTACGAGCTTGTTGCACAATATCATTCATAAATAAATTAAAATCCATGTTCAAAAAAATCTCTCCTTTATCATCAATAAACCTATTTTACCAAGCTTTCTATTAAATGAGCAAATAGATCGCTTATCGTTTATGTTCTATATACATTTGTACTAATTCCAGCGCAGTCCTGCTCACATGTTTCGTCCCTGTTATAACCGTTTGTTCAGCTAAATGAAGCTCTTTTTTTATAAGCGGTTGATCGTAAAAATGACGAAATAACTCTTGTTTGATTAGGTCATGAAGCCAATTTAACTGTTGTTCACTGCGTCTTTGATAAAAAAGATTGCTTTTTTTTGTTTGTTTCTCAAAGTCTTTCACGATTTCCCATATGTCCACGACCCCTGTTCCCTCCAATGCGGAAGCAGTAACAGCCCTTGTTTCCCAGTCTTTTGTATAGGATGTTAAAAAGTGAAGAATAGAGTTATACTCACTTTTAGCTTTGTTAGCCCTGGACATATTTTCTCCATCTGCTTTGTTCACTACAACTAAATCTGGTAACTCCATAATTCCTTTTTTCATCGCTTGTAATTCATCACCGGCTCCAGTTAATACGAGTAGAAGGAAAAAATCAACCATTTCCCGTACAACAAATTCTCCTTGCCCTACCCCCATCGTTTCAACAAGAATTATATTATATCCAGCGGCTTCACATAAAATAATCGTTTCTCTTGTTTTCCTACTAACTCCACCAAGATTTCCACCGGAGGGAGAGGGTCTTATATAAGCATTTGGATGCTTCGATAATCTCTCCATCCTCGTTTTATCTCCCATTATACTCCCTTTAGAAACTTGACTTGTGGGATCGATCGCAAGAACCGCTACACGGTATCCTTGTTCACAGAGATATATTCCGAACGAGTCAATGAACGTACTTTTGCCTGCACCTGGTACACCTGTTATTCCGATACGAATTGTAGAATTGTTTTTCTGAAGCAATGATTCAATTATTTTTTGTGCTTTCTCAAAATGTTGCTTTGCATTGCTTTCTACCAATGTGATAGCTTGTGCTAGTAAACCTCGGTCTCCTTTTTCAATTCCTGCTATAAGCTGTTCTATTGGAGTGTCCGTTTTTTTCTTTACGAACTTTTTCATTCGCCGACTTCCTCATATCCAAGTCTTTCAAAAATTTTGTTTATTACTTTTGTGGCTGCAACAGGGATGACAGTTCCTGGTCCGAAAATTTCTGCAGCTCCTTTATCCGTTAATTCTTCATAATCCTGGTATGGGATTACTCCGCCAATAATGACAAGTATATCTTCCCTTCCAAGCTTTCTTAATTCATCCACTAATTGCGGTAATAACGTTTTGTGACCTGCGGCTAATGAGCTCATGCCCACCACATGAACATCATTTTCTACAGCTTGTGCAGCTGTTTCTTCAGGTGTTTGAAAAAGTGGACCGATATCAACATCAAAGCCTAGATCTGCAAATGCTGTTGAGATTACCTTTGCTCCTCTATCATGGCCATCCTGACCCATTTTTGCGATTAAAATCCTAGGCCGTCTTCCTTCAAGTTGATAGAATTGATCCGTTAATTCTCTTACTTTCTTTATTTCATCTTCATTCGTAAATTCGGAACTATACACACCACTAATTGTACGTATCATCGCTTGATGACGTTTTGAAACCTTCTCAATCGCGAAGGAAATTTCACCCAAAGTGGCCCTATGTCTTGCCGCTTCAACAGCTAATTCCAACAAATTCCCCTTTTTGCAGCAGCACAATTTGTTAATGCCTGCAGTGCCTTTGTCACTTTTCTATCATCTCGATTTGCTTTTACTTGCTTAATCTTTGCAATTTGCTTATTTCTTACTTCTTTATTATCAATTGAAAGTATATCGATTGGTTCCTCTTGCTCTAACTTAAATTTATTTACGCCAATGATTGCTTCTTGACCTGAATCAATTTTCGCCTGTCTCCGGGCAGCAGCTTCCTCAATTTTCATCTTTGGCAATCCTATTTCAATTGCCTTCGTCATCCCGCCCAGTTCCTCAATTTCTTTCATATGCAGCTTCGCTCTCTCGATTAAAGAATGGGTGAGTGATTCAACATAATAAGAACCACCCCAAGGATCAATCACATCACAGATCCCGGTTTCATGTTGAAGATAAAGCTGTGTGTTTCGAGCGATCCTTGCTGAAAAATCAGTTGGCAATGCAATTGCTTCATCTAATGCATTGGTGTGAAGAGACTGGGTATGCCCCATTGCAGCTGCATGGGCCTCGATACACGTTCGAACAACATTATTATAAGGATCTTGCTCTGTTAAGCTCCATCCTGATGTTTGAGAATGGGTTCTTAAGGCTATTGACTTAGGATTTTTCGGTTGAAATTCTTTTACAATCGATGTCCATAAGAAGCGGGCTGCCCTCATCTTTGCTACTTCCATGAAGTAATTCATTCCTATTGCCCAGAAAAATGACAACCTAGGGGCAAACTGGTCAATATCCAGACCGGCTTTAAGACCGGTACGAATATATTCAAGGCCATCTGCAAGTGTATAAGCAAGTTCAAGATCTGCAGGTGCTCCCGCTTCTTGCATATGGTAGCCGGATATACTAATGCTATTGAATTTCGGCATATTTTTCGATGTATATTCAAAAATATCACCTATAATTTTCATAGACATATCAGGTGGATAAATATAGGTATTCCGAACCATATATTCTTTTAAAATATCGTTCTGGATTGTGCCAGTAAGCTTTTCTATTGGAACTCCCTGTTCTTCTGCTGTCACGATGTAAAAAGCCATAATAGGTAATACCGCACCGTTCATTGTCATAGAGACAGACATCTCATCTAATGGTATGCCATCAAATAATTGCTTCATATCTAAGATTGAATCGATCGCGACACCTGCCTTTCCAACATCTCCAGTTACCCGTGGATGATCAGAATCATAGCCCCTATGTGTTGCCAAATCAAACGCAACAGATAGCCCTTTTTGTCCCATCTCTAAATTTCTTCGGTAAAATCTATTACTTTCTTCTGCTGTTGAAAATCCGGCATATTGTCTTATCGTCCATGGCCGATTCACATACATTGTGGAATATGGACCTCTTACAAAAGGCTCTATCCCAGGAAAAGACCCTAGGTGTTGAAGAGAAATTAAATCATGTTCATCATAGTGACTCTTTATGTTAATTTGTTCATTTGTTAAGTAGGTTTCATTTTTTGTATTTTGTTCTTGTTTAAATTGAACGAATGGAGAATTAGATAGATCACGTCTTTTCATTCTTTACTAACCCCCAAAATATTATGGATGTTTAGTATAAATTGATAGATATCATCATGCAAAGAAATCACACCAGATAGGTTGAGGTTATCTGTCATATCTTCCTCATTCCCCATGATATAAATGTAGAGGGATGGATTATCTTTCCTTAACTGCTGAATATAAGCGGAATCTACAACTTGAACATCTTCTTTTTTACCGCATAGAATAACAACTTGTAGGTTAGGTAAAGCTCTTAGGTCATCCCAAGAGGTAAGTTCAAATTCAATTCCTCCTGCTGCTAAGATTCCACTAATTTGATCAAGGCTTGGCTTATAGTTCTTTAACTTTCCAAATGTAATGATTCCAACTTTAACAAGACGACCCTGTTCTTTTGCTTTTTCAGCCTGAAAACGAAGCCTCTCAAAATGCTCAACTAATCTTTGACATTGAATAGGGTTAATTTGAAGTTTTTCTTTTTGATCGTCACCTTTCATTGTCGGAACTCTTTTCTCTTTATCAATATAGGTTAACACTTCCTGGAATGAAGGCCTAATCTCAGTTAGATTCTTGGGAACTTTACCTTTTTCTTCCTTCTTTACTGTTACTTTTTCATTTGTTAAAGCATATGCATTAGTTCCGATTACTAGTTTATCTCTTTTATTTACTACCGTCATTCGTTTTTCCCTCATCTTCTCGAGCTCATGCTGAATGGTTCCCTGTTTTAATTGAGGTAAAAACCCTCCATCTTGGTCAATTTCTTTTATTTTCTCCCATGCTTCCATCCCTAGTTGTTTCGTTATTGTTTCAACATAATAAGAGCCCGCAGATGGATCAACAACCTTTGATAGTAAACTTTCTTCATTCAATATAAAATATGTGTTCCTTGCTATTCTTTCTGCCAGAATACTAGATTGATTTAACACATGATCAAAAGGCAAAATTGTTATCTCATTCACTCCAGCAAGAACTGCAGAAAAACTTTCTGTTGTTGAGCGAAGCAAGTTGACATGAGCATCAAATGCGGTTTTGTTAAAGGTTGTTGTAATAGCATGCAGGTTAACTTTAAGCTCTTGTGCACTTCCACCAAATGCTTGAACAATCGAAGCCCATATATCCCTTGCCGCTCGGAACTTAGCGATCTCCATAAAAAAATTTGATCCAACACCAAGTGAGATCGTTAATGAGTTCTCAATACTTTCAAATGGAATCCCCCTATTTATAAGCTCATTTATGAGATCAATCGCTTGTGAAAAAGTAAAAACTAACTCTTGAAGTGCATTTGCTCCCGCTTCACTATAGATATTTCCTTTTATTAATAGACATCGAACATGTCCTTCATTTGCGGCAGACCATTTCATCGTATCAGCCAAAAAATCCAGTTTAGTCCCAAGTGAAACCTGAGCTTCCCCTTCAAGTAAAAGCTCCTCATAAGGATCAAAGCTAATCGTTCCAAAAACATGTTTAAATTGATGCTGCATTTTTTGGTGGTGAAAGAACAAAGGCGTAAACCCTATGTTTTCTCCCACATCAATAAAAACAATATCCTCAGTCCAATTTAATGAAGAAAAAGCATCAACTATATCTTGTTCTCTTTCTATATAATCAATATTTGTCATATAGAAGGAGTGTTGACCTCTTTTTTTGCGTAGATTATTTTTTCTTTTAAATCTTGGGGATCTTTTGCTGATATTAATTGACTGATTTTTAATTGATGATCTTTTCCTTTTAGATGTATTCTACTAGTTACATTATGATCTAAATCTAATTCATCGTATAACGCTTTGATCACTATTCCTTCATCAGACATTTTCATTAAATTTTCTATAGGTTTGCCTCTTAATGATTTTTCCACTTCTTTTTCCCAAGCTTTATGTTTATCCCTAGTTACAGATGCTCTCTGTTCCTCCTCCATATTGCACCTCCAAAATGGAGGCCCACCCCCTTTGAACTTTTACCTTATATCATATTATGCGAGCTTCCTTGTAGATAATTACTTTACAAAAATCGCAATTACAGTAAAAAAGTATACGCTTACATTTATTTATAATCTTATTCTATTATAATTTCCTCATCACAGCAATGAACATTCCTATGTTTTTCAGTTACATTACTATTAAAAAAAGTAACCGAAAGATCGATTACTTTTTTTGATGTGTTAATAAATTGATGTTGTTTCTTTAGATGTATGCTCAAGAATCTCTTTGACTCTTGAAAGGAAACGACCGCTTACTAATCCATCAAGAATCCTATGATCTAAGGACATACATAAATTCACAATGTCTCTTACTGCAATCATCCCATCAATAATAACTGGACGTTTCACAATGGATTCAACCTGAATGATTGCTGCTTGGGGATAATTAATAATTCCCATTGATTGAACAGATCCAAATGAACCAGTATTATTAACTGTAAAAGTACCTCCCTGCATATCTTCTGAGGTTAACTTTCCGTTTCTTACCTTGTATGCTAAATCAGTGATATCTCTTGCAATTCCTTTGATTGTTTTTTCATCTGCATGTTTTATAACAGGCACATATAAGGAATCCTCAGTTGCAACAGCAATTGATATATTAATATCCTTCTTTTGAATAATTTTATCTCCCGCCCACATTGAGTTAATTTGCGGGAATTCTTTTAAAGCTTGTGCAACAGCTTTTACAAAGAAGGCAAAAAAGGTTAGATTAAATCCTTCATTCTTCTTAAAATCATCTTTTATTGAGTTTCTATACTTAACAAGCTCAGTCACGTCCACTTCCATCATCATCCAGGCATGTGGAATTTCATGTTTACTTCTTACCATATTTGCAGCAATTGCTTTTCTTACACCTGTTACTGGTATTTCTCGATCACCTGTTTGAGCTGTATCTGGTGCTGAGACTTTAGAAGATTTTATTTGTGCAGGCATTTCTTCTTTTGCAGCTGGAGCAGGTATTGAGCCTGATTCAATTATTTGTAATAAATCTTTTCGTGTAATACGTCCACCCGCACCGGTACCATTAACTTGTTCAAGATTTATTTCATGTTCTTGTGCAAGTTTTAGGACTGCAGGGGAATATCTTTTTTTGTTTTGATTATTTTGGGGTGATTCACTTAACTGTTCATTTTGTTCTTTTATTTTCGAAGGTTGATCTTTTATTTCTATTGACTCACCCTCAACTTCGATGTGGCAAATAACATCTCCAACATCTAAAGTGTCTCCTTCATTAGCAATAAGCTCCTTAATGACACCGCTAAATGATGAGGGTACTTCTGCATTAACCTTATCTGTCATGACCTCTGCTAACGGGGCATACTTTTCTACCTTTTCACCAACAGAAACGAGCCACTTACTAATGGTACCTTCTGTCACACTTTCCCCTAACTGGGGCATTTTAATTTCTTCTATAGCCACAATGGAACCTCCTCGGTTAAAAGGCTTTTCTACAAATTATTAAAACTCAGCTAATTTACGTATTGCTTCCTCAACTTTATCGGGATTCATCATAAAGAATTTTTCCATCGTTGGAGCATAAGGCATCGCTGGTACATCAGGACCTGCTAGTCTCATAATTGGAGCATCCAAATCAAACAAACAGTTTTCTGCTATAATAGCTGAAACTTCACCAATAATACTTCCTTCTTTATTATCTTCTGTGACAAGTAATACTTTACCAGTTTTGGAAGCTGCTTCAATAATTGTTTCTTTATCTAACGGGTATACTGTACGTAAATCAACTACATGAACAGAAATACCATCATTTGACAAACGTTCAGCAGCTTGAAGAGCAAAGTGGACACATAACCCATACGTTATAACAGTTACGTCATCTCCTTCACGCTTCACATCTGCTTTTCCAATTGGCAATACATAATCATCAGTTGGTACCTCACCTTTTATTAAACGATATGCACGTTTATGTTCAAAGAAAAGTACCGGGTCATCATCACGTATCGCTGCTTTTAAAAGCCCTTTGGCATCATATGGTGTTGACGGAATAACAATCTTAAGTCCTGGTTGATTCGCGAACATCGCTTCGACTGATTGAGAATGATATAATGCCCCATGCACACCACCACCAAAAGGTGCTCGAATAGTTATAGGACAACTCCAATCATTGTTCGATCGATACCTAATTTTAGCCGCCTCTGAAACGATTTGATTGACAGCAGGCATAATAAAATCAGCAAATTGCATTTCTGCTACTGGTCTCATTCCGTACATAGCCGCACCAATACCAACACCAGCGATGGCTGATTCAGCAAGCGGTGTATCTATTACGCGAGCTTCACCGAATTGGTCATACAGACCTGCAGTTGCTTTAAAAACGCCACCTTTCTTGCCAACATCTTCGCCTAATACAAAAACATTTTCGTCGCGCTCCATCTCTTCACGCATTGCCATTGTAATGGCTTCAATATACGATATAACAGCCATATTTTCTCCCCCTACTCAGCATACACATATTTTAAAGCGTGATTTGGATCCGCATATGGAGCCGCTTCTGCATATTCGGTTGCCTCATTTATAATTGTCATTATGTTATCGATGATTTCTTTTTCTTTTTCATCTGTTAAAATTCCAAGTGATGTTAAATACTGGGCAAATGTTAACACCGGATCATTTTTCTTTGCTTCAGCAACTTCGTTTTGCTCCCGGTAACTTCGATCATCATCATCACTAGAATGTGGTGTTAATCGATATGAGATTGTTTCAATTAAGGTAGGACCCTCTCCGCGACGTCCCCGATCTGCTGCTTCTTTTACAGCCCGATACACTTCAAGTGGATCATTACCATCTACAGTTTCACCGTGCATTCCATATCCAATTGCTCGATCTGAAATTTTTTCGCATGCAACTTGCTTATCATAAGGAACAGAAATAGCATACTTGTTATTTTCACACATGAAAATAACAGGCAGTTTATGAACTGCAGCAAAATTAGCTCCCTCATGGAAATCACCTTGATTTGATGATCCTTCACCAAAGGTCACAAACGTAACTAAATCTTTTTTTTGCAGCCTCCCTGCAAGTGCGATACCAACCGCATGTGGAACTTGAGTTGTAACAGGTGAGGATCCGGTGACAATTCTATTTTTCTTTTGACCGAAATGTCCCGGCATCTGTCTTCCACCCGAATTTGGATCCTCTGCTTTTGCAAAGCCTGAAAGCATGAGGTCTTTTGCTGTCATACCAAACCTTAAAACAACTCCCATATCTCTATAGTAGGGAAGCACATAATCTTCTTTACGGTCTAGTGCAAAAGCTGCTCCCACTTGAGCTGCTTCCTGTCCTTGACAAGAAATAACAAATGGAATTTTACCAGCACGGTTTAAAAGCCACATCCGTTCATCAATTTTTCTTGCTAACAACATTGTTTCATACATATTTAATACATCTTCATCAGTAAGGTTTAACATTTGATGACGATTTTCTGTCATTTGTATACCTCCTAGTTTAAAAGCGTAAGCGCCCGTTCAGTAACCATGCCTCCGACATGCACTTACACTTTACTATTAAAAGTGGATAGCTTTGCCATCAACGGCAAGTGCTGCTTCACCAATTGCCTCTGATAATGTCGGGTGTGGATGAATGGTGTGTGAAATCTCCCACGGTGTGGCATCAAGAACTTTCGCAAGACCTGCTTCAGATATCATGTCTGTAACATGTGGTCCAATCATATGAACTCCTAAAAGGTCATCTGTTTCCTCATCAACGACAAGTTTAACAAAACCATCAACTTCACCAAATACAAGTGCCTTCCCAATCGCCTTAAAAGGAAATTTACCAATCTTCACTTTATGCCCTTTTTCTTTCGCTTCACCTTCAGTAAACCCTAAACTCGCTGCTTCAGGCGAGCTATAAATACATTTGGATATCAATGAATAATCCATTGGAATTGGATTTTTACCTGCTATATGCTCCACGGCAATAATCCCTTCCTGTGAGGCTACATGAGCTAACTGTAACCCGCCAATAACATCACCAATTGCATAAATGTGAGTTTCCTTCGTTTGATAAAACTGATTCGTGTTTATAAAACCTTTTTCTAGCTGAATATCTGTATTTTCAAGACCAATTCCCTCGACATTTGGGTTTCGCCCAACAGATACGAGCATAATATCTGCTGCAAATTCTTTTTGTTTACCCTGATACTCAGCGTGAATGGTTACACCATTTTCCTTGTTAACTGTCTCCGGTAATACCTTTGTACTTGTATAAATGTTTACACCTTTTTTTGTCATTAATCGAGTCATTTCTTTTGAAATTTCTACATCTTCTGTCGGAAGGATGCGGTCAGCATATTCACATAGAGTCACACTAACTCCAAAGTCTGATAGCATTGAAGCCCATTCAATACCGATTACACCACCTCCAACAATGATCACTGATTTTGGTAGGGATGTTAATTCCAGAGCTTCATCAGAGCTTATAATCGTTTTGCCATCAATTTCTAGTCCACCAAGACTTCTTGGCCTTGAACCCGTAGCAATAATGACATTCTTAGGAATAAGCATTTCATTTTCCTCTCCATTGTTCATCTCAACCGAAATCGTACCGGGCATTGGAGAGAAAATGGATGGGCCAAGAATTCGACCGAATCCTTCATAAATATCAATTTTACCTTTTTTCATTAATTGCTGAACACCTTGATGCAATTGATCAACAATGGCTTGTTTTCGCTCTTGTACCTTCAAAAAATTCAGCTTAACATCGGATGTTTCTACACCGAATTGATCACCCTTTTTTGCAGTGGTGAAAACTTCTGCACTTCTTAATAATGCTTTACTAGGGATACACCCTTTATGAAGACAGGTTCCTCCAAGTTTCCCCTTCTCCACAATCGCTGTTTTAAGTCCAAGCTGTGAAGCCCGAATTGCAGCAACATAGCCACCGGTACCTCCACCAAGAATAACCAAATCGTAATCAGTAGCCACTTTCATACACTCCTTCATTTGTAGGAAGCAACAAATATTTTTTATAAAGAACACCTGTTGTTCTACTTCTTTTCTACCATTTCTTTATGCCAGCAAGGCTAAGGTGTCCGATGTTGTTATAACAGTTAAAAAACCTTTGACACCATTTTCTCATTCGGATAATGTTTGGCTTCCTCTTCTTTTCTTAATACTCGGAGTGCACCTTCAGCTAACGCCTGCAGCTCATTTTCACCTGGAAACACATAAACATCTGCAATCCAATCAACATATGATGAAATCTTATTAACAAAGGTTTTTCCATATGCTAATCCCCCAGTTAATACGATTGCATCAACCTTACCTTTTAAAACTGCACTTGCAGAGCCAATTTCTTTTGCAATTTGATAGGCCATTGCATTATAAATTAATGTTGCTTTTTGATCCCCTGCTTTAATCATTTTCTCTACCTTTGTTGCATCATTCGTTCCTAAATATCCGACTAATCCACCTTGTCCTACAAGCTTCTTCATCATTTCTTCCCGGTAAAAGTCTCCAGAATAACACATTGCTACAAGGTCCCCTGCCGGTACAGTCCCCGCTCTCTCGGGACTAAATGGTCCATCACCATGCAAACCGTTATTTACATCAATAACACGACCGTTCTTATGAGCACCAACAGTGATGCCTCCACCCATATGAGTAATGATTAAGTTTAAATCTTCATATTTTTTATTGAGATCTGCCGCCACTCTACGTGCAACTGCTTTTTGATTTAATGCATGAAAAATACTTCTTCTTTGAATAGAGGGGATACCTGATATTTTCGCGATTTCTTCCATTTCATCCACAACCACCGGATCTACGATATAAGCTGGGATATTTAGGGCAGCAGCAATTTCAAAAGCTATAATGCCACCTAAATTAGAGGCATGCTGTCCAGCAAAACCTTTTCTTAAATCCTCAATCATCTCGTCATTAACTGTGTATGTACCGCCCTCAATTGGACGAAGGAGTCCGCCGCGGGCACAGACCGCATTTAATTTGGAGATGTTAATCCCTTCTTCATCTAATGTTTCAAGGATGCTTTGTTTCCGAAATTCGTATTGATCGATAATAGTCGAAAACGTATTAAGTTTTTCAGCATCATGCCGAAGTGTTTTCTCAAATATAGATCTTTTATTGTCAAACACACCAATTTTTGTTGAGGTTGAACCTGGATTTATGACAAGTATTCGATATTCATTGCTCAGCAATTGGCCAAAACCTCCGTAGTTATTCATTCATTTTATTTATTACTTCGTTATGTACAGCTTCTTCCCTGAGGTTTTTTGAGACAAAGATTAATGCACTGAATTAACCTCAACAAAATGGCTTCCGGTCATTTACGTGAATTAATTGTACTAATTGTTAAGGTTAATTCCCTAATTTTGTTCATTATTAAGATCTTCGACTTAATATATGATGACCGTTTTGTAAAAATTGGCTACGGGAGTTTCTCATTCTCTCAATTCTTTCTTCTGCTAAGCGATCAGCAGCCTTGTATGTTGGAATACCATCCCGTTTTGCTATTTCAATAACCCGTGAGATATTATTGTAGATTGTTTCCACTTTTTTGAGCGCTCTTTCACTATTGTAACCATACAATTCATCAGCTACATTGATTACACCACCTGCATTAATAACATAATCAGGTGCATACACTATTCCCAACTCATGAATTAATTCACCGTGCTTTGTATCTTTTAATTGATTATTTGCCGCACCCGCAATAACTTTTGCTTTTAATTGGGGAATCGTAACATCATTTATTGTTGCTCCCAATGCACATGGTGCATAAATATCGCAATCAACACTATAAATATCGTTCGGTTCAACAGCCTTAGCATTAAAATCTTCTACAGCTCTTCGAACAGCTTCCTGATTAATATCTGTTACTATTAATTTTGCTCCCTCTTCATGGAGATGCTTGCAAAGATTATACGCAACATTTCCTACACCTTGTACTGCCACAACTTTTCCTTCAAGAGAATCTGTACCAAATGCTTCTTTTGCAGCAGCTTTCATCCCCCTGTATACTCCAAAAGCCGTAACCGGCGAAGGATTACCCGATGAACCAAATGCAGGAGAAATACCTGTTACATAATCTGTTTCCTCATGAATGAGATCCATATCAGCAACAGTAGTCCCAACATCCTCAGCAGTAATATAGCGACCATTCAGTCCCTGAATATACCGGCCGAATGCTCTGAACATTTCTTCATTTTTATCTTTTCTAGGGTCACCAATGATAACTGTTTTTCCGCCTCCCAGATTTAATCCTGCGGCAGCATTTTTATATGTCATCCCACGAGCAAGACGAAGTGCATCCTCTATCGCTTCTTCTTCTGAAGCATATGTCCACATTCGTGTTCCACCTAAGGCAGGGCCTAATGTTGTATCGTGAATAGCAATAATGGCTTTTAATCCTGATTGTTTATCTTGGCAAAATACCAATTGTTCATAGTCATATTGCTCCATATATTTGAAAATTTCCATGATGTGCTTCCTCCTAAGGTTTTACTTTTCTGAAGAACATAAAGCCAATGCTAATGAATATAGTTTACTTTCAGAAGTGTCAGATCGGCTTGTTAGGACAATTGGAGCTTTGGCTCCCGCGATTACTGCTCCCACCTTTGCTTTCGAAAAATAAATCAATGATTTATAGAGAACATTTCCTGCTTCAATACTCGGAACCAAGAGGATGTCAACTTGCCCTGCAACCTCACTTTTGATTCCTTTATGTTGTGCCGCAAGAAGAGAGACTGCATTATCAAGTGCTAAAGGGCCATCAATCACACAATTTTGAATTTGACCTCTCTTATACATCATTGTAAGCGCTGCTGCGTCAAGGGTTGCTTTCATAGATGGATTAACAACCTCTACAGCTGCGATTGCTGCGACCTTTGGTACAGATACTCCGATTGATCGCGCAACATTTACAGCATTTACAACGATCTGCTCTTTTTGTTGTAAATCCGGTTCAATGTTCATTGCAGCATCTGTTACAAAAACCGCTTTAGAAAACCCTGGTATGTCAAACATAGCAACATGTGATAAAACTCTTCCAGTCCTTAAGCCATATTCCTTATTTAAAACAGCCTTTAAAAGAATGGATGTTGGAATATGACCTTTCATAAGAACTGATGCCTCATTTTGATGAACAGCTCTTACCGCAAGCTCTGCAGCTTGTTGTTGAGAGCGAGATTGAATGATTTGAACCATTTCCTTTTTAATTCCTTTTTTGTCCAACAAAAGTTCAATTTCATCCTTTTGGCCAAAAAGCATAAAATGAGCTAAATCACGATTAATTGCCTCTGCTACCGCCTCTATGACCTCTTCATCCTCAGCTGATGCCACAGCTACGCTTTGACCTTTTATTTTTGCTGCTTCTATAAGCAGGTTTTCCAACTTCATTCTCATTCATTTCCTTCCAAAACATCAATTTGACCATCAACTAATTGTCTCTTAAATATAAGCAAGAAGTATGCCAAAAAAGTCCTTGTCCCATTTTAAGTCGAGTGATTAAATAAAAAAATCTTAAAAACCACATTTATGTATGAAAAAAAGAGTAGAAAAACCGTGGCTTGCCGCTATATTCTATTTGCGAAAGCCATAGCTTTTCTCATGTATGATCCACTGATTTCTTACATTTTCAATTTGTGCATAGAAAGAATTCATCATTTATCCTTCTTTATCATATAACGATCATGCACCTTTTTGCAAACTATGAATTCTATTGCATGCTATTGTTTGCAAGATTATACTTTTCCATTTTATAATAAAGACTTCTTAATGAAATTCCTAAAGCTTTTGCTGTCTGTGTTCGATTATATTCATGAAACTCCAAAGATCGTTTTATAACATCTGCCTCAACTCGTTCAACCGCCTCAGCAAGTGTTTCTTCATTATTATGGACAAATGCTTTATTTTCTTGTACTTTTCTTTCATGTCGAGAAAGTTGAAGCACTGGAATATGCTTTTCACTTATCGTCGTTTCATGATATTCCATAAAGATAATCGCTCTTCCGAGGACATTTTCAAGCTCCCTAACATTTCCAGGCCAATGATACTGAATAAGCTGATTGGTAGCCTGTGATGTTAAGCTTTCAATATTTCTTCCATAGTCTTGATTTAATTTTCGAAGCAAACGTTCACATAATGCCGGTATATCTTCCTTACGATCTCTTAATGGTGGAATGGAGATTGGATATCGATTTAGTCGATAATATAAATCCTCCCTAAAGCTCCCTTCAGCCATGGCCTTTTCAATATTTACATTTGTAGCTGCAATTACACGTACATTTACAGCAATTGGCTTAGTTCCTCCAACCCTGACAATTTCATTTTCTTGCAGTACCCGTAATAGCTTTGCCTGCATATTAGCTGAGAGCTCACCTATCTCGTCTAAAAAGATACTTCCATTATTCGCTTCTTCAAAGAATCCCTTTTTTCCGCCTCGTTTAGCTCCAGAAAAAGCCCCCTCATCATAACCAAACAGTTCACTTTCAAGAAGGTTCTCAGAAATCGCGGCACAATTAACTCGAATAAACTTATTGTACTTCCTGTCACTTGCATTATGGATTGCATGGGCAAATAGCTCTTTTCCTGTTCCCGATTCCCCTCTCAGCAAGACAGTAGCAGGTGTTTTGGCTCCTAATTTCGCTTGTTCAATTGCCATTTTCATTTCGTCACTTACACCAATAATATCTTCAAATGAATATTTTGCTTCTAACGTTCGAATGATTTGTCGAGCCCGGTTTAGTTCAGTTGTTAAGGTCTGTATTTCAGACATATCATGAATAACTCCAACACTTCCTTTTAGCTTACCGCTAACAATGACTGGTGCAACATTAACAATTACATCTTTTTTAGCCGGTCCAACTTTCATTCTTGCCCCGCGGACAGCACGCCTCGTTTGTAAAACCCTCATATGCATACTCTCACCCTCTGAAATATCGGCTGTTGCAGGTTTACCTATTACTTGATCTTCAGTTAACCCTGTTAGCCTTGAATATGCACGGTTAATAAGAATTCCTCTACCTTCCTCATCAACAACCGAAATAGCTTCTTCAGAAGATTGAATAATCGCTTCTAGCATCATCTGTATATCTTTTAAATTTGTGACTTCCTCTGCTAAATTTACAACCTCAGTAATATCTTTAAACAACGACAATGCACCTAGCAGATTTCCAGATTCATCAATCATTGGAATTCTCGTTGTAATAATCTTTAAACCATTTTCCAGTACTTGTTCTTGATTTATTTCAACTTCACGGGTTTTTAATGTTCTTCCAAGCTTACTTGATGAGATTACCTTTTTTATATTTAAGCCTATTGCTTTTTCTCGAGGAAAACCGGTGATTTTTTCAGCCATTTTATTAAACAAAATGATTTTTTCGTTAATATCAATAACAATCATTCCATCATTTGTCGAATTAAAGATCGTTTGCTGTTTATACGTTTCTTCTTTTAGCCTTGCAATCAATTCCTCTTTTTCTTCAACAAGCTCAGAAATGATTAGAGCTACAGATCCGGGAATGATCATCATGTCAGAATGCTTTACTTTTTGTAATTTTTGCATCACTTCGTTAGAACCTGTTGCCTCAATAATGATATTGAGGTTAGAATTCACGAACGGTTCCCATTTTGTACTTGTTTGTATGCCTCGCTTTTTTGCATATTCTATCCCTGGCGCTAGCTCATTTTGGTCAATAACAGCAACTACTTTCATTATTGACGTTTCAACCATTCTCTTTAATAGTGCCAAACCAGCTTTACCTGCCCCAACTATCATAACTCGCTGCATAAAAATCTATCCCCTTTGTACACATCGGAATGACCGTACTCTTAAATTCAAACATTTGCAATTTTTTGCACACCTTTATCATATCGCATACGAATGCTACTTGACAAACAAGGAGAAGAAACAGACAATTATTTATAGTTTGAGAAACTTAGCTTGTCGCCAAGTTTTAATTGAGGAAAACCTCAGTTTCCTTATACTATCATCCATAAAATATATATAATTTCTGATCGTATAGAAGAAAGGACGCCTGCTCTATGTCAAGAATCATTGCTCTAATTATTATGGTTATTCCAGGATTATTTGCTGCTTTTGGTATTAAACTTATGCGTGATATGACATTTGGAATTCTTCAGCCTCCTATCCCCTTTTTATGGGTGCAGTTTTTAATAGGACTACTATTCTTTCTTGGCGGTCTTTCATTTGTAGCAGGATTTATTTTTTACAGAGACCGAAAACGAAATAAAGTCCAAAAAAATTTAGCAGAGTTCAAAAATAGAATTCCAATCAACAAAAAGAGTGACCAAAATTTGATCACTCTTTTTGTTGATATTTTTTTCTCTGCTCGACAGCCCTGTCGGGAAAGTCCGTAATGAAAGCGTCACAATCATTTTCCATTAAATCGATCATTATCTTCTCTTCATTGACTGTAAACGGTCTTACGGAAACTTGATGAAGTTTAGAATTCTCAATAATCCCCCGGTTTACAGCGTAATAATGCGGGTGCAGCCCTGAAGCACCAACATCCTTCGCGTATTCCCAAGGCTTATATAGCCCCTCCATATACAATATAGCCGTTTCGATCTCACCTGAAAGCTCCGCACATTTCACTAAGCTATAATGATTAAAAGAGGATATGATCGTCCGTTTTTCAAGATTGAATTTTTGAACTAGTTCAATCGTCCTTTCCTCAATCATAGGATATTCAATTATTCCATTCTTTAATTCAATATTGATTAAAAATGAAGGAAGAGTTTCTACCCATTTTAACACTTCCTCAAGAGTAGGAATTTTGACTTGTCCAGTATATTGTGAAAAGGTATAGCTAGCGTCTAACTTTAGAACGTCTGATAATAACAACTCACCAACAAAACCGGACCCATCTGTTGTTCGATCAACTGTTTCATCGTGAATAACAACAAGTTCACCGTCTTTTGTCATTTGAACATCTAACTCAATACCATCAGCACCAGCTTGATACGCTGCAATAAACGAAGTCATCGTATTTTCAGGGTAAGTACCAGCTGCTCCCCGATGTCCAAAAATCAATGTCATCTTGAATACACCTTCTTTTCATGTAAAAATAAAGTGAGACTCCCATCAGTGGGGTTTTCTTCCTCCCCCACTGATGGTTAGCGAAACTTATCACACTCAAAGCCCCATTCCCTGTGGCTTCACCTGACTTGGACGTCCTGTCCTTCGTCGATTCTTTACGGGCAGTAACTCTCTCGAATTCTGAAGATAGTGTCATACTGCGCTTTAAGAATGGAATAAATGTAGGAGGTTGATCTTATGAGACCATTGCAAATTTCTGCTGAGACAGCTCAGAAGCTGGCCAAATCACTTAATGTTCCTCTCGAACAAATTATGCATATGCCACAGCATATCCTGATTTCAAAGCTTGCTGAACTTAACAAAAGCGAAGAGGAAAAGAAATAATCCTGCAAACCCCTTATTTTTATACTAAAAGTAAGGGGTTTTCTATATATTTCTTCCTCATTTTATTTCCCTTATAACATTCTCCGCACATATCATTTTTTCCTTTTTGACAACAATTATTATCAAAATTAGTACCAAGTAATAGAAATAGATGTTATGATAAGGTTATTAAACCCGATGAGGTGAATCAAATGTTTTCAAAGGCTCGAATAACAGCTATTGGATCTTATGTCCCTGAACGAGTGATAACGAACCATGATTTCGAAAAAATGATCGATACAAATGATGAGTGGATAACAAAGAGAACAGGCATTAAAGAAAGAAGATTCGCAGCAGATAATGAATTTACAAGTGATCTATGTATAAAGGCAATAGAAGATTTAATCAGACGCTACAACAAAGAAATTAGTGATGTTGATTTTATAATTGTAAGTACCATTTCACCGGATTATCAAACACCAAGTGTGGCTTCCTATATACAAGGAAAATTAGGCATTCGAAATGCAGGAGCAATTGATTTAAACGCGGCATGTGCAGGCTTCACCTATGGACTTCATATGGCAAATGCATTAATTACTAGTGGACTTCATAAAAAGGTTCTTGTCATTGGAGCAGAAACCATCTCAAAAATGACAGACTTTTCTGATCGAACCACTTGCATCTTATTTGGAGATGGTGCAGGAGTAGTACTTGTTGAAGAAGAGCAGGAAGGGCATTTCCTTGCCTCCTCTGTTCATTCCGAAGGAGAAAAAGCGATTCACCTTTATAGTACAAATTTATCACACACTATGTTTCAACAAAATCTCGAACATAAAAGCCAACTTGTCCAAAATGGAAGAGAAGTATATAAATGGGCTGTTACAACTGTCCCTAAATATATGAATATCCTGCTTTCAACAACAAACTTGACAATAGACGATATTGATTGGTTTATTCCACATAGTGCGAATTTAAGAATGATCGAATCCATCTGTGAAAAAAGCGGATTTAGTATAGAAAAGACTATTTACAGTATGGTCAATTACGGAAATACATCAGCAGCTTCAATCCCATTATCTCTAGATTTAGGAATTAAAGAAGGACAAATAAAAGTTGGAGATACATTATTACTCTACGGCTTTGGTGGTGGTCTTTCTCATTCCGGTCAGGTTATAAAATGGGGTTAGTTTCAGCAAATCACAAAAAATGTAAAAATACCATATGAAAGTTTCAATATTTTCCTTATTGTGCTATGCTTGACTAGAAGCGAGGTGTCAAATTTGGCAGCATATAAAGCAAAGAAAAGTAATTTAAAAGCACTTTTAACCAAAAGTAACACTGAGCTTGATGTTTTGGCGGCAAATACAAACATTCCACTGGAACAATTACATGGCTATTTAGATAAAAAAGTCATGAACTTGAACAATGCAATGACAGTCTCAAAAGCACTAAATTGTAATATAGAAGACCTTTATGTTTGGAAGGTTGCCGGAGAGTGATTAGATTCACTCTTTTTTTGTAAAACAAAAAGGTCTCCTTATTTCTCAATGTTCTTCTTTATTGACTTGTGTATGGTGTATTTAGTGGTCAGTTGTATCGTATCTAAATTGAATTGAGCATATAATAGTAAATTCCTACAATATAAAAGTTAATTATTATTTTTCATAAACTGCTTCAACATTATTAATATTGGACATCCACAATATACCTTTGTGGATATTAACAACTTACCCTTTACCTCTTATCGATTTGCAAACCTCAATAACACCAAGGGTTTAAAACCACTTCTAAAGAACTCTTTTTTCATCATTTTCTAAATTTATTTACTGATCAACCTATTCTTCAATCTAATTTCTGATAAAATAGCCTTATGTTAGGATCTAAATAAATCTTATTTGAGAGGTAAAATAATGTCTAAAGATGTAAAAACCGAAAACTATTCAAAACATTTTTCAGAACAGTCTTTTTGGAGCAAGCTAAAGAAATTTGGTAAAAAAGCCGGTGTTTCGGTTGTTTATGTGGCACTATTACTTTTTTATACTCTCCAAAAGCCAACAACTCCTGTATGGGCTAAGACGGTTATAATAGGAACATTAGGTTATTTTATACTTCCTGTTGATTTAATCCCTGATTTACTTCCTGGCGGTTATGCTGATGATATGTCAGGATTGTTCGGTGCATTAGTAACTGTCGCTATGTTTATTGATGATGAAGTAAAAGCTAAGGCAAAATATAGAATCAGAATTTGGTTTGGTGACAATGCAGTGTCAGAAACTAATACAGTAGATGATACATTAAATAAAAAAGTTAACAAAGAAGATGCAGAAAATATAGGTAATTGATTCTTCCTTGGCTCTCTAAGGAGCCTTTTTTATTACGAAAATTGATATTTTATAGAGTATTGATTTTCGCCATTTGTAAGGAAGGTCAAATTTGTTACCCCTACACCTTCCTCACACTGAAACAAGTCTTAACCCTGATCTGTGTTACTCGTTATCGATCCAATCGATCTGTTTCCCCTTACCTAAATTATCCTTCCATATTTTTTTGCACATGACATAAATTGGATTAAAAAAAGAACCAATTCATGTCTGTGTTGATCAGTATGATTGATTTTTTTAGATTTATCATTGGAAACAACAGTATATTTCCCTCTCTCTCGTAAATATTTAACACACTGTCGAAAGTGTCCAGATTTGTTGATGTCTGTAATTTTCATTTCTTTTTCTAAATTAACTTGAAACAGTTTCATAGTCTGTACATAACTTGCAAGTGTTTTTCGAGACAGATTTTTTGAATCTCGATACAACATAAAATTATCTAAATGATATTCAATAATAGACATAACAATAGGCCTCCCTTTTTACTGGATTTATCCAATAAATAGGAAGACCTATTATTAAGTGCTTTATAATTTATTCGTTGGTCATCTGTTTCACTATTCCAACTTTAGTAAAGTGCCCTAAACCCTTATACAGCAACAGATTAGCTTGCTTTATGCTCCAAACGTAGCTTATCCGCTACCATCGCAATAAACTCTGAATTTGTCGGTTTCGCTTTTGTCATGCTTACCGTGTAGCCAAAAAGAGATGAGATTGATTCGATGTTTCCACGGCTCCATGCTACTTCAATTGCATGACGAATAGCACGCTCTACTCTGGAAGCAGTTGTATTATATTTTTTCGCAATGTCTGGATACAAAACTTTTGTAATTGAACCTAATAATTCAATATCATTGTAAACCATAGAGATAGCTTCACGTAAATATAAATAACCTTTAATATGTGCAGGAACTCCAATTTCATGGATAATACTTGTAATACTGGCATCTAAGTTTTTTCCTTTAGATTGAGGTTCATTTGTTCTGATAGATGAACTTGATCGTTTAATAATTGGTGCTGCATTACCACTGACTTGACGTATGTGACTTGCCAGCCCTTCCATATCAAATGGTTTTAAAATAAAGTAAGCAGCCCCTAAATCAACAGCTTTCTTTGTCACATCCTCCTGACCAAATGCTGTTAGCATGATAACATTCGGTTGGGGACGATCCATTTGTCTAAGTTTTTCTAAAACACCTAAACCGTCTAAGTGAGGCATAATAATATCTAATACTAATACATCAGGATCTTTGTCTTTTAACATTGTTAAACATTCTTGACCATTATATGCTACACCAAGAACTTCAATATCATCCTGACTTGAAAGATACTCCTCTAATAAACCTATAAGCTCTCGGTTATCATCAACTATACAAACTTTTATTTTTCCCACAAAAACTTCCTCCTCAGTGTTGATTTGCCAATATGTCTGATATCTATACATATGATTACATAATAAATAATTTCGACAATCCTATAAAAAACCCTTTATTTTTTCAAAAAAACTTTAAAAAATGGAGGAAAACTACGACTTTCTTCATTTTACTTCGTTTTTCGACTTAATGCATCATTTGACAATTAACTAAACACATGTATTTGTCGAAAAATCTTTCTCCTTTATTGTACATAAATTTGTCAAAAATGAAAAGGTTAAATTAGGGAGTGCTAAAAAGAAAAAAAACTGTCAAGAAATTAAATTCCTTGACAGTAAGAGTTTAGCTCGCTTTTTGTTCTTGATTTCCATATATATCTATACCTGCTTCATTTAACATCCATTCTATATGAACTCCATAACCTGAAGTTGGATCGTTAACAAAAACATGTGTCACGGCCCCTATTACTTTACCGTTTTGGATAATAGGGCTACCGCTCATTCCTTGAACAATGCCACCTGTTTTATCAAGTAGTCGTTGATCGGTAATCTTTATAACCATCCCTTTTGTTGCTGGGAATTTTTGAGGAACAGAACTAACCACTTCGACTTCAAATTCCTCAACTTTGTCTTGATCAACTACAGTTAAAATTTTTGCTGGTCCTTCTTTCACTTCATTTGATAAGGCAATTGGCATCGCTTTATCCATAACACCATTATTAATACCCTGATTTAATTCACCAAAAATTCCAAAAGGGCTGTTTCTCGTAATATTCCCAATTACTTGGCGATCACTTGAAAATCTTGCTAATTTCTCACCAGGATTACCGTTGCTTCCTTTTTCAATTGAGGTAACTGTAGAACGAACAATTTGTCCATTGTCTACAACAATCGGTTTTTTTGTATCCATATCAGATATAACATGTCCTAATGCACCGTATTTTTTCGACTTAGGGTCATAAAATGTCATTGTTCCAATTCCAGCCGCAGAATCTCGAATATATAATCCAATACGATAGGAATGATCATGTTCGTCTTTAAGAGGATACAATTTGGTCTTTACTTCTACTTGTTCTCTGTTTAAAACTAAGTCAAGAGGTTCTCCGGTTTTTCCAGCTTTTTGAATAAACGGAGTAACATCACTCATCTGTTCAATTTTTTTTCCATTAATATGAGTAATAATGTCTCCTATTTCAACACCTGCTAGTTCACCGGGAGATTTTTTACCGTCAGTTGTAGCAATTTGGTGGTGGCCTACCACCAATACGCCAAGAGTATTTAGTTTTACACCAATTGACTGTCCACCAGGTATAACCTTAAAATCAGGCAAAACCTTTACACCGGCTTTTTTCACAGGAAAGCCTGCAAGATCAAAAACAACTTCACCTTCACCTGCTTCTTTCCCATGTATATCAAGTGTTTTACCATCATTATTTTTTTGAACTGTAAATGCTTCCTCAGAAGGTTGATTAGCATTTACAGGTAAAGAATTGTCAACATTCACTGTTTGAGACTCAAATACTGTTACCGTTTTTGGCATTTTTACATATTCTTGAACTTCTTTTACAAAACCTAAACTCATTATTAACACAAGGAGAAGTACACCAACTAATTTTCTCATTTTATCTGTCTGCAAAAACCTTCACTCTCCTCGCTCCTAACCCACACCATAAAGTCTTTATGGCTACAGTTTTAATGTAGCCTTTTGGAAGCTTATTTATAACTTGAATAACTAGAAAAATGAAGGATTTGTTGCAAGTTTTAGCAGGATTTAACGTATATTCTCTTGAAGATTTTTTAATTTGGCAAAATCCTTTCACATCGTATAGTCTTTTACCGAGTTGGCAATGTTAATCTTGGTAGTAGTTACTTAATAATAAAGAAGCTACCATATAATGATGGTAGCCTCACTTTATCGTTTTGCCGTGTGTGCAAGAGAAAGAAGTTCTTTAGCATGTTCTTTAGATAATTCAGTCACTTCTACACCTGCAATCATACGACCAATTTCTTTAATTTTTTCTTCCTCATTTAGAGGTTTTACACTTGTTTTAGTTCTACCGGCTTTTGTTTCTTTTGCGATATATAAGTGGGTATCTGCCATTGCTGCAACTTGTGGTAAGTGTGTGATACATAATACTTGTGACCCACTTGAGACACGATAAATTTTTTCTGCTATTGCTTGGGCAACCCGCCCGCTTACACCTGTGTCTACTTCATCGAATATTATTGAAGTAATCCCTTGGTGTTGGGAGAAAATACTTTTCATCGCAAGCATAATTCTTGAAAGCTCTCCACCTGATGCTGTTTTACTAAGCGGCTTAAGCGGTTCCCCCGGATTTGTTGATATATAGAATTCGATTTCATCGACACCGTTAGAACTATATTTTAGCTCATGTGACGGTGTACGCCTCTCATCAATATTCACATCAAAGCTTGTTTTTTCCATATACAGTTCTTTTAATTCTTGATGTATTTCATCAATTAATACCTTCGCGTGCTTCTTCCGTATAGCTGAAATGTTTTTTGCTTCAACAGAAAGGTCTTCCAGCACTGACTCAAGTTCTTTTTGCAATTTGGTTAAATGACTATCTTTGTTTTGAATGGTGTCAATTTCTTCTTCGATTTTCGCAGAGTAGGTCAAAATCTCTTCAACTGATTGTCCATATTTACGTTTTAAATGATTAATTTCATTTAAACGACCTTCAACATAGTTTAATCTCTCCGGATCAAATTCCAATGAGTCTAATTCATTCCGAACTTCATATGAGAGATCTTCTATCATATAGAACGCATTTGAAATTGTCTCAGATAATTCTTTTAGTTTTGTATTTATATGACTTACATTTTCAAGATGGCTCATCGCTAGGCCAACCCAGTCCAACCCTCTTTGCTCACCATGCAATGAATTGTAACTGTTGTTTAATGAATCATAGATTTTTTCATAATTTGAAATTTGATGCTTTTCTTCCTGAAGCAGCTCATCTTCTTTAGGTTGTAATTCCGCATTTTCGATTTCTTCAAGTTGAAATTGAAGCAAATCAAGGCGATGAGCCATCTCTTGTTCATTTTCCGAAAGCTGAATGATTTTTCTTTTTAACCCATCATAACGTTGATAAAGCTCTAAATAAGCCATAAGAGCACTTTTGACTTCCTTACCACTATATTGATCTAACAATGATAAGTGATTTTCCTCATTCATTAGCTCTTGGTTATCATGTTGTCCATGAATATCAACTAATAACTGGCCTATCTCTCTTAATACTGCTATAGTCACGAGCTTTCCATTTATTCGACAAATACTTTTTCCTGAGGAACTCATATCTCTGCGGAGAATAATCATACCATCACTCACATCAATGCCAAATTCTTTACAACGTTCATAAACCGGGTGTTGATCCTCATCTAAGAGAAAAAGCGCTTCTAACTCTGCCCGTTTTTCACCATATCGCACAAATTCAGAAGAGCCCCGGGCTCCAGCCAATAAATGAATCGCATCTATAATAATTGATTTACCTGCCCCTGTTTCACCTGTTAAAACAGTTAAACCTTTTTCAAAAGAAACAGTCAAAGATTCAATAATAGCAAAGTTTTTTATTGATAATTCCGCTAACAAACAGAATCCACCTCTTATATTTATTCTTTTAATTAAAGCATATCTAAAAATCTCTGTGTAATGTTCTCGGTATCAAGCGGTGTTCTACATATAATCAGAATCGTATCATCACCACAAATTGTACCTAGTACTTCATCCCAATCAAGATTATCAATTAGTGCTCCGATAGCATTAGCGTTACCTGGCAGTGTTTTCATGACAAGCATATGTCCTGCTGAATCAATTTTTACAAAAGCATCCATAAGCGCCCTTTTCAACTTTTGTAACGGATTAAAACGCTGATCTGCTGGTAAACTATACTTATAACGGCCATCCAACATGGGAACCTTCACCAAGTGAAGCTCTTTTATATCACGAGAAACGGTGGCTTGTGTAACATTAAAGCCCATTCCTTTTAATAAATCAACTAATTCATCTTGTGTTTCAATATCATTATTCGTGATAATTTCACGTATTTTTATATGTCTTTGTCCTTTATTCATCTTAGGCACCCCTTTTTTCATTGCTGCAAACCAATTTATCTCTGTATGTTTATACCTTTTATCTTATATTAAATCCCTTTAATTGTACAGATTTATTCAAACACACACTGAAAAAGTGCATAAAATAAAACATATGAAAGATAATGGATGTAAGACCAAGCCTAAATTTTGCATGAATATACAGACTATTCTTTCATTAAAAAAACAGAAATAGCGATCCTGCTACTCCTGTTTTTCAGTTTGTTTCTTTTCTTTTAATTTTGAATGTGCCTCATCGACAATTTGTCTTTCCGTTTTTTCAAGATAATTTGTCCCTTCCGCTTGACTTCCTTCCCATCTTAAGTGAAGAAGAAACTCGATATTGCCATCCCCGCCTGTAATAGGTGAGTACGAGAGATTATAAACATCGTATCCCTGCTTCAATACAAAAGCCAGCATTTCTTTTAAGACAAATTCATGAACTGAAGGATCTCGAACAATCCCTTTTTTTCCAACGAACTCTTTCCCTGCCTCGAATTGCGGCTTAATTAAAGCAACTACATCACTCTCAGGACATAGAATTGTTTTTAAAACAGGGAAAATTAATCGTAATGATATAAACGAAACATCAATTGATGCAAATTCCGGCATTCCTTCTTGAAAATCAGAAGGTGTTACGTAACGAAAGTTTGTTCTTTCCATTACAACCACACGATCATCTTGACGTAATTTCCATGCTAGTTGATTATAGCCAACATCAAGTGCATATGACAGTTTTGCTCCATTCTGCAGGGCGCAGTCTGTAAATCCTCCTGTAGAAGATCCGATATCAATCATAATTTTATCTTGAACATTAACATTAAATTCATTTATTGCTTTTTCTAATTTTAATCCTCCACGACTAACGTATGGAAGAGTTTGTCCTTTAACTGTTAGTACTAAATCCCGCGATACTTTTTCACCAGGCTTATCAAGCCGCATTTCATTACCGTATACTACACCTGCCATAATAGCACGTTTTGCTTTTTCTCTTGTTTCAAACAATCCATTTTCAACTAGAAGGATATCTAGTCTTTCCTTTTTATTACTCATGATCGTAGGACTCTTTTCTCTTGTTCAGGTAACAATGTCATCAATTTGTCTACAACCTGATCTGTTGTCATTCCTATTTCTTCAAGTAATTTTGAAACACTTCCATGTTCAATAAATTTGTCAGGAATTCCAATACGAGAAATAATCGTTTGAGTGTAATTATGCTCTTGGGCAAATTCAAGGATTGAACTTCCAAATCCTCCTTGTAAAACGGCTTCTTCAATCGTTAAAATTGGAATCTCTTCAGCGAATACTTTATGAAGCATTTTTTCATCTAAAGGTTTAATAAAACGAGCATTCACTACGCGAACAGACTTTCCTTGTTCAGCTAATTTATCTGCTGCTTCCATCGCCATTTCAATTGTTGTTCCAAATGTAAGGATAACTGCATCTCGTCCTTCTTTTAACACTTCCCACGTTCCAATTGGAATCACTTTAAGCTCTTCATCCATAGGTACTCCAATTCCGTTTCCTCTTGCATATCGAAGTGCAATTGGTCCATCCTCATATTTTAATGCAGTATTAACTAAATGTTGACCTTCATTTTCATCTTTTGCCATCATTATGACCATATTTGGTAAATGTCTTAAGAAGGCAATATCAAATACACCTTGATGTGTTTCTCCATCAGCACCTACAAGTCCGGAACGATCAATACCTATAAAAACATTTAAATTTTGGCGGCAAATATCATGAAGCACTTGGTCGTAAGCCCTTTGAAGGAAGGTGGAATAGATCGCCAAGAACGGCTTCATATTTTGCGTTGCTAAACCTGCAGCCATTGTTGTAGCATGCTGCTCAGCAATTCCAACATCAAACATTCGGTCCGGGAATTCTTCTGCGAAAGCTTCAAGTTTAGATCCAACAGGCATTGCCGGTGTAATGGCTACTACACGATTATCTTCCCGTGCCACTTTTTGAACGGTATCACTTACTAATTTACTCCAAGCAGGCCCGATGACCTTTGGTTTTACAAAATCACCTGTTTCAATTTTGTAAGGGCCCGTTCCATGCCAAGTTCCGATTGTATCTGACTCAGCAGGCTTATATCCTTTTCCCTTTTTTGTAATAACATGGAGTAGTACAGGGCACTGATGTTTTTTTGGCGTATTGAAGATTTTCAAACAAATTATCATAATTATGACCATCTACAGGCCCTAAATAAGTAAACCCTAATTCTTCAAAAAAGATTCCAGAGACAAGCATATATTTTAAGCTGTCTTTTACACGCTCAGCTGTTGAAGCAAGCTTTCCGCCCACGGCTGGAATCTTCTTTAATAGATATTCGAGCTCATCTTTTACCCAATGATACTTCCCTGCTGTTCTAAGTCTGCCAAGTACATTATGAAGAGCACCAACGTTCGGCGCTATAGACATTTCATTATCATTCAGGACCACAATAACATCCTTTTGTTCATGTCCAATGTGGTTAAGAGCTTCCAGTGCCATTCCGCCGGTTAATGCACCATCTCCGATTATTGGGATAATATGCTCTTTCGTTTGTTTAATATCTCTTGCAATGACCATCCCCATTGCAGCGGATAATGATGTAGAGCTATGACCGGTTTCCCATACATCATGAGGGCTTTCATCACGCTTCGGAAAACCCGATAACCCTTTATATTGACGTAATGTATCAAAATCACCAGCTCGTCCAGTTAGGATTTTATGTACATACGATTGATGACCAACATCCCAAATAAATTTGTCTTTTGGACTGTTAAATACTTTATGAAGTGCAATCGTTAATTCAACGACACCCAGGTTTGGACCAATATGTCCACCTGTTCCAGATAATTTTTCTATTAGAAATTTTCGAATGTCCGCACTTAATTGTTCAAGTTCATTATTTGATAATTTTTTCAAAAAGCTTGGGTCTTTAATGGATAGAAGATCCAAATGGATCACTCACTTTCAATTCAGTTTACTTCTCTACTCTATACTTTAGTTCTATTATATTCTTATCTATCTATTTTAACGTATAAATCACCAAGGTTAAAATATTTTTAAAACAATTGTTTATGATGACTTTTAGTAAGCAAAAAAAACTTACCATAAAAAAGCACTAATTACAATGTTTTATGTATAACATAACCAAGATCACTATTATATACAAAGATCATTTATACATCTTTTTATATATGGTTTACCCGTCATTACAGGTAAAGAAACAACTAATAAGAAAACCGTCTCCAGATGGAAAACGGTTAGATGTTACATCATAAATTAATGGTCTCTTTTGGCAATTAAATCACAAAACTGTTCCAATAATTCGGTCTTTGTTGATAGGTGCCGAAGCAATTCTTTTGCTTGCTTAATATGATCTTGAAGTTTTTCCTTAGCTCCCTGCATTGAAAGAATGGAAGGATATGTAGTTTTTTCATTAAGCGTATCTGATCCTACAGGCTTCCCAAGCTTATCTTGACTGCCCTCAATATCCAAAATATCATCTCTTATTTGGAACGCAATTCCAATATGATATGAAAATTCTCTTAGTTTTTTAATATCTTCTTCTGGCGCTTCTGCTAAGATTGCTCCAGCAAGAATACTAAAGCCTAATAATTTAGCCGTTTTATTTTCATGGATGTATTGAAGTTCTTCAAGACTTAGACTTTTTGCTTCGCCTTCCATATCTGCAACTTGTCCACCAACCATTCCTTCTGCACCAGCTGCTTTAACAAGTTCGGATACTAGTCTTAACTTATTCTCAGCTTTTACAGCAGGATCATCAACGATCAGAGAAAAACTCTGTGTTAATAAACCATCACCTGCTAAAACGGCAACCGCTTCTCCGAATACTTTATGATTAGTCGGCTTTCCTCTTCTTAAATCATCATCATCCATACAAGGTAAGTCATCATGGACTAATGAGTATGTATGAATCATTTCAATAGCACATGCAGTCGCAATTCCTATGTCCTCAGGCTTTTTATACGTATGAAGTAAAGCCAAAACCAACACTGGTCGTAAGCGCTTCCCACCTGCTTTTAATGAATAAAGCATTGATTCTTTAATTGATTGAGGTGTAGATAAATCATTAATGAATAGCGGCAGAGCTTCTTCTATTTTCTTTTTTCGAGAGATTAGAAAATCGTTCACATTTATTTTCACGATTTTTCTTCCTCCTGAAGCTCAAACGGCTTTAATTCACCATCTTCGCGTAATATATAATCCATCTGTTTTTCAACATGCTGCAGCTTATCATGACAAAGCTTTGAAAGTTCCATACCATTTTGAAAATATTCGATTGCTTTTTCTAACGGAACATCACCTTCTTCAAGCTTTCCAACAATCTCCTCGAGCTGTTGCATGGCCTGTTCGAATGATAATTCTTCATCTTTACTTTGTTTTTCATTACTCATGAATCGTACGCTCCTCTATTCCCTGAACTTCACAATCAAGTTGTCCATCTTTTAATTGCACCTTTAGTACTTGACCTTTAGAAATTTGATTTACGCTTTTGATCAGCTTATCTTCTTGGTAAACCAAGCTATACCCGCGCTCCATAATTTTTAACGGACTTAATGCATTTAGTTTATCAATTGTAGCATGAAATTGCGAATGTTTATGTGTGATGATGGATGACATTTCCCTGTTGAGCTTCTTCAATAAAGTCTCATACGCTTCATTCGAGCGTTTTACTTGATCCTTTGGATGAACTTTTTCAAGTCGGTTTTTAATATATGTATACGTTTCTTTTTTACGAAGGATCACTCTTTCTCCTTCTTTATGCAATCGATCAATTATGTTGTCAAGCTGTTGTTCCTTTTGCAAGTAGAGCTGTTTAGGATATCGAAATGCATAGGAGGTCCTGTAATGATTCAGTTTTTCCCTTTGCACACTCAATTTTTCCGTCATTGCTCTTGTTAATCGGTTCTTTCGTTCTAAAATTCTTTCTAATAATTCTGTAGAATGTGGGACAGCCATCTCTGCAGCACCTGTAGGTGTGGGTGCTCGTAAATCAGCTACAAAATCTGCAATTGTAAAATCTGTTTCATGTCCAACTGCTGAAATGATCGGCACTTGTGAAGAGAATATCTCACGAGCAACTATTTCTTCATTAAATGCCCATAATTCCTCAATTGATCCCCCACCCCGACCAACAATTAACACATCAAGGGTTCCTAATCGGTTTGCCATTTTTATTGCTTTAGCAACAGACGGACCTGCTTGAACACCTTGAACAAGCGCTGGAATTAATATAACCTTAGCCATTGGATATCTTCTATTTATTGTTGTTAAAATATCACGAATCGCCGCTCCAGTTGGAGAAGTGATAACCCCGACTTCATTAGGATATCTTGGAATTGATTTTTTATATTTTTCTTCAAAAAGACCTTCTTGCTGAAGCTTTTTCTTTAATTCTTCATAAGCCAAATAAAGACTGCCGATCCCATCCGGCTGCATCTCTTTAACATATACTTGATATCCGCCACTTTGTTCATATACAGTGATTTCACCACGTAATAGAACCTTCATGCCGTTTCCAGGCTTAAATTTCAAGGACTTATTAGCTCCAGCAAACATCACAGCTTGGATTCTTGCTTTTTCATCTTTTAGCGTAAAGTACATATGTCCCCGACTATGAAGATTAAAATTTGAAATTTCTCCTTTAATCCATATATCAGTCAAATGAGGATCAACATCAAATTTACGTTTTATATATTTTGTAAGTGCTGTAACTGTCACATGCCTAGGTTCACTCATATAATTGCCTCCTTTCCAATCATATAGATCCAAAAAAAGTTAAGGACAGAATGCTAAGCCTCATTCCGCCCTGAACTTTTTTAATTAATAGAAGGCTTATTTGCTTTCCAAGTAATTTTTTGCTGATTGTACAGTATTATGGGCAAGCATTGTGATCGTCATTGGACCTACTCCCCCTGGAACAGGTGTTAAGAAACTAGCAACATCCTTTGCCTCATCAAATACTACATCTCCAACCAATTTCCCAGTATCTAATCGATTTACACCAACATCAATGACGACTGCTCCACGTTTGATTTGGTTCCCTTTAATAAAATTAGCTCGTCCAACAGCTGCAACCAAAATATCCGCTTCTTTTGTAAAAGAAGTTAAATCTTTTGTTTTTGAATGGCAATAAGTAACTGTTGCATGTTCGTTTAACAGTAATTGACCTACTGGTTTACCAACAATATTACTTCTTCCAACTACTACCACATTTTTTCCGGCTATTTCAACACCCACTGATTTGATCATTTCAACAATACCTGCAGGTGTACATGGTAAAAATGTATCTTGCCCAGTCATCATTCTACCGATATTGATTGGGTGGAAGCCATCAACATCTTTTAAAGGTGATATTTTTTCTACAACAGCTGTTTCATTAATATGTCCCGGTAATGGAAGTTGAACTAAAATCCCGTGATATTCATTATTGTTATTATAGCTCTCAATAACATCAAGAAGTTCATTTTCACTTAGAGACTCAGGGAAGTGTTCCAACTTAAATCCAACACCGATTTCTTCAGCAGCTTTTTGCTTTCCTCTGATGTAAGAAACAGATGCAGGGTTATCTCCTACTAAAATAACAACGAGCTTTGGTAGTAATCCCCTTGCCTTAATTTGTTCTACCTCTACCGCCAGCTCACTTCTTTTTGTTTTTGATAATTCTTTACCATCAATGATTGTTGCAGCCATTCCTAATTCCTCCTAAAGTTATCTCTATAGATTTTGTTTAATTTTAGAAAGTACACCATTAACAAACTTACTTGAATGGTCATCACCAAATGCCTTAGCTAATTCAACAGCTTCATCAATCGCTACATTTGCGGGAACATCTTCTGCAAATTTCAGTTCATAAGCAGCCATACGTAATATCGTTTTATCGATATTTGCTAAACGCTCAATTGTCCAGTTAACAAGGTGTGGCGCAATAAGTTCATCCAATTCCTTCTGATGCTCTATTGTTCCGAATACGAGCTGGTTCAAAAATGCGTCTGATCGTTCCTCTTCCAACGCATGCTCAATTGCTTCATTTGGGTCTGTTTGGCTAACATTCACTTGAAATAGTGCCTGCAATGCCTTTTCCCTTGCTGTTCTACGCTTCATTCTATACTTGCTCCTTTAATGTTTAAAAATGTCGAATGTCATAAAGTGATCATACCATATCTAACTAGTAGATTCATTCGTAATTTCATATGTTTTTTGTTATATCCCGAATGAAAAGGCTTTTATCCAAATAAACATTCGTTGTTTGTTTAAATATATCCTATTAACAATATAACCAGTGATAACTATACTATAAACCAATTTAACTAAATACTATGTAAGAACAAAAGCGCAAGCGCCTTGTTGATCAGCCTCGGGCAAATAAGACGCAAAGGAATAGAAAACGTTCTTTGTCTTCAATTCCTTTGTGGCTAGACCCTAGAGGCAGTCAATAACGCGACATCCTGTCGCAATGGCTGCACTTGCACGTCCTGTGCTTCGGGGCTAGGCGCTGGAGCTGGATGTCTCGCACTTATCCACCGTCATTTCCTAGACGATAAGAAAAACTTGGCTTATCGCCAAGTCCTTATGTCGAGTGCCTTAGTTTTTCTTATACTATCTGTTCTTACACAAAAAAGAAACCAAAGGTATAACCCTTGGTTTTCTTGATCATTAGTTTCCTCATTATCTACATTTCTTGATCTACTTCAACATCTTGAGTTTTTGTTTCAAATTGAACACCCACAACGTGAATATTCACTTCATTCACTTCTAATGCTGTCATATTCAATAATGCTTGACGAATATTATCTTGGATTTTTTGAGCAACAGTCGGTATTGATACACCAAAGATCATCACGCAATATACGTCGATAATGATTCCTGCGTCAGTTAAATCAACTTTTACACCTTTACCATGGTTTTTCTTTCCCAGACGTTCTACAACCCCTGCTGCAAAATTGCCTCGCATTGAAGCAACTCCTTCAATTTCAGAAGCAGCAATACCTGCAATCACTTCAATTACTTCCGGAGCAATTTCAACTTTACCTAAACCATTATTCTCAGGATTCATTTCTAATACATTATTTGTCTCTTTCAAGAATCGCACCTCCGTGTATTTTTATGATTCCATCACTTTATGCAGTTCTAAAAATTTTGTATTAAACTCTCCACTAACAAACTTTTCGTGATCAAGAAGTCTCAAATGGAATGGAATTGTAGTAGAAACACCTTCTATCACAAATTCACTTAATGCACGTTTCATTCGAGAGATTGCTTCTTCTCTGGTAGCACCATATGTTATTAGTTTTGCAATCATCGAATCATAATATGGCGGAATTGAATATCCGGGATATGCTGCTGAATCCACTCTTACACCCAAACCTCCCGGAGGTAAGTACATCTCAATTCTTCCTGGAGACGGCATAAAATTCTTTTCTGGATTTTCTGCATTAATACGACACTCAATAGACCAGCCATTAAATGTTACTTCCTCTTGTGATACAGATAATTTCTCACCGGAAGCTACTTTAATTTGCTCTTTAATTAAGTCTATACCCGTTACCATTTCAGTTACTGGATGTTCAACTTGGATTCGTGTATTCATTTCCATAAAATAATATTTCTTATTTACATGGTCAAAAATGAATTCAACTGTTCCTGCACCAGTATATTGAACAGCTTCCGCTGCCTTAACTGCCGCTTCTCCCATTTGCGAACGAATATCCTCGTCAAGAGCTGGTGATGGTGTTTCTTCAATTAATTTTTGAAGTCTACGTTGAATTGAACAATCACGTTCACCTAGATGTATTGTATTACCATGGGTATCAGCTAACACCTGAATCTCTACGTGACGGAAATCTTCAATGTATTTTTCAATATACACTCCAGGATTGCCAAACGCAGTTGCTGCCTCTTGCTGGGTAATTTCGATTCCTTTTATAAGTGCCTGCTCGTCTTGAGCAACACGGATACCTTTACCTCCTCCGCCAGCAGTTGCTTTAATTATAACAGGATATCCCATATCATTGGCTAATTTTTTCGCTTCATCAATATTCTCAATAATTCCTTTTGAGCCCGGGACAATCGGAACACCGGCTTGACGCATCGTTTCCCTTGCAACATCTTTTGTTCCCATTTTCGAAATTGCGTCAGCACTAGGGCCTACGAAGATAATATTGCATTCTTTACAAAGCTCAGCAAAGTCGGCATTTTCTGCTAAAAAGCCGTATCCGGGGTGTATCGCATCACTTTCCGTTAGCTTAGCTACGCTAATAATATTCGTAAAGTTTAAATAGCTGTCTTTTGAAGCTGTTGGCCCAATACAATAAGCTTCGTCAGCTAACTGTACATGCAGGGCTTCTCTGTCAGCTTCTGAAAAAACAGCAACTGTTTCAATATCAAGCTCTTTACATGCTCGGATTATTCGAACAGCAATCTCGCCACGATTGGCTATTAATAATTTCTTAATCATCATTTTAGCTCCTTACTCAGGCTTTACAAGGAATAGAGGTTGACCGTACTCAACAAGTTGTCCATTTTCTGCGAGTATTTCAACAATCTCACCTTTTACTTCTGCTTCGATTTCATTAAAAAGCTTCATCGCTTCTACGATACAAACAACAGAATCATTTGTTACTTTAGAGCCAACTTCAACATAATTTCCTGCCTCCGGAGATGAAGCTGCATAGAATGTCCCAACCATTGGAGACGTAATTTTATGTAAATTTGCAGTATCTACTTTTGACTCCTCTTTCGGTGCGGCCACCTCAAGTGTTGCTGGTTGTGCAGGTACAGCTTGTGTTTCTACCTGCTGCACTTGAACAGCTTCAGCTGGTGGTGCAGCCACTACATTACGTAGAACTGTTTCTACCTCATTTGTTTGTTTTTTCATTTTTATTTTTGAACCATCTTGTTCAAATGTAAATTCATTAATAGAGGAATGATCAATTAATTTAATAATTTCTCTGATTTCCTGGATCTTTAGCATGCTTAAGCACCCCTTTAATTCATGTGACCATGGTAAAACTCATGATCTTTTATTTTATAATCTAGTACTAAAACTTAGTCCCATAATACCATCTTACGATACATAATAGAAGAAATTCAACATTAATTCTTCCCATTTATGAGCAATTCTACAGAAGGAGCGAGAATATTTTTCTTATTGGATGATCTTTTTACATAAAAATTTGAAGAATATGGATAGAACAGGAAAAGGATCAACCCTTTACGGATTGACCCTTCCTATTATACCATCTTTATTGAGCAGGCTCGAAAGTTACAATAACATCTTCCATATTCTCCATTTCATCTCTTACAAGTGTCATGATTTGGTTAGCCGAAGATGCATTATGCTCTTTTGCTTTTACAGTAATTTTCACATTATTCCCATCCGCACGTACAAGTGCATCGTCAAATCCTTTTGATTTAATTAATGTTTCAAGTAGCATTTCCTTTCTTGCTGCATCATTCAATGCTTCCATTTCATCATAAGCGTCGCTTTTCTCTGTTGCAGATGCATCATTACTTGCAACGATCGTTTGTAATTGCTCTTTTAACTCATTTCGTTGATCATCTAATTGCATACGAAGTTCAGTAAATAACTCATCACTTGAAACACTGGAGCTTGAGATAACAGTTCCATCTTCTAACTCTTCAGTCTGTACTTCACCTTCTTCACCAGCTTCAGTACCTTCAGTTTTTTCTGCTGTTTCATCTGTGTCATTAGCTTGGGATTCCTCTGTTGCTTCTGAATCTTCTGTTGATTCAGTAGCTTCAGCATTTTCAGCATCTGTCCCCTCTTCTTTCGCTACCTCCTGACCATCCTCAGTTTTTGCATTTTCACTCACTTTTTGATCGTCACCAGTCATAACAACATTACTTGATCCACCCTCCGGAGAAGTAACATAATATACAGATAATACCACCACTAAACTTAGCATTGTTAATAACCAAACCGTTTGCTTTTTCAACATCATCTATTCATCCTCCTTCATTTTTTTCGATGCTACAGCTACTCGGTGGCTGGGTACTCCCAGCACTCTCGTAACCGATTCTACAATGGTCTGTTTTATGTGAATGTTGTCTGCACCACCGGCAACGACTAAGACACCGCGAATCTCAGGCTTTTTAGTTTGAATGACAATGGGTGCCTCTTTTTCGCCATCTTGGATAATGACAACTTGTTCATCTTTTGAAGAATCCTCTACTTCACGTTTACCACCCTCACGATCTGTCTCTGTAGTTGTTTGGCTCTGCGTGACGGTGTTTTTTTCAACAATCTTCTTTGAGGTGGAATCCACATTTACAACGACATGTACCTCACCAACTCCTGATATTGTTTCTAGCACTTCCTTTAATTGATTCTCATATTCAGCTTCATAATCAGAGATGGAGTCAGTCTTTTCACCATTTGTCTGTTTGAATACCTCAGTTTCTTCATTTGCTGAGGTATTAGCGGATGTTTGGATTGAATTATGTGATTGTTCAGGACTACTTGTAAAAAGATTGCTTACTAGCATAAAGGCAACTCCTAGAACAAACACTAGAATAAAATAATGATATTTTGATGGTTTCTTCGAGTTTGACTGACCAAGAATGGCTTTAAGTTTATCTATAAAGCTTTCTTTATTGCTCATTTAATGACTCCTCCCCCTTTCCAGATCCAATGTGATTTTTTCTTCTTCGACTTCCCAAATTTTTGCTAACGAGGCTGCGATTACTTCTGTATGAATTTTATCTACAGTTTCATTTTTTGTTATGTCTTTAGATGTATCAATATTAACCGGCTCAATAACTTCCACTGTTCCATCCCCTGCTACTTCTGTTGCTTCATTTGGTTTTAAGATTACCTGGATATGTTGCAAATCCTTTTGAGAGGCAATGTCTCCTACATTTTCTGATTCGGAAAGAAGGATTGATTCAATCATCACATCATAGTTTTGCACCAGCTCCTCTTCTGCCATCGTTTTCATTTGGACAGCCATTTGTTCTAAAATATATGCACGTTGTGAGGCTTGTATTTCTTTTTTCTGAAATTCTATTAAATTTTTTCCGTTTTCATCTTCTGAAACCGCTTGAAGATTGAATTCCGCTAGTACGTCATTCATATCTGTAGAAAAAATTTTAAAAATCGGATTGATAATGACAATGATTAACAGTAAACTAATGACCATTTTTGCGTATTTTTGCATAGAGGAATTTGGTAATAAAAGGTCGATAACGACGGCCAGTAAAATAAAAACAATGATATTTGTTATCCATTCTGTTAGAAACGACACTTTATCTCCTCCCTTTTAACGCATCATGATTGTTAAATTACTGGCAGCGATAATAACTGTTAAACTTAAGAAAAACATTAACGACACAATAGCCAATGCAGCAAATATATAAATAACACTTTTACTAATGATGTCTAAACAGGAAATGACAGGTCCACCGCCAAGTGGTTGTAGGATTGCTGCTGCAAACTTATAGATTAATGCAAGAGATAATACTTTAATGGCAGGGAAAGCGACAATAAATAACAGGACCGCTACTCCAAGTACGCCAACCGTGTTTTTCAGTAAAACAGATGCACTGATCACTGTGTCCGTAGCATCTGTAAACATTCTTCCCAGGACAGGAATAAAATTTCCCGTAATAAATTTTGCCGTTCGGATCGTAATTCCGTCTGTTACAGCCGCCGAGGCTCCCTGGACAGATATGACACCTAGAAAAATCGTAAGAAAAGATGCTAATAAACCAATGCTTATATTCCTTAACAAGTTAGCAAGCTGGGTGACTTTATATTGATCTGTTAGTGTGCTTACAATATTCAAAAGGGCAGATAAAAATAATAGCGGCAACACAACATTCTGAATCAATAGACCGCTTGTATTCATAAGAAAAATGATGACAGGATGAAAAAATGCTGCCGAGGCTAGTCCACCTGAAGAAGCCATTAATGCTAATAAAAGTGGAATCAGTGCCAAAATAAAGTTCGTCATAGCATGGATCGCTTCATTTGTATACTCAATGGCCACATGAAAACTATTTAGGGCAATAATGATTAACACCATATAAACCAAAGCATATGCCACTTTGCTTACAGCACTTTGATTGAAAGCATTTTGCAATAACTGCAAAAGCATACTGAAAATTGTTAGTAAAATAAGTGTACCCAGTAATTTTCCATTCGCTATTAATTCATGAAACATAAATTTCAAAAAAGCTTTTATCCATTCTTGAAAAGAAAGTTCTTTTTCACCATTTAGGAATTGAAGAAGACTACCTTTTTGACTTTCAGGTAAAAATCCTCCGTATTTTGTCATTACCTCATCCCAATAGGTTTTGATATCTGAGATTTCGAGATTTTCAACCTGTTCATTAACAAAGGTCTCGGCATTTATTTCCAAATCCGAATTGGCTTCTTCTGATGTTTGCTGTGGAGTCGTGGAGGCTTGTACATTTATCGGGACTACTAGAAAAATAGAAACAAAGAATACGAAAGTAAGTATTTGCCGCATTCACACACCTCCAGCTTATTCAGCTTCTTTCTCTCTTCATTAAAACCACACTTCTTGATAAGAATGAATTATGTTCCTGGTATCATCCCTAGAACCGTCTCAATGATAACCGTTAAAATTGGGATAGCCATGGTAAGAATTAGAATTTTTCCTCCTAATTCAATCTTAGAAGCAATGGCACCTTGTCCTGCGTCTTTTGTAATTTGCGCACCAAACTCTGCTATATAAGCGATGCCGATTATTTTTAGGATTGTTTCAACATAAATCAAATTTACATTGGCATTCAGAGCAATCCGTTCAACCATTCGGACAATTTCATACACTTGATCAATTAAAAAAAGAAAAATCACACATCCAACAAATACAACAAGCATAAATGCAAAAGTAGGTTTTTGCTCCTTCACGATCAGGGCAAGAAAGGTTGCAATTAATCCTAGTCCGACAATTTGGATGATCTCGATAAAAATCGCCCCCTTACCCTTGAAAAAGAAAGACTGATTTAATCTTTTTAAATAAATCATCTACAATAGATGCCACCATAAACAAAATATAGATGAAGCCAATTAATGTGACCCATTGTGCATACTCCTTCTTGCCCATTTGATCTAAAATTGTGTGAAGGAATGCAACGACGATTCCTATCCCCGCAATTTGAAAAATGGTGTTTATATCTACGCCCATTGCGACAACTCCCTTTCACCTACATCAATAAAATGACTAATAACAACCCCGTTAAGACTCCCAAGCTTTTGACCATGCGTTCATATCGGTTTTGTCGATCAATAGCATCTGCTTCTTCTCTTTCTAAATGGGTAAGTGCGAGTCTAATATGCTTTTGCTGTGAAACCCGATCATGCTGACCAAGCGTTTCACCAAATTGTTTTAACACTTCATATTCTCCTTGTTTAAAAGCTGTTAAGCGCCATATCTCCTTTAAACTTTCCTCCCATGCACCCTTTACACTTGTGTGTCCTTTTAATAGCTTCTCAGCAAACTGTTCAAAAAAGCCTGATAATGGCTTCGGAAGCTGTTTTGAAATATTCTGTGTTGCCACAATAAGCGAGGTATGACCATACATAATCTCTGCCTCCAAGGATTGAAGGGCAACTTTTAGCTGACGTAGTTGTCTTGTTCGCTGACTTAAATGCTTTGCTGCCTCAAACCCGGCCCAAGTTGTAGCAATAATGATGAGGAACGCACCCATCCATTTGATCATTTACGACACACTTCCTTCTTTTAGTAAGTGTTTACCTTGATGATTTAGGATTTGCTGGACAGTTCCTGGACCATCTCTTCTTGATAATTCAAGATACCGGTCAAAAACATTTGCCTCTACCAACGATCTGATGCTTGGTCGATTCATTAATTCACTAGCTTTATATCCATGAACAGTAACAAATAACTGAACACCTGCATGTACAGCTTCTAAAACAGCTTCCGCATCTTCAGCAGTACCTATTTCATCAACCACAAGTACGTCCGGACTCATCGATCTGATCAGCATCATCATTCCCTCAGCTTTAGGGCATGCATCAAGGACATCCACTCTATCTCCTAATCTGTGCTGTGGTACCCCCTTAACACTTCCTGCTATTTCAGATCGCTCATCAACAATCCCGACTTTTCTTGAAGGAATATGTTGATAGCCGCTGCTAATTAATCGGGCAAAATCCCGCAACAAAGTGGTTTTTCCAGTTTGTGGTGGACCAATAATAAGGGTATTTAACCACTTTTGATGATAGACATATGAAACAAATGGTTCCGCAATTCCCAGCTTCTCTCTTGCAATTCGAATATTAAAAGATGTAACATCACGTATCACTTTAACTCGTCCATTTTCTGTAATCACCCGACCTGCTAACCCGACACGGTGACCACCCCGAACTGTGATATAGCCCTTTTTCAATTCATCCTCTAATGTATAAATTGAATAATGGCTTAGCTCGTTTAATAGATTGATTGAATCTTCATATGTTGTCATCGATGAGAGAAAAATGGGTTTCCCGGCTATGATGACTTCAACCTTTTTCAGGATACGAATACGAATTTCTTCTACTCGAGACAAACTTGCAGGATGAAGCTTTAAGATTTCTTTTCTTATTGATTCCGGAAGCATTTCTAGCAACTCTTTCATACCGCTTCCTCCTATTAACCTATTCGTTACTTTAATCTATGCATGCTTGACCACATTCATGACATAAAAGCCCGGAGATTTATTGTGAAACATATGGTTATTCCTCTATTTGTAGATTCCAAAGAGGATAAAAAAAACACCTAATCCAATAAATAGCAGTTTTGCATAAGACAGTTGATCGGCAATATGAAAAATCCCTATAGTCATCGTTACAATAAAAATAACCGGACCAACAATTGCCAATAATGAATTAATCGTTACTGCTTTTTTTACATCATTAAAAACCAACATTAAAATTGCAGCTGTTAATTCAATTCCTGCTGATAAAAAACGAAGACCTGCCATTGCGAATACTGTTGAATCAATATGTGAAAATAAACGTTTCATGTTGTCCTCCTAAAAGCATAAGTTTGTACACCATATGCCAAAGATAAGTATTTTAGACAGAAAAGATGGAAGAAGATAAAAACAAAATGAATGAATTTCTATCATGAGGTTTGTTACATGGCTATTTATTTTGGGGATAAAGGAAGAAGGCAATAAAAAAAGATGCTAAAAAAGCAGCATCTTTTTTTCAATAAAATCATTACGCACGTGATACGTAACTACCTTCAGTTGTATTAATAAGTAAACGATCACCTTGGTTAATAAAGAATGGTACTTGTACAGTTAAACCTGTTTCAAGGGTAGCTGGTTTAGAACCGCCTGAAGCTGTATCACCTTTAATACCAGGCTCAGTGTCTGTTACTTCCAACTCAACAGTGTTTGGAAGCTCTACACCGAGTGTTTCTGTACCAAACATCATAATTTGAACTTCCATATTTTCTTTAAGGAATTTCAATTCATACTCAATTTGAGATGATGGTAATTCAATTTGATCATATGTTTCTGTATCCATGAATGCATGCTGATCACCATTTGCATAAAGATATTGCATTCTACGAGTTTCGATTTGAGCTTTCGCTACTTTTTCACCCGCACGAAATGTTTTTTCTTGAACCGCTCCAGTACGTAGATTACGTAATTTTGAACGAACAAATGCAGCACCTTTCCCAGGTTTCACATGTTGGAAATCCATCACACGCCAAATGCCGTTGTCCACCTCAATTGTTAATCCTGTACGAAAATCATTTACTGAAATCATGAAATAGTCCTCCTAAGTTGGTAAATAAATAAGGAAACGTGAGCATTTCACTCATAACCTCATTCTTATATGTAAAGAACATGTCTTCCCTATTATAAAATAATAAGATCTTTTGGCGAATGTGTTAAAGACTCATTACCATTATCCGTAATGACTGTATCGTCTTCAATTCTCACCCCGCCAAGACCAGCTACATAAATACCTGGTTCAACGGTCACAACCATCCCTGGTTCTAGAATTGTATCAGATCTAAAAGATAAAGCAGGCCCTTCATGTACTTCCATTCCAAGACCATGTCCTGTTGAATGACCAAAATACTCACCATAGCCTTTTTCTTTTATGTAATCTCGAGTCAAAGCGTCCGCTTGCTTGCCTGTCATTCCAGGTTTGATACCATTCATTCCGCGCAATTGTGCTTCAAGTACTACAGAGTATATATTTTTCAGTTCATCACTCGGTTCACCAACAGCAAACGTTCTCGTAATGTCTGAGCAGTACCCTTTGTAGTATGCACCAAAATCAAGTGTGACAAAATCACCTTTTTCAATTTCTTTTTCACTTGCTACGCCATGTGGTAATGCGGAACGATACCCTGACGCTACGATGATATCAAAAGATGAAGAAACAGCTTCGTTTTTTCTCATAAAAAATTCGAGCTCATTCGCTACCTCGATCTCCTTTAATCCAGGTTTGACAAAAGTAAGAATATGTTTATACGCAGCATCAGCAATCTCTGCCGCTTCCTTTAATATCTTAAGCTCTGAAGGAGACTTTATCAAGCGTAACTTTTCTACTGCACCTGATACCGGGATAAACTCTGTATTTTTCAAGGCATTTTTATACGCTGTATATGTTTGATATGTAACATGATCTTGCTCAAATCCCAATCTCTTAATTCCCATTTTATCAACTTGAGTTGCAACTTCCTCAACAATAGGACCCGTATGTTGGACAATTTCAAAGCCATCTATCTCTTTTGCCGCTTGTTCTGTATAACGGAAATCTGTGATAAACACAGCTTTCTCTTCAGAAATAACAGCTATTCCAGCTGTTCCTGTAAAACCTGTCATATATCTTCTATTGTAACTACTTGTTATAACAAGCCCTTCAATAGATAACTCTTTAAATCGTTTGCGAATGTTTTCTAATTTCATGTTCTACTGCCTCCTATCTTGTCTTTTAATGCAAGAATGGCTAATTCATACCCTTTAAATCCTAACCCAATAATTTGACCGGCTGTAACGGGAGCTGTCACTGATGTATGGCGGAATTCCTCTCTTGCATGAACATTTGAGATATGGACTTCAATAACTGGAACAGTGATGCTCGCAATTGCATCCCGAATGGCATAACTATAATGTGTAAAAGCACCAGGATTGATCACAATGCCATCATACTGTTCATCCGCTTCATGAATTGCGTCAATTAAATCACCTTCATGATTTGATTGAAAACAAGTCACTTCACAGTTGAGCTTTTCACCAAATGTTAAGAGCTCCTTTTCAAGATCTGTTAATGTATTTGACCCGTAAACTCCTGGTTCACGTACACCTAATCGATTTAAATTCGGTCCATTTATTACTAATACTCTCATATATGATTTTACACCTCTTTTCATAAGCAAGGATGTTGTGCCTAAATGTGATGTGCACTTATATTATTAGATACGTTTTAAATTACATTAGAAAAACTTGGATTGTCGCCAAGTCCTAATAGCGAAAGCCTTAGTTTTTCTTATACTATCATCCTAAATTTATATACTTTTTGATCGTATAAAAAAGAATGTTCATCACATGAACATTCTACCATATCAAGCTATTGATTTCCTTAGCTTTCTAACCTGGTATTGAATTCTTTATAATCAAAGGATATCGAGTATCCGATAAACACCCCGTACAATATATAAAGACATATTGTTGTTACTATAGTTCCACGAGATAGTTCTAGAACAGTTTCTACATTTGGAAAAATTGGATTCAGAACAAAAAATACCAGTGCCCACAATGCGACTCCGTAAGCTAGACCAAGCCATACGCCATCGAAACGTCTTAAGATTGCATAATACACTAATGCTGCTCCAATCGAAATTAATCCTATAATAATAATACTTATCATATTACCAACAACGCCATCTTTCCAATTCCCTAATGCGAACGGTTGTAATATCAGGTTAGGACTTACTTCTGTGAAATTCAAAATGTAAGCTAGATAGGCCAATGCACTCCAAAAAACTCCTCCAATAAATCCAGTTACAATCGACTTCCCCATCACAGACATCGGTTCTTCCTTTTTATTCTGCTCTAAATCTGGTTGATCTTTTTTCTTTTTATCTTCTTCTTTATCTGCCAATTTCCAACACCTCCATTCTTACTATGTCCAATTTTTGCGTATGCATGTTTCCTTATAGATCTTATGGTTAAAATTTACACTTTTTTCACCCCAATCATGTCTAGTAAAAAAAAGCGTGGGTATAATGTTAGTATAGGAATAATTTCCAACAATACGTTTAAACTAAACGTTAGAAAAAGGAAAAATCACGATCATTTGTCCATTATTACCATCCAAATAAACAGTTTAATCGTCCCTTGTAAATTGCTGGCTCTTATAATGTTTATTTCTAAACATCACTGTAGAGGTTTCTTTCTAAATTCTGTATTATAGAGATAATAGCTAAACTCTGATTAAACATTGTTTACTTCCATAATAAGAATTAGATAGGTTGGTGTCACATGGCAAATGAAAAAAAACCTGCATATGGTGGGCAAGCTGTTATCGAAGGCGTTATGTTTGGTGGAAAACACCACTACGTAACAGCCATTCGTCGAACAGATAACTCCATTGATTATTTCCATCTACCTAGGAAAAATCAGAAAACGTTATCTTCTTTGAAAAAGATTCCTTTTTTACGGGGAATTGTCGCGATCATCGAGGCAAGTGCTAATGGGTCTAAGCACTTGAATTTCGCTACTGAGCGCTTTGAAGTTGATCCGGCGGATGACGAGCAGATGATTGAAGAACAAAAGAAAAGTGATTCAAAATTAACAATGTGGCTCGGCATTGCAGCAGTAGGGGTTCTTTCCTTTTTCTTTGGTAAAGTTATCTTTACGCTTTTACCTGTTTTCTTAGCAGAATTTTTCCGTCCCCTTATCTCTTCGGATTTCGGGCAAATTCTCATAGAAGGTGCTTTCAAACTCGCGTTACTTTTAGCATACATATATGCTATCTCATTTACACCTTTGATTAGACGCGTGTTTCAATACCACGGGGCAGAGCATAAAGTAATTAACACATACGAAAACAATCTAGAGTTAACAGTTGAAAATGTTCAAAGCCAATCACGATTACATTACAGATGCGGCAGTAGCTTTATTCTCTTTACTGTCATTGTTGGTGTTTTTGTTTACACACTTGTTCCGACAGATCCATTATGGTTAAGAATCGTAAACCGCTTGGCTTTAATACCTGTCGTACTTGGTATTTCTTTCGAAGTACTACAGCTCACAAATAAGGTTCGCCACATTCCGGTTTTGCGATTTTTAGGGTATCCTGGTTTGTGGTTACAACTCTTAACGACAAAAGAACCTACAAATGACCAAGTTGAAGTAGCAATCGCAAGTTTTAATGAACTTCTTCGGATGGAAAAAGAGACTCAGACATCCGCAGAGCAAATCGTGTAATTTGAGCGTATTTTGATTGGTATCTTTTCTTGGAGGTGGTCAGGATGACTCGTCGTACTAATTGGATCGTCATGGTTATTATTTTATTAGGAGTAATAGGTTTTGTCACAACCCTCGTGTCAGAGCCTCTATGGCTTTTAAAACAAATTGCAATCTATGCAGCAATCGCCGGGTTAATTTACCTTATTTATCGATTAGTTTCTAGAAGAAAAATGGGAAAAGAGCAATCTTCCTATTTAAAAGCTGCGAAACAATCCAAAAGACGTTTTGACGACCGAAGCAATAAAGGTTCAAATGTTCGAAACATATCTCAAGTAAAGAAAACAAAAAAAGCCTCTGCTATTAAAAAGAAAAAGCAACAACCTTCACATTTAACAGTGATTGAAGGAAAGAAAGGAAAAAAGAAAAACCGAGCATTTTTCTAATACGACCATTTTTTAAAAATTCGTTTGTTCGTCTTCGACCTAGCTCTATTAGAGCTAGTTTTTTTTGTTCATTTATTTCGAATTCTGTTGTGACAATGTTTTCAACAGGAATAAACACAATATCTTTTTCATGTCGTTTGGAAATATGTCTGCTATCATGTGCATCTTTCATTGTTTCAAATAGAGCATTAAACATATCAATTGCATTATGAATTTCTTTAGCGGGTCTTTCCTGTTCACTAGAACTCAATTTTATACCTAGAACAGGCCTTTTTTTGACATGTTTACTTTTTTGCTGGAAAAGCCAAATTGGAAAGTTACTAAGTACACCACCGTCAACAAAGATATTAACCCCTTTTGACGTTGTTAGTTTTACAGGTTCAAAAAAATAAGGGAGACTGCAGCTCATTCTCACTGCTTTTGCAACTGAAAAAGATAATGGTTCGATTCCATATTTAAGAAGATCATCAGGCAACACGATTAAACGACCATTTGTTAAATCTGAGGCAACCACTCTTAAACTTCCTACCGGCAAATCCGCAAATGTAGAAATCCCTTTGTTTTTTAACTTTTGACAGATCCACTCTTCCAGTTTGACTCCACGATATAAACCCAAATTCCAATAGAGTGAAATCCATTTTGTAAATGGGAGCGGTAGAAATGATTTTCGGGCATCTAATAACATTTTCAGGTCTAATTCGTCCATCATTTCTAAAATTTCATCACTTTTATAACCAGCCATGACAAACGCACAAATGATAGATCCTGCACTTGTACCTGCAAGACGTTTAAACTCGAACCCGCTCTTTTCAATCGCCTCATATGCTCCAATTAGAGCAAATCCCTTTATTCCGCCACCTGAAAATACTCCATCAATTTGCATATCTCCTCACCTTCCTCCTTTATAGTGTAAGAGATGGGGTGGAAAAATAGACCAATCGAATTATCATTAGAAAGCAATTTGGTTTCGATATTACTTGAAGGAAAAAATAAAAAACTCCCGCAACTTGGAGTTTTTTTAAAATAATAATCTGTAATTTTTCTACTGTTTCATTTTTGGATCCAGAACATCTCGTAATCCATCTCCCATTAAATTAAAACCTAAAACGGTTAGCATAATGGCTAAACCTGGAAAGAACAAGGTCCAAGGAGCCTTGCATAAGGTATTGCTTTGAATCTGATAACATTTTTCCCCATTCCGGATTTGGCGCTTGAGCTCCTAAGCCGAGGAAACCAAGTGCTGCTGCTTCAATAATAGCTGTTGCAATGGCTAATGTCCCCTGCACAATAATTGGTGTCATACTGTTCGGTAAAATATGCCGAAAAAGAATTCTATTGTCCCGCATCCCTATTGCTTTTGCTGCCATTATGTATTCCTCCTGTTTGACACTCAGTACTTTTGATCGTACAAGTCGACCAAAATTCGGAATATTAATGATAGCGATTGCAATTAGTGCATTTTGCAAGGATGGTCCAAGAATAGCTACAACTGCAATAGCTAGCAATATACTAGGAAATGCTAACATAATATCAAATATCCTTGAGATGATTGTATCAACCCATTTTCCGTAATAACCTGCAATAATACCAAGAAACGTACCAATTATCGCAGACCCTAATACTGAAAAGAAACCGACCCATAGAGATATTCTTGCACCGTAAAGAACGCGGGAAAAAATGTCTCTACCAAAATCGTCAGTCCCAAACCAGTGTTCATTAGACGGGGCTAGTAATCGTTTAGACAGTTCTTGGTCTTTAAAACCATATGGAGCAATAATAGGGGCTAGTAATGCCAGGATAAGGAAAAAAATCACAAGTCCTAATCCAACTAAGGCTAATTTATTTTTACAAAAGGTTTGCCACGCCTCTTTCCATGGTGGTGTAACCTGTTCTTCTGCTAACTTATTCAAAGTATGAGGTTTATTTTTCGCAACCTCTGCCATTGATATCCCCCCTTTTCGTTATTGATGATATTTAATTCGCGGATCGATAACGGCATATAATAGATCAACGACTAGATTAATCAAAACAAAAATCGCTGCGATCATTAAAATTCCTGATTGAATAACCGGGTAATCACGGTAACTGATGGCATCATAGAGATAACGTCCAATACCAGGCCACCCGAAGATTGTTTCAGTCAAAATTGCTCCACCTAAAAGGAGACCTGTCTGCAGCCCAATAACTGTTAAAACGGGTATAATGGCATTTTTTAAAGCATGTTTATATACAACCCAAAACATGTTTAATCCTTTTGCTTTCGCAGTGCGGATATAGTCTGATTTCATTACTTCAAGCATGGTAGAACGTGTCATTCTTGCGATAATAGCCATTGGAATGGTAGCAAGGGCAAGGCTGGGAAGAATCAAGTGTTGAATAACCTGTACAAACTGATCTGCTCTACCTTGAAGAAGTGTATCCACCATATAAATATTCGTTATCGCCTCAACAGGATTTCTTACATCTTCCCTTCCTGTTGACGGTAACCATCCTAATTCAATCGAAAACACCCATTGCTCCATTAAACCAAGCCAGAATATAGGCATTGACACACCGATTAATGCTAAAACCATCGCAAGATAATCAAACCAAGAATTTGAAAACCACGCACTGATAATCCCTGCATTGACTCCAATAAAGATCGCAATAATCATCGCTACAAGTGTAAGTTCAATGGTTGCAGCCAGATATGGCCATATTTCCTCATTTATCGGCCCTCTTGTCCGTAATGATGTACCAAGATCACCCGTAAAAAGGGCTTGTAAATAATCGACATATTGGATAAACCATGGTTTATCTAATCCTAATTCTTTTGTTAATGTAGCAATCGCCTCTTTTGTAGCCTTTTGTCCAAGGATGACCTGTGCCGGGTCACCGGGAATTGCCCGAATAATGGCAAACACAACCAATGTCATTCCAAACAAAACAGGTATGAGTGAAAACAGTCGACGAACGGTATAGATCAACATATGCTCACCTCTTTTTTATTAACATGTAGGTTTAGGTATTTTAACGCCCCCTTTTTATAGAGGAGAAAGAAATCAACTAGCTAGACTTAAAGTAATGTTCACATAGGGACTACGTTTACTAGGAGAGAAAAGTATGTCAATGCAATTTTTTCAGGCGATATAAGGGAGACTATGTCTCCCCCTTTAACAACCTTATTTAAATTCAACTTTTGTCAACGCTTCTGAGCCGGTAGGATGTGGGAAGTAATTAACAATATCACTTGTTCCAGCTAATAAAGGTGTAGAGTGAACAAGTGGAACCCAAGGTGCATCTTCATGAATAATTTCTTGTGCCTGCTTATATAATTCATTTCGTTTATCTTGTTCTGTCTCTTTTTGAGCATTTATTAACACATCATGAAGTTCATCATTACTATAGTAAGAATAGTTGTTGCTTCCGATACTATCTTTATCTAAGAGGGTATATAAGAAGTTATCAGGATCACCATTATCACCGGTCCAGCCTAACATGTATGCATCAAATTCCCCTTTTGCTGCTTTTTCCAGGTATGTTGCCCAATCAGCTGACTGAATTTCAGCTTTAACGCCAATTTCCGCAAAAGATGCTTGAATAACCTCCGCAACCTTCATTCCTTCCGGCATATAAGGTCTTGCTACCGGCATAGCCCATAAGTCCATGTCAAATCCGTCTGGATACCCAGCTTCAGCCAACAACTCTTTCGCCTTTTCTAAATCATAAGAATAGTCTTCAATTTCATTGTTATATCCTTCAATTGAAGGCGGCATTGGATTCTTTGCTGCCTCCGCTTTTCCACCATAAAACGCATCAATTATTCCTTGCTTATCAATCGCATAGTTTAACGCTTGGCGGACAAGCTTATTATCAAATGGTGGTCGATTTGTCGTAAAACCTAAGTATCCAACATTCATAGATGGTCGCTCAATTAATTGTAATTGATCATGATTAGTGACGGTCGCTTCATCAGAATTATTCACTCCATCCATTAAATCAATTTCTCCGTTCGTTAAAGCATTTAACCTTGCCGTATTTTCAGGAATAACTCTGAATATTACTTGATTTAACTTTGGGAATCCTTCCATCCAGTAGCTTTCATTTTTTTCCAAAACAATTCGGTCATTCTGCTTCCATTCTACAAATTTAAACGGACCTGTACCGACTGGATTTTTCCTGAAATCATCACCATGTTCCTCAACAGCTGTTGGACTCGCAATGCCAAATGGAGACATGGCTAAATTTTTTAGAAATGGAGCTTGGGGACGGTTAAGTGTAAATTCAACTGTATACTCGTCTAGAGCTTTAACCTCTTTAATGACATGGCCTTCTTCTCCCTTAAATCCGCCGAACATCGTGTAGTAAGGAAAATCGTCTGCATTCCCACTCATCCACCGATTAAAGTTAAATACAACAGCATCCGCATTAAAATCTGTCCCATCATGGAACTTCACACCCTGACGGAGCTTTAAGGTGTAAGTTAATGCATCATCAGACACCTCCCACGATTCGGCAAGGCCAGGATGTAAGGTCGTATCTTGCTCACCATACTCAAGTAGTGTTTCAAAAATATTTTCCGTTACTTTAAAGGTTTCTCCCTCTGTTGTTGTAATAGGATCCAGTGATGTAGAATCCCCTCCACGCCCAAATACCAGTGTGTCTTTTTTGGTTTCCGTATTGTTTGAAGGCTGTTCTTCTCCACCCGTTTCTTGATTTGAATTTCCACTACATCCAACTAGCAGCATGCTTAGTGCTAACAATGAAACTAGTAACCACTTCATATTCTTTTTCATTTCCATTTCATACCCCCATTAATTATTTATCATCAATGCTGCTAGTCAGCGATTGTATAGATGACAAGCAACAAAATGACCAGCAATGTTTTGATCATTAGGTCTAATTGATTTACAAATGTCCATACCTTCTGTACACCGTGTATGAAAGGCACATCCTGAAGGCGGATTTGAAGGACTTGGCATTTCTCCCGATAAAGGAACGTTATGACGAATAACATCAGGATCAGCAATTGGAACTGCAGACAACAGTGCTTTTGTATATGGATGCATAGCCTTTTTATAAAGTTCCTCACTATCTGCTAATTCAATCAATCTACCTAAATACATCACTCCTACCCTGTCACTTATATGACGAACAACACCAAGGTCATGTGCAATAAAAATATAGGTAAGTTGGAATTCTACCTGAATATCTCTCATCAGGTTTAATACTTGAGCCTGAATTGATACATCCAAAGCTGAAACAGGCTCATCCGCAATAATTAATTTTGGTTTTGTCATAAGGGCCCTTGCTATCCCAATTCTTTGTCGTTGTCCACCGCTAAACTGGTGTGGATACCTTCTAGCATGGTGACTACTCAAGCCGACAATTTCCAACATCTCATTTACCCTTTTCTTTCTTTCCTCCTTTGTCCCTATTCGATGGACAATCAATGGCTCTTCCAAAATTTTTTCAATCGAGTGTCTTGGATTTAAGGAGGCATACGGATCTTGAAAAACCATTTGGATATCTCTCCGTACCTTTCTTAATTCATTTTTTGTCATTTTCGTAATCTCTTTATCTTCAAATACAATCCTTCCATCACTTGCCTCTATTAATCTCATTAGGAGACAGCCAGTAGTTGATTTCCCGCAGCCACTTTCTCCAACAATGCCTAAAGTCTCTCCTTTTTTCACATAGAAGGATAGATCATCAACTGCCCTCACTTCTCCCGTTTGTTTCCCTAGTAATCCATTATTGATCGGGAAGTTTTTTTCAATCCCTCAACTTGAAGAAGAAATTCTGTCATTTTTATCAACCTCCCCACTCTTTTTATGCAAAAAGCACCGCACATTATGTCCTTCCTTCATCATTTTATATAAGCTTGGCACTTCTTCTAGGCATTCACCATATGCATCGTCACATCGCGGGGCAAAACGACATCCTTGATGTGAACTGCCATGACTCTGAATTTGGCCAGGTATACTATATAAGCGTTTTATTTTCCCTCTTATATCAGGGATGGATTTTATTAACCCCTTGGTATATGGGTGCTTAGGATCCTTTAAAATAGTCTTAACATCACCTTGTTCAACAATTTGGCCTGAATACATGACAAGTACCCGATCACAAATCTCTGCAACTACACCCAAATCATGTGTGATGAAAATAATCGAGGTATTCATGTTTGTATTTAGTTCTTTCATAAGTGTTAAAATTTGCGCTTGAATCGTAACATCAAGAGCTGTCGTGGGCTCGTCTGCTATTAAGACACGGGGATTACAAGCCATCGCCATAGCGATCATCACTCTTTGTCGCATTCCGCCGGATAGTTGGTGCGGATACTCTTTTATTATTTCTTCTACTCTAGGAATTCCTACTAATTTCAACAATTCAATTGCTTTCGTTTTGGCTCCCTTTTTTGTTACATCAGTATGTAATCGAAGTACTTCTGTTAATTGATTTCCAATTGAAAACAAAGGATTTAACGAGGTCATTGGTTCTTGGAAAATCATTGATATTTGATTTCCTCTAATCTTTCTCATCTTTTTCTCGTTTAGCTTGATCAAATTTTTTCCCTCAAACAAAATTTCACCATTTTCGATCAACCCTGGAGGACTTGGAATTAACCCCATTGCGGCTAATGATGTTACACTCTTTCCACTACCAGACTCTCCGACAATCCCTACTATTTCTCCCTTGTATAAATCAAAACTAATATCCTTTACAGCCGGCACTACCTTTTTTTCAGATCTAAATGATACACTTAAATTTTTTATTTGAGTATTGGTTGTTTACTCAATTTCTCACCACCATTATTTTATTAAAATGATAAACTATTAAAATATAATGAAAGTACTGAATATTATTGCATAATACAGTTATGCTCATTGTCATAATCGGTCGTTTACACATAAGTTTCGTTCGACAATGATTTCACCCCATTGTTTAACGCATTAAAGCTGACGCATATTAAAGGGTTAAATTCTATCATTCTAGTATTGAATATGAGACTTGCATATTTTTCTGTATACTTTTTATCAAAATAATAATCAATATAATTTCCTTCTTGGTTCGACTATATAAAAAAAGCGATGGGTCGTAGTGGTTCTACTTCCCATCGCTTTTTATGATTCTTCATTATTCTTTTGTATTTTACGCAGAGTATTGACTCTTTCTTCATTTTCCTCAAAGTACTGAACTAAGTCTCCAATTCGGTCAATAGCATTCCAACTTAAATGATGTTCAATCCCTTCCACATCATCGTAAATCTTATCTTGATCAACACCGATTATTTGAAGAAATTGCTCCAAAAGTTCATGTCGATAAACTAAACGCTTACCTGTTTTCTTCCCTTTATTTGTTAAAACGAGACCTCGATATTTTTCGTATATGAGGTATTCATCTTTATCAAGTTTTTGAACCATCTTTGTAACAGAGGAGGGATGTACGGCCAATGCTTCGGCTATATCGGAAACTCGAGCATATCCTTTGTCTTCAATAAGTAAATAAATCTGTTCTATATAATCTTCCATACTTGGTGTTGGCATGTTGGTCCCTCCATATTCGCCGAACTTTTTAACGACATCATTACAATTTTACATGAGTTTGTTAATCATGACAAGTTATGGTTGTATTGCAGGAAAGAAAAGGACCTGACATTGTCAGATCCTTTAAACAGATTACAATCCACACTTTAATTGTGCGCCACAGCTCGTACATGTATTACAGCCGCCCAAATCTTCAACTGTACCTTCACGACAAACCGGGCAAGTATTACCAACTTCATTCCCAATCGTTACATCTGTTGAACGAAGATCATTGATTGTATCAACAAGAACCACTTTCCCTTTTTCCTTTGGTTCTACTTCTTCATTTTCATCAAATGTATTTTCTTCAGCTTTTAGTGTCAAAACTTGTGTATCACGGCTACCGTCTACATAGACTGTACCGCCTTTTGCTCCACCTTTGTACAGGCGCTCATACACTTTTTCTACCTGATCAACAGAATAGCCCTTTGGAGCATTAACTGTTTTACTAATAGAACTATCAATCCAACGTTGGATGACACATTGTACATCTGCATGTGCCTCAGGAGCTAATTCCATTGCGGATACAAACCATGACGGTAGGTTGTTTGCATCTGCTTCTGGATGTTGATCTAGATATTCCTGCACAATATCTGCCTTTACTTCAATAAATTTACCAAGTCTTCCACTACGGAAGTACGAGAATGAGAAGTAAGGTTCAAGTCCTGTTGCAACACCAACCATTGTCCCTGTGGATCCCGTAGGAGCAACAGTTAATAGATGTGAGTTACGGATTCCGTACTCTTTTACACCTTCTAGAATATCTGCAGGCATTTTCTGCATGAATCCTGTTTGGGTAAATGCTTCACGAAGGCGATTTGTTTCTGCATCTTCTTCTCCAACTAGGAACGGGAAGCTTCCTTTTTCCTTCGCTAATTCAATTGATGCACGGTATGCTGTTGTAGCAATTGTTTCAAAGACCTTATCAACTAATACATTTCCTTCTTCAGAACCATATTCTGTTTCACAGTAAATAAGAAGATCATGTAAGCCCATTACACCTAGTCCAACACGACGTTCGCCAAGTGCCTGGTGTTTGTTTTCAGGTAAGAAATACGGAGTTGCGTCAATGACGTTATCCTGCATTCTCACGCCAACTTCAACTGTTTTACGAAGCTTATCAAAGTCAACTGTTTTTGTTTCTTTATTCGCCATTTCAGCAAGGTTTACTGCTGCTAAGTTACAGACAGAATATGGTGCAAGTGGTTGTTCCCCACATGGATTTGTTGCAACAACTTGTTGACCATATGCCTTGGCATTTGTCATGTCGTTTGCATTATCAATAAAGAAAATTCCCGGCTCTGCTGAATATGTTGCACAGATGTTGATTAGATTCCAAAGTTCTTTTGCTTTAATTTTACGGTACGTACGTACTTTATAGCCTTGTTTTTTCCACTCACGTACATCCCCAACTTTGTGCCAGTTTTCATTGTATTCATTCATTTCCTTTTCATTATAGCTTTCTACATCAGGGAAACGAAGTTCATATTCAGCATCATTTTCTACTGCATCCATAAAATCTTTTGTTAACGTAACAGAAATATTCGCACCTGTTAAGAACTCAGAGTTGTGAACACTGTAAGTACCGCCAGTACGCAGCTTTAATTCAGCATCTTTTATAATTTTTTCACTAAATCCACCTGTTCCTGGAATTTGCTTGTAATTAATTATTCCTTGGTACATATCAATTTCCTGTTGTGTAAGTGGTGTGAACTTTAATTTATCCTGCGCATATTTTTTAATCGCTTCATCATTGGTGTTTTCAATAAGGAAACGTAGAATTCTAGGGTTTTGCATTTTTGAAATAATGAACTCAATAATATCTGGATGCCAGTCGGCAAGCATGATCATTTGTGCTCCACGTCTTGAGCCGCCCTGCTCAACCAGATGAGTTAATTTCGCAATATCATCCAACCATGATACAGAGCCTGATGATTTTCCGTTTACACCTTTTGCTAATGTGTTACGAGGGCGTAATGTTGATCCGTTCGTTCCTACACCGCCACCGCGACTCATGATCTCCATTACCTGTTTACGATGCTCAGAGATCCCTTCGCGTGAATCCTTCACAAATGGCATAACATAGCAGTTAAAATAAGTTACTTCTGTTCCAGCACCTGCACCATATAACACACGTCCTGCCGGAATAAAGTTTAAGTTAACAAGCTCTTGATAAAACTTTTCGAACCATTCTTGACGTTTTTCTTCTGTTTTCTCAACCGATGCTAATCCTGTTGCATTACGTTTTGCGATTTGTTCGTAAAAGATTTCAAGTGGTTTTTCAATGACATCTAACGAGCGTTTTACGATCCCTGTCTCCACTTCCTCAGGTTTATCTAATGAGTGCCTGTATTCTTCATCAACTAGCACATTTGCTGTTTTTGCTTCCCAATCAATACTCTTGATAAAGCCAAGCCCTCTTGCCGGGAATTTAGGGTCTTCCTTGATCGTTAAAACAACAAAGTCTCCTTCAGATAACGTAATTTTTTCCGTGTCTTTAAATGTGTAACGATCAAGCATAACAAGTCTCGAAACACCTTTATGTGTTAATTTCATATCGTTAGTAATAGGATGAACCTGCGGAAATGCAGAAATATCTTTGTTAAGCTTCTCCACATCAACGCTCATCTTTTGCTCAGTAACAACTGTCATTGTAACAACTCCTCTATCTATCTTTCTTGTAAATCTCCTGATTTAATTTATCATATACAACCCTACAATTCAATATATAGTGTTTACTTTTTGACGAATAATACTATATATAGTTTAAAGGTCAACTATTTCTCTTTTTGTCAAATGGAAAACTTATTAAAAAAAGAAGCTTTAACGAGATTTGTGATGGTTTTGACTCGTAAAAGGGGAATTTTGAAGAATTTTGTCACTTGCATCTATTTGAATGTATTAAAAACCTTTGAAATCAACGTTTTTAAATTAGACAGATAAAAAATTTCTTTCGTCAAATTTCTACAAACCTACCCTGCTAGAAGAAAATAGACGTAATCCTAAGATCACGTCTCTATCTTTTGAAATTCCATTCATCACTTTCATATTTATTTTTCGCAAGTTGATTTACATACTCTAGTTCTTCATCTGTTAACTTATAAGGCTCAAGGTCAATATCTAAACCTTTTTCAAAACCTTTCTTAAAAGCGTTTTTTGCTTCTTCAATCGTAACCGGTTCTTTTCTAAGACTATTCGTTGCAACTGCCTTGTTTTTGAATGCTCTTTGCATTCTTTCTTTTACACGATCGTTTGGATATTTAAATAAATTAAAAAGCAAATCCTCATCTAGATCCAGCAAAATTGATCCGTGTTGTAAGATAACCCCTTTTTGTCGGGTTTGAGCACTCCCTGCAACTTTACGCCCTTCAACAACAAGCTCATACCAGGAGGGAGCATCAAAGCAAACAGCTGACCTAGGTGATTTAAGACCTGCTTTCTCTTCATCAGTACGAGGAATAGCGAAGTACGCTTCAAGACCGAGATTTTTAAACCCTTCCAAAACTCCTTCTGAAATCACCCGATAAGCCTCTGTTACTGTCTTGGGCATTTCTGGGTGTTCCTCTGATACAATGACACTGTATGTAAGTTCTTGATCATGAAGAACTCCTCTACCCCCTGTTGGTCTCCTCACGAAGCCTAAACCATATCTTTTCACCGCTTCTAAATCTATTTCTTTTTCAACTTTTTGAAAGTAACCAATTGAAAGTGTTGCTGGATTCCAGCCATAAAATCGAATGGTAGGTGGAATCTTGCCTTCGCTATGCCATTCTAAAAGTGCTTCATCCAATGCCATATTAAATGCTGGAGAGCAGTTTCCAGAATCAATATATCTCCATACTTCTTTCGCCATGTTGTAACCCTCTTTGTTATTTTTTTTACATCCTAAGTCTAGCAGAAGTTTATTTGGAAGAAAATAATAATGCATACAACCTGATGACAATTTTCATAAGCTCTTATATAATAATAGAGGTCTGTATATTGAGTTCTTATGAGCTTACAATGATATAACCTATAAAAAAGGGGTCGAGGATATTGACAACATCAACCATTTTACTAATCATCGTAGCAGTTGCCCTGATTGCCTACATTACGTTTAATTTTTTCTATCAACGAAAAATTATGAAGCAACTTACAGAAGAAGAATTCCGTGCAGGCTATCGTAAAGCACAATTAATCGATGTTCGTGAGCCGAACGAGTTTGAAGGTGGACATATTTTAGGTGCTCGAAATATACCGCTTTCTCAGTTACGTCAACGCTACAAAGAAATCCGTCCTGACCAACCAGTTTACTTCTATTGCCAAAATACGGTACGAAGTGGCCGGGCTGCACAAATGTTAAAGCGAAAAGGCTATCATAACCTCCATTGTCTTAAAGGCGGTTTTAAAGGATGGACAGGGAAAGTAAAGAAAAAATAACTAAATAATGTATACAGGAAGCAACTACAACCTCATCTTCTTTCGTGTGGGTGAACTTGGGAGTTGCTTTTTCCTTTTCTTGAATTCATTTTTCTGTTCAAAATTTATAACATGTATCACATTTATCGACTTCAAAACCAAAAATAAGGTAAGATAAGAGATAGAAATAAAAATGTATTAGTTGTTGGAGGAATCAAGTCTTGATTATTGCCATAGTGTTTTTTCTATTGATGTCGTTTTTCTTATCCGGCAGTGAAACAGCACTTACTGCTGTAAACAAAATGAAATTAAAATCAAAAGCGGAAAACAATGATAAGAAATCACAAAAATTACTGAATTTCGTCTCAAAACCTGATGAAATTATCACAGGTATCTTAATTGGAAACAACATAGCTAACATCATGTTGCCGACCCTTGTTACAGTCATTGCAATTGAATATGGTATTAGTGTAGGTGTTGCTACAGGGATCTTAACGGTTGTGCTGATTATTTTTGCAGAAGTTTTGCCAAAGTCTATCGCTGCCACTTTCGCGGATAAGATCGCGTATATGGTTTTCCCGGTCATTCGTATCATCATTTTCATTTTAAAGCCATTAATTTTTCTCCTATCACGATTTACAAGAATGGTTATTAATATCCTCTCAAAAGAAGAAGGCAAAACCGCTTCAATTTCAAGAGAAGAACTGATTACAATGGTAAATATCGCTACATCTGAAGGAATCCTGCAAACAGATGAAACGAAACGGATTAAAGGTGCAATTGATTTCTATGATCTGGATGTTCGTGACGCACTAAAAGTACCAAGAACCGAAATTCAAGGGATTGCATCAGGTTCTACCTATGAAGAAACGAGAGATATTGTATTAGAAGGCCGTCATACACGATATCCGGTATATAAAGAAAGCATGGATGAAATCATCGGTGTTCTGCATGCTAAATCATTGTTAAATTGGTCTTTAGAGCCTCAAAAAAAACTGGAAGACTTTATGGATGATGATCCACTCTTTGTTTTTGAATTTCACTCGATCGAAACTGTATTCAAATTAATGCTAAAAAAGCAAAGACACTTAGCCATTGTTCTTGATGAATATGGTGGAACAAAAGGGATTATAAGCCATGAGGATATAATTGAGGCGATGATTGGTCAAGAAATTAAAGATGAAACAGATCAGGATGAAGAGATCCTAATTGAAGAAATAACAGACGATCATATTATATGTAATGGAAAACTGGCATTAAGACGTTTAAATGAAGTTTTCAAAACGAAGATCCCTGAACAGGAGGACATTGTGTCAGGATTTCTTCTGAAAGAATTAGGACACTTTCCTGTTGAAGGAGAATCCTACGATTACGAGAATCTGCACTTTATTATCATGAATGTTGAAGACAATAAGCTAAAACGAATTAAAATCGAGAAAAAGGTAGAAATGCCTGAACATACATAAAAAAGGTCGCGATTTAAAGCGACCTTTTTCATTTATCTGGCAAAGCTTAATATTTGTTTTATAAATCCTAATCCGGATTTATCTTGCTTCATTTTCTCTTGCTTGTATTGATGATCTCTTACAAATGCCAAGAATCGCTCTTCACGCTCATCTGTTTTTCGTTGTGCTATTTCTCTTTCCTGATGAACTTCTTCTTTAAAAGACTCCCTTTCCGCCTCAGCTGTCACCTCTAAACTTGTAATCATATCTTGAAGATCTGAAAATTCAATCCGTGCTACCTCTGTTTGTAATTTAGCTGTTTCACTGATTTTCTCTGAAACCGATGAAATCACATTTTTCTCAAGCAAATCAAGTCGTTCATCCATCTCAAATACAAACTGAACTTGTTTGGATTCAATAAATGAAGTGATTTTTGACAGAGTTGCTTTCAGCTCAGCAACATCAGCCTGATCCAAGCTTTCTTGAGCTGGTGAACTTACGGATTGCTGCTGCAGAAGTTGTTTAATCGTCTCATTATCTAAATTTCTATCTTTATACGCTTTAATCTTTTGGAAAAATTCAATGTTCTCTCCAGTAAATAACCGCATATTCTTTTCATCTCTTTTTATGGTGATAAGTTCACAAAAGTCTTCCTCCCACTGTTTTAACACAAATGCTTTTTCGCCGATTAATGCGGCCGCTTTTGAAATCGTTATATATTTTGCTGCCAACCTGAACACCAACCTTTGTCTATTTTCTTAATACTACTAGTTCTACTAATCATGTACTCAATTCCTCCCTCTCGACAAAGGTTCTAAAAACTAGCCATAATGTTTGCAGATTAACATTATTTCGGCATGAATTGTATGTTTAAGACAATGTACGACTGCCTTACAACTATCTGTGAATATTGTATAAGAAGAAAGTTAATATAAAATAGGGTATTATGTATGATGTAGAAGATTACAATGAATGGAGAAATATGAAATGATCAACAAAATAGATTCTTTAGAAAGCTTAATTAAGATAATCCCTGTTATAAAAGCAGCCGTTCCAGCTGATTTATCCATAGCAGTTTGTGATTTAGAGCAATTCCTTTCTTATCATCCAGGGGAACAAATCAACCTCAATATTAAGATCGGACAAAAAATAAATCCCGAAGAACCACTATCTATCGCAATCCGCGAGAAGAAGCGATTACAAGCCGATGTTCCTGCTGAATTCTATGGTTTTGAATTTACAGGTACAGCTCTCCCCTTTTGATGTTCACAATAACGTAATCGGAGGGATTGCTGTCCAAATTCGAAAGCAAACAGAATTAAAGAATATAGCTGAACAAATCGGACAAGCACTTTCTAAAGCGAACGATCAAATGAAAACTGTTGCTGAAGGTTCTCATATCCTCGCGAAGTATATACAAGAACTAATCATACAATCCACACAAGCTGGAGATAATGTAAAAGAGACTGATGTCGTATTAGCCATGATTAAGAAGGTTGCTGATCAAACAAATCTGCTTGGGCTAAATGCAGCAATAGAAGCAGCACGTGCAGGTGAAAAAGGAAAAGGATTTGAAGTTGTAGCAAATGAAATTAGAAAGTTTTCCAGAGAAACCGTTTCTTCTACCCAAAAGGTCAATGAAATTACGGGACAAATCCAAAAGGTAACAAAGCAAATGGCAGACTCAATTAAGGAAATGGATAAGATCGGTAGTGATCAAGCAACATCCATGCAGCAAATTTCCAACTCAGTAATAGAAATTGAACACCTTTCAAAACGTCTGAATGAATATGCACATAAATTATAATGACTTGAAAAACATTACAAAAAATGACCTACAAACAAAGTAGGTCATTTTCACGTTTATCGCTGATATTTTAAGATTGGCTTTCTTGCTGCCGTTGTTTCGTCCAATCTCTTTACAACAGTTGTGTGCGGTGCTTCCTGCACAACTTCTGGTGTTTCTTCTGCTTCTTTTGCGATCTGAATCATTGCATCAACAAATGCATCAAGCGTTTCCTTTGATTCTGTTTCGGTTGGTTCGATCATGATACACTCCTCAACGTTTAACGGGAAATAAATCGTTGGAGGATGATAACCAAAGTCAAGTAACCTCTTTGCAATATCAAGTGTGCGAACACCTAATTTCTTCTGACGTCTACCTGATAAAACAAACTCATGTTTACAATGTTGATTAAATGGGAGATCATAATATGGTGCGAGACGGCGCATCATATAGTTGGCATTTAACACAGCATATTCTGTTACAGCCTTTAAGCCGTCAGGACCCATTGTACGGATATACGTATATGCTCGGACATTGATCCCGAAGTTCCCGTAGAATGGCTTCACACGACCTATCGAATTAGGTCGGTTGTAATCAAAATGATAACCTTCTTCTGTTTTTATTAATACAGGCTTCGGTAAATACGGGATTAAATCAGCTTTCACACCTACCGGACCAGAACCAGGACCACCGCCACCATGAGGACCAGTAAATGTTTTATGAAGATTAAGGTGAACAACGTCAAATCCCATATCACCTGGTCTCGCTTTACTTAAAACAGCATTTAAGTTAGCTCCATCATAATAAAGCTTACCGCCGGCATCATGAACAATTTGAGCCATTTCCAAAATATGTGCTTCAAATAATCCCAACGTATTTGGATTTGTTAACATTAAAGCAGCTGTTTGATCATCAACTACACGGCGTAAATCCTTCAAATCCACTAATCCATTTTCGTCTGACTTAACTGTAATTGTCTCAAAACCTGCTACTGTAGCAGATGCTGGATTTGTACCATGTGCTGAGTCAGGAACAATGACCTTTGTTCTTTTCGTATCATTGTTTGCTTCATGATAGGCACGAATCATCATAAGACCAGTCCACTCCCCATGAGCACCTGCCGCAGGTTGAAGAGTAACTTCGTCCATTCCCGTAATTTCTTTTAAATGCTCCTGTAGATCAAATAGCAACTCCATTGCTCCCTGTACTGTTGACTCGTCCTGTAGAGGGTGGATATGTGCAAGACCTGCAATACGCGCAACATTTTCATTGATTTTCGGGTTATATTTCATCGTGCATGAACCTAATGGGTAAAAACCGGAATCAACTCCATGGTTCCGCTTCGATAAAGCTGTGTAATGTCTCATAATATCCAGCTCTGACACCTCAGGGAGCAATGCCTCTTCTGTACGAATATAATCAGCAGGAATTAGTTCATCTAATGACAATTCATCGACTTCAAGCTCTGGTAAGCTATACCCAATACGTCCTTCTTTGCTTAATTCAAAGATTAATGCTTGATCTTGATTACTCATTGTCATCCCCCAATTCCTTCACAAGTGTGTCAATTTCGTCTTTTGTTCGCAGCTCTGTCACCGCAATCAGCATATGATTTTCAAAAACTGGATCTACTTTTCCTAAATCATAACCACCTATGATGCCCTTTTCTAAAAGCTGTTTGTTGACCTCTGAAATAGGTTTAGAAAGCTTTATAACAAACTCATTAAAGATTGGTTGATCGAACGGAATCTCTAAACCCGCTTTTAAACAGGCTCTTTTTGCATAGTTGGCTTTTTGGATATTTTGAATCGCCATTTCCTTAACACCCTTTTTCCCTAAAGCTGTCATAGCTACAGAGGCAGCAAGAGCGTTTAATGCTTGATTTGAGCAAATATTAGAAGTCGCTTTATCTCGTCGAATATGCTGTTCACGTGCTTGAAGTGTTAAAACAAACCCGCGTTTTCCGTTTTCATCTGTTGTTTGACCAACAAGTCGCCCTGGAACTTTACGTAGTAATTTCGTTGTTACAGCAAAATAACCGCAATGTGGTCCTCCAAATGCTGTAGGAATTCCAAATGGCTGCGCATCACCTGCAACAATATCAGCACCAAACGCTCCCGGAGGTGTTAATGCACCTAAAGCAAGAGGGTTTGATGAAACAATAAACATACTTTTACCAGTATGTGCAACCGGCTCAATCTCTTTTAATGGCTCAATTGAACCAAAAAAGTTTGGATATTGAACTAAAACCGCTGCTACATCCTCATCCATTTCTTGCTTTAATGCCTCTATATCTGTTACACCGTTTTTAACAGGAACCTCGATCACTTCAATATATTGGCCTGCTGCATATGTCTTTACCACATCACGTGTTTCCGGATTAACAGCCTTCGAAATAAGGACTTTCTTCTTTTTGGTTTGTCCTGCTGCTAGCATTGCTGCTTCAGCCAACGCTGTTCCACCATCATACATGGATGAGTTCGCCACATCCATTCCGGTTAGCTCACAAATCATCGTTTGAAATTCAAAGATTGCCTGTAGTTCCCCTTGAGAAATCTCAGGTTGATAAGGAGTATATGCCGTGTAAAATTCCGAGCGGGATATCACATGGTCAACAATAATTGGCATGTAATGATCATAAACTCCTGCACCTAGGAATGAAGCATTCTTGCGTAAATCATTATTTTTTGCTGCAAGTTGTGATAATTCTTTAAGGAGCTCTGTTTCAGATTTTGCTTGTTTAATCTTATACTCTCCCTTAAAACGAACACTCTCAGGAATATCCTGAAAAAGCTCATCTACTGTTTGAACACCAATTGCTTGAAGCATTTCCTGCTTGTCTTGCTCTGTCATTGGTAGGTAACGATGATTCATAGCTAAAAATCTCCTCTCAGATTCCATTCGGATATATAAGTTAGCGTCATTATTTGGATCTTTTATAAAAAGGTGTAGCAACCACTTTAGCCTTTAAGCGTTTTTTCCTAATTTGCACTTCGATTTCTGTACCTAGTTGTGTAAATTCAGATTTTAGTAGAGCTAAACCAATATTCTTCTTTAAAGTCGGGGATTGAGTTCCTGTTGTAACAACACCTATTAATTCTCCACCTGCAAAAACCTCATAGCCATGGCGTGGAATCCCTTTTTCCAACAACTCAATTCCAATTAACTTACGAGCTGTTCCCTTTTCCTTTTGTTTCGTTAAAACGGCTTTTCCGTTAAACTCTGCTTCTTTGTTCGTTTTCACCGCAAATCCAATACCCGCTTCTATAGGAGTTATATCTTTTGATAGCTCTTGACCATACAAAGGTAACGCTGCTTCAAAACGTAATGTATCTCTGGCACCAAGTCCACATGGAATAACCCCTTTACTTTTACCGGCCTCAAGGATGTTTTCCCATAACGTTACAGCATCATTTGAATCACAATATAACTCAAACCCATCCTCACCTGTATAACCTGTTCTTGAAATTAGCACATCAACACCAGCAATTTTTATGCCATTCTTAAACTTAAAGAACTTGATCTCAGATAAATCTGTATCCGTTAATGTTTGGAGAACCTCTTCAGCCACTGGTCCTTGCAGAGCAAGAAGAGCATATTCTTCCGATTTGTTTACAATTGAGACATTCCCATTCTTATTGGATACTAGCCACTTCAGATCTTTTTCAATGTTCGAAGCATTAATCACAAGTAAATAATCATTTTCCGCTCTTTTATAGATAAGTAAATCGTCCACTGTTCCGCCATCTTCATAGCACATAGCTGTATATTGAGCGCCTCCAGACTTAAGTAGAGACACATCATTTGTTACAACCTTTTGTAAAAAAGCTAAACTATCTTCCCCTCGAACCTCGACCTCTCCCATATGTGATACGTCAAATAACCCTGCTTTTGTTCGAACTGCTTCATGTTCATCCTTAATAGAAGTAAATTGAACAGGTAAATCCCAGCCTCCAAAATCAATTGTCTTGGCACCATACTCTTTATAAAGATCGAATAAAGGTGTTCGATGTAGTTCTGACATGTGGACTACTCCTTCCGTTTTTAAAAAATGCATCAAAAAAAGGACATAGAACTCCCATTTACATATGGAAGTCTCTGTCCTTTTTACCTGAAAGTTTACCTTATGGATGATGATGACTAAAAAAAGACATACTACCACCTCATACGGCTTTCCCCTTTGGTAGTTTACGTGAACTCACGCAAACACTCTCCAGAGTCGCGTCAAATAAGAGTCTTTTTGCCTGAGAGATTCACAATTGTTTGCTCCTTCGGCGCTATAATTAGCTATAGTCTCTCCCCTTATTCTCATCCGCACATATTTTGTTTTTGTGTTGGTTATACTACTAAAACTTGAATTATGACATTTGACATTTTAAACATTTGCATTTCATAGCGAATGAAAGCGTTAAGCTGACTGAAAGATATGAAAATGATGAACTTTCTTACTAACATCCTACCATGTGAGCAGACTTTCGACAATCATTTTTTATCTTAACATTAAAATTATTTTCAAGTTAAATGTTCGGTTTTTATCGATTAAATTATATTTTTATATTGTTTTTCACATATTACAAGAAAAATCGTGAACATTCTAAATAAGTAATTATCACGAAAGGACTGTCTTTACAATGAATATAAAGACGAACTTCGATTCTTCCTGGCAGAATGGGTTTCTAGAAAAATTAGAAAATGATGGTCCGTGGGCAAATTGGGAGCTGTACAAGCTTGCCTATGAAGTACAAAAAAATACACAAGTACCATCATTTGAAGGTTTACAAGCTCCAAAGCACTTGCCACACTTTACACCCCTACCTCATCAGTTGGAGGTAGCACAACGAGTAGTGGAAAACATGAATGGAAAAGCGATCCTTGCTGATGAAGTTGGTTTAGGGAAAACAATTGAAGCAGGTCTCATTTTAAAAGAATATATGATTCGGGGACTGGTCAAAAAAGTACTCATTCTCGTCCCGGCATCACTTGTTTCACAATGGGCCCGTGAATTAAATGAAAAATTTTTTATCCCTGCGGTAGAACAAAAGAAAAGCTATGTGTGGGAAGCATGTGATGTTGTTGTTTCGTCTATTGATACAGCTAAAAGAAGCCCACACCGAGACATTGTCTATAACCAGAACTATGATTTAGTCATTATTGATGAGGCACACAAGCTAAAAAATAATAAAACAAAAAACTATGAATTTGTTCAAAATTTAAAGAAGAAATATTGTTTACTATTAACAGCAACACCTGTTCAGAATAGAGTAGAAGAAATTTTCAACTTAGTATCTTTATTAAAGCCGGGTCATCTAGGGAACGAAGCCTATTTTTCAGATGTTTTTTCTGCGAAGGAGCGTTCAATCGAAGACCATGAGCAATTACGTGAGCTCATTAATAAGGTTATGATCCGAAATCGACGCGGTGACACAGGTATTGATTGGCCAAAGCGTAATGTTGAAACAGTACCGATTGAATTTTCTGAAACGGAACAACATCTATATGACACAATCACTGCTCTAAAGTCATCTTCACAATATGCTGCAAATACCTTCTCTATCATGACCCTACAGCGGGAAGCCTTGCAGTAGCCGCGAAGCTGTCTATATGACGTTAAAAAAAATGCTTGATCGGCCCGATGAAGAGGAACCAGCCCTCGCTAATGAAGTGATCAAAGATATTATGATGGCCATTGACGGTGTTACTCAAAACTCGAAAGCATTAAAGGTAGTAGAGTTGATTAAGCAACTGGATGATAAAGTCATTATTTTCACCGAATATCGTGCAACACAATTTTATTTACAGTGGTTTCTTCAGCAGCACGGCATTACGTCTGTTCCTTTTCGTGGCGGCTTTAAAAGAGGAAAAAAAGATTGGATGAAGGAACTCTTTAAAAATCGTGTTCAGGTACTAATTGCAACAGAAGCCGGTGGTGAAGGAATCAACCTTCAATTTTGTCATAATATTATCAATTATGATTTACCATGGAACCCAATGCGATTAGAACAACGAATTGGCCGTATTCACCGTTTAGGACAAGAACAAGACGTTAACATATACAATATGGCAACCAAAAACACGGTTGAAGAACATATATTAACTCTTTTATATGACAAAATACATTTATTTGAAAAAGTCATTGGTGACCTTGATGAAATTCTCACTCGATTAGAAATAAAAAACTTTGAAGAACATATACAAGACATTATGTATCATTCAAAAAATGACAGAGAAATGAAAATTAAAATGGAGAATTTAACATCTATTCTTGATTATGCACAAGCTTCACAAGAACAACGTAAAGCAGCAAGCGGAGATAAGTAGAAAGGCGGCTAAAGTATGCAGCAAGAGCAAATTCATCACTTTTTAGAAAGTTTTTTCACATCCAACTCCTGTGAAGTTCTTGAAAACAAAGAAGGATATATAACCGTACAACTTACAATTGAAATGGATAAGCTGTTAATGAACAGACCTTTTTACTGGCATTACCTTGAAAAAACAAACGGGGTCCCAAACCCAATGAAGCTTACGCTCATCACAGACCAGAATCGTGCACCAAAAGACCTGAAAGGTGAGGTTATGCATTTTGGAGCCCCTCGCCTTCACCAAATTTTTCAATCAACAAAAGAGTTAGGAAGCTATATCAGACTTTTTGAGTACGTCAAACCACATGGAGGAAATGTTCCCCTCCACCCCTGGATCGGAGTCAATATTATGGTTTCCTATCAATGTGATATGAAGAAAGATCAACTCTATTCCATCGGGTTACACTTAGTAAGTGGAGTGCTAGTCGAAAACTTCCAAGAAAAACTAGAAAATTTGGACTTAACACCAAAAATTCCAGACCTTTGCTTTACCATGACACCACTCATAAAGCCGCAAAGCGGGTTAAAACGGATTGAACAATTCATTTTACAAGATATTCACAATCATGATCATACCTGGGCAGACAAAGCACGGGAAAGATGGAACAAAGATTTAGAACTATTAAATCATTTTTACGAAGATCTTGAAGAAAAACCCGAATGCTACGAAGTTGAAAAACAAGCATTACAAGAATTGTATGAACCACAAATTCATATTTCCATTCAAAATGGCGGCATCTTTTATTTGACTCCCGGAGGAATTTTAAACTCCTAAGTAATGATACAAGTTACTTAGGAGAAACCCAAATGATGAAAAAAGAATTTTCGTTCGACAAAATTAATTTTTATCATTTCTTAACTTTATTAATTTTTTGTAAATCCCACCTAGGAAAAACCTATAAAAACTATCCTTCACTCTTACATTTGTAAATTCATTGTAAAAATTACAGATAAATGAAAAAAATTTATTTCGTCGACAAAGTTCTGCAGACAATGATAACAGTTCTTTTTTATAATAGACATTGTCAATAGTTAAATAGTTATACATAAATGAAGGACCTTAGAAATATACTATTAACAATTGATGCCAACTTAATCAGTACAAAGGCAAACCTATTGAAAAGTAGGGACGCAAAGTCACGGGTCTTCAGGTTGACAACTAAGACGGCTGGGCTGCCTGAAATACAGATTAGTATTTTAGGAGGAAAAGAATAATGAGAATAATTGAAGGAATCACACACGATGGGCAGCTAGATCAAGAATGGGTTGAGCTCATACTAGAAGCACTTGAACTAGGAATCAGTGTAGAGGAGATAAAAGAGTTCTTATCCAAAAAGTCAAATGCCGTTTTAAAATCATCATAATAGTATTAAGTGATTGTAAATTTTTTTGTTTTTGTGTTCTGCATATAAAACAAACCCTTCTTTATATGTTATAATGGCTTCATTAAGGAAGGTGACTTGACGTGATTGGTCCGAGAATAAAAAAATATCGCACACAAAAAAATCTATCACTGTCTGAACTAGCAGAACGAGCAGGAGTCGCAAAATCCTACCTAAGTTCGATTGAGCGAAATCTCCAGTCAAATCCTTCTGTGCAATTTTTAGAAAAGGTCTCATCTGTTCTTGGTGTATCAGTAAACACTCTTCTAAATGAACAAAACGCAACCGATCCAGAAGAGCTCGATTTAGAATGGACAAAACTGGTACAGGATGCAATGAAATCAGGTGTATCAAAGGAACAGTTTAAAGAGTTTTTGGAATTTAATAAGTGGAGATTACAGAATGAAAATGATAAATAAAGCATGATCGGCAGCTTTGATGGCTGCTGGTTGTGCTTTTTGTTTTGTGTATAATTTCACAGTTTATCCTATCATCTTTATTTCGCGGAAATATAACATAGTTACAGTGGATTTCTAAGAGATCAAATGGCGCGAATAATAATTTCCTGTTATCCATTTTCAAATTATCTTTAAACTTTGTAAGAGATCGTTGATTTGGGGCTTAATATGGAATCGTTTAGCTTTTGATAGTTATTGAATTGGGATATTTTATTTCCATTACTAGCAACAATTGCTTTCATATTGGTTAAGTCGTGACTACATGTTGGACATAACCAATCCCCAACTCGGCAACTGCTATAAGAGAAATGATAACAGCGATTACAAAGTTTTTTGTACATTGGTAACTCTCCTATCTAATTCGAATATATATTCGTTATAACGAACAATTGATTTTAAAAGCCACTCTACATACACTCTTCTTAGATAATGTTATTAAACGAAGTAATTATCCAATAAGCATGTAAGAACATCAAAAAAGTATAAATAGAAGCTCCTATAAATGAGATTGTTTTTATTCCAACATTATCAGGGATTTTTTGATAGTAGCAAAGTGTAACAAGCAGAATTGATAAAAAAGTTTTAATTATTATAAAAAAACTGGTTCTGCTTCATAAATTATTCTCATTAATACATTGGCTTCCTCAATAAGATTTAGTTTGAGACCGATGTACGTGAGAATACCGTCTACAAAATTAAGCCCTGATAAATAATAGCAAATTCTTATCACAAAGTTATCTCCTTTGTCTTTATATAAAGAACATTACATATTATCTTCTTCTCTCTATTACTCAAAAAGTCTATTCCCTTTTCTAATTTAAAACGATTATCTCGGTGTTCAAAAATTGAAAGGCAAAAAATATAATTGCATGACTACTTCCTAAACCAGCACTCATATATTTATTCGTAATTTTATATTGCCATAGATCTTTCTGAGGAAACAATTCACTGCGTTCATATAAACTTTAGGGAGGAATAGTGCACCGAAATATTTACTAATATACTAAAAAACAGCTATTTCTGTGTTCTAATAAAAATACTATTTTGTGGTAATGGATTTTTTACTAATTGACTATTTTTATCAAAAACTGGTGATACATAATCACCCTGGGTATAATTACCCAATCCATTATACTTAAATGCTACCGATGTATCCCTAAAAGAATATTGAGTGTAATGCACTGTCAATAATCCTTTTTCTTTTATTAACCCATTTAGTTCAATAACCTGCTTTTCAAACTTTTCAAATGGATAAATCTTTTTAATAGAACTGATGCCTTTTGCTGCAATGTAATGTGGCTTTCTCTGCAAAACTGCCATACAAAAAACAGCATCAAATGGTCCATGTTTTTGAATTTCACTATAACTGGAATGTACAAACGTAATCTTATCATCTACTGGAAGCTTTCTACATATTGCAATACTACGCTTGTTAATATCTGCTCCTACAATGTGAGCATTTGGAAAATAACTACGTAGAGTTAAAACTTCTTCACCGGTTGAGCATCCAAAAGAAAGTATCTTTAAGTCTTTTTGGTTGCCAAAATAGTCTCTACATGCTGAAAAAATTTTAGGATATCGATCCATACACGTTAGAGGTGTTGTTTGATGCACATTTTTAGAATCTAATACCTGCAATAGAAGAATGGAACGAAATTCGGTATCGCCAAAAAATCTTTTTATGTTTTTGGCTGCATTCCAACCAAAAGACAGGGTTGTTATACAAAACTTTATAATTGGATTCTTAGATGACTTATATTCTTTTACTACATGCTTTGCAGCTCCAATCATTTGTAAAACCACCTTTCGTATTATCTTACTCATTACCCTGGATTTAGCCCTTTCAATTGAATAATAATTAGTCCTAAAAAACTATTTTAATATTATAATTCATGATTTTAGAGTTTATTAAGATCTTGTGAATCTATCCGATTACTTCTAGTTGTTTTCCTAACAACTTTCCAAAAACATTTTCCTTATCCTTTGCAAGTTCATGAAAATCACCTTTTTGAAGAATTCTACCTTCCTCCAACACTATTACTTGGTCAGCATTACGAATCGTTGATAATCGATGTGCAATAACAATAATTGTCATTTTTCCTTTTAGGCGTTCAATTGCTTCTTGAACTTTCGCTTCATTTTCGGTATCCAAAGCGCTTGTCGCTTCATCTAAAATTAGAACAGATGGTTGACGTAATATCGCACGTGCTAATACAATTCTTTGACGTTCTCCACCAGAAAGCCTTATCCCTCTGTCTCCAATCAAGGTATCAAGTCCGTTTGGTAACTTTTTCACAAAATCTACTGCTGCAAATTCTAGTGCTCCCCATAATTCATCTTCACTTGCATTCTCTTTGACTATAAGTAAATTGTCTCTAATGCTTCCATTAAAAAGATAAGGATCTTGTGGAACATATCCAATAGATTTTCTAAATGTTAGTAAGTTATTTTTTGTAAGTGGTAACCCATCAACCAAGACCTCACCTTTTTCGGGTTTAATAAGTCCCATAATCAAATCTATTAAAGTACTCTTTCCTGAGCCCGAATGACCGACAATTGCTGTCATACGGTTAGCAGGAATTTCCATTGTTATATTATCTAGGGTATATCCTAAAGATTCATGTTGATAACGAAAAGTTACATGTTGACACTCGATACCAGCATTTATTACTTTGGGATTTATACTTTCATTATGTACTGTTTTAATTTCCTGCGAACTCTTAGAGTCATTTAACCAGTCATACAATAACCTAAATGACGGCAACAATGTACTAATGCTCTGGAGACTTGATTGTATACTAGAGATTTTAGGCCATAACCTTGAAAAAATGATTAATATAAGCGTAAAATCAGTTGGAGTTGCTTTAAACAGCACTATTGAGAAATAAAGAAAGATAGCAATTAAACACCCAGAGACGACTTTATAGATAACCTGCGTAAGAGTATTTAAACTAGTATATTCAATACCAATTTTTTCAATTCTCAAACATAAATCTCGAAACCACTTACTATGAGTGTTTTCTAAGGAATTACTTTTAATCTCTTTAATCCCATTAAAATGATTTGTGATCGTAGCATAATACTCTTCAGATATTTTGGTCGTTTCCTGTCCAATTTTATTGGACTTTTTGACAAAACCTCGTGAAAAGAATGCAAGTATTGCACCAAACCCCAATATAGTAATGGTTAATGAAGGTGAAAGCCATAACGCTATAATAATTTGTATAAAAGAAAAAATCAAAGTAGACAGAAGTTGTTGTATTACATTTATACCGCTTAAGACTCGGGTAGTTTCTAAAGTCAAAAGGTTAATAATATCTGATCTTCTTTTTTTTAGGAAAAACTCCCAATTTGAATCAAGAAGTTGTGTATAAACTTGCTCTCTAAGTTTTCTTATATATGATTGTTGGATTTTAGTAATATTAATTAGTGTTTTCCTCTGAAAAACACTGTGTAAAGTTATATAAAGAATAAATATAGTTAAACTTATAGATAAACTAAGTTGAAAAGGGAATTGTTGTAATTGATTTGTTACCCAAACAATTATTGGTGGATCATTTTGGTTTGTACTAATAAGACCAGTTAAACTAATTAGTGGGATAACCATAAATATTCCAATACTTTCCGTTAAGCTTAAGACAATGTTTGAATTAAAATTAAAATATAACTTTCTTCCAGCGGTTGAATGCATATCTTTTACAAAATATAAAATGACCCTCATAAAAACCCTCCTTAAGATACACCTCCATCTAACTTATACTCTTTCTCCCAAAAAAAGTAACTTAACTATGTACTAAGTTTAGAGAAGATAAACTAGGTTTGAGAGATAATTTTCAACTTTATTTACCTAAATCATCTGCTCAACATTTTGTTTTTGTTCATTACCTTTGCAAACGAATAAACAATTGTGAATTTTTCCATTCCTTCAGAACCAGTTAAAATAACCCTTCCACTACGAAGCCAGGCATGAGCGATCATCTTACCTTCATCGTTTCTTGCAGTTCCTAAATACAAGGTACTTTCAATACCTCTTCGTTCAAGCATTTTCATACCTGCTATAGCCTGAACGAGGCATTTACTCTCCCAAGGAGTATGTTTACTAACGCTTGATATGCATTTTGAGATTTGGATGAATAATTCAGTATTTTTATCATCTAATTCACGTGAAGTTTCAGAAATCCTTTTGCCTAAAGATGGGGCTATTTTATGGAAATCTTTTTTTTGAGGAGAAAAGCCCAAGCAAGGTAAAAGAACGTTTCAATTATTAATAACTTTTCTTTATTACTCAATCCAATAATTCTCACTACTCTTCTCACAATCTCATACCCCTTCCAAATAAATATCTCCCAATGACTAAGAGATTTGAACGAGTTCCTCTTCTAATAAAACCTCTAGGAAAGAGATTACCTGGCTTTTACATTCTTCAAATTCTACATCGTATCGTTCAACTAATACGGACACAAGTTGATTCACAGATATTTTCTCCTCTATTAGATCCCAAATCTCACCACCAACTTCCCCCAAATTAAAGTATTTTCCTTTCTCTACACTTAACATCACTTTCTCCCCCGCCATATCGCTAACGATATTTCCAGGTACCTGATTAATGTATTGTTCCATTATGATAACTTTAGCTTTCATAACTATACTCCTCTCTATTAATAGAAGTTAAGACCATTGATGTTAACTCCTCTGCTGTAAATTTAGAGTTTGGACGTCTTAGACGATATGTACCTATCTTGTTAATCATTTTTGAAGATAGATTAAAGTGCCATTCCCTCAAACCAAGCGGTTCAATAAAAAAATTCCGATATGTATGGGTGTAGAAAATATGAAACCTTTCCATATTCTCTATTAACTCAATGTTTGGTTCAGCTATTTTATTTATTGTAAGTTCAAAAATTCCTGCTAATGGCAGTGGCTCATTTAAAAATTGAGAAGGAACTGGAACCGCAAACTTTTTTTCCCGATCAAACAATGGCAGATAATCTGATGAATCCATTCCAAATTTATTTAGACTATTATCCCATAATTTTTGTTGTGGATAAGCTGGATGAACGACAGGTGAATCATTAGAAGATAACGAAACAGCAATTACATCATCACTTAATAACTGATAATCTTTTTGTAAAAACGCTCTTGCTAACGTAGATTTACCCACACCTGACTCTCCAACAAAAGCATACGCCTTTCCATTTATAGCAATTGCACTTCCATGTAATGGTAAGATTTTACGTTGTTGTAATATTGCGCCCATACAAGTTCCTAGAATATACAATCTAATTTGATCTAGATCTGTGACATCCAATGGAGAATATAATATCTCATTTCCATCTTCAATTGAGAAGATACATAGTCCATTAATTTGAAACATGATTTGGCTTTGATTGCCAAAAAACTCTTTACACTCCTTTGATCGATGCTTCCACTTATCTTTTAAATCTCTTTTTTTATTTTTATATCAACTTTATTTAAATTTCCACCTGATCTCATTAATTCAGGCAACGGGCAATCACTTTCAATATATAGACCAAAAGCTTGGTAGAAATAATCTGATGTATTCATATTGGCTCCTTTTATAAAGTAAATGTATAAACCCTTTTACATTTTTGTAAGAGGGTTTATCATCCTATCAGCTAGGATTTACAATACAATGTGGATTATGTTGTTGAGCTGGTGTATCACAAGCTTTACCCGGCTCTCCAGTGTTACCCATTCCATGAGTCATATTAATATCCAAAACTTCAAGAGAAGGATTCTTCCAAACTTTCTTAATCATATCATCACCTCCTTTCGATAAATTTAATTATTGTACTTTATAATAAAAATCAAACAGTAGTTAAGGTTCTACAGAACAAAGTGTTCCTTATAAAGAACAAATATATAATTCAATATACCTAAAAGTAAAATTACTGTCAATATACATCAAATAATTTATCACATTAAAAACAAATTATTAAGGGTTCTGTAATATATTATACTCTCAAGTCACGAGATTATTTTTAAATATATAAATAACCAAATTGCGTAATTAAAAACAAATACATTATTAACATTTGAAAAAAATCTCAAATTAGTTATTTACCACCCAAAAAGGTTGTTTTCTTTCTATTTACTCTCTATATCTACTGTTCTCTTGTTTTACTTAAACTTTATTAAGAACAAATCGTTTTGTATAATGAACTCACGAAGTTATCTTAGACGTATGAAGGGGATCGTGATGATTGGTTTACGCATAAAGGAGTTGAGAGAAAAACATGGATATTCAATTAACGAACTTGCAGAGATAGCTGGAGTTTCTAAGTCCTATTTAAGTTATTTAGAGAGAGATCTACAAAAAAATCCTTCCTTAAAGTTTTTAAGCAAAATCGCTTCAGCATTAGATATAGATGTTGAGGAGTTATTAGCTCCACCATCTACCGAAGCAGCTCAGCTAGCTACTGATGTTCTTGATCAAGAATGGAAATATTTATTACATACAGCCATAGAAGAAGGTATGAGTAAGGAGGACTTTAGAAGATTTAAGGAATTTCTAACATTTCAGAGATGGACAAAAGATAAAGAGTAAATTTATAAATTATATGAGGAGGAAACAACAAATGAATAAATTGTCTGACCAACAAGAGCATGAACCATTAGATGAAGAATGGGTAAAATTAATAACAGAAGCAAAAAACATTGGAATTTCTCCTGATGAGATACAACAGTACCTTCATCATGTTTCCTCTTCTAATGGAAAATAAATTTTATTAATAACAGCTAATTTCTTTATAATTAAGTTACAATTATTAGTCCATTCTCTGAGGTGTTTTTTTATGGTTTTAATACCATATCGTCTAAATAATATATTTAAAGGTAATTAAGATCTATTGAGGAGACGAAGTGGACAAACAATTAATGATAAGAAGTCTTATCAAAGATCCTCCTATTTTAATGCGCCACCCAAGTGTCCTCAACCATCTTTTCCTTTACTCCTTTTTTGGCTTATCATGTTTCCGAGTGGCTATTTCTTCTTCAATATGATCGCCTATTAAATAATCAACACTTGAATCTAAAGGAGAAACTATTTTTTCTAAAAATTGCAATGAAGGGTTATTCTGTAAGCCACGATCTAAGTTACTTAAATAAGATTTTGAAACACCAGCTTCTTTTGCAAGTTTTGTGATTGAATATCCTTTTTTAACCCTTAAATATCTTATTCTATCCCCTATCATGAAGATAACGCCTCCAAACAACAGCTAATTATTGCTCCAGTTATGAATTTATTCTCATTAGTACTTCTTATTATCATTATGGTAATATATTAGAATTTAAACAAAAAAATCCCTATAAAAGCATATAAGGATTTTTTCCCATCAATAACTTCCAAAAAACCTATTTTATCTGTTAACTAGTCCGACCAATTAAAGGCTGACCTGCTTCATTTACAGGAATCTGATTGCTATCACCGAAATCATTATCGAATCTATCGTAATCAGTTCCACCCATTGTTTTACTTACGTCAAGTACTTCAAGTGATGGTTTACTCCATGTTTTTTTCATAAATCTCACCTCCTTTCAAAAAATCTATTTATAAATCTATAGAAGATAATGCAGCGCATTAAAAGACTGAAATCTGACATGGTATAATTTTGTGTGCTATTTTTCTTCTGTGTTATTTCATATACTAGAATAGATAAATCATTATTTATATAAGACATAATTCTGTTATTTTTCAATAGTTCATTCACTTCTTGAACTATTGAATCCCAATTAGGCCTAATCCGATACATCCAATCAGCCGCTTGTACACCTCTTGTTGTTTGATTTAATCTTATTTCATCAGGAAGAATGCCTTTAGTAGCTCTTCTAATAAGTGCACGATCAAATCCATTCTGAACATATTGATCCTCCGGTAAAGACAGACAAAATTGAACAACTCTTATATCATTTGTTGGATCACGTTTCCATAGAGAATGTTTCAGAGATAGCTTTGAATTAAGGGTATTACCAGAATTCCAAGGTTGAATAGTGTCAAACAGTAACTTTCTTTGCTCAAACAAGTCTGATGTTTCAAACCATCCATTCACACTGATTCCGTAATTACTTAGCTTCGTATAAATCCCCGTATGCTCAGCAAACTCCTTATTAATTAGTTGAAAAGAATGAGCTTGTTTATTTTGATATCTTTTTTCTTCACAAGTGGTAATTGTTTTTTCACTAGATGGGTAAATAATTTCTTTCTATTTCCACCAACATTTTTACAATATAATTCTAATTCTCTATAAAAACGAAACAACTTAAATCTTTTTAAAAGTAATCCGTAATAATGGATGGCAGAACCCCATGAAATAGTAAAGTTCCCCCGATCTCCATTTAACAATATTCCTATATCCTTTTCTCTCGCTTTCTCAAACATCCCTTTCAACCAAAAAGAATTTTCAAGAAACTTATAGGGCATCTCCATGATATCTAATATTTCATTAATCTCAGAGAAAGAACTTTTTCCTTCAAAATCATAATAATGATCTGAAATTCCTCCGACATATTGAACAGTCTTTTTTATTAAGGGTCTTTCATCAGCTATTAAATAGGTAGGAGTATAATCAATAAAATCAGCTGGTGGGATATAACTAAATGTATGTAATATTTTATTTTTTTCTAAGTTGTTTCACTGCACAACCAACAACTGATCCAGAATCTAGCCCTCCACTCAACTGGGCACCTACATTACGAAAAGTACGTAATCTGGAATTAACTGCTTTTTGAAACACTTCTTGAAACGCTTCAACATATTCCTCATTATCCCTTAATTTTAGTTTCTTTTCAGGAATGTAGGAGCCATATTTCTTGATAGTTATTGAATCTGTCTTAACTGAAATACTATGAAACGGCGGAAGTTGAAAAATACTTCGATAAGGAGTTGTAGATGCATCGACAGTATCTGTTGTTCCACTAATCGCCAGAAACTCAGCTACCCATTCCTCATTTAGTTCCTTTTCTATAACTGGCAACGATAGTAATGGGTCAATTGTTGTACAGAAAATAAACCTAGAATAATCATGATAATAATATAAAGTTCGATATCCAGATGGGTCTCTAGCTCCAAAAAGCTTCTGTTCTTTTTCATCCCAGATCATAAAGGCATAATCACCTATTAAATACTTCGTACAATCTTCTTTCCATTTAAGATATGAAAGTATAATTAATTGACTATCAGGTAGATCTCTTTCTTCTTTCTTTACAAAAAGCCTATCACATAATTCCTCCCGATTATCAAGGATTACATCTGCTGTTATACCTATCTTTCTTTCACTATCGAAATATGGAAGGATCTCACCAATCGATTCGGGAGTGATCCATTGTACATGACAACCTAAAAAAATTGAATGATTACTCCACGTTCTGATATCATCTGCAGGAAATTTATGAAGCTTCTTCATCATCTTACTGCTATGCTCTCTATTTACTGGCTCATGATTCAAATGTAATATTCCTGCAATTGCACTCATCTTGTTCTCCTTATCTATCGAACGATTATAAAATAAAGGAAGTTCTTAATAAAGAACTAAATCGCACATTCTTTTGTTCTTCATTAAGAATTTATCACATCTTTATTTGTGATACAATCATTCTTTTGGATTATTCTCCCTGATTAACTACAACGCGATTTTTACAAAGCTTTCAATTTCATCCCAATCCATTGCAATCCGTATTGTGTCTTCCTCAATTAACTCACTTCCTGTTTGAACCTCAATGATTTCCATATGACTTGTTGCTCGCAAGGAATGTTTTGCAGCCAGAGGTATATGGATAACATTCCCAGCACGAACATGACGAATTTGGTCGTTTAGTACTAATACACCTTCTCCTTTTACAATGGTCCATACTTCACTTCGCTTGTAATGAATTTGATAACTAAGGTTTTTCCCCGCACTTACACCAATTCTTTTCGTTAGTACCTCATTTCCTTCCTCATACTTCGTATGGTCCAAAACTCGGTACCAACCCCACCTTCTTTCTTCAAACATTGGACGTTCATCCAGATCCTTCACCATTTCTTTTACCTTGGGACTCATTTCCTTATCTGCTACAAGAATTCCATCAGGGCTAGCAGCAACTATCACATTATCAACACCAATTAAAGTAACCGGTATATCTAATTCATTTATAATATGAGAATTCTCTACGTCGTCACTTTTAGAACCTCTTCCGTTTACAAAGGAGCTCATTTCTTCTGTTAGTGTATTCCAAGTCCCTAAATCCTTCCAATATCCATCATACGATAAAGTCACTATTTGACTTGCTTGTTCAACTACCTCATAGTCAAAACTATTTTTAGGAAGTAAATGGTACTGTTTTTGTAATTCCTCGTATTGAATGGGAAAACCTTTTTCCTTGAGGATATTAATGATATATCCTAATCGGAAAGCAAACACACCACAATTCCATAGAGCGTTATTTTCTATTAGACTCTTTGCAAGTTTTTCATCAGGTTTTTCTGTAAAAGAATCCACCATCATATATTGACTTTCTATTTTATTACTTGGAACAATATACCCATATTTCTCTGAAGGATAAGTTGGCTTGACACCTATTAATGCCAATTCTGCTTCTGTTTGCAGAAGAATATTCTCCATCTCTTTCACTTTTTCGAAAAATCTGTCATCCACATATGGATCCACCGGAAGCATCCCAACTACTTCATTAAGGCTACAATCTTTTTTTGAGTATAAATAAACTGCCGCTAGGGCAATTGCCGGAAAGGTATCACGTCGATCTGGTTCAATGACAATTTCTACATTTGAGTTCAATTGATTATAAATCATATCAACTTGAGACTTACTAGTTGCAATAATGGAAGATTTGTCTAGATTATTTTTCTCTAACTGGCTCCACACACGTTGAACCATCGATTCCTGCTTCCCGTTCTCATTTGTTAACACTCTCAAAAATTGCTTCGAACGTGCGTCATTAGATAAAGGCCAAAGTCTTTTGCCTGATCCACCTGAAAGTAAGACTAATTTCATTTATTTACCTCCCAAATTATTAACCAATAGATTTTGTTTGTACTAACTCCTGACTTGATAGCATTTTTTTAAATGCTCCTTTTGTTTGTGACAAAACGTCGTATGCTCCTTGTTGAATAACCTTTCCTTCATTTAGAACGACAACCTGGTCAGCATTTCGGATAGTTGAAAGGCGATGGGCGATAATAATTATGGTCATCTTCCCTTTCAGTCGATCAATCGCTTCTTTTATTTTCAATTCATTTTCACTATCAAGTGCACTTGTTGCTTCATCTAATACTAGGATCGTCGGATTCCTCAAAATAGCACGAGCCAAAACGATTCGTTGACGTTCTCCACCGGATAACTTTATACCTCTGTCACCAATTATAGTATCGAGTCCATCTGGTAGCTTGTGAATCACAGGTTCAGCGGCTGCAAACCTTAATGCTTCCCACAATTCATTTTCTGTTGCATTTTCTTTTACCATTAATAAGTTTTCACGAACACTTGCATGATAAAGAAATGGATCCTGGGAAACATAACTTATTGAATTTCTATACAAAAGTAAATTTTCATTTGACAATGGTCTCCCATCTAGATAAACATTTCCGTCATCTGGTTTTAAAAGGCCCATTATAATATCAACCAAAGTTGTTTTCCCCGCACCAGATCGACCAACAATTGCTGTAGTAGCATTGATAGGAAGCTTCATATTTATGTCTGATAAAGCGCATGTATCAGGATGATAACGGAAGGATATATTTCTACACTCTATTTCCTTTTCCACAGTTTGAGAATTATCTATTCCTTCCATATAATGTTTATTTTTCTCACTTTCAAACTCCTTCATTTCATTACTCTCATTCTGTATATTCACGACACGGTCGAACGCGGGAAACATGGAGACTATTTGCTCAATACTACTTTGAATGGCAGATAATTTTGGCCATAATCTAGAAAAAATTAATACGACAAGCACCATTTTTTCCGGAGCGATATTTAATACGGAGATAGATAGATATACAATAAAGACGATTAAAAAGCCCGCACCTACTCGATAAAACAACTTGGAGGTTGAGCTTAATTTGACCAATTCTATAATATTGTTTTGAATATTGTTAGTTAATTGACTAAACCAATTTAAATAATATGTTTCCAGGCTATTACTCTTCATATCCTTTATTCCATTAAATTGTTCCGTAACACCACCAAAATAATCATTCATTAAAGAAGATGTTTCGCCCCCAAGAGTTTTAGACTTTTTCACCAACTTCTTTAAGAAAAAACTGAGTAGAACACCGCTTAAGAGAACAATTAACGTTAATGATGGAGAAAGTAAAAATGCTAAAAATACTTGAACTGAAGTAAAAAAAATAACACTAATGAGTGAAAGGATACTATATGTTCCGGCACCAACTTTTGATATTTCAGTTGTTAGAATATAATTAAAATCTGATTTACGTTTTGATAAGAAAAATTCCCATTTTGCACCAATTAAAGATTGATAAGCATCAAGTCGCAAATACCGGATAAATGACTGTTGAATCGAACTATTAATAATTGTCTGAGTTCTTTGGAGTAATGCTTGACCAGCTATAAGAATAAAATAAATGATAAGTATTGTGGATAAATTCAATTGAAACGATACATTATCTAACCAATTAAACAATACAGATATTGGGAAAACACTATCAATCGAAAGATCAATTAATCCTATCAAGGCAAGCATCGGAACCAATAAATAGATGCCTATTCCCTCTAAACTGCTAATTAAAATTGTTAGGAACATACTGAGATATAGCTTAAATCCTGTGAATTCCTGAAGCTTTTTTAGGAAGAAAAGAATATTGTTCATATACACCACCCAAATAACTATTTGATTTTATGAAGTTCTTCTCAATAACCATAATATTGGTCTTAAAGGCAGATATAAAAAATGCAATTGCTTTGGTAAAGGCAGGTACTGTGCATCCCATGAATTGGCCCTAAATTTCCTAGATACATAAAAAACTTTTTGTGAGAAGGGTTTTATATCAAACAAATAACGTTTTCCTTGTTCTTCCCATTTTTTTGTTTGCGGATGATCTATGTTTATTTCATTGTAGATAAAACCGAACGCTTCTTTTGCTAACCGTGTTTCTCGATTACTAAAAGAATTATTAGGTGAAAAGTCATACTGAAACAATAATGATGACAAGTAGGACGCTTGTTGATATAAGTGTAACGCATGGTGTTTTCGAATTAACTCACTTGAAACATTGACTTTCTTTTTTAACTCGATAATGTCAGTAAGCCAACGCAAACGAAACCAGCCATGCCTTGCACCATGAGTGATTAAATAGTAGAAAAGACTTTCATTCCCAAGACATTGAATAGGGGTTTCTGTTACTGCATTTATCTCCTGTCTTGAATCCCACAGTTGATCAAAACTTGGCTCACTACTAGGACCTGGATGAAGACGCCAATGAACTTCAATTTCTGTCTTTGTCACAATATTAAAGAATTCGATATGATGATTACGAACTTGCCAATCTTTTAATTTACGAGGAGGTTCATAAGCAATTTCATAACCTAGTGAATGAAGGATCTTTGTAACATTCGGTAATTCATCAAACTCAATTAAAATATCCAAATCACTAGATGTTCTTGAGGAAAGATCGCCGTATATTTGATAAGACAATATAGGACCTTTAAGAATGAGCATTCGAATTTGACTATCACTTAATGCTTTATTAATTCTCTCCATCTCCCCAGCTAGTTTCAACATATTCATCGTATTACTAACATAGACGTGATGAAGTTGTTTTTTTACATATTCAGGAACAAAATCATAATCTTCTTCGGTAATTGTTTTAAAAATAGCTGGGTGAACTCGGTGGTGATACACGGATTTCAAAAACAAGTCCCAATTTATTATATTTATCTCCTCCTTGTATAAAGGAAGAAATGTTTCGTCGCGTTCTGAGTGTAGGAAATATAGCATTAATTGAAATTCCTTACTCGTAACCGTCAAGTCTACTGTTGATACCATCAATTTCACCTCACTTCAATGAAATTTACTTCTCAAATTTGTTCATTCAAAAAAATAGTATAAAAAAACCTGAATTTCCTATTCCACTTGAGAAATCGAAAATGTTTTTAATGAATTTTTGCTTTGTTTTTGTTTTGTGTTGTTTTCACGGAACTTTATAGTACATTGATCTATAAAATCCTTAAATTCACTTCTGAATCTTTCTGGAGAGAATTTTAATGCATGTTCTCTACAATGCTTAGGGTTTATTGACAAATTTTCAAACCGATCAACTGCCGATTTTATCGATTGCGGTGTTTGCTCATAAAAAAATAAGCCAGTAGGATTTACTGACTCGTTGTAGCCTCGAACAGTTTCCCGAGACCCACCTTTTCCAAAAGCAATAACTGGAGTACCACACGCCTGAGCCTCTAATGGAGTGATCCCAAAATCCTCCTCTGCTGCAAAAAGAAACCCTTTGGCTCTTTGCATGTGATCTTTTAATACATCAAAAGATTGATAACCCAATAGTGTTACATTAGCGCCAGCCTTCGCTTTAATTTTATTAAAATCCGGACCTTCGCCAATGACAATAAGCTTCTTATCTGGCATTAATGAAAATGCCTCGACAATCGTATCAATTTTCTTATAAGGAACCATTCTTGAAGCAGTTAAATAAAATTCTTCCTTTTCTTCATGATAAGTAAAGCCTGAAACATCAACTGGTGGATAGATTGTTTCAGATTCTCTTCTATATACCTTCCAAATTCTTCTTCCAATAAAGTCAGAATTAGACATAAAAAAATCTACACCATTTGCCGTACGATAATCCCAATTACGTACTTGGTGCAGAATAAATCTTGTTATGAGTCCCTTTAATCCCTTATCCATCCCAGCTTCTTTTAAATATTGATGCTGTAAATCCCAAGCATACCGTATTGGGGAATGAACATAAGAAATATGAATTTGATCAGGCCCTGTAATAACGCCTTTTGCCACTGCATATGAGCTAGAAATGATTAAATCGTATTGCGACAAATCAAGTTGTTCAATTGCTAACGGCATTAACGGGAGATAGTTTCGATATTTACTCTTGGAAAAAGGAAGTTTCTGAATGAATGTTGTGTTTACTTTTTTGTTCATAATGAACTTCCGATCTTTTTCTTCTAAGTATTCTACAGTGCTGAATAAATCTGCGTCAGGATATATTTTTAGAATTTCTTCTAACACTTTTTCTGCACCGTTGTATACGACTAGCCAGTCGTGGATGATGGCAATTTTCAATACAACACCCCCATAATTATTTTTCTCATTGATTAACTACTTTTTTCTTGTATTTTATTTGTGATGGATTGCCTACAATTAAGACATTATCTTCATCAAATGTTTTGTTTAATACACACCCTAAACCTATAATGTTATTTTTGGATATTATTACCCCTGGAGCAACAAGGACATGTGCAGCTATATATACATTTGAATCAATTCTTATGGATTTAGGGACAAGATTATATTTTCCATTTAATTTTTCATGTGTCCAAAATTCAGAAGATCTACCTGCAATAATGACGCTATCATCAATATAGATGCCTCCACTTGCGTCAAAAAAGTGTCTACTCATAATTCCTGTTTTTTTACCTACACGTAGTTCTCTATGCCATCCCTTTTCTTTATATAAAGGAGCAACTATGTAATTGAAATTCAACATGTAGCTTTCTTTATCAAACTCTATTAATCTTAACCCCTTAAATATATTAAAATGTCCAATCCTTACATTATCTCTTAAAATAAGTTCTTGAGTGTCTATAAAAGATAATCCTATTTTTACATTTGAACCAATATTCCATTTAAAAACTTTCTTATAAAAATAAATTTTAAGCTTATTAGGCAATAGAATACTAATTATTAATAATATTTTTCTCATAAAATACACCTTAACCTATATTGTTTTAACTAAAATATTTTCAGAGCTGATATCCTCTAGTAAATCTAGATATGGGGAGGAATAATTATTTTCTTGTTCAAAAACCAATTTTTTCTTCACATCTTTTATAGTACTCGCTAGAGCAGTTGAGTCAGAAAATTTCGTCACAAACACATTATTCATCATTCCTTCCCATTCCGGTAATCCTCCAACATTTGTTACGATAACTGGCTTACCATAACTTCTTGCCTCTGGAACTACCAAACCAGCAGCTTCAAACCAAATAGAAGGAACAACTACCATATCACAATTTGTATAATAATCACCCACTTCGGTTCCTTTTACATGTCCTGCAAATTTAACAAAGTTTTCCAATTTGTTAGATACAACTAGTTTTCTAAGTTCAGCTTCATACCAGCCACTCCCAACTATTGTGCACTCTACATTAATATTCTCTTGAAGCAATATAGAGATTGCACGAATTAAATATTGAACACCTTTATTATAAGTTAGTCTACCAACGTATAACATTTTTAAAGTTCCTGAATCATTATCTACAGTAATTGGACCAAGATCTTTAAGGTTTCCTAAGGTTATATCAAAGATCTTTATCTTTTCAGGATTAATCTTCTCAATTTCTAAAATATCCTTCATTGCTTTAGTTGCCACATAAACTTTATTAGATTTTGCAATAACAGAATGTATATCTTTACTTTTATTAAGGATATTATAAGTATCCTTCAATGACTTAGTTGATCCACATTGTTTAAAATACCAACTAAATAGACATAAAGAATTAGTTGCCTTAAAACACATTTGATCCTTACCTCTTAACAGCCTCGTTCCCGCTGGACAGGTAACATTATGAACAAGTGAGTATATCTTATATTTCGACAAAATCCCTTTTACTATATCTGTTGTAGCAGCTCCAACATGCCACAAAATAACATCGGGATTATATTTTCTTAATGCAAATTCCCAATTTCTATCTATTAAAAATATATCTAGATTTACATCTCCTCCCCAATTATCAGCGTTGTTATACTCTAAACAAGCAATAGAGGTCATATTACCATTTCCCATAATCTTCTTAGAAAGATCATATACAAATCGTTCCTTGCCTCCGCCACTATTAAAATAATCTACAATTTGGAGAATCTTCAATAATACACACCTCACAGTTCTGTTATTATCCTAACCCCTTAATACGGTTACTCTTCTAATGTTTTTCACAATAAATCTAAATAAAGAAATAAAAGAATCTATATACAAGTGAAATAATGGAACTAAATGTAAACCAATCTTTGAACCTACATAAATATTTACTATCCACCTAGTAATAGAAGCTGTTACAACACCTAAAGCAGCTGCAGAACCTCCTAATGTATTAAAAAGGGTTAGAGTTATTATTAATCCACTTATAAGGCTTATTATTTCAGAGATTGTAACAGTATTAAATTTTGCCTCTGTTGAAAGAAAGTTAATTACAACATTATTGCAAATAGAAAAGGGTACTCCTAATAAAAGTATAATAGTAAGTATCACAGAGTCTGAAAACTCATCTCCATACACAAACGGAATAGCAAAAGGTAAAGTAGTACCAACAAGAATACTTATTAGTAAGGTCCCATAAAAAAGAACTCCATGCATTTTCTCTACATATTTTGTTCTAGGCTCTAGTTCTAAATCCATTAATTTTGGCATTAAATATACATTCAAAGCCCCATTTACTACTGAAGTAATCATCCGCTGAATACTAACTGCTATAGTATATAGCCCTAAAATATATGGACTTAAAAACAAAGATATTATTAATTGATCAAACTGACCTCCAACATTTTGCGTTAGGGAAACTCCATAGACTTGTATTCCTTTCTTGAATAGAGATCTTGTATTTTTAACAATATTTATAAATGTAAGTTTTATATACTTAAACAAAAACATAAGAGGGAATAAGCAGATTAAAACGTTAATAATGCTAATAACTATTATATAGTTATGCACGTTATACTTCCCAACTACTAAGAGTGTGATTATTGTTAATAAAATACTAATAGGAGTAAGTACTCTTATTAACATAACCAATTTAAATTTATTCAATGCTTGTAAGCTTCCAATTAATCCGTTAGATATAACCGCAAAAGGAAGTGTCAATAATGATATTTGAGCTAGTAATAATATTTCACTTGAGTGACCAGAGAATAAGAATGGAAAAAACAAAAAACCCATTAATAAACCAAAGGGTCCGATAAACAAATTTATTAATAAATATGCTGTAAATATGCTTCCTTGTTCTTCACTCTTCTTTTTTCCTAGATACGTTAGAGCACCTGGTAGGCCAAAAGTAAAAAGCAAAATAAATAAATCCGTCCACCTTGTTGCAATCATCAATTGCCCTCTTCCATATGCTCCCAAAAATCTAGCACTCAAAATTCCAGTAAATAGATTTATAACTATTATAAATATATTTACCGACAAACTAGTTAAGAACAATTTCTTCATGATCTAAGCTCCTGTATTTATAAAATAGGATTTAAATATTCTCATTTTTCAGCTGTACTTTTGTATAGTTTCGTAAATATTTATAGTCATTGATAAACGCTATATTTCCTTTTAGCCATGCTCTTAAAAAGGGGAATATAGTTCTTTTGTTTTTAAAGTATAGTTTTGCACTTGCAGCAAAGCCGAGAAATTGAAAGCAAATTGCTTTTTTATAATTAACATTTGCTATTAAAGAATCAAATAAATTAGTGTAAATGTGATATTGTTGATGACTTACATCATAATAATTATGATCCTCATCATGGATTGCTTTTGCATCAGGTTCAAATAATAATTTAACTGAATGACTTCTCCATAAAGCACCCATAAATTTATCTTCTGATGTTCTAATTCTTTCATTCCATGGTAATGCAGTAACTAGATCTCTAGGATACATTATAAATGCACTAATTAAAAAGCTAGGATCTTCCCCTTTTTTTACTTTTCTACCATATCCAATTGATCGGATTAAAACAGGCTCACTCCAATCATTATCCCAACTTACACTGCCAGCAATTACCTTCCAACCATCTACTTTCTTATATAATTCGTATAGCTTTAAAATGGAATCTGGATATACATAAACATCGTCATCAATGCTAACGATTATTGGAGCATTTGCGACACTAGCACAGAAATTTCTTGCCGCTGCCGCATTTTTTCCACTATGATCTCTAATTACTACAAAATCATACTTCTGGCAAATATTATAAACAAGACTTTTCAATTCTTGATCACTAGAATCACAAACTATTACATCAAACAATAAATATTCTCTTGCTTTTTCCAAAGCATCTAAACATTTCTGTAATTTATGTGGTCTATTTCTAGTTGGTATAACTACATTTATTTCCAATTCCTTCGCCTCCGAACTTATATTCTTAATAAAATATTTTCTACTTGTGAGATTGTATTATGAATCTCGAAAGATTTAAGGAATCTCTTATAACCATTGATAGATAACTTTTTATAAAGATCTTCGTTTATTATCAAACATTCTATTTTCTCCGATAAATGATTTACATTCCCTGGTTCATAAATAATACCTGAAACTCCATTTTCTATAATCTCTAAAGGTCCACCTATACCTGATGCAATTACTGGCTTTTTTGCAGCCATCCCTTCTATAATAACTCTCCCAAATGGCTCTTCTCTCGTAGAAGCGTGCACTATTAAATCCATTTCTTTAATCAGCTCTTGTACATTATTCCTATGACCTAAAAACTCAATGTATTTACAATTATTAGCAAGTTCTAATAAATGGCTTTTATAGACTTTATCGTCTACCTTATCAAATAATACATCTCCAATTATAAAAAACCTTGCTTTTGGAAATTTTGAATGTAGTTGTTTTGCTGCTTTAATAAAAATATCCTGCCCTTTCCACTTGGCTATTTGACCTATAATAGCAACTTTAAACTCTTTCATTTAGAGGTACCTCTTCAATTGGGAGCATGCCATTATATACTACATTTACATTTTTTTTGCTTATAAATTGTTTTGCCACAGCTTTTGAAATACAAATGATATCATCAGTAAATTGTGAGAATACTATAAATAATTTCTTGTTTATGCCATCGTCAAGGATATCCCTTACATGCCATACAACTTTTTTAAATAATAACTTTCCTGCCACAACGCCAATAAAATGTGCTTTCATAGAATTTGTATAAACTACATTTACATTACTTTTCTTAGTAAATATTAAAAGCTTTACAATTGGTATTATCATATACATTGGAGTTAGTATTTGAGATATAAATTTTTGATCTCTGTTATACCTGAGCAATTTTGTAGAAAATGGTACCACTGTTACTTCGATCCCCTCTATTTCTCTAACTATTTCAACTAATTCCCCTTCTTCAAAACATACAAATAAAGGCTCGAATTTATTTTTGTTTATAAAAGTTAAAATATCTAACAGGCTTCTTTCGGCACCTCCAATTATTGAGGTATGGTTAATAAACATAACTTTAATTCTTTGTTTTTCTTTCATTGGATCTATCCTTTCAAGGTTTCTAATAATTTGATCCTGTGATGCCATAGGCAGTTTTCATTTACCCATTTATAGCCGTTTTCTCCCAAAGTCTTAGTCAAATTTTGATCATAAAAAAAGAAGATATTGTTTTTACAATTTCTTCAACATTTAATGAATCTATTAAAAAGCCTGTTTCACCTTGAAGAACAGCATCTGGAACTCCACCATTATTACCACCAATAACTGGAAGTCTATGGATACCCGCCTCAAGAAAGACAATTCCGTAACCCTCCACATCACCCGTTTCTTTTATTTCCCTATTTAACATAATAAATAAGTCTGCAACAGAGTAAAGTGTTTCTAATTCACCCCGTTCGATATTACCAACAAATGTAACGTAATTCTCTAAATTCCCCTCTTTAACCATCATTTCCAGATTTCCCCTTTCAGGGCCATTACCACAAACAATATATTTTATATCCTTATTTGTTTTAATAATCTCCTTTAATGATTCAATAACCATATCATGACCTTTTCGTTTTACTAATCTACCCACAGTAATTAAAACAAACTTACCTTTTAAATTATATTTATTAATGGTTTCTATCTTATTAAAATCCAAAGAAGGGTTAGTTTTTGGGATTCCTGGATGAATGACAGTTATACGATTTTGGTCAAATCCTGATTCTTTTACAACAGATTTCGTGTAATTGCTGTTACATATTATTTTTGATGCGTGTTGAAGAATTTTTTTAGCAGTTGGTATTTTAATGGATTTACTTTTGATTCAAGGAAATCTAATCCATGAATATAGGGATAATATCTGATTCTAAATAGCGTTTTTAAGATCGGACCAATAAGACCTACCGGCATTACATTTCCAAAATGTATCTCTTCTATTCTATGTTTTTTAGTTATCCTGATTACTGAAAAACACAATAATATCAATTGGGCTAATTGGAAAAGTAGCGGTATACTACTAGTAACATTTGTCCTGTAAATCTTAAATTCTTGATCTTTGTCAAATGGAAGATATTTTTTTTCACCAACTCTATTTGATGTCAAAACAAAGGTATCTTTTGCATCTAAGTGAGAAACTATTCCATAAACATAATTTTGGATTCCTCCACTTTCTGGAGGAAAATCAACAGATATAAATAAGCGTTTAGTCATCTTTACACTACTCTCACATCAGTTTTATTATTTATAATTTCCTCTAATTCCTTATTAACGTTCACACCCATCTGGGTATTAGAGAATAACTGTACCGCTCTTAGTCTCCCTTTTTCACCTATCCCTTTCAAATCACCTTGCTTTATCATTTCTTCTATTTTTACGGCAATCATTTCAGGGCTTTCTTGTTCTAGTAACGTACCAGTCAATCCAGTTTCGACAATTTCTACAGAGCCGGGTGATTTTACAGCTATTAGTGGCTTACTATGTAACATTGCTTCAACCATTACAATACCAAATGGTTCCCCCTTTGCTGTATGTACATAAATATCCATCGCATCATAATAAGGCGCAACATCAAGTTTGTTACCTGTTGTAATAACATGTTGATTCAAATTTTTTTCCTCTATTAATTGGTTTACTTTTCCCTCAAATTTGTTATCTAGATTGTATAAATTTCCTCCAACTAATAATACCTTTACCTTATAATGTTTCTTAAGCAGAATTTCTAATGCTTCAATTAGTAAATCCTGCCTCTTCCAACTTTGAATTCTACCAACATTCCCCAGAAGAATTGTATCTTCATCAATTCCTAAATCTTTTCTAATCTCTATACGTTTTTGATTATTTGGTGAATGCTTTTGTATATCCACACCTGGAAAACTGCAGAATACAGGTTTATTTGTTAACTTTTGTTGTGCAATCTTTGCTATTGTAGAAGATGAGCCAATCTTATTAGAAGGTAAAATATTACTTAATTTATCTAGTATATTTGGAGGATCTGGCACTCCATGCTGCCACCAGCAAATTGGTATTCCTGCAATATAACTAGGAATTGAGCTGAATATCTGAGCTTTTGTCATCCAATTTAAAACCAAATCTGGCTTATTATCCTTCGATATTTTATAAAATCTATTCATCCACACAAATAAACCTAAAACATTTCTCATCTTTTTATTCTTTAACAATATGGTTTTAATCTCTAATTTCTCAATCGAATCTTTAAGCTTTCCTTCCTGCATAAAAAGTACTTCTATTTCATTTTTTTGTTTAAGGACTTTAACTAGTTCGTAGAGCATAGACTCCGCCCCGCCTCCAAGTTCACCAACCGGAGAAACTATTAATATTTTCAATTAATATCACCTACTTTTTTATAAATCTTTATAAAATTCATGTGAGACCAGCCCACAAATAACCAAATAAGGAGTGATGTTAGGTAAAATCCTCCATTTATCCATTGCCCTAAACAAGCAATAAGAATGCCTAATATACATTGAATCTCTATTGTATTATCTCTATTTGTTATTTTAATAATATTTATTAATGTACTAACAATTATAATAGAATAGAGTATACCTCCTATACCAACTCCAACGAACATATTAGAAATATCCACTTCTGTTGTCATACCTGATGATGCATTTATTTTGCTAGCCGCATTTGTAATAGATCCTATTCCATGTCCGATTGGATTTGAGAATACTGAAAGTATTCCATCAACAAACCTATTAATATGTCCAACACCTGTATCTTCCTCTGATAGTGGGTCTATTAGTCCAGAAATCATATGTTCTATTGCAGGTGCAGCAGTACCGAACCAACTGGGATTGACTTTAGGTAATAGCAACCAAATTAGACTAACTAAACCGAAAGAAATTATTGATGATACTATCTTTCCTACTATTGTTTTTCTTTTTACAAATAAAACCATCCAAATAGCAAGAACGATAAAAAAGATAACAGTTCTGGAACTTGCGAAAATAATTGAAGAAAACGTCACTACTGCTACCAGTAAATGTAAAAATCTAAAATTAGAATTAGAGATTGTATATGTAAAAGAAATCATAAAAGAAATTACACAAAAATATACAAACTCCTGCGCACTTGGGAACGTACCAAAAGATCTTACTGTACCCTCAGCTAAATATAATGCTGCATATCCTGAAATTTCAACCCACTGTTCTTCAAATGGAAGTAGGCCATGAAAAGACTGATATAATCCATACACTGCAATAAAGAAGCCAAGAACCTCGATTGTAAAGAATATTTTATTAATATCCGTTCTACGAATTCTATAAAACGCCAAGAAATACCACAACCAAGGAATCAGTATATAAATGGATGCTGTCATTCCTGTTAATATACTTCCAGAAAATGGGTTAAACACCTGCAAAGCACAATATATAAACATTGTAACGAACAACACACTAGGTTTATCATTTTTAAGTTGATTATTTTTTTCTTCCCAAAATAACATTAAAGTTAAAAAAATCGTTATAGCAGGTCCCAAAATCAAGAGTGGATCAAAAGAACTCCAACCCGCAATAGGAATTAAAGCTCTTCTCAAAAATCCCATAATAGCTAAATAAATTATTAATAAGGTTACTACTCCCTCTCTATTTTTTAACGTTAAAGCTATTAAGAACAAAAAAAGTGATACAAATATAAGTAATCTTATATTATTTGAATCAATGGAAAATATTCCAATGAACAAGGTGCAGCTTAGTGGAATCAAAACTGAGATTATACTTAACAGATTCTTATTAAATGATAGAGTCACTTATCACTCAACTCCAAACTTACTAAATAATTTAGTTCTATATATATTGTTTATAGCATCCTCTAAACAATTCATATGTTCTGTCCCAGGTAATCTTTTCTGAGCGTTTTCTTACTTCACTCGCCATATCTTTCCTTAGAACATCATTAAGTAAAATTTGCTCTAGTGCTATCTTTAAATTCTTACTATCTCTTTCAATGGTGAATCCAGTAACTCCATTTTCTGCTACAATATCAGATATTCCTACTTTTGTCATAACCACAGGTAACCCACATGCCCCTGCCTCAAGTGCAGCAATGCTAAAAGTTTCATATAAACTAGGTAATACAAATACATCTGAGACCTTATAAAAAATAGAAGGATCTTCATGAAACCCTTGAAAAATAACATTTTTCGCAATTTCATTACTTAATCCACTCATAATAGTCTTTTTATCACCTTTACCAACCACTAAAACTTTCATATTTTTACTAGGATAACAATTTAATAGCTCTCCGAATGCATCGAGTAATATTCGTAATCCTTTTCTTGACCAATCACCACCTATAAAAGAAAACACAATAGCACTTTCTGGGATTCCTAGGTGTATTCTTAATTTTTTCTTTTCCTCAATTGTTATTGGTTTATAAGTCTTAGTATCGACACCATTGTAGATAACAACTATATTTTCTTCCTTATAATTGAATTGTTCTAGTAATTCTTTTTTTACATGTTCAGATACTGCAACTAGAACTGGTATTTGTTTAGGTCTATAACAAATACCCTCCATAAATAGAGCTAACTTACCATGTAAATAACTATTTATCTTATGTAAAAAGGAGGTAGAGTGTTTATATCTTTCACTAAATCCAAGGCTTTTATAAGCTCTATGGCAAAAATGCACTGTGGACATGTCCACACGATTTAATACTATTGCTCCAGTTGTATGCACAAAATCAAATCTTTTAAATAACAATATTAAACTTACTATTAAAGTAAATAAAACACTTCTTATAAAGGCTGGTCTTTGAGGTATTGGAATTTTCATAAATTTAACATTGTCTATCTCTCCTGAAAATTCTGTTGCAATTACTGTAATATCATAATCTTTACTTGCTCTCTTAATGACTTCCAGTAAATGTAATTCCATTCCACCTTTATTGTTTACATGATGAGCTACAATTGCTAACTTTTTTTCATGTTTGCACCTCCGTCCTACAGTATTATTTATATTTTTATTATCTTATTCAACCTGAATCTAGTGGTAAAATTTATCTTGAATTTTTTAGTAATATTTTCATTCTTTCTTAATAATCTTAACACCTGAATTAATCCTGGCTTTTCTGATGTCCCTACTAATAAACACCATAGAATATAAATAAATATTCTAGTTGGAGATTTAAAAAAGTCCATTAAAATTAGGGTTTCATTGTATACTGAATGGTAAAAAGCAACTTCATTAAAAGTACCTCTTGCATCTAAGTCAAAGCGCTGAGCAGGATAATGATTTACTGCTACTTCAGGGTCATAAACTAGCCTCCAACCCTTTTTCTTTACATTTAAACTAAAAGCCATATCATTATGAACTTGTGCTCCATTGCCTAGTAATCTCTCGTCAAATGTAAGACCCTTTATTGCTTCTCTTCTATAGCTCATATTTGCTCCTTTTAGGACATCAACGTCTCTTGCAGAACCATATCCTAAATGATGATTTCCAATAACCCGACCAAACCATTGTACTCTACCAACTACTTCCTTTTGACCCTCTTCTCTTTTGTCTCCATGATGTACCCAATCACGACCACCAACGCCACCTATTCTTTCTGACTTGTTAAAATTCTCCACAATTTTTTCCAACCAATGCACGTGTGGAATGGTATCATCGTCAAGGATACTAAGTATATCCCCAACTGAACTTTGAAGTCCTTTGTTTAAAGCAGCAACTTGACCAGGCTTTTCAACAATCACAGGTATTATAGTTAAATTTGTTTTGTAGTGTTTAATAAAATGAAGTGTTTCTCTATCGGTATTTCGAACTACAACGATAACCTCATCCGGCAGTTTTGTTTGTTTACTTACACCATCTAAACATCGACTTAAGTCCTTTGTACGTTTGAAGGTAGGAATAATGACTGAAGTTATCATACGAATCCTCCCCTTAGTAAGCATCCTTAGTTCCTAGCAATGCTGGTATTGTTTTCAAAATCAGTTTAATATCTACAATCATGCTTCTTTCACGAATGTACTTAAGATCAAGTTCTACCCATTCTTCAAAACCAATATTACTTCTACCACTTACCTGCCAATAACAGGTTAAACCTGGTATTACTTGTAATCTTTGATGCTCATAATTAGAATATAACTCTACCTCACTTGGTAGTGGCGGCCTAGGTCCTACCAAGCTCATTTCACCTTTTAACACATTGAATAGCTGAGGCAGTTCATCAATACTTGTTTTTCTTATAAATTTACCGATTTTTGTAATACGTGGGTCATTTTTCATTTTAAACACCGGACCAGTAGCCTCATTTTTTTCTAATAACATTTCTTTTAAATCTTCCGCATTAGATACCATTGATCTAAATTTATACATATTAAACGTTTTTCCACCCTTACCAACTCTAGTTTGCTTAAAAAATATAGGTCCTCTTCTATCTTCAAATTTAATTAAAATAGCTACTAATAAAAAAATAATGCCTAAAATTATTAAACCTAGACATGAACATACAATGTCTAGGCTACGCTTCATTATTATATAGTGTTTATTTTCCTTGGGAATCACTTGAGTAAAAGCTGTTTCTTGATATTCTCGTACTAAAGAATTTTCCTCTGAAACCGGCAACGAAATTCACCATCTTTCCACTAATCTTAAACTGGGAGAAAATTCGTGTTGTTCCTTATTTAAGAGAGAACTTCTCTTTTTGGTATACTGTAATGCGGTCTTCCAATTGACTTATATTCAATATTTCCTTTAGCCATTTCGAGGGGATCAAAACAATTTCTTCCATCAATAACAACCGGTCTTTTCATTTGATGAAATGACCTAGCTTTTATAGACCTGATTTGTTCCCATTCTGTTAATATAATAATTGCATCAACACCAGTTAATGTTCCTTCAGGGGTATCACTATAATTCACCTCTTTAGGTAGAACCTCCTTAGCCTTTTCTATTGCAACTGGATCATACGCTATTACCTCTGCACCATCATTGATCAGTTTTGTAATAACTGACAGTGAAGGTGCCTCACGAATATCATCTGTATTAGGTTTGAATGCTAGCCCAAGTACCCCCACTTTTAACTCTGTAAATGAAGAATATACTTCTCTTAATTTTTCTAGTACCAGTACTTGTTGCTTCTTATTAACATTGATGACACCTTTTAATAATTCGAAATCATAATGAACGTTTCCAGCAATTTGCATTAGTGCTTTGGTATCCTTTGGAAAGCAAGATCCACCATATCCTATACCTGCTTTTAAGAATTGAGGCCCAATTCGGGGATCTAATCCCATACCTATTGCAACTTCTTCCACATTTGCATTTACACGTTCGCAAATATTAGATATTTCGTTAATAAAACTTATCTTCGTTGCAAGGAATGCATTTGATGCATATTTAATCATTTCAGCGCTTTCTATTGTTGTATGAAAAATAGGTGTTCCAAATGGTTCGTTTATTCTTTCTATTACTCTCGCAGCATATTCACTTTCAGAACCAACTACAATTCTATCTCCATGAAATGAATCATGGATTGCTGATCCCTCTCTTAAAAATTCTGGGTTTGATATTATATCAACTTTTACATCCATTAAAAGGTTTTCAGTTATTAGCTGTTTAATTTTATGATTTGTTCCTACTGGTACTGTGCTTTTTGTCACAACAATTGTATCCATTGTTATATTCTTAGCAATAGAAATAGCTACTTCTTCTATAAATGCTAAATTGGCAGAACCATCTTCTTTTTCTGGAGTACCTACAGCTATGTAAATGACCTCTGCCTGATAAAAACCTTCTCTGTGATCTGTAGTAAAGAATAATCGATTTTCACTCATATTCTTCTTCATTAGATCACTAAGTCCCGGCTCATAAATCGGCGAAATACCTTTGTTCATTTTTTTCACTTTTTCTTCATCAATGTCTATACATGTAACGATATGCCCTATCTCAGAAAGACTAACACCAGATACAAGACCAACATATCCTGTTCCTACGACTGATATCTTCAAACTTTTGCCTCCTATGAAGGTTACTTTAAGAGTGATTGTTCAACAGGCTGGGGTAATAAGTTTCTCATGATTTGTTCAACATCTTTACCGATTTTTCCATTATTTAGTGCAAACTCTATTGTTGTTTTAATAAAACCTAGAATTTCACCTACATCATGACGTGTTCCTTCAAAATCGTATGCAAAAACACGTTGATATTTATTTAATTGTTGAATCGCATCTGTTAACTGGATTTCTCCACCAGCACCAATTTCTTGTTTATCTAAATATTTAAAAACTTCAGGGGTGAAAATATATCTACCCATAATGGCGAGGTTTGAAGGTGCAGTTCCTGGCGCAGGCTTTTCAACAAAATCATTTACTTGATAACGACGTCCATCGTTTGAAATTGGAGAAATAATTCCGTAACGAGAAGTATCTTCATCTGCAACATGTTGGACACCAATAATTGAAGATTGAGTTTCCTCATACTCATTAATCAATTGTCTTAAACAAGGAGTATCACTTTGAACAATATCATCACCTAACAACACCGCAAATGGTTCATCTCCAATAAAGTTTCGTGCACACCATACAGCATGGCCTAACCCTTTAGGCTCTTTTTGTCTGATATAATGGATGTCTGCCAGATTAGATGAATGCTGAACACGTTCAAGCAGATCATATTTCCCTTTTTCCTCAAGATTACGTTCCAACTCTGAGGAAGCATCAAAGTGATCTTCAATTGCTCGCTTACCCTTCCCTGTTACAATAATGATATCCTCTATACCTGATGCTACTGCCTCTTCCACTATGTATTGTATTGTTGGTTTATCCACGATTGGTAACATTTCTTTAGGTAAAGCTTTTGTTGCGGGTAAAAAACGTGTGCCCAATCCAGCTGCTGGTATAATCGCTTTTCTTACCTTTTTCATTCTTACATCCTCCTTTTTATTTATAGCTAGATAGCTAGATAAAAAGGACCATATAGATCTTTCTTATCTAACCATCTAATAGATTAAATAGGGCATTTAACCCCTCCTCACATCATACTCTTGCAGACAAGCGCTAAGGTTTATCGAGTAAAAAAACCCACAGCATGACCGAGTGCCTCTATTGATAAAGGTTAAGAGACATCACCATATTCTTTATTAAGAACATTTATGTAAAAAAATTATATGATAACTATTTTATAACCATTAAATTATTCTTAATAAAGAACAGATAAATACAGATTATTTTTCTTTTTTTATCAGATAAACTTATATACAAGTTTCAAACATGTGAGAACGATACCACGTTAATCATAGTGGTTATAAAATTAAACTCTACTAAACTTTTTTTCGTTTTTTTCTTTTATTTCTAACAGCACCATTCAGCACAGCACCAAGAAAATGAGCTTTTGTATTTAATAACATATCTCTGGCTGTTTCGATTGTTTCAGCATTATTACCATCACTTTTAATAACCAATAATACACTATCACAAATATTTGAAAGAATAATGGAATCTGCTACAGTTAAGGTCGGTGGAGAATCAAAGATTATTAAGTCATAGTTCTCTCTTACTTGTGAAATAAACACTTCCATTTTCTGTGATCCTAATAATTCTGATGGTTTTGATGGTATTTGCCCACTTGTTAAAATATCTAGATTAGTCAAATTACTCTGTTGAATACACTCTGCTATGGAAATACGCTCACTTAAAATATCTGAAAGCCCTATGTTGTTACTTAGCATAAGAGAGTTATGAACAGTTGGTTCCCTTAGGTCCGTATCAATGAGAAGAACCTTTTTTCCAACTTCTGAGAACGCTATTGCTAAATTTATTGCAATGGTTGTTTTCCCCTCTAATTCTTCACTAGAGGTTATGACTAATGTTTTTAATCCTTTTTCATTCAATTTTGGCTGCAAATTTGCACGCATGGCATGATATTGCTCTTGAATAATTGACTTCGGGTTTAAATGGACTAGTAAATTATTATTTTTTTTGCTACTCTTTCGATCACTTAGCTGTTGACGCTGCATAAACTGTACCCCTCTCCTCCAAAGATTGGATAAAAGATTGTGGTAAACGATCTTTCTCAACTACTGAAGAGATAACGCCAATTACCTCTATATCTAATCTCTCTATGTCTTCCTTTGAACGAATCGTTGTGTCAAGAAATTCAAACAATAGAACAAGTCCTATACCCACAAATGCTCCTAATGCAATTGCTATAGCTACATTGACCTTTATGTTAGGACTTACTGGATCATTATTTGACTTTGCCTCATTTAAAATACTAATATTATCAACTTGCATTAATTGAGGTAGTTTTTCTTTGAATGTTTGGATAGTTGTATTTGCAATTTCTGCTGCTCTTTCTGGATTAACATCTGTAGCAATTAAAGTAACAACCTGTGAGGAATCGGAATTTGCTACTTGTAATCTAGTACTTAGTTGTTCTGGTGTCATTGACAATCCTAAATTATCAACTACTTCTTGAAGGATGACTGGATTTTTAAGGATAACACTATAAGTATTAATCACTTCCAGATTTGACTTTATGTCAAGTTCACTTACATCTACAACTTTTTCCTGACCATCAGTAACTGTTTTTTTATTTACAAGAAATTGAGAGCTTGCTTCATATAAAGGTGTTACTGTGTAATATGTATATACACCACTAACTACTCCTGCCCCTAACGAAACGATTAAAATTAAAACAAGTTTTCTTTTTAAAGCAAACATGATTTCCTTAAAAGATTTTATTCCCTCCATTAAATTTCCTCCTTTTAGTTAAGAAACAAACCGTTCTCTATAAAGAATATATCATCATTCTACAATTTTATAAAGAACAAGTCGATAGTTTTTTTTGTCGATAAGTAGGTTTTTTTGAAGTTTCAGGCATTTTTACCCATATATTTTCACTAGATTTTCTAGTAATAAAGTTGGTAGCGCTAACATTTGATAAGTGAGGCACATTTATATTTTCAAAATGAGAAATTAATTTCTATTTACCAAAAAGTACTAGAACTTTTAATCTTTAAGGGAATAAAATGAATTATATAGGATTTCACATTTTTATTTACGGAGGAGATTATGATAAAAAGAAAAAGATATGTTTTTTTATTTTTTATAGTGGCGGTATCGATTATTAGTAGTCTCTTCCTCATCCTCCAAAATTGGATTGACGAAGGGGTTCGAATAAAAACATGAATTTTAATGAGATTTATGAGACCAATCCAATCAATGTTCTTAACAACCAACCCTATGAAAATTGGCAGCAACAAAATCTATTATTTGGACAATATTCCTATTATAAAACACCATGGCGAAGTTATATGGACACATGGGATGCTTCTCAATACTTGAATGTTCAAGGAATAAATTTTAATGTAAGTGAGAGAGAAGCTGCTGCTACTGCAAAAGTCTTGGCTGTAGCTGGAATACGTTCAGCTAGAATTGAAGTTCCTTGGCATCATATGAATTACGAAGACCCAACTACCATGACTGAGCAAAATAAAAAGAAATTAACAACTATTTTAACAGCACTTAAAAATAACGGAATAAGACCACTAATTCTTTTGAATGGTAACTCCGGGGCACCAAATCCCCTTATCAATAACGAAGTCCAGTTAGTAACTCCCGCCAAAAAGGGGGATAAAACTATACAAGTTGATAATACCTCATCAATCTTAACAGGATACACTGGCCTAAGGAATGACGGAAGATATCATACAGCATTTCCATTAGTAACCGAATGTAATTCAGAAACTGGTATCTGTCAGTTATCAGCTCCATTAAATACAGATCATGAGGCAGGAAACCTGCAATTAACAACCTTGAAGTACCAGCCTATTGGAGGAGCGAATACGGAAGAAACTGTAGAAGGTTGGATTCATTATATTAAGGAAGTTAGTCAAAGTGCAAAAGAAATACTGGGAGGTAATAATTTTGATCTGGAGGTTTGGAATGAGCTTTCCTTCGGAAGTCACTTTTTAAATTTGGATAATTATTATGAACCCAAGATTGAAAAAGAATCTATCGTATATAAAGGTATCGACTACGGAACGAATAGTTACCAAGCATTTTTACCTATTACAATTGATGTTATTGGAAAAGACCCTGATTACAAGGGCGTAAGAATTATCAATGGCTTTTCCAATCAAAGACCTTGGGATAATGGAGAAGAATTATTAGATGGGCAAACAGGTTTTAGTCGTCATTATTATACTGGATACGAACCACTTTCAGAAATTAATCCTAACAATTTAAGATATCCTAAAAATGCTCCAGTTAATGCAGTGGGATTAATGGATGGTCAACGTAATCCGAACGATTGGAACACTGTTGAACCCGGAACATTTTATGTGCCAAATCTTACAGCCGATTCACCTGAAAAATGGTTTACAGGAAATATTATAGAAAACATAGTTCGAGATATTCAACCAGCACCAAGCCAATGGGACAGTCATTACAGATACAGCCATAATGGTAATGGCAAACACGCTGAAGTCTGGATGACAGAAACCAATTGGTACCGACAGAACTATTTAAATAAGCTGGCTAAAGAATTAAATGTATCGATTACCGATCCTTCATTAAATGAGCTCGAGCAATCCTTAGCAACTAAGGCCCTTCTTCGTATTTACAGTTTTTATTCCAATAAAGGAATTGAGACAGTGAATATATATGCTGCGAAATCTGGTGATCATCAATTTAGTGTTATTCCTGAAGAATTTTTCAAAGCACTAAATAATAATAACGGTGAATTAACTCCTGAAATAGAAAAACTTGCAGGTCCACAGGTAGAAGCGATGAAAAATGTAACAAATATAATGCAACAAGGAGAGCCTATAGAATCTCCACGAAAATTACGGGTAATTGATATTCAAGTACCAAATCCAATTCTCCAATTCAAAGGAGATGGAACTGAAGCACATCCAGATGTATTCAATGTTCATGACTTAGCTGTCTTACCAACTCAATTAAGTAATAACAAATTTGCCATTGGCTATTACGTTGCAACACAGCATTTTACAAAAGCCTATCAAGAAGAATATTCTGCCACTGATCCTCGCCGCTATGATATGCGAGACCAATACTTTGAAGTCACCTTAAAAAATATAAAGGGAAAGGGTGCAAATATTTCAGTATATGATCCAATTATTAATGAAAACATTCCGGTTACAGTGACAAAACGAACATCTAATACAATCTCCATCAAAATGGCGGCTGTAGATTATCCTAGGTATTTAATGATTGAAGAAAATCAAGCTGGAGCACAAATTATTGATCCACAAATGAATGGAGATACTTTAAGTTTCACAAGTAAAACTAACGGAAAAGCTAAAATTACATGGGGACCTTACCAAAATAGAACAACAGGAAAATGGAATGTAAAATATTATAATAAAAACAATAATATCAGTGAAACTGATACTTCAAAATGGGAAGGTTTTGTTGAGGAAACGACTACTAAATCTATCGATTATGAGGACGATTGGAACCCTACAGGTACTGACAATTTCTCTGTTGCCTGGACTGGTAAAATAAACCCAAACTATAGTGAGGTTTATTATTTTAATGGTCCTCAATATAAAACAGATATGAGAGTTTATATTAATAATGAGCTAATATATAACTCGCGTGGCCCAGGAAATGGGTTTGATGCGCCAATAAATCAAGGATCAAAACAACTTGAGGCAGGTAAAGAATATGATGTAAAAGTATTATTTTCAACTAATAATCGTACTGCTCACCCAGCAAAATTATACTGGTGGAGTGCCAGTCAACCTAAAGAAATCGTTCCACCTATTCCTGATGGGACAGCCGAAAAAATTATAAATGTTAAAAAGAATCAAAATGTAAGGATTAATATTCCACAAGGTTTAGGTTATAAAGAGGGATATAAAATAACTATTATAGATAAAAATGGGATAACTAATTCATACCCTCAATGGGAATATGATACCAAGGCTGTAAATTGGGATAATAATTAACATTTTCATTATGACAAAAAGGTCGTCATAAGACGACCTTTTTACAACTTATTTTTCCGGAATAACGTTGGAAGCAGGATTATGGAATCACTCTCCGCCACCACCATCTCCAAATCCATCTGAAGAATCATCATGATCCCTCTTACCATGAGAATCTCCAATAACCTGCGGTGGAATGAAAGTAGAGTTTTCCTTCCGTTCCTTTGTATGATCTTTTGCTTTTCTACTAATTACCGATGCACCAACAATAATTAGGCATGTAATAAAGATGATTAATAAGATTAATCCTGTCATTAACGAATCCCCCTATTACCATGATAAACATAATTAAGTTTGTCATCAATTCCTTGTATAGATGTTTAACTTTGCTAGTCCATTTTGTCTAAAAATGATGTCTTTCCATCATGTATGAATTTTTTTCCATTGGTAAAAATAATTCATAAGGATGGTGTTCATAGGTGAAGAAGTGGATAGTTTTGCTTACTGTTTTATTCGGATTAACAGCGGTTCAGGTTTCATTTTCTCCTGAGGTTCATGCTGTTTCTCAAAAAACTTGGGAAGATGTGGCGGTAAAAGAGACGAAAAAAAGGTATCCGATGTCACAGGTTTTGTTTTCACAGAAAATTTGGGACAAAAAGAAAAAGATATTACGGTTAAACAATACAGATTTACGTTGCGCGAAGGAATGCAGGACTTTGCTGTATACACAACAATTACGTTTGATTCAGAGACTGGCGAAATTAAGAAAATTCAAGTTATCCCTGAGGCGTAAAAAAGCTGACAAAATTTATTGTCAGCTTTTTTGTTAACTTTTATTAATTAGTGATTCTTCTTTTTATTCATTAGAAGTTTAAGGGCGAACGGCAACACACCGAACCATCGGTTACTATAATACGATGTTGATAAATCCTGGTGTTTTCGTTCTTCTTTTTGCAGTTTTCTTGTTTCTTTTGGGGTATCCATGTATTTTACCAGTTGCTGTGTTACATATTTTACATAATCGTTTGTAGACAAGGTAAAAACACCTCATTATATTTTGGTTTCTACCTCTATCTATTTCCAATTTCGCTTTCTTTTAGTCGTTCTTTAATTTCCTTCACAATCACTTCAATATTTTTATGGTCTGTCTCAATTAGTAGTGAACAGTCGTTGTAGAAGCTTTCACGAGACTTATAAAGTTGATATAGCTCGTCCTTCGATTTTTTGCTTGCTAATGGACGGTTCTGATCTGAGTGTACTCGATCATAAATAGTATTAAGATCAGCGTGTAACATGACGATGTGACCATGTTCTTTCATCCAGGCTCTATTTTCTTCTTTTATTACGATGCCTCCACCTGTTGTAATAATGATATTCTCAGTTGGTAGCTCTTTTAGCATTTTCGTTTCTTCAAGTCGAAAATAATGTTCACCTTGTTGTTCAAACATATCTTTAATACTTTTGTTTAATTTCTTAATGATCTCCTGGTCTGTGTCCAGGACTGGAAGATTCAGTTCAGCTGCCAGTTTTTCTCCTACAGTTGTCTTTCCCGCTCCCATAAAACCTGTTAAATAAATTGCTTTCAACACTTGGTCCTCCATGTTTTCTTTCTACAATACCATATTTCTTAATATTCAGACCAGAATATCATTTCATTTTTTGATTTATCGAATTTGTAAGATGCTGTGTATTCTTTCGGTCCTTTCGTGCTGCATGTTAATTGAACCTCATATATCACATTATCACTTGTTGTTACATCATAAGAAAAAGAACCATTACTTGTATGAAAAATACCGCTGGATTGATCAACAGTATTCCCACTCTTTAATTCCTGTAAAGATTTCTTCACGGCTACATTCATCAAATTCTCCAGGATATAATATTGCTTTGTTTCTTCATAAAACGTCTTTTCACTGATTAAGATTGTTGAAATATGGGCTACGATTAGTAAACAGAATAATGCAATGACCATAATGCTTGGAAGGATAAATCCTTTTTGACTCCTCATATTTCAACCAATTCCTTATAAGAACGAAAAATATGTGTATACCTTTTTCCAGCTTCACTAACAACGGCTAATTCAAATCCTGAGTCATTTTGTCTAAATGTAGCCGTTTTAACTTTTAGTAACATAATTTCATGACCTAATCCCCCTACCTGTCTTCGAATTAGATTTTTGTATTTATTTATACTAATCTGTTGACCGTGTTTATTCTTAAAGGTAATGTTGGTTTCGTTGACGACAACATCACTTGATTCTTTGATTTCTTTATGAAGTTGAATAACAAACAATTCCCATTCAAATGGTTTCAAGTCCTTAGGATGCTGAGACTGAGAAACTAGAAAATGAAAGACGATCGTGACCGTGGATATGATGAAGATGTAAATAAAAAATGTAAGTAACAAATTCAATATCGTATACCCCCGTTCATTATGAAACAAGCAGGCAAACTGACTTTGTTTTTTTATAGTGGTTTTCCCATTCCAAACAGGCCTTTTGATCAGACATATCCTCCTTCCATGTGAGGTGATATGCCACATTGTCCTTCATAATCGTCTCGTTTACTTTTTCAGTATTTTGAAAAGATACACCTTGGACCTTTTCATGTAATAATTTTATGGCTGTTAAAGACTGCCTATTATTAGCTCTTTCTTGTGTAAGTAAAACAAGATGAGGGATGAAAACCGTGATGATTAGTAGCCAAATGCTAAAGGCTGTCATGGTTTCAGCTAATGCAAATCCTCTACAATTTTTGAATATCGAAACGTCCCTTTCCAAGATAATAAACCACCTTATACGTTTGGTTTTTATATGAAATATGAATTGTCCCCCCTTTTCGGATTGATCCGTTAGCATTAAAGACAACTCGATTTGAAAAGTTAGTAGCTTGTATGGTTATTTCGTTATTGTATTCTCTCTGGAGCAGTGGCAAGGTTATCCTATTTTCTCCGACAGTGTATCTATATTCGGTAGGTACAAAAAGGATGGTTGTTGCTTGTTTATTTACTATCGCGTATTGTTGAGCATACATCATATCTTTTTCAAATTGATGTAAGAATGTATCAATTACCTTTTGATTGTATATTGGTACAATATTGATGATTAAAACAAAGCTCATTATACTGACAATAAATAATACTAAAATCGATTCAATTAAGGTAAAACCATTTTTTTCATACTCATGACCCAACCTCAGAAACCTCACCATTTGAAGATATGATAACGTCGTTTCCGTTTGGACAAACCGGGAGTTCGCGGAGATAGCCATTATCTTTTAAATCTTGCATTGTGGGGATTTCCTGATTATCAATATGATAGGAGGTAGCTTGTGCTTGGACCATATTAATTAGTCCCTCACATCCTTTCTTTTGAATCCCTTGATTATGTTTCGTGACATTTGGAATCGTAATAAGCAGTAAAACAGAGATCACGAGCAAAACGATCAGCATTTCAATTAATGTAAATCCTTTTTCCTTTTTCATTATTAGACCCTCCTATAAACTTTCCATCATTTTATACATCGGCAGTAGCATCGATAAGTACACGAACAAGATGATTACTCCAACAAATCCGTAAATAACCGGTTGGATAATGGTCATCATTTTAATGGTTGATTGCTCAAGTTTTTCGATAATGAGTTGGCTGTAAGTATAAAGCTCTCTTGAAAGTTGACCATTTGCTTGGCCATGTAAAATCACTAATGACAGCTCTTTCTCATAAAAACCCCGATTCTCAATAATTGTGTGTAATTGATCTCCAGCACTTAACCGATTGATTAAGTATGCCCCCTCGACTTTAAAGAAAGGTAAAATATCTTGATTCTGAAAAACTTTCAAACTCTCAAAAGTTGACATTCCTCCTTTTAACAAATTACTAAGCTGTAAAGAAAAAAATAACTATTGAAAATAGTAAAAAACCTTTTTATAATTGGAATTTTTATGACTAGCAGCATTCGTTCCTCAACTGGCATTTTTCGAAAGAAAAAATAGAAATAACTGAGTAAACAAACGAATAAACCTGCCGCAAAAAAGCTACACCATTTCAGAGCTGTAAAGGATACAATGAGGAAAAGGGAGAAAAAGCTTGCTTCAATATTCATCGATTGATACAGTTGTTCAAACTGAGGACTTATAATAAAGTGAACAATGGATAAGATGATGCCAACAGTGATTATTAGAAATATCGGGTATCGTAATAGCTTTGCTAGCTTTTCCATTTGGGTAATCTTCTTTTGCAAAATATCACTACATTCCCGTAAGGAAAATTCCAAATCACCATGTTGCTCTGCAAAATAAAGATAGCTGATCACATCACGATGGAAATGTAGCTGACTTAATGCTAGACGAAGTGAAACACCGGATGAAAGCTTTTTTAAACATTGAAGTAAATCCACTTTTTTAAAACCATGTTCATTTAGAGAGATAAAGTTTAATGCTTCATTTAATGTATACCCTTTGTCTAATAAATCACTTAATCTTTTTAAGATCATTGTTTGATCATGTAATGTCCATTTTTTATTCTTCATGATGAAATACCCATCGATCATACGAATTCGGATATAGATACCCTAATGCTATTCCCTTCTTAATCACATCCTTAAGTGTTGGATAATGGTATTGGCTTACTTCTCCCTGCGCCTCCTTAATAACAGCAGAAAGATTTCTTCCATATAGTAATTCATAAATACTTAATCGTCTTTTCTGCCTAAGTTTTTTACAGAAGGGAGAACAATGACCCTCGCAAAACGGGCATTTTAATTGAACTAATCTTTGTGCTGACACCGCTATTAATGTTTGTTCGATTTCCGAGAGGCTCACATCAAATTCTAATAACCGGTATATCGCTCCTTTTGCATCTCTTGTGTGCATTGTTGAGAGAACCAAATGTCCGGTTAGGCTTGCCCTTATTGCAATTTGCGCTGTCTCTCGATCTCTTATTTCTCCAACCATAATCATGTCGGGATCATGTCTTAATATTGCTTTTAATCCAGCCGCATAAGTAATTCCTGCTTTTTCGTTAACTTGAACTTGCAGTACCTCCTCACTTTTTGTTTCAACTGGATCTTCAAGGGTGATAATATTACGGTTAAAATGTCGCTTTGCATAGTGGATGAGTGAATACAAGGTTGTCGTTTTGCCTGAACCAGTCGGACCGAAAATCATTAATCCATGAGAGTGATTTAAAATAGACAACAGTTTTTTTGTTGTGGAAGGAAACAAAGATAAGTGAGTAATTGGCGGAATTTTTTCTTGAGGCAGGATCCTTATCACAAGACTTTCTTCATGAATAGTAGGTAGTGTTGAAAGTCTTAGATGAACATTGATATTCGTTGTTGAAAGTGATAAGGCACCATTTTGCGGTCTTCTTCTTTCTCCAATATCCATTGATGCAAGAAATTTCAAATGCGAGATTATACGATCACAAATTTGTTTTTTCATTGAGTGTTTTTCAATTAACTCATCGTCAACTCGGAACTGAATAAGGGTTTCATGTTCCCTTGGTATGATATGTATATCTGAGGCTCGTAATGCACAGGCTTCCTCAATAATACGCTCACTAATTTGTTCAATGGATTGCAACCTATTTTTCTCCTTTCCTTAAGATAAAATCATTGTACAAAACTTTCAAGTAAACTGCACATGAGCAAAATTTCGTTTTGGTTTAAATATGGCTATTTATTTTTTAGATTTAATAGAGGAAAATCTGTTTTTTTCTATCTTATTTTGAATAGAAAATGGAAAATTACACATAATATAATTGTACATATGAACAAGCTAAATAAAAGAAATTATTGGGCTATAGCCAAGCGGTAAGGCAACGGACTTTGACTCCGTCATGCGTTGGTTCAAATCCAGCTAGCCCAGCTTAAGAAAAGACGTCTACTTAAACAAGCAGACGTCTTTTTCTATGATACTGACCGTTGTACCTCCTTCTTTTTCACAACCTTACTTAGTTCATGAAGGTTATATCCGATAATTAATTGTTGACCGTCAGTAATAATAGGACGGCGAAGTAACTTAGGGTCCTGATTTATAAGTTTGAGTAATTCAGATAGGGTAAGTTCATTAACATCAATTTCTAGATCTTTGTATGTTTGGCTTCTTGTTGCTAAGATTTCATCTATTCCTTCTGTTGTAAGTCTTAGCAAATCTTTTAGTTCATCAATTGTCGGCGGATCACGGAAAAGATGTCGTTCTTGAAAGTCAATATTTTGAGCTTTTAACAAGTGTTTCGCTTTTCTGCATGATGTACAACTTGGATAGCTGTAAAATGTTAGATGTTTCACAATACATCCTCCTCGGGTATATATTATTGATTTACTATTCGTTCCTAGATCATCATTACATCAATTGTACAATATTTGTATAACTTACGTACAGTAATTTACTTCATTTTAAACCAAACAATGTTACACATCTATATTTTCTTTTTAGATTGTGAATACTAGGTTGTAAACGCTATTTACAATTATATGAAGGGTACATTATAATGATTAGAGTGGTGGACTTGTATGGTCATACTAATATTTGTCAAAAGCTAACATATGAAGATGATTTTTTATGCACTTTTAGGATCAGATTTTTGTCGTTATGACTCATTTTCAAGCCTAGGCAAAGTCAACAAAGGAGGGATACATATGGATCGTATGTTCCGGGTATTAGGTTTCTGGACAGGAATCTTCGCTGTTATGTTTTATCTTGGTGACATGAAGACTACTTCCTTACTCTTTTTCGGACAAACCGGATTTTTTGTCTTCTTATCTTACTTAAAATTATCCGAGCGTATGTACATTTACATTTTTGGTGCTTACCTCACGATCTTCTTTGTCGGATTTACGTACTGGACAACATTTATGATGATTCCAGGACAAAATATGGGACATTAATTTCATCAAAAAACAGGCAGCGAATTGGCTGCCTGTTTTTTGATATTAAAATCCATTTAAGAAAGGATTGGTTTCCATTTCCTGTTCAATACTTGTATCAGGTCCGTGTCCTGATAATACAATAGTTTCTTCAGGTAAGATAAGAAGTTTATTATGAATACTCTTTATTAATTGTTCATGATTCCCGCCTGGTAAATCAGTTCGTCCGATACTGCCTGCAAAAAGTGCATCGCCTGAGAACACAACGTCAGCTTCTTTCGCATAATAGGAAACACTTCCTGGTGAATGTCCAGGTGTTTCATATACTTCGAGAACAAAGCTGCCTATTTCTAACCGGCCTTCACCTTTTATCAATTCATCAGGTTCTGACACTGACACTGCTCCGGCCATGAATAATTGTGATCCGTTTTTTGAAGGATCAGAGAGCCAATCTTTTTCATTTTTATGTACATAAACCGGAATATTCCATTGCTTTCGAACATCATCTACAGCACCTATATGATCAAAATGAGCATGTGTAAGAAGAATGGCGATTGGTTTCAATTGTTGTTGTTGAAGAATACTAATTAATTTATTTCCATCCCCGCCCGGATCAATGATTAAGCATTCCTTTTGTTCATTTGAGTAAAGATAACAATTCGTTTGTAACGGTCCTAACGGAAGTTGTCTCCATTTCATTTTATAATCCTCCAATTTCCACAGTTAATTTTATTGTACACTATTCTATCAAATCTTGATAATCAGACAAATGCTTAAGATTAGCTAAGACTGGTTATGATAATAAGACAATGGATTGTATTTGACAGATATGGAAAATAAGCTCGACAAACGCTATGAAACCGATTAAAATATTAGAAGGACTTGTTATTTTGTATATTTAAGTTTATGAAAAATCAAACATGATTTTACGAAAATGATCTACATAGTAAGGGGGCTTTTTAATGGGCTTAGTTATTATCTTCGCACTTGTAACCATTCTTGCGATCTTCGGATTTATTCGTTCACTAAAAGACAAGAACCTTCTTGGTGCATTCTTTGCATTTGGTACATTAGCTGTATTCGGCTGGTTTGCTGTCATGACATTTATCCATCACGGCTTTCCGACTGCGCATTAACAAGAAATGCAAACCCCTTAGCTGCGGCTAAGGGGTTTTTTACTTTCACTCATTATTATAAATGTTTTTCAACACTTTCCAATTTGCCTTCCATCGTTGTTTTTTTATCTCTCCGATCGTCAATTCTAATATTTGTTGCAACCCTTTGAATTCCTTTTTGAAATGGTGCCTCATGAATGGCTGATATTACTTGAAAAAGTATAGGAAGTTCTCCCTCAATTATGGTATTCATTGGTGTTAATTTATATTTAATTTTTCCTTCTTCTTCATATTTTTTTAAAATGTGTTGAATATCAGCAACATATTCACTAACACTTGGTGTAGTGGTTCCTACAGGAATGACCGTTACATCTACTATTGCCATAAAAAATTCGTCCTTTCAACTCAGTTTAGGGTAATGAGTTCTTCTACCGACTGATTATTTAGATCTAAAATCTTTTCAAATCTTGGGCCATATAGAGCAAATTCTCCATTAGGTGAAAGTTTCATTTGAAAATTCTCGATGCTTTCAAAGATGACCTTCTTCTCCGTTGTATCAGGTGAGAATGAAACAAGAGTAAAATCATTTTTTTCTTCATTTACTTCAAATATATAAAATAAGTTTTCTTCCTTGTCCAAATCATGATACGGAATAGACCAATCCGAATATAGAGCAACCAATCTTGTAGACATCTCTGCTAATTTCTCCTGATTATCACTATCATAAAAACGGACAACGGCTGTCCCATTTTCATCAATTAATTCAATTGTTGTTATGAGATTAGGAAAATTTGTATTTGCTACAACTTGTTCAGATAGTAACGTCTCTGTATGGTCTTTTAGATTATACATATACAATGGTGCAGTCAATGAAGGTTCTTCCTGATCCCATTTTATATAGGAGACATGATTATTATTAATCCATTGGATAAAAGGAATGTCTACAGGATTTTCCATGATCAGATCATTATGTACATCAATGATTTTTGTAGAATATGACCAGTCCTCATTAAAACTTGTGACAAAAAGCTGATCAGGATTAACTTGATTCCATGTAAATGAAAGTTCATATGATTCAATCTCTGTTTGATACTGGATATCACCCTCACGATTAAGAAAAAGCAATTCCGCCTCATAGCTAGATGGACTTGTTTGGACAAAGAACAAACTATTGTCCTCATTTGCCTTCATTTGAACAATTGGATCTTCAGATTTGTAAAATAATTTAGTATCCCCTGTATATAAGTTGTATGTATGAACTTCAGAGCCTTCAGCATTATTTACAATATATAGAACTGTTTCATCATCCAACCAATCAGCAACAGAATGAAATAATTCCTCTTTAATGTCCAATTGCAGGTTCATTTTCTTTTCTTCAGGTTGGTTTTCCGATTCTTTTTCTTCTTGAATGATTCTCTCTCTGCTAGGTTGTTGTTCTTGGTTATTCTCCTGTTGATGAGATGGAATACATCCTGATAAAAAAAGCTGGATTAACAACATGATGGAAAATAAATTTGTTAATCTCATCAACATTTTCTCACCTTGCTCTCCTAAAAATCAATTATCATTCTTGTCCTAATAAACTATACGTTTGAATATAGAAGATGTTTCATTTTTTCTCCATTCATTTCACAAAAAAGTGGTGAGCATACCTCATTTAAAGTAACATACTTTTTATTTAAAAAGCTATGTCAATCCTCGTAATTTCATCTTAAATTTTATATTTTTTTTGAAAGAAGAGTGGCAAAGTTGATAAAAATACCACTCTAAGACTTCACATATAAAGTGCTGAATAAAAGATTCCTTTACTTTTTTTATAGATTTCATCAAACTGATCAAATGGAAGAGGGTTTACGCCATTTCCTAGTTCAATTGTAAAACCTGGCTTTCTCCATTTATTCACATACCAATCTCTAAATCCAGCATGACTGTCAATATCTCGCACAGCTTTATATCCACTTAGCTTTTCGAATTCTCTTACAATGTGTTCAGCTTCCTCTGGTTCCTTACGTAAATATCCCCAGTAAATTTCTTCCCCTTGTGTGTGAAATGCCAGGACGCGATCAAAATTCGCCTTTTCTACTAATTCTGCAAGAGCAATTGCTTCTGGCTCGGTAAGAGGAGCATCTCCTGGATAGTCCCGTGGAGCAGGAGCTTTTGGTATTTTCCGCTGTTTCTCGATCTCCCAATTAACCGGGTATTGATTATTCAAATCTATCCCTCTAATATTGGCTTTCCATTGTGAAAAATCAATACTTAAGTCATTCATCTGCAAAAGTGCTGCTTCATACTCAGTTACATCAGGAATCCCATTTAAAACAAGATCAACTCCATCAGGATTTACCATTGGAACAAATGATAGTGACGTGTTTTGATAAAGTGCGATCATATCCTGTTCTTTATCGGATGAGTTTTTACTTACTAATTCAAGATACTCATGTAACCAATGCATCATAATACTTGTCGTAATCCACTCATTGGCATGAAAGGATCCATTCATATGAATTTTCTTAGGTCCATTTCCGATCATGACCTCCATAATTGGTTTACCTAAAACACTATAACCAATAATATTTCGTTTAATAAAAGGATACATATTTTCTAGTTTAGCAAGATCATCATACAATTCATTCGAACTATAGGGCTTTTTTGTATGAAGAAGGTTCCCATCAAAGTCTTCCGTATTTTTTAGAATGGTCATCATCAAACCTCCATTACTTCATTACTTACTATAGCCTATGATTGATTTAAGCAATTGTTGTTTTAATCTTATCTAATTATCAATAAATGAAATAAAAAGGACTGACTTTGAATAAGTCAGTCCTAAAGTATCATTCCTCTTTAGACTCAGCAGCCTCTGTTTCGCCTACTTCTGTAGCGTTATCTCCGTAAAAACGGAGTAAATCTCCATAGATCACTTCATCAGAATAATTCAATTCTTGTTTTGCTTTTTCCATATATGGTTCACAAACAGATTGATCTGTCGGCTCACCGGTTTCTTTATCATAACAGAAACCTTTCGTGTAAATATTATTCTCTGTGATAAAGCTTCCATCCCTAAGGACCGTAAATGATAATTTATCTTCAGAAAAAACATCAGTACCAAATTGAATTTGATCGCTGGCGTCGATACCAAGTAAGCTCATGATTGTTGGACGGATATCAATTTGTCCTGCAACCTTTGTAAAAGTTTGAGGTTCTTTATCAGTAACACCCGGTATATGAACAATAAATGGAACACGTTGTAATTGAATGGACTCAAATGGCGTAATTTCTTTTCCAAGGAATTTCTCCATCGCCACATTGTGATTTTCTGATATTCCATAATGATCACCATATAAAATGATAATTGAATTTTCATATACATCTGTTTTCTTTAGTTCTTCGAAAAAACGTTTGACAGATTCATCCATATAGCGAACTGTCGGGATATACTGGTTTAATGTTTTACTGTTTGAATCAAATTCGTCAATTAATCGATCTTCTTCCCCTAGTTCAAATGGAAAGTGATTCGTTAGAGTGATTAATCTCGTATAAAATGGTTGTGGTAATTCATCCATGTGCTGAACAGATTGTTCGAAGAAATCAATATCTTTTAATCCCCAGCCAATTGAATTTTCTTCTGTGACTTCATAATCATTCACATCGAAGAAACGATCATATCCGAACGCTTGATACATTAAATCACGATTCCAAAAACTTTTATTGTTTGCATGGAGTATCGATGAGTAATATCCATGTTCTTTTAAAATTTCAGGTGTAGCAGTATACTCGTTATTACTATTTGTGAAGAAGACAGCTCCTCTTCCTAATGGATATAAAGAATTATCCACTAAAAATTCCGAGTCAGATGTTTTACCTTGACCCGTTTGGTGGTAAAAATTCTCAAAGTAATAGCTTTCATTGATTAAGTCGTTTAAGAACGGAGTAATCTCTTCTCCATTTAATTGCTCATTAATAACAAAGCTTTGTAAGGATTCAAGTGATAATAATATTACATTTCGATCTTTTGCAATTCCGAAAAGATCCTCTTGTGGCTCTTTACGATTCGCATTCACATAGTTCTCAATCTCAGTTAAGCTGTCACTATCTGCTAAGGCGCGTTGGGCAGACGTTTTAGATTGAAGGACAGCATCATAGATATGGAAGTTAAATACACTTATATTTTTCACAAGCATTTCGCGGTCAAATGAACGTGTTAAAAGCTGCGGGCGTTCCGCTTCAGCTAATCCTAAATTAAAGAAAAAAACGGAGGCAACTAAAAGAAAGTAAGCTGATTTTTCTTTTTTGGTCAAAACCGATAAAGTTCTAAACGCTGGTTTTCTTAATAACCAATATAGAATGACAATATCAACAAACATTAAAATATCTGTTGGTAAAAATAGGTTTGTAATGCTACTTCCTAAATCTCCCATGTTGCTTGTCTGAAATAATACCGGTATTGTTAAGAAATCATTAAAAAATCGATAGAAGACCATATTCGCAAGTAAAAGTACTGTTACAAAGATACTTGCTCCAAAGATATAACGGTTTCTATTCTTTTCTTTCAAGAACAACCCAAACCCGAATAGTAATAATAAAAAGCTTAATGGGTTTATAAACAAAATAAACTCTTGTGTGAAATTTTCAATTTTAATATCGAAGCTAGTTTTATAGACAATATACGTTTTTATCCAAAGAAATAATGTTGCTAAAAGTAAAAATGAGATTTTCGAAAAAGATTTCTTGCGCACAGCTACTACCTCCTCATCCCATAGGACAGACACGCTTATCTCTTTTATATTTTCCAATTATTAGGTTAAGTGTTGCACACTAAAACATATCTTAATACTTTCTTTACAAAAAATCAATGCTTTTTAATATTGTCATTACAATAGCCTGATAGAATTATAATGTTTAGCATATTCTCTATACCCTACTATTAGACGTTTCAAAACCTAAAAAGTTTCGTTTGTATATAAAGTTTAAAGATTCTGAAAAATGAATGTCATAAATTCGCCCTAATCTCTAAAAGGATATGAAGAAATGGAAAAGGAGCATCATCAACTGAAGCTCCTTTTTACTATTACCTATTTACATTTAATTATTTAAAAGTTTTGTTTTTACTAACCAAGCTCCACCAATCACACCTGCATCATTTCCAAGTGTTGCCACTGAAATAGAAGCTGCCTGAGCCACACGCGGGAAAGCAAATCGTTTAAAGTAGTGATCCACTTTTGAAATGAGAAGATCTCCTGCTTTAGACACTCCGCCACCAATAACAATCTTTTCTGGATTAAGTCCATTAGAAATATTAGCTAAGACTAGACCAAGTTGGAAAGTAACGTAATCTATTACTTCCTCGGCAAGTGCATCACCTTGCTCAACAGCGTCAAAAACATCTTTTGAGCTTAAATCTAAATTTTTTCGCAAAATACTTTCTTCATCTGAAGATTTTAGTTTTTCTTTTGCGATTCTGACTATACCAGTTGCCGAAGCAATTGTCTCAATACAGCCCGTTTTTCCACAACCACATAAAGCTCCACCATCAGGAACAACCGTAATATGTCCGATTTCTCCACCTGCACCGTTTATACCGTGTATAACTTCTCCATTGGAGATAAGCCCTCCACCTACACCAGTACCAAGTGTTACACATATTAAATCTTTAGCTCCATCTCCTGCTCCCTTCCACATTTCACCAAGTGCAGCAATATTGGCATCATTGTCGATAACAGCAGGCAACCCTGTTTCCAGTTCAATATGATCACGAAGTGGGAAATTCTCCCAACCAAGATTTGGCGTTTCATAAATAAGACCTTTTTCTAAATTAACCGGGCCGGGTGCTCCCATTCCTATTCCACCAAGCTTTGCCTTTGTTAGTCCCATTTCTTCAAGTTTTGTATCAATTGCTTTGGCAATATCTGTTGTAATGGTTTTACCTGTTTTATCAGTTGGAATTTCCCATTTTTCAACAATTTCACCGTAATAATTAATGAATGCCATTTTAATTGTTGTTCCGCCTAAATCAATACCTACTAACCATTGTTCATTCATTTCCATCACCTTTTCCTACTATTATATATAGATTCTCTAGCAAACGTTTTCACGTTTCATTTTGGAATGTTACTCTCATTAAAATTGATCTTTTTTTCTACCGTTTCAATCTTTGGATTTCTTGTCTAAGAAGAAGGATAGCCATTTGGTAAACGTTTGGTTCGATAAGACCAGATTGATACAATTGCTTAACTTCATCCTCCATAAGCTCTAAATCAGCTATACGGTCACCTATGTATATGATCGTGCCGAACTTTTTCAACAGTTGTTGTACATCATATATGGTATTCACATGATCACCTACTTTAATCTTAGAAAAACACGACTTACCGCCAAAAGGTGCATGAAGTCGCTATCTTTTCTTATACTGTAATCCTTTAATACGGGTAAACTTTCTTAAAGTATAAAAAATCACTTTTACACTATTAATTTAGTACTACTATAAAGTATAAAGAAAAACAACGAAGCGTCAAGAAAACGTTTAAAAATATACTTGTTAATGGATGAATATATTTTTCTAATTTTTCGTTTATAATATTTCGATATATCAAAAAACTTCATGATCCATACAAAGGCCAACTTTCGACATCAATAAAATTAAGTATCTATTAATTTTTCTGAATAATTTATTTTTTCTAAAAAATATATTGAATTTTGATAAATACAAGTTTAAAATAATGTTACTATTACAACGTGAATCGTGAGGAGGAACATAAATGGCTACATTCCTATTATCAGTCGTACTATTAATTGCAGGTTATTTCATATATTCAAAAGTGGTTGAGAGAGTTTTTGGAATAGATGACGCCCGGATCACACCTGCCTTTACAAAAACAGATGGCCTGGATTATATGCCAATGAGCTGGTGGAAAGCTTCCTTGATTCAACTTTTAAATATCGCAGGGCTTGGACCTATCTTCGGAGCCATTATGGGGGCTTTATATGGTCCTGTTGCATTTATTTGGATCGTAATTGGCTGTTTATTTGCAGGGGCTGTACATGATTATTTTTCCGGGATGCTTTCAATTAAACATGGTGGAGAGCAATATCCTACACTGGTTGGCCGGTATTTAGGAAAAACGGTAAAAACAGTTATTAATATTGTTTCAATCATTCTGATGATATTAGTTGCAGCTGCGTTTACAGCAGGCCCAGCACAATTAGTTGAACAGCTTACTCCTTTAAGCTATTCATCTTCATTATTGCTTATCTTTGTTTATTTTGTTTTAGCTGCTGTACTTCCAATTAACAAATTGATTGGAAAGATCTATCCTATTTTTGGTTTCATTTTAATTATTATGGCTGTGTCAATTGGCTTTGCCTTATTTTTTATGGATCATTCGATACCTAATCTTACTTTCGAAAATCTGCATCCTGGCGAAATTCCTGTTTGGCCTCTTTTAATGGTTACAATATCTTGTGGTGCAATATCTGGCTTTCACAGTACACAAAGTCCGATTTTGGCCCGTACACTTAAGAAAGAAAGTGATGGCAGAAAAGTTTTCTTCGGTGCAATGGTTGCTGAAGGAATTATCGCGTTAATATGGGCTGCCGCTGGAATGACTTTCTTTGGAGGTACCGACGGGCTTCAAGGAGCATTAGCAGAGGGTGGAACAGCTGGGGTTGTCAATGAAATCAGCAAAACAACGTTAGGACAATTTGGAGGAATATTAGCAATTTTAGGGGTTATCATTTTACCTATTACAACAGGTGACACAGCTTTACGTTCATCACGAATGATGCTTGTCGAATTAGTATGTAAGTTCGGTAATTTTGATTCAAAAATAAAAACTGCTCTTATGACGATTCCAGTAGTGGTTCCAACTTATTTATTAACTCAAATGGATTACACATTTTTATGGCGTTATGTTGGGTGGACAAACCAGGTTGTTGCAACAGTTATGTTATGGACAGCCGCCATGTTTTTATTGAAAAACGGGAAGTTTCATTGGATATCCACTGTTCCCGCATTCTTTATGACAGCTGTTACAGGATCTTATATCTTTTATGCACCGGAAGGGTTCCAACTTTCTTATCAAACTTCAATGATTTGTGGTGCATTCATCTTTATAGCTGTATTTATCTGGTTCTTAATTCAATTGAAACGTCATAAAAGTAATCCTATTCCTATTGAAAAAGCAGCTTAAACAAAAAGGCAGGCTCATTATATTTGAGCCTTGCCTTTTGTGATTTAAGTTACCTGTCCGGATCCTGGGGATGCAAGAACGGTGGTCTTCTGTTTTTCAACGGCATTGGTGCGCGAAATAATACATCTCGCATTGCCCGATAGTTAAAAGGAATAAACGGATATAAATAAGGTACATTAAAGGATTTCATACGTGAGAGCATAATGACCCACCCTGTAATTCCTACAACAAAACCAATTACACCCAACCAAGCAGTAAAAATTAATAAAATGATCCGATATATTCTATTAGCCAGACCTAATTCATAACTAGGAGTTGCAAATGTACCTATCGCAGCAATGGCCAAATACAAAATAACTTCATTAGTAAGCAACCCTACCTCAACGGCTACTTGACCAACCATTAGGGCTGCCACTAATCCCAATGCAGTAGCTAAGGATGATGGTGTATGTATAGCAGCCATCCTCAGGATATCTATTCCTAATTCAATTAGCAAAAATTGTACAAGTAATGGGACCTGCCCTGCATCCTCTATCCCGATATACTTTATATTATCCGGCAGTAGTTCCTGATGTTTCGCTAATAAATACCAAAGGGGCAAAATGAAAATTGATGCCCATACGGCAATAAATCGAACAATTCGCAAATAAGCCCCTACTATTGGTTTGTTTCGATATTCCTCAGCATGCTGTAAATGATGCCAGAATGTTGTAGGAGTGATAAGGGCACTTGGCGAACCATCAACAAAAACAATGACATGACCTTCATAAAGATGGGCTGCCGCAGTATCAGGTCTTTCTGTATATCTCACAACAGGATACGGATTTAAATGCCTACCTGAAATAAATTCTTCTATTGTTTTTTCACCCATTGGAAGACCATCTGTGTCAATTGCCTGCAAAGAATTCTTTAGGTCTTCAACATGCGATAAATCCGCGATATCTTCTAAATAACAAACAACCACATCTGTTTTTGATCGTCGTCCCACCTGTAAATATTCCATTCTTAATGACCGGTCTCTTACCCGTCTCCTAGTTAAGGCTGTATTAAATACAATTGTTTCGACATATCCATCTCTTGATCCACGAACAACACGTTCCATATCTGGCTCTTGAGGACCTCGTACAGGATATGTTCGGGCATCAATAAAGATAATTTGATCAATCCCATCGACAACAAGAGCTGTTGGACCTGCTAAAACTGTTTGCACAACAGTATTTAAATCATCTGTTTTATCAATTTCAACATAAGGAATATACGTTTTTAGTAATTTTTCCAGTGTATGTTCTTCAATTTGTTCCGGTGTCAGCTCGGATAAATATCTCATTAAGTAATGAAGAATATCATCCTTAACAAACCCATCGACCATGAATAAAGCCATTTCACGCCCGCCATACTCAACATCTAATTGAATCACGTCAAAGCTTTTTTTAACTCCAAGACGTTCGCTTAAATAAGCTGTATTTTCTTGTAAACTTTTTGTCGCTATTTTTTTATCAACTTCATAAGACATTTGTTTACTCCATTTCGTTTCACTATTTGTTACTCATCATTGACGGAAATTTGGTAAAACATACCTGTATATTTTCTTTCCTGCTTGTACTCATATATTCATACATTTGCACATACAATTTAGCAACCTGTCTTTCCCGGAGTGATTGAAATGAAGAAAAAATGGATATTATTGATCCTTCTTGCCTTATGTACATCTATGTTTCTATATTTTTTCAAAGGACAAAATGCACGTGAGAGTATTATTTTTTTCCCGATAACTGATACCGTTTCATTTACAAAAGCTTCTACTCTATTACAATTTGTTGACAAGAAAGATGATGATGAGTACATGATCGAATGGGACGTAACATCTATTACTGATAAACAAGCCTTTCTAAGACAAGACTTATCTCTTCTCTTTTCAGATGGGAAACTTGTAAAAACTTTATCAGAATGGGAGGACCAAAGCCAAAAGCTGGCACAGTTCAATAAAGTAAGCGGAGAAGACAGCAGCCACTACGAAGCGATAAGTTTGCATTACGGTGAAGTCCACTTGAATGAAGATGAAATAAGAAGTGTTCAAAAAATGTCCACTGACCATTTGTATGTCATTGATTCAGAGTTTACCAAACTCTTTTCATTTAAAACACCTCAAACAGAAGAAGAAAAAGAGTGGAAGGATATCCTAGATAAAGTAGCCGAACAACATTTAGAATTTAGTTGGAATGAATTACTTCAACATTTCAACATTGATAAAAATCGATACAATTCAATTCCCTTCGTTGAGCTTGCTCATTACCAAAACCGTCCATTACCGGGATTTTCCGAAGAAAAAACTCAAGAGGTAATTGGCAGTTTGTGGGAAGGTCTATATAAAAATTACTTTTTAGGTCTAAAAACAAAAGAAGGAAAGATCATTGAACCAATTGGCAGCACAATGCCTCTCCTTCTTTTCGCAAAAGATCGTTCTCATTTAGTTGTCATCATTCAATCTGAAGATGGAACACCTTTTAAGTTCATTCAAGATATCAACAATTAGCGAGTCAATTCATCTTTCAAAGCTTGATATTTTTTATTATCCGGATCATATTTTAATGCTTTTGTGACTTCTTCAATCGCTTGATCACTATTTTGCTGATTAGCGTATAAAAGAGCTAAATTATAATGGGCTTGATGGTAGCTGTCATCAACTTTAATGATACGTTCCAGATAATCGATTGCTTCATCATACTTTTGCAATTGGATGGCCGCTACCGAAGCTAAAAATAGGACATCATTTGAGTTATGATTATCCGAAATAGATTTACTAAGGTATTGATAAGCTTCTTCAAACTTCTCATTTTGAATAAGCTCTTGACCTTGTAATGCAATATAGTCAGGATATTGCTCCTTTGCTTGGCTCATTCCATATTGAAACAACCCAAAAATGAGCACAACTGTGCCAACAATCCCAATTAGTCTAATCAACAGTTTTTTCTGATGTGGTAGCTGTACAATTAGCGCAGCTAAAAAGCCGCCAATTAATCCCCCAATATGACCTGCATTATCAATATTAGGAATGACAAACCCTAAGGCTAAATTAATCCCCACAACGATTAATAAGTTAGAGCCCATTGTTCTAAAAAAACTTTCCGATTGTATACAGCAAGGTATAACAAAGCCCCAAAACACCCAAAAATAGCTCCTGAGGCTCCTGCTGATAGAAATGGACTAAATGCAAAGCTGACAATTGAACCTGAAACACCTGCAACTAAATAAATGAACAGGAATTTCCATTTTCCATATGCACGTTCTACAGCTGGTCCTATGTAAAACAAAGCAAAGCTATTCATAAGTAAATGTAAAAAACCAATATGTAAAAGAATTGGTGAAACAAAACGCCACCATTCTCCTTCATAGATAAGAGGATTAAACTTAGCACCATACTGTATTAATGTTTCAGTATTTGTGCTTCCACCATTAAACTCTAATATAAGAAACATTACAATCTGGATCGCTAAAAATATGTTAGTGAAGAATGGTTTCCCATTTTGAAATAACTTTCTTTCAGCATCCCTCATTTCTTTCTGATGAGTAATAACCTTTTTTCGTATAGACTGAATATCTTCCACATTTATCTCTTTCTCGGAGAGTATGTTTTCGACGTCTAATTGAATTGACATAGCTTGTTGAATCTTTTCTATACTTTCTTCAAGATTATCATTTCTTATCATCATGGAAGTAATATCAATATTCCCTTTACGTCCCCCGCTATATCCTTTTACAAAGACATCAGGATAATCGTCAACCGGCGCTAAAGGTGAAAAGTAAATATTTAAAACTGTTATTGGTCCTCTTACTCCATTTCTTACTAGTTGTTCAAATCGCCTGCCTGCTTGTTCAATATCTACTGCAAGTGTATTTCCCCAGTCAACATCAGCTCTTCTTAATCGAATAATAGAATATTGCTTTTTTCGATAAGGCTGTAGGACCATTTCATTTCCATCCTGTGATATTGCTAAAATCGAATAATTTTGGTCAACAACTAATTGTTCAACCAATGACCAATAGACAAAATCCTGTTCAAACGCCATATCATCCGCTCCGTTATTTTTTCTTCATTATATCAATTCCCTAATTTGATTAAAAAGAAAACTGCTCCATGTTAATAACACGTAAAAAGCTGACATCTATATAAACGTCAGCTTACAATGAAAACTTAATGGAATGCCCGATTAACAAAGCGATCACGGATAAAGGGTATTCTCATTGATAAATTAATAAAGTATCTTCGCAGCTGCTGGTTACCTAGCACAAAATTCACAATGCGGTATCGATAACGATAAATCGCAAATGAACCAGCTAAAAGCACAATTAGTCGTCTCATCTTCATCCCTCCTATTTATATCTTTAGTAGGAGATGCAATTTTTATCCTTTTTATCTATAGAATAAGTAAGGATAAACATGTTGAAATGACAATGGATAAGATATTGACCGCATCATTATCCAAAAAAGAAAATGTATTTGTTTTACGCCCAAGTTGTTGACAATGTATTTTCTTTTCAGTTACCTTATGGCAAACTCTGCATGTATATTTAACCTGAACGGTTTGACCTAATATCGTATCAATAATATTTCCTAGGAAACCAAATATAAAAATGACTAAAAGATTCTTAATTGATAAGTCAAACAATAAAGCGGCTAGCGCACCGATTAAACACGAGCCCACTAAAGCTGCACATGTACCTAATAATGAAACAGCACCTGACGTACCGCGTTCCACTTTTCTATATGTTAATAACATTCTAGGTTGACCTTTGCTTAATGTTCCGATTTCGGATGCCCAAGTATCTGAATTAGCCGCAGCTAATGAAATACTGAACAACACTGTATAAATAATAGAGTTACTAGGATCAAATATCGAAATCATCGTTATAAAAGCTGGCACTCCGCCATTTGCAAAAACTTGAATAATATCCCGCTCATTATGTTTTTTTACCATATCATGTAAAGAGTCTTTTTGTTTTGATTTTATGTTCCCCCACATATTAGATGTGACAAAGAAACACCCTAGTAAAAGGATACCCTTCCATGAAAAGCCAACGTAAATGACTGAGCCAACAATCATAGCTCCAATCATCCCACTTTTTGTTAAGGTTTTTGATTTCCATGCAGCAACCGACAGAAAAATAATAAAAAGGATACCCAACACCATCATTTACTTTTCTACTCCTAGTTCTGTAATTATTCCATCGACAGGTACATCGTGTAATTCTCTTGGTAAACGTTTAAATAGTTGACAGGAAAATGCCAATGAAAGAGTATCACCGTGATATTTCTCTAAGTAACGATCATAATAACCGCCGCCAAATCCAATACGATATCCTTCTTGATCAAAGCATAGACCTGGAACAATCATGAGATCAATCTCTTTAGGCTTTACAGGTATCGTTTTGCTTACAATGGGCTCCCTTAATCCAAAAAACACTGTCTCTAATTGAAAAAATGATTCAATTCTGCGAAATGTCATTGTATTTGATTTTGGATCACACTTAGGAACTACAACATTTTTTCTTTCTTTCCAGGCTTCTTCAATGATGTTTTTTGTATCAACTTCTCTTCCTCGAGAAATTGTTACAGCAATCGTTTTTGCCTTGTTCCATTTGCTATATGTAAATAAGTGTCTATGTATGTCGGCACAGCCCTTTATGAAAGTATCAGAGTGTAGTTCCTCTAATTGTTTTTTAACCATTTCTCTTAATTGGCTCTTTTCCAATTGAGGAGCCTCCTTTTACAGGAAATAAACAAAAAACAGTAGGAATAAATATCCTACTGCTTACTTTGTTTCACGGTGTACTGTCATTTTTTTCTCTCTTGAGCAATATTTTTTAAGCTCAAGACGATCTGGATTATTACGTTTATTCTTTTTAGAAATATAGTTACGTTCGCCACAATCAGTGCAAGCTAATGTAATATTTACACGCATGTTTCTTTCCCTCCAAACTTAAAAAAACTATAAAACAAATCAGACTTTAATATAATACCATTATTAATAAACAAATTCCACATGTATTTTATTATTTTTAATTTTAAAAGAAATTTCTGTTGCTTACAACTTTGTTATACATGGAAATTGTTATTCTTATAATAGATAACCATTGATATTCAGCGATCATCGCCTGGTAGCCCCGCAGAGCCACAGCCTCCACATCTTTTGGGTGTTGAAGGCATTTATGTAACCTTTCAGCTAATTGAACACTGGAAATCCCTTCTAACAATATCCCGCGGTTGTCTTTTACTATTTCCTTTAACCCACCTGTTTTAAAGGCTAAAACTGGTTTTGAAGCCGCCAAACCCTCTAATGCAACAATACCAAAAGGCTCATACAAGCTTGGAATCACGACGATTTCACACTTAGATAGTAATGTATTTCGTTCTATTTCATTTAGAAAGCCAACAAATATGACTTTTGAATCTAATTTATATAATTTTGAGATTCTTTTTAGTTCATTTTCATATGGTCCGCTTCCTGCTAACACAAGTTTTAAGGTTGGATACTGTCGGTGTATCTGTGAAAACGCCTCGATTAAAATATGGAATCCCTTTTCTTTCACCAGTCTCCCTATTCCTAATAAAATTGGTTCTGTCAAAAATGGAAACCTTTTTAAAGCTTCATCTTTACTTAGCATCTTTTTCAAATTTTCCAAAATAATGCCGTTCGGTATGACGGATATAGAGTTTTGTCTATTTGGTTTGCGTATTAACAAAATGTCTTTCATATATTCACTACATACTATGATATGGTCAGAATATTGCAGTAACTGATCTTCATACTCTATTATTTGAGGAATAACTTTCCCATTATTAAATTGTTTTCGTTCTCGTTCAGTCGAATGAATTGTCGAGACGAAGGGTATTCCCAGCATCTTTTTAATCTGACAAGCAGTTGTCGCAAAAAACCAATCATGAACATGAACAAGATCAAATTGTATATGGAGGTCTTGTAGAATAAATTGAGTAAATCGAAAATTAAGATTTCGAAAATAATCAGGTAAGCTCGCCGAATCCTCTTGCCAAGGAATCATACGAAATATATGAATTCCATCATTAAATGAATATGATTCCTTCCCTGTGTGAGAGATTGTCATAACTATAATTGTCAGATTTTCCTCTTTGCATGATTGTACAAGGTCATTTACGTGTCTTCCAAGCCCTCCTATCAACTGATCACCAAATTCAGTTGTAAGATGAAGGACAGTTGATACATGTTTGGTTCCTAATTTATTCATATACCGTGTACCCGGAGAAAGCAGTAAACCAACTATTTTTATTTTTCGTTATTACTTGCTTCCAATCTTGATTCTTAGATTCTAAATGGTTAGTAGAAACAATAACTGATGCTGATTTTTTTATTGTAATTGTTTCATTTTGTGAATTAACTACACCTAACTCACAATAATATTTTCCATTTACTAAAGAGCTAAGCTCAATTATTCCATTACTTCCTGTAACATTCATTGTTAATCGTTCTTTATTCTTTATTACTCTAACTAAATTAACCTTACATATTAAATCCCGAAAGTCTTCATTTAGAATGTCTGTAAGAAGTTTTTGAGTTGAGGAGATAATGTTCCATGAGATGATAATGTGGTTTGGATATGGAATAATTTCAATATAATCGACAGAAATAGATGCCTGTTTACGTATAATATATTGTTCGACATCATCATAAGATCGAGAGCTCATATAGTACCTCTTCTTTCGTCATCATGTTCTCTTTATCTTAACATGATTAAAATATTACGGTTACATGTTTAAAAAAGAAATATCGTCAAAAAACTACAATTTCTACAAAATATCACTTCATTCAAATGAAGATTTATGATATAAAGGTAGAGGGAAATAATCTAAGAAGGTGAAAAATATGACTATTATGATTATCATTTTGTTTATTATAAGCATTGCGCTTATCGGTGTATCTTTCTTCCAACGCGACAATGTAAAAGAACTTGAACAGGAATTGGACCATCTTCAATTGTCTGCTATGCAAGAGATCTATAAGCTTAAAAAGAAAATGCGAATTGTGGAAGAAGAGTTATTACAAAATGACGCACCCTTAAAAGAACAAAACAACTCGATCCAAGAAGAGGAAAAAGGAAACCCTACCCGTATACTTGCTAAGTATCGACAAGGAATGTCTATTGAAGCTATCGCATTATCAGAAGCAACTACTGTAAAAGAAGTAAAATTAATTGTTGAACAGAATGAGAGGGTATTAACATGAGTAAGACAGGCTTTCAGGCATTTGCAGCAGGTATGATCGTAGCAACCTCTGTACTTGGTGGAACCTATCTGTTTTCAGGTGATCAACATACAGAGGCCGACGCTGAACAAAAAGAGCTCTCCGAAAAGGAAGTTGAAGAATTCTTAACCAGCAACCAGCAAACAGCCATTTCAATTGATGAATATGAGGAATTATTAGCTACAAAAAATGCTGAAGTAACCGAAAAGGCAACTGAAGAAACTCCTAAAGAAGAAACAACTGAAAATGCAGAAGCTACAAAAGAAGCTGAAGAAAAGAAAGAAGAAGTCATAAAATATAAAGTAACAATAAAGGCTGGTATGACGACAAGTGAAGTTTCTGATCTTCTAGAACAAAATGCGATTATTTCTGACTCCTTTGAATTTGATCAGTACTTAATCAAAAATAATTATCATACCCAAGTGCAGTTAGGAACTTTTGAGGTTCAAAAAGGCATGACTTTCAAACAGCTTGCTGAAGCAATTACTAGATAAAAGCTAAGAAGAACATCTTCTTAGCTTTTTTTATTTTGGATCAAAAACCACTTTATATTTTTCTTATTAACTATTTAGGTCATATCTTTGACCTTTAATAAGATACATGATACTTTCAGAAATATTTGTTGCATGATCGGCCGTTCTTTCGATATAACGACAAATAAAGGAAAGCTGAGTTAATTGTTGAAGATGATCTTTTTTCTCCATCAGGTGAAGGATATCCTTAATCGTTTCACCATAAAGGTCATCAACCTGGTCGTCCATATCAGCTACCTCTTTTGCTAATACAAGATCTTCTTCATTAAACGCCTTAATAGAAAGTGATAACATTTTTGTTGCTATTTCATGCATCTTTCTGATGTTATGAATTGGTTTAACTAACGGCTCGTCCCCAATTCGAATTGTAGATTTTGCAATATTTACAGCAAAGTCTGCCATTCTTTCAATATCACTGGAAATTTTAATGGCTACGATGACTCTACGTAAATCTGTTGCAACAGGTTGTTGTTTGGCGATTAAAAGAATCGCCAAATCATTAATTTCTTCGTCCAGATCATCAACTCTATAATCATCTTCAATTATTTGTAACGCTTCTTCAATATCTTGATTTTCAAGTGCATTTATTGACTTTGTTAAGGCAACTTCTGTTAAACTACCTAATTCAATTAATTTATCTCTTAAATTTTTTAAATCAAAATCAAATTTCTCTCTGACACCCATATTCATTACCTCCTATATACATACAGTTATATATTCCCCAAACTGTACGATCATAAAACTACGAAGAACTTATTAAAACAAAATAGTCGTGCACCTTCTAAAATGCACGACATTTTGTTTAGCCAAATCGACCTGTTATATAATCCTCTGTTCTATTATCTGTCGGATTTGAAAAGATTTTATCGGTCACATCAAATTCAACTACTTCTCCATTTAGGAAAAACGCTGTTTTATCTGAAATACGTGCAGCTTGTTGCATGTTGTGTGTAACAATGATTATACTATAATCTTTTTTCAAATCTTGAATTAATTCCTCTACCTTAAGAGTTGATATTGGATCAAGAGCTGAAGTAGGTTCATCCATTAATATAACATCTGGTTCGATTGCTAAACAGCGAGCAATACATAAACGTTGTTGCTGCCCTCCCGAAAGCCCATATGCATTTTCTTTTAATCGATCTTTCACTTCATCCCAGATTGCTGCTCCACGTAAACTTCTCTCAACAATCTCATCTAAAATAGCTTTATTTTTTATCCCATGAATTCGAGGTCCATATGCTATATTATCATATATGGATTTCGGGAATGGGTTAGGTTTCTGGAACACCATACCTACCCTAGTTCTTAAATCTTCAACCGTATAGCTTTTATCTAGTATACTCTTTTCTCTATACCTAATATCTCCTGAAATACGAACAACCGGTATTAATTCAACCATTCTGTTTAACGTTTTTATAAATGTTGATTTCCCACAACCAGAAGGACCAATAATTGCTGTAACTTCATTTTCATAAATGGAAAGATTAATGTTTTTTAATGCCTGGTCCCCACCGTACCATAAATTTAAATCCTTTGTATCATAAACAATTTTCTTTTTATCTACTTGATTCCCGTCTCTATCTATATTCGTTACTTTTCTCATTTCACGATCGGATAATACTGCCATTGTTAAAAACCCCCGAAAATTAAAATCTATTTTGAAACTTATTTCTAATGATAATTGCAATTGAATTCATTAAGAATAATACGATTAAAAGAACAACAATTGTCGCAGCTGCAAGATTTGCATACTCAGCCACAAGTGCTGAATCAACAGTCCAGTAATAGATCTGCATTGGTAACACTGTAAATTTATCAAAAATTCCATCTGGGAGTGGAATTAACAAAGCCGGAATACCAATAACAACAAGTGGAGCTGTTTCACCTATAGCTCTTGAAAGAGATAGTATTAAACCCGTTAAAATACCAGGAATTGCTGCCGGCAAGACAATGTTTTTAATTGTTTGCCACTTAGTAGCTCCCATTCCGTAAGATGCTTCCCTTAGATACTGTGGAACAGCGCGAATAGCCTCCTGGCTTGCAACGACAACGATTGGAAGTACCAATAAAGACATCGTTAGACCACCGGCAAGCACTATGTTTCCTAATTCAAAACTACGTACAAACACAGTTAAGCCTAAGATACCGAATACAACAGAAGGAACACCTGCCAAATTAGAAATATTCGTTTGAATAATAGATTTTAATTTTCCATTCTTTGCATATTCCTCTAAATAAATGGCTGTTCCGACTCCTAAAAACATCGTAACTGGAGCAACAACAACCATTAACCATAAAGTCCCTGCAATTGCGCCCATGATACCAGCACGTTCTGCGGTTGTTGACAGTTTACTTGTAATAAACTGAAAATCAATCCATCCAATACTATCTGAGTATACTCTATAGATTAATGTTAATAATATGACTAATCCGAAAAGTGTTGCTAATAGGAAAAGCCCTTTTGCAAGATTATTTGCAAATAGACGTGACCCCATTTTCTTTTGTACTTGTTCGACATTTACATATTTCATAATCAATACTCCTCCCTATATTTACGAGAAATATACTGGGCAACGAGGTTCATAATGAGTGTAAATACAAACAAAGTCATTGCGACAGCGTACAAACTGTAATAAATTGTTGAACCAGCAGGAGCTTCCCCTCCTGTTACTTCAACGATATAAGCAGTCATCGTCTGCATTGATTGTGTAAGATCAAACGTAAAGTCTTTATTACTTCCGCTTGCTATAGCGACAATCATTGTTTCTCCAATAGCACGGGAAATTCCTAATACAAATGAAGCAATCACTCCGGATATAGCTGCTGGAATAACAACTTTCCAAGTCACCTCAAGTTTTGTTGAACCGAGAGCAAGAGCACCTTCTCGCATTGAGTTCGGGACAGAACTCATTGCATCCTCAGAAAGTGAGGCTACCATAGGAATAATCATAATACCCATTACAATACCGGGACTCAGAATATTAGTTGGATCTAAAGCTGGGATAAAGGATCTCAATAAAGGTGTTACAAAAGTATATGCAAAGAAACCATATACAATTGTAGGAATACCAGCAAGAATTTCAAGTATTGGTTTTAATATTCTACGAACTTTATCGGAAGCATACTCACTTAAGAAAATAGCTGCCATTAAACCAACAGGAATAGCCACAAACATCGCAATTACTGTAGAGTAAATCGTCCCTGTCAGTAATGGAAGTACACCAAATTGTGCGTCATCACCTAGTGGATTTAATATAGTTCCAGTATAGAAGTCTAAAAAAGGAACATCTTTGAAAAAGTTTATTGTTTCAGTTAATAAAGTAATAACTATGCCAAGAGTTGTAAGTATTGAAATCGTAGCAATAGCCAATAAAAATTTAGGCATAACCTTTTCTGTGACAGAAGTTAGATTTGTAGAGCTTCTCTTTTTTTCAATCATGTCACGGATGCTTTCTTTGTTATCCAAGATCGAAAACCCCTTTCATCCTCCATTTATTTTATTTGGGGGAGGTGAAATTTTTAGTAGTTTATATTAATAGAGGAAACACATAAGAAGATGAGAAGCTAATCTTCTCATCAACTTCTCATCTTCTGTGAATAGGAAAAGCAATAATTATGATTATTTTAATCCTTCTAGGAAGCTGATAGACTCTTGAATTACTTCATCTTTTAATGGAGCAAATCCAGTTTCTGAAGCTACAGTTTGAGCATTTTCCATAGCATAGATTGCATAATCAAGCACTTGAGGCTTCTCTTTTGCCATTCCAACATTTAAATATGTGAAGACTGGGCGAGTAAATGGTTTATATGCTGCTGCATCATCCAAACCGATAGTATCTAAACTTGGAGCAACAGGACCATTACCAAAGTCAACATTTACTGCGTTTAGCTTGTCTTTATTGCTGTCGTAGTAACCATATCCAAAGAATGCAATAGCATTTTTATCTTTAGAAACAAGATCTACAAGAGTAGAATATTCTTGTTGTAAATTTACAGAATCAACAAAGTCTTTTTCTTCCATAATCGTTTCAAACATGAATTCGTTTGTACCATGGTTTTCATTAGGACCCATTGGTTTGATTTCTTCAGCTGGCCATTCAGGGTTGATATCAGACCATTTAGTTACTCCACCTTCAGCAAGGAAGATCTTTACTACTTCTTCTTGAGTCATTTCTGTTGCCCAATCGTTTTCTTTGTTAATAACAAATGTTAAACCATCAAGAGCAACTTGGAATTCTTTGTATTCAATACCTAATTCATCTGCTTTTGCCGCTTCTTCGTCTTTGATTTCACGTGATGCATCGTTGAAATCTGTTCCGTTTTCAGCTACTAAGAACTTTTCGAAACCAGCAGAAGTACCTGCACGGCTTACTTCAACGGAAACTTCTTCATTTTCAGTCATATAATTTTCTGCCATTTTTGCCATAAAAGGATAAACTGTACCTGATCCATCTATTACAACGCTACCTTCTAATGCAGTTTCTTCTTCATTTGAATCTCCGGATCCAGTGTTTGATTCTTCTTCTGTAGATGCTCCATTGCCACATGCTGCTGCGAATACTACTAAAATTCCCATTACTAAAAGTAATACTAAGCTCTTAAAGCTTTTCATTGCCATATTCCCCCTAAAGAGTGTTTTTTGTTTTGTCCTACGAGTAATAGAATAACGCTTGAGTATTAATGACGTTTTAAGCAAATGTAAAGGTTTTGTAAATTCGTGGTGGAGATTGTCACATTTTGTTTGATAGGGGGCATGCACGTGTATTAAACATAATTTTTGGAAGTTAATAAGAAAGTGATTGTAGGAATTGTTTGACAGAAACACAAAATTTGGGAAAAGAATTAATTGTAGATTTGGAAAGAAGAAATTTAAAAATGAAAAATAAAGCTGGATTATGAGGTATCTTCTACACCTAAACAGCCAATAGATGTTGAAGCATTTGGGGGAAAAAGAAAAATTAATAACATAAAACAAAAGTAAATATCCTAATGAATCTAACATAGGGGAAAATCGAATATAAGTTTCCCCTTTACCCACTACTATCACCATCAACAAGATTGTTTTTTAAAACTGGTTTATGTCCTGTGTGCTCAATGCTTTTATCACTTTCTTTCAGATGAACATGTTTTACAAAAAAGTAGATAACAAAGTGTCCCGCACCAATAATTGCAAGTAAAACCGGAATACTTTGTTTTTCATCAAAGAAAGAAATAGCAATAATAAACCCAACTATTGAAACAATTCTTCCTGCATTAAGAAAAATCTCTTTTACGACAATATATTCAATTCTCGCCTTGGCAGCACTCCATGCTTTTCCTATAACGTCATATGTTAACGACATGTATGGAACGAGTAACATTGGGTAGCCAATTGCAATAAGAGCTCCATAAATAAGTAATCTTTGATAGGTCACGTCAAAAAGTATTAAGAAAATCGAAACATACAGTAGCGTTCCACCTATTAGTATGAAACGTTTACGCTTCGTTTTCTTTATCACTCTTGTTGCAAGATAATAGCCCAGAAAAGCAACCGCGGAATTAACCAAACCAAAAGTTCCTAATGCCAGTTCACTTCCGGTAGAAATAAAAACAAATACACCAATTACAAAAGCAAAAGTCCCTTCACGTAAACCCTGAAAGAAATGTGCTCTGGTAATAAGCCCCCAATTTTTGTTCTTTTTCCTTTCATGGAAAATTCGGGCTAATATATAATCTCCTTCTGCTTTTCTTCTCTTTAAAAAAAGCTAAGCACTACTGCACCTGAAAACAATATGAGAGATATAGTGAAGATTGTTGTATAACCAGTAAAATTTTTTAACCTGGAAATAACAAAGCCTGCAACGATTGGACCAACCATTCCTGCTGTGGAATTCATGACACCTAAAAATCCATTAAAAAAGTCCCTCGTTTCAGGTTCTGTGATTTCAAATGTTAAAACATTGAATGCAAGCCAATAGAAACCATACCCTATCCCTAATGTACCACCTAAGAGAAAGAGAAATTTTGCAGCAGAGCCTCCTATCATGAGGACAATTAAGAAGAATGCTGCTAAGAAAATAACTCCAAGTCTTAAAACGATTACACGGTCAATTTTTTTAGCTAATCTACCTGCAAAGATAAATGTTAGAGGTTGCATGACCACTATTGATAAATTATAAATGGCCAAGTCAATAAACTTTCCTGATTGTTTCCACAAGTAAACATTCACAAACGTATTAGAAAGCGCAATACTTAATGAATACAATCCACCTATCACTAATAATAAAACTAAATCCTTACTGACATCTACATCACCAATAATCTTCTTCATTTTTGACATAACAACTACTCCCCTTCAACTTCTAATACATAGTTTGTCTTATCGGATTGTAGTTATGTATTTAGATTGTAAATAGTAGCAGTCATTTAAGAGAAGATTTCAAATTAAAAAGGACTAACAGAATGTTAGCCCTCTCTTTTCCGAAAAAATTTTTTTATTATTTCGCTGCGTTAAAACGCTTAGAAACTTCATCCCAGTTTACTACATTCCAGAAAGAAGCAATGTAGTCTGGACGACGGTTTTGATAATTTAAGTAATATGCATGCTCCCAAACATCTAAACCAAGAACTGGTGTTTTACCTTCCATTAGAGGAGAATCTTGGTTTGGAGTACTAGTAACCTCTAGCTCACCTTTATTAACTACTAACCAAGCCCAACCTGAACCGAAACGAGTAGTTGCAGCTTTCGCAAACTCTTCTTTGAAGCTATCATAGCTTCCAAATTTAGCGTTAATTGCATCAGCAAGCTCACCTGTCGGCTCACCGCCGCCATTTGGTGATAAGATCGTCCAGAAAAGACTATGGTTAGCATGTCCACCACCATTATTACGTACCGCTGTACGAATAGCTTCTGGAACAGCGTCTAAGTTAGAAACTAACTCTTCTACACTTTTTCCTGCTAAATCAGCATTGCCTTCTAATGCTGCGTTTACATTTGTAATGTAAGTGTTGTGATGTTTTGTGTGATGGATATTCATTGTTTCTTTGTCAATATGTGGTTCTAGTGCATCATAAGCATAAGGTAATTGTGGTAATTCATAAGCCATTGTTAATTCCTCCTTAATATATGTACGAGTTAATAGCCAATATAGGCTTCTCAATTCCTAGGTTACCAAAATTGTCCTATACTTTCAATTGAAAAGCCTTAAACACAAATAACAGTCTTCTCACAAAAAATAAATTATATGCAAGAGGAATTCCTTCCTACCTTAGAACCTGAAAGAGGAAATAACCAATCATTATTAATTGAATAAGTCCTTTTGCAAAAACACCTGAAATAAATCCTATTAAAGAACCAAAACCCGCGTGAAGGGCATCTTTTAAGGTCTTTTTATGGAATAAAAGCTCTGCTACAACCGCCCCAATAAAAGGACCAATTATAATTCCAAAGAATGGGATAATAAAAGGACCAACTAAAAGACCAATTGTACTTCCCCAAATAGCCGCTTTACTTCCTCCGAATTTTTTAACTCCCAATAGATTTGCAAGATAATCCGCTCCGAATAACAAAGCAATAAAGAGCCCCTGTATAATCCAAAAAATCCATGTTAATTCAGTAAAGGTAAAGAACAAACCATATAATAAAAATCCTATGACAATGAATAGCACACTTGGGATGATTGGGTAAATAAGTCCTATAAAAGCAACAACAAACATTAGGATGATCATTGACCAATAAATTATTTGCATGGCAAAAACCTCCTTGAAAGAATTTTTCTCGGCTATGTAAAACAAGTTTCAGTTCTTACTTAGAATCCTTCTCACTGTCTTAAAGCTATTTTATTATTAGGTGCATACACCTTTTCTCTAGTTTATATATATTGGATACAAATTATAAATGACAGGTTGTATAAATATGAGAATTTATACAACCTGTCATTTTTAGTTTACGTTAAATTGTTTGGAAATGCCAGATAATGAATTGGATAATCCTTTTAATTGTAGTCCAATTTCATGAGTACTTTCCATCTGTTGTATTTGATCATTACTTGTTGAAAGCATTTCTTCAGTACTGGCAAGGGTTTCTTGTGAAATGGATGCAAAGCTTAATGTTTGTTCTTCAAGGTCTGGAAGTACCAATTTTAATTTTTGAAGCTCTCCTTGCATTCCTTGGAGTTTCTTACTAACTGTATCGATTTCTATCATTAATTCATCAAATGATGATTTTGAATCGTTTGCTGTTTCAAGATAGCGTCTTATCTTTAGAAGCATTTCATCAAATTCATTTGTAGCACGTATAGTTACATCTTCCATTTCAGAAATTGATTTGGAGATGTCTACAGTAGCAGAAGAAGATTGCTCAGCTAGTTTACGTACCTCGTTTGCAACGACGGCAAATCCCTTTCCTGCTTCACCTGCTCTTGCAGCTTCGATTGTGGCATTAAGAGATAATAACTTCGTCTGATCAGCAACACCTTTTATTAAACCAACAAGATTTGTTATTGAAGATGAATGCTCTTTTACTTCTTGTATGGTTGATGTCATGTGTTCAAAATCTCTCTCAAAACTGTTAATGGTATTAATTAAGTATGTATTATTCTTTTCCCCACGCTTAGCTGATCTATTCATATCCTCAGAGCTTTGAAATACCATATCCATACCAGAGATTAATATTTGTATTTTTTGTTTCATTGATTGAAATCCATTTACAGTACTATCCGAGCTGCTTGCTGTTTGTTCAGCCCCGTGTTTTACAACATTAATAGCTGTTATTAACTGACGGCTATAAGAAAGGGCATCTTCAGAAGAAAGACTCAATTTTTCTCCGGTTGTTTCCAGTTCTGTTGTTGTTTCATTTATTTCATTTATAACGTTACTCATCTGTTCAATCATCATATTAAAGCTTACTTTTAGTGATTGAAGCTCTGGAATGGTTGTATTAATTAAGGCTTTTTTCTTTAAATTCCCTTCGCGCACCTCTGTCATAACATTCCGAAGTTCAGTCAAAGGTTTTGTTACACTGCGAACAAACAAAATTAGCAAGATGATTGAAATAACTAAACTCACTACAATTACAGCGAACATAAATTGTGCCATATCATTAATCGGTCCCAAATAAGATGCTGTTGGGACGATTAAAAGGTATTTCCCATTAACCTCAGGCATGTTAATAACAGAAATGGTATAGTCTTCTCCTTTAATTGTTTGGTGAAAAACCCCTTTTTCTTCTTTTGCAATCTTTTCTTTAAAAGCATCTGTGAAAGGGATTGTTGAATGATTACTAACTTTAAATGTGTTGATTTCTCCATTGGCATAATAATATAAATGAGATTGAATCCCGTCTGTTTCTAACTGCCGTTGTTGATCACGAATACTAATCTCTAACTGCTGCATAAAATATGCCTCATCACTTACATATAAAAACTTTAAGTTTTTCGCAACATATGTCATTACTTCAGACTCACGACTTATACGATTTTCGATTGTTTCAATAGTTGTATCCTTTGCCTTAATATAAGAACTAATACCTACAATAGTAACAGAAACAATTAATAAGAAAATAAATAAGAACAATAAACGATTTTGTAAACTAAACTTCTTAAATGCTTTATCAAATAAACGGTTGGATGCAGACAGATTTTTATTCATTTTTTTCTTGTTCTGATTATGTTTTTTCTGGTCAAACTTCTTATGTATAAAAGTATTATTGATGTGGTCAACCCATTTCTTTACCAAACCGAATCCTCCATCTCTCGTGTAATTTCGACTAATTATAACATCGAAATATTAAGCTAGTGTTAAGATTGAAATACGTCAATAAGACATATTTCTTATTTTCGATCAAGGATTTACGGCCTACTATTATCTTTTCTTTTAGTGTTAAAAATATATATAAGAAAAAGGCTGTATTAAATTCACTTTAACACAGCCTTAAAATAAGAAACCTTGTTTCCCTTATATATTCAATTTAAGATTAGTCTCTATAACCTAAAACAGCTTCTGCAATGTTAACGGAATGATCACCAATCCGTTCTAAATTGCTTATGATGTCAACAAAAACAATACCAGCTGAACCTGTACAGCTACCTTCGTTAATACGCATAATATGCTTTTTGCGAAGGGTTCTTTCCATCTTATCAATTTGCTCTTCAGATTTTAATACTTTTGATGCTAATGCTGTATCTTTGTCATCAAGAGCTGTTACTGAATCCTTTAATGTTTGAATCGTTAATTCAAACATATCTTCTAAATCTTTTTTAGCTGAATCAGTTAGTTTAACCTTGTTCGTTAATTGGTAACCAACTAATTCTACTACATTTTCAATATGATCACCAATACGTTCTATATCCCTAACTGTGTCCATTAGCATGCTATGTTCTTCAGACTCTGTCGGAGACATTTCACTTCTTGATATAAGTATTAAATAGTCTGTAATTTTTCGATCTAGGTTATTAATCGCATCTTCAAGTTGCATGGCGGTGTCTGCATTTTTTTGAGAGTATGTTGCTTGGTAATCTCTTGCTGCTTCTAAACCAATTGTTGCAAATTGTCCCATACGAAGGACTTCTTCCTTTGCCTGTCCCAGTGCAATAGATGAAGATTGTTCTATAAATATTGGATCTAAGTGTTTTGTTTTATACTCAATTACTGAATCTTCCCCCGGAATTAACTTCGTCACTATAAAGGCTAAGAAACCAATAAATGGTAATTGAATCAACGTATTTGTAAAATTAAACGTACCGTGTGCAAAAGCGATCGTCATTTCAGGATTTAAGTGTAATGCTCCTTGTAAATACATCATAAAACTTGTAAATATAGGTAAGAAAATAAGAAAAATGGTTGTTCCAATTAAATTAAAAATAACATGTGTTAATGCTGCTCTTCTGGCTGCTATAGAAGCACCGATAGATGCTAACACTGCTGTAATTGTCGTTCCAATGTTATCTCCAAAAAGTACAGGTAGAGCTGCTTTTATATCCACTAATCCCTGGCCAAATAACTCCTGTAATATTCCAATCGTTGCACTGGAGCTTTGTACAATAACCGTAAAAAGGGTTCCAACTACTACTCCCAATAACGGATTGCTACTCATACTAACCGTTAAATCATGAAATGCCTCTAAGGTGCGGAGTGGTTTCATTCCATCACCCATCAATTCCAATCCAAAGAATAGTGCACCAAACCCAAAAACAATTTGACCGATATTATGTATTCTTTTGTTTTTAAAGAAAAATAGTAATATTGCTCCGACAGCGATTATAGGCAGCGCGTAATCCGAAACTTTAATACCGATAATAAATGCCGTAACAGTTGTCCCAATATTAGCCCCCATAATTACACCGATAGCTTGTCTAAGACTCATAAATCCAGCACTTACTAAACCAACCGTAATAACAGTTGTTCCACTACTGGATTGAATTAATACCGTTACAATAACACCCGCTAAAACACCCATTAACGGATTTGTCGTAAACTTATCCAAAATGTCTCTCAACTTATCGCCGGCTGATCGTTGAAGACCATCTCCCATATACTTGATCCCGAAAAGGAAAATCCCTAATCCACCAATGAATTCAAATATCATCTTCTGGATATCTAATTCCAAAATTTCCAACTCCTCATTTCGTCTTTTGTCGACAAACATCTACAACCCTTACAATTATTAACGAAATACTGTTTTATTGTAAAGAGATTTATTAAAAATATTTACAAAAAATTTATAATATCTTTACAAAGTGAATTTTATATGATTATTCCTTTTATCTAGCTTCGATTCCTTGTCATTATCTATCAAGGCATATAAAATAGAGAGCGTAAACTTTTGAAGGATGTGTCTTCTTATCATGAATATATTTAAGCAACTTTATGTAAGTATTTATTCTCCAAAAACGATTTCGAAATTTCGGTTTCAAGGAATAGGCAAAACGATTCTGTTCGTCTTTATTTTGTCTTTGTTAAGCACCTTACCAACTGCTCTTTATTTTTCAAGCAGCTTAAGTGAAGGTTTGAAAAGTTTTGATGAAACACTCAGAAACGATTTACCTTCTTTTACAATTGAGAATGGTTTACTTTCAACAGACTCAGAAAAACCTGTAGAGATAAAGAAAGATGGATTTTTTATCATTTTAGACGGTTCTGGGGCTTATGGAGTGGAGGAGATGGAAGCAAAAGAAAATGCAATTGGGATTTTATCGGATAAATTTGTTTTTGCGGCAAATGGGCAAGCACAAACCTATGAATACTCCCTATTGAACATGACCATCTCAAAGGAAGATATCATGGAGATCACATCACAGTTCAACCAGCTGCTTCCAATCGTACTTACAATCATGATTCTTGTTATGTACTTATTTGGTGCATTCGTCAAATTTATTGAAATCACCATTTTAGCTTTGTTTGGCTTGGCATTCAAAAACAGTCTGCAGCGAAAAGTGAACTTTAAACAATTGTGGGTTATTGCAGCATACTCTACAACATTAGCGACCATCTTCTTTATCATCATGGATAGTTTGCAAGTGGTTGTTCCAAGCGGATTTTTATTGAATTGGTTTGTTCATTTAATCGTTCTATACCTCGTATTAAAAGAAATCCCACCAAATAAGAAGAAGATTGAAACCACTTAAAAAAACGCGGAGAAATCCGCGTTTTTTAAGTGCCGTGTATAATTTTCAAAACTTTATATAGAAGATACAAAAAAGCAGACATATTTAAATAGGACAAGCATAGGATCATTATATAAAATCATTTCATTGGAGGATCTAAAAAATGAAGCGATTCTCAATTTTACTCCTATGCTTTTTTATTTGTTATATTATTTATTATGATTTAAAAATTGGCACACTCCCAGTTATGAATAAAACGGCTATCGTATCCTCAGTACCCGTTAATATTGAAGATAAAAAAGCCGCTTATTATGAACATTCTGTCAAACAAGGTGATACTGTTTTAACGATTACAGAGAAATACCATGGTACACTTCCAATTTCAATTGATCAGCTTGTTAAGGATTTTGAAAAACTTAACCCTGATGTAAAGGTGGAGGAAATTCAGGTTGGTACTTCTTACTTTTTTCCAGATTATAAATAGTAGATCATCCTTGTCAATTCATAACCCTCCCTGTAAAATGAGGTTGGAAAGTAGAATTACTAGAAAAAAAGAAGAAACTCAAGTATCATAAAGCTATATGTTCATGAAATGCTTAAACTACTTTAAGGAGCGATTTACACGTGAGTGAAATCATACATCGTACGAAAACAAGACCTGTAAAAGTCGGTAATTTAACGATTGGTGGAAATAATGAAGTTGTTATTCAAAGTATGACAACAACTAAAACCCATGATGTTGAGGCAACTGTTGCTGAAATTAACCGTCTTGAAGAAGCAGGGTGTCAAATTGTACGTGTTGCATGTCCTGATGAACGTGCAGCTAATGCAATTGCTGAAATTAAAAAAAGAATTAATATTCCACTTGTTGTTGATATTCATTTTGACTATAAACTCGCGTTAAAAGCAATTGAGGGTGGAGCAGATAAAATTAGAATCAACCCTGGGAATATAGGGAGAAGAGAAAAAGTAGAAGCTGTCGTAAAAGCAGCAAAAGAACGTAAAATCCCAATCCGAATCGGAGTAAACGCAGGCTCATTAGAAAAACGAATTTTAGAAAAATACGGTTATCCAACTGCAGATGGTATGGTTGAAAGTGCCCTGCACCATATAAAAATCCTGGAAGATTTGGACTTCCATGATATTATCGTTTCAATGAAAGCTTCAGATGTAAACTTGGCCATTGAAGCATACGATAAAGCAGCTAGAGCTTTTGACTATCCTTTACACTTAGGTATTACAGAATCAGGAACACTTTTTGCCGGAACCGTAAAAAGTGCAGCTGGTTTAGGAGCAATTCTTAGCAAGGGGATTGGAAATACGGTACGTGTTTCTTTAAGTGCTGATCCGGTTGAGGAAGTTAAAGTTGCCCGTGAACTTTTAAAATCATTTGGCTTAGCAGCAAATGCTGCAACATTAATTTCCTGCCCAACTTGCGGAAGAATCGAAATTGATTTAATAAGTATCGCAAACGAAGTGGAAGAATATATTTCACACATTAAAGCTCCAATTAAGGTTGCAGTTTTAGGTTGTGCCGTAAATGGTCCAGGAGAGGCTCGTGAAGCTGATATTGGTATAGCTGGTGCACGCGGGGAAGGTTTACTTTTCCGTAAAGGAGAAATCGTTCGTAAAGTTCCTGAAGCGACAATGGTTGAGGAACTGAAAAAAGAAATTGATAAAATTGCTGAAGAACATTATGCTAAGCAGGCCGCTGAGAAGGCTGAAGCAAACGCATAAAATAAATTCATACAGAAAAAAGGATATACCACAATTTGTGGATATCCTTTTTTCTTTGTTTTTTATACATCTTCAGGTAAGATAAACGTTCCAAAATTGCTTGTGTTGGCCAATGAGAGGGCTGAATCCTCTTCCCTGCTATCATCTTTATAAAAACGTTCCTGGAGCTTCATATTAGCCTCATACGCACCATTATTTATTTGATTGGATTTCACAGGATTGTGAATAGATTGTTTCTTTTTCATTTCCATGTGCCCTATCCCCCTATCGCTAAAAAACTCCTGATTAAAATAATAAATTGGGGATTGACCATAAAGATCAACCCCCAATTTCAATGTCTTATCAGCTATTCTAAAAGAACGGCATGATAAAGATCCCTAAGATAATTGAAACGACACCTATTCCAATTGCCCAAGCTCCTGTTGTAAGAGCCCCTCTTCTTCTGGCAATAAACCCAACAATTATACCTGCTGCTCCTAAAATGACAGGTAAGATAAATAGTGAAATGATGGATAAAGCTAAGGCCAGATATCCTATCCCTTTGCCTTCACCAACTCTTTCACCTCGATCAGTCTCAGTACCAGCTGCCTTATAGGTACCTCCCATATTAACCGGGGCTGCAATTTCAGCAGCTGCTTCTGTTTCATAATCTGTTTCTATTTCTCGATCTAGCGGCGTGATTCCCCTATAATCAGGATTGTCAAAACGATCTCGTTCATTGAACTTATTTTCGTCTGCCATGTAGATCCCATCCTTTCTTAAATAAAGGAGCATTCTTATTATAAACTTAGTGTCAAAAAGTATAACTGTAAAACATTTCTGTTCGATTAAAAATTCTGTATGGTACACTATGTATTAGGACTTCATGAAGGAGAGAATAGACATGTTACGACTAGGAATCGACATAGATGGAACTGTTACTGATCCGCAAACCTTTTTACCTTATTTAAATCAGTCATTTAAAAAATCCTTAACATATCAAGATTTAACTCAATATGATTTAACAAAAATTTATAACATTACAGATGCAGACTTTTGGAGCTGGATGGACGAATTTGAGCCAATTATCTATAAAGAAGCACCACTTGCTTTACATGCAAAAGAAGTATTAGATGAATGGAAAGATATACATCAATTAATGTTTATTAGCGCCAGAAGAAAGCATTTAATAGAAATTACAAATCAATGGTTCAAAGATAAAGACCTTTTTTATCATCATATTGAATTAATTGGGAGCCATGATAAGCTTGCGGCTGTTAAGGAAAATAATATTTCCATTTTCTTCGAGGACAAGCATGATAATGCCTTGTATGATAAGTGAAGAACACGGTATACCAGTTATCTTATTTAATACGCCTTATAATCAAGATCCTGTTCCAAAAGGGGTTATTAGAGTAAATGATTGGCGTGAGGCAAAGAATTGGGTTCAGCAATGGACTGAAATAAAGATATAAGAAAAGGAAGGCTACTTACATGCAGCCTTCCTTTTCTTTATAGTTGACATTGAGGGCATCTTCCATATACTTCAAACTTATGACCGCTTATATCATAGTTATTAAGGCTATCCGTTAGATTTCCCATTGGACAACCAGGAAGTTCTTTCGTTTTTCCACATTTCAAGCAAATAAAATGATGATGATGGTGTTTTGTGCTACAAGTAAATCGAAAGTGCTTTTCACCAGACAACTCTGTCATTTCAAAAATTCCAAGATCAGCAAATAGGGAAAGGTTTCGGTAAATTGTATCGAAACTTAAACCTGGATAATCATCTTTCAAAAATTCCAATACATCTTTAGCTGTAAGATACTTATCATGGTCAGCAAAGAGTTGGAGCATTTCTTCCCTTTTACTTGTGTATTTGTATCCTTTTTCTTTTAATAAGTCGAGAGCTTCTTGAACGTTCATGAAACTTTCCCCTTTGTATATTTAGTCCATATGATTGTCATAATCAAAATAAGAACTGATAGGATGACAATTGTTCCGCCAGGTGCTAAATCTAAATAATAGGCTAGGAATAATCCAATAATAACAGATATTTCACCAAATAGTACAGAAAAGAATATCGTTTGCTTAAATCCTTTAGCAATTCTAATACTGGCAGCAACAGGTAATGTCATAAGAGATGAAACCAACAAAATCCCGACAATTCTCATTGAGCCTGCAATGACAAGTGCTAGCATAAAAATAAAAATAAAGTGAATAACTTTTGCACTAATACCAGATGCTACGGCATGTTCTTCATCAAATGATAACAAAAAGAGTTCTTTGTATAGGAAAAATATGACGAAAATAACTGCAACTGTAATTGCTGAGATCACATACATATCCGTACGACTTACAGCACTTATACTACCAAATAAATAACTGAATAAATCGGTATTAAAGCCGTCAGCAAGCGAAATAAATATAACACTAATCCCCACACCTGCTGATAAGATAATCGGGATAGCCAATTCCTGATAATGCTTATAAACTGTCCTAAGTTTTTCTATGAAAAGAGAACCACCTACTGAAAATGCCATGCCTAAATATAGTGGATTGATTCCTACAAAAGCTGTTACCCTTTTTTCCAATAATAAACTAGCAGCAATTCCAGCCAATGTAACATGACTAAGTGCATCTGCTATTAAAGACATTCTCCTTACAACTACAAATACACCAAGTAAGGGTGCAATCAACCCAATAAGCATTCCAGAAATAAAGGCATTTTGTAAAAATTCATATTGAAAAAGACTACTTAACATTTCATATTTCCTCCATTAATGGGAGTGATCATGTGATAACACATGTAAGGAGTGTCCGTAAAAGTCGGACATCTCATCATCCTTTAGTGATTCAAATTCTTTGGAGTTCCCATGAAAATGTAAATGCTTATTAATGCATGCAACATGTGACACTTTGTCTGTAATCGTGCCAACATCATGAGTTACCAAGATTAGTGTGATACCAAGATCCTTATTTAAGGATAACAACATATCATAAAAGCTTTGAACCGTTTGAGCATCTACCCCAACGGTTGGTTCATCTAAAATTAACAATTTGGGGTTGCTTACAATGGCTCTTGCAATAAACGCCCTTTGCTGTTGTCCACCAGACATTTCGCCAATATTGCGCTTAGCAAAAGCACTTAATCCAACAGCTTCAATCGCTTCATACACTTTTGTACGATCTTGTTTAGTCATAAATTTGAACAACCCAAGCCTCGACGTTAAACCACTTGACACTACTTCAAACACAGATGCTGGAAATCCGGTATTAAAGCTATTTGCCTTTTGGGAAACAAACCCTATCTCATGCCAATTTTTAAACTTTTGAATTTGATGGCCAAACAACTTTATTTCACCTTGCTGAGGTTTTAATAATCCTAATAAACATTTTAATAATGTTGTTTTTCCGGATCCGTTTGGCCCGACAAGCCCCAGAAAACTGCCTTGTTCTATCGTTAAATCTATATTTTCAAGTACTCTTTGCCGCTCATAAGTAAAGTTTAGATCTTTTATTTCTACAACAGGTTGATTCATTTGCATCTTCCTTTATGATTTAAGAATCGTTACGATTTATAAACGATTTCTATATGTTAGACTTTTACAACATAAGAATTGTACAGGAATCTTTATGAAATGTAAAGCAAATTGCGTTCTTAAAAAGCGGCACATTTTAATCAAACCTTCCATACATTGTTTTAGAGGAGGTTTAACTATGATCTTATTTCAAAAAATCATCAACCAAAAGCTTAACAACATTTCTGTTGAAGAACTCATGCAATATGCAAAGCAATTTAATATTACAATCGAACGTTCCCAAGCAATTAAAGTTGTAAAAGCTATGCATGGAAAAAACATCAATATTTTTAATGTGAATGAAAGAAAAAAATTACTTACTCAGATTGCAAATATTACCTCTCCACAAACAGCTCAACAAGTAAATCAAATATTCCAGAAATTTACGAACTAACCATACTTATGAGGATATTCAAATTCTGAATATCCTCTTTTTCAACTTTCTTTTATGCTTTTAAATAAATATTGATTTGGCACATAAAGAAGAGAACTACTTTTTGTATGTAGTTCTCTCCTCTTTCTCTATTGATTTACTATCTTTTCCAAAAGTCCCTCATCAAACCTTTTTTCTCTGAACATATTAATTTCAAATTTATAAGGAGGCTTTTTATATTTTTTATCTTCACCAACAAAAGGAGTTTCCAAAATCTTAGGAACATTCATTAGTGCTTCGTGATGAACGATTCGATTCAGTGCTTCAAAGCCAATATGACCGAAACCGATATTTTCATGTCGGTCTTTACTAGAACCCATTGGATTTTTGCTATCATTAATATGCAGCACTTTTATTCTGTCCAATCCAATAATAGAATCAAACTGTTTTAGTACTCCATCAAAATCATTAACAATATCATATCCTGCGTCATGTGTGTGGCATGTATCAAAGCAAACTGATAAGTGCTGATTATGTGTCACACCATCAATTATTTTCGCTAATTCATCAAAGGATCTTCCACATTCAGAACCTTTACCAGCCATTGTTTCTAAAGCAATCTGTACTTCTTGATCTTGTTCTAAAACCTCATTTAAACCTTCAATAATCTTTCGTATTCCTTCATCCACACCTGCGCCTACATGTGCACCCGGGTGTAGAACAATTTGTTTAGCTCCAAGTGCTTTTGTTCGTTCAATTTCTGAACGTAAAAAGTTTACACCTAGTTCAAATGTTGCCGGATTTGTCGTGTTTCCTATATTAATGATATAAGGAGCATGGACGATAATTTCCTCTATACCATTCTCTTTCATATGTGCTTGTCCCGCTTCAATGTTAAGGTCTTCTATCTTTTTTCTTCTTGTGTTTTGTGGAGCACCTGTGTAGATCATAAATGTGTTTGCTCCATATGAAACGGCTTCTTCACTTGAAGTTAGTAACATTTTCTTCCCACTCATTGAAACATGTGATCCAATTTTCAACATTTTTACTCCCCCTATTTTTGTTTCTTTGTTAATCTTCTTTTTCTCTTTTTAATTTGTTCCATTTCACGATTCATTTTTTTCTTATAACCGGGTTTTACCTTCTTTGGTTTTTGAACAATACTCTTTGCCAATGCATCAACTTCATCTGTTACCCGTTTTCGGTTTTGACGACGTTTACGGTCATCTATATCCTTCCACTCTCCAGCAACAAAATCTTTATTCACAAACTCAATTCCTAGTTTTTCCAGTTTGTTCAGTGCATCATCGTCAGAAGTTTCAAATAAGGTTACTGCAATCCCCGAACTACCTGCTCTGGCTGTACGACCCACGCGGTGAATATAAAAATCCAGCTCTGTTGTTGGAATTTCGTAATTTATAACATGACTTACTCCTTTAATATCAATACCGCGGGCAGCCAAATCAGTTGCTACCACGTATTGATATTCTAAATCATTTATTTGTTTCATCATCTTTTTACGATCACGGGGAGATAAATCACCATGTATTCTACCAACTTTTAGCCCTTTCTCAATCAGAGCATCTGCAACAATATCAGCATTTTTTTTCGTATTTGTAAAAACAATGGCTAAAAAAGGATTAAAATCAACTAACATATCATAAACGAGCTTTAATTTATCACGATGTCTTGCCGGTACAAGGACATGTTCTATTTTTGCGGCAGTTGCTTGTTTAGGAGCAACATGTGTAAATCGCGGATTTGCCAAATATTTCTTTAAAAAAGGTTTTAATTTTTCAGGGATGGTTGCAGAAAAAACTAAGATTTGCAGATCTTCCGGCATTTGACCGGCTACCATATCCACATCCTTGATGAAACCCATATCAAGCATGAGATCCGCTTCATCTACAACAAACGAACGAACTTTGTTTATGATCAATGCATTCTCTTTTACAAGATCATTAATTCTTCCGGGAGTTCCTACAACAATATGTGGTTGTGTCTTTAACTTTTCGATGGTTCGTTGCTTATCTGTTCCTCCGATATATAGCTTAGCTGAAATTTCATCAGGAGAATAAGTAATGATTTTTCCTACCTCCTGATAGATTTGAGTCGCTAATTCCCGGGTAGGAGCAGTAATGACCACTTGTACTTCTTTTTTCTCCGCTGCTATTCGATTTAATAAAGGCAATAAATAGGCATGAGTTTTTCCTGTACCAGTTTGCGATTGCCCAATTGCACTTTCTCCTTTTAGAATAGAAGGCATTAATCTTTCTTGAATTTCTGTTGGCTCATAAAATCTCAATTCTTTTGCTAATGCTTCTATAATAAAAGGTTTTAATGAAAAACGCTCGAATTTTGTTTGTTCCATCCGTATCTCTCCTTTTAGATAAAGCTCTCATATCATCGATCATAGTATTTATTTTCGAATCACTTTATCAGTCCATCATTAGATTATACCTTAATAAAAGAAAAACTCAAATTCAATTTGTATTACTGAAATACCTCAGAAACCAAATACCTCTCTTATGCATAGTCTAGGATAGAGGAACAATTATTGGAAAGGAGGAACAGTATGTTTCAACAAAGACCAATGCCTCCCATGAACACTAGAGGATTCTTCCCTCCACAAGGTCAAATTCCTATGGGACGACAAGGAATGCCCGGACCCGGTATGGGAAGAGGCCCGCAGTTTGGTTCGATGACGCCAAGAGGAACAGGTGGCGGTGGATTAAAAGGATTAATATCCCGTTTTCTACCAGGATCACAGGGTGCTGCTGCAGGTAACCCTCAAGGCTTTATTGGAGGGGCTAATGCAGTCTCTAATGCAACTAGGGCTACCGGAGGACTTCAAGGACTGATGAATCCATCAAATATTTCAGGAATGCTAGGAAACGTTCAACGGGTTCTCGGAATGGCACAACAAGTAACACCTATGGTCCAGCAATATGGACCACTTGTCAAAAATTTGCCTGCCATGATAAAAATTTACCGAGAACTAAATAGTAGTGATGATTCTGACACAACCTCAGTGGAATCGGAATCTTCTTCTACCGGAAAAGATGAAGAGTTAAACCAACAAACCAATACACAACCATCTAAGAAGCGAAAGGCTACTCAACCAATCGTTACGGAAGAAAAACAGGAAAAAGAAGCACCTACTACCATTAATAAAAAACGAAAGCCTTCACCAAGAAGTTCACAACCTAAAATGTATATCTAATATTCTTCTTTGTAATATTCCCTATTCTTCGTTATAATATTAAGAGATTGTTAGTGAAAAAGGCCGTATATACGGCTTTTTTGAGTGGAAACAGGACATGACTATTACTTTGCTCCTGCTCCTATTTGATCTCTTAGGGAGGCAGTTTAATGAACATAATTAAAATCGCACCACGTGGATATTGCTATGGTGTTGTTGATGCCATGGTTATCGCAAAGAACGCTGCTTTAGATAAATCTTTACCAAGACCCATCTACATTTTAGGAATGATTGTTCATAATAAACATGTAACAGATGCATTTGAGGAAGATGGAATTATTACACTTGATGGAAAAAACAGATTAGACATACTGGAGAAAGTAGATCAAGGAACAGTTGTGTTTACAGCTCATGGTGTTTCTCCTGAGGTTAGACGAATCGCAAAAGAGAAAGGGCTTGTTACACTAGATGCAACATGTCCAGATGTAACCAAAACACATGACCTTATCCGCGAAAAGGAAGCTCAAGGATACGATGTAATTTATATCGGTAAAAAAGGGCATCCAGAACCAGAAGGCGCAGTAGGTGTTGCTCCACAGATCGTACATCTTGTGGAATCATCAGAGGATGTCGTAAAGTTAAACATTCAAAACGAGAAAGTCATTGTTACGAATCAAACAACAATGAGTCAGTGGGATGTTGCTGATATTATGGAAACAGTGAAGGAAAAATTCCCTCATGTAGAAGTTCACCGTGAAATCTGCATGGCCACTCAAGTCCGCCAAGAAGCTGTTGCTGATCAAGCTAAAGATGCTGACTTAACAATAGTAGTCGGAGATCCTAAAAGTAATAACTCAAATCGATTAGCACAGGTATCTGAAGAAATTGCCGGTACAAAGGCATATCGTATCTCAGATTTAAGTGAGCTTAAGCTTGAATGGCTTAAGGATGTTCAAACTGTTGCTGTTACAGCAGGAGCATCTACACCGACACCAATTACAAAAAAAGTCATTCAATTCCTGGAGCAATACAATCCGCAAGATGAATCTACTTGGAATGTAGATGATAAAGTACCACTGTCAAAAATATTACCAAAAGTAAAAATAAAAAATTGACCAAAAAGCGTCTGAACTCAGTCAGACGCTTTTTTAATGCACATTTATATAAATTTAAAAGGATTCGTATCTACCCGTGAGCCAAACACATTTACTTCAAAATGATGTTCTTCACAAAGTTCCCTTAACTTTTTAGCTACTCCTTCAATCATGACCTTTTCGACATGATGTCCAGGATCAATCACATTCAGATTTAACATCAGCGCATCTTGTGCAACATGAAAATATAGGTCACCTGTTACATATACATCTGCACCCTTTATTTTTGCCTTGTTGGATATATTTGTTTCCATCGCCGCCTAATAAAGCCACTTTTTTCACCTTGCTGGAAGGGTCACCTACCATTCTTACACGTTCAACTCCAAGGCTATTTTTCACATGCAAAGCAAATTCTTCAAGGCTTAATTCATTTTCCACAGAGCCTATGCGTCCTAACCCCATTATTGGTCCTTTTTGTTCTAATGGGTATATATCATATGCCACTTCTTCATAAGGATGAGTTTTTAACATAGCTTGAATAACTTTCTTTTGTATAGAAGCAGGGAAAATCGTTTCAACTCTTGATTCATCAACATATTCCACTTTTCCTCTTTCTCCAATAAAAGGATTAGCTTTATCAAGAGGCAAAAAGCTCCCTTCTCCTTCAGTTGCGAATGAACAATGGCTATATTCTCCAATATGCCCCGCACCTGCTTTTCCCAGTGCATTTCGCAGCTCTCTTTCATGTGATGATGGAATATACACAACAAGTTTCTTTAGCTGGTCTTCATATGTAGGAATAAACACTTCCACATCCTTCAATTGCAAGGCTTCTGCTAATAAATCATTAACACCTCCATTCGCAACATCCAGATTAGTGTGTGCAGCGTATACCGCAATATCATGTTTAATACATTTCTCAATCATCTTTCCGTATGCAGAATCTGTTGTCATATTTTTAATGGGTCTAAAAATAGGAGGATGGTGTGCAATGAGTAAGTCTACTTTTTTAGCTATCGCTTCGTCGACAACTGATTCCACCACATCTAGTGTAACCATAACATGTTTAATTTTTTTATTAAGAGTTCCAATTTGAAGCCCAATCTTATCACCCTCTACAGCAAGAGACTTTGGTGAATATTGTTCAAATAATTGAATGACTTCATAGCCGTTTGGAATTTTCATCAATCTTACAATACCTCCTCAATCAGCTTTACTTGCTTACTCAATTCTTGGTATTTTTCATTATTTTCATATGTATAACCGGCTTGATCTAATTGTAGGATTATGGACTTTAAGTGCTTTAATTCTCCAGTCCATTTTTTCACGAAAATGTCCGATTGTTTTTGGGCTAAAAAAGGACCCAGAAATAAATTCGCCTCATAAGAGTATGTCTGATATGGTCTCTTTGGATCTCCTTTTTCGGCAACAAGAACCTCGTATATTTTATGGTCCTCTTCCATAATTTCTTCCGCTATTAATTCCCAGCCGTTTTCTACTAACCATTGGCGAATCGAAACTGCATGAATATTAGGCTGTAAAATTAAACGAGTGACCTTTGATAACTTCCTGGACCCTTCTTCTAAAATTTTACTAATGAGAGTTCCTCCCATCCCAGCGATTGTTATACAATCAACTTCATCTTCCTTACGAAGTACAGATAATCCGTCACCTTTTCGGACAGATATAACATCAGATAGTCCACATTTTCTCACTTGGCTGTCAGCTGACTCGTATGGACCATCAGTAATCTCGCCAGCAATTGCCCCACTAGCTTTTCCTTGTAAGACAGAATAGCAGGGTAAGTAAGCATGGTCTGAACCTATATCTGCAAACACAGCTCCTTCAGGAATATAGTTAGCAACTGTTTCAAGTCTTTTGGATAATTTCAATTCATTCATCATTTCACCACAATTCATTTATTTACACTTAAGAGTGAAGTAACCTATTCATCAAGTATAAAAAAAGTCCTTCACAGATGCAAAGGACTTCTTTTAATTATTTAATTTGTGATACCCATTCCGCCATTTCATCAAGCTTTTCGTCAGGGACAAGACCAGCTGGCATGATTCCTTTACCTTGCTGAATTGTTGTCTTAATTTCATCTACGCCAATTTTATCACCAACACCTACAAGAGCAGGACCTGCACCACCTTCATAGTTTTCACCATGACAGGAAATACAGTTTTGTTGGTAAATCTCTTCCGGGGTAGCGTTTGCAACATCTTCAGTGCTCGGCTCTTCTTCACCGCCGCTAGCTAGTTCTTCATGATCGCCGATACCTTTAAATGATAAAAGGAACATAAGGCCGATTCCTAGAACAGCTATTAATAAAAATGGAATAAGTGGATTGCGATTCATCATGTAAACCTCCCTTATGTAAATAGTAAACCTTTCCATTAATAGGCCTCATATCTAACCTACTAATGTATAGTAGAATTATCGTAAAAAATTCGAGCAGCTTCACTTGATAATTCTAACTTTTATTTTTCTGCTTATATGTTTTACTCTGCTGCCCGTTACTGCTGGATAATCAACATAAGTACAAATGTTTTTAAACAACCTCTATTTTACTGTAATTTTCCACTAAGGAAAAGACCTATCTTTTAACATCTCCATGTTTTTCACACTTTAGACAAAAAACAGACAAGAGTTTCGGATTATGCTAACAACCTGTTGACATTTCCTAGAGGCTAAATGAAGAGTGTTATCACAAATATTAGACTTGCCATTATTCCGCTAATTAGTAAATAGTAAATCCGAAATAAGCCCCCTATTGTCATCCAAAGCAAACAGTTGGTTACAACCGTCGTTGCAATCCAAAAAGAATTTCCATCTGTTGCATATTCAACAAATGAAAGAGATGTCATTAACAGCTGAATAAATGTTATTACTAAAGGCATTTGAAACTTACCTTTTCTAACCAAAAGGAAAGCGGTAACAAGAATTGAAGCTAAAAGTAAAAAACCTGATGTAACTGTTTGCAAAACAAAAGACAATTCAGTAAAATAGGTGACAAGAGCACTGATTAGAAGTAAAACAAAAACTGCACTCGTCCAAATTAAATGCGTACTTATTTTACTAATAGCAGAGGAAGCAGTTGTTTCTTCATAATGATTTCCTTCAGTATAAAGTGCTAGTAAAAAATCACAGTATGTATCTGGAAGTAGTTTATTTTCTTTCCAGTAATGAATCTCTTTAATGATTATTTCCTTTTTTTCTTTATCCATAAAAGCATCCTTAAATATTCTTTCTAATTGTACAAAAGCAAAAAAAAGCATAAATATGCTATGTTATGATTCCCTTAAACAAACTGTTTTTATGAAGAAAAGACGGACATTCGTCCGCCCTATTTCTTACTCTAAGAAATCTTTAAGACGTTTACTACGGCTTGGATGACGCAATTTACGGAGTGCTTTAGCTTCGATTTGTCGAATTCGTTCACGCGTAACTCCAAACACCTTACCTACTTCTTCAAGTGTTCTTGTTCGTCCATCGTCAAGGCCAAATCGTAAACGTAGTACGTTTTCTTCACGATCAGTTAATGTATCAAGTACATCCTCAAGCTGCTCTTTTAATAGTTCATACGCAGCATGTTCAGAAGGAGAAGTTGCATCCTGATCTTCAATAAAATCACCCAAATGAGAGTCATCTTCCTCACCAATAGGTGTTTCCAAAGAAACAGGCTCTTGTGCAATTTTAAGAATTTCTCTCACCTTATCAGGTGTGAGCTCCATGTCTTCTCCAATTTCCTCAGGTGTAGGTTCTCTTCCTAGATCCTGTAGTAATTGGCGCTGAACTCTAATCAGTTTATTAATTGTTTCAACCATATGAACAGGAATACGTATTGTTCGAGCTTGGTCAGCAATAGCACGTGTAATTGCTTGACGAATCCACCATGTAGCATACGTACTAAATTTATAGCCCTTTTCATAATCAAATTTCTCAACAGCTTTCATTAGTCCCATATTACCTTCCTGAATTAAATCAAGGAACAGCATTCCGCGACCAACATAGCGTTTAGCAATACTAACCACTAGTCGAAGATTGGCTTCTGCAAGTCGTCGTTTAGCTTCTTCATCGCCTTCTTCTATACGTTGAGCTAATTTAATTTCTTCATTAGCTGATAATAGATCAACACGACCAATTTCTTTTAAGTACATTCTAACAGGGTCATTAATTTTAACTCCTGGAGGTACACTCAGATCATTCAAATCAAATTCTTCTTCTTTTGCAAGATCTTGAATATTAGGATCCGCTTCCGCTGCCTCACCAGCTTCACCGATTAATTCTACACCTTGTTCACCAAGAAATTCATAATACTCATCCATTTGGTCTGATTCAATTTCAAAGTTGGACATACGTTCAGCTATTTCTTCATATGTCAAGACTCCTCGTTTTTTCCCGATTTCTGTTAACTGCTCCTTCACCTGTTCAAAGGTTACTTCAGTTTCATGGGTTTGTTTATCAGCCATAGGATCCCCTCCTTCCAAACTTATCATTGTAAGATAAGCTATCGGATTACTGTCTAGCAAGTACGTTACATAATTGATGTGCCCTTTTTACACAATCTTATGCTACAAAATAATCGTCTATTATTAGCTTACTTATCATGATTTTAGAGCTTGTTTTAGTTGAATAATTTCCATTGCAATTTGGGCCGCTTCTTTGTATTGCTTATTTCTTTCAGCCTCAATTTTTTCTACTTCTTTTTCTTTTATCATTAACATTTTTTGATGATTCAACACCTGTTTTATATAATCTGAAAGTTCTTGTTCACTCACCTCAGAATTCAGGGTAATCATCGCAATGTTGGATACAATATGTTGTAATTCAGGACTCGGCAACTTCGATAAAAATGAACTAACATTTTCTTCATTTCCTTCTTCATAAAAAGCGTATAAATAAGTAACAATTGCTTTATGTTCTTCGATATTAAATTGAAGTCCAAGTCGTTCCAAAACCTTTTCTGCCATATCTTTGCTTCTTAACATGTGACCGATTAACATTCTCTCAGCGGTATGAAATGCAGGTAATAACCGCTTGGATTGAATCGGCTTTCTTTTTGGCTGTTCCTGAGTAGTGATCTTTTGCTGCTGCGGAGTTCTTTGCCTGTTCTTCTGTTGTTCTTTTTGCAAAATCTGCTGCTTTAAAACCTCCATCGATAAGTCAAATTCCGATGACAGTTGTTTTAAATAGATCTCCTTTTCAACTGCATTGTCCAATTGTGCTAGTTCACTAATGACATTTTCAATATACTGAAGCCTTTCACCTTCATTTTGAAGATTTTTGCCTCTCCTGTAATAAGACATTTTAAATGTCATGACCGGCACACTGGCCCCTATTACATCAAGCTTGAATTTTTCAGATCCAAACTTATTAATGTAGTCATCAGGGTCTAATCCATCAGGGATCATCGCAACCTTTAGCTTACAACCTGCATCTTTAAGGATCTTTGCAGCTCTATTTGTAGCCTCAATTCCGGCTGAGTCAGAATCATAACAGATAACCACCTCTGAAACATTTCTTCGAATGATCTTTGCCTGTTCCTCTGTAATAGAAGTTCCCATTGTTGCAATTGCCTGCTCAACGCCTGCCCTGGTTGAAGAAATAACATCAGCAAAACCTTCAAACAATACAACCTGCTGATTCTTTCGAATATGTACTCTAGCACGATGGAAATTATAGAGTAATTTACTTTTATTAAATATTTTTGTTTCAGGACTATTAAGATATTTAGGCTTCTCGTCTCCAAGTACACGTCCCGAAAATGCAATCGTATTCCCATGGTGGTCCATGATCGGAAACATAATTCGATTCCTGAACCGATCAAAAAATTCTTCGTTTGAGTTGCTTTTTTTACTAATAATCCTGCTTCCTCCATTAAGGATAATGTAAATCCCCGCTTTTCTAAAAACTTTTTCACAAAGTCCCAGGAATCTAAGGAATATCCAATCTCAAACGTATCAATAATGTCTTTAGTAAATCCCCTGCTTAAAAGGTAGTCTAGTGCGTGCTGACCTTCCTTTGTGTTTACAAGTAAATGATGATAGAATTTTTTTAACAGCTCATGAGCTTCGATCATTTTCTCTGAGTCTTTTGAAATAGTGGGTCCTGAACCCTGCTCAAGTGAAGGTATGCTTGGTAATTCAATATTAGCTTTGTCAGCGAGATGTTGTGCCGCCTCGATAAATGAATATCCTTCGTGCTGTATAAGAAATGAAAAAACATTCCCACCAGCACCACAGCCAAAGCAATGAAAAATCTGTTTGTCTGCTGAAACTGAGAACGAAGGGGATTTCTCGCCATGAAACGGACAAAGTCCAAAATAGTTGCGTCCTTGTTTCTTCAATTGAACATATTCACTTATTACATCAACAATGTCAGAAGTTCTTTGTATTTTTTCGATTAATTCCTCGGGAATTCGATTTCCCATGCTAACAACCCCGTATTACAGTTATTCGATATTTATTTAAGATCTCCTGCATGTTTCGACAAAATCTTTTTAAATGTTGTGATAAAATTTAAGGTATCTTCATCTGTGAATTTTTTCGGACCTTTTGTAAATTTACCACTACGTCTTTCTATAGCAGATAAATAACGAAACTGAAGAGCTGTATCAATATTTTCTTCTGTATATTGCTTTCCCCTGGGTTTAATAAAACAAACGCCTTTTCGGATTAAAAGACCAGCTAATTCAATGTCTTGTGATATGATCATATCACCTCTGCTGACATGGTTAACTATGTATAGACCTGCTTCTTCTTTACCTGTATCAACAAATACCCATTGTCCCCCATAGGTCTTATCAGAAGTGTGGTTATAGGAAGCAACAAACACAACATCTGTTTCGTATTTGTTGGCAATTAGCATGATCTCTTTTTTTACAGGACAAGCATTAGCATCGACAAAAATCTTCAGCGTTTTTTCGCCATAATTCTCTATTCTACATCACTCCGCAATTTCCTTCTACCTAATACACTTTTGTACTGAATACTATTCGTGAGAAAGACTTTAAATTCCTTTTTGTCGAAAATTATTTTATTTGTTCTCTTGACAGTTTACAAATAATAGTTTATTCCCATAAGTCAAGTTCTAAACCTAAAAAAAGTATTTTTATCACAATTTTTTATTATAATACAAGTGTTTCTAAATTTCTATCATTTTTTCAACAAAATAATCGACTCACCTAATTGAGAAAAGGATGACCTACAAATCCCCTTTGTTATGCCATCCTTTTTAACTCATCCATTTTGATTATTCATAAAGTTAGCAATTATATTAGCTGTTTCCTCAACCGCTTTGTTTGAGACATCGACTACTTTGCAACCAATTCTTTCCACTACCTTATCAAAATAGTTAAGTTCTTCTTTAATTCGATCTATGTTTGCATAAAAAGCTTCATCATTTAAGCCAAGAGATTTGAGCCGCTCTCTCCTAATATTATTTAACTTCTCCGGCATAATACGCAGCCCGATGCATTTTTGCGGTGAAACTTTGTACAATTCTTCTGGTGGCTCAACTTCTGGTACAATCGGTACATTTGCTACCTTAAATCGTTTATGCGCTAAATATTGAGATAAAGGCGTTTTAGAAGTTCTTGATACACCTATTAATACGATATCTGCTTTTAAAATCCCTCTTGGATCTCTTCCATCATCATATTTTACAGCAAATTCAATCGCTTCCACTTTTTTAAAGTAATCATCATCCAACTTTCTAACTCGTCCAGGCTCATACTTGGCTGTTATTCCATATGAAGTTTCCATTTTATCAATTAATGGGCCGATTATATCGTAATAAACAACTCCTTTTTTATTTGCCTCTTCAATTAGATACTCTCTCAGTTCAGGGACAACAAGAGTGAAACATACGATTGCATTATCTTTCTTAGCTAAAGCAAGAACCTCCAGAATCGTTCCTTTATCCTCAACATAAGGAATGCGCTTTATTTTTGTGTTTGCTGAGACTCCATTAAATTGACTTGCTGCTGCTTTTACTACCAGCTCAGCTGTTTCACCAACAGAATCTGATAAAACATAGATCAATTGATAATTCATTTTCATCCCCATTTCTTATGATATATTTAGTCATTTAGGAAGCTAACCAAAATTTTCGTCATATTTGTTTTCGTAATTCTCCCGATTACCTCATAGCCCTTTTCAGTATCTTTGACAACAGGTAATGCATCAATCTGTTTATCTATTAGCACTTGTGCAACGTCAATAATGTAGTCATCAGGTTTGCACACCGTAATGTTTGGCATTCTTGTCATGATTATATTGACAGGAATTGATGTAAGTTCCTGCTTGCCAATACTCGTCCGCAAAAGATCCTTTCGGGATAGCACGCCAACTAAATTAGATTGCTCATCTACAACAAACAACGTTCCTACATCTTCTAAAAACATCATGCAAATCGCATCATAGACAGATACATTGATACTGACGACTATTGGAATAGACTGATAATCCTTTACTTGAAGCTTTCTTAGCTGTTCTGTAAGCATATGAGTATTTGTTTTTCCTGTAAAATAATATCCTACTCTAGGTCTCGCCTCTAAGTAGCCAGACATTGTTAATATAGCTAGATCCGGACGAAGTGTTGCTCTTGTTAAATTTAATTGATCAGCAATCTGCTCACCCGTTATTGGTCCATTTTCTTTAACAATTTCAACAATTTGCTCCTGCCTTTTATTCAGTTCTATTTTCCTCACCGCCTTGCATATTCATTTTTAAACAGAAAATTTGTGGCACACATGATTTATACTTGTTTTGTTAAGAACAAAAGCGCAAGCGCCCTCATGCAAATAAGACGTTCTTTGTCTTCATTTTTTGTGGCTAGACCCTAGAGGGGCATGGCGCTGGAGCTGGATGTCACGCACTTATCCACAGTTCAAAGAGTTTATAGTTTCTTCAGCAATTAAAATAAATAGATTGTTACTAAATTTTATCTCAGTTTAAATATAATAGATTTCAGATTAAACAGAGCCTAAACTAATTATATACTTTACACTGTTTTTGAAAAGGAATAAGTTTTAAATCTAAAGACTATAGAAAAAGGGCTGACGTCTTTGTCAGTCCCTATTCATCTTGGATTATTACTTACTTCACCAAAATAACATTCACTTTTGCGAATGATTCAATTAGTTGAGATAATTTATGCATTTGTGCCAATCGATTACGTTTTATTTCTTCATTATCTGACATTACCATCGTATGGTCAAAATATTCGTTAATGACAGGCTTTAAAGATGCCAGTGCTTTATACACATCCTCAGCTTTGTTTAAAGAATCTATTTTCATGTTTGTTTCTGTATAGGCATTAAATAATGCTGTTTCATAATCACTTTCAAAAAGCTCACTATTAATGTCGCTTTTCGTAGCCTTTTTCGCTATATTCATCACACGGGCAAGTGCCTCGATTGTTTCTTTGAAATCTGTATGAGATGAAACATCTTGAAGTACTTTTGCTCGAGCTACAATTGAATTAACCTCTAGCACCGAAGATTCTAGCACAGCATCATTTAAATCATAGCGGATTTTCTCTTCAGCCAAACGGTATTTTAATCGCAATTTAAAGAATGAAACTAACTCCTCAACTGCCTCATTTGATTTCTTATCTTCATATTGACTAAGCGCCAGTTCAAACAATTGGGGTAAGCTTATTGTCCACTCTTTTGATAATAATATTTGCAGAATTCCACTTGCTTGTCTTCTAAGTGCATAAGGATCCTGTGATCCGGTTGGAATCTTACCGATCGCAAAGAAACCTACGATTGTGTCCAACTTATCAGCCAGTGCAACGATTGCCCCTACATTGGAGCCCGGTGCAGCATCCTCAGCATGTCGTGGCATATAGTGCTCATTTATAGCAATCGATACTTCTTCGTTTTCCCCACTTAGACGTGCATATTTTTCCCCAATTTTCCCTTGAAGTTCAGGAAATTCATAGACCATATGAGTAACTAAATCGAATTTACAAATGGATGCGGACCGTTCAACATTTTCTTTTTCATCATTTTGCAATTGCACCATATCTGCTAATTGTTTAGACAGATTGACTATTCGGTTAACCTTTTCACCCAAAGTTCCTAACTCTTCATGGAACACGATTTTGTCCAGCTTTTTCACAGCATCCTCTATCTTAAGTTTTTGATCTTCTTGATAGAAGAAATTTGCATCAGATAATCTTGCACGTAATACTTTTTCGTTTCCTCTTGCTACATTTTCTAAATGGTTTTGATCACCATTTCTTACTGTAACAAAGAATGGCTGTAGTTGTCCGTCATTATTTCGCACAGGGAAGTAACGCTGATGTTCCTTCATTGTTGTTACAAGCACTTCATCAGGTAAAGAAAGATACTCTTGTTCAAACGACCCATAAAGTGCGGTTGGGTATTCAACAAGATTATTTACTTCTTCTAGAAGGTCTTCATCCACTGGGATTACCCAATTTTTTTCGTGTTCTAAATCAACCAATTGTTGACTAATCGCTTCTTTTCGTTTGACAGGATCAGCGATCACAAATTGCTCTAGCAAAGCCGCTTCATATAGTGAAGGAGAGGCAATCTCTACCTTTTTTCCGAGAAAACGGTGGCCATATGTAAAGGAATCTGTTTTAGCACCGGCAATTTCAAATGGAATAACATATTGACCAAAAAGTGCAACCAACCACTTAATTGGGCGAATATACCGTAACTCCTGATCTCCCCAACGCATATTTTTAGGGAAAGTAAGACCTGTGATTAATTCACGAGTTTCTGATAGTAAATCTTTTGCTTCTAGCCCTTTAACAAATTTTTGGACATGAACATATTCAACACCATTGATTTCTTTAAAATAGATATCTTCAACAGATGCACCTTGCCCTTTTGTAAAACCAATTGCAGCTTTTGACCAATTTCCATTTTCATCTAGCGCTATTTTTTTCGCAGGACCCTTTGCTTCTTCCTCAATATCCGGTTGCTTTTCTAAAACATCCTTTACAAGAACAGCCAATCTTCTTGGAGTTGCATATGTTTTTACTTCTCCATGGGATAACTGCTTTTCTTCAAGCCATTTTGTAAGCTTTTCAGCAAATTGGTTCATCGCAGGTGTTACATAATGGGCAGGTACTTCTTCTAGGCCAATTTCTAGTAGTAAATCTTTTTTACTCATGTTCTTTTCCTCCTTCCTGTAACATTGGGAAGCCTAATTTTTCGCGCTCATCATAAAAGGTTTTTGCTACTTTTCTTGCTAAGTTTCGAACCCGACCAATATAGCCTGTTCTTTCTGTAACCGAAATTGCCCCTTTTGCATCAAGTAGGTTAAAGGTATGTGAGCACTTTAATACATAATCATAGGCAGGGTGCACGAGACCTTCGTCCATTTGTCTCATTGCTTCTTTTTCATAGGTCGAAAACAATTCGAATAGCATATCAGTATTAGATGTTTCAAATGTATACTTTGAATGTTCATATTCCGGCATTAGGAAAATATCACGTATTGTATATCCATCTGTCCATTCTAAATCAAAAACATTTTCTTTATCTTGAATATATGACGCGAGTCTTTCGATACCGTATGTTATTTCTGCTGATACCGGCTTACATTCCAAGCCGCCAACTTGTTGGAAATAAGTGAATTGTGTAATTTCCATCCCATCAAGCCATACTTCCCAACCAAGGCCTGCACAACCTAGAGAAGGATTTTCCCAGTTATCTTCAACAAACCGTATATCATGCTCTAAAGGGTTGATACCCAAGGCACGTAAAGAATCTAAATATAACTCTTGTATATTGTCTGGTGAAGGCTTCATAATAACTTGAAATTGATGATGCTGATAAAGTCGGTTAGGATTTTCCCCATAACGGCCATCAGCAGGTCTTCTGGATGGTTCTACATAAGCAACCTTCCATGGTTCTGGTCCTATACTTTTTAGAAAAGTATAGGGACTCATTGTTCCAGCACCTTTCTCAGTATCATACGCCTGCATAAGCACACACCCTTGATCAGACCAGTGCTTTTGAAGAGTTAATATCATGTTTTGAATATTCATATCCAAACACCTCCGTGAATAATAAAGTGAGACTTCCATCAGTGGGGGTTTCTTTATCCCCCACTGATGGTTAGCGAAACTTATCATGCTCAAAGCGCCACATCCTGTGGTTGAGCCTGACTTGGACGTCCTGTGAATATCTTTACGGGCCGTTATCTACCACTTATCTTCTATGTTTCTCTCGAATCTTGAAGAGGGGGTCTTACTGCCCGTTAAGAATGGGATAAATAATCTCTGACAAAAGACAAAACAAAAAAGCTCTCATCCCTATGTCAGATTGTTGACATAGGGACGAGAGCTAACCCGCGGTTCCACCCTAATTGCTTATATGTATAAGCCACTTTAGAAGAATTTGCTCCGGAATGCCTTTCCTTACGATTTAATCCTTAGCTTTCACCATCCTAAGGTCGCTTTCATTTGAGTCTTTCGCAAGTACTTCTTTCCATCTACGCAAAATGTTAAATTATAATTGCATCTTAATCGAATTTTTGAAGGATGTCAATATCCCCTATTTAAGCTTTCCCTTTAATGAGTCTAATTGATCAAGAAATCTTTTAGATTTAATTGTTAGACCGGAGTACTCTTGATAATACGCATCAATAACTAACTTTAGTTCGTTTTTTGTTTCTTTCTTTACTGAAATATTACCCAATCTATTTAAGTCAAAATAAAAGAACAGACGAAGAAGCTTTCCTGTCATAGGAGTAATTTTTAAACGATATGGGTCAACTTCAAAGCACCTGTGACATAGGAAGCCACCTTCTCTGATCGAAAAATGAAAAGTACCATCTTTCTGCCCGCAATTTGTGCAACAATCCAGTTGAGGGTGAAGACCTAATACAGGAAGCATTTTCATTTCAAAGATATAAAGTAATATGTCCGGATCTACATCTTCATCCAAATAGATAAAAGTTTGCATTAATAACTCAAATAGAAATGGATTTCTTTCCAGATTTTCTGTACTCTTGTCCAACAGTTCTGCAATATATGAGGCATATGCTGTTAGGAAAATATCTTCTCTAATTCCTCTTAAAGACTGTATAGTCTCCCCTTGCTGGAGACTCCCTAAACCACTGGATTTTTGAAATAAAAAGGAGCCATAAGTAAAAAGCTGGGTGATTGACGTAAGGCGACTGCTTGGTTTCTTAGCGCCTCTTGCCATAACCCCAACTTTTCCTAGTTCTCTTGTATATAGGGTAATAATTTTGTTTGTTTCACCGTAATCAGTTGATCGGATCACAATTCCTTCACATTTTTGTAGCAAAATATCCCTCACCTTTCAAAGGTTCAGGCAAGATCAGGAAATTGGAAAATCTAATTCAGCTAGTTCATCTTCTTGAGAATCGGGTCCTTCATCATTCTCCTTTTCCAGTTCCTTAAAAAGAAGATACGTATCAATGCTACCTGTTTGCGAAAAAACTTTCCAGGTAAAATCCAACATATAAACCCCACCTTTCAGTTGTTAAGACTAGCAAGCATCAATCCAATTTCTTTATCGTTATCTTGACCTTTTCTTCTACTTTTCATGTTAAACAATTTTTGCTAAATGTTAAGATGAATATTTTCTTTTTTAGTACTCATCTTCTCTAAAGCCATAGTCTCTAAGCTGTGAAGCTTTGTTCCGCCAATCCTTTTGGACTTTTACCCAAAGCTCCAAAAATACTTTTGATCCCAAAAGCGCTTCAATGTCCACTCGGGCTCTTTTTCCGACTTCTTTTAGCATACTTCCTTGCTTACCAATGACTATTCCTTTTTGAGAATTACGCTCAACAATAATGGTTGCCCCTACATAGATTGCAGCATTATTCTCCCTGCGTTCAAGGGTATCCATTACTACCGCTATAGAGTGTGGAATTTCTTCCCTAGTTAAATGTAAGACTTTTTCACGAATTAATTCTGTAATAATAAAACGCTCTGGATGGTCTGTTACTTGGTCTTCAGGATAGTATTGTGGCCCTTCTGGTAAAAGATCTTCAATCTGCTGCAATAATGTATCAATATTATTTCCTTGCAGAGCAGAAATAGGGACAATTTCTTTAAATGGATAAAGCTTTTTATATTGTTCAATTAAAGGTAAAAGTTCATCCGGGTGTATTTGATCAATTTTATTAATAATTAAAAATACAGGTGTATTGGTTTGTTTTAGCCTCTCAATGATAAATTCATCTCCGCGCCCGTAACCTTCTTCAGCATTGATCATAAATAATACTAAATCAACTTCTTTTAATGTATTTTGTGCTACTTTCATCATAAAGTCACCCAGTTTATGTTTGGGTTTATGAATGCCAGGCGTGTCGATGAAAATCGTTTGAGATTGGTTCGTCGTATAAACTCCTTGTATCTTGTTTCGAGTTGTTTGCGGCTTATCGCTCATAATGGCAATTTTTTGTCCGATTACTCGATTGATGAATGTTGATTTCCCAACATTAGGTCTTCCTATTATTGAAACAAATCCTGATTTATATGGTTGATTATGATTCATGTAAATCCTCCGCTGAAAAAGCTCCCGGTAGTAATTCCTGTACTGTAAGTTCTGTAATGTCACCATGGAGGTTTGTTAATATAACTTTCATATCTTTTGGACAAAGCTCTGAAATAACTTGGCGGCATGCACCACATGGAGGTACAGGTCTAACCGTGTCTGCTACAACAGCCAAAGCAGAATATACCTTATCTCCTTCTGAAAATGCTTTAAAAATAGCTGTTCTTTCAGCACAATTACACATGCTGTATGCCGCATTTTCAATGTTGCATCCCTTATAAACTTTGCCATCTTGAGTTAATAAAGCCGCTCCTACTTTAAACTTAGAGTAGGGAGTATAAGCCATTTCCCTTGCTGCTTTTGCTTCATCGATGAGTTGTTCAATTTTCACTAAAAATTCTTCCTTTCTATTCTGGCTAATGACTTTACTCTTCTTTATTTTACCTAATTTTCACAGTAATTTCACGCCTAATTCTTCATTTGTAATTTAATTGTAAGAATTTTCGAAAATCAATCAAAATAGACTAAAAATGATGTTCGAACTCCTTACAAGTATCTTGAAAACACTTTTGTTTTATGAGGCAAAAAGGTGATTGGTAATAAGGATTATTCCAATTATAAATGAAAGGATCGCATAAACCAAAACAGCCCCTGCCGCTGCATCCTTAGCAGCTTTAGCTAACGGATGCTTTTCACTTGTTATCATATCGACAACATGCTCTATCGCTGTATTAATTAGTTCAAGCGCCAGCATTCCACCGATTAAAAACAGGACAATCATCCATTCAATTATTGAAAAACGTAATACCATGCCGGCTATAAACATAATAATTGATATGGCAACATGTATTTGAAAGTTTCGTTCTGATTTAAATGTGGATACAATTCCATTCCAGGCATATTGGAAGCTCTTATAAAAGCGTACCCATTCAGAATTCTTCGGATCTTTTGAGTCCATAATTATTTAATATTTCCTTTTGTTTTGTAAACATCACTTTTTCCTCAGAATCTGTCATATGATCATACCCTAGTAAATGTAATAAGCCATGTACTGATAAAAAGCCCAGCTCTCTCATGAAAGAATGACCATAATCTTCTGCCTGCTCTCTAGCTCTTGGAATTGAAATAATAATATCGCCGAGCACACGGGGCTGATCAACCCCTACTATTTCTAGTTCTCCCTCGATCATCTCTTCAAGAGCAAAAGAAATAACATCTGTTGGCTGATCTTTATCCCGATATTCACGGTTCACTTCTTGTATACGTTCATTTGTTACAAATGTGACCGACAGCTCTGCACCTTCAGATACGTCTTCCACATCAGCAGCAAATTGAAGAAGCTCTTCAACAGTCTTTATTTGTTCCTCTGTTAATTCATTTGTTTCATCATGACTGTCAATTGATAGTCTCATTATTTCACCTTCTGTTTTTTAGTTAATTCAGGGTACTCAATCCGCGAATGAAAAATCCCTTTTAAAGATTCGCAGAATGATTTAGCAATAATATCTAATTCTTTTAATGTGATATCACATTCATCTAATTGATGATCTTGTAATCGATCAGAAATAATCGACCTGACCAATTTTTCAATTTTCTCTGGCGAAGGGTTTGCCATAGAACGGACTGCAGCCTCTACACTGTCCGCGATTGAAATAATGGCAATTTCTTTTGTTTGCGGCTTAGGTCCTGGATAGCGAAACTCTTCTTCATAAATAGAATCATTAGATTGTTTAGCCTGATGATAAAAGTATTTTAGAAGTGTTGTGCCATGATGCTGCTCGGCAATATCGATAAACTCTTTCGGCATTTTATGTTTTCTTAACATATCAACCCCATCTGTTACATGAGCAATGATAATATTCTTACTCAGTTGCGCTGAAAGTTTATTATGTGGATTCTCAATATTCATTTGATTTTCTATAAAATACTGAGGCCGCTTTGTCTTCCCTATATCATGATAGTATGCGGCAACTCTTGCAAGTAATCCATTTGCCCCAATGGCCTCACATGCTGATTCACTCAAATTAGCGACCATTACACTGTGATGGTATGTACCAGGTGTTTCCGTGAGAATTTTTCTAAGTAACGGATGATTTGGATTTGATAACTCGATTAATTTCATTGTTGATAAAATACCAAACCCTGTTTCAAAAAATGGCATGAAACCTATTGTTAATACAGAAGACACAAGCCCAGATACGCATGCCATAATAAAATAGGAGCTTATTTCAACATTTGAGTAGCCACCGTTTCTGATTAGCATAATCGCTGTTAAAGCAAGGATATTAACTCCGGCAACAAATAAACCTGCCTGCAGGATTTTTGAACGAAGATTGTGTTCTCCTAAAAATAATACTGCTGCCAGACATCCAAAAAGATAGTAAATTCCAACTGAAAAGTTAAAACTCCCTGTTACACCCTCATTAAAAATAACACTACCGCAAACTGCAAAGATCATACTTGTCCATATAGCTAGTCGCTCATTTAATAATAATTTGACCAACATGACTCCCATTGCAACCGGCACAATATAGCCAATATGCGTATAATCAATTTTCTGAAACAAGCTAATGATCTTCATAAGAAGAATTGTAATGGCAAATATCAAACAATATAATAACAAAAAATTATTCTTTTTAGAAATTGGACTATCTTTCTTCTCAAAGAAATACACAACGCCTGATATAATCAGGAGCACAAATATCCCGAGTCCTAAAAAAGGTTTAATGGATTGTTGATCATCCAGCAAACCAACAAGACCTAACTTTCTGTATATCTCACGATTAATCAGCTCATTTTCTTCTACAAGAATTTGGCCCTGTTTAATTTGGGCTTCTTTAACGCCATCAATGGCTAACTGCCGCTGTTCTTCCGTTGCGGTTAAATCAAATACATAGTTTGGTGTAATGGCGAAACGAGCTAAAAATATGGCAGATTCCATTATTTCAGTTCGCATAGACGTGTATTGCAGTTCTTCCTCGACCTGTTTTTTTGCTTCTGTCAGCTGAACAATAGGAATTTCTTTGCTCATGACATTGTTTACAACTGTTACAACAGCGTCCTTTGCCAAAACAACTTCATCATCCGTAGTTTCTAGTAATGGAAGAAATGTTTCTCCAGGAATTTTTTTATTAATCGAAGGTGTTAGTTTTTCCTGTACTTTATCAACTTGCTCCTCCACAGTTGGTTTTGCAGAATCTATTGCAGCCACTTCTTTTCGCACTTCAATAACTGTGTCAAAAATCGAAGAAATTAAATCTACTTGTTTTTCAGTTATTTCTTTTTTCAAAACATATTGATCTTCTACAGAGTCATACGCCTCTTGGCGTTTCCGCTCAGTTTCAACCTTATCCTCGACAGTAGCTGGAGCATATATCGTTTCATCAGAAACAGTAAAAAGCTCAATATCAAGCGTCTCAGGCTTTACATTACTATATAAAGCAACAAATAGTACAACAGCTAATACTGCATATAAAAAAACATATAAAAATCGATATTCTTTAAATTTCTCTACTATTCTATTCGTTTTTTTCACTTCTTTTGAGTTAGGTTTTTTCTTTTTCAACTTTGCACCACCCTCTAAACACCTTCAAATGAAAGGCTTTTTTTACCGTTCCTCTTCCATTATTCAATTTTATCGAAAAATGTTCAACTATTAAGACAAAATATGACAAAAAAAGCTATCTTTGCAAGCACTTTCATTTGTAGTCACTACTAAAATACACATAGTTCTCTAGCTATTTTTGACACCGATCTGTGAAAAAGAAAGTGACCCGTTTTAAACTTCTCGGGTCACGATCCTTCTTTGGAATTTTCATATGCCGTAATAATTTTTGCAACAAGCGGGTGTCTAACAACATCAGATTGTTCAAGATGAACAAAAGACAAGCCACTCACATTGGTTAGAATGTCTTTCGCAACAGACAATCCAGATTTTACTCCTTTTGGCAAATCTACCTGTGTAATATCACCTGTTATGACCATTTTTGATCCAAATCCCAATCGTGTCAGGAACATTTTCATTTGCGCAGGTGTCGTATTTTGGGCTTCATCCAAAATAACAAATGCATCATCGAGGGTTCTACCTCTCATATACGCCAACGGGGCGATTTCAATCGTACCACGTTCTATTAAGCGTTGAGTATGTTCCATACCTAACACATCATGTAAAGCATCATATAAAGGTCTCAGATAGGGATCTACTTTCTCTTTTAGATCACCGGGTAAAAATCCAAGGCTCTCCCCTGCTTCAACTGCAGGCCGTGTTAAAATAATTCGTTTTACAGACCCCAGCTTTAAAGCATTCACTGCCATTACAACGGCCAAATAAGTTTTTCCAGTTCCGGCAGGACCGATTCCAAAAACAAGGTCTTTATTTTGAATAGCCGAAATATAGTGGCGCTGCCCCAATGTTTTGACTCGAATGGATTTACCTTTGGCTGTTTTGGCAATTTCTTGAATATAGAGATTCTCTAACTGATCTAACTTTTTTTCCTTTGCCATACTAATGGCATAAAGAACATCGCGTTCACTTATGTTTATCCCTTTTCGGATGATGAGAAGTAAGGATTTTAATAATTCATCTACAAGTTGTACATGTTCAGCATTTCCTGAAACATATACACCTTCTCCCCTTGTTACAATGGATACGTCTAGTTCTTCTTCAATTCTTTTTAAATGAATGTCATGGTTTCCAAAAAGCGCTATCGCTTCATTTGGATTTTCTACTTGCTGATTCATTGTCACTAATTCTTCTGGCATTCTTTAGTCTCCCTGAACAATTGGTGTGGTTTTCACAATATTTTCAATTGCTTGATATAATACGGTTAACCTAACTTTACCATTCTCATTCGTTTGGTGCAAAACTTTTTCTCCAGTTACCTTCTCTTTATCATCTAAATTTCCCTCTATATCCTTTCGGCCACGATCTAATGCAGCCTCCTTGGCTTGTTCAACTGTATATTTCCTCGTAACTTCTTCTTTTTCAAGGTAGGTTTCATTTGCATATGCAATCGGCAATGTAAAATTCAAAAACTTCAGGTGATAAACATCATCTTCCACTTCAAACGTTTTATACGTGTTTTTTCCAAATCCCCATATTGGAATCCTAAAATTGCCTATTTGAAGAAAATGCTTATCTTTAGTATCCCCAGTTAATACTTGAAAAGTCGTATTTAGTGGAATTGTAATTGTCGTTTTATACCAGGTCTCACCGTATATTTCAGCTTTTGCTGGAACTTTCTTTTGGTCCTCTTCCTTACCGATCAAACCAGAAACTAAAACTTGTCCTTTTGTTACATGTTCATTTAATGTAGTTAATGGCTGCCCCTGCTCGACAAACATCTTTTTAATAACTGCTTCTTTTTCTGCGACAATGTTTCTAGGACTTACTAGCTCTTCTTCTTCTGGTTGATTTTTTTCTACAACTTTTAAATGATAGGTTGTTCCCATCAGTTCAACTCCAACCCATGTAATTTGCTCAATATTATCGGTTAAGGATTTTTGTATATCATCCGGATTCTCAACGAAAAATTGAAGCTTACCTGTTTTCACTCCAATTCTTGCTAATTCTTTTTTTATAATATGTTCTGTTTCCGGTGATGCACCCTCAACCTTTATTCCCCAAATCATATTTGATAAAACAAATATAACAACTAAAAATGCCAATAAACCGAGCACAAATCCACTGTTTTTCCAAGACTTCCTTATTAAGAAAGGAAAACCTGCTCTCCTTTCAAATCGGCATTTACATTCATTTTTTCTTACAACTGAACGAAGGGCATGTACATCTTGGAGGCGAATAAAAAAGCTTAAACTATTATTTTTGCTGCGCTTTACCTTCCAAATAACGATACTTTCCCTCATACAGTCATTTAAAAACCTTTCTGTTCCTCTTCCCTCGATATTGACTTTTACAACACCAAATAGATAACTAGTCCATTGATTTTTCATCCTTCTCCCCCTTGTAAACCACATTACACTTAAATGCTCTATTCTATTTTGTCTGCTGTGTTTCTCTGTGATGATCCACAGCAGACGCCAGAGATCATGTCCCTAGATCCTTTTTGGTTTTTATTCTGAGTACATTTACAAAAAAAGAAATTATGTTTCATCGAGATATAAAACTTGAACGATTTTTCCTTCTAATAAAATTTCTTCCGGTAGGATCGTCTTTATGACAAAGGCCTCGCCTTTAATTAATAATTGTCCCTGCTTGAGTAATAGGCGAAGCTCAGTATCAGTAAATTTTAGGAGTCCACGATGATTTTCTATGTAAATATGAAGCTGTCCAACCATCGTAATTCTAGGAAGATCCATCATGACATCCGGCGGTAGTTCGATTGTGTTAGTGATCCATCGTGTAAGTTGCTGGCGCCATTTTTTTGCCATAAAAAAAGACCCCCTTTCATCTCATATGTATGAGAGAAAATGAAGTCTTATAACAGATTATTTGATAAGTTACGAATGTCTTCTCGTTTTTGTATAGTATGGATTTTTCGCACGGGGCGGACCTAATATTTCACTCCAAATAACACCTTGTGCTGCCTTATTTTGATCAATAACAAGATGATTTTGACGAACATTCCGATTAACTGAAAGTGTTCGTTCCTGAGGCATGTCGGACTTTGGTTTAGGTTGTTCTTTTACAACCCTTACCTCTATCTCTTTTTCTGAAGTACGCTGTTTCATCTTCTCATATGCCTCTTGTACCGTTTGAAGAGGTGGCTTACTTACGTCTTTTCTTTGTTTAGATTCAACAGTTGTCATAACTGGTTTAGGTACCGACCTTGTATTTGGTCTATTATTTTGCCTAGGATCATGCTGATTTTTGGGCTGACTAGGTACTTTTGGCTTGTTTTCCTCTTGATTATTTTTATTAGTAAAGAGTCTTGAAAACAACCATACAAGAAATGCCCATACGATTGGATTGGAAATGATATCTGTAATATCCATGTTTTCTCCCTCCTTTTGTGAGGAAAGGGAATGAAGCCCAATCTTTCATCCCTTCATTATTTACAAATTAATATTGCTCAGGATCACTTTGATCATTATTTGTTTTTCCAATTGAATCTCTCATTTCAGTATCAGCTGAAATATTTTTGATGTTCATATAATCCATCACACCAATATTCCCTGAACGTAATGCCTCAGACATAGCAAGCGGAACCTGTGCTTCTGCTTCCACAACTTTCGCTTTCATCTCTTGGACACGAGCAAGCATTTCTTGTTCCTGTGCTACAGCCATTGCCCTTCTTTCCTCAGCTTTTGCCTGTGCAATTTTCTTATCTGCTTCAGCCTGCTCTGTTTGTAATTCAGCACCAATATTTTTACCGATATCAACATCCGCAATATCAATCGAGAGAATTTCAAATGCTGTACCTGAATCCAATCCTTTGCCTAAAACAGTTTGAGAAATAAGATCCGGATTTTCTAATACTTTTTTATGGTTATCAGAAGAACCGATTGTACTTACAATCCCTTCTCCAACACGGGCAATAATTGTATCTTCTCCAGCACCACCAACTAATCGTTCGATATTTGCTCTTACAGTAATTCTAGCTTTTGCTTTTACTTCTATACCATCCATTGCTACACCGGCAATAAATGGTGTTTCAATAACTTTTGGATTTACACTCATTTGAACAGCCTCTAAGACATCACGACCTGCTAGGTCGATAGCAGCACAACGCTCAAATGTTAACTCGATGTTTGCACGCTCTGCAGCAATTAATGCATTAACAACACGGTCCACATTACCACCGGCTAAATAGTGGCTTTCAAGTTGGTTCGTTGTAACATCAAGACCAGCCTTGTGAGCCTTAATTAACGGATTCACAACACGACTAGGAATAACTCGACGTAGTCTCATCCCGATTAGAGTGAAAATACTAATTCTTACACCAGCTGCTAATGCTGAAATCCAAAGTGCAATTGGCACAAATGTAAAGAAAACACCTAGAAAGATTAATCCTAAAATAACTAGACCTATTAATAAGATAGCAGATGCATCCATTGTAATATTCCTCCTATATTCTTAAATATTAATCATTTAACTCTCTCACAACAATACGTGAGCCTTCAACTTTAATAACTTTAACCTTATGACCTCTTATAATATACCCGCCTTCAGTTACAACGTCCAGTCGTTCCTCGTTAATAACCGCTGTCCCAGAAGGTCTTAATGTTGTTAACGCAATACCTTCTGCTCCAATTAATTCACGTCTGGAAACATTTGACACATACCCACTTTCGGTATTTGTTGAGTCACGCAATATTAGCTTTTTAAAGATATTCATACGCTTTCCAAACACCTTTACTAATAGAATAGATGCTGCAGATGCTACAGCAAAAGAAATCAATAATGATATCGTCATATGAACGAAATTCCCTGACGCAACATACAAACTTCCAATAACGCTAGCAAATCCTAGTATACCTAATATCCCGCCAGGAACAAATAATTCAGCTATTAAGAAAATAACCCCTAATATAAAGAGTATAATGGCTTCCATCCCTGCCAGACCTGCTACTAGGTGTCCGTAAAAGAATAAAAGCAATGCAGAAAGCCCCATAAATCCAGGAACTCCAAATCCCGGTGAATAAAGCTCCACAACCAACCCTAAGCTGCCTATAGATAAAAGAATGGGAACAACAACAGGGTTTGTAATAAATCGGGCTATTTTCTCTGCAAGACTTTCCTCAGCTTTTAAGACTGTTGCACCCTCAAGGTCAAGTTGAGTTAACAAGTCTTCTAAGCTGGCAGCAGTTCCTTCTGAATAGCCAACTTCTGATGCCTGCTTTGTTTCAAGTGTTAACAAATCACCCTTGCCGGCACCATATTTAGGAATATCTACATCTTTATCGGCCATGGCTAAAGCAAATTTAGGATCACGGCCATTTCGTTCTGCAGATTCCCGCATTTCAGACAGCCACAAAGATTGTGCTTTATCATCAGCTGCATTCCCATCACCTGTGATAATTGCTGCAGACCCCATTTGACTTCCTGGCGCCATATAAATTTGATCAGCATTTAATGCAATATAAGCTCCTGCAGATATAGCACGTCTATTTATATAAGCTGTTATTGGAATTTCACTTGAACGAAGGGTATCTGAAATTTCCATGGCTCCGTCAACTGCTCCACCAAGAGTATCAATTTCCAGGACAATGTGATCCACTTTTTGTGTTTGTGCTTCATTAATATTTCTTTTTATATATTGAGAAAGTCCTTTTTCAACAGTTTCTTCGACAGGAATGACATACACTTTTTGAGTCGAATCAGCTTTAGCTATTGCCTGATACCCTTGATAAAAACTTAGCAAAAAAGCAAAAGCAATCAAAAATAGAAAAAACTGCTTTTTCACTTATTTCCCTCCTTTCACTTTAATCGTTCACAGACGCATATTGCTTTTTGTCTAGAGCTCTTAATAGCTCTAATTGAACACTGAAAATCTAAAGCTTAATCAGATAATAGTAATACGAATGTAAGTGCAAAAGGTTTCATTTTATTTTATGTATACGTTATCTCACTTCTTATTAGTCTTTTTCTTATATTAGTATGTCTTAAAATAAAGGTTTACTTTTGTAGATAGTAAAAACACCTTGCTAAGGCAAGGTGTTTTTACTCATTTATGATAGCTGTTGTTGCACAAGCTTATTAACAAGACTTCCGTCTGCTTTACCTTTTACTTTGGGCATAAGTGCTCCCATGACTTTCCCCATATCGGCTTTAGAAGTAGCATTCACTTCTGAAATAGTCTGTTTTACAATTTCAGAAACTTCTTCCTCGGAAAGCTGCTCAGGCATATAATCGACAAGTATATCGATTTCTGCTTGTGTTTTTTCAACTAAGTCCAAACGATCAGCATTTTTGAATTCCTGGAGGGAGTCTTTTCGTTGTTTAAGCTCGCGAGAAAGAACCGTCAATTCTTCTTCAGCAGACAATTCGTTATTGCCAAGTTTAATTGCTTCATTTTGTAAAGCAGCCTTGACCATACGAATAACAACTAATTTGTCTTTTTCTTTGTTTTTCATCGCTTGTTTCATGTCTTGATTCAACCGATCAAGAAGACTCATACGTACACCCTCTTTTAGAATTTGCGCTTTCTAGCTGCTTCAGACTTTTTCTTACGCTTTACGCTAGGCTTTTCATAGAATTCGCGCTTTCTAGCTTCTTGTATTGTACCACTTTTTGATACAGTACGTTTGAAACGACGAAGAGCATCTTCAAGCGACTCGTTTTTACGAACGACCGTTTTTGACATTCTCTTTCCCTCCCTCCGAATACAACCAATCGACATCTTGTAAATAAAACATGTCTATAGATAAACATGTACTTTGACATTATAATATAATGAATAATACAGGTCAACTCATATCATAAAAAGATCTTGTTTTATGAATAAGTTTAAATGTTAAGTTTATTTTATGCAGATTAAAATTGTTTGATTGTACAAATTGACCAGATGTCATCACATTTAAATTAGTAATCTGATGTTGAAGCTTCTCCTTTTATAATGGATACTCCAGAGCTTGCTCCTATTCGTGTTGCACCAGCTTTTATAAGTGCCTCTGCACCTTCTGTATCTCTTACTCCCCCTGAAGCCTTTACACCTATCGTAGGACCCACTGTTTTTCTCATAAGCGAAATATCCTCTACAGTAGCTCCTCCTGTTGAAAAACCTGTTGAAGTTTTCACAAAGTCTGCCCCTGCTTTTACAGAAAGTTCACAAGCTCTAACTTTTTCTTCTTCAGTAAGCAGACTAGTTTCAATAATAACTTTCGTTAACGCTTTCCCATTTGCAGCGTCAACTACTGCTTTTATGTCTTTTAGAATAAGATCATCGTTTTTATCTTTTAGTGCTCCGATATTAATGACCATATCCACTTCTGTTGCACCTTTTTCAATGACATCCTTCGTTTCAAATGCTTTTGTTTCAGGTGTGTTTGCCCCTAGTGGAAATCCAATTACTGTGCAAACCTTAACTTCTGAATTCTTTAGTAACTGAGCAGCTGTTTCAACCCATGTAGGGTTTACGCAAACGGATGCAAATTGATACTCAGTTGCTTCCTGACAAAGCTTTTCAATAACATCTCTGGTTGTATCTGCTTTCAAGGCTGTATGGTCAATCATATTCGCTATTTTAGACATTATGTATCGTCTCCTTATTAATAGTTGTCCGACCTCTTACATCTTAACATTTATTCTGTATAAAAACGAGTACAAAATTAATTTGTACTCCATCACTGCTTTTTATCACATTATCATTATATAATTCAAAAGGGCCAGCATTTTTATGCTGACCCTGTTTGGAATCATGATGTTAATCGAACTTTTTCAGTTGGTTTTTGAATGTCTCCCATTACTTTTACAAACTGACCCTCATTGTAGGGATATCCAGCTTTCGTAATTTTTACTTTAACAATTTTCCCAACCATTTCTTCATTTGCAGGTAATACAACCTTCAAGTAGTTATCTGTATAACCAACATATAAATCTTCGTTTTGCTCTTCTTTATATCTTTCTTCAGGAATAACCTCTAACACTTCATTTTCAAATTGAGAAGAATATTCCTTCGCAAGTTGATTTGAAAGTTCAATTAATCGATGAACACGATTATTTTTAATTTCTTCATCTATTTGATCATCCATGCGAGCAGCAGGTGTTCCTGTACGCTTGGAATAAGGAAATACATGGAGCTCAGAGAACTTGTATTTTTTAATGAAGTTATAAGTTTCCATAAATTCTTCTTCTGTTTCACCTGGAAACCCAACAATAACATCAGATGTTACGGCTAAGCCCGGCAATGCTTCTTTTAAGCGATCTAAACGTTCCGCAAAAAACTCCATTGTATATTTTCTGCGCATACGCTTTAACACTGTGTCAGATCCAGACTGAATTGGAATGTGCAAATGACGCACAACTTTTTCAGATTTCTTAAGGACCTCAATAACTTCATCTGAAATTTGACTCGCTTCAATAGAAGAAATACGAATACGTTTCAATCCTTCTACTTGTGCATCTAAATCTCTTAATAGCATAGCAAGATTATAATCTTTTAAATCTTCACCATAGCCACCAGTATGAATTCCTGTTAGTACGATCTCTTTATATCCAGCGTTAACTAGCTGCTGAGCTTGTGCAACAACCTCTTTTGGATCACGTGAACGCATTAACCCACGAGCCCACGGAATAATACAGAAAGTACAAAAGTTATTACATCCTTCCTGAATCTTTAATGAAGCTCTTGTACGATCAGTAAAAGATGGTACATCGAGTTCTTCATATACACGTGTCTTCATGATATTTCTAACACCGTTAATCGGCTGTCTTTCTTTTTTAAATTGTTCTATATACTCAAGCATTTTCACACGATCTTGAGTTCCTACAACAATATCTACACCTGGTATCGCCATAATTTCAGCAGGTGAAGTCTGGGCATAACATCCTGTTACGCAAATAACACCATCAGGATTTTTTCTAATCGCACGTCGAATAACTTGTCGACTTTTTTTATCACCTGTGTTTGTTACTGTACACGTATTAATGACATATACATCCGCAACTCGTTCGTATTCTGTCCGCTCATAGCCAGCTTCTTTAAATAGCTGCCAAATGGCTTCTGTTTCATAATGATTTACCTTGCAACCTAATGTATGAAATGCTACTGTAGGCATTATTTATCACCTCGATAGTTCGAAATAATAAGAAACAGCAGATAATAAATATAATGGCGCTGTTTCCGTTCTTAAAATTCTTGGTCCAAAACTGCATATATAAAAACCAGTTTGTTCTAATCTTTCAATTTCCTTCTCTGTTAGCCCACCTTCAGGTCCAAATACAACCAGAAGTGAACTGCCTTCTTCTAATTTTTCGAAAGCTTTAGCCAGATTTTTCTTTTCCCCTTGCTTTGCCGACTCTTCATAAGCTACGACCTTCACATCATAGCTTTTTGCTAACTCTATTATATGTTGAAAATCACAAGGCTCTAAAACCTCAGGTATTTTATTGCGGTATGACTGTTCAGAAGCTTCCTTTGCAATCTTATTCCAACGCTCAAGCTTTTTCCCAGTTTTCTTTGCTTCAAGCTTCACAATGGAACGAGCAGCATTAAAAGGGATAAATGAAGAAGCACCTAATTCGGTGCCTTTCTGAATGATCCATTCAAGCTTATCCCCTTTAGGCAACCCGCTCGCAATGGATATAGATACAGGTAATTCACGATTCACTGTCATCCATTCTAATACAAAACATTGAACTTGGTCATTGGTAATTTCAACAATTTCACAGAGAGCTTCAAAACCATCCTTCGTACAGCATATAATCTTATCGCCTGCTTGCATACGCAAGACCCGAGAAATATGATGGACATCATCACCATTAACATAGATGGTTGTCTCGATATTAGTTTTATCTTCTTTAATAAAGTACCGTTGCAAAAGTAACGCCTTCTTTCTTTACTTCTTTTTTGCTATAAACGCTACCCAGTCTTCCATAACCATTGTTTCTTCAATGACAAAACCTGCATGTATGAGGGCTTCTTTTACTTCCTGTTTTTTATTTTGAATAATTCCGGACGTGATGAACGTTCCGTTATCTTTTAATACGTCATAAGCTTTGTCTATGAAACGAACAATAATTTCAGCTAATATATTTGACACAACTAAGTCAACTGGTCCTTCAACACCATCTAGTAAGTTTTTTTGTGAAACATTTACAACGTTTTGAACCTTATTTAGCTTCACATTCAGTTTTGCGCTCTCAACAGCTACTTGATCTAAATCAAAGGCATCAATTTGTTTAGCACCTAATAATCCAGCTGCAATACTTAACACACCAGACCCTGTACCGACATCAATGATCGTATCTTCCTTTTGTACGGTACGTTCTAATGCTTGAATACATAAAACTGTTGTAGGATGTGTTCCTGTACCGAATGCCATTCCTGGATCAAGTTCAATGATCAGTTCATCAGAACTTACCGGCTCGTATATTTCCCATGTTGGAACAATGGTAAACTTTTCAGAAATCTTAACGGGATGATAATATTTTTTCCATGCCGTCGCCCATTCCTCTTCATTTACCTCACTTATGGTAATATGATTTCTTCCCAGATCAATATCATATAACAATAGATTGTTGATACCAGCTTTAATTGCATCAACTGTTTCCCCAAGAAAGCTATTCACGGGTAAATAGGCTTTTACAACAACGCCCTCTTCGGGATAATCGGTTGGATCGAGTTGGTAGATTTCACCTAGTGCGGTACTACGTTCTTTCATTAAATCTGCAAGGTCCTCAATGACTACACCACTCGCTCCAGCCTCATGCAGGATATTTGAAATAGGTTCAACTGCTTCTTGTGTTGTATGAACACTTAATTCTGACCACTTCATATCTACCAACTCCAATCCTAAACCATTAAAAAATTCTTAATTCAATCACCTTTAAAGGCTCTTTTTACTTTATCAAAAAAACTTTCTTCATGTTCATCAGGCTTTGAACCGCTTATGTCAGCAAATTCTCTTAAAAGATCTTTTTGCTTTTCAGTTAAGTTTGTCGGCGTTAACACACGTAAAATAACGTATTGATCTCCCTGACCGTACCCTCTTACGTTCGGAACACCTTTCCCAGACAAACGGAATTTCTTACCAGTCTGTGTTCCAGCTGGTACTTTTAATTTTACTTTTCCATGCAATGTCGGTACTTGGATTTCATCCCCAAGTGCTGCCTGCGCAAACGTTAATGGCATTTCACAATAGATATCATCGCCATCTCTTTCAAAGAATTCATGATCTCTTACGTTGAACACGACATAAAGGTCACCTGGAGGTCCACCATTTACTCCTGGTTCTCCCTGTGCAGAAACACGTAATTGCTGACCATCATCAACACCTGCAGGAATTTTGACCGAAATTTTCTTGCGCTTTTTCACCTTTCCGGTTCCACGGCAAGTTCCGCATTTATGTTTGATCATTTTCCCAGTACCTTCACAATGGTGACAAACACGGCGATTTACAATACGGCCAAATGGTGTATTTTGCTCAACACTTTGTTGCCCGCTACCACCACAATGTGTACATGTTTCCGGTTTTGTTCCTTTTTGCGCGCCTGATCCATCACATGTTTCACATGTTTCTTCTCTAGGAATTTCAATTGTTGTTTCTTTACCGAATACAGCCTCATCAAAATCCAATGTCATTGTATATTGCAGGTCCGCACCTTGTCTTGGTGCATTTGGGTCTCTTCTACGAGTTCCGCCACCAAAGATTGAGCTGAAAATATCTTCAAATCCAAAGCCGTCTCCACCAAATCCGGCACCACCACCGAAACCTTGGTTCGGATCAGTATGACCGAATTGATCATAGTGAGCTTTCTTTTGATCATCACTTAATGTTTCATAAGCTTCCGTAATTTCTTTGAATTTTGCATCAGCATCAGCTTCTTTGTTAATGTCTGGATGATAGGTTTTTGAAAGCTTTCGATAAGCTTTTTTATCTCATCCTTACTCGCGTTCTTACTTAACCCGAGGACTTCATAGTAATCACGCTTGCTCATAATTTCTCACTCCCGATTTTCTCACATAAGGTAAATTGTATCACTCAAAAGAGATGAAAAGCAACATAATTATCTATCCATATCATGCTTTTCATGTTAATAAAAAAATTCGGCTTGTCACCAGGTCTTAATGGGGAAATCCAAGTATTTCATATACGATCATCCATACTATTTTTATATTTTCTGATCGTGCAAAAAAAAAGTCAAAGTCAAGACGCACCCTGACTTTGACTTTTCACCTTAGATTGACTTATTTTTTGTCGTCATCATTTACTTCTTCAAATTCAGCATCTACAACATCATCAGCTTTGCTGCCTGCATCTCCGCCTTGTTGCTGCGCACCTGCTGCTTGCTGAGCTTGTTCATAAAGCTTCACTGATAGCTCTTGTACGATAGTTTGAAGAGCTTCTTTTTTCGCTTTAATTTCTTCTAAGTTATTACTTTCAATCGCTGATTTTAAAGCATCCTTCGCTTCGTTAGCTTTTGCTACTTCAGCTTCGTCTACTTTTCCTTCAAGATCTTTTAGCGTTTTCTCTGTTTGGAAGACTAATTGATCTGCTTCATTACGAAGTTCCACTTCTTCTTTACGCGCTTTATCAGCATCAGCGTTTTCTTCCGCTTCTTTTACCATGCGGTCGATTTCTTCATCTGATAAGCCAGTGTTTGATTTGATCGTAATGGCTTGCTCTTTGTTTGTACCTAAGTCTTTTGCACGAACATTTACGATACCATTTTTATCAATATCAAAGGATACTTCAATTTGTGGAACACCACGTGGTGCTGGTGGAATATCAGTTAATTGGAAGCGACCTAATGTTTTGTTGTCAGCTGCCATTGGACGTTCACCTTGTAGTACGTGAATATCTACTGCTGTTTGGTTATCAGCTGCTGTTGAGAACACTTGTGATTTACTTGTCGGGATTGTTGTATTACGTTCAATAAGCTTTGTAAATACACTACCCATTGTTTCAATACCAAGTGAAAGTGGAGTAACGTCAAGTAATACAACATCTTTAACGTCTCCAGTAATAACTCCACCTTGAATTGATGCACCAAGTGCAACCACTTCGTCAGGGTTTACACCTTTATGCGGTTCTTTTCCTAATGCTTTTTTAATTGCTTCCTGTACAGCAGGAATACGAGTAGAACCACCAACAAGGATAACTTTATCAATTTCATTTGCTGAAAGATCTGCATCACTTAGTGCTTGACGAACAGGTCCCATTGTTCTTTCTACTAAATCAGATGATAATTCATCAAATTTCGCACGAGATAGGCTTACTTCTAAGTGAAGTGGACCAGCTTCTCCAGCTGTAATAAATGGTAATGAAATTTGAGTTGATGTTACACCTGAAAGATCTTTTTTCGCTTTTTCAGCTGCATCTTTTAAACGTTGCAGGGCCATTTTATCTTTAGAAAGATCAATGCCGTTTTCCTTTTTGAATTCAGCAACTAAATAATCAATAATGACTTGGTCAAAGTCATCTCCACCTAGACGGTTGTCCCCAGCAGTAGAACGTACTTCGAATACACCATCACCAAGTTCAAGTACAGATACGTCAAACGTTCCGCCACCTAAGTCATAAACTAGGATTGTTTGGTCTTCGTCTGTTTTATCTAACCCATATGCTAAAGCTGCAGCAGTAGGTTCGTTGATAATACGTTCAACTTCTAAACCGGCAATTTTACCAGCATCTTTAGTAGCTTGACGCTCAGCATCATTGAAGTAAGCTGGAACAGTAATAACTGCTTTAGTAACAGGCTCTCCTAAATACTCTTCAGCGTATGATTTTAAGTGTTGAAGAATGATGGCTGAAAGTTCTTGTGGTGTATAGTTTTTACCTTCAACCTCTACTTTGTGATCAGTACCCATATGACGTTTAATTGAGATAATTGTATTTGGGTTAGTGATTGCTTGACGCTTTGCAACCTCACCAACTTGACGTTCACCGTTTTTGAAAGCAACTACAGAAGGTGTTGTACGGTTTCCTTCTGGGTTTGGAATTACTTTCGGTTCTCCGCCTTCTAAAACTGCGACACATGAGTTTGTTGTACCTAAGTCGATACCGATAATTTTACTCATTGAATAGAACCTCCTAATATGTAAGTTTATTATTGATTTACTTTTACCATGGCAGGTCGTATGACCCGATCCTTGAGTTTGTAGCCTTTTTGTAGTTCTTCTACTACAGTGTTGGATTCAAAGTTGTCATCCTCAACCTGCATAACTGCTTGATGCAGATGTGGATCAAATGGTTCACCAACAGATTTAATTACTTCTACACCTTCATTTTGAAGGGCTTGAACTAACTGGTTGTAAACCATATTCATACCTTGTAATAATGATTTTGTTTGTTCATTATTAGCTTCTATTTGTAACGCTCTTTCAAAGTTATCAAGAGCAGGTAAAATGTCAGAGACAATACTTTGAGCACGATACTTTTGAGCAGCTTCCTGATCTATGCGAGTGCGGCGTCTAAAGTTATCGAAGTCAGCTTGGTTTCGAAGCATTTTATTTTCTGTTTCGTCAAGCTTCGCTTGTAATTCAGCAATTTTTGCAGTTGTTTCATCAGCAGTTTCTTTAGCTTCTTCAACAGTTACATCTTCTGCATCGACCACTTCAACTTCGACTTCTTCAGTATCTTGTGTATCTACTGTTTCTTCTTGTTCTGCAACGTTTTTCTCATTTGACACGATGTTTCACCTCCCTTAAAGAAATCGTTATATCATATGATTTATATGCATAGGAATCGGATGGAATAGAGTATATCCCATCCATATATCAATATAACCAAGCTTATCTTTCGTGATACAATTCGGTAAGGGTTTTAGAAAGGTCACGGGTCATTCTTGTTAATAAGCTGATCACTCGTGAATACTCCATTCTTGTTGGTCCTAATACAGCAATTGTACCGAATTGATTTTCCCCTAGAGAATATGTAGCTGTAATTAAGCTACAATTTTCCATTGCGGAATTATCATTCTCTTTACCGATTTTAATTGTAATTCCCGTGTTGTCGCTTTTTAATAGACCATATATTTCTTTTTCATGTTCAATCATCGTTAATAACGACCTGATTCTGCCAATATCAGAAAACTCCGGTTGGCTTAGCATATTAGTCTTACCGCCAAAATAAATCTTTTCAGTTGAGTCTAACTTTAATGAACCAGCCATAATCCTTAATAGCATATCATAGTTTTCAATATGATCTTTAAGAACTGTGACAACTTCCTTAAAAATTTTATTCTGCAGCTCAACTAGAGGAACCCCGACTAATCTTTCATTTAAAATATTTACCATTTTTTCGATATCACCAGGGTCAAGTGATCCTGGAAATGTAATGGTTCGATTTTCAACATGACCGGTATTTGTCACAATAATAGCTACCGCTGTATCATGATTTATCGGGACTATTTGTAACCTTTTTAAGCGATTTTCATTCACTTTGGGCCCCAGAACAATCGATGTATAATTTGTCAATTCCGACAAAATTTGTGCTGATTTTTGAACAACCTTTTCTAGTTCAAATATTTTCTCAGCATAAATTGATTTAATTTGTGATACTTCTGTTTTCGTTAATCTCTGTGGAGATAATAAATGGTCCACATAGTAGCGATATCCCTTCTCAGAAGGAACACGTCCAGAAGAACTATGGGTTTTTTCAATAAATCCAAGGTCCTCTAAGTCAGCCATCTCGTTCCTAATAGTAGCCGAGCTAAACGTTATATCGTCTTTTTTCGCTAATGATCGAGAACCTACAGGCTGAGCTGAATGAATAAAATCATCAATTATTACTTGAAGGATTAACAATTGGCGATCTGTAAGCATTATTCATCACCTCTGTTAGCACTCTTTATAAGTGAGTGCTAAATATATATAAAAAGTTATCAAAACCAAAATAAATTGTCAATTAATAAATACATGAATTTTTATCCAGATTTAAGAGATCAAGAACTCTTGAAATACTTCATTACCCAATAATTTACCTTTTCGTGTTAAGAAGATAGACTTTTCAGCATCAACTAATAATCCTTTATGAACTAGCTGCTTAATTTGTTCTCCAAACTTACTTTCTAATGTTACATCAAATTTTTCAAAGAACCTTTCCTTATAAACACCTTCAACTTTGCGAAGTCCTAAAAACATTTCCTCTTCCATTGCCTCTTCAATGCTCACTCGATGTTGAGATTGAAAAGCATTTCCTAGTTCAAGTACATTTTCCATATATTTCTTAATAGGTCCGATATTTGATGTTCTAATTCCATCTTCATAGCCATGTGCGCCGGCTCCAAAACCATAATAGTACTCATTATTCCAATATGTGATATTGTGGTTACTTTCATAGCCCGGAATCGCATAATTACTAATTTCATATTGTTTGAATCCCTGTTTCTCCATTTCTTCCATTGCCAGCTCGTACATAATCGCTTCCTGCTCTTGAGGCGGCAATGATAATCTCCCCTTTTGCATGAGATTATAGAATACAGTTTTAGGTTCAATAATTAATGAATAAGCTGAATAATGTTTAACATTTAATGTAAAAGCAGTTTCAAGAGTTTTCTTAAACTGCTCTACGGTTTGGCCAGGAAGAGCATACATGAGATCTAAACTTATATTATCAAAGCCTGCTTTTTCAGCCTGATGGACCGTTCTAAACACATCTTCCGTTCGATGTACACGCCCAATTTTCTTTAATAACTCATCATCAAAGCTTTGAACTCCTATACTTAAACGATTTACACCCGCATTTTTTAATACGGACAGCTTCTCTTCTGTTAGCTCTCCGGGATTTGCTTCAACTGCAAACTCTACAAGCTGATTTCCAGGAAGTAATTCATCCGTAATTCCCTCAAATAGCCGATCTAACTGTTCTGCCGATAACGCAGTTGGTGTTCCCCCACCTATAAATATAGTCTTAAGAGGGTGTTCCAGGCTAAGTTCACTTCTATGATGCATCTCTTTAATGACCATTTCAATATATTCATCAACAGGCTGTTGTTTAAAGAATACTTTATTAAAGTCACAATAGTGACATATATGATGACAAAAGGGGATGTGAATGTAAGCTGATTGAATCATTATTTCACCTTCTAATTAAGAAGCCGCAGACATCGCTGCGGCATCAGTTTATTTCAGTTTAATGGTATCAAGTATATCACAGGCTACTTTTTGATGAAAAAGATCAGCTTTCATCCATTCGTAGTACTGCCATAAATGCTTCCTGCGGCACTTCTACTGAACCGACTTGCTTCATACGTTTTTTACCTTCTTTTTGCTTTTCTAGGAGCTTACGTTTACGGGAAATATCTCCACCGTAACATTTGGCAAGTACGTTTTTGCGCATAGCTTTAATTGTCGACCTAGCTACAATTTTTTGACCAATTGCTGCTTGAATTGGTACTTCGAATTGTTGACGTGGAATTAGTTCCTTTAGTTTTTCAACAATCATCTTTCCACGGTCGTATGCAGAATCACGATGAACAATAAATGAAAGGGCATCTATTTTTTCAGCATTTAACAGAATATCCATCTTCACCAATGTTGATGTCTTATACCCTATTAATTCATAATCAAATGAAGCATATCCCTTCGTGTTTGATTTTAATTGATCAAAGAAATCATACACAATTTCAGACAACGGAATCTCGTAATTTATACTCACACGATTTTCATCCAAGTATTGCATGTCTATAAAGTTCCCGCGTTTTTTCTGGCAAAGTTCCATAACTGCTCCAACATAATCGTTCGGAACCATAATTGCCGCCTTTACATAAGGCTCTTCAATATGATCTATCTTTTGAGGGTCTGGCATGTTAGAAGGGTTATCTACTCTAATTGTCTCTCCATCTGTTAAATGAACATCATAGATAACACTCGGAGCAGTTGTAATTAAGTCAATTTTGAATTCACGTTCAATTCGCTCCTGGATAATTTCCATGTGTAGTAATCCCAGGAACCCGCAACGGAACCCAAACCCTAACGCTTGTGATGTCTCTGGCTCAAATTGAAGAGAAGAGTCGTTTAACTCAAGCTTTTCTAAAGCTTCACGTAAATCATTATATTTTGCCGTATCGATTGGATATAGACCACAGAAAACCATAGGATTAAGCTTACGATAACCCGGAAGTGCCTCAGTTGCACCATTTTTTGCATTTGTAATCGTATCTCCGACACGAGTATCTCCGACATTTTTAATCGCTGCTGTTAAAAAACCAACGTCCCCGACATTTAATTCTTTTAACTGTACAGGCTTTGGATTAAATACCCCTACTTCAGTTACTTCAAATTCTTTACCTGTAGCCATCATTTTGATCTTTTGACCCACTTTAACCGATCCTTCTACAACACGGATATAGGCAACCACTCCGCGGTAAGCATCATATAAGGAGTCAAAAATCAATGCTTTTAACGGACCTTCAGGATCCCCCTGTGGTGCAGGAACTTTCTCAACTACTTGCTCCAGAATTTCTTCAATTCCAATACCAGCCTTAGCAGAAGCTAATACTGCTTCTGAAGCGTCTAGGCCGATAACATCCTCAACTTCTTGACGAACACGTTCTGGATCAGCACTTGGTAGATCGATTTTATTAATAACAGGTAATATTTCTAAATCATTATCAAGAGCTAAATACACGTTTGCCAGTGTTTGTGCTTCAATTCCTTGAGCTGCATCTACAACAAGGATCGCTCCTTCACATGCTGCAAGGCTTCGTGAAACCTCGTATGTAAAGTCGACGTGTCCTGGTGTATCAATTAAATGGAAAGTGTATTCCTCTCCATCTTTTGCTTTATATTTCAATTGAACAGCATTTAATTTTATTGTAATTCCACGTTCTCTTTCCAAATCCATAGAATCTAATAATTGATTCTTCATTTCACGCTGAGTTAATGCAGATGTTTTTTCTAAAATACGATCTGCTAGAGTTGATTTACCATGATCAATATGGGCAATGATCGAAAAATTCCGTATTTTCGATTGCCTATTTAATTTTTCTTCTCTGTTCATATTATGACTTCACTCCTACATAGCTTACAAATACACTATTTCTCATTATATCAACTGGCAAATCAACATTCAATGGATAATAAACATGCATTGAACAAAGTTTATTCCATCAAGAAATGATTCTGTATATAATGGTTGCAAAAAAACTGGGAAAGTTGCAAGAAAAATCGAGGCAATCAGACCAGTGAAAGCCACTATTTACAGTAGTTAAGAAAGGATAGTGAGTTACAACAATAAAAAACTGTCAAAAGATACAGTATATAATGTACTCTTTTGACAGCTTTTTCATTAGTTTTTGCTTTTGTGATTCATTCATCCATCCATTAATTCTGTTACTGTTTTAAGCAAAGATGATACACCACTGCTAACAATATTGGCAAATTGTTTACCTAATTGAGAGAACATATTAAAAGCTTCTATTTGTTCTAACTGTTCTTGTTTTTTTTGAAGGTCTTGGCTTGTAACCTCATTCCCCAGGATTGAAGCTTCTACGTCACCAGTCTCATTACTATCAATTTGGAAAGCACCTTGAAAATCAGGATCATTGTAGCCCTTCATTTTAATCATCCCTTGGTTAGCTTGTTGCATCCCAATAAGTACCCCAAAAAGTAGAACAGAACAAAGAACAATGCATTTTAACATAAATTTCACCATCTTGCTTCCCTCACAATAAGTTTACTTTTTTTCAGAAGAAGTTTCCCCATTCACCTTTTCTGCTTGCCAATAATACTCACTAAAAACATCTGCCACTGCTGCAATTGTATTTTTTAATTCGTCAAGGTTATTATCCACACCACCAAATTCAAGAAGCATGGCATTATTTGATAAATCTTGATTATAAACTCCGTTGTATCCTTTACCACCTTGTTCAAAAATACCTCTACTTAAACCTGGATATTTTTCTTGTAGTAATTCATGTAGATCTTTTGCCAGCTGTTCGTTTTTTTCAGCTGTTGGATTGTCTCCACCTATCACAAACGCAAGCTTCGCGTACGATTTGTCTCCAATTTTTATGGTTGTGACACCCTTCCTTTGTGAATCACGGTGAATGTCAATCATATACGTTAGGTCCTGATTACTTGCCATTGCACTTTGAACTACAGGACGAGAAGCTGTATAAGACTTGGCATAGTTCCAACCTTTTTGTTTCAAATTGGCTTGAATATCGGTTGTTTCCACTTGACTTCCAATTCCTTCTTCTTTAAGGGCTTTTCCTAATAGTTCACTAACCATTGTTACATTTGCCTTGGAATGAATGGCACGATTTGGATCGTCTTCACCCTCTAAAAGAGGAAGGTATGACTCCGTATTATGCGTGTTGTAAATGTACACTACTTTTTTGTCACCTGTTGTTAATGCCGGAGGAGTTTTAGGTTCACCATCATCTGCATTGACAACATCATTTTTATCAATTGAAGCTTCTCTTTCTTGAAGTAGCACTTCTGTTGGTGGTGGTGATTCATATGGCATATTTGTATAGTTTGTCCCATCTCCGGCAACAACTATTTCACTATCAAAGAGAGAAAAACCCGGTAACTCCCGTCCTAAAAGGCTTCGCGGATCATCAGGGTTTATGCTTGTTGCCACTTTAAACATAATTGAGGATAGTTTTATTGGCTCGGCTTTTTCCGGCATAGCGGAAACAAAATAGCGATTTTCCGCTCCTAACAATTGCAAGAATGCCTCACTATCAATGTGTTTTGTTAAATCATGAATGGATGAAGAGGTTAATCGGTATTCCGGCTTTAAAGATGTTAAAATACCTGAAAGTAAAAAGGTTATGACCAAAACAATGAAGCTTATGACGATTCCCTTTTTTATGCTTGTCCCATTTAAGGTAACAATCATATTGCGACTAGTAGTAGTACGCTTCATTCAATATCCTCCTTATGCTTGTCTACTAAAATGTATGTCCAAGCATAAGGAAATAGAACAACGTATTAATGAGTATAACCGCCTGAATTGCTTTGATCCACTTGTTGATGAAGGGCTGTGTTTAAGCCACTCGCGATAACATTTGCCATGTCATCGATAAATGTATCCACCTCTTTAGGTGTTACCATTAAATTATGTCCCAGAGGTGCAAGTACTTCATGAATGAGCTTACGCTTCTCATCATCCTCCAAGCCCCCGACAATACCTAAAAATTGTTGGCGTTGTTCATCACTTGGTAAATCCTCATCTGTTAAAACACGTCGTTCGCCAAAATTCATTCCTGCCGGTGTTAATGACCTTGACGGCCTGTTACCTTCGTTCATTTCTCGACCGAAATGCTTTAAGATATAATCGATCGTATCACTTGTTATGGATACAGCGTCTACTACTGTCGGGATACCGATTGCAATTACAGGGATGCCAAAAGTTTCTTTGCTTAATGCCTTTCGTTTATTCCCAACTCCTGACCCGGGGTGGATACCTGTATCTGAGATTTGAATAGTCGTATTTACACGGTCTATTGATCTGGCAGCCAACGCATCAATAGCAATAACAAAATCGGGTTTTGACTGCTCGATTACACCGGAAATAATGTCACTTGTTTCAATACCTGTTAATCCCATAACACCTGGCGCTATAGCACTAACCGGCCGGAACCCTTCTTCAACATTCTCGGGTTGAAGCTTAAATAAATGTCTTGTAATTAGAAGGTTTTCTACCGCAAGAGGACCAAGAGCATCTGGTGTTACATTCCAATTACCGAGTCCAACGACTAAACAGCTTGCATCTTTAGGTATATTTAAATCAGTTATAAACTGACTGAAATGTTTTGCAAAAACTTCAATGACTTTTTCTTGAAGCTCTGTGTCCTTTTGTCTTATCCCTTGAACTTCAAGAGTTAAATATTTCCCTGCTTTTTTTCCAACAATTTCAGAACCCTGTTCATCTATCTCCAATGAGGAAAGACCTACTCCCTCTTCCTCCCACTCTTTTATAATAACACCGCTAATATTGGATGTATTTTCAGCCTCTGTCTGCTCAAGTGCCATCGCCCTTGCTTCAACTGCCAAGTCTGTACGAACCGAATATTTACTTAAATCAAGTGACTTATCCATTTTTCAATACCTCCCATTTCATTATTCCTACTTTTTAGCCTTGCCATTTATACACGGAAACATTCTCTAATATTTGTTCAAAATGGAAGGAACAATTCCACTTGAATCCAAAATAAATAAATTTTAATGGCTTTCAATGTATTTTCCTTTACATTAGTATTGCAATATAGGTAGCTGTTTGATAGAATATCTTTTGTTCATGTAAAGGAAATGATCGAGTATTATAGATCTCGATTTACTTCTTAGGAGGTGAAAGATATGCCAAATATTAAATCTGCAATCAAACGCGTAAAAACTAGCAATGAGCGTAATGCACATAACTCTGCTATCAAATCAGCAATGCGTTCTGCTATTAAAAAAGTAGATGCACTAGTTTTAAACAACGATGCTGATAATGCAAAAACTGCACTAGTTGAAGCAAACAGCAAAATTGATAAAGCTGCACAAAGCGGTTTAGTACACAAAAACACTGCTGCTCGTTACAAATCACGTTTAGCAAAAAGTGTTAACGGATTAACTGCATAATTTAAAGAGAAAAATACGCAGGAGCTTTAAAGTCCCTGCTATCAAAACTTTCTCAAACAAAAAACGATCCGGTTTGGATCGTTTTTTTATGTTTCATTAAACAACTTTAATAAAAATAGCTCCAATAGTAGCTGTTTATCTTTTTTCCCTGTCTTCATTTCGTAATCTGCTTCTGCCAACTCCATTAATATCTTGGCCAATTCTTCCGTTTGAAATAGCCTGGCTTGTTGTAAGGCAAGCTTGACTCTGAAAGGGTGTACTTTTACAGTTGTTGCAATCTGCTGCTGACCATATCCTACAGTAGACAATTCCTTGACCTGTAAAATCAGGCGAAATTGATTAACTAATAGAGATAGAATTTTAATTGGTTCTTCATTGTTTTTTAAAAGATCATAGAATATCTGCAAAGCATGTTTGCTTCTTTTATGAATAACATGATCAATTAAGTCAAATATATTTTGCTCAAGTGTCCTGGCGACAAGAAGATTAACCGTATCAACTGTAACGATTCCACCTTCTCCAACATATGTACTGAGTTTTTGTAACTCTTGATGAATGACCATTAGGTCCCCAGCTGTTAATAAAAGCAGCTGATTAACGGCATCTCCCTCTAATTCAACTTGTGTTTCCCTAGCAACATTTATCATCCACTTTTTTGTATCCGCATCGGTAAGTGACTTCATTTCAAGTACTGTCGCTTGCTTTTTTAACAGCTTTGTAATCTTTTTCCGCTCATCCAACTTTTCGTATGGCGCAACAAATACGACAACTGTATACGGCGCTGGTGAATGTAAGTATTGTTCAAGTTTTTCAATACGGTGTTCCACTTTTTCCTTCTTTTTTTCACTTGTTAAAAATACAGGATTTTTTATTATCACAACACGGCGCTCTCCCATAAAGGGCAGAGTTTCCGCATCCTCAATGGCTGTTTCAATTGCCGTATCCTCCATGTCATATATAGATAAATTAAAATCTTTTTCCTCTTCAAGTAAAGAAGCTTGAACTATATAGCGTAATGTTTCTTGCATTAAAAAAGCCTCTTCTCCTAAAAGCAAATATACGGGGTTTAATTTCTTATTCTGGATATCCTTCCATACATCAAAAATCATCTTTATTTTCTCCAATCGTTCATTTCACTTCACTTATCGTAAAATGAAACCATCACTTTGGCAAGTATGAAAAGGAAACTCTATTTGCATTTACCAGGCTTTTTTTATAAAATAAGTATAAGAGACCTGAGATTACAGCTCAGATCCCCTTTCATCTATATGAACGTTCCGATCCAGGGCCTAGGTAACCTGAATACGAAACGATGCCCCAATGTTATCTATAGTGTAGCCATTCAATTTAAAATTATTTGTGAGTAATCAAGGCAACACTGGAAAGAAATAGCCTTTGTTAAGTAGAAGATAATGTAGATTTTTTTAGTGTAATCGCTTATACTAAATATGATATAGGAGGGGTAAACGTGAACGAATTTGAAAAGAACGTCCAAAGTAAGCGTAATGATGCTGTCGATTCAGGTGTAGGATTTGTTGTCTCATTTGGATTCTTCGCGACAATTTTCATTATTGCTACTGTTGTAAAACTAATTGCTACATAACTATGAATGACTACATAAGAGACTGCTCCGTGCAGTCTCTTTTTTCTTTCTATTTTACTTCATCATATGGAGGATGAATTGAAAAGGTTCCACTTGTTCCAATAAATTCATATAAAATTCCTCCATGTAAATCAGTCCTATATATTTTAATACCTCGACTTTTTAGTTTTTCAATTACCTCAAGATGAGGATGTTGATATCTGTTGTTATATCCTGCAGAAATAACAGCTACAGAGGGTGATAAAGCATCTAGAAACTGCTCAGATGTTGAACCCTTACTCCCGTGATGACCAACTTTTAGAACATCAGCTTGTATGCGCGGGTATTTTCTAAGAAGTTTTTCTTCACTACCATGTTCAGCATCACCTGTAAATAACCACTCGACTCCTCCTAATTCTGTCCACAAAACAAGAGAATCATCATTTTTACTGTCAGTTAGCTCCTGAGGGGATACGATATAAAAAGGAAAATCATTAAACATCAACCGATCACCGGTCCTCACAACCTCCACATTAATATTGTTTTCATTCGCTATATCTATCACCTTTTTTTCAACATCACCTCTTACAAACCCTTCCGGGACAATCAGGTCCTCAATCTTTATTTGATTTATGAGTTCAACCGCCTCACCAATATGGTCAACATCACCATGGGTTAGAAATAGACCATCTATTTTGGTTATCCCAATTGATTTTAAATACGGTATTGTTATGTTTTTTACAAGAGAATATGTGCTTTTTGTTTTTTCCCATTCTTCTTGCGGAAAAGAAATTCTCCCACCTGTGTCAATCAGGAAAACCCCCTTATTAAATGGCAATTGTATTAACACTGAATCACCTTGTCCTATGTCGATAAACATAACCTTCCCATATGGATTCACATGAGATGAAGAAACTTGAAAACTAAATAACAATACTAAAATTCCTACAGAATGACAGATTTTATGTATTGTAACTCTTTGTTCTATTCTAAGAAGAAGAAAATATGTTCCAAGACAATATAAGAAGATAAAAATAATAGACGGTCTCCCAGTTACCAGTGTTGAAAAAGGCAATTGCAACACATACAATACAAATTGATGTGAATATGAAAGAATACTATCAAGTAACGAAACAAAAATAGTACCGAAAGGAGGAAAAACGACGATGAAGAAAGTAGCGGCAATTGACAGTGGTAAAATAAGGTATGAATAGAATGGAACAAACATCATATTTAAAGGTAAACTAATTAGTGAAACTTCAAAAAAATGGAATAACAAAAGTGGTATAGAGCAAAGTTGTGCAACGGATGAGACGATGGTTAATACAACTATAAAGTTTTTATATTGACTGATTAACTTTGCAGAGAGTAATAAACCTAGACTGACAACAAAAGATAATTGGAATCCCACCTGAAATAGATAATACGGATTAAAAATAAGTAAAAATAAGCAAGTAAAGCTTATGACATCAATAGCCGGGATCTTTAAACGGAAGATCTTAATAAGAAAATAAAGTATTACCATAAAAGATGCACGAATAACAGAGGGAGATCCACCTGTTATGACCATATATATTGGCAATAATACAAGCAAGATCAATCTCGCTCTTTCATGAGTAACTCCACAATAAATCATACCATAATATACTCCACCTACTAATATAGCTACATGAAGGCCGGAAATGGCAAGTAAATGGACAATACCTAAGGATTGGTACCCTTTTTCAACCTCCTCATCAATTAATTGCCTTTCACCAAATAATAATGCTTGAACAATTCCCTCTGATGAAGGTGGAAAATGAAGTTCAATTAATTCCAACCCCTTCAATCGAATTTGTAATAAAAAAGTATCCACTTTTAACTGTCTTGGTGAATAACATCTCTCAATTTTTTCGACTTTATATTGCCAATGAATATGTTGGTCATGAAGGTATTGCTTATAATCAAATGCGTTTGGCATTGTTGCTGCTTTTGGTGTATGTAACCCTCCTTTAAAAACGCATTGATCACCCGGCTTTAGTTTTTCCACCACTTCTTTTTGCTCTATTGATTCTATCGTATATTGAAAAGTTAGCTTTTCTTTGTCCTCATTTTTCATCAGTCCCTTTAGTTGGTTTCCATCAACACTTGGTATGGATATTATTTCACCTAGTGTAAAATACTCCCCTTCAGTTAGACTTGATTGATTATGTTTTTCTGTAACTGTATAAAGAAAAATAAAGAAAAGAATGGTTAAAATATGAAGAATTACGTGAATAGGTTTGAATTTAAGTAAAATATAAAGAAGGAATAATAGAGTGAAACATAAAGAAAACGGATGAAATTGTAAACGGCATAATGATAGTGATAAGGAAGCAGAAATTGCGAAGAAAAGTAACTGACCTTTAATATGCAACACCTCTACAATATTTTTATGTTAAGTTTAAGTCAAGTAGAGAAGGAGGACTAATACTCCAGCTCTACTTGACCTTTAATTACTTATGACAGTAATTGATCAGCCTTGTTTCGAAGAGCTTGTACTACATCATTATCTGTATTTGATTCAGATAGCTTATTAAGTAAATTTAAGATTAGTTCATCTTTATCCTTATCAGCCTCACTTTTTGTCTTTTCAAATTTGACAAATTCTATTTTGACATCCGCCTGTTCAAAAAGTTCAATAGCATAAGGATGGTTTTTATAATCAGTTGCATAATAAACGGTTTTTATACCTGCTTGAATTAGTGCTTTACAACATTGTAAGCAGGGAAAATGAGTAACATAAATTTCAGCGCCTGCTGTCGGCACTCCGAATTTCGCACATTGCAAAAGAGCATTCATTTCTGCATGAATTGTTCTTACACAATGATTCTCAATCACATAACAGCCCTCATCTGAACAGTGTACGCCTCCTGCAATTGACCCATTATATCCTCCCGCAATAATACGTTTATCTCTAACAATTGTTGCTCCAACAGCTAATCTTGTACAAGTGCTTCTCATTGCCAAAAGATGGCTTTGAGACATAAAATATTGATCCCATGAAATACGGCCCATGATGTTATCCCCCTACTCGACATTTTTCTTTCTATAGTGTATCTGCAATACTAAATATTCGTCAATTTAAACTTCCTAAATAATCATTTAACCGAAATTTCTTCACGTAATTTCTCAAAAGATTTGTCTCCAATTCCAGTTACTTTGAGAAGGTCTTCAATCTTTGTGAAAGGCCCTTGTTCCTCGCGATAAGAGATAATTGCCTCCGCTTTAGAAGGGCCTATTCCTGTAAGTGTTTGAAGCTCCTCACTAGTTGCAAGATTAATATTCACCTTTTTTTGAGAGGGGTCTTCAGCAACATTTTGTGAGATAAAGGGATTTTCTTTTGTTTCTCCTTTAATAGGGATATAAACCACCATTCCATCCTGTAGGGGTGAAGCTAAATTAACGGCTAATTCATCAGCTTTTTCACTTAATCCTCCCGCCTCTTGAATAGCCTCATACACTCTGGCATCCTGAGGAACCTCATAAACGCCCGGTTTTAGTACAGCTCCCTTTATATCAATAACAATTGAAGTACGTTCCTCTCCATTATCAACGGGTTCCTTTTCATTTAAGGAAATGGTTTCTTCAAATTCATTCTTGTCCATTTCTTCTATCTTAACTATTTCAGATTTCATAGGTTCCATAGCGTAAAAATAATAAAAACAACAAACAATTAACACACTTATACAAATGATGATCATCCATTTTTTGTTTATTTGTAAATTCACGATTTCAAACTCCTTATTAATAAATCATTAGAAAATTTTTCTGTATTTTCAAGTCCTAATGGTGAAGACTTCGTTTTTCTTATACTATCATCAATAAAATTTTATACTTCTGATAGTATAAAATAACATTTCATATCATATCGTGTAGGAGAGAATTGCATTCTAAGGAGGGGATATACTTTGAATGTAGGTTTTGTTGGAACAGGGAACATGGGGAGAATACTTATTGAATCATTCGTTGAGTCGGGTGCAATTAGGCCCTCATTCATTTATATGACAAATCGAACAATCACAAAGGCAGAGGTGATAAAAGAAATATATCCAAAGGCAAATGTGATGGAAACAGCTGAGGAAGTTGTGAAAAGGTCTGATTTAGTTTTTATTTGTGTTAAACCATTGGATATACACCCCCTATTAAAAAAACTGGACCATCTTTTAACACCAAACAAGTGTATCGTATCAATAACAAGTCCATTAAGTGTTGAGCAGTTAGAGTCTCTTGTTCATTGTCAAGTAGCCCGTGCTATTCCTAGCATTACAAATCGAGCTTTCTCAGGAGTTTCCCTACTCACATTTGGTAACTCATGCCATAAAGAGTCTCAAAGAACCATCGAAGAGCTTTTTGAACAAATTTCAAATCCTGTTCAAATTGAAGATGATATTACAAGGGTTTCATCTGACATTGTTAGCTGTGGCCCAGCATTTTTCAGTTATCTTCTTCAACGTTTTGTTGATGGGGCTGTAGCAGAAACGAATATTTCAAAAGATCAAGCAGTTGTATTAGCTAGTGAAATGATTATTGGAATGGGTAAATTACTTGAAACAGAATTATACACATTACCTACCTTACAAGAGAAAGTATGTGTAAAAGGTGGAGTAACAGGAAAAGGAATAGAGGTACTTGAAGAAAATGTTGGTGATATGTTTGAGAAAATTTTTCAAGCAACACATAAGAAATTCGCTGAAGATCTTGTAGAAGTTTCAGAGCAGTTTAGTAAAATACCAAATAAGTAATTCTACTTAGGAATGATAAACTCCTTTATTTATTTAACATTTTTTTAAAAAAGGTGAACTCACTTAAAATGAGTTCACCTTTTTTTACAAATAAAAAATACTCTCTCCGTCATATCATTAGGCTCTTTATTTAATTCGAAGTCTCCACAAATGTTTACTATTTCAAAAGAGGCCCCTTTTAACCAAAGTGAATATTGTTCGATAGAAAAGGTACGCTGATAGTGAAGCTCATCATAGCGTTCATAATATTCATCTCTTTTCACAAAAAAAGTCATATCATGTTCAATACTATTCGGTTCATCACCTAAAAAGGAATTCCAAATAAAACTTACCTCTTCATCTTGATCAGTAAATGTTGCATTTGCAAATACATTGTGAATTTTATGTAGTGAATGGATATCAAAAATAAATAATCCATCATTTTGAAGCTGTGAATGCACAGCTTCAAACGTTGCTTGTACATCCAGTTCTGTCTCTAAATAATTAAGGGAATCACAACAAATTGTGATGACATCAAAGGGGGTAGGGAAATCCGTTAAATGTCGCATGTCCTGCTGAAGAAATAAAATGTTTGCTTTGTTCTTTTCCGCTTTTGACTGCGCGACAGCTAACATATCCTCGCTAAGATCAACACCTGTTACTGACAGCTGTTTATTTGCTAATAAAACCGCAATTTCTCCTGTTCCACAACCTACATCTAATAAGGTTGATGCCCCCGTGTGATAGAGCGAAATCGATTCTTCAATAATATTTACCCACTGTTCATAGGGAGCATCCTTCATTAACTGATCATAAATATAGGCGAAGCCTTGATAGATCATTGCTCAAGCTCACTCACAAGATCTTCAATAGGAGCATCTCCCCATAGACGTTCTAAATTATAGTAACTTCTCTCATCTTTATGAAACACATGTGCCACTACATCACCTAAGTCGATCAATATCCAACGTGCCTCATCAAACCCTTCAAGTCTTCTTACATGAATTCCGTTTTCTTCAGCTTGTTCTTTCATTTCTCTTGCAATGGCCTGTACTTGTTTGTCTGAGTTACCATGACAAATAAGAAAATAATCAGCTATTAATGAAATCCCATCCATATTGAGTGCAACCAGATCCTCTGCACGTTTACTATCAGCTGCTTTTGCTACGATTGTTAAAATATCTCTGCCAGTCATTAACTTGTTTTTCCTCCTTTTAATACTAACGAATTGTATGTCTCTATCGTGTCCGGATATACGGCATGATTTTTTTCAGTAAAAATATCATTGTATTTTGCAAAGATTTTAAAAGAGCTTGATTTAAGCTGGTCTCTGCAAGTTCTCTCACTTCTTCTACCCCTGGAAAATGTCTTCCCGGTTCTATATAGTCTGCCACATAAATGATTTTTTCAAGCATTGTCATATTTGGCCGACCGGAAGTATGATATTTTATGGCCTGTAAAACTTCTTTATCCTTTATCCCTACTTCTTTATTAACTAGATATGCCCCAACAGGTGCGTGCCAAAGCTCACTATTATGCTTTAATAAAATTGCCGGCATATCCTGTTCTTTAATGATTTTTTCCATTTCTTCTTTCGGTCTAAATTTAGCGTAATCATGAAATATGGCTGCCAGTTCCGCCTTTTTGACGTCTCCCCCATATGTCTTGGCAAGCCGGATAGCCGTCTCCATCACACCTAGTGTATGAACATATCGATGCTCTGTTATTTGTTCAGCTACAATTTTTAAGGCTTCCTCACGTTCCATATAATTTATTCTCCTCAATATATCTTCTCACATCATCCTGTATAAGAAATTCTGTATTTCCACCTTTTCTGAATCGTTCTCTTAACATTGTTGAAGACACCTCAAACTGAGGTATTTCAACCTCCAGTACTGGATAAGGTGTGTTTGTTTGATACCCACTTCTCTTCACACCGACAAAGGTGACCAATTTGATCACTTCATCGATTTTATGCCAGTTTGGCAAATACTCAATCATATCTGCTCCAATGATAAAATAAAACGTATGTTCAGGAAATTCTTCACGTAGCAATCTTAATGTATCATATGTATAAGATGGTCCTTCCCGTTCTAATTCAATTGTATTAACTGAAAAGTCCGGGTAATCCTTTACAGCAACTTTTATCATATTAAGCCGATGATCACTGTTAGTAAAATGATCCAGTTGTTTATGAGGAGGAATTTGATTCGGAATAAACCATATTTCTGAAAGTGCAAGAGCATGCTGTACTTCACTGGCAATTAATAGGTGGCCAAGATGAGGCGGATCAAAGGTACCACCTAAAATACCTATTTTTTTGACATCCTCATACCCCCCTATTTGTTAATTAGGTAGTCGAATTTGTTTATTTTCTTTGGATTCTTTATATATTACAATCGTGTTTCCAATAATTTGAACAAGATCTGCACCTGTTCCATTAACAATTTCTTCAGCCACCGTATTTTTATCATCTTCACAATTTTGCAACACAGACACTTTAAAAAGCTCGCGTGCTTCAAGCGCATCTGATAATTGCTTAATCATATTTTCATTGACCCCACCTTTACCCACCTGAAAAATTGGATTTAAGTGATGAGCTTCTGAACGCAAAAAGCGTTTTTGTTTTCCTGTTAACATGATGTACCTCCTAGTTGGTTATATACAATTTTTGTCATTTTTTCGATTGATGGAGCTTGTTTTGTCCATATCTTGAAAGCTAGAGCTGCTTGATGTACGAACATACCAACACCAGTATGAACAGTTAACCCAAGCTCCTCCGCTTCTATCAATAAAGCCGTATAAATTGGGTTATAAATGATATCACTAACAATTGCAGTCTTTTTAGCATTTTTTAGTGATAAAGGTTTCTGATGGATCTGAGGATGTAATCCGACGGCAGTTGTTTGGATAATAATGTCGTAGTTTTCAATAACACCCTCCGCTTCCTGTATAGTTAACGCATTGCTATTATTCGTAAAAGGACACTCTTGAATGAGCTCTTCAGCTTTTGAAATTGTACGGTTAGAAATATCAATATCCCTACAACCTTGGTGAGTAAGAGCAAGAAATATCCCTCTTGCTGCACCCCCAGCGCCAATAATTAGAATTTTATGATCTGAGATCGGTTTTTTGATCATTTCTTTTAGAGATTCAACATATCCATTTCCGTCTGTATTGTGTCCAATTAATCGACCATTGTCATTCACTACAGTATTCACTGCACCTGCTATCTTTGCTGTTTCATGCAGTTCATCTAAGAATGGAATAATAGAAATCTTATGTGGAATCGTAACATTAAATCCTTTAACCCCTAATAACTTTAAAGCTTTAACAGATTCCTTTAAATCTTCGGGTTCAACATGAAAAGCATGGTAATGATGTTCCATGTTTTTTTCTTTAAAAGCATCATTATGGATTGCCGGTGACATTGAATGCTCGACCGGACATCCAATCAGTCCATATAAATTCCCCATCCTCAACTCTCCCTAATTAAATTAGCGATTTTCTCAGTGTAACATTTACTCCTTTTGGAGCATAAGCAACGATTTTTTTACCAGGATTATTGACTGTAACCCATCCTAAACCTGAAAAGACAACATCTGTTTTTCCTTCATGAATCGTTAATTCATGAGGAACTAACTCCGGAAACGATTCTACATCATCTTTTCTTGGAGGTGTTAAAAGTTCTCCGACATGTTTTTCATAAAGGGAATCAGCATTCTCCAGTTTAGTTCGGTGAATAATCAGCTCAGTTGGAATATAACATACGAGTGCTTCTCTTTCACCTGATACATAATCCAATCTTGCCAAGCCGCCAAAATATAAGGTTTGTCGTTCATTTAATTGGAATACTTTTGGTTTAATTTCCTTTTTAGGACTTAATAGCTTTAGGTCGCGTTTATCAACAAAGTGTGCCATCTGATGGTGATTAATAATACCAGGTGTGTCATACAAGGAAGCTCCATTGTCCAGAGGTATTTCAATTAAGTCTAATGTTGTTCCCGGATAATGTGATGTTGTAATAACATCATTAACGCCTGCAACTTCTTTAATCATTCGATTTATAAATGTTGATTTCCCTACATTTGTACAACCCACAACATAAACATCTTGTCCATTTCGATATTCATCAATTAATTCGGCCACTTCTTTTATCCCATGTCCTTTTGCTGAGCTTACTAAACAAACATCAATCGGTTTTAACCCTAGCTCTTTTGCTTCTCTCTTCATCCAGTTAATCAGCTTTTGTTTTTTTACTGATTTAGGTAAAATATCGCTTTTATTCCCTATCAATAAAATTGGATTTCCTTTTACAAATCGTTGAATTCCCTGTAACCAACTACCACTGAAATCAAAGATATCTACAATTTTTACAATTAATCCTTTTGTTTCACCAATACCATGTAAAATCTTTAAAAAGTCATCATCTGTTAGTGAAACATCCTGAATTTCATTATAATTTTTTAATCGGAAACACCTTTGACAGATGATATCCTCTTTTTCTAAAGCACTTACTGGAGCATATCCAAGCTTGTCAGGATCTTGTGTTTGAATCGAAACACCACACCCTATACATGAAAATTGCTGTTCAGACACGTTTTATTCCTCCCATTGAATCATACCTTTACGTTTCAAATTAGCCATTATCTTGCGTTCAATTCTGCGGTTTATTCTAGTGAAAAACCCATCTGTAGAAGCAACTGGAACGACCAAAATGGTCTGAAATCCATTACGATTTCCACCTAATACATCTGTTAAAAGCTGATCTCCAATTACAACAACCTCTTCTTTTTTCAAGTTCATATCTTTAACAGCTTTTAAAAACGCTCTACCCATTGGTTTTCTAGCCTTATAGATAAAAGGAATTTTATGAGGTTCTGAAAATGCTTTTACACGTAATTCATTATTATTAGATACAATGGTTATTTTCATATCAAGGTCCTTCACTTCTTTAAACCACTCAATTAGTTGTGGGGTAGCATCTGGTCGATCCCATTCAACAAGAGTGTTATCTAAATCTGTAATAATACCCTTTATTCCGCTTTCCTTTAATTTCATAGGAGATATATGAAAAATACTTTTTACATAATCTCCAGGTAAAAATAACTGTAGCATGAGTTTTAACACCTCATTATCATTTTTTTGCCAACTTACATCATATCGAATTTATTTCATTCTTTCAAAACAAAATTAAAGTATATGAAAATTCAACACAAAAAATCACAAAAACTTTTCGACAATTTCCGACCACCTTCAACACTTGTGGATAATATTATACACAATATCCACCTTGTAATACCTCATTTTAATCACCTTATAAACAATATACCCACAATTTATCCACTGTTAATTGTGGATAACAGAACGGTTGTTCTCACTTTTGATTTCTGTTAGATTTAAGTTAATAACAAAATATAACATTTTTTTAATGTCTTATATCCGAGATCAACATGTATAAGACCATAACAAAATGTTAGGAGGTGGAGAGCCAAGTACTTGGCCATTCATATGCGTAAACTTTCTGACGAACTACTAATTGAATCTTACTTTAAAGCGATCGAAATGAAACTAAATGATGATTTTATAGAATTAATTATGATTGAAATTAAACGCCGTTCTTTGGGACATGTGTTAAAAGCTTCTTCTTAAAGCTTAACACTGTCGCCAGACGGCTTTTTTTCATTCTTTATACTTTGTCCATTCTGTTTTTACACTACTCTTTTAGCTTTATATGTAAGATCTAATTTGTGAATGTTATTATACCATTTGTTGTGAAGCACCACTATCTTTAATTCCTTTCAGACAAGAAATTAACCAGCAATCAACTTTAGTATAAAAGCCTTCAGCAACTTCTTGAAGGCTTTATCATGTTATTTTTTATTTAACGAAAATGATTGTAATAATAATAACCTCCACCAATAACAAGCAACAAAATTAACAAAACTACAATAAACGCATACCAATATCCATACCCTGCCGTACCAGCTGCAGGGTAATACGGGTATGGCGCTGGTCCATATGGTGAATAACCATACATCTGTTTTCCTCCTTTAATAGTCCCTTTTTTATATTACTATGTATGTAACCTAATAAAAGCGTAGGCTGTTACCCTACATCGTCCAAAAAACTCACAAATGTGAGAATATAAAATAGTTGTGTAAGAAAAGAATCTGAATAACTTTCATTGGTACAGACACAAACAAGCTTTCTTCAACATACACATGACTTATAGGCACGCGCCTAGATTATGTTTTTAGTGGAGGTGGGGGTATGACAGGGCTCATAACAGCACTAGGCTTCTTTGTAAAAGAATTAGTGTTCTTAGTATCTTATGTAAAGAACAATGCCTTTCCACAGCCTTTGTCTGCTACAGACGAAAAAAAGTATCTACAAAAAATGTCTGAAGGTGATGAGTATGCTAGGAACTTGCTAATTGAACATAACTTGCGACTCGTTGCTCATATTGTGAAAAAGTTTGAAAATACCGGTGAAGATTCTGAAGACTTAATATCGATCGGAACAATCGGGTTAATTAAAGCGATTGAAAGCTATTCACAAGGTAAAGGAACAAAACTTGCTACTTATGCTGCGCGTTGTATCGAAAATGAAATCCTTATGCATTTACGTGCCTTAAAAAAGACTAAAAAAGATGTCTCTTTACATGACCCTATCGGTCAAGATAAAGAAGGAAATGAAATCAGTTTAATTGATGTTCTAAAATCTGAAAACGAAGATGTAATTGACACTATTCAGTTAAATATGGAATTGGAAAAAGTTAAGGAATACATTGATATACTGGATGGTAGGGAAAAAGAAGTCATTGTCGGAAGATTTGGACTTGATTTAAAGAAAGAAAAGACACAGCGTGAGATCGCAAAAGAACTCGGTATTTCAAGAAGCTATGTATCAAGAATTGAAAAACGCGCCTTAATGAAAATGTTTCATGAGTTTTATCGTGCAGAAAAGGAAAAGCGAAATCGGTTAAAAGAAAAATAATACTTAAATAATACTTAATAGAAGAAGGACACATTCAATTGTGTCCTTCTTTCACCTTTTCTTGCAATTCACTCTTCTATTGAACTTGGCTAGGCAGTGTCCTTCTCAACAATTAAATGTAGCAGTAATTCGATTTTTAACATATTCATCGCCTCCGGTATTTTAAAATTTAACATCATTTACATGTTGTGAAAGTTCTCAAATTGCTTCGTTTTTACTTCTTCCATTCTTTTTTGGATCTCTTGATCATGTTGTATATCCGTTTTGGTTTTCTTTTTTTAGAAACAGAAAGTGTCAGCGTAATAAAGAATAAGTTAATTGTCATGTGTATCACCTCCTTTAAGTTATTTAACACCTTATCAGGCTGCCAAATCCTTAGAGGATTCATGAATAATCTTTGTGATGTGATCTCTTAATGACTAAAAAAACAAAACACGCCACAGGGCAACCTGCAGCGTGTTTAAATAACCATATAATACGCCACAAGGATTCAAATCATCCCGAGGCGTGTGTTTTGCTGATCATAATACAATCAATTTAAGTAAATAAATTAAGATACACCATTTCGGTCGATAAGAATGATTAAGTTGTTGTTATGTGAATTTGTTAGCATGTTCATGTCCTTCGACCTCCTTTTATTATTTACTATCACAATGGTAATTATATCCACGATTTCCAATTATGTAAATACACAATAAAAAGTTTATATATTCAGACAATTAGGATTAGCTTTATATCAATAAAAAAACCAATCTCATATAAATGAAATTGGTTTTTAACATATTTATTTGTTTTCTGTTTCATTTAATTGTTTCTTATATTTTAACGACATTCTGAAGCTTCCAAAAGCTCCAATTAAAAATAGTATGGTCGTAATCATTAAAACAATATCATACATAGCATGCTTTCCTTGATCCGGCAAAACGACACCTATATATAAAAATACGCTTGCTGCTAAAAGAACAAATGCATAATTTTTAAAATCTGTTACTAACGTTTGTAATGCTTTTTTACTCATATAATCACCTACTAAATGTGTTATATATAAACCATAACACAGCCTAGCAGACTATTAACCAAGTAAATTAACCCAAAGGTGGGATAATTTTTTACATAATGACTCAAATGGTTGAGAGCTTGCTCAACGATTAAAGTCATTTTGAAAATTTAGATCGCTTCAACAATTTTCAAAACTAAGTCAGCTGAATGTTTAGCTGCTTGGTCTAAAAATTGATCAAATGAAACATTTGATTCTTTACCAGCGATGTCTGATAACGCTCTAATGATCACAAATGGTACTTCAAATTGATGACAAACTTGTGCAATTGCTGCTGCTTCCATTTCACCTGCATAAAGGTCTTGAAACTTACTTCGTATAAAATCTACTTTAACAGGATCATTTAAAAATGAATCACCTGTCACGATTAACCCTTTAGCTACTTGAATATCGGTAATTTCTTCAGCTTTTCTCACAGCAATTTCCACAAGCTTTTGATCTGGAGTAAAGGCTGCAGGTAATCCCGGTACTTGTCCATATTCATAGCCAAATGCTGTTACATCCACATCATTGTGGCGTACTTCAGAGCTAATAACAACATCACCTACATTCAGTGACGAATGGAATCCACCAGCAGAACCGGTGTTAATTACGTAGTCAGGTTTATAGCGGTCTAATAATAATGTGGAACTAAGAGCAGCATTAACCTTTCCAATACCAGACTTAAGGAGAATGATGTCAACTCCATTATATATACCAGTAGTAAATTCACTTCCAGCAATTATTTCTTGCTCCCGATTATCCAATTTATCTCTTAAGATTGTTACTTCCTCTTCCATTGCTCCAATAATGGCAATTTTCATCTTACTCAATCCTTTCATATGTATCTTTGTACATTCAAGTTATCTCTTTCTATCTCCACATAGAAGTTTACCTATTTCATTTGTTCAACGCAAGGTTAATTGACTTACATGTATGTTTTGTTAGTATTTAATAAAGAAAAAGATATTGAGGTGTCGAACATGGATTTTTATTTAGACTTATTAAAAGACAAAGTTGAATTTTTTGAAGCAACATCTATTAAAGACCTAGAAAAAAAGATAAATGATCAAATCGTAAATAACCAGGCTATTTTGTTACATGTGCATTCTGTTTCCCATCAGATGTTTGTTACGGAAGAAGGCAAAAGAATATATAGTGCTGTCGTTCACTTTAAGGCCAAAATCTAGAACATAATAAATGTGCATCTCCACGACGATACTTGCACGTCCTGTGCTTGGGGACTAGGCACTGGAGCTGGACTAAAACTTAGTATAAAACTTTATCCTTTCTTACCTTGAAAAAAGGAGCTTCTACGTATTAAACGTAAAAGCTCCTAGTTTATTTAACTTTGTTTTTCAATTTTCGTTGGCATCCAACCTTGATTCTCAACCCAGGTAATATATACTTTATATTTTGCAGATTGATCTTTAGGTGAGATCGTACCTACTGCATCATTCGGGCTACCATTATTTTCAAGGCGCCAAATAATCATTTCTGCTTCAGGAATTCCGGTTGCATAACTAAGAGCTTTTGTCATTTCTTTCCAATCCTGTGAATTCTTATCATATTTTGCTGAATGAGGCTCAGATTGTGAGGTACCTACAGGCTCCCATGCTGGATTTTCAATTGTTTCAGCAACACCTGAACCAGGCTCTCCTTCAGTAATCGTTGCTTGCTCAAAAGGATCTTCTGTACTTTCTTTCTCAGCGGTATCATTGTTCTCTGTTTCCTCAGAACCTTCTTCCCCTTGGTCTTTAGAAGCTTCATCATGCTCTACTTCTGCTTCATCATTTTCATCGGTTTCAGCTGCAGGCTCTTTGGAACTTTCTTCATCACTTGCAAGTTTTATATCAGGCTGTTCATTATATTTTGCTGTTTTTTCAGATTGATTTGCCCCAAGGATAAGTTGTGATCCTATCACAAATATTAGAACCAGCACAATCCCTATTAATGCGTTTAACACAATATTCGTTTTTCTTTTTTTATCTCTTTTTTCATAACGAGAGGTGCTAAATTGATTATTACTCAATGCCCTACACTCCTTTTTATCCCTATACCTTCAGTCTTCATTCTAGCATTTCGAAGATTTTCTATCTAGTCGTATCATAAATCCTAATTGAAAAGATTACTACACCTAAACTAGTTTTTTCGTTCGTCAATTTTAGACATTTCATTTACAATATCATAAAAAGCGGCATTAGTACCAGCCTCAGCACTGGTTGTATCCATCTCCACAACTACTAATGCATATTTTGGTTGACCTGATGGAAAATAACCAGCAAACCACTTATTATACAACGTTTGATCATTTTCATTTGATTTACCTGTTTGAGCAGTCCCTGATTTACCTGATACCTCCATAGGAGATGTTTGAAACCTTCTTCCTGTCCCCTCAGAATCTGTCACAACCAATCTGAGCAGCTTTTGAAGCTTAGCAGCTGTCATGGGAGATATGGTATCTCCTTCTAAAGAATTAGACGTAAATGAATACATTTTGGTTCCATTTTTATATAATATATTTTTTACGATTTTCACTTGTTGTTTATGTCCGCCTCTTGCTATAGTTGCCATCATATTTGCAATAGAAAGAGGGGTAACTTTTACATCTTTTTGCCCAATAGCGGTTTGATCAATAGCTCTAAGGACATGTTTATCTTTATCATCACTCCAAATATTACCTGTTTTTTCATCGGGAAATTGCTTAAAGTTTTCATAATGGAATACTTCACCAGTCCATCCGACGGGATTGATTAAGCCCATTTTGCTTGCTGTATCTTCAATAACATGTTGATCTTTCTCCATTAATTCTCTAGCTAATGTTGTAAATGTGTAATTACAGCTTTTCGCAAAGCTTCTTTCAAAGGTAAGTTGTCCATCATCTTGTCCGCCATCTGCTTCACCGTGTAAGTTTAAACTGCAGTTAAACTGTCTTGTAGGATCATCTAAACCATATTCGATAGCTGCAGCAGAAATGACTGTTTTAAAAATAGAACCTGGAAAAAGGGGCTGAAGCATTTGATTTGATAGTGTTCTTGAATCAGATCGATTTAAACTTGGTTTACTAGCCATTGCTAATACTTCATTATTTTCTATATCAAGTAAAACAAGTCCCCCTTTCTCAATATTTTGTTGTTCTAACACATCTTCAGCCATTGTTTGTACTTCCTTATCAATTGTTGTTTCAACTGTTACAGGATAAAATGGATTTGAGTCAGCAATATATTTGACGTTAATACCAAATAGAGGATGGCCGTCTCCATCTACATGATAAAGCAGCTTTGTTTCTGCATCTGGTAACAAAAATTCATCAAATGCTTCTTCAAGCCCGGTCACACCAATTTTTGTTTTGTAGGATAAGTCTGTACGGTCAGGGTATTTCACTCTTAATGCCTCTGCATTTTCACCAACGATCCCAATAACATGTTCTCCTATTGTCTCGTCTAACTTTGTTTGCTGATAAATACCGAAAACGCCAGGAATTTCTAGTTCATTAATTTTTTCAAGTTCTGATGCTGTTAATGAAACACCATCTTTACTTGATAACACGATCGGCTCTTTCGTGTCACTAACTAATCCTTGTAATTTATTACTGGAAATTCCAACAATTCTTGAAAGGTCCTCAGAAGGCCACTTCGTCTCCTTTAAAAATGGAAAAAGAACCAATGAGGGTTCTGCCTGTTTTTGAAGCGGATCACCATTTTTATCAACAAAACGTCCCCGTCCATCATCAATCATGACTTCTTGTGTTCTTTGATTAACACTCTCCTGCACAAGATTAACACCTTTTTTAGAAAAGGATTCTGTATTTATTAATTGAATATCTGCTAAGCGATATAAAAAGAATGTTAATACCACTAAATACATAATACCAAAGAAAATAAATCTCTTATTTTGTAACATCGTTCCCTCCATTGAGGTCCGATCTTTCCCTTATTATTCCTCGAAAAGAGGAATAAAAAAGAAACACCTCGTCATCATTTTTGACGAGGTGTTTCTGATATAAACATTTTATTAACTAATATTCACAATTTTCACAAGCATTTCTCCACCAGGTGTTTGAACTGTTACTTCATCTCCTACTTTTTTACCAAGTAAACTTTTAGCAATTGGAGAATCATTCGAGATTTTACCTTCAAATGGATCTGCCTCGGCACTACCTACAATTGTGTATGTTTCTTCATCGCCATCTGGAAGCTCAGTAAAAGTAACTGTACGTCCAAGTGATACTGAACTTGTATCAGCTTCACCCTCAATTATTTTTGCATTACGAATCATATTTTCTAAGGTTGTAATTCGCCCTTCAACAAATGCTTGTTCTTCTTTCGCTGAATCATACTCAGAGTTCTCAGAAAGATCTCCGAAGCTACGCGCGATTTTTATTCTCTCTACAACTTCTTTACGTTTAACCGTTTTCAAATATTCAAGCTCCTGTTCGAGCTTTTCTTTACCTTCTCTAGTCATTGGAAAAACTTTTTCTTGTGCCATGTTTATTCCACTCCTTCTAGTAGACTTCCCGGTCGTACTGAGTCATTCATGCTATTCTTTACCCTTTTGCTTATGTATTAACTAAACATTTACATGATTAAGTAAAAAATTTTTAAGCTTTTAACCCTTTATCGTTTATCATAGTATGTAAAAAGTAAGGGCAACAATGTGCCCCGCTATTTTATATAAACGATGCTTTTAAAGAAAGCTAGATAATATTTATTACTTATACATAATATGATCACAGTAGACTTTATCTATGCTATGTTATTACAAAATTGCATTTAGTTCAAGAATTGTTTGAATTTTTGTTACCATTAAGTCAATTGCAACGTGATTTTGCCCACCTTCAGGGATAATAATATCAGCATATCTCTTTGTAGGCTCGATAAATTGGTTATGCATTGGCCTTACAACTGAAATGTATTGTTCAATAACCGAATCAATTGAACGGCCTCTTTCTTTGATATCACGAAGAATTCTACGAATAATTCGTAAATCAGCATCTGTATCAACAAATAGTTTGATATCCATTAATTCACGTAAGCGCTCGTCTTCTAAGATGAGGATACCTTCAAGAATAATAACATCTTTTGGTTCCACGATAATAACATCTTCAGATCTAGTATGCAATGTATAATCATAAACTGGTTTTTCAATTGAATTATGTTTCATTAATGCATTTAAATGTTCAATTAATAAATCATTATCAAATGCAAGGGGATGGTCATAATTTGTATTTAACCTCTGCTCAAATGGCAGATGACTTTGATCTTTATAATAAAAATCCTGTTCCAGCATTAAGATTGAATGACCTTTAAAATGCTCGTAAATTGCCTTTGTCACGCTTGTTTTTCCTGAGCCTGAACCTCCAGCAACCCCTATTACAACCGGATTCTTCGCCATTATTTTTAGAACCCCTTTCGCATCATGTTGTTTACGAAGACGGGTTTATCTACTTTAAAAGTCACAATTTGTAGTGGATGGCGAGCTGCATCTAGCTCTTTTCCATCTTCATCCCAAATCTTCTCAATTGTTTGTGTAAAGTTCTCGATTTCCGGACCAAAGAATTCAACTGTTTCACCTATTTTAAAGTGGTTACGTTGCTGCAGGGTAACCATTTGTGTATCTTTGTTATAATCTAATACAAGTCCGGCAAAATCATACTCGGTTTTCTTACTATGCTCGCCAAACATTTGTTGTTTATAGCCAGGAACTCCTTCAAAAAAGGCAGAAGCTGTTTCTCGGTTAGCACATTTACTAAGTTCTTTTAACCATTCAGGGTTTATCTCAAAGTTCTCAGGATCAGCACAGTAAGCATCAATGACTTTACGATAGACACTCACAACTGTAGCAATATAGTGAATTGATTTCATTCTTCCTTCAATCTTTAAACTGTCAATTCCAAGTTCAATCATTTTAGGAATAGATTCAATTAAATTTAAATCCATCGGACTCATTGCAAACGATGCATCATCTTCATTGAATAAAGCCACTTCTTGATTGTTTTCAAGCTTAAACAAGTCATAGTCCCAACGACATGACTGACAGCAACCGCCGCGGTTTGAGTCACGTGCAGTCATATGGTTACTTAATGTACAACGTCCGGAATAAGCAATACACATTGCACCATGGATAAAGGCTTCAATCTCAATATCAACCTTTTCTTTCATTTCCTTTATTTCCTCAGCACTTGTTTCACGAGCTAAAACGACACGCTCTAATCCTTCTTCCTTCCAAAACTGGACAGCTTTCCAGTTTGAAAGAGATTGCTGTGTACTTAAATGAACTTCAAGTTTCGGTGCCACACGACGGCATGTTTCGATGATAAGCGGGTCAGCAACAATAATTCCTGTTACACCTGCATTCTGTAATCCTATTAAATATTCATCAAGTCCGTCCATGTTTTCATTATGTGCAAAAATATTAGTTGTAACATAGATTTTCGCTCCATATTTATCAGCGAATTGTACACCTTCTGCCATTTCCTCTAAAGAAAAATTACCGGCATTTGAACGAAGACCATATTCCTGACCTCCAATAAATACAGCATCCGCACCATAATGAACGGCAATTTTCAACTTTTCTAAATTTCCTGCTGGAGCTAATAACTCTGGCTTCTTCGTTATTACACGTTTTCCATCGATGATTGTAGATATTTTATCTATAACTGTCGTCACTTTTTTCACTCCCTTTTTGCACTACAACTATTCAAATTAATAAACGGTTTCTTTAAAGAAAAAGCCTGTATCTAAAGAGCGGTTCTTCGCTTGTATGTTTTCGATTTCTTCTAAAAGTACATCTTTTGCTTCTTCGTACTTCGCATTGTCCTCAACATAAAGATCGATCGCTTTTCTATACTTTTTTGTGACCTCTATAATATAGTCTGATGTTTGTAATACTCCATCAATCTTGAAGGAGTCAATTCCTGCGTCAATCATATCTCCAAGCTCATCAATGATACAGATATCATTTGGACTCATAATATGTGTTCCATTCACATCTTCAAAGATTGGATATTTATTATCCCTTTCAGGATCAAATAAAAACATCATTTCCTTGGTATCTGTACGGTTTTCCACTTTTAATGCCTTACCTTGATACTCAAAATAATTACCTAAAAGTGTGCGCTTGGATTGGAACATGCATGTCATCCCGTGTACCTGTACCTCAATTTCAACCTCTGCATGGTCTTTTGTTTCAATAATGGAATCCATACTTAATTCACGTGCTAGTATTGCACGCTTTGCACCTTTTCTCCCCCAATAATTGCATGTATACCAGTTTGTTGCTGTTGTTTCAGTGTTCCAATGAAGGTTTAAATCAGGTGCCACTTCTTTTGCTGCCATTAAAACAGCCGGATCACCAAACACAACTGCGTCAGGACTTACTTTTGTTAAAAAGGATAAATAGTTTTCTATATCTTCGATTGCTTCGTTATGGAAAATAGCATTCATGGCAACATATACTTTTTTATTATGATGATGAGCAATTTCTATTGCTTGTTTCACTTGGTCTCTTGAGAATTCTCCTGCAAGGCGCAGCCCAAATCTTTGTTCTCCAATCATAAACGCATCTGCACCAGCTTCAATCAATGGAAGAACATCGTTTACTGATTTAGGTGTAACTAACAATTCTGGTTTTTGCATTTTTTCACACCTCGTTTATTTCATTTTCTTTGTTACTGCAATTCCATCGCCAACAGGTATAATCGTTGTATGATATCCTTCTAAAGTTGAAAGCATTTGATTATACTCATCCAGCTTTCGAACAAGAGTACGCTGCCTTCTCGTTTTAAGTTCTGAACGATCTCGGGCAACAGTTCCTTTAAATAACACGTTATCTGAATAGATAATGCCATCTTCAGCCAACATTGGTTCATATAATGCAAAAAACTTCTTATATTTTGCTTTTGTAGCATCTATAAATAACGCGTCAAATGGTCCATATTGTTTGACTTCTTCTGAAATAGAAAGAGCATCACCTAAAAAGGTTTTAATTTTGTTTTCTAAACCTAATTCATGGATATGTTTGTTCGCTTGGTGATACCGTTCCTCATCAAGCTCAACCGTAACAATTTGAGTTTGGGGCAAATGTGCCGCCATTCTAATGGCTGAATAACCAATCGCTGTTCCAATTTCAAAAATTCTCTTTGGCTGCTGCATGGATAAAAGTAAAAGCAAAACCTCAATACCAACCTTCTCCATTATTGGCACTTCATGTTGTTTCGCAAACTCTTCCATTTGCTTAATGTAGGGTGATGATTTCGGTATTAAATTTTCTACATACGTAATAACATCTTGATCTAACATGATTGCCCTCCTGTTCATGTATTGCAATCATAAACCTAAGTTTCTTTTGCTTACATTAAATCACAAATGGTAAACACTAAAAAGAAGAGCCTCATTCATAGAGAACTCTTGTTCAAAAATTATAAAAATCGTCGTCCAACTAACAACTCGATATATTTTACCACAACAAGAAAGGGAATGCGAATAGAATAACTGCGTTCCCTTTCTTATTTCTAAAAACGACATTTAGTTGTTTGTAATATATTTACTTTTAGCTTTATTATGCTCTTCGAGTGTTTTTGTAAAGATAACTTCTCCATCACCTGTTGCAAGGAAATATAAGAAATCTGTATCTTCGGGAGCTAGAGCTGCCACAAATGAAACTTCACCTGCATTAGCAATCGGTCCTGGTGGAAGTCCCTTATTTTGATACGTATTATACGGAGATTTCACTTCAAGATCTTCATATAATACTCGATCTTTGTGTTCTCCCAACGCATATAAAACGGTTGGATCTGTTTGTAAAGGCATATTTACGTCAATTCGGTTATAAAAGACACTTGAGATCTTTTCGCGATCTGCTTTTTCTGTCGCTTCTTCTTCAATAAGCGAAGCCATTGTAACGAATTCATGGACACTCATTTTTTGTTCCTGAAGCTTTGGAATATACTTTGCTACAATCTCGCTTGTTTTTTTCACCATTGGTTCTATCACTTCTTCAATGGTTGGTTTTTCTTTGTAATATGGATAAGTTGCCGGAAACAAATATCCCTCAAGAGCATATTTCACATTTTCCCCATAAATATCATCTGTTAAAAGATCAGGGTATTTTGCTTTCATCGAGTTAATAAATTCTTTATCTGTTAATGTTGCAAGAATCTCTGTTTCCTCAAAATCAGTATGATTTGCAATAATTGACGCAATCTCGGTTAATTGTCGACCTTCTGGGATTGTAATCTGAAAGGCTGCTTCACTTAGCAATTTTCCTTCTTTAAGACTTGTAATAATGTCCTTAAAAGTCATAGATTTGTTTAATTTATAATCTCCAGCTTGGAAGCCTGACTCATTTTTAAACTTTATATAATACTTAAATACCCGGTCATCCTTAATAATGTCATGCTCTTCCAGAATTCTTGAGATAGCTGATACAGATGAACCAATTGGTATTGTGACTTCTATTGCTGTCTGATCATTAGGATCTACTGGTTCTAGAGAAGATTTTATATATAGATAACCGCCTCCGATTATTCCTGAAAAAGCAATAATAAGAATAATAAAAACGGTTAATACAATTCTTCTAACTACCTTTGCCTCACTTTGTTTTTGCATTAGGTTTTTACGGAATGTATCCTTTTTCGGATCTTCAGACATATATATCCCCCTTTCACCCCATTATTATACTACAATGTTCTGGACGATTCGGCAATAAATTACATGATTTATGGAAATCACACCTACTTTTGTACCGGAAAGGAAAAAAGGTGCAAAGGAGATGTTCTCCCTTGCACCTTTTCGTTCGTTCTTATTCTTCCTCTTCGTCAAGAAATGTGTTTAACATTTCTTCAATTAAATCCCACTCTTCATCTGTTTCAACCGGCTCTAATTCTCCATCTTCACCATTCGCGTGTGGATTAAAGCTTGAAGCATGAATTTCAATTTCTTCATTATCATCTTCATCTGCTCCAACCGGGTAATAAAGTACATATGATTTTTTGAATTCTTCAGATTCAAAAGTGAATAATACTTCACATAATTGTTCATTTCCGTTTTCATCGATAACTGTAATTTGTTTTTCTCCGTGATCCATGTTTTCACCTCATGATTTGTTTTGTCTTTCTAGTTTAGACTATCTAAATAGCCCTGCAAGATCATCACTGCTGCCATCTTATCAATGACTTGCTTTCTTTTTTTCGGCTAACGTCAGCAGAAATCAGCATTTTCTCGGCTGCCATTGTGGTTAAGCGTTCGTCCCATAAAATTACAGGAAGATTAAACTTTTTTGTCAATATTTCAGAAAACCTTTGACTTGCTTCAGCTCTTGGGCCTATGGTTCCATTCATATTTTTGGGCATACCGAGTACAATTTTCTCTACGCTGTGCTGTTCGATAATATCAGAAAGCCTTCCTAATTGATAGTCTCGACTTTCCTCATTAATTTTAATCGTTTCAATTCCCTGAGCAGTCCAGCCCAGTTCATCACTCACTGCGACTCCAAGTGTTTTGGAGCCTAAATCTAATCCTAGTATTCGCATATTATGCCTCTCGGTTTTTTTGTAAGTAAGACTTAACTAGCTCCTCAATTAATTCATCTCTCTCAAGCTTGCGAATTAAATTCCGGGCATCACGATGTCGTGGAATGTAGGCAGGATCACCAGAAAGTAAATATCCTACAATTTGGTTTATAGGATTATACCCTTTTTCCTGTAACGCATCGTATACAGTATAAAGAACTTCGTTTACATTCGTTTCGACCGTTTCATCAGAAAAGTTGAATTTCATTGTTTTATCAAATGAACTCACCGTTCGCACCTCTTTCTCAGATTCATAATGGGAATCTGCTTGTCCTATCTTACTTACATTTTACACTACTTTTCCTAATTATAAAACGGATTCAACCCATTCTTCGACATATTTAAGTGCTTCTGTCAACTTTTCAGGTTGTTTCGCACCTGCTTGAGCCATTTCAGGACGACCGCCACCTTTTCCACCACAGCGTTCTGCCACTTCTTTTATTAACTTTCCAGCATGATAACCTTTATCGACTAGATCTTTTGTCACACCCGCAACAAGATTCACTTTTCCATCTTCACTAGCTCCGAGAACAACAATAGCTGATTGCAATTTATTTTTCAAGTCATCCATCATACCTCGAAGACTATTCATGTCTTTTGCATTCACTTTTGCAGCCAAAACAGTTACACCATTTATTGTGACAGCTTGATCAACAATATTACCTGCTTCTAAATTTCCAAGCTTTGTTGTCAAAGACTCATTTTCACGCTGTAGGGCACGGTAATCCTGTAAAAGGCCGGTTATTCTTGACACGATATCTCTAGGGTTGGATTTTAATAGTTCTGCAGCCTCTTGAAGTCTACCATATTGTTCATTTGTTAGTTCGTATGCCGCTTTGCCTGTAACAGCCTCAATTCGTCTTGTACCTGCTCCAATTCCTGTTTCTGTAATAATTTTGAAAATACCAATTGAAGAAGTATTTTGTACGTGACAACCGCCACACAGTTCTAAGCTGTAGTTACCAACCTGAACAACACGGACGATATTGCCATACTTTTCTCCGAACAGGGCCATAGCACCCATCTCTTTTGCTTCTGCCAGTGACTTATAATCAATTTGAACGTCAATGCTTTGCCAAATTTGTTCATTTACAATTTGTTCAATTCGAACTAACTCTTCTTGTGTAACTTGACCGAAATGAGAAAAATCAAACCTTAAGCGATCTGACGTTACTAATGATCCTGCCTGATTTACATGTGTTCCTAATACATCTTTTAAGGCTTGATGTAACAAATGTGTTGCCGTGTGGTTTTTCACAATACCACTTCTGTTTTCTTCTAAAACCTTTGCAGTTAGTTGATCACCTGTTTGAATTGTGCCACTTTCTACAATTACATTATGCAGATTTTGACCATTTGGAGCTTTTTGAACATCTTTTACCTTTAGAACAGCTTTTTCACTTGAAAGAGTACCAATATCCGCAATTTGTCCACCACTTTCAGCGTAGAAAGGAGTCTGATCTAGAATTAATTGTACTTCTTCCCCTTCATGGGCTTCTTGAATGACATCTCCATTTTTCACAATAACAACCGCTGTCGCATTTTCTACAACAAATTGGTCATATCCCACAAATTTGCTTTCAAGCTTAATCTCGCCTAACATTCCACCTTGGACTTGCATTGAATCAACCTTCTGCATGGCAGCACGTGCACGATCACGTTGCGCTTCCATTTCTCTATCAAAGCCTTCATGGTCAATTTTCATGCCTTCTTCTTCTGCATACTCTTCCGTTAATTCAACTGGGAATCCGTATGTATCGTATAAACGAAAAACATCCTCTCCAGGAATGACATCATTGCCGTTTCCTTTTTGAGTTTTCATCACTTCACTTAAAATTGTTAAGCCTTCATTTAATGTCTCATGGAAACGTTCTTCTTCATTTTTAATCACTTTTTGAATGAAGTCTGTCTTTGCTTTAACCTCGGGATAAAAATCAACCATAACTTCAGCGACAACAGGAACCAATTCAAACATGAATGGACGGTTGATATTAATTTGTTTAGCATACCGAACAGCTCTTCTTAATAAACGTCGCAGTACATATCCACGACCTTCATTTGATGGAAGAGCGCCATCACTAATAGCAAAGCTTACTGTACGAACGTGATCGGCAATTACTTTAAAAGCAACATCCTTTTCTTGATCCTTACGGTACTGTTCGTCAGAGATTTGCTCAGTTGCTCTAATAATCGGGATGAAAAGATCCGTATCAAAGTTTGTTGGGACATTTTGAATGACAGATACCATTCGTTCCAATCCCATTCCGGTATCGATATTTTTCTTTGGAAGCGGCGTATATGTTCCATCCGGATTATGATTAAATTGAGAAAACACAAGATTCCACACTTCTAAATATCGTTCATTTTCTCCACCAGGATATAATTCAGGATCACTTGGGTCATTCCCATACTCTTCGCCACGATCATAGAAGATTTCTGTATTTGGCCCACTTGGTCCTTCCCCGATGTCCCAGAAGTTCCCTTCTAAACGGATAATGCGCTCTTCTGGAATGCCAATTTTATCTTTCCAAATATCAAATGCCTCATGATCTTCAGGGTGGATCGTAACAGAAAGTTTCTCAGGATCGAATCCAATCCATTTTGCATCTGTAAGAAACTCCCACGCCCATTCGATTGCTTCAACTTTAAAATAATCACCGATAGAAAAGTTTCCTAACATTTCAAAGAATGTATGATGTCTTGCTGTTTTACCAACATTTTCAATATCATTTGTTCTGATGGACTTTTGTGCATTACAAATTCTTGGATTTTCTGGAATGACACGTCCATCAAAGTATTTTTTTAATGTTGCTACACCGCTATTAATCCAAAGTAATGTTGGATCTTCATGAGGAACGAGTGATGCACTCGGTTCAACATCATGACCTTTTTCTTTAAAGAAATCCAAAAACATTTGACGAACTTCTGCAGATTGTAAATTTCTCATATGTATTCCTCCATATCTTCTATAATAAATAGTAAACAAAAAACCCTCATCACTGTGAAAAGAATTCTCTTAACACAGGGACGAGAGTTAACTCGCGGTACCACCCTGATTACGGACATTGAAAAGCGGAAGGCGTCCGTTTATCGGCGACAAGCATAAGACAAGCCCTACTTGAAGGTTGTTCTTTAACCTTCTAGTCGGTTTGGCTTATGACCTCGATGCAGTCTTAGACGCGACATCCTGTCGCAATGACTGCACTTCCTGTGCTTCGCCGATGACGCCTGTAGCTAGACAGTAAGACAAAGTTAAATAGCAAATCTTTGAACTTCCACCAGTCCGTCACCTTTATTAAAACCGTAACGTGGTTCAATACGGCAGGTTTTTCTGCACTTAGGATTAGCTTTCTGCTGCCCTGACTTTAGAATTTTTCTCAGCCATGAAAATTCCTCTCTTAAAAGCGGTATCAGCATACTTCATTCCATCATCGTTTTTCCTTATTCTACCCTAGAATTATAGACAAGCGTTTTCTAAATGTCAATGTTGTCTTCTTAAAAGAGCAAGATGAACAATCATAACCTTTAAAATCACGATAACAGGTACCGCTAACATTAACCCAATCACTCCTCCAATTTCCCCTCCTGCGAGTAATGCTAGCATAATAACAATAGGGTGCATATGAAGGCTCTTCCCTACAATTAATGGCCCCAATATATTTCCTTCTATAAATTGCAGACTTGCAATAAGAACAATAACGATGATGACTGTTTTTGTCGACATCGTTGCAGCAATAATTAATGCAGGCACAGCACCGATGACAGGTCCGAAATAAGGAATAATATTTGTGGTTCCAATTAAAAGACCAAGAATTAAAGGGTATTTAACATGGAAAAACCACAGAGCTAGAAAAGCTAATGTTCCAATTATAAGACAGACAAACAATTGACCCCGAATATAATTTCCAAGAGAATGATCAATGTCTTTCAAAAACTGAATGGAATCACTTCTCCATTTGCGGGGAGTCAAATACCATGCAGCCTTTTTGATTTGCTCATAATCTTTTAACATATAAAAGACAAGAAACGGTATTATCGCAAGTAAGAGCATATAATCAAAAATTCCTTTTAAGCTATTAATAGCTTTTTCAATTGTAACAGCAAGCCATTCTTCTGTTTTACTAAACATTTGATCAATCCGGTCGTGAATTCCTACTGGCCATGTATCTGTGTGATCATGAATGGAATCCATCCATTCATTATAAATCATAGTAAACTGTGGAAAGTTTTCAGATAAATCTCTAAGCTGACTTATTAAGACAGGGATTCCCCTATAAAAGCCGTATCCTATTAACCCAAAAAACAGGAAATATATAATAAGAATGGAGATTGACCTGGGCAAGCCCTTACGATGAAGCTTTTCAACTACCGGATGAAGTAAATATGTTATAAACGCACTGATTAAAAATGGTATAATTACAGCTTTAAACATGACTAGAAAAGGAGCCCATATGGAGTAAAGTTTTAAAAATACATACACGGATAATAAGGCTAATAATAATATCGTTATTTGCAGCAGCCACTTAATATGCTTTTCTCTCATTTAACTCCTCCTTACTATATAGTTGTTTGGAGGTATTATCATTTTTATACATCTATTTCCAATATATAAGAAATAAAATTAGAAATACTTGGCTTATCGCAAAGACCTTATGGCGAAAGCATTACTATTACAAATAAAATCTTATACTTTCTGATCGTAAAATCTAAAAAGGAGCTGAACATATCAGCTCCTTCTTTACTAAAACATTTTCATTACTCTTTTTCTCATTTTCTTCATCGAACGATTATTTGTCATGTTTGTATTTCGTGCATAATGATAAGCAACTGCACCAAGACCAAGAGATACTAGTGATGTTAAAGTACGGTTCAAAATGATCTCCCCTTTACATGCTTATTGATCGTTCATCTTCTGAAAATAAATCATCGAGTGAACTTAACGTTCCATCTTCTTCCACTTGATGGGTTAATATTTTTCCTTTTGATACTGAAAGCTCAATAAAGCAACCCCAGCAGTAATATTGATTTACACCTATCTTTCCAAGATCTTTACTTCTACAATTAGGACATGAAAACAATTAGGCACACCTCATTCACATTAAATCAATGACGATCGCATCTTTGCTTATCGAAAATGGTTCTCCGGAAGCTTTAACCACTTTTTTCCCTTCAGCGATGTCTGCAAAAAATCCGTCCGTCAATTCGTATGCCTCAATTGTGCCCAATTTTTCAGAAAAATATACGTCTTCTAACAACCCTAATTTGGTTCCCTCTTTTGTTAAGACTGCTTTATTTTCAAGGTCATGATAGGTATTATACGTATATTGTTTCTTCATGTCCTGGATGGATAAAAGGGTTTCAATTTGTTCAACCATGACTCCATTTTCTCCAATCGAATAAATTGAATGAATTGGAATAAATTTATCACGATGAAAAAAACCCTTTCCTTCCATCATTAACCCAAAAATAAAGCCTTTGGAAGATAAGCATAAATTCGTTATATGTCCTAAAATGGTTGCATTATGGCAACAGTATACAGGTAGCCCTTTGAGTTTTGAGAATGTCCGCAAAGTCTTCTCCACCTTTCCGAACATTCTTATGTTTCACTTGGCTCCATGAAGTCATACGGTGAAAGGTTTTCCATGCCAATATTTGCATCACTTACGGGAAAAGGCAATTCCTTTTGAAGTTCATCCATTTCTGAGTCAGAATGCATGCCGCTTAATTTTTGCCTTAAACTTGTCTGCCGGTCTGAACTGTCATTATTTGACACTCCCCATTGAAGAGCTTCTAACTCCCCACATATCACAAGCGATCGTTTACTTCTGGTTACTGCTGTATAAATTAAATTCCGCCTTAACATCCGATAATATCCTTTTACAATCGGTAACACAACAATTGGAAATTCGCTTCCCTGAGACTTATGTATGGAGCAGCAAAATGCATGTGTAAATTGGTTGAAATCTTGCTTGGTGTAGGTAACTTCATTTCCATCAAAAGAAATGACAATCATATCCTCTTTCTCTGTATTTTCTTTAGCATAAAAGATTGAAACAATTTCTCCAATATCACCATTAAATACATTGCTGTCTGGTTGATTGACCAATTGAAGGACTTTGTCTCCATTACGATAGACAACCTCACCAAATTTCATTTCTCTTTTTCCCGGAGTTTTAGGATTAAACAGTTCTTGAAGTAATTTATTCAATTGGTCTATACCTGCTGCACCTCGGTACATAGGTGCTAATACTTGAATATCCTTTGCGGTATAGCCTTTACTTATTGCACTTTGAATAATCCTTTCAATTACTTCCTTCATTTGTGCTTGTGAACAGCGAATAAAGGAACGATCTGATGTTGGTTTGGCGATATTTTGCGGTAAATTTCCTGTTTTCATTTCATGGGCGAGCTCAATAATGGATGAGCCTTCAGCTTGACGATAGATATCTGTTAACTGAACAGTAGGAATCATTTTAGAAGACAATAAATCACGCAGGACTTGTCCAGGTCCTACCGATGGAAGCTGATCTTCGTCTCCAACCATGATGACTTGTATTTCCTTAGGCAGCGCTTTGAATAATTGGTTGGCTATCCATATGTCAACCATTGAAACCTCATCAACAATGAGCAGTTTTCCTGATATTGGATTATCTTCATCATGTTCAAAACCGTCTGCTCCATTCCATTTCAACAAGCGGTGAATCGTAACTGCAGGCATACCTGTCGCTTCACTCATTCGTTTAGCAGCTCGACCTGTTGGAGCAACAAGCAAGATTGGAAAGGGTTCTTCTTTTTTATAGTCTTTTGGTTCAAGAGAACAGCCATGCAAATCAGAATACAATTCAACAATCCCTTTAATAACGGTTGTTTTTCCTGTTCCAGGTCCTCCAGTCAATAAAAGCATTGGTGACATTAATGCTTTTTGAATAGCATCCTTTTGAGAAGGTGCATATTGAACCTTCATTCTTTCTTCTAGTTTACCAAGTGATAACAAAAACTCAGACTCAGGGAACAATTCATCATACTCTGTTTGCTCCAGAACTTTTTTAACGTTCTTGACTAATCCTTGCTCAGCAAAATAAAGAGAGGGTATATATACCCGTTCTTCTTCTACAATCAGCTTGCCTTCTTCTCCTAATGCAATAATTTCCGTCGCAATGTCTGTCTCATGAATAATGGCTTGCTTCGTATGATCAAGCAATTCCTTTGCTTTTATTATTAGTTGCTCAAGTGTTATGTAAACATGACCATCTTGTACACATAATTGCTCAATAATGTAATGACATGCTGCTTTTATTCTTTCAGAATCTTTTCCTGATATACCCAGCTGTTTACCGAGCTCATCGGCCCTTACAAAACCAATCCCTTCAATATCCTGCACAAGCTGATAAGGGTTATTTTGAACAATTGATAATGTTTCATCTTTATAGGTTTGATAAATCTTCATGGCTAATTGAGGTCCAAAACCAAACTGATTTAATGCGATCATAATTTGTTCAAGCCCCTGATGAGAAACTAAAGCATCGACTAATTGTTTTGCTTTTTCTTTATTTACCTTGGGGATATCATCTAAAACCGAAGGGTTTTGCAGGATCTTGGAGATGGCAGATTCCCCTAATTTCTCAACGATCGCCTCTGCCGTTTTTTTCCCAATCCCCTTAAAAAGATCACTTGAAAGATATTGAATAATTCCTTCTTTCGTTTGAGGTATTTCTTTACGAAAATGCTCTGTTTGAAATTGCAAACCAAATTTGGGATGATTTGTTAGTGTGCCATAAAACGTATAAAGATCATCTTCATGCAGGAGTGGAAAGTAACCTGTAACCGTTATTTCTTTATCTTCAATGTTTTCACTTGTTTCATGAACTCTTACTTTTAAAACAGAATATAGATTTTGATCATTGTGAAAGATCACAACTTTAACAAGACCTTTCACATAACGTTCATTTTCACTAAATAAATCGGCACTCTCCTGCATGAACGACTCTCCCTTCACAGATAGATCTCTAATTAGATTGACCATTCATAATTTTTAGTGCGTGTCCTGCCAGCATATGGTTCGGCTGAATATCTAACGCTTTTTCCAGCATTTCGATCGCTTTATCTGCCTTTTCCTTAAAAGCAAATGCAACACCAAGATTATAATATGCATCTGCATGATCCCCATCTAATTGTATCACAGCCTCAAATTGCTTTACTGCATCATCAATAAGTTCCAGCTGTGCCAAGCATAATCCATATTGAAATTTGGCGTCACTATCCTTTTTATTCAATTCAACTGAACGCTGAAAATATGGGAGTGCTAAACGGTTTTGACCAAGATTAAAGAGTGACATCCCTAGCATAAAATGCAGGTCACCTTCATCAAGCCCATTTTGTAATGCCTTTTCATACATTTTTTTAGCTTCATCAAAGTTTTCCTGATTAAAATATACATTACCTGCCCCATAATATGCTGTAGCTGCATTCGAATCTATTGCAATTGCCTTTTCATAAAATTTAAGTGCTTTTTCTAATTCATTGACTGCTGATAAAAGATTACCAAAATTTATATAGCTTATCGGATTATTTGGATTAGCTTCAATTGCTTCTGAAAAAATAGTTGCTGCTTCTTCAAAATTCCCTTTTTGCATCGCTTCAATTCCACGTTGATTTGTGTCCATCTTTATACCTGCCTTTATTTTCATTACTCGTTTCTTTACGAAGAAAAGGGGTTGACTCTTTGTGTGCCAACCCCTCTCATCTTATCAAAAAAATGTACCTAATGGAAGAACAAACGATAAAATCATTTTATCCTACATACCAAATCTTTTCGTTATTTTTAAATACATGATCAATCGTCCCGCCACCTAAACAAACATCACCATCATAAAACACTACGGCTTGACCAGGAGTTACTGCTCTAATAGGTTCTTTGAAAGTCACCTTAGCAGTTGTATCATCTATCATCGTAACGGTCACCTCATTATCTTGCTGACGATAACGGAATTTTGCCGTACATGATAGTTCTGTTACAGGTTGATCTGAAACCCAACTTACATTTGTTGCTGTGATTGAATCAGAATACAATAAATCATTATGAAATCCTTGATCAACATAAAGAATATTCTTTTCTAAATCTTTTCCAACAGCAAACCAAGGATCTCCGCTACCACCAATACCCAAACCATGTCTTTGACCGATCGTATAGTACATTAATCCATCATGTTTTCCTTTTACTTCACCATCAAGAGTTTGCATGATTCCAGGCTGTGCCGGTAGATATCCACTTAGGAACTCTTTAAAGTTTCTCTCACCAATAAAACAGATTCCTGTGCTATCCTTTTTAGTTGCTGTGGCAAGATTCGCTTTTTTAGCCATTTCCCGAACTAAAGGTTTTTCAATATCTCCTAGTGGAAACATTACCTTTGAAAGTTGTTCTTGACCTAGTTGATTTAAGAAATAAGTTTGATCTTTGTTTTCATCGACACCACGCAGCATTTTATATTCTCCATCTCGGTATTCAACACGTGCGTAATGTCCTGTTGCTAAATAATCAGCACCTAAAGACATAGCATGCTCTAAAAATGCTTTAAATTTTATTTCTTTATTACACATTACATCAGGGTTTGGCGTTCTCCCCGCTTTATATTCATCTAGAAAATAAGTGAAAACCTTATCCCAATACTGCTTTTCAAAATTTACTGCATAGTATGGAATGCCAATTTGGTTACATACCTCAATGACGTCATTATAATCTTCGGTTGCTGTACATACACCGTTTTCGTCCGTGTCATCCCAGTTTTTCATAAAAATACCAATTACATCATATCCTTGCTCTTTTAAACGAAGAGCAGCAACAGATGAATCAACACCACCAGACATGCCGACAACAACTCTTATATCTTTCGGGTCTTTTTTCATCCCATTTCACCTCCGTGTCTTTCTAAGCTGTTATTCGCTTAATCACTTTTACAATCTCTTGTGCAGCATATTGAATATCATCCATGTTTGTCCCAAGTCCAAAACTAAAACGTATGGAAGACAAGATACGATCTGATTCTTTTCCATACATCGCCACCAGCACATGTGAAGGGTCAACAGATCCTGCTGTACACGCGGATCCACTTGAAGCTGCAATACCTGCTAAATCTAAATTAACTAAAAGTGATTCTATATGTGTCTTAGGAAAATATAAATTGAGAACATGTGGAAGACCATTTAAAGAGCCATTTAAATGAAATGAAATGTTGTTTTCTTCAAAAATCCTCATCATTTCCTTTTTAAATCCAATATATTGCTCTTTTTTTGCTCCCTCTCTTCTATTGATAGCTTTGCTGCATGGCTAAACCCGCTAATTCCAGCTACATTTTCGGTACCTGCTCTGCGTTTTAGTTCTTGTTCACCGCCATATAAAGCAGGCTGAAGTTTAATACCGGCTTTTGCATATAAAAAACCGACACCTTTCGGTCCATTAATTTTATGTGCAGAAACCGTTAATAAATCCACTCCGAGCTCCCGTACATCAATAGTTTCCATCCCGAATGCTTGAACAGCATCAGTATGAAAAAAAGCAGGGTAATCTTTTAAATATTCACCGATCTCACGTATTGGCTGAATGGTACCAACTTCGTTATTTCCGAACATTACAGAGACAAGTACCGTTTGATTTGTTACATGCTTTTGAACATCATTTAATGATATAAGTCCCTGTTCATCAACTGGTAAATAAGTTACCTCATAACCTTGTTTTTCCAAATACTTACATGCATGTAATACAGCATGATGCTCAACCTGTGTTGTAATAATATGTTTTCCAATTTGGTTATTCGCCAAAACTGTTCCAATAACAGCTAAGTTGTCTGCTTCTGTTCCGCCGCTAGTAAATATAATCTCACCAGGATTGGCTCCAATTGTGTTCGCTAAACTTCTTCTAGACTCATCAAGAGTTCGACGTGCTTCTCGGCCAAAAGAATGAATACTTGATGGATTTCCAAAGTTTTCAATCATTTTATTCATCATTTTTTCAGCAACATCAGGATGAAGTGGCGAAGTGGCTGCATGGTCTAAATAAATTCTTCTCATTCTGAATACCCTCCTTTCTACTTTATTTGTTATATTTTTTAGATGTAGAACATGTAGGGTTCCTGGTCTCCATCTCCGTTGTAATTAGCAAGATCTTCTAATGTCGTATTGTCTAAAACATCTTTTACCGCATCACGAATCCTGATCCATAGTTGTCTTTTCGCAGGCTCTTCATCATCCAATACTTCAACAGGACTTAAAGGTCCCTCTAAAACACGAATGATATCTCCTGATGTGATATTTGCAGGTTCATCACCTAAAATATAACCGCCATATGCTCCTCTAATACTTTTCACCAAGCGTGCGTTTCGCAAAGGTGCAATTAACTGTTCTAAATAGTGTTCTGACAAATCATGAGCCTGAGCAATACTCTTTAAAGAGGTAGGACCTTCACCATGTTTTCTGGCGAGCTCGATCATAATTGTTAGTCCGTAACGGCCTTTTGTAGATATTTTCATTGTTTTCCCCCTTACGCCAGGAATTAATATAGGTAGTTAACCTTTTAAAATATATAAACTGTTTCAATATTATAAATCTTCTTCCATCATCAGCATGATCTACTATCTGATAAAAGATTCAGGAATTTTAAAAATAAGTATTTCAAAAGAGACAAACCATCTCTTTTCAGAACGAAACCCTTTTTCCAATGTATTACTAGTCTATATACTTTTGAACACTAGCCATTATAGCATAAACTTATCGTATTAAGCACTTAAACCAACTATGATAGATGGCCAAATCATTCATCATAAATACAATACTACTTTTTCTGTTTCCTAAACTGCTCTAACTTTTCATAGATGGCCGCAAGTCTTTTTTCATCACCGGCATCCAATGGCTGATAATATTTTGTTCCAATTAAATTCTCGGGTAAATAGTCTTGGTTAACCCAACCCCCAAATGTTCCAATCGGAAAGTCATGGGGATATTTATATCCAACATGTCCTAACACTTTTGCACCTGCGTAATGACCATCTCGAAGGTGCATTGGAATGTTTCCTACTTTTCCAGATCGAACATCCTGAATTGCCAAGTCTAAAGCTTTATAAGCTGAATTGGACTTTGAAGAAAGGCACATTTCAACAACTGCCACAGACAACGGAATACGTGCTTCCGGTAGCCCTAAACGCTCACTTGCAGTGACAGCGGCTAAAACATTATTACCTACAGCAGTGTTCGCTAAGCCGATATCTTCATATGCGATCACTACTAATCTTCGATTAACTGCAACAAGGTCACCTGTTTCTAATAAATGGGCGAGATAATATAATGCCGCATCTACATCACTGCCTCTAATACTCTTTTGTAAACTTGAAAGAAGATTATAAAAATGGGTTCCTTTCTTATCGCCATATACTCCAACATTTTCTACCATATCATTTACTATTTTATCATCAACAATAAATGTATCATTTACCTTTGAGGAAGAATAAACAATTGATTCCAATAAAGTTAAGGATTTTCGAGCGTCTCCGTTGGACCCAAAAGCAATCATTTTCACTTGTTCCTCTGAAATATCAATTTTAACCATACCCAACCCTTTTCTTTCATCCTGCAGGGCACGATGAAGAAGTACCTCGATATCTACAACAGTTAGTCTTGTTAACTGTTTTATCTGTCCACATCGACTTCTAATTGCCGGATTGACATCATGAAACGGGTTCTCTGTTGTTGCTCCAATTAAGATGATGTCTCCCCGTTCAACATGTGGTAACAAGTAATCTTGCTGGGCTTTGTTAAAACGATGAATTTCATCTAAAAACAAAATGACTTTTCCTGTAATTCTCGTTTCATCAACGACTGCTTCTACATCTTTCTTTCCGGCAGTTGTTGCATTCAGTGCAATAAAGGGGATATTTGTCGTGCCTGCTATGGCAAAAGCGATCGACGTTTTTCCAATACCCGGCTCACCGTACAGAAGCATAGAAGGGACATACCCATTTTTTATCATCTTATAAAGGCTTGTTTCTTCCCCAATCACCTCTTTTTGCCCAACAATCTCATCAATTGTTGAAGGCCTCATTCGGAAAGCAAGTGGTTCTCCGTTCACATGAATACCTCCTGTTCATTTCTAACTTACATTATAAACCGAGTAACGAAACATTGTAATTGAAGGAGCTTGGAAAACATCAGGAATAAACATGGATAATTCGGAAAGGATAAAAAATGACGAACTTGTTTGTAAGGTGATAAAGGAGAAACCAGGGAGGTTGTCGTGAAAACTAGACATGATGCGTGGACATTAGAAAATGATCAACTTCTAGCAGAAACGGTTCTATCATATGTTCAAAACGGCCGTACTCAGTCAGCTGCTTTTAAGGATATTGGAAATCGATTGAATCGTACAGCAGCAGCGTGCGGATACAGGTGGAATGCGGTACTACGCAAAAATTACCCAAAAGAGTTTGAACAAGCCAAAATGAGAGGAAAAGAAATTTCTCTTAACAAAAAGGAAGCTCATAATAATCAGCAGGTTTTACAACATGGTGAATTGATACAGCTATCAATAGACGAATGCATTCATTATTTATCTCAAGTTCGAAGCAAAGAGAAACACATTCACATTCTTGATGAAAATATACGATTAACTGAAGAGAATAAAAAGCTGTATGAGAAAAAACGAACCCTTTTGAACAAGTATGAGCAACTTACTAACCAAAAACAAAAGATAGATCATAAGTATAAGACTTTATTTTGTCTAATTAACGAGGTCCAATTAATTGAGGAGGAAAAGCTACTCTATCATTAATGCTTTTCCTCTCCCAATAAAGAAACCACTTACTTTTCATCCTTCACCCGAGTAATCTTAATATCCTTCAGTAGCTCTGTAATGACATATCCACCCATAATTAACCCTGCAACAGATGGAACAAATGCATTTGATGAAGGCGGCATTTTTGCTTTTCTTATTGGCGCCGCATCATTTCCAACTTCTTTCCGTACTTCTTCACGAATCACAATCGGGCTTTCATCTGAAAATACGACTTTTATGCCTTTATGAATTCCTTCTTTACGTAAGCGAGTTCGAATGACCTTTGCAATCGGATCTGTATGTGTTTTTGAAATATCAGCGACCTGAAATCTCGTTGGGTCCATTTTATTCGCTGCACCCATACTGGAGATAATCGGAATGTTTCTTTTTATACATTCTTTCATTAAATGAATCTTATAGGAAATTGTATCAGATGCATCCACAACATAATCAAGATTATGAGCAAAGAATTGTTCATACGTTTCTTCAGTGTAGAACATCTTTAAAGAAATGACTTCACAATCAGGATTAATGTCTTTAATACGATCAGCCATCAAGTCTACTTTCGGCTGACCTACGGTTGATACCAGTGCATGAATTTGACGATTTACATTTGTAATATCTACATCATCTTTATCTACCAGTACTAAGCAGCCGACACCTGATCTTGCTAATGCTTCTGCCGAGAAGGAGCCTACTCCTCCAATTCCCAAAACAGCGACAGTGCTGTTTTTTAAAATATTTAACCCTTCTTTACCTATTGCCAATTCATTACGCGAAAATTGATGTAGCAACTAACTCACTCCAATTGATAACCTAAAATTTCTAATCATGTCATAATGACAGTATTTTTACCTGAAAAAGAATATACCATACATCACTTAAAAAGTAAGCCCTTATTATAAGAAAAACTTGACTTATCGCCCTAATGGCGAAAGCCTTAGTTTTTCTTATACTTTCATCCATAAAATTTTTATACTTTCTGATAGTATAATAAAGGACACCTCATTTCACAGTTGGTGAAAGGGGTGCCCCTGTTTTATCTTCTATGTAGCAGTCCCGATTGTGCCGTCGCCATTTCCCTCGTTTTGATCCCGCACTCAGCAGGTGGGTGCTTTGTTCCAGAGGTTTGTAAGTCCTCATGCGAGTGAGAGGCATTTACTCTGTCCGGAAACTTCAAGCTCCCGTATAAAAAATGTTAGGTCAAAACTAGGTGTACAACGAACACATCAGGACTTTCTTATATATTACTTTAAAAAGATAATAGCATAAGAAAAATTTCATTTCAAGTTCTTGACTTAGTCACGAAGCTCAAGATTTAATTCTTCCAATTGTGCTTCACTAACTGCACTTGGTGCACTTGTTAATAAGTCACTTGCACTAGCTGTTTTAGGGAAAGCAATTGTGTCTCGTAGATTTGAACGACCAGCTAAAAGCATAACAAGTCTATCCAATCCAAGAGCAATTCCTCCATGTGGTGGTGTTCCATATTCAAATGCTTCCAATAGGAAACCGAATTGCTCTCTAGCCTCTTCTTCAGAGAAACCTAACAGCTTAAACATTTTTTCCTGAATATCTTTTTCAAAAATACGGATAGATCCTCCACCTAATTCATATCCGTTAAGGACAATATCATAAGCTTGTGCTTTCATATTTGCCGGATCTGTATCAAACAATTCAATATCTTCGCGTGCAGGCATTGTAAAAGGATGATGTGCTGCATAATAGCGTTTTGTTGCTTCATCATACTCAAGTAACGGCCAATCAACCACCCATAGGAAGTTAAATTTGCTTTCGTCAATTAAGTTCAGGTCCTTACCAAGCTTGGAACGAAGTGCTCCTAAAGCATCTGCAACAACTGATTTTTTATCTGCCACAAAGACGAGAAGATCACCAACAGTAGCATCTAATGTTTGTAACAGTCCTTTTTGCTCTTCTTCAGTGAAGAACTTGATAATAGGACCTTTTAGGCCGTCCTCTTCAACCTTAAGCCATGCCAACCCTTTGGCACCGTATGGAGCAACAAATTCAGCTAGTGCATCCATATCTTTTCTAGAGTATTTATCAGCTGCACCTTTAACGTTTATCGATTTAACTTGACCGCCGTTTGCGATTACAGTGTTAAATACTTTTAACCCACTATCCTTAACAATTTCACCAACATCCACGAGCTCGAGTCCGAAGCGTGTATCTGGCTTATCAGATCCATACCGTCCCATAGCTTCATCATATGTCATTCTAGGTAATGGTAGTTCAATCTCGATATTTTTTGTTTCTTTCATGATTATTGACATCATCTGTTCAGTCATAGACATAATATCATCTTGACTCATAAATGAAGTTTCAATGTCAATTTGGGTAAATTCCGGTTGACGATCAGCACGCAAGTCTTCATCACGGAAACAACGGGCAATCTGATAATATTTATCAAAACCAGAAACCATCAATAACTGTTTAAAGATCTGAGGTGATTGTGGTAGAGCATAAAATTCTCCCTCATGCACACGACTTGGTACTAGATAATCACGAGCACCTTCAGGCGTGCTTTTTGTTAATATCGGTGTTTCAATATCTAAGAAACCATTTTCATCCAAGAAATTTCTCATAGATCTTGTCACTTGATGACGTAATTGAAATGTAGTTTGTAAAGCCGGTCTTCTTAGATCTAAATAGCGGTACTTTAAACGAACATCTTCTGATACTTCATCCGATTTATCCTCAATTAAGAAAGGCGGATTTTTTGCGGCATTGATAATTGTCACTTTCTCTACAATAACCTCTATTGTCCCTGTTGAAACATTAGGATTGATTGTTTCTTCATCACGCTTAACAACTTTACCAGTTATATCTAACACATATTCACTACGAACTCTTTCTGCGATAGCTAATGCTTCAGCCGAAATTTCAGGGTTAAAAACAACCTGTACAACACCTGTACGGTCACGAAGGTCAATAAAAATAACTCCGCCTAAATCACGTCTTTTCGCTACCCAACCTTTTAAAATGACTTCTTCACCAATTGCTGACTCTGGAACTTCGCCACAGTAATACGTACGGCCAAACATGAAACCCTCTCCTTTTATTACGTTGTTTTTTGTTTTAAATATGAGATCACTTGATCAAGTGCAATTTCTTCTTGTGTGCCTGTTTCCATATTTTTAATGGCAATCACATTGTTTGCTAATTCGTCATCCCCTAAAACCGCAACAAATTTAGCTTGATGACGATCTGCAGCTTTAAATTGAGCCTTCATCTTTTTATCTTCGTAATCCTTCTCCGCAACGAGACCAGCATTTCTCATATCATTCAATAATGATACGGCACGATCTTTTGCTTGGTCTCCCATTGTTACGATATAACAATCAACTTCAGCTGAAATTGGTAATTCAACACCTTCTGCCTCAAGTGCTGCTAATAAACGCTCAATACTTAGCGCGAATCCTATACCAGGAGTCTCCGGGCCACCGATTTCCTGTGCTAAGCCATTGTATCGTCCACCACCGCAAAGTGTCGTAATAGCTCCGAATCCTTCTGCATTGCTCATAATTTCAAATGCAGTATGATTATAATAATCCAATCCTCTTACAAGTCCCGGATCAACTTCAAACTCAATCCCATTAGCAGTTAAATACTGCTGAACCTTGTTAAAGTAATGGGTAGAATCTTCATTAAGGAATTCAAGTATAGATGGTGCAGTTTCCATCAATTCATGATCTCGATCCTTTTTACAATCCAAGATTCTTAACGGATTTTGTTGTAATCTTTTTTGACAATCAGAACAAAATTCCCCAATCCTTGGTTCAAAATGAGCAATTAGAGCTTCACGATGAGCCTTACGACTTTCGCTATCACCTAAGCTATTTATCACCAGCTTTAAGCTTTTCAAACCAAGTGCTTGATATAAATTCATTGCTAGTGAAATTACTTCTGCATCAATGGCTGGATCATTGCTCCCAAGCGCCTCAATACCAAATTGGACAAATTGGCGGAAACGACCTGTTTGAGGACGTTCATAACGGAACATCGGTCCAATATAATATAATTTTGTTGGCTGTGAAGGATTTGCATAAAGTTTTTTCTCTACAAAAGCTCGAACAGTTGAAGCTGTTCCCTCTGGACGAAGGGTAATACTTCTTCCTTTCCGATCTTGAAATGTATACATTTCCTTTTGAACGATATCGGTACTTTCCCCAACACCACGAGCAAAAAGCTCTGTATGTTCAAAAATAGGTGTACGAATCTCCTTATATTGATATCTCTTACATAAATCACGTGCAGTATTCTCAACAAACTGCCACTTCTCAACCTCTCCAGGTAAAATATCCTGAGTACCTCTAGGAATCTGGAATGACATAATTTACCTCCCTTAAAAAATACAACAAAAAAACTCCCGTCCTACAAAATGTAGGGACGAGAGTTATACCCGTGGTTCCACCCTAGTTGAAATAATCATCTATTTCCACTCGATCAGTTAACGCCTGTCACGTTCTACTCCTACTAAACTTACTGTTTTTCAGAGAGAAACCTAAGGAGTGTTTTTCAATAAGTCATCATGCAGAAATGCTTTCAGCCTAAGACATTTCCTCTCTTTTCATGTGTTATCTTATTTACTGTTCTCCCTCATTGGTTCACAAAATTATATATGTTGTATTTAGATAATACTTTCGAATTTTATCTTATCATACGTATCTTTGTAGTATATTGTCAAGACCGATTTAAATGTTTTTTTAAATTCTTTACTTCTCTTAAGGAAATTCCAAATTCAGATGCAAGTTCAAAAGACGAGTCATTTTGCTCTTTTGTCATAAAATCATGAAAGTTCACCCCGAAAACATCCCGTCTGGAGTGCATTAATTCCCCTTTGTCATTATTTCTCATTGATCATTCCACCTCATCTCGTCATAGTCATTATTATCTTTTCCTATTTTGGAAAAATTTATTTCAAATTTCTAAAGGAATGGCGATATAAGTAGAGAAATGTTTTATTTAATTACTTTTTATAAAAAGGAGGTTTATCGTGATTCGCAAAATGATAACCATATCAATATGTATCACATTAGTGATACTATCCTTTTTCGCCGAAACTTCACCTTCAACTGCAAAGGCTGCTGATCAAGTCACCATAAATGTTGATATGCTGAATGTGCGAAACGGAGCAGGACTAACATACTCCGTCATTGCCAAAGTAAAAAAAGGACAAACATATGATGTGGTAGAAAAGAAAAATGATTGGATTAAGATTAAATTATCAGCAAGATCTTCTGGATGGGTAGCAAATTGGTTAGTCACCCAGAAAAAGGCAGTAACAAGCTCTTCTACACCTGCTGTTTCAACTTCGAAGGGTTCAGTCGTTGAATCCACTGCAACAGGACTTAGGTTTCGTTCAGGACCTGGAACTTCTTTCGGGGTGATTGGTGTATTTGAAAAAGGGAAAACAGCTTCCTATTTGGAGAAAAGCGGGGAATGGATCAAAATTTCCTATTCAGGGAAAACAGGCTGGGTATCTTCTAGCTATGTAAAGGTCAAAAATACTTCATCAACACAAGGATCGACCGGTACATCGTCCGGAAAAAACGGTACTGTGACCGCATCATCCTTAAATGTTCGTAAAACGGCCTCTACTTCCGGCAGTATTGTTGGAAGCCTTAAGAAAAATGCCACTGTTTCAATTGTAAAAGAATCAGGGAAATGGGCTCAAATCCAAACAAAAAATATCTCAGGCTGGGTACATAGTGATTATTTAAAGATAAATTCGTCCAATTCGGCTTCAAAAGAAAACACATCTTCTACATCAAACCAAAGTTCTGCCGCAAAAGGTAGCGGAAAAGTGACATCCACATCATTAAATATAAGAAACAGCGGCTCTCTTAGTGGAAGTGTTGTTGGTTCCATAACAAAAGGAACAAAGGTAAATATTCTAGAAGAAAAAAATGACTGGTATAAGATTGCATACGGTTCAAACAAGGTTGGTTGGGTTGCTGGCTGGTACATTGCTAAAGATTCTACACAAACCACAAATACAAATACAAGCAATAGCAGTAAACAGGTAAAAATCATTTATAACGGTACAAATATCCGCTCAGGAACATCTACTTCTCATTCAATTATTAAACGTGCAAGTATTGGTGAGAGTTATGGCATTATTGAAAAAACAGGAGATTGGTATAAGATCAGTCTTGGAGGCAATAAAACTGGTTTTATTGCCGGTTGGGTAGTTGAAACAACAGGTGTCAGTTCACCGGTTACGAAGCCGGGGGTGTCACAATACATTAAAAACCAGACAATTGTCATTGACCCTGGACATGGCGGACGTGACAGTGGTGCTGTTGGAGCATCTGGTACATTAGAGAAGAATTTAACACTTTCCACAGCAAAATTAGTTTATGATAAGCTTAAATCTGCCGGAGCCAATGTTTTTATGACAAGATCAAATGATACATATATTAGCTTAAATTCTCGTGTGAGTACATCACATTATCGAAATGCAAAAGCATTTATTAGCATTCATTTTGACAGCACAGCAGATCGAAGTGTTTCAGGAACAACAACGTATTATTATCATTCGGTAAAAGATGGTTCTCTAGCAAAGTCTGTAAATAATGAACTGGTTAAACAAACCAAGCTGAGAAACAGAGGTCAAAAATTCGGTAATTTCCATATCCTTCGAGAAAATAAAGCTCCTGCCGTATTGCTTGAGCTGGGCTTCTTAAGTAATCGGACAGAAGAATTAAACGTAGCTACTTCAAGCTATCAAGAACGGGCTTCACAGGGAATTTTTAATGGGTTAGCACAGTATTTCAAGTAAGAACAAAAGCGCAAGCGCCTTGATCAGCCTAGGGCAAATAAGACACAAATGAATAGATGACGTTCTTTGTCTTCAATTCATTTGTGGAAAGACCTTCGAGGCAGTCAATAACGCGACGTCACAATAACTCTAGATAATATAAAAAAGGTTATCCTTCATTCAAATACAGAAGAAGGATAACCTTTTTATTTGCTTTCTAAAATCAATGTTACTGGCCCTACGTTTGTAAATTGAACATCCATCATAGCTCCGAAAATTCCCGTTTCAACCTGCAAGCCTTTTTCTCTTAAGATACGATTAAAAGACTCATAAAGCTCATTTGCTACGTCAGGTTTTGCCGCATTCATATAGTTAGGTCTTCTACCCTTTCGGCAATCTCCATATAAGGTAAACTGAGAAACAGATAAAACCTGACCATCCACATCAAGAATAGAATGATTCATTTTGCCTGTTTCATCTTCAAAAATCCTTAAATGAGCAATTTTTTCAGCTAGGTATTCAGCATCTGCTTCTGTATCATCATGTGTAATCCCCACAAGCACCATAACACCTTTATCAATTTTCCCAACTACTTTTTCATCAACAGTAACCTTCGCTTGAACTGCACGTTGTACAACTACCTTCACAATAAAACCTACCTTACCTTAGTTCATTACTCTTCTAACAGAGTATATATCAGAAATCTGTTTAATTCTTTCTACAACTTTTTGTAAGTGATTAATATTTGAAATAGAAATAGCCATATTAATTGTTGCTACTTTGTTACGGTCTGATTTACCTGCAACAGACGAAATATTTGTTTTTGTCTCATTTACTGCTTGCAATACTTCATTTAACAGGCCTCGACGATCATAGCCCAAAATTTCAATTTCAACATTATATTCTTTTCGACTTGATGAGGGCTGATTTTCCCATTCAACATCAATTAACCGTTCTTTTGCATCGTCAGTGTGGACATTTGTACAATCAGAACGGTGAACAGATACTCCTCTTCCCTTCGTTATAAAACCGACTATATCATCACCTGGAACTGGATTACAGCATTTTGAGAGACGAATTAATAAATTATCAATTCCTTTAACTTGTACACCTGCATCACGCTTCTTGGAAGTTGTAGAGGAAGGGATTTGTTTCGTCTCATTCATAACCTCTTGTATATTTTTTTCTTGTTCTTCCTGATCACGTTTTTTACGCCATTTTTCTGTTAAACGATTCGCAACTTGTAGTGCCGTTACACCATTATATCCAACAGCTGCATACATATCCTCTTCATTAGAAAAGTTGAACTTCTCAGCTACTCGTTGTAAATTATCAGCTGTCATAATTTCTTTGACATTAAAATCTAAATTTTTTATTTCAGTTTCAACCATTTCTTTCCCTTTTTCAACGTTTTCTTCACGACGTTGCTTTTTGAAGAATTGGCGAATTTTGTTTTTCGCTTGAGAAGTTTGAGCAAGTTTCAACCAATCTTGACTAGGTCCATATGAGTGCTTGGATGTTAAAATCTCAATAATATCGCCTGTTTTCAGCTTATAGTCAAGGGTCACCATTTTACCGTTAATTTTCGCACCGATGGTTTTATTGCCAATTTCTGAATGAATACGATAAGCAAAATCAATTGGAACAGACCCAGACGGCAACTCGATTACATCGCCTTTTGGTGTGAAGATGAATACCATATCTGAAAACAAATCAATTTTTAGAGATTCCATGAATTCTTCTGCATTTGTTACATCATTTTGAAATTCTAATATTTCTCTGAACCAGGACAGCTTTTTTCTAATGTTGTTTTTTCATCAACATCTTTTCCCTCTTTATAAGCCCAGTGGGCTGCGATCCCATACTCAGCGATTTGATGCATTTCAAACGTACGAATTTGCACCTCAAGCGGATCTCCCTTAGGTCCGATCACGGTTGTATGAAGAGACTGATACATATTCGGTTTCGGCATGGCAATATAATCTTTAAAACGACCAGGCATCGGCTTCCAGCAAGTGTGAATAATACCTAATACGGCATAACAATCTTTAATGCTATTGACAACAATCCTAACCGCTAGTAGATCATAGATTTCATTAAATTGCTTATTTTGAAGAACCATTTTCCGGTAAATGCTGTATATATGCTTTGGTCTTCCTGAAAATTCAGCTTCTATGTTGACCTCATCAACCCGTTCTCGAACTTCGTCAATGACTTGATCCAAGTATTCCAATCGTTCCTGACGCTTTTTCTTCATTAAATTCACAATTCGATAATATTGCTGCGGATTTAAATACCTTAATGATGTATCTTCTAACTCCCATTTAATTTTCGAAATCCCTAAACGATGAGCAAGGGGTGCAAAAATTTCTAATGTTTCATTTGAAATACGTCGCTGTTTCTCCTGTGGAAGGTGTTTAAGAGTTCTCATATTATGCAGACGGTCTGCAAGCTTTATAAGAATTACACGAATATCCTGAGCCATCGCTACAAACATTTTCCTATGGTTTTCAGCTTGTTGCTCTTCTTTTGATTTATATTTTATTTTCCCCAGCTTTGTTACACCATCAACGAGCATTGCCACTTCATTGTTGAACTCCGCTCGTAAGTCATCTAACGTAACATCTGTATCCTCCACCACATCATGTAAAAAACCACCTGCTATTGTAGCAGGATCCATCTCTAAATCTACCAAAATGCCTGCAACTTGAATGGGGTGTATAATATATGGTTCGCCAGACTTACGGAATTGTTCCCGGTGTGCTTCTTCAGCAAAATCATAAGCACGCTGTATAAAATCAGTATCTTCGGCTGATAAATAGCGCTGTGCTTTTTGAATTACTTGCTCGGAGGATAATACTTGTTCATTAGCCATGAAATCACCTTTTTATATTGAAAACTTTGATTACAAATCTTTTTCCTTCTTGCTGTTTATCTATTGTCATAAAAACCGAATAACGAAGTTCATTATATCGATTAGAAATTTTAGTATATTGTAACTATTATCAATAAAAAAACACGAGATGTAAAGAGAAAACAGTATTTTTCACACTAGCCAGAAAGTGGTATATGACCATTTACACAAAAAACGTTAAATGAATGGAGTAAAATGGAGTTTATAAGTCAAGTTAACTAAAATAGTATATACAATGCAATTTGCAAAAAAAGCACCCGTTTGAGTGCCTCTAAAAATAATGGGGACCGAACTGTAAATAACTCGGGTCCCCATATAATTAAAATGTCATTAATGTTAAAACATCATAGCCATCCAATAAATTACGGCCATCTAAATATGATAATTCTATTAAGAAAGCAATACCTGCTACAACTCCACCTAATTCCTCCACAAGCTTGATTGTCGCTTCAATTGTTCCACCAGTTGCCAATAGGTCATCTGTGATTAATACTCTTTGACCAGGCTTAATCGCATCTTTATGGAGTGTAAGGACATCTTTACCATACTCAAGACCATACTCAACACGTACAACCTCACGTGGTAACTTTCCTTCTTTACGTACTGGAGCAAAGCCTACTCCTAATGAATATGCCACTGGACAACCGATAATAAAGCCACGTGCCTCTGGACCAACAACGATGTCAATCTCTTTTTCACGAGCATATTCCACAATTTGGTCTGTCGCATATCGATACGCATCCCCATTATCCATTAATGTTGTAATATCCTTAAATTGAATTCCTGGTTTCGGATAATCAGGAACGACTGTTACAAATTGCTTTAAATCCATTTTTCCTTTGTCCTCCTTATACACCTACAGGCGCATCTAATGGAAACCTTTGTTCAAACCACTGCTTAAGCTGCATGTAAGATGTATATAATAACGTTTTTTCTAGTTCAATTTGGTTTTGCTTTCGGGTATACGTTTTCGATTCACTTAAATCTCTTTTTCGAGATGTGGAATTTGTCGAAATAACACCATTTTCTATTGTAACAAATTCTAGCTCAAAAAACACCTGTGACATAAATTCTATTGTTTCTTTTGTCCAGCCTTTATGTTTCGCAAGAAGCTCACCTTGTTCACGAAGCTTAAAGGAACCTTGCTTTAGCAGGAAACCATAGTACCATTTAAAATGATCCCTTGTCGGTATTGTCGAAAAGAAGTGATCCGCTTCTTGTTGAAACACAGAATAAATTCTTGCAGGTTTACCTTTAGAAAAAAGCCCGTCCAATAATTCAATTGAAGAAGGAATGTCAAGTAAAAGAAGATGTTTGTCACGGGCATCAAGATTTTTTGCATCTTCATCCGTTTGTACTTGATGTGCTTTATGATCCAGTCCCCTTTTCACCAATTCTTCATATGTTTTTGACTGAAATGTAATAATCTGCCCAGCTTCATTGGATGAAAGTAAGCTAATAAGATGATCAACATTTCTGGAACCGCGAAAGTCAAACAGCTGCCATTGATTTACCTTTAAATCCTTCAGCATAATTTGTGGTTTTCTCAAGTTATTCCATTCATTTATTGTAAGCTCTCCAATAGCGGATACCGCAACAGCAGGTGAGAGCTCATCATGAATATAACCCATACCGAAGCCAACACAATCGAGTTGCTGTTCTTCTTGTGAAAAGACAATCTTTAAATGATTTTGCTCTGCCCCTATTTTACGGACATTAGCCAATGTCATATCTTCCAAATGAATAATCGGTTTTGGATTATTCATACCAAACGGCGATAACTGTTGCATCTCTTCGATAGACTTAACCGTTATATCCTCTAATTTACAGCTAACATCAACTCTGGAAACAGGAATAAAATCATCTTCAGTCAATATCATATGTGCTTTTTCTACCAGTCTCTCGCGAAGCTTATTTACATCTTCAAGTTGTAACGTCATACCCGCAGCCATGGGATGACCGCCGAAATGAGGTAAAATATCACGGCATGTTGATAAATTTTCAAACAAATCAAAGCCTGCAATACTTCGGGCTGATCCCTTTGCAATCCCTTTTTCTTTGTCAATACTTAAAACAATTGTCGGCCGATAAAAACGATCAACTAATCTTGAAGCTACTATCCCAACAACACCTGGATTCCAACCTTCTCTTGCAATAACAAGGACAGGATTTTGCTCAATTGGAAAGCGAGTATTAACCTCTTCAATAGCTTCCTCAGTCATTGTGTTCACTAGTTTTTGTCTTTCTTTATTAAGTAAGTCTATTTCTTCAGCGATCATCATTGCTTCTTCTTCATTATCAGAAAGAAGTAAGTCGACAGCTGGATCTGCAGATTGTAATCTTCCAACAGCATTAATTCTAGGACCAAGAGCGAAACCTATTGTATCCTCATTTATTTCTTGCAGCTTTACATTGGCAATTTTTAATAGAGCTTTTAACCCAATTCGATTTGTTGTTTTTAATTGGTTTATACCACGTTTTGCTATTAATCTATTTTCTCCATGCAGGGCAACTAAATCAGCAATTGTGCCAATTGCTGCAACCTCTAATAAATCTGTTGGGACTTCCCCCAACAGTGCATGGCTTAATTTAAATGCTACACCTACACCGGCCAATTCCTTAAATGGATACATGCATTCCGGCTGTTTAGGATGTATGATTGCTAATGCATCAGGTAAAACTGGACCTGGTTCATGATGGTCAGTGACAATTAAATCCACACCTAAATCCTTCGCAACTTCTGCTTCATGGACTGCAGCAATACCGGTATCAACCGTAATGATTAGTGAAAAGCCCCTTTCATGAGCTAATCTAAATGCTGTCTCATTTGGTCCATATCCTTCTGAAAATCGATTTGGTATATAAAAATCTGCTTTAGCACCTAATTTTCGTAATGTCGTTAATAAAACGGTCGTACTACTTACTCCATCTGCATCATAATCACCATAAACCAAGATATGTTCATTATTATGAATTGCCTTTTGAATACGTTGCACAGCTTTGTCCATATCTTTTAAGAGAAATGGATCATGAAAAGTTTGTGAGTCCGTATCTAAAAATTCCTGTGCAGCTTCGACAGAGTTAATTCCTCTATTTACTAGTAAAGAAGCTACCAATGGTGTCACTGATAAATTCTCTCTTAAATTTTGAATGAAGGTTTCATCAGATGATTGAATCATCCACCTTGTATTTGCCTTTAACATAGTTTCACCCCTCAACCTTCTCATTATACAAGAGTGGCCAAGGGGTTTCAATTTAAGGATTCTTCCATTGTATGATGTTAGTGTTTATGATAGATCTGTTTCTAATGGACGATCATTTTGCACAGCCTGATCTGTTTCTGCTAAAGTTTTTATTTCTTCTTTTAACTTTGTGTTTTCCTTTTCTAATGCCTTTAATTTTCGATTGAGTGAAAGGATTCTAACCACTCCTGTAGAGGCAATCATAAAACCGCCCATAAATACTGAGCCCAAAATAAGTAAAATAAGCGGCCACTCAGCTTTCCCGAATAAATAATCCACCTCTACAGCTTCCACATTTATGACTGCAAAAATCGCAATAATTAAGGCAAAGATAATGGCCAGGATTATACTCCACTGACGTTTCATCCGCTTCCCTCCTTTTAAGATAAGTACAATTTGAATGGCTTTTAGTACACTATTTCGCTCCAAAACATAGTGTTACCAACTAAAACACAATAAATAAGAATCAACCCATCTCTATTTATTATTACCCCATTCTCATGGCATAGTAACAAAAAGAGTGAGTTGATCCTTTATACAGTCAGTTATACTTGTGGTTCATCGGTTACGTGAGATGCTGTTTCTTTCTTTTTTGTTAATTGCTTACCTTTCCAAATCAGCCATAATTGAGCTGCAATAAATAGAGAAGAATAGGTACCGGCAACTAAACCAACTAATAATGCAATGGAGAAATTCGTAATGGATGAGCTACCAAATACCAACAGGGCTGCAACAGCAATAACAACTGTTAACACAGTATTAATTGAACGGGTAAAGGTCTGTTGTAGACTTCTATTTACAATAAACTGTAAATCTTCAATCGTTTTAGCCTTTTTCTTTTTATTTAATTCCCGGATTCTATCAAAGGTAACGATCGTATCATTTATTGAATACCCGACAATCGTCAACACGGCTGCAATAAATGTAATATCCACTTCTAATCTAGTGATGCTAAAAAGTGCAATAATGAAAAACGCGTCATGTAATAAGGCAATAATTGATGCCAGCGCCATATAGAACTCAAAGCGAATAGATACATAAATAATAATCCCAATGGAGGCAATTAACACTCCATACATCGCATTCCTTGCAAGTTCTTTTCCTACCGTCGGGGAAACCGTACTTACATTTGGTTCAGAACCATACAATTCATTGAAATGGCTTTTTACTTCAGCAATTTTTTGTGGTTCAAGTACACCTATAAAGCGTGCAACTCCAACCTCTTTGTTTTCTCCTGCAAGGACAACATCATCCACTTCGAGGTCCAGCTTACTCATTTCACTCTCAATTTCCTCGGCTGTTAAGCTCTTATCCGCTAATACCTCGATTCGTGTACCACTTGCAAAATCAATCCCTAGATTTAATTTAAATACTAAAATAACAATAACACCTGCAACAACAAGTAATGTTGAAAGCATAAAGAATTTTCTCCGGTGTTTTAAGAAATCAACATGATCAAACTTTGTTGGTGCAATCGTATCATCGTCAGTTTCTTCGATACTAAGGATCTCATCCTTTTTCACACCAAAGTAACTTTTTTTCTTATCAAGCCATCGACTTTCAACTAATAAAGCCAATAGAATTCTCGATAGGAACACAGCTGTGATAAAGCTGATAATAATACTCAGAATCAGCATTGTGGCAAATCCTTTTACAGAGCTTGTCCCGAAGAAAAATAAAACTCCTCCAGCTAAAATTGTTGTAATGTTTGCATCTAAAATTGTTGAAAAAGAACGTCTTGATCCTGCTTTAAATGCCGAACGAACAGAGCGGCCTAATTTTAATTCTTCTTTAATTCTTTCATATGTAATAATGTTGGCATCCACAGCCATCCCTACACCAAGAATTAATGCTGCGATTCCAGGGAGTGTTAATACACCGTTCATCCAATCAAATACTTGAAGAATTAAATAAATATATGTTGATAATGTTATAACAGCAATTAATCCAGGTAAGCGGTAGAATATAAGCATAAACAAGAAAATAATTGCGATACCAACTATACCCGCTAAAACAGTACTGTCAAGGGCTTGTTCACCAAATTGAGCTCCGACAGATGTAGAGTAAAGTTCAGTTAGTTTCACTGGAAGAGAACCTGCATTTAGAAGGTTTGCCAAGTCCTGTGCTTCCTGAATTGTAAAGGTTCCTGTAATTGTAACATCTGTTTGATTAAAAACCTGATCAACGTTTGGTGATGATATAAATTTCGGCTTCTCTTTACTAACTTCTGCTTGGAAAGAATCACCTTCTTCATAATCAAGCCAGATGACTAGCTGATTATAAGGTGCATTTCCAACAATCTCCTGTGTGACCTCTTTAAATTTGGTTGCATCTTTTAATTTTATCGCAACATTCGGTTTTCCCTGCTCATCGAATGATTGCTTCGCTCCACCTTCAACCAAGTCAGAACCATTTAACATTTCTTTGTCTTCATAATCTCTAAATGTTAATTCAGCTTGTGTCGAAAGGATTTCCCTTGCTTTACTTTGGTCATTCACTCCAGCTAGTTGAACCCGAATCCGGTCATCACCTTCGATTTGAATGTTCGGTTCACTAACTCCCAGTACATTCGCTCTTTTTTGAAGTGCATTTACTGTACTGACTAATACATCTCTTGTTATCTTGTCACCTTCATTAGCCGGTGAAACTTCATAAAGAATTTCAAATCCACCCTGCAAATCCAACCCTAGTATGATGTTACTTGTTGCCTTATTTGTGTTAAAACCTATTAAGCTTCCCACAACAAAGACAAGAAGAAAAAACGCAACAATGCGTCCACGCTTTACCATTATGTATCCTCCTTAATCTCTAACAAATGAACTATTTGGGAGGCATGCTTATTTTATGTATCTAACGTCAACATTTCCCAATAAAAATTATACGATAGTAAATAAAGCAGAAGCAAACTAAATAAGACCTTTTAAGAGATTTTGTCCTTCCTCACTTTCAAACCAGTTGCCTCCTTTGAAAGATTCAACCGTCGCAAAATTCATAAATTCACCCACTTTAAGAGCAAGCACATCCCGTACAACTTCATGTACATATAGTTCAGGTGTTTTTTTCCACTTCTTCATTTTTAAGTACGTCCATAGCCTTTCTTCTGTTACATCCTCATATCCAAGTAAAATAAATTCTTCTAGTTTACTTTTAATTGCCGGTCTTACATGATCCCGATATTCATCAAACGGCTGCTTATTCATCATAACACTCCTTTTAGTCGAGTCGATTTCTTATATTTCAACAATTCACAATCTGCGTAGAACTTGTCATGCTTGGCCTATTTGCTCGCATATAGTAATTGTATATGATTCCACGTTATTTGAGAAGGCAGGGAGAAAAATGTCAAAGCAGACGTTTCTAAAAGGAACGCTTATTTTAATTCTAGCAGGGTTTATTACTCGTGTCCTAGGTTTTATTAATCGGATTGTCGTTGCTCGTTTTATCGGTGAAGAAGGAGTAGGGCTATATAATATGGCAGTTCCCACCCTGGTGCTGGTTATTACCATTACTCAGCTTGGATTACCTATTGCGATTTCAAAGCTAGTAGCAGAAGCGGAAGCACAGGGTGATCACCGGAGAATAAAAAAAATACTGGTTGTTTCGCTCTCTGTCACAGGTACATTAAGTCTTATTTTCACTCCAGCCATGATTTTACTTGCACCTTATTTATCTCAGCACGTCTTTACAGATCACCGCACCTATTGGCCTCTTTTGGCTATTGCACCAGTTGTACCAATTGTCGCCATTTCATCGGTGATTCGCGGGTATTTTCAAGGTAAACAAAACATGCGTCCTGCAGCCATTTCCCAAGTATTAGAACAAATTGTTCGAATTTCTCTTGTTGCAGTTTGCACAAGTGCTTTCCTACCATATGGAATAGAATATGCCGCTGCCGGCGCGATGATTTCTGCCGTTATCGGGGAATTAGTTTCACTTATATATTTAGTGACAATGTTTAAAATGAAAAAGAAAATAAAAATCCGCAGAAAGTTTTTCAATTCAGTAAAAAATGGGAAAGAAACATTGAATCAGTTAATGAACATCGCCCTTCCCACAACCGGGAGTAGATTCATCGGAAATATTTCCTGGTTTTTTGAGCCAATCGTCGTTGCAAATAGCTTATATATCGCAGGTGTCGCAACGGCCGCCGCAACTAAACAATACGGTGCACTCACCGGATATGCCATACCTTTACTTATGCTTCCATCATTTATTACCTTTTCGTTATCAACCTCATTAGTTCCTGCTATTAGTGAAGCAATGGCGAACAATCAATTAAAAACAGTTGAACACCGATTACAGCAAGCTCTACGCTTGTCCCTTATTAGCGGAGGATTGGCGTGTGTTATTTTATACGTATTTTCAGATCCGTTAATGACTGTTATGTACGGAACGAATAAATCAGCTATATTTGTTCAGGTAATGGCCCCTTTCTTTATTTTTCATTACTTTCAAGGTCCTTTGCAGGCTGTTTTACAAGCCTTGGATTTGGCAAAGGCTGCTATGATCAATAGTTTAATTGGCTCAGTTGTTAAAACAGCTCTCATCTTTGTCCTTGCCACACGTCCATCTCTAGGAATCATGGGGGCTGCACTCGCTATTGTTATCGGAATAATGCTTGTAACCTTATTGCACTTAGCGACTGTCATTAAGGTTGTACCATTCACAATACATGTTAGGGAGTATGTAAAGAATGGTGTAACAATGGTGCTTGCAGGATTAGCTGGATTCTTTGCCTATGAGTACATATTCGAAGCTACTCCTCTTATTTTTAGGTTACTTACTAGTTTGAGTATCACAACGGTCATTTACTGTTTACTTCTTCTCGTCTTTAAATTAGTTGAAAAAGATGAAGTAAAACGGATCCCCTTCGTTGGTTCTTATCTTTCAAGACTTATACCTGTTAAATAAGATAGAAATAAAAGAGAAGCTGAATGTCGTGTTCAGCTTCTCTTTCTTAATTTTTATCTTCATCCTTTAAATCGATATAAAATACTCCATTCCCAAACGTACATAAAGAAATTTGTTTCATTTCTTTGTAACCTAGTTTTTTAAGCTGTTGTCTTAGCCATAGGTTGTTTTTTTGAATGATATCCAAATTATTCTCCTGAATGATACCATCAACTATGAGCGGCAATTGTATTTCCGTTTGTTTTTTACCCTTATTTTGTTTCTCTATAACTGATAGTTTTCCTGAAGGTTCAAGAATGGCAAACTCAACATCCGCTACATTATTAATATCCTTGTCCCGGAGCTGAGTCATTAAATCATCGAAATTATATCGCTGTGTTCTCATGGCATGCTCATCAACTTTTCCCTGGTTAATGATAATGGTCGGCTTCCCATCTAATAAATGTCTAATTTTTTGATTTTTCAAGGAGAAATAGGCCAAGGAGATTTGAATGATCATTAAGATAAGCATAGGAATGACAGTATGTACGAGTGGATCTTTAGGATCTTCAATGGCCGTTACGGCCATTTCCGCGATCATAATAAAAACAACAAGATCCAAGATGCTCAATTCACCTATTTCTCTTTTTCCCATTACCCTAAAAATAAAAACGATGAGAAAATATAGTAACAGGGTCCGAATTAAGATCGTTAAATAATATTCCACTATATGTTCTCCTTTCCTCCCTCATCCATTATTCCTTATTTTGAACGATATGCTATGTTTTATGTAAAGAATTCACTTTATACTGCAAAGTGAATTAAGTAACGAATATACACATAGACGGAGGATATTCCAAGTGAGATAATGACAATAGGAAACCCAACTTTTAAAAATTCAATAAATTTAATATCTTCCTTTTCCTTAGCAGCTAAACCTGCTACAACCAGATTTGAACTTGCTCCCAATAATGTACCGTTACCTCCCAAACATGCGCCTAATGCTAAGGACCACCACAATGGGTCAAGGTTTGTCATTCCATAATCTTTGAATTCAAGAATCACAGGTATCATTGCCGCAACAAAAGGGATATTATCCACAAATCCTGATAGGACACCTGTCATCCAAAGAATGAGCATTGACGTTTTAGGTAAATCACCCTCTGTATAAAAAACTAAGCCTCTTGCAAGCTCATCAATAATTCCAACCTCTTCCAGCCCTCCTATTAACATAAAAAGGCCAATAAAGAAAAATAATGTTCCCCATTCTACCTGCTTTAATACCTCATCTGGCTTATATTCATCATGAGTTAATAATAACAATAACAAAGCTCCTGCTAATGCAATACTTGTTAAATCAATATGAAGAAGTGGGTTTAACATAAAACCTATGATCGTCATGATCAAAACAGAAACTGACTTAGGCAGTGCAGGTGTTACCTTTAAATAATCTCTGGCTCTTATGGAAGTTAACTTTTTCTGATCAATATGATCCGCCTTTAATTTGTCCCAATAAACAAAAATTAAATAACCCAGTATCACGAAAAAAATGAGCAGGACTATAGGGCTTAAGTGAATTAGAAAAGCATTAAATGTTAAATGCTCAACTGCCTGACCGATCATAATATTTGGAGGGTCTCCAATTAAAGTAGCTGTCCCCCCAATATTCGAAGCAATGATAATGGAAATTAAATAAGGGATGGCAGGTATATGAATCATTCTTACAATTGTTAGGATGATTGGCACAAGCAATAATACCATTGTAACATTGGCTAAAAATGCTGACCCAATTGCAGTTAAAGTTGAAATAACTATAAGTAATGGAATAGGTCGTCCTTTAACCATTTTTGCCATGACAATTGCTAAGAATTCAAACACACCTGTCTGACTTGTAACGATAACAATGAGCATCATCGCAAATAATAAGGCGATTGTATTCCAATCGATATACGTAACAAATGCCTTGTTAACATCATAAATGCCTACAATAAGCATGGCAATTCCACCTAAGCCGGCTGCTAGTGACCGATCAATCTTCTCCGTCATAATAACTATATATGTGATGAGAAAGATCATAACTGTTAGCACAGTAAACATTTCCTACTCCCCCTTTTAAATTCCTTCATTCTCATGATCTATCTGTTAAATCTTTCATTACATTTTTTCTGTCAATTAAACAGCAAGTCCCCATTACCATCATATGATGCAAGTCCACTAAAATATTTATAGTCTATTTTTTTCTTCCATGAATATTCTTTAATAAAGACGAGCATAAACAAGCTCGAACTAAATTTGTACAGATTGAAAGGGGGAAGCTTTGTGGAAACAAAAAAGTGGGGAAAAGCGATCCTATTTGGTCTTATCACCATTTTTGTTATGGCTCTTGTTACGAGTCTCATATTTTCTTTGCTTTTAAAATTCACAAGTCTCACTGAATCTTCGATTACATGGCTCATTCTCGGTTTATCTATTTTAGCCTTGTTCATTGGCGGATTTGTCGCAGGAGGAAACGGAAAGGAAAAAGGCTGGCTAATCGGAGGAATTACAGCTATTCTTTTTTCACTCATTATTCTTTTATTTAAATTTTTAGGTCATGGTGAAATCTTCTCGTTGCAAGAGCTCATGTATCATGGAGGATTTTTATTAGTGGCCATGTTAGGTGGTATTTTCGGAGTGAATTTATCTTCATCTAGAGCATAAGAAATGCGCAAGCGCCTTGATCAGCCCAGGACAAATAAGACACAAATGAATAGGAGACCTTGTTTGTCTTCAATTCATTTGCGTCTAGACCTAGAGGCAGTCAAAAGCACGACGTCCTATGTTCCGGGGCTAGGCTAGGCGCTGGAGCTAGACACCTAAACTGAGTACTATATTTTTACCTATAAATAAAAACCAGGGCCTATGTCCCTGGTTTTATTATGTACTTATTAATCTCTAATAACTTCACGTACAGATTTACGATCGAATGTAAGACGAGTTCCATCTCCAACTTTAAGAACAATTTTGTTCTCGTCAATTGAGTCAAGGATACCATGTAATCCACCGATTGTTACAATCTTGTCACCTTTAGATAGGCTATTTTGCATTTCACGAACCGCTTTTTGTTGTTTTTGTTGCGGACGAATCAGCAAGAAGTAAAAAATCGCAAACATCAATACTAACGGTAAGACTGTTCCTAGCATTTCCATTTATATCACCCCTTTCATGCGGGTATTAGAAGTTTTTAGCATTCGGTTTGTTAAAGCCGTAAGCTTCAAAAAATTCATCACGGAAATCGCCTAAGCGATCTTCACGGATTGCTTGTCTAACTTTCTCCATTAAGTTTACCAGAAAATATAGATTATGATAAGAAGTTAATCTCAATCCGAATGTTTCATCACTTTTTATTAAATGACGAATATAGGCACGTGAGTAATTTCTACATGTATAGCAATCACAATTTTCATCTAATGGGCCAAAATCTCTAGCATACTTAGCATTTTTTACAACTAAGCGTCCTTCACTTGTCATGAGTGTACCATTACGGGCAATTCGAGTTGGAAGCACACAATCAAACATATCAATTCCACGAATAGCTCCGTCGATAAGAGAGTCAGGTGATCCTACCCCCATTAAGTATCGTGGTTTATTGTCAGGCATGAGAGGTGTTGTAAATTCCAGCACACGGTTCATCACATCTTTAGGTTCTCCAACCGATAAACCACCAACTGCGTATCCAGGGAAATCCATGGACACCAAATCCCTTGCACTTTGCTTCCTAAGCTCCTCGTATTCTCCGCCCTGAATAATTCCGAAAAGACCTTGGTCGTTTGGTCTTGCATGAGCCTTTAAACAACGCTCTGCCCAACGGCTTGTGCGTTCTACAGATTTCTTCATATAATCATATTCAGCTGGATATGGTGGACATTCATCAAAAGCCATCATAATATCAGATCCCAGATCATTTTGGATCTGCATTGCTTTTTCAGGGGATAGGAAAAGCTTATCCCCGTTTAAATGATTCCGGAAATGAACTCCTTCTTCTTCAATCTTGCGAAATTCACTTAAACTAAAGACTTGAAACCCGCCTGAATCGGTTAAGATAGCCCGATCCCAATTCATGAAATTATGAAGGCCGCCAGCTTCCTTAACGATTTCATTACCTGGTCGTAACCATAAATGATATGTATTACTTAGAATAATACCTGCTCCCATTTCTTTAAGCTCTTCCGGAGACATTGTTTTGACTGTTGCTAATGTTCCAACTGGCATAAACACAGGAGTCTCAAAACTGCCGTGTGGAGTATGCACTCTTCCCAGCCTTGCTCCTGTTTGCTTACATGTTTTTATTAGTTCGTATCGAATTGGTGAAGTTGACACCTTATTTCCTCCTTAAACCAAGAAGTACAAAAGCACCTCTTATAAATAACACCATTTTTATTTAAATGATCAGCATCGCATCTCCAAAACTAAAGAAGCGATATTTCTCTCTTACAGCAGTTTCATACGCATTTATCACATATTCCCTAGATGCTAAAGCACTTACTAACATAATCAGCGATGATTTAGGAAGGTGAAAGTTTGTAACCATTCCATCAATCCCTTTAAATTCATAGCCTGGATAAATAAAAATATTCGTCCAGCCACTTTCGGCAACAAATTGACCATTATGTTTAGATGCAATCGTTTCAAGCGTTCTCGTAGAAGTTGTTCCCACTGTGATAATTCTTCCACCATTAGATCTTACGTTATTTAACAATGCAGCTGTTCCATCGGTTACTTGATAAAATTCTGCATGCATTTCATGCTCTTCTACCGTATCTGCACTTACCGGACGGAAAGTTCCTAAACCAACATGTAAGGTAATAAAGGCGATATGAACTCCCTTTTCTTTTAACTGGTCAAGAATTTCCTCTGTAAAATGCAACCCAGCAGTTGGAGCAGCTGCAGAACCAATTTCACGTGAAAACACAGTTTGGTAACGTTCACGATCATCTAATTGTTCTTTTATATAAGGTGGTAAAGGCATCTCTCCTAATTTCTCGAGCACTTCATAAAAAATACCTTCATATTCAAACTTTAGCAAACGTCCGCCATGATCACTTGTTCCAACACAGGTTGCTTTCAGGTTACCGGAACCAAATGAAATAATAGTACCCTCTTTTACCCTTTTAGCAGGTTTCACCAGTGTTTCCCATATGTCATCTTCCTGCTGCTTTAGTAATAATATTTCGATGCTTGCACCTGTATCTTCCTTGGTTCCGAATAAACGTGCCGGCATCACCCTGGTATTGTTTAATACTAAGCAATCACCAGCTTGCAAATAATTAATAATTGATTTAAACGATTCATGTTTAAGCTCACCATTATCTTTTTGAAGAACCATTAGTCTTGACGCATCACGTTCTTTTAATGGAACTTGTGCGATTAATTCTTCAGGAAGATGAAAATCAAATAATTCTACTTTCAAACCATTCACCTAATTTCTAACTTACTTATTTACCTTTATTGTTCTTTTTTATTTAAATCGACCAAAAAACGAGAAAACAAAGGAAAGAATAATACTGACGACAATACAGGTTACGATAGGGAAAAAGACTGTCGTATTTCCTTTCTTAAACACAATATCACCTGGTAGTTTTCCAATAAACTGTAGAAAAAATCCAACAACCAGAAGGATTCCGCCAATAATCATTAATACTTTTGGAAAATCAATCATGATGAGGGGCCTCCATTTGAAAATGTTTATAGACGAGATCTGTAACAATTCTTCCCCTAGGTGTTCGTTGCAGGAAACCTATCTGTAATAAGTAGGGTTCATAAACGTCCTCAATTGTATGTGATTCTTCTCCTATTGTTGCCGAGATTGTATCAATTCCAACCGGTCCACCACGAAATTTCTCAATAATTCCTAAAAGTAATTTGTGGTCGATATGATCAAGACCAAGCTTATCTACCTGAAGACGTTCAAGTGCATCCACAGCTAATACGGTTGAGATGGTTTCTTCACCCGTTACTTGTGCAAAATCTCTTACCCTTTTAAGAAGTCGATTGGCTATTCGTGGTGTACCTCTTGATCTTCTGGCCATTTCTATCGCTGCTTCGTGTTCCATACCAATACCAAAGAGATCAGCCGTTCTTTCAATAATATAAGCTAGCTGGTTCTCATTATAATATTCCAGCCTGCTTAAAACACCAAATCGATCACGAAGCGGAGCTGTTAAAAGGCCTACTCTTGTTGTTGCACCGATTAACGTAAATGGAGGGAGATCCAACCTGACAGATCTTGCCGTTGATCCTTTACCAATGACGATATCCAAGCAAAAATCCTCCATTGCAGGATATAAAACTTCCTCAATTGATCGATGCAAACGATGAATTTCATCAATAAATAACACATCACCAGGTTCGAGAGCAGTTAATACGGCTGCCAGATCCCCCGGTCTCTCGATCGCCGGTCCGGAAGTAGTTCTTATATTAACACCCATTTCATTGGCAATAATTGTTGCCAATGTTGTTTTCCCTAAACCTGGTGGTCCATATAAAAGTACATGATCAAGTGTCTCACTCCGCATTTTAGCTGCTTCAATAAACACCCTTAAATTTTCCTTTACTTTATCTTGACCAATATACTGTGACAGTGATTGTGGTCTTAAGGTTTGTTCTATATAGGATTCTTGTATATCCGCTTCACCCGAAACAAGGCGTTCATCCATGTTATCACCTTACTTTAATAGCTTTTGCAATGCTTTTTTTACATATTGATCTGTTGTTAACGTTTCTTTTTGTAAGGATGGAACAATTTTTTTAATCTCTCGTTCAGCATATCCCAGCACTTTCAACGCTTCTATCGCTTCGTTCAATGCATGATTTGCAGACTCTTTATACTCTATTTCTTCATGGTTAAAAAGATCAGGGGAATATAAGGCAGCGACATCGGCAAGCTTTCCTTTTAAATCCAGAATAATCTGACGTGCTGTCTTTTTTCCAACCCCGGGGAATTTCACTAAAAATGTGTCATTTTCATTTTCAATTGCCTCAATCACCTGGGAGGGATTACCAGATGCTAAAATAGCCAACGCTCCCTTCGGTCCAATACCCGTTACGTTCAATAATTTCATGAACAAAGCTTTTTCTTCCCTGGAAGAGAACCCGTATAACGCTATTAGATCTTCTCTCACATGTTGATATGTATAAACAATCGTTTCTTCTTTACGACTTTTTGTGTAACTAAAGGGGTTTGGGGCATGTATCTGGTATCCAATTCCATGATGATCGATCACGATATACTCAGGAGTGATATGATCCACAAATCCTTTAACAAATTCAATCATTTCCTCACCTCTTGCGACTGTACCTCATTGTGTCAATTAATTTCTTTCATCAGCGCACAATTGTTCTCATTATTATATCATACCATTAAAAGCAGTTAGTTTGTATTCCAAGATCGTTAATTTTTCATGAAGTACAAAAAAAGCTAACCCGATATTTATCTCTCAGATTAGCGTTCATAATACTATTACTTCTTTTCAATCTTTGAATATGTTTCATATATTTTTAACACTTCAAGATATTGATCTTTTGATTCAATTCTTATTCCTTCCATTAACTCATCGTGCTTGTGGCTCTCTAATTTCTCCACATCTAATTGAAAAAATGATTGTATAATATCATTGGAACCAGGTCTCCCATTAAAAATCGAAAATATACCGTCACCAGTAATGCCAAAATATCCATTCGTTTTTAACAATGGTGATATATCATCAACTTTACTTTGAAATACTATACTCTCCTTATTATGATCAAGTAGTATCCAATCAGAATACTTTTCCACTATTTCCCCTATAGAAGTTGCTTTCTCCAGGATAATTTCTTCACTTATCTCTCCATCTAAGTATTTTCTTTGTAACACTACTTTTACAGATAAAGGATGTTGAATACTATCTTCTTCTGCCATAACAGGTATGGTAGTATCAATGCTTACGAAACTACTAAGGAGAAAAACAACAAAACTACATACAGTTAGGATGTGACTGTGATAAGACATTCTCATCTATCTCACCTCATTCATATAAATTCACATGCAATCATTATTATTGTAGCCATTAGTAGAAGTTTTAACCAAAAGAAACCAAAACTAATATAAAAAGCAAGAGGCAAAGGCCTCTTGCTTTTTATATTAGCGGTTGTTTCCATTAAAAGGACGTTGAACAGCATTTCCAAGATCGTTTAGTAATTCGTTCACATCAGTATCAATGACATCTTTATCGACTCCGTTTTGAATATCATTATCGATGTTCCGAACACGGGTAAATGTCCCTTCATCCGTTACAACCTGAACATTTCTTCCATTGGCCATTTTACGAGTTTGACTTGTAATTTTCTCCTTCATATCTTGATCATTTTTATCATTAGAATCAACGGCCACTAACACATTATCGTCAGTTACCACAACTCGTGCGTTATCAACATTGTCCATTTTTTCAACCGCATTTTTTATTTTTTGAGCAGCCTCGCCATCACCGCGATTATAATAACCAACTTCATTTAAATGTCTATGATAATTCGCATCACCGTTACTGTAGCGATTATCACGAACAAGACCCGCATCCCTGTCTCCTAGTGGAACTGTTGGATTGCTTATATCTCGGGTGTTATTTCTATTATTTACTTGGCGAAAATAATGATTTCTATTATCACCATCGTTCATTCCATCCATCATCTCAGTAACAGGACCTTCATTATCTGCTCCATTTGTATTTTCGTTTGTATAGTATCCTATCGGTTGAGCTTGATTAGTGTTTCTGGTATTTTCTAACGCACCTTGATCTCCATTACAAGCGGTTAAACCAGTTGTTAAAAGGGCAATTGCAGTAAAAGCTGCAGCTTTTTTACCTTTTGTCAAAACAACAACCTCCCTGGAATATACATACAAGAGTTATGAGCTTAAGACATGCTCAATACTATCTTGTACTTTAACAAGGGAGATGACTCTGTTAGTTATCGGAAACACGATTAAATTTATGGGAAATGAAAAAAACAGGAGTAAGAGAACTCCTGCTTTCACGTTTATTTTTAATCTTCATCTTCCTCACGATCATAATTAGGCATCCCAAACATTTGACCACCTGCACCCGGCATTTGCATTTGTTGTTGTTGCGACGGATTAAATCCATACTGCCCGTATGGTGCAAATGGTTGTGGTGGTGCCATCATAGGTTGCTGACCATAGTAAGGTTGTGGTGCCATCATGGGCTGTTGACCGTAATAAGGTTGCTGCATCGGCATCTGATAGCCATATGGTGATGGTGCTGCCGGTCCACCGCATCCACAATCTCCTTGATCATACGCAGGAGCCACTGCTTGCGGATATGGTTGATTCGGCATATTTGAGTGATTTTCATAATCATCATTAGGTGCTTCACCATATGCTCCTAATACTTGATTTGGATAACCACCAAATCCCGGTCCAGGCATTACAGGTGAAACAGGTACTCCGGCATATGGATTAACCGGGAATCCCGCCCCATAATGAGCAGGAGCAACAGCTTGAGGATATGGCATATTTTGCATACCCGCGTGATCTTCATAATCATAATCATCATCGTCGTCTTCGTCAAATTCAGCCGGGCTAACTGCTGTTGGGTAGGGCTGCGGTTGAGTCTGCGGCATCATTGCCGGATTGTAACCATATGGCATCGGGTGCATTGGATAATAAGGTGGACAAAGTCCTGAACCCGGTAAAACTGGCGATACTGGAACCATGTACTGTGGCGCAACATATTGCGGTTGATACATGGCAGGTTGCGTTTGTGTTGGCATCTGCATATTTGGAATGTTCGGCATGTTTGGTACATTCGGCATATTTGCCATATCTTTTAAATCCTCCTCATGTTTTTCTTCTGGTAAGTAATATGGCTCTGCTTTTTCTACTTCTGCCTCTTCTTTTGTCATTTCAGGTAACACATTTGCCGGCTTTTGTGGTAAAGGTGGATTAGCCATATTTGGCATCATCGCCATATTCACCGTATAATAATTATTCACATCCATCCCAGTATATACCGGATGTTGAGCATTAGGTACAGGAGGTATAAATGGTTTTGATGGTTTTTCTGTTACAGGCTCTTTTGGAACTGTATCTTCAACATCAACAACTGCCTTTGGCTTTTCTTTTGCAAATGGATGCTCTGCCTTCGGCATTTCCTTCTTAATTGGTGCAGCCTGTTGAATCGGCGCTTCTTTTTTCACTGCAATATTTCCGGAAGGTACTTTAATTTTCATGCCTGGCATAATTAAATCCGGGTTACTTAATTGAGTATTCATACTCTTTAACTCTTCAAAATCAACCCCATATTTTTTAGCAATTTTCCATAAAGTATCGCCTTTTTGGACAATATGAATTTTCAACGCTTTCCCTCCTAAGCAAAGAAATAAATCTACCATCATTTATTCATGATGGAGGAATGAACATAATGATTTTCTTCTTCCAATTCATTGATTTCATTATGTTGAGCAAGTTATAAACAAATGATAATGCCAACAATCTTCATAACAATTTATGAATGGAAAGTAGTGAATATGATAAAAATACTTATAAAAAGTGGATAAACCTATAAAAACAAACTTATTACCATGCATATGAAGATGGCGATAGAAATATTATCCAAACTCAAAAAGAACCGGCCACTTCAATGATAGTGGTCGGTTCTTTTCTCTCTTATACATTCGCTAACATACGATCTAAAGCCAGGACAGCATCATTCGTTATATTGTCCGGCACTGTAATCTGGTTAATAATTTCGCCATTTTCCAGACCTTCTAACGTCCATAAAAGGTGCGGTAGATCAATTCGGTTCATTGTTAAACATGGGCACATAAAAGGATTTAGAGAAATAATCCTTTTGTTTTCATGGTTTTGAATTAATCGATTTACAAGATTCATCTCTGTTCCTATCGCCCATTTTGTTCCTTCTTCTGCCGCTTCTATCATGTCAATAATATACTTTGTGGATCCCGCATAATCAGATAACTCCACAACTTCACGGCTGCATTCCGGATGAACAATAATCTTCATATCCGGTTCTGTTTTACGGATATGTTCAATATTTTTCACTGTGAAATTTTCATGGACTGAGCAGTGTCCTTTCCAAAGAATAACAATAATATCTTCAACATTACCAGTATATTCAAGCTCATTGCTGATCGGATTCCATATCGCCATCCGTTCTAATGGTATACCTAAATCAAAGGCTGTATTTCTTCCTAGATGCTGATCTGGTAAAAATAAAATTCTTTCTTTTTGCTTAAAGGCCCACTCCAACATTTTTTTTGCATTTGAAGAAGTGACCGTTGCCCCACCATTTTTACCAACAAATGCTTTAATAGCAGCTGTGGAATTAACATATGTTAAAGGTAAAATTGTATCTCCAAATATGTTTTGTAGTTTTTCCCAAGCACGATCTGTTTGTTCAATATCCGCCATATCTGCCATAGAACAACCTGCTCTCATGTCAGGGAGAATGACTTTTTGATTTTGGGATGTAAGCATGTCCGCTGTTTCAGCCATAAAGTGAACACCGCAAAAAACGATAAATTCTGCTTCTTTATTTAATGCTGCCGCCTGTGCCAGCTGCAGGGAATCTCCAGTCACATCGGAAAATTGGACAACCTCATCTTTTTGATAATGATGTCCTGGAATATATAGCTTTGAGCCAAATTTTTGCTTTATTTCGCGGACTCGTTGTTCCATTTCCTCTATTGTTAAGTTCTTATAGGTTTCAGGCATCATTTCTCTTTTTTCATGTTCTAAAATATCCAGTAATTCCATCTTCCATTCCCCCTATTTAACGTTCAAACTAATGTCCAATGATTGATATGAATGAGTCAGCATCCCTAAGGAAATATAATCTACATTTGTGTTTCTATAGTCAGCAAGATTATGAAACCCAATGCCTCCTGATGCTTCTGTAATAATTGATTTTGGTGTGATCTCAACGAATCTTGCCACTTCATCAGGTGATCGATTATCAAACATAATAACATCTGCTCTTGCATCAATTGCTTCATGAAGTTGTTCTTCCGTCTCAATTTCAACTTCAATCTTTACCATATGGCCTGTTTGATTCCTTACTTTTTTTACAGCATTTGAAATTGAACCAGCAAATGCAATGTGGTTATCTTTTATCATCACTCCATCGTAAAGTCCAAATCGGTGATTAAAACCTCCACCGCAACGAACCGCATATTTCTCAAACATTCTAAAGCCTGGCGATGTTTTTCTGGTGTCGCAAATTCTCGTGTGATTAGAATTTAGCTTCTGAACAGCTGTATTGGTTAAGGTAGCAACCCCGCTCATTCGTTGTAAGATATTTAAAATCACACGTTCACCACTTAAAATAACAGAAACAGGGCCCTTGATTTCAGCGATGATGTCTCCTTTCTTTACTTTTTCTCCATCTTGTTTTTTTACATTTACTTGAAGATCCGTTTGGAACAAAGAATAACCCATTCCGATTATATCTGCTCCTGCAAAAAGACCATCTTCTTTTGCTAATATAATTGCTTCACCATTGGATTCCTTACCAAAAACCATTTGACTGGAGATATCAATTTCTCCAAGATCCTCTAAAAAAATTCTTCCAACTTCTTTTTTATTTTGATCGTATGCATGTTAAACCCCCACAAACATTTCGGATTTTGTGATCTTTACTTGTTTTCTTTGCCAATCATGATCATTTCGTTTAGGATAATCGATTCGATAGTGTCCGCCTCTACTTTCCGTTCTTTTAAAAGCAGACGTTGCAATAATCCAGCCGATTGTTAACATATTGATGACTTCTATTTCATTTATTGTGAAAGTCTTCACATTAATATTTTGACCAGATAGTTGATCCCGGTATTTCTCAAACCACTTTATTGCAAACTGCAATCCTGTAGTAGACCTTTGAATTCCAACATATGTGGTCATGATTTCTTGTATTTGTTTTTTTGTTGGTAATTTCGGCTTTTCATTTACTTGTTTAGCTGTATTTTTTGTTGTTCTTGACTGAGGTACTTTTGCCGAAATGGATGAGATATAGTTTGCTATCCTTTTTCCAAATACAAGCCCTTCCAACAGGGAATTACTTGCTAATCGATTAGCACCATGTACACCCGTACAAGCTGCCTCGCCTACTGCAAATAGATGTTGAATATTTGTTTCACCATTCTCATTTGTTTTAATCCCACCCATTAAAAAATGCATTCCCGGGGCAACTGGGATCTTACCACCTGCTAAATTAATATCATACTGTTTACAAAGCGCTGTTATCGTTGGAAATCTGGAATTGAAGTTTTTTATTGAGGAAATATCAAGAAATACCTGATTTCCTTTCTCCAACTCATCAAATATCGCTCGTGATACTACATCTCTTGGAGCAAGATCTCCTTGATGGTGGATGGTATGCATAAATGCTTTTCCATTTTGTGTAACTAAAGAAGCACCTTCTCCCCTAACTGCTTCAGAAATAAGGCCAACACACTTTCCGTTAATATGAAGCATTGTTGGATGAAATTGAACAAATTCCATGTCTGCTAACTCAGCACCAGCCCGAAAAGCCATGGCGATTCCATCACCGGTAATGACATCTTTATTTGAGGTTTGACCATAAACCGCACCACAACCTCCACTTGCTATGATGACATGACTTGCAAAATATGAGTTTATTTCACCTTGATTATTTTTCGTGTTAACTCCTTGGCAACAATTTTGCTCTATTATTAAATCTATTGCTATTTCATTTTCAACAATTTGTACGTAAGGTTTTGATTGATAAAATAGAAAACTAGTTAACTCTTTCCCTGTTGCATCTCCGCCAGCATGAATAATTCGATGGTGGCTATGCGCTCCTTCTTTACCGAGTAAAAGCTGTCCCTTTGTATCACAATCAAACTTTACACCTCGTTGAATCCACTCGTTTAATTCTCTAGGACCTTCTTGAACGAGATATTCTACGTTTTTAACGTGATTATGATAACACCCGGCAGCAATTGTATCCTCGAAATGATTTTTCCATGAGTCATTATTAGCAACTGCTGCTGCAATACCGCCTTGAGCAAGCATTGAATTACTTTGTGACCATGAAGATTTCGTGATTATTTTCACATGTTTATGACGTAGATGGTATGCAACAGTTAGAGCCGCAAGTCCACTACCGATTATAATAACATCTGTTTGAGGCATAGCACCCTCCTGTAATTTACACCTGTCTTGACACCTATATTTACATAAATTTAAAATAATGACAAGAGTTTTTATTTATAGTCTGAAAGATTAAGAGAAACCGGGAGTGAATAAATTGATCTATTTTGATTACGCTGCAACAACACCAATGAGCGAAAATGCACTTAATATATATGCAAAAGCTGCAAAAAATGCCTATGGTAACAGCAGTAGCCTTCACGATATTGGAGACATTTCAGCACGTACTCTTTCTGCCTCCAGGAAAGTTATTGCAACGATTATCAATGGACATGAAAAGGGGATTTATTTCACTAGTGGCGGCAGTGAAGCAAATATCTTAACTGTTCAATCTTTATTAAATGGTATTCAGCATAAAAAGCACATTATTACAACAGCAAATGAACATTCGTCACTTCATACGTTCTTTAAAAACCTCGAATCAAAGGGCTATGAAGTTTCGTATTTAAAGCCGAATCAGCAAGGTATTATGACACGTAACCAGATTCAAAGTGAAGTACGTAAGGATACAGCCCTGGTTTCCATTCAGCACGGAAATTCCGAAATTGGCACCATTAATCCTATCGAAGATATTGGCCAATTTTTAAGAGAAGAGAAGATTCTTTTTCATAGTGATTGTGTCCAAACGTTCGGTAAAATACCTATTGATGTTACACATATTGATGCGATTAGCATCTCAAGCCATAAAATCTACGGTCCTAAAGGTGTGGGTGCAGCATATATTAGCCCTTCTGTTCATTGGGAGCCACTATTACCCGGAACGACCCATGAATCAGGCTTCCGGCCCGGCACCGTAGACGTTCCGGCTATAGCAGCTTTCGCTACAGCTGCCAACGATATTTCAAAAGATCAACAAAAGGTGTATGATCATTTTGTCCAATTAAAAAATCAACTTATTGAGTTTCTAGAGCCTTATCACGATAAAATCAATTTAATAAATGCTCATTTACCATACACACTGCCAAATATCCTTCCCTTTCTTTTTAATGGAATTGAGGGGCAATATGTCATGTTGGAAGCAAATCGTTTTGGTATAGCCATTTCAACAGGAAGTGCATGTCAAGTTGGCATGCAGGCACCTTCACGTTCTATACTGGCTATAGGGTATACTGAACAGCAAGCGAAACAATATGTTAGAATCTCTTTAGGCAAGGACACAACATATTCACAAATTGAGAAACTAAGTAAAGTACTGATCAACATTGTTGAAAACTTTCGAAAGTGAAAGGAAGATAAAATGAATTCCGGGAAATTACTAGGGGAAGAAAGAAGAAATCTATTACTGGATAAATTATTAAAAGCAAGCAAACCCATTACAGGTGGTGAGCTTGCTGCATTTGCTAATGTAAGCAGACAGGTGATTGTTCAAGATATTTCATTGTTAAAAGCAAAAAAACACCCTATTATCGCAACAAGTCAAGGGTACGTGTATTTAGAAAAAAATAAACAAGATCAGCCATTAGTGGAAAGACTGATTGCTTGTAAGCATTCACCTACAGATACAAAAGAAGAATTAAATATTCTTGTTGACCATGGTGTCTTTGTAAAAGATGTCATCGTTGAGCATCCTGTCTATGGGGATTTAACTGCCTCTATTAGAGTTGGAAATCGTATTGAAGTAGAGGAATTTATAAAAAAGATCAGCCTAAACAAGGCCTCCTATCTTTCACAATTAACTGAAGGACTGCACTTGCATACATTACAAGCAGATTCAATTGATAAACTTGACCGTGCTTGTCATGATTTAGATAAGGCAGGAATTTTGGTAAAGGAAGAGGATAATTAGTTATAAAAAGGGGAGCGCCGCAAAATGACTATTCACCCAATTTGCGGCGTTTATTTATGTTTCTATAAAAAGGGATGGTTAGACACCTTCTTCAATTTCCTGGCGTATAAAATAAGCCTCATAAGTACCTAACAGCTTTACTCCGCAACCTAAAGCCTCTAACTCGGCAATCGCTCCCGGAATCAGCACCTCATCAACTCTCATATCGATATCTATTATAAAGAAATAATTCCCTAAGCCTGTTTTCATAGGTCTTGATTCTATTTTCGATAGATTTAGCTTTCGCCACGTAAAAGCCGATAAAACTTGATGAAGAGCACCTGACTGATCAGACGGTAACGTCACCATGAGTGTTGTTTTTTCTTTTTCAGCTGTAAGCTTCTTGCTAGGATATTTACCATCAACTGTTGGATGTACAATTGCAAACCGGGTATGATTATAATGATAATCATGAATATTGGGTTGTACGATCTCTAAGCCATATTCCTTAGCTGCAAGTTTATTTGCTATGGCTGCCACTAATTCTTCAGAATTATTTTTTACATATTGAGCAGCTGCCCCTGTGCTTGTTGCATAATCATATGTAATCCCCTTAAAGTTTTTATGCAAAAATTTATGACATTGCGCAATGGCATGGGAATGAGAATATACACGAGAAACATTTCTCCAAGCCTCTTTATTAGAAGGATGTACCATAAAATGTTGCTCAATTGGTGATACTATTTCACCGACAATATATAAGGGTTGTTCATGTATTAAATAATCGATTGTTAAATTAACAGAGCCCTCAAGTGCATTTTCTGTCGGTACAACAGCTAAATCAATTACACCCTCCGCCACAGCATCAATACATTGAGGAATGGTTGAATAGGCAATCTGCTCAATTTCGTCACCGAAATATGATTGCACAGCTAAGTGGGTAAATGTTGCTCTTGGACCTAAAAATCCTACTCTAATTGACAACTATCTTCAACTCCTTATGCTCCCTGACCTAAAATCTCAACTTTCTCTACAAACTCTAAACGCTTTAATTTTGCCATTAAGTGATTGATATCTTCATTCATTCCATTCGTATTGAGAGATAATGTCACATTGGCTCTCCCCTGTATCGGGATTGTCTGATGAATCGTCAGGACATTACAGCCTGCATTTGCAACGACTGACAACAATTGTGAGAGTGTTCCGCTCCGATCTTCTAAATGGAAAAAAAGGGTGATTAATTTTTCCTTTACCATTGTATGAAATGGGAAGACAGCATCACGATATTTATAAAAAGCACTGCGACTCATATCTACCCGTTGAACCGCTTCTGCAACTGAGTCAACCTTGCCTCGTTCAATTAATTTCTTTACTTCAAGCGTTTTTTTCATTGCTTCCGGAAGTATATCTTCTCTCACTAAATAAAAGGTATCATCCTTCATGTTTTCCCTCCCACAATTTTCTCAATGTAGATAATTTATCACAATATTGGCTAAATTTCTTCTATTTTCCTAAGAAAAACAGAAGTTTGTCCAAAATTCAACATATGTATGTGGTTCATACGTAAAAAGAGAGCCGTATTCAGCCCTCTTCTTAGTCTTCTATGTTATTCTACAAATTCAAATTCATAATCCAATAATTTTACGATATCCCCATCTTCTGCACCACGTGCTCTTAGTGCTTCATCAACCCCTAAGCCACGAAGCTGTCTGGCAAACCGTCTAACTGACTCCTCGCGTGAGAAATCTGTCATTTTAAATAATTTCTCAATCTTCTCACCTGTTAACACATAGGCACCTTCACTATCACGAGTAATAGCGAAATTCGGTTCTTCTTTCTTGAATTCGTATACCACACGGTTTTCTGTTTCCTCTTCTTCATAAAGCGGGAACTCCGGTGTCTGTTCGATTGCATCTGCTACCGCATATAAAAGCTCTCGAACACCATCTCTTGTGATTGCCGAAATTGGGAAAATTTGAAGTTCTTCATCAAGCTTTTTCTTAAATTCAGCGAGATTTTCTTCTGAATCAGGCATGTCCATTTTGTTGGCAACAATAATCTGTGGTCGCTCTGTTAATCGTAAATTATATTCTTTAAGCTCTGCATTAATTGTTAAATAGTCTTCATAGGGATCTCTTCCCTCTAGACCGGACATATCAATAACATGTACAATGACACGTGTACGTTCGATATGCCTTAAAAATTGATGACCTAATCCAACACCTTGATGCGCACCTTCAATTAGTCCGGGTAAATCAGCCATAACAAAGCTTCGACCATCTTCTGTTTCTACCATTCCGAGGTTGGGAACAAGAGTTGTAAAGTGATACTCTGCAATTTTCGGTTTTGCAGAAGATACAACCGATAGCAACGTAGATTTCCCTACACTCGGAAAACCAACCAATCCAACATCTGCGAGAACTTTTAATTCTAAAATAACATTGCGTTCTATACCGGGCTCACCATTTTCTGAAAGCTCCGGAGCAGGGTTTGCGGGTGTAGCAAAACGTGAGTTTCCACGTCCACCACGTCCACCTTTTGCAATAACAGCCTGCTGCCCATGCTCTGTTAAGTCAGCGATAACCTGTCCTGTTTCTTCATCTGTCACAACTGTTCCAGGCGGAACTTTTACGATCATTGGCTGTGAATTTTTACCGTGCTGATTTTTTGACATTCCATGTTCCCCACGCGGAGCTTTAAAATGACGCTTGTAACGGAAGTCCATTAACGTACGTAATCCTTCTTCTACTTCAAAGACTACGTCCGCTCCGTTTCCACCGTCACCACCTGCTGGTCCACCCTTTGGAACATACTTTTCACGACGGAATGCAACCATACCGTTTCCACCGTCGCCACCTTTTACATAAACCTTGACCTGATCGACAAACATTTGTCTTCCTCCGTTCTATATAACCCTCATAAAGAAGTATCCTTCTTTACCTTAGATTCTCGTATCATTTAGTGATACTGTTAATGTGATTTGATATGTACCAATAGCAATTTCCTCTATACAAATTGGACTATGGTCATTATTTTGAAACCATGATGTAACTTGTTCTTTCCCTTTTATTATTCCTTCAAAATCAAAAAAGAAACGCACAGTTTCTCTTGATGTATGTCCAGTATGTAATGTAATACAGACGCGATTTTCACCAGAATAATCAACTACATGATCCAGTATTTCCAAAAACTTTTTACTCCATTGGGTGATTGGTTTATCATATTGAGCAATATTTCTTGTCTCTCCCAGTACCTCATATTCCAATAAAAAATGATGGTTACTCCAATTAAAGGTCATCAGGTAACTAGCAAAAAGTGGTAGTTGCAAATTGCACAGTTTTGATTCCTGTTGCGCTTCAATGACAATCTCTTCAAGAATTTCTTGGACACGATCGTATTTTTGCAAAGAAAGATTTCCCTTAATTAATTGCAATTTGTTCATCCAATCATGACGTGAATGACTTAAAATATTAACGATATCTATTTCATTTTGTTTATTTTCCATACATTTTCTCCTACTAGGTTATTTTCATCAAGGAGTTAATTACCGTATTTAGGCTGTATTAAAAATTATAACAAACATTGTTTTGGAAAAGAGCTTTTTAATAAAAACTTTCTATAAAATATCATGGAAATTTATAACGTATCTTTTGCTTAAAACCGGAGTTAATAGAAGATTAGATATAGAAGCATTATGTAGAAATTTGTTTGCCTTCATTAACTAAAATCCATTTAGGAGTTAGCCTCATGAATAAATGAAAAGAAGTCTTTAAAAAAACTCTAACCTGGTGTTAGGCTAGAGTTTTTCATAAGCTTATGCTTCTTGAGCTACTGGATATACGCTAACTTTTTTGCGGTCACGTCCGAAACGTTCGAACTTAACAACACCATCAACTTTAGCAAATAGCGTATCATCACCGCCACGGCCAACGTTTTCACCTGGGTAAATTTTTGTACCGCGTTGACGGTAAAGAATTGAACCACCAGAAACAAATTGACCATCTGCACGCTTAGCACCAAGACGTTTCGAGATAGAGTCACGACCGTTTTTTGTCGAACCTACCCCTTTCTTAGATGCGAAGAACTGAAGATCTAATCTTAACATGAAGTTTCACCTCCTGCTTTATTCATCTGATACCGAGATATATTGTCCATAATCTCTTTCAATTGTTTGGAGAGAGACAACCATACCCTCTAACAATAATTGAACTCTTTCACTTGTAGATCCGTCGAGATTTGAAGGAAGTTTAACTTGTAAAAATCCTCCTTCTCCACCTTGATCAATTTGTGGTTCAATATTTGTTAGTGAAAGTACTGCATTCACAGCACCAAAGGTAACAGCAGAAGCTCCAGCACAAACAATATCTTTGCCGTATTCATCGAATGCAGCATGTCCAGAGAGTGTGAACGATGTGATAAGTCCCTCATTTGAACGATAAATTCTAGCATTTATCATATCAAATCGCCTTACGCGTTGATTTTTTCAATCACAACTTTTGTGTATGGCTGACGGTGACCTTGTTTTTTACGGTAGTTTTTCTTTGCTTTATATTTGAAAACAGTGATTTTCTTTTGACGACCTTGTTTTTCAACTTTCGCTGTAACAGTCGCACCGCTCACAGTTGGGCTACCAACTTGAACGTTGTCACCACCTACAAATAAAACTTTGTCAAACGTTACCGATTCACCTTGGTCAGCACCTAGCTTTTCAACGTAGATTACTTGACCTTCTTCAACCTTGATTTGTTTTCCACCAGTTTCGATAATTGCGTACATTCTCTGCACCTCCTATAAACTAAGACTCGCCAAAATCAGGTGAATGCCTGGCATTGCTTTAAAAACCATGATTTGAGCGGTTGTAGCACGGGTGCGCTACAAGTCATAACATGTTACATAATAACAAATCCTATTAAATTATGCAACTAAATTTTAATTGATTTAATAAGGGAGTGATGACAGCTTTTCCATTAGTAATCGTTCATCACCCATTTGCTTAATCCGATACGTAGGGACCTGTGATAATATCTCTGAGAATAGAATCTTAAATTTCAACATATCTTGAAGCCTTTTTAAGTGTTCTTCATTTGTTCCTTTTAATAAGTCGATGACTTCCCCTGTTGCTTCAATCCACATGGCTTCTTCATCCATAAATTGATATTCCCATAATTCTCTCTCTAATTTATATGCAACAGACTCAGCGGAGGCAATACGCCCTGAGCCACGACATGTTTTACAAAAATCTGTCACATTACTTTCTAACGACTTGCGTATTTTCTTTCTTGTTAGCTGTAATATATTTAATTCTGTAAAGCCGATGACTTTATGCTGAACACGATCCTTATTCATTTCCCGTTTCATCATCTCAAGTATCTTGTATTGATCTTGTTTATGCTTCATATCAATAAAATCAATCAAGATGATTCCACTGAGATTTCTTAACCTAATTTGTTTCGCTATTTCGATAGCAGCAAGTTCGTTCGTTTTCAAAACTGTGTCACGCATCGATAATTTCCCGGAAAATTTTCCGGTATTAACGTCAATAATTGTCATAGCCTCGGTTTGCTCAATTAAGATGTAAGCACCGTTTTTCAACCATACTAAAGGCTTGAGTAATTTTTCGATTTCTTGTTCTATTTTATATGTAGAGAAGATTGCCTCTTTATGTTCATGATATTGAACAGATGTTTTAGGAAAAAGCAGCTTTAGCTGCTGGACCCGTTCAATTTGATCACAAATTAACAAATCCTCATCTTTTATAACGATCTCAGATAAAATCCTGTCAATAAAATGTCTAGATTCGAATACACATATAGGCTTATCATGTGTTTGTTTCTTTACCTCTTTAAATTTCTGTTTTAAATGATCATACTCTTTTTCCAGCTCCACCTTTGATTGTTCCTTAGAAGCTGTACGAAAAAGAATCCCTTCTTGATCCTGTATAAACGTTTGAGCTATATTTAAAAGCCGTTGTCTTTCCTGTTCATCTTGTAGTTTTTTCGAAACGGCCAAATAGTTACCATACGGCATGTAGACAAGTAAATGTCCACCAAATTCAAGGTTCATGGTCAACTTTGGTCCCTTTTGTTCTGTCCCGACTTTAACAACCTGAACGAAAATCTTTTCTCCTTCTTTAATATAATGAGAAATTGATGGATTTGATTCAGATTGATTTGCTTGCTGAAAGCGTATAATGTCGTTTCGGTGAAGGTATCCATTTTGTGATAGTCCGATATCTACAAAGGCTGCCTGCATGCCTGGTAATACCTTTTTTACTCGACCAATATATATGTTTCCAACAATATCGTCTTCAGTGGAATAAGATTGGTGAATTTCTGCTAATTGTTCATGTTCGAAAATGGCGCAGCGGGTTTCTCTGCCTTTTTCATTTATAATTATTTTACGCACGTTATGTTAAACTCTCTCTTTCTTTGGCTTTGTCACTATTTTACTACAGGTTGCTTCTTCTAGCATCTTATCTAAGAAATAAGTGGTTTTGCAAACTGTTCTTTTGGTTAATTAAAGTTGTCAGGATGCTCGTTTCGATCAACCTAAACAGTTTATTCATAGAACTCTTAAGAATATCCATTTTAATAGTCATACACAAGGTCTCCTATTTTAGAGTCTGTTAGTTTATTTGCAAAGTATGCATGTAAAAGTTCATTTTCATCCATTTCTGACACCTTTGTTCCATTTCGTTCAACTATGATTAAGTGTTTGCAGCCGCGTTGGAATTGCAGGAGGACATGGTACACTAATTCAGATTCGTCCACCACAATCGGTTTAATTCTATTTATTTGGGTTTGTTTACCGTAATATCTCTCCATTAAAAAACGTAAACAGCTGTACATTTTATTTTTATGTTCATGATAGAGACTATAAACGAGAAAGGTTGTAATAATCCACATATTTAAATGGGTTGGAGAAAATAAGAGAATAGCTGTTACGTAAAAAGCTAAAAAGATAATAGATGTGATCATCATATAGGAATGAGCTTTTTGGTATGACCAATGTTTTGAAAATATAATAAATAATAGCTTACCACCATCTAATGGCCAAACAGGCAATAAATTAAACAATAAAACGGATACGTTATAAAATGTGAACAATTGATAGTCACTTATATGAATAACCTGAGAGATATAAAGGAGAAAAGCTGCTCCTTGAAGCCATAGATGCTGACATGGTCCTGCAAGTACAACCATGCATTCTTCTCTTAATGAACGATTTCCATGCTCATCAACCTCAGCAACTCCTCCAAAGGGGAGAAGCATAATGGACTTTATCCTCCAAGAAAAAAATGAGCACTGATTGCATGGCCCATTTCATGTACAAAAATAATGATCATTAAGAGAAATAATGGTTTAAAGTTAGCTGTAATGACACTAATTGCAATCATGACCCATAACAAAGGATGTATATGTATTTTTTGGAGAAGTGATAAGTATCTATTCAAATTGTATCACCTGTATTGGGTCAATAAAGGAATCACCCTTTTTGATCGCGAAGTAATAAGTTCCCTTTTGATTTTCTGAAAGTTTAATTTTGCCTAATTCTTTTCCCTTTTCAACAAAATCATAAAGCGGCACATCTATTTTGTCTAGATTTCCATACCAGGATTTAGTACCATCTGCATGCTGCAGGACAATTGTAAGGCCTGTATCTTCTTTTTCACCGGCCTCTATAATAATTCCTTCATTCATTGCTTCAACAGAAGGCCGATTCGTTTCCACCATAATTCCTTGACCATTATCTTTAAACGATTCCAGCACCTTCCCTGATGCAGGAACAGCAAGTTGGGCCACCTCTGTTTCATTTTCTGCTTTTTCATTGTCATTCGTGGCATTGTTAAACAAAGCTAATGGTTCACCGAACTGATCTCGATACCATTTGGATACAGTCGCAAATTGAAATTCTTCTTCAAGCGAGTAGTGTACAACTTCTTTCGCCTTATCAAACAGCGGAGATCCATTTTTAAAGACGATAGCTGTTATTAATACCAATACCGCTGAAAATAAGATTTTGAAGATAAAAACTTCGGTACGGAAAAGTGGGTGGGCTCCTCTTTGATTTCCTGGGCCACCTCCTTCATAGGTAGGGGGTGAATATACACCGCCATATCGCTCTTCCTCACTCATAAAAAGTGATGTTCTTTGTGATGTCTCGTTGGTTTGACTACCTACTATTCCTCGATCTCGTTTTCTTTTTGCAATTCTTTTTCTTATTTCGTCCGCTCGATGACTCATCCCCATCCATCCTTTTAGCAAGTTTGTACAAGTGTATGCCTTGTCCTTTTGGAATATGAATGTTTTTATAGGAGCTAGATAAAGTTGTTTGCTTTAAAGTGAAGATTAAGAAGGAAAAGAAAAAGACTAGAATTCATTTTGAGAAATCTAGTCTAGAATCTATGTATCTATGAATGTATGTTTTAAACACGAACACCAAAAAATCTTTTCAACTTAACAAGCATCCCTTTGTTTGGTTCATCTAAAGATTGTAATGGAACAGATTCCCCTAAAATACGTCGTGCAATATTTCTGTAAGCAATCGCTGCACGGTTGTTTGGATCCATAGCAATTGGTTCACCATTATTAGATGCTTTAATGACATCGTCGTCATCAGCTACGATTCCAATAAGGTCAATTGATAAATGAGTAACAATTTCGTCCACATCAAGCATGTCCCCATTTTTCACAAGATGATTTCGAATACGATTGATCACTAACTTTGGCGGTTCAATATCCTCTTGCTCTAATAAACCGATGATGCGATCTGCATCACGAACAGCCGATATTTCAGGTGTTGTTACAACAATTGCTTTATCTGCCCCGGCAACTGCATTTTTGTACCCCTGTTCAATACCGGCAGGACAATCGATCACGATATAATCGTAATCCTGTTTTAATTCATTCACCAGTTTTTTCATTTGTTCTGGCTTAACAGCTGTTTTATCACTTGTTTGTGCAGCTGGAAGTAAATATAACAGATCTTCAAAACGTTTATCTTTGACGAGAGCTTGATGCATTTTACAACGACCTTCCACTACATCAACCAAATCATAGATAATACGATTTTCAAGTCCCATTACGACATCAAGGTTTCGAAGACCGATGTCTGTATCTACTAGACAAACCCGTTTGCCTAATATAGCTAAAGCTGTCCCAATATTTGCCGATGTCGTTGTTTTCCCAACGCCACCTTTCCCTGAGGTTATGACAATTGCTTCACCCATTGTTAGATTCCTCCTTCAAACCTTGTTAAATTTGGTCGTAGATGAGTTAGTTGTTGTAATCTCTCAATTACCATTTCTTCATCTTCATTTAAATAAGCACATTCCATCTCAGAACCCTCATGAGGGGTATGATCTGGTGCTCGATTAATGATCTCACCGATTCGCAGTTGTGACGGCTTCATAAGTGAAGCAGCAATCACTGCTTGGTTATTCCCATCATTGCCAGCATGAGCAATCCCTTTTAAAGCACCTAAAACAAAAATATTTCCAGAAGCATTTACTTCTCCACCAGGATTAACATCCCCAATGAGCAGTAAATCTCCCTTTACTTTTAAAATTTGCCCGGAACGAACGATTTTGGTTACCGGCACAATTTCTGTTTCTTTTTTTAATCTCAATGCCTCATCTTTTGTAATGACATTGCTTTCTATTGATTCAACTAAAAGATTTCGCTTTTGTTTTATAACTGTTTCTAGTTTTTCTCGCTGATTCGCATTAATTAAACGGTTTCCAACCTTAACATTTACTCCAATAACAGGACCAGTTTGTTGAACATACTGTTTTAAAGATAGCATTTCCTCTAACTCTTGGAGCAATTGGTCAAAAGAACATGAATCATCGAGATGCAACGTTAAGCCATCTTTCGTGCCTTTAATCGTAACATATTGTTGTTTTTGGACCTTCATGACGTTCACCTCAACGATTTTACTATTCGACAGAACTGCCCGAATTCCTTTTTTTACGAGATAATTAGTAATCATTTTTTCTTATAGTTACTCATTTATCTTGTTTTTTTGTACAATCATCCACACATATTATTAATCTTCTGATTCAGCTTTTTTTAATTTCGTTAAAAACGACTTGAGCGGAAAAATAAAGAGTAACGCAAAAATGAAGTTTAGCCCAAGGGTTGTAAGTAACCTTTTGGTTGTAAAATCGTATAACGACATTTCGGTGGCACCAATTGCGTAATTAATGCCATATACGTAAAATTCCAGTATAGCGATGGCAAGAGTCGACAAAAAGATGACAATCAAAACATGTTTATGGAGCACCTTCATCGCCTTTGAAACTAGATAAGCAAGAAAAGCATAGGAAAAAAGATAGATCCCTATTACTTCAATATAGACCACGTCATGTAAAAAGCCAAATATTAACCCGAATAACATACCTTGTGTCCGATTTAAATACACCGTAATAAAGATAACAAAGACCAGCAAAAATCTAGGTATATATAAATAATCTTCACCAAAAAAGGAAATGTTCACAAGTTGAGCGAAGGTACTTTCACATATAAAGACAAAAAGAACTAGAAAGGGAAGAATAAAACGTCTCAAAATTATTCCTCCTCTTCCTCGGCTAGCGCGTCAACAGGATCCTCAGATGAGGCAACACGATCTGCTACCCATACCCGATCAACATCATAAAAATCTGCTGTTGGTTTAATATAAGCCATTTGCTCTAACCCATATGAATCAGGCTCTACTTCCATTATTTCTCCAATTAAAATTCCTCGTGGAAAAACTCCACCCTTACCGGATGTTATGACTTTTTGACCTTCAACAAGCTTTACATCAGACTCAATTTTTCGTAGTAAAAGGGCGCCTTTTTCTTTGTCATACCCCTCTATTAAGCCTGTTACGGTTTCATTGCTTTTGGTTGTCTCTTTGTTTTCATCTTTATTTTCTTCTTCATTCTCTTTCACTTCTGCCGGCTGTACCTCAGCTGAAATTCTATTTTTTAAATCTGTTGCACTTAATAACTGGACTGTTGAAGAAAATTGAGAAGTTGATTTCACTTTCCCAATCAAACCTTGTGCTGTTACAACAGCCATATTTGGCTCGACGCCGTCTTGTTCACCTTTATCAATTGAGATATAGTCATACCATTTATCAGGATTCCGCCCTATAACAGCTGAATAAATAGGATTGTATTTTCGTAAATCTGAGACTTCTCCCAGCTCAATTTTCAATTTTTCATTTTCAACTTTATAATCTTGAAGATCTGCCTCGAGCTGCATATACTCATCGAGCCTGCTTTTTAATAGCTCATTTTCTTCGTATGTATTTTTAAGGTCTTTTATATTACCAAAAACATTTGATACATATGTAGCAGGTTTATGAAAAATAGACTGAAAAACACTTACCGTATCTTGTAAGAATTGCTCTGGCCATGACAGCTGTCGGTCGTCCTTTAACGAAAAACCAATTAATGACACTAACACAATAACACTAACAAGTAACAAGATTAGGCGTTTGTTTAGAAAAAACTGTGGCATGATGAACACCTTCTTATTTACAATTTAAAAACACACCGGCACGTGTACGTGTAAGCAGAATATCCTTACATCCAATTACCGGTGTTTCAAAACTTATTTCGCGATTTACTTAACGGCTGTCTCTTGCTTTATTTTTAAACAGATGAATGTGTTCTAACGCTTTACCAGTTCCAATGGCAACACAATCCAACGGATCTTCGGCAATCAATACCGGCATATTGGTTTCTTCCCCGATGACTTTATCAAGATTTCGGAGCAATGCTCCACCACCAGTTAACACAATTCCTCTGTCCATAATATCTGCAGCAAGTTCTGGGGGAGTTTTTTCCAATGTATTTTTTACAGTGTCTACAATTGTATATACTGTATCTTTTAAAGCTTCTGCAATTTCTGCTGCTGTAATTTCAATGGTTTTAGGTAATCCGGTTAAAAGATCGCGTCCTCTGATGTCCATGTTTTCTACACCGTCTGGTGAACCAGCTGATCCTATTTCAACCTTTATAGCTTCAGATGTACGATCACCAATCATTAAGTTATATGTTTTTCGAATGTAAGTAGTAATCGCCTCATCCATTTCATCTCCTGCGACACGAATAGATTGACTTGTTACGATACCGCCAAGTGATATGATGGCTACTTCTGTTGTACCTCCACCGATATCAACAACCATGCTACCCGTTGGCTCCCAAACAGGTAAATTAGCCCCAATAGCGGCAGCAAACGGCTCCTCAATTGTATAGGCATCTCTGGCTCCTGCTTGTCTTGTTGCATCAATAACGGCTCTTTCCTCAACAGCGGTAATTCCAGATGGTACACATACCATGACATAAGGCTTTCTTGCGAATACACCTTTCGTCGTTGCTTGCTTAATATAGTACTTCATCATCGTAGCAGTTGTTTCATAATCTGCAATAACTCCGTCTTTCATAGGTCGAAGGGCCACAACATTTCCAGGCGTACGACCGATCATATTTTTCGCATCATTACCTACAGCTACAATTTGCTTTGTGTCTGTTTGCAGTGCCACAACTGATGGCTCACGAACAACAATTCCTTTTCCTTTTACAAATACTAGCGTATTTGCAGTCCCTAAATCTATCCCGAGGTCTCTTGTCCCAATTCCGAACATAGGGTGTATCTTCCTTTCTGAAACGAATGTACTTTTTACTTATTATTTTCAGGAAAATTGACAGAATACAACTTTCTTCTTTGTTAGATTAACGTGCGTGTCAAAACAAACCAATGTGGATTTCACGTTTTGACATGTTTCCTCACTCTTCCCCAAAACAAAGAGTCTTTTGGTTCTTTCCTAAAAAAACTCATAAATCTTATTATATCGTAATTACTCAAAAAAAAAGTATTAGATATAGCCTTTTTCTTTCAAACTTACATATTTTTGTTCACCGATGATAAGATGGTCCAAAAGTTCTATCCCTAACATCTTTCCACACTCAGTTAGACGCTTCGTCACTTCGATATCCTCCCGGCTTGGTGACGGATCTCCGGAAGGGTGATTATGTATACAAATTAAAGAAGCAGCAGACCGCTTCAAAGCTTCTTTGAATACCTCCCGCGGGTGAACGATCGATGCATTAAGACTGCCGATGAACACTGTTTGTTTATGAAGAACTTGGTTTTTGGTGTTTAAATACAAGCAGACAAAGTGTTCTTGACTTAAAAAACGCATTTCTTCCATGACATAATTGGCTCCGTCTTGTGGAGAGCGAATGACAAACCGATCATCATATGTTAATCGATTCATACGTCTGCCCAACTCTAAAGCAGATAAGATTTGCACAGCTTTTGCTGTTCCAATGCCTGAGATCGTTGTAATTTCCTCGACTGATGCATCCTTTAACATTCTCAATCCTTCAAAATGCTTTAACAATTTCTGTGACAATTCCAAGACCGATTCCTTTTTCGTACCAGTTCGGAGCAGTATAGCTAATAACTCCTGGTTTGACAGCTTATCAGCTCCTTCATTTAAAAGACGCTCTCTTGGTCGTTCATCTTGTGGGAAATCCCGGATTTTAAAGGTTGACGGTTCCATTTATCCTCCTTCGTTTCCCCTTCTGCTCATAAACTTTTCTCTATGTGTACTATCATGTTCCTACACTATAGTTTTATGCCATGGATGACTTAAATAAGTTAGGTGCTACCACTTAAAACCTGCATGCAGAAGTTCTCTTTTTGTTCTAGCAATAGGTAAACCCATTACAGCATAATAATCACCTTTTATCTCTTTCACTAAAAGTGCACCAAATCCTTGTATACCGTAGGCCCCTGCCTTATCCATCGGTTCTCCTGTATTAATATAATCTTCGATTTCTCTTTGAGATAATGAATAAAATGTGACACTTATTTGTTCACAAAAGGAATGGTGATTTGCATTGTGAAAAATTGAAACACCTGTATACACCTCATGTGTTTGTCCTGAAAGCATTGTCAGCATTTCCCGTGCTTCCTGTTCATTTTTTGGCTTTCCAAGCATTTTCCCTTGGTACACAACAAGGGTATCAGAACCTATGACATAGAAATTCGGTTTTGTTTTTGCAACACTTTCCGCTTTTTGTTGGGCCAATGACTGAACCATGTCTGCAGGATGAAGATTCTCGTCTACAACCTCCTCAACCTCACTATTTATCACTTCAAAAGGAAGTTGCAGAAGCTCTAGAAGTTCTTTTCTACGGGGAGAAGCTGAAGCTAAAATGAGGTTTGAATTCATGTGTAAAACATCCTTTCTTCGTTTCAGATTAGAAGATACTTCTATATCTTACCAAATGAGGTTTTTTTGGACAATTTTTCATTTTTAAATTTTGTGTATAGAAAAGCGCAAGCTCATTGTACAGCCTAGGGCAAATAAGATACAAATGAATAGTAGACGTTCTTTGTCTGCACTTCATTTGCCGCTAGACCTTAGAGGGGCTAGACGCTGGATCTGGGTATTAAAAATAAGTATAAATTTTATACTTTCTTACCTTATAAAAAAACAACCCCAAATCTCCTCTATATGTAGATAAAGGAGCTTTGGAGCTGTATTAATTACCCTGTAAGGTTTGAACAACGTCAAGGATGGATTGTTGTGCTTCCCAGCCTTTATTTTCCTTAATATTTGCTGAAGCTTGAGATAACTTTTCAATTAAATTTTTTTCATTATCATTTCCTGTTTCAATTGCTTTCAATTGTTGTTCTATTTTTGTCAGTTCATCAGCATTAACACTCTGATTATTCGTTACAGCTGCTGACAATGCAGCTAACGTTGTAATGGTGCTTACCCAATCTTCAGGTGTTTTTGTAGTTGAAATGGACAGAGATAGCTGCTTCCCTCCCCAAAAATCCGGAAATTGCTGTTGTTTATATTGTTCATTCATGGAACTAGTTTCTGTTTTTTCTTTACCTAATCCTGCTAACACCGTAAAGGAGCCATCAGTTTCAATAACGGATGAGGCCAGCCCCTTTCCTTTAATTTCCGCGGCTATAGTTTCCGCTCCTTCTTTTGACGAGAAAATTCCACCTTGTACCGCATAAAGCTGCAATGATGCTGTTGAAGTGGCAGTGCTTGTCGGCTGATCGTCATCTTTTTGCTCAGAAGGATTAGCAGCTTCTGAATCATCTGTCACAATGACGTCTGTTGGAGTAGTTGCAGCTGGCATATCATCATTTGACAAGAAATTTAAAGCAATATATCCAAATCCGACCCCAAGTCCCACAGCTAACAATACAATCGTCGTCATCTGCTTCATCGGAAAACCAAGATTACGGCTGGTTTTCTTTTTAGGAGAATATTGAAATGGCGTCACATTTTGATTTGATAATACTTTCTTCTTCTTAGAGGGTATAACAACTTTTGGATCCTCTTCAAAAACAGGATCATCCTCTGGTAAGAGCCATGGAAAATCATCTTCTTCTTTTTTGGCAGAAGCCATTTCTTTTTCGGCTTTACGTTTTTCTTCCCATAAGGATATTTGGTATTGATCATTTGTTTCCTTTGTTTCTGATAAGGGACGGTCCTTTCCATTTATTTTAATTTTCACAGTATCTGAGGTCTGCTTGTCCATATGCCTACCACCCTTCTTATAGCACGAGCATTCATATTGATCTTATGCTAACAAAAGCACACAAAAAAAGAACAAGACATTTGTCGTCTTGTCCATAATATTTTCCGCCATTTTCTGACAGTTTGCTACTCATCTTCATTTACTTATTTTTGTAAACGCCTATAACACATGGATTTCACAAGATTTTTATTCGACAATCTATCCAATCCCCTCCGAAGAACAATTTTTAAAAGAATCAGTAAACAATTATGGCTCAAAACTACTAAACTCTTTTAAAAAAAGTAAGGAATGAAAATTGCTACATACAACTGAATTAGATACTGACCATAGAAATAAGATATTAAAGCACCAAGCACGAGAAATGGACCAAAAGGAAAAGGTTTTCCCGTTTTAATAAAGCCCATCATCATTCCCATAATCCCAATAACTGTGCCGATTAATATAGCTAGAAAAAAACTTAATAAAACAAGTTTCCATCCTAAAGCAAGCCCAAAAACAGCCAATAGCTTCATATCGCCACCACCCATGCCTCCACGACTAATTAAAATAACGACAAGCGGCACAAAGATTCCAAATACTAAACCTGCAAAAGGATCCCACCAAGGATCTGTTGGAATAATAAGCCGTTCTCCTAAAAATAAAAATAGAAAAATTGCATTTACTTTATCAGGGATTATCATATATTTTAAATCAGAAACAATTACAATCATACATAACGATATAAGAGTCCAGGAGATAACCAATTCTTTTGACCATCCCACCAATAGCGGTGAAATCGTAAAAAGAATTGCAGTGAGAAACTCGATTGTAGGATATAAAGGTGAAATAGATGACTTGCAGTTTCGGCATTTACCATTTTGAAATAGGTAAGATAGTATTGGGATTAATTCAACTACTGATAGTTTTTTGTTACATACTGAGCAGGCTGAACCAGGGTATGTGATCGATTTTTTTAATGGAACGCGTAGTCCTACAACATTGTAAAAGGAGCCGAGGACAGCACCTAGGATGAAGATGTAGGCGTGTAGAATGAAGGGTGTTAGCATTTCAAGGGCTCCTTTTCAATAGAAAGATACACAATAACTATACTCTAATTACTAGAAATTAATACTTTTTCGACTACCTCTGCATCCTCCCAGTCTATCAAAATCTCCGTTTTTTAAAATACGAATTGTAGGTCAATTATACCAATTCAACAAACAGAATATAATGAATTTATATAATCTTTACAAAAAGATAACAAATTAGTCGATAACTATGTAGGTAATATGTCTTAAAATATAAAATGTAAAGAGCGAGTGAAAAAGATAAGAATTCTTTAAGCTTCCTATTAATCACCTTCCGTAAATCCGAGTTACTTAATATCCGCTTATATTAAAACTTAATTTTTCAAATATTTTTATTACCAGAATCTTTTTTAAGCAGGTAATTTCGAATAGAGGAAATAAAATAAAGTGATCCGGTAACTATTATTAGATCGTTTTTTTTATTTTCATTTGACACGAGCAACTCATTCAGCAGTCCCTGCCAAGACATAGAAAAAGTTTTTTTATCTAACTCACATGCAGAATATAAGTCTTCAGCCCTTGCTGCTCTCGGAAAATCAAACGTCGTAAAATGCATGGTAGTTGCAACAGTGCTCAATCGGTCAATCATTTTCTTATAATTTTTATCACTTAGTGCGCTGAATAAAATATGAATTCGTGTATGGGAATAATGCCTTTTAATCGTGTCAATTAAACTTTCAATTCCTTCATCATTATGTGCTCCGTCAACGATCACGACCGGATTTTGATGAATAAGTTCAAAGCGGCCTTTCCACATTGATTTCTTTATTCCTTCTATAACTTCATCATAGGTTACTTTTACTGCCCCTTGCTCTTTTAAGTAGTCAATAACAGAAATAGCAAGTGCTGCATTTTTAATTTGATGATTTCCTCTCATCTTAATTTTGACATTTTCATATGTATTGGTTTTTGTTTTTACAGAGAACTTTTCACCATGTTCCCAGGGTGAGAGGTTCTTTACACTTATATCTTTACCAAATGAGTAATAAGGAGCATTTTTCTCTTTTGCTGTTTGCACTAGCACCTCAAGTGCGTCTTCTTTTTCAGCTGCTGTGAAAATTGGTCTTCCCTTTTTAATGATACCTGCTTTCTCACGAGCAATATCAGTGATCGTGTCACCGAGTATATTCATGTGGTCATACCCTATGTTTGTAATAACAGATAAAATAGGATCTATGACGTTAGTAGAATCCAACCGGCCACCAAGTCCTGTTTCCAGTAATAGAAAGTCAGGTTTATTGACTTTCCCAAAATATAAAAACATCATCGTTGTAATAATTTCAAATTCAGTTGGTGAACCTAAGTCAGTATTTTCTATTTTCTCTGCATATGGCTTTACTTCATTTACTAAAGATAGCATCTCATCATCTGTTATAGACTGGCCATTTACACTTATTCGCTCATTAAATGTTTCGATATAAGGTGAAGTAAAAGTGCCTACCTTGTAACCTGCTTCCATGAGTATATGCAGCATATAAGAAATTGTGGACCCTTTACCGTTCGTTCCCGCTACATGAATGGTCGGGATATTTTTTTCTGGATGGTCTAGCTTATTTAACAGCCATTCCATTCTTTTGAGGCCTGGTTTCACACCAAATTTTAAACGGTCATGAATCCAGTTTATTGCATCATCATACTGTGAAAACACACACATAGCCTCCTTTTCCATGTAAAAACTCGGGAGAACTAATAGTTAGTACCACCCGAGTCACACTTCTATTTAAATCTTAACTGACAGTAATGTTTTATCAATTAACTTGTTATTGAGGTATCAATTATCCTCTTAGCTCTTGAATTCTAGCTAAAACGATGTCACGTTTTTCCAGATAATCTTTTTCTTTTGCTTTTTCTTCCTCAATTACCTTTTCAGGTGCTTTCTTAAGGAAACCTTCATTACCTAATTTCTTCTGAACGCGTTCCACTTCTTTATCGAGTTTTTCACGTTCTTTTTCAAGACGTTTAATTTCTTCTTCAATGTTGATTAATCCTTCAATCGGCAGGATGATTTCAGCACCCGTTACAACAGCTGTCATTGATTTTTCGTTCGCTGTAACTTCTGTGACGATATTTAATGAACTTGTGTTACAGAATTTCTCAATATACGCAAGATTATTTTCCAGTTGTGCTAACACAGCTAGATCTTTCGCCTTGATTGTCATTGGAATTTGCTTGCTCATTGGCGTATTTACTTCAGAACGAATATTACGAACCGCACGAATGACTTCTACTAGTAGTTTCATTTCTGTTGCCGCTTTATGATCTGTTAAATCTTCATTAACAGTTGGCCATGCTGCGATTGTAATCGACTCCCCTTGATGTGGAAGAGACTGCCAAATTTCTTCTGTTATAAATGGCATGAAGGGGTGTAATAACCTCATTGTGTTATCTAGCACATAAGCAAGGATTGAACGCGTTGTTTTCTTCGCTGCTTCATCCTCCCCATACAATGGCAGCTTCGCCATTTCAATGTACCAATCACAGAAGTCATCCCAAATGAAGTTGTAAAGTAATCGTCCTACTTCACCAAACTCATACTTATCAGCCAGTTTCGTCACATTTTCAATAGTTTCATTTAAGCGAGTTAAAATCCATTTATCAGCAACTGACTTTTCACCTGATAAGTCAATTTCTTCAAATGTTAAACCATCCATATTCATGAGAGCAAATCGGGATGCATTCCAGATTTTGTTCGCAAAGTTCCATGTTGATTCCACTTTTTCATAGCTGAATCGTAAATCTTGACCTGGTGAGCTTCCTGTTGATAGGAAGTAGCGTAGTGAATCTGCCCCATATTGCTCAATGACTTCCATCGGGTCTACACCATTTCCTAAAGATTTACTCATTTTACGACCTTGCTCATCACGTACAAGTCCATGAATTAAGACATCCTTGAATGGACGTTTACCTGAGAACTCAAGTCCTTGGAAGATCATGCGAGATACCCAGAAAAAGATAATATCATAGCCTGTTACAAGAGCATCTGTTGGATAATAACGTTTAAAGTCAACTGATTCTGTATCAGGCCAGCCCATTGTTGAAAATGGCCATAAGGCAGAACTGAACCAAGTATCAAGAACATCATTATCTTGTGTCCAATTTTCAATATCTGCCGGCGGCTCTTGATTTACATATACCTCTCCAGTTTCTTTATGGTACCAGGCAGGTATTCGATGTCCCCACCAAAGCTGACGGGAAATACACCAGTCACGAATATTTTCCATCCAACGTAAGTACGTTTTCTCAAAACGATCTGGAACAAAGTTTACTTTTTCATCTTCTTCCTGAAGTTTTATTGCTTCATCTGCGAGTGGTTGCATCTTGACAAACCATTGAGTTGAAAGATATGGTTCAACAACCGCACCGCTTCTTTCACTGTGACCAACAGAATGCATATGTTCTTCAATTTTGAATAATACACCTTGTTCTTGTAGGTCTTTTACAATTTTCTTTCTACATTCAAAGCGATCTAAGCCATTATAAGTTCCAGCATTTGAATTCATAGTTCCATCTTCGTTCATGACTAGAATTCGTTCAAGATTATGACGGTTTCCAAGTTCGAAGTCATTCGGGTCATGTGCAGGCGTTATTTTGACAGCACCTGAACCAAACTCCATATCTACATAATCATCGCCAACAATTGGAATCTCACGTCCAACAATTGGTAAGATAACTTTTTTTCCAATTAGGTGTTTATAACGTTCATCCTCAGGGTGAACAGCGACCGCCGTATCTCCAAGCATTGTTTCCGGACGAGTCGTTGCTACTTCGATTGAACCGGAACCATCAGCAAGTGGATAGCTCATATGATAAAAAGCACCTTGAACATCTTTATAAATAACTTCAATATCTGAGAGAGCTGTTTTTGTTTGCGGATCCCAGTTAATGATATACTCTCCTCGATAAATAAGTCCTTTTTTGTAAAGGGTGACAAACACTTCACGAACCGCTTTTGATAAGCCCTCATCAAGGGTAAAACGTTCGCGTGAATAATCTAAACCTAAACCAATTTTCGCCCATTGCTCACGAATATGGCCTGCGTATTCTTCCTTCCACTTCCATGTTTCTTCAACGAATTTTTCACGACCTAAATCATAGCGTGATTTACCTTCTTCACGTAGCTTTGCCTCTACTTTTGCTTGTGTAGCAATACCAGCATGGTCCATTCCCGGCAGCCATAATACATCATAGCCTTGCATTCTTTTCATACGAGTCAAGATATCTTGTAATGTTGTATCCCAGGCATGACCTAAGTGAAGTTTACCTGTAACATTTGGCGGGGGAATGACAATTGTGTATGGCTGTTTTTTCTCATCCCCTGTAGCCTCAAAGTATTTTCCTTCTAACCAAAAGGAATAGCGGTTTTTTTCGATTGCATTTGGATCATATTTCGTTGGTAATGATAGCTGTTGTTCATTATTTTCCATTCCGTTTTTCTCCTTCACACTATATTTCTCCTTGGATTTTTTGATAGTAAAAATAAAAAACTCCCTTCATCCATAAAAGGACGAAAGGAGAAAATTTCGCGGTACCACCTTTTTTTATAGACTGATTCAGCAAAAAAGCATAAATCAACTCTATACACTCTATATGATAACGGTTTTCACCGACCTCTTCTACTATTCTTTCAAGGAAGTAACTCCTGGGCGACCTTCCAAAGCCTCAACATAAGAAATCTTCCAGCAAATGATTTCTCTCTCTGTAAAGTGAAGACATTGTACTCTTCCCAATCAACGTTTACTAAATATGTAGTTGTTTCTTTCATCTATCTTATATTACTAAATAATTCATTTTACCGTCAATATTTTCTCCATTATTCCTTCCATTCATACAGGCACTTATCACATTTTTTGGAATATCTTACATTAGTGGACGATTTGTACGAAAATTTGATGTTGAACGTATTTTATGAACATGTATAAAAAAGGTGAGAGTTTTTCCAAAAATGAGTGTAAGGAGAGTTATGATATGAAGAAGCGTTATAATCCATATTCGTTACCACCCTGGGTTAGACAAATACGTGAGGTTGGTATTCAAATCATTATTCCGTTAACCATTTTTCAAGGAATACGTACTGTGTTTTTTCCTACAACATTTGATGTTCTTCTTTTAGGGATCTTAATCGGTTTAGCTATTGCTTTACGTTACGATTGGATTTAAAACAAAAAGAGGGGATGCTCCCCTCTCCCTCTTTAAAACTTTATGATTGTTCCTCTGCCTCTATTTTCTTTTTCTCTTCAATCTCAGATACTTTCATCACAAAATATTCTACATTTTTAAACTGCCAATATGCCCTTACTAAATGTTTATTTCTGTCCAACTCAGAGCGCTTTTTCTTCTCCTTCTTATATGTTTTGATTAAATGACATATACGATCAGGATATGCCAAATAGCTTAAAAACAAGGCTCATTTCCTCAGCAGTATAAGGGTATCCCTTTTGATACGTATAAAACCAGTTAACACAATCGTCACTTTGAATCGGATAGGTGGATGCCGTTCGATTCATAAACAGCAAAAAATCATCTATTGGTGAGGCATATTTTGATCGCTCAAAATTCGTTAAATACCCGTTTCCATCATCATCATATAAAAAATGGCGTGCCGATATTTTCCCATGAATTAAGACAACTCTAGTTGACTTTTCTTCTTCCATTAAATTGGACCATTCTTCAAGTTTTTTCTTTGAAAAATCTATCGCACGGGATACTTCTGTATAGTAGGTGACTGCTTGTAATTCAAAAGGTGAAAGATAGATTTTTTGTTCACATTGCTCGACGAATGCTTCGTACATTTCTTTTGCCTGATTCCATCGTTCTACCGTTTCTTCATAATGATTTGATACATCCTTGGTACGAATGTCTAGTTTCTTTTCTGTTTTTTTATGAAGAGTTGCTACCTCTTTAAATAAATATTGATGTCTGGCATCTCGTTCCTCTTCTTGTTCATTTGATAACCATGGCATTAGATAGTAGTATTCACCATTATAGTACGATAAAAGTTGCTGTTGGTTATTGCTGACTAGTGGTACATGATGAGAGTATTTATTATCTTTTAGAATTCTTAAGGAATCTACAAAGTAAGGATTAAAACCTTTTGAGAGCTTTTTCAATACAAATGGACCTGTATCTGTATATATCTTTATTGCTTTTTTACTTATATCCTCAGTGTATTCAGGGGATAGGTTATAATCATGTAACAGCGGCCGAATTTCACTCATTGACAATTGCACCGTTTTTTCACCTCAAATCTTCGGCTTGAACTGAAAAAAACAGCTGAGGATCAGGTAGCCCCCATGCTGTTTTTTATACTATCAGTAGGTATAAGATTTTAGGAATGATAGTATAAGAAAAACTAAGGCTTTCGCCATTTGACTTGGCGACAAGCCAAGTTTTCCTAATTACTTCATACTCAAGTCAAATCATTTTATTTGCTGGTTGAATAGGCTGGAATATAAAGAATTTGTCCTTCATAAACATCTTGATCAGCTTGAAAATCATTAACACGTACAATTTGCTGTATTGATATTTCGTATCTATCACAAATTGAGTTGAGTGTATCACCTTGTTGAACAATGCACATTTTTAAACGAGAAAAGTCTTCTTCGTCATCTCTGGCAAATAAACTGGTTAAATAATGTGAATCCTTCTGCTCTTTCTCATCTCTCTCATCCTGATCTTCAAGCTCTTCCACTTCCTCAACCTCAGCTTCAGATTTTGAAAAGAAGGAATATTGGACTTCTTGCGGCTCTTCATTTTGTTCTTCTTTTCTTACTTCTACTGAGAACGGATCATAAAGATCTTCCTGCTCTTTCTCTTCACCTTGAGCTGGCTCACTATTAAGTTCCTGTTGCTGTTCAGTCTCTTCCGGTTCAATCTCTACCGGTTCTTCTACTTGCGCTGAGAGATCCTGTGCAGAGATTTCAGTTAAGGTTTCTTCTTCACTTTCTTCACGACTTTCCGTAACCTCTTTTTGAATGGTAATCGATGGTGGTGACAATTTGTCCATGTCCGAATCATCCGATTCACTTACATCATAAAATGATGAAAAAGGAGATACAGCTGTCCTTTCAGCTTGAGCGAATGATTCCTCACCAATAACTTCTGTTTCATCTTGACTTTCCCTGTACAATGGTTCAAGCTCTTCTTCTCTAGTTGTTTCAACCTCTTCATTTTGCACAGCTTCACTATCTGAAATCCCGCTTATCGACAAATCTGCTATTAATTTCAAACATTTTAGTTCAGGAAGTTCATAATCAAATGACTCAATCGAAACATAAACATCATCTAATTGTGAAATGCGATTCCTTGGAATGGTAATATCGACTGGAAAGCGATGACTTAATTCACTAATCCCATCATCCCTCGTTTCCACCTCATTTACATATCTTACGTTTGCATATTCAAAGGAATCCCCTTCACTACCATCTTGATCTATTTTGTATTCACCTGTCAGCAGTAGTGCTCCACGAATTGAGATGTACTGATCATGTTCATGAATTGAAATATCAGGATCTAAAGAAATAGATAAAAGTTCAGATACTTCCTGTCCTTTTTGAAACCATACAGATTCTTCAACAGAAAAACGCAGTTGCTGTTCCTGTGACAAAATAATTCCTCCTTTCAAATAGCCTAGTAAAATAACTATGACATTACAGATGTATGTCTGAAAGGAGGAAAATATGAATTAATTTTACCTGTTTCCTGTACAAAAAAAGATCCACCACATTTTGTGATGAATCTTTGTCTTTTATTTTAATAAAGAAAATGCTTTTTTAGCCGCTTCAATTGTACGATCCAAATCTTGATCTGTGTGAGCTGTAGACAAGAATAAGCCTTCAAATTGTGAAGGAGGAAGGAATATTCCTTCATTTGCCATCGTTTGATAATACTTGGCAAAATACTCCAGATTTGATGTTTTAGCTTTTTCATAATTTGTTACATCTTGGTTTGTAAAGAAGAAGCCAATCATAGATCCGGCACGATTGATCGTATGTGGAATCTCATATTCTTTTGCAGCCTTAGATAAACCTTCTTCAAGTTTGTCTGCTTTACGATGAAATTCCTGATAAGATTCTCTTGTTAGCTGCTTTAATGTTTCATAGCCTGCTGTCATGGCTAATGGATTTCCTGATAATGTTCCAGCTTGATAAATTGGACCACTTGGAGCGATTTGCTGCATAATTTCCGCTTTCCCGCCATATGCCCCAACAGGTAGACCACCACCTATGACTTTACCAAGACAAGTTAAATCTGGAGTCACACCATAAAAATCTTGTGCACATCCATAGTCAACACGGAAGCCTGTCATGACTTCGTCAAAAATCAATAATGAACCATATTGTTCTGTTATTGAACGTAATCCCTCTAGAAAGCCTGGTTGAGGAGGGACAACTCCCATGTTACCTGCTACCGGTTCTACAATAACACCTGCAATATCTTCTCCAAATTGCTCAAAAGCGTATCGAATGCTTTCTAAATCATTATAAGGAACTGTAATTGTATCCTTAGCAATTCCCTCCGGAACACCCGGGCTATCAGGCAATCCTAGCGTCGCTACACCAGAGCCTGCCTTAATTAATAAAGAATCACCATGTCCGTGATAACACCCTTCAAATTTCACAATCTTATTGCGGCCAGTAAAGCCTCTTGCTAAGCGCAAAGCACTCATAGTAGCCTCAGTTCCTGAGCTGACCATTCGTACAACTTCAATTGAAGGTACACGATCAATGACAAGCTTTGCAAGCTCATTTTCTATTAATGTAGGCGCACCAAAGCTTGTCCCTGATTCAACAACCTTTTTAATCGCTTCAACTACCGTATCATTGGAGTGACCGTGGATAAGTGGTCCCCATGATAATACATAATCTATATACTCGTTTCCGTCAATGTCATAAATTTTTGAGCCTTTTCCCCGTTCCATAAAAATTGGGTTCATTCCAACTGACTTGAAGGCTCTAACAGGACTATTTACTCCTCCTGGCATTAACGTTTGTGCTTCCTTAAATGCTGTTTCACTTTTAGCGTAACTATTCATCGGAGTGTTCTCCTTTCAACTTTTTCGTAAGAGGTTGTTTAGTTTTCTTCTTTAAGCCAGCGGGCAACGTCTTTTGCAAAATATGTAATCATTAAATCCACACCAGCACGCTTCATTCCGACAAGCATTTCTGTAACGATGGCTTTTTCATCTACCCATCCATTTTGAGCAGCCGCTTTTATCATTGAATATTCACCACTTACATTATAAGCTACAACAGGTACATTAAACTGATTTTTCACATCACGGATAATATCGAGATATGCTAAAGCAGGTTTCACAATCAAGAAATCCGCACCCTCTTCAAGATCTGACTGTGCCTCTCTCAATGCTTCATCACGGTTAGCAGGATCCATTTGGTATGTCTTACGATCCCCAAACTGCGGTGAACTGTGTGCTGCATCTCGGAACGGTCCATAGAATGCACTAGCGTATTTTACAGCATATGACATAATTGGAATATGCTCAAAGCCAGCTTCATCCAATCCATGTCTAATTGCGGCGACAAAGCCGTCCATCATGTTTGAAGGAGCAATGATGTCTGCACCTGCTTTCGCTTGACTTATTGCCGTACGAGCAAGTAGATCTAGTGTTGGATCATTTAACACCTGACCGTTCTCAACGATACCGCAATGTCCATGATCAGTGTATTGACATAGGCATGTATCTGCTACAACAATTAAATCAGGAAATGCCTCTTTCACTTGTCTAGTTGCTCTTTGAACAATCCCTTGATCATGATAAGCTTGTGTTCCTACTTCATCTTTCTCGGCTGGAACCCCAAACAAGATAATGGATTTAATTCCCAATGAAACAATCTCTTCTATTTCTTTATTAAGGAGATCTAGTGATAAATGAAACACACCGGGCATTGATGGTACTTCATTTTGTTTGTTTTCTCCTTCTACAACAAAAATTGGATAAATAAAATCTTCAGGGCGAAGATGTGTTTCTCTCATCATTGCTCTTAAATTATCACTGCTGCGTAATCTTCTATGTCTTGTAAATTGAATATTCATTGAATACCCTCCTTATTTTCCACTGCCTCTATCATCACTTTTATCATATCCTCAATTGTATAAGAATCAGGCATTATCCCAGTAAATCCATACTCCATTAACGTATTACTTGTAATTGGCCCTATGCAGATAAAGGTTATTTTTTTAAGATGTTCCAACAATTCCCTTTGATAGAGTACCTTCATAAAGCTATCAACAGTTGAAGAGCTGGTAAACGTTATAAAATCTATTTCATTACGTTCAATATATGACAATAGTTTGCTTGTCTCTGAATCATTATGTACAGTTTCATAAACAACTAAGTCTTTTACATAGAATCCATGAGCTGTTAATTGTTCGATTAATACTGGCCTTGCGAGATTACCACGTATGACTAGGATTCTTGTGTCACGCTTAAGCTTTTCTTTTATTTTTTCAGCTAGCTTTTCAGCCACAAATTCTTCAGGTATGACCGAAACTGATAAATTAAGCTTTTCCATTTGCTTACTTGTTTTTCTCCCAACAGATGCGGCAACCATATGTTGTAAAGCAGTATAAGGTATATTCCACTGGTCTAGATATTTCTTAAAGAATGTAACACCATTGGCACTTGTAAAGACAATACAATCAAACTCGTCCAAACCATTTAATGTTTGTTTTATATTTTCTTCGTTCGACTGATTCCTCTTTATTTCAAGCAATGGAGTAGATATCGCAAATCCACCCACTTCTTCAACCTTTTGAATAAACTCTTCCACCTGAGCTTTAGCCCTAGTTATTAACACTTTCTTTCCTTGCAATGGAAGAATGGTATTCATTATTGATCAAGCTCCTCTTTTACTCGATCAATCAAGGCTTTTGCCCCCTGATTTGTTAGAAGTTCAGCAACTTTGCCGCCGATTTCATTAGGATCAGTGCCAGAGACCTGTTCTTTATATACCTCTTTACCATCTGGTGAAGCAATTAATCCTGTAAATAGTATTTCTTTTTGAATGTTCACAGTGGCAAAACCAGCGATAGGTACTTGACAGCCGCCTTCCATCTTTGTTAAAAAGGTTCTTTCTGCCGCTACCGCTAATTGTGTTGGTTCATCTGTAAACTTTGCTAATAAGTCTAATAGCTCATGATCATTTTCACGACATTCAATAGCTAATGCGCCTTGTCCAACTGCTGGTAAACAAACCTCTGGATCTAAAAACTCAGTTACGACTTCTTTACTCCAACACATTCTTGATAAGCCTGCAGCTGCTAAAATAATCGCATCATAGTCTTCTGTTTTCAGCTTTTCAAGCCTTGTGTCGATATTTCCTCTAATCCATTTAATTTCTAAATCAGGACGCTCAATTAATAGTTGGGCACTTCTTCTTAAACTACTCGTTCCGATAATAGCTCCGCTTGGTAAATCAGAAAGTTTTTTGTGATCTTTAGAAATAAGTACATCTCTATGGTCTTCACGATTTGGAACACACCCAATCGTTAAACCTTCAGGAAGAATTCCCGGCATATCTTTCATACTATGAACAGCCATATCAATGTCTCCATCTAACATCGCTTGTTCAATTTCTTTCACGAACAGCCCTTTTCCGCCGACCTTTGATAATGTAACATCTAGGATTTTGTCACCTTTCGTGACAATTTCCTTAATTTCAAATTCAAAAGGTAATCCAAATGATTTTAATTGATTGATTACCCAATTTGTTTGAGTTAATGCTAATTTACTACGTCTAGAACCTACTACTATTTTTCGCATAATTGCCTCCTACATTGAAATGCGCAAGCTCCTTGATTAGCATCGGGCAAATAAGTCAATTTTGTAATTGACTTGACCCTAGAGGTGCTAGGCGCTGGAGCTCGACACCAAACTAAATACAAAATTGGTACTTCCTTACCTGTTAAAAAGCCATATCATGAATCCCAAAAATGAAATCTAGATAAACTACCGAACAAGAAAAAGTTAATTAATAACACCAGAAAGGACGCTAAGTTCAGTAAGGCCACAGATTTACCTTGCAATTCCTTTACAATTCGCATATATAAATAGACTCCATATGTAAAAATGACCATAAAAGAACCAAGCACCTTTGCATCATACCAATGAAAATTTTGTACTTTTATATAAGCCCAAATGATACCAAGTATTAGACTTAATAACAGCATTGGTACCCCAATGACATTTAATACATATGACATATGATCAAGTTTTGACAAATCTTCAATTCTAAGAAGGCGCTTTCCCCATTTTTTCTTTTTCAATAAATTATATTGAATGGTATAAAGAATGGAAAAAACAAAAGACAAAGAAAATGCCCCATAGGATAAAATGGCCATTGTAATATGAATCAACAATAATTCTGATACGAGCTGACTTGAAACAGCAGCTGATTCATATTGCGTTGGAGCAAAGGTATGTAGGGCCATCATGATAAACCCGATCACATTTGTAAAGAAGATGATAAACTCTGCTTTTAAGAAACGATTTAACACGACAGACAAAGTAACGAGTACCCACGTATAGAAATACAATCCCTCAAAAACATTCAATACAGGAAATCTTCCTGTTTCAAACATGCGTGCAAATAAAAAAATTGTTTGTAAGAGCCAAACAATAGAAAGCAACCAGAAGGCAGCTTGTTTCGCCTTCCGGTTGTTATTTAAAAAATCTATAAAATATAAAAGTACACATACTGCATAAAGAATAATGGTTACTTCATTAATTCTACTTAAGCTCATCTCCATAAAAGAAAAGTCCTCTCACTTACGATTGAAGTGAAGCACGATAAATCTGTTGGTTCGTACCGACCTCATGACTCTCTGATTTATCTATTTTCATTTGCTCTTCAACAGCATCTTCAATATTAAAGATTTTCATAAATAAATCTAATGATTCCTGAGCATTTTCTTCTCCGGAAAGTTCTTTCACTTTTACGATTGGATCTTTCAGCAACTGATTAATAATACTTTTGGTATGCTTGCTCAGTACCTTTCTTTCACGGTCAGTTAAATTAGGCATTTTACGTTCAATACTTTCCATAGTTTCAGCTTGAATCGCTAAAGCCTTTTGGCGTAAAGCTGAAATAACTGGTACAACTCCAAGAGTGTTAATCCATTGCTTAAATTGAACAATTTCTTCTTCGATCATTAGTTCAATTTTTTCAGCTGCGATCTTTCTTTCTTGTAAATTTGCTTCTACGATTCCTTGCAAATCATCAATATCATATAAAAATACGCTATCTAATTCTGCGAGTCTAGGGTCTAAATCACGTGGTACAGCAATATCCACCATGAATAATGGTCGACCTTTTCTCATTTTCTCAACATGTGTCATCATGTCTTTCGTAATCACAAAATCTTTTGCACCTGTTGAGCTAATAAGAATATCTGCTTCAATAAGGCCACATTGAAGTTCATTTATCCCCTTTGCATATCCATCAAATCGACTTGCTAACTGCTCTGCCTTTTGAAGAGTCCTATTCATAACAGTCACTTTACCAACACCGCTGCCATGTAAATTTTGTGCTGCCAGCTCTCCCATTTTCCCGGCACCTAATATAAGTACATGTTTAGAGCGAAGGTCACCAAAAATCTTCTTCGCAAGTTCAACTGCTGCATAACTAACTGAAACTGCATTTGCGCCAATCTCAGTTTCAGAGTGGGAACGTTTTGCCAGTGTAATCACTTGTTTAAACAACTGATTGAAAACCGTTCCAATAGTATGGTTCTCTTGTGCTTGCAAAAAGCTTGACCGAACCTGACCAAGAATTTGAGTTTCTCCCAAAATCATTGAATCTAAGCCACAAGCAACTTTACATAAATGTTCAAGTGCACCATCCTGCTCAAGGATCGTTAAGTATGGTGATATGTTTTCTTTATCTAATCCGAACCAATCAGCCAAAAAGGCCTTTATATAATAACGACCTGTATGAAGTTGATCTACGACAGCATAAATCTCTGTTCTATTGCAAGTCGATACGATCACATTCTCAAGGATACTTTTTTGTTTTTTTAACTGTTTCATCGCATCAGTAAGCTCATTAGGTTGAAATGAGAGCTTCTCGCGAATTTCAACAGGGGCTGTTTTATAATTTAAGCCGACAACAAGTATATGCATTTTCTTATACACCCCCATGTACAAGGATCTCTACTTATTAGTATATCACTCTTCATTTTAATTCCCTCAAAAAAATGTGAACAGTCTTTGAAACTGTATGTTATGATAATTTATGTTTGTATGTTTGTATGTTTGACTGTTGCACTTTATCTGTGTAATACTTCACAAAGATTCTACACAGTATGACACTATTCTCAACTATTCTCTCTGTACAATATCAGATATTATGCTGTTAATCAAGTTATTGGTTTGGATATGCTTACAGTATTTACTAGTATGTACAATTATGATTATCATTATTTGACAAGAGGTGCACAATGAAAAAAATCACATTATTACCAGCCATTATATTGCTTAGTGTTGGCATTTTTTATTCTATCCAAAAATTAAATATTCATTTATTTGAAGGACAAAGCAGCTGGGAATTTTTATTAATTTTACTTGGCTTTGCATTTTTAATTAGCGGCCATTTCGAACAGGATTCAAGTGCTATTTTACCTGGAATTATTTTAGGAGGAGTCGGGGTTCATTTTTTCTTTTTTGAAAAAGTTCCATCATGGCCGGCACATTCAGCTTCATTTTTATTTATTATCTCAGTCGGCCTTATTTTAACAGCAATAAAAACAAAGTCCGGGTATTTACAAGGAGTAATCTTACTTGCAATCGGCTTATTTTTACACTTTTTTCCCGCAATAATGGGGTCCCTCTCTATTGTTGAAAATGGAGTGAACAGCATTGAAACATACTGGCCATTTTTATTTGTTGTTATTGGCGGTGTTCTATTAGTCGTTATACGTAAAAAGTAAGAGACTCTGGTTATGACCAGAGTCTCTTTTTGTACTATCAGAAAGTATATAAATTTTGTAGATAATCGTATAAGAAAAACTAAGGCTTTCGCCATTAGGACTTGGCGACAAGCCAAGTTTTTCTAAATTATTCCGATGTATATTCTCCGATTATCTTCCAGGCTTCGTCTTTTCCTAATCCTGTTTCAGATGAGAAAATAACAAATTCATCGGATTTTTCCATATTCAAGGCGTCTTTAATTACTTTTGCGTGCTTTTGCCATTTTCCTTTTGGGATTTTGTCCGCTTTCGTTCCGACAATTATAGTCGGAATGTCATAATGCTTTAGGAAATCATACATTAGCATGTCATCATTTGTTGGCGGATGGCGAAGGTCGATCAGCAAAATGACGGCTCGAAGCTGCTCACGGGACGTAATATATGTTTCAATCATTTTCCCCCAAGCTTCTCTCTCTTTCTTACTAACCTTCGCATATCCATAACCAGGTACATCTACAAAATGTAGTTGTTCGTTAATAATATAAAAGTTTAACGTTTGGGTTTTCCCTGGCTTTGATGAAATTCTAGCTAGAGCTTTCCTACCTAGCATTTTATTAATAAAGGAAGACTTTCCAACATTCGATCTACCAGCTAAAGCAATCTCAGGTAAATCTCCTTCTGGATATTGTTGTGGCTTAACAGCACTAATCACGATTTCTGAACTTGTAACCTTCATTCTTTCTCCTCTGTTAGCGCATGTTTTAACACTTCATCTAAATGTGAGACAAGGACAATGGTCAATTCTTTTCGGACACTTTCCGGAATATCGTCCAAGTCTTTTTCATTATCCTTTGGTGCAATGATTTTTGTTAATCCTGCCCGATGTGCACTAAGTGTTTTTTCTTTTAACCCGCCAATTGGCAGTACCCGTCCACGCAGTGTAATTTCACCAGTCATCCCAACTTCTTTACGAACTGCTCTGCCGGTTAATGCTGAAATCAACGCTGTTGCCATTGTGATACCCGCTGATGGCCCATCCTTTGGTACAGCACCTTCTGGTACATGAATATGGATATCATTCTTTTCATGGAAATCACGATCAATATGAAGCTCTTCAGCACGGGAGCGGATATAACTAAACGCAGCCTGAGCTGATTCCTTCATAACATCTCCAAGCTTCCCTGTAAGAATGAGCTTCCCTTTACCAGGTGCTACTGACACTTCAATTGAAAGTGTGTCACCGCCTACAGTTGTATAAGCTAAGCCAGTTGCTACACCTACTTGGTCTTCTAATTCCGCCTGTCCGTATCTAAATCGTTTCTTCCCTAGAAAATCTTCAATATTTTTATCTGTAATGACGATTTTTTTACGTTCCTGCTTAACAATCATTTTAGCCGCTTTTCGGCAAACACCTGCTAGTTGGCGTTCTAAGCTACGAACACCAGCTTCTCTTGTGTAATAACGAATAATGCTTTGAATGGCATCTTCTCGTAGTTGCAGATGTGATTTTTTTAAGCCGTGATCTTTTAACTGTTTTGGCAATAAGTGATCTTTTGCAATATGAACCTTTTCCAGTTCAGTATAGCCCGCTATATTTATAATTTCCATACGATCGCGAAGTGGCCCCGGGATCGTAGCAAGATTATTTGCAGTTGCAATGAACATAACTTTTGATAAATCATATGTCTCTTCAATATAATGATCACTAAAATTATGATTTTGCTCTGGATCCAATACTTCAAGCAAGGCTGATGAAGGATCTCCCCTAAAATCACTTGACATTTTGTCTATTTCATCTAATAGAAAAACAGGGTTTACTGTTCCGGCTTTTTTCATACCTTGAATAATTCTGCCAGGCATTGCTCCTACATATGTTCGTCTATGACCACGTATCTCTGACTCGTCTCTTACACCACCAAGTGAAATCCTGACAAAATGACGATTTAATGATTTTGCCACTGACTTAGCTAATGATGTCTTACCAACACCAGGTGGTCCTGCAAGGCAAAGAATTGGCCCTTTTAGCGAGTTTGTCAACTGTTGGACGGCCAAATATTCGATTACCCTGTCTTTTACTTTTTCAAGACCGTAATGTTCTTCATTCAAGATTTCTTCCGCAACATTCACATCTAGACGATCTTCAGTTGCTTTTGTCCACGGTAATGAGATTAGCCATTCAATATAATTGCGAATAACGGCACTTTCAGCAGAGCTTGACGGTACCTTTTCATATCGATCAAGTTCCTTTAGAGCAACTTCCTTCACATGTACCGGCATTCCGACTTCATCTAAACGCTCTTTAAGTGTGGAAACTTCCCCTAGCTTTCCTTCCTTTTCACCAAGCTCTTTTTGGATTGCCTTCATCTGTTCACGTAAATAGTATTCTTTTTGTGTTCGTTCCATTGATTTTTTTACACGTTGACCGATTTTTTTCTCAAGTTGGACAACTTCTTTTTCATTATGGAGGATTGAGATCACTTTATTTAAACGCTCTGTCACATCAAGAGTCTCTAGTACCTCCTGCTTATCTTTAAGTTTTAAAGGTAGATGTGAGGTAATAATGTCTGCCATTCTTCCAGGTTCTGTGATATCAGATACTGTTGCATATGTTTCTGCTGAAATCTTCTTCGAAAGCTTTATGTATTGCTCAAAGTATTCTAGCATGGTTCTCATTAACGCTTCTTCTTCAACACTTTTTTCTTCCGGGTCCGGATATACGGCAACTTCAACAGCGTAATATTCTTCTTCATCTACAAAGCGTTGGATTTCCCCACGCTCTAATCCCTCAACAAGCACTCGAATGGTCCCGTTAGGTAATTTTAACATTTGCTTAATTTTCGTTAATGTTCCAATTTCATAAATATCTTCTTTTTTTGGCTCATCTATCGAAATCTCTTTTTGTGTCGTTAAAAAGATAATATGATCATCCATCATTGCCTTTTCTAACGCCTGTACAGATTTATCTCTCCCTACATCAAGATGTAGTACCATTGTTGGATATACTAACAAGCCTCTTAATGGTAGGAGGGGTACGATTTGAGTAGTTGATTTCGCCATGCGTTTACACCTCCATGACAATATAGTTCATTCTTGTACAATTCTATCTTATTCTTTTTATAGTGTCTATTTTAACCACTTTTAGTCAATAGGTAGTATACCCTAAACTAATCTACCTGAAAAAAATTGTGATAGATGAAGCATCGGCTAAACTCATATAGTATTAAGAAAAAGAATAATGCCTATTTTACACTATAATTCCTGCTTAGATAATATATTTTATAGAATATATATGAAAACATGAGTAGAGACCTCCTTCTATAATGACCAATACATGGTCTTAAGTTGGTAGGTCCCTTTATGAGATTAAACTGATTCCTGATGTGGAAAGTTTTGTGAACTTTTTTGAATTCTATTAGGTATTTCAGTTGGCGGATCAACAAGAGCTATATCAAATACCTCTTGTAAATGTGTGACAGGAATAATCGTAATTCCTTCAATATCTTTCAGAATCGATTGGACATTCTCCTTTGGAATAATCACAGTGTCTGCTCCTGCCTTTTTAGCTGCCTTGATCTTTGGTATAACTCCACCAATCGGCTTAACATTTCCGTGAATACTGATCTCTCCAGTCATCGCGACTTTATTGCTGATAGGGATTTTGTGGATAGCTGAAAAAATACCTGTTGCCATTGCAATACCAGCAGAAGGTCCATCAATTGGTGTCCCTCCTGGGAAATTCACATGGATGTCATAATCTGCAGCCTGAATTCCCATCGAGCGTAAAACAGTGATCACATTTTCCACTGAACCTTTCGCCATACTTTTTCTGCGAATGGATTTCGAACGGTCACCTATGCTTTCTTCTTCCACAATACCTGTAATATTAATTGTGCCCTTTTCTTTTTCAGCAGGAATAACCGTTACTTCTATTTCGAGTAATGCACCCGTATTCGGCCCATAAACAGCGAGACCATTTACTAAACCAACCTTTGATGTTTCTTCAATTTTCTTTTCATGACGTGGCGTTAATTGACTTGAATGGATGACCCATTCTATATCTTCAACAGTAATTTCCTTACGATCTTCTGACATGGCCATTCCTGTTGCAATTTGCATTAAGTTTACAACTTCACGTCCATTTCGAACATAAGATGTCAGCAAGTGAATTCCTGCTTCACTAACTTCCATTTCTACCTTATCTGCTGCTTTTCTAGCAACGACAGCGAGTTCTTCCTGCTCTAAATCTCTAAAAAAGACTTCGAGACATCTTGAACGAATTGCCGGTGGAATTTCGTTTGGTGTTCTTGTAGTAGCTCCTATTAAGCGGAAATCGGCTGGTAGACCATTTTTAAAGATATCATGAATATGCGTTGGAATCTGTGTGTTCTCTTCGTTGTAATAAGCACTTTCTAGGAAAACTTTCCGATCCTCTAACACCTTTAATAGCTTATTCATCTGAATTGGATGTAATTCTCCAATTTCATCAATAAATAAGACGCCTCCATGTGCGTGTGAAACTGCTCCTTGTTTTGGTTGGGGAATTCCAGCCTGTCCCATAGCCCCGGCTCCTTGATAAATAGGATCATGAACTGATCCGATTAACGGATCTGCAATTCCCCTTTCATCAAACCTCGCTGTTGTTGCATCAAGTTCAACAAAAACAGCATTTTCTTTGAACGGTGATCTTTTATTACGTTTTGCTTCTTCTAATACTAATCTCGCCGCTGCTGTTTTTCCAACTCCGGGTGGTCCATATACAATAACATGCTGAGGATTAGATCCACAGAGGGCAGCACGCAAGGAACGAATCCCATCTTGTTGTCCCACTATATCTTGAAAGCTCTTTGGACGAACTTTTTCAGCTAAAGGTTCTGTAAGTCTAATAGCCCTCATCTTCCTTAGCTGTTCCATTTCTTTTTTAGATTCTCGATCAATTGAAATCTTTTGACTTCGCTGATTTTTTAATAAGTTCCAAAAATACAATCCAATAACAATCCCAAAAAATAACTGAATAAACAAAGCGATACTAGTCCAGCTCATTTGTCGGTCCCTCCTACCATGATGTCGTCTTACCGCTACGATGGAAATAAAACTACATATATGACTTCGTTGAGAGGTCTTTTCCAATCCTTTTGCCCTAGTCAATTTTTTCACTAACTTATTAAATATGATCTGTTTTTTCTATATGTATAGGAAGATCATCTCCCCATAGGTGGACAATAGGGCAAGCTTTGCTTGCCATCTTTTTGTAGAAGCGGTTATTTATAGCTAGTATCTCCTTTGTTTCTTTGGAATAAACATCACTCTAAGGAAAGTTTTAGCTTATGAATACGTATAAAAGAAACTCATTAGTTATTGCGGTAGAATAAGCCCTAACATACAAAAAAGGAAGCCGGTAGTATGCGGCTTCCTTTTTGTATATATGTTATGCAGATGTCTTTTTGTCTTCTTGGATAACAGTTCCATCACTTAAAACAAGTTTAGGAGGTGTTTCTCCCAAAACAGTTTCAGCTGTAATGATAGCTTTTACAATATCCTCACGTGATGGTAAGTCAAACATCATATCAAGCATAATGCCCTCGATAATTGACCTTAAACCACGTGCACCTGTTTTTCTTTCAATCGCTTTTTTAGCAATTTCTAAAAGAGCTCCATCTTCAAATTCAAGTTCAACACCATCTAAATCAAGCATTTTTTGGTATTGCTTTACAAGTGCATTCTTTGGTTTAGTTAAGATTTCAACTAATGCCTCTTCATCTAGCGGCTCTAAACTTGCAATTACAGGTAAACGACCAATAAATTCAGGTATTAAACCAAATTTTAATAAGTCTTCCGGTAGTACCTGGGAAAGTAATGCTTTCTTATCAAGATCAGCATTTTTGTTATCTGAACCAAAGCCAATTACTTTGCGTCCTAGGCGACGTTTGATAATTTGCTCAATCCCATCAAATGCTCCCCCACAAATAAATAAGATATTTGTTGTATCAATTTGAATAAATTCCTGATGTGGATGTTTTCTACCACCTTGTGGAGGAACGCTCGCCACTGTACCTTCAAGAATTTTCAAGAGTGCCTGTTGTACACCTTCACCAGATACATCACGTGTTATAGATGGGTTTTCGGATTTACGGGCCACCTTATCAATTTCATCAATATAGATGATTCCCTTTTCAGCCTTTTCTACATCGTAATCTGCAGCTTGAATAAGTTTAAGTAAAATATTTTCAACATCTTCTCCAACATATCCTGCTTCAGTTAGTGACGTAGCATCAGCAATCGCAAATGGAACATTTAATATTCTAGCTAAAGTTTGAGCTAGTAAAGTTTTCCCGCTACCAGTTGGCCCGATCATCGAAATATTACTTTTTGAAAGCTCAACATCATCAATTTTACTATTAGAGTTAATCCGCTTATAGTGATTATACACGGCCACAGCTAATGATTTCTTTGCTTGATCTTGGCCAATTACATATTCATTCAGGATCTCTTGGATTTCTCTTGGCTTCGGTACATCTTTAAATTCAACTTCTTCCTCTGTTCCCAACTCTTCTTCCACAATCTCAGTGCAAAGCTCAATACATTCATCACATATATAGACTCCAGGTCCGGCTACAAGCTTACGAACCTGATCTTGAGTTTTTCCGCAAAACGAACATTTTAATTGTCCTTTTTCATCGTTAAATTTAAACATTGTTTCACCCCTTATATCTTTATCTCAAACAAGCTATTCCATCTTACCCTTATCGCTTTTACTAACAGAAAAATAGGTAGATGAAGATGGACCAAAGAAAAACAATTGTCTAGAAAAACTTGACTGGACGCCAATGCCTAAGGCGGAGCCTTTGGTTTTTCTTACTACTGTCAACATGAAAGCTTGAAACTTTTTGACAGTTATAAATAAGTATGTACTGCATTTTACCATAACTGGAACACTAAAAGGTAATAATACCACTTGAGCAAATTGAAAAAGCTTACAAACCTTTTTGTTTATTGCTCCATTTAATTTCACTCTTACTATATGTATGTATTGACTTTCTAATATCATTCCCAAAGGAATATAAATAAAACATGATTGTATAAAACAAGGCACGATCTGCTCGCGCCTTGTTCTTATATCCCATTCTTAACGTGCAGTATTATTCCTTCTTGGAGATTCAAGTAAGAAATAATATAGTTCTGGGAAAACTCCACGTAAAGATTCGATAAGTCTCACTTTATTATATTATGCAACAACTTTGCTGTTTTCCACAAGAAAATCGATTGCTTTACGAACTTTTAGATCTTCTTTAAGTCCTTCAGCGTTTCCACCTAAAGCTTGTTTGATGTTTTCAATCGGCATGTTGTACATTTCAGCCATTTTTGCTAATTCTGCTTCTACATCTTCATCAGAAACTTCAATGTTTTCAGCTTTAGCAATTGCTTCTAGAGTTAAGTTATATTTCACACGCTTCTCAGCATCCTCTTTCATTTGAGCTTTTAAAGCCTCTTCGTCTTGACCAGAGAATTGGAAGTATAACTCTAGATTCATTCCTTGCATTTGTAGACGTTGTTCAAATTCTTGCATCATACGAGAAATTTCATTGTCAATTAAAGCACTTGGAATATCAACTTCAACACCCTCAGCAGCTTTTTCTACTAAAGTATCACGCAGATTGTTTTCTGATTCGGATTTTTTTGCTTCTTCAAGGCGAGTTCTTGTTTGAGCTTTTAATTCATCGAGAGTTTCAACCTCTTCATTAACGTCCTTAGCAAACTCATCATCTAATGCCGGAAGTTCTTTTGTTTTAATTTCATGAACTTTCACTTTGAATACTGCTGGTTTACCTGCAAGATTTTCAGCATGGTATTCTTCAGGGAATGTTACTTCCACTTCTTTTTCTGCTCCAGCTTCCAAACCAACTAGTTGCTCTTCAAACCCTGGAATGAAAGAACCTGAACCGATTTCTAATGAATAGTTTTCAGCAGCTCCGCCTTCGAATGCTTCACCGTCTACATAACCGTCAAAATCGATTACAGCCGTATCACCATTTTCAATTGTACCTTCTTCTTTTACAACTAATTCAGCATGACGCTCTTGTAATTGTTTTAGTTCGCTTTCAACATCTTCGTCTGTTACAGTATCGTCTAATTTTTCAACTTCTAGACCTTTGTATTCACCTAATTTCACTTCAGGTTTAACAGTTACTTTTGCAGTGAAAATTAAGCTTTTGCCTTTTTCGATTTGTTCTACATCGATTTCCGGACGATCAACCGGCTCAATACCAGCTTCATCAACTGCATTTGGATATGCTGTTGGTAAAATAATATCTAACGCATCCTGATATAAAGATTCTACACCAAAACGTTGTTCGAACATTCCACGTGGAATTTTACCTTTACGGAATCCAGGAATTGAAACTTGTTTTACTACTTTTTTAAATGCTTCATCAAGAGCTTGTGTGAAGTCCTCTGCAGAAACTTCAACCGTAAGAACGCCTTCGTTCCCCTCTAATTTTTCAAATTTAACTGACATATTTGCTGTCCCTCCAAAGATCTATCATGATTTGTGCGAATAAGTGATAGGTAAATTGTGGTTGCTTGTCACAGTTTAAACAATCGCCCACTAACATATACCTGTTTTTATGTACGGTAAAAGTAACCGAATACTAAACATGCTTAGGATTTCGCATAAGAAAGAAGGTCAATTTGTCCAAAATTAAATAGACCTTAATTACGATGATCACTATTTTGCAACCATTTTATTATAACATAGAATGAATTCCTTTCAACATATAGCTCATATTTGAAAATAAGAAATTTCTTCTATTTTATATATTTTTTCACAAGCTTCCTGTAAAGATATCGCGGACTTGGCGTAAATTTGTTCAATTTCTTCATCTTCAATAGAAATTCCATGTAGTGAATAACCTACAACATGTAAGGCTGCAGCCCATAGTTTTACATCCTCAGGCTGTGGTAAAAAAGGGTACATAACATATAAATGTCTAATCCATACCTCTTTTACAGCTTCAAAAAGGGTAGGATTTTCACTGCCCAATGTATCATCTAAGTAATTTAATACTTTTTTTGCAAACGGAACATCAGCTGGATCCTTTAGTTTTGCAGGTACAACATTCATCGCTTCCCCAAACTTTACAACCGTTACTTCCTTCTCTAATTCATGCTCGATCATAACATGTAAGATCATCGATTTAATCGTTGGATGTACTTCTTCTCCTTCTAATAGAAGTCTGAGAGTGTTAATATGCTTATTTATATTTCTGTCTCTCAACGAATGCACATATCCCATTTGTTTTTGAGGATCTTGTAATAAATCTTCAACGTACATTTCTTCATTACTTTCTTCGTCTTCTTCCTCTACCAGTATCTCTTCACTATTTTGATTCATTCTACGACTAAATTCCAATAACTTATAAAAGTGTTCGGCACTTTCTGCAGGAAGATGGTTTTCTTCTAGAACCGCTTCAATGGTTGACTGGACTTCCTGGTATTCCCGAAGTTGAATTAATATCGTCAAATAGATTTGTAGTACGGTAAAATAATGCCCGATATCCTCCTGCAGCATTTTTTTACAAATGTCTTTCGCCTCACTTAGTTCTCCGAGTTCCATCAAACAAATAGCCATCCCTAGCTGGATTTCCGCTTTGTCTTCTTTTAACTTTTTCGCTTCTGCGAACATATCTAATGCTGCGTGATATTTCTTTTCTTTTAAAAGAGCCATTCCTTTATCAAGATAACGCTCTTTTAAATTTGGAAATAATACAACATTGTCCTTTTTTTGTTTCATATATGGTCAACTCCAGCACCCTATCTTTGCATACAAGTGTATCAATCCAACAGGTGGAAAACAAGTTTGGGTGTCATTGAATACGGCTAATAACAATGATTTTCAGACATCATGGGTTATAAAAAGTTTGTGGTGCGGATCATTTTCACAAAGAAAATGCTGCAAAAGTGAGAATTAACTTACAGCATTTTAAAAGAATCCAAAAAAGAGCAATCATTATAAAAATGATGCTCTTCTTTCTTCAAACTGTTTAATTTTTTCATCATAATTTAAAGTTAGATCGATTTCATCTTTTCCATATAGAAGCATATCTTTCCAATAAGGGTCTACCTCAAATGATTTGGACAACCCATGATTATCAGAAATTAATTGTTCTCTAAGATTAATCGTTAACACATAGTTGTCATCATTGGTCTTCTCACGTATCACATCTAAATCTGATTGATCTAATGTTATAGGCAATAAACCGTTTTTAAGACAGTTCTGATGAAAGATATCTGCATAAGACGGTGCAAGAATGACTTGAAAGCCATAATCAGACAGGGCCCATGGAGCGTGCTCACGAGATGATCCGCAGCCAAAGTTTTCACCTGCAAGTAAGATTGTGGCTCCTTTGCTTTTTTCTTGGTTTAATTCAAACTCAGGGTTTTCAGATCCATCGTCTAAATATCTCCAATCAAAAAATGCAAAACGGCCATAACCTGTTTTTTCTATTCTTTTTAAGAATTGTTTTGGAATGATTTGATCTGTATCTACATTTGCTCTATTTAATACAGCTACTTTACCTGTATGTGTAGTAAAAGGTTGCATGTTGTCCCTCCTAATGTTGTACTTTTAGATGCTCATCGCATTTTTTTGAATATGACGGACATCCACAAATCGTCCATGTAAAGCTGCTGCTGCAGCCATTGCAGGGCTTACTAGATGTGTTCTAGCTCCTTTACCTTGTCTTCCTTCAAAGTTACGATTTGAAGTTGAAGCACAACGTTCACCTTCTGGAACAACGTCATTATTCATACTAAGACACATACTGCACCCTGATTCTCGCCATTCAAAGCCTGCTTCTTTAAAGATTACATCCAGACCTTCTTCTTCTGCTACTCTTTTTATTTTTTGAGAACCCGGTACAACAATAGCACTTACATTTTCCGGTACCTTTTGCCCTTTAAAGCTTTGTATAATTTCTGCAGCCTGTCTTAGATCTGTTAAGCGAGAGTTTGTACAGGATCCAATAAAGACGTGCTCAATAGTAATATCTTCAATCTTAGTATTTGGTTGTAATCCCATATAGCTAAAAGCACGATTTGCTTCATCAAGTTCTTCAGCATTTTGGAAATCATTTAAATTAGGAGTTTTTTCATCAACACCTACTGACATACCTGGATTTGTTCCCCAAGTAACCATTGGTGCAATTTCTTCACCATTTAATGTTATAACTTGATCATACTCGGCACCTTCATCTGTTCTTAACGTTTTCCAGTATTCTACGGCACGATCAAACTCTTCATCTTTAGGAGCATACTTTCTACCTTTAATGTAAGAGAAAGTTGTTTCATCAGGTGCAATAAGACCAGCTCTGGCTCCCGCCTCAATTGACATGTTACAGATAGTCATTCTTTCATCCATTGAAAGGCTTTCAATGACTTCACCTGTATATTCAATTATATAGCCAGTACCAAAACGAACACCATATTTACCTATAACAGCAAGAATAACATCCTTTGCTGTTACTCCCTTTTGAAGCTTACCTGGTACATGAATATTTAACGTCTTAGGACGCTGTCTCCATAATGTTTGAGTTGCTAGTACATGTTCAACCTCACTAGTTCCAATTCCAAAAGCAATCGCACCAAATGCACCATGAGTTGAAGTGTGGCTGTCTCCACAAACAATTGTTTTTCCAGGTAGTGTTAGTCCTAGTTCCGGTCCAATTACGTGAACAATTCCTTGATCTTCACTTTGCAGGTCAGCTAACCGAATACCGAATTCCTGACAGTTTCTTTCCAAAGCACTAATTTGGTTTTTCGCAACCTCATCATTGATCACAAAACGATTGACAGTTGGGACATTGTGATCCATTGTTGCAAATGTTCGGTCGGGTCTTCTTACTTTACGATTTTTCTCTCGTAATCCTTCAAAAGCCTGTGGTGATGTTACTTCATGAATTAAGTGTAGGTCGATATATAAAAGATCCGGCTTTCCCTGTTCTTGTTGGACGATATGTTCGTCATAGATCTTTTCTATGATCGTTCTTGGCTTCATGGTCATAAACCTCCTTTAATAGATGGAAAATGAGGGGCTGACAATCATAATTGTCATACCCCTCAGGTCCTGATGCAATATATATCTGCATCAGGATTTTATAGTCGGTAAACTTACTTAGAGTAAGCCTCCATAATATTAATAATTGCATGATCATCGGATATTGCATTTTTTATTTCTTCAGCCATTTGCGTAGTTGAAATAGCTTTTTCACCATTTGCAAGATCAGCTGTACGTGCGCCTGAGTTTAAGACGTTATCAACAGCTTTTTCAATTGCCTTTGCTTCTTCTTCCATTCCAAAAGATTGGCGAAGCATCATGGCTGCTGAAAGAATTGTAGCAATTGGGTTTGCTTGGTCTTTACCAGCTATATCTGGCGCTGAACCGTGAATTGGTTCATATAAATGCAAACCTGTTGAAGATAGACTGGCAGATGATAGCATTCCTAGGGAACCTGTAATCATAGATGCTTCATCACTTAAAATATCCCCAAACATATTTTCCGTCACAATAACATCAAATTGTCGAGGCGAGCGGATAAGCTGCATTGCCGCATTATCAACTAACATATGCTCTAACGTTACTTCAGGGTATCTTGCAGCTACTTCTTCTGCTACTTCGCGCCATACTCTACTTGACTCCAGAACATTTGCTTTATCAACAGATGTCACATGCTTACGACGTTTCCCGGCGATCTCAAATGCTGTAACAAGAATTCTCTCGATTTCCTTTCTCTTATAGAACAAGGTATCGACAACTGCATCTTCACCATCTTTAATCACACGCTCACTTGGCTTACCGAAATATAACCCGCCTGTTAGTTCTCGTACGATAACAAAATCCACTCCATTAACATACTCCCTCTTCAAAGGGGAAGAATCTAACAAACTATCAAATGTTGTAATCGGGCGTAAGTTAGCAAATAAGTCTAATTCCTTACGCAATGCTAGTAGACCACGTTCCGGTCGAAGTTCAACAGGATTTTGATCCCATTTCGGACCTCCAACAGCTCCTAAAATGATGGCATCAGATTTTTTACAAATTTCAATTGTTTCTTGTGGCAGTGGATTGCCTTTTTGATCAATGGCCGTACCACCTATCAAACCATAGTTAAATTGAAATTGATGATTGAAATGTTCAGCGACAGCTTTTAATATTTCGACAGTTACATCAACTACTTCTTTACCAATTCCATCACCCGGTAGCAATGCGATTGTTTTTTTCATGTTCTATCCCCCTTCACTCTAAGTTCCTTAATTTTGTAGACCTGTTTTTAAATTTTGGTACATGTTGCACTGCTGCTACATCAACTTTAACGTAACAGGAACACCTGCTTCATTATGATTTAATCAGAGTTTTTCTAATAATTTAGCAATCTCCAGCTTTTTTACGAAACTAAATACGAACCTGGAGATTGCTCACAATCACAGAGATTTATATCAAACAGATTAGTTTTTTACACTCACTGCTTCTTTTTGTTTTTGTTTAGATTTTACAAACGGCATCATAGCACGTAATTTTTTACCAACAACTTCGATTTGGTGCTCATTTTCATTGTTATTAATTGCGTTAAATTGTGGACGATTTGCTTGGTTTTCAAGGATCCATTCTTTTGCAAATTTACCTGTTTGGATGTCTTTAAGAACTTCCTTCATTGCTTCTTTAGAACTGCCGTCTACAACGCGCGGTCCTGATACGAAGTCACCCCATTGAGCTGTATCAGAAATTGAATATCTCATACCAGCCATACCATCTTCATACATTAAATCTACGATTAATTTTAATTCGTGTAAGCACTCAAAGTATGCTACTTCCGGTTGGTAACCCGCTTCTACTAATGTTTCAAATCCAGCTTTTACAAGTGAAGTTAATCCTCCACAAAGTACTGCTTGCTCACCGAATAGATCTGTTTCTGTTTCTTCTTTAAATGTTGTTTCTAATACACCAGCACGTGCAGATCCAACACCTTTTGCATAAGCTAATGCTTTATCTTTCGCTTGACCTGTTACGTCTTGATAAATGGCGAATAATGCAGGTACACCAGCACCTTCTTCATATGTTCTTCTTACCAAGTGACCCGGTCCTTTTGGAGCAACTAAGAATACATCAACATCTGCAGGTGGTACGATTTGGCTGAAATGTACGTTAAAACCATGTGCGAATACTAAAGAATTTCCAGCTTCTAAACCTGGTTTGATTTCTTCTTCGTAAACTTTTGCTTGTTGCTCATCTGGAAGTAATACCATTACTAAATCGCCAAGCTCTGCAGCTTCAGCAACAGATACAACATGATGTCCATCTTCTACAGCTTTATTGAAAGATCCACCTTGACGAACTCCAACTACTACGTCAACTCCGCTTTCTTTTAGGTTAAGTGCATGTGCATGACCTTGTGAACCATACCCAATGATTGCTACCTTTTTCCCTTGTAATGCTGCTTCGTTTACGTCACCGTTATAATATACTTTTGTCATTTTATACTCTCTCCTTCAAATCTTTTTTTAGAATTAAATTAGGTTTCTTGCTATATATGAATCTTTTAAACCTGGCTTAATCAGGCAAGATTACAAACAAATTAAACAATTGAAATAGGAACTTCTTTTGATGCTCTTTGCGTACCACGCGTAAATGCAGTTGTTCCGGTACGTGCAATTTCTTTAATGCCATATGGTTTTAATAAATCGATAAGCACTTCAATTTTCTCAGGCTCACCAGTAACCTGCACAACAACACTTTCTCGACTTACATCAATAACTGTTGCTCTAAATGGTTGAATAAGTCCTTGAATCTCCATTCTTGTTGCTGGTGTTGACATTACTTTTATTAATGCCAATTCTCTGGATACAATGGAGTGTGAAGTAATATCTGTTACTTTAAGAACATCTATTTGTTTATTTAATTGCTTCGTGATTTGTTCAACTTCTTTTTCCTCTTGGACATTTACAACAACTGTCATTCTTGAAACACCTTCTGTTTCAGCATGACCTACTGTAATACTTTCAATATTGTAATGTCTTTTTGTAAACAACCCTGTAATTCTATTTAAAACCCCGGTTTGGTTCAAAACAGTTAATGAGAGGATTCGTTTCATAGTTTGACACCTACCATTTCATGCAGCCCTTTGCCTGTAGCAACCATTGGATACACGTTCTCATCCTTGCATACGTGAATATCAAGTAATACTGGTTCGTCTGATAAGATTGCAGCTTTTAATTTTTCTTCCCAACCATCTTCTTTTACAATTCGAACCCCAGTCATGCCATAAGCTTCTGATAATTTTACGAAATCAGGTTGTGAAACAAACTTAGAATGAGAATATCTTTCTTCATAGAATAGCTCTTGCCATTGTCTAACCATTCCAAGAGCTCCATTATTTAAAATCACCACTTTTATTGGTAAGTTTAATTCATGTATAACTGATAGTTCCTGAAGAGTCATTTGGAATCCACCGTCACCAATAACAGCAATTACAGTGGAGTTACGATCTGCAAGTTGCGCTCCAATCGCTGATGGTAAACCGAAGCCCATTGTTCCAAGGCCACCTGATGTTACCCATCTATTCGGATTATTAAAATTGTAATATTGTGCTGCCCACATTTGATGCTGACCAACATCCGTCGTTACGATTGCTTCGCCATTCGTCCATTTGTGGATAAGCTCTAAAATGTTCTGCGGCTTTAACTCTGAATCACTTTCTCGATAAACAAGTGGATATTCTTTCTTATTTGAAGCCAACTGTTCATTCCACTCTTTGTTATCACCTTGTTTGCCATCTTGTTTTAATAATTGTTGAAGAACTAATTTTGCATCTCCCACAATTGGAATTTGTGTTGGAACATTCTTACCAATTTCAGCCGGGTCAATATCGATATGAGCAATGATTGCCTTTTTCGCAAAATGTTGAAGATTTCCGGTTACACGATCATCAAATCTGGCGCCAACACTGATCAATAAATCACAGTCATAAATGGCCATGTTTGCTGTGTACGTTCCATGCATACCCGCCATCCCTAAAAACAATGGATGATCTGATGGGAATCCACCTAAACCAAGTAAAGTATTTGCGATAGGAATTTGCTGTTGTTCTGCATACTGTCTTAATTCCTCATGGCCGTTTGCATGCAACACACCTGCACCAGCCAAAATAACAGGTTTTTTCGCTCGACTTACAGCCTCGACCAATTTACGGATTTGAAGGTAATTTGGCTCATTAGTAGGTTGATATCCTGGAAGATTTACTTCCATATCATATGAGAAATCCCCTTCAATTGTAGCGATATCTTTAGGGATATCGATTAATACCGGGCCTGGTCTTCCCGTAGTGGCAATATGAAATGCCTCTTTAACAATTCTTGGAAGCTCATTCACTTCACGAACCTGATAATTATGTTTTGTAATTGGAGTAGTAATTCCTAAAATATCCGCTTCCTGGAAAGCATCAGATCCAATCACAGAAGATGCAACCTGCCCTGTAAAAACAACTAATGGTAGTGAATCTATCATCGCATCTGCTAATCCGGTGACAAGATTTGTAGCTCCTGGTCCAGATGTAGCAATCACTACTCCCGGTCTTCCCGAAACTCGTGCATAGCCTTCAGCAGCATGAATTCCGCCTTGCTCATGGCGAGTTAAAACATGGAATAAACCTGAATCATATAAGCTATCATAGATTGGTAATACAGCACCACCGGGATAACCAAAAATAACTTCAACCTTTTCCTGCTTTAAAGCTTCCACAAGCATTTGTGACCCTGACATTGTGTTTGTACATTTGGCAGTTGAGCTGTTCAACTGTACATTTGTACTCATTTTCTTTCCTCCCTTTCCTGGCATATTAGCCCTTTGTATTTTTCACAAAAATTCAATTAATTCAGCATATAAAAAACCTTCCCACCCCTCATAAGACTCCACATAAATTGTGTGCCAAAGGGGCGAAAAGGTTAATAAACTTTTTCGCGGTACCACCCTTCTTCATGGTCATTGTTGACCACCTTACGAACAGAGCATCTGTTCACTTTGATAACGAGTACCGAAGAATGGGACTCGGCTAACCCTACTAAATTTCAGGTTAACACTCAGAGGCGAGTTCATCTTTGGGAATATCACCGGCTTCCAGCTACCCCGGTTCTCTGTAGATACTTTTCCAAAAACTACTTTTCCTCTTCACCGTTTTACTATATGCAAATCATTAGCTTACATGAAGATTTTCAGGTATGTTTTCAACCTTGATACCTTCTTCAACAACTTTCTTCCGAAAAGCTACTAGAAGCTTTTTCGTTTCCACTCCAGGAACACCTTGACCAATCGTGCGTCCATCCACTTTAACAACAGCAATAACTTCTGCCGCTGTGCCAGTTAGGAAAACCTCGTCAGCTGTATACACATCGTGACGGGTAAATGGCTCTTCTCGCACTTCATAGCCCATTTCAGCAGCTATATCAATAATGGCATTTCGTGTAATTCCTTCTAGAGCACCTATATATCCAGGGGGGTTAATAACTTCCCATTTTTTAAGATAAAGACATTGTCGGCAGAACCTTCTGCAACATAGCCCTGGTCGTTTAACATTAATGCTTCACTCACATTGGCCAAATGTGCTTCGATTTTTACCAATACATTGTTTAAATAATTTAGAGATTTTACTTTTGGACTTAATACATCAGGTCTATTTCTTCTCGTTGCCACCGTCACAATTTCAATACCAGTTTCATACAAATGCTTAGGGAATATTGATAGTGGTTCGACAATAATAACAGTATTTGCCCGTTTACAATTATAAGGATCTAATCCTAGGTCACCAGTTCCTCTTGAGACAACTAATCGAATGTACGCATCGCTCAAACCGTTCTTTTTGACAGTTTCAACGACTAATCCAGTTAGTTCCTCTTGTGAGTATGGTATGGTTAGCATAATCGATTTTGCCGATTGATAAAGCCGATCCATATGCTCTTTCATTCTGAAGATATTTCCACTGTATACTCTAATACCTTCAAATACTCCATCACCGTATAAAAACCCGTGATCATAAACTGAAATTTTCGCATCCTCTTTCTTTACAAAATTGTCATTAAGAAAGATCCACTGGTCACCCATAAGAGCACACCTTTCTTTAAAAAGTTCAAAAATTAAACCACTGAACATTATATTTGTAAAGGAAATTATAAATGGAATTTTGAATTTTCCATACTTTTTAAAATGTTCGTGTAACTTTTATTTGAACTTATATTACGCTCAATAAATCCAAGTGTCAACAGTGTTTCACGAATTATTTGATAATTTAGATTACTCATTTTAGTTGTATCCGCTTACATCGTTGGTATAATTGGAAAGGCTATTATCAAAAAAAATTGTGAATTTTTTAAAAATCCGCATATGTATAGATCTTTTCACGAAGAAATTTTCAGGGGTATTTTTCAAGTGGAGAATTTAGTGTTTAACATTTAAGAACATCTTACAACTCTTTTTATTTAAGTAAAACAAAAGTGTAAGATAATCTAACACATTTTTGGTGACTCATGCTAAAGGAAACAAAAAACCTTCCATCAAAAGATGAAAGGTTGTATGTATGATATGAATGGCGTCCCAGGAGAGATTCGAACTCCCGACCGACGGCTTAGAAGGCCGTTGCTCTATCCAGCTGAGCTACTGGGACATTGTATTAAAGATAAACATAAGTGGCAGCGACATTTATTATTATATTTCTCGTTATGATAAAAGTCAATAGATTTTTAAGATTTTTTATGAGGAGGGAGAAACATCTCCCTCACTCTATTGAAAATTCTTTCGTAAGCTCATTTACAATATGACCATTTACTTCAAAAAACGTAACATTAACAAGGTTCTTCTTAATTTCCAGTATAGCATATGTCTTCTGTCTGCGCAGCACTGGAAGACGAATGCTGCCGGGGTTTATCAGTACTACACCATCAATTAACTCAGCACCTGCAATATGTGAATGCCCGTAACAGGCAATTTTAGCATTTGTTTCGATCGCCCTGTATTTCAGATTTATGAGCGACATCTTTACATTATATAAATGCCCATGAGTCATATATAAGGTAGTTCCATGTAAATCTTCAATAATTTCATTTGGTAAACTTGAACCAAAATCACAATTCCCTTTAACACCAATAAACCCTCTTAACTCTTCACAATCATAAGGTAACTCTGAATCACCACAATGCAACATCAAGTCCACTTCATCTTGATGCCTGTTTTTAATGTCTATAATTTCTGAGGTCAATCCATGACTGTCACTCATTATTAAAATCTTCATGCTACCTTCGCTCCGTTTTGAATTCATTTCATTAGTTCTTTTATTTTTCTTAACGCATCTGCCCTATGACTAATCTTGTTTTTCTCTTCTTTTGTTAATTCTGCCATTGTTTTACCTGTGCTATCTATACAAAAAATCGGATCATAGCCGAATCCACCTAGACCTTTTCTTTCTTTCGCAATATATCCCTCACATGTTCCAACAACTGTTTTAGTTTTTAGCCCTGGTACTGATAGGGCTAATGCACAAACAAATCTTGCCGTTCTCTGATTCATATCCACGTTCTCAAGCTTCTTGAGCACAGCATCTATGTTTGCTTGATCATCTTTTTCAGGACCTGCATATCTTGCAGAGTAGACTCCCGGCTCACCATTTAAGTAATCGATTTCTAATCCCGAATCATCTGCAATGGTTATTAGCTGATATTGCTTAGAAATAGCTTCAGCTTTTAGAATACTATTTTCTTCAAATGTCTGACCTGTTTCGTCAACATCAATTGAATCTGGAAAATCCAATAATGATTGAACTTGATATCCAAGTGGAGCAAGCATAGCTTGAAATTCTTTAACTTTACCTTGGTTTTTTGTTGCAATGATTATATTATTCACTTTGACATAACCTGCTTCTTCTCATTTTCTTCAATAAGCAATGAGATGTCTCCCAGTACTTCCTTCTGATGTTCGATAAGTGATTTGATTCCTTTCTCGGCTAGGTCTAACATGCTGTTTAATTCATTTCGAGTGAATGTTGCTTCCTCCCCGGTTCCTTGAACCTCAACAAGTTGACCCGAAGATGTCATAATTATATTCATATCTACTAATGCATTTGAGTCTTCTATGTAATTTAGGTCTAAAATTTCACCAGCTCGAGAATCTACTCCTACGGACACTGCTGCAAGAAAACCTGTAATTGGCAGTGATTTGATTTTTCCTGCTTTCACAAGTTTTTCTAATGCGATAACCATTGCCACATATGCACCTGTTATTGAAGCTGTTCTTGTTCCTCCATCTGCCTGAATCACATCACAGTCGACCCAAATCGTTCTCTCTCCAAGCTCATTTAAATTTACAACTGCTCTTAGTGATCTTCCGATTAAACGTTGGATCTCCATTGTACGACCTGTAATTTTCCCTTTTGACGATTCTCTTATCGTCCGTTGTTCGGTCGCTCTTGGTAACATCGAATACTCGGCAGTAATCCAGCCCTTCCCTTCACCTCTCATAAACGGTGGTACACGATCTTCGACACTTGCATTACAAATAACCTTTGTATTCCCAACAGTGATTAATACAGAACCTTCAGGATGTATGACAAAGTCCTTTATAATGTCAACTTTCCTTAATTGATCTGCTTTACGTTCATCATGTCTCATTTTTCTTTCCCTCCAATGAAACTTTTGTAAACAAGAAATAAGAGGTAGCCTTGTTAAAAGCATACCTCTCTATACCCTTTATATAGTATATCAAAAACATATGATTAAAAACTACCCGTATTCACTTTGGCCGGTCTAGTGACAGGCTCTGTTAGTTTTTCCCCATTTTCATTAATTAACTCTGCCTTTCCATTAACAGTTACTGCCACACTCTCAATACCTTCTTGTTCAGTTAATGTTAAGACCAAAGTATTTAATACGTCTGAAGAAATAATCTTTTGTTCTTCATCAAAGCTGCCGAAGATGGATTCATTAAAATCAAGTGTCACTTTTCCATCTTCATATTTCGGAGCACTTAGCAATTCTACTCCGTCTTGGAAATCACTCATTAATCCTAATGAAGGAGATGGACCTTCAGTTAGTTCATTCACAGCAGAGACAATTGAATCCGTCTCTTCATTGCTTATACGCTTTGTTACAGGAACATAATACTGTTGACCATCTGACTCCGCCATATAGTATACAGTTAATGGCTTAGTATTTGTTATATCTACAACATCAGTCGAGTCATGATTAATGCCATCTTCTCTACTCACGCCATCCTGAATTGGTGTACTGTTAACAGGCATTTCTTTCTGTTCATGTCCGTTCACCCAAATTTTCACTTTTTCTACATTATCAAATTGTGTTAATGTCCATGTAATAGCTTGAAGGATTTTTGCTTCATCTTCTTTTTTATAGTTATTAAATTCTTTAGAAAAATCTGCAACAGCTGTCCCATCTTTTATATTCACACCTAGAACTTGCGTATCAGCCGGTAATACCGCTTTGAATCCATTAGGCAGCATATTAGATACCGGCCCTCCTTCTACCAAATACTCTAGTGATTGTTTTGCAACACTATCAGTTTTGGGAAGATTCATTGAATAAGGGACAACAAAACCACTCTTATCAAATAAATAAAGTTGACTTGTGATCGTTTCTTCAGCTTGATCTGATTTTACATTTTCAGTTTCTACTTTGACCCCTTCTTCTGTAATCGTAACATCTTGTGGTGGATCAATTTCCTTCGTTGCTTGTTCCGCATTGAACAATCCACAACCAGATAGGAGCAATGATGAGGCAAGAACAGTAACTGCAATCTGTTTGTTGTATTTAGACATTTCAATCCCTCCAAAGGCAGTTTGTACTACTATGTATACGAGCTATTCTCTATTTTAGACCGACTTTTTGTACAAACTTATTTTTTACTTTTGGTGAGAAAAACAAAAGCGCAAGCGCCTTGATCAGCCTAGGGCAAATAAGCCAATTTAGAATAGAAGGCGTTCTTTGCCTTCAATTCTAAATTAGCTAGACCCAAGAGGGGCTAGGCGCTGAAGCTAGACACCTACCTAAGTACAAAACTTTATGTTCTTACCTGTAAATAAAAAACACAGTTACGCATTCGCACTGTGTTTTTCGATTCTTTTCAATTCATATTATCTAACGTAATGGACTCAACATGTTGAATCGGATGTTCAAACCATTTTGAAGCTATTTTTTCGAACAACTGCTTTGGACCTGTTGTTAGAAATTTGTGCTCTTTTTCGCCTGATGATTGATTAAGGGTTTTATTAAAGGATAAAATTGTACTTACCTCACGAGCCGTTTCATCTCCGGAACAAATTATTTTCACAGCTTGTCCCATAAACTCTTCAATTTGGTTTTGAAGAATAGGATAGTGTGTGCAACCTAAAATTAATGTATCAATTTTACTGCCCTTAAAAGGTGCCAGAGACTCCTCCACGATCGCTTTTGCTTCTTCCCCTTCATATTCCCCGCTTTCTACTAACGGGACAAATTTCGGACAAGCTAGGCTTTCAATAGTTAGGCAATTATTTAATGTTTTAAGTGCTGTTTCATAAGCAGAGCTTTTAATTGTGTTAAACGTGCCAATAACGCCAATATAATCATTCTTTGTAACCTTTACAGCTGTTCTGGCACCGGGGAAGACAACGCCAATAACCGGGATATCTACAGTATCTTGAATTTCCTGTAGAGCAATGGCTGTTGCTGTATTACATGCGATAACAAGCATTTTAATATGATGATTTTCAAGTAAGTATTTTGTCATTTCCCATGTGAACTTCCGGACTTCTTCTTCCGGACGTGGTCCATAGGGACAGCGTGCTGTATCACCTAAGTAGATGATTTCTTCTTTTGGTAATTGTCTCATGATTTCCTTTGCAACAGTAAGTCCGCCTACTCCGGAATCAATGACACCAATCGGTCTTTTCAATTCATCGCCTCATTCTTAACTCATTTCTTGTTGTAGTTTAATCAGTGATTTCTCTAGAGCATGCAATTCATCTTGATCGAAGTTTATAATCATATCATTCAGATAGTGTTGCCTTTTTTGTATGACTTCTTCAATTATACGTTCACCCTCATCTAACAAGTGAATTCTCACCACTCTTCGATCTTGAGGGTCTTTTACTCTTAACACAAGCTTATTTTTCTCCATACGGTCAATTAAGTCTGTTGTGGTACTGCATGCTAAAAACATTTTAGTAGAAAGTTCTCCAATTGTTAAGTCACCATTTTCCCACAACCATTGTAAGGCAACAAACTGTGGAGGTGTTATATGATAATCATTTAAAATGTCCCGACCCTTTTGTTTAATAATTCCTGATATATGACGAAGCGCCTTTTCAAGATCAGCTACTGTTTTCTTTCGATCATTTGCTTGATTTATGCTGCTCAATCTTTCACCCTCGCTTATATTATTCTTGTATGCATCATTTTTTGTGCACCTTTATATCAATTTTATTTTCCATGTTTTTTTCTTAAATTGCAAGTTAGAGATTTTTCTAGAAATACAAGACAAAATAATAACCGGCTTCCTTTTTAAAAAGGAGAGCCGGTATTGGTTAGAGCTCGAGTTCACCCATTCGAAGGAGCTCAACAACCGCTTGAGAGCGTCCCTTAACACCAAGCTTTTGCATCGCATTTGAGATATGATTTCGAACCGTTTTTTCACTAATAAAGAGCTCACTAGCAATCTCTTTCGTTGTTTTGTCTTGCACTAACAATTCGAATACTTCTCTCTCTCTTTTCGTGAGTAGTGGCTTTGATTGAAACTCTTTCTCTTTCAAGTATTGTAACCCTCCTTGCTAAGGTGAGAGCTGGTCTAACGGATGGGTATATATTTAGTCAACATATACTATGTGAAACCGCGAAGCACTGTGACACAATTCATACGGAAAAGATGATTGACTACGTCCATTTTATGCAGTCATGTTCTATGCACCACTTAGCATTTCTTTTTCTCTCTCTGTCCATGGAACACTTTTACCTGTATGCTTGTTTATTTGTACAATTGCTCCTCTGCCTTGCAAAGAGGCTCTCTCCCAGTTCGTTTATTCCTAGATAATGTAGATCAACGGATGATGTTCCAACTCGATTAATTTTTACATTTAACGTGATCTTCTCATCAAAATAGGTTTGATGTAAGTATTCACATTGGAGATCTGCTACAACAGGAATAGTTTCTCCTTTGGGATCTAACCATTTTTGCATCAATCCATTGTTTTTAAAAAATTCTATCCTTCCTTCTTCAAAGTATGTAAAAGGTGCCGTATTGTTCATATGTCCAAACATATCTGTTTCAGAAAATCTAATTTTTATTTGATGGGAAAACGAAAAACTGTTTTTATACTCTTCATTAAAGATTTTAATAAATGAGACTTTTTTCATTACACTCATCCTTTCAACTTGTATTTACAAAATGCATTATTCGCAAAGTTTGTTGCTATGTAAAATGTTGTAGGGTGGTTGATTTCCGCTACAGGATGCTAGCTTCCGTGGTGCGGGCGGTGAGCCTCCCTCGGCGCTATCGCCTGCGGGGTCTCCTGTTCCGCTACTCCCACTGGAGTCTCGCACCTTCCGCTCCAATCAACCTAATCAGTTGTGTTCAAAAAACTTATTAAAGCACAACAATCCTTTTTGAAAAGACCCTTTAGAAAAGTACCTTACAAAAAAAGAGACTAACTATTAATAAGTCAGTCTCTTCCACTCAATCCTTATACTTGGTCACTACCGAAGAAATTACGGAAGGATTGGATTGCTGTATCTCTGTTTAGTGCTGCAATTGATGTTGTTAAAGGAATACCCTTTGGACAAGATTGAACACAGTTTTGAGAGTTACCACAGTTCGCTAAACCACCATCTCCCATAATCGCCTCAAGTCGCTCAGAACGATTCATTTCACCAGTTGGGTGTGCATTAAATAGTCGTACTTGTGATAATGGAGCAGGCCCAATAAAGTTTGATTTACTATTAACATTAGGACAAGCTTCCAAGCATACACCACAAGTCATACATTTCGATAATTCATAAGCCCATTGACGCTTTTTCTCCGGCATCCGTGGTCCAGGCCCTAAATCATACGTTCCATCAACAGGGATCCATGCTTTCACTTTCTTTAATGAATCAAACATACGTTTCCGGTCAACTTGCAAATCGCGAACCACCGGGAATGTACGCATCGGCTCAAGGCGAATCGGTTGTTCAAGCTGGTCAACTAATGCTGTACAAGATTGACGAGGCTTACCATTAATCACCATCGAACATGCTCCACATACTTCCTCTAAACAGTTCATATCCCAGTTAATTGGTGTTGATTGCTTACCATCAGCATTTACAGGATTTCGTCTGATTTCCATTAAAGCCGATATAACATTCATGTTAGGACGATAAGGAATTTCAAATTTTTCCTGATAAGGGGCTGCATCAGGTGATTCTTGTCGCGTAATAATAAATTGAACTACTTTATTCTCGCTCATTTAGTTCTCCCCCTTTTTGCTTTTTGAATAGTCACGTTTTCTTGGTTTGATTAATGAAACATCAACATCATCATAGTGGAATTCAGGTGCAGTACGGTCACCTGTATATTTAGCCATCGTTGTTTTTAAGAATTCCTCATCATTACGATCAGGGAATTCAGGCTTATAATGTGCTCCGCGACTTTCATTACGGTTATAGGCACCAAGTGTCACAACACGAGATAATTGAAGCATATTTTTTAATTGACGTGTGAATGCCGCCCCTTGGTTACTCCACTTAGCAGTGTCATTAATATTGATATTATCAAATCTTTCGATAAGCTCTTGAATCTTTTCATCTGTTTTTAAAAGTTTATCATTATGTCTAACTACCGTAACGTTATCTGTCATCCATTCACCTAATTCCTTATGAAGGATATAAGCATTTTCGTTACCATCTAAGCTCATAATATTATTCCACTTATCTTCTTCCTGCTTAACATGTCCTTCAAACAGAGTAGAAGATAAATCATCTGCACTCTTTTCTAAGCCATTAATATATTTAACAGCGTTAGGTCCGGCAACCATGCCACCGTAAATAGCTGATAAAAGTGAGTTAGCACCTAAACGGTTTGCTCCGTGCATAGAATAATCACATTCACCTGCAGCAAAGAGACCTGGAATATTTGTCATTTGATCATAATCAACCCAAAGTCCACCCATTGAATAATGAACGGCCGGGAAAATTTTCATTGGAACTTTACGTGGATCGTCACCCATGAATTTTTCATAGATTTCAATAATACCGCCAAGTTTAATATCAAGTTCCTTAGGATCTTTATGAGATAAGTCTAGGTATACCATGTTCTCACCGTTAATACCTAGCTTTTGCTCAACACAAACATCAAAAATTTCACGTGTTGCAATATCACGAGGAACAAGGTTACCATATGCCGGATATTTCTCTTCAAGGAAATACCACGGCTTTCCATCTTTATATGTCCAAACTCGTCCACCTTCTCCGCGAGCAGATTCACTCATTAAACGGAGTTTATCGTCTCCCGGTATAGCGGTTGGGTGGATTTGAATAAACTCACCATTCGCATAATAAACACCCTGTTGATAAACAATAGATGCAGCTGACCCTGTATTGATAACTGAGTTAGTAGATTTACCAAAAATAATTCCTGGGCCGCCGGTAGCCATAATCACAGCATCTGAGCGGAATGATTCAATTTGCATCGAAGTAAGGTTTTGTGCTGTAATCCCACGGCAAACTTGATCATCATCAATTACCGCACCTAAAAATTCCCATCCTTCGTACTTTGTTACAAGACCAGCAACCTCGTAACGTCTTACCTGCTCATCTAAAGCGTAAAGCAATTGTTGTCCCGTTGTAGCACCAGCAAATGCTGTCCGGTGATGCTGTGTACCGCCAAATCTTCTAAAGTCCAACAATCCTTCTGGCGTTCTGTTAAACATTACACCCATTCGGTCTAATAAGTGAATGATGGCAGGTGCCGCCTCTGTCATTGCCTTAACAGGTGGTTGGTTCGCTAAAAAATCTCCCCCATAAACTGTATCATCAAAGTGTTCCCACGGTGAATCTCCCTCACCTTTTGTATTAACTGCTCCATTAATTCCACCCTGTGCACACACTGAGTGTGACCGTTTAACAGGAACTAATGAAAAAAGATCTACTTGAACGCCGGCTTCAGCAGCTTTAATTGTAGCCATTAAACCTGCTAATCCGCCCCCAACAACGATGATTTTATTCTTACTCATAAAGCCCACTCCCTTTAATAGCTATTACTGGATTAGACGAATGCAAATATTGCACGAACACCTACATATGAAAGCGCCAAAAAGATTGCGAGCGTCACATATGTAGAAATGACTTGTGAGCGAGGAGTAACGGTAATCCCCCAACTTACTGCGAAAGACCATAAACCGTTAGCAAAGTGGAAGACTGTTGAAATAACACCCACTAAATAGAACACAAGCATAAATGGACTACTTAAAATCGAAGCCATCATATCATAATTCACTTCTGCTCCAAGTGCAGCAGCAATTCTTGTTTCCCAAACATGCCAAGCGATAAAGATAAACGTTATAATCCCTGTAACACGCTGCATCATAAACAACCAATTTCGAAGATAGCCGTAATTACTTACATTGTTTTTTGCTGTAAATGCAATATAAACTCCGTAAATAGCATGGTATAAAATTGGAAGGAAAATGATGACGATCTCTAACACATACCTAAATGGCAACATCTCCATAAAATGTGCAGCTTTGTTAAAAGCCTCTGCACCTCTTGTGGCAAAATGATTGACAATAAGATGTTGAATCAAAAAGATTCCTACCGGAATGACTCCTAGTAATGAGTGCAGTCTACGATTAATAAACTCTCGGTTTCCAGCCATAAAAACTTACCCCCTAGTATCAATAATGCGCTCACTTTTGTAATAAACTCTTATTTTTACCTAATTAATCCTTTCCTAATAAAATTTACTATTCTACATAATGGTCAACTATTAAGATTAGTAAATATTACTAGTTTAAGCTGACAGTCTATGAAATTATCTGTCTGATTAATTGAGATAATTGTAACAAGTACATTTTACTCCCTTAAAGAAAGAGCGTCAAGAAAACGCGTTCATAAATTAAAATTTTTCGACAACTGTTTTCCTTCACATTTTATTTTATCAATATACATTAAATTTTGATAACCATCTTTCGTAGCTTATTTTTAAAAATTAGGGGTTATGTATAGAACATTTGAACGATTGTTTCAATTTTGCTTAATATTACATGTGTTTAACGGTTGTGTTGATATATAATATTAATGAGAAAGAGGGGAATACCGTGAACAAACAATCAGCTTTACTAAATACCGATGAATTAGAACATATGCAAATGCCAGCTTTTGGATTCGAACTATTACGGGAAGTGTTAATTCCAGATTTGCTTGGTCAAGACTTTCCTCAGATGCTTTATTGGGCTGGAAAAGGCTTGGCAAGAAAATACCCTGTCACTTCACTTGATGAACTAGCCAACTTTTTTGCAGCAGCCGGTTGGGGAGACCTGGTCTTACTTCATAAAAAGAAAAATGAAATGGAATTTGAATTAAGCGGCGAGCTTATTTCAAACCGTTTTAAAAAAGTAAATGAATGTACGTTTCAATTAGAAGCAGGTTTTATTGCGGAACAACTACAAATGATGAACAATCAAATTACCGAAACATATGAGCAAGTGAAAAAACGGGCGAATAAAGTTGTGTTTACAGTAAAATGGGACCATAAAGATGTTCTGGAAGAAGTTCCACTTGGAAAAAGAAGTAAAAGATAGTGATAAGGGGGAACATCTCCCTTATCACTTAAAAATTATACCCTTGCAGTTGTTTTTGATAATTCAAACGCTGTGTGAAGAATATCAACTGCCGATACCATGTGCTGCTGAGAGATGACAGTTGATACTTTTATTTCAGATGTACTTACCATCTTTACTTCTATATTTTCCTTCGCTAATACATCAAACATTTCTGCTGCAACTCCCGGATTTGAAACCATACCAGATCCAACAATTGATACCTTTGCTAGACCACTTTCCGATTCGATTCGTTCGAATTGAAGCTCATTCTTATGTTGTTCTAAAACTTGCAACGTATCCTCTAAATCACTTGTTTTAACTGAGAATGATATTGTTGTTTTGTTATCACTTGTTGTGTTTTGAATAATAATATCAACATTTACGTTATTTTTAGCTAATGTCGTAAAGATTGTGGACAATGTCGTTAATTCATTCGGCAATCCGATAACCGATACTCTCGTCACTTGATCTTCAAACGCAATTCCTCTAACAATTAAATTTTGTTCCATTTCTGTTTCCTCCTCGATCATTGTCCCACGTTCATTTTCCATACTTGATCTTACCTCTAGGGGCACATTATAATTCTTTGCGAATTCAACTGCCCGCGGGTGTAGAACCCCTGCTCCCAAATTGGCCAGTTCTAACATTTCGTCATAAGAAATAGCTTCTAATTTTCTGGCTCCTTTTACAAAACGGGGGTCAGTTGTGTACACACCTGTTACATCTGTATAGATATCGCACTTATCAGCACCTAAAGCTGCAGCAAGAGCAACTGCTGTAGTGTCAGATCCTCCTCTTCCTAAAGTAGTAATTTGGTTATCAATAGATAGACCTTGGAACCCTGCAACTACAACAATTTTACCTTTTCCTAACTCACTACTTAGCTGTTCGGTTTTAATATTGGTTATTCTGGCATTTCCGTGTGCTGATTCTGTTTCAATACCGGCCTGCCACCCTGTAAAAGAAATGGCATCATATCCCTTTTCAATTAAAGCCATGGATAACAACGATATGGTCACTTGTTCCCCTGTTGTTAAAAGCATATCCATTTCCCGCTTACTTGGCTTTGAAGTTAATTGTGTTGCAAGTTTTACTAATTCATCTGTAGATTTTCCCATTGCTGAAACAACAACTACTACATCATTTCCAGCTTCTTTTTCCTGAATTACTCGGTTGGCAACATTTAAAATTCTTTCAACAGAGCCAACAGAAGTACCGCCAAATTTTTGTACGATAATACCCAATGAAATCTCACCTTTCAGTTGTTTTTCTATGATCGTTTATTATCTGTTTTAATAAATGAGCAAGAATTGGATATAGAGATGTTTTCTTAATCATTGCAAAAAATAAAAAAGCAATGAGACAAAAAACATCCCATTGCTAATTAAACGAAAAATTTCGTTTATACAATGAGATAGCTCTCCAAGAACATATCGTTTCTTGACAATTTTACATCTCTTAAATGTAAAACCAGCGATAAAAGCAAATGGTGCAATTATCACTTCGGCGAACATTCCTTTCACCAATTGTCATCGGAATCCATTTTTCCTCAAACCGGCTACTCTTAATGGTCGCACCTCTACCATCATTTACAAACTAACGATCAATATCAAATTAATAAAATCTTATCAGACATTCCTTCAAAAGGCAAGAAAATACTTTTTAGCTCTCTTTGTGGAGATGCTCTAATATGTTGTTGGCAATGTTATCAGGCATACCCGCTCTTTTAAGATCATCCACACTAGCTTCCTTCATTTTTTTTACAGAGCCAAAATGCTTTAGTAATGATTTTTTTCGTTGTTCACCAACTCCCGGTATATCATCCAATATAGATTGAAATGCATTTTTCCCCCGTAGTTGACGGTGAAATGTAATCGCAAACCGATGCACTTCATCTTGAATTCTCTGAAGTAAATAAAATTCCTGACTGTTTCTTTCAAGTTGTATAAATTCCGGAGGTGATCCAATAATAAGTTCTGATGTTCGATGCTTATCATCTTTTACTAATCCTGCTACCGGGATATCCAGACCCAGCTCATTTTCCAGCACATCTTGAGCCGCGGATAAATGTCCTTTTCCTCCATCAATAATAATGAGGTCCGGTAGTGGAAGTTGTTCTTTTAATACACGGCTGTAGCGTCTCCTCACTACCTCACGCATCGAGTCATAGTCATCCGGACCTTTTACATCTTTAATTTTATATTTACGGTAGTGTTTTTTAGCAGGCTTTCCATCTTCAAACACGACCATTGCAGAAACAGGATCTGTTCCTTGTATATTTGAATTATCAAATGCCTCTATTCGATTCGGTGTATGAATACCTAGTTTATCACCAAGATTTTCTACAGCCTTAATAGTGCGTTCTTCGTCTCTTTCAATTAATAGAAATTTTTCTTTCAGAGCGATTTTTGCATTCTTATGCGCTAATAAAATCAGATCCTTCTTTTTCCCACGTTTAGGCTGAAGAGTTGTCACATCTAATAGCTGTTCCACTAAGTCATATTCAATACTGTCCGGTAAAAGGATTTCCTTTGGAATAAAATGGTTAGACTTAGAGTAGAATTGTCCTAAAAACGTTAGGAACTCTTCTTCAGGATTATCATAAATAGGAAACATTGACACATCGCGCTCTATCAATTTTCCCTGTCGAATAAAAAAGACCTGAACACACATCCATCCTTTGTCATAAGCATATCCAAATACATCTCGATCAATAAAGTCATTTAAAGTCATCTTCTGTTTTTCCATTGTGGCTTCGATATGAAGAATTTGATCCCTAAACTCCTTAGCTCTCTCAAACTCCAGCCCTTCAGCTGCTTTTGTCATCTTTATCGACAATTCCTCTTTAATACCTTTATAGCCTCCATTAAGAAATTTCGAAATTCCCTCCACCATTTGCCTATTCGTTTCTTCTGAGACATCATGTACACATGGTGCTAAACATTGTCCCATATGATAATAAAGACATACACGATCAGGTAGAGTCGAGCATTTTCTTAACGGATATAAACGGTCTAAAAGCTTAATTGTCTCTCGGGCAGATTGAACGTTTGGATAAGGCCCGAAGTACTTTCCTTTATCTTTTTTTACTTGTCTTGTTACTAAAAGACGCGGGTGACGTTCATTTGTAATCTTAATAAACGGATAGGTCTTATCATCTTTTAGCATGACATTATATTTTGGATCGTATTTTTTAATTAAATTTAACTCGAGAATTAATGCCTCTAAATTTGAAGATGTAATAATATATTCAAAATCTGTGATCTCATTTACAAGCCTTAATGTTTTCCCATCATGAGAACCGGTAAAATAAGAACGCACGCGATTTTTGAGCACTTTTGCCTTCCCAACGTAAATGACTGTTCCTTGACGATCCTTCATAATATAACAGCCTGGTTGATCTGGAAGAAGTGCAAGCTTTTCTTTTATGTGATCTCTCATAGCCGGACACTCCCCTTTTTTTGCTGTGATTAGATAGGCAGTAATTCCCCATTTTAATCAAATAAATTAAAATAGCGAATTACTGCCTATATGTTTATTTTATCATGCTCTATATATTTCGTCGTGGTAAATAATTACATAAACAAAAGCGCAAGGCCTTGATCAGCCTCCGGCAAATAAGACGCAAATGAATAGAAGACGTTTTTTGTCTTCAATTCATTTGTGGCTAGACCCTAGAGGGGCTAGGCGCTAGAGCTGGATGCCGCGCACTTTCCACAGTTAAAAGAATTTTATATAGTTTCCTAAGCATTGAAAAAGGATTGACTGCTGTCAATCCTTTCGAATTAGATATGTTTGTTTAGAACCTCAGCAAGAGCTTCTTTTGGTTGATAACCAACAGCTTTGTCAACAACTTCGCCATTTTTTAGAACTAATAAAGTTGGAATGCTCATAACACCAAATTTTCCAGCTGTTTCCTGGTTTTCATCTACATCAACTTTGACGATTTTTACTTTATCTCCCATATCTGAATCAAGTTCTTCTAGAACTGGAGCAATCATTTTACATGGTCCACACCAAGGTGCCCAAAAATCGACTAATACAACGCCTTCGTTCGTTTCACTTGAAAATGTTTGATCTGTTACATGTGCAATTGCCATTATTAATTCCTCCTAAATAATAAGGGTTAAATATGTTTAAAGTATAGCATCCAGCTGCAAAGTTAGCTAATAATTTGCTTCTTCCTTACTTTTCCCTATGTACAAGAAGAAAAACATGTTTTTTAATATGGTGTAGCTAATTAGAAAAAGCACGCAATGCAACGTGCTTTAGTTGTTACCTATGCATGAATTTGTAATTTCCTGAATTCCTCCGTTAATAATGGGACAACTTCGAAGAGGTCACCGACAATTCCATAATCAGCTACTTTGAAAATATTCGCTTCCGGATCTTTATTAATCGCGACGATTACCTTCGAATTTGACATACCTGCCAAATGCTGAATAGCTCCGGAAATACCACATGCAATATATAAATCCGGTGTGACAACTTTACCCGTTTGACCAATTTGCAGTGAATAGTCGCAATAATCCGCGTCACAAGCTCCACGTGATGCTCCTACCGCTCCACCCAAAACATTGGCTAGTTCCTTTAATGGCTCAAAACCTTCTTCACTTTTTACACCGCGTCCCCCTGCGATGACTACCTTTGCCTCTGATAAATCCACACCTTCTGATGCTTTACGGACTACTTCTTTTACAATTGTCCTAAGGTCTCTTATTTCAACTGATAGGGAAGAAGTCTCACCAGTTTTTGTTTCATCTTTTTTTAGTGGATTTATATTATTTGGGCGGATCGTAGCAAAAATTAGTCCATCCGTAACTATTTTCTTTTCGAATGCTTTTCCAGAATAAATTGGGCGAGTAAAGACAATATTACCTCCTGCAATTTCAATGGCTGTTGCATCAGAAATTAATCCCGAATCTAACTTTGCAGCAATCTTTGGTGATAAATCCTTCCCTAAAGAGGTATGACCAAATACAATCCCTTCTGGCTTCTCTTCTTTAATGACCGATAAGATTGCCTGTGAATAGCCGTCCGGTGTATAGTTTAGCAATCTTTCATTCTCTACAGTCACCACTCGATCAGCACCATAGTGAAATAGCTCTGAAGTTAAGGAAGCTACATTTTCTCCTACTAAAACTGCGACAACTTCTCCACCTTCTGAAATCGTTTTTCCGGCAGCAATGGCTTCAAACGATACATTTCTTAACTGTTGATCACGAACCTCACCTAAAACAAGCACTTTTCTTGACATCTTTTTTCCCCCTGTTTCCGTATTTGACCTTTTCCCTCTCCCTAAAACCTCTAGATGACTTTTGCCTCATTTCTAAGCAAAGATACCAATTCTTTTACTTGATCTTCTACTTCACCCTCTAATACCTTTCCCGCTTCTTTTTTAGGTGGTAAATAGATTTCAATTGTCTTTGTTTTTGGTTCTACGTCATTATCCGCTAAATCCAGATCATCGATTTCCAACTCTTCCAACGGTTTTTTCTTTGCCTTCATAATTCCTGGTAATGATGGATAGCGAGGTTCATTTAATCCCTGTTGAGCTGTTACCAGTAATGGTAAGGATGTTTCAATCACCTCTGAATCTCCTTCAACATCACGTATAACTGTTGCCTTGTTTCCATCAATATCAAGCTTTGTAATCGTTGTGACATAAGCGATATCAAGTAATTCGGCTAATCGTGGTCCTACTTGCCCAGATCCCCCATCAATAGCAACATTTCCCCCTAGAATTAAATCTACATCTTTTTCCTTAAAATACTCAGCCAAAATTCTTGATGTTGTGTATTGATCACTGTCTTCCATATCATCTTCTGTATTAATCAATACCGCCTTGTCACATCCCATAGCTAATGCTGTTCTTAATTCTTTTTCAGATTCTTCCCCGCCAATTGTGATAACGGTTACTTCGCCTCCGTTTTTATCACGTAATTGGATTGCTTCTTCAATTGCGTATTCATCATAAGGGTTGATAATATATTCTGCACCATCTTCGCTAATTGCACCATTGTTTATGGTGATTTTTTCTTCTGTATCGAAGGTTCTTTTCATCATGACATAAATATTCATTTTCCCATCCCCCATTTTAAAGTTTCCCGTTTCGTTTTAATTGCCTCTGAAATTAGGCTTTCTTTTTTCAATAAAAGCGGAAATACCTTCTCTTGCATCTCCACTTTTAAAAAGTTCTCCAAAAAGTTTTGCCTCGAGATCCATTCCTTCCTGATAGGTTAATGTTTTATGTGAATGTAATAACGATATGACAGCCCTCACAGAACCTGGACTTTTTGCAGCAAATTTCTGTGCTAAACCTCTCGCTTCCTCTAAGAGTTTTTCCTGAGGATAGGCATGATTGGCAAGGCCCAGTTTCACTGCCTCCTGACCTGAAATCGGCTCACTTGTAAGCATCATTTCTAAGGCACGGCCAGTACCAATATATTTGGGTAAACGTTGAGTTCCTCCAAAACCAGGTATAATACCAAGTTGAAGCTCAGGAAGACCAAGTTTAGCATCTTCAGCTACAAGACGCAGATGACAAGACATTGCTAACTCAAGTCCTCCGCCTAACGCAGCTCCATGAATAGCTGCAATAATTGGGATTGGAAATTTTTCGATTCGTTCAAATAATTGTTGCCCTGATTCAGCAAGTTGAGAAAACACTCCACCACTTTTAGCAAATTCAACAAATTCTTTTATGTCTGCACCTGCTGAGAAAAATCTGCCTTCCCCGTGAAGAATGACAGCTCGAATTTCATTGTCTTCAAGAATATGGTCCAGCATCTTAGAAATATCTTTCAATACATTTGATGATAATGCATTTGCAGGTTCGTGATTAATAGATACAACTGCAACTCTGTTCTCTTTTTTTATTTGTAAATACTTCATTTTTTTCCTCCCTGCTTCATCATACATACTTAGAATGTATTTCATTTACAAACGAAAAATAACTTATATGAAGAGAATGACAATCTTGCCATTTCACTAGCTATTAATTTTTAGTTGAAAGACCGTTAACAAATAATTCATGAACTTTCTTTGTTTGATCTGTTAACCTATATTTCTGATCATTCATAACCCATGTTGTGACGGTTTCATCAATTGTGCCGAAGATCATTTGTCTGGCCAGCCTTACATCAAGTTCTTCTCTGAATTCACCATTCTCTTTACCATCACTTATAATCTTATCAACTATATTTAAGTATCCCTTTAGCACTTCATTTATTCGAAGGCGTAAATCCTTATTTGATTGCCTTAATTCTAACTGTGTAACAATTGCAAGGTGGTGATCTTCAGATAATAAGGTAAAATGCTTATCAATTAACGAATATAGTTTGTCTGCTGCCTTTTTTTTGCTTTTTATCTCTTCTTCAATTTTTTCAATAAAGACGCCCATTTTTTCTTGAAAGAGTGATACAAGAATATCTTCTTTGTTCTTAAAATATAAGTAGATTGTCCCATCCGCCACTCCAGCCTGCTTGGCTATTTTTGAAACTTGTGCTTGGTGGTAACCATTTTCTGCTATGACAATAACTGCTGCATCAATGATTTGTATATATTTTGGTTTCTTCTGTCTCAATGTAATGTTCGACTCCCTTTCAGTTAATGAATGAATCATCATTCATAATTTAATCATAGAATTTCCTTCCCTTTCTGTCAAGCCCTCATCTGTTTTTTTCATAATTGGAGAGACAGAAGCCCCTCCAATTATACGATCAATTAGCGTTCTTTACTTTTTCCTCTTCAATTAATGCACGTCTTAGTATTTTCCCCACAGCTGTCTTAGGTAATTCATCTCTAAATTCATAAATATGCGGCACCTTATACGCAGCTAAATGTTTGCGGGCATATTCATTAAATTCCTCTGAAGTGGCCTGTTGATTTTCTTTTAATACAATAAAGGCTTTTACTGTTTCACCCCTGTATGGATCCGGTATACCTGCTACAACAACTTCCTTTACTTTTTCATGCTCATAGAGGACTTCCTCTATTTCACGTGGATAAATATTAAATCCTCCAGCAATGATCATATCTTTTTTACGGTCTACAATATAGAAATATCCTTCTTCATCCATGTAGCCAATATCTCCGGTCAAAAGCCAATCATTTTTCAAAGCTTCTTCTGTTTCTTCTTTTTTATTCCAATACCCCAGCATAACCTGTGGACCCCGTACTGCTATCTCACCAAGCTCATTCGGCTCGGCTATCCCTCCATGTTCATACGACAGAATCACAGCATCTGTACTTGGCCAAGGAACGCCGACACTTCCCTTTTTTCTTTTCTCCCAAATGAAATTAGCATGAGTAACAGGGGATGCCTCAGATAAACCATAACCTTCTACAAGTTTGCCACCTGTAACACGCTCAAACTTCTCTTGTATCTCAGCGGGTAATGGTGCAGAACCGCTTATACAGCATTCGATTGATGACAAATTATATTTTTGAAGATCTGGATGATTTAATAAAGCAATATAAATCGTTGGTGCACCGGGAAATAACGTTGGTTTTAATTTATGAATCGTTTTTAATGTGTCGGATGGATCGAATTTAGGTAACAGAATCATTTTAAATCCTTGCATAACTGATAAATTCATCACTGTCGTCATTCCATATACATGGAAGAATGGAATAATGCCTAAAATAGATTCTTTCCCTCGTTTTGATTTATACATCCACGCAGAACACATTTTTGTATTCAGAGCAACATTGTCATGTGATAACATAACACCCTTAGGGAAACCCGTTGTTCCTCCTGTATATTGAAGTAATGCAATATCTTCGGATGGAATGTATTTATATTCCTCAACAGTCGGTTCAGCTAATTCCATGATTTTTTGGAACAAATGAGTATTGCCTTGATGTTCTACTTTAATAACCATTTGATTTTGCTTTTTTTGTACAAATGGATATAAAAGATTCTTAGGAAATGGTAAATAGTCTTTTATACTTGTTACAATAATATGATTTAAATTTGTTAACGCTTTCATTTTAGAGACTCTCGGATATAATAAATCAAGCGTTACGATAAACGTGGACTCGCTATCATTTAATTGATACTCCAGCTCTCTTTCCATATATAACGGATTCGTTTGAACGACGATGCCGCCAGCTAATAAGACACCATAATAGGAAATCACTGCTTGAGGACAATTCGGCAGCATAATCGATACCCTGTCACCCTTTTGTAAGCCTAGAGACTGTAGATAGTTAGCCATTTTTAAAGACTGCTGATAAAGGTCTGTATAGGTTAGTTCTTTACCTAGAAAATGGATGGCGATTTGAGATGGAAATTCTAAAGCAGATTGTTCGAGATAATAGTACAACGGTTTTTCATCGCTTTTCATGGTATGAGGGATTTCTGCTGGGTAAAGATTTAACCAAGGTTTTTGACTTTCCATTTTTTCTCCTCCTTTTGAGGGAAATATAAAATGACAGATTGGTTAGAAAGGAATAAAAGAGGACATACATACATGTTAAAACCGATAAACAAATCATTTTTCGCGCTTATAAAAAAGTATATCAGCTTTTTGTGTTTTCAGAAATATAAAATAATAAAAAAGGGCCAGATTTTATGAATCAGGCCCTTTACTTGTATTTAAAAAAAAGCTAAATAAATAATGCCAATCAACACAAACAACCCGCACAAACCAAACATCACTTTCGCCAACGTCTCCACTCTACACTCTCCTTATAATGCCTCACCGATAACAAATGATAAACCAACTGAAATGATAAGAGATATAAATCCAACAGCACGGTTGTCTCTTTGAATTTCATCATCAATTCTAAACTTTGGCGTCATAAATTCATAAATGAAATAGCCTAACAAAAGTAAAACAAATCCATACACTCCGGACCCTAACATTTCTAAAAGACTCTCGTGTTTCTGAATAGAAAATCGAAAAATATTAGCAATTCCAAAGATTTTTCCTCCTGTTGCCATTGCAACAGCTAAATTACCATTTTGAATCTCTTCCCAATTTTTATACTTTGTGACAAGTTCAAAAATGGTTAAAAATAAAATGATACTCAGAACTACAACGCTATAGTAGGCAGCAATTTGAACCCAATCATTCTCCCAAAATGTACTCACGCTCTTCCCCCCACTATTTAAGCTCAACAATTGTGACGCCTGTTCCGCCTTCACCCGCTTCCCCAAACCGAGTGCTTTTTACACTTCGATGATTCTTTAACAATTCTTTCACACCAGTTCGAAGTGCACCTGTTCCTTTACCATGAATAATTGAAACCCTTGGATAGCCGGCTAATACAGCATCATCCAAGTATTTCTCAACTCTTAGTAATGCATTTTCAAATCGTTCCCCTCGTAAATCCAATTCCAATGAAACATGGTAGTCCTTTCCTTTAACAGCAGCTAAAGGCTTTTCTTGCACCTGTTGCTTAGGTCTCTTAATATATTCAAGGTCTTTTTCTTTTACCTTCATTTTTAAGATTCCCATTTGAACCTGCCACTCCTTATCATTTACCTTTTCAACCAAATGTCCCTTTTGATCAAAACTAATGACTTTTACTTCATCACCAGGAAGGAGTTCATGTTTAACAGGTTGTTTCTTCTCAACCTTTTTCGATTTTTTGAATACAGGCTGTGCCTCTTCAAGACGCTTTTTCGCATCGATCAACTCATGCTCTTTTACTTGAGCGTGCTGTTCTTTTCGAAGTTTCCTTAAATCTCTTATAATGTTTTCCGCTTCCCGGTTTGCTTCTTCTAATTTTTCTGAAGCCTTTCGTTCCGCTTTTTCAAAAAGGGCATCACGTTGTTCATTGAATTCAATGATCTGTCTTTGAAGCTCCTTATGAAGTTTTTCTGCTTCATGCCGGATTTTTTTGATTCCATTAACTCAATTTCAGCTGTTTTTTTGCTGGATTCTAATGAAGCAATCATCGTGTCAACTTCATTGCTCTCATCACTCATTTGTGACCTTGCCTTTTGTATAACATTTTCCTGCAGGCCCAGTCGTTTTGAGATTTCAAACGCATTACTACGTCCCGGGACACCTATTAAAAGTTTATATGTTGGGCTCAAAGTTGTGATATCAAATTCTACACTTGCATTAATGACACCATCTCGGTTATATCCGTACGCTTTTAACTCCGGATAATGAGTTGTTGCAACCACTCTCGCTCCACGGCTGTACACTTCATCCAATATAGAGATAGCAAGCGCAGCCCCTTCTTGTGGATCTGTTCCCGCTCCAAGCTCATCAAATAACACAAGACTATCGTCATCCACTTTATGAAGGATATCCACAATATTAACCATATGTGAAGAAAACGTACTTAAGCTTTGTTCAATCGATTGTTCGTCACCGATATCTGCATAAACTGCCTTGAAGACCGCAACCTCTGATCCGTCAAGTGCCGGAATGTGCAATCCTGATTGAGCCATTAATGTACATAAACCAAGTGTTTTAAGTGCAACGGTCTTCCCACCGGTATTCGGTCCTGTAATAACTATGGTTGTAAAGTCTGTACCTAATTCAATATCATTCGGAACAACTTCACTTTCAGGTAATAGAGGGTGTCTTGCTTTAAACAAGCGGATAACACCTTCTTGATTGACAATAGGCTTTATCCCTTTTATTTGTTTTGCATATTTCGCCTTTGTGAACATAAAATCCATATTGGCCAAGCATTCTACATTCTGCAGGAGATCATTACTATTTTCGGCTACTTCATTTGACAGTTTTGCTAGAATACGGTCGGTTTCTACCTTTTCCCTCACTTTTGCTTGTTGAAGAGTGTTGTTTAGGTCAACTACGACTTGCGGTTCGATAAATAGAGTTGCACCTGAACTGGACTGGTCATGAACAATCCCACCGTATGATCCTCTATACTCCTGTTTTACAGGTAATACAAAACGATCATTTCGAATCGTAATGATCGCATCAGAGAGCATTTTTGATGCATTAGAAGAACGAATCATTGATTCTAGTTTATCTCTTACTCTTGCCTCGGTTGTTCTAAGCTGCTGGCGAATGCCTTTTAATGTTTCACTTGCACTGTCCAATACATACCCATTATCATCTATACATTCGGAGATCCTTCTCTCCAAATCATGAATGACAACAATTTGCTCAGCAAGGATTGGCAAATGAGTTAATTCAATTTCTTCCTCTATCATTTTTTCAATAAAACGTTTCATTTGCCGGCCTGCATATAAAGTGCCTGCAACTTCAATAAGCTCAACTGAACTGAGCATTCCGCCGATTTTTGCTCGCTTGACTGTTGCTCTAATGTCAACAAGTCCACCCAATGGGATATTTCCTTTTAGTCGGAGTACTTTTGCAGCCTCATCTGTTTGTTCCTGAGAAACAGCCACTTCTTGATACTCACTAGAAGGTACGAGCGCTTTAACCTTTTCTTTGCCAAGTGTTGATGAAGCATGCTTAATAAGCTGCTCTTTCACTTTTTCATATTCAAGTACATGCAAAACTTTCTGCTGCAATTCGGTCTACCTCCTAATAATTACACAGACCTTCAATATTAAATCATAACGATAATTTGCTATTCCTTATGATGTCTGTTTAAAAATGCTTTTAGCTGGTCAATGTCCCATGTATTAATAACCGTATCACGTTCAATCCAGCCTTTTTTGGCTGTAGAAATACCAATATCCATATCATCTAACATGTCTATATTATGTGCATCTGTATTAATGACAACTTTCACACCCGCTTCTTGGGCCTTGCGAATATGTTCTGCACTCAAGTCTAAACGCTGAGGGTTCGCATTTAACTCTAATGCTGTGTCTGTTTCCTTTGCAAGTTGAATAAGCAAATCTATGTTTACATCATAACCTTTTCGCTTGCCAATGATTCGACCAGTTGGATGTGCTATGATGTCAACATGATGATTGTGTAACGCTGTTTTTAACCGTTCCATAATTACTTCTTGTGATTGAGAAAAACTTGAATGAATGGAGGCAATGACAAGATCCATCTCGGCTAGCAATTCGTCATCATAATCTAATGTAGCATCAGGCAAAATATCCATCTCAACTCCAGCAAGAATTGTAATATCATCATATTCTTCGTTTAAGGCATCTATTTCCTGTCGTTGTGCTCTTAGTCTCTCAGGAGTTAATCCATTTGCTACCTTTAAATATTGGGAATGGTCCGTAATGGCGATATAACGATACCCTTTTTTGCGACACGCTTCAACCATTTCACGAATAGTAAAAGCTCCATCACTCCAGGTAGAGTGCATATGAAGATCACCTTTTATATCCTCCAAGTGTACAAGCTTGATGTCATGATGGAAAGAATCAACCTCTGTTCCATCTTCTCGAATTTCAGGAGAGAAATGAGGTAGATTAAAATACTGATAAAAATCCTCTTCTGTTTCAAATGTTTTCACTTCATTTGTCTCAACATTTTCTACGCCATATTCACTAATCTTTTCTCCACGGTCTTTTGCAAGCTGTCTCATTCTGACATTATGGTCCTTCGATCCTGTGAAATGATGCAGGGTTGTGGCAAATTCCGCTGGTTTAACTAGTCTAAAATCTACACTTACCTCATAGTCATATGTAAGCTGGACAGATACCTTTGTATCACCGTTTGCGATAACATCCGAAATATTAGGAATGTTCAACAGTTGGTCCCTTACATGTTTGGGTTCATTTGTCGATATAATAAAATCTAAATCTTTAATTGTTTCACGCATACGTCTCAAACTGCCAGCACGTGAGTAGCTTTCAATATCCTTACATTTCTCAAGATATGACTCGATTTCCTGTGCAATTGGAAGCATAAACGAAATTGGTAAGCGTTCTGGACGACTTCCGATTTCTTCAATCGCAGCTAAAATCTTTTCTTCTGATTTTTTTCCAAATCCCGCTAAACTTTGTATTTTATTTTCTTTACAGGCTAATTTAAGCGCTTCAACACTATCGATGTGTAATTCCTTATATAGCTTTGCAATCTTTTTACCACCTAAACCCGGCAGTTTTAATAAAGGGAGTAAACCTGCAGGCACTTCCTCTTGTAATTGCTCAAGAACCTCTGATTTTTCCGTTTCCACAAATTCTTTAATCACAGCTGAAGTCCCTTTTCCTATACCGGGAATCTTCGTAAAATCATCAATTAAAGCTAAGCTTCTATCATCCACTTCTAAAGCGTTAGCAGCTTTTCGAAACGCAGATATTTTAAAAGGATTTTCCCCTTTTAATTCCATTAAAACCGCTATCTTTTCTAATAATCGGATCACATCTTTTTTATGAATGTTCATTTATTCCACCTCTTTATCTAGCACTTTCTATAAAAATGATACATTATTTACGAAAAAGTACAATTCTTAAGTCACCTTTTACGGAAAGAGACTGACTTAAACTAAGGGTAAGTCCACCTGCACCATTATATATTCTACAAAACTTGGATGTAGTCAATATATACGAGTGATGAAAGAAATACCCTCTTTAAGTCAGCCTCTTTTAAGACATGTATTGAATCCAAAGTTCATTTACTTTATCAGAAAAATAAGGTGTGTGGTTCACAATAAGATTTGCTAATACCGAATGGTCTAAAGCACTTTGAATTTGTTCCATTGGAATTAGTGCTGCAATAAATAGGATAATAAATAAAACAAGATATGACTCTAAAAATCCAAGTATTGATCCAGCAGCCCTATTTAATTGTTTTAAAATCGGAAGAAGTGCCACAAAGTCCAGCATTGATCCAATAATCTGCATAACAATTTTTGTCCCAATAAATAATAATACAAATGCAACAGCTCGGTAATAAGCTCCCTCAAGGTCATCGCCACTGAGTAATGTTAATATTGTTGGACCTTCTCCTGATACCGGGTAAGGAACCCACAGCTTTAATTTTGGTGCAAGATCATCAAAATATTGGTATGCTACAATATAAGAAATGATAAATCCGGCTAAGTGAATAAACTGTAGAATAAATCCACGTTTTAAGCCGACCAATATTCCGAATAATAGAATAATAAACAAAACAAAATCTAGCATATTTCAGCTTCAATCCTTTTCAAATAATTGTTTCTCGAGTTTTTCATACTCTTCTTTTAGCTTTAAATAGTCATGGACAACGTTAACAGCTGTTAACACTGCCAATTTATTTATATCAAGAGACGGATTTTTACTATTAATCTCTCTCATTTTATCATCAACCATTGCAGCAACAGCTCGAATATGGCTTGTGCTTTCAGAACCAATAATTGAAAATTGTTGACCATATATGTCTACTGTTGTTTTAGACTTAGAACGTTTTGACAACGATAAATCCTCCATTTCCTGCAAATCCTAATTTATATCATAACATGAAGCTTTATCATATGGGAAGAAGGACAATTTTTTGAACATATGCAACAAGTTATAGTTAGTTTTTATTTAGAAAGGGTGTAATAATTGGCGAATTCCGTTATAAAAGTAGGGCAAGAACAAATCACCAAAATGGAGAGTTATTATAACAAAAACAAAATAGAAAAGACCCCACCTGGAGCGGTTTTTTCCGCGAAAGTAAATGGATGTACGATTACCGCATACAAATCCGGAAAAGTACTTTTTCAGGGAAATTCTGCTGAAGCTGTGGCTGCGCAATGGGGCACAGTTGCTCAAACAACTAGGAAACAGCCTTCCATTGCAAAAGCACCTAGTGGATATCAACCACCGGCAAATATATCAAACTTGTCTATTATTGGTTCTGATGAGGTGGGCACAGGAGATTTTTTCGGCCCAATTACAGTTGTTGCAGCATATGTTAAGAACGATCAAATTGAACTATTAAAAGAATTAGGTGTCAAAGACTCGAAGAACCTTAAAGACCCTCAAATTTGTGAAATTGCAAAAGATCTGATTCAAACAATTCCTTATAGTTTGCTTGTCTTACATAATGAAAAATATAATGATCTACAACAGCAAGGAATGTCACAAGGAAAAATGAAGGCTATTCTACATAATCAGGCTATTAATCATTTACTTATGAAGATTGATCCGGAAAAGCCTGATGGTGTTCTAATCGATCAATTTGCTGTGCCTGGTGTTTATTTCAACCATCTTCAAGGAAAAAAAGTGTATAAAGAAAATATCTACTTTTCAACAAAAGCTGAAGGTGTTCATCTTGCGGTTGCGGCTGCTTCCATAATTGCTCGTTATTCATTTATTCAAGAATTTTACAAATTGTCCCAAAAAGCGGGTGTGGTGATTCCAAAAGGTGCAGGATCACAAGTAGATATTGCTGCTGCAAAGATCCTTCAAAAAAAAGGTAGTGAGTTTTTAGCTTCTATAACAAAGAAGCATTTTGCCAATACAGAAAAAGCCTTAAAAATTGCTAAGAAATAGTTAGTAGATCGATTTATTTTCGATTCTGACAATTTATTAACGATTTCTAACTGTTATCAACGATTCTTAGAATTTATTTTCGATTTTCAGATTTTATTTACTATTAGACAAAGTTCAACATAATTCGACACACACCAAAAAAAACGAATCACACAAAGTGATTCGTTTTTTATCCATTATCCTCTTAAAGTTGCCCCAATCTTCGCTTCAACAGCATCCAATACTTTCTGATGTGTTTTTGTAACATCTTCATCAGTTAACGTACGTTCCGGATCAAAGTAGCGTAATGAGAAAGCAACTGATTTTTTCCCATCTTCAAGGCGGTCACCTTCATACAGGTCAAATACAGCTACTTCTTTTAGCATTTTTCCACCTGATTCTGTGATAACTTTTTCAATATCACCTGAGACAACATCCTTATTCACAACTAATGCGATGTCTCTTGTGATGGATGGATAACGTGGTATGCTTTCATAACGTGTTTCTTCTACATTCGTAGTTAATAGATCAACTAATGATAGCTCAAACACATATGTTTCTGTTAAATCCAATTCTTTCTGAACCGATGGGTGAACCTGCCCTACAAAACCAACAAGCTTTTCACCAAGATAAAGCTCAGCTGTACGACCTGGATGCATCCCCTCGCGCTTCGCTTGCTTGTATTCAACTTGAGAGGTTAATCCCAATAAGTCGACAAGACCATCTAAAATACCTTTTGCTACATAGAAATCTACAGGCTTTTTCTCAGCTTGCCAAGAGTGTGAATGCCATAACCCTGTTATAGCGCCTGACAGGCGTTCTTTTTCAAGTGGTTGAACATCTTTGCCTTGTGAAAGGAATACTGAACCAATTTCATATAATGCTACCTGATCAATTTGGCGAGCAAGATTGTAACGTAATGCATCTAATAAATGTGGAAGCAAACTTAATCGTAATACACTGCGCTCCTCACTCATAGGTAGAGCAAGTCTCGTTAGTTCAGACGTTTCCAAAGCAAATTTCGCTGCTTTTTCTTCACTAGAAAGAGAATAAGTAATCGCTTGATAAAGACCTGTTCCTTCTAAGTAGCGGCGAACTTTTCGGCGTTTTTCCTGATACTCTGTTAGCTTTCCTGGAATTGCTTGACCAACAGGTAATGTTGTCGGAATATTATCATATCCGTAAAGTCTTGCAATTTCTTCTACAAGATCTTCTTCAATCGTAATATCACCACGGCGAGTAGGAACTTTCACTGCCAATGTAGAATTATCGAGAACTACCTCAAATTGAAGACGCTCAAGAATGGATTTCATTTCTTCTGCTGAAATATCCATACCAAGAACTCGATTCACTTTTTCAACCGTTGTTCTTACTGTTTTTGGCTCAAAAGAAGCAGTACGAACTTCTACATTTCCTTCCAACACTTCTCCACCGGCATATAGTGAGATTAATTGTGCAGCTCTTTCTGCAGCTGCAGGGACACGATTAGGATCAACTCCCTTTTCATAACGTGCACTTGCTTCACTACGTAAGCCATGATCTTTTGAAGCTGTACGGATACGCCCCCCATTAAATAATGCAGATTCCAATAAAACGGTTTTCGTGTCAGATTGAACCTCTGAGTTTGCTCCACCCATAACACCAGCTAATGCAACAGGTTCAGTTCCATTTGTAATCACTAAATGTTCGGAAGTAAGTGATCGTTCCTGATCATCAAGTGTAACTATTTTTTCGCCATCTTGTGCACGTCGAACAAGTATTTCCTTAGATCCTAACCGATCATAGTCAAATGCATGAAGAGGCTGACCATATTCTAATAAAACGAAGTTTGTAATATCAACCACATTATTATGAGGACGAATTCCCGCTGCCATTAGGCGTGTTTGCATCCATAAAGGTGAAGGTGCAATCGTTACGTTTTTAATGACCTTCGCAATGTATAATGGATTATCTTCCGGTGCATCTACTTTTACATCAACTAAATCTGATGCTTTTTCTGAAGAATTTTCATATGAGATTTCCGGATACTTCACTTTGCGACCTAATATTGCAGCTACTTCATGAGCAACACCAAGCATACTTAATGCGTCAGCACGGTTTGGAGTTAATCCAAGCTCAAGTACAGCATCATCTAGATTCAACTGTTCCAGTGCATCTGCCCCTACTTCTACATCATTTGGGAATACGAAGATCCCTTCTGAATATTCTTTAGCCACTAGCTTGGACTCAATACCAAGCTCCTGAAGGGAACAAATCATTCCGTTAGAGACTTCACCACGAAGTTTTGCCTTTTTAATTTTAAAGTTACCAGGTAAAACTGCACCTACTGTAGCAACTGCGACTTTCTGACCTTTATCAACGTTTTTGGCACCGCAAATGATTTGTGTAAGCTCACCATTCCCCAAATCAACTTGACATTTATTTAATTTGTCTGCATCCGGATGTTGCTCTTTTTCAACGACGTGACCAATGACAACGCCCTTTATGCCATCGTTTAAAACGTCAACACCTTCTACTTCAATTCCGCTACGTGTAATTTTTTCAGCTAACTCATCAGGTGTGATTCCTGACAGGTCAACATATTCTGCTAACCATTTATATGAAACAAACATATTGTTATATCCTCCTTTTTACGCTCGTTTGAATTGTTTTAAGAATCGTACATCATCTGTATAGAAATGACGGATATCATCAATACCGTATTTTAGCATTGCGATACGCTCAGGACCCATCCCAAAAGCAAATCCGCTGTATTTCTTTGAATCAAATCCTGCCATTTCAAGGACATTTGGATGAACCATTCCAGCTCCTAGAATTTCAATCCAGCCTGTACCTTTACACACATTACATCCTTTTCCACCACATGAGAAGCAGGATACATCAACCTCTACTGAAGGCTCTGTAAATGGGAAAAAGCTAGGACGAAGGCGAATTTCACGTTCTTCACCGAACATCTTTTTAGCAAATACTTCAAGTGTACCTTTTAAATCACTCATGCTGATATTTTCATCAACAACAAGTCCTTCAATCTGTGTGAATTGATGTGAGTGTGTCGCGTCATCGTTATCACGTCGATATACCTTACCAGGACAAATAACTTTAACAGGCCCTTTTCCTTCATGTTTTTCCATTGTTCTAGCCTGAACAGGTGAAGTGTGTGTACGTAAAAGCAGTTCTTCTGTAATATAGAAGGAATCCTGCATATCTCGTGCCGGATGACCTTTCGGAAGATTTAATGCTTCAAAGTTATAATAATCTGATTCCACTTCAGGGCCTTCTGCAATTTGATAGCCCATTCCAAGGAATAAATCTTCAATTTCTTCAACAACAGCCGTAATCGGATGATGATTCCCAACTTTTACTGGACGACCAGGTAATGTTACATCGATCGTTTCTGTTGCCAGCTTTTGTTCAACAGCCAGTTGTTCTAAATGCTCCTGCTTGCTTGAAATAGATGTTGCAATTGCTTCTCTTACTTCATTTGCAAGTGCCCCCATAACAGGGCGTTCTTCAGCCGATAGCTTTCCCATTCCTCTCAACACTTCTGTAATCGGCCCTTTTTTCCCTAAATAAGCGACACGAATATCATTTAATGCCTTTAAATCCTGCGCTTGTTCCACTTTTTCAAGCGCCTCTTGTTGAAGCTGTTTTAATTGCTCCTGCATTTGTTTTTCCTCCTTTATTTAAAAACCTCATTAGCGGTTTTTTTGCAAAATAAAAAACCCGCCCCATAAAAGGGACGAGTTGAATTCGCGTTACCACCCTTGTTAGCTATACTTTGATTTTGCCCTAAGTATAGCTCACTTCATTTCCATAACGGTAAAAACCGGAACACCTTTACGTCTATTTAACGGTCCAAGTGTCAACTCGAGAGGTGAATTCATTTACTTTTATCCAAAAAATGCTCTCAGTCTCGGCATTTTCTCCCTGAATGAACGAACTGTAAATTACTAGTCTCTGTCATCGTTTTGTTTCATATATGTAATGTCTATCTTATTATAATCAAAACAATATGTTCCCGCAACCTGCCTATTTTCGCAAATGATAAAGAAGAATGCCTGCGGCAATTGCAACATTTAACGATTCTGCTCCACCATAAATAGGAATGTACAGATTTTTAGTTGTTTGATCTAATAAATCTTTTTTTACACCACTACCTTCGTTTCCAAGGAGGAGACAAAACTGGTCAGCTTCTGGAACTTCTTTATAACTTACTCCATTTTGCAAAGATGTGCCGTAGACAGGGATGTTGTTGTTCTTATAAACATTCAGCCACTCATCTAGACTGCCTTTTATGATTGGTAAATGAAATAATGAACCTTGACTGGAACGAATTACTTTAGAGTTAAAATGATCAACTGTTCCTTCACCTAAAATCACTCCGTCTATTCCAGCTGCATCTGCTGTACGAATAATCGTTCCCAAGTTACCAGGATCTTGAACACTATCTACTAATAACACTTTTGTCCACTTTTCAGGTGTGTAAGTTATCTGAAACTCACAAATGGCTGCCACTCCTTGTGGAGCCTCTGTATCACTAATTGCTTTCATCACATCTTTCGTAACAAAAGTAATATTAATATTATCGACATCCCAGGTATGTGGCAAACTTATTTCTTCTGAAATAATAAGTATTTTGATCATTTCTTTATTTTTTAAAGCCTCTTCAACTAAGTGAAAGCCTTCAATTATAAATGTACCGGTATTTTCACGCTCTTTTTTTGTATGTAGCTTCTTCCATTGTTTCACTTTTGGGTTTTTAACTGATTCAATCCGCTCCACTTTCATACTCCCTTTTTGAACTATTCCAATTTCTCTTTCCAATCATACATAATTCTTACGTAATTAACAAATTCTATCTTTAAAAGCTGTTATCTAGTCATCATCTTCTAAAAACTAGATTTTTAGCTATGACTACTTTTAAAAGGAGTGTAATGCAAGTGAATTTAAACCTTCGTCATGCGGTTATCTCAAATGTTTCAGGAAATAATCAAGATCAGCTACAAGACACCATTGTGGATGCTATTCAAAGTGGTGAGGAAAAAATGCTGCCAGGTTTAGGAGTCCTCTTTGAGGTCATTTGGCAGAATGCAAATGAAGGTGATAAAAAAGAAATGTTAACAACACTGGAGCAAGGTCTTAATAAAAATGTACAGTAAAAAAATGCTGGGGAATTCCCCCAGCATTTTTTAATCAAAAGTAATTTTATTTACTGTTTCACGGTCTAATCGTTTAATTACTTCAGCTATAAGCTTAACAGCATTTTCATAATCATCACGGTGTAACATTGCTGCATGTGAATGAATATATCGAGTAGCGATTGTAATCGATAATGCCGGAACGCCATTTGCAGATATATGAATAGCACCTGAATCTGTACCGCCTCCAGCAATTGCATCAAATTGATACGGTATGTTCAGTTCATCCGCTGTATCTGTTACTAAATCCCTTAAGCCTTTATGCGATACCATGGAAGCATCATATAGAATAATTTGTGGACCTTCTCCCATTTTACTAGAAGCTTCCTTATCAGAGATACCAGGGGTATCACCAGCAATACCAACATCTACACCAAAAGCGATATCAGGCTGAATCATATTGGCAGATGTACGGGCACCTCGTAAACCAACTTCTTCTTGTACAGTTCCTACACCATAAACCACATTCGGATGATCTGTATCTTTTAATGTTTTAAGAACATCAATCGCGATTGCACAGCCAATTCGGTTGTCCCAAGCTTTTGCAAGAAGCATTTTTTCATTTTTCATAACAGTGAATTCAAAATAAGGAACAACTTGATCACCAGGCATTACACCGAATTCCATAGCTTCTTCACGGCTTGATGCCCCGATGTCAATAAACATATCTTTAATCTCCACAGGCTTTTTACGCGCTTCAGGAGGTAAAATATGTGGAGGCTTAGAACCGATTACTCCAGTAACCTCACCTTTTCTTGTCACAATCGTTACGCGCTGTGCCAACATAACTTGTGACCACCAGCCACCAACGGTTTGGAATCGAAGAAAACCTTTATCATCGATTTGTGTCACCATAAATCCAACTTCATCTAAGTGACCAGCTATCATTACTTTGGGACCGTTTTCTTGTCCTACCTTTTTAGCAATTAAGCTTCCTAAGTTATCTGTCACAACTTCATCAGAAAATGGAGATATGTATTTTTTCATAACATCGCGTACTTCACGTTCGTTACCTGGGATTCCGTTTGCATCTGTTAAGTCTTTTAGCATTGTTAATGTTTCATCTAACTTCGTCATTTATGTAGGCCTCCTTCAATTAACAATCAAGTATATTATACAATAAAGGATCTATAGAAAGAAAATAACGCCCTCCTTAGTATCCTTGTTGTTGTCGTTTGTGATTCACTTCATTTTTTAATATGTATGCTTTTTCCATTTGAATTGAAGTAAAACCTAATAATTTCCCGAGTAATAAATATTCCTCAAACATGTTTTTGTAGGTAGACAAAGATGAATTGTGTTTAAATGCTGATACGGTTTCATAGACAATTAAAAATTGCTCAGTTAATGTTGCGCTTGATTCTCGGTCTTCGAAGTGCATCGAAATATCTATGTTTAATTCTAATCCTAAGGACAAAATAAAGTGGATACCATCTACATATTCTTCCAATATGATATCAGTATGCGCAGGCGGCTTTAGACTCCAAAATTTAAAGCACCTGGTTTCATTTGCCAACTCACCAATTTCAACTAATAAAGCAAGTATTTTTCGATCAACAAGATTCTCTTTCTCAAGATTATGTTGCGTTTGTATTTTTTCATCTAATTCCTGCTGCATGTTAAATAGTACGGTAAAATTCATAAAGTATTCCTCCAACAATTGTTCACTCTAAGAAAAGCGCAATTTGCTAAGCATTCGGCTAGGCTAGACACCAAGACTTAGTACAAAATTCTATACTTTCTTAACGTATAAAAAAATTATATCAAATTTTTTAAAAAACTTGGAACCTTTTCCGTCTCTCAATCGTATATAAGAAAAATTGCCCTCAGGAGGGGTTTATGATGATTGTCATTTTATTACGTTTGTTGTTAATCGTCTTGATTGTCTTTCTTCTTTATACAGGAATTAAGTTTTTATTTAATCCAAAACGAAAGCTCGAATTAGCACATGAACAAAAGCAGTTTTATTTTCTTGATGAAAAAGATAATGTAAGGAAAAACTTTTTACTTACGTACAAAGGCGCCTTATTTGAAGGAGAGAAATATTTAGGTACAACAACAAACTCTTTTGAGGTAGTCTCGATCTTTATTTGGTCAAAATCAACCAATGAATTGCAGGGACTGACATTGGAGGATTTCGAACATATTCAAGAACAAGTGAAGTTACGTTATCCTCATAGTAAGGTAGATTGGAAAAGTCCGATTAAGGAATTGATTTTTAAAAAAAGTCAGAATTAAAAGAAGAGCTTGAGATCCTCCATCTCAAGCTCTTCTTCACATAGAATGAAGGACAACTCGATAATAGTGATCGAAGAATTTCTCTCGATCAACACGTATGGCAATATTTCGATTCCCGTCAATTTTTTGTTGAAACTCCATCATCCCGAGTTGTTCCTCTTTTTCAACCTCAACTTCGATAGATCCTTGTTGATAGTCACAAATCTGGGGATCAAATAAACAAGCTGCGGCAAGAGGATCATGAAACGTCATATCATTTGACTGCAGCCAGGGTGAGCCAAAGTCTTCCACAGCTTTCATGAGCGGAGTAGAAAATAATTCTTCTTTTTCATTCTTTTTAAGAACTAATTGGGTGGTAACATTAAGCCCAAAGGTAGTATGAACAGGAACATCTGTATGATAAACAACCGCTGCTGCTTGTGGATCTACCCAAGAGTTCCAATTTGATATTGGCATTTCCATGGTTTCCTCCAATTCTTTTGAAAAAACACCACTCATGATATGGATTTCTTTTAGGAGCTCCGGTATCTCTGGATCCGCCAAAAACAATAAAGCAATGTTTGTTAAATGCCCTACGGCTAATAGCGAAATTTCATTGGGATTTTCACGAATCGTTTGCCTCATAAAATCAACAGCTTTGTTTTTCATAAATGATTTTTCATGATACCAGTTTGCCAGGTGTTTTGCTCCATCAGGTTTTGGATAAAGGGGGCTTGGCATTAGTGTATAGTCAACACCTGCTGCAATCGGAATGTCCTTCCCAGCTGCTTTACATATGGCATCTGCTATCATTGCCCTTTTTTCAACTTCCCCGCCTATTGTCGTGATCCCCACCAGTTCACATAGAGGCTGATTTAATAAATAAGCCAAGCAAAGGGCATCATCAATGTCGCCACCAATATCTGTATCAAGAAGAACCTTCTTTTTTACCATCAAATCATCCACTTTCTACGTTCTTATCATGCTTTTTCCCTTATAAAAAAGTCATTCCACTTAATCAACACTTGTTTTTCTCTAAAATAGTAGATAAGGATAAACAAGCCGATCACAATCCCAACTAAAACGACAGGAGGTAATGTCTGAATAGATGCTCCTAAAAACGTAAACAAAAGAGTTGAAGGAATGTGTGTGAGAAAAGATAGTTTTGTATAACGTCCAAATGTTTTGGCTTTGTCTAAAATGCATAACGAAATAAGCGAAAAGTTAATAAAAGGGATCATTCTTAATATCATGATTTGAATAAAAGAAAAGTTTGTATAAGTTCCCAACCATTTTTCCTTCATTTTCATTAAGCGATCCAATAGTTTAGGAAAGAGTTTTGTAACGAAATAAAAGGTAATGCTCGAGCCTGTTAATCCAATGATTGAATACACTGATCCTAGTTGTGCACCAAATAAAATTCCTCCAGCTATACAAACTACCGCAACAGGAAGAAATAAAAACTGCCTGATCATATGAAATAAAATAAAAGCAATTGGCGCAAAAAAGCCAGTCGTTTGAATGACGGTCAACACGGTAGAAGTGGCCAGTTGAATAGTCATCACCGCTTTCTAAGTTGTAATCCATAGATGAAAGTTGTATTGATTCCATTGTACGGGAAGATTTTACGTTTATGCCAAAGAAATTGTTAAATAAACCAAAAGTATAATGTGTCCGACTGCAATAAGGGGAAAGAAAACAATAAAAGATGTATGTTTTGTTTTATGACGATAGACTCTCATCCCAATATAACCGCCGATAGCTCCTCCCAAGAGAGCAAATAACCACAATGTTGATTCTTTTATTCGCCATTCTCCCCTAATAGCACGCTTTTTATCTGAGCCCATTAAGAAGAAGCAGAAGATGTTTACTAATAGATAATAGACTAATACATAAAGCATTCTATTCACTTCCTTTCTGTATGTAAATTACCTAAAAACTCCCTTGATATGAAAAAGAGCCGACTCTATCTACTTAGAGTCAGCTCTTATACCGTTCAATTATTTGTTAAGCTGTGCTTTAGCAGCATCTGCTAATTGAGCAAATGCTTTTTCATCAGCAATAGCTAAGTCAGCAAGCATTTTACGGTTCACTTCGATACCAGCAAGCTTTAATCCGTGCATTAAACGGCTGTAAGAAAGACCATTAACACGAGCAGCTGCATTGATACGAGTGATCCATAATTTACGGAAATCACGTTTCTTTTGACGACGATCACGGTATGCATACATCCATGATTTCATCACTTGTTGATTTGCAACTTTGTATAATCTATGTTTAGAACCGAAATAACCTTTAGCTAATTTTAAAACTTTTTTACGACGTTTACGTGAAACGATACCGCCTTTTACTCTTGGCATGTAAATTCCCTCCTATATTACGATGGTCCGAATTATTTAATATTGTCTAATAAATGACGAATACGTTTGAAATCGCCTTTGCTTACTACAGTTGATTTACGTAATTTACGTTTTGCTTTAGTAGATTTGTTAGCGAATAAGTGACTTGTGTAAGCATGTGAACGTTTAAGTTTACCAGAGCCTGTTCTTTTGAAACGCTTAGCAGCTCCACGGTGAGTTTTCATTTTTGGCATAAGGTATTCCTCCTTAAGGGATTATTGCTTTTCATTTTTCGGTGCTAGAACTAAGAACATGCTGCGACCATCCATTTTTGGATGTGATTCAATTGTACTTAAATCTGCACATTCTGCTGAGAAGCGATCAAGCACCTTTTGACCGATTCCTTTATGTGTAATTGCACGTCCTTTGAAGCGGATAGAAGCTTTTACTTTATCGCCCTTCTCTAGGAATTTGCGTGCATTTCGAAGCTTAGTGTTAAAGTCATGCTCATCAATTGTAGGACTTAAGCGTACCTCTTTAAGATTGATGATTTTTTGATTCTTACGAGCTTCTTTGTCTTTCTTTTGCTGTTCAAAACGAAATTTACCGTAATCCATGATGCGGCAGACAGGAGGCTTTGCATTAGGAGCTACTAAAACTAAATCTAGGTTAGCTCTTGTCGCAATTTCTAAAGCCTCTTGGCGAGATTTAATTCCAAGCTGATCTCCGTTGGCACCGATTAGACGAACCTCACGTGCGCGGATTCCGTCATTTACCATCATATCTTTGCTAATAATTAGCCACCTCCAAGGTTTTATCAAAACTGAATAGTAATTCTTAACACCGTCATTGTAGTAGATCTTGGCCTTTTTATTTGAGACAAATAAAAAAGTGTGGATGTAAAACACCCACACTACGATTGTATACGTAAACTATATCATCGTTACCTGCCAACTACAAACGGATGTGTCAATCAGGTGAGAAGCGGGTGCTTCTACTTGTTAAAATATAAGACTATTCAATTACCTAGAGAATTATACCATCTATAGAAAGATCTTGCAAGCAAATAATATACTTTTAAAACAACAAATGTAATTCTATCAGAAGAATTCTGTTCTTGCAATAACTTTTTTGATTTCACATTCAAACTCGGTGGAACAACCCCACTGAATAAATTCTCACTTTATGATCTTTTTACTTCCTCTTGAACGTGTTGAATAAATTGTTCAAATGCGATTGTTTCTGATTTTTGTTCACCATACTTTCGAACATTAACTGCATTTTCAGCAATTTCATTATCTCCCACAACAAGCATATAAGGTATTTTTTGAATTTGCGATTCACGAATTTTGTAACCAATCTTTTCATCTCGGGAATCTAACTCTACGCGAAGTCCTGCCTCTTGAAGTTGTTCCTGAACTTTCTTCGCATAATCTAGATGAATAGCAGGTGAAACCGGAATAACCTGAACTTGTACCGGAGCTAACCATGTCGGGAATGCCCCTTTGTACTCTTCAATTAAGAATGCAACAAAACGCTCCATTGTTGATACAACACCGCGATGAATAACAACCGGACGATGTTGCTTTCCATCTTCTCCAACATAATTCAAGTCAAAGCGTTCTGGAAGTAAGAAGTCTAATTGAACAGTTGATAACGTTTCATCCTTGCCAAGAGCTGTTCTTACTTGAACATCCAGCTTTGGTCCGTAGAATGCCGCTTCACCTTCTGCTTCAAAATAGTCATGGCCTAATTCATCCATTGCACCCTTTAACATGCTTTGCGCTTTTTCCCACATGCTATCATCATCAAAGTATTTTTCTTTATCTTCCGGGTCACGGTATGACAATCTGAATGAATAGTTCTCAATTCCAAAATCTTTGTAAACCGCTTCAATTAATCGAACAACGCGAATGAATTCATCCTTGATTTGATCGGGACGCACAAAGATATGAGCATCATTTAATGTCATTCCACGTACACGTTGTAAGCCAGTTAGCGCACCTGACATTTCATAACGGTGCATTGTTCCAAGTTCAGCGATACGAATTGGCAGCTCACGATAGCTGTGAATATCATTTTTATAAATCATCATATGATGTGGACAGTTCATCGGACGAAGTACTAAGTCTTCATTATCCATTTCCATAATTGGAAACATGTCTTCTTGGTAATGCTGCCAATGTCCGGATGTTTTATATAACTCAACACTTGCCAAAACAGGTGTATAAACATGCTGGTAACCTAATCTTTCTTCCTTATCAACAATATACCGCTCTACAATACGGCGTATTGTCGCACCTTTTGGAAGCCATAACGGTAAACCCTGACCTACCTTTTGTGATGTTGTGAAAAGACTAAGCTCTTTCCCTAATTTACGATGATCACGTTCTTTTGCTTCTTCCAAAATACGAAGGTGCTCATCTAAATCAGCTTTCTTGAAAAAAGCTGTTCCGTAAATACGTTGAAGCATTTTATTTTTACTGTCACCACGCCAGTAAGCACCTGCAACACTTAATAATTTAAATTCTTTAATTTTACCTGTTGAAGGAAGATGGACTCCACGGCATAAATCAAAAAATTCACCTTGTTCATAAATAGAAACAGCTTCACCTTCTGGAATTGCTTCTAAAAGCTCTAATTTGAGAGGATCCTGGATTTCTTCGTAACGGCGCTGAGCTTCCTCACGACTTACTTCTTTACGAATAATTTCAAGATTTTCATTCACAATTTTTTTCATTTCTTTCTCGATGACTGGTAAATCCTCAGGTGTGATCGCCTGTTCCATATCGATATCATAATAAAATCCATTTTCAATGACCGGTCCAATTCCCAGTTTAACGGGTTGGTCTTTAAACACACGTTTAATCGCTTGTGCCATTAAATGTGCTGTTGAATGGCGCATAATCTCCAAAGCTTCATCACTATCTTGTGTAACAATTTCAATGGCACCATCTTGTTCGATCGGTGTACGCAAATCAATTAATTGACCATTTATTTTCCCTGCAAGTGATTTCTTTTTTAAACCAGGGCTAATGGATGCCGCAATATCTTCAGTTGTGGTACCTTTTGCAAACTCCTTCACAGCTCCGTCTGGAAACGCAATTTTTATAACGTCTGACATCCTTGTTCACTCCTTCTTTGAAATGTGGAAGCGCCTCGATCAGCCTCGGGCAATTAAGACACTTAGAAATAGAAGGTGCTTTTACCTTCAATTTCTAAGTGGCTTATGACCTCGTGGGGGCTAGACCTGACAGTCAAGAACGCGTCGTTAATCGCCATGACTGCACTTGTACTTCATGTACTTCAACTCTACACCAACACAAATTTCAAACCTAGCATCAGTGTTTCGCTCTTAAAAACAAATAAAACTCGCCCCCTAAAAAGGGACGAGTTTAATAAACTTAGTCAATGGATCGTGGTTCCACCCTTGTTCCCAAAGTCTGTAAAACATCATCATTCATGCATTCAAAAGTAAGTTAAATAAGACTTTGGCTCAACATCGATAACGGGAAGACCGTCAGCTATTAATAAGTTAGGATATAACTGTTCACAACTGAAGTTTAAAGGTGGTAAGTTTGCTCATCGTGTTAGGAAGGTTTCAGCATTTCCTTCCCTCTCTGGGAACCGTATAAACAAGCTCATGTCCTTATCATGACAGATCTTTTGTTCAATTATTACGTATTATAAATTGTTTTTCCGATAAAATCAAGATGATCTTTAAGCTATATATTATGTACGATGTACTTTTCATCTCATCTATGTTTAATTATGAAAATCCTCCAACCGATGGATTGTGACTCTCTCTTCAAATATATTTAAGATTGTTTGGATCATGCCATCTAGAGAATCATTTGCATAGAGAGAAATCTTTACAGGGACCATCGACACCAGTGGGGCTAATAGCTTTGTATCTATATACATTGGATGTTTGTGTACAAAGTCCTTATCAATTAACCTCTTTAAATCCTCATCTGGTATCAAACACTTGTTTTCGTTATAAATCACATATTCTTTATCATAAACAAGGTGAACCCTCGGGATTTTGCTTTCATTTCCACATAAATATTCTCGTAAACTTTGTATAAAATTTTGATATTCCTGTTCCATCTTGTATTCCTCAATCGCAATTTCCACATAGTCTCTTAAACTACTAAGATATTTTTGCAATCTGAACTTTTGAAAGGACGAGTAGGTGAAATATAAATCCGGTCGCAAAAATTCCTCTAATGCCTCTTTTACAAAGTGTTCTCTTGGTACTAATTTTTGCACATTCGGAATTTCTTCCCTTTCTCCCTCAATTATAGATTGTGTAATATGTAAAATCTGCTGTTGTTCCTCTTCATCTGAAAAATAATAAAGTTCTTTCAGCATGTTCATAATCAAGCGCTGCTCTTTATGACAAATAATAAATTGAGTAAGACCCGGTATAACAAATTGCTCTAGTGTGATATCCCACGATTTCGGGGTGATTTTTATACACTGATTGTTTACTAATTGTAGCTCAGATAAAGCTGTTTCAGATATTGAACGAAAAATTGAATACATCGTCCTTGCCTCTTTCGGAGACCCAAATAATATCTCAAGCATGTTTGTCCCCCCTATTTGCCAGCACTTCAATCTATGTATATGGGGGGATTTCTTATTTAGAAGTAAATAAATGGGTTTACATTAGAAAAAAGACTACCTCAGTTTTGAGATAGTCGATTCATGAATCTATAAAACAACTCGCTTATTACCCTCTTCGGTTTCTACCGATCAGTTCAATTGGAATTGTCATATGTTTTATCCGTTCCATAATCCTTGCTGCTTTAACCGGCTCTTCTTCTCCACGTTGAGAAATGGAAAGATGATGTTGAAGTTGCTTCAAGTTAAAATTTGATGAAATAAAAATAGGCAGATTTTCAAGCATTCGATACTGTAGTATTGTTCCCAGAACTTCATCCCGTGCCCAGCTTGATACAGATTCTGCACCTAAATCGTCCAGCATCAATACAGGTATTTTTTTCACCGCATCCAACTTTTCATCGAGTGATGAATTTTGAAACGAGCCCTTTAATTCCCTCATAAATTCCGGTACATAAACAAGCATTGAAGGTACTTTATGTGAGGCAAGTTCATTTGCGATAGCACCTAAAATATACGTTTTGCCAACTCCGAAGGATCCGTACAAGTAGATACCTTTTGGATGACTCCCACTGTTATAGGCTTCAACAAAATCCTGAGCGATACTAATAACCTGAAGGCGGCTTGTTTCCTCGACATCAACGTCGATCTTGTCAAACTGTGCTTCAAGAATGTCCTTTGGAATGTACATACTTTTAATCAGTGCCTCATTTTTTTCCTTTCATCTTGAAGCTCTTTTGTTGGGCATTTATCATATTGAATATCAATGATTCGACCTTGTATGATTAAACGAGGATGATAGCCTTGCAATAAATTTTTGCATTCAGCCAAAGATGGACATATTTCACAGTTTTTGCTTTGATTAATAAATTCATAAAGCTTCATTAAACTCCTGTTAATCATCCCGTCTTCAATTTCTGTTGAGTGCTTAGTGATAAATGCTTGTACATCAGGATTATTTAGCACCTGTTTCTTTAAATCGTTGTATCGTTCATTAAAATCAGGTCTGCTCGTTAATTTTTTTAATGACTTGCTCATATGTTCCATATTCTACTCATTCCTCCTTTCATTCATTTCACCGCTTTTATTATCCTTATATTTTTTAATCCGATCAAATAATTTCTTCTTTTCTAGTTCGAATTGCTCCAAATTCTTATTCTTTACTCCCTCTTTGTTTTGTTGCTGTTCTTCTTTGTCTGTATTACCTTCGTCACCTTTTAACCATTCGGGAAGGATTTCCTTTCGAATGGGCGTTTTCTTACTTTGATTTTTTTCTTTGATGTTGTTTTTTCCTCTGCCCATTGTTGATATTGACGATGTTCCTGTTTCGCTAAGTCCATTGCTTCCTTCACGGTTTTAACTTGTTTTCTTGTCCAATGACTTGCAATTTTTTGTACATAAGCTCTTGTAAGCTTCATATCTGTTTTCAGCATAACGTAATAAATCAATACATTCACAACACCCGGCTCAAGCTTTTGTTGAACCATGACCTCTTCAATAATTTGCAAATCACCCACAGCCGGCGGGACTCCTCCTGCAACATCTGTTAGAAATTGTCTTGGTGAAATGGTTTCTAATTGAACCATTAGTTCTTCTTCTTTTGATAATTGTTTTTTGTTAAGCTTTGACCGTAACGTGAGTGGCTGTTTCTTATCCACAAGATTCGGTAATTCATCTCCCACTTGGAATTGATACCAATCTCTCGCTGATTTTCTGAGCAATTCTACATCAATCATATCATCCTGATCAAGACTTGACATGGCCACATTTTTCATATCAACTGCACCAATTCCATATAGATAAGACAGCTTTTTAATCACCTCTTTTATTGGAGGTGTAAAAGCTTTTGGAGAAATAAGCGCATCAGATAAACCGGAGAAAAATAAATCGAAGTCAAATGAAGCATCTGATATTTCCAATGTAGACCGGCTATCTGATTGGAGGTATTCTCTGTCATTTTCAAGTGTTAGATCATCCATTGTTTCTTTATTTACTCTACCCATCATTTCTGCAGACCGAACGGAATCAAACACATCATCAAACGATTTCGTAATCTCCTTCATTCCCTCTTCCATTTGATCATCTGAAAAAATCTTTTTAGTTGTAAAAACTTATTCCGACCAACACGATTATACAGATAAATATTTAATACACCATCTTGAAAAAACTCATTAGGTCGAATAGGTGTCTGTAATTCGTATACGTATCTTTTCACACCATCAATTTCATCTAGATATGTTTTCAGCAATCCTAGTCCTTCTAATTTTATTCGTTCATGATAAATTTCCCGCAAATTACTTTGCATTAGAGTCATTAAACTGTGATGAGTCGTTTCAACACTCCAAATGCGATTTTGCTCTAATTCTCCCCATAAAGTCATATAAAGACTAAAAGATTTTGAACCTATTAACGGCTGATAAAGTAATGTCATGATTTTTCGATCTAAGTCTTGTAGAACTGAGTTGCTTTTAACTGTATATCGATCAATAGCAAGCAGTTCTTTCCAATGCTGTTCCATACCCCTCAACCTTTCATCCCTATTGTAAAACACACCACTGAAAAAAGAGCTGAAGGATTTCTCTCCATTAGCTCTTTCATCACTTATCTTACTTTCTTTATAAGGTCTGTTAATTCCTCAATAAAGACATTTATATCTTTAAACTGTCTATAGACAGATGCAAACCGTACATATGCAACTTCATCTATTCTAGCCAGCCTATCCATTACCATTTCGCCTACTAGTTCACTGTTAACCTCAGAAACACCTTGATTTCTGAGCTCTTTTTCAATTTCATGAACAATGTCTTCAAGCTTTTGCAAAGGAACAGGTCTCTTTTCACAAGCTTTAATGAGACCTCTTAAGATTTTCTCTCGACTAAATTCTTCCCTTGTTCCTTCTTTCTTCACAACAATTAAAGGAAATTCTTCGACTTTTTCAAATGTTGTAAAACGATATTGACACTCTTCACATTCACGGCGTCTGCGTATTGATCTCCCTTCATCTACAGGTCTAGAATCCAATACCCTTGTCCCATTATGCTGACACGAAGGACATTTCATATGACCAACTCCTTCTTTACGTCATATCCAGGTTTATGACCCAGGTCTTTATCTTCCACTTTTTCCTGCACCAACGAATGTTTCTTTTTGATCAAGCTTTTTATATAAATCTAGAATGATTTTTTTACTGTAACCAAAGTCTGTTGGTAACACGGTATTTGTGGTTGCTGTCAGATCAACAGCTGTTTCAAAAGGACGCACAGAAATAACCGTTACAATTAAAAATGCCTTTCTGGGGCGGTCAATGTTCACGCTCATTTCTCCACGTTCTTCCGATACCGATGTCACTGTCATCCCCGGGTTTTGTTCAATTAACTCCTTTACTGACTGCAATGCTTTTTTATTTGTTGTTTTATAATAACGGCTTTGCAAGTCTGGATTATAATGTTTATCTCTTGTTTCTTGGTGCGTGCTAAAAAAATCTTTTATTTTATTCACAAAACTCATTTTAGAATTCCCCTTTATTATTTATTTTTCCCTATATGTATGAAAAGTTATTCTATTACTATCATACTGAAATTTTCCGATAATAAAAAGAGGTGCAGATTAAATAATCTACACCTCTGAATGTTTTGTTTCAAATTAAAGAGCTTTCGCTTCCGCTTGCTTTACTTGTACAGGTCCCATACCTCTTGGTATTTCAATATTTTCACGTGTCTGTGCACCTAAAGACTCTGCAATATGGTCTGCAGCAATATTTGGATCTAAATCACCACAAGTGTAAACATCAATACTTGCATAACCATGCTCCGGAAAACTATGAATGGTTAAATGAGACTCAGAGATAATAACAACTCCACTTACTCCTTGAGGAGCAAATTTATGAAATGCAACCTCTCTAATTTCTGCACCTGACTTTAACGCCGCATTTACAAATGTTTTTTCAATGTAATCCATGTCATTTAACTTATCAAAATCGCATCCCCATAATTCTGAGATTACGTGTCTACCCATTGTTTCCATATTCATGGATCCCCCTTTAACTAGTTTTTACATGAATTCTTCGCGTATGGTATGTGTACTACCACGGGGGAAAGTTAGTCCAGAGAGGTCCTAACCCTTTAAGTAGCCTTAACACCTTGGCTTTGATAAGAAGTTCACGAAAAATAGTATACTTTGTTTGTATATGTTTTGCAACAAACTTTTGAAAAATTATTTGTCATCTCTTAGTTAAAGGGTTTCATCCAACATGATCATGCATGTATTACTTTTTCCGTAGGAATTTTAATTATTCTTTAATTTCTCATACACCTAATAATTGTGACATACTTTTTTCTACCATTTTTGTTAAATCAACTACTCTGCATGAATATCCCCATTCATTATCATACCAGGCCAGTACTTTTACTTTATGTTGATCAATGACCATGGTTGATAAACTATCGACGATTGCCGAGAAGGGATTTGTATTATAATCAACGGATACGAGAGGCTCTGTAGAATAGTCAAGAATGCCTTTTAATGAAGTTTGCGATGCTGATAAAAAGGCATGATTGATTTCATCTGCTGTAACAGATTTATCCACATCAACAACTAAGTCAACAAGTGAAACATTTGGTGTTGGTACTCTTAATGCCATACCATGAAGTTTACCTTTCATTTGAGGCAAAACAAGTTCCAGAGCTTTTGCAGCACCAGTTGTCGTAGGAATGATGGACTGTCCGCAAGCCCTTGCTCTCCTTAGATCTTTATGCGGATTGTCAATATTTCTTTGGTCATTCGTGTACGCATGAACGGTTGTCATGAGACCATTTCTTATTGTAAACTCCTCATCAAGTATCTTTATGACAGGTGCTAAACAGTTCGTTGTACACGAAGCATTTGATATAATTATATGCTGATTGGCATCATAATTTTGTTCATTGACTCCCATAACAATCGTGATATCTTCATCCTTTCCCGGAGCTGTTAGTATCACTTTTTTAGCTCCAGCGTTCACATGCAGCATCGCCTTTTCTTTATGATTAAATTTGCCTGTTGCTTCAATAACAATATCGATATTTAACTGCTTCCAAGGAAGCTCTTCAGGATTCCGCTCATCCAACAATAACACCTTATGACCATTCACGACTAAATGATTGTCCATAGCGACCACACTTCCCTCGAAAGCTCCATGATTTGTATCATAATTAATTAAATGTGCCAACGTTTCTGCAGGATAGCTTGCATTGATCGCTTTTATGTTTAACCCTTCTGAAATAGCTCGTCGAAAAACCATTCTCCCTATTCGACCAAATCCATTTATTGCAATATTAGTCACCATAATAAACATCCTCCCTCTTCGTATATGTTATACTAATAATCGATAATTTTTAATTAGTATAACACATTATATGTGGATAGAGATCGTTTTTTTCATCCTTGTAAAGCATATTTTTAAAATAGGCATTATTAATACTTATGGGTAAAAAGTTTAAAAAGTAAAAAAAGAGACATATAATTGTCTCTTTTTCGTCTAAATCCATTTTTTTAACACAGCTTCCACCTGGGTTTGTGTATTTTCAATGGTACCGTTATTATCAATTATTTCATCAGCAAGTTTTCGTTTATCTTTTAGAGGAAGTTGTGATTGGATCCGTAGTTTTGCCTCTGCCTTAGCATATCCATTTCGTTGCATTAACCGTTCTAATTGAGTTTGTTCATCTACATATACAAGAAGAGTTTTATCCACCATATAGGTCAACTTGCTTTCAAATAATAATGGAATATCTAGAAGAACTGCACGCGATCCTTGTTTTTTTCTTTTTCCACTTGTCGAAGCATCTCTTTACGTACTTCAGGGTGAACAATCTTATTTAACTGTTCTCTCCTCTTCTGATTACTAAAAATCAAAGCACCTAACTTCTCACGATCCAGAGTATGGTCCTGCTGTAAAATGTCCGCACCAAAAACATCAACAATTTGATTATACGCAGGTTTTCCTATTTCAACGACATCCCTTGAGATTTCGTCAGCATCAACAACTGTTATGCCTAACTTTTTCACCATGTTTGAAACCGTACTTTTCCCACTTGCGATTCCACCTGTTAATCCAATGACAACTGTCACAGCATTTTGCCTCCATCATTTATAATTTCCATATACCTATCATAATGAGAATGATCCCCGGAAGGCAAGAGAATTTATCCACCCATGAAAATCTTGAAAAAATATGCCCGGATTTAATTCCTATCGAAACAAAAAGAGAGCTCATACACGCTACTAGTACACTCATAATAATTGGCGAATATCCCAATAAGGCAGCACCAATTCCAGCACCAAAGGCATCTAAAGATAATGCCAACCCAAGTAAAAGTGCTTCAATTCCTGTAATTGTTCCTGATTTATCAATATCTGCTGTCATCGGCTTTCTAAGTATATTAATGACAATACCGAGGGTTTTTATTTCAAAATTTATGATCGTTCTTTCAACTTCTTCCTCTCCGCTTTCCTTTGAGGGTCGAAAAAATTGATATAAAACCCATGCTCCAATCAGCATTAAAATAAATCCACCAAGCTTTTCGGTAATATAAATAGGGAAAATCCTTGTTAACAATTCACCAAGAAACATAGCCCCAAGCATAGTTCCTGCAGAACAACACGCTATAATTAAAATCGACTTTAAGGGGATTCTCATTTTCCTCATTCCGTAAGTAAATCCAACTGAAAAACTATCTAAACTAACTGCGAATGCTAATAACAAAAGTGAAGTATATTGAAACATACAGGTCTAGCCCCTTCCTACTGATTGCTAACATAGTGTATGATAAACGCCTAGAGAATGTTAAAGAAGAAATTGTTTTTTCGATATGGCTACCTTATGTTTTTTGATCACTAATTAGAATCACAGAAAAAAGGGTAAAGACATCTTTTGATATCTTTACCCTTTTTTATTTTTGGCATGATGAACAATAATGTGTCCCACGTCCACCAACAACAGTTTTTGTTAAAATCCGCCCACATTTTATACATGGTTCATTTGTCCGACCATATACATATAGCTGAAGCTGAAACATCCCAATCTCACCTTGTGTGTTTACATAAGATCGAATCGTGCTGCCACCTTGTGCAACAGCCTCGTTAAGAGTGTTGACAATTTCTTTGTGTAAACGTTCATATTCTTGATTGGATAATTGCCCAGCTGTTCGCTCTGGGTTTATTCCAGCTCTAAATAAAGCTTCATCTACATAAATATTGCCAAGTCCAACAACAACTGATTGATCAAGTAAAGCGGTTTTAATTTTACGAGATGTTTTCGCTAATCGTTCTTTAAGGTATTCTTTTGAGAAATCTGATGAAAAAGGTTCTGGCCCTAACTGAGAAAGAGGAGGATATTGCTCCTCTTCTCCTTTTTTAAATAAATGCATAGTACCAAATTTTCTTACGTCCCTATACCTAAGCTCTGTGTTGTCTGTAAATGTAAACAACACATGTGTATGTTTTTCTACCTCATCTTTCGCCGAGAATAACCCATACCTCCCTTCCATCCTTAAGTGAGATACAAGTACATAGTCATCCAAAATAAACTTTAAAAATTTCCCTCTCCGATTCACATCATGAATGGTTTGACCAACTAATGCATCTTTAAACTGATCGATTTCATCAGGTTTTTTGATCATTTTTGGCCAATGGATAGAAACCTTTTTTATTGTTTTACCCTTTACAAGTTCAATCAGTGTTCTTCGGACTGTTTCAACCTCTGGTAATTCAGGCATGTACTCACATCCTTTTAGAATAAAGTTTATTTCGCATCATACCATGAGTTTCCATAAGAATAATCTACTTTTAGAGGTACTTTTAATTCAACAGCATTTTCCATTACCTCCGGAACCACTTTTTCAAGTATAGCTACTTCCTCTTTTGGAGCTTCAAATATCAATTCATCATGTACCTGTAACAATAACTTCGTTTGCAGGTTTTCCTTTTTTAATCTATCAGCCATATCAATCATAGCTTTCTTAATTATATCAGCTGCACTCCCTTGTATAGGCGTGTTCATTGCGGTTCTTTCTGCAAAGCTGCGAAGATTAAAATTGCGGCTAGTGATTTCCGGTATATATCTTCTTCTTTGGAGCAGTGTTTTAACATATCCTTTTTCTCTTGCATCAGCAACAATATCTTCCATGTATTCCTGAACACCAACGAATGATTCCAGATAGCGCTTAATGAATTCCCCTGCTTCTTTACGTGTAATCCCTAAGCTTTGTGAAAGTCCAAAATCACTTATTCCATACACAATACCAAAGTTAACTGCTTTCGCTTGTCTTCTCATATTTCCAGTAACTTCATCTTCTGATACGTGGAAAACATCCATTGCAGTTTTTGTATGAATATCTAAGTCATTTTGGAATGCGTCTACTAAATTTTTGTCATTTGCAATATGCGCTAATACTCTCAGCTCAATTTGTGAGTAATCTGCTGCAAAAATGACCCAATCCTTTTCAGATGGAACAAATGCCTGCCGAATCTTTTTCCCTTCCTCTAAGCGAATTGGAATGTTTTGGAGGTTAGGATCTATTGAGCTAAGTCTGCCCGTCGTCGTTAACACTTGATTAAATCTTGTGTGAATTTTTTGCGTATCTTTGTGAACAACCTTTAGTAAGCCCTCAATATATGTAGACTGTAACTTTCCAAGTTGCCGGTAATGGAGAATATCCTTTACAATTTCATGTTTATCTTCCAGCTTTTCTAATACATCCGCAGAAGTTGAATATCCTGTCTTTGTTTTTTTCACAACAGGCAGATTTAATTTTTCGAATAAAATGACGCCAAGCTGTTTTGGCGAATTAATATTAAATGCTTCTCCTGCATGGGAATAAATACTCTCTTCTAATGTTTTTAACTGATCAGTTAGGTTTTTTCCCATCGTTTTCAATCGATCAACATCCACTTTAACACCAGTTGCTTCCATTTCAGCAAGTATTAATGATAAAGGCATCTCTAAATCATATAAAAGAGCAGATTGATCATTTTCTTCTAATTGATTTATAAGCTTTTCCTTTAAATCAGACATAGCCAGTCCTTTTCGTACAAGATGCTCTCCTAGCTGATCATCACCTGGTACAGAGCGCTTTGCTCCTTTACCGTAAACAACCTCGTCATGTTGGACAACGGATACTCCATGTGCTTTTGAGACACTCGCTACATCCTCAAAGGTAGCAGATGGATTTAATAAATACGCCGCAATTAATATATCAAAGTTAATTCCTTTTAATGAAATCCCTTTCCATCTAAGAGCTACAGTTGTTTTCTTCCCATCATAGACTGTTTTCTTCTTTGTTTCATCTTCTGCCCATTCTTTGAATTGAACAGAATTTAAAGCTAATTCCGCAGGTATGAAGTAATGTCCTTGTTGATTTATGATCGAGAAGCCTATAATGTCAGCTTGATGATAGCTATCCTCTAAAACCTCTGCATAAAGAGTAGCTTCATCTGATAAAATTTCTTTTGAGAACTCACTTACAACTTCAAAACTGATCTCTTCAATTTCTTCTTCCTCAGCGGCATCGGCTCCTATTTTTTCCAATAAAGAATTAAAACCTAATTCTTTGAACAACTCTGTAACCTTTTTAGAATCAAATCCCTCATAGTGAGCTTCATCCAGTCCAATAGCGATCGGTGCTTCACAGTCTATTGTAGCGAGTTTTTTACTCATTAATGCTTGGTCGCGATTTTCCTCAAGTTTTTCTTTAAGTTTTTTCCCACTGACCTTGTCAATCGACTCTAGAACATTTTCCAATGATGTAAACTCTGTTAATAGCTTAATTGCTGTTTTTTCTCCTACGCCAGGAACTCCCGGTATATTATCAGACGTATCACCCATTAAGCCCTTCATATCAATGATTTGCTCTGGTGTTAAGCCATACTTTTCTTGTACGAACTTCGGCGTATATGAATCAACATCTGTAATACCCTTTTTCGTAATATCCACAGTGATTTTGTCAGTTACTAATTGTGTTAAATCTTTATCACCTGAAATAACCTTAACTTCATATCCATCCTTCTCAGCTTGTCTTGATAATGTCCCGATAATATCATCTGCCTCATAATTTTCCAATTCATATCTTGATACTTGGTAAGCATCCAACAGCTCCCGGATAAACGGAAATTGCTCAGATAATTCAGGCGGAGTTTTTTGTCTTCCTCCCTTATATTCTTGGAAGGTCTGGTGTCTAAATGTTGTTTTTCCTGCATCAAATGCAACAAGCATATGTGATGGCTTTTCATCCTCAAGTATCTTCATTAATATCATCGTAAACCCGTAAATCGCATTCGTATGTACACCTTTATCATTGTTTAGTAAAGGTAATGCAAAAAAGGCACGATAAGCAATACTATTCCCATCAATTAATACAAGCTTTTTTGTCAATCCTTTTCCTCCTCTATTCAAGCGAAAAATAATGATTCGCAAGTTTTCATTTTTAAGTATGTAAAAACCCTGATTCTCCACTTCTATTTTATCATGACTACAAATAGAAAGGAAAACCAGGGCTCTATTCACATGTTTATTGCATTCTTAACGGGTAGTAAGTCTCCCTTTATTGTACTCCCTTTAGCAAACTTGCATAAGGTGAATCGAATGGAATGATGATGACGGTTTCTTCATCGATGGTTTGTTTATACGATTGTAACGTCCTGTACATTTCATAGAATGCAGGATCCTTTGAATAAGCAGTATTATAAATTTTTGCTGCTTCTTTTTCTCCTTCACTTCGAATAACCTCAGCATCAGCCTCTGCCTTAGCAAGCATTTCTTTTACTTCTCGATCCGTTTCAGCTATGATACTATTTTTTTCAGCATCCCCTTTAGATAAATAACCCTGTGCAGTTGATTCACGTTCTGAGATCATTCTTGTAAATACAGATTCTTCATTTTCTGAAGGCAAGTCAGTTCTCTTCATTCGCACATCTGTAACAACAATTCCATAGTTACCATTTTCAAGCAGATTATTGACGATATCAGTTACTTTGTCATTTAAGCTGCCTCTTGAAGACTTTTCATCATTAATAATTTCATCGTAATCTAATTGTCCTAATTCAGAACGAACAGTAGAGAATACATATTCCGCCATTTTTGTTTCAGCATTAACAATTGACCTTGCATTTGAAATCATTTTCTTAGGATCCTCTATTCTCCAAACAGTGTAATTATCTATAATAAGTCGCTTTTTGTCCTTTGTATTAATTTCTGCCTCTTCCACATCATAGGTCATTTGATACTTCGGTAGAGTAGTAACTGATTGAATAAAAGGAATTTTAAAATTCAAGCCCGGTTCCTCAATAATACGGACAACTTCACCAAATTGGCGCACAACTTTATATTCATTTTCTTTCACAATAAATAAGTTTGTTAGAAGAATGACAAGAAGTGCAATGAAGATTAGAAAAATCACTCCTGCCCGAAGATACCCCTTAAATGTGAAGGAAGTTTTTTTCTCTTCCATATTTACAACATTATCATTGGCCATTCGTTTCACTTCCTTCCTGCTCAGTTGGTGCTACAGGTTTTGTTGCTGCTCCATCTTTAATCGGTAAATACTTCATTGTATTTCCGTCGTCCTCCATAATGTAGATTTCTGCATTAGGAAGCACTTGATCGATTGTTTCTAATACTAAACGTTTTTTTGTAATATCCTTTGCATTCACATATTCATTATAAATAGCATTAAATTGAGCTACATCACCGCGGGCTTCTTCCATACGGGCAGCTTTATCACCTTCAGCTGAAGACATGATGGCAGCCTTTTCCCCCTGTGCCTCTTCTGTTCGTTTGTTGCGGTATTTATTTGCTTCATTCTTCCTAGTATTCATTGTTTCACGTGCGTCAGTAACATTTGTAAATGCTTTTCTAACCTCTTCATTAGGTAAATCAACATCTTGTAATTTAACTGCCAAAATAGTAATCCCAATATCATATTCTTCGACTAAAGTAGTTAATAATTCTTGAACTTGCTTTTCAATTTCTACTTTTCCCGATGTTAAAGCATCATCTATTGTTGAGCTGCCAATTATACTCCTCAAACTTGCAGAAGTAGCATCCTCAAGCATTTCCGTTGGATTTTCAGCATTAAATAAGTATTTGCCCGGTTCAGTAATTTTCCATTGAACAACCATGTCCGCTAAAACGATATTTTCGTCACCTGTAATCATTTTAGTTTCTTTTGGAAAGTCCTCAACCACTCCGTCTTCTGTTTCCTTATAGCCAAACTGAAGACTAAATGTTTCTTTTGAAAGAACTTCTACTGACTGAATCGGCCAAGGATATTTAAAATGCAAGCCCGGCTCGCTTACACCTTCTTCAACTTCACCAAGTGTTATCATAACTGCTTGTTCTGATTCATCAACGGTATACCATGAAGTAAATGCAACAATTGCTAATACAATAATTAATAAGGCAAATCCGATGATGGAAAAAATTCTTTTCAAACTTAACATGTCTCCCCCTACCTTTCTCACGTACTTCTATTCTATTGCGATACTATACATACGATTACATTTCAAAAAGGTTTCAAATATTTCATCCTAATGGATCATCTGTCATAATCAAAGAATTAACTCATTAGGAAAGTCTACTACTATATGAGTGGGGGGAAATTCATAAGACATTGCCATAAAACTGATAATGAAATTAAGCGTTTAAACAAAATAAAAACCACCCGTGATAATGAACTGCACCCCAAAAGTTAGCCTTTGTTACTGACCAAGCCCTAAAGGGCTACTGAAAGGTTCCCCATATGTACTACTTCTACTGGCCAGACCTGAAAGGCCTCCTTCTTACTTTCGTTTCTTTTTCTTTACCTCTTCACCGTGAAAGGATCAATGTATTCCATCATACTTAATTGTTCTGCGACTATATCATCTTGTATCTGGTTTCTTATATATTCTTCTATTACCTTTTTGTTTCTTCCAACTGTATCAACATAATAACCCGTACACCAAAATTTACGGTTTCCATATCTATATTTCAAGTTTGCGTGATGATCAAATATCATTAAACTACTTTTCCCCTTTAAATATCCTACAAATGAAGATACACTTATTTTAGGTGGGATGCTAACTAGCATATGCCCATGATCTTTACACGCAGTTGCTTCAATAATCTCCACACCTTTTCTTTCACATAAGGTACGTAGTATTTCTCCAATATCCTTTTTAATTTTCCCATAAATTACTTGTCTTCTTTATTTCGGGGCAAATACTATGTGATACTTACAATTCCAAGTTGTGTGTGCTAAACTGCTATTGTCTTTGGACATTAAAAACTCCTCCGTATGCTCATATTTTTGGTTGGGGAACCAAAAATATTTTAGCACCACGGAAGAGTTTTTTTAATACAATGCTGAAAGCTTTTTAGAACCCTTGGCCTAGCCTAGGGTTTTCGTTTTCATAAAAAAGGGACGTAAGTACAAGACTTACGTCCAAAAGATTGGCTCCTTGGATGAAGGGGTTTTCACTTAGTATAATACCAACCTTTTATTAAGCAATCTTAAATTTGATGTAAATTAATTGTAAAGTATGTCGAAAATATAAATTATTTAGTTGAATTAAGGTAGCAGGTCTATTTTTTTATTTAATTTCACCGTGAAGGTTGTTCCTTTCCCAACCTCACTGTGAACACTAATCTGCCCCTTGTGTGCTTCAACTAAATGTTTAACAATCGCAAGTCCTAAACCGGTCCCCCCTGAATTTCTGCTTCTTGCGCGGTCAACACGGTAGAACCGCTCAAAAATTCTTGGTATTTCTTCACTCTTAATCCCAATACCTGTATCAGACACGGTTACAAGTGCATACTTATCATGTTTTTCAACTCTTACACGAACAGATCCACCCTGTGGTGTATAGGTTAGAGCATTGTTAATTAAATTTATGAAAATTTGTTTTAAACGATAGATATCCCCTTCAATATAAGTTAAATTATCGGGAAGGATCATGTTTAATTCAACATATTTTTCTTTCGCTTTACTATCAAGTATGACCGAAATGTCCTCCAATATTTCTCTTAGATCACACGGTTGGATAGAGAGTAAAAAGCCTTGCTGCTCAATTTTCGAAAGATCTAATAAATCTTGAATTAACGTTTGAAGGCGATCACTTTCTTTCAATATAATTGAAAGAAAGTATTCAGCTGTTTGTTTGTCACTAAGCGCCCCGTCTAATAATGTTTCACTAAACCCTTTTATAGAAGTAATAGGAGTTTTTAATTCGTGTGAGACATTTGCAACAAAGTCTTTTCTCATTTGCTCTAATTTTTTCAATTCAGTAATATCATGGAAAACAAGAACAATTCCTTTCCACTCATCATTTGTACCGATGATTGGTGCACCATACACTTCAAAATGTCTTCGCTCTATCTTAATTGGAAGGTGTAATTGTTTTCGGACTTTTACTTCTGTCATAAATATTTCTTCCACAGTTTCAATGATTTCCTGATGCTCAAATGCGTCATGATACAATTGATAAAGAAAACCAGCTGAATCAACCTCAAAAAGTTCCTTATATGCTCTATTAACTAAATTTATGTACCCTCTTCCATCAATTAAAATAAGGCCGCTCCCCATATTTTCTATGAGTGTTTGTAGTCGATCCTGTTGCATTTCTTGTGCCCTTGTCATGTCTTGAAGATTTCTGGCAAGTATATTAATTGACTGGCTTAACATACCTGTTTCATCAAGATGGTCTTCGTATGTACGCGCCTTATAATTTCCTTTTGCCAGCTCCATTGCCACCTTTGTTGCTGATTCAATTGGGCGTGTAAATTGCGCAGTAATACGTACACCTATTAAAAGGATAATAATAAACGCAATACCTAAGCAGCCTACAAGTATCATCCATAACTGGTTATTCACTTTTGTTAATGAATCCACAGATGAACTAACGATGACGACTCCTTCACTATTCGATCCTTCTTCTATTGGAAAACCATAATACGCAACATCTTCTACCTGGTCTGTATAGTAATATCCTTTTGTTCGTTCTTTCATGAGCGGATATATATTCTCCATTAAACGTTTGTGATCATGACCTTCTTTTAATATTCCTGCTTCAAAAATGATTTGGTGTTGATTTGATATAACCGTTATATGTGATGTATATTTTTCTCCCAACTCATCCAGAAGTCCTTCTATCTCTTGATTTGTTAAATCCTCATTTGTCACAATTGATCGTGTAAGCTCCGCTTCTTTCATCATCTCCTCTTTAAATGAATTAAGATAATAGCTATTAAAGATTTGGCCTAATAATAGTCCTAAACCTACTAACACTGAAACAATTAATGTGATAAGTGCAAATAAGAAACGAGAACGGAACCTATTCATTCACCCTTAGGCTCCTCAAGCTTATACCCCAATCCTCTTATTGTTTTTATATATAATGGTTTCTTTGTATTCCTTTCAATTTTTTCTCGCAAATGACTAATGTGTACATCAACAATTCTTGTGTCTCCTGCAAAATCGTAATTCCAAACAGCACTAAGCAGTTGATCCCTTGTCAGAACACGACCTTTATGCTTTGCCAGGTAAACAAGCAACTCAAATTCTTTTGGAGTTAAATCCAAGCGTTCCTTTCCATAATACGCTTCATAATGATCCGGCAAAACACGTAAATCACCAATTATTATTTGATTTGCGTCCTCTATTTCTATCGTTTCCGTATCAGCATGTGATTGACTTCTTCTTAATATAGCTTTTATCCTTGCAACAACCTCTCTTGGACTGAAAGGCTTTGTCATATAATCATCTGCACCTAATTCTAAACCTAGTACTTTGTCAAATTCATCATCTTTCGCAGTAAGCATAAGAATAGGAACCATAAGTTTCCGCTGACGAAGCTGTTTACAAACCTCAATTCCATCCATTTTCGGCAACATTAAATCTAGTACCACTAAATCAGGTTGTTCATTTATACAAATGTGTAACCCTTCTTCACCATCCATAGCTGTTAACACATGATAACCTGCTTGTTCTAGGTTATATTTTAATAGGGTTGAAATTGATTGCTCATCATCTACTACTAATATTCTCTTACTCATTTATAGGGCCTCCAAGGATTTAATTTCCCTTCACCTGAACCAAATATTCTTTTTATTATTCTATTTGTGTATTTCTATTCTAGCGAATAGTGTGGAAGAAGAGCAACCATTCGTTTCAATATTAGTAAAAATAACTAAAGAATAAATTAATTTAGCAATATGACTTTGAAAAAGCTGACCCATTATGAGTCAGCCCTCATTAATTACCATATGCTAAAAATTCTCTAATGCTTTCCCCTCAATTGGAGTTATTCTATACGGAGGACAAACTGTTACTTTTCCTTCCAAGACGATTTCATTTTCCTTATTTTCTGCATGTACACGAATAATGATCTTGTTTTCAGAGACAAACACTTCACTCACTTCGAACAAAAATTGAATAACACTATAATGATGAAGTGGCTGAAGAAATGAAATTTCTTGTTTGATGATATGACTTCCTGGTCCCGGTAGATACTTAGATATTGCCGAGGTAATAATCCCCGTAAGCATGATACTAGGCACAACAGGCTTTTCGTATGGTGTTTGGGAAGCATAATCATGTTGAATATACAGAGGATTTGCATCATTTGTTAATCCTAAATAAAGAAGAAGATCTTTGTCTTCAATCTTCTCGGTTAATGTTAGTTTTTCACCAATCGTAATTTCTTCAATATGCCTGCCAAGTTTCTGTTTCTTCCCCAGAAGCATATTTGCACCACCTTCATCATTTTTTAGTAGAAAAACTTGGCTTGTCACCAAGTCCTCATGGTGAAAGCATTCGTTTTTCTTATACTATCACCCAAATTATTTATATACTTTCTGTATAGTATAAAAAAGCTAAGAAATAGTATGTTTCTTTTTTGGGCTAACATGTATAAAAAAGAAAATTGAGGCTAATTCCTCAACTTTCTCCATTAGACTGCCTATTAAAGGATCTTCATCACATTTTGTACTGAATCAGCAGATTTCTTAAGTGCAGCTTTCTCCTCGTCTGTTAATTCAAGCTCAATAATTTGTTCCAGTCCATTTCCGCCTAAGACGGTTGGAACACCTAGATAAATTCCATTAAACCCATACTCACCTTCAAGATAAACAATGGAAGGAAGAACACGACGTTGATCTTTTAAAATAGCTTCTACCATTTCTACTAAAGAAGCAGCCGGAGCATAGTAAGCACTGCCATTTCCTAATAGATTAACAATTTCTCCGCCACCTTTTCGAGTTCTCTCCACGATTGCGTCTAAACGATCTTTAGGTATTAGTGTTTCCAAAGGAATTCCACCCGCATATGAGTAACGTACTAATGGAACCATATCATCACCATGGCCGCCTAAAACGAATCCAGTTATATCTTTCACAGAAAGGTTCAGCTCTTGGGCAACAAACGTACGAAAACGAGCAGTATCAAGAACTCCGGATTGTCCAATTACTCGATGCTTTGGGAATCCAGATTCTTTATACACTGCATATGTCATAGCATCAACCGGGTTTGTTAATACAATGATCGTACAGTCTGGAGAATACTTTACAACTTCCTTTGTCACCGATTTCATAATATTAGCATTTGTTGAGACCAGATCATCACGACTCATTCCAGGTTTCCTGGCAATACCTGCAGTGATCACAACAATGTCTGAATTAGCGGTATCTTCGTAGTTTGATGTACCGGTAATATTTGCATCAAAGCCTTGGACAGGACTAGCCTCAAGCATATCTAGAGCTTTCCCTTTTGTCGGGTTTTCCATCTGAGGAATATCAACTAACACTACGTCTGAAAGTTCTTTTTGACCTAGTAAAAATGCAGTTGTAGCACCAGTAAAGCCACCGCCGATCACAGATACTTTTTTACGTTTAATGGCCATATCTAACATCCCCTTATATGTATAGGTTTTGAAAAAGGGCTGCTTATGTGATCGATATATTGAATGTACACATTCTCATCTTTTTCACATAAGCAAACCCCGTCATTTTAGATAAGCATCAACAGTTAAGCATTAGCCCATATTCTTAATTAATTCATCACCAAATTCAGAACATTTCACTTCAGTAGCACCTTCCATTAATCGTGCAAAGTCATAAGTTACAACTTTTGAAGCAATTGTCTTCTCAACAGAATTAATAACTAATTCAGCTGCTTCAGTCCAACCTAAATGCTCAAGCATAAGTACCCCGGAAAGAAGAACAGAAGATGGGTTAACTTTATCAAGACCAGCATATTTTGGTGCAGTACCATGAGTCGCTTCAAAGATCGCGTGACCTGTTTCATAGTTAATATTTGCACCTGGAGCAATTCCGATACCACCTACTTGTGCAGCAAGGGCATCAGAAATGTAGTCACCATTTAGATTCATTGTTGCAACAACATCGAATTCACGAGGACGAGTTAAGATTTGTTGTAAGAAGATATCTGCAATTGAATCTTTAATAATGATTTTTCCAGCAGACTCGGCATCAGCTTGTGCTTTATTTGCAGCATCTTTTCCTTCGCTTTCCACAATGCGGTCATATTCTGCCCAAGTGAATACTTTATCACCGAATTCTTTTTCAGCAAGCTCATAACCCCAGTTTTTGAACGCACCTTCTGTAAACTTCATGATGTTTCCTTTGTGAACAAGTGTTACAGATTTGCGGCCGTGCTCGATTGCATAGTTAATTGCAGCTCTTACTAAACGGCTAGTACCTTCTTGTGATACAGGCTTGATACCGATTCCAGAAGTTTCAGGGAAGCGAATTTTGTTAACTCCCATTTCATTTTTCAGGAAAGTAATCAATTTTTCTACTTCTTCAGAGCCTTTTGCATATTCAATACCAGCATAGATATCTTCAGTGTTTTCACGGAAGATGACCATATCTGTATCTTCAGGACGTTTAACAGGTGAAGGTACACCTTGGAAATAACGCACTGGACGTAAGCATGTGAATAGATCCAGTTCTTGACGGAGAGCAACGTTTAATGAACGAATTCCTCCACCAATTGGAGTTGTTAGTGGTCCTTTAATAGCAATTAAATATTCGCGAATAACATCTAATGTTTCAGTTGGTAACCATTCACCCGTTTGATTAAATGCCTTTTCTCCAGCTAATACCTCTTTCCATACAATTCCTTTTTCCCCATTGTATGCTTTCTCAACAGCTGCTTCTATTACACGTGATGCAGCAGCCCAGATATCAGGTCCAATTCCATCACCTTCAATATACGGAATTACCGGATTGTTTGGTACGTTTAATACTCCATTTGTTACTGAAATTTTTTCACCTTGTGTCAAGACAATTACCTCCCGAATTATGTAGTTGCTTCATATCTATTCTACCAATAGATATGAACATCTTAAAGTATAGTACTCTCATTTTTGGAATTAAAAGATTCCATATATTTATATGATTAAGTAGTATTGATTCCTTTATTTGCATCCCCCTTATTTGAGGAAATGCATTCGGAACCAACTACTACTAACATCCAATTAAGGCTTAACGTTGTTCCACTGGAACATAATCTTGCTTATCAGGACCAACATATTCTGCTCTTGGTCTGATCAGACGGTTATTTTCATATTGTTCTAAAATATGAGCTAACCAACCTGATACACGGCTTACTGCAAAAATAGGTGTAAATAAATCATGGTCAATACCTAAACTATGATAAACAGAAGCTGAGTAAAAATCTACATTAGGTGGCAATGGCTTTTTAGAAGTAACCATTTCCTCAACTTTAGTTGACATCTCATACCATTTCGGTTCACCTGTTAGATTAGTTAACTTCTCTGACATTTTCTTCAGGTGCTTAGCTCTAGGATCTCCTTTTCGATAAACACGGTGACCAAAGCCCATAATTTTTTCTTTATTTGCAAATTTCTCATTGATATAGCTCTCAACATTTTCAACTTCTCCTATCTCAGAGAGCATTTTCATTACAGCTTCATTTGCACCACCATGAAGAGGGCCTTTTAAAGCTCCTATTGCTGCTGTTACACCGGAGTATACATCTGATAATGTCGCAACACAAACACGTGCTGTAAATGTAGATGCATTTAGCTCATGATCTGCGTGTAATACAAGAGCCTTGTTAAATGCTTCAATTCCAATTTGATCTGGCTCTTTTCCTGAAAGTGTATATAAAAAGTTTGCAGCCATTGACAAGTCTGTTCTAGGTTCGATTGGCTCTAATCCTTTGCGGATTCGTGCAAAAGTTGTGACAACTATAGGCAGTTGTGCCTGCAGACGAATAGCTTTTCTGTAGTTTGCACTAGGTTCCATCACATCTGCTTCATCATCAAATAAACCAAGTAATGATACAGCAGTACGAAGTGCAGCCATTGGGTGGACTTTATCGATAGGATATGATTTGAAGTGTTCAATAACCTGCTGTGGAATTTTTGCATTTTCCGCAAGTTGTTTTTTAATTTCTGCAAGTTGTTCTGAATTTGGAAGTTTTCTGTGCCATAATAAATAAACCACTTCTTCAAAGCTAGCATGTTCAGCTAAATCATCAATATTGTAGCCCACATATGTTAGAGTATCATCAATGATTGAGCTAACAGATGAAGTAGTTGCAACGATTCCTTCAAGACCTTTTGTTGCTGTCATATAAAACCTCTCCTTTGCCTTTTATTCCCCATTTGAGTCATCTTAAAGTTTAAAAGATTTAAGTACAAGAAATATTGACTTCACTATTAAATGGTGTTCCTTTATGTAAGGAAGCTTTGTCAAATATTTTTCTAATCATATATGAAAAATCATTATGATGGCTCTTTAGATCAAGAATGCTAGTACTTAAATGATTACTTTTAAACTTTTAGACGATCGAGCGCTTGCTCACATGCAAGCAGCAGAAAGAAAATGCTTACATTTTTTATTATTTTGAAAAAATATCACATATTAGTTACATGTGACTTATTTTATACTATCTGGTAAGCAAGAGTAGAATTGATAGTATAACCAGTTTGCTACAGGCAAACTACCTCTTAGCATGTAGGCATTTTTTTTGAAGCTAATCCTATTATAAACAATTATCTGATTTTTGTGAATGAAAACCACTTTAATAGTTAAAAATTTGTTAGAAAAATGTTTTTTTAAGGATTTCTTCTATATAAACTACAACGCTATTAATACCATAACATAAATTTGTTATATTAGTGTACAGGTTTTTTCTACATAAATGATGACATTTTTTCTATCCTAACTAAAAATCTTAACAACTTGCATAGCTAAATAAGCGATGCCCGCACCAATTAACGGTCCTACTGCAACACCATTAAAAAGTGTAACCGCAAGAATTGTACCTAGGACTAAAGCTGTCGTAATATGTGGATCTTCTGCAAGTAGTGTAAGACCGTTTTTGGCAATCAAGGCAACTGCAATACCTGCACCTAAAGCAATCCAGGCATATGATGATTTTAGAGCATCAATTAATTGCTTGAAGCCAATTTCACCTGTTGCAATCGGGACTAATACAGCGATCGTAATGATCGTCACTCCCCAATTAATTCCCTTCGAACCTATTGCAGGTAATAATTTTGCTTCTAAACCTAGCAATTTAATTAGAAGCAAGGCTCCCACTGCAATTAATAATGATTGGTTTTTAGCTATAAATCCAATAGCTAAGAGAATAAATAAAAATAAAGACGCTTGACTAAACATGATGTAAAAACCTCCATAAATTACTTCGATTCATACTATTCCTATATTTTTCATCATTTTATTCATAAATTTAAAGTATAAACAAGCTCCACTTGTAATAAACATGCTATATACCAATTAAATATCTATGAGCTCAACTATTTTGATAGTAGATATTCATATAGCCCATAGAGCTTATCGTATGGGGGGATTGCAAGAGTGAATTTGCAATACGTAAATAGTGTATTAAGGGCTTTGTTTATTTTGGCCATTATCTTTTTGAGCATATCCATTGTTTATTATCTGGCAACACTGACTTATCCTTTTATTATTGCGATTTTAATCAGCATGCTAATTAACCCTATTGTAAATGGAATAGAACGCCTTTTCAGAATACCCAGGGGTTTTGCTGTAATTCTTTCTATCTTGCTCTTAATTTGCATGATAGCGGGTGTTCTTATTCTTTTAGTTGCTGAAATTGTTGCCGGTACGACTTATTTAGCAAAAGTCATACCAGGTCACTTAGATTTATTAGCTCTTTATATTGAAACATTTTTCGTGACTAAAATTATGCCCATCTATAATCAATTAACGTATTTCTTTAATACACTTGAAACAAATCAACAACAATCTATTATTGCAAATATCCAAAATATTGGCGAGCAAGTTGCATCAAGTGTAGGAAACTTCATTAAAAGCTTTTTAGAAAATATACCGGTTATCATTAGTTGGCTTCCTAACACCGCTACCGTCATTATCTTTTCGCTATTAGCCACATTTTTTATTAGCAAAGATTGGTATAAATTTAAATCTACAGTTGCTGTTTTTGTCCCACAGAAAGCAAAATCAAGCGGGAAAACTATTTTTGTGGAATTAAAGAAAGCACTTATTGGCTTTATACGTGCTCAGGCGACTTTGATTTCCATTACGACAGCCATTGTCTTAATTGGACTATTAGTCTTACGTGTTGACTATGCCATCACAATTGCACTTTTAATTGGACTAGTTGATATTCTTCCATATTTAGGTACAGGTTTAGTGTTTGTACCGTGGATTGTTTATCTTTCATTTAGTGATGGATTACCTCTTGCTATAGGGCTGGGGATTCTATATATGATTGTCTTAGTACAAAGACAAATCATGGAACCGAAAGTTCTTTCTTCAAGTATTGGTTTAGATCCTCTGGCTACACTTGTTGCTTTATTTGTTGGGTATAAACTGATAGGTTTTTTAGGATTAATAGCGGGACCCATTGTGTTGGTTGTTTTAAAAACGTTGAAGAGCGCCGGAGTGTATGAAGATTTGTGGCAGTTTATTGCTGGTCATCAAAAAAAATAAAAGAAGCGGGCAGTTCCAATTACATTTCTTTAAGGAACTGTCCCTATTTGTTTAATTGCGTCTAACAAACCAATGATGTCATCTTATAATTGTGAAATGATTTTTATCGATCATTTTTTTAATTACAAATAGGAATAACGGTTTAATTTTGTTCCTTGTGATAGGAATTAATAATAAAAAACCAACTATATCGGAAATAAATCCAGGGGTTAATAGTAATATTCCGCCTATAAGGATACATATCCCATCTATGAGAGCAGCCCCGGGGATTTGACCGAACTGCATTTGCTGCTGAGCATTACGTAATGTCTCCAATCCTTGTCTCTTTGCCAGCCATGCCCCTAAGACACCTGTTAAGATAATAAGTAAAATTGTTGGAATTGTACCGATCGTCCTGCCGGAAACGATAAAGACTCCAATCTCTAAAGCTGGAATAACGATAATGAGTAGCATTAGTAAACGCACACCTTCACCTCTTATCACATCAATTTTGTAGAGAGCTATACTTAATCATATTCGTTTATAGTAAAAAAGAGAAGGAATAAACCCTTCTCTTTTTTTACGTTAACTATTTTCTCTTGTATTAAAGAACGCTAGCATGCCCTTGATAGATGACACCTCTTACAGCATCAACCGTTATATCCTGACCATCTTGTAAAATGTTTGTTGCACCTTCCACTCCTACAATAACAGGAATTCCAAGGCTTAAACCTACTACTGCAGCATGACTTGTTAATCCGCCTTCTTCAGTAATTAGAGCAGACGCCTTTTCAAGTGCTTCCATCATATCGCGGTCAGTACTTTGTGCTACTAGAATTGCACCGTCTGTCATTTTTTCTTTAGCATCTTTTGCTGTACTTGCTACAACTACCTTACCAAAAGAAGTTTTTCTTCCAATACCTTGACCCTTTGCAAGTACATTACCAATAACATGTACTTTCATAAGATTTGTCGTTCCAGACTCTCCAACCGGAACACCAGCCGTAATAACAATTAAATCTCCGTGTGTAACTAACCCACTGTTAATTGCTTGCAAGATTGAGGAGTCTAACATTTCATCTGTTGAAGTTGAGTGATTGCCACTTCTTGGATAAACTCCCCATACTAATGCTAACTTACGTGAAATTGAATCAGAAACTGTCACAGCAATAATTGGTGCCTTTGGACGATATTTAGAGATCATTCTCGCTGTGTGACCACTTTCAGTTGGAGTAACAATAGCAGATACGCCTAAATTTAATGCTGTATAAGCTGTAGATTGTCCAATTGCATCTGTAATGGTTGTTCCTACTTCAGCACTTCGTTTAGAAAGAATTTGTTTGTAATCTAAAGCCTGTTCTGCTCTTGATGCAATGTTATGCATTGTTTTAACCGCTTCCACCGGATAAGAACCCGCAGCAGTTTCTCCAGAAAGCATGATTGCATCAGTGCCATCAAAAATAGCGTTTGCCACATCACTTGCTTCTGCACGTGTAGGTCTTGGGTTACGTTGCATGCTATCAAGCATTTGAGTAGCTGTAATAACAGGTTTTCCTAACGCATTACATTTACGGATTAACTCTTTTTGAACTAATGGCACTTCCTCAGCAGGAATTTCAACACCCAAATCTCCGCGAGCAACCATTAATCCATCGGAAACTTCTAAAATCTCGTCGATGTTGTCAACACCTTCTTGATTCTCAATCTTAGGAATGATTTGAATATGACCTGCATTATGTTCTTCAAGTAACTCACGAATTTCAAGAACATCTGAAGCACGACGAACAAATGATGCAGCGACAAAATCAACATCTTGTTCAATTCCAAACACGATGTCTCTTGCATCTTTTTCAGTGATTCCCGGCAGTTTAACGCTAACACCCGGTACGTTAACACCTTTTTTATTCTTTAATGTACCACTGTTTTTGATTAAGGTTTTAATCTCACCTTTTGCATGATCTAAACTAAGAACTTCAAGTTCAATAAGTCCATCATCAAGTAAAATAGTTGAACCAGTATGTACGTCATCAATTAGTCCTTCATACGTTACAGAGAATTTTTCTGTTGTTCCTACAACTTCTTCCATCGAAACGATGATTTCATTTCCTGCAATCAGTTCAATAGCACCGTTTTCCATTGTATTTGTACGGATCTCTGGACCCTTTGTATCCAATAGAATGGCTACATTTTTATTTAATTTAGCAGATGCTTCTCTAATATTTTTAATTCTGGCACCGTGCTCATCAAAGTCACCATGTGAAAAGTTTAGACGGGCTACATTCATACCAGCTTCCATCAATTCAGATAACTTTTCAATTGCTTCACTAGCTGGACCAATCGTACATACAATCTTTGTTTTACGCATATTGTTTTCCTCCTACCATTTAGCGGATAAAGGAGATAGACACTCTTTCATAGCCTACTCCTTTATCCATTGTTAGTATGGCTATTATCTTATATATATAAAAAACATGTATTTCTGGAAACGATACCACCAGGTTTTTATATGGATAGTTCTTTTGACAATCTGTACATGTTTTCATCAATTGAATGAGGCTGATCAAGAATCTCAAGGATATCGTGGTGAACTAGTTCATTCTTTTGAATACCAACACAGCGTCCACCTTTACCATCTAAGAGTAATTCAACAGCATATGCACCAAGTCTGCTTGCTAATACACGGTCAAATGCAGTTGGTGAACCACCACGTTGAACATGTCCTAATACTGAAACACGTGTTTCAAATGAAGTAGCTTCTTCAATTTTTTTAGCAAAATCCACACCGCTTCCAACACCTTCAGCAACAATAATGATACTGTGTTTTTTACCGCGGTCATGTCCTCTTTTTAATCGCGATACCATTTGATCCATATCATAATCTGCTTCAGGAATTAAAATGGTTTCTGCCCCACCAGCCAAACCTGACCAAAGAGCGATATCACCTGCATGTCTTCCCATAACTTCAATTACATATGTACGTTCATGTGATGTTGCAGTATCACGAATTTTATCTACTGCATCAATTACAGTATTTAGAGCAGTGTCAAAGCCAATTGTAAAATCTGTTCCCGGAATGTCATTATCAATAGTACCTGGCACACCAACACAAGGGAAGCCGTGTTCTGTAAGCTTTTTAGCTCCCATATAAGAACCATCCCCACCGATGACGACCAAGCCTTCGATTCCATGTTTCTTTAATTGTTCAATACCTTTTTTCTGACCTTCAATTGTTTTAAATTCCGGACATCTTGCAGAATATAATTTTGTTCCTCCACGGTGAATGATATCACCAACAGAGCCAAGTTCTAATTTTTCAATTCTACCTTCAATCAATCCAGTGTATCCATTATAGATTCCATAAACTTCAATATCGTGATATATTGCTTTACGAACAACTGCACGGATAGCAGCATTCATACCAGGAGCATCTCCACCACTTGTTAAAACACCTATTTTTTTCAACCTTTCCTCACCCCACTATTTTAAATAGAAATTTTGAATTACTTCAAAAATAACATGAAAATATTGTAGATACAACAAAAGGTCAACTTTTGTCGAATATCCTATTTATGAGCCTTTTTCATTATACAATAAATTATCATTTGTGTTTATTGAATTATGTAATTTTGCAAAATTATTGTCCAACTTTGTCATCGTTGCATCAATAATAGAGTCCGAAAAGAAAACGTGGACCTGTTAAGGCCACACGTTTATCTATTTTACCCCAAGAAGATCGTTTGCAAACGATACTTGACCTATTCTTTTATATTTTTCATAACGATGCTGAATTAGTTTTTCATCACTCATCGTTGAAAGTTGTTTTAATGATTTTGCCAAAACCTCTTCAATATTTTTCGCTTGGAGACCTACGTCTTTATGTGCTCCACCTTTTACTTCTGGGACAATCTCATCTACCACACCTAATTCTTTTAAATCCGGTGCAGTAATCTTCATTGTTTCCGCTGCTTTTTTCGCCAATCCGGCATCCTTCCATAATAGGGCAGCAGCTCCTTCAGGAGAGATCACAGAATAAGTAGAGTTCTCTAACATATGAATATAGTTTCCAACACCTAGCGCTAAAGCCCCACCGCTGCCTCCTTCTCCTATAACGATACAAATAATAGGTACGGAGAGGCCGGCCATTTCAAATAAGTTTTTAGCAATTGCTTCACTTTGCCCTCTTTCCTCAGCAGCCTTACCTGGATAAGCACCCTTTGTGTCAATAAAGCAAATGATGGGACGGTTAAATTTATCTGCTTGTTTCATTAATCTCAACGCTTTACGATATCCTTCAGGATGTGGCATACCAAAATTTCTTTTAATATTTTCCTTTGTATCTTTTCCACGCTGATGTCCGATTACTGTAACAGGGACACCTCTGAATTTAGCAATTCCACTTACAATCGCATCATCATCACCATAAAAACGGTCACCATGACATTCGATAAAATTCGTGAAAATATGTTCAATATAATCCAGTGTAGTTGGACGGTTTGGATGTCTGGCAATTTGAACTCTGTCCCACGGTTTTATATTTGAATAGATTTCATTTTCCAGCTTTTCCAACCGGTCTTCTAACTTTTCAATTTCTGAAGATAAATCAACATCAGACTGGGCTGTAAATTCCTTAAGCTCTTTAATTTTTTCTCTGAGCTCCATGACCGGTTTTTCAAATTCTAATTCACCTACCATGTGATTTCACCTCCCGCTTGATGAATATCAAGAATATTACCAAGTTTTTCTTTTAAATCATGTCGATTAATAACCGCATCTAATTGACCATGCTTCAAGAGAAACTCCGCAGTTTGGAAGTCTTCCGGCAGTTCTTCTCGTATCGTTTGTTCAATAATTCTACGACCTGCAAAACCTATAAGAGCCCCTGGCTCTGCAAAGTTATAATCACCGAGAGAGGCAAAACTTGCTGAAACTCCTCCTGTGGTTGGATGAGTCATGACCGAGATAATTAACCCGCCATTATCACTAAAGAGCTTAAGAGCTGAACTTGTTTTCGCCATCTGCATTAAGCTTAAAACACCTTCTTGCATTCTTGCTCCACCAGAAGCAGTGAAAATAATGATAGGCAATCCCTTTTCATTAGCTGTTTCTATTGCACGGGTGATTTTTTCTCCTACAACAGATCCCATGCTTCCCATTCTGAAGCTTGCATCCATTATGGCAACACTTGTCCTGAACCCGTTGATCGTTCCTTCTCCTGTAACAACCGCTTCATTTTGATTTGTTTTTTGGCGGTCCTTCTCTAATTTTTCTTCATAACCGGGAAAGTTTAATGGATTCTCAGAAATCATTTCTTTATCATATTCAACAAAGCTATTTTCATCTAACAAGCTTGCAATACGCTCTCTAGCATTCATTTGATGGTGGTAGGAACAGTTCATACACACCTTTACATTCTTCATTAATTCTTTTGTGTACATAATTTTTTTACAGCTTGGACATTTTATTACAATTCCTTCCGGAACATCTTGTTTGGCCTGCTCTGAAGGAATTGAGGCATATTTCTTTTTCTTTGGTTTTGGCTTTGTAAATAAATCTTTTAGCAAAACGGTACCTCCCCTATACTTAAGCTGCTACTCTTTTTTTGTTTATTATGTCTATATGATGTTTGTCAATTAATCTAACTGTAACTAATGAAAGACAAGGATGTTGTAGAATTTTGTCTGTTATTATTCGACATTTTCTTTAAGAGATACCGATTCATAAATTCTGTACACTTCCACCTGGTCTTTTTCTATTAAGGCGCTTATTAGCTTTTCACCATTTTTCTTTGTATAATAAATTTCATCATTACCTTTATGAACAAAGTAAACATACTCATTTAATACATTCCATATACGATATAATAGATGGTTATCGGCTAGAACCATTAGCTCCTTCATAAATTCATATCTGCTCATCATACCATCATGAAGTTTTTCCCCTAATAATTTCAGGGTTTGTTCCTCGTCATTTGATATAATTAATAGTAAGGCGTTTCGTTCAAGAAGATCATTCATTTCAATAATATCATCTATTGCCTTTGAGTCCTCTAATATAAACGTTCCGAGCACTTCAATCAAATTATGTTCCCTAAAATCTTTTAAAAAAGTCCCTTCCCCTCTTCGCGTTTCAATCATCCCAAGTAACTCAAGTGCTCTTAATGCTTCGCGAACAGAGGATCTTCCAACCTTTAATTTTTCAGCTAACTCTCGTTCGGAAGGTATTTTATCCCCATAAGAAAGCTGCTTTTCTGCAATAAAAGCCCGGATATAACGAAGAATTTCAATATATACCTTAGATTGAGATGTTGACAATGACGTATCACTCACTTTTATTCAATAATGGCAAGCTGCCTTGTTTTTTCAGCAACTTCCTCAGGATCAACCTTTATTCTTGCCACACCTGTCTCCATTGCAGCTTTTGCCACTGCCGATGCTACAGCTGGTGCTACTCTTGGATCAAAAGGTGCCGGTATGACATAATCAGAATTCAAATCCTTTTCTGATATAAGAGATGCAATAGCCTCGACCGCTGCAATTTTCATTTGCTCATTGATATGTGTTGCTCTGACATCAAGAGCCCCTCTAAAGATTCCTGGAAATGCAAGAACATTATTCACCTGATTAGGAAAATCAGAGCGACCTGTACCAATGACCTTTGCACCAGCCTCTTTTGCCTCCTCGGGCATGATTTCAGGGACTGGATTTGCCATTGCAAAAATAATAGGATTTTCATTCATCGATTGAACCATATCTTTTGTCAATGCACCTTGGACAGAAACCCCTATGAATACATCTGCTCCTTTTATAACATCAGCAAGTGATCCTTCTTTTTGATCCCGGTTGGTATACTTAGCTACTTCTGACTTCACACTATTCATTCCATGGAGTCGATTTTCGTAGATAGCTCCTTTTGTATCACACATGATAATATCTCTGACACCATATCGGTATAAAAGCTTAATGATGGCAATACCAGCAGCTCCTGCACCGTTTGCTACTACACGGATATTTGACATGCTTTTTCCTACTAACTTCAAAGCATTTACAAGTCCTGCTACGGTTACAATCGCCGTACCATGCTGATCATCATGGAAAATTGGTATATTTGTTTCTTTTTTTAGCCTTTCTTCAATGACAAAACAGTTTGGTGCAGCTATATCTTCTAAATTTACTCCGCCGAATGTTGGTTCAAGGAGTTTAACAGTATTGACAATTTGCTCAATATCAGTAGTGTTCAAACAAATTGGAAAAGCATCAACACCTGCAAAGCTTTTAAATAGTACAGCCTTTCCTTCCATTACTGGCAATGCGGCTTCAGGTCCAATATTCCCCAAACCTAACACTGCAGTCCCATCAGAAACGACTGCTACCATGTTTCCTTTCATCGTGTACTCATATACTTTGTTTTTATCATCATAGATATCTTTACACGGTTCTGCTACTCCAGGTGAGTATGCAAGACTTAAATCATGGGCATTCTTAACTGGTATCTTTGATTTTGACTCTAACTTTCCTCTATGAACTCGATGAATATGTAAGGCTTCTTCCCGCAATGACATAATTGAACACTCCCCTGTGAAAGTCATTAAGACATCCTAACATTTGTTGAATCAAACTCAGAAAAATAAAAACGTTTAAGAATAGCAGTTTTTCTTATATTTTATAGATCACAATTTTTCATAAATAATGGTTTGCTATTTAAAAATTGTTATATTCAAATAGCGTTCTTTCTAATTCCTCAAGTGGTCTGACCACCCTTTAATCATTATTAAATAATAACATAAATCACTACTTTGTAAAGTGCAGTTACATGATTAGATACAATGTCATAGGCATATTTTATCTATCACCTTTTCCTTTCATTAACACCACATTATCTTTACCTAACAGTTTCATTAATTCATTTAGACTCGTGTGAGATGCATGAAAAAAGAACTCCTCTGGCAATTGTATGGTTCGTTTCTCATTTTCATAATGAAGGAAAACAGGTGTTTTGCCATGGAAACTTTTGAGCATCTCTTTTACCTGGAAAAGCTTATTTTGTTCAGCACTCTGTTTTTCTATTTTTATGAATAGTTTTTCCTGTTGCGGCAGCTCAGGCAATTCATTTGTATCTATAATTTGTTGAATAATAAATTGTATCTTATCCTGCCGTTTCTCGACCTTACCTCCAAACAAAAACACCAATCCATCCTTTGTTTTCTCACTAAATTTGGTATAAGTTTGCGGAAATAAGACGGCATCAATTTCGCCCGTTTCATCGCCTAGACTTAAAAAAGCCATAACCTCCCCTTTTTTTGTACGGATGGTTCTTACTGCCCCAATCATCCCGCCAATCGAAACTTTACGATCTATTTTTGAGGGTAATTGATCAATTGTAGTTGCTCCTATATCAATTAACTTTTTACGAAAAACCTCAACAGGATGACTAGAAAAATAAAATCCTAAAGATTCTTTTTCATATCTAAGTTTTTCTTCTGTTTTAAATGGCTCTACCTCAATGTATTTGGGCTTTAGGTTAAACTCATCTCCTAAAAATAAATCAAAATGTTGATCATCAGAAGGTGTCATAAGTTCAGCATGCTCAATGGCAACATCTAAACTTGCTAATAATGTGGCTCTATCCACCTCAAATTCATCCATCGCACCTGCAAATATAAGTTGCTCCATTGTACGTCTAGTAATAATTTTCATCGAGACTCTAATACAAAAATCAAATAGGTCTTCAAACGGTTTTTGTTTTCTTGCATGAAAAATTTCCTTAACAGCAGTAACCCCAACATTCTTAATTCCTGATAAACTAAAGCGAATAGCCTTCCTTTCAACAAGAAACGGAAATGCACTTTTATTAATGGAAGGAGGCATGATTGAAATCCCTATTTGCTTCGCTTCCCGAACATATTGAGCAACCTTATCTTCATTTCCATTAACACTTGTTAATAATGCGGTCCAAAAGTATAAAGGGAAATGAGCTTTTAAAAAAGCAAGCTGATAAGCAATCATACTATATGCGACAGCATGGCTCCTATTAAATCCATAATTAGCGAATTTCACAATCAGATCATAGATGGAATTGGCCACTTGAAGGTTATATCCATTTAATTGACAGCCTTTAACAAAATGCTCACGTTCCTTATCAAGTATTTCTTTCTTTTTCTTTCCTACTGCTCTCCTTAATAAATCTGCTTCTCCTAATGAAAAGCCTGCCATAGTGGATGCTATCTCCATAATTTGTTCTTGATAAACGATTACACCATACGTATTCTGCAAAATTGGTTTGAGTGCAGGATGCAGGTATGTTATGTCACTTTTATGATGTTTTCGCTCTATATAAAGCGGGATATTTTCCATTGGACCCGGTCTATACAAAGCATTTACAGCGACAATATCCTCCAGAGTTGTTGGTCCCAAGCGTTTTAAAACACTTCTCATACCATCGGATTCAAGCTGGAATACACCTGTTGTATCCCCTTGTGTTAAGAGCCGGAACGTTTTTTCATCCTGATAAGGCAGGTCTGATAGGTCTAAACCTTTTCCTTCTCCACGTTGAATCAGTGTTATGACATTTTCGATTAAAGACAAGTTTCTTAAACCAAGAAAATCCATCTTTAAGAGGCCCAGATCCTCTAAATAATCCATTGAAAATTGAGTTAAATATACATCTTGCTGTCCTTCCTGAATTGGAACAATATTTGTAAGCGGCTGATCACTTAGGACAACACCTGCCGCATGTGTTGACGTGTGACGTGGAAGTCCTTCAATTTTCAAAGCTGTTTTAAAAATTTGCTTGTATAAATCGCTTTCTGTTATCGCTTTTTGGAGAGTTTCCGATTCTTTATATGCGTCATTCAACGATATCCCGGGGCGTGAGGGAATAAGCTTGGAGAGGACGTCCGTCTCTTTCGGAGAAGCTCCCATCACTCGGCCAACATCCCGAATTGCAGCCTTAGCTGCCAGTGTGCCAAAAGTGATAATTTGAGCAACATGAAGCTTTCCATATTTTTTAGCAACATATGAAATAACTTCATCACGTCTTGTGTCAGGGAAATCAATATCAATATCAGGCATTGAGATACGTTCAGGATTTAAAAACCGCTCAAAGAGCAATCTGTGTTGAATAGGATCCACATCTGTAATTTTTAAGACATATGATACAAGCGATCCGGCAGCTGACCCACGCCCCGGGCCAGTCAGGATCTTATTTTCGTGAGCATACTTCATAAAATCCCATACAATTAAGAAGTAATCACTAAAATTCATTCTTTTAATCACACTCAACTCATACTTTAACCGCTGCTCATATATAGATATAGAATCCTTATTGTTAAAGCGAGATGCTAAACCCTCATAACACAGCTCCTCCAGATAAACATCTGCACTTTGATTTTCAGGAGTTGGAAATGTTGGTAAATGTGAAACACCTAAATCCAAATTCACACAACATCTTTCAGCAATCTTCAGTGTATTTTCAAGAGCATCAGGATAGTCCTCAAATAGTGAGACCATATCATTAGCTGATTTTAAATAGTGCTCCTTAGGCTCCTTAAGGTCCATTTTTTCATCAGAAAGCTTGTCTCCATTTTTTATTGCCTGTAAACACTTATGTGCTAAATAGTCTTCTTTTTCGATATAACAAACGTCATTGATTGCAACAAGAGGACTGTTTGTTTGATTACTTAACTTGACCAAATGCTCAGTTCTATCATCTTCGTTCTTAGATATTAATTGAAAACCTATGTAAAATGACTGTTGTCCAAAAATCGACTGATATTCTTCTACTTTATGGATAGCATCATCGAGGTTCACCACATTTCGTCCGGGGAGGATGGCAATTAACCCCCGTCTATAGCTTTTTAACCAGCGCTTAGGAAGTCCTTCCGGTGACTTTGTTTGTATAGCACTGCTAATCTTGATTAAATTTTGATAACCTTCATTATTCTCAGCTAAGAGAACAAGAGGAATTTGACTATCGTTATCGATTACGTGAATGGATAAGCCCATAATTGGCTTTATGCCATGTTGTTGACATAATTTATAAAAGGCAATGGCGCCATACATGACTTGAAAGTCAGTTAATGCCATCGCTTTGAATTGAAGTTCTTTCGCTTTGCCTACAAGTCTATCTAATCTTGCTGCACTTGTAAGTAAACTGTATGCACTTTTAACTTGGAGATGAACAAAAGGCATCGATATCCCCCTTTCTTATTGAAATCATTCGACCGATATCATACTTAATATTATATTCGTGTATAGGAGGCTGCACAAATAAGAGCTTTTAAAAAGTTAGCACCATTTATTTTGTCATGGCAAACATACTTAAAAATGGTCGTCCATATATATAGAAATAGGAGGTTGATGGACATGGACAAAGAAGCCTTTATGCCGGCTTTTATTCATAGTTATTTTATTGCCTTAGGAGTACTTTTAGGAGGGACCTTGATCGGCGCTATTGGTGCTTTTTTAGCTGGAGAGCCACCATTAACAAAGATGTTTGAATTTGCAAATCGACTAAAAATATGGGCTCTTGTTGCTGCCATAGGCGGAACGTTTGACGCATTTTACAGTTTTGAACGCGGTATTTTCCAAGGTGAAACAAGAGATATTGTGAAGCAGGTACTCTTAATCGTTTCTGCTATGGGAGGAGCACAAACAGGCTGGCTTCTTATTACATGGTTAACTCAGGAGCATCTATCATGAGAATACCTCCACACTATCAGCAGCCTACATGGCAAAGATTTTTGCTGGTGCAGCAATAGGAGCAATTATCAGTTGGGGCGTGTTTCTATTTATTTATGGTGTGAATCAGGAAAAGCACAGTACAATTATAAATGAGCAAAAGCAAATAATTCAAGAATTACAGAACGATAAAAAAATTTATCAGGAAGAATATACAAAGCTGAATAAAGAAGCACAAAAAAAACTAACGATTCAGGAAATAAAGATCCACTTAACAAATGGAGATCGTTACCTTTTTAAAGAATTTAGAATTAAAAATATTGAAAACAGCATAAAAGAAGATTTGAGTGATCTTATTACAAAGGATATTGAGAGTGTTTCTTCAAGTCAACTTTTGATTGAGCGAACAATTGAAAACCGAATCTACGAATTTGATGGAAAAAAATACAAGCTTGAATTAACAAAATTATTGTTACACACCACCCTGTACATCGAAGTCGAAATTTCCTTCCTTGATTAAAATATGTCTATTTTCAATAATTTAAAAATTGAATCGCAATTTCTTATTTTTTTCGATAAAATAGAAGTAGGAAAAACAAGGAATTCATTAAGAAGTCAGTTTACCATTAAAATTGGCTTCTTGAACTCTTAGTTCCTACAATTCATGTTCCATTTGTTCATTCATATCCTACCAATACACCCATACCCTTGTTTTCCAATATTTCTGCACTATAGTCTGGGAAAATATAATATGGAGGGATGAGATATGTATATTTTAAATTCTAAAAAAGTAGCTCTAGAGAAAGTAGAAATCATTAAAAAGGGCTTTTCTGCTTATGTTGAATCAGCTGAACTTGCAGGACTAATAAAAAAAGAATTAAAGAAACTACAACTTGATGTTTACGAAGATGTAACAGAGCTTGGTTTTTGGTTTATTCCGAACAGAGAAAAGTAAGCGCTATTATTTAATTTTCTTCAATAGTCGATTTCCTCAGACTTTGTATGGACCCAACTTTCATCAAAGACGGCAAGACGAAATTTCCCTCATGTTTACGTTCCTCACATAGTGATTATTTGCTATTCATACAGATTTTCATGCAGAGAAAAGGGCTGTTCCTAAGAAAGAACAGCCCTTAGTTTCATCCTGTATGGTCCTGGCATAGCTTTTCTAATTCATGGACTACCTGGTTAGCTTCCTCCCAGCTATATACAGATGCTCCGGAAGCAAGAGGATGTCCGCCGCCATTATATCGTTTTGCTAATCCATTGATCACAAGACTTTTTGCACGAAGTCGAACACGAATTTGTGTCTCCTCCTCCACAAAAAATACCCATGCTTTTACCCCTTCAATATTACCTAAAATCCCTACAAGTTGTGAAGCCTCTGAAGGTGTCACTTCATACTCTTTTAACATTTCTTTTGTGATTTTCATAGATGCCGCGCCTGAAGAGGTTAAAGAAAAGTTTTGTAAGACAAAACCGCTTAATTTAGCCACATTTCTCTTTGTTTTGTATAGCTCATCATAAATTGGTGTTGGTTTAATTCCCACAGAAATTAATGCACTTGCATATTGAAATGTTTTTTCGGTTGTACTCGGAAAAAGGAATCTCCCTGTATCTCCAACAATACCTGTATACAGAAGCTCTGCAGCCTTTTTAGAAAGTTGTAATCCAGCTTCTTTTCCTTCTAAGTATAACTCGTATATCATTTCACTTGTAGCACTTGCTGATGTATCTACCCAAATAATGTCCCCATATTGATCATCGTTTGGATGATGGTCAATTTTAATAAGTTTTTTTCCAGTATGATAACGCTGGTCACTAACTCTTGCCTGATTTGCCGTATCACATACAATCACTAAAGAATCTTGATAAAGTTCATCAGGAACAAGATCCATTTTATAAAGAAACTCTAATGATGGTTCAGTTTCTCCAACAACATAAATCTTCTTGTCCGGATACGATGCTTTTAAAATCTCCGACAATCCACATTGTGAACCGTAAGCATCTGGATCTGGACGAACATGGCGATGAATAATAATGGAATCATGAGTGCGAATTTCTTCTAAAATTTGTTGTTTCATTACGTTCTCCTTTTTACCTTTTATAAAGTTATTAAATCACAATTTTCCGGAATTAAAAAGAATGATTGATTGACTTGTTCATTTTTTACCCTGTTTTTATTTGGGACATGGTAAAATAGATTCGTAAAAGTTTGATAGTTGAACCTTATGGAGGTTTTGAAAATGCCAGTTTTAGTTGTTCTTATTATTTTCGCTTTAGCTTTTTATGTTTATTATAAGATCAAATCTTATCGCTCAAATAAGCCAATTGAAAAGCGTTGGATTTCCGCAAAATCAAGCATTGCTTTGGGCTTATTTGTAGCATTTTTCGGAATGAACCAGCTCTTTCTCTATCGCTCTACATTGTCCTTTGTGATAGGAGCGATCTTCCTTCTAATCGGCTTTGCAAGTGCCTGGACAGGCTATCGTGCTTACAAACACTATTTACCACAGGTGTTAAGCGAAGTGAAACAAAATTAAAAGCGCAAGCGCCTTGATCAGTTCTCGGGCAAATAAAGCGATTTGGAATAGAAGGCACGTTCTTTGCCTTCAATTCCAAATCGACTAGACCCTAGAGGGGCTAGGCGCTGGCAGTCTAACTACGCGACGTCAATCTCCACGACTGCACTTGCACGTCCTGTGCTTCGGAGCTAGACACCCACTCTAAGTACAAAATTTTATACTTTCTTACCCGTTAAAAAAGAGGTGTGTGTCTTTTGACTTTTTAAGAGTCCAAGACAAATACACCTCTTTTTCTATCTTTCAATTAACTGGACCATTAACATTGCCTTCCCAACAACTACACCATTACTAAACGCTTCAACATCAATCTTTCCAAACTTTCGCCCAACTTCAAGAATTTTCGGATGTATTTCAAGCATTGATTCCATTTGTACAGGCTTAATGAAGTAGATCGTAATATTCTCAACAACAATGTCACCCTTTTTCTGCGCTCTTAAAAACCGATTTACCGATTCCGTTACAAGGGTTGTAAAGACACCGTATGAAATGGTACCTAAGTGGTTCGTCATTTGAGGACTGACTTCACAACGAAAAATGCTGCTTCGTTTTGCCTCATCATCTATTGTTACGAACTGATTTGTCACAATATCATCAAGTTTTTCTCCAATTTGCGGCTGTCTTTGAATGACCTGAAGAGCTTTTAAAACATCTTGTCGGCTAATGATTCCTTGAAGTCGGTTTTGCTGGTCAACAACCGGGAGAAGTTCAATCCCTTCCCACACCATCATTTGCGCTGCAGAAGCAACAGACGTTTTCCCTATAACTGTAATTGGACTCTTTGTCATGACTTTTTCAATTAAGGTCGAATGATCATTCCCCATGATATCTTTTGACGTCACAATACCCTGCACTTTAAGGTTTTGATCTATAACCGGAAAGCGTCCATGTCCTGTTTCATAATTATGTTGATACCATGTGGCAATCGTATCAGATGTATATAAACAAATTGTTTTATCGACCGGAGTTAAAATATCTTCAACTTGAACAATTTCTTTTTTGATTAACTGATCATAAATCGCTCTGTTGATCATAGCTCCTACTGTGAATGTGTCATAACTTGTTGAAATAATCGGTAATTCAAGTTCATCTGCGAGTTTTTTCACACTATCTTCAGTATCAAACCCGCCTGTAATGAGTACAGCTGCACCGGCTTCAAGTGCATATTGGTGAGCAGTTGTTCTATTTCCAACAATAAGTAGGTTACCAGCTCCTGTATACCTCATCATCGCATCAAGTTTCATGGCACCTATAACAAATTTGTTTAATGTCTTATGTAGGCCTGCTCGTCCACCTAAAACTTGTCCCTCAACAATATTAACAACCTCTGCATATGTTAACTTTTCAAAATTTTCTTTTTTCTTTGTTTCAATCCTAATTGTCCCTACACGTTCGATTGTACTTACATACCCTTTATTTTCAGCTTCTTTTATAGCGCGATATGCTGTTCCCTCGCTAACATTAATATCTTTCGCAATTTGCCTAACAGAAATTTTTTCTCCTACTGGCAGTGAAGTTATATGCTGTAATATTTGCTCGTGCTTCGTAGCCAAGCTGCATCACCCTTTTTCTATTTGTGCATCTATCTGCAAACATAACTCTTAAGAGAGTTGTTGTCTAAACAAACGTGTCCACTTATATTATAAGGGTGATAATAGCTTATATCAACGCAACGTTTGGCGTTGTCTTTTTCTTTGCAGTGACTCTTTATATGCTTTTACTTGTCTTGCAGAAGCTTGCTGCTTTGGACGATATAAGAACTGCGCAAAATTCCCGCCTATGACAAAGATCGCAAGACATAACCAACTTAATACAAACACAGTCTGCATCTTATCACCTGTTAATGCGATATTTTGCAGTCCAAAATAAAGCATCACTAATGCCAAAAATGCATAAATCAAACTTTTCATTTCAACCACCCTTTCACATCCATAACTTTATTAATAATTGTATGCATGTACAATGTAGAAAAGAAGCTTTGGAGAGTAGAAATTAAAGTTTACATAACGCGTCATCATCCTTTATTAAGTAAAGGCTATTGTTGCATACTTTATTGTTTTTTTAAAGTACTATCTAAGGTTAAAATTCGTTCCATTGCGCTTCAGGCACTCCATGCGCCGGGGAGGAAGCTGAGCCTCGGCTTGCCTCTCTGGGTCTCAGCCTTTCTCCTACCTCCCGCAGGTGTCTAAGTGTCTTCCGCTCCATTTCACTATAGAAGTTATAATCATATTCATAGCTTCAATCTTTGCGAAAACAGCATAAAGCAAAAAAGAATTGACACATCACCATGATGCGTCAATTCTTTTTACACACGATATGATTCACCGACTTTTAAAGGCAGGCCGACACTTTCAGGGAGCAATTGAGAAAATTTTATAGGGTCTTGTTTAATATGAGGGAACGTGTCGTAATGAATTGGAACGACTTTTTTCGCCTTCAACCATTTTGCAGCATCTTTTGCATCATCAGGTCCCATTGTTAGATTATCCCCAATCGGCAGAAACGCAATATCTATTTCATGGCGTTCACCTATCATTTTCATATCCGAAAACAATGCCGTATCACCCGCATGATAAAGTGTTTTGCCCTCAGCTGTAATTAAAACTCCTGATGGCATTCCTGTATAAACAACTGTTCCATCTTCTTCCTGATAGCTCGACCCATGAAAAGCCTGGGTAAGCTTTACGGTTCCAAAATCAAATTGATAGGCACCACCTAGGTTCATAGGATGAATGTCTATACCATTCTTACCTATGTAAACAGCCAGTTCATATGGAGCAATGACCAATGCTTTGTTTTTTTGGGCTATTTCAACTGTATCACCAACATGGTCATTATGACCATGTGTAAGGATAATAACATCAGCCTTTACCTGATCAACAGTTAAATCAGTTAAAGAGTTGCCTTTGATAAACGGATCAATAATAATGTTTTTGTTCTTACTCATCACTTGTACAACAGAATGACCATGGTATGAAACTTGCAAACTATTCACCGCTTTCTTTGTAATATAACTTGATAAATTAAAGGAACGTATCTATTCTATATCAACCTTATAAAATTTTACCCACTATCCGCTATCGTTTAAACCTTTTCTCTCCTCTTACCACTATTACAAGTGGAATCGATGGATGACGTTTGCTCCGCCAGTCACTTCAATAATTGACCCGGTGATCAAATCTGAATTTTCATCACATATAAAAGCGACAGTTCTTGCAATATCTTCTCCAGTTCCTGACCGTCCGATCGGTGTTTTTGATTGACTTTCACTTATTTTTCTCGATTGTTCGATCGTTGCTTCTTTCATTTCCCCAATTATATTACCAGGACAAATCATATTGGCCGTGATTCCATGTTCAGCTTCTTCGATACTAATTGATTTTGTTAAAGAAACTAATCCCACCTTTGCTGCACTATAAGCAGAACGATGCAGCCAACCTGGTGATGATTCAGCGCCTTGGAAACCATATGTAACAATTCTTCCATACTTTTGTTTTCTCATGATGGGAACAACCTTTTTAAATAAATGAAAAACAGAGCTTAAATTTCCTTCAATCATTTGATACCATTCATCATCAGTATAGTCCGCAAGCTTTTTTCTTTCAAATATATAAGGACCTGCATTATTTATTAAACAATCTAGTCTTCCAAAACGTTCAAGTGATACATCGATCATATTTGATAAATCTTCTTTCTTTGTAACATCACCTTGAACAAATAAAATACGATCAAGAAGATGAGAGTAATTCCCTTTGAACTCATTTACTGCTTCTATATCATTTCGGTAATTGACAGTGACGGAATAACCCCTTTTCAGGAATTCTTCTGTCACTTTCTTTCCTAACCCTTTTGATCCTGCAGTAATAAGGGCATGTCTCACGATATCATTTCCTCCCCATAAAGCTTGTCTTATTCTATATATCTTTATTTGATCTGTTTCATGAATATTCCTTCATTTGTTATGTTTATATTCATATAAGGTGTTATTATAACAATAAACGAAAATATAAATTGTTTCTATTTTTATTGCTCGGTTTGGAAATTTAATTATGGGGAAATTGAAGGCAAAAAAAGCTGACTAAAAAAGTAAGCCAGCAGTTTTCTTTATGAATCTCTTCTTAATCTAAAATGCTCTTGGAGAAAATTTGGATCATATTGTTGTTCAACAACTCCACTTGAATAGGAATCTGTTAGTTGTTGCATTGTTTCTTGTTCACCCAAGTGGTCATAATAATAGGTTTGTCTAGTTACTCGTTTCTCTTTCAAAATAAAACAGCTCCTTATTTTCAGTATACGAACATTAGTGTCTCTGAAAATAAAGAGGTTATACGATGATTTTATTAAGATAGTGTTGCTTTTGCTTTTTCAAGTGCTTTCTTTACAACTTCAAAGCCAGTCCCACCAGCACTCATTCTTTTTCGTACAGCTTCATAAGGATTGATCATCTCATAAATATCCTTTTCAAAAAGATTTGACGCTTTTTGATAGTCTTCAAACGGCAGATCCTTTAAATAAATTCCTGACTGGATACATTGATAAACCAAAGTACCAACGACTTCATGTGCTTCTCTGAATGGCATTCCCTTTGTTGAAAGGTAGTCTGCTAATTCAGTTGCATTTGAGAAATCTTCTGACGTTGCCTTTTCCATTTTTTCTTTATTCACTTTTAATGTATCAACCATTCCGATAAAGATTTGTAAGCTGCCCTCAATTGTTTTAACTGTATCAAACATACCTTCTTTATCTTCTTGAAGATCTTTGTTGTAAGCAAGCGGAAGTCCCTTTAGAATCGTTAATAGAGACATTAAATTACCGTAGACTCTTCCTGTTTTCCCTCTAATTAACTCTGCCATATCAGGATTTTTCTTTTGCGGCATGATACTGCTTCCGGTAGCATACGTATCATCAAGCTCAATAAATTGGAATTCCTGAGAGCACCACAAAATGATTTCTTCACAAAAACGAGATAAATGCATCATCATAAGAGAGCTGTTGCTTAGAAATTCAATGATAAAGTCGCGATCACTAACACCATCAAGACTATTTTCATAAATACCGTCAAAATCAAGCTTTTGTGCTGTATATTCACGGTCTATAGGAAATGTAGTCCCTGCAAGCGCAGCACTTCCTAGTGGGGATATATTAATCCGCTTTAAGGATTCTGTAAATCTTTGTTTATCACGGTCCAACATCCAAAAATAAGCCATTAAATGATGGGCAAATGAGATTGGCTGAGCTCTTTGAAGATGTGTATAACCAGGCAGAATTGTTTCTACATTTTCTTCCGCCTTTTCAATCAGGGATTTTTGAAGACCCTCAATAAGCTCAACGACCATTGTAACATGCTTACGTAAATATAAATGCATATCAGTTGCAACCTGATCATTACGGCTTCTACCTGTATGTAGTTTACCTCCAACAGGACCGATTTCATCAATTAACATTTTTTCAATATTTAGATGAATATCTTCATAGTTAACGGAAAAAGTAAGCTCGTTCTTTTTGGCTTTTTCTAATAGAGTTGTTAAGCCAATTGTAATCTGCTCTGCTTCTTCTTTGCTGATAATCCCACACTTGCCTAACATATCAACATGTGCAAGACTGCCAGTGATGTCTTCCTCAACTAATTCCTGATCAAAATGGATGGATGCGCCGAACTCATCCACCCATTGTTCAGGGGTTTTTGGAAGCGTCCACCCCAAAGCTTTTTCATACTTCCACCTTCTTGTTTTTCACCATGCTGTTAACTTTTGTTGGTAATCCGAATAATTCAATAAATCCGATTGCTGCATTGTGATCGAATGCATCATCTTTTGTATATGTTGCAAGCTTTTCATCATATAGAGAATACTCTGATTTTCTTCCTTCTACAATTGCATGACCTTTAAATAATTTTACTCTAACTGTACCAGTAACATATTTTTGCGTTTCTTTTAAGAATGCATGCAGGGCAGGTTTTAATGGTGAGAACCATAAACCGTTGTAGATAAGCTCAGCGAGTTTTTGCTCAATAACTGGTTTAAAGTGAGCTACTTCTTTTACAAGTGTTAAATCTTCAAGTTCTTTATGTGCTTTAATTAACGTCATTGCACCCGGACATTCGTAAACTTCACGTGATTTAATACCGACAAGTCTGTTTTCAACATGGTCAATACGTCCAACACCATGCTTACCGGCAATTTCATTTAACGTTAAAATAAGCTCATGTAAAGGATATGCCTTACCATTGATCTTAACTGGAACACCTTGTTCAAAGTCAATTTCAATCATTTCCGCTTGATCAGGAGTTTTTTCTAATGGTGTTGTTAAATCGTATGCTCCTTCTGGCGGCGCAGCCCATGGATCTTCTAAAATACCACACTCATTACTTCTTCCCCACAGGTTTTGGTCGATTGAATATGGGCTATCTAAATTGATCGGAATCGGAATACCGTGCTTAGAAGCATATTCAATTTCCTCCTCACGTGACCAACCCCATTCTCTAACTGGAGCAAGTACTTCAAGTTCCGGATTTAAAGCTTTAATTGAAACTTCAAAACGTACTTGGTCGTTTCCTTTTCCAGTACAACCATGAGCAACTGCAACTGCGTTTTCTTTCTCTGCGATTTCCACAAGCTTCTTTGCGATTAATGGACGTGAAAGTGCAGATACTAATGGATATTTTCCTTCATATAATGTATGTGCTTGTAGTGCTACTAACGCAAAGTCATTTGCAAATTCTTCTTTAGCATCAATCATATATGATTCAACTGCACCTACTTGAAGAGCTTTTTGTTGTACAAATGCAGTATCTTTTCCTTCACCTACATCTAGACATGCCGCAACAACATCGTATCCTTGTTCTTGTAACCATTTAATTGCAACAGAGGTATCTAATCCTCCGGAATATGCTAAAACTACCTTTTTCATCTATTTGTTCCTCCTCGGTTGTATAAAAATGAATATGTGTTTATAAAAATACATCTCTTGTATAGGTACCACTTTACCAACTGTTTCCCTATTTCGTCAATAGAAAAATTGTATATTTTTGCAGATTCTTTGTATAAAAATTAAATTTTATAATATTTTATTCATTTTTCTCCTTTTTGTGATGGTAGATGAATGATTGGAGTTATTGTAAAATAAGGAAAGAGCAGAATGGAGGAAGATTAATTGAGCGATTACTTTGCCTATGATCATAGACTTAAAATAAAGGTCCCACACTTAACAAAATCATGGACGCACTATAACCTTCAGACTCAAAATAAAATATTAACCGAATGGGAAACAATTCGAGGGAGCATTCCAGATCGAATCGGGGAGCTTGAGGCAGAAATAAATAAAAAGCAGGAAGCATTGAACATCGAAGAGGATTTTAATCGATCCTGTAAATTAAATCATGAAATTTCCGAGCTCGCTTCTATTATCAATGATTTATGGATTTGGTTTCGAACAACACAGCATATCTCAAAGGCTAAAATACATAATGAATGACGAAGTTCAGCTTTCTATAGCAAATTCAAATGTATAAGAAAAGAAGGCTGTGTTGACAACCTTCTTTTACAGATCCTTTTGAATTTCTCTTACGATATGTCCTAACTCAGGTAAAATGAGCTTTTCCATTGCTAGTTTGACAGCCCCTGAAGATCCCGGCATTGCAAATACCGCTGTATCCATGGACACTCCAGCAATTGCTCTACTTAATATAGCGGCAGATCCTATATCATCTCGATAGCTCAGCATTCTAAAAATCTCACCAAAGCCAGAAATTTCTTTTTCAATCAATGATTCGACAGCCTCAATTGTCACATCCCTTTTGGCGATACCTGTTCCGCCATTTGTTAGGACAACATCAACTTCTTGTGCTTCACACCCCTTTAAAATAGCTCTTCGAATAAGTGTTTTTTCATCATGGACTATTTCATAATCCATCACCATATGTCCTTGATCTTCTAAAAAACGCTTTATGAGCTGACCACTTTTGTCACTATCTTTATCTCTTGTATCACTAACTGTTATTACTTTACATCTAACTTGATCAGGAGCTTCCTGCTTATGTTCAAACGTACTCATACTTTCCTCCAATACTTTATTGTCTTGTTTCAGTTATTAATCTGTATTGATAAAATTTATTGGCAAATTCAGTAATTTGCCGTGTAGCATGATAATTACTGGTTGCGCCTACCATCATACTCACAACCGGTATACCGGCAACTAATTTACGTTTAAACAATGATACAACCGAAAGCTTTGCGATTTGCTTTAATAAAAATTCTACACTTTTCACATCCGCTAAGTCCTCATTGCCTGAATAAAAATAGCCCATACGATCTTCTAAATCAATTTCTCCTATTAACTCTTTCCATTGACTATACTGTAGATGATTTGGCATTAATGCAGCATGGTAAACCTTTAGAGATGTCATCATTTCATAAGGATTATTAATCTCATATCCATAACACATTGAGATCATTTGAATAGAGCGTAAATTCAATATTGTCTGCAAAGGAAGATCAGCACCAATCAGGAGGACTCCTCCAGTTCCTGTCATACCTCCTTGTAAAAATGAATATAGACGGTGCTTGGAAGTTTGTAAATCCGCTAAATAATGAAGTTGGTCAACAGAGAGAAAGTGCAAATCACTAATTTCTATTATGTTTTCATTTATAGCTCTTGCGGATAAGATGATTTGTTTCTTCGCATCCTGCTGGATAAAAGAGTTTTGTATAACAGAATGTAAATTAAACAGACTTGCATCTACTTTTTCATAAAATACCTTCTTCATTCGATCTGGAATTTCATCCATTTTCCGGTCCAACCATCGGCTAAAAGTACGCTGAAAATCTGTTCGGTTATCATTTTGCAATTCATGTTCCCACGCTTTTATTTCCTCTAAAATTTCCTTTTCACGTTCTAATTCATTCATCCACATGCCTCCTTATTCAAAAGCATAAAAGGTATTTTTTAGTGAATTAATTAGTTTTATCATAACATAAATCAGCTTTGTCATAGAAATGCCATTGTTCATTTCCAATTATGAAGATTTTGTTACAGACTCTCTATATTCGACAAGAAAAACAAGGAACAAAACCTGACAATCAACTAGAAAGAGCTGTTGTTCTATCTTATCATGTTCTCAAGTTATCATTTGAAAGGAGTGTTTTGTTATGAAGAAACAATTTATCTTTACCATCGGATCTGATGAAATTGTGATAAAAGCAAACGGGATGATTGATGCCATCACTCAAGTGAAAAAAGTCATTGTAGAAAGAGGAAACGAGAACAATAAACTAAAATTTGTAGGTGTAAAGTATTAATGGGCAAAAGAAAAGAATTTACGATCTTTTATTTTTATAAATGGGCATGTGTTGGAACAATTTTTCCATAAAACATTTGCCCTTTTTTATTATAAAAAAGACAACCTTTACGGTTGCCTTTAATCACGATTATTGAGCTAATCTTACTACATCACGTGCAATCATAACTTCTTCATTCGTAGGAATAACTAATACTTTTACAGGAGAATGAGGGTAGCTAATATATGCTTCTTCCCCATGAACCATATTTAGAGCAGGATCCCAATAAATACCCATGAACTCTAAGCCTTTTAGTACACGTGCACGAATATCATGACTGTTCTCACCAATTCCTGCCGTAAAGATAATCGCATCAACACCTGACATTCTTGCAGCATAAGATCCAATGTATTTATGAATTCTGCTAGCAAATACTTCTAAAGCTGTTTTCGCTCTTTCATTACCTTCTTCAGCCGCTTTGTGAATGTCACGCAAATCACTTGATAAACCTGAAATACCTAAAATACCACTTTTCTTATTTAAGATATCCAGTACTTCATCAGCCGATTTATTTGTTTTTTCCATGATGAATGGGATTAACGCAGGATCGATATTCCCTGAACGTGTTCCCATTGCAACACCTGCAAGTGGTGTAAAGCCCATAGAAGTATCAATTGATTTACCACCTTCAATAGCTGCAATACTTGCCCCATTACCAAGATGGCATGAGATTAAACGAAGATGCTCAATTGGTCTACCTAAGATTTCAGCAGCACGTTCGGATACATATTTATGTGAAGTACCATGGAAACCGTATTTACGGATACCGTATTTTTCGTAATATTCATAAGGTAAGCTATATAGGAATGATTGTTCCGGCATTGTTTGATGGAAAGCTGTGTCAAATACAGCTACTGCACATACATTTGGTAATACTTCTTTAAATGCTTTAATTCCAACAACATTTGCAGGATTATGAAGTGGTGCTAAATCAGATAACTCCTCAATCTTTTGAAGTGTTTCATCTGTGATTAAAGCAGAGTCATTAAACACTTCACCACCATGTACAACACGGTGACCGATCCCATCAATTTCATCTAAGGATTTTATAATTCCCAAATCAGTTAATTTGGATAATAAAATTTTAACAGCAACAGCATGATCAGGAATGTCTGTTACCTCTGTTTGTTTTTCATCATTAACTGAAATGCTAAAAACAGAGTCGTTGATACCAATTCTTTCCACTAACCCTTTTGTTAAAACTTTTTCACTTGGCATGTCAAATAGTTGGAATTTTAGTGACGAACTACCAGCATTGATTGCGATAATTTTACCCATCTAGTTTCGCTCCTTTTCATTTTAAACAACTGTCGTCAACAACAAGAAAAATATGTAAAACGATCAGTAAATTACAAAAATCATTTTAAAGTGATTCATGTTAGAATTATTCCGAAAAATTGTACCTCTAGTCTTTTTTCTAAACATTCTTATTCTCTACAAAATGTCTCTGATTATTATCTGCCTTTTCCATTTAAACACTGCCTTTTCGACATTTCAAGGACTTGATAAAATTGCAATCGGTTACAGACAAAATTTGTATTATTCAATTAATTTGGCTGGTAAATTAAGTGGTGGTACTGTTTCTATAGGAAGAAAAAGTATACGGTTTCTTTCACTTAAAAAAGAGACTCATTCAACATGAGCCTCATTTTTTATCTTTATTATCCTTAAACCACTGATCCATCTGCTTCATGATTGAATTCATTGCATCTACATTCGAAAACTTTGGCAGTTCTGCAAGAAGTGCTTGTTTAGGCATTTTTGCTTCAGGACCTTTTTTCTGTAGAATTAAGATGCTTTTACCATGTCTCTCATCTTTAAATAAAGATAATGGCAATTTAATAAACCCTAGAATAATAGCTGTTTCTTTTAAGTACTTATTTAATTTAGGGGCTTCCTTTGTTTCAAACAAAGAATTTGGAACAATAAAGAAAAGATACCCGTCCTCTTTAATATGATCTATGCTTTGTTCAATAAATAAATGATGGGAATACGAATGTCCTTCATCCGCCTTTAATTCGTATCTGCTCGCCTCTAGATCATTTGGATAATAACCGACAGGCAGATCACAAACTACTACATCTACAGGATCAATTAATAATCTTTCTAAACTGTCCTGATTATAAAAGTGTGTTGGATGCTCTTGGAGATTTGCATTGATATAGGCTAATCTAATAAGTAAATCATCCACTTCAACACCATAGCTATTTGTATTCTCTATTGCTACATAATTCAAGATCGTTGTTAGTAAATTACCTGTTCCAACAGCAGGATCTAAAATGGAGAGAACGTTTCTTTCTCCAATGAATTTACTTACTAAGTATCCTAAAAACAATCCTATTGTATCAGGGGTCATTTGATGATTTGGCTGAGCCCCTTCTTTTAAGCCCTTTAAAATAGCCAATTGATATGCCTTGCGAAGTTCTTCTTTATCAAAGGTAGGTAAAGAAACCGAATCATATTTTCTCTCCAGGCTCTTTACTGTTACTTCACTAAGGTTCTCTTGAAGTATTGTTCCTTGGAATAAATTTTCCCCTGTTTCAGCCAATGCTTCTATGTAACTAATTTGACATTCAGCAGCAAGTAAATCTGCTGTTTCATTTATAACCGTAAACAAATTTTCGATTTTCGATAGTGTTTTCATTCATTTACTCCTCCTAGCCTTTTCCCTCTTACCATTCTAGACATACTTCATATTTTAGTCAAAATAAATGAAAACAAACCTTTATGTACAAAGTACAAAAGCGCAATCACCTTGGTCAGCTTCTGGAATAGGACGCAAATGAATTGGAAACGTTCTTTGTCTTCAATTCATTTACGACTAGAGAGGCAGTCTAAAATCGCGTTGTGTCAATCCCCCACAACTGCACTTACACGTCCTGTGCGATCTAAAGTTAAACGCTAGAGCTGGACACCACACGAAGTACAAAATTTTGTACTTTCTTAACCTATAACAAAAGGACTGCCCAAAATAATGGACAGTCCTTTTGTTATAGGTTATTGAGCTGTTTTTGCTGCTTCGATTGCTGCTTCATAGTTAGGATGATTCGTTGCCTCACTTACATATTCAACATACGTTACTTTATCGTTTGAATCTACTACAAAGACCGCACGAGCAAGTAAACGTAATTCCTTGATAAGGACACCGTATGCTTCACCAAAAGATGCATCACGGTGGTCTGATAAGGTTTGAACATTTTCAAGCCCGTTTGATGCACACCATCTCTTTTGTGCAAATGGTAAGTCCATACTGATTGTTAAAACTTCTACATTTGAAAGATTAGATGCATCTTCGTTAAAACGACGAGTTTGTGCATCACAAACACCAGTATCAATAGATGGTACAACTGAGATAATCCGCACTTTCCCCTTTGAATTCGCTAATGTAACAGGAGATAAATCATTTGATAATACAGTAAAATCTGGTGCTTGATCGCCTACATTTACTTCATTTCCAATTAATGTTACAGGGTTGTTTTTAAACGTAATTGAAGCCATACCGAAATTCCTCCCTTAAAATTATGTACAGAGTAAATATATCCTAGCTTTCCATATTTATCAATAAATATGATTATCTCTTCATATTCTTTCAGAAAAATAACTGCCTACAGGTAGGCAGTTAAAAATCTAAATCTTGCTTGTTCGTTGAACCAGTATTTTCTAATGGATCACTCTTTGATGACTCATTATCTTTATTCTTCTTAAAGACACCTTGAATCTTTTCAACTGCTTGGGGAGCAGCTTCTAGTATTTTCTCATATAAATGAGTACTTTCATCTAGATGAAGCATTTTCACGCCATTAGATGATACAATTAAAAAGGCAATTGGAGTAATAGAAACTCCTCCTCCACTTCCTCCACCAAACGGAAGCTTAGGACCATTTTGCCCATTACTTCCTTCTGTACTTGTTGAATTAAATTCACTACCACCGGCAGCAAATCCAAATCCTACTTTTGAAACAGTCAGTATAACACTACCATCTGGTGTTTCGACTGGATCGCCTACGATCGTATTAACATCAATCATTTGCTTAAGGTTTTCCATCGCGGTTTTCATTAATCCTTGAATTGGATGATCACTCATATTATGTATCCTCCTTTAGAAATAACTAAACGGTCTTGTTCATATACTTTCCGGGAATGGTCGTCTATTCTTAATTTACAAAAAATGAAAATGGCTTACTTTTTAAGTGAGGACGACCTCCCCGCCAATATTTTATGAACTGAATACCTGCGAAAATAGCTTGCCCGATTCTAAACTGAATCATACATCTGAGTTTTGTCCTAGAGCAAAAAATATTAAAAGCTGGTGATATCGTCATGACAGGGGCTGTCTGCAATTTCATATAGCTACTGATTAGTCCTACAACACCACCTTTAATAGACCAAGCAACCCCGGTAATCATACCGGTATGTGCAGCATCTCCTATTCCTATCTGTGAGTGCCACTCGAATTCCTTCACTTTTATTTTCTTTAAAAAACGACGAACGATTTTATGTAACCCTATAATATGTTGAAGTATTTCTTTTACATCATGTAAAGCACGCACTTCTTCTTCTGGTGTTATTTTATTTTCAGTTTCCTTTACTTTACGATCGGACTCTTCAGTCCCGGGCTTTTGTTCTTTCTTTATAATTAGATTTGATTCATCATCAATTTTTACAAGAGGAATATTAATTGTATATCGAATGTAACGCCAAGCACGTAGTTTGATTTTCAAATGATCATCATCACCTATATGCTGAAGATCAAATATAATCGTTATTTTTGTGATGAAGATAAGAAAAAGAATAAAGAATAATATCATAAGAATTATTATGATCCAAAACAAATTCATCACATCCTTTCAATTTCTCATTATCACCTCTATAAAAACAAAATAAACCTGCTATTTAATATAGCAGGTTCTAAGAACAACATAATTGTATTTTCTATATTTCAGAAGGACTAGTATTATAAATTGTTTCCTCTTTTACTGCTTTTGAAAAAACTTTTTCATGAATAACTAGTGTGTCTGCAAAAATGTCATGTAATGTTTGTTTTTTCGGCGTAAAGGCTGCAATTAGGAAGCCGATCCATATCATTTTAGATATATACCTTCCAACTAATTCTCTAAATATAATCGTACTCCAGTTTAGGCTTGTATCATCATTCGATACGACCCTTAATCCAAAGATCATTTTACCTAAAGTCTGATTCAGAAACTTTGTCATAAAGACAAAATAGGCAAAATAGGTAATAGCTGTTGCAATGGAAACTGGAGAGAAGATAAATGAGTCGCTTGTATCTAAGCCAATAAAACTGAATAAGGGATATATGATAATGCGATTTACGCTTCCTATTACAAGTAAATCTACTAGATATGCCCAAAAACGAATCCAAAACCCAGCAAGCATGTTTGGATAATGAACGATTGATTTCTTATCTACAGGCATCTGTTCAACAGATTCATTTTGCTCTGGACCTTCAAATGTACTGTCCACGTTTTAGTCCCCCTTATTCAGAATATAAATACATCAATCTAGGCGAATTTGAATTTGATAAAAGCTGAATTAGAGTTGATAACTCTGCGTCTTCTTTAAATATTTTGCTTGCACTCATAGAAAGGAAGCTTCCAAACCCTAATGCTGATCCATATTCAACGACCTTGGCATCTTTCAACTTCAAGTCCTTTTTCATTGCCGCAACAGTATCGTCAAAATAACCTAATTCATCAACTAAATTAATTTCCTTTGCTTGTCTTCCATCATAGATCCGTCCATCTGCAACCTTCCGAACTTCATCTTCGGATAATGGTCGGCCTTGTGTAATAACGTCTACAAATCCGTCATATGCGTTGTTTACCATCGTTTGTAATATTTTTCTCTCTTCTTCAGTCATGTCGCGTGTAGGTGAGAAAATATCTTTGTATGGGCCGCTTTTAATGGTTTCAAATTTCACACCATACTTTTCAGCTAGCTCTCCATAGTTAACAGATTGCATAATAACGCCAAGCGAGCCAGTTAATGTATCTGGTGCTGCAAAGATTTTATCTCCTGCAGTTGAAATATAATAACCACCTGAAGCTGCTTGTGTCCCCATAGAAACGTAAATCGGTTTTTTACTGGACTCTTTTAATTCTAAGAGTTTTTTATGTATTTCAGCACTTTCAACGACTCCACCGCCTGGTGAATTCACACGTAATATAATCCCTTTAATTGCATCGTCTTCACCTGCTGCTTCAACCATATCCAGGAATGTTTGATGTTGATAACCAGCAGTGCTAAAGAAAGATGTAACATCTTCACCTGTATCTTGAATAACTCCGTTAACATTCAGCACCAGGATTTTGTTGAATTCAGAGCCTTCCTCAATTACTTCTTCGGAGAATTCTGATCCGCTCGCAAAAGCCTCTGAGAACATTTCACTTTGATTTAAAAACATCATTGTTGAACTTATAATGATGGAAAATACAAATAAAACTCCAGCTATAGCAATTGCTCCCCACCGTTTACCATTCATCTTTTTTCTACCTCCCTAATTTTCGCTAGAATTTCAATAGGCTTTATTCTAGCAGAATTAAACATTTAATCGTGCAAAAGTGGTAAACTAAACAACATAAAGTATTGTACCATCTTCCAGGAAAAAAGTGGAGGAATACATATATAAGGAGGATTCACTATGTCAGACCGTCGAAATGTTTATTTTTATTACAAAAAAGATGAAAGCACGATTGAGAAAATTCAATCATTGATCACTTTCGCAAGGGAAAGAGATTTTAAAGTAGTAGAAGACCATAAAATTGCAAACATCATTGTCAGTATTGGCGGGGACGGTGCCTTTCTTCAAGCTGTAAGAAAAACAAATTTCAGAGCAGATTGTTTATATGTAGGAATTGGCGTGGATGATACATTAAGTCTATATTGTGATTTCCATCTTGATGATCGGGAGAAAATGCTTCAAGCAATGAATGAATCTCAAATTGAAGTTAGAAGATATCCTGTTTTAGAAGTGAAAATTGACAATAATACTACATTCAAATGTTTAAATGAATGCTCCATCCGTTCTAGTATTATTAAAACGTTTGTTATTGATGTCTTTATAGATGATCTTCACTTCGAAACATTTAGAGGTGACGGGATGCTAATCTCTACACCAACCGGAAGTACTGCATATAACAAATCAGTAAATGGAGCAGTTGTTGATCCTATGCTACCATGCTTACAGGTAAGTGAACTAGCATCTTTAAATAATAATTTATACCGTACCTTAGGTTCTTCTTTTATTTTGAGTGATAAACGAAAATTAACTCTTAAAGTTGTTCAGGATGGAAACGATTACCCAGTGATCGGTATTGATAACGAAGCACTTAGTATTCGTCATGTGCAGCAGCTTGAATATAGTCTAAGTGAGCTCCCGATTAAAACAGTTAAGTTGAAGGATAACTCATTCTGGGAAAAAGTAAAAAGAACGTTTTTGTAAGTAGACTTTGAAGAAGGGGCCAGTTTTCACTGTCCCCTTTTATACATTATGTCACCATCAACTACTGTCATGACAACATTTGTATTTAGTAATTCTTCCGCATCTATCGTAAAAATATCCTGATCAAAAACGGTGAAATCAGCAACATAACCCGGTTTGATCATCCCTTGTTTACTTTTATGAACAGCATAGGCACTGCCCTTTGTATATAATTCTACCGCTTCATATACACTAAGCTTTTGCTCTGGCATATAGGATTTCCCCGATTTTTCGTAATCGCTTGTCCTTTTCATTGCAGCGTAAATTCCGAGTATCGGATCCACTGGCTCAATTGGGGCATCAGAACCTCCTGCGCAAGGAATTCCTATGTCTATGAGAGTTTTCCATGCATAACAAGATTTCAAATTCTCTTCACCAATCCGATCTATCACCCAGGGAAAATCACTCCCAACAAAACGAGGCTGAATATCAAGTATAATAGGTAGTGATTTGGCCTTTTCGATTAATTCCTCTCTTAAAATTTGAGCATGAATTAGACGATCATGTTGTCTATCACCAGGCGGATGCTTTTCAATTAAGTCGAGAATCCATTCAAAAGCTAAATCACCAATTGCATGTACTGCAACTTCCATCTTATATCTTCTTGCTTTTTTAATTAATTCCTCTAGTTCTTCTTTTGTATGAATAGCCACCCCTGAAGTTGTTGGATCATCTTTATAAGGGAAGCTTAATAAGGCTGTTCTGCCCCCTAATGCACCATCCGCAAAAATTTTCATCGCTCCAAATTCTATAAACGGACCATTCTCTCTTTTTCTAAGGTGAAATTCATCAACTACTTGATGATGAACTAATAAATGACTTCGAAACTTCAGTCCTTTTTCCACAACATTTTCGTATGCTTTTAAAGTATTTTCCAAACTACCATAATAAGAAAGATCTTCAGTATGGCCACCAACCAAACCTTTTTTATAACAATCTTTTATTGATATTTCTAGTGCATATTGAATTTCATCCAACGTTGGAAAGGGAGAAATAGATAATAGCATATCCTGAGCTTTATCCAGTAAATAACCTGTTGGATGATTGTCATCACCTCTAACAATAACTCCCCCGGCAGGATCAATTGTTTCCTTGGAAATATTCGCAAGTTGTAATGCTTTTGAATTGGCAATTAGCGCATGACGGCATATTCGTTTTAGCAGAACAGGATGATTTGGTGATACTTTATCCAGTTCTGTTCTATGAAGAATCTTACTATCCTCTAATTGATTTTCATTCCACCCTTCACCAATGATCCAACTGCCTTTAGGAACTTCCCTTGCTCTTTGCTTTATCATATCAAGCATTTCAGCGGAACTCTTTATTTTTGAAAAATCCAATCTTAACAGCTTTTCCCCGTGTCCAATTAAATGCATATGGCTATCAACTAATCCTGGTATCATCGTATTACCTTGCAGATTATGTTCTTTTGCAATTTCTTTATGATATTTCGCCCTGAGAAATTCAGGATTTCCAGTGGCTACAATTTGACCTCCACTGGTCAAAACAGCTTGTACAGTATTCCCTTCGTTCACCAGCGTATAAATTCTTCCTCCATACCACAATATACCCACTATCCATCCCTCCAAAGTCATAATCTTTTCAATAATAGTAGCACAGAACAAACCATATCAAAAAAACCGAGAATAGCTCTCGGTTTTAATTTTTTTGTTATCCTTGTTTTAGTTGCAGCTCCCGTTCTCTTAAAACAACCCTGCGAATTTTACCGGAAGTTGTTTTCGGTAAATCCTCGACAAATTCTATTTCACGAGGATATTTATATGGGGCTGTTAGAGTCTTGACATGATCCTGCAGGGTTTTAATTATTCCCTTTTTTTCTGATAAGGTTGGATTTCTTAACACAACATAAGCTTTAACTATATTCCCTCTTACTTCATCAGGACTAGCAACAACTGCACATTCCTTTACATACGGATGCTTGACAAGCGCATCTTCCACTTCAAATGGTCCAATCGTGTATCCTGAACTAATAATAATATCGTCACTTCTGCCTTCAAACCAGAAGTATCCGTCTTCATCCATTTTTGCACGATCTCCTGTTACATAATAGTCCCCTCTAAATTGCATCGTTGTTCGTTCAAAGTCTTTATAGTACTCCTTAAATAGTGCGGGGGTATCACGATGTACAGCAATATCACCAACTTCTCCAACTCTACAAATATTGCTTTCATCGTCAATAATTTTCACATCATTTCCAGGCGTTGGTTTTCCCATAGAACCTGGTTTTATTTCCATTCCTTTCATTACACCAACTAATAATGTGTTTTCTGTTTGCCCATAACCGTCTCTAACTTGTACATTGAAATATTTCTCAAATGTCTCAATTACTTCACGATTTAACGGCTCCCCTGCAGAAACGGCACTATGTAAAGTAGAAAGCGAATAATTCTCAAGGTTCTCAACCTTTGCCATTAATCGATATTCAGTTGGAGTACAACATAAAACATTAACATTATAGTTATCAAGGAGTTGGAGATATTTTTCCGGATTAAATTTACCATGGTAAATTAAACCTGTTGCCCCACTCCCAAGTACTGATAGAAAGGGACTCCACACCCACTTCTGCCAACCAGGTCCTGCCGTTGCCCAAACTACATCTTCCTCTTTAATACTTAGCCAGTTTTTAGCAGCAGTCCTTAAATGTGCAAAAGCCCAGCCATGTGTATGGACAACTCCTTTAGGATTTCCTGTAGTTCCTGAAGTATAGGAGATAAATGCCATACTCGAGGATTCTGTTTTCACCATTTCCATATCTGTACTTTGCGTGTTTAATAGTTGTTCTAAAGAAATCCATTCCTGCTCAGATCCATGAATGACAAACTTTTTAATTGAATCATATTCTTTTATATCTTTAAATTCACCTGTAAATAAACCATAGCTTACAATAGCTTTTATATCACCATGTGTTATACGATATTGTAAATCCTTTGTACGTAACATTTCAGAACTTGGAATAACGACTAATCCTGCCTTTAAGGCTCCTAAATAAACAGCATATGCATCAATAACTCTAGGGATCACTACAAGAACTTTATCTCCTTGCTTTAGCCCTTCGTTAATGAAAGCGTTTCCAATCTGATTTACTCTTTTCATAAGTGAACTATAGGTAATCTCACTTGTCTCACCTGATTCATTTTCCCATTTTAGAGCTACCTTTGTAACATCTTTAGAATACTTTTCTATTTCTTCTACTAAATTATAAATGGGTGGTGCAAGAAGCTCTTCTCTTACCATACTTCCCCCTCCTTCTTGGATCATACATATATATTATACCTAATATATAAAACTTTTTAAATCTTATGAAAGAAAAGCACTCTACTATATATACAATCCTAGTATTTGCAATATGCAAAAAACAGACCTTTGAGGGTCTGTTTTTAAATATTAACTTTGTTCATTTGCCTGTTTCGCGTTTTTTGGCTCATTTCTTCTTTTTCTTTGTTGTTTTCTACTTTTTTCTAATCTTTGTTGTTGCTCTCTTTCACCGTCTTCTGCGATGTTTTCACGGTCATCTCTTGTCATAGTATGTACCTCCCTTTACTCATTTCCGATGGAGTTGGACAATTGAACATGAAAAGAGTGAGGTTACCCCCACCCTTAGTAGCCATGTTTATTCTATTATTATTTTTGGAAAGAACCGCTCATTTGTTGTTGAGCAAAAGATACTAAACGTTTTGTGATTTCACCACCAACAGAACCGTTAGCACGTGAAGTTGTTTCAGCTCCTAAGTTAACACCAAATTCAGTAGCGATTTCGTACTTCATTTGGTCGATAGCTTGTTGAGCTCCAGCAACTACTAATTGGTTTGAGTTGTTTGATCTGTTTGATGCCATGTGTATCACCTCCTTGTGAGTATAGAATGTGTAAATACACATGGCTTCATTCATCTTTTTTTGGTAATTCTTCACAAAATTTTTTTTGTTTTCCATGCCCATCTAGATAGTTGCAAATTTAAAATAAATCTTCAAATTCATCTTTTTTATTTTCTGTTATAGTTAAAGTATTAACATTATTCACAGCTTCTGTGACAAGCTCTTCAAAGTCAACAAAACTTTCAAATCTCGATACTTTATCAACTTTCGGTTTTGTTTTTGGATTCGCTGGAGTAAAAATCGTACAGCAGTCCTCATATGGTCTTATTGAAATATCATGTGTATGAATTTCTTTGGCAATTTCAATGATTTCTGTTTTGTCCATTGTAATAAGCGGCCTTAAAATTGGTGTACTCGTCACATCATTAATCGCAACCATGCTCTCAAGGGTTTGACTTGCTACCTGCCCTAGACTTTCACCTGTTATAAGCGCTAACGCTTGCTGCTTTTGTCTGAGTTGATCAGCAATCTTCATCATCATTCTACGAGTAGATGTCATTGTATAATTTTCCGGAACTTGTTCCTGAATTTTTTCTTGAATCTTTGTAAAAGGAACGATATGAAGTTTTATTTTCCCACCATATGCTGTTAATTCTTTTGTTAAATCCATTACCTTTTGTTTCGCACGTTCACTTGTATACGGAGGACTGAAAAAATGAACAACTTCCAATTCTACACCTCTTTTTAATGACAAGAAGCCTGCAACCGGACTATCAATTCCACCTGATAATAAGAGAATAGCCTTCCCGCCTGAGCCAACCGGCAGTCCACCAGCACCTTTGAAATCATAGCAAGTAATATAAGTAGCCTCAGCACGAACTTCCACTCGGACATTTATATCCGGTTTTTTTACATCTACCGTTAAATTTTCAGTATGAATTAATATGTGACTTCCAATTTGATAATTAAGTTCATTGGTATCTAATGGAAATTGCTTATCAGCTCTTTTAGCCGTTACTTTAAACGTGTCATTCGATTTATATAAACTTTTCACAGCTTTTAACGCCATTTCTTTTATATCTGCAATTTCACTTTTACATTTAATAGCTAAACTAAACGATTGAATACCAAAAACAAGTTTAAGCTTCTCCACAATTTCTTCATGCTTCTCATTATTCAAATGAATATATAATCGATCTCTTGTACCTTCATAGGTTAAGTTAGGAAATTGATTGAGAACTTCTTTTATATTTTTTTCAAACGATCAACAAACTTCTTTCTATTTCTTCCCTTAGTAGATATTTCCCCAAACCGAATTAATATGTGATCAAATTCCATTTTTCTACCTCATAACTTTCGTTAGTTTTTCTATCCCTTTTGTAAGTGTTGTCACAAAAGGATCAATAATGGCTTCATTGTGATCAAGTGATAAACTAATCCTAATCGCTGATTTAGCAATGTCTTCGTTCTTATTCATCGAAAGCAATGCCTGACTTACCTTTTTATTTCTTGATGAACAAGCTGATGTTGTTGATACAAATATATTGTTCTCTCCGAAAAAATGGATGAGAACTTCTGATTTTAATGCCGGTACTGAAAAATTCAAAATATGCGGTGCATAAAATTCCTCAGGAGTATTTACTTTAACACCATCTATTTTTGTTAATTCAGATCTTAATTTCTTATGTGTTTCAAATAGACATTCAATCTGTCGGTTTGCTTTCTCCATAGACATTCTTAATGCTTTTGTCATCGATACAATTCCAGCTAAGCTTTCAGTACCTGATCTTAATTGTAGCTCTTGTGCCCCTCCAGAAAATAGGGGAACTAATTGGATCCCTTTTCGCACAAATAAAGCACCAGTACCATTTAGGCTATGAAATTTATGTCCTGAAATCGTACATAAATCAATGCCGGCTCCATAAAAATTCAAGGGTACCTTTGTTACACCTTGAACATAGTCAACATGGAAAATAGCATTTGAGTATTGCTTAATCATCTTTCCAATCTGTTCAATTGGTTGAATCATTCCTATTTCATTATGTACATGCATAACAGAAACAAGAATCGTATTTTCCTGTAAAGCTTCTTTCAACTCATCAACAGATACTCGTCCATTTTCATCTACCTCTAAATATGTTACATGAAAACCATGAATGGCTTCTAATTGTTTAAACGCTTCTAAAACAGATGGATGTTCGATAACAGATGTTATTAAATGGTTGCCCTTATGCTTATATGCGAATGCTGCACCCTTTATTGCTAGATTATTTCCCTCAGTCCCGCCTGAAGTAAAGATGATCTCTTCGTCCGAAACATTTAATAATCCTGCAACTTGTTTTCTTGATTGAACCAATAAAGCTTCAGCTTTACTCCCTAACTTATGGATTGAAGAAGGATTGGCAAAATAATCTTCTGTCACTTTCATGTAAGTTGAAAGAACATCTTTATAAGGTTTTGTTGTTGCACTGTTGTCTAGATACAACATGTTATTTCCTCCATAGCTATCTTTTATCAATGTGTAATCATATCATAATAGAGTGTGAAAGAAAAATAAATATGTGAAAAAACAGCAATGATCAAGAAGAGGGGCACCCTGCATTCTTTACATTCCTGTTTTAACATCCACCATTATTTTTTCACTAAAACATTTTCTTCTTGTTCGTTTATTATATTCTGTAATTTACTGATTGAGCCAGGTTCAACTTGCTCAATTGCAGCTCCTGCAGTATCTAATGCTTCTTTATATAGATGTTCTCTAAATAATTTCTCCGCTTCGATGAATTTGTTCGCTAATTGTGGTTGACGGCTACGGTATCTATTGCCATATTGAATGATCTGTTCAAATAAGTAGACCTGCTCAATTAATTCATCCGCAAATGCCTTAAGGGAATCAACAGATTCAACGGCACTCTTAAGTAACTCATTAACCATCAACATATTAAGAGGTATTTCTTCTAGTTTCATTGTTGCTTTTTGAACATCTCTTTTTCCTAGTTCAATTAGCTTTAAAAATTCTTCAGGTAGTCCGGGAATATTACTTTGCTGAACAGACCTGGTTGTTTCTAAAAGCAATTTTTTCAATGAAACTAGTTTCTCTCGTGCTTCAAGCTCATCTCTTCTAAGTGTTTGAAGCATTTCGCGATATTGGTTGTGCTCATCGAATAGTTCTGAGATCTGCTTTTGAATTTTTTCAAGTTCTTCTTTAACGATAGAATGAGCAACTTGATCTTCTAACAGATTTTGCTGGATTTGGACAAATTTCTTTTCTACCTGTGTAATGCGTTTTTCTAGTAGCTTCTGTTTATCAAGCTCAGTTTCCGATAATTGATAGCTTTGCTTAACAAGATTCGTTTCTTCAATTGTCGAAAGCTTCTGCTCAGATAGCTTAATTAATTTCGTGTTAATTTGATCTTTTGTTTGTTTAACGAACTGATTTGCCTCAACCTCTTTTTCAAGTAAATCGTACATTTGGTCTATTGATTCCTGGATAAGCTGAAGCCCTTCCTGCACATCATCTAGTTCTGCTTCCTCTATTTTCCCTTTGAACTGTTTCAAGTTTGTAGTAATTTTGTCAAGTTCCATATCTAGCTGAATATGTTCTAAGTAATACCCTGCTTCCTTCATCTCTTTGTAACCGTCATTTAGTTCATTAACTAAACTAGGAATCGTAACTGTACATTCTGTTAATAATTTTGGGATCTCATCCATTTTATATTGAAGGACATCAAGTTGTTGTTTCAAATTGATCAAAACCTGTCTTGCTAACAGATAATTTCCTTGTTCGGTCTCATGATCAAATTCTTTAAGAGAATCCGTAATTGAAGTTAGATTCTCATCTAATTTCCGGTGTGCTTTACCGAACTGTCGACTATGGGCCAATAAGGTTTTTTTGACTTTTTTATACAGCTCCTTAACCTCTTCTCCTTCAACAGCATTCTTTTCCTCACTAGTTACTAATTCATTAATTTCCTCAATGATTTTGTCAATGTTTTCGTTCACAGTCATTAACATATTATCAATATGCTGAAGGACATTTTGTGACTTTTTAAAGCGGTATTTATCCGCAAATTCTTCCGCATCAAACAATAGTTCTTCAATCTTGGGAAGTTGGCTGGTGATAATCTCATCCCATTCACTTCTCCACTGTTCGAACAACTCTTCAGCTTGTCCGGTCATTTTTAATTCTTTAACTTTTGACAGTTCATCAATAATGGAACGATTCATGACTTCAATCTTACGCGCCTCTAATCGATCAACTTCTTTATAGATCTTTCTTCTAAACATGTATCCGGAACCCGATAAAATACATATCAGAAGGACTAGTCCAATTAAAACCTCCATAGTTAGCCCCCTCGTTACTACACAAATCCTTGTTAAGGAGAAGAATCTTTCTCCATGATGTGAAAAACATCGAATTTATATTTTTATGTGTTATGATTTCAATTTTAAAAGTTCACACAATAACAAAGTTAGTATGATTTTGATTTTCATCTTATAATTGAAACTTTCTTAATGTTATTTCAATGTATTTATGATACCATGTAAACGACATTTTTTGACCAGAAATTTAAATTTTTTTACATTATTTGTCCGCTTCAATTAAATGGCCATTTAGAACCTGGAAAAAGGGTCAAATTCTTAATCCAAACGATTGGGAGGGGGATGTAAGTGATGAGGAAAAAGGATGGGCATGTTCATACACCTTTTTGTCCACATGGAACGAAAGACACTCTTGAAATGTATATTGCACAAGCTGTTAAAGAAGGATTTACAGATTTAACATTTACAGAACACGCTCCGCTTCCAAAGGGTTTTATAGATCCAACGCCGATGAAAGACAGTGCAATGGACTACAATAAGATGGAAGATTATATTCAAAGTGTTCAAGAGATGAAAGAAAAGCATAAAAATGATATTCGCATTCATATCGGCTTGGAAGTTGACTATATTCAAGACTATGAACAAGAAATAACCGATTTTCTTAACGAATATGGTAAATTTCTAGATGATAGTATCTTATCTGTACATTTTTTAAAGATTAAGGACCGATACTATTGCATGGACTTTGACGAAAAAACGTTCGGGTTAATGATTAATGAGGCAGGATCGTTATATGATGTGCATCATATTTATTATAATGAAGTGTTAGAATCTATTAATAGCCAATTAGGCGACTATAAGCCAAAGCGAATTGGTCATATTACATTAGTTAATAAATTCCAAAAGCTTTACCCTGTAACGTTTTCAACGTTAAGGATGATTGAGACGATACTGGCATCTATAAAGGAGAAAAGCCTTGAACTGGATTATAACGTTGCCGGATTAAGAAAAGAATATTGTGGAGAAACCTATCCAAATTCGGATATCATTTATTTAGCTCAAAAACAAAAAATCCCTCTCATCTATGGATCAGATGCCCATAGTGCTAGGGACGTTGGAAAGAACTATACACATTATGATCTTTTAAGGAATCGCTACTAACCGATTTTCTCTTGTCGTTTGCTCTGTTAACAAGGAATGAAACCAAATTTTCAATTCCTTGTAATACTGATGGACGAAATACGCTTCATGTGATTGAATATGAAGGACCTCACTCATGTATTGGGGCTGTAAATACGGCATATGCAAAAGACTTCTTAGCTGGATAATCATATGTGGGACAAAACCTTTTCGAAACTGTCCTTCCTCGATCCCTTGTTCGAATAATGATTTGAGATAATACTTTTCTTTTGTTAAATAAGTCGTCATTACTTCACGGATGAGAACGGAGTCTACCGTTACTTCCCTATAGACCAATCGTGAAAGCTGGCGATTTTCATGCTGGTAGTAGAGCAAATCAAGAGTCAATTTACTTAAAACTGAATAGGCATGACCAAACTTAATTTGGGTGCAGTTTTCTTCAATTACTTTTAAGTATCCTTCATAATAATATGACACTAAGTATTCTAGTAAACCACCCTTTCCTTTAAAATAATATGAGATATGTGCAACATTCACATTTGCTCTGGAAGCAATCTCTCTAACAGAAGTTCCCGTAAATCCTTTCGAGTTAAAAAGGTAGATTGCTGCATTTACTATTTTTTGTTTTGTATCTCGTGTATTTTCTTGAGTCAAATTTCACACCCCCTATACCTTATGTTACAAATTCAATTTATAGGGGAGTTACTCCTTCATGTTTTTCTCGACAAAGTTTTCTCTGTAGCAAAAAAATAAGCAAAAGGTGGGAAATAAAGATGTTTCATGTCGAAAAATACCAAGGCAATAAATCTGAACAATCAGCCTTAGTTATAAAACAACTAAAAGCATTAGTAGAAGGGGAAGAAGATATCATTGCAAACCTATCTAATGCGTCTGCTCTCCTAAATCAATTTTTAGAGGATATCAACTGGGTAGGCTTCTATTTATTGAAAGAAGATCAGCTTGTCTTAGGGCCATTCCAAGGACTTCCTGCATGTGTAAGAATCCCGATTGGAAGAGGTGTTTGTGGTACTGCTGCAGAAAAAAAGAAACATTAAGAATTGCAGACGTTCATCAATTTCCAGGACATATTGCATGTGATGCTGCTTCTAATTCGGAAATCGTTGTACCTCTTGTTTCAGATGGCAAAGTGATCGGTGTCCTTGATATCGATAGCCCATCAAAAAATCGTTTTAATGAACAGGACCAAGCATTTTTAGAAGAGTTTGTTGATGTTTTAATGGAACATGTTTAATAGATAATAGTATAAAAGGTGAGCTACCATCAGCTCACCTGAACTATCACTTGATTTTTCCCTAAATTCTTTGCAGCATATAAAGCTTTATCTGCCCGCCTGAACAATTCATCATAATTCCTTTCATGCTCTGCCTTCCAATGTGACACCCCACATGAGATTGTTACAGTCGGTAAAGTGTTTTCCTTTACTCTTTTTACAATTCTTTCTGCAATAGCTATACCTGCATCAAGCTCTACATGTGGTAAATAGATGGCCAATTCTTCTCCACCCCATCTCGCTCCAATATCATGATCCCTAATATTGTTTTTTAGTATATTTGCAACTTGAACGAGAACTTCATCACCAATCTGGTGTCCATAATTGTCATTTATCGCCTTAAAATTATCGATATCAATTAATACAAATGTACCTTGCCGATCTACATTCATTGAATTTTCAATGCAAGAATTCATATAATTACGTGAATATAATTGTGTTAATTGATCAGTTTTCACTAATGTCTCAAGCTCTTCTCTTAATAAAGAATTTGATAATGCCAGTGTAGAATGGTGTATTAGTGATTGAAGCAATTTGTACATATCAAAAGAAAAATGATAAGGGTTTTTGTGAAGAACTAAAGCACATCCTTTAAGTACATCACTTTGAACCATTGGAACGGCCATAACAGAAGAATAAGGCAAACCAGGAAGATGTGACGTAATGTCTCCCAAAAACAATCCTTCTAAATCTTTTTCAAGCTTCTCTTGAATATAATTAATATAAACTTTTACTTCTTCTGACTCAAAATAGCTAGTGCTCCCTGGAAAAACATGAATGTCATTGTTATTTTTAGTAAAGAACCCGACCTCATCCGCTTGAAATGACTCCAAGATTCGCATAGACATATAGCTCATCGTATCAGTTAATCTTAGATTTTTATTTAACCTGTGTGATGTTTCATTTATTAATTGCAAATCTTTAATTAGTCTCTTTGATTGATCATATAGCTGTGCATTTTCCATCGCAGTTCCTGCAGCATTTGTTAGCAGTGTAATGAAATGCCTATCTTGTTCATCTAAATTTAATGCAAAATGGATGACTACCTGCAGAACCCCGTATACACCTTGTTTTCCATTTAAAGGTGAATAAAAGAACATGTCTTTGGACTGTTCATGAATAATAGACTGAGCTTTTCCGGTAACAAAAGCTTCCATTGCCATTTCATCATCATGATCATCAAAACTTAAATTTTTTATTGGTAAATGGTGTTTATTTTCATTATCATGAGATAGAAACAAATAGAACGTATACTCCTGATACATCTTTTGTAATGTTTCTATCAATGCAACTAAGACATCATCTTTATTCATAAGAGAATGGAACTTCTCAGTTAAATAATATAGTTTTTCATACTTTTGTTCCTTTTCTCTTAACTGAAATGTGTGTATGTAATAGGTATAAAATTCTGAACATGCTTTTGCAACTTCATGTAAATCAACAGACATATTGCTGTCAAATTCCCTAAGTTCTATGACTCCACACATATCCTCATCACTATATATTGGAAGCAACACGTCTTTTTGATTCCAAATAGCTTGTTCTGGCTTAAAATTGTGTAGGATCATTTGAAACGGGAAGGAATTCATATGCGGCGAAAATGAATAAAAAGCAACATGGCCAGTAGCAAGCTCTTTTTTTAAAACTTTAACAAGCTCATTATTTAAGTCAATAACTGAACAATAATCATTACATTTATTTATTAAATCAAAAAAAGCACCTTTAATCGCTTGAACTTGATTATTCATGAAATCACCCACACCAGTAAGTTACAAAATTTGATAATTCATTATATCATAAAACTTTCCTATTTATAGTAGACGATATGTTTTTATTTATGAGTGTGCTCTTTATTGCATATTTTTTTGTAAAGGTTCTTGACTTTATACATACAAAACCATATAATGTTCGTTGTGTATAAAATATGCAGCCTATTGATGTAGCAGTTTTGATTTCATTTTATTCCCCTTTATTATAAGGAGGTGTATCGAGTAACTCTATGCTGCTGGAGCGAGGATACATGAAAATAAAATGTGCATGATTGTCAATCAGTTTGGTTTTTATTTTATGCAAAATAAAAACATAAAGGAGGAGTTAGCATGGCTCGTTATACAGGCTCAAGCTGGAAACTCTCTCGTCGTTTAGGTATTTCATTAAGTGGTACAGGTAAAGAATTAGAAAAGCGTCCATATGCTCCAGGACAACACGGTCCAGGACAACGCAAAAAAATCTCTGAATACGGATTACAATTACAAGAGAAGCAAAAGCTTCGTCACATGTATGGTGTAAATGAGCGCCAATTCCGTAACTTATTTGATAAAGCTGGTAAAATGGCTGGTATTCATGGTGAGAACTTCATGATTCTTCTTGATTCTCGTCTTGATAACGTAGTATACCGTTTAGGTTTAGCTCGTACTCGCCGTCAAGCTCGTCAATTAGTTAACCACGGTCATATCATGGTAGATGGCGGACGTGTAGATATCCCATCTTACCAATTAAAACCTGGTCAAACAATCACTTTACGTGAAAAATCTCGTAACCTTGACATCGTTAAGGAATCTATTGAAGCAAACAACTTCGTACCTGACTACCTAACTTTCGACGCTGATAAATTAGAAGGTACTTTCACTCGCTTACCTGAGCGTTCTGAATTACCTGCTGAAATTAACGAAGCTCTTATCGTTGAGTTCTACTCTCGTTAATAGTAAAAAAACCTATGTCCCCGGGCATAGGTTTTTTTGTTCTTATTTATGAAAAGGGAGAAACCCAATAACAGATTCTTTAGTAGAATCATTATTGAGTTCCCCCTAATAAATGTTATTTTACGTAACGAATTAGGAAATACTTCTTCTTTCCTCTGCGGATGACTGTGAACTTTCCTTCAATCTTATCTTCGTTTGTGATTACTTTTGTTAAATCTTGTTCACGATCTCCATTAATATAAATTGCTCCATTTGTAATATCTTCACGAGCTTGACGTTTTGACGGAGATATTTTTGCTTGAATTAGTAAATCGATTAAGCCCATCTCGCCTTCTTCTATTTCAGTAGTAGGAACATCTTTAAATCCTTCTAAAATCTCACCTGCAGTTAATTGTTTAATATCACCGCTAAATAAGGCAGCAGAAATTTTTATTGCCTGTTGAAGTGCTTCTTCACCATGTACAAGCTTTGTCACCTCTTCTGCAAGTGCTTTTTGAGCAGAACGTTTTTCCGGTGCTGTTGCAACCTCATTTTCGAGCTCCAAGATTTCTTCATGAGTCAAGAAAGTGAAGTATTTTAAGTATTTCATTACATCACGATCATCTGTATTGATCCAGAATTGGTAGAATTCATATGGAGATGTTTTTTCAGCATCTAACCAGATAGCTCCACCTTCTGTTTTTCCAAACTTTGTCCCATCAGCCTTTGTAACAAGAGGAATTGTTAATCCATATGCTTTAGAATCTTCTTCAGATTTACGAATTAGTTCCAAACCTGCCGTAATATTTCCCCATTGGTCACTTCCACCGATTTGTAATTTACAATCATTGTTTTGGTATAAATTTAAGAAATCATATGATTGTAAAATCATGTAACTAAATTCTGTAAAAGAAATACCTGTTTCAATTCGCGTTTGAACAGAATCTTTTGCAAGCATGTAATTGATCCCAAAGTTTTTACCAACATCTCGTAAAAATGAAATAACATCCAACTTTCCAATCCAATCAAAATTGTTCACGATAATGGCAGGGTTTTTCTCATTCTCAAAATCAAGAAATCTCGATAACTGTCCTTTAATCCGGTTAGACCAATCTTGTACGATATCAGCTGTATTAAGAGTACGCTCAGCTTTTTTTCCACTTGGGTCTCCAATTAATCCCGTAGCACCACCAACAAGTCCAATTGGATGATGACCATTTAATTGAAAGCGGCGCAAAGTTAACACAGGTAACAAATGCCCAATGTGAAGACTGTCTGCAGTAGGGTCAAAACCTGAGTAAAGCTTTATATCTCCTTCTTCTAAGACTTTCGCTAAGCCTTCTTCATCTGTTACTTGATTCACTAAACCTCTAAACTTTAAATCATTTAATAATTCGCTCATTGTTTTACTCCTTTTTATAATATTCTATTTTCAGCAAAGAAAACACGAAAAAGCCCCTTCATCTCTGAAGGGGCGAAATAATCCGCGGTACCACCCAACTTAGAATTACTTAAGCGTAATCCTCTCTCGGCTACATAACGGTTAGACCGTCTTCTCCTACTCAGGTTATTTAACCTTTTCAAAAAAGAAGCTCATGGATGTAATTCATGGAATATCTATGTGCTGATTTTCACCACCCATCAGCTCTCTAATAACAGGGAGATATCCATTACTGAATCCAATCTTTGCTTTTTCATATACTAATTACAAGCAATTTTAACCATAAAATCATTCTAATGTCAACACTTGGCATGAAGTGTTTCCAACCTTTATGACAAAAGCATACAAATTTCATCATTTCCTATGTTATAATAAGTTAGATTTGGGGGAATGCACAATGAAAAAAAGGAAGAAAAACACAGGCGTTTCTCACCCTTTAACAAAGATATAGGTAAAAGTCTACGGATCTCATACAATGTTATTGGAAATCTTCTTTTACTATTTCTCATTATTGGACTTATAGGTATATGTTTTGCAGGGGGTGTAGGGGCCGGTTATTTTGCTTCACTTGTGAAGGATGAACCTGTTCGATCTTACGAAGAAATGAAAAATGATATTTACAACTATGAAGAGACGTCACAGGTCTTTTTTGATCAAAATATTTACTTAGGAAAATTAAATGCTGACATTGAACGCGAGGAAGTCCAGTTAGAAAACGTTTCTCAACATCTCGTTAATGCAGTTATAGCAACTGAAGATGAGCTGTTTTACGAACATGACGGTGTTGTACCTAAAGCAATCATGCGCGCAATTTTTCAGGAATTCACAAATGCCTCAGTTCAAACGGGTGGAAGTACTCTAACACAGCAATTAATTAAAAACCAAATACTAACAAATGAAGTATCTTTTGATCGAAAAGCAAAGGAAATTCTATTAGCGTTACGATTAGAAAAGTTTTTTGAGAAAGATGAAATTATTGAAGCATATTTAAATGTTGCAGATTTTGGACGAAATTCTAATGGTAAGAATATAGCAGGTGTAGAAGCAGCTGCAAAAGGAATTTTTGGAGTTTCTGCCAAGGACCTATCAATTCCACAAGCTGCATTTATCGCAGGCTTGCCTCAAAGTCCGTTTGGATATACTCCATTTTCAAATGATGGCGGTAAGGTTAAAGAAGACCTAAGTTCAGGCATAAACAGAATGAAAACTGTCTTAAACCGGATGTACACTGGCGGGTTTATTTCACAAGAGCAATACAAACAAGCGCTTTCATATGATGTTCGTGCTAATCTAACACCTAAAAAACCGACATCCACTGAACAATATCCATACCTGACTTATGAAGTAGAAGATCGGGCGAAAGATATAATAGCCGTACAACTTGCCCAAAAAGACGGGTATACAGAAGATGAAATATCAAAAGATAAAGATCTGAAAAATCAGTACCGTACACTTGCTGATCAAGACATAAGACATAATGGATACCGAATTCATACGACAATAAATAAAGATATATATGACAAGATGCAGGAAGTTGTTAAACAATATAAATATTATGGTAGTGATAAACCTGAACAAATCAAAGATTCCGACACTGGTGAAACGAAAACCATTCAAGAACCTGTCGAAGTCGGCGGTGTTCTAATCGAAAACACGACAGGTAAAATTATTAGCTTTGTGGGCGGACGAGATTTTGAACGTGAAAATTTAAATCATGCTACAAATGCTTTACGTGCTAATGGATCAACAATGAAGCCATTATTGGTGTATGCTCCTGCAATGGAGTTGGGAAAAACTCAACCGGGAACAGTTATTGCGGATACGCCAATGACAGGTTCATATAAGCCAAAAAACTATGGCGGTGCTTACCACGGATTAACAAGTGCACGAACTGCCTTGAAATATTCATATAATGTGCCCGCTGCTAAAACATATATGAACATTATGAATCAAAACCCTGTCTCCTACTTAGAAAAAATGGGCTTTTCCAGTTTAAACAAAATTGATTATGGAATAGCATCACTAAGTTTAGGTGGTATGACCGACGGAGTGACCGTTGAAGAAAATGTTAATGCCTACTCAACATTTGCTAACCAAGGTAAGTTTGTTGATGCTTACCTTATAGAAAAAATTGAAAATAGTGATGGAGAAGTCGTTTATCAGCATGAAAAGGTACAAAACGATGTATTCTCAGCTCAAACTGCTTATCTAACAATCGATATGATGCGGGATGTTATAAGAAGTGGTACAGCCGCTTCACTAAATGGCTACCTCTCGTTTAGTGCTGATTGGGCCGGAAAAACAGGTACTGGCCAAGATTACCATGATGCATGGTTCGTAGCGACAAATCCGAATGTAACATTCGGAACATGGATTGGGTATGATACACCAAAGCCATTGGAACAAAACTATAAAGGCATGTCATACAGCAAACGTAATCTCTTACTCTGGGCAAAACTGATGAATGCTGCACATGATGTTGAACCAAACTTGATTGCACCAAAAAACCGTCATGAAACACCAGGTGGTATTGTTCAAAGATCCTACTGTGCATTAACAGGAGAATTGGCTTCAGATCTTTGCCGTAAAGCAGGACTTGTCGCAACAGACATCTTTAATGCAAAATATGTTCCTACCAAAGTTGATGATAGCTTAACACAAGGAAAATATGTGTATGTAAAAGACAGAGCATACAAAGTGCCAGCTTCTGCACCTTCTGAATTTGTTCAAGAAGGTGTAATGCTAAAAAAAGAAGTTCTTCAAAAGTATAATATTAGCAGTACAACTGATCTTAAACGCTTGTTGCCTAGTACATCAAAATGGGGTAACTTAGTTGTAACAGAAGGAAAAGAAATAGTTGATAATGGTTCCAAGCCTAGACAAGTAAGCGGAGTCTCGGCTGGCGGTTCAACGATAAGCTGGAAAGCCAATGCAGACAATGACGTTGTTGGATACCGTGTCTATGGTGCAGCAAATCACTCAACCAGCTTTAAAAAAGTAGCGAGTTTGCCGTCATCTGACAAATTATCTGTATCAGTTGGAAGTAGCCCTGCTGCTTATTACATTGTCGCTGTTGATGTTGCCGGCAATGAATCTTCACCTTCAACTATTGTTAAAATCGGTGATTATGCTGAGGAAAAACCTAAGGTTGAAGAAAAGCCAAAAACAGAGGATCCAAAGCAGGCAGCAAATGCTGATCAAAACAAAGATCTTAACAAACAAAATGAAAATAAAAACGCTGAACAAAAACAGGAAGAGGCACCAGCCTCTTCCTCAACTGACAATAACAAACCTGAATAATATCGAATTGGTTGTATTAAAAAAGAGCTGTAAACAGCTCTTTTTTATTTGTTATAAATTAATCTTCCATCGTTGATAAATCACCGGTTGGTAAATCCAATTCCCATGCTTTTAGGACACGTCTCATGATTTTTCCACTTCGTGTTTTCGGCAATTTGTCACGGAAATCAATTTCACGTGGTGCAGCATGTGCCGCTAAACCTTTCTTTACGAAAGAACGAATTTCTTCCTTCAGTTCATCTGTTGGCTCATACCCTTCTCGAAGGGCAACAAATGCTTTAATAATTTCTCCTCTTACAGGATCAGGTTTTCCAATTACACCAGCTTCTGCAATAGCAGGATGCTCCACAAGCTTACTCTCAACCTCAAATGGTCCAACACGTTCACCTGAAGTCATGATTACATCATCTATTCTACCTTGGAACCAGAAATAGCCCTCTTCATCCATATAAGCGGAATCACCTGATACATACCAATCACCAGGCATAAAATAGGATTCGTACTTTTCTTGATTATTCCAAATGGTGTGCATCATGGACGGCCAACCCTTTTTAATTGCTAAGTTCCCCATTCGATACGGTGGTAATTCATTTCCTTGATCATCCACAATGGCAGCTTTTACTCCAGGGATAGGTTTTCCCATTGAACCCGGCTTTATTTCCATCGCAGGATAGTTACAAATAAGTTGTGCCCCTGTTTCTGTCATCCACCAAGTATCATGAATGCGATTATTAAATACCTTTACACCCCAGCGAACAACTTCCGGATTAAGAGGCTCTCCTACACTTAAAACATGTCTTAATGAACTCGTGTCAAATTGCTTAACAAGTTCATCTCCTGCACCCATTAGCATTCTAAATGCGGTTGGTGCACTGTACCAAACAGTCACACCAAAGTCTTCAATCGTTTGATACCATGTTTCAGGCTTGAACCTTCCTCCAACGATAACATTAGTTGCACCTGACAACCAAGGTGCGAGAATACCATATACTGTACCTGTTACCCAGCCTGGATCAGCTGTACACCAATAAACATCATCTTCTTTTAAATCAAGCACCCATTGTCCTGTTTGATAATGTTGTACCATGGCCTGATGAACATGAAGAACCCCTTTTGGTTTACCGGTTGAGCCTGATGTGTAGTGGAGAAGTAATCCATCGGTTTTATCAACCCATTCAATTTCCAGCTCTTTACTTGCCATTTTCATTTCATTTAAAAAATCAATATGCGGTGCTTCAACAGAATCACCCACAACTACAACATGTTTTAATGATGGAAGGTCATTTAATGGAACTCTTTCTAGCAACTCAGGAGTCGTTACTATAACTTTAGCATCACTATCTTCTAATCGATCCTTTACTGCGCCTTCCATAAAAGCTTCAAACAGAGGCCCAACAATTGCGCCAAGTTTAATTGCTCCTAAGATGACTGAATATAATTCAGGAGTTCTTGGCATAAAGACGAAAAGACGGTCACCTTTTACAACATCTGCCTTGTTTTTCAAGATATTTGCCGCTTTGTTTGATAGCTCTTTTAACTCTTTAAACGTATATTTTTCCTCTCGTTCAGGGTCGCGATAATAAAGCGCCACCTTATTTTTACGAGCAGTTTCTGCATGCTTATCAATGGCCTCATAAGCTGCATTCATACGTCCGGTTTCTGACCAAGTAAAATTCTTTTCAACCTCTGACCAGTCGAACGTCTCATAAGTATGATCGTAATCTGCTAAATTATGATTACCCTTCACCACTGGTAACGCTTCCAATTTCATCCCTAATTCCCCCTTATGTAGAATTCAATTTCTATTATATTACAATACTTCATTTTTCTCAATTTTTGAAATTTATATTCTTAACTATCTTGTAAACGCTTAATTTTTTCGATTAATCTAGTATAATAGAAAAAAGATATGATATCTCCCAAAAAGTTATTTTCACAAGTATTGATAAACATTCACTAAAACTAAAGGGCGGTGACTTAATGAAACACCCTAAGACATATAATGCCAAAGAATTAAAAACACCCATCGGAAGTATTTTAATCGAAGGACCTGTTTCACCTGATAAACTTTCAAGCTACGAATTTCACAATGGTTTAGTTGCTTTTCGTCAACCTCATCAACAGAAAAAGGCTCTAGTTGAAATTGGAGAATTGCCAGAAGGCAGAATTATAATTGCCAGACACCGTGATGTCGTTATCGGCTATGTTACATATCTATATCCTGATCCTCTTGAAAGATGGTCTGAAGGAAAAATGGAAGACTTAATTGAACTTGGAGCCATTGAAGTTGCACCTGAGTATCGAGGGTTTTCAGTTGGAAAAAATCTACTAAAAGTCTCCATGATGGATGACGCAATGGAAAATTATATTATTATTACAACAGAATATTACTGGCATTGGGACTTAAAGGGTTCTGGTTTAAACGTGTGGGAATATCGAAAAGTGATGGAGAAAATGATGAATGCAGGTGGTTTAGAGTGGTATGCAACAGATGAGCCGGAAATAAGTTCCCATCCCGCTAATTGTTTAATGGCAAGAATCGGAAAAAGAATTCCTTCTGAATCTGTTCAGAAATTCGATCAGTTAAGATTTAAAAACCGTTTCATGTATTAACGAATAATCAAAACTATATTGCACGCCCTAAAGGGTAAGGAGGGCAAAAAAATGCTTGTTAAACATGTAATGAAAAAAAATGTGATCACTCTTCGACCTGAAGACACGATTAGTCTGGCATTAAAGTCAATGAAAGAAAATAAAATACGACATATTCCTATCGTAAACGATCATCATATTCTAGTAGGTATTATTACTGAACGTGATGTTAAAGATGCCAGTCCCTCTATTTTTCAATTAGAGTTAAAAGAAAACTTTTTAACAAAACCTATTAAGGATGTAATGTCTGCAGATCTCATTACTGGACATCCTCTCGATTTTGTTGAGGAAATTGCAGCAGTCCTCATTGATAATCAAATCGGGTGCCTACCTATTCTTCAAGATCGGAAACTTGTTGGTTTGATTACTGAGACAGATTTATTACATACTTTTGTAAAACTTACAGGTGCAGACCAGCCTGCTTCACACCTTGAAATAAGAGTTCCAAATAAGCCAGGCATGCTAGCAGAAGTTTCATCCATATTATTAAATCGAAGAGTAAATATTGCGAGTGCACTCGTTTATTCTGACACTGATGACCGACATAAAATTCTTGTTCTTCGTGTCCAAACAATAAATGTAACTCTGATTATTAAGGATATACAATCATCAGGATATCAGGTTATTTGGCCTGAATTGCCGGAGAATGCAAAATGACAAACCAAGACACTGTCTTTATTTACTCACCGGATTTTCAACAATATAAATTTTCACATGATCATCCTTTTAATCAGTTGCGGGTAGAGCTCACCTTTGACCTATTAAAGAACATGAATGCATTAGATCATTCAAAGATTGTCACACCCAGGGTTGCATCAATTGAAGAATTAGCTCTTATCCATGATAAAAAATATATTCAGGCTGTAGAATTAGCCGGACACGGAAAACTAGCAAATGAAGAAGGAAATAATTATGGGATCGGGACAGAGGATACACCTATATTTCCAAAAATGCATGAAGCAAGTTCCCTGCTTGTTGGCGCTACTCTAACAGCTGTAGATTATGTCATGGAAGGCAAAGCAACACATGCTGCTAATTTTGGCGGAGGGTTACACCACGGTTTTAGAGGAAAGGCCTCAGGCTTTTGCATTTATAACGATAGTTCTGTTGCTATTCGCTATATACAAGAAAAATACGGGGCAAAAGTCTTATACATTGACACAGATGCACATCATGGTGATGGAGTTCAATGGACATTTTATGATGATCCGAATGTATGTACACTATCCATTCATGAAACCGGGAGATACTTATTCCCCGGAACAGGAAATATTACAGAAAGAGGCGCAGGCAAAGGATATGGCTTTACGTTTAATATTCCATTAGACGCATTTACAGAAGATGATTCCTGGCTCCATGCCTATCGAACATCAATAGAAGCAGTCGCTGCTTTTTTTAAACCGGATGTTATTTTAACCCAAAATGGCGCAGATGCTCATTTTTATGATCCTTTAACACATTTATCCGCCACAATGGCCATTTACCATGAGATTCCTAAGATTGCTCATAAAATCGCTCATCAATATTGTAATGGTAAGTGGATTGCCGTTGGTGGAGGAGGATATGATATCTGGCGTGTTGTACCAAGAGCATGGAGCTTAATTTGGCTTGAAATGAATCAAATAGAAGTACCGGAACACCTTCCAAAAACATGGATTGATAAATGGCAAAAAAAAGCACCTGTTCCCCTGCCCGATCGTTGGTACGATCCAACAGATATGTATAAACCAATACCAAGAAAACCTGAGATAGAAGAGAAAAATGCTTTGACTGTCGAAAAGGCACTACATCCAATTCGACCTAATTGACTAAAATAACAAAGAAGGGTCTGCCTAAGATTTAGGACAGCCCTTCTTATCATTACAGCTATTGATTACTTGGTTGATTGTCTATATTCCAATCGATGCGGTAATTCAACGATGTGGTTTTCAACTTCTTCTTTATTCATATATTTTGTCAATAACCGCATAGCTACAGCACCAATATCATAGGTCGGCTGAACTACTGTTGTTAGCTGCGGGCGTACCATTGTTGCTAATCTTGTGTTATCAAATCCAACAATTTCGAAATCAGAAGGAATGGAATAGTTTCGGTCCTGTGCCCCGTGAATGACACCTAATGCCATCTCATCTGTACCAACAAAGATAGCTGTTGGCTTTTCTGTTAATTCATCAATTTTTTCAAAAGCTTCTATACCAGAATCGTATGTGTAGTCTCCTTCTACAACCAATTCTTCATCAAACGGCAGTCCTGCATCCTCAAGTGCACGTTTATATCCTACTGATTTTTTCAGACGGTTAACCGGCTCCTCTGCTGGTCCCTCAACATAAGCGATTCTCTTATGGCCTTTTTCAATAAGCATGGAAATAACATCATATGCAGCCTGTTCATAGTTAATGTTAACCGATGGCGTAGTATTTGTTAAATCTACGGATGCTGCTAAAACAATTGGTACAGGAGAGCGTTTGAACTGTTCTACAAGCTCTTCTGTTACATTTCCACTCATAAAGACAATTCCATCTACTTGTTTTCCAAGCATTGTATTTAACAAATGTAATTCTTTATCTTTATTTTGATCAGAATTACTTAAGATAATATTGTATTTGTACATTGTGGCAATATCTTCAATTCCACGTGCAAGCTCTGAATAAAAGATACTTGAAATATCAGGAATGATTACCCCAACTGTTGTTGTCTTTTTGCTTGCAAGACCTCTTGCTACTGCATTTGGACGATAGCCTAATCTTTCAATTGCATCCAACACTTTTTTTCTTGTTGTTGGTTTAACATTTGGATTACCATTTACTACACGAGAGACAGTTGCCATTGAAACATTTGCCTCACGAGCTACATCATATATTGTTACACTTGACATTTAAAACACTCCTTCTGTTACATTGAGAACATTTATTATCTGACTTGGTTTTTCCAGTCTAATTTTGTTATGTAGAAAGTTGTTACGTCTTGTCGTAAATCCAATTCTATGTTTCTTATCATACGATACTCTGAAAACGTCCGCAATCTATTTCCTTCGATTTTTAAGCTGTTTTCACATATTTGTTCGATTTTCACACTTTTATTCGGTTTTTGAGGTTTTACTTATTATCATTTTGCCTAACTTTTTCATTTTTATGAATAAAAAACAAAAAAAGAGGGTGACTTTATGTAATAGGAATTGTTCCTCTAAGAAAAAGCGGAATTCCTATCTTAAGTCAACCTCTTTGTTCAAAGTAACTTTTTAATACCAATCAAAAATCTTTTTCTAACTTCTTATACATTCACTTTAACTAACGGCTTTAATTCAGTCATGAATTGATCGAATTGGTCGAAGTCCATTTGTTGTGCAGAGTCAGATAGAGCGACAGCCGGGTCCGGATGTACTTCGGCCATTACACCATCAGCTCCAATTGCTAGTGCTGCTTTTGCCGTCGGAACTAATAGATCTCTTCGACCTGTTGAATGGGTAACATCTACAAATACCGGTAAGTGTGTTTCTTGTTTTAAAATAGGAACTGCTGAAATATCCAACGTATTTCTAGTTGCACGCTCATACGTCCGGATTCCACGCTCACATAGAATGATTTGATCATTTCCTTGTGAAATGATATATTCTGCTGCGTTTACGAATTCATCAATTGTAGCTGCAAGACCTCGTTTCAAAAGAACAGGTTTACGAACAGCACCCGCTGCTTTTAACAATTCGAAGTTTTGCATGTTACGTGCACCAATTTGAATAATATCAACATAATCTAATGCTAATTCAATATCTGCTGGATTTACAATTTCACTAATAATAGCTAGACCGTATTCGTCGCCTACTTTTCTTAGTATCTTAAGACCTTCCACACCTAAGCCTTGGAAGTCATATGGACTGGTACGCGGTTTGAAGGCACCCCCACGCATGATTTTAATCCCTTTTTTAACGGCTTGTTCTGCAACTGCAGCTACCTGCTCATAGCTCTCAACAGCACAAGGACCTATGATAAATGATTGGCTTCCATCCCCAATCCTAACACCATTAACTTCAATAACTGTATCTTCCGGCTTTTTCTTACGTGATACTAGCAATGCTTTACTATGATCATCTTCTTGAAGCTCTAAACCAGCCTTAAAGATTTCTTTGAAAATATGTTGTAAAGTTGAGTCCAAAAATGGTCCATCGTTATATTCTTTAATACTATTTAACATTTTTCGCTCGCGAACAGGATCATAACGATTGACACCTTGTGCTTCTTTAGCTTTACCAATCTCTTGAACAACTCTACCTCTCTCGTTAATTAACTTTAAGATTTGTAAGTTAATTTCCTCAGCTCTCGCTCTTAATGCTTCTAATTCTGCATTACTCATCTCTCTCATCCTTTCGCATTTAAAATTGATTAGAAATTCGACTTTTTTACTAGTATGGAAACTAGGGTAAGATTTCTTTATCATTCAATAAAAGTGTGGTACATTTTCTTTAATTAGTTGTAATTATAAACCATATAATTGTGATTGTCATTAAAAACTTTAACATTTAAACGCTTTTAAGCTTTTATGCGATAAAGCGAACGAACACAATGAAAGTGTATTATCATTTATTTGTAAATGATGATAACCATCTGCTTAAAGAAGGTGTACAAACATGACCCCTAATGACCTAACATTTGCACTTGATATAGGAACTAGATCTGTAGTCGGATTAATCTTAAAAGAAGAAAACGATTCTTATCTTATTGTTGATACTATAGTAAAGGAACACACAAAACGATCTATGTTAGACGGACAAATTCATGATGTTTTGTCTGTCGCAAATGTCATCTCTTCTGTAAAAAAAGAACTTGAAAAGAAGCACGGACCTCTTCATAAAGTATGTGTTGCTGCAGCAGGTCGTGCATTAAAAACAGAAAGAGCAACTGCTTCTCTTGAAATAACCGGCAAACCTATAATTCAAAAAGAAGATATTCTTCATCTTGAACTCATGGCTGTACAGATCGCTCAGCAACAACTTGCTAAAAAACATGAAAATGAGCGTGCGCATCATTATGATTGTGTAGGATATTCTGTTCTTCATTATGATCTTGATGGTGAAGAGATTGGTAGTTTAATTGATCAACAAGGTGAAGAAGTATCGGTGGAGATTATCGCCACTTTTCTTCCAAAAGTTGTGGTTGAATCTTTGCTGGCTGCACTGAATCGCGCCGAACTTGAAATGGAAGCCTTAACGTTAGAACCAATTGCCGCCATTAATGTCCTAATTCCCACGTCAATGAGGAGATTAAATGTTGCTCTTGTTGACATTGGAGCAGGAACATCTGATATAGCCATTACTGATATGGGAACGATCATTTCGTATGGAATGGTTCCTATAGCAGGTGATGAAATTACAGAATCTGTATCAGACGAATTTTTACTAGATTTCCCAAAAGCTGAAGAAGCTAAGAGAAAACTGGAGTCTGAGAATAATATAACAGTTACAGATATTTTAGGATTCGAAGCTGAACTATCAAAAGAAGATATTTTGAAAAAAATCTCCCCTGCAATCGATAAGCTTGCTGCAGCAATCAGGAATGAGATCATCCGTTTGAATAATGGTATATCTCCTAAAGCGATAATGCTTGTAGGAGGAGGCAGTCTAACTCCGGAACTTCCAAAAAGGTTGGCAGCATTACTAGAGTTACCTGAAAATCGGGTGGCGATCAGAGGTATTGATGCTATACCTCAGCTTAAGCTAGAAGAACATGTTCAAAAAGGACCGGAATTAGTCACTCCGATTGGAATTGCCGTTTCATCCAAACAAAATCCGATTCAATATATAAGTGTAACCGTTAATGAGCGTACTGTGCGGCTATTCCATATGAAATCTTTAACAGTAGCTGATAGTTTATTGTCTTCTGGCATCCAATTAACAAAACTATATGGAAAACCAGGAATGGCCTTAATGGTGACTGTAAACAATAAAGCGATTACCATACCTGGTGGGCATGGCACAGCACCTATTATAAAGAGAAACGGAATGATCTGTTCCATTGAGGATCCAATTACACACGGTGATACAATTACAGTAGAAAAAGGAAAAGATGGAGATGCTCCTGTTGTTCCAGTCAGTTCTATTTTAGATGATATTCCTTCAAAATCATTTCATGTGAATGGCCAGGCCTATACATTAACTGCTTCAATTTTGCTTAACAACAAGAAAGCTAGCCAAAATGTGCTTTTGTCTGATCGTGACCATTTAGTGTGTTCAATACCGGCAACTATTGAAGAAGGACTATATACCATTGGTTTAAAACATGAATTAGACAAGATAAAACCGTTTTCAATCATGATAGACGATAAAATTTTGCCAGTTCCAGCATGTTCAGGAAAACTCTTTAAAAACGGATTGGAAGCCTCAAGAGATTCAAAACTTGAAGATGGCGATATTCTCGTTCTCAAACCTATGAAAGAGCCACTATTGAAAGAATTTATCTTAGAAGCCAACATTCAACAATCTCAAACAATGCCGATTATTTTTAATGGTCAATCCATTGTCCTAGAAAAAACACTACAGGAATTTTATCGAGATGGAATAAAGCTAACCGATTGTGATGTTCTATATAATGGAGAATTTGTAGAAACGAAAAAAAGAAAGGTAGAACCCTTTATTTTTCAAGACCTTTTTACAGCCGTTGAAATTGACATACCTCATTCAAGCAGCAATCAATTTAAATTATTAAAAAACAGCCGGGAAGTATCTTTTCAAGAACCATTGAATCCTGGAGATCAGCTTGAGATTCAATGGATATAAAGAAAAGAGGATAATGCCATAACAAGGCATTATCCTCTTTTCTTTTTCATCCTACAATTTCCTGTTTTAAAGCATCATATGTAATCTTCCAGTGTGAAGCATTCCAAACAACTTCATTTCCTCGAAAAATTAAGGCTTGTGGAGATTCATGTTTTACACCATATGTTTCTGCAATATAATTGGAGAGTTCACGAGCTTCTTGAACATGTAAATGATAGCTGGGATAATCTTTATGAATTTCAGTAAATTCCTGGTATTCATCAAATGCTGCTTGGCTTATAGGACATGTTAAACTATTCTTAACAAATAAAAATTCATTATGTTTGTGTAATAGTCCTTCAAATTGTTCAATTGACTCAATTACATGGTTACTCATTCTATCACCTCTACACCTAGTCAATATTCATATTATCTAAGAATGTTCATGTTCAATATTAACTATTAGATTTGACCGTACTTTCAGTACCCTCTTCTTTAGGGGATTTTTCTTGAACATGATTATTTTCTGTTTGTGCTTCAGATGCTAAAGGTGTTTCTGTTTCTGTTTTATCTTGATTCTTTACTTCAGTTGATTCTTCTGTTAACTGTTCTAAAGCATTTGTTATCTCTTTTTCTACAACATCTGATTGTTCACTTGAGTTCGATGAATTTGTAATCGAACGGACTTTGTCCATAATTTGTGAAGACTGTCCTGTTACTACTTGTGTAAGAGAGGATGTTTTATCTTTTGCAACTGCTGCAAATTCTGAACCTTTCTCAAAAGCATCATTGGTCATTTTACCTGTGCGTTCCTTCATTACTGATGCTTGTTGACCTAAATTACTTCTCATTTCTTTTCCGGATTTAGGAGCCAAAAACAATGCAGTTGCTGCACCAACAAGGCCTCCGATTAGTGAACCGATAATAAAGTCTTTACCATTGCTATTTTTAGCCATGATTTCAACCTCCTCAAATTATTTGTGCATCTAACCATTCAATTGTTGTTTTTTTCACTCTTCTGTTTCCATTTTGCCCATATTTCCATTGCAGCATTACTCCATTGAACAACTTGATTAATTTTTTCCTGATTTTGCTCAAGATTTGTTGACGCTGTAGTTGTTACCTTCTTGACTGTTACATTAAGTTGTTGAATGGTATCCCCTACATCTTTTACTGATTCGACAACATTATTCAACTTTTCTGACTTTTGTTGAATATCTTCCGCAAGTGCATTTGTTTTATGTAATAATACTGTTGTTTCGGTCGTTATTCCTGCCATTTGATTCTCAAGACCTGATAAAGTTCCTGCAACATTTGTGAGCGTAGCCTGTAATGCTTTTAATGTTTTCGATACATATACCACTAATATTGTAAATGCAATGGCTATTAATGCTACACTTAAGTATAAAATGATAATCAAATCATGCACCTCCCATATTTTCCTTGTTATATTCCATACCCTATCATTTCTATTATAAACATAAATTTTACATAATAGCTAAAATCTCCTTCTTTTTAGACATTCATTTTAATCTTAGACTGTTATCGCTAACTTTGCATGCTCTATAAAAGTGTTTGGACTGGTTAATTGTAGCTCCAGGATGCTCGCTTTCCGTGGGGCATGCGGTGAGCCTCCCTAGGCGCCAGCGCTGTATGAGTCTCACCTGCCACGCAGCTCCTACAGGAGTCTCACACATCCGTTACAATCAACCTAACTAGTTTTTATTTAAAGATGCTTTAAAAATTTATTAGGCGTAATAAAGCTCTTACCATTGTTTCATGAGAATCGGGTACAATAAAAGGGTAAGTAGAAATAATAAAGGAGGATTTACATGAAAGATTCACGTATCGAAACTTTAGCAAAAAACTTAATTAATTATTCGATAAAATTACAAAAAGGTGAAAAGGTTCTGATCGAGAATTTCGGTCTGCAAAGAGAGTTAGTTGTTGCTCTTGTAAAGGAAGCGTATAAGGCTGGAGGATATCCATTTGTATCCTTAAAAGATCATCAGGTAGACCGAGCCCTCATGATGGGCGGAATCCAAGAACAATATGAAATGATGGCTGACTTCGAAGCTGAAGTAATGAGTAAAATGGATGCGTACATAGGATTAAGATCTGGCCATAACATTAATGAATTTGCCGATATCCCAGATGATAAAATGAAGCTGCAAGGTCAAACAATCGGCCAAAAAGTTCATCGGGACATACGTGTACCTAAAACAAGATGGGTAGTCTTAAGATACCCAACTTCTTCTATGGCTCAATTAGCCAAAATGAGTACTGAACAATTTGAGGACTTCTATTTTAATGTATGTAATCTTGACTACAGCAAAATGGACAAAGCAATGGATGCTTTAGTTGAGCTTATGAATAAAACAGACAAAGTGCGTTTAACTGGAAATGATACAGATTTAACATTTTCAATTAAAGACATTCCGGCAATTAAATGCTCTGGACAAATGAATATTCCGGATGGAGAAGTCTATACAGCACCTGTTCGTCATTCAGTTAACGGAAAAATTTCATATAATACACCATCGCCATATAATGGCTTTACGTTTGAAAATGTACAACTTACTTTTAAAGATGGAAAAATTGTAGAAGCAACTTCAAACAATACAGAAAGAATCAATAAAATCTTCGATACAGATGAAGGTGCAAGGTATATAGGTGAATTTGCAATAGGAGTGAATCCATTCATCCAGCATCCAATGCAGGATATTTTGTTTGATGAGAAGATTGATGGCAGCTTCCACTTTACCCCAGGGCAAGCTTATGATGATGCTTATAATGGAAATAACTCCAATATCCACTGGGATATGGTTATGATTCAGCGCCCGGAATATGGCGGTGGCGAGATTTATTTTGATGATGTTCTTATTCGAAAAGATGGTCGTTTTGTCATTCCTGAACTAGAGCCTCTTAATCCGGAAAATTTAAAATAATAGTTAAGAAAAGTGCAAGCACCTTGATCAGCCTAGGGTAAATAAGGCGATTTGGAATAGAAGGCGCTCTTTGCCTTCAATTCCAAGTTGACTAGACCCTAGAGGTGCAAGGCGCTGGGACTAGACACCTACACTATGTATAAAATTTCATACTCTCTTACCTGTTTAGAAAAGACGGCAGAGCTCCTTCTACCGTCTTTTTCCTATTAAACATGCACATCTTTCTTTGTAAATAAATAACCAGCAAGTAGAAAGAATGACATCATATGAATCATAATAATGACAATTGAAAAAAGTAAGGTCATTCCCTCAAACATTGGTTCTCCAAAAAAGTAAGGCATTAAATTTGTGTTAGCAAACAATAAATACTTTGCTGCATCAACGTGATAATGTTGAAATAGTGTCATAAGTGCACTTGAAGTAAAAACCAAGAAAATAGGCAGTGCAATTGAAATGATACTATTTCTCGTTATGGCTGATAAACCAAAAGCTATTGATGCGATGATGCCAATTTCTATCAACTGAAATAAGTAACTGCCTAATCCAACAAGTACTCTTTGATCAAGTACAAAAAGTGAATCAGCATAAAAGATGAGGCCAATTATGATCGATAAAAATAATTGGAACATTCCCAGTAAAAATACATTGGCTTGAACCGTTATATATTTGGAAACTAATATATTTACACGTTTAACAGGTCTGATTAACAAAAATTTAATCGTACCTCTTTCAAACTCACTAGAAACAATGTCCCCCGCTATAATAATACTTATTAATTGAATAACAAGCAGTACGTACGAACTCACTTGAACATAATCCCAAAAAGAAAATTCAGTATCCTTAAATAAAAAATGGAAAAAGAGACCCATTAGGATATTTGCAACCACGATCAACCCAAGGAAGATCCACATCCTCATGCGCTTATATAACTTTTGATGTTCATTACGGATAAGCTGGTAAAGGATATTCATGGTTATTCCCCCTTCCTAACTTCTGTAGAAATATCTGCTCTAAAGGGTTATCTATTCTCTCGATACCTACTACATCAAATCCCCAACCTACTAACAGTTTATTTAATCTTGCCACTTCTTCAAGCTCCACCTCAATTGAGAATCCATTAGAATGAAAAATAATATCATTTCCTCTATATTCATCTACTAAGTATGTTTTAAGGGAATCTACATTTACTATTCTGAATTGAAAGGTTTGCTTTTCAATTCGATTGTTTTGCCAATCTCTTAATTGTGAACGCTCAATACATCTTCCATCCTTCATCACGAGCACGCTGTCACAAATAAGCTCAATTTCAGAAAGAATATGGCTTGATATAATGATTGATACGCCTTCTTTGTCTGCGAGCCTTCTGAGGGCATCTCTTAGACTTTTCATTCCTTCAGGATCTAAGCCATTTGTTGGCTCATCTAACAGAAGGATTGAAGGACGGTGGAGTAAAGCCTGTGCCAAGCCTAATCTTTGCCTCATCCCTAATGAATAAGTTTGGACCTTGTCATTTATGTACTCTTCCATTCTTAATAACTCTATCATTTCATCTATTCTTTCGTAGGAAAATTGGTCTGTCATTCTAAATAATTGGACAAGGTTCTCATAACCGGAAAGAAAGTCATACATAATCGGGTTTTCTATAATTGCTCCCACATTGGAAATAGCTTTTTCAAAGTCTTTCTGAAGATCAAACTGGTGAATAGTAATAGACCCTTTCGTTGGTTTTAATAATCCAACAAGCATTTTTAGGATTGTTGTCTTACCTGAACCATTTGGCCCCAATAAACCGAGGATTTCACCATTACACAATTCAAAGCTAACATCATTTATAATCGATGTTTTCCCTATTTTCTTCGATACATTTGATACTTTTAATCGTATATCTTGCTCTTGCATAATACACCTGCTTCCTAAATTGCTTCTTCCACATTTTTATAGTAAAGATTCAATTGCCGATAGACAATAGTTATAGGATAATAAGTGAATGATAGGAATCTAATAAATAGGAGTAATTAGAAAAATGGACATTTATTCTTATCTTGTTGTTCAACAAGCGCCATATTTTGAATCAGGGGATATTATTTCCTTACATAAACCAGAAACAACCTTTGGCAGGAAATCGAGTACTTTGACACCTGATATATCCTTTAATAATATTTTTGTTTCCAGGAAGCATTTCACCATTTTCCTTAGGTCGAACAATATTTATATTAAGGATTTGGCTAGCAAACACGGCACTTACCTTAATGATAAAAAATTAAATCCTTTTAAACCCGTTCAACTCAAAACCAACGATAAGATCTCATTTGCTAAAAATTTAGTTGTTTTATCATTTTCACTTAGAGATTTTGAGCAAACCTCTGAGCTATCAATCCTAAATATAGACAATCTCGCGAAAACCGAGCCTAAACTTGACTTTCTTAAGCAAACATTACACATTCAACATGATACTATTTCCTTAACTGAGAAGGAATTCAAGTTCATAGATATTCTTTTACAAAGAAAAACATTTATATCGAAAGAAGAAATTATTGAATATGTGTGGCCGGAAAGACAAATAGCGGGTAATAACGAATACTTGGTTGGGAATGAAGAAGTGAATGCGCTCATTTATAGGCTAAGAAAAAAATTACCGAATACAATAAAAATCAACACGATTAGGGGCAGAGGTTACACACTAACCATGAAAGAGGATAGGATCCCATCTGTTAGCAGGTAAATAAGAAATGCCCTAGCGCCTTGGTCAGCCTAGGGCAAATAAGTCAATTTTGAAGAGAAGGCGTTAGTTGCCTTCTCTTCAAAATTAACTAGACCCTAGAGGGGCTAGTCGCTGGAGCTGGACACTAAGTACGAAATTATATATTTTCTTTCATGTATACAAAAAACAGCTGACATAAATGTCAGCTGTTTTTATATACTTTATGCTAAGACGTTTTCATAAGCTTCTTGATATTTTTGAATATCACCAGCACCCATGAAAACCAATACAGCATGTTCATGTGCTTTAAGCACAGCAGTACCATCTTCCTTAATAAGACTTGAATTATCAATTTTTTCAAGCAAATTATCAATTGATAACTTTCCAACATTTTCACGTGCAGAACCGAAAATATCACATAAGTAGACGTAGTCCGCTCTTTGTAAGCTATCCGCAAACTCATCTAAAAAGGATTGTGTTCTTGTAAATGTATGCGGCTGGAAAACAGCGACAATGTCACGATCAGGATATTTTTGTTTAGCAGCATCAATTGTTGCGTTAATTTCGGTTGGATGATGTGCATAATCATCAATTAAAATTTGGTTTCCAATTCGTTTTTCATTAAAACGTCTTTTAACACCTTCAAATGTTTGAAGTCTTTGTTGAATGATCTCAACATCAACTCCTTCATAGTGACATAGTGCAATAACTGATAATGCATTTAATACACTATGATCTCCGTAAGAGGTAATGTTGAAAGATGCATAAAATGTATTACGAACAAATACATCAAATGCTGTACCATCGGTTGATTTCACGATGTTTCTTGCTTGAAAATCATTATCTTCATTAAATCCATAATAAACAACTGGTACTTTTGCCTGAATTTGTTGCAGCTGTTCGTCATCACCACATGCGATGATCCCTTTCTTCACCTGAACAGCCATTTCCTGAAATGCACTGAAAACATCTTCAATGCTTGTAAAATAGTCAGGATGATCAAAATCGATATTTGTCATGATCGCATAATCCGGCTGGTAGGATAAGAAATGTCTGCGATATTCACATGCTTCGAAAATAAAATACTTGCTTTCAGGAACTCCACTACCTGTACCATCACCAATTAAAAACGATGTAGGTTCAGCGCCTTTAATTACATGTGAAAGCAATCCGGTTGTCGATGTTTTTCCATGTACACCCGTAATACCAACACTGATATATTTTTGAAGGAATTCTCCCAAAAAGCGATGATATCGAATAACAGGTAAGCCCTGGTTTTGTGCTTCAACAATTTCTTCATGTGTATCCGGATACGCATTTCCTGCAATAATCGTTAATCCTTCTCTAATATTTTCTTTTGAGAAGGGTAAAATTTTAATATTTCGTGCTTCAAGTGCTTTCTGTGTAAATACTTTTTTCTCTATATCAGAGCCCTGAACTTCATAGTTCATATCATGTAAAATCTGTGCAAGGGCACTCATTCCAGTCCCTTTAATTCCTACAAAATGATAAACAGTCATAATTAGAACCTCCAACAAACGTCTATCTGATTGACAGTATATGACGCTTATCTTGATTTGCAACCCGTTGTATAGTAAACGTCTCTTAGGAAATACAAACATTTCTTGTTTTTTCCCTAATATGTAATCAGCCTACAAAATTATATTATACCATTAGCCATCCGTAATGACTATGAAAAATCGAATTACTCTATTGAACTCAATTTCACCTTTGTACAATTCCAACTATATTTTATGGAATATTTCTTTAAAAATGTACGCCAACTATCAGGACTTTTTTCGAAGTGTATATGTAATTCATCCATCATCATATGATCATGTTGAATAAACATATCACTTATTAAAAATAAATCATCAAATACAGGAATTGAGCGTAAAAAGACCCATTCATTATCATGTAAATCAGGAATTCCTTCATCGAGCTTTATTGTGCAGATTTCATTCGTTAGTAATTTCTTTGCATGTATATGTGGTTTATCATATTTTATTACTTTAAATGGTTCAAGTACACTAGCCATAAATAAAGCATGTACGACAGAATCCAGTGGATGCTTCATGCGGTTCCCGTATTTAATATAAGTTTGATAGTTGGTCAAGCCTTTTATCGTTAAATAATCAAACGTAAACCAGTCTTTAAATAATTGCTCTTGAGATAAAGTTAAAACCGCTGATTTCTCATTCAAAAGCTTTTTAGTTAAAATATGTTTTGCTTTTACTTTTTCCCTTATGTTTACATGGCGGTCAACATGTGTATGGACCGCCTTTAAATGGTCACATATAAAAGTTGTGAGTTGATTTTCTTTTTCTTTTCGAAGAGCTTGTAGATAAACAATATTATCCATACAAAAAACCTTACCTTTTTAATCGTATCTTATCATATTTTTTAAAGCACGTGGGTTTCGTGAATTGCATCTAACTCTTCTTCAGAGATTAACACATCTCTTGGCTTGCTTCCTCGATTTTCGGAGATAATTCCTTGTTCTTCCATCATATCGATTAATCTGGCGGCACGATTGTATCCAATTCTAAATCTTCTTTGCAGACTGGATGTTGATGCACCACCCTGATTTACGACAAACTCACAGGCCTCAAGGAATAGCTCATCCTCTTCTGATTGAATGGTCGCTTTTTTTACCAATTCATCTTGATGAAATAAATAATCAGGCTTTGATTGAAGCTTCACATGTTTCACAACTCGCTCAATTTCTTCATCTGATACAAAGGTACCTTGAAGTCTAACTGCTTTTGATGAACCATTTTCCAAAAACAGCATATCACCTTTACCTAATAATTTCTCAGCTCCATTTACATCAATAATTGTCCTTGAATCAACCTGTGATGACACAGAAAACGCAATTCTTGTTGGGATATTTGCTTTAATTAATCCTGTAATAACATCAACAGATGGTCTTTGAGTTGCAACAATAAGATGAATACCACATGCCCGTGCTTTTTGAGCAATCCGACAAATCGCTTCCTCAACATCATTTGGAGCAACCATCATTAAATCAGCTAACTCATCTATGATAATGACTAGATATGGTAAATGCTCACCTTGTCTGTGCTCTTTGACGAGCTGATTATATCTTGTAATTTCCCTGGTACCGGAGTGTGCAAATAATTCATAGCGTCTTTCCATTTCCTCCACAGCCCATTTTAATGCAGCTGTTGCAGCTTTTACATCTGTAATCACCGGACTTACAAGATGAGGAATTTCATTATAAGGTGCTAATTCAACCATTTTTGGGTCAATTAGCATTAATTTCACTTCATGTGGTGAAGCCTTATATAACAAGCTAATAAGAATAGTATTGATACACACACTTTTCCCGGATCCGGTTGCTCCTGCTATCAAACCATGTGGCATCTTCTTTAAATCTGTAACAGCTGGTTGTCCGGCAATATCTAAACCTAATACGGCAGTCATCGGTGAAGGATTTGAACGAAACTCAGTACTTCTTAAGATTTCCCGTAAGTAAACCATCTTACTTACTTTATTAGGGACTTCAATTCCTATTGTATTTTTCCCTGGGATTGGTGCCTCAATTCTTATGTCTTTAGCAGATAGGCTTAATTTAATATCATCACTCAAATTTGTTATCTTATTTACCTTTACTCCCGGCTCAGGATGTACTTCAAACCGTGTTACAGAAGGTCCTTGTGTAACATTTACAACACTGGCTCTCACATTAAAGTTTTTTAATGTGACATTCAAAAGATCTTTTTGAGATTCTAGCCAAGTATGATCTTCGATTACTTCTCTATCCGCTACATTTAAATAGTTAAGTGATGGAAATTGATAGCCATGTTCCTGACTTTTCTCTCTTAATTTTTGCTTATCTCTCCCTAACATCATCACATTAAATGGAGCTGACTTGCGTCTAGGTGTGTTTTCACTATGACTATGGCTTGTACTATCTGGTTTCTCCTGTTTCATACTTTCTGTTTCTGTCTGCTCTTCCTCAGTTGATGGAGATTGCTCTACAATTATCGTATTTTCAGCATGTATGATCTCATCATGCTGTTCACCTTCTTGTAGAGTTTCTTCTAGTTCAATGATAGCTTCATTTTCTTCATATCGGTACTCAGCCTGTTCTTCATGCTTCGTTATTTCTTTTAAATTTACTTGATCATCATGTATTTGTTTTTGATACTCTGTTTTTACAATCGTTAGAGCCTCATCTACAAGATCTTCTTCCTCAAGTTGAATTTCAGTTTTTATTTCTTTACTATCAATCTCAAAAGTTAATGATGTATCCTCATCTTCATCTTCATCAACTGCAGTAAGTTGATCATCTGGAAGATGAGCAGGCTGCTGTTCATCTCTATGTACTTGTTCCATGATATGATTTGGTTCATATGATTCTTCAAGTTCTATTGAAGTGATCTTTTCTTCCACGGATTCTATTGTTTCAGCTGCAAGCTTTTGTTCATGATGATTCCTATTGTTATCGAGGTGAATTGGCCGATTCTTTATCCTCTCATCTCTAGGCTGAAACCCATAAACCGGTGATGGAATAGCTGTTGGATGAAACGGCCTTTTCTTTGCGTATGTTATTTCTTTCTTTTCAACCGCCGATTCCTGTGCCTGTTTATATCGATCGAAGCTTTTATATTCTTGAGTTTTTTTCTCAGCTTGCTTCCTTTGATTGTTTTCTTGATTGTCTTTTCTTCTTGGACGTTCAACTCTTTTTATATGTCTTTCATCAGGAATAATAGGAAATCGAAAATTCCCTTTTGGATATTGATAGGAAACTCTTGCCTCAGCTTTCATCTGCTGACGGTTTTCCCATTCAGTTGTTTTTGGATCGCTAAGAACATTTTTTACTGATTGATGCTCTTGATGAGATTTTGGCTGATGCTCAAGAGCATCTGTCTCCGTTTCTTCTTCATCTCCGAACAATAGTGAAACCATTTTTTTAAACCAACTCATATTATCACTCTTTCAATATAATCAAAATATGGCTCATCCCATAATCAAGGAGCCATTTATTTAAGAACTAAAAAATATCTCTTCTATTGTATCAATAAATGTCTGAATTTGTAGATATAAGTGTAAAAGAAAATTATGTTTCACCATTTGTATTCATAAAAAAAGAGGTACCAATGCAATTGTTTATGATTGCTCGGCGCCTCCTTTTTCATTTATATGTACATGTTACGTTTCAATTGTTTTTTTATGGGTGTTAATAAAGCCCTCTATTTATGGTTACATTCATACTATTTAAATCAAAGCTTGGGCTTATTTTTCCCTAAAATGAAGATTGGCTCCAACTCATTGTTTTCATACAAGAATGACAAAGCTGTAATAGGAACTCTTCCGCTTGCGAAAAAGCTCATCGTTAATTGAGCCAAAATGTCATATCCCGTTTCGTTTTGAATGTCAACAATAATGAGGACATCCTGGTGTGGAACAGCAACAGCCATTTTCCCAACCATTCTTTCTTTATACGAATGGAGAAGACTTTCATTTAATATACGGCTTGCATCGTAACCATCATTAGCATTTAAGAAATAGAAAACATTTCCTGCGACATGATCTTCTTTCACACTTGTCTTTAATGACCTTATATTAAATGATGCAATCTCTTTGATTTGCTCAATATTCCAATTTTCCCTTTGCATCATTTTCTCATCAATCAGCCTATAGGTATTACCTAGGTCAAGCGCGTAATAGATTCGTGTCTCAGCTGTGTGGTCTGTATAAACTAATGCAATGCCTTCATTGCTTTCAGTTGGAAAGGAAGTTGAGCGGATAACCGGAAAAATTGATTTTTCCTTACCTGTTAGCTCCTGCTGATTTTTCATTGCATGAAGAGCTTCTTCAACATAATAAACAACTTCATCTATCGCATTTTGGTTTTTTGTCTCCCATTTGGCTATAATGCCTGGCATTGACAGCGTTACACCTTTTTTGGTTTCATCGTCTTCTATTCGTAGTGTGTCTTTTTCACGATCAAAATGAAACTTTAAGCCTTGATTAGAAAGTTGGTTTTTTAGTATTTCGACTAATTTTCTTGATGTCATTTTCATCTCTACCCCTCCTTTCTAAACACTTTCACATCTCTTTATATTGAAATACTATCAATAAACTCCTGAATTTGTTCTTTCGATTTACGTTCTTTATTAACAAAACGACCTACTTCTTTTCCTTCATGAAATGCGACAAAGCTTGGAATTCCATAAACATTCAGCTCCGCACATAAATCAATGTACTCGTCACGATCTACATAATAAAAAGTAAATTCGCTATTTTCCTGCTCTATCTCTGGTAGAATAGGTTCGATTACTCGACAGTCCGGGCACCAATCAGCAGAAAACATCAGAATAACCTTTTCTTCTTGTGTGATCTTTTTATATTCATCAATGGATTGTAGCTGTTTCATTGTTAGTCCTCCTTTATTCATGCAACCTTACTTTTTGTTACATATTATAGTTTATATGATATCCTCTTTTGATTCCACTTAGCCACCTTGCAAAATGTGTTTTTCGAACCTAACTAACAAAAAAACCCGTGGTAAACACAGGGATTTTCTTTCCTATTGAACAGATTTCACAATTTCCATCATTACTTGTACATCATCGTGCAGATTATGTGCTTCCGATTCTGTCGTAAGCTTTGTCCCACCTAAACCAACTGTTACTTCATACAAGTTTTTATCAACCTTGACTACAAATATATATCCAAATTCATTATCTCTTTCAAATGTTTCAGATATGAAAGGTTCTTTATATTGTTCCGCTAGTGTTTCAAAGGAAACCTTACTGCTTTCATCTTCATTTTGATTAACAAAAAGAATAAAGCTTTGATTCCCCTTTTCAAGCAGAACATTCGCTTTTTTTGTTTCTTTCACTTGAAAATCATCTGGAATATAATAGGAAAACAGGTCAGATGATTCATTTGACTTTTGTTTCTTACTTGAAAAAGCTTGTTCTGCATTTTCTATCGTTTCTTTCTTTATTTCTTCACTTGATGGCATACAGCCTGTTAAAATAATTAAGACAATTCCACTTAAAAAGCAAGAAAATATTCTCATATAAATCCTCCTCTAATGAAAAGACAACTTAATCTCCTCAGGATTTACCCACCCTTCATCCACGATAGGAAAAAAGGCCCTATTTAATTCTACCTTTAATTTTTTCTATTTGACAAGTTTTATGGTGTATATTGTTTACATAGTAGGAGAATTACATACAACATAAAAGACTAGGAACATCTCCTAGCCTCTCTACCTTAATAAGGATATAATTCATCAATACTTTTTGTTTTAGCTCTTGAAAGAATTTCAATTCGAGTCATTAATTGTTTCTTAGAGAAATTGATTAGTTCTTGAGTAGCTGTTTTTCCTTTTTCATCCTCTTCAAAGGCCATTCCTTCCTCGTTTAAAGCTAGAGCCAGAGGGGCCAATTCTTCCATTTTTTTGATTACCCGATCAAAAAGCTGAGGATGCTCACTAATTAATCGTTGAAGCAAATACGTCCCATATGCAATATGCCTAGATTCGTCTTTTTTTAAATATTCAATACCTTTTAATAATCCGGGCATGATCCCCATTTTGTTTAATCCATCTGAGAAAACTTTATACCCTGTTTCCGCTAATACTCCTTCTGAAAACATATTATATACAGTAGCTGCATCAGCAAGTGCTTCCGGAGTAGGATGATTCCACAGTTGTTCCATTGTATCAGGGAGGATTTCATAAAAAAACTTCCGATATGTTTTTGAATGCAGGTGTGTTAAATCTTCTCTTTCACCCAACTCATCTAAAACTTTTCTAAATAGTTCTGTATGCTTTGCTTCATCATAGAGAAAGGTTGTTAAAAACAATTCCTCCTCGATTCTCCCTTCAATAGAAGCAATTTTAAGAAGGGGTAGTAAATCGTGTGTTACGGCCTCTTCTCCTCCTTGAAACTGAGCAAGTAGTTTTATAATCCAATCGCGATGTCTCGTAGAAAGGTTTTTCCAATCCTCTTTGTCTTGCGTAAAATCTATATCTTGAGGATTCCATGCTCCGAATTTTTTTGCTTTTTGATATAACTGATACGGGAAGGCCGTTTCCTTTATTCCTCTTGTACTCGTTGTAATGAGTTTCTTTCTCATAGATATTACCCTCCTTTTACACTATGGTATGAGGGATATACAATTGTGTATAGACAACCGCTCTTGTTTTAAAAGAAACATGTTAAGAATTGATAAGCAATAAAAATCTGTTTAATAGATAATAGGAAATTTATCTTTCTCATAGACTACTTCAAATATTTTGTACAGGCCTATAAACTCTTCAAAGGTCATATCCTCACTTAATTCAAAATGCGATAAAAACGCATCTACTAGTTCTACATCCATAAACCTCAGTACCTGTGAAGACATCAATTGTTCATAGTATGGTTGTATGTTTCGATGAGCATCATGATCGTCAAGTAAATCCAGAAATTGTTTTTCAGTCATAACTTTATCCCTCCTCTACATATTTAAGTAAACGAGATAGTTTATTCGCAACTCTACTTTCAGGTTACGGATACAAAACTATTTTTCATTAAATTAGTTATCTATTTTTAAAATCAGGCTAAGGCAAACTCATTATTTTATGCACCTTTTCTATCATTACTATCTAAAATAGAGTATAAAAGTTTTTATAAAACGTATACGGAGAACGTTAGATTGGAGGATTAAATAGGTTATGTCAAACAGTGAAAAACCAGAATTGTTTTCACTCTTAAAAAAGCTGGGTTTCCAACTAGAGGGAAAAGTGAATAAATATATTCAAGATCAATTGAATAAAGAAGAAGTAGCTCTTACTGCCAATACAGCTGGTCACGTACTTGCACACTTAATTGAAGCCATACATGACTATGTTGAGCAACTGTCTTCACAATTAAATTTTCCTACCAAAAGGGATGTAGGACGGTTAGGAAAATTAATTGTTCAGTCCGAAGATAAGCTGGATAACGTTGAGGAGGAGCTACATGAGGTTTTGAATTTAGTCAAAGAACTTAAAATGATGATCTTACAGGATGTTAAAGACATCCCAACTCCACTAGAAGGGTTAGAAACGACAATTAAAAATAGAGTGTTACCATATAAGCAAAAATTAGCAGCAAAATCAAATACGAATACACTAAAAGAGGAATTACAAAGAGAACTAATGAAGCCGCCGGGTCAAGTGGATTTAAAGGAAATAAACAAAAAGCTATTGAATCGACTTCAAGAAAAACAGGCTAATAAATGGGGGAATTAATATGAATAATCAGCATAATTCCGGCCCAAAGTATGACCTTGAAACAGAATTAAAAAGATGGAAGGGCTTTTTAAACGCTTGGAACCGCCCGACTCCAAAGATTGGTGCTACTCCCAGGGAAGCGATTTGGAAAAAAACAAAGCTACTTTATGGTATTACGCCCCTGTAGAAAAAAAATATAATGTTCCTCTTTTTCTCGTCTACTCCCTTGTTAATCAGCCGTTTATTTTAGATATGGCACCTGGAAATAGTGTCATCGAAAATTTCACACGAAATGGATTTGAAGTCTATTTAATGGACTTTGGTATCCCTGGATATGAAGACAAAGATATATCTGCAAGTGACTATGTTGTAGATTACATTCAAAAAGCAGTAAAAAGAGCACTTCGACACTCTAAAGCAGATGAATTAACCATTATCGGATATTGTCTTGGCGGTACATTAGCTACAATGTACGCAACGATTGCTGAGGAGCCCATCCGAAACCTCATTTTAAATGTTTCTCCGATCGATTTTGAGGTCGTTCCTTTTTTCGATAAACTAGCTCAGGCAAGTAAAGAGGATAAACTAAATATTAATAGGCTTTTAGATGCTGTTGGTTTAATTTCCGGCCATTCCATGAAAGCCGGAATGAGAATGGTGACAAATCCGATTTATTTTAGCCCATACCTTTCTTTACTTAATAAAGCTCATGATGAGAACTATGTTGAAAAATGGAAAAGATTAAAAACATGGACAGATGGGCATATTCCTTTTTCAGGTGCAGCTATGAAAGAATTAATGAATGAATTAGGGAAGAAAAACAAATTAATTGATGGCGGATTAATCATTCATGGAAAAAAAGCAGAACTAAAAAATATTCATGCCAATCTATTGGTCATCTCCACTGAACATGATCGTCTTGTCTTAAAGGAACAAAATATGCGTGTTATTGATTTTGTTTCAAGTAAAGATAAGACATTTTTATTGGAAGATGGTGGACATACAACAAGAGCAAATGATAGAGATCTGCCCTCCTATTTAGCTAATTGGTTGCCTCAACGCTCAGAACCAATATGAACAAAAGCGCAAGCACCTTGATCAGCCTCGGGCTTATGACCTCGAGGCAGTCAAAAACGCGACGTCCTGTCGCAAAGACTGCACTTGCACATCCTGTGCTTCGGAGCTAGATGTCGCACACTTATCCACAGTTCAAAAAATTTTATCATTTCCTAGACGAAAACAAAATCCCCTCAGTTGAACATACAACTGAAGGGATTTTTGACTTTTCATTGCACATTTTGTTTATATAAATACTGACCAATCAAAAGATTGGAAAGCTCTTTAAACATTGTGGTCCGATCCACAATCCCATTTGTAAAAATGCCAATAGCTCCTTCATTGTGACGAACATTCTTTTTCCTTGCATATATATCCATCACATCACCTAATTCTCGACCAGAAAAAACAAGCTCTCCTATTTCATCAGGTACTACTATCCTTGCTCCACCTGCAATAATAGGCTGTTGATCTTTTACATAAATGGCTCCCCAATTACATAAGAAATAGCCAAAATCAGTTTTGATGAGCCCGCCTTCTAAACCAACTCCAAGATCGGCTCTTTCAGCTTCCAACGCATTCTTTGCCCGATTGATTGCACCTGTTAATGTTTCCAAATCTGTAAGAGGCTGTGCCGAAACATTGGAAGGGACATTTGTTGAATAAAATTCAGCTTCTATGAATGAAGCAAATGCATCATTCACCGCTTTAACTTTGGTAGGATTTTTTGTTCCTATTGCAATTTTCACTGTTGCATCTCCCTTATAAAATTACGAATTACGTTTTATCGATTGAACTGTAGTTATATCACATGATTTAACAAGCTTTATGAGAAGTTCTTTTGCCGCCGCATAATCATCTACATGTAAAATTGACCCTGAAGTATGAATATATCGTGAGCTTACTCCAATTACTGTTGATGGGACTCCACTGTTTGAAACATGGACCCGACCAGCATCTGTTCCGCCTTGGGACACAAAGTATTGATATGGAATGTTATGAGTTTCTGCCATATCAAGTACAAATTCTCTCATTCCACGATGAGTGACCATTGAACGATCAAGAATGCGGAGTACAGCACCTTTTCCAAGCTGACCGAATTCCTTTTTATCTCCACTCATATCATTAGCCGGTCCTGCATCAAGTGCAAAAAACAGGTCAGGATTAATCATCGTTGCAGCTGTTTGTGCTCCCCGCAGACCAACTTCTTCCTGTACAGTGGCTCCTGAATATAATGTGTGAGGAAGATCCTCATCTTTTAATTCTTTAAGAAGCTCTATCGCTAAACCGCATCCATAACGGTTATCCCATGCTTTTGCCAGGATTTTCTTAGGGTTTGCCATAGGAGTGAACGGACAAATAGGTACAATTTGCTGCCCTGGCTTAATTCCAATTTTTTTCGCATCTTCGCGGTCATCTGCACCAATATCGATCAACATATTTTTTATGTCCATCGGCTTATTTCGTTGGCCTTCACTTAAAAGATGGGGAGGAATTGAACCAACAACACCGATGATTGGACCGTTGTCGGTGATAATTTGTACTCTTTGAGCCAAAAGAACTTGACTCCACCAACCTCCAAGTGGCTGAAATCGAAGCATGCCATTGTCTGTAATAGCCGTAACCATAAAGCCTACTTCATCCATATGGCCGGCCACCATGATCGTCGGTTCGTTTTCTTTTCCACGTCTAACACCAAAAATACTGCCTAATTTGTCTTGAACAATTTCATCTGATAGTGGTTCAAGTTGCGTTCTCATAAATGATCTTACTTGATGCTCGTTTCCAGGTGCTCCGGGCAGTTCTGTTAATGTTTTAAATAATTCTAATGTTTCTTGGTTCATATAATCCCTCTTTTCAGCCAAATAGCTTTTTATATAACACTGTAAATATTTTCAAAACTTATGCTCTTTAATGCAAAAAGATAGAAAATAGTTCGTTCCATTACGCTCCAGCCACTTGCTTTCCGCGTGGAGGAAGCTGAGTCTCCTCGGCTTCGCCTGTGGGGTCTCAGCCTTTCCTCTACTTCCCGCAGGAGTCAAGTGGCTTCCTCTCCATTCCACTATCATTTTTGAATAGTGTTTTATAGCATCATCATTCGAAAACTGAATTACAAAAAGCCCTTATGTAAATAAAAAACTTTATATCCTGTTATAAATGTTTCTCTTCTTTTATTCTGCCTTAACATGCACCTATGGTTTTTGTATACTAATAGAAGAAGGAATATGAATACCCGTTGTACTAGTCATGTATACATAAAACTAAAGGGGTGTTGAAAATATGAAAACAAGGTACTTTTTATTAGGATTAGGTATAGGTATTGCTGGAACTTATTTTATGAAAGATCAAATAATGCCTCACAGTATATCTTCTGATAAAGCACTTGAAATTGTAAAAAAGGCTTTTAAAGAAAAAGGGCCTATCGATGGATCATGGATATATACAGTTCCTGAAACTTTTTCCAATGAGCATCTATCCTATGATGTTTACAAAGCCGGTGTTTCAAGGTCAGTAGATCATCATCTCGAGCAATATGAAGCTTTCGTTGATAAAAAAACAGGAACAATCGTGCATGTTGATCGGATTCATTAATAAATACGGGGGCATTTAATCGATTTATGCCCCTATCATTTATTCATTATTCGATCAAGCTTATCGACAATTTCACCATTCCCATCCCATTTTATGCCCCGATAAACAGCATCATGATAGAATGTAAACCATGCTTGGTGTTGTTTTCCAAAATCAATCCACTTCTGCTTATTTTCGATGGATGTCATAGGATAATCATCGTAGGCAAGTACCCATAACGGATTTTCATGGGCATGTGTCGGCATTAAATCAGCCATATGGACAAGGGTTTCTCCTTCATCCTGCAGAATGACGATGCTATGTCCATCGCTATGTCCACCTGTATGATGCATTTCTAAACCGTCCAGTATTGAAATCGTTGAATCAAATGTTGTTACTTGATCTTTAACAGCTTCCCAATTTTGTTTCCAATATGTATTTGCAGATCTTATATTCGGATGTTGCATCTCTTCCCATTCAATAGATGACGTCATAATTTTCGCTTTAGGAAAAACTGATGTCAAACTGCCATTTTCCCACTTCGTTAATCCGCAGGCATGATCAAAATGCATGTGAGTCATTAATACATAATGGATGTCCTCAGTCGTTAATCCTAATTTTTTTAGAGACTCTTCAACTGACGATTCTTCTTCTACCCCATAGTTTCTCATTTGCTTTTCGGTTAGTTTACCGGACCCTATTCCTGCTTCCAGCAAAATATTCAGACCGTTTTTTTGGATAAGCAATGGATCTGTTCTGAGTTCAATTTGGTTTTTTTCATTTACAGCATACTTTTTCGACCATAATGGTTTTGGAACTACCCCGAACATCGCTCCTCCATCCATATGGGTTACTCCGCCATTTAGCCACGTAATGATTGTCTGCCCTATTTGAAGTGTTTCCATTTCAAATCCCTCCCTATATAATTTTACCATATGAACAGTTTTTAAAGAAAATTTGACATACTCGATGCAACATTCCAAAAACAACAAAAGACCAAAGTCGTTGATGACCTGGTCACATGATTAAGTAAAAATAACGATTCTCTACTCTTCCTCTGTTTTTTGGGGGTATTGATTTCTTTGGAAAGGTCTTTTTTCATTAATTCGCTTAACATGACCTTTAGTGCCTCTTTCTTAATATTCTGTTGTCCTTCCCGTCTTTGTAAAGCCGCTCCCTGCTGGTCATTGCCTTCCATTCTTGGAATCATTTCCGATATTGATCCATTAACCATTATAAATTCTCTGCCAAGGGAAATAACGTTTTCGATTGGAAAAAACAATTCCTGGTTAGACGAATTGATGAGTAAGCTCTCTAATTGACCATTTTCTTCATTGAAGTAATAATCGACGATCCTTCCTGCAAAGTCTCCTCCTGTTGTCACAACTTGAGCTCCATTTAAGTTACCTTTTTTATATAATAAAGGTATGTCTCTTAAGTCCAGTAAAGATTGATCTCCTTCTACAACGACAGCAAACTCTCCGACACCAATGACATTCTCATACCGAAGAGCATTTAAACCCACTTGCCAATCCCCCTGGCCAACAATAAAAAATTCTACAGACAACTCATTTGGATCAATAACCAGATCTTTAACAAAGCCTACCTGACTTCCTCCCGTAATATTGATAATAGGAAGATTTAATAATTCTTTCGCTTTTTTCATTTTCCAAGCACCCCTGTTTGATCACAATTTAGTAAGGAAAATCTCCTTGGGCAAACATAGATCGTTCTAAATAGTAAGAACCTTATATAGGCAATTAACTCAGCAATTCATTTATTTATATGTAGGATCAAGGGTATTTGTGAAGCTGCATTGTTTGGTTGAAGAAATAAAAAAACACCACAGATAACCGTGGTGTTTTTTTCATCATCTATTTTAATTTTGAATAGCATCGTTCAAATATTTTGCTTCAACACGGTAAATCCTCTGACCTTTTTCTGAAAATTTCTCTTCATACTCTGTCATGACATTACCCTCATATTCGCTATTATGAAGATCTAAACTGACAAACTTTAATTGTAATCCATATTCAGAGAAGCTTATTAAAGAATATTCAAATAAACCTTGATTATCTGTTTTAAAATGAATTTCTCCACCTTTTACAAGAATTTCTTCATACAATGCCAAAAAACTTCTATATGTGAGTCTTCTTTTAGCATGACGCGATTTTGGCCATGGATCTGAAAAATTCAAATAAACTCGATCAATTTCACCAGGTGCAAAATATTCTGCTAAATCTTTAGCATTTACATTAAGAAATTTTAAGTTACGGCTCTGTAAATCCACAGCTTTTTGAATAGCTGCAACAATTACACTATCGAATAACTCAATACCTAAGTAATTAATATCAGAATTCTGTTGGGACATTCCTGCTAAAAATTGACCTTTACCTGTTCCTACTTCTATATGAATTGGATTATTATTTCCAAAGACCTCATGCCATTTCCCTTTATATTGTTCAGGATTTGAAATAGCATATTCTGAGTGCTCGGCAATAAAATCACCGGCCCAAGGTTTGTGACGTAAACGCATGTAGACACCTCTATCGATTTAATATCGTTCTAAAAGATACCATGAATAAAACATGATCCGCAAGGATTATTTCGTTCTTACCGATATTTAAGACATCTTTTAGAAACTAATTAGAATAGCGCAAGCGCCTTGATCTCATCAATAAAATTTATATACTTTCTGGTAGTACAAAGAAAAAGAATGAATTGAATTAAGGCTGTTCCCTTACTTCTCTCATCCTTACTTGGCCTATTCTTGAATATTTTTGTTCTAAAGTCACACATTATATGTATATGGCCAATGAAAAGGAGTGTTTATTTTGCCAATCCAATACCATGACCAAGTGAATTTATTAAAAGATATTTTATCAGATCATCAAAGTGAATGCTGTGGAACAGTTGCAGAGTGTGAACAACTTGAAAGAGTCATTAAATCGTTGATGGTTCACGGAAATACAAACCAACAAGCGAAAACCTTACTGGAAGATATTTATTCTTACAGTCAAGCTGGCAAAAATTCAACAGCTCTGGATCAGCATATTGAATCACATCAACAACAATTGTCTCAGTGGATTCAAGATATTGACACCTATTCTTAACATGTCATGATCTTTCTCATTATAATGTGAATATGCTCAATCCAATTCTGTTTTTCTTTTTCATTATTTTTCGCATAATACCATAAAAATGAAGTAAGTGCTTGTAAAAGCACATACCAGTAAATTCTTGTTTTTAAATGCTCGTCCAATATAAGTCCATACGATAAAAGCCACTCTCTCCAATCAGCTTCATCAATATACCAGTATAACAATATGCCGACATCAATAGCCGGATCGGCAATCATTGCACCATCCCAATCAATTAAATATAGTTGGTTTTCTTCAGACAATAGCCAATTATTATGATTGACATCGCAATGACAAACAACTTGCTCATCACATTGTACATTTGGCAGCTGTTTGGTTAATAATTCAAGTGCTTCATTTATGATTGAAAGGTTTATCCCTTCAAAAGCAACTGCTTCCTTTATATCTTCCACAATGGAATTAGGAGTGAGCGGTTGCTTCCCTAAGCGCTTGAGCATATCAAGAAGTTCTTTAGAACGATGAATTTTTCTTAATAGCTCGGCAACATTTTGACCATTCATATCTTTCGGTTTAAGCTCACGGCCAATTCGGTGTTGTGCTGTAATTACATCACCATTTTCCATTCGCTTTGTCCATATTAGCTTTGGAACGATGCCTTCAGCAGAAAGAACAGCTAAAAACGGAGAACTGTTTCGCTTTAAGAAAAGCTCCTGCCCATCATTTGTTGCAAAGTATGCATCTCCTGTTGCTCCTCCAGCAGGTGTAATCTTCCACTCACTACCTAATACTTGTTCCAACCAGTTCACCTTCAATTTCAACCCAACATTTCGTAATATAATTTATCATTTAAGATTAGCATGTTTTAACGTTTTCCTTTTCAGGTATAAATACAGTCCATACTATGCTCTGTTTAATGTTTATTCACATAAAAAGGATAGCTATTAGTAATGATAGAAAAATATTGCACTATAGCCATCCTATTAAATTTTATCCCCTTATGATAAGAGTAGTCAAGCAAAACTAAAATCCTAGTTTTTACAAAAAACATACGTTCCTATTTTATCTACATTGATTTCATTTTTCACTGAAGTTGGGGAATCCAAATAGACATGTGTCGGACTTACAATTTGCATCCATTCCCCATCACCCGGAAGTCTTAAATCATGGGATTGATTTAATTGAACATGATGTACAACATATATCTGCTCCCAAGGGCCGAATTCTCCTATATCTCTCAGGTGATAAGAGAGTAGCTGTTGATTGGTACTAAAGGATAAATGCTTCTCAATAAGTTTTTTTGTTGTGAGACGAAAACCGCCATGCTGTTTTCTTAGTTTTATTAATCCTTTAATATACTCAATATTATCTTTATAACTTGAACGGTCGCTCCAGTTAAGACAATTGATATGATCAGGGGAATTATAACTATTCTCCACACCTTTTTTCGTCCGGAAAAACTCCTGACCAGCATGTAGAAAAGGGACTCCCTGTGATAATAAGACAATACCTGTTGCCAACCGGTGCCTTGCTTGCTTTATCTCCTTTTTCTCTGTTTCAGAAAATAAGAAGAATCGATCCCACATAGTATGATTGTCGTGTGATTCAACATAGTTGATGGATTGTTCGGGATTAGCAAAAATGGTTGTTGACCCACTAATCAGCAGCTTTGTTTGATCAAATTTATCCATATTTTCATACACAAATCCAGTGTCATTCAGACTGAATGTACTTCCTTTAATCACATCACGAAACTGATCATTGAAAAAACTGATATTGGGTACTTTATGTGCATTTTTAATAATTGTTTTTTGTTCCAATGGTAGAGGAGTATTTAAATCCCAACCTTCTCCTAGCAGGAATGCATCCGGCTTTAATGTTAGAACAGCCGCTTCCACTTGATTCATTGTTTCTATATCATGAATTCCCATTAAGTCAAACCGAAAACCATCAATATCAAACTCTTTCATCCAATATGTGACACAATCAACAATAAATTTTCTTACCATATAACGTTCGGATGCAAGATCATTTCCTACACCTGTTCCATTTGAAGGCATTCCATTTTCGTCATATCTGAAATAATAACCTGGTAATAATTTTTCAAATGGTGAATTTTCTTTTGAATAAACATGATTAAATACAACATCAAGAATGACTCTCAATCCTTGCTTATGAAGAGATTGAACAACTGATTTTAGTTCAATAATTCTCTTATACGGATCTTCCGGATTTTTTGAATAACTACCTTCGGGAGCAAAGAAATGAAGTGGATTATAGCCCCAATTATAGGAATCTTGCGGTTTTTTTCATCCACTTCTTCAAAATCATTTACCGGCAAGAGTTCGATATGTGTGACCCCTAATTCCTGCAAATAACTAATTCCTGTAGGATCACCTTCGCTGTTATTTGTTTGAGCTTCAAGCCATGCTTCATATTTTCCCTTATGAACAAGACCGCTGTTTTCATGGACAGAGAAATCACGAATATGGGCTTCGTATATAATGGCATCTGTTTTGCTTTTTAAAAGAGGAAGTTTATTTTTTGGTACATTTGTTTTTTGTTCATCAATAATTACACCATATTTTCCATTAATAGAAACTGCCTTAGTATAAGGATCTACTGCTTCATTCCACAATAAATTTATACAGGCAAGATAGGTGTAATAATATCCATCATAATCTCCCTCTAAGGAAATAGACCATGTACCTTTTTCTTCTCTGGTCATTTGATAGGTTTCAAATACTTGTTCATTTTGAAGATAAAGACGTAGTTTCATATGTGTAGCTGTTGGTGCCCATACTTTCCATTCTGTACGTTCTTTTGAATAATTTGCTCCTAAATCTGATACAGGATAGGCAAATATTTTATCAAACTCAGCGGTTCGTATAACAGAACCAATTTGCAGATCTGTTTCTGTCCCTTGCTCATCGGTAATCATATACGTTTTCCCGAACTGAAACTCACAAGGAAGTTTACAAATATATTTACTATGTGTTCCAATATCCATTCGTTCTATAATGAAAAGGGGTTCAGTCCCTTTGTTTAATGTAAGTGAGAAATTCTTCTTTTCTCCATCCCGATCCTTCGGAATAAGAATTGTCACTTCATCTATTTTATCTAAGAAAGCTTCAAATGGCCTATTAATATTAAGCAAAATGAGCACCCCCAAATGAGAGTTTAAATTTAAATGACTAATTCACTATGAGACTTTTTTACAACAACTGTTACCGGGCTTTCACCAATTAGCTCACCGTCGGCCTCAATAGCTTGAACAGCATTCGTAGAAATTGTTATTTTCTCACAAGTGAATTCAGAGAAAGCATTCTGTTTTACACGATGACTCATTTGTTTAAATACAAGAAAGACAACTAACTGAAATAGAGATATATTTTTAATCATTGTTATTGTTAACATTCCATCATTTTCTTTGGCTTTCGGAGCAATTTTAATTCCTGCCCATTGATATGGTTGGTTTGATACAGATAATAACCAAACATGATCATGCTGTACTATTTCCTGTTTATCAGTCTTCATCATAATGGAGATTGGCTTATAATCCCATAATACCTTTATAAAGCCTGTCATAAACCTGATGCGCCCTAAAATGGGCTTCATGAATTCTTTTTTCAGCAAGTTTTCTTGTTCAATCACCTTTGTTGTGAGACCCATTCCAAGCTTGTTAAAATACTTTCTTTTTACACCTTTTCCTTCAAGTTGGTATTCAACAAGATCTACCTTTTTGACAGGCCTGCTCAACATCTTAAGGATATCCTTTATAGCTTTTGATGGGTTAGAGGATAATCTGGTATGAGAACGTTGTGTTGTTCTTCCTGTATAGAGAAAGGCTATTTTCACTTTGGTAAAACCACTTAAACCGTTTACAATTTCATTCATTGTACCGTTACCGCCAACACCAATAATTGTTTTTAAATGATAGTCTTGAATGGTGGCAATTTGTCTGGCAAGTACTTCAGCATGTCCATGATAGTCTGTATAAAAAGAACGGAACGATATCTTTTTCTTCTCGAGTTCTTTTTTTACTTTTTTCCATGCCTTTTCACCCCTGCCAAACCCTGAATGTTGATTAATAATAAAAAATAATCCTTTCATCCTTATAACTCCATCTTTATCATAGTTTATGTACTCGTTTATGTATGTGTTCATGTCTAATATCCAACTTCACCTAAGGAGTGTCATTCCACTCCTTACGGTAATAGGAGTTTGTTACGCAGTGTGAAAGAAGTACTTGGGCTCCTTTTAATTGTGTATGTTTTAATGGAGCAGAAGTCTGTCTCAGCCGCTGGAACCACTCATTATATGATCTTTTATCTAAGATTGAGATATCATATGGAACAAAGGGATAGTCGATATATCCATTTCGACTGATTACCATTTTTTTGACAGAAAGATCAATATTGTTTGACGTAATCAGCTTCTGAACAATCGTACCTGTCCGATTTAAGCTAAGCAGCGGATTGAGGAATTTTTTTTGATCCTCACCTTTACGAGCAAGCCAAAAATTTTCTTTTGAGCCTATAAAAACTGTATCGTTTTGTTGTTCAACAATCGTGATACAGTATACATCTGTTGTACCAATTAAAATGATGTCTAATTCTACCGGTGCATTTTTTAATTTAAAAACCGGTCGATAAAGGAACAAATAATGATCAGGGAGTCGTTTAGCAAAGTATTGTAATAATTGATCTCGATATATTGCCATGTCTACAGACGATTTCTCGCGTATTGTTGAACTTGCCCAGCGAACTTGAAATCGAAAAATATAATCTAAAAATAAGTGTTTTAAATCCTCCTTTGTTCTAGGAACGGTTGTAAATGCAAATTGTAATTCATCATCATCCAAAACTGCATCCCTAATTAATGGCTTAGCTTCCTTTGGCGGCTCTTCGTGCTTCGACAATCGATTTTTAATTTTTCCAATGAAATTCCCCTTCGGTTCTTGTACAGTATTAATTGGTTGTTCACTTACCTTCATGACAGTATGAAACATGTTATGTTCCCATGCATGTGAAACCTTGTTCCATTGCTGACGTTTTAACCGTATAAACTGACTAGGATACCGATAAGCATCTATTTCATAGCGTGAAATATAGTCATAAAGTTTAATAATTTGCGCCAAATGTTTTCCAACTCCTCTTAAAACATGACCTAAAAAATAATAGTTGTAATGATCGGACAAAAGATGCTGGTCATGATCGCACTTAATGTCATAGATATAGAGCTAATTGCTCCTTCTAAGCTGCCTATTTCTAAAGCTTTTGCTGTACCGATTCCATGTGATGCAGTCCCAAATCCAATTCCTTTTGCTATTGGGTGTTTCACCTTAAAGAGGTTCATGCCAAAATGTCCAAACATTGCACCGGAAATACCCGCTATCATCACATACACTGCAGTCAGGGTTGGAGTTCCGCCACTAAGCTCACTAATATCCATTGCTATCGGTGTGGTAACTGATTTTGGTGCTATCGAAAGAAGTAGATTTTGATCTAATTGAAAAATAACCCCTAATGCCAGTCCACTGGAAATGCCGATAATGGCCCCAATACAAACACTAAACACGATAGTAAAAAAATATTTTTTTAGCATCTCACGGTGATCAAATAATGGAATAGCTAATGCCACTACAGCAGGTCCTAAAAGTTTTGCAATCCATTCGCCTCCGCTCATATATGTATGATAAGAAATGTTAAAAAGCAATAAAAAACAAACAATGAGTAGACTTGTTGTAAATATCGGAACAAAAACAGGATATGAAAAACGCTGATAGAGTTTTTTCATTAAGAAAAAAGCGAGAACTGTTAGAAAAATAAATCCGACAGCATAAATGATCCACCTCATAAATGGAACTCCTTATTGTTTACAAGCCTCTTCTCATTATTCAACAACTTTTCACTTATGATTGATGAAGCAATGAAAACAACCATTGTACTGACAAAAGAGATGATCAAGCTGAGAAATCCATAGCCACTAAATAATTCAAGATAATCAATAATCCCTACGGTAGCAGGAACAAAGAGAAGTGGAAGATTGTTTAAAAGGAAATTACTTCCCAAAGAAATCCACTCCCGTCTGATAACCTTAAAGATTAGCGCTAAAAACAATATGATCATTCCAATAATACTTCCTGGTATTGGCATGTGGGTCATCAGTTGAATCCATTCACCTATAAAAAAGAGTAAATATAAAAGTGCAATTTGGAGAATAAAATAAACATATTTCAACATCTCTGCCTCTCCCCCCCAAAAAAAGCAGTTTCAACGATAACCTTATTTCCGTTTTAAAGGAAAATTATTAATTGCTTCGTATTTAGGAATTTGATCAAGGTTTGTTTGATATAAATGAATTGACGATACAAGGCTTAGTGATGGTTGTTCATTAAACACTTGGTGCAACCCTGCAAATTTTATAAAAGGTTGGACAGAATTCCATTTTCTAGCCAGTGTGATATGAGGACGAAATGGTTTACGGTCAAGTTGAAACCCTGTTTCTTCACATGCTTTTACGATAAGTGTTTGCAAATGATTTAGTGATTCGGAAAACTCTACACTTGCCCAAAGAATTCTTGGTGATTCTGCTTTACCAAAAACATCAATCCCCTTTAGCGAAATCTCAAACTGAAGATCATTTTTCAATGTTTCACTCACTCTTTTTGTTAACTCGATTAATTTGCTATGTTGTTGAATATCTCCTAAAAAAGCAAGGGTAATATGATAATCTTCAGGATGAACCCATGACTTGAAAGGTAGAGATGATTTATGATTTTGTATCCAGTTTTGAAGAATCATTCTTTGCTTTTCTTCAATAGGTACTGCTAGAAAATAATGTTTCTTCATTATAGCCCTCCAAGAAGATTTGATATGCACTAAAGATTGGTATCTCATATTTGCCAACGTTTCAGGTTGAGTATATTTCTTTATTCTATCCCACAATGTCTCCTATTAAAAGGATATAGTTTACTCATTTCATATAACCTAAACCTATTATTGTGATATTTTTTTTAGTTACGTTATAATTTTATCAATCCTTTTAACCTTTAAATGACACACATAACTAAGAAACTACTGAAAGGAAAGTGATTGTCGTGAAAGTTGTTCAAAATATGTCTGAACTTATAGGGGATACCCCCTTAGTAAAATTAAATAAAGTGAGTCCAAAGGGAGGGGCAGCCATTTATTTAAAGCTGGAGTTTTTCAATCCAAGTGGAAGTGTAAAAGATCGGGCTGCTTTCAATATGATTGTAGAAGCTGAACGTAAAGGTTTATTAAAACCTAACTCAACCATTATTGAACCAACCAGCGGCAATACAGGAATTGGAATTGCTATGAACGCTGCAGCACGTGGGTATAAAGCTATACTTGTCATGCCAGATACAATGACTAAGGAGAGAATTAATTTATTAAAAGCTTATGGAGCAGAGGTTGTCTTAACACCCGGTGCTGAAAGAATGCCCGGTTCAATTAAAAGAGCTGAACAGCTAGCAAAGGAAATACCAAATTCTTTTATACCGATGCAATTCGATAACCCTGCTAACCCTGATGCACATAGGCATACAACGGCAAGAGAAATTATAGAAGCAATGGACGAGATTGGAAAGCCGCTTTCAGCATTTGTTGCAACAGCAGGAACCGGTGGAACGATTACAGGCACAGGTGAAGCACTAAAAGAACATTATAAAAATTTAACGGTTCATGTAGTTGAACCAGCAGGATCCCCTGTCCTTTCTGGAGGAAAGCCCGGAAACCATAAATTAGTTGGGACAAGCCCCGGGTTTATCCCTCCTATTTTAAATCAACAGGTTTATGATGAGATATTTAAAATTGAAGATAAACAAGCATACGATATCACTAGAAGACTGGCAAGTGAGGAAGGATTATTAGTCGGTCCATCATCAGGTGCAGCTTGCTTCGCAGCGATTGAGGTTGCCAAGCGCTTAACTCCTGAGGATGTTGTTGTTTGTATTACATGTGATACAGGCGAACGTTATTTGTCTAGTGATGTGTTTGTTTAATTAAATTCACAAGAAAAAGATGATCGTAAAATCATCTTTTTTCTTTCTCTTATTTTGCTAATTCATAAATAGCTTGAGCATAAATCGCTGTTGCTTTTAAAAGATCTTCAATTTCAATGTATTCATCCTTTTGATGGGCGACATCCGGTCGTCCCGGGAATAAAGGTCCAAAAGCAACTCCTGCCTCTAATGACCTTGCATATGTTCCCCCGCCTATGGCAATTAATTCAGCATGATCACCTGTTTGCTCTTCATATACTTTTTGGAGAGCTTGAATGAGTGGATGATTTTTCTCAACATGATGAGGCTTAGAATCATCAAATGATTGCAGCTCAAAACCATTTATCTGTAACATTTTTTCTTTAATGTTTTCAGAATCTCCTGTCACCGGATAACGAATATTAATTCCGATTTGTCCAAGTCTTTCTTCCTGATAAGAGATGATTCCAACATTTAACGTTAGTTCCCCACTAATCTCATCTTTAAACGCTATGTTTAGTTTGTTTCCTCGAGTGTCACCTTCAAATTTATTCACAATCGTGTTCACAAAATGATGTGCATTTTGATCAAGTTCCAACTTATGTAAAAATACTGCTAATATAATTCCTGCGTTTTTCCCATTATTCGGTTCCATTGCATGAGCAGAAACACCCTCAACTGAAAGTTTTAATGAGTCACCCTCAAGATGATGTTGCCCTTTCACTTCATTGTCTCTTAAAAATTCGGCAAATAACGTTTCAACCTTTGCCAGATTCTCTTCCCCTTTTAATACCGCTTCCGCATAATCAGGAACCATATTATATCTTCTTCCGGACTGAAAAGATTCAAGAGTTAATTCCGTTCGCTGTTCTTTTTCAACTTGTTGTTGTTTTATTGTTAAGTCAATAATACCCTTTTCAGCGTGGATTATAGGGAAATCTGCATCAGGGGCAAATCCAAGTTCAGGCATTTTTTCATGTTTAAAATAATGATCAACACAACGCCATTCACTTTCTTCATCTGTCCCAATAATCATACGGACATTCTTCGTTAATGGTAAGTTAAGTTCTCTCACTATTTTCATTGCATAAAAGGCTGCTATTGTCGGTCCTTTATCATCCATTGCTCCTCTTGCAAAAATTTTACCGTCACGGATTTCTGCCTGATATGGATCACTTGTCCATCCATCACCTTCAGGTACTACATCTACATGACATAATATCCCGACAATTTCTTCTGAAGTACCTGATAATTCAATATGACCAGCATATCCATCCACATTCTTCACTGTGAACCCTGATGCTTCCCCAAGTTCGAGCAAATGCAAAAAAGCTTCGTTAATTCCATCACCAAATGGAGCTTCTGCTGATTTTGATTCTTCTTCAAGTACGCTTTTTATTCTCAGAAATGCTTGTGTATCTTTTATGAGATCATCTTTTCTTTGTTCTACTTCTTTCTTCCAATCCATTTGTAAACCTCCTGCAAATGATATAAATGTTCTACTAACATACTAACATGTGTGTGCGCTCCTAAGTGAACAAAACCAACTTATCAGTAGTTTCTATCTATTTTCACTTAAATATCATAGAAATGCAAAAAGAAGAGAAAACTATTGCAATATAGACAAAAAACGAATAATATATAAGATGTTTTGAAAAATGTTCGTAAAACGGAGGTACATATGTTTAAGTTATCAGAAAACAAAACGAACGCACGAACTGAGATTATTGCAGGAATTACCACTTTTTTAACAATGGTTTATATTGTTGTTGTCAACCCAATTGTATTGGCAGACGCCGGAGTTCCTTTTGACCAAGTCTTTACAGCAACAATTATTGCAACGATTGTCGGAACTTTATGGATGGCCCTATCTGCAAACTATCCCATCGCTATTGCTCCCGGAATGGGATTAAATGCATACTTTGCTTATTCTGTCGTAGGTGCTAATGAAAACATTACATACATGACTGCATTTTCAGCTGTTTTTGTGGCAGGTATTATCTTTGTCATCTTGTCTTTAACGCCTTTTCGTAAAAAACTGATTGAAGCAATCCCTAATAATTTAAAACATGGTATTACAGCTGGTATCGGTCTTTTTATTGCCTTTATCGGACTGCGCTTAACTGGTATTGTTACATCAGATCCTAACAATTTAGTTGCATTAGGAGACCTACACTCACCATCCGTTGTTTTAGCTTTAATCGGACTTGCTGTTACATTAGTATTGATGAGTTTAAATGTTCATGGAGCATTGTTTATTGGTATGGTCATCACTGCAGTCATTGCTTTCTTCACCGGCCAGCTTTCCTTTGAGCAAGGCTTTGTATCATTCCCTAGCTTACCGGAAGGACTTATTGTCACAAATCCTTTTACAGCTTTAACAGATGTGATCTCACATGGTTTATATGCTGTTGTTTTTTCTTTCTTACTCGTAACAATATTTGATACGACAGGCACAATGATTGGGGTGGCACAACAAGCCGGTTTAATGAAGGGGAATGAACTTCCTCGTGCAAGAACCGCTCTTTTAGCTGATTCTGCTGCCACTACAGTTGGAGCTATGTTCGGAACAAGCCCTACTAGCGCATATATTGAATCATCTTCAGGAGTTGCAGCCGGAGGTCGTACTGGTTTAACAACCTTAACAGTATCCGTCTTGTTTGGACTTACCCTTTTCTTTAGCCCTTTAATTGGAGCTGTGTCGAATCTTTCAGCTATTACAGCCCCTGCTTTAATCATTGTTGGGAGCTTAATGATGGGAGCAATCTCAGAAATCAATTGGAAAGAGCTTGATGAAGCATTTCCTGCATTCCTGGTCGTATTAAGCATGCCGCTGACTTCCAGTATTGCAACTGGTATTGCACTTGGATTCATTTCATATCCTTTAATGAAAATAGCTAAAGGAAAATGGAAAGAAGTTCATATATTTGTCTATATCTTTGCAGTTTTATTTTTTATCCAACTCGCTTTTATTGGGGGACATTAAAAAGTTAGAAAAACACGACTTACCGCCAAGAGTGGCGGAAGTTAATGTCATTTCTTATACTTTAATCCTTTAATACAGTTAACTTTCTTAAAGTATAAAAATAGGGCCAGATCGATTTTCCGATCTGGCCCTTTCCTTTTTAGAAAAATCACTGTTTTGTTAAAATAAATGGTCCTTCTTTCGTAATCGCAATTGTATGCTCATATTGGGCAGAGAGTTTTCCATCTCTTGTTCTGGCAGTCCAGCCGTTACTGTCCATTTTGGATTCCCATGCACCGATGTTTACCATTGGTTCTATTGTTATAACCATGCCTTCTTTAAGCCTTTGCCCTTTATTAGCGTCTCCATAGTGGAGGATCGTTGGCGGTTCGTGAATGGTTCTGCCAATTCCATGACCGGTAAAATCTCTTACAACCGAAAAACCTTCTGCTTCAACAAACGATTGAATCGCATGTCCTATATCACCAAGGCGATTTCCTACAACGGATTGTTCGATCCCTTTACTCAAAGCTTCTTCTGTTACTTGCAATAGCCTCTTTGCCTCAGACGATATGTCGCCAACTGCATATGACCATGCAGAGTCTGCAAGTGCACCATTGAGGTTAACGACCATATCAATGGTCACAATATCTCCGCTCTTTAAAGGAGTTTTTCTCGGAAAGCCATGACATATTTCATCGTTAATGGACGCACATGTTGCATATTCATAACCTTTGTATCCTTTTTGCTCTGGAGTTGCTCCATGCTTTTTCAGGTAGTTTTCAACAAAAGCATCGATTTCCAACGTTGTTATACCCGGCTTAATCAACTTAGCAATTTCTTTGTGACAATCTGCTAATAGTTGACCAGCTTTGTGCATTAGTTCAATTTCACGTTTACTCTTTAAAATAATCAATACATTTTCCCTCCGATAGTTCCATTCCTTACATTGTATACAAATATATGATATTTAGTATGTAAACAAATAAACTTTTTGTCTATAGATTATAGCCTAGCACACCTTTATGACAATTACGAAGAAAGAGACTAGAAAAACATAATGGAAATGGTGGTAGATAAACATGTTACAAGAAACACAACAACCAGAGCGGGATAGACGAATCGATTTTCACATTTTTTCTTAGCTTTAAACATATAATCTTCTTTTCCATAATCAATTGACAGGTATGGATTTTGTTTTACTAATTCTTGAAATAATATTCCAATCCACATACTAAAGAAAAAGTAAAATGCGATAAACACCAGCCATTTAAACCATATAGGCACAGCAAAAATAATAACTGTGGTAACAGAGAGAAGTTGCAGATAACGAAATATATTCGATTTATCACGTAGGAAAGCTTTTATAAAAAGCTCAGTAACGCCATTTTCCGGTGAACGCTCCTGAAGTATTCTAGTAGAGTTTCTCCATAATACCCATGAACGTTTCTTCTGTTTCTTTACTTTTGGCATATAAACTTCAGGGTTAATAGCAAAAAATAAGGAGATAAACTTAACCTTAATTTGCTGTTCTTTCTCAACATCAGCATAGAAAGTTCCTAGTTGGGATTGATAGATTTTCACTTGCCAAAAGGCATATATAATAAAAAAGAATACAATAATGGTGATTGACCATTTTAACGGGTTGAATATAGTAAAATAGACCAATACAGAAATCAAGCTAAAAACGATGCAATGAATAAGAATTCTTTTCAATAATCCATAACGATAAATGATTTGCTTATACGTTGTAAGAAACACATTTAAACTTATAAAGAATATGACGTATAAATAAAAGTGTACTGCGTCTAGCTCCGGAAAATGATTAAGTAAAGGATATAGCCATATAGAGATCAATATCCATTTTCCTATAATCAAGCCCCACGAATAGACCACACCGATATATCTTATTGTATAAATCATTTTAGGAAACTGAAGAAGAGCAAGTTGATCTGCCTCTTCCATAAACGTCCGGATTCCCCCTTGCCAGCTAAAGAGAAAACAAAGCAGAAAAAATAGCTCGTATGGAAAAGGAGAAAGCCAACTCGGCATGGAAATCCACCAGGATTTATAGGCAATCCCGGTTAGTATGAATGCCGGAATGAATAGATATACAATGACGGTCCAGTCGAAAACAGACCGTAGAATATTTAATTGATAAAACCCATCCCGCTTTGCACGTAACCACCATATCTTGACACCGCTCATCTTAAAGACCTTCTTCGATTAGATAAAAGCAATCTAATAATGATCCATTCTCTAAACCTGTCTTTTCTCTTATATCATCTAATGTCCCTCTAGCAACAATTTCCCCTTCTGACACTAGCAAAAAACGATCACAAATTTTTTCAGCAGTATCAAGTACATGTGTACACATTAATACACCTGCACCTCGTTTTCTTTCTTCCTCTATAATCATTAAAAACCTCTTAATCGCACTGGGATCAAGGCCTATAAAAGGTTCATCTACAATATAAAAATCAGGCCTTAGAATCAATGCTTGGATGATCATCACTTTCTGCTGCATCCCTTTAGAAAAAGTAGCCGGCATATCATGTTTTACCTTTTCCATCTTAAATGTTTTCAAATATGTATGAGCACGTTCATTTAATACGTTATCAGCTATTTTATTGATAGAAGCGATTAAATCAAGATGTTCCCATAATGTCAAATGATCATAAAAAATCGGTTTTTCCGGTATATAAGCATATACGCATTGATCTTGTTTTGTTACTGTCCCTTTTACATAGTCCATAACACCTAGTAATGTCTTAATGGTTGTACTCTTTCCAGCACCATTTGGTCCAATTAGTCCAATCATTTCACCTTTGTTCAGGATAAATTCAACGTCTTTTATCACCGGTGCCTTTTCATCATAACCAGCTTCTTCAATCTTCACAGTTAAGATACTCATCTGCTTTTCCTCCTTTATTTTTATACGGAAATAACATAAAAAGGATTCAAAAAACTTGAAGTTTTTTCATTTTATTGTCATACTATTCAGAACAATAATCATATAGATTTAGTGTGTTAAGTACGCGCGTGCAGGATTTTTAACATATTAATATGTAAATATTGTGTAAATTGAATCTTTTCTATGGATTATTTCTGTCGAAATCGTGTAAAATATTGTTGTAACGTTTAACCGCAAAAACTAAATATGTATGAAGTGACATCTGAAGTTGCAGTCATCGAAAGGTTGTAGTAGGCATTGCCAGTGCGATCAAACGATAAGGAGTGGTTTTTTGAAACCTTCAACAAACCGTATGCTAACCAGAATTAAATCAGTCTACATGTTTATAAGTGAGCGGGGAACTGTGACGACACAGCAACTCGTTGATGAATTTGGAATTACTCCCAGAACAATACAGCGGGACTTAAATGTGTTAGCATATAACGATTTGGTTCACAGCCCAACAAGAGGTAAATGGGCCACTACAAAGAAAAAGGTTAAGATGTCTTCTTAAATTTTAGTGCGAAAATTAGATCCCTATACATATAAAGGAACCTTTCTGTTAAAAGGTTCCTCTTTTTTTGTCGTTTAGGAAATGATAAAATTCTTGAACTGTGGACAAGCGCTTAAACACCCAACGCTTGCACTTTTATTCCTAACTATAATTCTATAGGTTTGGCCTCTCTCAGTATCTGAACCTCTTCCTCAGTTAGCTCTCTATATTCACCTGTTTTTAGTTCTTCTTCATCCAGAACAATTGGCCCCATCGAAATTCTTTTAAGATACGTAACTTTTTTCCCTACTGATTCAAACATTCTTTTTACTTGATGGAATTTCCCTTCTGTGATTGTCACATGGATGGTGGATTGATTTCCTGACGATATAATCTCAAGATTAGCCGGCTTCGTTACATATCCGTCATCTAATTCTACGCCCTTTTTAAATGCAGCGATATCATCATTTGTTACTTCACCAAGAATTACAGCGTAATAGGTTTTCGGTACATGCTTTTTCGGTGAAAGAAGTTGATGAGAGAGTTGGCCATCATTCGTTAATAACAGTAGTCCTTCTGTATCTTTATCAAGTCGGCCGACTGGAAATGGTTGAAGCACAGCATCCTCCATTTCTAGTAGGTCAATGACTGTTTCTTGGTATTCATCTTCTGTTGCTGATAAATAGCCTGCAGGTTTATTCATGAGCAAGTAAACAAACTCTTTGTACTCAACTACCTCTTCATTTACCATAACCTCTTGTTGATCAGGGTCAACATGTGTTTTTGGGTCTTTTACAGGCTGTCCATCTATTTTTACGACTCCTTTTTTGAGTAATTGCTTTACTTCTTTTCGACTCCCAAAGCCTATGTTAGATAATAGTTTGTCAATTCTCATGTTTTAAACTCCTTTTTGATTTAGGCTGTGTTTACTAATACTATGTTGTTTATAGACAGTTAAACAAAGAACAATGACGTTCCATTACGCTCCACAATCTGTTTAAATTTTACAAATATACCCTTTATTTAAAAAGACTCGGTTATACCGAGTCTCTTCTCCAAACCTTGTTGATTCTAATTGTATTCCATTAATAATCTAGGTTTTTCCCTTTACACGTACTTGCCTTCTATGGAGTTATCTATTCAACAGATCTCCTTTTTGGTAAGAAACGATTAAGTCGGTTTCCCATTATTTTTTCCAGGAGGTGTGAACGGTATGCTAAGTATATGTAAATGGTTCCTCCAATTGCTACTGAAACACACGCTACAATTACTGCATTCGTTCTTCCATCTGTATAGTTGATAAAAATGCCTAATATAGATTGCATAACCGAAACAGCTAACCCCATAAACATACATAACATAGAGATCAGAACCGTTCTTTTTACTAATAGCCTAAATGAATATCCTGAATGGCGTTTTATCATCGCAAACCCGTAAATTAATGAAACTAAATATCCTGCAGCAGTTGCCAGGATCGAACCTACACCTTCGTAAAGCTCGATTAATGTTGTATTTAATGCTAACTTCACAATAATTCCAATAACTAAACTAATGACAGCAAGTTTTTGTTTATTTAATCCTTGCAGAATCGCAGCATTAACTGTAAAAAGTGAAAACAGCAATGCTACTGGTGCGTACCACATTAAGATTTGCTTCCCAATTTCTTCCGAAGTACCTGCATAAAATACATTATAAGCGGGTCCTGCTAAGATAGAAAGGCCTACAACCGCAGGTAATACAAGCAGCATAATTAATTGCAAAGTTTGATCAATTTGCTTATGCAGAAGCGCACGGTTATTATTTGTAAAAGACTCTGTAATCGTTGGAATTAACGTTAATCCAAAAGCGGTAGCCAATGAAACAGGTATCATGACAAGTTTTGGTACATACAAAAGTAGTACAGAATACATATCCATTGTGTATGATTGGTCATTTCCGACATGTAGCATCGCCCTATTAAACGTAACGGTATCAATATAATTATAAATCGGGATGGCCAGGCCTACAAAAACAAACGGACCTGCATATCTAAATACCTCTCTAAACATTTTCCCTAAAGGCATAGATACAGTCTCCACCACATTTTCTTTCATGGCTAAAAGTGTATGTTTGCGACGGATCCAATAAATAAACAGAACGATTAATCCACCAATAGCGCCAACAAAAGCTGCAAAAGTTGCATAGCCAACCGCTAAAACAAGTCCGCCATTTAACACATTCATTATTAAGTATGTCGAAGCTAAAAGAAACACGATCCTAACTAATTGCTCCACAACCTGTGATACAGCTGTTGGCCCCATTGACTGATGTCCTTGAAAGAATCCTCTAATTAAACTCATTAAAGGAACAACAATAAGAGCGATACTTACCATTCGAATCACAAGTGTTGCATCGTCAACTGTGATTCCGTTAAGCTCGTTTTCAGCGAGAGACATGATTGCAAATTGAGGTGCAAGCATATACAAAATGGCAAAAGCAATAAACCCTGTTGCAAGCATGACGAAAATACCCGCTTTGAACATTCTCCTGCTTGTTTCATAGTCACCAACCGCATTATATTTCGATACAAATTTGGAAACAGCTGCTGGAAATCCTGCTGTCGCTATACTAAGGAAGATTGTGTACTGGGCATACCCAGTTTGAAATAATCCCCCACCATTTGTCCCGACCATCGCCGCAAATGGAATTAAATAAATCATTCCCAATATTCTTGATATATAGGTTCCTAATGTTAAGACAAAGGTACCTCTTAATAATTTATTTGACATATTTTCTTATTCACCATTCTTCTCTATGAAGATTCAACTTTTCTATTTTACCATAAACCTTCTTGTATACCACATCATTGTATGGTTTCATAACTTCTACATAAAAAGTAACGTATCTTGTTTTTACTTTCTAGAGCTTTAGCTATAATATTAAAGCAGACGAAGAAATAAAGGTGTGAAAAATTAATGACATATGATGTAGTCGTAATCGGCGGAGGTCCTTCAGGTTTGATGGCTGCAATTGCAGCCGGCGAAAAAAAGGCAAAGGTTCTCCTCATTGATAAAGGAAACAAATTAGGTAGAAAATTAGCCATCTCGGGAGGTGGCCGTTGTAATGTGACAAACCGGCTACCTATTGATGAAATCATCAAGCACATACCAGGTAATGGGCGCTTCCTCTATAGTGCATTCTCTGAATTTAGTAATGAGGACATTATTTCATTCTTTGAAAACTTAGGGATTCAATTAAAAGAAGAAGATCACGGTCGTATGTTTCCTGTCACAGACAAGGCCCAATCAGTCGTTGATGCCTTAATTAGTGAATTAAAACGACTAAATGTCGAAGTGAGAACAAACGAACCAGTAAGGGATGTTCATTATCATGAAAATCAAGTACAAAGTGTTGAATTAATTAGCGGTGAAACCATTTTAACTAAATCTATTGTGCTTGCTGTTGGCGGTAAAAGTGTGCCACACACCGGAAGCACAGGTGACGGGTACGCTTGGGCGGAAAAAGCAGGACATACGATTACGGAGCTGTTTCCAACAGAGGTTCCTATTACTTCAAATGAACCATTTATCCAAGAGAAAATACTGCAAGGACTTTCTCTCCGTAATGTTGCATTAAGTGTGCTAAATCCAAAGGAAAAAGCGATCATCACTCATAAAATGGACATGATTTTTACCCATTTCGGTATATCAGGTCCTGCTGTCCTTAGATGTAGTCAATATGTTGTAAAGGCGATGAAAAAATACAAAACAAATGCAATTACTGTCAGCATTGATGCTTTACCTGACACAAATGAAGAGCAGCTGTTTCAATCAATTGTAAAAGATTTGAAATCGGATGCTAAAAAAGCAATCAAAAATGTTCTTAAAGGATTATTACCTGAGCGATATTTATTATTTTTATTGGAAAGAAATGAGATAGATCCACTCATTACTTATGATAATCTTTCAAATGAAAAACTTCGCTTATTTGTGAAAGATTGCAAACAATTTCAATTTCAGGTTCATGGGACATTGTCAATTGAAAAAGCATTTGTAACCGGGGGCGGTGTATCCGTTAAGGAAATCCATCCAAAAGAAATGGCCTCAAAATTAATAAATGGCTTATATTTCTGTGGAGAAATTCTGGATATACACGGATATACAGGTGGTTATAATATTACATCTGCTCTTGTAACAGGTCGTCTGGCCGGAACAAATGCAGCTGTACACGCTATTTCCATCAGATATTAAATTTGATTGTCTTTGACTTTTCTTTTTCAAAAACTAGGTATACACAAGGATGAAGCCTAATATAGTGTAGGTAACTAGTATTTTCAAAAGGATGTGACAACATATGTTAAAGGTTGCATTATTTGATGAAGAACATGAAAAAGACTTAGAAGAAGAAATCAATGAATTTTTAGAGGAGCTTGAGGAAAATCAAATAAGAGATATTAAATACAATATTGCTTTTTCAACTGATGAAGACGGTGAGCAAATTTATTGTTACTCAGCCCTCATTATTTATCATGAAAAAAATAAACGTGCTCGTCTTTTGGACAAGCACGTTTATTTTTGAACTTAAAGCTCACTCTTTGGCTTTGTTTTACCTTTATAATCAAGCATTCCGCCTACCATGTTCACAACATCATAACCTTTATCCTGTAAATAAGCACATACATTTGCACTGCGGCCACCAGAACGGCAAATGAAAATCGTTTCTTTGTCCTTATCAAGTGCATCCAGCTGCTCCGGAATGTCATTCATACGGATATGGCGTGCTTGTGGAATCATTCCAGCTTCTACTTCATCATCTTCACGAACATCAATTAATTCAATGTTCTCACCATTTTCTAACTTGCGTTGCACTTCTTCAGCTGTTATTTCTTTCATTTCGTACATCTTGTACACCCTTTCAGATTTAATAGTTGCATTATATCAAAGTGAGGGGTGGTGGTGCTAGTTTTGGGAAGCTGCTACGAAATATGTTCTCTATATATTGGAGATAGTGTACTCTCACCTTCTGATTCAACCACATTTTCTTGTTTTTCAACCAACTTTTATTTTAATTCGATCACTTTGCTGTATGATTACGGTAACTTTTCGATTTTTTCGACCAACTCCTTACTCTCAACACCTGATTCAACCACTTTTCTTTGTTATTCAACCAATTTTTATTTCGATTCGATCACTTTCTTGTATGATTACGGTATCATTTCGATTTTTTCAACCAACTCCTTACTCTCACCACCTGATTCAACCACATTTTCTTGTTTTTCAACCAACTTTTATTTTAATTCGATCACTTTGCTGTATGATTACGGTATCATTTCGATTTTTTCAACCAACTCCTTACTCTCACCACCTGATTCAACCACTTTTCTTTGTTTTTCAACCAATTTTTATTTCGATTCGATCACTTTCTTGAATGATTACGGTATCATTTCACTTTTTTCGACCAACTCCATACTCTCAACACCTGATTCAACCACTTTTCTTTGTTATTCAACCAACTTTTATTTTAATTCGATCACTTTCTTGTATGATTACGGTATCATTTCATATTCCCCACCATACAGGATATATTTCTACCAAGATAAAAAGCCGACTCTTTTCCAAGAGTCGGCTTTTATCTACCTATGATTAATTTGCAACAATATTTACCAGCTTGCCTGGTACTGCAATGACTTTACGAATTGTTTTTCCTTCAATTTGATCTTTCACACGAACATCGTCAAGAGCAATTTGCTCTAACTGATCTTTTGTTACATCTTTTGCAACTAAAAGTTTTGCACGAACTTTTCCGTTTACTTGTACAACGATTTCCACTTCGTTTTCTACTAGTTTTGCTTCATCAAATGCTGGCCACGCTTCGTAAGAAATGGTTGTGTCATGACCAAGTTTACTCCATAGCTCTTCGGCTAAGTGCGGAGCAATTGGAGATAGTAACTTCACAAAACCTTCTACATATTCTTTTGGTAGAACAGTTGCTTTGTATGCTTCATTAATGAACACCATCAACTGAGAAATGGCTGTGTTAAATCGCAAGCCTTCTAAGTCTTCGGTTACTTTTTTAACCGTTTGGTGATAGACGCGTTCAAGCGCATCACTTGATTCATCAACAACCTTTGGACTTACTTCACCGTTGTCTTCAATAAATAAGCGCCATACACGATCTAAGAAACGTCTTGCTCCGTCAAGACCTGTTGTTGACCATGCAATAGAAGCTTCTAAAGGTCCCATAAACATTTCATATAAACGAAGGGTATCAGCACCATGTGAGTCAACAATTTCATCCGGGTTAACAACATTTCCTTTTGATTTACTCATTTTTTCATTGTTCTCGCCAAGAATCATCCCTTGGTTAAATAATTTTTGGAATGGTTCCTTTGTTGGAACAACCCCAATATCATATAAGAATTTATGCCAGAAACGAGCATATAGTAAGTGAAGAACAGCATGCTCTGCTCCACCGATATAAATATCTACAGGCAGCCACTGTTTTAACTTCGCATCATCTGCTAATGCTTCACTGTTTTTTGGATCAATATAACGCAGGTAATACCAACAGCTTCCTGCCCATTGTGGCATTGTGTTTGTTTCACGACGACCTTTTTTACCTGTTTCAGGGTCAACAACATTGACGAAATCTTCAATAATCGCTAATGGTGATTCACCTGTTCCAGATGGTCTGATTTCTGTTGTTTTTGGTAAAACAAGTGGAAGCTCTTCTTCAGGAACTGCTGACATTGTGCCGTCTTCCCAATGGATAATTGGAATCGGCTCACCCCAATAACGCTGGCGGCTGAATAACCAATCACGAAGTCGGTATGTTACTTTCTTCTCACCTTTATTGTTTTCTTCAAGCCATGCAATTGCTTTTTCAATCGCTTCCTGCTTTCCTAGTCCGTTTAAGAAATCAGAGTTTACATGTTCACCGTCACCAGTATACGCTTCTTTTGTTACATCTCCACCGCTAACAACCTCTTTAATCGGAAGATCAAACTTTACCGCAAATTCATAGTCACGCTCATCATGAGCTGGTACCGCCATGATTGCACCTGTACCATAAGTTACAAGAACATAATCAGCAATCCAGATCGGCATTTTTTCACCGTTTACAGGATTAATCGCATATGCACCAGTGAACACACCTGTTTTTTCTTTTGAAAGCTCTGTACGTTCTAAATCACTTTTATGTTTTACTTGATCAATATAAGCTTCAACTGCATCTTTTTGATCATGTGTTGTAATCTTTTCAATAAAGCTATGTTCAGGAGCTAAGACTGCATACGTAGCACCAAATAATGTATCAGGACGAGTGGTGAAAACAGTGAATGTTTCATCATGACCGTCAATTTCAAACGTAACATGCGCACCTTCTGAGCGGCCAATCCAGTTACGTTGCATATCCTTAATACTCTCTGGCCAATCAACTTCTTCTAAATCTTCTAATAAACGATCAGCATAGGCTGTAATTCTTAACATCCATTGCTTCATTGGACGACGTTCAACAGGGTGTCCTCCTCGTTCACTTTTACCATCAATAACCTCTTCATTTGCTAAAACTGTTCCTAAAGCAGGGCACCAGTTTACAGGCACTTCATCTACATATGCAAGACCTTTTTTATAAAGCTGCAAAAAGATCCATTGTGTCCATTTATAGTATTCAGGATCTGTTGTATTTACTTCTCTGTCCCAATCATAAGAAAAACCAAGTGCTTGAATTTGCCTTCTGAAGTTATCAATATTTTGTTTTGTAAATTCTGCAGGGTCATTTCCTGTATCAAGCGCATATTGCTCAGCAGGCAACCCGAATGCATCCCATCCCATAGGGTGAAGAACATTATAGCCCTGCATGCGTTTCATACGGGATAAAATATCAGTAGCTGTATATCCTTCAGGGTGACCTACATGAAGGCCTGCACCAGATGGATATGGAAACATGTCAAGCGCGTAAAACTTCGGCTTGTCTGTATCCTCTGTTGTTTTAAATGTTTTGTTATGCAGCCAATGATCTTGCCATTTTTTTCAATCTCTTGATGATTGAAGCTCATCTGTATTTCCTCCTTAAATCTCATTCTTTCATTATATATATTAAACCGGTTGAACGGGTCAAAGCTTTAAATATAGGTGGGGGCACTTTGGCCAACCAAGGGCAATAAGACGCTACTGAATAGAAGGTTTTTTCACCTTCCATTCAGTAGTGGCTTATAACCTCTGAAAGGCTGACCTCAGATTCAACTACCAATTCAAAAAATCAAAAAAACCCCACATCCCAAATAGGGACGAGAGGCTTAATTCCCGTGGTACCACCCAACTTTGGCATAGTGTTATTATGCCCACTTTGACATCCGTAACGTGGATCGACGACAAATATTACTTTACCTTAAGCGGTGTTCACATTTGTAACTCAAAGGTGAGTTCATTAGCAAAAATTGATTGACTCACACCACCCGTCAACTCTCTGAACACATTTTTACTAACTACTATTCCTTTTCACCGTTCATTTCCTATACATATTAAGCTTATTTTATATAAATTTGTCGGGATATGCAAGTAGCGGGTAATATGTCAGCTTCATAATGAAAATTTTTTATTCATATTACTGGACTGTATATCCTCCATCTAAAACAACTGACTGCCCTGTAACTCCTTTTGCCTTTTCACTGGCTAAAAATATAGCGTAATCTGCCACTTCCTTAGGATCTAGCAATCGTTTCTGAGGAATGAGAGGGTATAATACATCCTCTAAAACATCCTCTAATGGTACTTTTCTTGTATTTGCCAAATCTTGAAGCTGGTTTCTAACAAGAGGTGTGTCGACATATCCCGGACACAAGGCATTCACGGTAATACCATAAGGAGCCCCTTCTAATGCCGCGACTTTTGTTAATCCAATGACGCCGTGCTTTGCACTATTATAAGCTGCTTTGCCTGCAAAGCCAATTAAACCATTAATAGAGGCAATGTTTAGAACTCTCCCAAACTGTTGATTTTTCATCAACGGAAAAACATGCTTTGTTAAAACAAAAGGTGCGACTAACATAACACCAATGAGTTGTTCAAATTTTTCTGTTGGAAAATCTTCGATATGTGCAACATGCTGAAGCCCTGCATTATTTATAAGTGTATCAATTCTTCCATATCTTGCGGCTGTTTCTTTTACAACATCAATTATGTTTTGTTCGTTTGTGACATCACAAGGTAAACCACTAACATCCAATCCTTCTTCTTGCAGCTGTTTTGTACTCGCACGAACCTGTTCTTCATGTAAGTCTGTTAAAACAACTTTTGCTCCTTCTTTTGCAAAGGCTTTTGCCAGTTCAAAACCTATTCCCCGGGCAGCTCCTGTTAATAGCACAACTTGAGCTTGAACCATTTACACCCAACCTCCGTTCCTAAATTCCCAGTCCAAATGAAAATAAAATAATGGCTAAAATAACACCTGATAATGGAACAATAACCGTTAGTGCACCAACCGGATTATAAGCATCTTTATGAGTTTCTCCACAAATTCCCCGAATGGTTGTAACAACGTAGCCATTATGTGGAAGTGAATCAAGCGCCCCTGAAGAAATTGATACAACTCTGTGTAACGCTTCAGGATTCACCCCCATATCCATGTAATGTGGTGAAATCAACGGCAAAGCAATAGCCTGACCTCCTGATGCTGAACCTGTCATACCTGCTATCACACTTACAGCAATGGCACCTCCGATGAGAGGACTTCCCGGTATACTTGTCATCGCATCAACAGCCACTTCAAAAGCAGGTACTGCTTTAGCTACTCCGCCAAAGCCAACAACTGCCGCCGTATTCCCGAGAGCGATTAAAGCTCCCAACGTCCCTTCTGAAACTGCACTCCAAAAAGATTTGAAATAGGGACGATTTAATAAATACGTAGCAATAACTCCCCCTAATAAAGCAATAATAAGGGCTGATTGTTGTAAAGAGTCATGGAAAACAAACGAAATAATTAACACAACAACCAATGGAATTATACCGAATAACGGATTTGGCAAAACTTTATCTTCATTAACTGGATCATTTTCTCTTGCCACAAATGTTTCACCATTTGCAACAGCTTTTGTGATCATTCGACGTAACCACCAATACCCGAAAATGATCATAAATACAGCTACAATTAAACTAACTTCCCAGCCTGCGTACGGTGATGTACCAAGGTATTCAATTGGAATCCAGTTTTGAATTTCCGGTGAACCGGCAGACGTCATCGTAAATGTAACAGACCCAAAAGCAAGAGCTGCAGGGATAAAACGACGAGGTAAGTTAGCTTCTCTAAATAAACTAACAGCCATTGGATAAACAGAGAAGGCAACAACGAATAAGCTGACACCACCGTATGTTAAAACAGCACAAGCAATGACAATTGCCATAACAGCTCTTTTCATCCCGATCTTACTAACAATCCATTTCGAAACACTATCTGCCGCACCGCTATCCTCCATCACCTTTCCAAAAATCGCTCCTAATAAAAACATGAGGTACCATGATGATATAAAACCTGAAAAACCTGTCATATAATTACCTACGAAGTTAGCTTCCCCTTCACCAACTAATTGAGGAAATAAAGGTAGCCCACTACAAATAGCTACAAATAAAGCACATAACGGACCTGCAACTAACAAGTTCATCCCCTTCATAGTCAAATAAATTAAGAGTGCTAAACCACCGACTAGCCCAATCATACTTAACATTTCGTTTCCCCCTTTGTTTGAGGCTTTCGTTTGTATTTTCCTGTTATTAAACTAGTAATCTAGCTACGACTTCTGAGTAACCGCTTTCATTTTTTCTACTTTTCGCCCGCCTTTTTTCTACCTACCTATGATCATGAAAATGGCCACTCCCTCCTTACACATATATATTAGCAAGAAGTGTGCCAATACCTCTTTTTCTATAAACACTATGATTAAACCAAGATCCCTTTACATGCACTTATGATTAAACTTGCGAATTTGTTCACATTTCACGAGAATCATTCCACATTTTCGGACACTCAATCTTAATAAGAGACTTGTCCATCTACTATACGTATTTATATGACACGAAAAAAATAACAGTCCATAATTCCGGACTGTTTTCCATTTTTTCGGACTATTAAGTTAAGCCATATTTTTGAATTTTTTCATACATACTTGACTTACTAATTTTCAATTCTATTGCTGCCATTCTTTTATCACCAGCATGCTTTTGTATTGTCCGAATAAGAATGTTCTTTTCTGCTTGAGCTAACATTTCCTTTAATGAGTTGACTTTTATATCAGAATGATAAATTGGCCGATTTTTAATATATTCAGGAATTGCATCCAGTGTGATGACATCTGACTTGGCTAAATGAATGGCTGCTTCAATAATATTTTCCAGTTCACGAATATTCCCCTGCCAATGATATTGATGAAATGTCTTCATCACGTCTTCATGAATCATAGAAATTCTTTTACCTGTTCTTAAAGAAACTTTTTTAATAAAATAACGAACGAGCGTTTCTAAATCTGCCATTCGATCCCTTAAAGGCGGTATAAACAGCGGAATAACACTAATTCGATAATAAAGGTCACTTCTAAAGTCATTTGTTTTCATGAGTTCCTCTAACGGTCTGTTCGTAGCTGTTATAACTCTAACATCCAATGGTATCGTTCTATTGCCTCCAATCGGTTCTACTTCTTTTTCTTGGAGAACACGCAATAACTTAACTTGCATATGAAGATTCATATCACCGATTTCATCCAAAAAAATTGTACCACCATCTGCTTGCTGAAACTTTCCCTTTTTTCCTCCTTTTTTAGCTCCAGTAAACGCACCATCTTCATACCCAAATAATTCGGACTCAAGCAACTGTTCAGGTATGGCTCCACAGTTCACCTTAACAAACGGCCCTTCACTCCGATGACTTAACAAATGAATGCTATGTGCAAACAATTCCTTTCCTGTCCCACTTTCCCCACGGATTAAAACTGAGCTATCTGTAGCAGCAATTGCTTTGACCTTCTCTTTTAATTCCGCCATAATAGTAGAATTTGAATGAATATCATTTAATGTATATTTTGCTCCAGTAACTTCCTGTTGTTCAATAAAAGACTGAATGGATGAAAGGTGATGCCGAACATGGGAGTTCATCTCACTCCATTCCTTTGTATCACGAAACATAACCGTTCCAAATGCACCAACTATTTTGCCATCTGCGAAGATTGGAATTCGATTGGCTATCATGTAATTACCGCGGATATACTGAAGATCAGCTATTTCTTCATCTCCGGTTTTAACCACAATGTGCATTCGTGTGTTTTCAATGACTTCTGTTACATGCTTTCCAACTACTTTCTCTTTTGTTACTTCACAAAATCGACAGTAGTTTTCATTCATATAAATAATCTTTCCGTCAGCATCGACAATCACAATCCAAACGTAAGCGTTTTCTATTACTGTCTCAATTATTTCTTTCGCATATGGAAAACGATGATCTAACATAGTATCTTCCCCTAGCTAATATTTTCTTTTATCGTATCACACCCCAATTATTTTTAGAGTTTTAATTTATCTTTATAATGCAAGAACTAAAAAAGGTCTTAGACCCCGACAGCGTCGGAGGCCTGAGACCCTTTTCCTTCCAGCTTTGCATTCAATTTTTTATCATAGATCAGAGTAGTAAAGATCCCAACTATTAACAAGCTCATGATGATCATAAATAATAAGCTCATATTGTAGTAATCCACAACCATTCCTCCAAGGAGAGGACCAATCATTTTTCCTCCCGTTGCAGTACTGTTAACAAATCCTTGATAAAAGCCTTGTCTGCCACTAGGAGCTAAATCATTTGCAATCGTTGGCACAGCAGGCCACACTAACATTTCTCCGATCGTTAATATCACCATCGCCACAAGAAATGCTGTAAATTGCTCTGCATATGATGCCACAGCAAATGAAACGATAAACACGATAAAGCCCAGAACCATTTGTTTTTTCAATGTTTTGGCAAAGTGCTTTACAAACAGAGAAATAAGCGGTTGACCAAGTACAATCAAGACACCATTTATTGTCCAAAGTAAACTATATTGACTTAATGAAATATGCAAGGTTTGGGTATGGGATGAGATCGTGGAAGGCCACTGAACATAACCTACCCAGCAGAGTAAATATCCAATACATAAAACGACTAAAGCCCCAAACTTTTCACGATTTTTTATGGTTGGATTTTGATCCAATATCGATACTTGTTTTACTGACGAATCATCGATATTTCGGAAACCGAAGAATGCAAGCAAGAAAAAAACAGCATAAAGTGCTGCGTTAGCAACAAATATATAATGAAATGAGATAGAAGCAACAAATCCACCTAAGGAAGCTCCTGCTGCTACACCTGCATTTTGTGCAACATAAATAGCATTAAATGCTTTTCTGCCACCTTCCGGCCATACTGTACCGGCTAATGCATATGTAGCTGGGAAAACAATTCCAGAACCTAATCCAATAAAGATTAATAAATACATATATACAGGCCAAGAATGGTTAAACATAAGGGCAACGACAGAAATCAATGTAATCACAATTCCTAACAGGATGGATTTATATCCACCAATCTTATCAAATAATACCCCACCAAGAAGATTTCCAACAACACTTGCTGCAGCATTTAACATGAGAACTATTCCCGCAACCGTTAAAGACTTACCAAGATGATCATGAATATATATCGTATTTAACGGCCATAGAAATGAAGAACCTGTTACATTAATCATCATTCCAATTACAAGCAACCAAAGAGAACGTGGCATAAATCCTCCTCCTTTACATGATTTTCACAAATTCACACGTGAATATTCCTCAGAGAATTTTAGCCCCTTTTCCCTTGTTTTGCAATGAAGAAATGCTTCATTTCATAATGTTATAATAATGCGAAAATATAGATTTTTCTACTACTCTAAAAGTTTGTACATCAATAGATCATTTACATACTTTCCATCAATAAAAAACTCGTTGATCAGTTTACCTTGCTCACGGAAACCACATTTGTGATAAAAACGGATTGCTCCACTATTTGTTTCTAATACACGGAGCGAGAGTTTTTTAATGCCTTTTTCTTTAAAGATATTTTCCGCATTCAAAAGTAAACTCTTTCCTACACCACTACCTTGAAAATGCCGGTCTACTGCAATATCTATTTCCAATACATGTTGATTTGTATTCAAAGGTGTTGGTGAATGAAACCCAAGATAACCTGCTACTTGTCCATTCACCAATGCAAGAAGCTGACTTCCCTCCGGATTTCTTTCCTTATATTCACTTGCTGAATTCCATTTAATGATTGCAGGTGTTGTAGTTGTATTCCAAATTCTATTATCGATTTCGAGTAATTGATCAACATCACTTTCTTTTGATAATCTTACCTCAATTGACATCTCATTCCTCCTGTCTAGTTTGTCTATATCATACTTTCACCTCATGATTCAACCGCTTTTTCCTTTTATTCGATCACTTTTTCACGTGATTGCGCTAACATTTTATTTTTTTCAACCATCTCTTTGTTCTCACTACCTGATTCAACCACTTTCCTTCGGTTTTCAACCACTTTTTCCTTTTATTCGATCACTTCTCCACGTGATTGCGCTATCATTTTACTTTTTTCAACCATCTCTATGTTCTCACTACCTGATTCAACCACTTTCCTTCGGTTTTCAACCACTTTTTCCTTTTATTCGATCACTTCTCCACGTGATTACGCTATCATTTTACTTTTTTCAACCATCTCTATACTCCCGCAACCTGATTCAACCACTTCCCCCCATTTTTCTACCACCTTTTCCTTTCATTCGATCACTTGTCCATGTGATATCCCATTACAATCGAGTAGAGGGAAAATAATCTAATTATTTTCGCCCCTCTCACACCACCGTACGTACGGTTCCGTATACGGCGGTTCAATTTATATTACAGTGTGTACTTTTAGATAATGATCTAAAGCAGAGGGAAGACCCCTCTGCTTTAGTCTTTTGTTTGAGATTGCTCTTTGAACAACTTTTGATAAACCGATGTATCGATAACCTCTTCGACAGAAGGTTAATCCCTTCGCCTCTCCCTCAGGGATTCCTAATTGGATAAGCGATTTGATTCGTTTCTTCGATACCTTCCATTGCTTCCATATGATGACTCTAATTCTGGAGCGAAGCTTCTTATCTATCTCAGTCATTGCTTTTTTCATATTCGAGATTCTAAAGTAGTTAACCCACCCAAGTATGACTTGTTTTAGTTTTAAGGTTCGGTAGTCTAGCGAAACACTCCAATTTCGCTTTGTTAATTTTCGAAGCTTCCTTTGAAATTTTTGTATTGACGTTGAATGGGGTTTTACTTGGTATTTCTCATTCTTAAAATCGTAATAATATCCAAATCCTAAGAATTTCAAATCTTTTGGACGGGAGATTTTACTCTTTTCTCCGTTGACTATTAACCCTAATTTATTTTCTATAAATCTCACAATTGATTCCATCACTCTATTCGCTGCTTTCTCACTCTTCACGAAGATTAGGGCATCATCAGCGTATCTCACGAATTGGAGTCCTCTACTTTCTAGCTCCTTATCAAGTTCGTTCAACATAATATTACTAAGCAGTGGGCTTAGGTTTCCTCCTTGCGGAGTTCCAACTGGTGTTTCTTCATATTTCCCATTCACCATAACTCCACTGACAAGATATTTCCTTATTAGGGAAATGACATCTCCATCATCTATTGTATTAGAGATGATCCGCATGAGTTTATCGTGATGAACTGTATCGAAAAATCTTTCAAGGTCAATATCCACAATCCAATCGTATCCATCATTTAGAAATTCCAAGCTTTTAATAATTGCCATCTCACAACTTCTTTTTGGTCTAAAGCCATAACTGAATTCACTGAATTGCTTTTCAAATATTGGACTGAGAACTTGATGAATGGCTTGTTGAACTACCCTATCCACTACTGTTGGTATTCCCAATTTGCGCATCTTACCATTTTCTTTTGGGATCTCCACTCTTAAGGCAACTTGTGGTTGGTACTTTCTTGTTCTGATGCGCTGACGTAGCTCATCCTTGTTCTCTCTCAGATATTGTTTCAGTTCATTGACCGTTATTCCATCGACCCCACTAGCACCTTTGTTTTTATATACACGCAAGTAGGCTTCATTCATATTTTGATTACTTAGAATTTGTTCTAAAAGTTCCACACTCGTTTCTCCTTTCCTCTCACGTAGTAAGTGATAGCTCCATTTTGGTTATCCTTTGAGGTACGCTCATACTTTCACCATTAACACATTCGGAGTATGTCACTTACGCATTCGTGGTGTTGAAACACTATAAATTGTTCAGCCCTTCATGAAATTACTTCACTACTATGGCTTCTGCTGACTTCTTGCGGCTAACCTTTTTCGACTGTACCCTTTGTACATCCGCAAGATCTCCCAGGGTAAGACAACCATCTTTCCTCTTTTACTCGCCTGATCTACTTTACAAAGTTACGCACATCTTTTGGACTTTAACTTGTTTGGGAGTCTTATCCCTTTGTAAAGCCTTAGTATCAGATTTCTGTTCGTCGAGCCAAGATTTTATTCCACGCTTCCTCCAGCCCTTATCTCACGATAAGTACCTTGCGCTTCCTTAGTGGTTGGTCGATGTGTACCCCCACAGTGGACTTTCACCACCTAGATAGTTGCCATGCCTGGCACACCAAACAAAAAGGGCCATTGCGGCCCTTTCCTACTTCTTGTTCTCTACTCTTTGTTTTGATTTAATCGGTTGCCCTTTTTTGGCATTTTTTGCTTTTGTTTGAATAACCGGATCAAAATCCTGACCTAGTTCTAAATCATTGTTATTCACACCATTTTTGGTTTTTTGCTCAGGGTTGTTTTGTTTTGAACGCTTTTTCATCGTTCTGCATCTCCTTTTAAAATCATTTCATTTTGTACTTGCTGAAGCTGCAGTCTCATACGATAAAGCTGGTCTTGTTGTTGATCATTTGCACTCAGTGACAGATGATTAATATCATTTACTGCATTTTCTAATCCTTGCAGTGCTTTTGTATATTCAGATGCATTATAGTGTTCTTGTTGTGAGCCTATTTTATATTGCTCACGAGCATATTCGATTGCGTCCGTACAGCGTTGAAGATATTCGTTAACGGATTGTCTTGTTGCCATATGTCTCTCCTCCAAACGATATGAAGTCAATAATGCTTCATCAATACTATTGTTCGCAAAACAGTAGAAAAAATTGTGCTTAAATAATTGGTAAGTATTGAGCCATTCTGTTTTTCTTTATGCTGACATGGTAAAATGTTTAAATGGAAAATTAGGAATGACCTATAAGGAGGTATCTTACTTGAACCAATCCTCTGGATTCGAATACGCGTCAGATAATAAGCGATATCATACTTGGAATTATCATTTACGAAACCATTTTGGACATAAAGTATTTAAGGTTGCTTTAGATGGAGGCTTTGATTGTCCAAATCGTGATGGCACGGTTGCCCATGGCGGGTGTACATTTTGCAGCGCTGCAGGCTCCGGTGATTTTGCCGGGAATCGAGCTGATGATCTTGTTACTCAATTTCATACAATTAAACAAAAAATGCACAAAAAATGGAAAGACGGAAAATATATGGCTTACTTTCAAGCCTATACAAATACTCATGCTCCCTTAGATGTGTTAAAAGAAAAGTTTGAATCTGTCTTAAATCAAGAAGATGTTGTCGGTCTTTCAATTGCTACCCGGCCAGACTGTTTACCGGATGATGTTGTTGAATACCTTGCCGAATTAAATGAACGAACCTATTTATGGGTTGAGCTCGGTTTACAAACAGTACACGAACGGACAGCTCTTCTTATTAATCGGGCACACGACTACCAATGCTATGTAGATGGAGTCAAAAAATTACGTAAACATGGCATACGTATTTGCTCTCATATTATTAATGGATTGCCCCTTGAAAATGAAGAAATGATGATGGAAACAGCTAGATCTGTTGCCCAATTGGATGTCCAAGGGATAAAAATACATCTTTTACACTTGCTAAAAGGGACGCCAATGGTAAAACAATATGAAAAAGGAAAGCTTGAATTTCTTACACAAGAGGAATATGTCAAATTGGTATGTGATCAGTTAGAAATCATCCCTCCTGAAATGATTGTTCATCGAATAACTGGTGACGGTCCTATCGATCTAATGATTGGCCCGATGTGGAGTGTGAATAAATGGGATGTATTAAATTCAATCGATGCAGAATTAAAACGTCGAAATAGCTATCAAGGGAAGTTTTATCATAAAGCTGAGGTACAACTATAATGAAGCTTCAACGAATTTTACCATTTGCAAAACAACTATTAGAAAAAGCTGTATCTAAAGGTGATATCGTAGTAGATGCAACGATTGGAAATGGACATGACACGGTTTTCCTAGCTAAGCTGGTTGGAGAAACAGGCAAAGTATATGGCTTTGACATTCAAGAACAAGCAATAATAAACACCCGTGAACGATTAATGACCGAAAACCTCATGGAGCAAGTTACACTTGTTCGGCAAGGTCATCAGCATATTAACTCTGTCATATCAGACGAGCATAAAGGAACCATTTCAGCTGCAATGTTTAACCTTGGATATTTACCAGGAGGGGACCAAACCATTGTAACGGTTCCTGACACAACCATTTCTGCTGTACGACAATTATTAAGCTTGTTGAAACCTGAAGGAGTCATTGTCATTGTTATTTACCACGGGCATGAGGAAGGACAAATTGAGCGAGATGCTTTAATGACATTCGTCAAAACAATCGATCCTCGTGACGCTCATGTCCTACAATACCAATTTATTAACAAGAATAATCATCCACCTTATATCGTTGCCATTGAAAAATGTTAAAAGGCGCTTTTTCAAAAAGAGCGCCTTTTACATTACATTGCTTTTTTTGAATGCTTTTTCCAAGAAAATTTTTGAATTGTACGATAGGCTCTACCGTTAAAGTAAAAGAAGAAACTTGTCATGCCCCCAACTTTTATTAACCTTTTTGCCATTTTATTAAGCTCTTTGTGAGAGGCCACTTTATCGTCTGATAAATAAACACCTAATAAACCCCGATTAATTAATTTATGAAAATTTTCATGAGGAATACCGCTTAACTGATAATCTGCTTGTTCTACAAAATACTCTAATCTCTCCATCATGGTTGCTTCTGAATCATAGTAACTGCAAAAATTTAAGTCACCACCCAGCTCATCTTCCTCTTGATCAATTAAGTAATCGAGTAAAATATGGAGACCTTGAATATATGGAAAATAACTATCTCTTATTTGTTGTGCTTGTTTTTCCTCAAAATTTTCGTGGAAAGCATAAGCAACTAAGCAAAAGATGCCAAGTGTTGATCCGGTACATGCTGAAAACTCATACCATTCCATCTCAGGAAGACTGTTTTTATGATTCTCAAACCAATTTTCAAGTCTTGGAACACGCTCATCTTTTTTCACATGCTTATGTACCTGCAGATCGCAATAATAGCGTGAAAGCTCCAGTAAATACTTTGATATCATCGGATAGTGCTCTAACTCAGAAAGAACGTTTTGACATGTTTGAACTAAACGGTTCAAATATCCACCATCATCTTGATCTACTCTATATTTATAGTACTCCTTGCAAGGTGCACCACATGTTAATGCATCAAGCATAGATTGGTGTAACATACGAAAATCAACTGGATCTAACGATGTACTTCGATCACATAAATTATCTAAGTAATCGCTTATTGTTTGATATGCTACAATAAACTCGATACATTGTTGTTTATGGGGACCTGATATCATAGCTAATATTCCCCCACCCTCACAGTGGAATTCTTTGTCCTGGATACTGTTTAAAGCTTGAATTCTCAATTCCTGATTCGGTATTCTTTCAGCTCGATCTCTCCACTGTCCAATATAAAAGTGAACAATCGGAAAGATCTCTCTATATACTTTGGTCATTAATTTTATCGGGTGCTGCGGTACTGTCAAAGGGAGTGTCACCTCTTATTTCTTTTTTCAATTAGCTCTTGTCACATGAAGTAGACAACGTTTAAACACTAAGTCACGGACTCAGAATGGCTATCAAAAAAACGTTTAGCTGTTTCAAATACCAGATCTCTTTCAGGCTCACTAAAGATTTCATGATAGAGCCCTTTCCATTCCTTATAATTTTTCTCCAGTAAATCCACTTTGTTAAACCACTTTTTCACTAGTGATTTATCAACAATTTTGTCTTCTCCTCCTTGCATAAGAAGCAGGGGAACTTGTTGAAATTTCCCAACCTGATTTTGAGCTTCTTCCATAGCTTTTATCAACTCACGATACCATCTTACGGAAACCTTTGTCACATATAAAGAGTCGTTTTCATCTAGCTCCTGTACTGATTTATTACGAGTGGCAATCTCTACGCTTAATTTTGAATCAACTTTAAACGAAGGTGCGATCAAATTTAATCCTTTGGAAGCCAGTTCTAAAGCTTTGCTTGGTTTAAACAAAATTCCCAAACAGGGAGACGATAAAATAACTGCTTTTATTTCATGATGCTTTTCTTGTAGAGCCCTGATCACTACTAGCCCACCCATGCTGTGTCCTAATAAAAATAAAGGCACTCCGAACTTTTTCGCTTCAGTTAGCCAAATATTCACTTCTTTTATATATTCATCAAAAGATTTGATATGTCCTCTTCTTCTTGTCGAAGTTCCTTGACCAGGTAAATCTCCCATAACCACATGGTAACCTGACAATCGCCACATTTCTACCAACCATTTGTAGCGACCATGATGTTCTGCTGCTCCATGAATAATCACGATAACTCCTTTTACAGGTTCAATCTCAGCTTTCCATTTCCACAATTCCACTACCTACTTTCACTTTCTTCTTTGTCTACTGATATAATAAATAAAGAATTCCCAACTGAAAGGAATGAAAAACATGATCTATCCTTATAAAGACAAAAGTCCAAAGATCTCTGCTTCAGCTTTTATTGCAGACTACGTTACAATTACAGGCGATGTTGAGATTGGAGATGATTCCAGCATTTGGTTTCAAACAGTTATTCGTGGTGATGTTTCCCCTACCGTTATAGGAAAACGTGTAAATGTTCAAGATTTATGCTGTCTTCATCAAAGTCCAAACAAACCACTTATCCTTGAGGATGATGTTACCGTTGGACATAGTGTTATCCTACATAGTTCAATTATTCGCCAAAAAGCATTAATTGGAATGGGATCCATCATTTTGGATGGTGCAGAAGTAGGTGAAGGAGCCTTTATCGGAGCAGGCAGCCTTGTCCCTCCCGGAAAAAAAATCCCTCCTAACACACTTGCTCTAGGTCGACCTGCGAAGGTTGTCAGAACATTAACATCAGAAGATCTGTTAGACATGGAAAGAATTCGTCGTGAGTATGTTGAAAAAGGTCAATATTACAAAGCAATTCAATCTTAGAAAAACACGATTTACCGCCAAGAATGGCGGGAGTCGATGTCTTTTCTTTTCCTTTAAACCTTGAGTATAGTTAAACTTTTTTAAAGTATAAGTAATAAAAACTCTTCTGAGTAAGGGATTGGTATTTTTTCTTCAATTCCTTACTATGTTTCCATTATTAATGATCCCCATATATTTAATACTACTCTTCCACCTTTTAAACTAAGCATATTTCCTTTAAATATTTTCGCCTTTCATCAACAAACATTAATTTTGTGAATATTATGTGAAGGAATTTTTTACATTTTCTTATTATTAACTAAATAATTCTCTACTAAAATAATAGAAAAGGGGTAAATAAAGGAGCGTTCAAATGAAAACAAAGCTGATGACCAACATGTATAATTTCGAATGCAGGCTGTTTCGAAGTGTTAATCGTCATTTTGATCAAAAAATGCTGAACTTTTATTTTCGAAACATCACACACCTAGGGGGTGCTATTTCAACCATTGCAGTTTGTTTACTTCTTGTTTTTTTCACTAGGGACCTTTTCCAAATCATTGGAATAACATCTGCAATCTCTCTTCTATTCAGCCATTTACCAGTTGCACTGGTGAAAAGGTTATATCCAAGAAAACGGCCCTATCTAGCTTTGCTTGAGACTAAGGTACCTGCAAACCCTTTAGAAGATCATTCCTTTCCATCCGGACATACAACAGCTATTTTTTCTGTAATTATTCCATTTATTTTATTTATACCTCAGCTAACAGTCATTCTTTTACCAATAGCCATCAGTGTCGGCCTTTCAAGAATGTATCTGGGGTTGCACTATCCTTCTGACGTATTAGTAGGCTGCTTATTTGGTAGTTCTGTTGGATTTTTATGCTACACAATCATAACCAGGTTCTTTATATTGCCTTAGTAACGTGTAAAAAATAGTGCCTCATATAGGCACCTTTCATTTATGTAATTGGAGGGATTGCATTGAGAATAGCTATTTTCACTGATACTTTTTCACCTGATGTTAACGGGGTTGCAAGAACCTTAAAGCGTTTTACAGATTATCTTGAAGAGCATGGCTATGAATATAGAGTTTTTGCACCTGTTAGTACAAAGGAAAGCATGTTTTCTAGCCATATCCATCGTTTCACAAGTTTACCTTTCTTCCTTTATCCTGAATGCAGATTAGCACTGCCAAACATGCTGCATGTTAAAGCTGAGTTACAGCGCTTCAAACCGGATTTAATTCATGTGGCTACTCCATTTAACATTGGTATTTGCGGATTGCATTATGCAAAAAAGCTCGGTATTCCGATTGTAGGATCTTATCATACCGATTTTGACCAATATTTAGAGTATTATGATTTTCAGTTCTTTTCGAAGGTGTTATGGAAATACATGCATTGGTTCCATAAACCTCTGCGAAAGATATTTGTACCTTCGAACGAAACACTGGAACAATTAAAACGAAAAGGGTTTTCCAATCTTCGAATTTGGGGGAGAGGTGTTGATTGCAACCTATTCCATCCAAACTATCAAAACGAAGAAATTCGTAATAAATATCATATTAAAGAAAAATATATCCTATCTTATGTAGGGAGATTAGCACCGGAAAAAGATATTAAGACATTAATGGAGATCACAAAGAAGCTACCTAAGCATTTCCAAGAAAATGTTCACTGGTTAATTGTTGGAGATGGACCGGCTAAAGAAGAGATGCAAAAAATTGCTCAGCATAACCTGACATTTGTGGGATATGTAAATGGTGTAGAACTCGCTGAAATCTACTCATGTTCTGATGTGTTTGTGTTTCCATCCCCAACTGAAACATTCGGAAATGTTGTTTTAGAAGCATTGGCTTCGGGAACACCCGTTATCGGGGCAAACTCAGGTGGAGTAAAAAACATTATTAAACCGTTGGAAACCGGATATTTATGTGAACCTAAAAATACAGAGCAGTTTATAGAAGCAATTATTCATTTATTACAAGATTATTCATTTCGTAACAACATGGGAGAAGCTGCCCGTGAGTATGCCTTAACTCAAACATGGGATCATATATTTGACGGTTTATTAAAGGAATATGAAGATGCATTAGAAGAAAAAAACATTCGTTATGCATGAACAAAGAGGAGCATCATTGCTCCTCTTCATGATCATGATGATGTTCAGATGTTTCACTTTTCTTATCCTGTTTTGGTGAAGAATCAGTATCAGTATCACTATCACCTATCTGAATTTGCATCGAAGGCATAATATGGTAGCCCTCTGCATTAGTATGTGCAATAATTTCATATTGCCCATCAGACTTATACGTATAATCGATCGTATATTTTCCTTTACCTTTTGCATTAGCTGTTATTTTTTCAGATTCTTCATCACGTTTGATTTCAAACTCAACATCTGCATCGTCCACAAATTCCTCACCCAGAGTAACCACTGCTGAAATTGTTTCTTTCTTTCCTATTTCAACTTGTTCATTAGCTATAATTTGAACTTTCGGAGCCAAAACCTCATTTGTCTTGTTCATGCTTTCCTGATCAGAGTCATTTGCTTGAGACTGACTTTGACAGCCACTACTTATAACTATTCCTATAACTAAAGATATCCCGATAAGAAACGCTTTCATTTATATCCTCCTGCATTTTTCTATATTAACTATATCATTGACTTCCTCAATAATGACTACAAAAGAATTGCGATTTTTTGAACAATTCAAGACCTTTTCAATATACACCATTAAAACGATTGTTCCCAAATATTAGTAAGAAAAAATAAAGTCTTGGCATGAAAAAAGAATGACCCAATACAGGCCATTCTTTTCATCAACTATTACTTAAGCGCAGCATTACTAAGTGCTTCCGCTTTATCTGTTCTTTCCCATGGAAGATCTAAGTCATTTCGACCAAAATGTCCATAAGCAGCCGTTTGCTTGTAGATAGGACGTCTTAGATCAAGCATTTTAATGATTCCCGCAGGGCGTAGATCAAAGTTGCCGCGGACAACTTCTACTAATACTTCTTCTGAAACTTTTCCTGTTCCAAATGTATCAATAGAAATGGATACAGGTTGTGCTACACCAATTGCGTAAGCTAATTGAACTTCACACTTTTCAGCTAATCCTGCAGCTACGATATTTTTTGCAACATAGCGAGCAGCATATGCAGCAGAACGGTCAACTTTTGTTGCATCCTTACCTGAGAATGCTCCACCACCATGACGAGCATATCCGCCATAAGTATCAACAATGATTTTACGACCCGTTAAACCTGCATCACCTTGTGGTCCACCAATTACGAAACGGCCAGTAGGATTAATAAAGTATTTTGTATTTTCATCAATTAATTCATTAGGAACAACAGGATTGATAACATATTCTTTTAGATTACGTTGAATTTGTTCCAACGTAACTTCCGGATGATGTTGAGTAGAAATAACAATTGTATCAATACGAACCGGTTTATTATTTTCATCATATTCAACCGTTACTTGTGTTTTACCATCTGGACGAAGATATGGAAGAATCTCTTCTTTACGTACCTCTGTTAGACGGCGGGATAATTTATGGGCTAAAGAAATTGGCAGTGGCATTAATTCCTTCGTTTCGTTACAAGCAAATCCAAACATTAACCCTTGGTCACCTGCACCGATTGCTTCAATTTCTTCATCAGACATTTGTCCTTCACGAGCTTCCAGTGCTTGGTCAACACCCATTGCAATATCTGCTGATTGCTCGTCAATAGAAGTTAAAACAGCACATGTTTCTGCATCAAAGCCATACTTTGCACGAGTATATCCGATATCTTTAATTGTTTCACGAACAATCTTAGGAATATCAACATACGTACTTGTTGTAATTTCTCCAGCAACCAGTACTAAACCTGTTGTAACAGAAGTTTCACACGCTACACGTGCGTTAGGATCCTTTGAGATAATTGCATCAAGAATTGAATCTGAAATTTGGTCACAAATCTTATCTGGATGGCCTTCTGTTACAGACTCAGAAGTAAATAGACGTTTTTTAGACATAGTTAAAAGCTTCCTCCTCATATTTGTTCATTCAGTTGATCCGGAACTCTTCCCAAAGTTTGACCTTTAGAAAATCACGTTGGCATATTTGTGAACAGAAGTATTATGTACCTTTACCACAATGCTTGTCCTGGTAAAACTCTAATGAAGAAAATACTTATTTCTGTTATCAAAAAAACCTTTCCCCTATGAGGAAAGGTTTGTTATCGTTCATCGCCTTTCGCTCTTATCGATCAAGGGCTTTCGCCTTGCTTCAGGTTAGCACCTTTGCGTCGGAAAATGTCGCCGGGAGTGCGCCTTTAAAACATAGTTCCACAGATTGGGACTTTTTTGCCTACGCAAGCTTACACTTGCTTAGAATGATGCTATGCATCATTCTTGACCTAATAAAAACACAACGAGTTTTGTTTCATAACGTGCTTTTATTAGGTCAGGCAAAAAACTGCTAATACTGGTAACTATATAATTAGTGCGCATTCGCCGCTTTCCTTTGATAGCAGGTTGCTGGGTTTCATAGGGCCTGTCCCTCCACCAGCTCGGGATAAGAGAATCCGTTCAAGGTCATATCATAGCGCACTAAGTTAATGGTGTCAACAGAAATCGACAGTAATTCCATATGAATTTTCTTAAGCTTTCAGTAAATCTTAAGAATAGTATTCCCTTCATATAATGAAATATGAAATTAGTTACAAAATATAGTATGTACAATTTTTTCAAAAAGCTCTCACGATTAGTATGTTCTAATAATATAAATGTGTTATACTATTAAATAACAGGAAATCACTTTTTTAGAAAGAAGGGTATGGGGATGAATGTAACTGATTTCACAAATGGCCTTATTCAGCTTGTTAATGGGGAAAATGCGAAGCATAATTTATCTGTTTCACAGCTTGTTGAAAAAGTACTCGAAAAAAAGAAGGTGTTCTTACTTCTACAGGGGCAATAAGAGCAACGACTGGAGCATATACCGGAAGATCTCCTCAGGACAAATTTATAGTAGAAGAAGCTACTACCAAAAACATCATTAATTGGGGTACAGTAAACCAACCTATTTCTTCGGAAGTATTTGATCAGCTTTATAGCAAAATGATTTCATACTTAAAAGAACGGGATGAAATATTTATTTTCGATGGTTTTGCCGGAGCTGATATTCGATATCAACTTCCATTAAAAGTCATTAATGAATTTGCATGGCATAATCTTTTTGCCAGTCAGCTCTTCATTCCTAATAATGGCGAAGAAACGTTCACAAATGAACAACCTTTTACCATTTTGTCAGCTCCCCATTTTAAGGCAAACCCAGAAGTAGATGGTACAAAATCCGAAACCTTTATTATTATCTCGTTTGAGAAGAGAACAATCTTAATTGGTGGCACAGAATACGCTGGAGAGATGAAAAAATCCGTATTTTCTGTGATGAACCTTTTATTACCTGAAAACAACATTCTACCTATGCATTGTTCGGCAAACGTTGGATTTGAAGGGGATGTTGCTTTATTTTTTGGTTTGTCCGGAACGGGAAAAACCACCCTTTCTGCTGATCCTAACAGACGGCTCATAGGTGATGATGAACATGGATGGTCAACGTCTGGAGTGTTTAATATTGAAGGCGGTTGCTACGCAAAATGCATTAACTTAACAAAAGAAAAGGAACCTCAAATATATAATGCTATTCGATATGGATCTGTACTTGAAAATGTTGTGATTGATGAGTTCACCAGAGAAGCAGATTATAGCAATCCATTCTACACAGAAAATACGCGTGCAGCTTATTCACTTTCAGCTATTGACAAGACTATAGTTCCTAGCATTGCAGGTCATCCGCAAACAATTGTCTTTTTAACTGCTGATGCATTTGGAGTTCTGCCTCCAATTAGTAAATTATCCAGAGAACAAGCAATGTTTCATTTCTTGAGTGGATATACAAGTAAATTAGCTGGTACAGAACGAGGTGTAACAGCACCAGAAGCTACATTTTCAACTTGTTTCGGCTCACCATTTCTTCCTCTTGAAGCAACGAGGTATGCGAATATGTTAGGGCAGAAAATTGATGAACATAATGTTCAAGTGTTTCTTGTTAATACAGGATGGACAGGTGGAGCATATGGTGAAGGAAAACGAATGAAACTGCATTACACTCGATCAATGGTTCAGGCAGCAGTTGAGGGAGATCTCGACCATATTGAAACCGTGAAGGATGAAGTATTCGGACTAAATATCCCGATTCATGTCCCAGGTGTTCCAGATGATGTCCTGCAACCTCATAAAACATGGAATTCGCAAAAAGAATATTTTTTAAAAGCCAATGAGTTAGCTACAAAGTTTAAAGACAACTTCAAAAAATTCAAACATCTATCAGCACATATTGAAAAACTAGGTGGACCAATTGTTTAAGTGAATATTGCTCAAACGATTAAGAGGGCTGTCTCATTTAAGAGAGGTCCTTTTTTTATAGAGCTTTACTGTATCAAACTTCTACCCTCTTAACCCTTATATCAATATTTTCAAGATATATGGACAAACTTTAACTTGTAGGGGTGATCACATTGTGAGAAAAAAAAATATTGAACAAAACTTTCTAAAAATGCTATTTCTATTTGGAATCATTTCTTTGTTTAAAATTGTAAGAAAGCCGCCCATGAAAGACTGGTTAATTATCTTTTTATTTAAAGGTTATATCTCATCTATCTTGGATCATCTTCTCACGAAACGTGGATATATCAAATATCCTACGAAGCTATTTGAATCATTTGATGTAAGCTTTCTTTATGATTATTTGTTGTTCCCAATCACCTGTGTTTTCTATAATCAGGTAACTAAAACGTCAAAGAAACCAATGATTTTTATCAAAGTTTTATTATTCAGTATACCAATGACAGTTGTAGAACATTTGCTTGAGAAGAACACGACTCTTGTGACCTTTAGACGTGGCTGGAATAGCTTTCACAGTTTTCTCTCAATCACTAGTACGTTTCTAATTGTTAGGGGTTTTATTGCAATGGTGAGGAAAGCTGACAATACACCTGTAGCAGAAAATGAAGCAAAAGGGGATCCTCTGTAAATCCCCTTTATAAGAAACTTAATTTGTTGAATTCAAGTTAATTAAACGATACGTTAAAATCGTATTCGTATTCGATAATTCTAGTTTTTGGACAATAGCTTGTCCTGTCATTTCGCCGCTTTTTGTTTTTCTTACTTCTACCGGAATATCAATTGGATAAATACGGTACCCTTCTTTTAATAGTTCAAATGTATTTTCATCTATACGGGTTTCTCTACCTTTTGTAACAATCATTGTATTAAATTCAACTGGCATTCCCAATGTGAATTCCTCCTCTTCTTACTGATTGGACACTTCCATCATACCATCATTGCTTTTATCATTAAACGTGAATGTGCTGTTTTTTCATCCATAAACAAAGCTTTTGGAGTGTTTCTCGATTAATACTTGGCGGAAAGTAGTGTGTATACTCTTCAAAATACCAGCTCTCTACCTGTTTTCCTAACTCATTTAGACGTTTCTCAAGTCTGTAGGCATGTTCAACAGACACATTTTTATCTTGTACTCCATGTATTATTAAGACCGGTGCATGCAACCTTTCCAACTCATATAAAGGTGTTCTCCATTTATACCTTTTAGGATACTTTGAAGGTGTACCACCGATGACTCTCTTCATCATTCTACGTAAATCTTCTCTTTCTACATAGGTTAGGCTCATATCAGATACTCCTCCCCATGTAACAATTGAACATAGCTTTTCTACAACGATTCCTGCTAATAAAGCCATTACGCCTCCTCTTGAAAAACCGAATGCATGAATACGTTCTTTATTTACTTTGGAATGATTTTTCAAAACTTCGATGGCTGAAATTGCATCATAACGATCTTCCCCGGCAAAATCTTCATTTCCTTCTCCACCTTGGTTCCCCCTATAAAACGGCGCCATAACGACAAAGCCTTCTGAGGCAAATTGAACAATTCTTCCAACCCTTACCATTCCAACATTTTTTATCCCGCCACGAAGGTATAGCAGCCCATCATATGTACCCTCAAGCTTTGGCTCTGCAAGAAGCCCTTTAATCTTTAACCCCTTCGACATATATGTCACAATCCATATATTTATTTGTGGACTAGGGGATGGAAATTTGACTTTACTTATCACTTTACCATTCATTTTTTTCACTCTTTCTATCTTCTCTCATTGACTTTGGAAACCTTGTACTTTATTACTTTACCCAATTTAATGTGAATCATTTTTACTAGGCATTCACACATTTTTAAAAATAATCATAAATTATCCTATATCCGATAGTATTTAATCTTCATATTGTAACGAAGATTATCTTTTATTGTACAAAAATCAGTGATGCTGTGCATCAAGGAGGTTAAAGTTATCATGAAAAGACGATTAGCATGGGTTTGTATTGCATTCCTTCTTCTTTTTTCATTTACTGCCTGCAGCCAAAACAAAACCGAAACCATTCGACTAGCTGAAGTCACTCATTCTATTTTCTATGCACCCTTATATGTCGCAATGGCAGAAGGTTTTTTTGAAGAAGAAGGTCTTAATGTGGAATTAACCACTACATGGGGCGGAGACAAAACAATGACAGCCCTCTTGTCTGATGGAGCGGATATTGCATTGGTGGGATCTGAAACTTCTATCTATGTTCATGCCCAGGGCTCAAATGATCCAATTATCAATTTTGCCCAACTTACCCAAACAGATGGGACGTTTCTCGTAAGCCGGGAAAAGATCGAGTCATTTGATTGGGAGCAGTTAAAAGGGAGCACCTTTTTAGGTCAAAGAAAAGGCGGAATGCCTCAGATGGTCGGGGAATTTGTATTAAAGCAACATGGAATTGATCCTCGTTCAGACCTTGAGTTAATTCAAAATGTTGATTTTGCTAATATCCCTAGTGCCTTTGCATCTGGAACAGGTGATTATGTTCAATTATTTGAACCAACAGCAAGTATCTTTGAAAAAGAAGGTACAGGTCATATTGTTGCTTCCTTTGGAGCAGAATCGGGCAGTGTTCCTTATACAACCTTTATGAGCAAACAAAGCTTCTTAGATGATAACGCAGAAACAGCTAAAAAATTCACAGCTGCCATATATAAAGCACAACAATGGGTAGAGGAAAAAAGCATTGAAGAAATTGCCGCATCCATTGCCCCTCAATTTGAAGATACAGAGCTTGAAATTATCGAAACTGTTGTTGAAAGATATAAGGAACAAGGATCTTTTTCAACAGATCCTATTTTAGAAGAAGATGAATGGAATAACTTACAAGACATTATGGACGAAGCAGGAGAACTTCCGGGGCGTGTTGATTATGAAACACTTGTCAACACAACTTATGCTGAAGAAGTTACTAATTAGGAAGGAGAAACCTTTATGTCATTTTTACTTGTCGAAGATGTTCGTCATATATATTTAACAAAGGACAGTGCAACTGTAGCGCTTGAAGGTATTCAACTGGCTGTGGAGGAAGGGGAGTTTATCTCCTTCCTTGGACCAAGTGGGTGTGGAAAAACAACATTGCTGTCTATCATCGCCGGCCTTATTAAACCTGTCCAGGGTAAGGTGAGGATTGCCAATTCACTTATTACAAAGCCGGATTCTGCTATCGGTTACATGCTTCAGCAGGATTATTTGTTTCCGTGGAAAACAATTGAAGAAAATGTTACGTTAGGTCTGAAAATTACAGGGAGAAAAACATTAGAAACTACAAAATCAACTTTAGAAATGCTAAAAGATATGGGACTTGATCAAGTAGAAAAGCAGTTTCCCCATCAATTATCCGGCGGTATGAGACAACGGGCTGCTTTAGTTCGAACGTTAGCAACTGATCCTAAAATTTTACTGCTTGATGAGCCCTTTTCAGCGCTTGATTATCAAACAAAATTAAAACTTGAAGACTTAGTTGTCAAAACATTAAAGGATTTTCATAAAACAGCCCTTCTCGTTACACACGATATTGGAGAAGCTATTGCCATGAGCGATAGAATTTTTGTTTTTTCTGCAAGACCCGGAAAAATAAGAAAAACATATGTAGTACCTAAAGAATTAAGAGATCTTACACCATTTCATGCAAGACAGCACCCTACATTTTCTACATTATTCCAACAAATATGGAAGGAGTTAGATCAATATGAAACAGAATGAAAGCATTGAACTCCTTCATCGAAATTATAAGCGTAATGTAGCACGGGAAAAGATGTGGGTAAAGTTTTATCAGCTCCTGATTTTTATTAGTTTTTTCAGCCTTTGGGAGCTTGCAAGTCGAAGAGCTTGGGTTGACCCTCTTCTATTTAGCTCTCCTTCTAAAGTTTGGAATTTGTTTATAACGAAAATTACGGATGGAACACTTCTTCCACATATCGGAGTTACGTTATTTGAGACGGTCTTAGGATTTATCTTTGGAACTTTGCTTGGCGCTATTCTTGCAGCATTGCTTTGGTGGTCTGCCAGATTATCAAAAATTCTTGATCCTTATCTTGTTATCTTAAATGCCATGCCTAAAGTAGCTTTAGGACCAATACTAATTGTCGGTCTAGGGCCAGGCTTTGTATCCATTATTGCAATGGGAACGATTATATCAGTTATTATTACAACCATTGTTGTGTACACCTCTTTTAAAGAAGTGGACACCAACTACATCAAGGTTCTCCAAACATTTGGTGCTAATAAAATACAGATTTTTAGGGATGCTATCCTGCCTGCCTCTTTTCCAACGATTGTGTCTACTTTAAAAGTAAATGTTGGTTTATCATGGGTAGGGGTCATCGTTGGAGAGTTTCTCGTCTCCGCAAAAGGGCTGGGATATATGATTATCTATGGTTTCCAAGTATTTAACTTTACGCTTGTTCTATTGAGCCTATTGATTATTGCTGTCTTTGCAACAATTATGTATCAAGGTGTGGAACTTGTAGAAAAAAAGCTTGTGAAATCAGAAAAAAGAGGCTGAATGAGACGATCCCATTAACGGGATTTGTCACATGTCGCCTCTTATTTTTATTCTTTTTTCAACTTCTTGTAAACTTTTTTGTAACACATCGTCTTTCATAATAAAGCTATATTGCTTGTTTGTTTGGATATTTTCCGGAAGTTTATCTAATAAAACTGGCCCAAATGTTTCAAAATATCCGTCTTGTTTTTCAAGTCTTTCGACTCTAGCAAAATAAATATTTTTCACAATGACTTTTTCTTTCCCTCTTACTTTATATTGTCCAATGTATTCAATGCTGTGTACAATTCCACCAGTTTCCTCTTTTACCTCTCTAATCGCTGCTTCCAGCGCAGTTTCATTTGCTTCCACCTTACCACCTGGAAATTCAATCCCTCGATCAGAATGCTTTGTTAATAGCCATTTTTGCTTGTGTCTGCAAACAACCCAAACATGCTTAGGTTCTTTTGAAAACGGATGATCGTCAAATGACAATAAAACCTCATTGTGATAATAATCAATAAATCGGTACATAGTTGATCCCTCAATTTTTCCTTATCTATTCAAATCTTATCACAATGTCAAATCTATGTGTAAGAGTTTATTCTTGTTCATCAATTTTTGACATAAGCTGTTGGGAACGGATATGCTCCCTTGCTTCTTCATCACCTAGCTCATATATCATTCGATAGATTTTTTTATGCGTATCATCAATCGCATCATTTTCTCGATCATAATGATATTGTACATATGGTGTATGCGAGCGAAGAAATCCTTGAAAATCTGCAGAATAGACTTGGTCAAAATACTCACGCAGTTGAACGATTTCTTCGTCTGTTGCTTCAATTTTGAAATCCCATGCAGAAACAGTGCTTAATTGAGAGATTTGCCCACTTCCAACCGTAATATAATATGTCTTCTTTGTTTGATCCATGATGCCCACTCCTTCTTTTTATTCCTTCCATTAGCTTTTGCCCTTATGTATTGCATTATTCTCTATGTCGATAAGATAGAATAGAACTTTCATTAAAAGTTAAGGATAAATTAAATAAAGGTTTACTATGAATGGAGGATAAAAAGTGGATCATCAAATCTTTTTTAATTCTGATCACAGTCAGTTTCGAGCTGACGAAGAAGATGTTTTGGCATACGTTCAATCCATTATTCGCCATACAAATAAACAGGAAATTCTCAATTGGGTAAAAGAACTGTCTGAACAGGAAATTCAGTCAATGATCATCCCTTTTATGACAGAAAAGATGTCCAAAGAGATAGCAGAAAAAGAGTATTAAGAACAAAAGCGCAAGCGCCTTGATCAGCCTCGGGCAAATAAGACGCAAATGAATAGAAGACGTTCTTTGTCTTCAATTCATTTGTGGCTAGACCCTAGAGGCAGTCAATAACGCGACATCCTGTCGCAATGACTGCACTTGCACGTCCTGTGCTTCGGGGCTAGGTGCTGGAGCTGGATGTCGAAGCGCTTATCCACAGTTCAAAAATTTTATAATTTCCTGGTAAACGATAAAGAAGGGACTGGTCCATTAATCATCATGGAACAGTCCCTTCTTACTCACTTACTTACCTAAAAATGACTTTAACATCCAATTATGCTTTTCCAACCCTTGGTGAATGGCAAGAAGCATATCGCCTGTCGTTTCATCACCAACCTCTGCTGCTAAATCCATACCTTCTTTTAATTCCACTGCAAGTTTACTAAAATCTTCAAAAATGCTTTGAACCATTTGTTGTGCTGATTCGTTTCCTTCAGCTTCATTCACAGAAGAGATCTCTAAGCATTCTTTCATTGTTGCTACCGGTTCACCATCAAGAGCTAATAATCGTTCAGCTAACTCATCAATATGAACAGCTGCTTCATTGTAGAATTCTTCAAATTTTTCATGTAAGGTAAAGAAGTTTTCTCCTTTTACAAACCAATGATAATTATGTAATTTCACATACAACACTGTCCAATTGGCAATTTGTTTGTTTACTGTTGTGATTAATTTGTCTGACATTATTTATTCCTCCTTTTGCATCTAATATATATTTACCCCAAATAGTTTGCTCTAAAACTTTGTGGTTAAACAATAATTGTGTCTCACAGGTAATTTTTCATGATAAAATTAGAAAAACAAGACTAACAGCCAAAGGTGGAAATCAATGACTTTTCTTTAATGTTTATCCTTTGAATAAGCTAAACATTCTTAAAGGATTAAAGAAATAGCTGCTCGGAAACAGGAGGAAATACAGTGAAAGTTGTTTTTATTATTTGTATTATTATAGTTATTGTTGTTCTTTTATTAAGTGTTTTGACCACAAGTAAAGCTTACCAATACAAACATACAATTGATCCTATGAAAAAATCTGATGATGAAGAAAATAAAGAACAAAGTAACAAGGAAAATTAAAAAACACGCATTTGCGTGTTTTTAATATTTTTCGTATACGTATGGTGTATCCGGTTGTTCGATAACTTCAATACTAGATACATCAATAGAAGGCAATATCCACTCCTGATAGTTTGTCGTTGTTAGTGTCCCCTCTAGTTTCACCCACTTATCATCGCCATATTGACTCGCTTCAGGGAATGATGCAAGTGTTCCAAAAACAGAAGCATCGGCCACACAGCAGGATAATCCAAACCTTGCGATAACAAACTGATTTTCATTAAAGTCTTGCTCACGAAAGACAAACCCTACTATCTCCACCTTTTTCCCAACAAATTTCTCAGGGCTCTGGTCGATAATGGTTGTCATAGCAATATAGTTCTCTTCAGTAAATTGAATAGATTCCATTTCCAGCATCTCTTTTTCTAATTGAGCATAAATATCCACAGGACGCTCTTGAATTTCAAACCCCTCAGGATGCTCTAGAGGTACTTCAGGAATATTACTGGAAGACTCTAAAACCTTATCCCCTATCCTCTCATCTAGCTCCTCCATATAAGCCTCGGGATCATTTAGATATGCTTCAGCTTTTTCTGTTCCAGTGCCTCCTTCCTTGACAGGCTGTGTATCTGCCGTTGCAAAGGATTTAAAACCTCGTTTAGCAGCAACTGAACTATCTAATATAACCTCCGGAAAAAGAAAACCAGTTACGATTGGAATGATAAACAATAGATAAACAAAAATTGAACGAACTGGAGTAGATGGGGCCGTATGATCGATTCCACAATCACAATAAAGCTCTGCTTGTTTCTTTGAACCGCTTCTCCATATTTGAATAACTCCTAAAATTAAAAAGACAACGATCGCAAAATACATAAAGGGCATCATTTTAGGTGCGATAAAATTGACCATGTTTCCTGTAATGAGCAATTTTATCATTAATAATGTAAAACCAATTAAGATGATGCCGCGAATATATACTTGAAAACGGTATTGACTTTGTTGATTATCCACCTTGGGCCGCCTCCCTTATAAAAAAATTGCTTGATAAATGATAATCGAGACATAAACAACGATCGTAACAACACCGATGAATGCCGCGACAAACTTTGCTTTAAAAAAGGCAAAGAGCATAATGGTATTTTTCAGATCAATCATTGGTCCGTAAAGTAAAAAGGCAAGCAACGAACCCGTTGTAAAGGTTCCTCCGAAAGTTGCTGCTACAAATGCATCTGCCTCAGAACATAATGATAAAATATAACCGAATCCCATCATGATAGCCGGAGAAAGAAATTCACTGCTGCCAAGCTCTGTTAATAGTGTTCGATCAAGAAATGTTTGGAAAAGACTAGCAATAAAAGCCCCAATAATTAAAAATTTACCCATTTCAAAAAATTCATCACTGGCATGAAACAAAGTGGATTTTAACTTCCCTACCTTCTCCCCGCTTTTTAACTGAACAGTGGTCGTTAATTCTTCCTTTGTCCATTTTAGTTGATTTCGATTCTTAAAAATGAGGTACATGATAAACCCAATGATTATGGATAACACAAATGCCAGTCCCATTCTTGCATAGGCAATATGAAGCTGTGAAGAAAAAGCATAGTAAGTTGATGCAAACACCACAGGATTTAAAATTGGAGCACCTACTAAAAAGACTACTCCTACATGCAAAGGCATACCCTTTTTCATTAATCTTCTTACAATTGGAACAATCGCACATTCACAGATAGGAAAGATTGCTCCAAGTAAGGCAGCAGGTAATAAAGCTAGAATTGCATTCTTAGGCAATACCCGTTTAATAAAATCCTCTGACACAAATGTTTGAATCAGCGCCGAAACAAAAACTCCTAATAGAATAAATGGTATGGCTTCTAGTAAAATACTCAAAAACATTGTATTAACAGTCAAAAGTTGAGAGGGAATATTCCACTCAATCTCATGGAAATCAACGAATAAAAACAAATAAAAAAACAATCCTATTAAAGCTAGTGCAAGAGACTCTCTCAAAAATGGCAATACAGTTCGATTCATATTTGAACTCCTAACCTATTATTCTTTGTACTATATCATACTAGTTTCCAAAAAAGATTATGACCGATAATTTGAAATCCTTTGGTCCTTTTCCTACAATTTTTGATTACTTACGACACTTTAAGACAAATCGGTGAGATTTAATCGTTGATGTTTTCTATCGACATACAGTATACTCTCAATATCGAGTAAGTGAGAGGGGATCAAGATGACAAGAAAGATTAACTTACCACCCAAAAAAGAACGTCATAAACTTTTTGGCTCCGTCGAACCAGGAGTAAAGCTGAAGCCAACTGAAAAAGACAAAATGCCTGATCTACAAAATACGAAAAAAGATTTTCTTTTTACTATAGATGCAGTTGGAATTAGTAATGTAAAGCACCCTATTATCATACATTCTAGTTTACTTCCAAAACAACAAACAACGATTGCAAATTTTAAAATGACAAGTAAAATTTCTCATGATTCAAAAGGAACGAATATGAGTCGTTTTACCGAACAATTAGAACAGTATCGTCAAAATGGAGGTTTTCAACTTACTTTAACAAATCTCTATGACTTTACAAAAGAGCTTGCGGAGCGCCTTAAACAACAAGATGCTAGTATTGAAGTATCTTTCCCATGGTTTTATGAAAGAAAAGGACCTAGTTCAGAGTTGGTAGGACTCAATCATGCTGAGGCTACAATTTCTGTTTCTTATGAGCAAGGTATTGGGTTTACGAGCAATGCCTCTTTAAAATGCGCTGTTACCACTCTCTGTCCTTGTTCTAAAGAAATTAGTGAATATTCCGCTCATAATCAACGTGGATTTGTCACAATGAATATTGAGTTTACGAATGACTACCATGAGGAAATTGACTGGAAGGCTGCATTATTAGAAGCTGCTGAAACAAATGCCAGTGCCATGATTCATCCTGTCTTAAAACGTACAGATGAAAAAGTTGTAACAGAAACAGCGTATGAGAACCCTCGATTTGTGGAGGATATGGTTAGATTAGTAGCTGCTGACTTATATGAACTGGATTTTGTTCAAGCTTTTTCAGTTGAATGTCGTAATGAAGAATCTATTCACTTGCATGATGCCATTGCAAATTTAAGTTATCGTAAAGATTAAATAAATGAAGGGGCTGTTTCTATAAAAAGAAACAGCCCCTATTCATTATCCAAATACCTTTGCTAACTCTTCTTTATCCTGTTCAAGCCAAAAACGCATTAGACGTTTTGCTCCTTCTAAATCATGAAGCTTTGCTTGTCCACATTGCGTTTCATTCGCAGCAGGAATTTCAGTTACTTCTACAGCCGCTTTTAAGGTGTCTTCAAGTAAATCAATAATTTCATTTACCTCAGGCTTACCACTTACAACTAAATAGTAGCCGGTTTGACAACCCATTGGTGAAATATCAATAATATCGAAGTGATCATATTTCTCAGCATGTTCACGAATATTGAATGCCAATAAATGTTCCAATGTATGAATTGTATCAGGCTTCATCGCTTGTTTATTCGGCTGACAAAAACGAATATCAAATTTATTTACTTCACCATCACTACCCACTTTATGCACACCACAGTGGCGAACATATGGAGCCTTTACGGCGTTATGATCTAATTCAAAGCTTTCAACTGAAGGCATACTCTTTCACTCCTAAAAATATAAGTCCTAATTCTTAATCATTGTATCATAGGTAAAGTTAATAGCGTATGATAACCTCTTTTAGTATAGTAAATAGTAACAAAGCGATTAGACAATTTTATTGGAAAAGAAGGTCATTATGAAAAACATATTTATCCTTATCATTCGGTTCTATCAAAAATTCATTTCACCAATTAAACCTCCAACTTGCCGCTTCTATCCTACCTGCTCACACTATGGTATAGAGGCTATTCAACGCTTTGGAATCCTTAAAGGAGGATATTTGACGATCAAACGGATTTTGAAATGCCATCCTTTTCATCCGGGCGGCATAGATCTTGTACCAGAAAAGAAAAAGGAGAATTAATCCTCATATCCATTCACAACAACATCTAATTTTCCTGTTGAAGGATCAATAACAAGGCCATGTACTGGAATACCACTAGCAAGGAATGGATGATTTTTAATCGTTTCTACACTATCACGCACACTGTCTTCAACGTTATTGAATCCTTTTAACCATTGATCTAAATCGACCCCGGCATACTTAACTGTGTCGATTTTCTCTTTATCCACACCTTTTTCGATAGCTTTAGAAAGAAATGATTCTGGACTGATTTTACTCATCCCGCAATCATGGTGACCAATGACACAAATTTCATCTGCCTTTAATTCATATACAGCAACTAATATACTTCTCATAATACTTCCGAATGGATGTGCTACAATTGCACCTGCACTTTTAACAATTTTCACATCACCATTTCGCACATTCATTGCTTGAGGAAGCAGCTCAACTAATCTAGTATCCATGCAAGAAAGAACTACAAGCTTTTTCTCTGGAAATTTCGTTGTCTCAAACTTTTCGAATTCTTTATTTGCTACAAACTTTTCATTATGTGCTAAAATTTCATCTACGATTCTCATGTTCTATCTCCTCCATGTAAAAAATAACTTTTAAATAAATATATCATATCTATTGAGTTATCACTAATTTTAGGTTAAGATATTACTTGTTTAAATCGAAATCGTTACTATTTAATGACTGAAAATAAAAAATGGTTCTCAAACCGGAATGATTAAGATATAATAATGAAGGCTTAATCGTAATCATACTGATTTATTGAAAGGAGATCACGAAAAGTGAAAAAATATTTACTATCATTAAGCACCATGTTCTTTATATCTAGTATACTAGTTGGTTGCAACAATAATGGAGATACATCCTCCTCACAATCCTCCGAACCTGCAACTGATTCGGATACACTAAAAATTTACACAACATTGTACCCTCTGGAGGATTTCACAAAAAAAATTGGTGGAGATTTAGTAGAAGTTGAAAACGTCATTCCTCCAGGCGCCGATGCACATACATTTGAACCATCTACAAAAGATATGGTAAACATTGCTGAAGCAGATGGTTTTATCTATTCAGGTGTAGGATTCGAATCCTTTGCTGAAAAAACACAAGAATCACTTAAAGATGAAGATGTCACATTCATAAATGCAGGTGAAGATATCGAACTATTAGAGGGACAAGATGCAACTGAGCATTCTCATGATGAGACAGCTACTGAGGAAGAGCATGCACATGATGAAGAAGAGCATTCTCACGGTGAAGCAGCTAATGAGGAAGAACATACCCATGATGAAACAGAGCATTCTCATGATGAAGCTGCAACAGAAGAAGAACATGTGCACGATCATGGGGATACAGATCCACATGTATGGATTGACCCAATTCTTTCTATTCAATTAGCAGAAAACATTAAAAACGCATTAACAGAATTACATCCTGATGGAAAAGAAACATTTGAAACTAACTTTGAAGCTTTAAAAACACAATTAAAAGAATTAGATCAATCTTTCTCAGAAGTTACCAACGATGCGGCCAAAAAGGAAATTTTAGTTTCCCATGCTGCATATGGATATTGGGAAAGCCGTTATGGCATTGAACAAATTAGTGTTTTAGGTTTGTCTCCAACCCAGGAACCTTCACAAAAGGAATTACAAACAATCATTGAAACCGCTAAAGAACACAATATTAAATATATTATTTTTGAAACGAATGTAAGTAGTAATGTAACTGATATCGTACAGTCAGAAATTGGTGCAGAAGCATTAACTTTAAACAATTTAGAAACACTTACTGATGAAGATATTACTAATAATGAAGATTACTTTAGTATTATGAAGAAAAACATTGAAACATTAGAAAAGGCATTGAACTAAGTAATAAAGTGAGCGTAATCAACGCTCACTTTTTTTATGTTTATTATTAGCAAAACTAGAAGAATATTCTTTAGAAAATAGTGGACACTATGGTTGATTACGACAAGAGTGGAAAGAAAGGCGGATCATGATGGATGATTTAGTTTTAGCACGTTCACTGTTCGGAACAACCATGGGTTTTCATATCATCTTTGCAACACTGGGGGTTGGGCTTCCTTTAATGATATTATGTGCGGAGCTTCTTTTCCAGAAAACAAAAGACCAAGATTATGCTGTCATGGCTAAACGTTGGACAAAAGGTCAAGCTGTTCTATTAGGCGTTGCTATACCTACAGGAACAATTGCTGGTGTTCAACTTGCATTATTGTGGCCGGGCTTTATGGAGGTTATTGGTAGAGTTATGTCCTTACCATTTCAAATTGAGATATATGCCTTTTTTATAGAAGCCTTGTTTATGTCTATTTATGTGTATGCCGCTGACCGTATTTCACCTAAAATGCGCATTTTTAGTGTCACACTTGTCCTTATTGGAGCTAGTGCCTCCGCTGTCTTAATAACAAATGTTCATGCCTTTGAGGGAACTCCTGCCGGGTTTCGAATTGAAAACGGAGAAATTGTTGATGTCGATCCATGGGCGGCTTTTTTTAATCCCAGCTTCTTTATTTCTGCTGCACATGTTGCAGTTTCGGCCTACATGACCGGTGCATTTATGATTAGTACGATTGCAGCTTTTAAAATGTTAAAAAACAAGCGTAACGAACGAGTCTATCTTTTTCATCGGAAGGCTCTCATGCTTAGCTTGATTGTTGGTGGGATTTTTTCTCTTTTAACTGCTCTTAATGGTCACGAATCCGCACAAATGCTCCATGAATATCAGCCGGAAAAACTCGCTGCAGCAGAGGGACTTTTTGAAACCCAAGATCATGCTCCATTAGCGATCGGGGGATTCACCGATCGCGAGACACAGGAAATAAAATTCGCAATTGAAATACCATGGGCCTTAAGCTTTCTTGCAGCCAATAGCTTTGATACAGTTGTCATTGGCTTAAATGACTTTCCAGAAGAATATTGGCCACCGTTATTTGTTCATACATTATTCAATGGTATGGTACTCATCGGCAGCTTTCTCATATTTTTATCGATCGCCGGATTTATTTGGCATAAATTCTTAAAGAAACAGCATTTCCCAAAACTATTTATGTATGCTTTCGTCATTGCAGGCCTCTCTCTCTCCTTTCCATTGAGTTCGGTTGGATATTTGCTTGTACAGGGAGGCAGCCATGGGTTATCTACCGAATCTTAGCGACTGAAGATGTGGTCACAGGCTCTACCCAAATCGGAATTTTATTTTTACTCTTTTCACTTATTTATGTTATTTTAGCAATTGCTGTTTTGGCCGTTCTAAAATATTATTTCAAACGTCATCCTGTTGAGCACGAGCTTGACGGTGGAAACCTACAGCAAAATCCTGTAAGTATTACCTAATCTAAAAGAGGTGAAACAATTTGACCGCAGATTCGTTACTCGCAATCACTGTACTATGGGGATTCGTTTTTATCTATGCTGTAATGGCAACGATGGATTTTGGAGCAGGCTTTTGGTCGATGATTTATATTAATAAAGAAAAAACAAATGCAACCAACATCGCAAACCGTTATCTATCACCAACTTGGGAGGTAACCAATGTTTTTATTGTTGCGATTGTTATTGCACTTGTCAGCTTTTTTCCTGGCGCCACCTTTATTCTTGGAACAGTCTTATTGATTCCAGGAAGTTTCATTTTAATTTTGCTGGCACTGCGCAGTGGATTTTTAGTATTTTCTCATATAGCGAAGGATTATGAAAAAGGGCTAACATACGTTTCAGGAATATCGGGATTTATTATACCTGCCCTTCTTATGCTTGTTTTACCTATTACTCATGGTGGTTATATAGAGCAAATGAATGAAGTTCATCAACTTAACTTTGCTGCCTTGTTTACTAGCCCGAATATATATGCCTTTATGGGCTTTGCCATAAGTAGCACACTTTTTTTATCATCATTACTATTAGCTGATTACTCGAATGTTGCAGATGAACTGGAAGCATATCGGGTTTATCGAAGAGATGCCCTGATCCTAGGTCCTATCTCATTGTTAATGGCCTTTTTAATCATGATTACTCTAAGGATTGAAGCAAATTGGTTATATACAAATATGCTTGACTATTTGCCATTTTTAATCGGGTCTGTTCTTCTTTTTATCCTTGCAGGTGCTGCACTATTCATTCCCTCGGCGAGACATAAGGGACGAATTGGACGGCCAAGACTTGCAGTTATCGCAGTAACTATACAATATCTCCTAGCGAGTTATGCATATGGAAGGGCCCATTTACCATATATGATTTATCCTGATGTAACTATTGAATCCGGCTTTACACACCCAAATACATTTAGAGCTTTATTTGTAACATATATTGTAGGTTTTCTTATTTTATTTCCAGGGTTTGTTTACTTTTGGAAGCTGTTTATGAAGGATAAGCGCTATTTAAAGCAAAATGAATCATAGATCCATGCATAAGAATGCCATTTTGGAAAAAAATAAAAACGATATCATTGCGTTAGGGGGAAATGAATAATGAAGGAAAGCCTTATTGAGTCATTTCGTCATGAAGTTAAACATTCTAATGCAGATTCTTTTCCTATATTTGTCGATTCTTTTACAAATTTATGGGATTATGAATTTGGTTCATTAGATGATCTTCCACAGGACGTGGATGAGTTAGTAGCTGATCGCGCAATTGAATATGGGTTGATGGAATAAAACATAATAGATTTGGTTGAATACTTAATAATCCCGGCACAATACTGCCGGGATTTTTTCTCATATTAATTTTGCTGTTTTTGATGTTGCTTTTGATAGTCTTTTCTGAGCACGTTTTTTTGCAATAAGACCATGCTTTGGCGAGAAAAGGAACGCTAAGGCAAAAAGAACTCCTGTAGAGGTTGCCATAGCACCTGCTATTGACACATTAAGAATAGTAGCCATGTAATATCCACTTATCGCAGAAAACACACCGATACCGGCACTAATAAAGAGCATGTTGATCAATTTATCGGTTAGCAAATAAGCTGTCGATGCTGGAACAATGAGCATAGCAACTACTAGTATTGCCCCAACACTATCAAAGGAGGCGACAGTTGTTATCGATAACATTCCCATTTGCAAATAATGAATAAACAGAACAGGGATTCCAATTGCAACAGCCATTTCCGGATCAAATGAGCTAATTTTAAATTCTTTGTAAAAGAAGATGATGATAAGCAGGTTGACTATAAAAACAAAAGATAAAAGCCAGACTGCCTTTGGCCCTAATTCCATCCCATTCCATTCCACTGTATCCCAAGGAATAAATGTGATCTCTCCCATCAATGCGTGGTCTACATCTAGATGAATATTTCCTGCAAACAACGACAGCAGAATAACCCCGACTGCAAAAAGTGATGTAAAGACAATTCCAATTGCAGCATCGCCCTGAACCCCTTTTCCATTTAACACCTGTACAAGCAATGCTGTTAACAACCCAACTACTATTGCACCGATTAATAATGATGGACCATCTACACTGCGGCTTACTAAATATCCGCCAACAATACCCAATAAAACAGTATGTGAGATCGCATCCGCTAACATCGCCATTTTTCTTAATACGAGAAAACAACCAATCATCGCACAAGTAATACCTACTAATGAACCAGTGATGATAATCCATGCATCATAAGTCATTTATCATCATCCTCCGGTCACTAATTGCTGACTTTGGCAATAATAATGGTACACGATCATGAATGCGCAATAGCCTCAACAGCCGATCCTTTGTTTCATTTGAGATTGATGCTAAATGAAGATCCTCTCTCGTTTTAAGCTCAAGATGAGCAAACTCCATTTCATGCATTAAATACATTTCATACAAACGCTGTTGCAGGACAAGTTCAAATCCAGCTTCAATCCCCTTATCTGTTAACATCCATTTCCCTGTCTTCGCTCTGTTAATGTACTCTTTCTTTTCCAACACACTTATCGCATATTGAAAAAGGCTCGATGAAACCTTACGTTTTAAAAGAATTTCATCTTCTGTAATGTCACCAAGTTTTCCACCCTCTGCAACATCATAAAAGCTTAGAAATATTTGTTCTACCGCTGTTCTTTTTCTAAGGGACAATAGTTTAATGGCCTTAGCAAGTAACCCCCGCTTTGGTGAAAACACTAATGAAATGATAAACATGATCGTTGCAGCCACAATAATTAGTGGACCTGTTGCCATTCCTTCCATAATTGTACTCAATAATGTACCCATTACACCGGAAACACCGCCAATAAAACCTGAGATAATGATCATGGAACTTAATTTCTCAGTCCAATACCTTGCACTAATGGCCGGAGTGATAAGCATAGCCGCCATTAATACAACTCCGACAGTTTGTAATCCAATAACCACTGAACACACAATTAATAAAAGTAATAGTCCATTAAAAAATTTAGCTGGTATTCCAATTCCTTTTGCGAATTGTGGGTCAAATGTTAGTAATTTAAATTCTTTATAAAAGATAGCTGTTATCGCCAGTAAGATTAAGGCAATCATCGTAATTAATTGAACATCAGCCCCTACCATGGAAGCTGCCTGCCCAAAAATAAAGTCATCCAGCCCACTTTGATTTCCTGCACCATTATGCTGAATATAGGTTAGAAGAACAATTCCAAATCCAAAAAATACAGAAATAATAATCCCAAGAGCAGAATCTTCTTTTATTCTAGAATGGTTAATCATCACTTGAATGATAAAAGAAGATATTAGCCCTGCAACCACTGCACCGATTAAAAACCAAATCAGTGATTTGGAACCATATAGTAAATAGGCGATACAAACTCCCGGTAATGCTGAATGTGCCATGGCATCTCCTATTAAGCTCTGCTTTCTTAATAATGTAAAGCTCCCAACAACGCCACTGGTCATTCCTAGGAGCATTGTACCAAGTAAAACCCATTGGGTATTAGGATTTTGAAGTTGTAACATAAGTTCTCCAAGCATTTCCTTCACTCCTATTTTTCTAAAGGGGTATTCCCCAAAATATCTATTTCCCTTATTGGTGTACTTATTTCCCTTCAACTACTACAGATTGGTCTTGTAGAAATGTAAGTTTTCCACCATAGGTTTTTTGCAGATTATCGATTGTAAATGTCTCTTTCGTTGGGCCAAAAGCAATCTTTCTCATGTTTAATAGAAGAACCCAATCAAAGTACTCTCCTACCGTTTGTAAATCATGATGAACAACGAGAACAGTCTTGCCCTTAGCTTTTAATTCATTTAACAAAGCGATGATCGCCTTCTCAGTTGCTGCATCTACTCCTACAAACGGTTCATCCATAAAGTAAACATCAGCATCCTGTGCTAAAGCTCTTGCTAAAAATACCCTTTGTTGTTGCCCGCCCGAAAGCTGGCTTATTTGCCGATTTTCAAATTCAAGCATTCCTACTTTTTTTAAACACTCTTTTGCAAAGTCTACATCCTTTTTACCTGGACGTTTAAACCAACCGACATGCCCATATCTCCCCATTAGTACAACATCAAGGGCATCGGTTGGAAAGTCCCAATCAACAGAGCCACGCTGCGGAACATATCCTACGCGTTTACGCTGCTTTTTATATTGTTCACCAAAGATATTCACTTCACCGGATGCACTTGGGATTAAGCCTAAGACCCCTTTAATTAAGGTTGATTTACCGGCCCCGTTAGGCCCGATAATTCCAATTAATTTTCCTTCAGGAACTTCAAAAGTTACTTCCTGTAAAACAGGTTTTTGGTGATAAGCTATTGTTAAATTTTCAACTGTAACAGGATTCATCCATCACACCAACCTTACTTTTCATATTCATAGAATAATCGTTTATCTACATATCTAGTAAAAATACAACGATAGCTAAGAATAGATGCAAACCTGTCCTTAGCTACATGCTCTTTTTTTATTTTAAAGAAGATACAATCGTGTCAACATTATGTTTGAACATACCGATGTATGTTCCCTCTTCTGTTCCTTCCTCGCCCATTGCATCAGAGAAAAGTTCACCACCAATGACAACTTCGTGACCTTGTTTTTTTGCACCTTCTACTACAGCACTAATTGACTTTTCCGATATACTACTTTCAATGAAGACTGCTTTGATATTTCCTTCAACCAATGTATCAACTAGACCTTGAACATCTTTTAATCCATATTCTGCGTCAGTACTTAGTCCTTGTAACCCCCTTACTTCTAAACCATATGCGTGGCCAAAATAGGCAAATGCATCATGTGCTGTTACAAGCACACGGCTTTCTTCAGGGATTGATTGGATTTGTTGTTTTGCATATTGATCCATTTCTTCTAATTCTTGTTTGTAATTTGCTGCATTTTCTTTAAATAATTCTTCATTTTCCGGAGAATGCTTTGTTAATTCTTCCTCTACAGAATCAACAGCATGAATCCAAGCTTGGATATTAAACCAAACGTGTGGGTCGTGAGCGTTTGAATCATCATCTGCTGTTAGAAGCATATCCTCTGGAATTGTTTCCCCAACAGCTACTATTGTTTTATCTTCTGACATTTTTTCAAATATCTCACCCATCTTACCTTCTAGATGAAGCCCATTATAAAAAATCATGTCAGCATCATTTAGTTTTTTAATATCACCTTGAGAAGCTTGGTAGAGGTGTGGATCAACTCCTGGCCCCATTAATGAAGTCACTTCTACTTGATCTCCACCTACATTTTTGACTACATCTGCAACTTGACCTGTTGTGGTTGTCACTTGGATTGTTCCCCTAGAATTTCCATCGTTTGAATCTCCACTTGTTTGACCACTGCCACATGCCGTTAATAGAAATACTGTTAAAATACTAATTCCTACACCTGCCAACCATTTTTTCACCTTTTTCTCCTCCATTCACTTTTTTTGGTGAAACATTAGAACTTCTCCTAGGTCAAAAGTAGTCTATGTTGTTTTTTAGGATGCGTGCCATTTTTTTTGCTTTTCTCACCTTTTATTCGTACAACTAAAAAAGTTTCCTTAATGCAACAATAAAACATTATAAAATTTATGTCAACTGTGTTTTCTCGATTAGAAAAACACAATTTCCCACCAAGAATGGTGGAAGTTGATGATTTTCCTTATGCTTAATGTTTATTTTTTTATCAGTACAAAAAAAGGATAACTCCCTATTATGATGATAGGCCAGTTATCCTAAATGAGCAGAAAGAGAAACTTCAATTATATGATTTGTTTTTCTTTCAGTGTAAAGTATACGGTTTTAAAGGAATTTTTTAAAATCGTGATTTTCCATTTATACAGTCAATTCATAAATGAAAATCAGTTTTTCACTTAGATAAAATTCAATTTTAGAAATATAAAAGTCTATTTTGTTAGTGTAGTTACTGAAGAGGTGTATTTCTTTAAAACTTCTCTGTTAATATCAAAGCCTATTCCCGGTCTGGCAGGGACAGGAATTTTGCCTTTTACTGTTTTTATTTCCGGTAAAACGATATCTTGTTCCCAATATCTGGAGAATGATGAGATGTCACCTGGAATTGTAAAGTTTGGTAATGATGCTAACGCAATATTGTGTGCACGGGATATACTTGTCTCCAACATTCCGCCACACCACACGGAAATTCCATTTTCCTGGCATAAATCATGAATTTTCTTTGATTCTGTTAATCCACCGACACGACCAGGTTTAATGTTCATTATTTTACAGCTGCCAAGTTCAATTGCTTTTCTCGCATCTTCACTTGTTACTATGCTTTCATCTAAACAAATTGGAGTCGTTATTTTCTCTTGAAGCTTTGCATGATCAATAATATCATCTGCTGCCAAAGGCTGTTCAATCATCATTAAATTAAACTGATCAAGCTCTTTTAAGTGATCAAGATCATCTAACGTATAAGCTGAATTGGCATCAGCCATTAATGGAAGATCTGGAAACGTCTTTCGGATTTCTTGCAATAGCTGAATGTCCTGTGCAGGTGAAATCTTTATTTTAAATCGTTTGTATCCCTCTTCATGGTAACGGGAAATTTGGTCAATCATACTTGAAATTGAAGTAATACCAACGACAACTCCACATTCTATCTCGCTTCTTGACCCTCCTAAAGCGGATGATAAAGAGATGTTTTTCTTTTTAGCATAAATATCCCATATGGCTCCTTCGAGAGAAGCTTTGGCCATTTGATTTCGTTTCACTTTATGAAAAATGAACTGCAGTTCCTCGGGATGTTCAAATGTTTGAGAAATTGTTAAGGGAACCAAAATATCTTTTAACAGATGAAAACATGTTGAAGTCGTTTCCTCTGTATACCAGGGAGTTGAAAATGCTACTACTTCTCCCCATCCGCTTATTCCGTCAGAATCCATAACCTCTACTAATATACTGTCACGGTCTGTTACATGGCCTATGCTTGATGTAAATGGGGTTTTTAACGATTGCGTAATATGGTGTAGTGTTACTTTTTCTATTTTGATCATTTCAAAAATCCTTTTAATTTTCTTCTCAATAGTTTATTTGAAGCATTTCTTGGCAGTTCATCCAAAAATGTAATCCCCTTAGGTACTTTATAGCGTGCAAGATGGTTTTGACAGTACATTAAAAGTTGATCATGACTAATCGTCCTATTTGAAACAATAAAAGCATATGGAACTTGTCCCCATTTCTCATCATCAATTCCTATAACTCCGGCATCAACAACTGCTTGATGTGATAATAAAACATTTTCGATTTCTGCAGGATAAACATTTTCGCCACCTGATATGATTAAATCTGATCGTCTGTCCAGTACAAATAAAAACCCGTCTTCATCAATGTAACCTTGGTCACCAGTATGAAACCAACCTTCTGTAAATGCCTTTTGGGTGGCTTCTTCATGCTTCCAATAGCCTTTTGTGATATTTGGACCCTTTACAAGGATTTCTCCTTCTTCATATGCGGAACAGTCTTCCCCATCTTTTATTATTTTCATTTGACAGGAAAACAATGGTTTACCAGCTGAACCCAGCTTTTTAATACTGTATTCAGGTGAAAGTGTAACAATTTGTGATGCTGTCTCTGTCATCCCATATGTTTGAAAGACTGGAATTTTCCTTTCAATGGCCTTTTCAAGCACTCCTCTTGGAACTGGTCCTCCCCCTGCTAACATACAGCGAAAAGTTTCTGGATATTTTTCATTGCCTAACTTATCCAGCATTTGGTTAAGCATTGTGGTAACGACAGATACAATTGTTACTCCATCTTCCATAATTGCGCGATTCATTTTTTCCGCATTAAATCGTTCGAACAATACAATTCCAATGCCATAAATCACACTTCGAAACAAAATAGATAACCCGCTAATATGAAACAAAGGCACAGACAATAACCAACGGTCATCCGAATTAATGCCAAGGTTGAGGGCAGAGCCAATTGAACTTGACCAATGATTCCCAAAAGTTTGCATAACACCTTTTGGATGACCTGTTGTTCCCGAGGTATACATAATCGTTGCGACTTGATCTGTTGTATACCCTTCAGGTAAATAATCAATTTCCAGGCTATTTTTATTATGTAATTTCTCAACGATTATTACATTTATCTCTTCATCAACTTGAAATAAAAATTCCTCATGACATATTAAATGCTTTGCCTCAACATCTGACAGTTGCCACACAATTTCCTTCCTAGTTAGCCGGTTATTTAATAAAACAGCTACAGCACCTATAGAGAAAATAGCATGAATAATCTCAATCATCTCAACACTGTTTTTCATTAATACTCCAACATGGTCACCTTTTTTCACATTTAACGATATTAATTGATTTATTTGTAGTTGAACACGTTGATATAGCTCACGAAAAGTCAAATCAACTTCATCTGTTTTGATAGCTAAACGATCAGGAGTAAGTTCAGCCCGCTGCTTTAACCAATTAGGATAGGATTGATTCATAAAATTACCTCCTATAATGAAAAAAGCTTGATGAGATAAAAATCATCAAGCTGTTTCAGTAAAATATTGCTTAAGGAAAACGCGGGAATTGCTTAAAGTCTGGAGAGCGTTTTTCTTTAAATGCGTCACGACCTTCTTTTGCTTCATCAGTCGTATAATAAAGTAACGTTGCATCCCCGGCAAATTGTTGAATACCAGCCAGTCCATCTGTATCAGCATTAAATGCTGCTTTTAAGAAACGAATAGCTGTTGGGCTTTTTTCTAAGATTTCCTCACACCATTTTACTGTTTCTTCTTCTAATTGCTCAAGAGGAACGACTGTATTAACTAGTCCCATATCCATTGCTTCTTGTGCATTGTATTGTCTGCACAGGTACCAAATTTCACGCGCTTTTTTATGCCCTACGATACGTGCAAGATATCCTGAACCATATCCAGCATCAAAGCTTCCCACTTTAGGGCCTGTTTGTCCGAACACAGCATTGTCAGCTGCAATTGTTAAGTCACAAACAATATGGAGTACATGTCCACCACCGATTGCATAACCTGCTACCATCGCAATAACTGGTTTTGGAATAACACGGATTAAACGTTGTAAATCAAGAACATTTAAGCGTGGAATTTGGTCATCACCAACATACCCGCCATGTCCACGGACTTTCTGATCTCCACCAGAACAGAACGCTTTTCCACCTTCACCTGTTAAAATAATAACCCCTACATTTTCGTCATCACGTGCATATGCAAATGCATCAATTAATTCCATAACTGTTTTTGGAGTAAATGCATTATGTACATGTGGACGATTAATTGAGATTTTTGCAATTCCATTATATGTTTGATAGATAATTTCTTCATACTTACGTTCTGTCACCCATTCAATTGCCATGTTTATAGCCTCCTAGTTTAAAGATTGTCCTCGTTTAAGAACTCAATTACTATTTTACCAAAAATTCGCGGTTGTTCTACATGAATTGCATGTCCCGCTTGATTAATTTGCTTTAAAACAGAAAATGGTAATCTTTCATGCATTCTTTTAGCTATCTCACAAAACTTTTGATCCAATTCACCACAGAGAAGTAAAACTGTAATATGGAGATTTGTCAATTCATCCCACCATGATGGTTGAGAGCCTGTCCCCATTCCAAGAAGACTATTAGATAAGCCTATCTCACTATTCAATAATCGCTGTTTTCTCAACTTGTTTTTTTGCGAATCTGACATCATCATTTGCGAGGAAAAAAGCGGGATTTTCTCCCACTTATCAACAAAGCGGGAAATTCCCCCTCTTACTATTTCATCAGCAAGAGCTTGATCAGATTGGATACGGTGGTTTCTTTCTTCGTAAGTGATCAATCCTGGTGAACTGCTTTCCAATACAAGTTTTTTGACACGATGAGGGTATAATACAGCAAGAGACAAAGCTAATCTACCTCCCATAGAATACCCCACAATATGTGTCTTATCGATAGCCAAACGATTAAAAATCTCTATGATATCCTCAACTACTTCTTCCATTTTATATCTTAACGGATCTGATGGATGATCTGTTTTTCCATGTCCAAGGATATCAATGAAGATTAATTGATACTCGCGAAAGTCATTTGTAAGGTGTTGCCAACTCAAAGAAGAACCTGTAAAGCCATGCAAAAAAACTAGTGGCTCTCCCTTCCCCACAATTTCAACATGGTATGAAACGCCTCTTATTTTCATTGTTTCAACACTTTTCTTATTTCCTGGGAAACATGATCTAACAATTCCCGATGAATATTGACACGGGTCGTGCGATCTGTCTCGATTTCAATCACCTTTAGGCCTCTATTTGACCATTTATCCTGAAAATACGTATGCAATTCATCCCAGCTATTAATTTTTTCATACTCTCCTTGATACATTTCAACAACTTTAGAAAAATCGATGCCAATTGGTGTTCCATATAATGTTTCGAAATGCTTTTCTTCTTTCGATTGAGGAAGAAAAGAGAAAATTCCTCCACCATCATTGTTTACCAATATAATGGTTAAATCAAGATTGTTCATCTTGGCGGCCAGTAAACCATTGAAATCATGAAAGAATGATAAATCTCCTATTAAAAGAAAAGCAGGTTCTGTTGAAGCAGCACTAATACCTAGGGCAGTAGATACAACACCATCAATTCCATTTGCTCCCCTGTTTGCGAGAATACTTATCTCTTTATCCGTATTCCTAAAAAATGTATCAACATCCCTAATTGGCATACTACTCCCAACAACTAGACGACTACCATCAGGAAGAACATGCTGAAGCTCCCTTACAATCTTTCCTTCAAATAAGCCATCGATATGCCCCAGCTCATGCCCAATCATATCTTGAAAAATAGTATTAGAAAGAATCCAGTCATCATAGAACGAATTTGAAACACATTCTTCTAAGGTCTCAGATAAATCCTCACAGAATTTAGTATGATTGCAAACAATCATATGGGCAGCATTTAATGTAGGATCACGATATTCCTCACTTGGATCAACAATAATCTGTGTGATATCCGGATTATTTTTCAGCATTAGCATCAATGGCTTGGAAACAGGCATAGGTCCAAAACGAATAATAAGTTCAGGCTTAAGAATATTGATTATTTCAGGATCTTTCAAAATAGAATCATATCCCTCAATTATTCCCTGTTTATCACTTTTACCAGATCGTAATTGAGAGAGAGGATCCGCCAAGATAGGGTATTTCAGCTTACGGGACAATTCTTTAACAGCTGTAGTAAATTCGGGATCATTTTGTTCTGCACAAATGATGAGCCCCTTTGCTATACCCTTCATGATATCTGCAATATCCTTTATTTGACTTTTTGCTAGTTGTGGTAAACCTTGTATCGTATGTAAATAACTTGGTCTGTCATCTTCTGCTTCCCACAGATTTGGCAGACTTAAATTCGGAATTAAAGGTTCTCTAAATGGAAAATTCAGATGCACAACACCTGCAGGATATGATGCAGAAATCGCAAATGCTCTGCCAGCTATCGTTCTGACATACCGATACATCCCAACTTCTTCTTCAGGCAATGCGACATCAACAAACCATTTTGGGTAATGACCATACATTTGAACCTGATCAATCGCTTGAGGAGCCCCCACGTCCCGTAACTCATGCGGTCTATCAGCTGTTAAAACAATTAAGGGAACTCTTGCGTAACGGGCTTCAACGATAGCCGGATAGTAGTTAGCCGCTGCCGTTCCAGATGTGCAAACAAGCACAACAGGCTTTTTCTTTTCCTTAGCTAAACCAAGGGCAAAAAAACCTGCTGATCTTTCATCAATATTCATGTAACAAGAAAGTTTAGGATGCTCTGCCATTAACATGGCTAATGGAGTAGAGCGAGAACCAGGGCTAATCACCGCCTTGTTAACTCCTAAGCGTGTTAATTCATCAACAAAACTAGCGACAAATCTTGTTAGGGAATCACTAGTCTTCATTCACAACGCCTCCTAGTGCAGACATCATAGGTTTTAGTTTTATTTTTGTCTCAAGATATTCAGATTTTGGATCCGATTCTTCAACAATTCCGCATCCGGCAAAAAGGGCTGCATTTTGTCCCTCCAACAATCCGGATCGAAGAGCAACAACAAATTCACCATTGTCTTCATGATCAATCCAACCTAATGGACCGGCATACCAGCCACGATGCATCGGCTCTAATTCCCTAATCTTCTCAATAGCCTTCCATTTTGGGAACCCTCCTAACGCCGGAGTTGGATGGAGTTTCTCTACCATAGATAAGAAAGAATAACCTTCTCTTGCATAACCCTTAACAGGAGTAAAAAGATGCTGGATATTTTTCGATTTAAATAAAGCAGGCGACTTTGGCGTGATAACGTCAAAGCAGCAACTTTCTATAGCAGATTTTATCATTTTTACAACGATCGTATGCTCCAGTAAATTTTTATCATCATGTAATAATTGCTGTCCTAACTTATGATCCTCTTGTTCTGTTTTTCCTCTTTTGATTGAACCTGCCAGACAAGTCGAGAGAACTTCATTGTCTTTCTTTTTAATTAATCTTTCAGGTGTTGCTCCGACAAAATGTTGAGGTCCGTTTTCAAACTCAAAAATATAACTGGTTGGCTGTTCCTGTTGTAAGTTGTAGATGACTTGATACGGGTTAATTTTGTCTGAAAACTTGAGGTGAACCTCTCGTGCAAGCACCACTTTATCCATTTCTTTTGACTTTATATTGTTTGTTGCCTTTTGAATGGCTTTTAGCCACTCCGATGTTTTATATTCAATGGTTGAGAATTCGTTACCTTTTTCACAATCTAATTGATAAGGAAGAGCCGAACTAAATTCAAATGAACGTTCAAAATGTTTAAGACACGTCGTGAGTTCATCATGAGGTGTGACCAGTTTATTTATCGTTATATAGCTTTTCTGATCAATAACAGAAAGCATATGTTTAGGTAACACAAATTTTGCTTCTGAGAAATTATTCCATAGTAGACTTTTTTCTTTAAGCGGGTCAAATGAAAAGCCACCAAATAAGATAGGTCCTATACCAACTTGATTTGTTTCATTCGATACAACTACTTTTCTAAAGCGCTTCCATTCTTTTTCTATATCCTGAAAACGTTCTTTATTTGTCAGATTATTTTCAATTACCAATTCATTTCCTAATCCTACCATTGTGAAATCACGGTTAGGCGTTGACCAAAAATATCGCTCTCCAAGGAAAAGATCTTCACCGGAAGCAAAGAAATGAAGGGGGTCTATTGCGTCCACTTCTTTAATGCAGCTGACGATTACTGATTGTTTCGTTCGCTTTGCATCTTCCAATGCCTGTTGAATGAATTCTTTTAATGTATGGTCCAAAGTAGTTATCAATCTTATCCCCCCGACACCAAAAATTGCTTATATTAAGATACACCTAGCTAGAAGGTGTGTCAATAGGTTAACCCTGTACTAACCTTATTATATATCTTGATGTACAAGATTAAAATGAAAACGTCTCAGATGAGCATTCATTTTAAAGGTACAACTGGTAAAATAAGGCCCTTTGTTATTTTTTTAAGTATTCTTGATGAAATTTTTTACAATCATGTTTTTCTTTTTACTGTCCATAATAGGTATAGAACCATTTCATCAAGGAAGGAGCGTGGATGGTATGCTAAGTTCACAACAAGTAGAAACCTTCCGTTCACAGCTTACGCAAATGAAAAAGGAAATTGACGAGCGTTTTGAAATGAATGGACATTTTGGATTAGAAGAAGGTCATTTTCATGAATCCGTTGGTGAACTATCCAGTTATGATAATCATCCAGGTGATGAGGGAACAGAACTATATGAGAGAGAAAAAGATATCGCACTAAATGAACATACGGAAGAGGAAAAATTAGATATTGAACGAGCGTTACAGAAGATTGAAGATGGAACATATGGAAAATGTGAAGTATGTGGAATTGATATACCCCTGGAACGCCTTGATGCCATACCTACAGCCAGTACTTGTAAGGAGCATGCACCTGAACAAATTGTTTCTCATAACCGTCCGGTTGAGGAAGGTGTTTTAATGCCTCCCTTTGGAAAGTTTGATTATGATGATCAAGATGAAAATGTGGCATTTGATGCAGAAGACGCCTATCAAATTGTAAACAGTTACGGCTCTTCGGAAACACCATCAGATTATAATGATCCACAAGACCATTATAATGATGTCTACATGGAATCAAATGATCCTGATGGATATGTTGAGGATTACGAAAACTTTATTGGAACTGATATTGAAGGAAAAGAAATTACGATCTATCCATCCAATCAGCATCAGCAATATGAAGATATGTTAGATGAAGAAGGTCTAATGACGAGTTTTGGGGATCTGCCTCCATATGAGAAGGACCCATATACTGAGGAAGAAGTATAAACAATAATACCAGTAAAGAGAACAGAAATTGTTCTCTTTTTTGTATGACAAACCTTCTCAACATTCATGTTACATTTCCTTCCAGATTGCTTGCATTTTTCTATCCTTTCATTTTAAATATTGAAATTTCAGAATAAAAAGATATATAATGCCATAAGGAGGATTGATCATATGCATCTATTAGAGAAAATCAGTAAAACAGCAGGAAATACATTCGCCATTTGGGTCATTCTTTTCGCTATGTTGGCCTTTTTTATTCCAGGAGGATTCACATGGATAGCTCCACACATTTCCTTACTACTCGGAATTATTATGTTTGGAATGGGACTGACATTATCATTAAAAGATTTCAAAGCCGTATTTCAAGCACCCAAAAGTGTAATAATTGGAGTGGTAGCTCAGTTCACAATCATGCCTTTATTAGCATTTTTATTAGCAACAATTTTTCAGTTACCACCTGAAGTGGCTGTAGGGGTGATATTAGTAGGATGTTGTCCCGGTGGAACTGCCTCAAATGTTATGACTTTTTTAGCAAAAGGAAATACAGCATTGTCAGTTGCTGTTACATCTATTTCAACCTTACTTGCTCCTATTTTAACACCTGCTCTAACTTTATTATTTGCAAGTAAATGGCTCCCGGTATCAGCTGGCTCGCTATTTTTATCTATTGTTCAAATTGTACTTGTTCCAATCATTTTAGGAATTATTGTTAATTTATTATTTAAAAAGCAAGTTGAAAAAAGTATTTCAGTTTTACCACTTATCTCTGTTATCGGGATTGTTGCGGTTGCCTCAGCAGTTGTAGCAGTGAATTCAGCTAAGATCGCTGAAACAGGCTTATTAATCTTCTCCATCGTTGTCTTACACAATGGATTGGGTTTACTAATAGGTTTCTTATTAGCAAAAGCATTAAAATTAAATTTTGCGGATCAAAAAGCTGTCTCAATTGAAGTAGGAATGCAAAATTCAGGTCTTGGTGCCGCTTTAGCAGTTGCTCATTTCTCACCGCTTTCGGCAGTACCTAGCGCTATTTTCAGTGTGTGGCATAACATTTCAGGTCCACTCCTCGCTACATGGTGGGGAAAAAGAACCACTAAAGGCAATTCGGAAAATAACGACTCTTCGTTTAAAGCATAGTATTGAAAAGGAGCATTCTTGCTCCTTTTTATTTTTGTATCTTCCAATATTTTCATAACCTAGTAAAATAGAAGATGAATAAAAAAATATACTGTTCTTTACATATGGAGGGAATTCTAGTGAACGCTCATGAAATTGATTATATTTTGCATGGCGATGATATGCAGTGTGTTGAAATTGAGTTAGATCCAAATGAAAGTGTTGTTGCTGAAGCTGGTGGAATGATGATGATGGAAGATGGCATCGACATGGAAACCATTTTTGGAGATGGAGATAATAGCCAAAAAGGCTTTTTAGGCAAGCTTGTTGGTGCCGGTAAACGGGTTCTTACCGGTGAGAGTTTGTTTATGACAGTGTTCACAAACAAAGGAGTGGGCAAAAAAAGAGTGTCGTTTGCCGCCCCTTATCCTGGAAAAATTATCCCTGTTGACCTAAGTGAAATGGGTGGAAAAGTCATATGTCAAAAAGACTCCTTCCTATGTGCAGCAAAAGGTGTTTCTATTGGAATAGACTTCCAGAAAAAGCTGGGTACAGGGTTCTTTGGTGGAGAAGGCTTCATCATGCAAAAACTCGAGGGTGATGGCTTAGCATTTATGCATGCTGGTGGTACAATTATACGCCGTGACCTGCAACCGGGTGAAAAATTACGAATTGATACAGGTTGTTTAGTAGCACTTACAAAGGAAGTTGACTATAATATCGAATTTGTTGGAAAAGTTAAAACGGCATTTTTTGGTGGAGAAGGATTGTTCTTTGCAACAGTCCAAGGTCCTGGGACTGTTTGGATTCAAACGCTACCATTCAGCCGACTTGCAGATCGTGTTATCGCAAGTGCACCTTCTGCTGGCGGTGGAGATTCACGTGGTGAAGGCAGCATTCTTGGGGGATTAGGCCGCTTATTAGATGGGGATTGATGGGAAAGGCGCTGGAACTGGACGCCGACACTAAGTACAAGGTTTGTACTTATTTACCTGATAATAACATGCAAAAAGGTGCTGACATGCAGCACCTTTTTTTCGTTTAGAAACCATAAAATTCTTTGAACTGTGGATAAGCGCTCGACATCCAGCTCCAGCGCCTAGCCCCGAAGCACAGGACGTGCAAGTGCAGTCATTGCGACAGGATGTCGCGTTATTGACTGCCTCTAGGGTCTAGACGCAAATGAATTGAAGACAAAGAACGTCTCCTATTTATTTGCCCGAGGCTGATCAAGGCGCTTGCGCTTTTGTTCTTACATTTTTACTCCGATAGACTCAATGTTCCAAATACCGTCAGCATAATTTTGTATTGTCCGGTCACTCGAGAAAAAGCCTGAGTGTGCTACATTAATAAGTGCCTGTTCAAGCCATTTTCCTCTATCTTGATAGGCCGTACCAACCTTTTCCTGAATATCTATATATGAAGCAAAATCACGTAATACAAAGTATTGATCATTTTGCACAAGTAAGGAATCTGCGATTGCTTCAAATTCTCCTTCATCCTCAGAAAAGAAACCATTCGTTAATTGGTCAATGACCTGTCTAATTCGTAAATCATGATGATAATATTCCATTGAACGATATCGTCCATTTTCTTCATATTTGAGTACTTCAGGGGCTGTTAATCCAAATGTAAAAATATTACCTTCCCCGATTTCCTCCATGATTTCAATATTTGCACCATCCAATGTCCCGACAGTTAAAGCTCCGTTCATCATGAACTTCATATTTCCTGTTCCTGAAGCTTCCTTACTAGCAGTTGATATTTGCTCACTCACATCTGCCGCCGGAAAAATATCCTCAGCAAGAGAAACACGATAATTCTCCATAAACACAACTTTAATAGTCTGCGAGACTCTCGGGTCATTATTCACTTTTTCTGCCAGTGAGTGAATAAGCTTAATAATTTTTTTTGCATAATAGTACGTAGGTGAAGCCTTGGCTCCAAAAATAAACGTGCGTGGTTGAATTGAATAATTTGCATCCTCTTTTAAGCGGTTATATAAATACATAATATGCAATACATTTAGGAGCTGCCTTTTATAAGCATGAAGCCTCTTAACCTGAACATCAAAAATCGAATCAATATCAACTTGAATTCCGTTTTTATCAGCTATTTTTTTCGCAAGGATTTCTTTGCGCTTTCTTTTCACCTGTGCAAATCGTTCCTTTAGTTCAGGATGATAGATATGTCTTTTTAAATCTATTAATTTCTCAGGTTGTTTTATCCAATCCTCACCAATTGTATCGTTTATTAATGATGTTAGCTCAGGGTTTGCCTTTAGCAGCCATCTGCGGTGAGTAATTCCATTCGTTTTATTGTTAAACTTTGTGGGATAAACCTCATAAAATGATTTCATTTCTCTGTTTTTCAGAATGTCAGAATGGATTTTAGCTACACCATTGATACTGTTACTTCCAACTATAGCAAGATGTGCCATCTTCACTAATCCATGTGCAATGATGGCCATATGTTCAATCCGCCCCCACTCTCCGGGATAACGATCCCAGAGCTCTGCACAAAATCTTTCATTTATTTCTTCAATAATCATATAAATTCTCGGCAACAATGGTTTAAATAAATATATTGGCCATTTTTCTAATGCTTCTGCCAAAATTGTATGATTCGTATATGATACTGTGTTTGTTGTGATATGCCAGGCATCTTCCCATGATAAATCTTCTTGGTCCATAAGAATTCTCATTAACTCAGGGACCGCCATAGCAGGATGAGTATCATTAATATGAATGGCTACATACTGATGAAGGTCTCTTATATTTGAGTTTTCTTTTTTATAAGATTTAACGATACTTTGAAGACTTGAAGAAACAAGAAAATACTGTTGTTTTAAACGAAGTATCTTTCCTTCATCATGAGTATCATCCGGATATAAAAAGTCGGTAATCGCCTCTGTTTCACGCTTGTATGATAAGACATCCTGATTTGGTCCGAAAGAAGCCGGTTCAGCATTCCAAAGTCTTAATGTATTCACTGTGTCGACTCTATACCCTACAACAGGCATATCATACGGAACTGCTAAAACTTTTTGATCTGCAACATGCCTAAAAGAAAGTGTCCCATCATCAACAGCTGTCTCAATACTTCCCCAGAAGGATATTTCAACTGCTTCATCAGGTTTTCTCACTTCCCATACATTCCCATGTCTTAACCATTGTTCTGGCAGCTCAACCTGATAACCATCAACAATTTTTTGATCGAATAGACCATGCTTATATCGGATTCCATATCCATGACCAGGAAGATTTAATGTTGCGAGAGAATCCAGGAAACATGCTGCAAGCCTTCCCAAGCCACCATTTCCAAGTGCTGGATCTGATTCACATTCTTCAATTTCCTTTAAGCAAATGTTTAGATCATTTAATCCTTCTTCTACTATTTCTTTTATTCCTAGGTTTAAAAGATTTTGACCTAACAAACGTCCCAATAAAAATTCAATTGATAAGTAATACACTTGTTTTTTGTTTTCTGATCGATACAATTCATTTGTTTCAATCCACTTTGAACTAATGTATTCTCTCACCATATTCCCTAATGTATGGTATTGATCACGTTTTGTGGCTTCTTCAAAACCTTTGCCGCACATGCTTTCAAGCCTTTTTAGAAAATTGTCTTTAAAGCTGTCTTTACTAGAGAACATGACTTTCACTCCTAGTCATTAAACCAGCATAGAGCCGGTCATACTTTAATGCAGATCTTCCCCAACTATAATCCTGTGTCATGGCTGTCTTGACAATACGTTTCCATACTTCCTCTTGTTGGTAGAATACAATAGCTCTATTAATGGTGAAGAGCATATCATGTGCATTAAAATTCCTAAATGTAAACCCATTTCCTTCGCCACTATCTTCCCGATATGAGGTCACAGTATCATTTAAGCCACCAGTTTCTCTAACGATTGGAATTGTTCCATACCTTAAGGCGATTAATTGTCCTAACCCACACGGCTCAAATTTTGACGGCATGAGAAAAAGGTCCGAGCCTGCATATATTTGATGTGCAAGCACTTCATCAAAACCTATGTATGCCTTAAACTTAGAGGGGTATATCCATTCCATATGTCTGAAATAATCCTCAAAAGCCTTATCACCGGTTCCAAGCACGATAACTTGAACATCCTGACTTAGCACTTCGTCAAGTACTCGTTTGACTAAATCAAGGCCCTTTTGCTTCGTTAATCTTGTCACCATTGAAATAATTGGTGCTGATTCATTTTCTGGCAATCCCAATCTCTTTTGAAGCGCTAATTTATTTTTCATTTTTTTAGTTAAAGTGTCTACACTATATGCCACTGTAATATTTTGATCAGTCTCAGGGTTGTATAGTTTATCATCTATTCCATTTACAATTCCCAATAATTTTTCATGATGAGATCGCAATAATCCATCCAAATTTTCTCCGTAATAAGCTGTTTGTATTTCATCTTTATATGTTGGACTAACAGTCGTAATGAAATCTGCTGAATGAATTGCACCTTTCATAAAACTAATATTTCCGTGAAACTCTAAATCATAAAAATGCTCATCTCCCAAATTCAAGAGTTCACCAAGTACACTATATGGAAATATACCTTGAAATTGAAGATTATGGATCGTAAATATGGTTTTGATATCTCTATACAAATCCTGCTCAAGATAATCTACTTTTAACAAATAACTAATCATGCCCGTGTGCCAGTCGTGTGAATGGATGATATCCGGCTTGAAGTCAATCACCTTCAGTGCTTCTAAGACACCTCGACAAAAAAATGAAAAACGTTCAGCATCATCATAGTGTCCATATAATGAATCACGATAAAAATAATATTCATGATCTAAAAAATAATACGTAATTCCTTCATATTCCAAGGTTTCAATTCCACAATATTGCTGTCTCCAACCAACTGGAACCTTTAATTCCTCTACTTTTGTCATGGCATCTCGATATGTTTCTGATATTAAGCTATATTTAGGTAAAATAACTCTTACATCATTTCCTAGCTTTACTAATTCCTTTGGCAATGCACCTGCAACATCAGCTAATCCTCCTGATTTTACAAACGGTACACATTCTGATACAGCAAATAATAGGTTCACGAGTTCATCATCGCTCCTTGAATGGTTCTTTTTCTTAAAATAGTCGGGGCACTGGTCGTACCTGTTATATTTGAATAATCTAGAATCTTTACGTCTTTATCTGTAATGATATTTTCTAAGAAACAATGATTCCCAATCTGTGTCTTCTGCATAATCACACTATTCTTCACAACTGTATCTTTTCCAATATGGACACCTCTAAAAATAATACTGTTTTCGACATGTCCTTCTATTCTGCAACCATTGGCAATTAATGAATTCTTAACCATTGCACCTTTACCATATTTAGTTGGCGGCTCATCTTTTGCTTTCGTTAAAATTGGACGGTTCTTGGTGAAAATTTCATTCCAAATTGTTGGGTTTAGCATATCCATACTATGTTTATAGTAATTTTCCATAGAGTCAATAACCGCTGCATATCCCTGGAATTCATAATCACATATTGTCCAATGATGATGGTTTTCTTCAATTACTTCAGCTAGTGTTTTACACCCTGTTTTTTCTTTATCATGAATAAGATCAATAAGAAGTCTTGTTGACATAATATACATTTGCAAAGGCTTTCCATCTTTACGAACCTCGGTAATGTCACATCCATTATTGAGATGTCGCTTTAATACCTGTTGGAAGTCAATGTTACAAACCGTATAGCTGTTTGTTATGACCGCATATTCCTGTGTGCTTCTTAAAAAGAAATCAATATGATCTGAGAATTGACGAAATGATCCGAATTCATCATACTCGTTGTGCAGATGTGGTGATGGAAAGAAAAATAATCCATCTTTCTTTCGATTAAGATCCCACTGTTTACCAGACCCTAGATGATCCATCAATGAACGGTAAGAATATTTCGGAAAGATTGCAACACTCTCAATCTCAGAATTCACCATATTTGAGAGAACAAAATCAATTAACCGATATCTGCTTGCAAAAGGTACTGCTGCTAATGAACGATGGTTGGTTAAGTCTTCAATTTCCGGTTTATGTGCTGTAGCATCAATAATTCCCAATAATTTGTTGCTCATATCAAAAACTCCCCTTTGTAGAAATAGGTTTGCTTATCCATCATGCAGGGTATTAATAAATAGATAAAGACAAGATACTTAATAATTAAAAAGCTCCCTATTCCAAACTATTTTGTCATAATCTCTTAGTTTACTTTGTCCTCTACCATCGCTTTAATTTCTTCTATAATATCTTCTGTTACTAGTAGAATTTCATCTGAGTTCGTATCAGGGCAAATAACCGTTCCATTTGGTATTTCAATGCCGCTTGGTACAATTGCGTTTTCAATAAAAACATTTTCACCGATAACACAATCCGGCATGAGAACAGAATTCTTTACCACTGTATTTTTACCAACAGTAACACCCTGGAATAAGATTGAATGATTAACATTCCCCATAATGACACATCCATCGTTTACAAACGAATCTGTTACAACTGCATCTTCTGAAATAAACTGTGGTGGATGGTTTGAATTAACTGTGTATATTTTCCAATCGCGGTCAAATATATTTAACTCTGAATCATCATTTAGTAAATCCATATTAGCTTCCCATAAACTTTTAACAGTGCCTACATCCTTCCAATACCCTTTAAAAGGATAGGCAATGACATTGCGCTTTTCATCTAGCAACAGCGGAATAATATCTTTTCCAAAATCATGACTTGAATATTGATTTCGTTCGTCCATCTCTAAGTATTCTTTTAAAATAGACCATTTAAAAATATAGATACCCATAGAAGCTAAATTACTTTTTGGGTTAGCTGGTTTTTCATCAAATTCAACTACTTGCATCTTCTCATTTGTATTCATAATGCCAAAACGACTCGCCTCTTCCCAGGGAACCTCTATAACGGAAATTGACGCATCAGCATTTTTTTCAATATGATAGTCTAGCATTTTTGAATAATCCATTTTATAAATGTGATCCCCTGACAAAATTAATACATATTCAGGATCATATTGTTTGATATAGTTTATATTTTGATAGATTGCACTGGCAGTACCTTTATACCATTTCATTTCTGAGGACTCAGAATAAGGGGGCAGAACTGTTACTCCACCATTCTTTCTGTCTAAGTCCCATACACTGCCAATCCCTATATATGAATTCAAAACGAGGGGTTGATACTGTGTTAAGACCCCAACAGTATCAATGCTAGAATTTGTACAATTACTTAGTGTAAAATCGATAATTCTATATTTTCCTCCGAATGGAACAGCCGGCTTTGCCAGATTTTTTGTTAATGAGCTCAATCGGCTCCCCTTACCCCCTGCTAGTAACATTGCGACGCACTGTTTTTTTCCCATGTTTATTCTCCCCTCTTTTTTTGACTGCACGTAGAATAACTGCTCCATATGGTGGAATTGTCATGGAAATATGATAAGGTCTTCCATGAAATTCTTCTTCTACCGCTTTTATATTTTTTGGATTCGTTTGGCCAGACCCTCCAAACTGCATTTCATCACTATTTAAGATCTCTACATACTCTGTATCTACTGGGACTCCGACTTTGTAGTCATGATAAACAACCGGCTTAAAATTCAATACCACGACAAGTAGTTCATTTTCTTTTCTACTTTTCCGAATAAAAGAAAAAATACTTTGTTCCCGGTTATTCACATCAATCCACTCGAATCCTTCATCTGAATGATCTAATTCAAAGAGCGGCTTTTGTTTTGAATAGATAGAAAGAAGTTGCTTAAAATAGACTCTCATTTTATTGTGCATTTCATAATCTTCTAGTACCCAATCTAGTTGCTCTAAGTCTTTCCACTCATCATACTGACCAAACTCACCTCCCATAAATAATAGTTTTTTACCTGGATGTGTAAACATAAATCCATATAGGAGCCTTAATTGGGCAAACTTCTGCCAATAATCACCCGGCATTTTATTCAATAAAGATTTTTTTCCATGGACAACTTCATCATGGGAAAAAGGTAAAATGAAGTTTTCAGAAAAAGCATAAATAAGGGAGAATGTTACTTTATGGTGGAGTTCATTTCTACTCTCTGGAGAGGCCTCCATATAAGATAAAATGTCATTCATCCAACCCATATTCCATTTGTAGTTAAAGCCAAGACCACCAGACGAGGTAGGAGCGGTTACCATTGGCCAATCAGTTGAATCCTCAGCAATCATTAAAATATCCGGATCTTTAATAAAAACTGCTTCATTTAATTTCTTTAAAAAAGAAATGGCATAAGGATTTTCCACTAATTCATTAGAATTTGGCCAATACAACATATTTGCAACAGCATCAACTCTAAAACCGTCAACATGGAAGTACTCAATCCAAAACAATGCATTTGAGATTAGGAAGCTTTGTACCTCAGTTTTTCCTAGATCAAAATTTGCAGTTCCCCATATGTAGTTTTCACGATCATGTTCATTTTCATATTCATATGTTGGTTGCCCATCAAACATATATAGTCCGTGAGCATCTTTACAAAAATGTCCTGGAACCCAATCAATAATGACACCTATATTTTCTTCATGACATGCATTAATAAAATGCATAAGATCCTTTGGTTTTCCAAAACGACTTGTTGCAGAAAAATAACCTGTTCCCTGATACCCCCAAGACCGATCATAAGGATGCTCAATGATTGGTAGAAGTTCAATGTGTGTAAAACCATGTTCCAATACGTATGGTATAAGCATTTCAGATAATTCCTGATAACTGTATAACTCTTTTTCATCATTTAACTTCCAAGAACCTAAATGAACTTCGTATATGGCTAAAGGCCGATCATACGGTTGCCTTTGCCGTTTCCTTCTCTTCCATTTTTGATCAGTCCAATTAAATCCTGTTAAATCAGCTATAACTGATGCAGTGTTTGGTCTTACTTCAGATTGAAAGGCATATGGATCAGCCTTTAATAAAGTTTCGTCACTAGAAGTAATAATTTCATATTTATAAATCTCACCTTCTTCAATTCCTTCAATAAATAAGTTCCATATACCCTCCTCACTCATCTTTTTCATTTGATGATTATTCCTATCCCAGTTGTTAAAATTACCGACTACACTAACTTGTTTTGCATGTGGAGCCCAGACACAAAAAGAAGTACCTTTCTTACCATTTTGCTCTGTAAGATGTGCTCCAAAAACTCGAAAACTTTCAAAAGACTGTCCCTCATGAAATAAATGAATATCGTAGTCTGTTAGAGATGTGACGGTCACTTAAGTCACCCTTTCTCTTATTATTATCTATGCTAAAGATTCAATACTTACAAATGAATCCCTTTAATGAAAACGTTCTTTTTTCCGACATAAACCAACAAGGACTCATGATAATTTTTTTATTATTATTCTTTTAAAATTTAAGAGAAATTTTATATGTTAATAGGATGCACGAGGAAAATAGCTGGTATCCCTGTGATAGGAAAAAATTTAATCATTAGATATAATATCCAAATTCCTTACGAAACCGCTTTAATTAGGAAAAACCACCTAAACACACATGTCATATTATTATATAAATAAAATAGTTTTTTCGACTTTTTGTTGGAATTTGTTGAATTTTTTTCAGGTGAAATAATGGTGTTTTTCTGAATTTATGAAGGATTTTCTGTTAAGGTAAAGAATAATTGAATGAAAAGTAAAATATTTTAGTAAAGCAATATTAGAGGTTTTACCTATAGTTTTTCTATGAAAGATTATATATGAATTTATAGAATAGTAATTTAGGGGGATAAGTTATTCATCGTGTGGATGTAGCTATGCCGGGGTGATGATAATGATTTACCTTTCTTAGAGGCAGTGAGACTGCGATGGTGATATAGGTTAGGAGCTTTGCCTTTTTAATTTTTTTAACAGCTATGAAGAACATTGCTGAGGTGTGATTTAAGAGAATTGTCTTTCATATTGGCTACGAAGGACATAACTGAGGATGATTTAAGAGAATTGTCTTTCATAACTCCTATGAAGGACATGACCGAGGGGAATTCAAGAGTATTTGTCTTTCATAAGACCCGAGGTCTGTCTTTCAATTTGTTGTTATCACAATAAGCTTATATAAAACTTTAAACTTCTTATTTAATAATTTACATCAAACAAAAAAACACTGTTAATAAACAGTGTTTTTTGATATGACCCGTACGGGATTCGAACCCGTGTTACCGCCGTGAAAGGGCGGTGTCTTAACCGCTTGACCAACGGGCCTAAGAAAATGATAAAACTGGCGGAGAAGGAGGGATTTGAACCCTCGCGCCGCTTACACGACCTACACCCTTAGCAGGGGCGCCTCTTCAGCCACTTGAGTACTTCCCCATATATATGGCTCCGCAGGCAGGACTCGAACCTGCGACCGATCGGTTAACAGCCGATAGCTCTACCACTGAGCTACTGCGGAATAGTATAAATGGTGGGCCTAAATGGACTCGAACCATCGACCTCACGCTTATCAGGCGTGCGCTCTAACCAGCTGAGCTATAGGCCCATTTATATTGGAGCGGGTGAAGGGAATCGAACCCTCATCATCAGCTTGGAAGGCTGAGGTTTTACCACTAAACTACACCCGCAATATATGGGGCGGCTGATGGGAATCGAACCCACGAATGTCGGAACCACAATCCGATGCGTTAACCACTTCGCCACAACCGCCATTATTTTATTATAATTTATTAAGTGGTGGCTCGGGACGGAATCGAACCGCCGACACATGGATTTTCAGTCCATTGCTCTACCAACTGAGCTACCGAGCCAATATAGTTTTCGGCTTCCGCTAAGCTTCGAATCTCTTCGTCATCTCCCTCACTCACATCCTCACGTATTCTCATACGCTCCGGTGCTCGCTCAGTCGTTTCCTCGACCTTCTCGCTTATCGAAACCCTCTTACACGATAATTAGGTTACAATAATAATTTGCTTCTTAATAAATATCAATGGCGGTCCGGACGGGACTCGAACCCGCGACCTCCTGCGTGACAGGCAGGCATTCTAACCAACTGAACTACCGGACCATTATTTAAATCTTTCAATTAAATTGGTTGCGGGGACAGGATTTGAACCTGCGACCTTCGGGTTATGAGCCCGACGAGCTACCAGACTGCTCCACCCCGCGATAATATGGAGGTATAAAATTAGCCACTGCTTTTTATTCAAAAGCAAAATGGAGGAGGAAAGGGGATTCGAACCCCTGCGGGCTTTGACACCCCTGTCGGTTTTCAAGACCGATCCCTTCAGCCGGACTTGGGTATTCCTCCGTATAGAAAATGGTGGACCTTGTAGGACTCGAACCTACGACCGGACGGTTATGAGCCGTCTGCTCTAACCAGCTGAGCTAAAGGTCCATCTGGTTTATCAAGAATTTTAAGAATGGTAGCGGCGGAGGGAATCGAACCCACGACCTCACGGGTATGAACCGTACGCTCTAGCCAGCTGAGCTACACCGCCATAGTTAATAGTCATCGTTTTAGATTGGTGGAGCCTAGCGGGATCGAACCGCTGACCTCCTGCGTGCAAAGCAGGCGCTCTCCCAGCTGAGCTAAGGCCCCATGTTTTATATCTAAATGGTCGGGAAGACAGGATTCGAACCTGCGACCCCTTGGTCCCAAACCAAGTGCTCTACCAAGCTGAGCTACTTCCCGTTTTATTGGATAAGGGATATGTGAGGTCAATATCTCAATCTCACGTCTGACTTCCTGCTAGATAATTTTCAATGGCGCGCCCGAGAGGAGTCGAACCCCTAACCTTTTGATCCGTAGTCAAACGCTCTATCCAATTGAGCTACGGGCGCTAAAATTCATGGTGCCGAGGACCGGAATCGAACCGGTACGGTAGTCACCTACCGCAGGATTTTAAGTCCTGTGCGTCTGCCAGTTCCGCCACCCCGGCACTTACTGGAGCGGAAGACGGGATTCGAACCCGCGACCCCCACCTTGGCAAGGTGGTGTTCTACCACTGAACTACTTCCGCTTGATATTAATGGTGCGGGTGAAGGGACTTGAACCCCCACGTCACAAGGACACTAGATCCTAAGTCTAGCGCGTCTGCCAATTCCGCCACACCCGCATGGTGTGATAATGGTGAGCCATGAAGGACTCGAACCTTCGACCCTCTGATTAAAAGTCAGATGCTCTACCAACTGAGCTAATGGCTCATCTTATAATGAGATGTAAAAGTATGTTTCTTCTTGTTTTTGACACCCAAATCTCAGGTCGTTTATTCAAGATGTAGCTCGATTTGTGTGCTGATGTAATGCTACAAAGCTTACTCGGTCGTGCTCTACCAACTGAGCTAATGACTAATTAATGAATAATAATGAGTGGTGCCGGCGAGAGGACTTGAACCCCCAACCTACTGATTACAAGTCAGTTGCTCTACCAGTTGAGCTACACCGGCTTAGTATTATGGTGGAGGATGACGGGATCGAACCGCCGACCCCCTGCTTGTAAGGCAGGTGCTCTCCCAGCTGAGCTAATCCTCCGAAGCACTGGATGTGCAAGTGCATGCGTTGCAACAGGACGTCGCGAATTTAGCATGCCTTCGTTTTGTATAACATTCTATTGCAACCTGGCAATGTCCTACTCTCACAGGGGGAAACCCCCAACTACCATCGGCGCTGAAGAGCTTAACTTCCGTGTTCGGCATGGGAACGGGTGTGACCTCTTCGCCATCATCACCAGATAACTGCGACAAGAATGATTATACTATTTTAAAAGAATTTTTCAAGTCTTTTTTTGAAAAAACTTTATATATTCCTTCAAAACTAGATAACGATACACAATTCAATTCACTAAGCATTCGCTTATTATTAGGTTAAGTCCTCGATCGATTAGTATCAGTCAGCTCCACACGTCACCGCGCTTCCACCTCTGACCTATCAACCTGATCATCTTTCAGGGATCTTACTCACTAATGTGATGGGAAATCTCATCTTGAGGGGGGCTTCATGCTTAGATGCTTTCAGCACTTATCCCTTCCGCACATAGCTACCCAGCTATGCCTTTGGCAAGACAACTGGTACACCAGCGGTGCGTCCATCCCGGTCCTCTCGTACTAAGGACAGCTCCTCTCAAATTTCCTACGCCCACGACGGATAGGGACCGAACTGTCTCACGACGTTCTGAACCCAGCTCGCGTACCGCTTTAATGGGCGAACAGCCCAACCCTTGGGACCGACTACAGCCCCAGGATGCGATGAGCCGACATCGAGGTGCCAAACCTCCCCGTCGATGTGGACTCTTGGGGGAGATAAGCCTGTTATCCCCGGGGTAGCTTTTATCCGTTGAGCGATGGCCCTTCCATGCGGAACCACCGGATCACTAAGCCCGACTTTCGTCCCTGCTCGACTTGTAGGTCTCGCAGTCAAGCTCCCTTGTGCCTTTACACTCTACGAATGATTTCCAACCATTCTGAGGGAACCTTTGGGCGCCTCCGTTACATTTTAGGAGGCGACCGCCCCAGTCAAACTGCCCACCTGACACTGTCTCCCAAGCCGATAAGGCTCGCGGGTTAGAATTTCAATACAGCCAGGGTAGTATCCCACCGACGCCTCCACCGAAGCTGGCGCTCCGGCTTCTCAGGCTCCTACCTATCCTGTACAAGCTGTACCAAAATTCAATATCAGGCTACAGTAAAGCTCCACGGGGTCTTTCCGTCCTGTCGCGGGTAACCTGCATCTTCACAGGTACTATAATTTCACCGAGTCTCTCGTTGAGACAGTGCCCAGATCGTTACGCCTTTCGTGCGGGTCGGAACTTACCCGACAAGGAATTTCGCTACCTTAGGACCGTTATAGTTACGGCCGCCGTTTACTGGGGCTTCGGTTCAAAGCTTCGCTTGCGCTAACCTCTCCCCTTAACCTTCCAGCACCGGGCAGGCGTCAGCCCCTATACTTCGCCTTGCGGCTTCGCAGAGACCTGTGTTTTTGCTAAACAGTCGCCTGGGCCTATTCACTGCGGCTTTTCCGGGCTATTCACCCTAAAAAGCACCCCTTCTCCCGAAGTTACGGGGTCATTTTGCCGAGTTCCTTAACGAGAGTTCTCTCGCTCACCTTAGGATTCTCTCCTCGCCTACCTGTGTCGGTTTGCGGTACGGGCACCTCTCACCTCGCTAGAGGCTTTTCTTGGCAGTGTGGAATCAGGAACTTCGGTACTATAGTTCCCTCGCCATCACAGCTCAGCTTATGTGACAATGGGATTTGCCTCATTGTCAGCCTAACTGCTTGGACGCGCATATCCAACAGCGCGCTTACCCTATCCTTCTGCGTCCCCCCATTGCTCAAATGGTGAGGAGGTGGTACAGGAATTTCTACCTGTTGGCCATCGCCTACGCCTTTCGGCCTCGGCTTAGGTCCCGACTAACCCTGAGCGGACGAGCCTTCCTCAGGAAACCTTAGGCATTCGGTGGAGGGGATTCTCACCCCTCTTTCGCTACTCATACCGGCATTCTCACTTCTAAGCGCTCCACCAGTCCTTACGGTCTGGCTTCTCAGCCCTTAGAACGCTCTCCTACCACTGTTCTAAAAGAACAGTCCACAGCTTCGGTGATACGTTTAGCCCCGGTACATTTTCGGCGCAGAGTCACTCGACCAGTGAGCTATTACGCACTCTTTAAATGGTGGCTGCTTCTAAGCCAACATCCTGGTTGTCTAAGCAACTCCACATCCTTTTCCACTTAACGTATACTTTGGGACCTTAGCTGGTGGTCTGGGCTGTTTCCCTCTTGACTACGGATCTTATCACTCGCAGTCTGACTCCTGAACATAAGTCTTTGGCATTCGGAGTTTGACTGAATTCGGTAACCCGATGGGGGCCCCTAGTCCAATCAGTGCTCTACCTCCAAGACTCTCATTTCAAGGCTAGCCCTAAAGCTATTTCGGAGAGAACCAGCTATCTCCAGGTTCGATTGGAATTTCTCCGCTACCCACACCTCATCCCCGCACTTTTCAACGTGCGTGGGTTCGGGCCTCCATTCAGTGTTACCTGAACTTCACCCTGGACATGGGTAGATCACCTGGTTTCGGGTCTACGACCACGTACTCTGCACGCCCTATTCAGACTCGCTTTCGCTGCGGCTCCGTCTTATCAACTTAACCTTGCACGGGATCGTAACTCGCCGGTTCATTCTACAAAAGGCACGCCATTACCCATTAACGGGCTTTGACTACTTGTAGGCACACGGTTTCAGGATCTCTTTCACTCCCCTTCCGGGGTGCTTTTCACCTTTCCCTCACGGTACTGGTTCACTATCGGTCACTAGGGAGTATTTAGCCTTGGGAGATGGTCCTCCCTGCTTCCGACGGGATTTCTCGTGTCCCGCCGTACTCAGGATCCACTCTGGAGGGAACGAAGTTTCAACTACAGGGTTGTTACCTTCTTTGACGGGCCTTTCCAGACCTCTTCATTTACTCCGTTCCTTTGTAACTCCGTATAGAGTGTCCTACAACCCCAAGAGGCAAGCCTCTTGGTTTGGGCTAATTCCGTTTCGCTCGCCGCTACTCAGGAAATCGCGTTTGCTTTCTCTTCCTCCGGGTACTTAGATGTTTCAGTTCCCCGGGTCTGCCTTTATCACCCTATGTATTCAGGTGAAAATACTACTCCATTACGAGCAGTGGGTTTCCCCATTCGGAAATCTCCGGATCAAAGCTTACTTACAGCTCCCCGAAGCATATCGGTGTTAGTACCGTCCTTCATCGGCTCCTAGTGCCAAGGCATCCACCGTGCGCCCTTAACAACTTAACCTTCGGCGAACGATAAGCTGCAGATTACTTCGTTGGCTTCGCGTTCTGCGGTGCTCATGGACAAAATACGTACACTCCGCTCCTCAAACACTCGCCGCCTCGTACTCTTTGCTTCTCCTTCGCCTTAGGATATCAGTACTTACTGAATATCCGTTCTATTATTAAGAGAATCACTAAACTAAGCGTTTAAACTCAGTGAATTACTTGAATTGTTTTTCGTTATCTAGTTTTCAAGGAACATAAATCACAGGATAATCAAATGCTGAATGCATTTTCACTCCTATGTGTTTTCTTACTTATTGAAAGATCGTATGATCTCTCAAAACTAAACAAAATACCAAGCGTACCTCATATCCTTAGAAAGGAGGTGATCCAGCCGCACCTTCCGATACGGCTACCTTGTTACGACTTCACCCCAATCATCTGTCCCACCTTAGGCGGCTGGCTCCTTACGGTTACCCCACCGACTTCGGGTGTTACAAACTCTCGTGGTGTGACGGGCGGTGTGTACAAGGCCCGGGAACGTATTCACCGCGGCATGCTGATCCGCGATTACTAGCGATTCCGGCTTCATGCAGGCGAGTTGCAGCCTGCAATCCGAACTGAGAATGGTTTTATGGGATTCGCTTGACTTCGCAGTCTTGCAGCCCTTTGTACCATCCATTGTAGCACGTGTGTAGCCCAGGTCATAAGGGGCATGATGATTTGACGTCATCCCCACCTTCCTCCGGTTTGTCACCGGCAGTCACCTTAGAGTGCCCAACTGAATGCTGGCAACTAAGATCAAGGGTTGCGCTCGTTGCGGGACTTAACCCAACATCTCACGACACGAGCTGACGACAACCATGCACCACCTGTCACTTCGTCCCCCGAAGGGGAACCTTCTATCTCTAGAAGTAGCGAAGGATGTCAAGACCTGGTAAGGTTCTTCGCGTTGCTTCGAATTAAACCACATGCTCCACCGCTTGTGCGGGCCCCCGTCAATTCCTTTGAGTTTCAGTCTTGCGACCGTACTCCCCAGGCGGAGTGCTTAATGCGTTTGCTGCAGCACTAAAGGGCGGAAACCCTCTAACACTTAGCACTCATCGTTTACGGCGTGGACTACCAGGGTATCTAATCCTGTTCGCTCCCCACGCTTTCGCGCCTCAGCGTCAGTTACAGACCAGAGAGTCGCCTTCGCCACTGGTGTTCCTCCACATCTCTACGCATTTCACCGCTACACGTGGAATTCCACTCTCCTCTTCTGCACTCAAGTTCCCCAGTTTCCAATGACCCTCCACGGTTGAGCCGTGGGCTTTCACATCAGACTTAAGAAACCGCCTGCGCGCGCTTTACGCCCAATAATTCCGGACAACGCTTGCCACCTACGTATTACCGCGGCTGCTGGCACGTAGTTAGCCGTGGCTTTCTGGTTAGGTACCGTCAAGGTACCAGCAGTTACTCTGGTACTTGTTCTTCCCTAACAACAGAACTTTACGACCCGAAGGCCTTCATCGTTCACGCGGCGTTGCTCCGTCAGACTTTCGTCCATTGCGGAAGATTCCCTACTGCTGCCTCCCGTAGGAGTCTGGGCCGTGTCTCAGTCCCAGTGTGGCCGATCACCCTCTCAGGTCGGCTACGCATCGTTGCCTTGGTGAGCCGTTACCTCACCAACTAGCTAATGCGCCGCGGGTCCATCTGTAAGTGACAGCTAAAAGCCGTCTTTCAATTTTAAACCATGCGGTTCAAAATGTTATCCGGTATTAGCTCCGGTTTCCCGGAGTTATCCCAATCTTACAGGCAGGTTACCCACGTGTTACTCACCCGTCCGCCGCTAATCTTTGGGAGCAAGCTCCCTCAGATTCGCTCGACTTGCATGTATTAGGCACGCCGCCAGCGTTCGTCCTGAGCCAGGATCAAACTCTCCAATAAAGTGTTTGATATAGCTCATGAAAGTTTTGTACTATATAGTACGTTTTTGTTAATCGAAATTAACGTTGGCACGCTTGGTTTTGTTTAGTTTTCAAAGATCATTTGTTTGTCATTCTCTCAGAGGCGACTTTATCAATATAACATCTTACAAACAGCTTGTCAACACTTATTTTTCATTGTTGTTTTTTCTGTTTGTTTTCTTGCTCATCACCACCGCAGCAGCGACGTTTAATAATATATCACGATATTTTTATTACTGCAAGCACTTTTTTCATTTTTATTTATTTTTAAATGAAAAATTGATAGTAAACATCTAATTTAGTCTGCGAACCATCTAGTTGATTATATGATTGTACCAAAAAAGGATACAGAAAACGATCTGTATCCCTATAAGAATGATTATCTATATTTTTAATGCATTCCTTCAACAATAAAGTTCCCAATTATTGTATTGTTGTTCTAACAATACAATTGTTTTATATCCTTCAACATCATTTATATCAAGCAAAATATTCTTCAATATATAGAACGATCTGATTTCTGGAGGAGTCTCTTCTTTTTTAATCGATTCGTCAAATAATGCAGGAGCTAATTTTATATGTTCCTCACAGTAACTTTTCCACTTTTGTAAGTGGCACTTATTTTCATCTGCTGAAACTTCATATATATGTATTAGCTTTTGATAAGCTCGATGAAGAGTAAAAAGACATTTCGAGCGATGGATCACTTCAATAAGTAATGATTCTACTAAATAATATTCTTTGGAATCAAAAGCCCAGGCAGCATTCCCTAAAAGGAAACGACAATCGTCTCTCTTGGTTATTGCCATACTATTGGGATGATCTATATCCTCCCCTTTTATACTTCCCCCAAATGACCACTTTGTACAATTTCGGATAAAAGACCTTTCATGCGGATCTAGGTTATCCCAAAATTCAACAAGTTGTAATTGATGAATGATTCCCCCATACTTCTTTTCTTTTTGCTGAACCTTCAAATTCCTACTAAAAGCAGGTTGTTTGAATTGAAAGATATTTTTAATTCCCATATATTCACCTCGTGGACAATTCTGGTGAATTATATGTACTGCCCTGTTGGATAATTACAATAAATCATTCAGATCTCTCTAATTCTATTTTTTAGTTGTTGATTCGTTAATGATGGTGTATAGTTATGTCTAAAATAAATAATACGTTTAAACCACAGGGGGAGCCTTTTTGCTGAGATTGAATGACTTCGATCATTCTAACCCTTTGAACCTGTTAGTTAATACTAGTGTAGGGATGTGGATGATCATCTATAAATGTAATGTTTGGACTACTTATGATCATTCCAACCATTGCTTTTTTTATTTTATTCACAGAAATGAAAGGTTCCCTTTGGTTTAATAAAAAAGTGAGGGAATAGGATTGCAAAGAAATCAGCGTTTAGTATTTTTAATCGAAGTTGCCATGTTAGGGGCTTTAGCATTTTTATTGGATTTATTATCAGGGGTCATCGGGAAATTACCACAAGGTGGATCTATTTCATTAGGCATGATACCAGTATTTATTATGGCATATCGCTGGGGATTAAAAGGCGGATTATTAACTGGACTTATTTTAGGTTTGTTACAAGCTATTTTTAACCCGTATATTGTTCACCCTGTTCAAGGGTTCCTCGATTATTATTTAGCTTTCACTTTAGTAGGAGCAAGTGGTATATTCTATAAAGCTATACAAAATGCATTAACTAATAAAAATCGAAAAGTGGCCATTTTATTTATAACACTGGGAACCATTTTAGGCGGCATCCTTAGAGCAGCTGCACATATCATTGCAGGAGTTTTCTTTTTTGCTTCTTTCGCACCGGAAGGAACACCCGTTTTGATCTACTCGATCGGATACAATGCTTCCTATATGATTCCTACAATAATAGTTTCAGCCATTGTTGCTAGTTTATTATTACTAACAGCTCCTCGATTGGTAAATAGAAAATAGTTCATTACCTTGGTCTTTGACCAAGGTTTTTGTTTGTCTATTTCATCTATCCCTTATATCTTTTTAAAAAGTTATCATATTCAATCGTTCTCCGGCATGTATTAATAGAAAGACTAGAATGTATATAACGGAGGACAAAAGATGAGTATATCCCTGGCTATTATTCTACTAACTTTATTTCTATCTTTATTTCACTTTTCCTATGGATATAAGGAAGCTATTCGAATTAGTAATGAAGAAGGACCTGTTCACGGTTTGTCTTTAATTATCAGCTTCCCCTTGGGTTTTGTATTTGCTTATCTATGTTCAATTTTTTACTTGCAATAAATTCCAGAGGATGGATCATAGGGTTCGGAACCCTATGATCCATCCTCTTTTCATGCATAATCACCGTCATTTTTTTAGGGCCTTGTTCATATGTATAAAGAATATAAAAGATCACCTATCTTGGAGGTCACATTGAAAACATTTATCCGGGTCTTAAAGAATTCAATCTATTTTTCACTAGTTTTTTGTGTACTTTTTGTCATTTCTGTATGCATCCATTTATTTTTCAACATAAAAATTTCTACATCTTACAGCATCATCATGACGCTGCTTTCCTTTTTATTTTTTTGTTTTTGTCTTTATTTAATTCTTTGCCCAAAGAAAGATTTTATATTTATAAACAAAAGAAATGGTATTCTACCGTTTATTTTGCTAACCATTAGTTCGACTTTTTTATCTATCTATTTTTTATCCATCAATCTTATGATTGCAACAGAGCTTGGAGAAAACCTGACTATTGAAGAAAAATACCAATTATATCTGATTCCTTTTCAAAAGAAAACTGTCACGCTGGCTGATTATCAAGAGATGAAGGAAGATAAATTGACGTCTACATATGGTCATGTAGATATTTATCATGATCCGGAAGAAATCGAATTAATTCCTATAATTGAAGATTCACTTGATAAAGCTGATAAACTTACAACGGCGATTTTCGGAGAGGTGAAAGATAATCAAATTGATTTAATCCTTCATTCCTCAACTCAAGAATTATATGAAAAAACATCATTAATTGAAACAATGGGATATTTTGATGATCCAAACAACATAATAGGTATCGCCATTACAGACAAATCAAACATCCTCGCTGATCAGATGCCTCAATCTTTTTATTTTCAAAGTACACTTCTACATGAATATACACATTATCGTTTACAAGCATTTATCAAGCAACAAGGCCTCTATGTATATAGAATTCCTTTATGGTTTCATGAAGGCGTTGCAGAATACGTCGGAATGTATAATGTAGCCCATAGATATTATCCTTTTCAAGAGGTTGAATTTGTAAATCTTGATAGCCACCAAGATTGGGAAAAGTATCGATTAGAGGAGTATGATGTTTATTTACAGAGTTATTATGGAATTAAATATCTTGTTGATCAATATGGAGAAACTATGATCAAAACAATTGTTATCGAAACAGCAAAGGAAAATAATTTTGATAAAGGATTTTTGAAAGCAACCGGGATAACAATTGATGAGTTACAAGAACTGTATGTCAAAGATGCAAAACAATCCTATACAGAATAAAGCCTCCAATTTACTAATTGGAAGGCTTTATTTCTTTTTGCATCACTTTTAATATTTTCCTCTCAAACACATAGAAAATGATGCCTAACATAATGATCATTCCTCCTATAACCTGCGGAAGAATCATTTTTTCTCCTAATATATAATATGCAAGAATAATAGATCCTACCGGTTCAAAGAGAATCATGACTGAGATGGTATTCGTACTTACCCACTTTAAAGACCAATTAAAAAGCGAATGACCTAAGAGAGTTGCAACAACTGCTAATAACAGAAAATACAGCCAATCTTCCTTTGGATAAGGCCCTAATGGATATTGCAATAAAAGACAATAGCATAATAGAGTAATTGAGCTTATTCCATATACAATAAACGTGTATAAAGTTAAAGAATGACGTTTTCGTATTCCTTGCCCAAATAAAAGATATGCCGTAATCATCGCACATGCCGCTAATGCCAATAAATCTCCGATTAATGCAATACCGCTTATTTTAAAATCTCCCCAGCTGATTATCACACTTCCAGTTATAGCGATCAATCCACTAATAATGGCCACAAAGGACACTTTTTCTTTAAAAAACAGAAAAGTACCGATAAATGCAAACAAAGGCTGAAGGGTCACTAATACAACTGAACTAGCCACAGATGTGTAATTTAACGATTCAAACCATAGGATAAAATGAAAGGCTAATAATACGCCTGCGATTGTTGAATAGATCCAGTCCTTTTTTGAGAGATTTTTCATTTCAGAGAAATGTCTTAAGAAGAAGATCGGCGCAATAAGAACTATTGAAAACAACAGCCGATAAAAAGCAATAACAGGAGCTGGAGCAGTTGCTAACTTTACAAAAATGGCTGATGTAGAAACAGCAATAACCCCAACAATTAATGCAGCATAAGGTAGAAATCGTGGTGATGATTCCACTTGTTTTCCTCCAATCTTTCACGATAAAAAGCTTTCAACATTTTAACACGAAAGATTAAGTTGCAGCATGAAAGTTTTTGTAAAAGCAAAATTTAGGAGAGGATGACTATATGATAAAGTCATCCCCTTCCATCTATTTATGTAAATGGTTTCCTTTGTGATGCCTTTCTTGATGTCTCATAAAGTGTAAATCCCGATTTTCATCATCAAAAGGAAATAGCTTTTGTTTTTTGGCTTCTTCTTTGTAATTAATGAAAATATCCTCTAAAATTTCCTGGGTTGATTTATTTTTCACATCAATCCCCAGCTTTTCCGCAGTTTGCAGAGTCTTTTTATCGATAACTTCCCGGGCAATTTCTTTTAATTCCTTACCTTCTGTATTAATTCCTAATTCCTTTGCAGCGTTCATTACACTGACTTCAAATATTTCTCTACTTATGTTGTCTAATGATTTACCCTGTGTATCAATATTGAGTTCTTTTGCCTTATTCATAATGAGTGTTTCTCGGATTTCATCTGCGATTTCTTTCATTTCTTTTCCATCTGTTTTAATCCCTAATTCTTTTGCTTTGTTTAAAATATGTAATTCTCTAATTTCCTTTGCAATTTCCTCAATCTTTTTTCCTTCCGTTTTAATTCCCAGCTCTTTTGCTTTTTCTAAAATTTTCGCCTCATGAACTTCGCGAGCTAAAACCTCTGTATCTTTTCCTTTTGTTTCTATCCCTAATTCTTCCGCACGTTTTTTAATGATTTCCGGATTCATTTGATGTCTTTTATGATGAAACTCTTCCTTATCAAGACCTATATCCATAAGTGTGGGTTCATCTTTAGTACTATTTTCCGCGAACGCATCATTTACACCTATTAAACTTAACGTTAAAACACTGGCAGACACCAATATACCCAATTTCCTATTCATTTTTCACTACCTCCTAAATTTTGTTACCTTTATTTCCAAACGATACCTTCTCCATTTATAGTCTCCAATATTCTTAAAATAATTGTTAAAAATATGTTTCATTTTTTCGACATTACCTAAAATGGTGTGTACACTTGGGCATAACATATATAATGTGAAATAGATAACATGTTTACGACTAAATAATTGTTAACTAGTCATTAGGAGTGAAATTAGTGAAAACGGTTCTCGTTATAGGTGGCGGCATTACAGGTCTTACTGCCATGTATTATTTACAAAAATATAAAAATGAACAAAAACTGGACTTACAACTCATTCTTGTTGAGAAAAGCAAGCAATTAGGTGGAAAAATTCGATCAGTTCACCATGAAGACTTTATAATGGAAACAGGTGCGGACTCGATTGTTGCACGAAACGAAGGTGTTATGCCGCTAATTAAAGAGTTACAAATGGAAGATGATATTGTATACAACGAAACAGGTATTTCCTATATTTATACAAAAAATGAACTAAAGCCAATTCCTGCAGATTCCGTTTTTGGAATTCCTACTAGCATAAAATCATTATTCAGCAGTACTTTGATCTCTCCGAAAGGAAAAATGGTGGCATTAAAGGACTTTGTCACAAAAAACAAACACTTCACAAGTGAGGATTCCGTCGGAGAATTTCTTGAGGCTTTTTTAGGAAATGAAATCGTAGAAAATCAAATATCACCTGTTCTTTCGGGTGTTTATTCCGGTAAACTTAATAAACTTACCATGGCTTCTACCCTTCCCTATCTACTGGAATATAAAAATCAGTACGGAAGTATTATCCGTGGAATGTCTAAAAACAAAGCAAAATTCCAATCATCTAGTAATAAAAAATTTGTTTCTTTTAAAGGTGGACTTTCAGCGATCATTGATACACTTGAAAAACAATTAACAGATGTAGACATCCTCACAGGAGTGAAGTCAAACAGCATAAAGCATATTGAGAACAAATATGAAGTTACATTGGATAATCATGATACAATCTCAGCGGATTTTGTTGTTTTAGCAACACCTCATGATGTAGCGCAGAAAGTTTTAAACACTATTGAACTAGATCAAGAATTTAATAAATTAAAGAACTCATCACTTACTAGTGTTTATCTTGGCTTCGATATTCCGGATGATAAACTCCCTGCAAACGGCACCGGTTTTATCGTAACAGAAAATAGTGATCTTCATTGTGATGCTTGTACTTGGACTAGCAGGAAATGGACACATACGTCCTCAAGGAGAAAACTTCTCATTCGCCTATTTTATAAGAGCTCCAATCCTTTTTATGGAACATTAAAGAAAATGAGTGAGCAGGAAATGATCCAAACAGCGTTAACAGATATTGACAAAAGTCTTGGAATTACCGCTCAACCGATCACTGTTGAAGTAACGAACTGGGACAATTTAATGCCTAACTACCATCTAGAGCATAATCTTGCAGTGACCTCACTAAGTGAAAAAATGAGTAAAACATTCCCAAATCTTTTTATCGCTGGTGCCTCTTATTTTGGAGTAGGTATTGGAGCATGTATCAAGAACGGAAAACAGACAGCAGAAAAAATTGTCGATTTTTCATAAGTAAAAGCAGTGTAATCACTATCGATTACACTGCTTTTTTTTATATGGTGCCTCGGTAAACTTGACCTACCATGCCTTTTTCTTTTGTTTTCACTTTAAAAAGCCCACCAGCTTGAGGATTTAAAGCTAACTCTTCTTCAGTTAAGCCTTGCCTAGCTGTTGTAATAAACAACTCATCTAAATCCTTCCCTCCAAATGTACATGATGTAACATTTGATGCTGGCACATGCACTTCATCTAACTGTTTTCCATTATGAGGGTTCCATCGCGTCACCCTGGAACCTCCCCAATGTGCAACCCATATCATTCCTTCCTGATCAATTGTCATTCCATCCGGGGAACCGATTCCGTTTGGAATTTGCACGGCAGTTTCTTTATAAACGATATCTCCTGTTTGTTGATCATAACGATAGGTTGACACCTCACCTGTAGGAGTATCAATATAGTACATATATTTTTGATCAGGACTCCATGCCAAACCATTTGAAATGGTGACAGGTGAAATCATTCTTTTCAATTGTCCATTAAGATCTACTCGATATAATGAGCCCATACCTTTTTTAGCACCAACGTCCATCGTTCCTATATACAAACGTCCAGAAGGATCACACTTTCCATCATTAAACCGATTATGTGGTAAATCTCTTTCCGGATCACCTATTAAGGTCAATTCGTTCGTTTCTAAATCAAAAAGATGGATGCCATTTTGAAGACCTACTACCAATCGGCCATCTTCCGCCGGTATGACTGCACCAATATAATGTTCTAACTGAAACGTGTCATTATGATGGTTTTCAGGATTGTAACGATGTAGCTTTTTACTAATAATATCAACCCAATATAGAACATGTCCGTCCCAATGGGGCCCTTCTCCTAACATTGCCTTTTCGTCAATAACTAGTTCTGCTTGATATGCCATACTTCTTCCTCCCCCTTGCATTACCTTTCATCATTCCATAAAAATAACGAGAATCCTTCTTTCTTATAATGAAACTGACTCGGCTTGGCTGAATTGACTTTCATATAAGTCCGAATAAAAGCCTCCTGCCGCTAAAAGCTCTTCATGAGTTCCTTTTTCAATAATATTACCTTGATTCATTACTAGAATGAGATCTGCATCCCGAATCGTAGACAAACGATGTGCAATAACAAAACTTGTTCTACCTTTTAATAGATTGTTCATCGCCTTTTGAATGTTCATTTCTGTTCTTGTATCAACACTGCTCGTTGCTTCATCAAGTATAAGAATTTTTGGATTAGCGATAATTGCTCGAGCAATCGTAAGAAGCTGACGTTGTCCTTGAGAAAAATTTGTCGCATCCTCCCCAAGCATCGTGTTATAACCGTCAGGAAGTGTACGAATGAAATCATCTGCATAGGCATTTTTTGCTGCATCTTCAATTTCTTGATCTGTTGCCTCCTTATTTCCATAAGCAATATTTTCACGTATCGTGCCATTAAATAGCCATGTATCCTGTAAAACCATTGCAAACAAACTTCGAACCTGCTCCCTGCTCATATCTGATAAACTAACACCATCAACCTTTATTGATCCTTTATCTAGCTCATAAAATCGCATTAATAAATTGACAATCGTTGTTTTCCCCGCCCCTGTTGGCCCAACAATTGCCACTGTCTGGCCTTCATTTACTTCCAGACTTACATCATGAATGATTGGATGTTTTTTATCATAACCGAATTGAATATGGTCGAACTCTATATGTCCCCGAAGTGAAGATACTTGAAGTGAAGCATCTTTTTCTTCTTTCTCCTCTTCTTCATCTAATAAAATAAACACACGTTCAGCGGAAGCAATCGCAACCTGTATCATATTGGCTATCCCTGCTACCTGTGCCAAGGGGTGTGAAATTTGCTGAGTGTATTGAATAAAAGCTTGAACATCACCAACACGGATGCTTCCATTTAATACGAGTAACCCACCAGATATCGCAACAATTATAAATCCCAGGTTTCCGACAAACCCCATTAACGGCATCATGAGGCCAGAAATAAATTGGGCTCTCCAGCTTGAGTCATAAAGTTGATCATTAATTTTATCGAAGGTTTCGATCGACTTCTCCTCACGACCAAATGCTTTTATGACTTGATGTCCAGTGAACATTTCTTCTATATGTCCATTTATATTCCCAAGTTCCTCTTGTTGTTTAACGAAATGTTTTTGTGAAAATTTTGTTATAAAACCTGCCACAAATAAGCTTAAAGGAATTGTCACTACTACAACTAAAGTTAGCACTGGGCTTATTACAAGCATCATGATGATAATACCGAGAATGGAGATAACAGAGTTAATCACTTGTGTGAGTGCTTGTTGTAATGAGTTATTGATATTGTCGATATCATTTACAGCTCTACTTAATAAGTCACCATGTGAATGTTGATCAAAATACTTAAGAGGAAGCCGGGATAATTTCTCATTTACTTCCTTCCTCAATTGAGCAACCGTTCTCTGTGAAATGGACGCCATAACATATTGCTGTAAATACGAAAACAAAGATGAAAATAAGTATAAACAAATAAGAAGCAGCAAAATTCTTGCAATATAGTCAAAATCAACAGATGTTCCCGTGCTAAAGCTATCAAATATAGATGAAGTTGCGTCACCTAAAAGCTTTGGACTAATAACATTGAACAGTGTTGAAAAAATCGCTGCAATCGTGACAACAATCAGGCGGTTTTTCCAAGGTTTTAAGTAACCTAGCAGTCTTTTAAATGTTTTCTTAAAGTCCTTTGGCTTTTCAACTGCCATCATTCCATGTCCATGAGGACGACCGCCTCTCATAGGATGTCCGCCGCTTTGGTTTTTCTCACTCATGCACTCACCTCCCCATTCTGTTGAGAAGCAACAATTTCCTGATAAATTTTATTAGTTTCCAGCAATTGCGCATGTGTCCCAATACCTGCAACTTCTCCTTCATTTAACACGATAATTTTCTCAGCATCTTTTACCGTATTCACACGCTGAGCAACAATGATCAATGTCGCTTCAGCTGTTTTAGATTTTAGGGCATCTCTTAGGATACGATCTGTTTTATAATCTAAGGCTGAGAAGCTATCGTCAAACAAATAAATTTGAGGTTTTCTGATAAGCGAACGTGCAATTGATAACCTTTGCTTTTGTCCGCCCGAAAGGTTTACACCCGCTTGTTCAAGTGTACTATGTATCCCTTTTTCTCTCTTTTCTACAAAGTCAATTGCTTGTGCGGTTTTTAATGCTTCATAGATTTCCTCTTCGGTTGCATCTTCTTTTCCAAATGCAATATTTTCAAAAATAGTTCCACTAAATAATGTTGCCTTCTGAGGAACATAACCAATTTTGTTTCGAAGAGTACTTTGCTTCATGTTTTTTATATCCTGCCCATCTATTAGTATCTCTCCACTTTCCACATCATAAAAACGGGGAATTAACTGAAGGACTGTCGTTTTGCCCGAACCGGTACTTCCTATGATCGCTGTGGTTTCTCCTGGCATCGCAGTAAAAGAGATTTTTTTAAGGACAGGCTTTTCCGCCCCTTCATAACGAAATGTCACATCTTTAAATTCAATCCTCCCATGATTTTGCTTAGGTATCATTTCTTGGACTGGATCTGTTATCATCGGTTTCGCTTGTAATACTTCACTTAAACGTTTAGCAGAAACTTGTGCACGCGGAATCATAATGAAGGCCATTGATAACATAATAAGCGACATTAAAATCATGGCTGCATATTGAATAAATGCCAGTAAATTCCCTACCTGCATTTCTCCTTGATCGATCCTACTCGCGCCAAACCACACAATCGCAATATTTGTAAAGTTCATGATGATCAACATAATCGGAAACATAAACGCCATTAGCTTACCAACTTTAATTCCAGTATCTCGAAAATCATCATTCGCTTGATTAAATCGTGTTCTTTCATGCTCAACACGGTTAAAAGCCCGAACAACACGAACTCCTGTTAGCGCTTCCCTTAAAATCAGTGTTAAACGATCTGTTTTCTTTTGCATAGCCGAAAATAACGGAATCGCTTTTCTGGCCACAATAAAAATAACAAGAGCCAAGATAGGCAAAGCAACCAGAAATATAAGTGATAATGTACGATCACGAGACACGGCTAAAATCACTCCGCCAACTAACATTAACGGTGCCCTTGTCATCATTCTCTGCATCATATTAATCACATCCTGAACAACCTTCACATCATTTGTTGTTCTCGTAATAAGTGATGCAGAACCAAACTTTTCATATTCCTCAAGAGAGAAATGCTCAATATGAACAAATAAATGTCTTCTCATATCACGCCCAAACCCTAGCGATACCTTTGAAGCAAAATAACTTACCCCCACCATTAAAATAATTGCTATAAGAGAGCAAACTAACATCCATCCCCCGGTTTGCAAAATAAAAGATACATCAGAGTTGACGATTCCTACGTCTACAATCTCAGCCATCAATGTTGGCAAATAAAGCTCAAATAGTATTGCAACTAACGAAAACAACAGAACAAGAAAAAGCTGCTTTCTATAAGGCTTTAAATATTTCATCATTTCTACCATTCGGTCACCTCATTGCACATTTTTATACTATGATCATTATAATATAGGTCTTATAGTTAACCTAATGAAATGTTAGATTTGACCAAAGGCTTTCTAGTTTAAAATTCTCATTAAGTGGTAAAAGACTAGTATGGTTGATTTTTACTAATAAGGAGAAAGGTGTGGTTTTAATGCCATGGAACAAAAGTGATTATCCTCCCTCTATGAAAAATCTAACTGAATCAACTAGAACAAAAGCAATTGAAATTGCTAATGCTCTTTTAGAAGAAGGTTATGAAGAAGGAAGAGCCATTAGCATTGCTATTTCTAAAGCAAAAGAAGTGACGAACTCTATAGATACATCAGAAAATGACGTAACCTATCACTTAGTCCCTCATAGTGGTGAATGGGCAATAAAGAAAGAAAACTCCAAAAGAGCAACCGAGGTGTTTCAAACAAAAAATGAAGCTTTGGTAAAAGGAAATAAACTCGTTAAAAAGAATAATGCTAGACTTATTGTTCATAAAAAAGATGGAACGATTGAGAGAGTAAGTTGAAAGCTTCAGAGAAAATAGCGGTTTTGGTAAACAAATCCGCTATTTTTTTCTTGTCAATTTGCCTGAAGGCGTGTACAATACTGCTATATTCATTTTTACGGGGCATTAGCTCAGCTGGGAGAGCGCTACGCTGGCAGCGTAGAGGTCAGGGGTTCGAGCCCCCTATGCTCCATCAAATCAGTGATTTTAATACTTTTTAAGGTTTGTTTGCACAGTAGTCAAACATAGACCTAAAAAAGGCAGAAAAAAGACCTTCTTACTAAAATTTAAGGAGGTCTTTTTATGTTAATTGAAATGTGTTTTAAAGAGCTAATCTCGGAAAAGAAATTTCAAGGGTTAACTGAGAACAGCTTAAAGTCTTATGAAAACTTATTTAGTGTACTTGGAGAGTGGTTTATTCAAGAAGGAATAGAACATACACAAGACTTGACTACTGCAACTATAAAATCATTTCTTAGATCATGCATGGAGAAAGGAAATAAGCCTAAAACTATCAACTCCAAGTTGAAATTGATTAGAGCGTGGTCTAGATGGATGCTAGAAGAGGAAATAATCGAAAAAGACATATGTAAAGGCATTAAGCTAATTCGTGAAGATGACTCTCCAAAGATTGTTAGAGAAGAGGACATTCAACTTGCTCTTAGACAACTTAGGAGAAAGAAAAGACGTGAAGATAGCTTCTATTCTATAAGAAATTACACAATCATGATAACTTTAATTGGAACGGGCTTAAGAATTAATGAACTTGTCAGCTTGGATTGGGGTGACATTGATTTTAATGACCATCTGATTATTATTAGAAAAAGCAAAGGTAGGAAACAAGGGTCAGTACCACTTTCAGATACATTATCGAAAGAATTAAATGGTTGGAAGTGCTACGTTAAAAATAAATATGGAGATACTCCTATACCTGTATTTATCAATCTAAAAGGACAAAGACTTACAAAGAATGGTGTTCAGCTCTTTATTAAAAGGCTGAAACAAGATTTAGGAATCAATGGTGACTTTTCACCTCATGCTATGAGAAATGTCTTTATTAAGCGATTGCTGATGAACAAAGCTAATTTAAGAGAGATTCAGCTCCTAGCTAGACATTCTAAGATAGACGTTACAAGACAGTATATAGGTTATTTTCAACATGAACTAAAAGACGTTCTTGATGAGCATGATCCTTTACGGGGACTAATATAAGTATAAAAGGGTATTGCTCTAAGGCAATACCCTTTTATCTATCTTTTTGAACTCTATAACCAGCACATCTAGTTTCAGAGCAAAACACCTCTTCTGCATCATTTGCTGTCGTATAATTGTCAGATAGTACTTATCACTTCTTGATATGTTTCGTTCCATATTCATACAAGCTTGTTCAGAGATTTACTAGATGATTGATCTTTAATCTTACCTCAGCCGATTTCTTGTTGCTCCATTTTACACCCTTGTAACATTCCATTTTCACCATATATATCGCTTATCTCTTCATATTGTGAAGAAGTTATAAAAAGATAGTAGGTCAAAAAATTTACATTTTACAAAACTCATACTTTGTATGCTATCATAGATGCATATGCACACACTAAGCCTAAACGGTACAGATAGTTCTCAAATCACTAAGATTCACCTGTGTGAGCTTCTAAAAACATATGGGAATCATTGCTTAAATAAGAAATTCAAACTATCATCTATCAGATAATCTTTTTAATGTTTCATCATAATTTTTGAATACATAATCCATAGCTTCTTCAAATTTTGAATCACCAGTTTCTCGCACTTCATTCAAGAAATCTGCAATTAACCTGTAAAACTGCTCATATTGATCTTCTGATAATTCATCAATGAACTTGATTAATTGTTTCTTTTCCAACATAAATCCCCCATTTTAATTCTTATTACTTTCCTTCATTTAGAGCAAGAATAGTATTCAACTTTCTTATGCACTAACTTCCTAACTCTAAGATCAAATCTTGTTTAAATTGATTTATTTTACGGATTGTCTCTGGTAATTTAATGAATGTTTTCGAGTTTTCATTTCCAAACATTACTACTGCTACTTCAATAATGACACCATTTTTTAATAGATATTTTAATATGTTATATGGCTTAAGTTTTGGATTTCTCTTTGATCTTTCTAATTTTTCACCAAGTCTATAAATATCTCTCTTTGTAGATACATAGATAAAACATTCGTTTACCCTGTTCTCAAAATCTACCAAAGACATCCCATGTTTTTCTGCCATATAATTTATAGCAACATTCCATTTTTTTACATCAATATCGTATTTATTCTTTGCTTTCTTAATCCACTCAAAGGGATTTTTATGAGATTTGGATTTGTTTAGTGTTTTATTCATAGGAAGCATATTTTGATAAGTAGTACCACCAAGATTAAATTCCAAAACATATGTTCCCCATGCCACAGGCACAAAATGATCTAAACCAACTTCCTCACTATTTCCAGATAAAGCACATTTATTATTATAAGATTGCCAAATTTGTTCTGTTTCTTCTTCTGTAAGTGTGTTTGGCAAAGCACTTTCAAGATAATCTCTTCTCTTTTTTGTCCTTTCTAATTTTTTACCATATTGTATATGAAAACACTCTTTGCATATATTCCTTCTTCCATACTTGCTTCCTTTATGTACATAAAAATTAGACTCTAAATGTAGTAACTTGTTTCTCCTTCTACATTTTGTTTCAGCACATCGCCTATAAATTCCTTTCTTTATTCTTAACTTACCTTTTTTTTCATTTTGAACTCCCCTTTGTCATTTTTATAATACTTATTTTGGACAAAATCGAGTTTTATATACCTACTTTTACAAACAAATTATTAGCATTCCCACAAATGCTTAAATAAATACTTTTTTAGAGAAAATTTTATATTAAAAGGGTGAATGACCATAATTGTCATTCACCCTAAAGTTTCACATTATATATTGTTAATATCACATACACCATTAATATATTCTTTTTTCTGATATAACACCCTTTACTCCCTCACGAGGTTTATTTATATCACCTTTGGATTGGGGTTAGATGTATACCCCTTCAATTTATACTCTATCATTTGATTCGAGCTTTTCTTGAATTATCACTAAACGATAAAGGTTGCATATTATATAAATAATAATGACCATTGCTATCAATTCGATCAATTACAGGTCGTAATGAATACTTTTTGCCACTCTCGAGATAAATCTCCGTTTGTTCAAACCACTTCTCCATAAATATTTTGTTGCTCCAAAGAGACTTCATTAGCTTGCTTGCTTTATTAAAGGAGCATCGTAAATTACTATACGATCCTGTAGTCATTCTACTCCTTGTTATAATGTTATTGGCTGACCTATTTAACAACCTCTTACCTTCTGTAACTACTTCTCTTTTGTACTTATATAGATTTAACATATAAAAACATCTCCTTTTTTAATTTATTTAATTGGCTAAGGAGTGCTTTGTTCTTTTATGTTTGGTTGATTCTCGATTAATGGCTGTTTATGTTAATTTTGCCCCATGTTTACAACCAATGTTAATTTGGCAACAATCATTAATCCAGAACCAAGTATTAAATTCAAGTGGTTGCTATCTTAAATTTTATGTTTAGTTTAAAGTCACTCCTAATTTGAGTTGATCATTTTTTATCAATATCTTCTTTTATAATTATGTTTGGGTATCCTTTAGTTGAGATACCAAAACGAGCCTTTGTTTCTTTATTAAGCCTTCGCTTCTCTAATCCATATTTATCAATGATTTCTGGCAGAGTTCTCTTTAACATTTTATGATGATAGTTGTGTTTCCCAAACTTTTCATCTAATACACCAACTATCTCTTTTTCTGTTGTCCAAGGTTTCTTTTCTATTAAAGTCATTATGACTTGTTCTATACCTGTTGAATTATTGTTACTTTTTTCAGTTAACTGCTTGCCCTTTTCTTGTGGAAAGACACGATCAGACTCCGCTTCACCTAATGCCCTATATATCATCTCCCTTCCAAACCCTTTTACACTGAAACTATATTGCTTATACTCCAGTGCCTTCTGGGAAGCAAAATCAAGTAAGTTTTCATCATAGATTGGTATTGAAAAGTAATTAATTATTTTTGCTTGACCTTTGCTTTTTGCATAATCAAGTGACTTATTCAACATTTCCTTTGGTATTTCTTCCTTAGGCAACTTTCGAATCAACCCCAAGTAAGCCAATATATTCACTTGTTGTGTGATCGTTTTTTTATCTTTACCTAACTTTGATGCTAAATAGCTGGTGCTAGCAAAGAAAACGGGATTGCCATCCTTATCAGAGTATTTTTTTGTAAGGATGTTTTTTTTACAAATACTATGGAAAAACAGCAGGGTTTGAAAATATCTTCTTACCAATCCATTAAGCTTTTTGTGTTCTGTATCTAGATCATATAAAATTGTTTCATTATTTTCTAAATAGGAGATTCTCTGATTCTTCCATTCAATATCACTATATTCAACTTTATAAACTGCTCTTAAAAAATTAAGCGATGAACGAGTATCCATTCCAGTTAGTTGTTCAACTACTTGGATTATGTTATAGCCGACATAACAAGAAGCACTTAAGCAATTATAAATATAGTGACCATTCTTATCGTTTCTCAGTATACCTGCACTTGGATTCTTATCATCATGGAAAATACAGTTGAAGCCATTACTACTTAAGCCAAGGAATTCAGACAAGTCTTGTTTTTTTAGATAATCATATATCTCAACATGTGTACTTAACTCAATAGGTACTGGATTTAACAAATCATGTACCGCTTCAATATCTTTGTTAATGATAAAGTTTATTTTATCATTAACACCGGAGGGGGTTTTTGTCCCCTTAATAAGTATTGTATATTTCTTATTAGTGGTACTTTTTGTATGTCCCCCTTCCGACCCTATCTCTGGTAATGAATCTATTAAATCATTAATCTTGTACTTAGTTCCTTCTGACTCAAGTATCATAATTTCGAATGGATTATCAGGGTCTTTCATCCAGTAGTAACAAGGTAAACGTAATAGATTGTGCGGTTTACATACTGAACTATCTGCATCAAAATGATCAATTAGTCTTGTTTCACATTTATCAAACTGTTCAGTGGTCACACCCTCTTCTAGTAGCCAGTATGCGTGTAACCCATTTCTAGTTTCGACTATAATACTTGGTTGGTAATAGAAATCCCGAAGTTCATCTATCTTCAATTTCTTATATTGTCCTACGAACTCTAAATTATAATAGTCACCATTTCTATCTCTACCACAGTCTAGGTCAATAAATACACTATTAATTTTTGTTATAGCACTGCCAGTAAAGCCACCGCTATTTGGTACAAAGAATAACTCATATCCTTGATTATTTAATTCTTGAAGTTTATAGTGCAATTCCTCATTATAATGTTCACTATAAGTTCTTACTTCTTTACCCTTGATACACCTGAAATTTGATACCTCTTTACCATGAAAATCATCCAAAAAATCCATTACATCATTTAAAATCATTAACATCGCTCCTTTTTATCTTATAGTCCTTCCTCCTCCATGTTTTAGATCAACCAATATAAAAAAGCCAATAGTTACAATATCAAGGCACAATGTGCTTGTTTGTTGACTATTAGCTCACGGCTAAAATATATGTAATGTTGATTGCTGTTAAAATTAACTATACTAGAACAGAAAAATCTTGTCCAAAAAAATTGAACATGTAATTCTAAAATTGTTAAAGCGTTCACTTCAATTTCATATAATTTTATTGGAAGAAGTATGAATCAAAAAATTTTTAGCAGAACTAGATAAAATGTTTCTTTTATTAAAATTTAAAATTCCTGTAACCAACATTTCCGACAGGTAAATAATGTGAAAAAGGTAAGAAAGCCTAAAGTAAGCACGAAATGAATAAAAATTTGCATACATTTGGCTTATGATAATTTTTAATTTTAAACAACAGCACCCGTTCGTTTAAGAACTATTCTTACCTTAAAGTTCTTTTCCAGTAATTATTTAATATAAAATTTCTGAGTCCTTTATTGATAGTTTTATATATTTTGACTGACCTTCAGCAATTATCTCCAATCTATCTTCTGTTGGTGTTACCCATAAGCGTAGTTAATTGAACCCAAGCTAAAACGATATTCAGGAGGAAGTGCCATCTGTACCTTAATATCTATTTGCCATTCGGCATTTTCAAGTATTTTGACAACAGTCCTTATTTCATCAGGTTTAACAACTTCTTTTAAATCTATATATCCTTCACTTTGACGTTCTTCAACTGTAAACGATTTTTCTTCAATATGCTCTGTTTGTGGTGTTTCAGCTTGTATTTCTTTTGGTGCTTTTATTGTTTTTTCTTGAACACAGCCAAATAAACTGACTCCAATACAAAATAGTAAAAACAAACGTTTCTTCATAGTCTAAACTCCTTTCTTGTTTGAAAGTGATTTATAGAAAATTCCATTTTTAACTGACCTTCTTCTTTACTTTAATAAAAAAAATCTATTCTCCTTCTTGAAGAATAGCACCCGATAGTTAAGTGTAATTGTTCACAAAGTACCCTGTTCTGTATCGTCTTTGCCTCTTAGATACCAGTTTATAAATGTATTGTCATCACAGACAATAGCTTCCCAATTCATCTTCTGAATAACCTCTTTAACGTCCTCTCCTTTAAAAAGGAAAAGAGTGGTGAAGGAATCATAAACACTCATAAAAGCGTAATCCATATTTTCGTCTGTGATTATTAGTTCAACTGGCGATAGTCCACATATATCTCGTGACGTAACATCTTTTATTTTCAAGATTCCGCTATTATCTAAGATGGGTTCCGAAAAATGTATTTTGTCAGCACCTTTGGAACCTAAAACCTCTAGCAAGTCATTAATCAAAAAAACAGATGTCTTATCTTCTGCTGGGTAATATCTGTCTTTGTTGAGATTTTTATTTAATTTATCCGCTAAATCAGTACGTGCATACTTTTCATTTAAAGCATAAATTGATGTCATAAGTGCTATCGCCAATTCTTCAAATGAAGCTAAACCACTTTCTTTCATCACCGTTTCCCATAAAACTGGGGTACCTTGATTTAATATTTCCTCTTCAGTTGGATACTTCTCGTCAGTGTGATTATTATTGTTGTTTGTCCATCCTAAAGGCATTTGAACAAAGGGATGAAGTAAAACTGCTGCTGATTTAAAATTGTTTGGTAATTGGGTTAGAATTGGGCAATTTCTATCTAACCATATGTAATCCAGCAATGAAAAACCTCCTATAAAAAGTTTGTTCTAAAAACATCGGATAACTAATAATTTCGCTTAAAACAATAATTTTCCTTCTTCAACTAAACTGCTCCGTTCGTATTATAAGGTTAATCAGAATGCTAAATATTTCTGGTTGACCATTTTTTATTTGGTTTTATTATATCAGTAGCCAGGGTAGAACGTAACTGCCCGTGGGGCTTTGATCCCGTCAAGTAAACCGTTCGCCCCCTACTTGTAGAAACATGATTGAGGCTGGTTGGGACGTAGATCTCGTATAACAAGCGAAGCTGTGACACTACATGGAGGATTAGGGGTTACTGGCAAATTACTAGATTAGGAGGAGATTAAGAATGAATCCAGTCGTTGGTCTGGATATTTCAAAAGGAGAAAGTCAAGTTCAAGCATTTTTAGATAAAGGCAAACCTTATCGTAAGAGTTTTAAAGTTTCACACACTGTTGAGGGTCTTAGTTCACTTGTGTTGTTTCTTGAGGATGTGAAAAAAGAGTCTGGCAAGAAGCCTTCAATAATTTTAGAAGCTACGGGGCATTATCAAACACCAGTCGTTCATTACTTGGAAGAACGAGGTTATTTATTGATTATCATCAATCCATTGATTTCCTATAAGGCTAGAGGATCAAGTTTAAGAAAAGTAAAGACAGATGCCATTGATGCTTATCTTCTCTGTGAGTTGTTTTATAAGGAGGAATTAGAGCCTTATAAAAAGCGTGGAGTTCAGTTATTAAACCTTCGCAACCTTACTAGGCAACATGAAAATATAACTGGAGTGATGGTTCAAACAAAGCTTCAATTTCAGGCAGTGCTTGAACAAGTGTTTCCTGAATATAAAGGGGTTTTTGGAGATTTATATTCGATGGTGTCACTTTTAACTCTTTCAGAGTTCCCCTCTTCTGAAGATATTTTAAGTGCAAGCGAAGAAATAATTACAGACAAGATAAATGGTCTTTGTAAGAGTCGTTCAAGCATGTGGGCAAAGGAAAAAGCGATTCAACTTAAAGCTGCGGCTACACGTAATCCTTTTGAAAAGACAGTCTATCAGAGTCATATTTTAAGCCTTGGTATGTATATTAAGATGATTCTTCAATACAAAGAGCATCTAGCAAAGTTAGAATCAGAGATAGATGCCCTGGCTAAAGATATTGAAGAATACAATATCATCAAATCTATCCCTGGTATTGGAGAAAAGATCGCTGCAACGATTATTTCTGAAATTGGGGAGATAGATCGATTTAATGACCCTAAAAAGCTTGTAGCATTCGCTGGAGTTGATCCTAGTGTCTTTGAATCTGGCAAGTTTTCTGCCACCAAAAACCGAATTACTAAAAGAGGATCTAGTAGATTAAGACACGCCTTGTATATGGCTGTTCGTTGTGCCATTCGAGATTGTCGTAAGAAGAAAACGACGGATGAAATCATACCCCGCAATAAAAGAATGCGAGAATTTTACGATAAGAAACGTGATGAAGGAAAGCCTTTTAAAGTAGCTGTTATTGCCTGTGTAAATAAACTCTTACATTGGATATTTGCACTTTTAAAAAACAGAACTACTTTCCAAGATATAGCTTAGAACCTAAATCTAACTAAATAACACAAAACCTTCCAATTCTAAACAAACGGAAGGTTATTTGGCATGCTTATTTTTAGTATAGCATGATGTATTTTAAGTTTTTAATGAAAAATATTGACAAACTATTAGCTGGTTTAGTGCAAAAAGAAAAGACTTGCATTAGCCACCCGATAATGAATTCAATCACTAGTAAGTTCAGTAAGGACGATCTTTAAATAACAATCTAATCTTCCATTATCTCCACTGTAGATGCATACATTTGTAGAGGATCAGACTCTTTAATAGGACTATCTTTGTCCCTCCACACCCTTACTAATTGACCAATTTTAAATTTCTTAGAAGTATCTTTTAAATAAAATATGATTACCTCTCCGTGTCGTTTGCTAAAAATTTCGATTGCACTATATTTCTCTATCATTTCTTTAGAAACACCATTAATTACTGTCATTCTGTCTTTTTCCAATTGAATAATTCGTCCTTCGATTGCATAGGCATTTGATTTCTCTGCATTACCTTGTTGAACTGAACTATTTTCCACTATATTTTGCTCTTCTACTGATATAACCGTGGTAACATCATTCCCTTCAGCTACCATACCTTCTTTTCGGACTTGTTCCTCTCTAGTAACAAGTTTGTATGTATCTGTTTGTTTTGATGGAACTACTGTTGATACTTCTGTTTTTTGCAAGGTTTTCGCCAAACCGATTGATAATGCTAAAACTCCTGCAAAACCAAGGGTTATAATTAATTTCCCTTTCATATAAAAACCTCCTAATAGTTTTCCACTTGTACTATTAACATATTTTTCCACAACTAATAATATGTTCCTTTAAAATGCTCTTTCTTCAACTAACCTGCCCCCGTTTAGTTCAAAAAGAAGTGCATTACCCATTGTTGGAGTAATGCACCCGTTCGTAATATAAGGTTAGCCAGATTTTTCTGGTTGAACTATACGATATAGCCATAATGATCTTCTGAACTGAAGGTCTTTATTTATGTTCATTATTTTTGCTTGATTTTAATTTTTATTCTAATTAAAGTATTCCGCTCCCTTTGTTTAACATTATTCCCACTTTTCACATATAAAAAAGCACCACTTCTTGAAGGAATACACCCTTTAGTCGAACAACCATAGTGCTTTTTCTAATCACTGTCTTGTTGTGGTAAAACAAAGATACTAAGTCCATAATCCCACATCTTAACACTAGGATATGTATTTTTAGGAAGATAGAAAGTTCGTTCTTCAAGTGGTTTAATTACACTCATATCACATTTAGTACCTTGTATTTCTGTTGCTGGATGAATAATTACCTCTCTTCCAGTGTCATTATAGAATATGAATTTCATATTTTTCTCCTTTTTTCATGTATTTAAAACAATTCTTATGTATTATAGGAACGCCCCCGTTACTTCAATAGTTTAAATATTTCTTTTGCTATCATTAAACAATCCTTCGACTTTTTAAAGTCCTTATCGAATGCTTTATACATTATTTGTTTTATTGCTTTTGCTAATTCTCCTGCATCTTTTACTTTAGGAAGAACTTCAACAATGTCTTTTATTTCCTCGTCATATTCATCGTCAGGACAATGTTTCACAAGTAAATTAAACGGGTCCCATTCATCTATTACTTCTTTAACAATAGAAAATTGCTTCATAAAAGTCACCCTTTGATTAATTTAGATAAGTACAATTTCTATATTCTTTTTTCACTACCCTTATACTCACGAAATTTCACGTTAATTTTAAAAGGTTCTATATACACATATTTATCTGTTTCTTCTAACCTCTTCATGTTGTATCCTTTTCATCTTTGGAAATGTCTGTTAAATTCTCTCCTTCACATACAACCTTCTTAACTGGTCAGATATTTATTATATATCACTGTTATCACAGAAAAACAATCTTACACAAATGCTAAATATCACTGACCTTGAAACAATGAATTATCTAAATATTAAATAATTGTTGCAATACGGTAAAAAGTAAGATATATTAATGACATAGCACTTCTTAATCACTAACAAAGCACTGAAATGGTTGTAACAAATATAAAGGAGGATTAATATGAAAAGTAAATACAAAGGTACATTAGCTGGGCAGATCGTCAAAAAATGGGTTCACCATCATTTGAATGGAAGTTTGGATGAAACCCTTGCAGATACTTTTCGAAAGTTACGTAAATCACCAGATATGAAATTATTAATTCAAGAAGGTGTTTATGGAACAAAAACAGATGGGTGGAATATTTATCGTTTTATGATCGAGGAACTGAAGGCTCAAAAAAGTGGTAATACTTTATGTTAAATAACGATTTCCACTTTGGTGATTTAGCAATCATGATTGTTTATTAAAAACTGAGAGGGTGTATAAGGTGAAATATCAAAATGAAGAATTCGTTAGCGAAGTAAATGACAAATTAGGCAATGTCAAATTCTTCAGAGCTAAATTAAGAGAAAAAGACATGCTAAAAAATCGAGAACTCTTAAGTGATAAACATATACCTATTTTTATATCGATACGAAACGAGAAAGAAACTAACAATTTGACTTGGGATGAGGCTATGGATAAAGTCTTAAGTCAGTATGATGATTCACCAACTGAAAATGACGATAATGTTCTTTATGCAATCTTAAATGAACTAAAAGAGATTAAGCAAATATTAAAAAAAATACTAATAAATAAACAAATTAATTCAACCCATAAAATATCATGGATTGTAACAAAACGCAGGGATAATACATTCTTGCGTTTTCTATCTATTATCTAGCTTAACTACTATTACTATCCTAATATCTAAAACTGCCATGTAATTTAATCGATCAGTTAAACAGTCATACAACAATTAAATAATTTAATGAAAATATACATTTAGTCGGTTAAAGTAAATTCCAAAACCATACCATATAATACCTATCTAATTTTAATTATATGATCGTTCGTAGATATATAACTGGAGTCTCTGGCCAGATGTATGTTCACTATAGTCACTGAACAACAATCTCAATTTACTGTAAACCCAGCCCCCTCTTTAGACCACAATACACACTGTTATGTGGTCTAATCATACTCAATGAATTCTTTTCTAATAAAGGTTCATCATGACCCTTCATCCATATAAATTAATAATTAGTCACAGCAAGATACTAGCTTTAACTGTTTTTTATACTACTAAAAAAGAAGAACCCTAATTATCAGATTCTTCCTCATTCCTTTAGTTATAGACAACTGCCGGTACTACTACTTCCGGATTTCCTGATGAATATGGTGCTACCTCATACTCTTGGAAAAACAATTTAACCCCTTTTTTATTATAGACCCATGGTCTTCCAGTATCATTAATTGTTATATCATTAACAGATTCCAATAATAAAGATTCTTGACCACGCTTCTCTTGATTTAGCAAATCTTTATATGCATAATTTCTTACAATTTTTGATTTCCCTTTTATTGCTGTTGATAATTTAATTGTGTTTCCAGTCAAACAATCAAAGTTTAATGTGTAAATACCACTCATACCATGAGCACCGCCTGTATAGGCGTAATCTCTAAATAGTATACTTAATCGATGTTCTTGATTATAGTGAATCTCAAATGAAAAATCATAATCCCAATCCCAAAATTCTCCATACTCACTTTCCCATTCTTCTCTGGTAAGTTCTTCTTCCTCATAGAAGTCAATTATATTATTATTAGTTGTCTTAGCGATTGAATATAATTTATCATTAATTTTCTTTTCAGCTGTCTTATCAAACATTCCAGTAACTTGAGGGTAAATAAAATCTGTTCCTGGATAAGTTTTCTTAACAATCTTTACACCATTAACAGCTTGTAATCTAGATTGTGAAGGTGTCTCATACTTGACAAAGCTATCTTTTTTTACAAACTTTCCTCCACCAATCCCTAAATAACCATTACGATTTGTATACACTCTGTTAACTTGTTTCTTTTTAGCAGTCCCAGACTTAATATAATTATCATTTGACTTAACGTAAATATTAACGTCTTTCAGCATAGTAACTCTGCCAATCTGCCCCTTTTTAAGCTCCATATCTCCCCACATAACCTTGGCATTTGCCGAATGAGGATGTATGAAGCTGAATGTTAGTACAATAGCAAACAATAATGTCAGAACTTTTTTCATAAAATACTCTCCCTTAGTACTAAAGTTTCATTCACAAGGAAGATATTACCACATGAATAACAAGAAATATATTTAATTAATACGACAGAAAACGACATTGTTTTTAAGTAATGATTTTTAAGAATTATGAAACTTTTCCATAGTAACTAACGTACTAATTCTTAAGAAGGTATAAGGGGGAAATATATTGAGAAAGTTATTTATTTTAATAGGACTAGTCTATTTAGTTGGTTGTAGTAATATACAAGAAACACCTGCAACAACCGAAGAAGACAAAGCCAATGAAGAAGTTGCACAAGAAGAACCAATACAAGAGGAAACCACTCCAGCAGTTGAAGATGCAACAGAAGAAAAACCATCTGAAATGCCCGAAAAGATTAATTTAACCTTTGAAGAGTTTAATAGTATGTTTCAGCCTGATCCAAATGAACAACATTATAAAAATGGAAAATTCGAATTAAAGGATGGTTCAATTGTAAATGCTGATTATTACTCATACGGAACTAGTGATATATTCGAATACGCATCTGTAATATTCACAGACAAGATTGCACATTTACAAGTTGAGACAAGTAAAACAGTTGAGGAGTTAGAAGAAGGGTTAGGAATATCGTTTAGTGAAGCAGAAGTAATTGAAAATAAATTTGGTTACGAAATTGTTTTTGACGATACATTTGCAGATGAAAATATTGCTGTATTTCCGTTTGAATGGGAATAGTTAAGGAATGTAAAAAGCCTCCCACTTTTCCAAAGCGAGGGGCTTATATTATAATAAATATCGAACGTATGTTCAGTACATCATTATTATACAAACTTATCTAACAGATAAAAAGTCGAAACTATAAAACAATAGGGAAATATTGTGATAAAATACCTCTATAGAAGCAGTTCTTTTGGAGGTATTTATGTCTACTGCTAAAGCAACAAGTACAGTCACTAAACAGAGGAAGGTTATTTGTAAGAAATGTAAATCAGATCAAATTGTAGCTAATAAACGTGGTTATAGTTTTAAACTTTTCTTTCTTGTACTCTTAACATGTATTTGTATTGGAGTTTTGTTTGGATTGTTAGGAACTGTATTACGAGACTTTTTTCCAATTTATATTGGATTACCTGCACTTGCTATATTCCTAGGATTGCCGATTGGATTAATTTCAGGGTTTGTTGGACGTGGCAATATCGTTAATTCATGCATGAATTGTGGAAATAAGTGGATGCCAGGAAAGTGAATGAAAACAAATGAACGCAGAATGGTCTAAGCTAATCAAAGAAAAAGCCCCTCCATTAGGAAGGGTTTTTAATTTATTCTAAGATATATCTAATCCAATCTTCAATACTTAACAGTTCGTCATTTATGCTTGAAGGGAGACTCTTATATCCTCCTGCTGCTTTTATCTCGATAGCTCTTTTTTGCAGCCTGTCTAATTTACTTAGATTATTCTTAGCTGTCGAAATGTCACCGGAATCATATAAAGCTTCAATCTCTTCTAACAAGCGATATTGGGATACTTCATAAATAACTCTTTCTTTCAAAATTTTTGCAGGTTTGACAAATTGATTTTCAAGTTTGTTACGATTATCTTCCCCATAAACCTTTCCAATTTTAGCTTGAGTAATTTGAATTTGCTTTGTAAAATTGTCATACTCCTCGCTAATATACGCAATAGATCCTGATTCGATAACTTCATTAAAGTATATCTTATTTAAATAATTACCTTGAATTAGAGCTTCTTGATAACGAAGATAATGATTTACTTTCGAAGGTATCGCTTGATAACCACCAGCCTTTTTAATTTGTTCTGCTCTTTTGACGAGTCGATTCAATTTAGCGAATTCATAATCAACCTCATAATCCTGATTTACATAGTAACTAATTTCTGACAGTAATCTTAATTGTGATACTTCATAAATCACACGTTCTTTAGCTACCTTAGCAGGCCTTATGTATTTTCGTATGAGTTTATCTCTTTTTTCAGAACCGTAAACAGAACCTATCATGTATTCAACATAAGATATTTGATCAGTGAATTGATCGTACAATCCGTCTATTTTCTTTATATCCCCTGAAGAAATCGCAGAGTTAAAGTTACTTAATAATCTTAATAAGTAATCTCCCTCCGATACAGTTTCATTATAATATTCCTGCCTCAATTGTTTCCCGTAGTCTACATAATCATAATCATCATAGTAGATATCGTCATAACCATCATTATGAAAATGGTATTCACCATATTCTAATCCCCAATCTTCACAGTTCGTCCGACAGGTATGCCCTCCATTTGAGTCAGTATTACCTGGGTGTGCACTTGCAAAAGTAGGTGTTAAAAGCACGGCTAACCCAAGTAAGAAACTATAAATAAATAACTTTTTCAACTTAACTCCCCCAATAATTATTGTCTATAATATATTAATTGAAAATGATTGGGACAGCTAGTCTAATATTTTTTAATATAAAAAAAGAAATGCATAGATAGCATCTCGAAAAGGTATAACTCAAACATATAATGTTAAAAGTATCTCTTTTTAAGAATGTACATCTATATAGAGATAGCAAAAGGGAGCTTTTAGAACATATGGTTTATTGAAAGAAGCTTTTGTTGCAGATGCACGGTCATCCGCATATAAAGGAATAAAATAATATGAGAGAATCTATTCCTCTAATATTACAAGCTTACATTGCTTCTGCTAATTTTAAGTCTATTCCACAAGCATTTCACTTGTGGTATAAGTAGCTTTTATAATAAATCTTTATATTGTTTTTTGATGTTCATAGCAATAGATATTGCCATTAAATCGCTTCTTGTTTATTAAACAATACTCCTTCACCTTTGATGTCACAGCAGTACCACATACTTTACACGTAGCTGAAGCAGGGGTAGCATTGCTAGCTATGGATGGCTTTGGTGAGCTTGTATTGCTTGTTGATGATTTAAGAGTTTGTACATGTCGACTTCTGGTCTCTTCATCAGTTATGTTGGCTTGATTTAACTGTTCGTATATTTGCTCTAATTGAAACTCAGAATAGACTGGAGAGCCATTTTTGAGCTTTAATACATTTAGCTTTCTTGAAATGAATTCAGATAACTCGATGTCATATACGATTAGGTCATCTGATTGTATTTGCCTTAACTCCAAATCAACCTTGAACGTACAACGTTTGGTAAATGAGATCATTGATACTATGTTTGAATTATCTATTGGTACTATTGATTTGAGAGCAGAAATGTGACCAAAATTTTGGTGAAATGGATTCATCATATTGAACTTACCATTAACTGACCATGTTTTTCTCTCCTTACCTCCATAGATCGTTCCTTGGTAGTTTTTTGTTTCTATTACAAATACAGCGTAAGGTGTAAGAACAACGTGATCAATTTGAGAGTATCCAGACTTTGATTTTTGATTCGGTATGAAAACATCACTTAGGTATTTACACTCTATTGGTAGCTGATCTAGCTGAATATTAATCTTGTATTCACCAATGTCCCCAATTCTTGTCGGTTTAACTTTATTATTTCTTTGTTGTTTTTTATCAGTTAATTTCTGATTATCTGCTTCCGTTAAATTATTACTAGTACCTCTTCTGAATAACTTCGAAAACATATTCTCCTCCTGTTAATTTATGTATTTAACTCTTTTATCGGTTATATTGCCAATGTTTTAAGCCCAATACACCATTATTTAAAAGTTGAAGAACTTATTATAGTGACTTAAGATACAAGTGATGAAGTAATTTTAGGGGAAGTGAGGTAGTAGCTTATCTCAACAAAAACTTTACGAAAGTATAGAAATGTACATAAAAGCTGTAATTACCACAGAAATTCTTAGATTTAAAAATGTTTCACTTAATAATAAGAATATAAATATTACCACATCTTCTGTGGTTGTCTATATTTAATACTGTTATTTTTAATTTTGTTGCTTTAACTTTCATCTGTAAAATATTGACTTAAATTAGAGACTACATTACAATAAATAGTGTGACAATTTCATGTAAGAAGGTCTTTATCTCTCTTGTATATATTGAGATATTGTAATAAATCATTGTTTTTATCATAGCATATATTAATGAATTTCTCGCTACGCTGGCAGCGTAGAGGTCAGGGGTTCGAGCCCCCTATGCTCCACTTGATACTTGATTCCAAGCCATTCTTAAACAATTAGGAATGGTTTTTTGCTATAGTGAGAAATGATAGAAAAAAACTCACTGAGTAAAGTGGGCTTTATACCTATTTGCATTTCCAGTTATTATCTGTTATGATGAAGTAGAATTATTTTTGTTCGGTCTGTAAGGAAAAGAAGTATTTAAACTTTTCGCCTTTGATATCTAATTGAACAACTATAGTAATAAATTGTGGAATGGATCCACACAGGAGGCAACAATTATGCAACAAGGTACAGTAAAATGGTTTAACGCAGATAAAGGTTTCGGTTTCATCGAAGTTGAAGGTGGAGATGATGTATTCGTACATTTCTCAGCTATCCAAGGCGAAGGATTTAAATCTTTAGAAGAAGGCCAAAAAGTGACATTTGACACTGAGCAAGGTCAACGCGGTCTTCAAGCAACTAACGTTAATAAAGCATAATCACTGAGGGCTCCACTATGGAGTCCTTTTTTATTTGTATAAAAAGTAAAAAACCCCATTCATTCCTGAATGGGGTGAGGACAAAACAATGTAAAAAGGTATTAAATGGTTAGCTCAAGCATAACACACTACATGCAGAATACCTAATACTTTTAAAAAATAATTAACATTTACCTTAATCTAGATAATCATGCATCCTGATATTTGATGATATATGAAGATCTTTGTTGATAATCATAAATCACCTTAGTCGAAACTTGATGATAAAAAAAACACGCCCTATCACATCACTCATCAATGAAAAAGAAGAAGGTCAACACCATCCTCTACATACTTTGATTCATTTCTTCTTTCCTCCCCATATGCTTCTTCTCAGTCTCAGACACAACCAAAGCACATGCCGCATCCCCAGTAATATTAACTGCCGTACGTGCCATATCTAACAAACGGTCAATTCCTAATATTAACCCAATACCAGCAACAGGTAATCCTACAGAACTAAATACCATCGCCAATAAAATTAAACCTACACCAGGAACACCAGCTGTACCGATACTTGCGAGCACAGCCGTTAATACAACCGTTACTAACTCGATCATGGTTAAATTCACACCATAAACTTGTGCAATAAAAATGGTTGCTACTCCTTGCATAATGGCTGTTCCATCCATGTTTATGGTAGCTCCAAGGGGTTGAACAAAACTGCTTATTGACTTAGGAATGTTCAACTCTTTTTGTGCTATGTCCATTGAGACTGGTAATGTTGCGTTACTACTGGAAGTACTAAAGGCAACACTCATGGCAGAAGAAAACTTTTTAAAGAATGTAAATGGATTATATTTTGCTAAGAAGAAAACAGCTGAACCATATGTCACGATGGAATGGATAAGAAGGGCTAAAACGACAACAATCATGTATAATCCCATTGCCTTAATTGCTGATAAACCTTGACTTCCTACAGCTGTTGCAATTAAACCGAATGTTCCGTATGGCGCAAATTTCATAACAATATTCACCAAATACATCATGAGGTTATTTCCCTGCTCCACTACTGTAAGCAAAGCTTCTGCTTTCTTTCCTAGCATAGCTATACCAAATCCAACAAAGATGGAAAACGCAATAATTTGGAGCATATTCCCTTCAGCAAATGCTTGAATTGGATTAGATGGGATGATGTTCAGTAATGTTTCTCCAGTTGATGGTGCTTTTTCTGCTTCAAATGAAACTCCTTCTGTATTAAAGTTACCTACATGACCAGGTTGAATGATCGTGGCAAGGAATAAACCAATCGTGATCGCAATTGCTGTTGTCACTATAAAGAAAGAAATCGTCTTAAAGCCAATTCTCCCAAGCTTTTTAGGATCACCTAAACCTGCAACCCCGAGTGTAATGGAAAAAAAGACAATAGGTACAACGAGCATATTAATTAAATTTAAAAATATTTGTCCTAGCGGAGTAAATAAATAGGTATCAAGGACTTTAAAACCATCAGGAGATACAATGTTTAATACAAGACCTACAACGGCACCTGCTATTAAACCTATAATTATTTTTGTTGCCAGTCTCAATCTAACCACCTCACTTTCTAAAATCTATGTTTTATTTCCCTCATTTATCATGATAAAAACCTATTTTTTCAGATTATGTTACTTCTTCAAGATTGTATAAAACACAACATAAAAAATAGCTGATCAATCATGATCAGCTATCCGTATTATAATAATTATTTACCTTGTGCCAATATACTTTCCGCCTGTTGCCTGAATTGTTTTGCGGCTTCATCCTTTTTTAGAACCCCATATGCTATTTGATCAGCTGTGTTTTTTAATAGATTTATTACTTCTGCTGCTTTGGTTGGATCTGGTCCATTATATGGGGAACTATGTTCTCCAGCCCAAGCTACATAGTTAAATACTTGCTTTTGTGCAGGTGATAATAATGGCAATAATGCTTCCTGTACTTTTGGAGACCCAGGTACACCTCTGTCACCAATCTCTAATCCTTAGGGAGTCTTGCATGATAACATTATGTCATTGATTGATAAGCTAATAAATCTTCTACATTTATTGACCGCTTTTGTTTGACTGACTTCCAAACAGCTTCCCCTGTTGTAACGGCATATGCACCATCCTCACTACCTGATAAAATCTTGTAAGGGCGGAATGGGTCAACTCCTAAAAAGATATCTTCTTGCATAATTGGGTCTCCTCCACCATGTCCACCTGTACGTTCTACAACGTGAATGGTTTCCTTTGATCCAAAAAGTGGATAATAATCAATCACCTGTGTTGGTGTTGGAAATGGCACCCTTGATGGCGCGTGATATTCCATTGTTTCAATTCTGCCTTTCGTCCCATTTATCGCAAGTCTGTATCCTTCATACGGTAAGGAGAAATTAATGGAATAACTAAGTAAAGCTCCTTGGTCATATTTCACTGTTGCTGTATACGTATCTTCAATCTCGATTGATGAATCAAAAATGCACTGGTCTGTTCGATAATTTGTGTATGCATTCTTCCGCTTCATATCAGAGCTTATATGATCATCCTGTACACTGGCACTGTTGCTTCTTGTATTCCATCTCATATAATAAGAGCAGTTTGAACTTACATCACAAGTAAAGCAAAAACGTCCATCTTCCTGCTTTGGATTAAATGGACTTTCTTGACCATAATAGTTTCTGGCGCCAAAGGAAAAAGCTTCTACAGGCTTCTGATCCAGCCACCAATTGACGAGATCAAAGTGGTGGGAGCTTTTGTGAATGGACAGACCGCCTGAAAGTTCTCTTTGGCGATTCCATCGTTGAAAATAACTTGAACCATGGTAGGTGTCAATGTACCAGTTTAAATCAACAGAAGTTATTTTCCCTAGCTTTCCTTCTAATATCATCTCTTTTATTTTCGTATGATATGGATTGTATCTATAATTAAAAGTAACAGTAACGGTTCCTTTACTTTTTTCTTCTGCATCCATAATTTTTCGGCAATCTGCTGCTGTTGTTGCCATTGGTTTCTCCGTAATAACATCTAAGTCGTGTTCCAAAGCTTTTACAATATACTCTGCATGCGTGTCATCCCTGCTTGCTACGATCATTACATTTGGTCGTGTTTCTGTAATCATCCGTTCAAATTCCCCATTATGAAAGGTCGGGACGTTCACTGTTTCTGGAACTAAATTTCGACATACATCAAATCGCTTGTCATCAAAGTCCAGCATTCCTACCAAGCTACAAGTCTCAGAGAATGTTTTAAATATAGGCTTAATAAACATATCAATCGCCCGATTACTAACACCACACACTGCAAACCTTTTCAACCTAATTCCCCCTTAATATTCATAAAAGCATGATAGTTTTATAACTAATACTCACACAATAAATGTAACCGTTGTCTTTTTTAAGAAACACTCAGGACTTTTATGATATATTCTTCATTATAAAGGGTTAATAAGGACTGTTTCCTTATACTTATCAGATAAAAATCTATAAAAATCAGATTTTTTTGCATGAATTAAGAAATAGAAACTATTAGAGGTTAAAAAAATAAGCACCTAACCGTATTAGAAAATAGGTAGGCGCTTTGAGTCATTCTTATTCTATTAGCTTTTTTTACACACTAACTGCCGGTCATCGATCTCGTAGATACAATCCGCCACTCGATCAATAAACATATGATCATGTGACACAAGAATAACAGTACCTTCATATGCCTTTAAAAATTTCTCTAATGCTTCAATACAATAAACATCTAAAAAGTTAGTTGGTTCATCTAAGACCAGCACATTATATCTTCCTAAAAATAACTGACACAATTCAAGGCGAATGGCTTCACCACCACTTAAATTTAACACATTCTTCTTCAAGTCAGTTCCAGTAAAATTCATAGAATGCAAGACAGACCGAATTTTACTTTCTTCATAGTCACTTCTTTGTTTCATATATTCTAGTACGGTTTCACTTTTACCAAATCGATAGGCCATTTGCTCATAAACACCGATTACCGCTTTAGGAGAAATCACCATCCCCTCTCCCCGCTTTAAGATATGTTGTAAAAGAGTGGTTTTTCCTGAGCCATTTCTCCCTTTAATCACAATAATTTGTCCTAACGAAAATTGGAAGCTGGTTTCATGAAGAAGTGTTCTTTCCCCAGCTTTTATTGTGACCCGTTCACCCATAATTGGATATTTATTGTGCATGCTAAGAGCTGGTGGTTGATGAAAGCGAATTGGTTGTTCACTCTTTGGCGCTTCAACCTTTTTTAATTGTTCAACCCTTTGTTCAATGGCTTTTGCTGCACGCTGAACTGCTTTTTGGCCCGTGTCTTTTGACTTTGTCATAAACATTTTATTTGCTTTTGCCTTCGTTTCTTTTTTTGACATATGCCCATTGGCTTGTGTGATTTTATCTGCCTTTTTCATTTTTTCATCGGCAGCCTTTAATAATCTTGTTTTTTCCTTTACATATTTCTCGTGTTGCTCTTGGTGCTGCTTTCGTTCCAGTTCTTTTTGTGAAATGTAGTCTGAGTAGTTTCCTGTGTATTCTGTCACAGACCCATCGTCAATTTCCCAAATTTTTGTTACAAGTTTATCTAAAACATATCGATCATGACTTACAAGCACAAGTGCTCCATAATAATAGGTCAGTTCGTCGATAAAAAATTGTTTTCCTTCTTCATCAAGATGTGTTGTTGGTTCGTCAATTAACAACCCTTCATGATAGGTTGAAAATAGCTGCGCTAATTTTAGCCTTGTTTTCTCGCCGCCACTAAAATGTTCAATTTCCGTTTTTGGAATTGATAATTTCCCTCTTAAATCAAAGTCGACATCTTTTTCTACTGGTATTGATAATTGATCAAAATACTCAAAGCTTGCATATTGCTTTACATGACCTTTTTCCGGCTTGATTTGACTATTCATCAGCTTTAGCAGTGTACTTTTTCCTGCCCCATTCTTGCCGACAATCCCAATTCGATCAAATTGATGCACAGCTAACCTTGGGATTTGTAACACCAATCGATCTAAAAATGAAAGCTCTATATTTTCTAATTCAAGACATACTTTTTCCATCACTTTACTACCTCACTTTTTTTCTAAAATAAAAAATCACAGGTAATCTGCCTGTGATTTTGGGTAAAGGGATGTAGTACGATCCTTATTTGCGACAAGAGTTAGCTGGTAGCATAAGCAATAAACCTTCCTTTTTGATATATAAGAAGGCTGATTAAACATAAATAAAGAAAGGCAGAACGATCCGCCTTTCTCACCATTAACACATTTCATACCATTAAAAGGATGAATAATCACCTGATGGTATAAAACATATATGAAATATAAAATGAAGATGATTAAAAAAGGACAGACTGATCCCGTTTACCCTGTTCACAGAACAGAGCCTTTGAACGTATTCAATTACTGGTTCAAAGTAGGGAATCGTAGTCTCATCGAATGTGTCATTTTTTAATAATCCTCCTAAATGTAAAGTACAACGATTATTATAAAACCCCTCCTAAAAAAGTCAAATTAACAGCTAAATTTCAATATTCCACAATCCAAGTCTACCCTTAGCCTCAATAAATTTATCAAGTAATTGCATATTTGTTACTTGCCACGCATAGCCACCTACTCTATAGTCACCAAGGAAATAGTCCGTCTCATTAACGATTCTTCCATCTTCTAAAACAGCCCATGTTTGATTATCTTCCAATATTTTATAACAGTATTCCAGATTACACTTCGCGATGATCATTCCACTTGGCAGAGTTTCAGCTGTTAAATCGTGTTTCTGTAGCAATGATTGTACTAAAGGATCAAGACAGGCTTTCTTGTCTACCTTTTTGCTAGTATGGATTGCAAGTGGGCCTCTGTAATTCGTTTTCCAAGTCCTCGTTTCGTATTGAGCTTCTCTAAGAGCAAATAGACTTGCCCATGGCTGGATCATGGATAAGACCTTCATAAAAAATAGTCGACTCCCTTCGTTTTTCCTTCTGATACTTTGGTCAATTCTACCTTTCCAATTGCAAAGTAAAACGGGGAGGGAAATGGAGGTAGTTTTTTCTTTCTAATATTATTCATTGCATGTTGAAGCCAATTTCGTTCGCAATGTAAACCTGTGAAAAACATATATAACGTATCTTGATCATCTTCTGATTCCCCGTAATGACCACATGGGCTTCCGATTCCATTTTTGTACCAATCCTCACCTTCATCAGCATCAAGAATTAACAGAGGCGTTTTAGACCAATTAGCCCGATCACCATCAGGTTTTTGTCCTTTTAATAACCACATACCCTGCATCGGGAATGGAGAACGCCCATATAGATTTGTGCTTCTACAGACAGCCATTTCATATCCACATGTGTTGGATTTATGTACTGAAGCATCATAAAAATTCTCATTTTCCAAAAACAATGGTATTGGAGTAGACCAGTTGTTTATACCGTCATCACTCTCAGCATACATCATTGTATAGTTTGGATATCCGTTTTTTCCAGTTTCTTGCTTTGTTGTTACATACCAGGCTCTCCACTTTTTCGCTATATATCTAATCTTAGGTTCCAGGACATTAGGAGAATCTTTTGTTCCTCTTAAAATCGGACGGGGATAGCGATTCCACCGGTCACCTGTTTTTTCTAGCATCCCGATGGAGTAAGGGGCTTGATTATCTACCACTTTATTAGAAGCTCTTCCAGTATAATAAACTCTCTCAACTACTGTTCCATTTTGGTCTATTCCACTAACATAGCATGGAGTGTGAAAACCATAAAAGTCCCAGCTTCCTTTTTGGGAGTTTTCACAAAGCGGTTTTGCCTTTTTTTCATTATCTTCATAAGTTGTGATACTCCAGTTATTACTGCTTAACGGATCTCCAACAGGAAGTGAAGCAGTAAAAATATTATTTTTAAAATTTGTTTGAAAGCCGCCAACAAACATCCACCACTGATTTTGAATTTTAACTACATGGGGATCTCCAATCCCTAAAATATTGTGGATACCTTTATACTTATCAATTTGATCAAAAAGCTTGATCGGTTTTTTCATCAAAAAATTCATTCAGATTCCCGCCTCAAATTGTATTTCTTTTATTTTACGAATTCCTCTATAGGTTATTCTATTTCAGCGAAAATCCAAGACACTTCTAGTTTTCAGCACTCCTGTTCGCTCTAATTAGTTCGATATATTGTGCATCACCTAAACCATACTCGTTGAATTTATTTAAAAGTAATACTACTAGTTCCTCTTCAGGTAAATCCTGCTGCTCATGAATATACATCATAAGTTCACTGTCAGGGTTAAGGTACTGCAAATATAACTGAATTCCTCTTTGTAAAGAGTGAGGAAGAATAGTACCTGGAGTTTGTTTTTCAATAAGCACTTGATTGTATATTTCCTTATACCCTTTTGGATGAAGGGTTTGTTTTTCAATAGGCTTGAACTCATCATCAACCAAGACAAGGGTCACCGTATTCTGATAATCAATTTGATCTAACCAAGCGAGAATCGTTAGTAAGTTAATTTGGCAAAACATGTCAAAGTCAAACCATAATGTTAATGTATTAAAATTTTTACTTAAAAGTGGTTGTATGGCTTTCATCGTAATGTTTTTATATTGATCAAGTGAAACATTATGAACCTTTGAACGCGTTTCAAGAAACTCCGTTGAGAAAATAGAGAATGAAGTCATTCCATAGCACATTGCTTCATTAAAAGAAACAATGGTTTCACCCTTTAAAAAACCTCCTTTTTGAAAATAGTTGTACATAACCTGTCCGTTTACAATATGTAGTGTGTTCGTTTCCATATAATTCCCACCTTTAACTTAATTACATTACCATTAAAAATGCTATTCCCCTCTATTGGAGAATAGCATAAACTCTTTTCCTCTTTTCAATTAAACTGCTTAGAATACAAGTGTGAATATACACCGTTATTCTCTAGTAATTCATCATGTGAGCCTTGCTCGGCAATCCCCTCTTCTGTTAATACAATAATTCGCTTCGCATAACGTATCGTAGACAGACGATGAGCAATCACAATTGTTGTTCGATTCTGCGCAAATGCTTCCAATGATTCCTTTACAATGCTTTCACTCTCATTATCTAGTGCGCTCGTTGCCTCATCAAAAATGAGAATTGGTGCATCTTTTAGAAATACACGTGCAATACTGAGCCGCTGCTTTTGTCCACCAGAAAGCTTTACACCTCGCTGTCCGATCTCCGATTGATACCCTTTAGGTAAGCTCATAATAAAATCATGAGCATTTGCACGTTTAGCAGCTTTCACAACCTCTTCATCACTTGCATGTACATTTCCGTATCGTATATTTTCTAAAACAGTTCCTGAAAAAAGATACACATCCTGCTGAACAATTCCTATATTACTTCGGAGTGACTGTATATCAATATCACAAACGTTCATTCCATCTATGAGTACAGCTCCACGGGATACATCATAAAAGCGGGGAATCAGAGAACATAATGTTGTTTTTCCTGCTCCTGACGGTCCAACCAACGCTACATATTCACCAGGCTGTATGATAAAAGATAAATGAACGAACACATTGTCATCATGATCACCATAGCAAAAAGAAACTTCATTAAACTCAATTTTCCCTTCAAGATTTGCCAGTTTAATTGGATTGGGTTTGTTTTTAATAGATGGTTCGATATTCATCATTTCCATAAATCGTTGAAAGCCTGTAATTCCCTCTTGAAACTGCATACTCATATGAGTTAATTTCTGAATTGGTTCAATCATATATGTGATATAGAGCAAAAATGTGATCAAATCTGCTAAATCCAATGACTCCTTCACAATGCTCGCACTACCTAAAACGATGACTGTAATGGTAATAAGCTGAATAAAGGTTTCCATACCATTAAAGAAATAGGCTTCTGCTTTGTAGGTGTTTTTTCGACTTTCAAGAAAACGTTGGTTTGCTTTAGAGAATTTTTCAGTTTCAATACTTTCGTTAGCAAAGGACTTTACTACCCGAATTCCTGAGAGGCTATCTTCCACCTGTGCGTTAATATCCGCTATCCGCTGTTTGTTATTTCCTAATGCACTGTTCAATTTTTTATTAAAAAACAAAGCAAATGCACCTAGGAAAGGTAAAAAGGCAAATACCGCCATTGTTAGTGGTGCATTAATAAAAAACAAGATCACAAACGCCCCGATAAAACGAACAAAGTATTTAATATAATCTTCAGGTCCATGGTGGTATAATTCAGATAGCAACAACAGGTCATTGGTTATTCTAGTCATTAGTTGGCCTGTTTTTTCTTGGTCAAAAAACCGGAATGGCATCTTTTGTATGTGTTCAAATAACTCTGCACGTAAATCACTTTCCATACGTGCACCGATTTCATGCCCTTTATAATCAACAAAAAAATTCCCTGCATTTTGAATCAAGACGAGAACAAGCATCAGTCCCCCAATCCAAAATACTTCATTAAGAGCAATGGATAAGTCCCCTTCGAGAACATCTTTTGTGATATAGCGAACAAGCAACGGAAAGATTAATGAAACTGCTGAAACAATAAAAGCACATCCTAAAACAAGCAAAAACAACCTTAAGTATGGTTTATAATAGGAAAGAAATTTTTTAGTCGGAAATTGCATCATATACCCCTTTTACAGTGTTTTTTCCTAAAAACACATATAAGGGTGTGACTGCATAAATATTAAGACAAAGTTACCCCCTTATATGCATGGCTACCTTGGGATAAATTGTTTTTCATCCTAACTCCTCCTTTGATATTTGTATTTATATTGTAAACGATTTCTTATGCTAAAAATAGAAAAAAGAGGAAAATGTTTAGGGATAACCCAAAACATTTTCCTCACCATTCATTTATTTTTGTGACATAGTTTCTTGTTGTTCTAGAAAATTCCGCACCCATTTTGCCAAATCCTCACGCTTTAATGGCGGAGAATAATAATAGCCTTGTATTCCCGGTTTTTCAGGCATTTGTGAGAGAAATCTCACTTGTGCTTCTGTTTCAACACCTTCAATGATGACATCCATATTTAATGAATGACAAAGGACAATAATTGCTTTAATGATGGCCGAATCTTTTTCAGATTCAGGTACTCCATCAACAAATGACTTATCAATTTTCACTGTTGTGATAGGTAGTCTTTTTAAATACGACAACGATGATAGGCCAGTCCCAAAATCATCAAGCGCTACTTTAAAGCCGTATTTCCGAAATTCCCCTATTGAACTGATGGCATTTTCTATGTTGTTAATCACACTTGTTTCGGTAATCTCCAGCTCTAGAAAATGACTGTCGATTTTATATTTGGAAACAGAGGTCTTTAATACGTCCATTAAACGAGGGGATGTAATATATTGACCAGGGATATTGATGGATACTGCTTTCATTGGATAATGATTCGCAATCCAATTCCCCATTTCCCTACAAACATGTTCAATGATCCAATCTGTTACATCAGTAATCTTCCCATTCTCCTCTAATGCCGGGATAAAAACTGCGGGTGAGATAAACCCTTGTTTTGGATGATTCCATCGCAATAAAGCCTCCGCTCCAATAATTGCCTTGTTCGAACCGATCTTTGGCTGATAAACAATGAACAATTCATGATTATCCATTGCTTTATCAATATCCTGAATAATACTTCTTTCAAATGAAAAAATGTGAATGTTTGGATCATATTCAATGACTTCATGTTTGTATTCAATGGATGAATGCTGCAGGACAGCCGTTGCATTTGAAAATAGCTGCTTTGTCTCTTTTTCACGATCACCGGTTGAAAGTGAACAGACCATGTCGATGATGAACTTGTGATCTGTAATTTCAATTGGTTGCATTAGCTCATTCATTATTTTAGCTAAACTTTCCCTAAACTGTTCATAGTGGTGATGTCCTGTAATCAGCAGTGCAAAGCGGTTTCCCTCAATTCTATAAGCTTCGGCTATCTCTGGTTTGTGTTGAATGATCCTTTGCCCAATTTCTTTAATAATGTTGTCCCCGAATGCATAACCATATCCACTATTCCATTTTTCTAAACTATCTAAGTGAATAATTGCTAAGCTTCCATAGGTAAATGACATTTCAAGCTTTTTTTCAAACTGTCTTCTATTTGGAAGTAAAGTTAGTGCATCGAAATAATTTAACCTGTAGTCAACATATCGATCAAGAATACTAGATAACCCTGATAACGCTAGAAAAATACTGATTCCTACTGTAATAAATAGAATAAGAAGAGGAAGATTCATTGAATGAGCATGGTTCGCATGTTCAATTAAAGGTGTTTCACTATAAAAAACTACAGCTGACATCCCCGTATAATGCATGCTTGCAACAGCAAGCCCCATAATAATAGAAGTAATCATTTTTACAGCCAGGTTTCTAGTAAACCTTCTCATCGTCGAAAAAATATAAAGTGCTACATATGAAACGATGATCGCAATCACAATGGATGTGAGGAAAATCCATGGCTTGTACACAAATTTCGCATCCATTTTCATTGCTGACATACCGATATAATGCATGGACGCTATCCCGAGCCCCATCGTACTCCCTGCGATTACATAAGATAACTGAGTTTTATTTTTTTGATTAGAAAAATAAAAGGCAAGGTATGATGCAAGTACAGCAGGAAATACAGAAATAATCGTTTGAATGATATCGTATTCCATTGATACAGGAAGCATAAAAGCACTCATTCCAATAAAATGCATGGACCAAATTCCCATCCCCATTGCAATGGAAGCTAATATTAACCAAAAATTACGACTAAAAAAACTGTTTTGTTGAATCCTCTCATTTAAAGAAAGAGCTGTGTAAGAAGCCAAACAAGCAATTACGACTGAAAGTAAAACAATCCAAGGTGAATATTCTCCTTCAAGGATGATCATGGTGTCTGAATTTGGTAGAATAAACATTTTCACAACCTCTTATTGTAAGATAAAGTACTAGTCTTTATATCGGTTGTTTCTAAAATTCATTTAGCTTGATGAATCAAAAAAGAACGGCTTTCTTATCCTATCATCCACAAATCCCATGACCTGATAGTTAAAGAGTTTTCCGTTCTTCTCATCTACGACTCAGATTATTTTTCTCCCCATTTGACTTAAGGCAAAATGAATACCATGCTGTAACGATTGAAAACATTCAAATTGAGAAAAATTAATCGTTGATCGTGAGATGGCAATGCTTAATTCAGTTGTAATCCCCACTAGAATTGTCTTTGTTCCAATTAATGAAGAAGCAGCACCAATTTTTTCTATTAAACTTGCTGTATGGTCACTGATATCTTGGTCAAGTCCTGTTAGATCAAGAATGAGATAATTCGCTTTATGTGCAGGCAGGTTGTTCAATGTATTGATAATAAGATATTCTGCACGGTCCAACTCATACGTCCCTATCAGAGGAACAACAACGATACCATCCAGTACAGGAATGATCGGAGAAGAAAGCTTCTTTACCAATCCCTGCAACTCTCCCGTTTTTTCTTCTACCAGCATCTCCAAATACTTAATTTGCTCAGATTCTTTTTTTCTAGCAAGCTCATGAATATTAGAAGAGATATTTATTTCAGAAGGAAAATATTCAATGATACTACAATCATTCCCGTCCAATTGCTGTTGGATCGTTTTATACCATATATTCGTTCCAAATAGGCCTGTAAAAATCCCTGCAAAATGAGCTGGAAGAAAGCTTCCTCCCTTATCTTTCCCTTGTGCAACATTGATTTTATGTTCCCATGTATCTTTTAAATAAGCAGACAATGTTTTTGTATTGTAATTAAGTTCTTTTATCTCAATTTGCCCCCAACCCGCAGAGGCATATGTAGTCGTAATAGCTTTAGCAGCATCTTCAACACTTAAATCCTTCATTCTTTCGAAATATTCTCCAACAACTAACCCCTGCCGAAATCCGGCAGTCTCAAACACCAAGTTTGAGGCTTCTTCACCTGAAATCTCTTCAATTGTATCAAAAAAGGATTTCATGGCAGTTGAAATCCAAAATAGGACAGCTTCCTGCCCCTCAAATTGAAAAACCCCTCTTTCAATTTCCCAGTTAAATTTGAATCCATCTATTATTGTTTGTCTATCGTTTGTCACTTTTAAACCACCTTTTCCCATCACATTTACCTTATATGTATTATAGTATGCAAATAAAGAAATTCCAATAGAAGGTAAATCTAAAGGAACAGTTAAAGACATTCACCTATCCCAATCCACATGAATAATGTGTACTGTGATAGGAGGTAAAAAAGATGGAACTCCTGAAAAGGGACTTAATAAACAAAGATAAATTGCCTTTCTGGAAAAGAGATGCTTTAGAAAAATTCGAAATGAAAATGATGGATAAAGATAAGCCTTTTCCATGCATTCCTGCTACACAAGGATTTTCCTTAAACCATTTACAATATGCATTTGTAGGAGATCCGAGAGAAGATTCATCTTCTTATGAATTGGCAGAATTGCTTTCATCTTATACATTGAATTCCAAAGAGCTAGGAAGATACACATCACTCATTGTCTTTTTCGAGACCCCACCTGACTTATGTGACACCTATAATGTAGAAAAGTTCGAACAGCTATTTTGGAAGCAGCTTAACAAGTTAACTGAATTAGATTCAGTCGAATGGCCAAATCACATCCCTTCTGATCCAACTCAACCTGCTTGGGAGTTTTGTTTCCATGGAGAACAATATTTTATGTATTGTGCCAGTCCAGCTCATAAAAATAGAACGAGCAGGTCATTTCCATATTTTATGCTTGCGATCACTCCCAGATGGGTGCTTGAATTATTTAATACTTCCCCGTCTTACTCAAAGAAAATAAAAGAAAACATTCGGAAACGATTAAATAAATACGACTCCATTTCCATCCATCCTGATCTAAATACGTATGGGAATTCGGATAATTTTGAATGGAAGCAATATTTTTTGCATGATGATGACTCGACATTAACTAAATGTCCTTTCCATAAGATAATAAATGAGGTCAAAAAATATTGATAAAAAGTTGAACTTCCCCATCTTTTCATTAAGTGGTGAAGTTTTTATTTTTCCAGAATGAAATGATTTATCAAGACCTACACTATCCTTAACTAGTAGATAGAAAGGAAGGGAATAAAATTGAGTCAACTATTTACACAACCTGCATTATTGGTCTTAGATGTTCAAAAGGGGTTTGATGATCCCTTTTGGGGAAAACGAAATAATGTACAAGCTGAAAATAATATTCAAACTTTACTAACTGAATGGAGAAAACGAGACTGGACAATCATTTATTCACAGCATTTATCACTTGATCCCCAATCTCCACTTTATTACAAAAATGCCAACCAAACAGAATTTATGGACATTGTAAGTCCACTTCCAGGTGAAATGATCATGCAAAAGAATGTAAATAGCGCCTTTATAGGAACTCAATTAGAAAGCTATTTAAAAAGCTATCAAATCAATTCTGTCGTTATTACAGGATTATCCACACAGCATTGTGTCTCAACGACAACAAGAATGAGCAGCAACCTTGGGTTCCAAACATTCCTTGTCTCTGATGCCACTGCTGCCTTTGAAATAACAGACCACACTGGGAAACGTCATACTCCAGAGGATATTCATCAATTTGAGCTTGCTACGTTACATAAAGAATTTGCAACGATTTTAAATACAGATGAAGTGATCACGCAACTTAGCTAAAATAAAATGTAAAAAATAGTCCGTATCACTTAATAAAGTGAGCGGACTATTTACAATGCTACATATGATTTCTTACCACTGACCTCCTGGCTGAAAAAATGTTACGTAAAGTCTGAAAGTTGATCAAGATAATACCAAAAATAATCGTTACAGCTCCTAATCCAGTGACAATTGAGAAATGTTCATCATATAGGAAAACCCCTAAAGCCAATGCAATGATTGGTGATATATAAAGCCATGTTGATGGAAATACCGGGTTTGTTTTTGAAACGAGCCAATAGTATAAGCTATGTCCTATCATTGATCCCGCAATAATTAAATAGATAAGAGATCCAGCAGATTCTGGTTGAAAAAATGCGCTAATTTGAATATCTTCTATGAAACTTGCTAATACGAGTAATAGGACTCCGCCATACATCATTTGGACAGCGTTTAACGCAATGGGTGAAGCTTCTTTATATCTTTCTGTTACTTTTCTCGTGTAAATTGTACCTGCAGCATAAAAAACTTCTCCAATTAAAATGGCCACACAGCCAGCCAGCCAAAAAGTGCTCATATCCATTGAAAGAGTTTCTTGCACAAGCAATAAAACCCCTATTATCCCTATAGCACACCCGAACACAGAAGGTAATGTCGCTTTTTGCCTTAACAGAAAACTTTGAATAAAAATAATCATCATCGGCCCTGTAGCTGATAAAACCGCTGCTATTCCGGAGGTTACATATTGCTCAGCCCAATATAATGTTGAAAAAGTCCCAAAAGTCAAACCAATACCTGAGAAAAACAGTTCTTTTCGAAATAATAACTGAAATAGGCCCTTATTTCTCATAATCATAAAACTAAAGATAAAAAAACCAGCCAGAAAAAACCGGACTCCTCCCGAAAAAAACGGTGTTAAACCTGAATCAATGCCAATCTTAATGGCTAAAAAAGTTGTTCCAAAAATGAAGCACATAAAACAAAAATTAATAAAGATCATTTCATTCTCCTCCTCTGCTTCATCTTAATAGAAGAGAAATAGAACAGTTTATTTTAAATAGAACAGATAGGGATATAAAATGGTAAAATCTTAATATAAGGGAGGAAATGAATGTGGAAAAAACAAAGGATAAACAGGATTATTTATTTAAACAAGTATATGAGTATGTCTTAAACCACATTGAACGAAATGAATGGAAAAAGGATGATAAACTCCCTTCTGTCAGGAGTTTAGCAGATCAGCTGAATGTTCATCGCCTAACGGTCTTAAGGGCATATCAGCTACTGAAACAACATAATAAAGTCTATGTGAAGGATAAATCAGGATATTTCGTTAGATCAGAACAGTCGGTTGATCCTACTAATACCGAACTCCCAATTATTTCAGCCTATAATCAAAAAAATCACTTATCTGATATACATCAGCATCAAGTAAAATATAATTTTTCTCAAGCACTTATTGACCCCAACTTATTGCCAAATCAATTTCTATCAGATTATGTAAAAAAAGTATTTGATTTATACCCTAAAGTACTTGCAACATATTCCACTGTACAAGGTGACGAGGAACTAAGAGAGGTACTGTCTCTTTACTTTGGAAAGCAATATAAAACTCCGCTTCATAAGGATGATTTATTAATTACATCCGGTTCTCAGCAAGCGATTCACTTAATCTCTGAAACTTTTGTTAAACCTAGAGACACAGTTTTACTCGAAAGACCAAGCTATAGTGCAGCAATTGATGTATTCAAAGCTCGAGGGGCAAATATTGCAACCATTGATATTAGCCAGAATGGTTATGATTTAGATCAGGTTGAAAGGCAGATGAAACTTTTTAAGCCTCGCCTCTTTTATCTGAATCCTACCTTTCATAATCCAACTGGTATAACAATTCCTCCAGAGCAACGAAAACAACTGGTGGACTTAGCTGAAAAATATAAATGCCTACTCGTTGAAGATGATGCATACTATGATACTTACTTTGATCAATGTCCCCCACTACCAATATATACATATGATACAGCTGGTATCGTCATTTATGTTCGAAGCTTTTGTAAATATATCTCTCCGGGGTTGCGGGTTGCATCAATCATCTGTCAATCACAGGCTACAATGAAGTCTTTATTATCATCTAAATCGCTAACAGATAACGGTTCACCACTTTTAAACCAGAAAATTTTTCTGCACTATTTTTCTTCATTGCGACTACAACAACATTTAGAAAAATTAAGAATAGCTTTACAAATTCGCAAGGAAATCATGGAAGAAGAGTTGGCTGCAACGAATTGGAAATGGCAAAGCCCAGATGGTGGATTAAATTTATGGATTGAACTGCCTAATGGAGTTTCCACGCAGGAATTGTACACAAAGGCAATTGAAAACGACATTTCCTTTGTACCCGGAGCCGTTTGTGATCCATTACAAGAGTCAACATCATTTTTCCGGTTGAGTTATTCCTATGTAAATGAAAAACAGATTCGAGAAGGGATTAGAAGATTAGTGGGTCTAACAAAATGAAGTTAAATAAGAAACTAAAAGCGACAAAGGAACCCCATCAAAATCAAGAGGCCTTTTAAACAGAAAAGGCCTCTTTTTAGACGCATATCATCAAGTCAAAGAGATTAAAGAATCCTTATACCAAATCGGTTCGGAAGGTTTCGTTTCCACAATTAGATGTCCATCTCGAATTACATAGCGACAAGCAGGCTGTTTACTCAGCATATCAACGACATTATCAACCGGGAGTATAATCATGTTTGCCCTATTACCAACTTCAATCCCATAGTGATCCTTTATACCAAATGCTTTTGCTCCATTTTTCGTAATCATATTGACCATATCAACTCTTTCAGCCTCACCTGACATATGAGCTAAATGTGCTCCCATATGTGCTGCTTGTAGAATATTTCCGTTACCGAAAGGATAAAAGGGTGTTTGTATATCATCGTGGGCAATACATACATTTACATCCGCTTCATTTAATTCTTTTATTCTTGTAATTCCTCTTCCTTTAGGATATGAATCGAAACGTCCCTGCATCGTACAATTTATTAAAGGGCACGATACAACCGTAATATCTGCTTTTTTCACAAGTGAAATGACTTTAGCTGCATAGCTATCAGAATAGTAAGCCATCGCATTTGTATGGCTTACTGTCACTCTTTCTCCCATTCCTTTGCTTATCGCCAAATCTGCTATGACTTCTAAAAAACGTGAGTGCTCATCATCCACTTCATCTGAAAAAATGTGGACAAATGAACCATAATGTTCCGCAATTGCAAAACACTCTTGTATTGACTTAATACCATTTTCACGGGTATGTTCAAGATGAGGGACAGCACTAACCGCATCTGCTCCTAGATGAACAGCTTCAACCAAACGATCTTTATTCTTAGGAGATGAAATAATTCCTTCTTGTGGAAAGGCAATAATCTGGATATCAATTATATGTTGTAATTTTGCTCGAAGTGAAATGATTGCTTTTAGAGCTGTTAATTCAGAATCAGATATATCAACCGCTGCACGCACATAAAGAATACCGTGTTGAATTAGTAGTTTAATCGCTTTTTCTGCTCGTTCAAGCACATCCTCATAAGTCAGCTTAGCTTTACGCTCCTGCCACAGCTCGATTCCTTCCATTAATGTTCCTGATAGATTTTTTAAATCTTTTCCTGATGTTAGCACAGTATCTAAATGGGTATGCATTTCAACAAAAGGCGGGAGGGCAATTCCTCCACCTGCCTCCCACTCTACTTTTCCATGAATGACATCCTCTGTCATTCTTGCAATCTTTCCATTTTTAATACCAATATGAAACAGTGAACTTTGTTCTAGTAATCTTACATTCTTAATAACTGTTTCATATACCATCTTCTCTCCCTCCAACACCTACAGCTTTTTCTGATATAAGAAATTGAGTCTCTGATGTTGTTCCGCTCACCCATCTTCCCTTATGATAAACGAAACGAGATGGAGAAAGATTTGCAAATAATTGATACATGTCTCTCCCTTCTAAAAGTACAAAGCTCGCATTTACCTTTTCCTGCACACCATGATTTTTCAGTCCATAAATTCCTGCAGGGGTCTCCGTCATCATCTTCATCACATGCTGAAGTTCACTTTCACTTCCTAAATGAGCAGTATAGGCTGTTAATAGACCAATTTGTAGTAAATCACATCTTCCAAAAGGATGAAAGGGATCATTGACATTATCTGAGGCTGTTGCGATTTCAACCCCACCGTTTAGGAATTCCTTTACTCTCGTAATGCCTCTTCGTATAATTCCTCTATCTTGTCTTCCTTGCAGATACATATTTGCACCCGGTAATGTAACAGCTCCTATTTTAGTAGCAGCCATCTCCTCTATTATAGTTGCAGCTCGTTTTTCATCCATTGCTGATAATGAACATAGATGACCTGCAACCACTTTTCCTTGATAATTGTATTCCTTCGTTTTTTGTATGATATGTTCGATCGTACATATAGAAGGATCATCCTGTTCATCAACATGCAGGTCAATAAATTTACCGAATTTCTCTGCCAACTGAAAGATGAAATCAATGTCTTCCATTGAATTTGGGGATAAATGTGGTGCTCCACCAATTCCGTCCACCCCATAGGATACCGCTTCTTCTATCACTTCCATCTGCTTTGTAGGACGGGATGATAGATAAGAAAACATAGGTACAACTTGTATTGACATGATTGAACGTAACTCTTCCCTCACCTCTAAAACAGCCTGCAGGTGACTAAGTGCTAACTTTTCATTCATATCCAATTCAAAATTCACATGTGTTCTAATATGAGTTGTTCCATAAGATAAAGATTGAATCGCTGCTTTTCTTACTCTCGCTTTGATCTCATGTTCTGAAAAAGATGCTGCCTTTTCACTATAATTTCTTATCGCCTCCTGCAGGGTGCCAGACCTATTAGGTACAGAAGTTAATGAAAATGCCTTATCCAGATGTGTATGGATATCAATAAAAGAAGGAAGAAGAAATCTTCCCTCAACATCAATGGCATTTTGTTCAGTTACATCACTTATGCATAATTTCGATATTTTTGCACCATGTAGCAGACTAGCAGAATCAGTTTGCTTTTGAATTGTTTCGTAAACACCATTTTTAATCGTTATAGAAAATAATTGACCTATTGAATCCTGTGGTAAACGTACATTATACAGGTGTAATTCATCTTGGTTATCTCTCATGTTATTGCTCCAGGAATTCCGTTGTAAAGGCTTTTGTAACATCAACTTCATTTTTTATAATGCCTAATTTTAATAGCTCCTCCTGTAGCATGCCCCAACGCTCTTCTGACATATACCCAAATCCATGCTCTTCAGCGTCTCCGCCAAAGATTAGTTCTTCTTCTGCTTTCGCTCCATATTCCATTTTCTCTAATGTTAATTCAGGGTTCGCTTCCTTAATATATGGATTCACATCTGCCCAGTTATCTCGATAGAATTCCCAACCCTTAACAGTTGCATCCATAAACGCCTGCACAAGCTCCGGGTTTTCTTTTATTACTTTTTCTGTAGTAAAAATAATGTTTGCATACGTTTCAAATCCTGAATCATGAATAAAGAGATAATCATTATTAACTCCTTGCTCATCTAATGAATATGGCTCAGATGTTACATAACCTTGTGTAACAGCATTCTCATCTTCAATAAATGTTGCTAGAGAACCAGTATATGACATTTCCTTTACTTCAGTGAGATCATATGCGGATTTGATATATTCCCAATATCCGCTTCCCGGAGCTGTATAAACCGTTTTACCATCAAGATCTTCAAAATCAGCCACAGTTCCTTCATGAGTAATTAATACTTGAGGGCTTTTTTGAAAGATAGCTCCGATTGCTACAAGAGGGATTCCTTTGTCACGAGCAATTAATAGATCTTCCGCTTGAGTATATCCAAATTGAGCTTCACCTGATGCAACAATTTGGGTAGCTGAAACTTGGGGACCACCAGGCTCAATCGTCATCTCCAATCCTTCTTCCTTATAAAAACCTTGCTGTAATGCTGCGTAGTTTCCTCCATGCTCAGGTTGTGCAAACCAATTGGTTACGAGTTTTGCCTCACCTAATTCTTTGCTTTCACTTGCTTTCGCTTTCTCATCACTATCAGAATTAGTACTAGAACTAGAAGATTCTGTGCTGCCACAGGCTGCTAGAAGGAATAGAGACAAAATACTAATCAACACACCAATCTTAGCCATTACTTTCCTTTTCATCGTATAATAACCCCCTGCATAATCGGTTTAGTTTTGTTTTTTCATTTCTGATTCATGCCAAGACCCTAGTAACAGCTTTGAAATCAAGTTCACAATGAGGAAAAAGACGATACCCAAGATGGCAGCTGAAATCCCACAGGCAAAGAGATAAGCTGTCTCTAACCTGGAGGAGGCAACAGTAATGGCATAACCGATTCCGCCGGCACCGCCTCCAATACCGGCGATATATTCTCCAACAATTGCCCCAATAACTGCTAATGTACAAGATATCTTCAAACCGGCCATTATATAAGGTAATGCAGCTGGTATACGAACCTTCCACATTATTTGCCATTTAGAAGCTTGATAGAGTTTGAGCAAGTGTATCATTCCACTGTTAGTAGAATTCAGGCCAATTAATGTATTAGATAGCATGGGAAAAAATCCAATCGTAAATGCTATAATAACGATCGCATTCATACCTGAACCAAACCAAATGACAATGATCGGAGCAATCGCCACAATAGGAATGGTTTGTAATAGAATGGCATAGGGATATAAGCTTTTCTCCAATAACTTAGAACTTGCCATAATAATAGCTCCTAAAACACCACCTACTACACTAAACACAAACCCAACAACAGCTTCTGTAATCGTCGTTAAGACAGCTGTGCTTAGATTTTCCCAATTGCTCACTGCAGCTTGAACGATATCACTTGGCTTTGGTAATAAATAGGTAGGAATTTGAAGGATTTGTGCTCCAAATTGCCAAAAAGAGAGAAATAAAACAAATACAACGACTGGAGGTATAATATTATTTGGAATATTCAGTTTTTTATTCTTACTTTTCTTCATAGGTACACTAGAAACCTCTAGTTGAGTATGTTCCATGAAAATAACCTCCTTTTCTATTGAACTATTTCTTTATTACTTGGAATTTTCCCGGGATTCAATAAATTGAAAGGATCATTTTTCTTTTTCATTTTTTCTATTTCTTTCATTCTTAAATTATAACCTCCAAATCCCAGCAGATAAGTATGGGGATTATTAATTTGGACCCCTACACTTTCGAAATAGTCAATAATTTCATTCAACCTATCTTCTGATTGATAAATGAGCACCGGAAGAGAGGCGGGAGTAATCTCACCCTTAATCTTAATAAACTCAAAATGAAATTGTACTTCATAGCCATATTTCTTACGAATGGCATCCATTTGCTCAAATATCCTATTCTTATCAAATCTAGCTTGTAAATAGGTGATATTCTCACCATGTTTATGTGCCCATAATGTGGCATGGTTCCAAGTAAAATCAGAAAGTTTCAACCCTTTTTGGTAGTTTTCAACAGGTATTTTAAACGTTATTTCTCCATAATATTCTTTAGCAAGCTGCTCTAACTTCTCTTCTGCCCCTTCACCAATTTCCAACATAACGATCGATTTCCCCTCTTGAAGGAATTTCTTTAAACCTGGGAAATGGGACGGAATTGGCCATTCACAAACTGATACTAATCGTTTAATAATCGCTTCGTTATGTGCAAGGGCATCACTAAACTCAACAGCCTTTTGAAATTCATCAAATGAAACAATATGCTGAGCCCAATCAGTCTTCGGTTCAATAAATAAAGTCGCCTCTACAACAATGCCTGTTGTTCCGTAGTTATGGATATATGTCTCCATTTCCTCGCCGCTTACTGTTAGTAGTTGCGGCTCCTCTTCAATGGTCATAACAGTAATAGATTGTATATTACCATCCCATAAATTTCCCCATCTAATAGACCCAATACCTCCTGATCCTCCACATAAAAATCCTCCTACTGTCGCTTTCATATAGGTACTAGGATAAATTCTTAATTCCTTTCCTTGTTGTCGCAGGTTTTTTTCTAATACACCAAGCTTCACTCCTGCTTGAACATGTACAGTGGCTTCTCTTATCTCTAAGATATGATCAAGCTTTGTTACATCTAAAACAATCCCCCCTTCCATTGGTATGGCCTGACCGTAATTACCAGTTCCCGCTCCCCTAACTGTAATAGGAACACGATTCTTCACGGCAAAGGCAACAATCTTTTCTACTTCATCAATTGATTCCGGCTGGACGGCACAATCTGCTCGTTTATCTTTTAATTGTTGATAAAGTACTGGGGAATACCAATAATAGTCTTTTGATAATCGTTCTTTAACAGTTTCTGAGATTAATACCTTTTCTTCTCCTATAAATTCAATTAACTGTTCAATCCACATACGTTTTCCCTCCTTTTAAAACTTTAAGTCTTGTGATACTTTTGCTGCAATATCACTAAATTGATGTGATGTTCTAATGTCTTCATTCCGCGGAAATGGGAGGGGGACATCTACTACAGATTCAACTTTTCCAGGACTAGGTGTCATAACCGCAATTTTTGTTGATAAATACACAGCTTCAAACACATTATGAGTAATAAATAAGACTGTCATCTTTTCGGTCTCCCAAATTCTTAGGAGTTCTGATTGTAAGTTTTGCCTTGTAATCTCATCCAGGGCCCCGAATGGTTCGTCCATTAATAATAATTTCGGTTTTGACACAAGCGCCCTTGCAATTGAAACACGCATTTTCATTCCACCCGAAAGTTCTCGAGGTAGCGCATTTGTATATTCTGATAATCCAACCATTTTAAGGACATGGTGAGCTTTCTCAAGCTTTTCCTGCTTTGTTACATTTCTGAATTCTAAGGGAAGCATGACATTATCTAATATAGAACGCCATGGTAAGAGTGTAGGTTCTTGAAAAACAAATGATACATCTGTGCTTTGTTGTCTTGCTAATGTTGGAGTTGTCCCAAGGATCTCCAGTTTTCCTACAGAATGCTCAATAATCCCGGAAATCATATTAAATATTGTCGATTTCCCACAACCGGAAGGACCAACAAATGATATAAATTCCCCTTCCTCAATCTCTAAGCTAACGTTTTGAACAGCTGTTTTTCCATTTGGGTATACTTTGCTCACATTTTCCATAAAAACAACTGGACGTTCTCGATTATGTTGCTTTGGTTTTGTTAATGTAGGCATTTCCTGCTTCAACACCATCGCCTCCTCTACCGTTTCACCATTTTTTTGTTAACCTATCAATATCAAAGTTACGCATTTCTCTTAATGCTTCAGCAATGGATTCAGAAATATATCGATTAATCTCCATCCCTTTCTCTATGGTGGCTTGTGTTGCATCTCCTGCAACTCCTGTAATAGAGATATCATTGATCACCCAAGCAAAATAGCTGGTTCCTTTTAAATAAAGATGCTTTGTATCCTCTGGCAATGTTACAAACTCAGTAGGAGATTTATCAGGGTGTACCCAGTTAGTTTTAAAGTCCAATACCATAGAAGTCTCTACATCTCCCCCATGTATGCCAAATTTTTGTTCACGCTCAGTGATGAGGTCATTTGTTTTCGATGAACCAGGATTTAATCGGAACACCATCATTCCTGTCTCAATTCTAATTTCTCTCGAGATCATATTTAATAAATCATGATTTCCGCCATGTGTATTAAATAAGAGAAGTCTTTTAAATCCACTTGCATGAACACTTTTCGCTATATCCGTGACAACAGCTTGTAAGGTAGCAGCAGATAATGTCATCGTACCAGGCATGCCTAGGTGCTCCGTACTCTTTCCATACGGCAATGGTGGCAATACCCAAATATTATCTTCCTCATCCAGCAATTCTAATGCCTGATTTAACAACCCTTCTCCAATCAAAGTATCCGTGTAAATTGGTAAATGAGGGCCATGCTGTTCAATCGCTCCAATAGGTAATATGATCAGTGCATCTTCCTTACTCAATTCCTTCACTTCCTCTGTTGTTAAACGAGGGAGAAACCTCTTTTCAAATGCAATTCCCTTATACCTTTCATTCAGCACCGCCATCAACCTCTCAATTAGGATTTTACATTTAGGAAATCACTTTCTGATTCGTTTGTTAGTTTTTCTAACAAACACTTCACTGCATATATCCTAAATTCTATAAAAGACCTAGTTTACGTTAATAAATGTAACATCTGTCCTCATTTTATTATAAATTTCTCTAATAATCATTGACGTATCTATTAAAAAGAAGAAATCCTTTTGTTCGAATTAACTAAAAATTCAGACTTCTTGTTAGATTATATGACATTGAACATCGATATTTATTCATAATTGAATGCAGAACAAAAACAACAGCCTCTTCCTTAAAGAAAGAGGCTGTTGTTTTTTACACCATCACTTTACACATATCATTTGTAAATTCAACTGGATCCTGAATTGGTAAGCCTTCAATTAATAAGGCCTGATTATATAGAAGGTTCGTATATAATTTCACTTTTTCTTTATCCTGATCAAAGGCGTTTTTCAATGATTGGAATACTTCGTGATTGCTGTTAATCTCCAACACTTTCTCAGCTTTTACATTTTGATTATCAGGCATTGCACTTAGAACCTTTTCCATCTCAATTGTTACTTCACCAACAGTTGATAAGCATACCGGATGAGATTTTAATCGTTTTGAAAGCTTTACATCGGATACTTTTCCTGCCAATACTTCTTTCATTAAATCAAAGAGATCTTTATTTTCAGTTTGTTCCGTTTCTGTTTGCTTTTGATCTTCTTCTGATTCGATTCCCAAGTCACCACTTGAAACAGATTTAAATTCTTTCTCACTATATGTCATGAGCATTTTGATCGCGAATTCATCAATATCCTCTGTAAAGTAAAGAATTTCATAGCCTTTTTCAGACACCATCTCTGTTTGAGGAAGTTTTTCAATTCTTTCGATTGATTCACCTGTAGCATAATAAATATATTTTTGATCCTCAGGCATTCTTGAGACATAGTCATCTAGTGAAACAAGTTTTTCCTCTTTTGAAGAGTGGAACATTAATAAGTCCTGAAGTACTTCTTTATTACTTCCAAAGTCATTGTATACTCCGAATTTCAGCTGTCTTCCAAAGGATTTATAAAACTCCTCATATTTTTCACGGTCATTTTTCATGAGGCTTTTTAATTCATTTTTAATTTTTTTGCTTATGTTTTTCGCAATAAACTTTACTTGGCGATCCTGTTGCAAAATTTCCCTTGAAATATTTAGAGATAAATCCTCAGAGTCTACCATACCTTTTACAAAGCTGAAGTAATCAGGTAAAAGCTCTGCACATTTATTCATGATTAAGACACCATTTGAATAAAGCTCAAGCCCTTTTTCATATTCCTTTGAATAAAAGTCAAAAGGAGTTTGACCAGGAATATAAAGAATCGCATTATAACGGACTGTCCCATCAACGTTAATATGAATATGTTTAATTGGCTTGTCAAATCCATAGTGCTTTTCTTGATAGAATGACTCATAGTCTTCATCTGTTAATTCACTCTTATTTTTTCTCCAAATTGGCACCATGCTATTAATAACTTGCTCTTCCGTATACTCTTCTAATTCATCATCTGTTCCCTCTTTTGGACGTTGTCCTGATACATCCATTTTGATTGGATAACGAATAAAGTCAGAGTATTTTTTAATAATCGTTTTTAACGTATATTCTTCTAAAAATTCATCATAGCTTTCTTCTTCAGCATTTTCTTTGATTTTCAGAATAATCTCTGTGCCTACAGTCTCTTTTTCATACGGTTCGATTGTATAACCTTCTGCACCTTCAGATTCCCATTTATACGCTTCATCACTTCCAAGTGCTTTACTAATCACTGTAACAACATCTGCTACCATAAAAGCAGCATAAAAACCAACCCCGAATTGCCCGATAATATCGTGGCCATCCTTTGATTCGTTTTCCTTTTTAAATGCTAAAGAGCCGCTTTTTGCAATTACACCCAAATTGTTTTCCAGTTCATCTTTCGTCATCCCGATTCCAGTATCAGTAATCGTTAGTGTGCGATTTTCTTTATTAGCTGTAATTTTAATATAATAGCTATCTTTATTAAAAGTTAGTGAATCATCTGTTAATGCTTTGTAATAAATTTTATCGATCGCATCACTGGCATTTGAAATCAACTCCCTTAAAAATACCTCGCGTTGAGAGTAAATAGAGTTAATCATCATTTCTAAAAGTCGTTTGGATTCTGCTTTAAATTGTTTTTTTGCCAATTTAACCTCTCCTTTCAATATTTCATGAACTTCATCACATTTAGCACTCTAATCACCAGAGTGCTAACATATACATTTTAATATCATATCATACTTTTTCTGTCAATAATATGAAAGGAATAGGGCAAATTTTCGTACTAACTAAAGGATTCTACTTCTTCGATATGAGAATGGTTGTTTTTCTTCAATGACGAAGATGTCATCTTCATCATAACAAATCCGATAAAGCTAACTCCAAAGACAGGTATTAGCCCAGGAATAAGTGAAAATAAAAAATAGATAAGTAACATTGAAACAAATAAGAGGACAGTTTTGATTGGTCTTCCTATTACAAGAACAAAGGCATACTTATAATACTCTAGAAATTTCAAATTATAGTGCACAAAAATAGGAAATAGATAGAAAGTGATAAACATGTATAAAACAAGGAGTAAATAGAGTGCAATCGTTACTACTTGATGCATAAAAGTGGTGTCAACCTGATGTAAAACCCTCACGTCAAGTAAAAGAGCCGCCCCTATAATTGCCCAAACATATCCAAGTATATTACCTCTAAAAAACTCTGATTTATATGTTTTCCAGAAGAGATGAAAGATCCGTACTTCTTCTTCCGGTTCCATCGTTAATTTCCTTAAAACTGCAAAAAGGGCGACAGTTGCAGGAAAAATCCCTAATAAAAACGCGCCAACTAGTGAAAATATAAACCATAAACAGTTTAATAGAAACAAATTCAAACACCATTCTCCTAATTGAACATACTTAATTCCTAATGCTTTCATCTTCCTGCCCTCCATATAAAAAGCTATCGATTGATTATCAATAGCTTTGTTCTCTTTTTTATCCCTTTACTGATCCAATCATGACTCCTTTTTCAAAATACTTTTGGATAAATGGATAGACAATTAAGATCGGAAGAGTTGAAATAATGATAACCCCGTACTTAATTTGATCCGCATATCTTTGTGCATATCCACCAGCTGCACCACCACTTCCCGCTCCTTCGGCGAACACCTGATTAGAGAGCAGAATATCTCTTAATACAATTTGCAATGGCTGTAGACTATAGTCTCGTATATAAATTAATCCTGTAAAGAAATCGTTCCAGTGCCACACTAAATAGTAAAGTCCAATAACAGATACAACCGCCTTTGAGAGAGGCATCACAACCTTAAGGAAAAATGTAAAGTGATTACATCCATCAATTGATGCGGCTTCATATAATTCATTTGGTATGTTTGTCTCAAAAAATGTCCTAGTAATGATTAAATTAAACACATTTACTGAGAAAGGAATAATAAACACCCACATGGTGTCAATTAGCTGTAAATCTTTCATTAATAAGTACGTTGGGATTAACCCTCCATTAAAAAACATTGTAAAAACAAAGAAGAACATCAAAATTCGTCTTGCACGAAATTCTCTTCTTGATAACACATAGGCAGCTGGCAGTGTTAGCAATAAATTAACAAACGTACCTAAAAGAGAGTAAATCATTGTGTTTTTGTAACCAACCCATATCCTTGCATCCTGAAAAATTTCTTGATATCCAAATAAACTAAACCCTTTTGGAAATAACAGTACTTTCCCTGTAGAAACAAGGGTTGAATCACTTACAGAAGCGATTACAACAAAATATAGCGGATATGCGATAATTAAAAATACAATCGCACATATTACATAGATAAATAGATCAAAAATCATATCATTTATATTTTTCCCTTTTTTCGTAAGTAGTGCCATAGCAGCTCCTCCCTCCGTAATCGGATACTAGCTCAAAATCACTTTACCAAAGGCTAATATTCGAAAATCTTTTTGCTATATAATTCATTGTTAACAGTAAGGCAAAATTAATTAATGTATTAAACAACCCAATGGCTGCTGCATAACTAAATTGATTTGAGATTATCCCAATTTTATAGACATATGTTTCGATTACTTCGGAAACTGGCAGATTTAATGGATTTTGCATTAAAAAGATTTTTTCAAAACCTGTACTGATAATGGAACCCATATTTAATATCAATAGAATAATAATTGTTGGGATAATCGCAGGTATTTCAACATTCCTAATTATTTGCCAGCGATTTGCTCCATCCATTTTCGCTGAATCATATAACTGCGGATCAACACTGGATAATGCCGCTAAATAAATGATGCTATTCCACCCAACATGTTGCCAAACATCAGATAACACATATACTGGAACAAATGTATTGGTAGATGCTAATAGATTTACATCCTGAAATCCAAATGCGTTCATGATATGTCCAACGATTCCTGTGTTAGGAGATAATAGGACATTTAATAATCCAACAAGTACCACAATGGAAATAAAGTGGGGCAAATATACGGTTGTTTGGAGAACCTTTTTTCCCCTTTTCCATTTAATCTGGTTGATGAGCAAAGCCAAAATAATTGGTGCAGGAAAGCCTACAATAATGGTTGTTAAACTTAATATAACTGTATTTCTCAATAAATCTGTAAACATATGGCTTTCAATGAATTGAATAAAATACTTTAAACCTACCCATTCTCCCCCGGTCAGTCCTTTTGTAAAATCAAACTCTCGAAAGGCCAGCTGAATCCCGTACATTGGGATATAGTTAAAGACAAATACAATGATAATTGCAGGAAAGATCATGATCCATAATTGATAGTCACGTTTAAATGTATTAAAAATGGTAGGCTTTTTTTCCAGTTTTAGATTTGGTGCACTATTCGTTTTAGTTGTTCTCGTGCTTATAAAGGCCATATACATTCTCCTTTACTGAGGAAGACCGGGCTGCATTAAAAAATGTTGCAACCCTGCCTCCTTAGGTAATCATTACTCCAAATTACTCATATATTCATCATAATACCCTTGGATAATTTCAGTGTTTTTATTGATTCCAATCTTATCTAGTTCTTTTACATAATTATCCCACTGTGAATCAATTCCGCCTTTTGTGATCCATTCAGAGTATTTTGCCATGGCTAGATTCATAATTTCTGTGTTTGCCAGACTTAATGTATTGTTGTCTTCATCACTGTATTTAATAAAGGTTCCAGGGAAAACATCTTTCTCTTTATCTAAAGATTCAAAGACTTGTTGTAATGGCTCTGTTTGCTTTCCTACTGATTGCATATCACTTCCAAGTGTAAGCTCTAAAGAATCTGAAATATACATTGGTCCATTATCAGCCCAGGTTGTTGTCCATTTCCAAGTTCCAGGATCCATTTCTTTATCTTCAGGTGGCAGAACAGAGTAAGTACCATCACCATTGTCCGAAATGTTTGTTCCCAGTGAACCAAATAACACCTGCATACTAACTTCCGGATCATATAATTCATTTATAAATTTCATCGCTGCTTCTTTGTTTTTACTTTGAGATGACATTTGAATAAGATTAACACCGTAGTTTAGGTTGTTATAATCATAACTCCAGGAAAGCTCTTCTGTTGAATCAGCTGAAACTTTTAAAGGCGCCATTGGTTCATATTGTGGGGCAAGTGTATTACCGAATCTGTCAGTTACTTCCCATCCAAATGTATAGCCTACCTTTGCTGTGTCTCCATCTCCACGTGCAACGGACTGGTATTTTGTATAGTCTTGTGTAAATACTTCTTTATTGATTAAGCCTGCTTCCCAACATTTATTCAGAAATGACACAAGCTCTTTATACCGTTCATCAACCAGGAAATTTTTCACTTTCCCATCTTCCACAAATATCCCCGTTCCACTTCCATCTCCTATTGTGATCCCCATACTACCTAGTAGAACTGTTGGTTGAAAATGCCCAAAACCAGTTGTCCCAGTTGGCGAAAAGTCCATAGGAATTTCATCTTTTGGATCTCCATTCCCATTTGCGTCTTTCTCTTTAAATGCCACTAACACTTCATAAAGTTCATCCCAGTTTGTTGGCATTTCCAAGCCAAGATTTTCTAACCATTGCTTGTTAATAAATTGTCTAGTTGCTGTTTCCGGCCAAAACCTTTGATATTTTGGCAGACCGAATATTTCACCTTCTCTTTGTGTTGATAGTGCCTTTAATTCAGGCTTCTCTTCAAACATCTTTTGAACGTTTGGAGCATGCTCTTCAATCAATGGAGTTAAATCTTCAAACAAACCATTAAATTTAGCAAATTCAGCATCAGTAATAGCATTTGGACCAACGATTAAATCAGGTATATCACCTGCTGCCAGCATAGCCCCCTTTTTTTGGGACCAATCAGCTGATACTTCCTCCCACTTAATTTCAACACCTGCTCTTTCTTCTGCTTCCTGCAGCCATTCCATTTTCGATAATTCCTGTGTTAATGCGTGTTTCGTAATTAGTGCAGTAAGGACTACTCTGCCATCTTCTGTTTGTTCCACTTTTTCGGTATTGCTACAACCTACTAATACAGATGTTAAACATAAAAAAATAACTAATAGAAAGACCGTCATTTTTTTCATCCTAGCATCCCCTTTGTTTTTTATTTCGAAACAGATACTATGCAACCCCTTACATTTTTTCTTATGAGCATACATCCATTTCTTTTATAGCTAGTTTTCTTATTGATTTCATTATGAAAGATTTATTAAATGATGAGAATTCACAATTCCTCAGAAAACATATCTTTTCTTTGGATTTTATAAAATGAATTAATTGGGGTGTTGCTCTAAATTGAGATATGGAAAATGGGTGTGGGTGAAAAAATTGAGTAAGTGATTGAATAATCTTGAATAGTGATTGAATTAATAGGAAAAGTGCTTTAATAGATTCTTAAAAAATCAAAAAAAGAAGACTATGTCGATATAGCCCTCTTCACAACAGCAATCAGCTCTAATTCTCTTGGAAAATAGTATTCGTAGTCACAATTCTTATCTCGTATATCCCCCCTGCAATTTTGTTTTCTTCAGAAGCAAATTTCACCTCTACCGTTTCCTTTCCATTCGTTAAGGACATCGGAATCTCATAACAAACGGAAAACAATTCTCCAGGTTTATTCTTTTTAAGAACTTGGTGAGCAATCACTGTATCATCGATGAAAATATCAAATTCGCGCACGTACATTTTTCCATCGATATGCCGATCCGTATCATCCCCATTATAAGTCACGAATACGTACATTTGCGTATCATTTAGTACCTTCATTTCATAACTAAAAAAACCATTATTGAGACTTTCTCTCCATCCACAATTATATAGGTTTACATACCCTGATCTTGAATTCTGTTTTTTAATCGAATGCTCTACTTCAGGTTGTTGCTCATTAGGTCTGACAGCATCTATCGTTATACGATTAAGAATATCTATTTTTTCCTTTTTTTTCGTCAAAAATGTTTGATACTTAGAATGACTCATTATATTCCAATACAATGTATAACGCTGATGATGCAGCTTATAAAACGGTATGAGTGTAACCTGTTTATTTCCTGGTTGGCCAATTGAATTTGTCTTAAATGTGAGGGGCTCACCTTCAACAGGTTTTACCCAATTCCTTACATTCATGTCATCTGTGATAAGATCCGGCACATCTATTAATGGATGATTATTTAATTTCAAATGATCATCCAATATGTCTGTTTCCGGAAACTTCTCTGTACCAAGTGCTCCTGCGAGTACAATTGGTCCATAGAGAATTGCCGCTTTTATAGGATCTTGTTTCATCGGTGATGAGTAAACTTCCAATGGGACTTTGATATCAATTATATCTCCCTTATTCCACTTTCCTTCAAGTGTGATGTATCCATTTTTTGTACTAGTATGTTTGTCTTTTTGATTAACTGTTACTGTTACAGGACCGGAAATCCAATTAGGTACCCTTATTTGGAACGTTAAATGTACGTTTTCTGCCTGCTCAACAATTAATTGAGTTCGGTCAGATTCAGGGAATACAGTTAGTTGTTTTACCGACATTTTTTTCTCTTCAATAGAAATTTGCGATGCGATAAATAAATTGACAAATAACTCATCCCCGTTTTGATAGTAGATATTCTTTGTGTATCTTGCTGGGTTTTCCATCCCTGTTCCTGTGCAGCACCAAAATGATTGATCTGGTGTACAATACACTTTAAAATGTCCTGGTTGTGTTGAGACAAAATAAGTTTTCATGCCTGTGTCTGGATCTTGTGAAGCTAGAATATGATTGTACAAAGCTCTTTCATAGTAATCGATGTATTCTACCTTTTGGTTAATGCGGAATAAGCATTCTGTAAGTTTTAACATATTATACGTATTACATGTTTCTGTCGTTGTCACACCTAATTCTTCTTTATCCTCTGGACCAAAATGTTCCCCTATGCTATTTCCACCAATTACATATGAGCGGTGCTTTGTGACTTGATTCCAGAAAAACTCAGCCATATGTTTATATTGTTTTTCACCTGTAACTTCATAAAGTTTCGCTGCCCCTATCACCTTTGGAATTTGCGTATTTGCATGTTTTCCTGCAAGGTTATCGATTCCTCTTGCCAATGGGTCTAAAACCTCTTTGTGACAGAACCTTTTGGCTAGCTCTAGATAAGCATCATTCTCCGTGATTTTATATAAATCAACAAAGACTTCATTCATTCCTCCATGCTCACAAATAAGCATTTTCTGAAACTGCTCTTCATTTAATTGACTTAGTCCTTTACATGCCCAATCTGCAAGCTTCCTTACAACAGTTAGAGCTTTTTGATTGCCTGTTAATTGGTACGCATCAATTAACCCTGCATATATTTTATGAATGCTGTACCACGGAACCCAGCTTCCTCCTAATGAAAAATGATCCACTTCAAAACTCCCGGAGAAAACGTTATCAAAACAAACTCTCGGAAAACCACTTACATATCCATCTTTATCAAAAGATTGAATATGAGCAAGTTCATCGATTGAATAAGCTAATTTCTCTATTAACCGTTCATCCTTTGTTACAGAATACATTGTGGAAGCAGCTGATAACCAATGACCTATCGAATGACCTCTAATTCCTCTGGTTTCCCATCCACCATATGTCGTTTTTTTGGGTGTTTCACCTGCAGCCTCATAACATGGAGCAACAAGTCGATCAACATCAAGATATATCAAATACTCCATCCCTTTTTCCTGGGATTCCTTGAAAACCCCATCTAAAAGTGTAACATTCACCATTATAAAGTCCTCCCCTTTTAATCGTTATATCTTCTATTGTGAAGAAAAGAAAGCAAAAACTGAATTCACAATTCCATATAATCCATATCTTTTTTTTGTTTTTTCGTGATAAAGTATAAAAAGAAAGTTAGGGAGGTTGGACAATGAATAAAGTCAGTTTATATACATACACTTTACCGTTAATAAGAGAAATCGGTCATATGTGGGATGATGAGGGAATTTTAGATCATCCTATTCGTCTTATGGAAACACTTAATGTGTTTATTTACGTTAAAAAAGGGGATATACAAGTGATTGAAGATGATGTGGAGTTTCATTTACAAAGTGGAACATATCTTTTTCTTAAAAAAATATTCCGCACTGGGGAACAAAACTTTATACACCTGGTACAGAATGGTACTATATTCATTTCTATGATTCATTCGATTACATAAATGTAGAAACTTCAGGGGAATATTCCAAATATCAGCACTCAACACTCATAATGGAAGAAACCTACCTTTCAAAAATGACTCTTCCAAAAACCGGGACTGTGAAAAATCCTGAATATACAGAGCTTCAGCTGAAGAAACTGTGTGAAGAATACTTGTCACCTCATACGCTGCGACCTTTAACAACATCCTCGATGACCTATCAATTTTTCATAGACCTATATAGTAAAAAACTAGAGGAATCCAACAAAACAAAACAACATCGGATTGTAGGAAAAATGATCGATCTTTTCAGTCACTCTTCATCTAAAAAATTATCTAGTAAAGAAATTTCCGACTCTATTGGAATGAACTATGCCTATTTATCAACTCTATTCCGAAAAGAAACAGGAAAAAGCATCACTCAATTTCAGGATGAATTACTAATTGAAAAGGCGATTAAAATGTTGAAAGAAAAATCCATTAACATATCTGAAGTAAGTGATTCTTTAGGTTTTTCAAATCCGTTTTATTTCAGTCGGGTATTTAAAAAAGTTACGGGTGTATCACCCACTACCTATTTAAATGAAATATATCGAAACTAAAAATCCCTCTCACAAGAAAGGGATTTTCACATGACTAAATATTAAACTAACACTGCCAGTCTTTCTTTTACTTCTTCTTCTGTTAACCCGTGCTCTGCCACGTAACGGTTTCGCTCATGAACTCGACATTCATGGCTACATGCACGTAAATGTTTATGTTCATTTTCTTCTGAGCACAGAATTTTTTTGTTGCACTCAGGGTTTCCACAGTTAACAAATCGTTCACATGGTTCACCAGTATAATAGTCTTTTCCGACAACAGTCGGCTCCACTCTATTTACAGGAACGATAAGTCTTTCGTCAAACACATAACATTGTCCATCCCAGTCTTTCCCCTGTACTTCCGGGTCTTTTCCATAGGTGACGATTCCGCCGTGAAGCTGTGCAACATCTTCAAAGCCTTCTTTACGTAACCAGCCGGAAAACTTTTCACAACGAATTCCGCCAGTACAATAAGTTAGGATTTTTTTGCCTTCAAATTTTTCACGGTTGTCTCGAATCCATTCCGGCAGTTCTTTAAATGTATTTATATCAGGTAAAATCGCATTTTTAAAATGACCTACAGCATATTCATAGTCATTTCTAGCGTCAATAACAACTGTATCTTCTTGTTGCATTGCCTCTTGAAATTCTTTTGGACTATAATACTTCCCTGTTAACTCCAGTGGATTGACATCATCTTCCAATCGAAGGGTCACAAGCTCCGGACGATGACGGACTTTGATTTTTTTGAACGCATGTCCATTCTCTTCATCTATTTTATAAACCATATCGGCAAAACGAGGGTCTTCTTTCATGTGTGCCATATATTGCTCTGTTTGTTCAACAGTGCCGGATAAAGTTCCATTGATGCCTTCATGAGCAACTAAGATTCTTCCTAATACCCCAAGATTTTTACAATACTCTAGATGCTCTTGAGCAAACTCCTCAGGGTTTTCGATTGTAACATAGTGATAGTATAATAAAACTCGATATTCTTTATTTTCCATTTAACTCTCACCTTCTATATTATATTTGCAAGATATACATACAGAGATGGTAACTTGCTGTTACGTTAACCAAAAAACGTAACATCTAATTAAAACAAATAATTTAACTAAAATCAACCGGTCAGATTTGGATAACCTGTTAAAAGTACGGGAACACCGATCATTTCTCTTCTCCTCTAAAAATAGAAAAACTTGGCTTATCACTAAGTCCTAATGGCGAAAGCCTTAGTTTTTCTTATACTATCAACCATAAAATCTTATACTTGATAGTACAAAAAAAGCTTCACCCACTGCCTTCTTACCCCCATAAATTACAAAGATTCAAGAAATATTGTATAAAGATATGTCATTATATTTTTTCTTATTTCAGGCAGAGGAGGACTATTATGGAGACCAACGTAAAAGATGCGTTAACTGAATGGAAGGAAGAAATGCTCAAGCAAAAGATCGAGCTTGATGAAGAATACGAAAGAGTAAAGAACGAGCTGCAAATCTACTCCTATAAATCCGGAATAACAAAACAAGTCATTCAGTCTACTATTAATGATGAAATTATCGAAACAATTAAAACGACCTATCAAGTACCATTTGTAGAAAAATATGATGAACTAAAGCAGTACATAAGAATATTAGATGAGAAAAGAAAAGTATTTCAAATGTTTGTCGATAAAATTGAAAAAGTCAGTGAATCTGGAGAAAATGATTCCGTGTAATAGACAGGAGAAGGCTACATGCCTTCTCCTTTTTGATTCCACATTCCAAAATTGGTATAATTGGATCAAATTACCAACATAAAAAATGGAGTGATGATGTGTTTAATAAGGCTGTCTATTTGATGATCTTGTTTTTATTTCTTTCAGGTTGTTCCTACGATGAAACCCCAAAGAACCAAATACAAGATATCGAAACAACAGGAAAGACTGTTGAAACTTTAGCTAAAAATCTGGATATACCATGGAACATAGCAAAGCATAATCAAACCTTCTATCTCACTCAACGCGCAGGAAAAATCATAGAAATATCTGGAGATACAAGAAAACAACAAAAGTTATCTCTTTTAAAACATGTTCATCATGAGGGAGAAGGTGGATTATTGGGGTTTGTGTTAGCAACTGATTTTTCATCCAGCCATAAAGCATATGCCTATCACACATATAAAGAAGGAAATGAAATAAAAAATCGTATCATCGTTCTTAAAAAAGAAGATGACTCTTGGATTGAACAAGATACTTTAGTAGAAAATATCCCCGGTGGAAGAATTCATAATGGCGGGAGAATAAAGATCGGTCCTGACAGCATGCTCTATGCTACAACCGGAGATTCAGGTAATCCCGACTTGGCACAAGATAAGCAGAGTTTAGCAGGAAAAATTTTACGTATGAAACTTGATGGGGCGGTTCCAGATGATAACCCTATTCAGTCTTCTTACCTTTATTCTTATGGACATAGAAACCCTCAAGGTCTTGCATGGGATGAAGATGGTAACCTCTATAGCACTGAGCATGGGCAAAGTGCACATGATGAAATTAACTTGATAAAACCTGGACAAAATTATGGATGGCCAGTTATTCAAGGAGATGAAGAAAAATCCGGTATGGTTACACCTATTTTTCATACAGGAGAACAAACCTGGGCACCATCCGGTATAGAGTATTGGAATGGAAGTCTTTATATTGCCACACTCAGAGGTGAAAAAGTCCTACGTTTTGACTTATCTTCTAATCAGGTTTCGTCTTTTCACGAGGGTAGCGGCAGAATGCGAGATGTGTTAATAGAAGAAAATCACCTTTACACTATCACTAATAACCGAGATGGCAGAGGAACACCTCGTAAAGATGATGATAAACTTCTCAATATTCCTTTAACAGCACGAGAATATTAATGAACATGAAAAGAATCCCTCTTCTAAAGTGGGATTTTTTACTGTGGAATCATTTTATTCGGGAATTAAAAATATTGTACTATTTATATTTTCCCAATAATGTAAAATTTTATAATAAAAATCGAAAAAACCATCTGAATTGGATATTGTTGGAACGGTTTGTAACTTTGCTAACATCTAGCTGTAACAACGTAAACAAACTGTTAAGTGCTTGTTCTTTTAAACTTTCTTTTTCGTGGTAAGATGAATTCATTGATTAGCACAACCGCTAACAAGGAGGTAAACAACATGAAAAGAAAGTTGATTTCGTTTATCACATTCGCATCATTGACAGCAGGATTTTCAGTACAAGCTGCTGCAGAAGAGATTACAGTAAAAGAAGGTGATACTCTCTGGGATATTGCCGAACAAAATGAAGTTGAAGTTGAACATATAAAAGAATGGAATAACTTATCAAGTGATAAAATTCTTCCAGAGGATCAGCTGATTCTTAATGATTCTTATGAAGTAAAATTAGGTGATACTCTCTGGGATATTGCCGAAGAACACGAAGTAGATATAGACGAGCTTGAGCAATGGAATGACCTTGATTCCCACATTATTAAACCTGGGGAAGAGCTCCAAATCAAGCATTCTGAAGCAAAAAAAGAAACTACTGAGCCTGTTGCTACAACAGTAAAAAAGGTTCAAAAAGTTAAGAATACAGAAACAACAGAAACAGAACAAGAACCAGAAGGTCAGGAAATGACGGTAACCGCAACTGCTTATACAGCAAATTGCGAGGGATGTTCAGGTACAACCGCGACTGGAATTGACCTAAATGCAAATCCAGATAAAAAGGTTATTGCCGTTGATCCTTCCGTTATTCCTCTTGGTTCAACTGTTGAAGTTGAAGGATATGGAACTGCGGTTGCAGCAGATACTGGCGGAGCAATTAAAGGCAATAAAATAGATGTCTTTATCCCTTCAAAATCAGATGCTGTAAACTGGGGTAGAAAAGAAGTAAAGATTAAAGTACTTGATTAATAAAAACGTAAAATGGTTGTGTTATTTATAAACTCAAGTTACCTATTATCATAGTTTCAAAGGGCTGTCTCAATTGTGACAGCTCCTTTCTATATCATCACGACAATCTGCACCAGATTAGAAAAACATGGCTAATAATGTCAAGTCCTGCAATATTACGATCCGTTTTTTATTTCTTAGAAAAATCATGTAGAGAATTGTAGATAAATTTTTGAAGGAGTTTTAAAAGATTTCTAAAATTAATGTACATAAGAGGAAAAGTAATTAAATAGAAAGGGGACATTGTTCGTGAGAGATGATTTAAGCTTGCAACAACTTGCAGAAGGTATCCCAAAATCACTTTTGAATGCATCTGATAAAGATATAGAAAGCTTCCAGCATATTATTGAGGAGACAATAAAATTACGAGAAGGACACCGAAATTTGCAAAAGCTTATAAAAAGCTTCTCTACCAATGGCATTCAACGTTCATAATAAGAAAAGTGCAAGCGCCTTGGTCAGCACAGGCCAAATTACCTAGACCCTTGAGGGGCTAGGCGCTGGAGCTAGACACCAACACTAAATACAAACCTCTAAACACAAAACGACCTACCCATTTTCAGGTAAGTCGTTTTGTCTTTTAGTCGTTAACCTCTGTACTTAAACTTGATGGAATTAACCCTACGTCCTCAAATACTTTACCGAGTTTTTCATCAGCTTGAGTGAATCTTTCATTTGCAGCATCTAATGAAGGAGCATCTTTGGCCAGCTCTTCTGCTTTTGTTTGATAAGATGCTGTTAAATCTTCTATAGCTGATTCAAGATCTGCTTTTTGATCTGCTAATTCTTCAGGAATTTCAATTGTCTTTAATTGTTCAACGACTGCTTTAGCAGATGCTTCTGCTGAAGTTTTCATTTCTGCTGTTGGCTCTTCTTCTGAAGCTTCATATGCATTTAAATCTCCATCATGTTCATTTATAACCTTTGAAGTTGACATATAGAATCGCATCATTGCACTTTTGGCATTTTGCTCCTTATCTGCCCCTTCTCCTGCGGTAGCACCTTCACTTTTTGTATTTTGTGATTCTGTTGATTCTTCTGTTTCTCCTGCACAAGCTGTTAACCCGATGGCAAACACTAGTGTAGAAAATAAAAACCAAAATTTTCTCATTTTAACTCCTCCAAATCGGAATAGTATGTAGATGAAGATCTCCATTTAATTCCCAAATATTAGAATGATCTTCCACCTTCTGTATTATAGGAGGAACCTGAAAGAATTTCAACCATTATTTCACAAAAACATCAACATCACTTATACCACTTTCGTAATTAAAGCACTTTCATTAGCAACATAACAATACTCTGCGCCATTTGTTAATTTTCAGCTAACATACTCTCTACAATTGAGCTCTTAATAATTAACGGTACATACAAAAATCAAATTATATATTATTCTCCGAAAATGTACCTATATATATTTAGTACAAAATCATCACTTTTGTTATAACTCCATGTCTGTCCCTTTCAAACAAAACCCTTCATTCATAGAATACATTAACACTGAAGGAAAGGCGGTGATAGAATGGGTGGTTATAACGGTGGAAACAGCTTTGCTTTAATTGTCGTATTGTTCATCTTGTTAATTATTGTAGGTGCAGCATATATTGGCTACTAATTCTTTTCCTTCTTTTCATTACCTTCAATAGCTAGGAATCTTATGGGACATGAGATCCTCCTCAAAAAAAGTGAAGGTCTTCGCCATTCCTGCGGCGAAGACCTTCATCTTTAATCCTATCTTCTTATGATAAACATGTTAATTGTGATGCATGTAAAACTGATAAATGCCAAAAAAGGAATTGTAATAAATCCCAGAACATTTATATATTCTCCTGAACAAGGTATCCCACTTGTACACATTTCAAGTTTTTGCATAAACGGAAGCTTCTGTAGAGAATAATGATAGAATGATATAGCCATTCCAATCATAGCTATCGGTAAAACATACTTATAGACAGTTCGTTCTCCATAATAAAACGCAACACCTAAAATGAGCGTTAGCGGGTACATAAGAATACGCTGGTACCAACATAAAGTACATGGTATATAATGAAGAACTTCACTAAAGAAAAGACTCCCCAACGTCGCAATAAGAGAGACAATCCATGAAAAAAATAACCATTTATTCATTCGTACACTTATTCCCCTTCTATAGCTTCTTCAACCATTTCCTTAAGATCTTCATAATTGTTTCCTTCGAATTTTTGACCATTCACGTATAATGTAGGAGTTCCCGTTATGCTTAAATTGTTTGCTTGCTTCATATCCTCATCCCATGCCGCTTCTGATTCTTTTTGATGAAAAGCAGCAACAACTTTGCCAGCTTCTTCATCAGTAACAATTTCTTTTAATGTCTGTTCTAGAAATTCTTCTGTAAAAACATCCATTCTCTCATATTTTAGGTCTTCTGGCTGCTTCTCAAAAAGTAAATGATGAAATTCCCAAAATACGTCATTTCCCAACTCCTTGAAAACAGCCTCTGCAAATTTTGCTGACCGAATAGAATCGACATTAATAAAAGAATAATTAACGAAGTAAAATTTTGCTTGACCATTTTCTACAAAGTCCTTCTGAATTTGCGGAACAAATTCCTCATGAAAATTTTTGCAAATAGGACATTTATAGTCTCCAAATTCTACGATTTGAACAGGAGCATTGTCATGACCCAAATATGGTTGATTTTCAATGTTTAATGCCTCTACTGTTGTACTAGAGGAACTTGATATAAAAATCAATGCAGCCATACAAATAACGAGAATACTAACGATCCAAACGATTAATTTATGTGGTTTACTCTCTTTTTTCTTATGAGAAGCCATTGTTTCACCTTACTCTCTTCCCTTTTTTCCTATCTTAGATTCCAAAGATAGAGATGACGCAGGATAAAAAACGAAGAAGATAGCCATTACAGCATAAGCCAAATCCAGTTCAAACCCTGATCCTTGACCATTTCCCATAAAACCTGAGGATAGTTTCACTTTTAATGTTGCAACCAACATTATGATAAAAAATAGTGCTGATATGTACCGTGTGCCAAACCCAACAATTAAAAGTAATCCTCCAACTAATTCAATAGCTGCAACTATATAAGCTGCAAAGCCCGGTAACCCGATACTATCAAAAAAACTAGCTGTGTTACCGACACCACCTTGAAACTTTGCAAGTCCATGCATAAAAAAAGCAAAACCCAAATAAACCCGAAGAATGAACAAGCCTACTTCCAATCTCATTTTTAATCTCCTCTCACCAAAACACTACATATTGTAGTGTTTGTTTCCAAAAAATATAGTACGTCTCCACTCTCAACTACACTACTTATTGTAGTGTAGTTGAACTTTTCGGTCAAGCGTAAACATAGTAAACTAAACCACCATCATCAAAATCATCAAAAATGCAATCATATTGATAGAAACAATTATCGATATGAGCGGACATTTAACAGGTATTGTAGACTCAGGTTCTAATAACTGTTTTATACGGTAATTTACAGATCCAGATCCGTCTGAAAATGGTACGAAAACTGGAGCAGAGCCTCGATTTTGGATATAGGATTTTATTAGTTTTATTAAAGCACTTCCTAGTCCAACCTCAGACCCCATACATTTAACCGCATATTCGTCAGCAACCAGTTCAACCATTATTTTATAATTTTCATAACACCATTTTGCTATCGGAATGTACCACATAACCTCTGATATGAGTTGTAAAAGAAAGACTTTGAACGGATCATTGTATTTTTGATGCGCTGTTTCGTGGTGAATAACAGCCTCAAGCTCATCCTTGTCCAACAATTCGATAAGATTGGTTGAAATGATAATGATTGGCCGGATAAATCCTACTGTATAAGCAACAGGCTCTTGATTTTGGATCACATAAATATCTTTTTTCCCGCGATTAAATCGTGTATTCATTTTTTCCGTTATCGAATGATTTAACTTTTCTTTCATTCTACTTTTCATTTTAGAGTAATAGCAAACCTGCTTTATGATTTTTATACATACCATAATAAAAGTCCATACAATAAACGAGTTTACCAGAAATAAAACGAGATGATAAAGAATCGTATTTCCACTAAAGAGACTAATACAAAGCTGAAATACATTGTAATGAATAAATGTACCAAACACATGATGATATAAATACAACCCCATTTGGATAAATAGAACGATTGCTAAGAAAAGACCTAATCCAAAAACCATTAAGGATTTATATCTCCAAGTCATTGTTTCTTTCCTTTCTTTAGTTGGTCAATTTTTTCTTCTAGTCGATTCAGTAATTGTTGATCGACTTCTGTGAGGGAATCCAACATATGATTCACTACTAAACCGCCAAACTCATCTAATAAATTATCTGTTAATTTTTTCGATTGTTCCTCAATAAATTCCTCTTTCGTTTTAACCGGTTTAAAAAAAGAGGTTCTTCCTTCTAATTTTTTTGAAGGATTCCTTTTTCCAGAAGACGGTTCATCACCGTCATAACGGTATTAAAATTAATGGGTTTCTCTACCTCAAGCTGTTGTTGAACCTGCTTTATGCTTTTCTCAGAGCCTTCCCAAAGAATATCCATAATTTTAGCTTCTAAAGGACCAAAAAAACGATTTAACCCTACTTGATCGAATCGGAAGTTATTAATATTCATACTGATCTCACCTTTCATTACATATTGTAGTGTAAGAGAATACATAAGACAAGAATTAAGAAAAGCGCAAGCGCCTTAATTAGCCCCGACAAGCATAAGACGAATAGGAATAGAAGGTGTTCTTTGCCTTCAATTCCTATTTGTCTTTTGACCTCGAGGGCTAGGCGCAGGAGCTAGACACCTACACTAAGTATAAGATTTTATTATTTCTTACCTATAAAAAGACCAACCTTTCAATAAGGTTGGCCATCTTAGGATTAATTTGAACCCGTTTTTAATAGAACGGTTTCTTCTTGATTTTTTGCTGCTTTAGACTGAACATATTTAGCTGTGAGGATAACTGCGGCAATAACAAGGATTTCAAATCCATATTTCACAAATCCATTCTCAAACAGCCCACTTAAGAAATGTTCACCGACAATCATTTTAGATGCAGTCCATGCAAGTATACCCGCCCCAATTGTTATAATAATCGGGAAACGATCGATCCATTTCAATATGATTGTACTTCCCCACATAACCACAGGAACTGAAATTAATAGTCCGATTACTACTAATAGCATATTTCCGTGAGAGGCACCCGCTACTGCCAAGACATTATCGAGTCCCATTAATGCATCTGCTATGATAACCGTTCGAAGCGCTGCCCAAAAGTTATCCCCGGCTTTTACATCGTCATGATCATCATTATCAACAAGCAATTTGAATGCAATGTAGACTAGTAATAGTCCGCCAATAAGGTGAAGACCCGGGACCTCCAATAACCAAACAACAGCTAAAGTAGCCACGATACGAATAATAATTGCTCCTAAAGATCCCCATAAAATTACTTTCTTCTGTTGATGTTTTGGCAAGTTTCTTGCCGCTAATCCGATTAGGATGGCATTATCTCCGGCTAAAACTAAATCAATCACGATAATAGATAAAAGTGCAGTGAGAAATTCCATTTCCATTAAGATTACCTCCTGTTTGCTAGATAAAATCTTTTATAAATAGCTAATTAGAACTAAAGCGCAAGCGCCTTGATCAGCCCGACAAGCATAAGACGATTTAGAATAGAAGGTGTTCTTTGCCTTCAATTCTAAATTGGCTAGACCATAGAGGGGCTAGGCGCTGGAGCTGGATGTCAAAGCGCTTTTCTACAGTACAGGTATTTTATAAATTCCTATACAAAAATAAAAGAGACCTTTGCCGATTAGGCAAAGGTCTCGCTAAGCACAATGTATGCCAACAAAGCCGATGAACAATGTTCATGTAATGACGACTTTATTTCAGGATAATCCTGACGCTACTCCCCTTTACATTGGAAGTGTTCGCTATTTAAACTATCTTTCATTATACCTTATTTTATGGGCCAACGTCTATATATTTATCTCATTCTATAAAAAACAGGATCTTTTCAGCATAATCATTATCTTATATTCGTTTCACCAGATCACTTATTATCAAATGATTCCATCAAATTAAGAAAGATTATAGATGTCATCCCGGATATAAGCTATTGTAAAGATAGACAACACAAAAAAGGATTTTTTACCTAGCAGCAAGTATATAAAGTACAGGGGTGGAGTAAATACATGAGAACTATCGTGGTATGCAAGGAAGGTAATGGCGACTTCACAAGTATTCAAGATGCAATTGATTCAGTACGGGTTCTTACACTTGAACCTGTCAGCATTTATATTAAGGCTGGAAAATATGAGGAAAATGTAGTCATTCCTGATAATAAGCCGGATATTCATTTAATAGGGGAAGATGTTGAAAAAACAATCATTAGCCATCATTTATATGCCGAAATGATTGACTCTAAACAAAAGAAACTTGGAACATTTCGGACACCTGTTGTTTCTATACACGCTGATAACATTCAACTGGAAAATATCACAATTGAAAATACAGCAGGATATGGTAAAGAGATTGGGCAGGCGTTAGCTCTATATGTCTCTGGCGATCGCGGTGTCTATCAACATGTTAGATTACTAGGTAACCAGGACACACTTTACTCAAGTCGGGGTCGGCAATATTTCTCGAATTGCTATATTGAAGGTCATGTTGATTTTATTTTCGGCTCTGGAACTGTTGTTTTTCAACACTGTGAAATTCATAGTTTACGTGATGGATATATAACAGCTTCTTCCACACCAAAGGATTCAACATTCGGATTTATCTTTTTTGATTGTAAATTAACCGGTACTGCAAATGACAATTCTGTTTATTTAGGAAGACCTTGGCGCCCCTATGCACAAACCACCTTTATTCGGACATGGATGGGGTCACATATAAAACGCGAAGGATGGGATAACTGGAGCGACAAAGAAAATGAAAAAACATCCAGATACTATGAAGGAGAAAGCTACGGTCCGGGTCGTGCAGATGAACATCGTGTGAATTGGGCAACAAGCTTATCAGATCAAGACATTGAGGATTTAAGACTTGAAAAAATATTCGAGAGTTCAGACAACTGGGTTCCAAAAGAAATGCGCAAGCGCCTTGATCAGCCCCGACAGGCATAAGACGATCAGGAATAGATGACTTTTTGTCTTCAATTCCTGAGTGGCTTATGACCGCGAGGGGCTAAGCACTGGAGCTGGACACCAAAACTAAGTTTTAAAAAATATAAGGTTTAAGGAGGTTTATTTCATGACAAATTTATTATGGAATCAAAAAACACCATTTCTTAGTTCTGAAGATGAATTCACTCCAACGATTACTCCGTACCTAATCAATCGTAAGGAAAAACATGGAGCGGTCATCATTTTTCCAGGTGGCGGTTATCAAGGTCGTGCACATCACGAGGGAGAGCCAGTTGCAAAATGGTTAAACACACTGGGTATTTCTGCATTTGTATTAAACTATCGTGTTTCACCTTCGAGACATCCAGCTCCATTAGCGGATGCTCAGCGTGCTATTCGCTATGTTCGACATCATGCAGAAGAATGGTTCATTGATAAACAAAAAATTGGGATATTAGGATTTTCAGCAGGTGGACATCTAGCATCAACTGCTTCAACTCACTTTTTACAAGGATGCTACGAATCTAGTGATCGTATTGATGAAGAAAGCTGTAGGCCGAATATTGCCATTGTCTGTTATCCTGTTATATCATTTACACATTTTTATCATGAAGGCTCTGTTCAAAATTTACTGGGAAATAACTCGTCAGAGCAACTGCGTCTTTCATTATCCAATGAAAACAATGTTACCGCTGATACACCACCGACTTTTCTCTGGCACACAGCTGATGATGGCGCAGTTCCTGTTGAGAATAGTTTACTCTATGCACAATCATTAAGTAAAAATAATGTTCCCTTTGAACTGCATATCTTTCCGAATGGACGTCATGGTTTAGGACTTGCCGAAGAGGACCTTGTAGTGGGAAAATGGACAAATTTATGTGAAAATTGGTTGAAACAACAAGGATTTTAATATGACAAACTTAAAAAGACTTTGTCCTGTCATGGACAAAGTCTTTTATTGGCTATTAGGATGTTACATTTTTCAACTCAATCATAGAATCATCTGAGCTTGTTTTTTGTTTGCATTGATTAAATTCGATGTCTTCACCATTTTCTACATAAAATGCAGGTCCTTCATGATTACTGATTGTTACTCTATGAAAACTAACACCTTTGACGTTTCCGCAGAAGAAGCCGCGTTGTTTCATCGGCTTTAATTCGGACATCATGGCAGGCATACCTGGTTCTGCATCATCAGCCATATCGACAGTGACATGATCAAATGTCACATCTTCCACATACATCTCAGGCAGGCCGTATAAAAATCCTGCCGCCGCACTTACTTCTCTTGCGGTTATATTTGAGAAATGTATTCTTCTAAAAACAGGAGTTTCATCCGTTACTGGATATGGATTTTTATCCCATACATATTTTTCTTTACCACGTGGTCCACAGAAATAATAGAGGTTTGCAATAAACGGACAAATAACACTTTTCATCACAATATTGCTTACACGAATATCTTCTATCACACCGCCGCGGCCTCGTCTCGATTTTAGACGAATTCCTCGGTCTGTTCCTTCAAATACACAATTACTAACCGTAACATTTCGAATATCACCGCTCATTTCACTCCCAAGGACAACCCCGCCATGTCCATGGATCATCGTGCAGTTTGTAATTGTGATATTTTCGCATGCTACACGTTTTTCGGTGTCTTCTGTTCCCGCTTTAATTGCAATGCAGTCATCACCAACATCAATATGGCAATCTGATATTCTAACATTTCGGCATGACTCTGGATCAATGCCATCTGTATTCGGAGAATCGCTCGGATTTACAATTGTAAGATTATGAATTGTCACATCTTCACAGCAAATGGGATTTACCGTCCAGCTAGGAGACTGAATCATCTTTACTCCTGAGATTACTATATGTTTGCAAGAATCAAAGCTTACTAGCTTTGGACGCGGGTATTTATTTTCCTTTTTTCTAAAAAGATCCCACCAAAATGCACCATTCCCATCCAATGTCCCATATCCTGTTACAGATATGTTTTCACTGTTCTCTGAATAAATGCATGATGCATATACATCTCTTTTAACCCCTTCCCACCTTGATTGGACAATTGGATACTCATTTATATCAGTACTAAATAGTAGAGTAGATCCAGCCTCTATATATAGATTCATATTGCTTTTTAATATAATGGCACCTGTTAGAAATCGACCAGCCGGGACATAAACCGTTCCTCCTCCAGCTTCCTCACATGCGTGAATTGCCGCGGCAATCATCTTCGTATTAACAGTCTTTCCATCCCCCACCGCACCATATTGCGTAATATCATGCAGGCTGGTTGTACTTGTTGGAATCATTTTTCTCTCTCCTTTCTCTATTGAATGCTTTCCATTTCTGCGGCTGCTAAAATAAAAGCTCCAATTCCTTTTAAGTCATTTGTTATAATCGGCTCACTAATATAGTATTCAAATGTTCCATCTCGTTTATCTGGCCCGCCCAGTCCGGCTACCTGGCAGTTTTTATTTAAATTAACCAAGCCTGCACTTGTTTCCGTAATAAATTCGTTTATAATCCCCTCATAAACCTGATGGGCTAACTCCTCCCATTCTTTTGGTAGATACCCTTGCTTTACTCCCTTTGCAATAGCATATAAAATCATGCATGAAGAGGAAGCCTCAAGATAATTTCCCTTTCGATCCCCTTTATCAAGGACCTGGTACCAAACTCCTGATTCTTTGTCTTGTACATTTTTAAGTGCAAGTAAAACATCTGTCAGTAATACCAGCAATGCACCTCGGTCTTTATGATTCTCCGGAAGGAATGTGAGTGTATCAACTAACCCCATCACAAACCACCCCATTGATCTTCCCCAGAAATTCTTTGAATGGCCGGTTTCCGGGTTGCACCATGGCTGTATTTTTTTCTCGTCAAATGCGTGATACAGAAGACCTGTCTCATGATCTTTTGTATTTTTCGCACATAGTAAAAATTGCTTTGTTATATCATCAAATTCCTCTATTTGTCCGAACTCCTTTACATACTCAGCGTAAAATGGGGACCCCATATACAGACCGTCAAGCCAAATTTGATGTGGATATACTTTCTTATGCCAAAAAACTCCCTCGGAAGTGCGGGGATGTAAATGCAACTGTTTTCTTAACAGGTCGATTGCCTTCTTATATTTCGTTTCTCCCGTTTCTTTAAACAAAGTAAGTAAAACCTTTCCATTGTTTATATGATCAATATTAAAGTGTTCAATATTGTATGCCCGGATATCTCCTTCTTCATTGACAAAAGCATCCATGTTTTTTTTCATATAATGAAAATACTTCTGATCACCTGTTTTCCTCCAGACAAGCTCCGTCCCCTTTAACACAACACCATAGTCATACGACCACTTATCATTTTGAACCCCTTCACACAAAAGCGGTCTTCGGACAATAACAGAGTCTATCATTCTTTGTGACCAATTAAGCGTTTTTGTTTCCACCATTATTCAACCCTCTCTCTTGATTGTTTTCCTTATAACTAAAATAATGAAAATCAGCATGTTTGTTTGTCCCCAAAAGATCCTGTACACACACCCCAACAAAGTTCCCTGTAAATCCGTTCCCCTCATCAGAAAGGTGGGCCATACTGATTGGAACGTCAATTCTTTCCCAATCATTAGCGTTAGACTTATAAAAGAATGTTGCTTCCTCATCATGTAAAATTGCTTTGAGTTTGCAGCTCTTTGAGTCGTTTACAGGAACCCACAGATCTAACTGTTCAAACTCTCCCCACTCACATTTCATAATATTGAGACATTTCCCTTTTTCTTCATCATGTGAAAGATAGAAATAAACATAATTATCAGTATTGTAATAAAGAACCAGACCTGCCATCTGCATAAATGTTTCTGGATCAAATTCGATGTCTGTTTCCACTTCACATGAGAAATGCTGCTGTCGTCTTGCAACTAAATGCTGATCATTCAGGGAGTGAAGCGATTCTCCTCCGTTTAATCGCAGGCATCCTTTTCGTTCCTTTAATGAGCACCAGGATTCATCAGGAGCTTTGCGGATGGTATTCCATGTTATATGTAATGATTCATGTTGAAAATCATCATATTCATTTTGATCATGTGGAAAAGGATGTTGAGGAAGATTAGGTGCGATGACTTCTACTTGTGCTTCATTTCCTCCGTTCTCAAGTCGAAGCCAGCCATCTTCTGTCCATTTCACACGCTGGATAGCAGTTTCCCGGCCTAAAATGGAGTATTTCCCTTTCACAGGTCTGCTGCATAAGTGGGCCATAAACCATTCACCCGTTTGTGTACAAACTAAACTTCCATGTCCGGCCTTTTGCAATGGTAAATGTTCGTCATGTGCAGAAGTTAACATTGGATTTTGCGGATCAACCTCATATGGACCGGTCAATTCTTTAGATCTTGCAACGGTGACAGCATGTGTTTTACCTGTGCCACCTTCAGCAGTTAGTAAATAGTAATAACCATTCTGTTTATAAATATGGGGAGCTTCTGTTTTCCTTAAATACGTCCCATTAAATATTTTATACATTGGACCGATCAATTTTTTATCCTCCGGAGAATACTCCTGCATCACAATCCCTGCCGATTTATTTCTCCCATCCATTCGATAATCCCACTCAACATTCAAAAACCATTTCCGACCATCCTCATTATGAAATAAAGATGGATCAAAGCTTCCACTGTTTAAAAGGATAGGCTCTGACCAAGGACCTAAGATATCGGTTGCTGTAATCAAGTAATTATGTGCATCCTTAAATGGATACTTACTTCTTTTAACATCAGTGTAAACCAAATAAAAAACACCATCATGATAGCTTAAAGCAGGAGCCCAAATACTGCATGAATCCGGATTGCCGATAAAGTTATGATGCTTATTCAAAATATTGGTTAAGTGCCTCCAGTTTTGTAGGTCTCTAGAATGATAGACTGGCACTCCCGGATACCATTCAAAAGTTGAAGTAACAATATAGTAGTTTTCCTCCACCCGAACAATACATGGGTCAGGATTAAATCCCGTCAAGACCGGATTCTTTATATACGACCTTTCCTCCATATAAAAGCTCCTTTCTTATATGGAACGTATTCAGAAAAGAAGATTCTTTCCCCATTAGGGAGAAAGAATCTTACCTTTACCAATTCATCATCAACCTTGTGCTTTCTTATAAGCCTCTTCGTATTCTTTTGCCATTGCATCTCCACCTGATTTCTTCCACTTATCAACTGCCTCATCAAAGGCCTTTTCATCAATTTCACCCATAATGTATTTGATTGTTGCATCCACAATTATTTTCTCTAATTCTGTTCCACGTTCATTTGCTGTTTCTGAATCAAGCGGTACAGTAGGATCGAGGACGGCAAACTCGGCATTTTCTTTAATTAGCTCATTCACCAGTTGTTTAGAAGGGTCTGCGTCGACAAGTGAGTGAGTAATCTCACTAGGTCTTGAGCTGGAAAATGGTTGTACGTCTTTTTGCCATAAATCATTGTCTAAAATAGTAAACGCGCCATTGCTATCCGTTTCATAGTGAGTTCCTTCAATACCGCCTGTCATCATCATAAACACTTCTTCATCAATTAAATCATTAATAAATTGCAGTAAGCGCTTTAACTCAGCTTCTGTTTTCACTTCTGATTTAGGGAAAGCCATTAATCCCCCTACACCACTATTTTCCGACCAAATATGATTTCCACCATCAGGGCTTTCAATTTTGTTTACTGGCACGATCTCCATCTCATCTTGAATACCCTCTGCCATTGTTTTTAAATTCTTAATATCAACCATACCTGTATAAATTCCCGCTTTACCTTGTGCGAATTTTTGTTGTTGATCTGTTTTAGCTGTTACGGCAAAATCCTGGTCCAAATAGCCATTTTTATATAAATCTCTTGAATAATTCATAGTATCTTTATATGCTTGTGTCTCAAATTCCGGTGTAAATGTCCCGTCTTCTTCAACTTTCCATCCGTTTGGTGTTCCAAAGTAGGAGCTTAATGTTTTGAAACTGCTGTACCTAAGATCACTTCGATCACTGAAAGCGACTGTATCATCTTTTCCATTGCCATCCGGATCATCCTCTGTAAACGCTCTTGCAACTTCAAATAATTCATCCAATGTTTTTGGGACTTCAAGTCCTAAATTATCTAACCAATCCTTACGAAGCAAAAGTCCGGAACGTGCTAAATCTTTTTGAAATGGTACGCCATATAATTTTCCATCGATAGATGCAGCTGTTCGAATGTCTTCAGATATTAGTTTCAAATTATCGTAATCATCCAAGTACTTTTCTACATCCCAAAACATACCGGTTTTTAATGATTGCCTTACAGAAGAATTTGTCATCATTGTTAAAGAAACAATGTCAGATAATTCTCCGGAGGCAAGTGCGGCTGTAATTCTTTCTTCTTTAGATGCATCAGGTACCCAATTAAAATTGATCGTCGAATTTGTCGCTTCTTCTATCTCTTTTAACACGACATCTGTTGGTGGAGAAGCTGTATGCAGGATCGCTGTCCAATTCACTTCAACCTTTGATTCAGGATCATATTTTTCTGTATCTCCGCTTGCTTGTTCATTATTATTAGAACAAGCCGCAAGAAGGATTTGTGATGCTACTAATACATTTACCCCAATTATTTTGGCTAGCTTCTTTTTCATCTTCCATCTTCCCCTTTCTGACTTTGAGCTTTTTATTTTTCTTTTTTTGATTATGCAAGATATCCCCCGTACTCTATGCTTGTTTTCTTATCCACCCCCTTAAAATTATTTTAAGATTGATTCTCACTTTTTAAGAGCACAGCCTGACTTTCAACTTTTATAAATACTTGGTTTGTCATCCACATAATGACGTAATTCCCAATACTGATCCCAAAGAACACAAGTGCACCTGAATTCATAAAGAGAACGAAATAAATGACCGCCAATGAAAGAAGCAGGATCAATGTATACTGTAAATATGAAATCCCAAATAAGACAGAGCACTTGATTTTAACAATCGTGCTTTTCCAGTCATAGTGGGCCATAATGGGAAACACATAACAAAGTGAGACAACATAAACAAAGCTGACAAAGATCACTAATACACGCAAATAAAAAGACTGAACATACAAAAGATCAACATATAAAATCCAGCCGATGACAAGATAAATCATGCCAACAACAGACGCCTCTTTAAAGGAAGAGCGATAGGCTTTCCAGAATGTCGAAAAAATGGGAATATCACTATTTCCTCGAATCCACTGCCTTATGACGGTATACAGTGCTAATGTGGCTGGACCGATTCCTGCTAGAACAAGGCCCAGCAATGTAAATGCGATCCATAAGATATTGAGATATACCAGCTGTAAAATACGGATACATATGTCATTTAACCGCTCAGCCATTTTATCCATTATTCACACTCCTTTTTCCCTCATGATACCGTTATCAATTCTTCCCATTAGTAAAGACCGTCCTCCCCAAATTTCTTCGCTAATTTATTTGCGCCAATAACCAGAATTAGTCCCACAAGTCCTTTAAATAAACCAACCGCTGTACTATAGCTTAATTGCCCATTTTTAAGTCCGGCCGTATAGACATACGTATCAAAGATTTCCATTGATTCTCTATTAAGCGAGTTTAAAAGAAGATAAACATGCTCAAAACCTAAGTCTAATGTTTGACCGATTTTTAAGATTAATAGAATAATAATAACCGGACGAATTGCAGGCAATGTAACATGCCAGATTTGACGAAGACGATTGGCGCCATCCATTTTTGCGGCTTCATATAATTGTGGATCAACAGCTGTCACTGCCGCCAAGTAAATAATGGTTGACCAGCCCATTTCTTTCCAGATAATTTGCAGGATGTAAATCGCCCTGGTCCATGCATCATCTGTTAAGAAATCCATTTTCTCGCCGCCTGCTTTAGCAATCAATTCATTAATAACTCCCCCTCTACTGTTAAGAAGACGTAAGAAATCGATACAATAATAACCCATGACATAAAATGCGGGATATATATAACAGTTTGAATTGTGCTTTTGAAGAATTTCCCTCTTACTTCATTTAACATTAATGCCAATATGATAGGAATCGGGAAAAAGACAAATAAATTTAATGCAAATAAAAACAGTGTGTTTGTTAACAACATAAAAAAGGTTGGTTCTGTAAATAAGCGAATAAAATGTTTAAAACCGGCCCAGGGACTTCCTGAAATTCCCAAAAACGGCTGGTAATCCTGGAAGGCGATGATCAGTCCTCCCATTGGTACATACTTAAAAATAATGAAATACAAGAGACCTGGCAATATCATAAAATACAAATATTTATTTCTGCCTATACTTGCAATATTCTTTCTTCTGATTTCCCGCTTGATTGCTTTCTTATCTGGAACAGTTTGCACGCTATGCTGATCTTTTATAGGAATCATTGTTTCCCTCACTCAGAAATCCTCCCTCAATTTTTCTCCGTATATGTTTGTACCATTCAAAATTAATCTATTTCATAGCGTAACGTCTACAATCATTCTGTCAGGAACCATTCTCCGACACCGATTGTAAACGCTTTCTGTTGTCGATATGATCTATTGAGTACTTTTAACCGGTCATGATTATTCTTAGTAAGATCCATAATCATGGCATGAAATAACTACTGTGGAAATGATTATAGACATGCTTATTTTTCGGTTGCTATATTGGAAGTAGAAATATAGATAAATATAAATTGAAATGGAGGGTTTCGATTGAAGTATGAAAGTTCTTTAGGCAATCGTATTTTTAATTTCCTTAACTATACGGTCCTGCTGCTAATTGGGTTAGCTTGTTTTCTCCCATTTGTAAACGTTATCTCAAGTTCCTTCGCAACAACACAGGAGGTTGTTGAAAAAACATTTATACTTTTTCCAACAACTTTTACTTTGGATGCTTACCACTATATTTTTTCTACACCTACGATTTTTAGGAGCTTTGCCGTCTCAATCGGTGTTACAGGTGTTGGTACATTCGTTAGTATGGTTTTAACTGCTTTCATGGCTTACGGATTATCGAGAAAGTACTTATATGGAAGGAAAGGGATCAACTTTATCGTAGTCTTTACCATGCTTTTTAGCGGAGGGATGATTCCTACCTATCTTGTCGTAAGAAATTTAGGCCTTATTGATACGTATTGGGCACTAATTTTGCCAGTCGCAATTAGTGCATTTAACTTAATTATTATGAGGAATTTTTTCCAAGCAATTCCGGACAGCTTGGAAGAATCAGCAAAGGTTGACGGATACAACGATATGATGATTTTCTTCAAAATTATCCTGCCGTTATCTCTGCCTTCAATCGCAACAATTTCATTATTTTACGCGGTGTCATATTGGAATGAATATACAAATGCGATTCTTTACTTAAATGATTCAGGTAAATGGCCTATTCAAGTGTTACTGCGTCAAATTGTTATCGTATCAAGCGGCATGCAAGCAGATAATTCCGCTGTTGATATCGTTCCACCGGCACAAACAATCAAAATGGCCGTAATCGCAGTTGCAACAATCCCTATGCTTATCGTCTACCCATTCCTGCAAAAATACTTTGTAAAAGGTGCCTTTGTAGGCTCTGTGAAGGCTTAATAAGAGTAAGAAGAAAATACCTATGTGAATAACAATAAAGACTACTATATTCGATACGGTAGTCTTTATTATTTTTAATTGAATGTTTTAGAAAGAATTGTAGATGTAGATTACTTTTTAATAGATAGTGGAATGGAGCGGAAGACACTCGACTCCTGTGGGGAAGTAGAGGAAAGGCTGACCCCCGCAGGCAAAGCCGAGGGAGGCTCAGCTTCCTCCCCGGCGCATGGAGTGTCTGTAGTGCGCAAAGTAACAGCCTGTTCTATAAAGGCTTTAGAATAGAAATATACGGAGCGCGCTTTACACAGCAAAAACATCCCCTATAATGTTCAAATTACAAGTTATATAAAGGGGATGTTTCATATTACTCTTACTCTGTTAATTTTGATAAAACAAAAAGAAACTTTCATCAACTTTTCTTATAAACCAATGTCTCACCACAATGCAATTCCCTATATTTCCCTGGTGTTATTCCTTCATATTTACGGAAGGAACGGATAAAATTTTGAGAATTATTATATTGCAGCTTTTCCGAAATTTTCTTTACTGACATATCTGTTTCTTTCAGCCATTTTTTCGCCATATCATATCGATACAATGCAAGATATTCACTAAAAGATTGATTGAACTCCTTTTTAAAAATGCTGCTTAAATAATTTTTATTATAATGAAGACGAGCTGCTATATTTTCTAAAGAAAGTTCTGTATCAAATTCATTTTGAATAATATGAACAATTTTATCTGAGATTGTTTTATATTGATAATCAGTACGTTCAGTAATCGCATTGATCATAGGATACACGATTTTATGCTTTACAAACATTTCAATTTCTTCGGAAGTTTTCATTTCAGAAATGGCATTATACAATGTTTTATGATCCTCAATAATTAACGTGTCCATACCCAACACATGCATAAAGCTAACTAAATCATTGATAAACCGCATAATATTAACTTCAAGTTCATGAGGATTATGATTATTTTTAAATAAATCTGCAAGCAGTTGATGTAACGTTTCTTTTGCTTTTTTGTTTTCTCCTAATTTAATTGAATCAAACAATTGATTTTCCAGTATTTTAGGGAAATATGTTTTAATTTCATTACTATTAAAAATAGCAGAAACACTTTCATAAAAAATAATCGATTCTTTTCCTACCTTTAAGCGGTACTTAAGTGCATCAATTCCTTGTTGAAGTGCAAGCTTACTGTCCCCTAAATCTTTAAATGGGCTACTTATTCCCACACTAACGGTCAGATTGAAAATCTCTTTGACCACTTTTTGTATTCTTTCCATATAGTTGTTTATGACTAACACATGCTGATCTGTATCCTCGTTTTGGCAAAGGAAAATAGTTGCTTGAGTCCTTGAATCAATAACAGCGGGTGATAACTGCTCATCCTTATTAATTATCTCAGAAACAAGCTGATTGATTGAAAATAAAAGGACGTCTTTGTCCTTTCTTGAATAATTATTGTTTTCAAGATGATCAAATTGAATAGCAAGAACATACAAACTTTTCCACTTTTGTGGGAATTTAAAATCCTGCAGTTGCTCTTGAATTTCCTGGTCATTCATACGTCCGTGAAAAAGATTTAACATAAATAATGTTTTTAATTGTTCATGCTGGCTTGTAATTACATTTTCAAGGGACTGATTTTTATTTATAACTTCACGAATCGATCTTCCGATAAGTTCAAATTCATCTTTACAATCATTTTTTTGTATTTTAGGAATGAATTTCTGCAGTTCACGAATTGGTTTAGAAAAGTAGTCTGAGCTAACATAGCCTATTATAATAGTCACTGATAGCATAAAAACACTCATCAAAACAGTTCCTATAATGGTTGGCTTCATTGCTTCTGTAAACTCCGAATCCTTTATTTTTGTAACATATAACCATCCATTGTATCCTGATTTTGAATAAACCAATTTATATTTTTGCTGTGTATCAACTGGATAGATTCCAGCTTGTCCTTGGTGGTGATTTACTAATTCAGAAATAATAGTTTGCTTAATTTCTTTTTCCTGTGGTTCTGCGTCATTTTGATAGATTAGTATTCCATCTTGATTATAAATATAGACAGGGTTTGATTCAGCTTGATTATAGATTAGACTTGATAATGACTTTAATGGGATATGTACAATGAGAACGCCGTTTTTTGTTGACTGATAGTAGGGGGTTTGTTTGATAAGCATAATCTCATTTTCCACTTTTTCTTCCTTCAACCATGTAGAGGGGTGTGGAAGTGACATATAATTTGATACAATGTAATCCATTTCTGTTTTAGTAACTGTTTTTAATCCGTATTGATTTATCTTCCAGTTTCCTTGTAAGCTAACTAATTCTATGGTTGTTTGACTTGGTCCGAATGATGAAATGTAGTTTAATTGTTTATCAATTGCTTGATAAATATCAAAATTCTTTACGGTTAAAGGTTCTTTTATATATTGCTTAAATGAGGAATCATGAACATAGGAATTAAGTGAATAATCTAATGTTTGCATTTTCTGTTCAAGCGTATTCATGATTTGAACAACATTTTCCTGCTTCTCCAAAATAATCTTCTCTTCAAATGAAGCTTTGGTAAAAAAATACGCAAAGCCATTAAATAAGATCACAACTAGAGTACCTGCTAAAACAAAGGGTAAAAAAATGCGATAAAAATATTTTGGTTTTTGTTTCAACATTCATCACCTCTCTCTACCAATAAAACGCTTACATTAGTTATCATTATATGATTCCACTATTTTTAATGTCAATATGCTGTTACACTCATATACTGTCATTTTCACAATCAACTACCTCCTAATTTGACAACGCTTACAAATAAACCTACTTTATTTTCAATAAAATCGCTACAATCATCATAACAGTTAAATCAAATTGGAGAATGAAAATAGGGTTTCATATAAAAAAGTGATCTAGTGAACATGACATAACGTAATGATTATATAAAAAAATCACCAGATCAAAAGGTAAAAAGAGCGGTTCTATATAAAATTCTCTTTTTACCTTCTTCCATATCTTCATATCTAATGCTATGAATCATTCTATTCATCAGATCTTGCCAAGTTTTTTAGAAGCCAGTTATAGGACTTGTCTCCACAAATTTCGTGCTTTCCATCAAAAAAGTGTCGATCTATATAATTTCCCGCATTAAACCTTCTGTAAATTTCATTAATGGTTTCCAACGCTTCTTTTGCATGATTAATTGGAAATACTGTATCATTTTTTCCTGACTCAATATACAAAGGTCTTGGTGTAAGTAACCCCAACAACTCAGGCAGTTCACCTAATTGTAAAATTCCTGGAATATAATTATCAAGGCAATGATTTCGATCCATAATGCTGCCTTTAAATGTATTTGTATAGCCGGAAAGGACAGTAGCTTTTATCCGTTCATCGACGATTGAAGTAAAGGCTGCTACAAGACCCCCGCCAGAGAAACCAAAACATCCAATTCTGTCTTGATCAACCCTATCAATCGTTTGTATGTAATCTAGGACTCTTCTGCATTCAAAAACCCTCAATCCGGCAATCGTTTTTCCCATTAATAGCAATTGACTTGCAATTGAGAAACATGAACTACTACTAGGCTCGCCAGATTCAGCATCTTTTGCAAGCTTTCGTTCACCAAACCCGATTAACTCTGGAACAACAACCACCATCCCTTTTTGTACAAGTTCTATTGCACAATTCGTATGAATGCCCGGCTCTCCTTCTATTTCAGTTCCATTATGATGTAACCCAACCATTTCTTTATTTCCGTAGCCATGACCATGAAGTGCAAGTACGGCAGGAACTTTTGTGTTTGTTTTTTTCTTTGGGAGAAGGACATAAGTTGGACAACAAAGTTGATCAATGGTTGTGATGTCTATTTTTAGACGCCAATAGTCAGCTTTTTCCGTTTTCTCTATAAGTCTAGGATTCAATGAGTGTTCTTCTGGATATGGAAAACGACCAATCAATTGTTCAAATTTTGATTTTGTTTGTTCTTGCCAGTGTTGGTCATAAACTTTAGCTTTTGAAACAGTGTCATGATATAAATGTTCAAGAAAGTGATCGGGATTTAACAAAGTGAACTCTCCTTCTTTTTCTAAACTAGTTCGTTCCATTGCGCTCCAGACACAGGATTCGCCGGGGAGGAAGTCAAGCCTCCTCGGCTTCGCCTGTGGGGTCTCGCCATTCCTCTTCTCCCGCAGGAGTCGAGTGTCTTCCGCTCCATTCCACTGTAGCTTTTTCAAAAAAATTCAGAACCTACAATCTATTAGTAAAATTACTTCAATATATAATATATTTTTCAATTGGTAAATCCAAATCTCGAATTCCTTCAACTATTAATCTTGCAACCGCAAGGGCTCCGTTTTCAGAAAAATGAGTGTTATCTTGTAGTCCATTCGGGTAATTAGGATGTACACCTGGATCAAGCCAAAGAAAGATTTCTTGGGTGTTCTCAGTACCTATGTTTTCAAAGTATACTTTGCTTCGTTTTCCTAAATCGATTACCGGAACATTTTTTTCCTTTCCTAGTTGAAGGATCACTTCCGAATAATTGCCATGTGTTTCATTTACACTTCCATGCTCATTAAAGCTTCTTCTTTGCACAGGTGTAAGTAAAATAGGTGTTGCTTTATGCTTTTTGGCTACATGAATATACTGTTTCAAATAATATTTAAAATCTGTAAATGGATCTGTAAACCTTTCATCTGTTTTTGAATCATTATGCCCAAATTGAATAAATAGGTAATCGTTTTCCTTGATATGTTCATTTATTTTCGTTAGTCTTTTTTCTAAAATAAAACTTTTTGAGCTTCTTCCCGATGCTGCTTCATTTGCAATGGTTATATCATCAGTAAAGAATTGGTATAATACCTGCCCCCACCCTGCTTGTGGAGCTCTTTCTATTGGATATGAAGAAGCAGTAGAATCACCTGCTATAAAAATGGTTGGATTTTCATTTTGAGATATTGTATTAACCCCCCAGCTCCTGATATAGATTCCTATTTCCATTTTCATTCATATGTATGATGATGTCTAATCTCTCTTTAGCGATGAACAAATCATATGTTTTAATGATTACTATGTGATCTTAAGAGTATGTTTCGGATTCTAAGTACCAGGTAAAAGATTTGTTCTATTTTCATGGGTTTTGCGTATGGATAGTATGATAAATGCAGTAATTTGGAAAGGGGGATTGTCATTTGTGTCACAGCATGAGAAACCTTTCATCTTCCTTAAATAAGCTTATTTTTTCAATATTATTAGCTGGACATAAAACATGTCCTCCCGATTGGGTTCGGAAAAATAAAAGGCCTCGTTATTACTCCCTTTGGTATGTAACAAAAGGAAGGGGAGAAGTCGTCATTAACGGAAAGAAGCATAAATTACAGCCAGGCAGACTTGTTATTTTTACTCCTCAAATGGTATGTGATAAGAAGTCATATCGTACGAATCCATTGGAATTTTATTATGTTCGTTTTTCCTATGCCATGGCTTTTGAGGATAAAGATGTATGGCAATTTAAACATTCACAGGATGTCCCTTTTCCTCTTAAAGGAGTTTATACAATTAGCAATCATTCCGCCGTAACAGTTTTACTTGAGCAGCTAAGCTCATTAGCAAAAAGACAAGGGACAACCGTTAATATGCAGCAAAGAATTGTTTTTGGGGAGCTGTTATTAACTTTTGTAGAAGATTTCAATTCTCAAATGCTAAGCGGTGATAGCAAAAAAGCGATTGAAGGAACAATAGAGTACATGATTAATCATTATAAAAATACAATCACCTTGTCCGAACTTTCCCAAATTGCCGGACTGAGTACCAGCCATTATTCCAGACTTTTCAAAAAATATATCGGCTTAAGTCCGATCGATTATTTAACACATCTACGGATCGACCGTGCAAAAGAACTACTTGGCTTATCTGACGTAAAAATAAAAGAAGTAAGCCAGACCGTTGGATATGGTGATGAATTATATTTTAGCAGAACCTTTAAACGAATTATTGGGGTTTCCCCTTCTCAATATTGTGAAGATCACAAACAGATTAGCGGAGAGCTTTCTAATCATACAGACAAAAGGTAGAGCTTCCTCCTTCAAGCCCTACCTTAATTTTTTTATACCCGAACTCTCGATCGATTTGCTTTGCTCTGACTCTTACATAGTTGATAATACATGTTCCTTGATTTAAGAAGCTCTTGATGGTTCCCCATTTCCACGATCTTCCCCTTATTTAACACGATAATTTTATCTGCATGCTGAATGGTTGATAATCGATGGGCAATGATGATTGTGGTGCGATCTTTAGAGATTTTCCTTAATGTTTTTTGGACAACCGCTTCTGTTTCAGTATCAATATTTGCTGTTGCCTCATCAAGGATTAACACTTTAGGGTTGGCAATAATTGCTCTTAAAAATGATAAAAGCTGATTTTGCCCTGTAGATAATACAGTACCTTGCTCAACTAGCACAGTTTCATATTGGTTTGGTAAGGTGCGGAAAAAGGCGTCAATATTGACAGATTTTGCTACATTAATGATGTCTTCATTCGTAATATCCTGCTGATTTAACCGGATATTATCAAAAACAGTCCCTGAAAAAACAAAACTATCCTGTTGAATAATTCCGATATGTTTTCTCAACTCTGACAATTGAACATCCTTTATATTTACATCATCTAAGCAAATCTTTCCCTTTTGGATGTCATAAAAACGGTTAATAAGCTGAATAATCGAGCTTTTTCCAGCACCTGTTTCTCCTACAATTCCAACCGTCTCCCCCGGTTGAATATGAAAATGAATATCTTTCAACACCCATTCCTCATTCTTATAAGCAAAAGATACATGGTCAAATCGTATTTCCCCTTTAATATCGCTCCCTAGTTTTTTCGGTTTATGAGGATTAAGGATTGTTGATTTTGTGTCCAAGGTCTCAAAAATACGTTCTGCTGACGCTAGTGCAGACTGAATTTGATTGAACTGATCAGCAAGTGCCCTTAGCGGCTCGAAAAATTGCCTCACATAATGTGTAAAGGCATACACAATTCCGAAAGTTATAGCACCTTCTAAAACATTTCTTCCTCCAAACCAAACAAGTAATGCAAGTGAAAGATTACCGAAAAAACCGATGGAGGGATTAAAAATGGAATTCAAAATCGTCTGTCGCATTCCTGCTTTATAATGACGGTCATTCAACTCATTAAATTGCTCAAGTTGTTTTTCTTCTCGAACAAAGAGCTGGATAATACTCATACCTGATAAATTTTCAGCAAGAAACGAATTAAGCCTTGATAAAATAAGACGAATTTTTCGCTGTGCCTTTCTCATAACCGTTTTAAAATAAATGGTTGTGATCATAACAGCCGGTATAACAATTAAACTAACTAATGTAAGCTTTACACTGAGGTGTAACATGATCAATATAATGCCTAAAAGAATAAGGATTTCCTTAATTAAGTTAACAATAACCTGTGAATATAATTGATTGAGAGCCTCTACATCATGGGTAATTCTTGTGACTAATCTTCCGATTGGGTGCTTTCCATAAAAAGAAATCGACATATTTGAAAGGTGCTTAAAAATAGTCTCTCTAATATCATATATAATTGACTGTCCAGTATATTGCAGCGTATTTTGCTGATAAAAGGTAAGAACAGCGGAACTAGCGATGAGAATAAAATAAATCGCCCCCAATACTAGTAGGCCTGTATAATCCTGCTCTCGAAATTGATTCATTTCCGCTTGACTCAAATGATTGACCGGAAAAAGCTTTCCATCAATTTCAATTTGATTAGTCGATAAATGGAGTTGATATTCCTCTGACTTTGATAATCCATCATTCCAGCCTTGAACCAGATAATGAGTATTCTCAATTGAAACAATCGCTGCCTTCTCTAAGTCTTGGATCTCCTGTTCATTTTTAGAACCTGGTAATCTAATATATACTTTTTCTTCTAAGCTAGCTGTTTCCTGAAACTTTATATCAAGATGATTCAACCTGTTTTTCGTATCATCTGCCTCATCCTGATTTCCAACAACCATCGGTGAGTAGATTCCATTTATATACGTGTCTATCGCTACTTTAATAATATAGGGCTGGGCGAGGCTGGCGATGACAATCAACCCTGTGATAAAAATAGATAAGATTATTTTTTTCCAATATGGCTTTGCAAAGCCAAGCATTCTTCCTAATAACTGACGGTCACTCATATTAGCGATGTTCATTCCCCCACTTCTTTAAACGAATTGTTCTCTCGTTTGAGGTTTCTATGACCATTTCATTTGATTGCTGAACATACATATTTTTATAAACCCCTTTTTTTCTAAGAAGTGTTTCATGTGTACCTTGTTCAACAATTTGCCCTTTATCCATTACAATAATTTGATCGGCATGCTGTATCGTTGAAATACGGTGACTAATCATGATCGAAGTTTTCTCCTTCATTTCCGCTTTCAAAGTGTATAGGATCCTTTCCTCCGTTTTTGCATCAACAGCACTTAAACTATCATCAAAAATTAAGATCGGTGAATTTTTTATTAACGCACGAGCAATGCTTACCCGCTGACTTTGTCCACCTGATAATGAGAGTCCCCTTTCCCCTAATGCCGTTTGAAAACCTTCAGTAAACCCTTGAATGTCTGCATAAACTTCAGCCTGGCGAGCTGCTCGAAAAACATGTTTCGTTTGATAATTTTTTGGATCGAAGGCAATATTATCTTGAATAGTAGAAGAAAAAAGAAAGTTTGTTTGTGGGACATATCCAATTGAAGATCTCAAAACATGAAGTGGGAGTTTTCGTATATCGTAATGATCAATAAAAATAGTGTCTTTAGGTGGATTATATAGTCGTAATAGAAGATTGACTAAGGTCGATTTCCCACTGCCAATTTTCCCCACAATTCCTAAACTTGTTCCTTTTTTAATCGATAAATTAATATTTTGAAGAGCGTCTAGTTGGCTGTTTGGATACTGAAAAGATAGATTTTTGATATCAATGTCTCCACTCAGAGCCATAACAGGAATGACATCTTTTTCATCTTTAATGGTTGACTCTGTCGCAAGCACATCAGATAATCGTTGATCAGCAGCTTTCCCTTGTTGAAATAAATTGATCACTTTTCCAAGGTTTTCTATTGGTGAAATAAGCAGGGACAGGTATGTATTAAATGCAACAAATTCCCCAAGCGTTATCGTACCCCGCATAACCAAAATAGAGCCAAACACAATAGATAGTAAGTAACTTAGTCCTACAATTCCCTGACTAAGTGAAGTGAAAAGTGAATTTGCACGGATCAGTTGTTGATTCGCCTTTATATTTTGATCATTTTCCTTCATAAACTTTTTCATTTCTTCCTGCTCTTGAACATACGTTTTAATAACCCTTATTCCGGTACAAAACTCTTGAACACGGCTTGTTAACGTACCAATAGCTTCTTGTACTTTCGTTGAATGCATTCGAATTTTGATTCGAAAACGATAGGCCAAGTATGTTAAGGCCGGCAATGGAATGAAGACGAGTAAAGTAAGGGACAAATTAATCGTACCTGCCATAAGAAAAATACCAATTGTTATTAAAATAAATGCTTCAATCATTTGAAAAACACCTTGCATCCCAATTTGACGAAGCACATTCACATCGTTTACAGCATGAGCCATCAGGTTGCCGATTCTTTGATTTTGATAATATTCCGCAGGAAGCTTCTCCCAATGCTGAAAAAAACGGGTACGTAAATCACGTTCAAGCATTCTCGATAAGCGGAAAATATAAATACGGCCGCATGAACGAAAAACGAAAATCCCCAGACCTAACCAAATAAAGTAAACGGCTAACTCCATCAGATCACTTGCTGTGATCGTGGCATATTGAATTCCATTCGTAAACTCCTCTAACACCAAAGGAACCATTAATTGAAGAGCAAGGGAAATTGTTAATAACACTGCTCCCAGCATATACTCCCATTTATGTTGGAGAAAATACTCTGTAAATAGCGCTCGCTTTTTCACCAAACCCCACCTTCATACTTATTGTAGTGTTAAGGTTACTCTTTCTTTACGTGATTAACAATGGATTTCCTCATCATGTTATATGGATTATTTTGCTCTGTAGTAAGACTGCGGTTAAACATTACGGTTTATTCAACCACTTTCGGTGGTGATTACGGTTACATTTTATAAGATTCGATCGACTTTAATGATAATTGCGGTTACATCCAGGAGAATTCAACCAAACTCCGAGCACAGTAATCCTTTCAACCACTTTCAATGATGATTACGGCTACATTTCGTAGGATTCGACCAACTTTGTATTTGATTACGGTTACATTCCACAGAATTCAACCAAACTCCGAGCACAGTAATCCCTTTTCAACCACTTTCAATGATGATTACGGCTACATTTCATAGGATTCAACCAACTTTGTATTTGATTACGGTTACATCCCACAGAATTCAACCAAACTCCGAGCACAGTAATCCCTTTTCAACCACTTTCAATGATGATTACGGCTACATTTCATAGGATTCAACCAACTTTGTTTATGATTACGGCTACATTCCACAGGATTCAACCAACTTTGTTTATGATTACGGTTACATTCCACAGAATTCAACCATACTACAAGTAATCGCATCTTTTTCAACCTTTATCCAGTCCATCTATGTTCCTATTCAGCACATCAACTGCATTAACTTCTGATGAAAACCCTAATTCCTCCCATGCATTTTCTGTTGACCATGGTTTATTCGGGTTATCGGAAACACCGTAATATGTTCCGTATTTTACCGTCGATTGGAGAGCCAAGTGAAAAAGCTGTATGGTATCCTCATGTGATAGTAAGGTATGGTGCAATCTTTGTTGTTTTTTTACTGATTCATATTCATCCTTTAATACACTGCCGATTCGTAAGTTGATGACAGACAAATTATTTTCTTTTTCTCCTGCAAAGATATGTCCTATATTTTCAGATGCAAGCTTTAATACACCGTATAGTCCTGTTGAAAAAGGGTAATCATGAATGGAAATTTTTCTATCTAATGTTGAACGTCCATCTTTTTCATAGTAATCTGTTGCGTGATTGCTGCTTGCATAGACAAGCTTTTTTATTCCTAATGCAACGGCTGTGTGTAATAGATAAAATGAAGCTACAAAGTGTATGTTTGTCATTTTATGAAATTGGTCAATATTCTTTAAATCATCTTTTGATTTAATCGTTAATAAGTTGATCATCGCATCCGTATCTTTTGGTATATTTTCCAGTAAGTCCTGATAGTTTGTTGCATCTACTTCAATAGCATGACAAGGTAAAGAAGTAGAATGTACATTTTTATCAAGAATAACAAAGTCATATGTATCAGAAAGACCATTCACTAATATACTTCCTATTGTCCCTGCTCCACCGATGATCGTTACCTTCTTTTTCATTCTTTCACCTACTTTTAGACGTTTTAGTTATAGAGTGTGAAACATGGTCCATATCATATTCTTACCCCAAAAAAACCCTTTCATAACTTTTCAGCTGAAAGGGTCTTATCACATTATTTTAGTCTTTCAAAGGTTTCCTTGCTTCAATCAGTCTCCAATTCTGAGATCGCTTAGAATTTTTTTCATTAATTTCCACAACTGTTCCATCTTCATTACTTTCTTTCGGAACTTCTAATACTTTCCCACTATTTACTGCATAGAAGGTGTATGTGCCATCCCCATTTGGAGTTAGGTACCATTGTTGATTTCCATAACCAAAGTATTCCCAAATTTGCACGTCATCACCATTTGAAATTCCCGATGCATCGAGAACTTTATTACTTTTGGAAGACATAACTTTGTAGCTGCCTGATTGATTTATTTCGATATCCCATATTTGTTCTATCGCATTTTTTTTCGGTTGAATCGTTACTTTTGATCCATTTGATGTTCCCGCAACAGACAATACCTTCTCGCTTTTTGCATCTACAATATGAAAGGATGCTTTACTTTCTACTATTGTTGTTCCCACTACTTTTCCATTTTTCGTAGAAGCAGTAATCATTGATCTTCCATGTCCAACTATTTTAATCTCAGAATTGTTATGATCTATTTTTTTCACTTCAACGATGGATGGATTGCTTGATCTCCAGTTTAACTTTTGATTTTTATCAGAATAAGGAAGACCAACCGCTGAGAGCTTATGTGTCTCACCTATTCTTAGTGCAAGCTTTTGATGATCCATAACGATCCTGTTAGATGTCATACTGTTATTTGATGCATCCTTCCAAATTCCTCTTAAAGGATAAATTTCCAAAGAAACAATCTTTACATCGCCGCCTTTTGAATAAAAGCTCATTTCATCACTGGCACCGTCTGGAAAGATAACATTTGAAAAAACAGCCTGACCGTCATTCACAAATACTTCTGCAGATGATTCATCTACATACATCCTCATTTTTATTCGGTTATGATCTGGCTTGACCTTTGTTTCATGTCGTGTAGAAAATTTCTCAGAAAAGTCGATTTCTCCAGATTTTGATCGATCAAAGAACGCTGTTGAATTTGTTACATTGTAGACAACATCTGTTTGTTGTGTTTCTGATTTTCTTAGCTGAAAACCAAATTCCTCCGCTCTGTTTTTTTCAGGTAATTCAATTTCCGCTACGATTTCAAATGCAGTAGCCCTCATTTCTGAGAGTATGTTTGCCGTGTTAGGTTTTACAAGCTTGTTACTCCAGGATGTATGACTTCCTCTTAACTGTTTTAATTCTTCTATAGGTTGTTGAACTAAGCGAACACCTTCCCCAGGTACCGTTTTTAACATGACTTCACGTGGTATTGACATTTGGCCCTGCCAAGGAGAAGTCGGGAAGCTAAATGGGTAATCCCAGTTACTCATCCAACCTAAAGAAATTCTTCTACCATCTGAAGCTGGGATATCAGAAAAAGACATTGCAGCATACATTTCTTTTCCAAATTCATTTTTTAAGACAACCCCAGCTTGATGGTCACTTACAAATTGTTTTCCATCAAACGTTCCGACAAAGTATTCAGAATCAGAGCCGTTTGTATTTGGATTTGCCCCGGTACTGATTGAGAGTACCCACTTTTTCTTTCCGTTATCACCATCAACAGGAAGCTGAAAAAAGTCCGGACATTCCCATACTCCGCCTCTGACATAATCTCCATAGCCAAACGATTCAATCATCTCCCAATTCAATAAATCCTTTGACGTAAAGAAACGGATATGATCTCCACCTGAAATAACCATCACCCATTGATTATGGTCTTCATCCCACACAACTTTCGGATCACGGAAGTCCCAGCCTTCCCCACCATAGAATTCACCTATATTCGGTATGATCGGATTTCCATCATAAAACTCCCATGTTCTTCCTTTATCCCGGCTATAAGCTACGCCAACCTTTTGATCACCATTATGTTTAGCTGGATTAAAAGATGTATAAAAAGCAATTAATCCCGAGCCTTCTTCATTAAATAAACCTGAAACATTATCCTTATCCACTACAGCAGAACCGGACCATGCATGCCCCATTTCATTCCACGGAATAGCAATCGGCAGCCGCTTCCAATGAACTAAATCTGTACTAACTGCATGTGCCCATTTACCGCCATCTTGGTGAAAAAGATGGTATTCTCCTTCATAATAAACCAAGCCATTTGGGTCACTGGCTGCACCTCTTGCCTGGGTATAATGATACTGTGGCCGATAGAGCTCTTCATAATATTCATCAAATTTAGTTGCATAAACATGTTGAAAATATGCTGTACCATTATACACATTTAAACCAAATTTCCCACTGGAATATGTTGAATCCTGCTCTGCGATCACAGGCTCCGCATATCCATCTAAATACAATTTCATTGTTGGACCTTTTGCATGGATCTCAAAATGATAGGTCTTACCAGTTTCAATCTTTCTCTCAGCAATGCCAATTGTTCGATCTCCGCTTAAGTCTAATAAACGGACCTGATTTAAATTAGGATCCAGCTTTATCATATACCCTTTTGTCGCATCTGAATTTGCACGAAAAACAAAGTCCGCAGTACCATATGGAGTCGAAGGATCTACCTTTAAATCACCTTCCAGAATAAAATCCGTTTCCTCCGACTCTGCCACATAATAAGTGTTTTCTGATTCACGACTTTTGCCCATAATCCCTTCAAGATGTGGAAGCCATTCCCCATTATATGTTTGCCATCCTTCTAAGTTCGTAGATAAATCACTCACTTGAATATTCTGAAACACAACATTTCCATTACTAACCTTAAGCCCTACTAGACCTTGATCATAGGTTTGATCTTGAGCAGTGATAATCGGATTTGAGCTGTTCTGCCAGAATATATGTAATGATTTTCCTACCGCTTTTACTCTAATGTGATATAGCGATCCTATATCAATCGGTTCGTTATAGTGTGAAATAATTTTATTACGTTTTGTATCCACCAATCGAATTTGATCTTTACCAGCATCTATTTCCAAACCATATCCTTGCAATCCTTTTTGATCTGCTCTAAAAAGTAATGTCCCGATACCACTTTTGTCATTAATCATCACATTCGCTTCAAAGTTGAAATCGGTTACTTTTGTTTTTGTTATAGCATAGATATTTTCATTTAATTTAGCACTTCCTGTTAACCCTTGTGAAGTTGCCGACCATTGATCTGTCAATCTCCATTCACTTAGATTTGTTTTCACCTCATGCACGAAAACTTGACTAAATTTTGCTGAACCATGATTAACGTTAAAGCCGGTAAATCCCTTTGAATGTTTATAATCTTCTAGATCAGCAACGATTCTATCATTCAAGAATACTTTAATTGATGGACCATCTGCTGCAATTTTCACCTTATAAGTGACATCTTCTTTTAACTGCTTTTTCACTTGTTTTCCGATAAGCTTACCTGTTTTTATATCAACTAATTGAACGCTGTTTTTCTTTGAATCTAACCTTAACATATATCCTTCGGTTCCCATTTCATTTGCTCTAAAAACAAGTGAGCCGGAGGATGAGGACTGAAATTTCACCGTTGCTTCATAAACAAAGAAATTTCCGACCTCTGAAGATGATAAGATGAGTCCTGGTTGTTTCTTATCACTCTTTCCTCTGATTACACCATTTTTCTCCTGTACCCAAGATCCGGTTATAGGAATATATCCAAAGATTGCTGCATTTTGTTCTGTGGCCTGTACTTGAAAATGCTGATCGATATAAATGACTGAAAATACAAATACAAGTAGAATCACGAGCTTCGTCTTTTTTAAATTCTTCATCTCATCACAGCTCCCTTAATATAGTAAACGCTTTCATAAACTCACAATAGAAAAGGGATTAAGACAACGTTCCTTCATCCCTATCATTTTAACTTTATGTCCTCATACACAACAATTGGATCGTAATTTAGACCCTTCAGATATTGCCCCTATTTGAGTACAAGTAAATGCCCCAATCTTATTGCTAAATATAATGATATCTTTTAATTCTTGAAAAGATTGGACGATATCATGAGGATATTTCTTTTTTGCCAGTTGAAATAAAGCAGCCCCCACAAATGCATCGCCGGCTCCAGTTGAATCAATCGCATTTACTTCAATACTTGGAATAAGCTCTTTTTTATTTCCATTTGATACGAGAGTCCCGGTCTTTCCTAATGTGACAGCTATAATGGATGCTCCTAATTGATGAAGGTCATCTATTCCTGCTGTTACATCATGTTTTTTCGTGATAATCCCTATTTCCTCTTCACTTACCTTCACAAAATCAGCTAAGGCGATCGCTTCTTTAGTGAATTCAATAAATTGTGGTGTGCGTTCTTTCCATAAATCTTTTCTGTAATTAGGATCAAACGAAATAAACTTCTTATCTATTTTTGCTTGTTTCAACATATTCAGATATGTGCAGCGAAAGGGATCGTCTAATAGTGCAGTTGCAGATCCAAAATGAATAATGGCAGCTTGGTTAAATGCCGTTTTGTCTATTTCTTTTTCATGAAGATAAGCATCTGCTCCCCGGTTAAAGACGAAGTCACGTTCACCGTTACCTTGTAAGGATACAAATGCCAGGGTGGTTGGATGCTCTCTATCAAATAAAAGCATGGATGTGTCAACATTCACGTTATCCAGTGTTTTTTTTAAGAAATGCCCAAATGGATCCGTCCCAACTTTTCCACAAAACATGGCATTTCCCCCCAAAGATGCGATCGTCGCACATACATTTGCAGGGGCTCCTCCGGCTTGTTTTTCAAAATTTTGCCCATCTATTAAATCAATGTTCACGTCTTTACAGAAAAAATCAATTAACAATTCCCCTATACAAATAATTGAATGTCCTATTGTGTCCAACCTCCTTATTCCCTACTCAGACCAAATAGAAGAAAGCTTTGTTAATTGCAGAGAGTGGATTTTTATACTTCCACGCTGTGATGATAATTCTAGTTTTTTACTTCCTTCCGTTGGAAAAATTAAACTAGTAACGGCTACGGCTCCATCATTTGCAAATACTTCAATTGATGAGGTATCAAGGAAGACTTGCAGTTTTATCCTGTTATGAACCATTGATAATGGTGCATGTTGTATGGCTTGAAAAGAAGATGAGAAGCTGTGTTCACCTGAGTTTGTGCGATCAACAATTAATTCTTCTTTTTCAGTGTCATATCGAATCAGCGTTTCTTCCTTAATTGAATGTTTAATCACACATTCGATTACCGAGGAATCTATGTTTTCAACTTCTATATTTATTTCCTGTAAAGCATCATCAAGAGTAATAGATAGGGGCTGAGTGTTGACTATTACCTCTTCATCATGATGGAAACCATTTTCTCTTAAACTGTTTACTTCTGTTACAGGTTTTTGGATCAATCGAATTCCATTAGTAGTTGAAACTAAGTTTAATTCTCTTGGCAGTGTCATCGCTCCTCGCCAATCAGTCGTCGGAACAAAATTGGCATATCTCCAATTGCTCATCCATCCGAGATATATTCTTCTGCCATCTGACTCAGGGATATCTGACCAACTAACACCTGCATAATTATCTCTGCCATAGTCAAGCCATAACACCGTTTGGGCATCGTTATCATTTTTAAAAGTAGTTCCATCAAAATCTCCAATAAAATATTGAGTTCTTGAACCTTCCCTAAACTCACCGGTATCACCAAGGCTTACGATCATGACCCACTTCTGATTGCTAGGATCTTGATCAACCTGTAACGGAAAGAGATCAGGACATTCCCAGAATCCTGCATGTGAGCCATCATGGTCCCCAAATTGACTCGCAAATTCCCAATCTATTAAGTTTGGAGAGGTATATAAGGTAACGCATTGCCCTGTTGCAAGAATCATGATCCATTTATTTGTAGCCTCATGCCAAAACACTTTAGGATCACGGTAATCGGTCATTGAAGGATCTGTTAATACAGGATTTCCTTCGTATTTTATCCAGGTTCTCCCCTTGTCATGGCTATAGGCTATACTTTGTCTCTGACGGACTATATCTGTCTCCGGATAGGTATCATGGTGCGTAAAGATCGCTACTAAACCAGGCTCATCATCAAAAAATCCTGTTGTATTATTCCAGTCAACAACGGCACTTCCAGAAAAAATGGTGCCATGCTCGTCAGGATGCAGGGCAACCGGCAAATGCTCCCAATGGATTAAATCCTTACTCACCGCATGCCCCCAGTGCATCGGCCCCCAAATTGTATCAGATGGGTGAAATTGATAAAAAAGATGATACTCACCTTCAAAAAACACCATACCGTTCGGGTCATTCATCCACTTTTCTTTCGGTGAAAAGTGAAATTGCGGGCGGTACTTTTCAGTTAATTTTTGAATCATTATTTATACAGCTCCTTTTCATGAAAATTTTTATGATTGGAAGAGGAATATATCAACTTTCACAGAAAATCTATCAATCGACAGATTTCAACCCCTCATCCACAAAGGAGGCTAATTGTTAGCCTCCTTATATTTTTACGATTGATTTCGATCATATCCCGTTTGTTTAATTTCCAACCACTCTTGCAGACCTAAGCGATCAAGCTCTGCTAGATATTCATCCCATTCCTCTTCTACTTTTCCATTTGTCATCCATTCCGCTCTTTTTCTATTAACATAAGCGAATAAGTCTGTTTCAATTTCTGAAAGTTTATCTAACTCTTCTAGTGAGAAAAACACTTTAGGATACGTATTCTCCGCTTTCATATGAGGAACCATGACTTCTTTCATTAAGTCCAGTCTCCATGCTGCATCATCTGGTTTTGTTGTAACTTTGCCATAGTATTCATCTAGGATCGCCAAAGGTCCGTTAATACTTGTTTTTTGACGTACTTCAACAGGTGCAGCTCCATCTAACGGCAAATGCTTTAACATATCACTTGCTTCATCAAATTCAAAAATATTTTGCTCTGATTCATCACCATATGTCCCCCAGTTGTTTTGAACAGATTGATGTGGGTCATATAATTGATCAATCCACTTGGCTGTAAGTTCCAGGTTTTTATTTGCACTTGTAATCACCATTCTTCCACGGTCAAAGCCCATACCATTTGTTCTCGCCACATTCACATGACCATCAGGACCTGCTAATGGAGACATTAGCTCATATTTTTCATTCATGCCTGTAATATTTGCTTTATCCCATGTAAAATACATACCATAGCGTTCATCTTTTCCTTTAGCTAAGTAGTTATTCCAATCGTGCTCAAATGCTTCGACATCTATTAATCCTTCTTTATATAAATCACTAAAATAGGTGATGGCTTCTTTGTAGCCTTCATCAGCAGCTGTAAATAATACTTCACCTTTATTGCTTACAACTGTATGATCCCAATTATCCCCAAGTCCAAAAGAGCCGAATAAAAAGGCCGGATCCTCACCACCGTGATTAATAATAAATGACATTGGGATTTCGTCCGCTTCACCATTTCCATTTGGATCCTGTGTTTTAAAGGCCTTAAGGACTTCTTTTAATTCCTCTGTTGTTGTTGGCATTTCCAATCCTAATTTGTCTAACCACTCGACATTAATCCATGGAAAATCATCAACAGAGTGTATATTTTCTTTCCCTGTGCCTAGTTCTTCAATCCATGGAAAAGAATAGATATGCCCGTCCGGAGCTGTCATCATAGCTCTGTATTCAGGTGCTGCTTCTAGTACTTTTTGAAGATTTGGCATGTATTGATCGATCAAATCTTCAACAGGAATAATGGCTCCATCTTTTGCTAGTTTTAATAAATCATAATCTCCATAACCGGCATCCATAATAGCGTCAGGGAGATCTCCACTTGCTATCGCTAAATTTCTTTTTTCTACAAATACATCATTTGTGTAGTTCTTCCATTCAACATTAACTCCTGTTTTTTCTTCTAATCTTTGATAAATTAATTTTTCATTTGGATCTTTTGGTGCTAATGGAGAACTTTGTGTTAAAAATTTAAGTGTGACCTCTTCTTTTAATGGAAAGGAAATATCAGATAGCTCATAGTCTTCAGAAGAAGAGACATTTTTACTGCTGCAGCCGGATAACAGCAACATCGCTACAGCAGTAGAATAGACCACTTTTTTTACATGTTTCATAAACTTACCCCCAAAATAGTAGATTTATTATTTATATCTAATTGATTCATTATTTTAATGAACCAACCATAACACCCTTTTCAAAATACTTTTGGAAAAATGGATACATCACAATTAACGGTAGACTTGAGATGACAATAGCTGAGTACTTAATCATTTCAGATACTTTTGCCAATTCAGCCATAGCAAGCTGATCACTTATCATTCCCGGTTCAGCCTGGTTTTGAATTAAGATTGATCTTAAAACCAGTTGGAGTGGATGCAGGTTTGGATCTTCAAGATAAATCATGGCATCGAAATATGAGTTCCACTGACCAACAAAAGCATAAAGGGCCAGTACAAAAATGATTGGTTTAGAAAGCGGTAACACTATTTTGAAAAAGATAAGTAAATCCGATGCTCCATCAACCTTGGCTGCTTCATGTAATTCATGTGGAATTCCCTTGAAATAGGTTCTTGCCAGGATAATATTCCACACATTCACAGCTCCAGGAAGCAAAATCGCCCATATCGTATTTAACATTCCTAAATCTTTGACAACTAGATAAGTAGGAATCAATCCTCCACTAAAAAACATCGTGATAAGAAATAGAGTCATAAATACATTTTTTCCAACAAAACCTTGTACTGATAAAGGAAAAGCCGCAAAAACAGAGACAACAACAGTAATAACTGAAAATCCAACAGAATATAGAATGGCATTTAAAAATCCTCTCACCATTGCATCATCTGATAATATCCGCTTGTACCCCTCAATACTCCAATCAGATATATTGAAAGATAAACCTTTGTTCAGTAAAACTGTAGGGTCCATAAAGGATGCAATAACCACGTAAACCAAGGGAACGAAAACAACGAGAACCGCTAAACATAAGAAAATGCTATTTAAAGATAAAATCATTCGATCTATACGTGTGTGCTTAATCATTGTAAAATCCTCCTTTCAATCTAATATAGTCCTTCACCTTCATTTAACTTTTTCACAACGAAATTCACGACAACGAGCAATATGACATTAATAACAGAATTAAAGAGTCCAACAGCTGTTGAGTAAGCATAATCCCCAGCTTGTAATCCTACTTTATAAACATAGGTTGGAAGAATCTCAGATGCTGGTATATTCATCGATGTTTGCATTAAGTAAGCCTTCTCAAAACCAATCGCCATAATTCCTCCAGCGCCTAGAATGAAAATAATCGCCATTAGCGGTTTTAATGTTGGCAAATCAATATGAATGATTCGCTGTAAAATATTTGCACCATCAATTGTTGCTGCATTATGAAGCTCAGGATCAACATTTGCTAGTGCTGCCACATAAACAATGGATGACCAGCCTGCAGCCTGCCAAATGCCTGATAAAATATAAATGGATCTGAAATATTCCGGCTCTGACATGAACATAACGGGCTTTCCAGTCATAAATGAAATGATATGATTAATTGGTCCTGTAGGAGATAAGAAAATAAATAGCATCCCGACTATAACAACAACTGAAATAAAGTTTGGTGCATACAAGATCAATTGAACATTTTTCTTAATGGCATTTCTTCTAACTTGATTTAGCATCAAGGCTAAAATAATCGGAACTGGAAAACCAAGTAGTAACCCGTACAAGCTAAGCTTAAGAGTACTCATAAAAATAACTTCAAAATTTGGAGAGGTTAGAAAATCCTCAAAATGTTTAAAACCTACCCACTCGCTTCCTAAAATTCCTTTAATCGTACTAAAATCTTTAAAGGCAATGATCGCCCCGTACATTGGAACATACTTAAAAATAATCGTAAGAATAACAGCAGGAGCAATAAGTAAGTAAAGAAAATAATTCTTTTTGATATACTCAATATTGCTTTTAAGTTTTGTGTTTTTCACAGCTTGAACTGGTAGTTGGGTATCACTCTTCACATTTGTTAAATCTTGCAATCTATTAACCCCCTTTAGAAAATAAAATGACTTTTTAACTAGTTGTAACCGGAATTGGTAAGCGATTTCAAACAATGCTATAAAAACAAATCACTTCAATATTTTGTTTTGTCATTCTTTTTTCTTATCTTTGTGACTTCAACTATACTAAATGGTTAAAAGGAATTATTTTAATATCTTTGGATCTTGATATATAAAATTTTTGGATTTCTTACAAAATTGAGTAGGGTAAGCTTTTTCAAGGCTACCCCCTCATCATAGAGCCACAAGGTCGTTCCCCTTCCGTTCGATGATTGTTTAGTCAATCACCTACTTCCGTACTATGAGAACGTCTGACTTCTCTATCCACAAGGCTCACTTCGGATTATCCTTATAAAGCCTTGCCCTTATGGTGAGATAGAGACCTCACGGGGTTATCGTACTTTCCTTCTGTACATACCCAGCACCATCACCGATTAAGCTACGACAGATCGGCTGATTTCTCTGACCTGCCATTACAATTATTGTAGACTTCCCATTATTTGCGGATGGTCGCCAACTTATCCTGCCGCCGTGCTTCACACTTATTGCATTTGGGTCTGCACATCCGACTACGGTTCTCTCGATTAACCGCATCTCCATCAGACACAATCTCACGACCATGCCATAGATTAGTCTTCACTAGTTGTATCAGTACCCTAGTGGAAGGACTTTCACCTTCGAGAAAATGAGTCCTCTAGGATTTGGAAGCAGTTGTTATCGAAATAACCTACTCCAACCTTTAACAACTCATCCAGTGCAGATATCTGCACAAGGTACGACTGCCCGTCGCACACAAAAAGAGGTTGTCCAAAGACAACCTCACTCATTACTTTTAACATCTTGTAAACTCTTATTTATTTTTTCAACTGCTTCATTTGCAGATGATTCTACATCCTTTCCACCTATACCGACATCTTCAAATAGATCTTTTATAGCATCACTGATTACAGGATACACTGGAGTAACCGGTCGATTTTTCGAATAGTTTTGGGCTTGTTGAACAAAAATGTTTTTCGGATAATTATTAAGTTCCGGAAATTCAGCAGCTACCGAATATCTAGCAGGCAAATCTCCTGTCATTTCTACATATTTCATTGACCCCTCAAAGCTTGTTATATATTTAATAAATTCCCATGCTTCCTGAGGGTGCTTGGATTTTGTTGAAATCCCTAGAGCCCATCCTCCATTTGGTGTAACTTGATACGCTTCTTTCGGTAATGGTGCAACTCCAAAATCTTCTCCTAACTTAAATTCCGGAAAATTCTTTTCAAAATCAGCTAAAGTCCAAGACCCCATTACAGACATAGCAAGATGTCCTGAGACAAATGGATCGGGAGGCAGTTCAACAGCAGCCACTTTATGTGTATGATAAAGATCTTGATAAAATTGTAATGCATCTAAAGCTTGATCAGAATTCAAATATCCGTCTGCTGTATTTGACTCCAGGTTTAACACATCTGAACCAAATTGCCACAATAGTGGGAGCTTAAAATAAGCTGGAGATTCCCCATCGTTAAATCCTTGTGCAGGATCTATTCCAAAGACCTCATTAGTTGGATCATTGAGTTTTTTAGCAATTTCCAGCACCTTTGCCCATGTCAATGGTTTATGCGGATTTTGTGAAGGTAATGGAATGCCGGCTTGCTTGAACAAATGAATATTATAAAATAATGCGACTCCAGATTCTACTACCGGTGATAAATAGATTTCCCCGTTATACTCTAAACCTTCCAGGGTTGAAGGGGGAATATCATCAATATTACCTTCAGATTTCATCCATTGGTCGATAGACAATAGCGAACCGGAATGTGCATAAAGAGCAAGGTTTGGACTATCTATTGACATAATATCCGGAGGACTGCCTGCAGCAATTTCAGTTCGTAACCTTAACTCATAATCTCCATAAGGGACTGACACCATATTGATTTCTATGTGAGGATGTTCCTTCTCAAATAATGTAATTAGCTTCTTATAAGCATCATTCTCTGATTTTGTTCCATAATTTCTCCAAAACTGAAGTTGAATTTTTTCCTGTCTCTCCTCTTGGATCATATTTTGATCTTTAGTGTAAGTAAGAAAAAGAGAAAAGAGGTATCCGGCAATCGCTATTATGAAAAGAATAAAACAAATAATGACAACTCTTTTTTTCATAACATAGCATTTCCTTCCTAAGCAATTATTTAGTGATCTCTTTCCGAAATTCTGCAGGTGTTTTTCCAACATATTTTTTAAAAACTGTGCTAAAATAACCAGAATTTGAGAAACCAACTAAATATGCAACGTCAATAATTTTCAGCTGTCTGTCTAATAAAAATTCTTTAGCTTTCTCCATTCTCACCTGTATTAAATAGTCACTGAAGTTTTGTCCGATATGGTGTTTAAATAACTCAGATAAATACGCACTATTTATATGAAATTGCTCTGACAACGACGTTAATGAAATTTCGTTGGCATAATGCTTATTTATATACTCGCGAACATTTTCAACAATTTCAAATCCGTTTGAAGAACACCTTGCATCTCGAATTTTCTTTATAACGAGCTCTGCCAGCTTACATAGCTGATCGATCACAGTATGTTGTGTGTTTAATTGCCAAATACTTTGTTGGCAATTCCAAATAAGTTGGTGGCGTTCATTTGTGTCGAGATTATATTTAGTAGCTAAAGAGCTTAATAAAAACAGTACCCTGCTGGCTGCAAATGAAAATGACATCATCGATTGATTGTTTGTTTCACCTAGAATTCCTTTCATATTATCTTTAAAGTCATGTATACTGACATTTTCTATTGAGTTTACCAACCTCTTTTCTACATCAAGTGAAAACTCATACAATTCTTGATTCATTGTTCCGTCTATTACCTGGGAATGTGTGCCGAGTTTGCTCTGACTCCAAGAAAGCAGAGCCGATATATAGCCTGATTTAAATTCTTTCAGTCCTGTTACAATCTTTCCAATTCCCACAACCGTCTCTATCTTTAAGTACTTTTTTACATATTTTTGAACACTATCAACAATCAAAGTTGTTTGTTGACCTTTATCACAATCTACACGATGGATAAAGTGAAGCATATTTGAGTAATTTGCATCATAAAAACAGTATGTGTTGTCGTATTTCCGGGCAATTTCCTTGCATAGCATCTTAAATGGAAGCCATAGCTCTTTTAGCAGGTGAGGATCTTTTGTTCTCATTTCGATTGTGAAAAACTGGACATTTACATCTTTACTAGTAAATTCATTTAACTGTAGTTGCTGTAGCCGTTCAAGTGTACCTTTTAGCTCAGAAGATTCCTCTTTAGCTAAATGAAGGAGATATTGTTGTTTCATTTCTTCTAACTGATTATGAACGAATTTGTTCATTTTCTCTTTTTCAAGCTTTTTTCTCTTTTCTTCCTCTACCTCACTTCGAATTCTGTATAGAGCATGGATCAATTCATCTGGTGCAACTGGCTTTAATAAATAATCCTTAACACCTTCGACAAGTGAGGATCTTACGTACTCAAAATCTGAATAACCTGATAAAACAACAACTTTTACATGTGGAAATTCACGATTTGCTCGTTTAGCAAATTCAATCCCATCCATGATCGGCATTCTCATATCTGTGATGACAATATCAACATCGATTGAATATAAAAGATCAAGAGTTTCTTTACCATTGGAAGCTTCTCCAACAATCTGAAAACCTTCTTCTTCCCAATCTACTTTCATCTTCAGCCCTTTACGAATTTGTATTTCATCATCAGTAATCACTACCTTCATCATGTATAGCCCCCTCAGTTACTTTTATCCCATTCTTAACGAGCAGTAAAACTCCTCTACCCTACTTCAGGATTCGAGAGAAACAAGGAGCTGCCCGTAAAGATCCGACGAGCGATTGACGTCCAAGTCAGGCGAAGCCACAGGATGTGGCGTTCTAAGCGTGATAAGTTTCGCTAACCATCAGTGGGGGATGAAGTAAACTCCCACTGATGGAAGTCTCACTTTATCCCATTCTTAACGGGCAGTAAAACTCCTCCCCTTCTAGATTTGATAGAAGTAGAGAAGAAATAACTAGAGATAACTGCCCGTAAAGATCCGATAAGTTTCGCTAACCATCAGTGGGGGATGAAGTAAACCCCCACTGATGGAAGTCTCACTTTATACATAAGGTAATTTTCGTTCCGTGTCCTACTTCAGACTCTATGGAAAAAGAAAAGTCAGCTCCATAATATAAACTTAATCTCCCTAATACATTTTTAAGCCCGATACTATGACCATCACTATCTAAAGCAGAATCGGTTCCATCAATTTTCACAGAATGGCATATGTTCGCTATTTCTTCTTCTGACATTCCAATTCCTTTATCTTCTACGACAATAAATAATTGACCATTTTGCAGCATTGTTTTTATTTTAATTTCTGCTTCTTTATGGTGAATAAAACTATACTTGACTGCATTTTCAACTAGAGGCTGTATGATAAATTTAATAATGGAGATAGATTTCGTTTCTTCTGCCTCATCAATTTCACACACTAGTGCACCTTCATATCTTAATTTTAGTATTTCTATAAAACTTCGAATATAAGAAATTTCCTCACCTAATTTCACCACATCTGTTCGAGTGTTCAATGAGTATCTCATCATACGACCTAAATAAATACTTACATTCATGACTTCTTTCTTTTTTCCTTGAACAGCTAAGCCACCGATGACTTCAAGTGTATTATTTAAAAAATGAGGATTTATTTGTAACAATAATGCCTTGTATTCTGCATCCTTTCTACGAATGTTTGCTTCATACTCCGTTTCGATTAAATGATTTAATTGCTCAATCGTGTGATCAAAGACTTTTATCACATAACCAATTTCATGATGATGTGATTTTATGGAAGGCATTACCCGCTTTGCTCCATTGAAATCTCCACGTTCTACAAATTTCATTGCTTTTGTCAACTTCCCTAATGGACTTACAATATTAGAAGACAATAAATAAGAGGTTAGAATGGTCAACAGAAATATCAACGCACTTGTGATGAGTAAGTTTCTTTGAAGTTGATCGATTTTAGCAAATAACTCTGACTTCGTTATTTCACTTATTAAGATCCAATCACCGATTTTTTGTTTTTGAAAGAAAACAAGGTATTCCTCGTCATGATGGTTCACTTCGACTAAACCCTTTTCTATACCGCTTTTAATATTCTCAAGACTTTTTTTAAGACCTCCTTGGGGGTATGAACCTCTCCTGGTAAAACATTAATACCATCACCATCCAATAAGTAAACTCTGCCATTTTCACCAAGCTTAATTTTATTTAACGCCGTTTCTAGTAAAGAAGATGGAAAACTAACCTTTATAATCCCGGATAACTCCAGCATATTCATATCAAATAAAGGGATAAGATAGCCATTTAAGTTTGTTTCCCGCATTTCTTGATGGAGTTGAAAGGAGTCAATATGAGTATTCATCCACCTTTGATCATTCACTAAAAAATCTTGGTACCACTCTGTTTTCTGAAGGGAAGAATTATTTCCCCAAGTCCCGGTTCCGTCATTAAGAAATATAGAGATGGACATTTTATTTGAATTGTTTATCATCATGGATGATAACTGCATTTTAAGTTGGTTTTTGATCAATAGCTTTTGTGCATTAGTTGTTGTTTTATCCTCCTTTTCAGCCTTCAGCCAATCTTGTGTTGCCTGACCCACCAGCACTTGTTTGCCTAGATCTTCCGCCTGAGTTGTAATGGAATCAAGGTATAATGAATATTGATCCATCATTTCAATAGTTGAATCCTTTGTTTGCTGTTCTATGATTGAGGTAAACCAGGAAGGAATGATAATGGATAAAAGCAAGAATGGAATCGTTAACAGTAAAGTAAAGATTAAAAAAAGTCTATTCCTAAGCGAATAAAACATAGTTCCTCCTGAAATCTAACATTCTATTAACTAGTAATATACACCTTCCATTTTCAATTTTAAATAGCCAAAAGAGAATATTATATAAGGCAAAAACCTAAAATATATATTGCTGTCGTGATCATGTATATATGACACTTGTCATACTGTCCCTATGACACCTATGTCTACAACATTTTATTTCTTCTCTATATAATTAAGATACAAACGATGAAGGGAATTAAAAAGATGAGTAAAGAATTGCAAAGAAATTTAAGAAAGCAAGTTGCTCCTTATGAAAAATCCAATACAAAAGCTAGCATTTGGCAACTTATTACAACACTGGGCCCGTTTTTTATTCTTTGGACACTTGCGTATCAAAGTTTAACGATATCTTACCTCCTTACCTTTGCGTTTACGGTCATTGCAGGAGGATTCCTTGTACGGATATTCATTATTTTCCATGACTGTTGTCATTACTCATTCTTTAAAAATAGAACTGCTAACAAAGTGCTGGGAACGATTACTGGCATCTTAACATTATTTCCATATAGCCAGTGGCAGCATGATCACTCAATCCATCATGCAACAAGTGGTAACCTTGATAAACGAGGGACAGGTGATATATGGGTGCTAACAATCGATGAATATCTCGCTTCCTCAACTTGGCGGAAAATAGGCTATAGACTTTACCGTAATCCGTTTGTGATGTTTGGTCTTGGGCCAATTTATCAATTTTTAATTAAAAACCGCTTCAATAAAAAAGGTGCTAGAAAAAATGAACGCTTGAATACGTATTTAACAAATATTTCAGTAGTAGCTCTAATCGTACTCCTTTGCTGGGCACTTGGAACAGTACCGTTTCTTTTAGTACAAATCCCGATCTTTATGGTTTCAGGCTCGCTTGGTATATGGCTCTTTTATGTTCAACATACATTTGAAGATTCATATTATGAAGAAAATAATGGATGGGAATATGTATTAGCAGCTGTAGAAGGCAGCTCGTATTATAAGCTTCCAAAACTTTTACAATGGTTATCAGGCAATATCGGATATCACCATGTCCATCATTTAAGCCCGAGAGTACCAAATTATAAGCTTGAGGAAGTTCATAATCGTACAGAGCCATTACAAAACGTCCCTACCATCACGTTGGCTACCAGCTTACAATCTCTAAAATTCAAGTTATGGGATGCACATAACAAACGCTTTGTGGGCTTTAACGCATTAAGAAGCTACCAAAATAATTAACCTAAAGAGGATGACTCTTAGCGCATTACGATCCTAATTCATTTGGATAGTAAGATCTAAGTTGTCATCCTCTTAAAGCATGGTAAAAATGCATATGATAAAATATCACTAAAATCAATTTTTAAAGAAGGTTCAAAAAATGAAGAGAATTTTTCAAATAAGCAATGGTATTTCTCCATATATATGGGCTTTTTTAAGTATTTTACCTTTTTATTTCATTTTCCAATCATCTTCTACAGCTGAAATAATTACTGGTATTACTCTAACAATTATGTTTTTCATCACGTTTCGTTATGCTTTTCTCTCTAAGAGTTGGAGGGTCTATGCTTTCACACTCATTCTCATTGGGATTTCCTTTACATCTACGTACTTGTTTAATTATTTCTACTTTTCCTTTTATATTGCGTATTTTATTGGAAATATAAAGGACCGAGTTCACTTTTTGACGCTTTATATTATTCACTTAGTTGCAACAGCAGTAGCCATAAACTTTAGTATTATTTTACATGAGGAGTTACTATTAAAACAATTACCCTTTGTTCTGATTAGCTCCCTTAGTGTGATCTTCTTGCCTTTCAGTATTTACAATCGAAAGGTACGTGACAACCTTCAAGAAAAATTAGAGGATGCCAACAAACGAATTTCTGAATTAGTCATTTTAGAGGAGCGTCAAAGAATAGCTCGTGATCTTCACGATACATTAGGACAAAAACTGTCGATGATCGGACTAAAAAGTGATTTGGCTCGAAAAATTATCCATAAAGACCCTGAACAAGCAAAAAATGAGATGAAGGACATTCAACAAACGGCCCGGACAGCATTAAATGAGGTTAGAAATATGGTCTCACAAATGCGCGGGATTCGATTAAAAGAAGAAATGACGCATGTAAAACAAATTTTAAACGCTGCTCAAATTAAATTAGTTTGTGATGAGAATATATCGGTAACAAAAAATGTACCCCTACTAACAGAAAACATTTTAAGTATGTGCTTAAAGGAAGCTGTTACAAATGTTGTAAGACATAGTCAGGCATCGACTTGCTATATTTCATTAGAACAAACCCAAACTCAAATTATATTAAAAATAAGTGATGATGGAATTGGCAATACATCCACTGATTTTACCAAAGGAAATGGTTTAGCAGGGATGAGAGAACGTCTTGAATTTGTTAATGGCTACCTTAGCATTTTGACAGATAACGGTACAGCACTCTTCATAACCGTTCCACATGTCGTCAAACAAGCAGATTAGGAGGATACTTATGATTCGTATTATCATTGCTGAAGATCAACAAATGCTTTTAGGCGCCTTAGGTTCTTTACTTAATTTAGAGGAAGACATGGAAGTCGTAGGGAAAGCTGGTAATGGAAAAGAAGCACTCACTCTCGTTGAAGAATTTAATCCGGACATTTGTATTATGGATATTGAGATGCCGGGCATGACTGGTCTAGAGGCTGCAGAACATTTAAAGGAGAAAAACTGTAAAGTCATTATCCTTACAACGTTCTCCCGCTCCGGCTATTTTCAACGTGCATTAAAAGCAGGTGTGAAAGGGTATCTTTTAAAAGATAGCCCAAGCGAAGAATTAGCCAATTCAATCCGTAGTATCATGGCCGGAAAACGAATTTATGCTCCTGAGTTAATGGATGATCTATATAGCGAAGAAAACCCTCTAACAGAACGTGAAAAAGAGGTACTTGGCTTAGTCGCAGAAGGAATGAACACGAAAGAAATTGCAGATCAACTTAGCATTAAATCAGGCACTGTCCGGAACTATATTTCAACAATTTTAGAAAAGCTCAATGTAAAAAATAGAATCGAGGCTATTAGTCAGTCAAAGGAAAAAGGTTGGTTTAAATAAAAGATAAAGAGAGACTTCAGCTTATCGCTAGACTATACTCTAAGCAACAGGTAGAAAACAAAAAAACGCAGCGTTTATGGTTCAGACCATTCGCTGCGTTATATTAAGAAATCATTTAGTTTGATTGACTATTTGTTTCCCCTTTTAATAGGTTAAAATCTGTAACTGGCATCGTAATGATTTTCCCGCCAATCTGGATATGAACGGTATTATCAAAGATTGCTTTTACAATTCCTTTTAATGATATTGTTGAGTCAACAGTAATCGGATTTTTTATATTAGCTTCCATTCTATGACACACCTTTCTATTAAAATAGGTTTGTGTGAAACGAATATAAAGTGTTTCAACCAATGTTCGTTTTCAATTATCTATAAGTAAAAATGATTATATGCTTTATTATAAACCGCTAGAACCCAAAAGTCTCTTGAAATGACTCAAAAATAATCAACAAAAAGCTCCAATTTTCATCATATTAAAAGTCCCCAAAAATTAGGCTCATTTATTTGAAACGATATGATTATTCATTTCGTCTAATGTACTAAGTACGGCATCTTGAAAAGAACATGTAAATGGACCTCACTCTTCCAACTCATCCGTATATAGAATAAATATTGGGGGATCAAAATGAAAACAACGAAAGGCATTATAAAATTAGCAGCTTTAACATTAGGATTAACTGGAATTTGGGGTATTTCCAATGTAGAGGCTTCGACACAATATACGATAAAAAAAGGTGACACACTTTATCGTATTGCAGGTAAAAACGAGTTGACAGTATCGCAATTAAAACAAATGAACAACCTCTCTTCTTCACTCATTTATCCTGGTAACACATTAACCATCCCAACTACGATTACCATTAATAAAGGTGATACACTCTACAGTTTTGCAAAAAAATATAACACTACTGTACAACAATTAAAATTCCTTAATCAACTTTCTTCAAATACACTTTATGCAGGAGATAAGCTCATCATTCCTACAACCGTTACAGTAAAAAAAGGTGATACCTTATACAGTATTGCAACCAATTATGGTTTGACAGTGAAAGAATTAAAAACCATCAACTATTTAACCTCTGATTTGATTAAAGTCGGTCAAATTCTAAATGTCGCTCAAGCAGGGACAACATCCTTCACACCAACGAATTACCATGCATCTGAAATCATGATCAGTGCTTCTCCTAAAGAAGGATACAGCTTTGATGCTGAGGAACCTAGACGGTTTATAATAAGTTATGACAAAAATGGTGAATATTTTTCCAGAATTGAAGTGTTGGATGCAAATGCTACTATTAATGAGATAAAGGAAAACTCAAGGGCATACTTAAAGGACTATAAGATAACCGAATATCCAACCAAGACAAGTTCACACCCCTTCTATCAAGATGCTGAATTTTTCCTGCACGGAACAACAAGTAAAACCCAAGTGAATATTGTTATGAAAAAAGTAAATGGTGTTTGGATGCGTATGACGATTCATTATTTAAACAAAGAGGAGTCAGAAGGGATCACTCCAAAAATGATTGAAGCATTACAAACAATTAAGGTCAAATGACCTTGAAATCGTAACAAAACTGTAACATTTAAACAATTGACGATAACAGTTAAATACTTTATGATTAACTTAATTAAATAAGTCGTTCTCCTAAAGGGGAGTAGCTTTTACAACAAAGTCGTCATTACAGAGTGAATCACTCTCGGCTTCGTTGGCAACCTTAACGTTGTTAGCAAGACCTTTACTATATTTGGTAAAGGTCTTTTATGTTTTCTAAACCTTTACCATGACGGTAAAGGTTTTTCTTTTATACCTATAGGATAACGAATAAAGGAGATCACTATATTGGTAAAAAAACGATCAATGGACGAATTAATTAAGAAAAACAAAGAAGAGCTTCTTAATGATAAAGATCAACTAGATGAAATTGAAAAACGCCTTGAACAAAAATATGTTAAACAAAGCGAATATATTGGAGGAGATAAATGATGTTACTGAGGAAATATATGTCCCTTTTAGGTGTTGGTTCAGCTGTGATTGACCTCATTCTACCAAAAGACACATATAAACGCGGTGATTTAATTAAAGGTTTTTTTCACCTTAAAGGTGGAACAATTGAGCAACAATTAAAAAGGATTGATAGTGATCTTGTTTTAATTGATAGAAATACAGATATAGAGAAAGTCATTGATACAGCTACGATCTTATCATCAAAGCTTATCAATCCTGAAGAAGATAGCAAGGTATCTTTCACCTTTAAATTACCAGAAGATATCCCTGCTTCAACAGATAGTATTTCATATCGATTTAAAACTCGGCTTACTTTTAATGAAGGGGTTGAAAGTAAAGACCAGGATATCATTCAGGTCATATAAGATCACTTTATAGGGATAGTGCTATTAACAATTTTCGAAACAAAGCTTGTTGCCTCACTTACATTAGAGGTGAAAAATCCCCCCAGATTCTATCAAAGACTTGTTACTACATCCCAAGCTTATCGTTCAAACCATAAAGGGGTGATTAATATTGATGAAACGATTAAAGAGACTTAAGTTTATCATTACTTTTTGGAGATTCCTTCCGTTTTTAAAAGAGTTCTTCTTCTCCAAACAAGTAGAATCTCACAAAAAGTTATTGGGAACTTTACTCATTCTCACATATGCTTTCTTCCCATTTGATTTAATTCCTGACTATATTACAATTTTAGGAATTGTGGATGATGTTGTAATTGCGACATTTGTGCTGGATTGGATGATTAAGTTGGCTCCGGAGTCATTGAAAGAGAAATATAAACTCTAGTAAGTTATAAAAAAAACGTCCTTCATACCACTATGAAGGACGTTTCTGTTTATTCTCTCTCCCCTTTTGTCCGTCATCTCTGGTATGAAGAACATTCCTGCCTTCCTTCTCTTCCCCTTTGTCTGTCATCACTCATCTAAAAAACCAGTCTGTTCTGGCAGAGATTATTACTTAATAAAAAGCCACATTCCAAGTTTATTGAAATGTGGCTCAAACATATATTATTATTTACTAAATGCTTCTGTTAAGACAGGAACAATTTGCTTTTTACGTGATACAACACCTTGTAATGTCGCTTGATTATTATCTAACGATACATTAAATGCCTGCTCTACTTTTCCTGCTTGTTGACCGACTGCAACAGCAACTGAATCATTTGTTAAAATGTCCGTTACAACAAATAAGAATAGGTCTAAGCCTTTTTCAGAAACAACATTGTTAAGCGCAGCTTCAATATCTGCTTTATTTGCAAGAACGTCGTTTGTATCAACAGCATTTACTTGTGCAATTTCGACTTTGCTAGAACCCATTTGGAATTCTTTTGCATCTAATGAGATTAATTGCTCAACTGATTTATCACTTAAATCAGCACCGGCTTTTAACATGTCTAAGCCGTAAGCATTTGCATCAACACCAGCTATTTCAGCTAATTCTTTAGCTGCATCGATGTCTTCTTGAGTGCATGTTGGAGATTTGAATAATAAAGAATCAGAAATAATCGCTGAAAGCATTAATCCTGCTGTTTCTTTTTCAATTTCTACACCATGTTCTTTGTAAAGCTTATTTAAAATTGTTGCAGTACAACCAACTGGTTCAGCACGATAGTACAAAGGATCACTTGTTTCAAAGTTTGCAATGCGGTGATGATCAATTACTTCAAGAACACGAACATCATCGATATCGTCAGCACTCTGTTGACGCTCATTATGGTCAACTAAAATAACTTCGCTTGCTTCTCCGGCTACTTTTTCTACTAAACGTGGAGCATCTTTTTTGAAGAAATCAAGTGCGTATTGAGTTTCACCACTTACTTCCCCTAAACGTACAGGTTCAGCGTTTTGTCCGATTTTATTTTTTAACTCAGCGTATGCAATCGCAGAACAGATTGTATCTGTATCAGGATTTTTGTGACCAAAAACAAGTACTTTTTCCATAATTAACTCCTTTACACATTGAAATATACTCTATCATATCATAACTACTATGGTTTAATTAACTAGGATTTGTGAAAAAATTGTATTAATCTCTTTTAAAATGGATGGAAACCCATTCATTTGTTTGTGATTTTTCTTCAATAGAGAAGCCACCTTTAGCAAATACATTGATTAAGTCATCAAGATGCCATTCCACAAGACCAGATATAAAAAAGTCGTCACTATTTTTAAGAAGATTATGTCTTTCAATAATACTTATCGTTTCATTTGCACCGATATTAATCAAGATTAAATCATAGTTTTCATTAATCTCATAATCTCCTGTGATTAAATCCGCTTGAACAACCTGAAGATCATTTGTTAAGTCATTTAGCTCCGCATTATGGTAAAGTTCACGTCCAACCTCCTCATAATCAACTGCCACAACTTTTTCTGCTCCTTTTAAAGATGCAGCAATTACAAGCATACCAGAGCCTGTACCAAGATCAAGAACGGATTTACCCGTAAGATCCTTATTAAGAATCATACGTAAACAGCCTTGTGTTGTTTCATGTAGACCTGTACCAAATGCCGCAAGTGGATCAAATTTCAATACATGCTTGTCATCGTATTCCTGTTCTGAGCTAGGATACTTTATGATCCATTCATTTCCTAAATCAATGTCCTCAAAATCATAGGATTGCTCCCAATTTGTTTCATCGTATGTTTTATATGTAATGTCATCTCTAGAAATAGAAAGAGTTGCTTCCAATAAAGGGTAGTATGCATCTGGTAGATGGTCTACTTCTTGATCACTTGCATAAATTTTCAGTTCAACAAGCTGATCTTCTTTTTCCTCATACCCATAGCCATTTTGTACCTTAATAATTTCAATAGGTGATTCATAGTAAAGATTGTAAATACCGGCAGCATTAAGCAGATCAGTGACTTCATTAATCTCGTTAAAAGGTACATTTATTGAAAATTCGTGTAACATGTATCGATTCCTCTCTTCATGTAGTGCTTCACTACAAATTGTCCATACACAGTTTAATATACAATGAAAGAGGATAGCAAATTTTATTTTTTCTTGTACTTAGTTTACTGTAAGTTAAAAAGCTGGAATCTCTCAAAAATGAAGTAAAATCTTTTAACTTTCCGGACAAATCTATCCACTTTATTCAAATCCATCATTCGACAATTTCTGTGTAAGAATCAAAAAAACCTAGCATTAAGCTAGGCCTGGTTATCTTTATTTTTGGCTGTTTTCTCAAACATTGTTGCTTTGTAATAAGTGTAGAGGTTGTTGATTTGAGCTCCAGGCTGCTCGCTTTCCGTGGGGTGGGCGGTGAGCATCCTCAACGCTTTGCGTCTCCGGGGTCTCACCTGTCCCACAGCTCCCACAGGAGTCTCGCATATCCGTTCAAATCAACCCTATTTAGTTTTTTTAAGTAATTATGAAAAACAACAACCTTTTAGAAAAGAGCCTTATTTTTCAACGTCCACATAGTCTCTCCATCTATGTTTTGGCTGCCAATTTAATAGCTTCTTTGCCTTTTCATTTGAAAACAAAGTTTCATACCCCTGTAATGGTCTTCTAATTTCTGCAGCAGGATAAATGGTTTCCATTAACTGATGACTTTCGATATTAACGCTCGTTTCATCTGCAGCAATATTAAGAGCTACTGAACCTAGCCCTTCTGTTTCAATCGCTAGTCGGAAAGCGGTTGCTGCATCCCTTGCATCAATATAACTCCACATAATCACCTTTCGTTGTTCAGGATCATGAATAAAACTTGGAAAGTTGTTATACATATGAGGAGCAATAATATTACCAAGTCTCATTGAAACAACTTGGAGACCTGTTCTTCGATGAATCATATCTGCTGTTTGTTCATTTACAATTTTGGATAACCCATAGCTATCTTCCGGTAATTGTGGATGCTCTTCATCAAGTGGTACATATTGTGGTGAAAGCTCCTTTAGCGGAAACACCAAACCATATGAGGACTCACTTGAAGCAATGACCGCTTTTTTGACTCCCAATGTTCCAGCTGCTTCCAACACATTATAAGTTGACATCACATTGTTTTTAAATGTTACTTCATTAGGATGTGAGTATGCGACCGGAATGGCTGCTAAATGAACAACAGCATCCGCTCCAGCTAATACCCCATACACTTCTCCTAAATTTTGCAAATCTACTAAGACCGTTTTACATATAGGTTCTTGTGGATATGTTCTATCTGCATTTACGACTTCATATCCATTATCAAGAAATTCCTTTATAACGGATGATCCTAGTAATCCGCTCCCACCTGTTACAACAACTTTTTTCATTCGTTCACATCCTTATTTTAAAATTCCCTCAATTTGTGCAAGAACATCACTTGGTATTGTCACATCAGACCCTTTTGCATTTTCTATGATTTGTTCAGGTTTTGTTGCCCCTACCAAAGTACTTGCAATACCCGGTAAACGAAGAATCCAAGCAATTGCTAATTGTGACAAACTAATATCTAATTCCTTCGCAATCCCATCTAATTTTTCTACCTTTGATAAAACCTCATCTGTTAAAAGCCTGTTCATATGCATGTTCGAATTCGGATCAGTAGCACGACTTCCTTCAGGAGCACGATTACTTAAACTATATTTCCCAGTTAATAATCCTTGAGCTAATGGAGAGAAAACAATTTGACTAATTCCGTGTTGCTCACTAACCGGCAGAACTTCATCCTCAATATAACGATGTAACATACTATAATTAGGTTGGTTAACGACAATTCGATCCAATAAATATTTATCAGCTGTTCCAATTGCTTCTTGAATTTGCTGTGCTGTCCATTCACTCACACCGGCATATAAAATTTTTCCTTGACGTACCAAATCATCAATTGTGCGTAATGTTTCATCAACAGGTGTTTCTGGGTCATAACGGTGACAGTAATAAATATCCACATAATCTGTTTTTAATCTTTTTAAACTTGCATGCAGTTGCTCAAAAACATGCTTTCTTGATAGACCCCGATCATTCGGTCCTTCATTCATCGGCCAAAACACCTTAGTAGCCAACACGTATGAATCACGACGATACTTCCCTAAAGCCTCACCAACTACTTTCTCAGATTCCCCTTTGGCATAAACATTCGCTGTATCAAAAGAATTAATTCCTAAATCATACGCTGTTTCAATTGTTTTTATCGCTTTTTCATTTTCCGTAGAAGCTCCATACGTGAGCCAGCTTCCCAAGCTAACTTCACTTACTTTAAGCCCTGATCTTCCAAGACGTCTATACTTCATTCAACCCCAACCCCTTTATAAATTATGTATTAATAGAAATCGTTTACATTTTTAAATTATAAATTTTTTGAAGATTGTATACAAGTACTGAAATTTTGTTGATATAATTAAAAACAAGTAATCTACTATACTTTTTATAGTAACTATAAGGGGGTACTATGGAAAAAGTAAATGAACTACATATTGAATGTTCAATTGAAAAAGCACTGAATATTATTGGTGGAAAATGGTCTTTTCTTGTCATTAAACAACTTTTTGATGGCACAAAACGATTTGGTGAATTACAACGGGCTATTCCGAAAATCAGTCCAAAGGCATTAACAGATACGCTTCGTCATTTAGAAAATCATCAGGTCTTAACTAGAGAAACATTTGCAACAGTACCTGTCACTGTGGAATATACGTTGACAGAAAAAGGCCATTCTCTTCATCCTATGATTAAAGAAATGAAAAAATGGGGTTCACATTGGGGATAAACCTGTCACAAATAAGGTCCAGCAGAAAGAGGATGACTCAAAAGGTCGTTAAATGACGACTTTTTGAGCATCTTTTTCTTATGTGTTTTTGAAAAGAACCCAATAGTGGGGTTTTTTAATAAAAAGGGATATTCCTCCCTCCTTATTGGTATCTATTTTCCTCACTTTCTTTATTTCCCTCCCCGCGGAAAGCAAGTGTCTGGAGCGCAATGGAACGTCCCGGTTTTTACATTTGTCTGAATTAAAAGGTCAAAGTATGAAAAAAGGCTAACCCAAGGTCTAAAATCTAGATCTTCGGGTCAGCTCCTTTGTTTACCGATTTATTAATTTTTCAACATGTTATAAACCTGTTCAACATCCTTATCTCCGCGCCCTGAAAGATTAACGATAATTGAGTCTTCTGAACCTAGTTGTTTTGCCAGTTTCATTGCATAAGCAACAGCATGTGAGCTTTCAAGTGCCGGAATAATGCCTTCTACTTTTGACAAAATTTGAAATGCTTCTAAAGCTTCCTCGCCTGTTACTGTTACATATTCAGCTCTGTTTGTTGTTTTCAAATAGCTATGTTCAGGTCCAATCCCGGGGTAATCCAGTCCTGCTGCAATCGAAAAAGTAGGCTTTGGTTCTCCCTTCTCGTCAAGTAATGTTAAGCATTTAAAACCATGTATAACAGCGGGTTTTCCTTCTGTTAATGAAGGAGCTTCTGCAGGTTCCACTCCAATTAATCGTACTTCTTGTTCATCAATATAATGAGCAAATGCCCCGATGGCATTACTTCCTCCACCTGCACATGCAATGACGGCTGCCGGCAGCTTTCCTTCCTTCTCTATAATCTGCTTTTTCGATTCTTCACTAATGATGGATTGAAAATGCTTGACCATCGTTGGGAAAGGATGTGGCCCAACTGCAGAGCCTAAAAGATAAAAGGTATTTTCATAGTTTTCAACTAGATCATTTAAAGCCGCATCTACGGCATCTTTTAACCTACCTTGCCCCTTATCGACTGAAACTACCTTCGCTCCTAAAAGCTCCATACGAAATACATTTAATGCTTGTCGTTCAGTATCTAATTTCCCCATATAAATCGTGCAATCCATACCACCAACGATCGCACAAGCAGTTGCTGTTGCAACACCATGCTGTCCGGCACCAGTTTCGGCAATAATTCTTGTTGCTCCCATTCGCTTAGCTAATAATATTTGTCCAATTGCATTGTTAATTTTATGTGCCCCTGTATGGTTTAAATCTTCACGTTTTAAATATATTTTGGCTCCACTTACTTGCTTCGAGAGATTTTCAGCATATGTTAGTGGGTTTTCCCGCCCGATATATTCTTTCATATAGTATTGAAACTCTTGAATAAACTCAGGGTCGTTTTTATACTTTTCAAAGTTTTCATCTAGTATGGTTAAAACATTTTTTAAATCTTCAGGAACAAAACTACCACCAAACTCACCAAAATAGCCTTTTTTAATCGTATGATTACTCATCAATGCTTCTCCCCTTTGTTTAAAAATATGAAAATTCAGATTTTATCTATTATTATATCATTGATTATATTTTAGCCGTAACAAAAAAGAGCCACAGGGGCTCCTTTATTATTCTGATAGGTAGTTCTTAACATCATATTCTTTTTGTTTTTCCTCTAACCATGTAGGATATTCAGTTGTCATTTTCTCATCTAGTAAAATTCCTTTTATTTCTTCTTTACTCTTTTCGAAGTTTGCTTCTGCGGCTTCTTGGGTATCAGTTACTTTAATAATATGATAACCATAATCAGACTTCACAGGATCACTTATTTCATCCACTTTCATTGAAAAGGCCGCTTCTTCAAATTCAGCCACCATACTTCCTTCACCAAAGAACCCTAAATCTCCACCTGATTCAGCTGAAGCTGTATCTGTTGAATACTCTTTCGCCAGCTCAGCAAAGTCTTCACCATTATCAAGTTTCTCTTGTACTTTTTTTGCTGTTTCTTCATCTTCCACAAGAATGTGACTTGCTTTTACCTGCTTCGCTTGTGCGAAAGAGTCTTTGTTTTCATCAAAATACGTTTGCATTTCTTCCTCAGTAATCTCGATTTGAGGTTCTAAGAGTTTTTCAATTTTAAGATTAACTTCAATATCTTCTTTAATATCATCCTGTGTTAATCCACTTGCTGTTAACTGTTGTTCAAATGTTTCTTCTCCACCATAAGAGGCAATCAACTCTTGCAGCTCTGCGTCTATTTCCTTACTTGAAACGGTTATCTTCTCTTTTTCCACCTCTTGATTAATCAGGTTTTTTGTAATAAGTGTGTCTAAAGCTGCTTCACCGTTTTGTTCCACAAAAAATGTATATAAATCGTCCTTTGTGAGTGATTCACTACCAACCTTAGCGACAACATCGCTGCGAGTTGATAAAAAGATAAAAACAGCAATAGCTGCTACTATTAGGACTGCTAGAATAGCTAATGTTTTTTTACTTGCAAATATTTTTTCAATCATCAAATTCTCCTCAATCTTATTTATTGTTAACCTTCATCTCTCTGCTATCTACTATAAGAGACAAGTATGGGATAAATATGGACGAATTATGGGAAATTGTAAAACAAGCCCCATTTCCAAATAAAAAAGACTCCTAAACGGAGTCTTTTATAGAGCTGCTTCTGCAGCGTTATGCTTATTTTTGAACGTTAGCAGCTTGTGGTCCACGAGCTCCTTGCTCTACTTCAAAAGTAACTGTTTGGCCTTCTTCTAAAGTTTTGAAACCATCACCTTGGATAGCTGAGAAGTGTACAAATACATCGTCTTGTCCTTCAACTTCGATGAAACCGAAACCTTTTTCTGAATTAAACCATTTTACTTTACCTTGTAGCATTGTTTTTCCTCCTGTGTGGAATCTAACGTCCACTTTGTATTACTATTCTTGCTAGACAACGATTCATCAAGAGGAAAACACTTTTTAAAGCTACTTCCATCTCTCAATCTTATCCGAACAAAAATAATTAACTCAATTCTAACACTTAATTTTGTTTAAATCAAGGAACTGGGCAACCTTTTATACACAAATATTCGATAATATTCTACATATATTTTACTGAACAAAGTGGGTAAATAATAAGATATTATGCTCGTTTAAACGGCCACCAATTTGCTGCACCAAAAGTTTTCACCATGACAGGTATGAATAACGGAAGCACGATTAACGCGTATAAGAATAAGCCTGTTAAGATGATGGCAGCAATTTGAATAAGGGAAAGCATACCTGATGGAATCATTGCAGCGAAGGTACCACCTAATATAATAACAGCTGAAATGATGACGGTTCCCATCTTCTTCATTGCCAATAACATCGCTTGACCTACAGATAAATTTTTGTATTCATTAAAGCGGTCCATTAAGAAGATACTGTAATCAACACCAAGTGCAACAAGGATGACAAATGCAAAGAATGGAACTGCCCAACTAATACCTGTGTATCCCAAAATATTCACGAAAATCACTTCATTTATTCCCATTGCCGTATAGTACGTTAATATCAATGAACCAATAATATAAATCGGCATAATAATGGAACGGAATAAGAATACGAGAATGATAGATATACCGATTAACATTAACACAACTGTGCGTGAGTAATCGTTATTTGACATCGTGTTTAGGTCGGCATTCGTACTTGTAATTCCGCCAATTGCCACCTCGGCATTTTCAAGCTTTGTATCTTTTGTTGCTCTCTCAATCGCTGCATTTACCTCATCCATTTGATTAATTGCCTCATTTGAGTATGGATTACTTGAAAAGATCACATCTAATGTCATAACTTTACGATTATTAGACATATACGTATTCAATGACTCCTCAAAGTCCTCACTTTCTAAAACATCTTCAGGCAGATAAAAGCCTGCTGAGTCATCTGATTTTGACAAATCAGCCAAGTATTCCTGTGCTGACCCTAATCCATCTGAAACTTGGTTTAAACCATCCACACTTTCACTTAGTCCATCTGTTAGCTGACTCATTTGCCCATCAAGGTCGCCAAATCCGTCCAAGAGCTGTTGCTGACCATTTGTAACTCCAGCAAGACCATTTGTTAGCTGTGGGATGTTATCCACAATTTGTCCCTGACCATCAGCCAACTGATTTAATCCTGCTTGCTGCTGTTCAATTCCGGCAATTAGTTGGGATAAGCCTGTAGTAAGTTCTTTTTGGCCATCTACAAGTTTAGCAAAGTTTGTGTTTGCCAGATTTACACCATTTGAAAGTTCATTTAACCCATTATTTAATTGATCAATAGTACCTGCTAGCACTGGTAATTGTTTATTTGCTTCAAGAACTGTACCTTTAATTGCTAAATAATTTGGATCCTTTTCTATATTTGGATAGGCTTCATTTGCTTCTAGATCTCCGAATTTACCTTCTATTGCAGATAAAGCGCCTGATAGACTGGAAACACCTTTACCAACTTCTCCATAATTTTTATAAAGAGTATTAAGAGTACTTTCAACTTCTTCATATCCGGCTAAAAGTTGAGCACTTCCTGCTTGAAGCTCTTCTGCTCCTGCCTTTGCTTCTTCTAACCCTTTTTTAATTTCGGTGGATCCAGCTGAACCTTGACGAATACCATCCTCAATTTTTGCAAGGTTTGTTTGAATTTCGGACATTCCTGAATTGATTTTTGTCGTCCCTGTGATCAGCTCGTTGATGCCGTCTGTTGCATCTTTCAATTGTGGTGAAGAGTTTGAGAGCTCACTTTCAGCTTCTGCAAGTCCTTCACTTATTTTCCCGATCCCCTCGTTTCCTTCTCCAAGACCTTCTTCAAGTGTTTCCACTTGTTTTGAAACATAGAAATCTTCTATTTTCTCTCCAGTTGGCCTCGTCACAGAACGAACGGAATCAACAAGGTCAACCTTTTCTAACTCATTGCTAATTGTTTCTGCCAAAGCAATGTATTCAGTTGAATTCATTTCTTCATCATTTTTTAATACAACTTGTGTTGGCATAGATTCACCTGGACCAAAGCTGTCTGAAATTGCGTTAAATGCTTTAATAGAATTCACATCAGAACCGATCTCCTCTAAAGAGTTGTAAGATAGTTCTCCATCATAGGTGAATAAGAACGGCACACATACTGCTGCTACGACTAACAAAGCAATGAGTGGTCTTGCTAATGAAAATCTGCCTACAATTTCCCAGAATTTACTGTCCTTATGCTCTAATGTGCCTTTTGATGGCCAGAATATTTTGTTACCTAATACAGCCATAAAAAACGGTACAACCGTAAACAATGCAATGAGTAAAATAGCTACACCCACTGCAACAGCTGATGCTGATTGGTAAAGTTTAAATTGTGAAAATCCGATTGCTGCAAAACCAATCATAACGGCTACACCGCTAAAAAACACTGTTCTTCCGGCATTACGATATGTTTCAATAATTGCTTCTACAGTACTCTCTCGGTGTGAGAGCTCTTCTTTAAAACGACTTAGTAATAAAATACAATAATCTGTTCCAATTCCAAATAATACGGCTACCAGGAAAATCTGGGTAAAGTTTGAAATAGGAAAATTAACAATATCTACAAGGATCGCCACAATGGATTGTGAAGCCAAATACGTAAGTCCAACTGTAATTAAAGGAATAATAGGTGCGATAACCGATCTAAATACTAATAATAAAACACCAAGAATAAAAACAACTGTGATTCCCTCAGTTTTCTTTAACCCTTCTTGTGAACTTGTCATCACATCCTGATCTATCATCCATCCGCTTGTGTAATAATGTTCAACATTTACGTCTTCAATTGCCTTATACAATAATTCTGAGATTTCACTACCTTCACGATCATTTTGATTTATGCTAATCGAGGCTAATATCGTCTTACCATCATCAGAAACAAGCTGGTCCTCCAATGCTTTTTCGTTGAAGTGAGTGAGGATATTCGCTACGTCTAATTCTTTATTTTTTTCCAGGAGGCGAATGGCTTTCTCTGCTTCTTTGATTTCATCATTTGTTAGCTTTTCTTTATTATGAAAAACAAGAGCAGCGGTTATTTCATCACCAACACTATCTTGTTCCTGGACCTCATTTAAGATCTCCTCAGCTAAAGATGAGGAATAGCCTTCGGGAACACTTATTTGTCCCTTCTCACTAACGAGGTCACCCATATTAGGGGCTACTAAAAACAGCCCAATAACAACTGCAATCCAACCAATAATAACGAACCATTTCCCTTTAATTATTGCACTCACAGTTATTCCCCCATTTTACAATCTTTTAAATTATCTAATTGCTCATTTAACTTTTCATATGTCTCAATAAACGAAACAATTTCTTTTTCATTAAAGCTTGTGATAATGGATTCCACAAGCTTATGAATTTTTTCTTCTGTTTTTTCAAATAAGACTTTACCTTTATCAGTTAGAGTTAGATAAATAACACGACGATCGCTCTCATCACGTGTTCTCTTAATCAATTCTTTCTCTGTTAAACGATTAACAATAGCGGTAATCGCACTTTTCTTCACATCAAAAACTTCTGAAAGCTCTGTCGATGTACATGTACCAGCTTTATGTATATAGCGAAGTGTGTAATGCTGGTCATTCGTAATTGTGTCACCTATACTCTCTTTAATAAGATTTTCTGCTTTTTTTGTCACTGCAAAACTAACATTGACATACCGATTAATTAAATCTTGTATCAAAATATCATTCATTGGATTTCCATCCTCCAAAAAGTAATTAAACAATTTAACTATTAACGTGTTTAACTATAAAACGACTTAACCTGCTTGTCAATAACATCATCATATTCAACCAGAAACAAAAAATTCTCTGTCTCTGATTCAGGTTCCGAGGACATGAAAAAAGAAGGAGTTTAATTCTCCTTCTCGGCTTTCACATGTTCAATTGTTTCTATTGCGGATTGCAAATATAGATTATATTTTATTGCCTCAGCTGATTGATGTGTATGTAATGCCTTTTTTATTCTATCAAAATTATCTATTAGATGATCTTCCTTCATCCCCCGGGATGTTAACACGTTATTTAGCCAAAGAGCATAGTCAGTGAAAATCTTTTCCTCATCTAGAGAAAATGCTGTGTTCAGATGTTTAAAATGATGATGATTATCTTCCCTACATTTATTTTTGCCAACTTCTCCATATTTTTCAACTAACATTGGAAAAGCCTCATATATCCCCTCAACCACTTCATCAATAATAGCTTCTACAATTTCCTTTTTCATTCCGCCACCACATTAAACCTTTGCACAATCGGCTTTATCGCAGCCAACTCTTGGTCAGGATAATTCTTTTCCAGTTCATGTACTTTTTTATATGCATCACTTGTTACCCAGTTTACATAGTCTCTTGCTTGGTTTCCCATATAATTTGTACAGTTAATTCACCGGTCTTCACCTCATTTTGTAAGAGTTGAAATGATATAAAACCATCATATTTATCGACCAATTTAGATCTTGTCTGATAAATCTGAATAACCTCTTCGGCCTTCTCTGGCGGGACATGGAATGTTGAATGAACAATGTACATGTGAAAATCTCCCTGTCTTTAAATTAGGCTCTTTTCTAAAAGATTGTTGTTTTAAAAAAGTACTTAAAAAACTAAATAGGGTTGATTTGAACGGATATGCGAGACTCCTGTGGGACAGGTGAGACCCCGGAGACGCAAAGCGTTGAGGATGCTCACCGCCCACCCCACGGAAAGCGAGCAGCCTGGAGCTCAAATCAACAACCTCTACACTTATTACAAAGCAACAATGTTTGCGAAAACAGCCTTAAATTATTTTGTCTACTTTTCATTATAGTTCAAGATACGATAGGAGAAAAACGATATCCATTCCTCTTAAACACATCATACTCTGCGAATTTTAAGAAATACTAACACTACTATAGAAAAATGGAGGTTATTATAGTGGAGAAAATGCCCCTTACTTCAATGACAAGTGGAATGGGTTTTGAGGTTTTACCAGATATTTATTGCTTTACTGTTCAAATCGTTAATATCATTTTTGTCGGGAACCCTAGAGATTCTAATGAATTTATATTAATAGACGCGGGTATGCCCGGCTCAGAAGAGGTCATTTTAGCAGAGGCGAAAAAAAGATTCGGTGAAAACTGCCGTCCCTTGGGAATTGTCCTGACTCATGGGCATTTCGATCATGTAGGTGCATTAAACGAATTACTGAGAATATGGGATGTTCCTGTATATGCTCATCCTCTCGAACAACCGTACTTAACAGGAAAAAGTGATTATCCACCGCCAAATACCAAAGCAGAGGGTCTTGTTGCAAAAATGTCACCATTATTTCCAAGGCACAGCATAGATATAAGCTCTCATTTAAGGTTATTTAATGGTGATGGTAGCATACCATGTTTACCAAATTGGCGTTTTATTCACACTCCTGGCCATACACCTGGACATGTTTCCTTATTTAGAGACAGTGACAAAGTCTTAATTGCCGGAGATGCAATAACTACCGTGGAGCAGGAATCTTTATACGAGGTTATCACACAAAAACAGGAATTGCATGGACCACCGGCATACTTCACCCTTGATTGGGAAGCAGCCGAACAATCCGTGAAAAAAATTGAGGCCCTTCATCCAGAAATCGCTATTACCGGACATGGTCTACCAATGACCGGTAATGAGTTACAAAGCAATTTAGGCATTCTAACAGACAACTTTGTACTCACGGAAATTCCTGATAACATTAAACAATCAGGCGATATTACGTTATTGTAGGAAAAGTATAATCTAAAGTAAGAATTCACCATTTTGTTTCTATCTTTGATTGCACCACCATACAATATGATATGACAAATTCTTTAGGAGGGTCATCATGATTGTTATTGGTAACCGTGTGGTGGATGCAAACACATTAAAATCCTCCGGTTTTCCACCAGAAAAAAATGAAATGATCGACAAAATGAGCCGTTATCAAGAAAATTATTCTTATTTAAATAGTCAGCATTTTGAATTCACCCTGAACCTTCGTTACAGCATCATACAAGCCGCTCGTCATTTATTAGCTAGTAAAGCAAAGTTCGCAACCTTTGAAAAAGCTAGATGTAATGAACAGTATTGGCATTTAACAGAGCAAGGCGGATTTAAACTAAGAGCAGGGATAAACCCTTCCGTTGCCATATCAGATATTTTTCACAATGGAAAAGAATATGCATTTGAGTGTGCAACAAGCATTGTCATTATCTTTTATAAGGCTGTACTCGACTCGATTGACGTTTCTCAATTTAATCGTATATACCAAGGCATATATCTGCGTGACTGGCAAACTGATAATGACTTGCCGATTTTTACCCGACGCGGAAATGATTATATTCCGGGGGACTGTTTATACTTTGATAATCCTCAATTTAATCCCCAAACCCCCCAATGGCAAGGTGAGAATGTGATCGATTTAGGAAACGATCTTTACTTCGGACATGGTATTGGAATAAAAACTTCTGAGGGAATTATAGATTCCTTAAATAAACGCCGAAAGCCATACCCGACAGAATCTGCTTTTCTTCTTTCACAAGTTACAAGACTCGATGATCAATATCTGTACCGTTTTTCACTTTCAAGGGTAAATCTGATGACTCAATTTATTGAAACAAGAACAATAGTTGGAAGGATTGGATCGCAAAAATATTATATCTAAGTTAGGGTTCCATAAAAAAAGCACCAGTTTTAACACAGGTGCTTTTTCGTAATTGATGTTGCTATTTTTCTTTTCTGCTTTTAAATAATAAAAACATGATGAATGTTATGAAAAGGGAGAAACAGGTATATATGATGACCCATATAAAAAATGTTTCATTAAAATAGAGTAACATCAAAAAGGAGAAGAGGACAAAGATAAGCGCTGGTGGTACATATATTTTCCTAGTAATGATATATCCAAAAATGGAAGTTATGAAGACAACCCCAGCGAATATAAAAAGGAGAGTATACAATTCCATATGTCACCTCATAAGCGTACTGCTCTTACATTCCTCTTATTTTACCATAAAAAAAGGATTGCACCCATTCATCTATGCCAATTCACCTATTTGTCAAAAATTTGACTATTCAGCCCAGCAGCACTTTAACATCCTTTAAGATAGAAATTTCGTTGTCTTGGTCCATCAAACTCACAAAAATAAATACCTTGCCACGTTCCTAGTAAAAGGTTCCCTCCGGAAACGATAACCGATTGGGAAGCTCCGACCGTACTTGCCTTCATATGAGCCGCTGTATTTCCTTCCGCGTGAAGATCCTTCACAACTTTCCACGGAAACATTTCATCAAATCGTCTTATCATATCCGTCTTAACATCCGGATCCGCATTTTCATTAATTGTTATACCTGCAGTCGTATGCGGACAATATACAAGTACTTGGCCATCTTTCATTTGCTGTTCATTAACAAAAGCTTGGACGATATGAGTTATTTCAATCATTTGGTCGCGTTGATGAGTCTCAATCGTATACTTCTTTAACATCTAGACCACACCTCTCATTGGAAATCTATCCCTAGTATATACCATTAAAAGTGGGGGGTTAAACATATTCGTATTTGGTTTAAGTATTTTATGTTAGTTGTTATCATCGCTTTCTTCTTCACTTGGAATGAGGATTTGTCCACTCCAATCCTTTATCAATAATGTTTGGAGAATTAGTTTCGAGAGCTTACTAGGCTGATAAGGTTTAATTAAATACTCATTCACACCTAATGCTAAACCTTTCTCCTTTTCATCCAGTGCAGTAGATATAAAAATCGGAATTGCTTTTAATTCTTCAATACCTTTTAATTGTTTAATCATTTCCCAGCCATCTATTCCTTTTTCTTCCAACATGATATCAAGGACAATGGCATCAGGCCGTTCTTTTTTTATTGCTTCTAAAGCAAGCTCTCCATTACTGTAGGTTTTAACATGGAAGTTACTTTCTTCAAGCTCCGTTTGTAGTAAATTAGCCAGACTGTTGTCATCTTCAACAATAATGACATTCACTTTCCCTTTCTGCGATGGAACACCTTGATTATTTTTTGAATGCTCTCTATTTCCCATAACTAACGGAAAACTGACTGTAAAGGTACTTCCCTTTTTAAGTGCAGATTGAACACATACATCCCCATCATGGGACTTCATGATTTCCTTAACGATTGCCAGACCTAAGCCTGTTCCCCCAATTCTTCTCCTATCAGAATTATCCACTCTAAAAAACTTGGTGAATAATTTATCAATCGCTTCTTCCGGTATGCCCAGTCCTTCATCTTTTATCGATATGTTTAAATTTGCCCCTTCTTCATAGACTGTAATTACGATGTTTCCTCCATTTGGAGAATACTTAATTGCATTACTTATTAAATTCGTAAAAACCTGGCTAATTTTATCTTTATCACCAAAAACACAAGTATTAGTAGTTTGTACATCATATTGGATTGAATGACTGGGATGATTCACTTGATGTGTTTCAACGATATTGGAAATGAGAGGAACAATATCATCAAACTTTTTATCATAGGTTTGTTTGCCCGCTTCCATTCGTTGAACGTCTAAGAAGTCATTAATAAGGACAGTCAATCGTTTTGCTTCCTGGTAAATTGTCGTTAAATATTTCTTTTGCCGATCAGGTTTTACTTCTCTATTCAACATTAACTCTGTAAAACCAAGAACACTTGCTAGTGGTGTTCGTAATTCATGGCTAACTGTACTTACAAACTCAGATTTCATAACATCGACTTCATATTCTTTTGTAATATCACGATGGACAACGACCGTTCCGAATTTCTCCCCGTCTCGTGCAAGTGGTTCACAGTATACCTGAATGACTTGATTAGTTGGACTATGTTGATGGTAAACAAACGATTGACGCTCTGTTTTACCTTGAATCAAGATTTGGTCAAAAAACTGTTTTAGTTCATGGTGATTATCCACTTTCTCCATTATCATGTTTAACCAATATTTATAGGAGCTCTGAATCAAAATGTCTCTTCGGCAATCAATCATGTCACACATCTTTGTGTTAACCTGTAGGACAGTACCATTTACATCAATTAACTGAATACCCTCATTAATCGTATCCAGAATATCCTGAGTCAATTGACGTTCTCCTTCAGATAATTCAAAGATTTGAATTTTATCTAATGAAATCGCAATTTGCTTACTTAAGCCCTTCAATTCTCCTAATTCATCATCAGTAAAGGCTTGACCTAATCTTGAATACACCATAACAGCTTCCATGAGTCCTGATGAGGATAAAACAGGCATATAAATGTCGTAGCAATAAGATGCTTGAGTATGAAACCCTTTTTCTTCCTTTTTACATTTCCGTTTGATGATAAAAGGCTCTCTTTTCTCCTCTAGCCTGATCATTAAGCCTGAATCCAGATGTGCAATAAATTGTTTTACCCCTTTTTCTGATACTCCAAAGCTTGAATGTGGCAGACCACGGCTCAACAGGACTATTAATCCCTTATCTGCTCCTATTACTTCACACATCGTTTCCACTATACTCTTTAATACTTTCTCTTTATTAAGTGAGTTTGCCAGTCCATTTACTAAATCATTACGGCGTTTTAGGTCAAGCTCTCGTTTTTGAGTTGTCTCTAAAGCTTCTTCAAGCTCAGTTTGCTGTGCTTGTAACTCATCCTGTTGAGCATGCAACTCCTCATTTTGTGCACTTAAATCCTGTTCTTTTTCCTGAATGCTTTTTGTCATTTTTTCAAAAGCTACGGATAGAAGACCAAGTTCATCCTGACGGTTTGTGGTGTCATTGAAAAGGATCGGGTTACCTTCCGTAATTTCACCAGCTGCGACCGTTAATTTTTTAAGTGGATCTCTGATACTTATAAGCATTCTTCTCGTGAAAGTAGCCATACTAACAATTAATAAAAAAAGCAAAATTCCAAATACGACCTGGCTTATGAATATTTTATTATTGTGAGTATCGTGAAGACTCGAAAGCTGCTTCTCTAAACTCTCAGTGTAATCCTTGAAGTTGGCTTGATAAAGCCTAATTGTATTTGAAGCATTTTGATCAACTGCTATATTATAAACTTCTTCATATTGTTCATTATCATAGAGTTCTTTTGATTTTGGCATAACGTCTTCAAAATAATACTCAAAAAACCCGTTGGTTTGTTGCAAAAACAGTTCGTCTTCTTCATTTTCAACGACATCTTTTAACTTTGATATACTTTTCTCTGCTTTTGTTTTTTGTTCAAGAACCTTATCGTAATATATTTCCGTCCCATCATAAGCAAAATAGCCGCGCATTTCGGATATTGCTAGGTTGAATGAATAATCCAACTCTGATGCAATATAATCCTTTTGTTCCAAGCTATCATTTACATTCTCAAAATTTTCATTGATGGCTGCTTGGTATATCATTAATCCTGTCATCAATAAAGTAAAAGCTAAAATAATCGAAATCGTCAACAAACTAAACTGCCTTGCTAAACTTGTTTGTAAATATTTATTCAGCTTCACCTAAAATCTCCTCGATTCTTTCAACAAGCTGAATGGGACTGAAAGGTTTTGACATAAAAAAGTCAGCACCAGCTTCCAACACCTTTTGTTGATCTGATGTTTGACTTTTTGCACTTAGCATCATAATTTTTGTTTGAATTTGATCGTTTCTTATCATTTCGATTAATTCCAAACCTGTGTATACAGGCATCATATAGTCAAGAAGAATAAGATCATAGTCATTTTGTTTAATCAGATTATAAGCTTCTTCCCCGTCACAAGCTTCATCAATGATATATCCTACATCTTCAAGTGTATCTACTACAAGCATGCGTAACACTTCTTCATCCTCTGCAAGTAATATCCTTTGCATCATAAGTCTCTCCTTTGTTAAAAATCTCAGACTCGATTATTGCTCATATCGAGTCTGAGATTTTCTGTATTACTGTTATTTTATCCTTCCAAATGCTTCTTGTAGGTAGTCATAGGATTTTTTTAGTCGTTCGTGGTAGATTGGTTGGTCCCAATTATCCCATGTATACTCAATCCAATCTCCTTTTGCAGATGGAATTTGCTGTACAGCTTCTTTGTTTTTGCTTGAAACCACTATTTTGGCAAAAATAGAATCAATTGTTTCTGAGTTCTCTTCTAAAGGTTTCCCAGACCATAAATCACCTGTAATTTCTTTCTGACTAGGGTCTTTTACATTTAACATTAGCCACGGCAATCGGAGCTCAAGTGTTCCATCTTTCATATGAAAATCCGCTAAAGAATTGAATTTTTCCATTTCCGGATTACCAATACCATATGTTAATTTCCCTGTTTCATAGTCTGAAAAAGGAATAGTAAGTTGTCCCTCTTCTTTCTTTATCGTCAATTCCTTATTAAGTGTTAAGCGAATTGGATGATACACCCCATTATTTTTTTTATTCGCATAATCCTTCATCGGAATCATTTCGAGTAGATTTCCATAGTGATAATAGAACGTGTCGTAATAGCTATCAATTAGTACTCTTGACGTTTTTTCTCCATTAAGCTCTACAACAAAATCAATTCCATCTTCTTTTATACTATCTACACTTGGAAGAGTCGACTGACCTTGCCCTCTAATTGTGTCTAACAAGATAGATGTACTAAATTTCTCAGTGTCCCACTCGTTTTCATTATAATCAATACGGATATACAATCCTTGTTCATCACTAGACATAAATACATGTTTAATGAAGTCCTGCTCTTTAACCTTTACAACGGGTTGTTCATTCCGTTTCTCCCAATCTGAGGTTTCTCCATCAATAAGAAGTTGCTTTTTTTCTGTACCAGGGTCAAAACTCAGCAAACCAAAATGTTGTTCATTCGTTTGAATATTATCCCAAAATGGTCTGCGGTTAGGATTATCATAATCCATTGTGTTCCACGTTCGTTTGAACCACTCATCCTGCCATGCAAACACAAGTCCACCAGCCATTCCTTCTTCAACAATATCTTCATATAAAGAAACGAGATATTGACCCTGCTCTTGTTCTGAATGATGCCCCTGGTCATATCCATAAACATTTTCATGTGTTAACCCTCTGGATGCCGGGATGCCATACTCAGCTACTACTACAGGCATTTCGTGGTGTTTTTTCATATCATGCAGATACCCTGCATAGTTGTTCTTTTCACCCCGGTGATCAACATAGTTCACGTACTTTTCTTCATAATTTAAGAAATCCGGGTAGTAAGGATAAATATGATAAGACGCAAACATACCTGGATAGAAGGCTTCCTTCGCCTTAATATGGTTTGGATTTACTGACACCATATCTTCCTCTTCACTTGGTTCAGCAGGATGCTCTAATAAGTCTGTTGTTACCCAGTTTGTAAAACTCATTGGATGCTGCCAATTATAGGTGTCCGCCTCATATGTTGCTGTATAATCCATCATTTCAGCTAGCCATACTTCAAAAGGTGATGAGTCTGAGGTTGTGAAGTACTTCCCATCATAGCTTGTTTTATCTGGGTATTTTTCATTTGTCCTCACAACAGCCTTAGGATCCCACTCAACCCCAATTACCCAGCCTAATAAATACGGAGACAAGTCATGTACATATTTCCCGCTTGCATGTCCAGCTCTTTCTTCAATATCAGCATTTCCATGAATAATATCAATTGTTCGTTGTATCTCTGCTTTAAAGTCATCCGTAACTTCTGGATCATATGCTGCTCTTTGCTTTTTCTCATCAAAAAAGACATCTTCATTAACCCATACTCCATGAAATAAATAGATTGGATCTTCCCGACTACTATTATGTTCATACAAAGCTTGGTAAAATGCAGGCGGATGAATTGTGTAAACACGAAGAGCATTTGCATTCATTTCACTTATTTGGTCAAACCATCTTGCATATTCTTCCTTAGTAATTCCAGCTTCTCCCGGGAAAGTACCTGGCTTCGCGATCCCCATATTAACGCCTTTTATCAGCACGTCTTCCCATTTCCCATTTTTATATAGTTGAAGATATTCATCACTCGCAGCACCTGTCAGTTTTAGACCATCTTTTGTAAGAATATCAGGTTCAACGAGTGTATTTTTCTGGTTAATGGTAGAAACCTTCTCATTCGTTAAAATTTCTGTCATCAACGGTACATAAGCTTTCCAAAAGAAAGTGTCTGTTCTCCCTTCTTGTTCAAACGAAAATAACTTTTGCCACCATGAGAGACCATTCATTTGATAAATACTTGGAACCTTCTCTTGATCAACAAAATCACCTGCAAAGTAGTAGGTATCATAAATTTGATTTTGATGATGAATAACGGCCGGGAATTGAGTTGGAATCTCATAATCTTCTAACGTTTGCTTTCCGCTATCTGTTAAAGCTAATTCAAACGTTGCTTGGACCTCTTCCTCATTTCTGGCATTCACAATATCAAACCAATAATTATACTGAACAGCCTTTTTTATATGAAAATGTTTTTGTCCTTTTTCTGTTAACTGAAACAAAGCATGGTTTTCTGCCATATCTTTGTCTGTTAACACAACAACCTGATCTTCTTCATTAACAAAAACAAAGCCATTACCTTCATAGTCAAAAGGTTCCTTATATTGTTTTTCATAATTTTGTTTTACCCAGACAGGCACTTCACCATTAGATAAATCTTGAAAATATCTTCCCATCCAGCCAGTCCAATCCAAATTCAATAATTGGTAAAATTCTTTCCTGACATCCTCCTCAGTCGGTGATCCAAATGTATTAAACTCTGCAATTAAAGTTTGATTATTCTCAATTAATGAGTCGTTTAATGATTGAATCTCCTCTTGTGTTATACCTCCATATAGAAGCTCTGAACGCTTCCCTTCCTTGTTACCGTTCATATATTCATCCTCATAAACACCATATCCATCTGCAAGATATAAAATATCATAAGAGGATAAATCTTCCGGTAGCTCCCGGGTACGGAACTCTGGAGGATTGTCAGTTGGAACAAAACCTACATAATCCTCCTCTTGTTCATAATTGTCTGTTCCATCCTTTTTTAACTTCAAATGGTTAAGAATCCAGGTCAATCCTTTATGTTCACGGTAAGATTGATCTGGTACCGTTTTATCAATTATAAGTACGTTAAGATTTTGACTTGCTTTTAATTGCCATATCCAAAAAGGAGATGTGAATAGAATAAGCAGCATTAGAACTCCAACTGTTAAGAATACATTTTTTTTAGTCATTTGATACACCTTTTCTCACCATTTCTCCCCAGCCTTTTTTCCCAATTACCATCTCTATCATTCCCTCGACCCTCCATATAACTGTAAGAGGACGGTACCAAAGTGTTTCTGTCATTGAAACTAGAAAAAGAATAACAAAATGCTTTACTTTTGGATATCTTTCCATACTCCACTCCTCAAGTAAAACAGATGCCATGGAATAAATAGAACCATAAATAAGGGAGAGAAGGAAAAAGATAATGGCGTATTCAACATATATACTGCCTGTAAATATGGAAATAATTAATATGATATAACCGATTAATTCTATTAATGGTCCTAAAAACTCAACAAAAAAGAAATAAGGCATTGAAAACATCCCTATTGATCCATACTTAGGATTAAACATCAATTTTCGATGTTTCCATAGGCTATCAAACAACCCCTTGTGCCATCTTTTTCTTTGTCGCCGTAAAAATTTAATAGACTCAGGAGCTTCTGTCCAACAAACTGGATCTGGTACATAAATAATTTTTTTATTCGCCTTTTTTTCTTTAATTAATCGATGAAGACGAACAACTAACTCCATATCCTCCCCAACAGTATGAGCATAGCCTCCTGCATCAATAACCCATTTCTTTGAAAAAACACCAAAAGCACCTGACACAATGAGCAGCAAATTATTTTCACTTAATCCGACTCTACCTGTTAAAAACGCCCGGAGATACTCAATTATTTGCATAATAACAAGTGGTTTTCGCGAAAGTTCCACGTTAACCAGTTCACCATTTTGGATGTCACATCCATTTGCAATTCTTACACTACCTCCCGATGCAATCACTTCATCATTAGACTCAATTATTGGTTTTAAAACTTTCAGGAATGCATTGCGCTCGATAATTGAATCTCCATCAAGAGAGCAAAAATACGGATATCTTGATAGATTAATTCCAGCGTTTAACGCATCTGCCTTCCCTCCATTTTCTTTGTCAATTACGATTAGATTCGGATAGATTATGGATTGATAGATTCCTTTTACTTTCTTCGTTTCCAACTGCTTTCGTATAACACGATTTATTTTCACCATTTGAAAACGATCGATTAGTTTTTCTAAGGTATCATCTTTTGAACCATCATTAATGATGATGATTTCATATTCAGGATATTCAATACTGATCAAAGAACGTATACTCCCATAAATTCCGGCTGATTCATTATAAGCCGGAACAAGAATAGAGACCGGTTTGGTAAACTCTGATTGCAATATTTCTTCATAAGGCTCAATCTCGTCAAGCTCATATGTTTTTCGTATATGGAAAAGAGAAATGATTAACATTCCACCATAAACTGCAATAATCATAACCATATAAATGACAATAACCCAACTGCCGACAACTAAAAAATTAGACCAATTAATTATCATCACCGCTCTCTTTACTAATCCATTCCTTGGCCATATCCCTGGCAAATTCATCTGTTGTTTCCTCTATTACTCTCTTTAATCGATTAATTCCACCTTTTAAATGCAGGATGGCTTTAGCAGCCTCGGCTCGAACAACATACTCTTGATCTGATAGTAAGGTAATAAGTTGAGCTTCAAAAACACTTAACCTCCTTACTCCAGCTACCTTTGCTGCCATCATACGCACCTGCCAGCTTGATGATGAAAAAAGGCGCTTAACATTGTTTCATTAATCGGCGCACCAGTATAGGCATAGGCTTTTAATGTTCGTATTTTGAGTTCTTCATCATCACGTTGAAGCAATTTTTCAAGGAGAATGTGGTGATGCAAATATTGTTCTTTTCCAATTGTTTCAATGATCATATATTGTGTTTGCTTAGATAATGTATCAAAGTCATTGACTAACTTATTAAAAGATTCCTCCTCCAAGAGAGAAAGAATAGATAACAAAGCAAAATCAGAAATAGTTGTATCTAGTTCTTTCAAATAACCTACTATTCTTTGATCATTAAATTTAGCAAATAACCTTAGTATTTGAATTTTCTCAGGAACTGTTGTGTTCTTCTTTCTATACAAATCGTGCAATAGGTGTATCAAATGATCCATGTAAAAATCTTCAATCGAATACAGAGCATTCATTCTTAAGCTCCATCGCTTTTTCTTTAATTTATCAACAATATATTTTGTTAAATGCCTTTTAGCAAAATCACTTATTCTTTGCTTAATATCTTCACTATCCAATACGTCCGAGTACTCATTAAGCAACTCGATAAGCGCCATAAATTTTTCCTGACTTCCATTTGGATTTAAAGGACCCTCATTGCCAGATTGTAAAAAATGAAACATATCTAAACGATATGTTTCTTTATATCCATCGATTTTTTTCTTGTTTCATTACGAATTTTCTTTTGTATAACCAAGTATAGGAATAGACTTAACAGAAGGAAAAACAACCCTAGAAACAAGATAAAAAGAAAACTGAGACTTACTTCTATCATATTATTTCATCCTCTTAATTAAATGACCTAAACGGGTTTCAAGCTCTAAAAGCTTAAATGGCTTTGTAATATAATCATCCGCACCTAATTGCAAAGCCCTCGTGATGTCATGGTCGCTCTTACGTGATGTTAACATCATTACGGTAAATCGCTCTTGATACGAAAGCCCCTAAGCTTCTGTAACACTTCTAATCCATCCATTCTCGGCATCATACCATCTAAAATAATTAAATATTGCTCATTATTATTCAGATGCCAATCTGCTTCAATAAATTCCATTCCATCTTTAAATGTCTTAATATCAACAGTGAAACCGTCCGTAAACTTACTTTTACCAATTAAATCCTCCAGCATTGTTCGGATGATTGGATCATCATCCACGATCCCAACATGAATTGTTTTCTTCTTAATTTCTTTATAATCAATAGCCGCTACCTTAATTTGATTTCTCCCACCCTGTTTTGCTTCATAAAGGGCACCATCAGCAATTTCAATATTCCTTGTTATATCCGTTTCACTTGATTGAACTTCATGTATCCCTGACGAAAATGAACAATAAAACTCTTCTTCATTTGCTTCAAAAGGGATGTTGGAAAATTCCCTTAAGATTCTTTCAAGAACAAGCTTCGCTTCGTTGGCTTTTGTCTCTGGAAGAAGGATGATAAATTCTTCTCCGCCATATCGGATAATAATGTCATTAATTCGCAACCCTTTTCTTATCGTATCAGCAAATGTCGCTAAAACCTCGTCTCCCACAATATGGCCATATGTGTCATTTACTTGTTTAAAGTGATCAAGATCCAATAAAGCGATACAAAATGATACTCGCCTTCTTTTCAAGCTACTTACAAAACGTTCATACGTTTGCGGTAAAAACTTACGATTGTATACTCTTGTTAGTTCATCAATCAACATGACATTATCAATTGCTTGTTTTCTATCTAATTGACGATTTATTCGGACAATAAACTCTTCAATGTCGATTGGTTTTTGAATAAAATCATCCGTCCCTAATTGATAACTTTTCATTCGCATCTCTTTTGAGTGATCAATGCTGATCATAATTGTTGGTGTAAACTGTTGTTTCATCTTTTCCTTAAGTTGTACCAGCACGTCTAACCCATTTTTAGGTTTCATGTGAATATCAATGATGACACAATCTGGGTTTAAATCATAATAAGAGTTAATCGCACGATCAGGGTCAGCTACAGCTATGACAATCCAACCATGTTTTTCCAAATGCTCCTTTATGTACATTAACAGCGCTGTATCATCATCTATAAGTAAAATTAATTTTTTATCTTCAAATTTGCTTTTTCTCTCAATAATTTCATCAATATTGGAATATTCCTCATAATAAATAATGGAAATAAGAGGTAGTAGAAAAGACTGTAACTCTTCTTTTTTCCACTCTCTTTCTTCATCCAAATTTATTTGATCCATAAGCTTTCTTGCCATATCACCAGCTACTGTAAATCCAATCGTGGAAGCTGTTCCTGCTATTGAATGCAAAAATCGATATACTTCTTTATGTTGAATAATTTCCTTTTCATTAAGCCATGATTCAAGTTGTTTTCTTACGTTCTTTACCAATAATTGAAAATATTTATTCATTGGCCTCTCCCATTACTCACTATTTTTTCTAAAATCTTACTTTTAATGATGAAAATGTATCATATAACAGACAATTTTACTAGAAAAAACTTTTTATTTTGACAAAATTCGACTTTCGTCCTACTCATATAGAGGTTGCGTCATCCACTATATGATAAAAGACTCTCCTTATTCTCGATTACCTTGGGAAAAAATCGCTATAAACTTAAATAGTTGGAGCAATGATATAAGTGCAGCAGCTACATATGTTAAAGCAGCAGCATTTAACACTTTACTTACACCCCGTTCCTCTTCATATGTTATATAACCCTCAGTAATCATTAAATGCTTCGCTCTTGAACTAGCATTAAATTCCACTGGAAGTGTAACGAGCTGAAAAGCAACCACAGCCGAAAAAAAGATAATGCCTAATCCAATTAAATTTAAGCTTCTTAATAAAAACCCTCCCAGCAATAAAAATGGGGCAATACCGGATGTGAAATTTACAATAGGAAACATTTTATGACGAAGGACGAGTGCCCCATATGCCTCATTATGCTGGATTGCGTGACCAACTTCATGAGCAGCAACAGAAACAGCGGCTATTGATTTGCTGCCATAAACTGAATCAGATAGCCTGACTGTTTTTCTCATAGGATCATAATGATCTGTTAATGACCCTCTTATATGTTCTACCGGTACATCATATAACCCATTTCGGTCTAATAAATTTCTGGCGATTTCAGCACCTGTCAAACCTGAGGATGCATAGACTCCAACATATTTCTCAAAATTCCCTTTCACCCTGAATTGAGCCCATAAAGAAAGTCCAAAAGCAATTATAATTAAGAAATCCAATGGATGAAAAAACATCGTACTTACCCCTCCTATAGGTCGTAATCATTACTTATAGTTTGAGCAAAAGCTTTATTTCTACCATAGAAATTTAATTTCCATGAATTTCGCAAGCTAAATCTAAATATGTACATACTAAGCATAATTGTATAGGATGATCGTTCTTTTAAAGGAAGTGAAACAGCTTGAAATTAAATGAAGAAGAAAAAAACTTTTAAGCGAAGCGATAGATAAAATGAACGAAGGATTAGATACGTTTATCGGATTTTATAATGACTCTGAAGAAGATAAAGCATTAATTGAATTTACTGAAGACACAATCGAAACAATTGAGAAGGCTATAAGTTTCTATGGAAAAGATGAAGTAACAGCAAAAATCAATACCATTGTAAAAGAAGTGTTATCCTTTATCCCGAATAAGAAAGGAAGTTCATAATGGCAAGAACAAATAGAACGATTGTTCAGTGGCTACGATGGCCAATTCACTACCGAATTACCATTATTGTTCTCCTTATTGTGCTTATATTTGGGGAAATCATTTCACTCGTCGAGCCTGATGAATTCCCTACAATTTTTGATGGAATTTGGTGGGCTGTTGTCACTGTTTCAACGGTAGGATTTGGAGATTATGTACCGCAAACCTATGTTGGCAGAGGGATTGCTATGCTCATGATATTAGCCGGGGCCAGCTTTGTAACCGCCTATTTTGCGAGTGTTTCTACTGCAGCAATAAAAAGGCAGCATTCTTACTTGGAAGGAAGAGTACGGTTTACTGGGAAAAATCATGTTGTATTAATTGGATGGAATGAGAAGGCAAAAGAAATGGTAGAATCTCTCCAAACGGTTAAACCTTTTAAACAAATTGTCCTTATAGATGAATCATTGAAAGAATCGCCTTTAATTGAGAATGTTCATTTCATTAAAGGAAACCCGATACACGATGATACCTTATTAAAAGCAAAGGTGCTGGAAGCTGATGCTGCGATCATAACCGCCGATCAGCACAAAAACGAACAAGACGCTGATATGTGTTCTATTCTCGTCTTATTAGCTTTAAAAGGGATTAATCCTAACCTGTATTGTGTTATTGAGATATTAACTGAACAGCAAACGAATAATGCAACAAGAGCAGGAGCAGATGAAATCATTAAAACCTATAAACTAACAAGTCATTTGATGATGAGCAGCTACCTTGCGAAAAGCGGATTATCATCTTTTTACTCTGAATTTAACCCGGCCAACGGGAATTCTTTCAAAGTCCTTCCGGCTGATCAATGGCTAATAGGAAAAACCTTTAAAGAAGCAAGTTATGAACTATTGAAAAATGAATCAATTTTAATTGGAATAAAAAGAGGAGATGAAGCAAAAGTAAATCCGCCTCTCTCCTTTACCATTCAACAAGATGATTACTTAATTGTCTTTACCCACTAATCTAATAATTCAGCCTCAAGCTCTTTCACAAGTGCCTTCCCTAAATCAAGATATTCTTTAGGGAAGGTTGCATCCTTATCAACCGGCTCCTGAAACTGATCAAAGGAAGCACTAAAGTTTCCAATATGAACATGGTCATCTAAACCAATTTGATATTTATGTGATAAAAGAAATGGTGTTCCAAGCTTAACTGTTGTATTACGTGAGTCAAGCTGCCCATCTACTGCTGTAAATGGAATTCTTAAAAATTGATAGCCAACTTCTGAATCAATTTTATAATCGAAAGACCCGTGGTCATAATCCCAATTTCCCCCAATATCATATCCCAAAGGCTTAAGTGTTTGTTCTAAATTATATAATTGAAATGTTTGTCCTTCTAATCTTGAACGAACCTCAATCATGGCAAACCCTCCTTTTTCTTTAGATTTGCCCATTTATGAAAAAACATGCTTTCGTGCAGCGCACAAATTAAAAAGGCCGACAATTACACTTGTCAGCCCTTCATTACCTAAATTATTTTTCTAAACGTTTTTCAAGCTCTGCTTTCTTCTCTTCAAAACCAGGTTTACCAAGTAATGCAAACATATTTACTTTATAGGCTTCAACACCTGGTTGATCAAATGGGTTCACTCCTAATAAGTAACCACTCATTGCACATGCTTTTTCGAAGAAATATACTAAGTAACCAAATGTGTACTCGTCCATTTGTGGAATAGATACAACTAAGTTTGGTACACCGCCGTCAGTATGAGCAAGCATTGTACCTTGGAATGCCTTTTTGTTAACAAAATCAACTGATTTTCCAGCAAGGTAATTTAATCCGTCTAAATCACTTTCTTCAGCTTCAACAATTAGTTCATGGCGAGGAGCTTCAACATTAATAACTGTTTCAAAAATGTCGCGACGGCCTTCTTGAACATATTGACCTAATGAATGCAGATCTGTTGAGAAGTTTGCGGAAGAAGGATAAATTCCTTTTTGGTCTTTTCCTTCACTTTCACCAAATAATTGTTTCCACCATTCAGCAAAATATTGAAGACCAGGCTCATAGTTAATAAGCATTTCGATTGTTTTCCCTTTATTATAAAGAACATTACGTACAGCCGCATATTGGTAGGCAGGGTTTTCTTCAAGCTCTGATTTACCAAAGTCATCACTAGCTGCTGCTGCCCCTTTCATCATTGCTTCAATATCCACTCCAGTAACAGCAATTGGGAGTAACCCTACAGCTGTTAAGACGGAATATCGTCCACCAACATCATCAGGAATAATGAATGATTCATAACCTTCTTCTGTTGCAAGTGTTTTAAGAGCACCGCGTGCTTTATCTGTTGTTGCATAAATACGTTGCTTTGCTTCAGATTTTCCATACTTTTCTTCAAGAAGCTTTCTGAAGATACGGAACGCTAATGCAGGTTCAGTTGTCGTTCCTGATTTAGAAATAACATTGATTGAGAAATCTTTTCCTTCTAATAAGTCATGAAGATCCTTCATATATGTAGAACTGATGTTATTACCAACAAAGATCACTTGTGGAGTTTTTCGTTGTTCTTTCGCTAAAGAATTGTAAAAAGAATGATTCAGCATTTCAATTGCTGCACGAGCTCCTAGGTATGAACCGCCAATTCCAATAACAAGAAGAACATCAGAATCATTTTTGATTTTTTCTGCACTTTTTTGAATGCGTGCAAATTCTTCTTTATCATAGTTTTTCGGCAGATCCACCCAGCCTAAGAAATCACTTCCAGCGCCAGTTTGTTCATGAATAGAATGGTGTGCAACTTTTACAAAGTCACGTAAGTATGTAATTTCATGTTCGTTAAAAAAAGATAAGGCATTCGAGTAGTCAAAGCGTACATGCGTCATAACAGTTTTTCCTCCATTAATCATCATTATATTATAGCTTATTATCACTTTATCTAAACTGATAGGTTAAATCAAGCAAAGATATCAATTGTAAACGTTATCACTCTGTTTTATTTTTCATATTACTTTTGCATGCTCTGTTTTTTAAAAATTTATTTAAGTGCGAGAATTAGTTCGTTCCATTGCATTGCAGACACTCCATGCGCCGGGGAGGAGCTGAGCCTCGGCTTCGCCTGTGGGGTCTCAGCCTTTCCTCACTTCCCACAGGAGTCGAGTGTCTTTCGCTTCATTCCACTATAGTTTTCAAAGTATTTAATAGCAACCAATCTTTGTATAACCGCCTAGTTCTTTTACACTTAGACTGATATCAAATAATTTATCGTTCTAATATATTGACCAAAGAGTGGCTGAATTAAGCTTCAGTACAAATAACTTGTCATGAAAAAAGAAAACACGGAGAACCCGTGTTTTCCCTTTATAAAGAAGCCGTTAAAATAGCAACAACATCTTCCTTGTTAAGCTTTTTAAAGTTTCCGAATTCACCGTTGACCATGGCTTTATCTGCCATTAGATCAATATATTCATCGGTGATGTTATAATCCTGTAATCGGCTTGGAGCACCTATGCTGCTCCAGAATTCACGCAGTCGATCAATTCCTTCTAATGCAACAGTTCGGTCATCTTTACCTGTTGGATCAACGTCAAACACGTTTACCGCCAGCTGAACAAAGCGAGAAACATTAACGTCAAGATTATGCTTCATCCAGTTTGGAAAAAGTATTGCCAGACCACCAGCGTGAGGAATATCATATACAGCAGATACCGCATGCTCAATATTATGACTTGCCCAATCACCACGATATCCCATTTGCAACTGTCCATTTAAAGCAATTGTTCCTGAATAAAGAATGGTCTCACGAAGCTCATAATTCTCTAAATCCTCAATTAGTTTAGGTGCTGCTTCGATAACAGTTTTAAGTGTTGATTCACAGAAACGGTCTTGTAATGGGGTATTTTTCGTATGATGAAAATATTGTTCAAAAATATGTGACATCATATCAACAATACCATAGACCGTATGATCCTTTGGAACCGAAAATGTATTAACAGGATCTAAAATTGAAAATTTAGGAAAAGTTAGCGGACTTCCCCAGCCGTACTTCTCTTTTGTTTCCCAATTTGTAATAACAGATCCTGAATTCATTTCTGAACCAGTTGCAGCTAATGTTAAAACTGTACCAAATGGTAAAGCTTCTGATGGAATGTGTTTCTTTGTGACAATATCCCAAGCATCACCTTCATATTTCGCCCCGGCAGCAATCGCCTTTGTGCAGTCAATAACGCTGCCTCCACCCACAGCTAATATAAAATCTATGTTTTCCTCTTTACAAATTTCAACTCCGCGATGAACCGTCGACAATCTCGGATTCGGTTCAACCCCGGCTAATTCAAACAATTGAAGTTTGGATTTATTCAGTATCTCAACAACTTGGTCATATAGACCGTTACGCTTAATGCTTCCTCCACCATAAACAAGGAGTACATTCCTTCCATACTTAGGAACCTCTGCTTCTAATTGCTCGACTTGTCCCTTACCAAAAATAAGTTTTGTGGGATTATAATATGTAAAGTTTTCCATTCATTATCGCCTCCATATTTAGATTATGTAATTTTCACGTTTTCTTGTAAAGAAATGTGCATGAGGAGAAAAAAATTTTTGAATAGAAATGATTATTTTTCACAACATAATAATGTACTTCACAACTAAGGAGGTTGCACAATGAGCGCAATTCAACGTATAGCACTTGTACTTACAATAATCGGAGCCATTAACTGGGGGTTAATCGGATTCTTTCAATTCGATTTAGTAGCCTCTATCTTTGGTGGACAATCGTCAGCACTATCAAGAATTATCTACGGATTAGTTGGTATTGCTGGCTTAATCAACCTTGGGCTATTATTTAAGCCTTCTGAAGAAGTGTCAAGAGAACCACGTCCAGAAGCAAGATAAACACAAAAGCGCAAGTGCCTTGGTTAGCCTCGGGCAAATAAGACGAGTTAGAATAAAGGAGTTCTTTGCCTTCAATTCTAAATTAGCTAAACCCTAGAGGAAGTCAAAAACGCGACGTCCCGTCGCATTGACTGCACTTGCACATCCTTTGCGATCTAAGGCTAGGCGCTGGATGGTAAAGCAGTTAAGTTCTTGCAGTTAATAATGTCATAACAAGATAGAAAAGACTAACATTACGTTAGTCTTTTCTATTTAGGTAAACAAAAGGATGTCCGCAAAGTAAGTGGACATCCTTTTTACCGTTCATTCTTATTTTTTTACTTCTTCGCGTTTTGATTGCTCAATCCACTCTTCTAGTTTATCCTTTAATGTATTAAAACCTTGAGGAGTTTCAGTTTCAGCCTTAACAGTTGCTTGACGTTTTTTTGGTTTTTTAGGAGCTTCTTTTTTCTCTTCAACAGGTGCTTCTTGAGTCGCACGGATTGATAAGCTAATTTTTCCTGATTTCTCGTCAATTGAAAGAACTTTCACTTGCACTTCATCATTTACATTTAAGTGCTCGTTTACATCCTTAACAAAACCATGTGTAATTTCAGAGATGTGTACTAGTCCTTGTGTTTCTTCATCAAGTGCAACGAATGCTCCGTATGGTTGAATTCCTGTTACTTTTCCTGTATGAACACTACCTATTTCAAACTTAGTTGTCATATTTAACACTCCTATTTTTCTTATATTTATATGTCCCAATATACGCAATTAAAAATTATACCACAGCTTAATGCATTTGACAAAAGATTTTGAACTGCTCTCACAATGTAGTATACCCTAAAAAAAGCAACGATGAACCCGTTACTTTAAAATAGTGACCGATGTTCTACTTTTGGAACCCCATTTTCAAGTCGAAGCTTGAGGTGAGCTGTTTCTCCACCTTTTTTAATATAAATATGCTCAATTCTTTCTCCATTTTGTGTATAGGTGATATCAACCATTTTCACTTCATTTGATAAATGTTGAATATCCAAGCCCTCATTATTTAGCTCAGATGTGAATTGCTCAAGTGTTGGTACATCAGCCTCTGGACCTTTATAAATTAAAGCATATGCCATTTCGTAGTCCTCTTTTTCAAGAGCATGCATATACATTCTCGCTACAACCAAATCAATTGTATTGTTACCAGCAAAAGGACCATCCAATAGCTGATTATTTTCAGTTTCCTTGTAGGATTTATATGTTTCCATCATTTGATCTGTTAATGGAAGTAAATTCACATTTAATCCATTTGGAACAACTTTTAAATTGGATGGAATAAGGGTTTCTACCTCTTGTTTTAAATCGTCTGTTAATTGATTGTCTTGGTCTCTGAGTTTATTTAAAAAGCTCTGTACAATCTTAGATGTTTCACTATTAGGGTTTGCTGAAATAAACCGATCAAACTCGTTTAGTGTTTCATCCTCAATATATCCCTGTTCATTTTCTATTGGAGTATTGTTTAACCCGGTCAAATAATACTGAATCCATTGTTGGTATAATGACTTTAATTCATTAAGGTCTTCAAAATTTGGATTTTTTAAGATAATGCCCTCTAAATGAATGATTCTCTCCTCAAGCTCTTTCCTAGTAATAATTAAAGCATCATCAGACGCAATTTTAGCTCCTTGCTGAATGTCAAGATAACCCTGTACTTCTTTTGACATTTGACCATTAAAAGCTTCTGAGATTTTTGTATAGTCAATCTTAAAATAAATAATACCTTCACCATCATCTATAAAGATATATCCGATACGTTTCATTTCTTCAACTAAATCAACATATTCTTTAGAGCCGCTGCTAAAATCAGGTGAATTTAACTTCTCCACATATTCGGATATGTTTGTTACTTCCGCTTGATTCTCTCCATAAACTTTTTCCCATTTATCTGTATATCTTTCTTTTAAGTATTCCAGCTTTTCAATATATTTGATAATTTCCTCGTCACTCACTTGATCGTCTTCAGCCATGGTACGAATTAATTCAAATTCTTCGTTAGGAAGAGATACACGTAAATCAATGATTTGCTTTACATTGTCCGAGTAATTTTTCAGCTCTGTTTGCGTTTTGTACGATGTTCGTTCTTCAAATTTTTGAACAGCTTCTTTGGCTTCCTGTACAAAAGCATATTGTTCCACATCCTGAAAACCTAGTTCTTCTTCAAGCTCATCCACTTTTCTTTCATAATATCCTCTTATTTCGTTTATTGCATTCTCAATGTCATTGGCTGTTACAGGCTGATTTTCAGTTGTATTCTGAGAAGGTGGTGAGTTTGTACCTGTATTTTCAGGCTGAGTTAATAGCTGTGTTGCAAGTAAGCCGGCAATGAACAAAACTCCGATAAATGATGCGACATAAGGTAATGTGAGCTTTACTTTCCGCTTATATGGTTTTTCTGCTTTTTTTACTTCCCCGACAATTTTTTCGACAGAAGAGATCGTTGACATTTGGTCATATGAGTTCTTAAGATTCTTCATTTGTTCTTCAAATAATTTGTCATCCATAAATGTCACCTTCCTTCTTCTTGAACTCTTCTATTACTTTCTTTAGCATGGTTTTTCCTCTGAGAATCCTTGTTTTAACAGTTGATAACGAAATGGACATAATATCAGCGATTTCTTCATATTTTTTTTCATGAAAGTAAAATAGTACGATTGGAACTCGGTATTTTTCATCCAGTTTTTGGATGGCTAAATGCAGCATCCGGTCTTCTTCATTTCGAATCACTTCTGCTTCAGTTTCAGGATAGTCATCATTTATAAAGTCCTGTTGTATTTTAAATACCTTACGAAGGTTGGACTGTCGTTTCCGAGCAAAGTCTCTCGTGACATTTAAGGTGATTTTATATAACCACGTTGAAAATTTAGCTTTCGTAAATTGATCAAGAAACCGATATACGCGAATAAATACTTCCTGTGTAATATCTTCAATTTCATCCTGCCTATTTCCTAATTGGTAGGCAAATTTCTCAACAACGGGATAATGCATCTCTACAAGTTGCTGAAATGCATTCATATTGCCTTGTTTCGCTTTTTTGATTAAGTCATCTTCATTCATGTTACACTGCCCTCCTCTTTCACTCATTAAACGGATGGTTACAGGAATTTGTTGCACATTTGAATGGAAACTGGATTGGAGAAATAAAATGAGGAAAAAACAAAAAAATGTGTTTAATATATACAAATAGAGGGGAATACTATATCCATAAGGCTTTCTAGTATTCCCCCCTTTTTTTCTCTATATATGCTGATCTAAAAGGTCAGCATTTTTTTTGTACAAAACGTTGCATTCTTCTCAAAGCTTCTTGGAGTTGCTCTAGGGAAGATGCATAAGAGCAACGGATATACCCCTCTCCACTTTCACCAAAGACACTTCCAGGTACAACCGCTACCTTCTCTTCCATTAATAATTCTTCTGCAAATTCTTCTGAAGAAAGATTTGTTTTTTGAATTGATGGGAATGCATAAAAAGCTCCTCCAGGCACATGACAAGAAAGCCCCATTTCATTTAACGCACTAACAAACAGGTTTCTTCGTTGTCTGTAGCTTTTTTCATATGCATAACATCTTCTTTTCCATTTTTGATCGCTTCAACTGCAGCATATTGTGCCATTGTTGGAGCACACATCATCGCATATTGATGAATTTTGAGCATAGCACTTAAAAACTCCTGGTTTGCTGCCACATATCCCAGACGCCAGCCTGTCATTGCAAAACCTTTTGAAAAACCAGAGACTAGAATTGTACGTTCAGCCATACCCTCGATTGAAACAAAGCTTGTATATGCTTCATCGTATGTCAGCTCTGCATAAATTTCATCTGAGATGACTAATAAATCATGTTTTTCAATAATACTAGCTATTTTTTCAAGGTCCTCTTTATTGAGAACTGTTCCGGTTGGATTGCTCGGGGAACACAAAATGATCGCTTTTGTTTTTTCGGTAATTGCCTTTTCCAGATCTGATGGTTGTAATTTAAATTCCATTTCTCCGCTTGTTTGAACAGAGACAGGAACTCCTCCAGCTAATGAGACAAGAGACGAGTATGCAACAAAACTTGGTTCGATTACAATTACTTCATCGCCCGGATTTACAATTGCTCTTAATGCAATATCAAGTGCCTGGCTTGCGCCTACTGTAACAAGAATCTCTTCTTTTGCACTGTAAGTGATATCTGTTTTTTCTTTTAGGTAATAGCTAATTTCGTTTCTCAACTCAAGCAATCCAGCATTAGCTGTATAAGATGTATACCCTTGCTCAAGCGAAAGAATACTTGCTTCCCTTACGTTCCAGGGAGTAACAAAATCAGGCTCACCTACACCTAAGGAGATTACGCCCTCCATGCTAGAAGCCAAGTCAAAAAACTTTCGAATTCCTGATGGTTTTAAGTTTTTGACTGTACTTGACAGATAATGAGATGGTTCAATCATGGTGATACCACAATTCTTTTGTCCTCATCATCTTGTTCGAATATAGTACCATCATGCTTATATTTCTTTAAGATAAAATGAGTTGTTGTTGATAATACTGAATCTAATGTTGACAGCTTCTCGGATACAAACTGTGCAATTGCCGACATAGATTTCCCCTCAATAATGACGGAAAGATCATATGCTCCTGACATAAGGTAGACAGATTTCACTTCATTGAAACGGTAAATACGCTTCGCGATATCGTCAAATCCAACGCCTCGCTTCGGTTGGACTTTCACATCAATCATTGCCTTAACACCTTCATGACCTTCCACTTTGGCCCAGTTTACCTGTGCTGTATAGTCAACAATAATCCGCTGCTCTTCAAGTTTTTTTATGATGTTATTTGTTTCTTCCACCGATAGATCAATCATTTTGGCGATTTGTTCTGCAGTCAAGCGGCAGTCGTCTTGTAATATTTCTAAGAGCTCCACTTCTTTTTCATTAAACTTCATCTAAATACCACTCCTACTTTTCAAATCTTCAGACAATTATACCACCATATTACTTGTTTTTCATATGTTTCACAAAAAGAAATAGGGGTAGATTTTTACATGTGTGTTTTTTATATTTCCGTAAATCCTAAAAAAAACAACATGTTAAATCAATCTAATATTTTATCATACAATCGACAATATTTTATAGGAAAATTGGAGTGAATGCTTATGGATTATTATTGCAGTGCCATGAAAATACTTGGCATTAACGTTCACTATGAGGTATATAAACATCATCCTCATAATCCAACCATTGTCTTAATTCATGGATTTCTTTCCTCCAGCTTTTGTTATCGTAAGATTATTCCAATCTTACAGGAGGATTTTACACTTGTGACAATTGATTTACCTCCCTTTGGTAAAACAGAAAAATCAACAAATTTTGTCCATTCTTACTCAAACATGGCAAAGGTCGTTATTCAATTAGTAGAAGGGTTAAATATAAAGAAAGCATACCTTGTGGGACATTCAATGGGTGGACAGGTTTCTCTAAATGCCGCTAAGCAGAGACCTGATTTATTCGAAAAAGTGGCATTACTATGCAGCTCAGGCTATATGAAAGGTGTCCACCCTAGTTTAAAGCTCGGTTCTTATTTTCCCTATTTCTATTTAGGGATAAAACATTGGCTGGCAAGACAAGGTGTTTTAAAAAATTTATACAATGTTGTGCATGACCGGTCTCTTATTGACCAGGAAATGATGGATGGATATATGAAGCCGTTTCTAGATGATAAAATTTTCAGAGCATTAAACCGGATGATTCGTGATCATGAAGGTGATCTTTCGTCAGAAGAATTAAAGCTAATTGAACAACCAAGCTTACTTCTTTGGGGAAATGAAGACAAAGTCGTACCAGTTCATATCGGGGAAAGATTAAAAAAGGATTTACCAAATTCTACGTTTTTTTCCTTTAAACAAACAGGGCACCTTGTCCCTGAAGAAAGACCTGAACACGTATCTGAAAAAATTGCTTCATTTTTTTACCAGGCAACATAAAAAAAGCCCTTATGTCCATAAGGGCTGCCTCTATATCCTACTTCAAAGTATTACATCTCACAGCTTGAGTTGTTTTTTATGTATAAAAGTTTTTTGGCCATCCTTTCACAATCGGAAAGTGGAATAATTTCTTCAAAAGAAAATTCAAAAATGGCTTGTATTTTTCTTGCAAGTTTTATTTCTTCTTCAAAAAGATGTACTGCTTGCAACACATCAACTACCTCTGTTTCATAATGGCCTGCCCCATAACCTAAAGGATCCCATTGTAACAATACATCCATAATTTTCAAATTCGTTTGTTGTGCTTCCAATTTTTTCACCTTTGATAATCTTATTTTTTGCACTGCCATTGTAACATACTTATAGTAAGAGTATATATTAGAATCTATCCTATAAAAAGATGAGGTGTGATGATCAATGAGTCGATTTGATAAAGTGATTAATCGAAAACAAACAGATTCAGTTAAGTGGGACTATACAAAGAAAATTTTCGGTGTGGAAAATGTCTTGCCAATGTGGGTAGCTGACATGGATTTTTCAGTACCTGAAGAAGTAACAGCTGCATTACACTCCCGTGTTGATCATGGAATTTTTGGTTATACAATGCCGGGGGCAAATATGGAAAAAGCTGTGCAGAGCTGGTTAAAAAAACGGCATAGTTGGGAGATTGATCCTAAAACCATCACATATAGCCCCGGGATTGTAACGGCAATTAGTTTAGCTATTCATGCTTTTACATCTCATGACGAAAAAATCGTCGTTCAACCACCTGTTTATTATCCGTTCTTTGAAATTGCTCAAAAGCATGAAAGAGAAGTATTATACAATAAATTAATTCTTAATGAAGATTTCCGCTATGAGATTGATTTTAATGACCTTGAAGCGAAGCTTTCTGACGAAAAAACAAAGTTGTTTATCCTTTGTAATCCGCATAATCCTAGTGGACGTGTTTGGTCGCGGGAAGAATTGACTAAAATCGGTGATCTTTGTATTAAGCATAATGTTATCATCATTTCAGATGATATTCATTCAGATCTTTTATTATTCGGTAGTAGTTATACACCAATCGCATCACTTAGAGAGGATATCGCTAAGCAGACAGTCACATGTATCGCACCAAGTAAAACATTTAATTTAGCGGGACTCCAGGCTTCTCTCGTGCTTATTCCTAATGATTCTCTTAAACGAAGATATCACGATGTTCAACAACTTTTCGGTCTTTTGAGCATTAATACAATAGGTGCGGATGCAATGGAAGCAGCCTACTCTTATGGTGAAAAATGGCTTGATGAACTTCTCCCATATTTGGAGGAAAATGTTGTCATAATTGAAGACTATTTAAAAGAGCATTTTCCCCAAGTGAAAGTCATGAGACCCGAAGCCACATATCTTGTATGGCTTGATGCAAGAAGTTTAAATAAAACAGATAAAGAATTACAAGAACTTCTACTTAAAAAAGGGAAACTAGCATTACATATCGGATCTAAATTTGGAGAAAATGGTGAAGGTTTTTTAAGAATGAATATTGCCTGTCCAAAATCAACTATTATTGAAGGAATGGAAAGGCTTGTCACAGCTTTAAAAGCTTAATAACGATACCTCCAAAACTCTTTAGATAATCATTCAGTTGATATCTGAAGAGTTTTTGGTATATAAAAGTCCAGTTATTTTTAAAAACAATACTTACTGCCAAGAATGGAGGAGTCGATGTCTTTTCTATACTTTAATCCTTAACATAGTTAAACTTTCTTAAAGTATTAAAAATTTAAACAAATCCCCTTCAAGTAATGGTATAATTAGACAGAAAATACTTTTACTAACTAAAGGTGACTAATAATGGATCTCGTAAAAGATATCATCCTACAAACTACATTTGTTATTTTACCAATTTTTATCTTTCATCTTTTTTGGTTAAGCAGGAATGATCTTAATGCATTGAAAACGAATATACCTTTGATCACAATCGGATGCATGATTTCATCTATTCTTTGCATTATTGCTCCTATTGAAATTAATAATGGGGTATATTTTAATTTGCACACAATCCCCTTATTTATTGGCTTTGTATACGGCGGCTATATTTCCGGCTTTGTTATTCTTCTTTCAACAATAGCTTATTTCGTGTATCCGTATGATTATAGTTTGTTTTATCTGATTATTAGTATATTACTCTATGGTATCATTTCACTATCGATTCGGAATCGTTGGCTTACATATACCTTAAAGAAAAAATTCATATACACACTGCTTTATGGCGCAAGTATTCTGATTTTCACTTTATTAGTATTTTTATTTGTAAGCGTTTCAAAAATTGAATCAATTCATTTTCAACAAATTATCCTTGTCGGGGTTTCCATTTTCATTTTAACACTAATGCTGGCCTTATCCGTTTACCTAATTGAATATATGAGAGCAACAGCTGTTTTACGATTAGAGTTAGTGAAAGCCGAAAAGCTATCAATAGTGAGTGAACTTGCCGCGAGTGTAGCCCATGAAGTCAGAAATCCACTGACTGTTGTTCGGGGCTTCGTTCAGCTTATTGGAAACTCAACCGATAGCACAGATAATCAACGAAAAGAATATATGAATCTCGTTCTTGCCGAATTAGACCGAGCTCAATCCATCATCACAGACTACCTTGGAATGGCTGGTCAACACAAGGTTCAAAAGGAAAAAATCAACCTAACTGATACTCTAAATGAAATTACTGTTTTAATGACTTCGTATGCTAATTTCAAAACTGTACGATTCAACTGTGATATCGAAAAAAACTTGTATGTCTTTGGTGACCGTTCAAAATTAAAACAAGTATTTATAAATATTATTAAAAATTCTATTGAAGCTGTTCCAAGTATCAACGGTATCGTGTCTATTAAAGCTGAAGTGAAGGAAGAACTTATTTATATTAAGATTTCGGATAATGGGGTTGGAATGACTAAAGAACAAATCGAACGGTTGGGAGAGCCTTATTATTCGCTTAAAGAAAATGGGACTGGTCTCGGATTAACCGTTACCTACAGCATCATAAACAGTCACGGCGGATCTGTTAAATATTCAAGTGAACTAAACAAAGGAACAATTGCTGTTGTTCGATTGCCCTTCTATGTCAACAAAAGCACCACACACCCATTTGAGGTACACCAAAATTCAGGATAGAATAATGATAGATATTGTTTTTTTATCATACATACTTTATACACAAAAAAGGATGATTGTTAGTCATCCTTTTTTGTTCATTCCTCTTCCTCTTCAGGCTTAACTTCCTTCTTATCGCTTCGTTCTGCCTCTTTTTCAGTAATTTCACCACATGCGATTCTCTGTCCTGAATTGCCTGCAGGTTGGGACATACCGTCGTCTTTACCATCTGTTATGACAATAGACGTACCCTCTTGACGGAGCAAGGAGTTTTTCTTGTCAGCCTTTAACGTTAGCTGAGGAGCCATTAATGTTGCTTCAGCTTTCCCATTTTCCGAAACGATGTTTGGCAGGTCCCCTGCGTGTGCTCCTTCCGGATGAAGTAAGCCGTGTTGCTTTTCATCAGGGTTAAAATGATTACCAGCAGATTTAAACTCGGGAGCTTCACATGTTCCTTTTTCATGTATGTGAAACCCTAGCTCCCCATCCGGCAATCCCTCCAGCATAACGTCCAGTTCGACACCCTCAGACTGCTCCGACAGTTTAATTGTCCCTAGAGAATCACCGCTTGTATTAAACATTTCAACATCCATTTTCGTGATTTCCTTTTCCATACAACCGGTTAATACAAAAAGAAATACAATAGAAAAAAAGTTATATGTTTCATCATACCCTCCAACAAAAGTATTGGCTAAAGGGTATTTTTCGCCTTACAATCTGTTTTTATACTATTTAAGAACACAAAACTGTGAGCGATTGCAAAAACAGGTTAGATACTCACTTTTCTTTTGACTGTTTGCCTGCCTTCATTAATTTATCCACTTTGTCTTCTTCTTTTTTTGATACTTTTAATATAAAACGGAAAGCAAAAAACGCTGCGATGGTAAAGATGACCATTGTTATAGCTGCTGGAATATATTCCGTTTTATCCTCCGGGAAATATAAGAACAATCCTATTACAGGGTTTAGATAATCCAATTTATTCACGCCCTCTCTTTGTCCTACTATAGCAAGATTTTTTGATTTTCACTAGTTCGCAAAAGCAGATAAAACAAAACGTTCACAATTGCGTTGGAATACCGACATAATGAAATAAATGGTAGTATAGACAGGGAGTAGTTCATTTAAATGAAGATTAGTTTAAGGGGGTAAACATAGTGGAAGAAAAGAAAATTGGAGATGTTGTAACAGGGATTTATAAAACAGGAAAATATATCGGAGTTGTTACGGACATTCGCCAAATGCATTACTTAGTCCAAGTAAAAGCTGTGATTAAGCATCCTCAACAAGGAGATTTACATAATCCGAAACAGGTGGATGTCCAAATGTTTCATGAACGAAGAGCTTTAGCTTTTAATGAACAAACAAATGTACCAAAGCAGATGGTTAAATCTTATGATGGAGATATACCTGATTATCATCAGTCTTTACAGAAAGCTGTGATAGCCATGAAACAGGATTTAGAAGAAATGAACACTGAGTGGGCACAACAGTCGTTAAACAGACTACATGTATTGGAAAAAGAATACTTCTCTAAATAATCGTAAATGATTTACTCAATAACAATATTACTCCACACTTCATACAATATTGTTATTGAGCTTTTTTCTTTGTTTACTTCCATCGATAAAGTTATGTGGCATATTTATTTAAAACCTCTGATAAATCAATTCGGTCTCCAATTGTAGGTGGAGTCGGTTTTTGTAAATAACGCTTATCATCCTCAACTAACTTGAATAAATTATAGGTAGTTAGAGCATCATCCAGTGCACGATGATGTTTTCCAGTAGCTTTCTTTCCGTATTCTTCAACAGCCTTCCATAAACCGGTTTGATTACGATCTCCAAAGAACTTTTTATATTCCATTGATAAATCTCTAAATTTACCCGTGAACGGGAATTCTATTTTATTCATTTCACAATTATGTCTTAATACTTTCATATCCATATTCCCCCACGTAATAACTGTTGTAGGGGCTTTTTGATTATAATTAGATAAAATACTTAATAGTTCTGTAAACGTCATACCCTGGTCTATTTTTTCCTGTGAAATTTGCAGAAAGGTTTTACATCGTTCACTCAAATTGGGGAATTGGTTTGGTTTTACGTATGAGGAGAATTGCTCTTCAATCTTTTGGTTTTTAACAGAAACTATACCCACTTCAATTATTTCAGGGTAAAACCCCTTTGGGTTGGATTTTCCTTCTGGCATTGTAAATTCAAAATCAATAAATAGTAATTGCTCTTGTCCCTCCAATCTGCTTCACTCCTCCTTTACTAAGAAATAGTTTGTTAGTTTCATTATATCACCGAAGCGCTAGAAAGAACTTCAATTTTCCGAAAAATAATGAAATATCCCTTGACTATTTTTTTATAGTGAGACTTCCATCAGTGGGATTTTCCCTATCCCTACTGATGGCTAGCTGGACTTGTCACGCTCAGGAGCGCCACATCCTTAGTCTAACCAGACTTGGACGTCAATCGTTCGAAGGATCTTTACGGGCAGTTATCTCCCACTCATCTTCTTAGCTTCTTCTCGAAACTTAAGCGGGAGCTTTACTGCCCGTTAAGGTGGGATAAGTATCTATTTAAGGTGGACGATTCTTTTTAAATATATTCAACTGGCAGGATTGTTAGGTATAATTTTTTTTAGAACATATACAATCAATACGCTTATTTTTAAGAAAATCATGTACAATAGGACTAATGACCTTAAATAAGCCTTGTCTACTAATATAGAAAGAAAGTGAATGTATGCGGAGATTATTTGGCTGGATTTGTATCTTTATTATGGTTCCCATTTTCCTCCTTTGCGGATTTATAGCAGGAAAGGAATCTCAAGCAGTAAAAGGATTGGGAACTGTATTAGATGAAAAAATCCCTATCGATTCTGTCCAACTCGTTGAAAACAGCTATGTCTTTGACCATGAGGGTCGTCTAATATCAGAGATTGTTACTGATCAACAAAACCGAACATATCTTTCATATGAAAATATTCCGGATGTTGTCAAAACAGTATACATCGAATCAGAAGATAAGCGTTTTTTTGAACATATCGGATTTGATGCATCAGGTATGCTTCGGGCAGTTTTAATTAATGCCCAATCTCAATCGGTTGAGCAGGGTGGGAGTACCATTACCCAGCAATTAGCACGGAATGTTTATTTATCACACGAACAATCTTATAATCGTAAATTAAGTGAGCTTTTATATTCCTATCAACTGGAAAAAAACTTCACAAAGGAACAGATCTTAGAAGCCTACTTAAATGCCATATACTTCGGAAATGGAACATATGGAATCGGGACAGCTTCCAGTTATTATTTTAATAAACAAATTCAGGAACTAAGCTTGGCTGAGCTTGTCTTTATTAGTGCTATACCAAATAACCCGACAATGTACGACCCGGTAAAAAACTTTCAAGCAACGAAAGAGCGGCAGGAAAGATTGCTTCAGATTCTATATGATAATGGTTCTATTTCAAGTGATGAATTGCAGGATGCTTTGAAAGATTCTATCAACCTTTCCATAAAAACCCGGACAGATACTAATGCCGACTATGTGACATATGTTCATCACGAGTTAAAACAATTAATCGCTGAAAAAGAAGGCTTAGCTCCACAAGCAGAATCAGCAAAAAATAAAGATACCCTTAAAAAACAACTAAATGAAAAAGTGAATCAAGTATTAAGCAAGGGTGTTATTATCCATACAGCATTGGAAACTGAGCGTCAGAATACATTAGAACGTGCAATAGAACAGTATATTCCATCAAATGATATTCAAGGTTCAGCTGCAGTCATTAATCATAAAACACACAAAATTGTTGCATTATCCGGTGGTAAAAATTATGAAAAATATTCATTTAACAGAGCATATCAAGCTTACAGACAACCTGGTTCAGCAATAAAACCACTATTGGATTATGCTCCCTACATTGATATTACCGGTGCAACAGCTACCTCAAGAATTGACGCAGGTGAATTTTGTAAGGATGACTGGTGCCCGGAAAATTATAGTGGTAAAAATTATGGAAAAGTCACATTGGAGACAGCCCTAAAATATTCCTATAATACAGCAGCAGTTCGCTTACTCGATCAAATAGGAATTGAAAAAGGATTTTCTTACTTAGATCCTTTTCAGTTTGCCAACATCTCCAATAGCGACCATCAGCTTCCAGCTGCAATTGGTGGTGTCAGCATCGGTGTATCTCCACTTGAATTGACAAATGCTTATACAACCTTTGGTAATAAAGGGATCTTTTATCAAAACCATGCGATTACCAAAGTAACGGATTTAAATGGGCAAACCCTCTATGAATGGAAGGAAGACCCTACACGTGTTTGGAAGGAATCAACCAATACACAGATGCTTTCATTACTGTCAGCTGTTGTAAAAAGTGGCACAGGGCAAAAGGCATACTTTCCAAGTGATTATATCGGAGGAAAAACAGGCACTTCTAACAATTATTATGATCTTTGGTTTGCCGGTTTGACAGAAACCTATACAGGGGCAGTTTGGGTTGGAAAAGATCAGCCTGCTAACATTGAAAGAATGTATACCCAATCACCTCAACAACTAATATGGAAAGAGATGATGAAGTAACTCATTCTACTTAGGGGAGGGTTTAAGTTGGTGAATAACCATAATGCCTCTATATTGCTTTTTGATGGAGTTTGTCATTTTTGTGATCGATCTGTTCAATTCTTAATTCGCCACGATCACAAAGGGGTCATAAAATTTGCTGCTCTGCAGTCGAACAAAGGGCAAGAATTGTTACATGAACATCAACTCTCAACAACTAATTTAAATAGTTTGGTCTTTATACAAGGTCAACATTACTACACAAAATCAACAGCCGTGAGAGAAATTTGCCGTCAGTTAGGCGGTAAGTGGAAATTTTTAGCTGTTATACTAAAACTGACCCCAAGACCAATAGCTGATACGATATATGATTTAGTCGCAAAAAATCGTTATAAATGGTTCGGTCAAAAAGACCAGTGTATGATCCCTAGTAAAGAAGTAAGAAATCGATTTTTACAGTAGGAGTAGGCTATTTTTATAGGCTTTTTCGTCGTAAAGTTTGATGCTTTTAAATACTAATTTTTAAATTTTAGTGGAATGGAGCGGAAGACACTTGACTCCTGCGGGAGGTATAGGAAAGGCCGAGACCCCGCAGGCGAAGCTGAGGAGGCTTGGCTTCCTCCCCGCGGAAAGCAAGTGTCTGGAGCATAATGAAACAAAACTTAGTCTTAACATTACCTGTATAAAAAAGATGGCCTTTGACAAATGTCAAAAGCCATCTTTTTTATACAGGTAAACTAGCCATAATACTATTATAAAGCCTAAAACAAATATATAAGGTCCCTAATATAAAGATAAACCAAAAAAGAACATGAAATAAAACCAATCCTACTAATGAAAAAGATGTCAGTGTTTGACTAATCTTATAAACGATATAGATGAAATATCCAAGTGTCGAAAGCAGAAAAATCGCAATAATAAAGATTGGATTTTGCACGGCAATTAAAGATAAAGAACCACCTACTAAATAAATAACTGATCCACCTCTAATTTTCGTTAAGTTCTCCCCTGCAACATCTTTTGAAAAAAACAACAGTGAAACCTCTGTTACAGTGTTCGCTATTAGTTTTAATGCAGAAAAAACCATAAAATACAAAAGAGCAAAAAGGATAAACAAAGCCAATTTTATTCCATTATTTGAGAAAAACTCAAGCATTCCATCATAAATGCCAAATGTCTGTAAATAATCAATGACAATCATAACTGTCGAAATGGAAAGAGAAGCACTAAAAAGTAAAATTGTTATAAGTGGGAAATAACTTGTAAAGTATGTGTTTTTCATGGTCAAATTCCTTACTCTATAAAATGATCAGATCTACTTAATTATGAAGTAGAGGAAAGGTTTTGACAAGACTATGTTGGCCTTCATCACAACTCTTGTGGCAGACATACGAAAACAGGATGTATTTATTCTCACATCCTGTTAACGAATGACCACACGAACATATTCCCGTGGGCGAAACTTTTCAAAGACATTCGCTTCCTCTGTTAATTTCTCAATAGGTGTTTCTGTATTTGTTAACCGAATCGCGGAATCGTCAAATGAAACAGCTTCTACATATTCTCTTTTTACTTTTTCGTTCACGTACCAAGCACCGCTGAACAAGCATGAAAATAAGCATCCTGCAACAAAAATCCTTGCTTTGTGCATGGAATCACCTCAAGGTTAGGATGCTCTTTGGACTTTTATAATATACAAGTCAGCAGAAATTTGTTATCATTTTTATGTTCATATGAACCTGAAATGAGCAATTTTTGCTATCATTTCATAGTTGTCCACAATCTGGAACATAATAACTCAGTAAATGTTAAGGATGGATTTTTTCTTTTCTTAAACTGAAAAGCCAGATGAAATAATGAATACTGTAAGGAGGTTAAAAAAATGACGTTATTACATGTGGCCATCTTATCGCCCTTTTTGCTCGCCATCTTGATTCCGTTCCTGTATAAGTTTTTCCGTCAAATACATACAGGCTGGTTCGTGCTGGTTTTACCAGTTATACTCTTCACATACTTTATACAATTTATTGAAGATACCATGCACGGACACACTATCCGCCAAACGATGGAATGGATCCCTTCTCTCGGTATTAACTTTACAGCATACATAGATGGTCTGGGACTATTATTTGCCTTATTAATTTCAGGTATAGGTGCGTTAGTTGTTCTTTATTCAATTTACTATCTTTCAAAAGATAAGGAACAGTTAAACACCTTCTATGTGTATTTGTTATTGTTCATGGGAGCAATGCTTGGGGTTGTCTTATCTGATAACTTAATTGTACTTTACACGTTCTGGGAGATAACTTCTCTTTCTTCTTTCCTACTCATTGGGTATTGGTACAATCGAGAAAAATCCCGTTACGGTGCACAAAAATCGATGATTATCACTATTTTTGGCGGACTACTCATGCTTGGTGGTTTCATCATGCTTTACATCATGACAAACACCTTCAGCATTAGAGACATAATTAGTCAGGTCCCACAAATAACAGATCATACATTATTTGTACCTGCACTCATTCTTGTGCTTTTCGGAGCATTTACAAAGTCAGCTCAGTTCCCGTTCTATATTTGGTTACCAGATGCGATGGAGGCTCCAACGCCTGTCAGTGCCTACCTTCACTCAGCAACAATGGTAAAAGCAGGGATATATCTCGTCGCCCGTTTTAGTCCTGTATTCGCTGGTACACCTGAATGGTTTTGGATTGTGTCATCCTTTGGAATTTTCACGATGTTCTGGGGATCATTTAATGCAGTCAAACAAACCGACCTTAAAGGAATATTAGCATTCTCAACTGTCAGTCAATTAGGTATGATCATGTCAATGTTTGGGATTGGTTCCGCAGCACTTGTACTTGACTCTATCGATAACAGCTACTATACAGTAGCCACATTGGCGGCAATCTTCCATTTAATCAATCATGCTACCTTTAAAGGAAGTTTATTTATGGTTGTCGGTATTATTGATCATGAAACAGGTACACGTGATATACGAAAACTTGGTGGATTAATGAGTCTTATGCCGATAACTTTTACCATTTCGATTATCGGAGCTTTTTCAATGGCTGGCTTACCTCCATTTAACGGATTTTTGAGTAAAGAAATGTTCTTCACAAGTATGATACGAGTACTTGAAATGGATGTATTTAATATTGAAACCATTGGTCTTCTTTTCCCAATTATAGCTTGGGTTGGAAGTGTCTTTACCTTTATTTACAGCATGGTATTAGTTTTTAAAACATTTACAGGGAAATATCAACCGGAAAAACTAGAGAAGAAACCCCATGAAGCACCAATTGGTATGCTTATTTCGCCAATCATTTTAGCTTCACTAGTGATTATTTTCTTCTTCTTCCCTAATATCTTAGCATATACCATTATCGAACCTGCAATGGCGTCGGTTATACCTGCTTTATTAGGAGAAGAGGGACATTTCCATGTTCATATTTATCCTTGGCACGGGTTTACGGTTGAGCTGTTTATGACACTTGGTGTCATTGCTTTAGGTGTCATTGGCTATTTATCTCTTACAAAATGGAGATCCGTATATGGCTTGTTCCCAAAGAAGCTTACGCTTAACAAAGGATATGACGCAGCATTGGTTCAGCTGGATAAATCCTCTTTCCGTCTAACAAGATTTTACATGACAGGATTTATCAGAGATTATCTAGCTTATATTTTTACATTCTTTATTTTAATATTAGGAACTTCCCTTGCTCTAACCGGTGGGTTTTCCTTTTCTTTAGCCGATACAGCACCTGTTGGAATATATGAAGCTGTGCTTGCCATCGTGATGGTAATTGGTACAATTACTGTTTTATTATCTAGGTCACGGTTAACAGCGATCATTGCGTTAGGCTCTGTCGGATATTCATTATCCCTGTTTTTTGTATTATTTAGAGCACCTGACCTTGCATTAACACAACTTTGCGTAGAAACAGTTTCTGTAGCTTTATTCTTGCTTTGCTTTTATCATCTGCCGGAATTTAAGAAGAAAGAAAAGAAACTGAATTTCAAACTAACAAATCTTATTATTTCATTAGGTGTTGGAACAATCGTTACACTTCTTGCATTAGCTGCAAACAGTCAACGTGTAACTGAAACCATTTCAACTTACTTTGTTGAAAATAGCTACAAGCTTGCAGGCGGAAAAAATATGGTTAACGTCATTCTTGTAGATTTTAGAGGCTTCGATACATTATTTGAAATAACCGTATTAGGAATTGCTGCTCTAGGCATTTATGGGATGATTCGCTTAAAAGTCAGAAAGGGGGAAGAAGGGTGAAGAAAAACATTAAAACAAATGATGTGATCTTTCAAACAGCTACAAAAGTTATTGTGTTTATCATCATCCTCTACTCCTTACATCTCTTCTTCTCCGGACACTACACACCGGGTGGAGGTTTTATAGGCGGATTAATGACGGCAGGGGCTTTAGTACTTTTACTGTTGGCATTTGATATCAAGACCGTTGTCAATACGTTACCGCTTGATTATATAAAGTTGACAGCTACCGGGCTGCTCATAGCTGTTCTCACCGGGATTGGGTCATTCTTTTTTAAGGTCCCATTTCTAACTCATACATTCAGCTATGTTGAGTTACCATTTTTGGGTGAAACTGCTTTAGCCACAGCTGTTTTATTTGATCTAGGTGTATATCTTGTTGTTATTGGTGTAACGATGACCATTATTCAAACGATAGGAGAGACGGAATAATGGAAATATTAATGTCTGTTGTTGTCGGTATTTTATTTTCTGCTGCTGTTTATTTAATGTTATCTAAAAGTTTATTACGAATTATCATCGGTACAGGTTTACTTAGTCATGGAGCTCATTTACTCATCTTAACAATGGGCGGTCTGAAAAAAGGAGCTGCACCGTTGCTCGGAGAACATGCAGAAGTCTATGTTGATCCACTTCCACAAGCGTTGATTTTAACTGCAATCGTTATTAGCTTTGGGGTAACTTCATTTTTCCTTGTTCTTGCCTATCGCTCATATCAGGAATTAGGAACAGATGATATGGATCAACTAAGGGGAAATGATCAATATGAATAACTTAATTATTTTACCTATTGTCATCCCATTACTGATGGGGATTATTCTAATCTTTTTCAATAAAAACATTAAAATTCAAAAATGGCTAAGCGCTATTGCATCCTTAGCTAGTGTGATCGTTGCGATTATAGTCGTTCAAACTGTTCATACAAACGGAATTCAAACATTAGAGATTGGAAACTGGGTACCGCCTTATGGGATTGTTCTAGTTGCAGATATGTATGCTAGCTTATTGGTTCTAACTACTGCAATTATTGGCTTCACTTCCCTGTTATTTGCCTTCTCATCAACTACTGCTGAGAGAGAAAAATTTCACTTTTATCCTGGTGTACAGTTCCTTCTACTAGGTGTCACGGGAGCATTTTTAACAGGTGATATATTTAATCTGTTTGTTTTCTTTGAGGTCATGCTGATGTCATCCTATATGTTGATCGTCTTAGGGAGTTCAAAGAATCAACTTAGGGAATCAATAAAATATATTCTTGTGAATGTCATCTCTTCTGCCCTTTTCGTCATTGCTGTAGCTTATCTTTATGCCTTAACAGGAACATTAAATATGGCTGATTTAAGTGTAAGAATTGCGGAAATGGGTCAATCAGGGTTATTAACGGTCATTGCTATTCTTTTCTTAGTAATTTTCGGGCTAAAGGGTGCAATTTTCCCGTTACATTTCTGGCTCCCCGGTTCCTATCAGGCACCGCCTGCTGTTGTAACAGCACTTTTTGGAGCATTACTAACTAAGGTCGGGGTATATTCCATTACCCGTGTTTTTACACTTATTTTCTATCATGAACCGACCTTTACTCATGAGATTCTTGCATGGTTATCCGCATTAACGATTGTTTTTGGAGTGATCGGAGCGATTGCCTATTGGGATATAAAGAAAATTGTGATCTATAATATCATCACTGCTGTGGGAGTTATTCTCTTTGGTGTTGCGGCAAATACACAAAATGCTATTGAAGGATCTGTTTACTACCTTGTTCATGATATGATTATTAAAGGAGCCTTATTCTTCCTGGTAGGAGCTATTGTAGCCATTACAGGTACGAGTAATTTACGCAAGTTTAGTGGTTTAATTGCTAGCCATCCCTTATTAGGCTGGATGTTTTTTATCTCTGCTTTGTCTCTTGCCGGAATACCACCGTTAAGCGGATTTGTAGGAAAACTTAAAATTGTTCAAGGCGGCTTCGAAGCTGGTGAATATACGATTGCTTTTGTTGTTTTACTTTCAAGTTTATTGGTTCTCTATTCTATCATGAAGATTTTCATACATGGTTTCTGGGGAGAACCAAATAAAGAGGCAATTGCACAAACGTCACCAAAAGGGTTACTCATCCCAATTGCAATTCTTTTAGCATTATCTATTGCGTATGGTTTCGGTGTAGAATTCTTATCACCTTATATATCACAGGCTGCCGATACTCTACTTGATCCATCAATCTATATTCAAGCCGTATTGAAGGAGTAGTGCATATGGCATTTCAAATTTTACTTAACGTTTTTCTAGCGTTTATATGGATGTTTCTATCAAATGATTATTCTTCCCTGGCATTTTGTAAGGGATACTTTTTCGGGTTTATCATTATCTTTGCTCTAAGACGTTTTTTTGATCACCGCTTTTATTTTTTAAATATTATAGCGGTCATCAGACTTATTGGTATCTTTCTGATCGAGCTTATTAAATCCAATATCTCGGTGTTAAAAGTCATTCTATCTCCAAAGCTTGAGTTACGTCCGGGTATTTTTGCACTAGAGACAGAATTGAAAAAGGATTGGGAAATTACGATTTTATCCAATCTGATTACGTTAACACCTGGTACACTTGTTCTCGAAGTTTCTGAGGATAATAAGACGTTATATATTCATGCAATGGATATTGACGATGTTGAGCAAGCAAAGCTTGATATTAAAAACACGTTCGAAAAGGCGATTAAGGAGGTGAGCCGTTAATATGTTTAAGATTATCATGACCATTTCACTTATTATCGTGGCATTCTCAACACTGTTATATGTTTATCGATTAGTGAAAGGTCCTTCAACTCCTGATCGCGTTATTGCTTTAGATGCAATCGGAATTAACTTAATTGGTATTACGGCCATTATCTCCATTGTCCTTGACACAAGTGCGTTCGTAGAGGTTATCCTTTTATTGGGGATACTGGCATTTATCGGAACAGTTGCCTTTTCTAAATACTTGGAGAAAGGAGAGATTATCGAGAATGATCGAAATCAGTAAATTCATCGTAGGTTTTCTTATACTCCAAGGAGCGATTTTGAGTTTAGTAGCAGCAATTGGTGTTATAAGACTTCCTGATGTTTATACGCGTAATCACGCAGCATCTAAAAGTGCAACATTAGGAGTTATCAGTATTCTGCTAGGTTTATTTCTCCATTACATTCTCATTGATCATCATGCGAATTCAAGAGTCTTGCTAGGGATTATTTTTGTCTTCGTCACTGCACCTGTTGCAGGTCATTTAATTAGTAGAGCGGCTTACAATACAGGAGTACCTTTATGGAACAAAAGTGTTCAAGATGATTTGGCCAAAGTCCGATCCAAACAAAAAAGTAGATGAGCCATGTGCTCGTCTACTTTTTTTGTTTAACTATGGGAAAGGTTAAATTATTTGTTCCTCTTTAAAATGGCTATTGTACATCTAGAAAGACATATTAGTTGGTTTTCTTCATCAACGATCTTCACTTCCCACACCATTGTCGTTTTACCATGATGTACAGGTTTGCCATAAGCAGTAACAATACCTGATTTCTTTCCACGTATATGATTGGCATTGATTTCAAGGCCAACACAAGCCTCTGCTTCCTGATCTATTAAATGAAAAGCACCAAAACTTGCCACAGTTTCAGCTAAAGCGACAGAAGCCCCTCCGTGTAACAAACCGAATGGTTGATGTGTACGATGATCAACAGGCATTGTTGCAATAACTTCATGGTCTGTCACTGAAACCAACTCAATTCCCAGTGCTTCCATTAATGTTTTCTTCATGTTCAATTCCATTGGAATCCCTACCCCGCATTCAATTTATTTCCTTAGCACATACACCACAAGAGTAAAATATCCACAAATTAAAAGTAATACCGGCCACACTGCCATAATATCCATCATAACCTCCTCTACTAGTAAAGGGTATAATTAAGATCATAAAGGATAAACATCATGGCAATGTTGAGTCTATGTTTAGGTTTTGTAAAATTTTAGAAAAGCAAGACGCTGAGCATAAGGCGAACTGGAATGAAGGAGTTCTTTGCCTTCATTTCCTATTTCCATATATTTTTATCCTTTTTCACAGAATTGAAAATGTAAAAATTAATCGATTACCCCATTGGATTTTGCAATCAATACCGCTTCTGTCCGACTACTAACATTCAATTTGTTAAAAATAGATGTTAAACTGTATTCTATTGATCTTTTACTTAAATGAAGGTTATCAGCAATTTCCTGATTTGTAAGTCCTTTTTCTACTTCTTGAAGAATGGCTTTCTCCCGCTCATTAAACACCTCTTCTATCGCTTCAGAGTGCTCTGCATGAACTTGATTTTGTGACAGCAGCTTTTGGAAGAATTGATAAGGTACAACGATATCTCCCTCTATAGCAAGGCGAATATATGTAAGTAACTTTTGCTTTGATTCTGTTTTACTAATTGCACCATGTATACCTAGTCGAAGTGCCTCTTCAAAATAATCATCAACATCATAACCCGTGTAAAGAATGACTTTACACGTTTCTTTCATATCTAATATTGTTTTAGAAAGCTCCATTCCATTAACTTCACCTAAGTTTAAATCCATTAAAATAACATCAAACGGTGAAAAATCAAGTTTTTCGAAAGCTTCCTCAGTATAAGGCGGATTTAAACAATCCACTTTTACACCTTCCTCGGCTTCCAAGATCGCTTTCGTACCTTCCCTAACCGCTGGATGATCATCCACAACTAATATGTGTATCATAAGAACTCCTTTCAGAAAACCTATTTCCTACATTAAGGCAATTTGGAATAGAAGGTTTTCCCTTCCATTCCAAATTGCCTTATATTCAAGCCTTGTAAAAAGGGACTTGGTAGTTAACCAAGTCCTATTATATTTCAATATCTAATTTTAGACCATTGCCCAGTGAGGTTTCAACAGAAAAAGAGCCCTTAAGAGCCTTAACCCGCTCACTTATACCTGAAAGCCCCATACTCTCTGCTTTATCTTCCAATTCACTAGGCTCAAAGCCAACTCCATTATCCTCGTAATGAAAAACGATTTTATCTTTTATACAAACTAAAATAATGAGAACATTGGTTGCCTGTGAATGCTTATGTGCATTTGTGAGTAACTCCTGGACAATTCGATAAATATTCAACTGTGCATCAATATCTAATGTTATTGTGAAGTTTCCTGTATTTAATCGAATATCAAAGTTCACAATTTCTTGATATTGAGCTACTAATTTATTTAAAGCTTTTACAAGACCTAAATCATAAAGTAACTGAGGACGTAATTCCTGGCAGGTTTCTCTAGTTGTTTTAATAATCCGTGTCATACTACTATTCATGTTTTGCAACTGACTTTTTAATCCTTCGTTATTTGCCTCAGCCAGCGCTAATTCACACTGTCTTTTTAATGAGACTAAGTCTTGTAAAACAGAGTCATGTAAATCCTTCGCTAAGTTAGAACGCTGTTTTTCCTCAATTGAAAATAAAAGCTTTGTTAACCAGCCAGGATTTTCCCCCTCTGTTTCAACCTTTTGCAAATGCTGCATCAACTCATCGATTTTCAAGAAATTTTCCAATGAAACATTCGTATAAAAGGAAAGTGTCTTTAACCATGATATTTCATCGCGAGTTAAAATCGGCGTATTTAATATAGATAAACACACTAACACATAGCTGCGATCATCTGTTACACCTATATTAATAATAAACCCTTTATCCACTTCAATAATCTTACCAATTTCATTAGAAACTTCTTGGATTTCAGAAACATATGCTCCATAATCTGCTTCCTTAGCCTGTGGATCTATTGATCTAATATTCTTAAGCTTATCAACTTCAATAAAATAAGCCTTGCTGACAAGCAACACATCCACAATAACCTGCTTCAGCTCAGAAATAACCTGATCTAAATTACTCGCCTTTCGGATACTTTGAGTATATTTAAAGATACTATCCTGATAATTGTATTTCTCAGAAAATCGCTTAAGCCTAAAACGGAAGTCGAAGATTTCTTTGATGTAGAAGACTAGGATCAGACAGAAAAAGATAGCTACTGAAAGCTGAATTTGATAAAAATCCGGGTTTTTTTCTTTTAGAGTAAGCATAATTCCTACCATTACAAAGGTTGGTATTACCGCTAACAATGAATAATATCTAATTCGTCCAAGTAAGAATTCAATATCATATATTTTAGTGGCTAAAAATTGATATACGAGTGAAAATGGTATAAGTAATAAAAAGGTTGCTAGAAACGTTGGCGGGAAAACATAATCTTGAAATATTATAAATGGTAATACATAGAAAAGTAAAAATGGTGAAAATGCTAATACATTTGTCACGATTAACACTTTCACTATATAGGCCTGCTCCGAATATTTTATTTTTTTCAAACCAACAAATTTCAGTACAAAAGTCATAACTAGCATTATGAAGAAGGAAATTAAATTTATGATTTTATTAGTTTGACTACTGTACCCAATTATATCCTTAACCACTTCAAGTAATAAGTTAATTGTTACAATTATATAACCAAATTTTATATAGTTATGGCTAAATAAATTTTTCCCCAGTTCAATAAAATATTGATATAAGAAATGCAGGTACGTCACAGGTACCAATAAAAATAAACACAAGTTTACATATCTACAAATAATATCACCTTTTGACGATCCTGTTGCGCTAAGATAAGCCACTGCAATAATTAACAAAAACATATTCAATAAATTTGCAGATTTAAGGTTTGCCCTTTTATTTGATTTATAAATATAAAAGCTGCAAAATAAACACAGGGTTAAAACAGTAAAAGGAATAATAATTATAAGCAAACTTTGCGTGCTAAAAATCGTTTCATTTAAAACTGTATACTCTTTAATAACGCCCTCTCTACTAAGGGAGAATGAGTCTACTTTTTCAAGTACATGGTAATCAACTATAGGTTTGTGCTTTAAAGGATTATCTCCGTTAACCTCAACAACTACATCTCCTATACGGATTCCTCTTTTTTCAGCCCAAGAATTAGGTTCTAGATTTGTTACAATAATTTCTTCATTTTCATTTATTATTACATTTGCTCCAACATAGGGATGGTTAATATTCAATGTTATTATATATATAGAAAAGACTACGCTAAGGACAACAAAGAATATAAATGTTTTGTTGAAGTTATTATGCATTACAAACACCCTTCATTAGCTTTATAACCAGTACGTACTAAACATCTTCCCTGCTTCCTTAATTCCTTCAATTAATCCTAAAACATCGTCTAAATCTACACCTAGTAAACTAGCTTCTCCATTTACTACTTTTTCTAATACATCCGGGTTTTCAACTAGAAAGTTTACGATTTCTTGCATAGTGATCTCTCCTTGTTTTTGGGATTTAATTTTATGATCAAATGAGCAATTAAACGCTCACTTTGATTATCATCAATTGGTAATTGCCTGATCATTCGGGTTGCTTTGTTGATCGCAATTTGTTTTATAACGTTTAAGTATTGGGCGACCCCGGCATCGATCAGCTTTTGTTTTAGATTTAACGGGCTGCCAAAGTATTCGTTGATTGGCATGCCACTATTGAAGCCTTCTAAAATTTCTATGGCGTGATCATTGTATTTTTTTTGAAGATATAGATATGCCAGTGATTTCTTTTGTGAAGATACATCATTTTTGAGTGGATTAAATAGATCTCTAAAATCATTATCGATTTGCGCTGCAATACCTATTTGATATGAATACTCTTCTACAGCTGGAGAATTTGTGCCGGCAAGCAGCATGCCACTTACTGAGGCAAGGGCTATTAATGAACCGGACTTGTTTTTCATGACTTCCAAACAGTCTTCCTCAGTCAAAATGGAGTTTTTTAAATCTACATGTTGTCCTTCCATTGCTTGAATAGAAAATTTGATGAATGCTTCTACTATCTGATACTTAAGCGAAGATTGAAGGGATAAAACAGCTAGCTTGCTCAATGTATACAAAGTTGTTGCAGCATTAAGGGCTATTGGTTGTTCAATTTTCATCCAAGGCTCGTCCACATTATCTAAATCCTCGAGATCATCAAGCATATCAAAAGATAAAACGAGAAGCTCTACCGCAGCTGCTAATTGTGTAATTTCCTTATCATTTCCACCAAAAGATTGATAATGAATCAGTGTTAACTGTGCAAATGGAAGATCCTCTTTATTCGTTAAAAAAGAGAGTAAAAGATTCTTTAATTCAGTATTGTTCACACATGAGGTAATGGTATTAATCATTTGTTGTTTCACTACCTTAGATGATAATTCTATTCCACTCACCTCCATATGCTTATATTACTATATACCTGGTATTTTTAATAGAAAAAGAATCTATTATACCTATTATCTAATACATTTTTACCCCAAGGACCAAAATATGTCAATAAAAAAAACTTGGCTATCAGCCAAGTTTCTTAAGATACATTTAAAAATGCATATTTATCATATTTGTCAATACTTTTATTAAGTAGTTCAAGCGACTGTTTTGATTCTTTTAACTCTTTTTCAATTCGAAGTAATAACTCAGTCATTTCATCGATTTTCTTCTGATTCACAGTTTCACACTCCTCATAGATTGGTAACAAAACCAAACCAGTTTAACGTGTTTTCATATATTCATTTTAATTCAAATACGATCTGTTCGCACCGAAAATAATTCGTAAGGCATAATGCGTGATACCGCAACTAAAACGCAATAGTCCAAATTATACATTTTCGACCCTAGTTTTATTGTTCTTTTCACCTGTTTTATGTCATTTTAAATAAACAACATACTATTCGGCATTGTATACCTACTATAAGGGGGTAGAAGGAACGATTCAAAAAAAAGATCCGCACGTTTATTACATGCAGATCTCTACAGATTATTTTTATACAGTTAAAATGTTCGTTTCAAAAATATGATGAGCCTCTTCAATTGCTAAATTCATCAATTCAGCTTTCTTTTCAATAGGTCCATGATACTCTAAGGTGTAATCTTCTATACCTGTCTTTGAAAACAAGCATTCCATTGTTACTTTACAATTGTCCTTTTCCACCGAAAACACCGCAACCATCTTATCGTCAAGTACAAAAAATGTTGGCTGCCTACGCATAGAGTGTTCAAGACCTCCTTATTTAAGTATCAAATTGTTGAGGACATTCAATTTTTGCCATTCTACCAGTACAATTCTACATAAATGATCTTATTCCTTCCTTTTCTTATTCTATAATGAACAAAAGCGCAAGCGCCTTGATCAGCCTCGGGCAAATAAGACGCAAATGAATAGCCAGACGTTCTTTGTCTTCAATTCATTTGTGGCTAGACCCTAGAGGCAGTCAATAACGCGACATCCTGTCGCAATGACTGCACTTGCACGTCCTGTGCTTCGGGGCTAGGCGCTGAAGCTGGATGTCAAAGCGCTTATCCAAAGTTCAAGAATTTTATAATTTCGCTAACCAACAAAAAAATGAGTGCCCGTTAGACTAATTGGCACTCACTTTCATTAATTTTGAAGCCCATTCAATGGCCTTTATATAAAAATGATTGATTTCTTCTTGAGAAATCGGTAAGTCTTTGATATCCCAATCCGCTTTTTCGATTTGAATCGACCAAACTAATACCTTATGTAAATCGTTTTCTTTTCCAAGAAGGGCATCTTGTATATCATCAGATAGTGGCAAATCTTTTAATACCTCTGATATACTTCTGTGCATCAATGTATCAATTAAGGAAAACATGCCTGTTAACATATATGGAGCAGAATGTGAGTTCCCAAGATAATGAGCAATTTGTTCGCACAATTTCCCACGAACCAAAGATAATTTAATAACCTCCTGCATGTCATGATCATCAGGTTTTTTCATACTCTTTAGTGATAATACATAAATCCACTTTTTTAATTCATTTAACCCCAGTAAAACAATCGCCTGCTTAATTGACTCTATTTTATTTACAGGACGAAATGCGGGAGAATTGATTAGTTTTAGCAATTTGTAAGAAATGGAGATATCTTGTTCAATGGAAGTTGCGATCACATCTATATCAGGCTCTGTTTTTGATAGTTCAGCTAATATGTGATAATACGTTTTTAGATATACGGGTACATCATGACTGGAAATAATATTAGGACGACTAAAAAAATAGCCCTGGAAATACGTATAACCAGCATGTTTTGCAAATAAAAAGTCGTCTCTCGTTTCGACCTTTTCAGCCAGGAGCGTAATATTGTGCGGCTGATATTTTCTTACCATTTCTTCTTGAAACTGTTTCGTTGTTTGAAGAAAATCAACTTTAATAATATCAATATACTGTATCAGTTTTGGAAAGTGATCAGATTGCTCTTGTATTAAAAAATCGTCTAAAGCAATTGTATAGCCCAATTCCTTTAATTCTTTACAGGTGTAAATTAAGTCCTCATCTACAGCAACATTTTCTAATATTTCAACCACAATTGAACCTGGATTAAAAAAAGTCGGTACTTTGGACTTTAACAAACTTTCAGTGAAGTTAACAAAACATCTCTTTCCCTCTGACAGGTCATGTAATCCTATATTCAAGAAACTATTAATAATCACTTCTGTAGTCGCTTGATCACCATCAATCTCTGGGAAGACATTTTCATTACTCCCTCTATATAGAAGCTCATAGGCGATAGCTTCTTCTTTTAAGTTAAAAATTGGCTGTCTTGCGACAAAAACTTCCATCATTGATCCCCCATACAACATAACCAATAATTTCTAATTAACTCTATTCTACTACAGATTTTTAAATAGTGAATCATTTATTTATGAATATTTTCTTATCCCCACAACTATTATCCTATATTTTTAAAATGTTCAAGCTCATATTCTCTTATAAAAAACGAAAAAATGTTAATGTCAATTTCAACCATCCAAAAAAAGATAGCCACAGTGGAATACTGAGTAGCGTTGCCCAAAGCATTCCTTTAAAAAAGTTTTCTTCATGCATACCTCTCACACCCTTGAAAAGAGATTATTAGCTATATTTTTTCCATAGAGCTTCAATATAAAACATTCAGAAAACGCTTACATTTTGTTTTTTATTATTATTACTAACAATATTCACCTATTGCCTTTTCAATTCCTTTTATAACTCTTCATCAATTTCCAACATTGTTTTTAACCTTTTGTATGCTCACCCTCAAAATTTACTGGCATATAGTAGTTACATATGATGTAAGGAGTGGAAATCAATGCCTGCGATTGATGGAGAACAATACTTAAACCGTATGAATGAACTGAAGCCAAATGTATGGATAAAAGGTAAAAAAATACATGGCATATTATCTCAACATCCTGCTTATAAGGGAGCTATGCAAGCAAAAGCATCTCTTTATGATTTGCAGCTTTCTCCTGAGCTGGTTTCAAAAATGACGTATTCATCACCTGCTACTTCACAAAGAGTGGGATTATCTTTCTTACAGCCCAAGTCAAAAGAAGATCTAGAGTCTAGAAGATTTATGATAAAGACATGGGCAAAGAAAACAGCTGGACTAATGGGAAGAACACCTGATTACTTAAATACGGTTTTGATGACCTTCGCCGCTTCTGCCTCATTACTTAAAGAACAAGATGAAGAGTTCTCCAAAAATTTGCTGAAGATGTATGAAACAGCTCGCGAAAATGATCTTTCCTTTACCCACAGCTTTATTAACCCGCAAATAAACCGATCACTAAGCTATGAAGAAAATTCTATTCAGCCCATTGCTACTAAGATTATGAAAAAGACGGCAGATGGCTTAATTATTCAGGGAGCAAGAATGTTAGCTACACAGGGAGGCATGACCGATGAAATTTTAATTTTACCGACAGGACAAAGTGATGAATATGCCTTTTGCTTCAGCATTCCAACCGATACAATGGGAGTAAAATTTATTTGCCGTGATTCTTTTATACAAGATGAATCAATCTTTAATCATCCACTTTCTTCTCGTTTTCATGAAATGGATACAATGATTGTGTTTGATAAAGTATTAGTTCCTTGGAACCGTGTCTTTTTATCATCGACAAGACTTGGCTCTTAAGCTCTTTTCAAGAAGCAGCTTCACTCCACATACTCTTCATCAGGTTATTATTAGACAAATAGTCAAATCAGAATTTATCCTTGGTTTAGCACAAAAAATGGTTATGACCTTAAATATCACAGAATACCACCATATCCAGGATAAAATCAGTGAGTTGATTATCGGGTTGGAAACAATGAAGGCTTTACTGGATCGTTCTGAGCTAGAGGCGAAAATCGATGAATGGGGAACAATGGTACCAAATAGTCATTCTTTATTTGTTGCATCTAATTTATTTCCTAAACTGTATCCGCGTATGATGGAGATTATACAGTTGATAGGGGCAGGCGGTTTGGTAGCCATTCCATCTGAAGAGGATTTTGCATCTGATATATCGTCAGACATTAACCGTTATTGTCAGGGATCTGCTTGTGATGCCAAGACAAAATCGAAATTATTTAGACTTGCCTGGGACTTAACGATGAGCAGTTTTGGAACACGTCAAACTCAATATGAACGTTATTTTTTTGGAGATCCTGTTCGATTATCTTCAACACTTTATAATGGATATCCTCGGGAAGAATATATTCGTGAAGTAGAGGAATTTTTAGAGCTAGGAATAGATAAAGAGGCCTTTTGATTTAAGCCTCTTTTTTTGTTATGTTATTACATTTCACTAACCCACTGTTGTACTTTTCTGGCTAGTTCATCTGCTGTCTCTTGTTCCGTACTTTTTGCTAATGAAGTAATTAAACGACTGTACAGCTCGTCCCTTTTTTCTTCATAGGAAATTGTCGTAGACCATTCAATTTCAGGTATTGCGATTAAGCTGTATTCCTCTTTTTTATTTTCATAAATATACACATTTGTAATAGTAATATTGTCGTTCTTCACATTTGCTTTTCTTATTTTCATTCGAATCATCCTTTCAATAATCTATGAAAATATTATAATCGATGTCCAAACGAATTTCAGCTGTCAGGAATTTGCTAGGAACAAAAGCGCTGGAGCTGGCTGTAAGTGCACTCATCCACAATTCAAATGATTCTATAGTTTCCTAAGCGGTAAGAAAGAAGAAGTGCTTATTAAGCATCCTTCACTAGATAAGCACTTCTTTATGAGTTAAAAGTTAAAAATGTTAGTTTGATCTATTACATCACTATCTTCAAAATTTGTAATATTAAAAACATTTTGTGTATCGGTGAAATCCCCCGTATTAGCTACACCAGCGCCTAAGGATGACTTATTTGAGGATTTAGGAGATAAACTAAACGTATCTCCAACCTTAAAAACTGCAGAGCTATTGATACTAGTTAATTCAATGGGACCAACAAAAGCCGGCATTATCTTTTTCCCCTTCCGTTATCTAAATGAATAATGATAGCAATACATTATCTTATGTGTTTGGTAAAAGAAGGGTTCTTGCCTATTCGTTTACTCGACTGCTAATGATATCTTCCCTGGACTTTGCTCTTAATTTAATTAAGCGTACCACATTCAATGTAACGGCTTTTAAGACAGCATAAGTAGGTACTGCTAGTATCATTCCGATAATTCCGCCAAAACTGCCCGCTCCAATTAACAATAATATGATCGTTAAGGGATGAGTGTTTAGGCGTTTTCCAATAATGAGAGGAGACAAAAGATTCCCATCAAGCTGTTGTACGATGGTCACAACCAGAGCTGCAAGCAACGCTTTCGTCGGAGAGTCCAGCAAAGCAATCACAACCGCTGGTGCAGCACCAATAAATGGTCCAACATATGGGATAATATTGGTAACTGCCACTACGATTCCAAGAACTAAGGCGTAATCTAAACCAATGATCATATAACCAATATAACATCCAAGTCCAACTGCTAAAGACACAATCAGCTGTCCTTGAATATACGTTGCAAGTGTTTCGTATAAGTCTTTTAAAATTTTCAGACCCTCTCCACGGTATGTGGATGGAAATAGTTTTACTGCTTCACCAGAAAATTTATGACCATCCTTTAGCATGTAAAATAGAATAAAAGGAACAGTAATAATGGTTAACGTGATATTTGTTACTACACCTAATAATTTGGAAAAACTTGAAGTAATATTTTCCGGTAAACTTGTTGCATAACCGGTTAAAGTCTGTTCAATCTGATTTAATGACACATACTCCTGCTCCATTAACCAAGTGAACCAGTGTGATTGAGACATACTTAAAATAAAATCTGTGATTTCTCTAGCATATGTAGGAAAATTACTGATTAAGTCTGACACCTGTTGTGTAACAATAGGTCCAATGAAAGAAATAATACCGGTTACAACCCCAACAAACACAATATATGGTATTAAAATGGCCAATGTTCTGGGTACCTTGTTTCTTTCGAGTAATTTTACAAGGGGATTAAAAATAAAAAATAAGATCCCGGCAATCAATATTGGAAAGAATAAGGTCGAAGTAAATACAATAATCGGCTCAAATAAAAAAGAGACCTTTGTACCTACGTAGACAATTAGAAGCAATAATAAAATTTGTAATGTCCAAAAATGAACCTTTGATTTTAACACACATTCTCCTCCAGTTTTTATTCTGCCTTTCGTCAACATTATAGGCATGAGAAACCAATATTAACCAAGGCATGATCAAGTATATAGATGTATACGTACCAAAATAAAAATTGTTTCACCTTTTTGTTATTTCATCCTATTAATCTTTGCTATCTTCATCTTATCTTCTGTATATCTTTCAGTCAAACATTCAACAGCATATCTTTTGAACACTTGGATACTGAAAAACAGACCTTTATTGGGTCTGTTTCAATGTATGGATTAAACAGATTGGCGATATTCAGACATAATCTGCTCAATCTTATAATCCAAACGTTCTATTTGTTTAAAAGCATCCTCATACTTCATCTTGCGGTAATGATGTTTACCAAATGGTTCCTCATCCATTTCATCTGCTAGTCTAACAATTTGCTGTAATGTGTTTTTCTTCATAGAATTTTCCGGTAAATATGAATCTGTATGCAGGAGAATCGCAAGAGCAATTTCCTTGGCATATTTCCGGTCCTCTCCAAGCCTGATTAAGAGCTTATGAGCACGCTCAGCCCCTTTAATTGCATGGATATCATTTTTGACATAGGCATCATAATCCCATTCTCCATTGGTATACCATTCATAATGTCCAATATCATGAAGTAATCCCGCCTTAGCGGCTAGGTCAGGATTTACGTCATACTTATTAGCGAGCTGAACAGCATATTGAGCAACTGTAATTGCATGTGAAACTCCTGAACGGGTTAGATATTTTTGTGCAATAGGATGTGTGAATATATCGATCAAGCTTACTCGTCGCATGGTAACCCTCCTATTTTTTCATGTTGGTCAATCTTACTATATACATATAACGCTATACGTTTGATATTCAGAATAATCTAACACATTTATAAAACTTCTTCAAGGAAATTGTTATATTATCTAACGTTTATCCCTGTTAATAAAGGATGCTTTTATTATTTATATGATATGAATTGAATTTTGTAACATTCCCTTCTAAAAAATGGTCTTTGATTAAGGAATAAAAAAAGAAACCACATGTGCAGTTTCTTCAAGTCAAGGTTTATATGGTATTTTCACTTCGAACAATGTTGAATATTTATTTGATTCCACATTAATCGTGCCGCCATATTTTAGCACAACTTGTTTCACAATACTAAGTCCGTCCCCTCTTGGAACTCCTCTTTTTTCCGCTTTGGTCGAATAGCCCGCCTGAAAAATTTTGTTAAGGTTTTCCTTTGAAATGGTCGGCCCAATATTCTCTACTTTAAAGACATATTTATTTTGAGTAACACGAGCTTCAATATTGATGAACCTCTCAGATTCAAGTCCTAAAAGTGTGGCATCAAAGGCATTATCTATTAAATTCGAAAATATTTTAATTAAATCAATCGTATGTATATGCTTAAACAAATGATCATCAACATGGAGATGCATATCTACCTTTTCATTTTGTGCTCTTGCCCACTTAGACTGGAGCAAAATGAAGAGTGCCGGATTCTTGATCACAACAGGCAATTCCATTGTTTCTACTTCTGTTGTTAATGAGTTCACATATTCGTATGCCCGATCTTCGCGGCCAATCTTCATTAATCCCTGGATAACTTGAATATGGTTAAGAAAATCATGACGGATTGATCGCATTGTATGAAGCATTGACTGAAACTCACCCTGGTAGGTCTCCTCTGCATCCCCGACCTGGGAGTTCACTTTTTTCGGTACCAAATTTGAAAAGCTATAAATATACTAAAAGACAACAGAACTAGCACACCACTCATAATGAATGAGGGAATACTTTTTTGCATAACATCCTGTTTTACCTTCTCAACTGATTCATATGTTAATTCCACATCAAGGGACCCATTATATCCCTCTTCACTCTTTTTTCTATTTTGAGTTTTTAATAATTCCTCTAAACTAGCAGTATCCCAAAATTCTAACTCGTGGTTTGAAGTTGGCATCGCTAAATGCCCAATTGTCAGATCGATCGTTTTAATTGTATTTAAATAAGTAACATACAAATTAAATGCTGAAAACATCATGATAAGAAACATGGTTACAGAGATAATGACGGCATACTTTTTCTTTTTATTTTGTCTAATATTCAGCCACCTCTGTCCCTCGTACTCCCTAATGAAAAACTCTATCAAATCAATATCTATAGTTAATATACAACAGTTGACATTTTATAGGGTATTTTTTCTTTATTTTCTAATTTTTTATACTATCAAAAAGTATATGAATTTTTGGATGATCGTATAAAAAAAACGAAGGCTTACGCCATTAAAACTTGTCGACAAGCCAAGTTTTTCTAATCATAAAGGAAAATGGGATATTAAGGAAGGATAAATCCCTAATACTCTTCCTAAATTATCATTATACAGCAAAAATAATCCTTTTGTCATATCTAATCATAGAACTTTGAACCTACAAAAATTCTTTTATATCATATACCCTACCATTTTCTAACGGACCAGATAAAAGATTCATTAATGTCTTTGCTACAAAACTTGGAGAACGAAGCAGCCCTTTTTCATGATATTCCTCAAATTGATCGAGAGATGAGAACTCTTCCTTAGTTGCTTTTCTAATTGTTCCTTGCATGTCTGTATCCATAATTCCAGGTGAAAATGCAATTGATATGATATTTGTTCGTTGCTCTTCTTGTTCAACCCCAACCGTTTTTGTATACATATTTAGTCCGGCTTTGGTGCTACAATAAGCACTCCATCCTGGAACCGGTCGATTCGCGGCTCCTGATGTGATATTAACAATTACAACATTTGCAGAGGTCCCTTTTGTTTCGCGAATCAAAGCCTCACTTATTAATATCGGTGTTAGTAGGTTGAGATGAACATGCAGGATTAACTCTTCTTGCTTAGCATTGCCAGCTCCTTTAATCGGGTTTACCATGCCGGCGTTATTAATCAGTGTCACTTTTTGTGCACGATCGATATCCACCATCGATAATAGTTGGTCTATTATCTCAGAAAGATGCTGTATATCTGATAAATCACATTCGATAAATGATAAAGGAATTTGTTTTTCTGATGCGACTTTTTCAAGCTTTGTGTTCAAGGTTCTTGACAAACAAATGATCTTGCAATCTTGATCAGTTATTTCATTTACAAGTGCTTCACCTAACCCTCGAGAGGCGCCTGTTACAATATAATAATTCATTTATGTCAGCTCGCTTTCAGTTGGATCGTTCTTCCAGTTTCCTTCTTCTTTTTAGCACATGCTTCCAAGGAATGCAAGAAGTTCAATACCTCATATTTGCCTTTGACAAACTAGAACCTTAATACTAAGCTAAAATCAACATATACATATATAAATTGCTAAATAAAGTAGGGATAACATGACAGGATTTTCTAAGGATCCATTTAACTATCATTTTGAACGCCTTGAGGATGTAGCAGAAAAGATTAGTGAAGTCCTTCAATGTCCAATTACAATAGAAGATGTAAATCATCGATTATTAGCATACAGCACACATGATGACAGAACTGATCCTGCCCGAATCTCCACGATAATAGGGCGAAGAGTTCCTGAAAAAGTCATTAACAGCTTATGGAAAGATGGAACCATTCCTAAACTCCTTCATACAGATGAGCCTATACGAGTTAAACATATTGATGAGGTTGGTCTTGGCAATCGCATTGCCATTTCTATTTGGAAAAATGATGAGGTACTGGGTTTTATCTGGGCTTTGGAAATTGAAAAGCAGCTCCAACAATCAGACCTGCTTCTTTTGAAAAAAGCGGCAAGAGCTGTAAAAAACAAAATGCTGAAATTACAAGTTCGTAAAACCAAGAAAGAAGAAAGGAATCAAGAATTCTTTTGGAAGCTCCTCACTGGTCATGTCTCAACAGAGCATGAAATTACTCAAAGTTTCCATGAACTAAACTTACATGTCCCCTCTCCGTTTTCGGTAGTCATTTATAAGTTTCCTCAGGAAATAAATGAAGAAGCAGAAAAGAAACTTTCATACCTGCTCCAAACCACTCAGCAGGTAACCATTCTTTTATATACATTTGATTTTGATGAACTCATCATTTTATTATCAGCAAAGAGTTCTGCACCCCTAACGGATATCAAACATTTTACTTATTCTACTATTCGTCAGCTTAACGAAAGATATCAATTTAAAAATGTAACGGCAAGTATGGGTGGGATTTTTTCATCACCGGTCTTTATTGAAAAAAGCTACAAGGAAGCGGTAGCTGTACATTCACTTAAAAAAAGGTTTCCTAAAGAAACAACGGAATTAACCAGTTTTTCCGAGCTTGGCTTTTATCAGTACTTGGATATTTTATACAACCAACGAAAAGAATCAGGTCATCAGCATTATTCTCTGACAAAATTAAAAGAATACGATCAACGGCATAGTACTAATCTTGTTCACACACTAGAAGTATTTCTTGACCATGACAGCAACGTCCATGATGCTTCAAAAGCACTTAACATTCATATTAATACATTAAATTATCGACTAAAGAGAATTTCAGAAATCGGTGAACTAAATCTTAAAAATATGAACCAAAAGATCACTATCTACTTACATTTAAAGCTCGATCATATGCCTTTGTGATTTTTCACAAAAGGATTCAAAACCTTTCTCGTTTTTAAACAAAGATATTTATATAATTTTTATTTATACTTGCTTTATTAATTAGAAATTATATAAATATTGCGTTCAAAAGGAGGAAGGTTTATTTATGATTATCGGGGTTCCAAAGGAAATAAAAAATAATGAAAATCGGGTAGCCTTAACACCTGGCGGGGTAACACAGTTAGTTGCGTTTGGTCATCACGTCTTAATTGAAGATCAGGCAGGTGTTGGAAGCGGTTTTGAGAATGAGGATTACAAACAAGCAGGTGCTGAAATTGTAGATAACGCTGAGAAAGTATGGGCAAATTCCGAAATGGTTATGAAAGTAAAAGAACCTCTGCCGTCTGAATATGCATACTTTCGAAAGGGATTAATTTTATTCACATATCTACATCTTGCTGCAGAGCCTGAATTAGCCCAAGCTTTAAAAGATCGTGGTGTAACAGCAATCGCTTATGAAACAGTTACCGTAAATCGTGCATTACCATTGCTTACCCCAATGAGTGAGGTTGCCGGACGGATGGCAGCACAAATTGGAGCGCAATTTCTAGAAAAACCTAAAGGCGGAAAAGGCATTTTATTAGCAGGTGTTCCCGGAGTAAGTCGTGGGAAAGTGACGATTATTGGGGGTGGTGTAGTCGGTACGAATGCAGCGAAGATGGCAATTGGCTTAGGTGCTGATGTGACGATCATTGATTTAAGCGCAGACCGTTTACGTCAATTGGATGATATATTTGGTACACAAATTAAAACATTAATGTCAAACCCAATGAACATTGCAACATCTGTAGCTGAAGCTGATTTACTTATTTGTGCGGTATTAATTCCAGGTGCTAAAGCGCCAACTCTCGTTACGGAAGAAATGGTCCAAGCAATGAAGCCGGGTTCTGTCATTGTTGATGTTGCGATCGATCAAGGCGGAATCGTTGAAACCGTAGACCATATTACAACACATGATAACCCAACATATGAAAAACACGGCGTCTTACATTATGCGGTTGCTAATATGCCGGGAGCTGTACCACGTACCTCAACAATTGCTCTTACAAATGTTACAGTACCGTACGCATTACAAATGGCCAATACAGGTGCATACCGAGCAATTAATGAAAGTCCTGCACTTCAAGCAGGAGTGAATGTTATGGACGGGGAAATCACATATAAAGCTGTTGCTGATGATCTTGGATTTATATATAAGCCCGTTACTGAAGTTTTAAAAAGAGAACATTTAACAAAGTAATAATAGCTCAATTTAAAAAGCTGTTAATAATCACTTTTCCTTCATCATTTTTGTTGTTGGCCGATACAAATGGTAAGGGGGTGAAACCTTGGATATTGCAGCCTTATCAATTGGATTAAATCAAGCATCACTAAATCAACATGTGAGCATTGCACTAGCTAAAAAAGTAATGGAAACTTCACAGCAAAGTAACGAACAACTGTTAAAAGCTATGGAAGCCCCACACCCCAATTTAGGTAAAAGCATTGACGTAAAAGGTTAAATCAAAAGTCCCTGTATGAATATGGGGACTTTTGAAGTCCTATTGTATTCTAATTGGTGACAAAAAACCTTTCCTAAATGTCGAAATTCCACTAACAATTCCCCTTATAATCCATCCATCATTTGGAAAAGCTGATATTATCAGGTAAGACTAGACACAATCATCATCTCAGCCTAGTTGCTCTACTATTCATCCACGTCTTGCCTGTAAATGAATTTTCATCCTACTTCCCCTACTCTTTTTTATAATGATTTCGTATATTTTATAAAAGCGTTTTTATCATTTCTTGAAAATCAATGAACAATTAATAGAAAAATTAATAGTATAGTACAACCTCCGAATTATTTTTTGACAGTTATCTTTGGGTAACTGTCCTTTTTACATCCTATATTAATTCATCTGCTCTATGCCTCAATCAAAACTGTACCTTTGCTCAAGCCAAGGGTCACCATCCATATGATAGCCGTTTCTTTCCCAAAAGCCGGGATGATTATGCTCTGTAAACTGGATTCCTCTTATCCATTTTGCGCTCTTCCAAAAATAGAGATGAGGAATAACGGCTCGAAGCGGGAAACCATGTTCCGGAGTTAACGGTTCATTGTTAAAGCTATGAGCTAGTAAAGTTGTTTCTCTCATAAAGTCATCAATTGATAGATTCGTCGTCCATCCTTCTTCTGCATAGAGGATAACGTATCTGGCATGTGAGTGAACAGTAATTCCTTCTAATAAATCTACCGTTTTAACTCCCTGCCAATACGCATCTAATTTTGACCATCCCGTAACACAATGAATATCATTTAATTGTTCTGACTGAGGGTATTCCTCTTTTAGTTCCTTTAACGTAAGAAGCTTGGGATAATCGACTAATCCATAAATTTGTAAATTCCACTTACTAATATCTTCATAGTAAGGAACATTTCCCGTATGTAAAACTGGAAATGTCGTTGTAACATTTTGATTTGGTGGAACCCTCCCGGAAGGATGTGTTTTTTTCTGTTTTCCAAAATACATGACACTACCTCCATCACTCTATTATGTTAACTTAAACCAAAAATAAGTTGACAATCTTTTCTGGATTATATTATTCTTTTTTTAAGGATCTGTTTAGAAGGGGGAAATACAATGAAACGAAAATTATCTACATACGACATATCATTAGTCGGTATGTTTGCTGCACTAATGGCTATTGGTGCTAATATTACGTCTTGGGCGCCATTTCTTCAAGTAGCAGGTGTTCCATTATCAATGCAGCCTTTTTTCTGTATATTAGCAGGGCTTTTATTAGGAAGCAGGCTTGGTGCACTGTCGATGATTATTTACGCATTAGTTGGAATTGCAGGCGCACCTGTTTTCGCTCAGTTTAGCGGTGGAATTAGTGTAATTTTCCAAAGCACCGGCGGATTTATTTTATCTTATATTGTTGCTGCTTATGCAGCAGGTAAAATTCTAGAGGTCAGTAAAGAAAAGAAGCTGACTGTTTTTATGGCTGCCTCATTTGTAGGAATTGTTCTTATTTATATTGTCGGGACAACGTATATGTGGCTTGCCTTAAATGTATGGTTGAATGCTCCGATGTCATACGGTGCTGCTTGGGGAGTTATGGCATGGTTTATTGTGAAAGATGTTGCTTTTACAGTTTTAGGTGCACTTCTTGCTCCCCGTATTTATAATGCTGTGACGAAGGCGGTTAATAAAAAAATTGCTGCTTAATGTATAAAAAGGGGCTGACCCAAAAGTCTGGACTCTAGACCTTGGGTTAGCCTTTTTTCATACTTTGATCTTTTTAATTCAGACAAACGTAAAAACCGGGATGTCCATTGCACTCCAGACACAAGATTCGCCGCGGTGGTCTCAGCCTTCCCTCTACTTCCCGCAGGAGTCGAGTCTCTTCCGCTTCATTTCACTATAAAGTTCAATATTATTCAAATGCAACAATCTTTATGAAAACTGGCTTTAGAAAACACACTATACAAAGCATTTTTTATTTATTTAATACTTTCATCATATCTTTCTAAGTATTGTTGCTCTTGTTCTTCTGACATGATACCGGTTGCTTTTCCGATTGTTCCTCCTTGAATGCTCCAGATGGCATTGTGATCTTCATCTGCTTGTGAGAAATCGCCTTCCTTCCAGCGGGTTAATATGTCCATCATTACTTCCTCATGTTCATATTGACCATTTTCTACAACATTGAATAGAAACAAGACTCGCTCATCTGTCATTTCGTAATGTAACCACTTTTCATCTGCAATTACCTTTTGATGAGACATTCCGTGCATATAATTAAGAATATCATCTTCAGATAAAGATGCCTGCTCACTTCCGAACGGGTTATTACTCATTACTACTTCTTCAGATACAACCTCCTCGGGAGTTTTCGCGCTTTCTTCAACGTCTTCTACCTTCTGGGCAGTTGTTGGTGTTGTTTTTTGATTCAACATATCAAAAAGAATATACCCTAAAAACCCGAAACAAACAGCAACAACTACTACACTAGCTATTATCCACTTATGCTTTTTTATCCAAGACACTTATAACACCCTCCATAGAAGTATTTTACTTGTTAGCTTACTCAATAGCTTATCTATCAAAAGAATAATGATTCCATAAGATAAAGATAGTCTAGTATCATCATACAATGGATAAATTAGGGTAAACAAGAAAAGACTTTGTCGAAATAAATCAGATTCATATTTTTTACTATTCTGCTCTGTTATATGTATAATGTTTACTAGTTTTGGTTATAAAAATAGTAGAGTACATGAAAGAGGTGTGAATATGAAAACATTAGTTGTAAAAAAATATTTCTTAGATATAAAAGATAGAGAGGCATTCGAGAGAGAGATACTGGAGCACCATCCCGAATTGATAGAAACGATATTTGGATGGGATGACGAAGAATTGGTGGAACATTTACATATGATTAAGAAAAGCACAAGCGTCTCGATCAGTAGCGACAAGCTTAAGGCGATTTGGAATTGAAGGCGTTCTTTGCCTTCAATTTCAAATTGACTAGACCCTAGAGGGGCTAGTCGCTGGGGCTAGACACCTGCACTAAGTACAAGGTTTGAAACTTTCTTATCTGTTCGAAAAAAAACTTGGTAAAATAAAACCAAGTTTTTTTCCTTTATGTTCTTCTAAAGAATTATAGCTGCGATCCAACCGAAAATAATAAGTGGAATATTATAGTGAACAAAGGTCGGTACACATGTATCCCAAATATGATGATGATTCCCATCTGCAGCTAAACCAGATGTTGGACCAAGTGTACTGTCAGATGCAGGTGAGCCTGCATCTCCAAGTGCTGCAGCTGTTCCGACTATCGCAACTGTTGCCATTGGGCTAAATCCTAACTCCAGACATAGTGGAACGAAAATAGTCGTGATAATAGGAATTGTTGAAAAGGATGAGCCAATCCCCATTGTGATAAGAAGACCAACAATTAACATTAACAATGCACCAAGTGCCTGATTTCCATCAATTAACCCGGCAGCATCTTCTACAAGCTTTTCAACATGGCCAGTTTCTTTTAACACACTAGCAAATCCTGATGCTGTAATCATAACGAAGCCAATAAACGCCATCATCTTCATTCCGTTTGTCATCATAGCATCTGCTTCATTACGCTTTAGTACACCACCAATATATAAAATACTTAAGCCGGCTAACGCACCAAAAATCATTCCTTCAACCTCAAGCTTTTGGGATAAAAAGAGCTGAACGGAAAGTGATACAAATATGGCGAAAACGGCAATAGTAATACTTCTTTTCGTGTACACTTGTGCCACTTGTTGACCTGATATTTCACGGGTTTCATATTGTCTTTTTTTGCGATAAGTAAAGAAAACCGCTATAAGCAGGCCACACACCATGCCAATAGCCGGGATGGCCATTGCTGTTGGAATAGAAGATAAGGAAACAGTTAATCCACTCTCCTGCATATTCGTTTGCATAATGCCGTGAAAGATGGCCCCAAACCCAACAGGTAAAAACATATATGGCGTAATTAATCCAAATGTCATAACTGCTGCAATTAATCGTCGATCTACTTCAAGCTGATTCAAAACTTTCAAAAGGGGCGGAATAAGCACCGGGATAAAGGCAATATGTACCGGTACCAGGTTTTGAGAAAAAATCGCCATCATTAAGATTAGAAATACAATAAGTGCCTTAGATAACGTTTTTCTTCTCGCTTCTCCCTCACGACCAACAACTTTAATCACACTAGAAACCATCGCATCTGGTAATCCTGTTTTCGTTAATGCAACAGCAAATGCTCCTAGTAAGGCATAACTTAGTGCTACAGTTGCATTTCCACCTAAACCGTTTGTAAACGTCTCAATCGTTGCGGCTAACCCTAAACCTCCTGTTAGACCACCTATTAAAGCTCCAATCACAAGAGCAAAAACAACATTTATTCTTAATAAACTTAAAATTAGCATAACAATTACTGCTATTAAAACTGCATTCACCGTCAAGACCCCCGAAATCCTTTAGTTTGCTAATATAGTAGAGAAATAAAACATCGGAATTAAACTTATCATATTTGCTTGAAATCTGTCAATTAGTATATCAAGATATTAAATACTAGCTCCTTTTTAAAACACGCAAGCCTTCGGCACCCCGATGAATATAAAAGCCCTTTCATTTTCCTTTTCTTAAAAATTTTAACTTTTTATATTAAAATCATTTCCAGTTTGTCCGATATAAACACTGGTCAAGTGTAACATTGGCCAAACAACGGCAAACTTATTGAAAAATAAGGACGCAAAACTATGGGTCTAAGGCAATCGCTATGGCTGCCAAGTTGCAAATGCTAATTTTATTCCCTTCTTGGTTGTTCACCTTAGATCCTCGCTACAAAAGAGAGGAGACATACAATGTCAAAAGGTAATTATGAAATTAAAGTAAATCATGGTGCAAAAATTGTGGAGATGTTTATTGGCGGTACATTTACTCCAACAGATGTGCAAAACTTCGTCAGTGATTATCAGAAAGAGGTTTCAGCAATTAACGCTCCTGTTTTCACTCTTGAGATCGATTGTTCCTATATGGACCTTCTTAAACAAGAAATGATTCCAAGCTTAGAAAATTCCTACAAGATGTATAAGGAATCAGGATTCAAAAAAGTTATTTTCAAAATCAAACAAAATCCTGTGTTAAAACTTCAATTAAATCGCCTTGCAAGAAATACAGGATTAACCAATGCTGAAGTAATGGAAGGTTAATAACTTTTTAGGATGAATCAAAGTACTATACCTTGACTCATCCTCTTTTTTATTTCACAAATATAGGAGGAATACACTTTGCAATATGTAAAAATACATTCTGTTGATATTTATCATCCAACAAAAGTTGTTGATAACACCTATTTTATCAATCATTTTCAACAGAGAGAAAAAGATATTACGCGGTTTCTTGATCATATGGGACGAAAAAAACGTTATATCATTGATAACCCTGATGAGAATAGTTTAACAATGGCAATTGAAGCAGCCAAACGGGTTCTTACTAAAGCTAATATGAGTGGAAAAGATATTGATTTAATTATGTTCTCATCACAAATTCCTGAATACACATTTCCTACAAATGCTACATATTTACATGATGCAATTGGGGCTGGCTCACAAACCATTCTATTAGATTCAAATGCAAATTGCGCCGGTATGACTGTCGCCGTTGATTATACTTCAAGGTATATGTTAACAAGTAAGGATATCAAAACTGCCTTAATAGTCGGGTCAGATTATAACTCTATCATTAGCGACCCTGAAGATGAAATAACATTTTCGAATTATGGTGATGCAGCGGCAGCTGTTATATTAGAAAAAACGGATGTTGAAACAGGTTTTATTGACTCCATATATTTTACAGACTCGATTAATAAGGATAAAATTTTATATCCCGCAAAAGGCTTATCCAATGTTCTACAAAACAAGGAACAAGGAAAGTATATCAAGTGGCTTCCTTTTGATGGGAATATCGCCCTGCCTCCCACTTATAATATGATCCAAAAACTATTGGACCGTAATAATTTACAAGCAAGTGATATCAGTTGTTATTGCTTTTCTCAATTTTCTTTAGCCAATATTTTAAAAATACAAGAGAAGTTTGACATACTTGATAAACAAATTGTTTATGTTGGTGATCGTTTCGGATATACGGGAACCTCCAGCCCGTTTTTGGCATTACACGAAGCAATAAATAGGGGAACTGTTAAAAGAGGGGATTATATTTTATTTTGGACAATCGGTTCCGGATATCAATTAGTATCCATGTTATTTCAATATTAATAGAAGTGTAAAAATATCACGAGTGACAGGTACATCTTGTAAGTAACTGCCACTCGTTTTCGCCACCAAATTCCCTACACTTACATACTGTTATTGACTAACTTCAAACCTCTCAACAAATGTTGCTAGTGTTCTTGCCATTACACCTGTTGCACCTGATGGGCCAAGTTCGCTTTCTTTTGACGTTGTTGCTGTCCCCGCAATATCAAGATGTACCCATGGTGTATGTTCAGCAAATTCACCAATAAAGGTTCCTGCCATAATCGCATGCCCTTCTCGACCGGGTGAATTATTCAGATCAGCCATTTTACTATTTCGAACTCTTTTTTTATCGTTTTCCGAAATCGGCAAACGCCATACAGGCTCATCACATTCATGTGATGCTTGAAGAACTTGTTCAAATATCTCTTCATTATTTGTCATGGCACCAGTCGTTTCAGTTCCTAAAGCAATGATGACTCCTCCTGTTAAAGTGGCTACATCTACTAAGTAATTCGCTCCATGGAATTTAGCATATGTAACGCCGTCTGCTAGTGCCAAACGACCTTCTGCATCCGTATTTAGTACCTCAATCGTTTTGCCGCTTAAAGAAACAATGACATCATCGGGCTTAAATGCTCCACCACTTATCATGTTGTCTGTTGATGGAATAACAGCTACAACATTTTGTTCAGGCCTTGTTTCACCAATAATCTCCATGGCTCCAAGCACTGCTGCGGCACCACCCATATCTGTTTTCATGCCGACAATTCCATCCTTAGGTTTGATAGAATAACCACCTGTATCATAGGTAATTCCTTTTCCAACAAGTCCAATAACATCTTTCCATTCTTCTTTTCCTTGATACTTTAACACAATCATTTTTGGAGGCTCTTCTGACCCTTTGTTGACAGCTAACAGAGCCCCCATCCCAAGACGCTCCATATCTTCCTTTTCAAGGATCTCATACTCAAAATTATATCTCTTGGCAAGCTCTACAGAATACGTGGCTAATTCTGTCGCTGTTAACAGATTAGGTGGCATATTTGTTAGTGTTCTTGCACTGTTTGTACCTGTTCCAAATGCATACCCAACCTCGAGACTTGATTTTATTTCATCCAGCTTTCCATTTTCTGAAAAAACATAAACCGTTTCAATCTTTTTTTCAGGTTCATTAGATTTTAGCTTATAATCTAAAATTTTATATGTCGCGAGGACAGAAGCCTCTGAAAGCGCGTGGGCAATATCATTTATGTCATTTTCTTCATGGCGAAAAGAATCAAGTGCAATTGCAATACTTTGATGTTTTGCCTTTTGAAGGGTTTGAAATAACTCTCCAAAAGCTCTCTTTAATCGATCAAAGGTTAGGTTCTCCTCTTTTCCCAAACCAACAAAGTAAATACGTTTAAAAGAATGCTTCCCCAGGGTATGTAGCTTAGTAATAGATTTGTATTTTGTTTGCAGGTCTCCGTCTTTTAATAACTGAGATAGATCACCTTTTAGTTGTTCATCGATCTCACTAGCTAAACCTGTTAGTTTGCTTGTTTTTTGATATAGTCCAATAACAAGTGTTTCTTGATCTTTGATTTGCTCTAATTGATGATGTACTTTAAATATCATCTCTGCACCTCCGTATATGTATACAGTTCCATTTTAAAGCACAAAGTTTAAAAAGTATAATAAGGTGTAAATGAATAAGTGAAAAAGGTTTTCTGAACAAATTCTTTTCACGAGTAGAAGATGCAGGATGGTTATATGCTATAATGAAGAAAATCTTTTATCTTTTATCTGTTATCTATTTACAGTTTAGAGAGGTTTTATGCTGTTGAATCTAGGGCTTTAGATCAAGGTGAAATGACTCCAATCACTCTGTTTAAATAGATGAATACTTCGTTAGAATGCAGAATGAAAGGAGCATAACATTGGAATTACTATATAATTTTCCCTTACTCGCTTCTCTGGCGGCTATTTTCTTTGCACAATTCATTAAAGTTCCGATCTACTTTATTGTTTCAAAAAAATTGGATTGGTCTTTAATCACAAGTACAGGAGGAATGCCGAGTTCGCATTCAGCTGCTGTTACTGCCCTTTCAACAGGTGTTGCACTTGATCATGGCTTGGATTCCTCCATCTTTGCTATTTCGGCTGTATTCGCCATTATTACCATGTTTGATGCAACCGGAGTCAGAAGACATGCTGGTGAGCAAGCAACTGTACTTAATCAGCTTGTATTAGATTTCAATAAATTCGTCGAAGAAGCAAAGGTTTGGCCTAAAAAGGCTGAACAGGATAAACAAAAAAAATTAAAAGAACTGCTTGGTCATCAACCAATTGAAGTATTTTTTGGAGGATTAACAGGTATATTACTTGCTTTACTATTGCATTATCTTTTTATGATGTAGATACAGGGCTAAAACGAAATGATGTATACATAGAGAAAAGCTAATGGCTGCGTACCATTAGCTTTTTGTTTTACTTTTTATATATTTTTGTCTGAATACCTGCATAGATTCTTCTTCATTTAAATTTTTTAATTGTTCTTCTGTTAATGCTCCATTACCCATTTGTACAACGTAAACATCCAATTGTTTTTTTCCCCAGCTATTATACACGTCTTTTACTGTTTCATAATAGAGATCCAATCGGTTTCCTTTTATTGCTCCACCTTTATCAGCTACAACTCCATAGCCATATCCTGGAATAAAGAGGATTGTCCCTAAAGGGAATACGTCTAAATCAGCTGCAACCGTTGAATATAGGTCACGTTTTACTTTAACACCTGAATATGTAATTCCATAGCTTGGATGATTAGGGCTTTTACCTGTTGATTCTACACCCGCTGTATATCCTGTTGCCACTACTTTTCTCACCGGGTATTGTGACCAATCAATAGCTTCTTCTAATGACATATCTTGATTTACCGTCTCAACACGTGAAGATATCTCTGTTTGGACAGATGGTTCACTATTCATTGTCTTAAATGTGAGCCCTAAAACACGAAATGTACCACTTTCTTCACCATTTGTATGATCTTTAGCATACCAATTCACTACATCTTTTGCTTCTACTCCGGATATAACTTCAAAAGTTGTCGTTAGTGCACAAAGAAATAATATCGACATGAAAAGCCTTCTACACACTCTTTTTATACTGATCATATCTTCCCTATTCACTCCTCTCACAAATCTATTCGTTCCCAATTTGGTGAGGAAATATTCATTTTTAACGGGAAACATACTCTAGCAGTTTGAATGTGTTCTTTATTTCCTATGGGCTTTTTTTACATACTTTGTTGTTATTTTGGTCTTTAAACATAAGTACAGGTTCATCCATTGCGCTCCATACAACAAAAAGGCTGATCATCAACAATGTGATGATCAGCCTTTTTGTAATGTTATTAAAACATTTGGTAACCTCTTTTTCGAAGCATTTTAATGATTATGCCTGAAAGAATTGCTCCAAATAGTCCTGAAGATAAAATCAGTATGTCAGCTAAAGCTAATGACAGAATTTTATTTCCTAACGCTGAAAATGAGGCACCGGGTTTTTGAAAATATTCAATAAATCTTACATTATCTATAATAAAAATGCAGACAATCGGGTACACAATTGCCATAATCCAAGACATGCGTAAGAGCATATTTAATAAAAATCCAATACCGAAAAATAAAACTAAAAATAATAGCATTGATATTAGTAAAACAGGTAAGCTTAACATGTCTATCACCTCCATTACACCAACTTTAGTGTACTGAACAAAAGATAGACAGTCAATCATAACTAAGTGAACGTTTTATGACTTCTTCCCTGTTCCCTCACAGTTATTACAAGTTTCGGAGCCACCTAAGATCAATTGAAAATATCCTATTCCATCACAGTACGGACATTCCTTCGTTTCTACCTTAGTTGTTGTACTCATATAAGCCTCTCCTTTAGAAAATAAATGGTTGTAATATAATATACCAATTATTCTGACAATAATAAAGGGAGAAAACCTGACACAGATGTTTATGTAAGCGAATACAACACGTATTTCCCTTGAATTTCTTTATCTTGCTTATTTTTTAGAAAATTACAAAAATAAAGCGTAGGAACTATAGCCAAATTGATTCCCCGGATGAAAGTGATCATATTTAATTAATTTCGGCTTTATATTTCTATTTGCCAAATCTTTAATCAAATTCGATGAATCAGGATTCATGACTAATTCTTCGGGCAGCATGAAGATTACTTCCTCCAGCTCTTTCTCTTGAGTGACAATATCCTTTGTTATGGCAGTTAAAGAAAAAATAATCATGTTATCACTTATGTGGTCTCCAATTACACCTGACCTAATCCCAACTACTCCATTTACGGTAGCTGTAATCCCTGTCTCTTCTTTAATTTCTCTTAATACTGCTTCATCAATCGTTTCACCCTGCTCGACAAATCCGGCAGGAAGGGACCACAGTCCTTTTAGTCCATACTTTTTCTTAACAACAAGCCACTCACCATTCTCATTCTCTACAATACCTGAAACAGCAAGCCAGACATTTCCCCTTTTAGAGTGACTCAACTATCCCACTTCTCCTTTTTAAAAGGGACAAGAGCAAATGCTCTTGTCCCCAACTATATTATAGAATATTAAATTTACCTTTTTTCAGTACTAATGAAGGTCCACCAACCATATATAATGCACGGTTATCGATCATTTTCTTCATAAATGATGCTTTTGTTCCAACAAGTTTTTTACCAAACACAACACCAACTGCATCATCTTCACCAAGGGAAGCTACAGATCCTTTAATGTCTGGTGTAAAAGTACCCATTTCTCCGCGTCCGCGAATGGCAACAGCCAAGTTTTTCGCACAAGTTTCACCTTGTTGCATCGCAATTTGAGCTGTTGGAGGATATGGACGATTAATTTCTTCGTTGATAATTAATGAACAATCTCCGATGATGAATACTTCATCATGTCCTGGAGCACGTAAGTATCCATCAACTTTTACACGGCCACGCATGTTTTCAAAGCCGGCTTCTTCCACAACGCTGTTCCCACGTACTCCTGCAGCCCAAACAACCGTACCAGCTTTAATTGTTTCAAGCTCTTCACCTTTTGCAACGATGATTCCATCTTCGATACATTCTTTAATAGCTGTACCGATCATGAATTCTACACCTTTCTTTTGAAGGTGATTTACAGCATAATCAACTAACTCAGGATCAAATCCAGGGAGTGCAGTTGGTGCTGCTTCAACACAAAGGATACGCACTTTCTTGAAATCAATATCATATTCTTTGCAAAGCTCAGGAATTCTGTTTCCAAGTTCACCTAAGAACTCGATACCCGTGAATCCTGCTCCACCTACAACGATAGTTAAACGCTCATCCTTCTTCTCTGCTTCCATATTGTATGTTGCAAATTGGTATTCAAGGTGCTCACGTAATTGTCTAGCTGAGTCAATGCTTGTAATTCCAAATGCAAATTCTTTTAATCCTTTAATACCGAAAGTTTCAGGATGTGCTCCTAATGAGATCACTAAATAATCATACTCAACCTCACCGTTTTCTAACACGACTTTTTTCGCTTCTTTATCAATTGAAACAACTGTGTCTTTCACAAAATTCACACGGTTATTGTCAATGATATCTTTAATTTGATAGCGAGCTCGATCGTGATGCAGTGTACCTGCTGAAGCTTCATGTAACCATGTTGTTTCATAGTGATAATCATTTTTATTCACTAACGTAATCTCAGCTTCATCAACACTGATTTGTTTTTGTAAACGAGTAATTGTAATTAATCCACCATAACCTGCACCTAAAATAACGACTCTTGGCTTTCTCACCGATACATCCACCTTTTCCTTAGAATTGTTGTCAAATTCGAATGATGTTTATTACTATAGTCCACCGAATTTCAACATTTTATTTAGTTTAAGAGATAAAACTTTGTGAAATGATTCACTTACCAAAACACACGTTGGTTATTTTCTCTTAGAAATACATATAAATATATATAATTACGCCTATACTCCATATTATCTATACTATCATTTTTTTTCAAGTAGTTTTTTCTTACAAGGTAGTATATTTTTTTTGGAAATATACTATAATTTAGAATATTTCGCTATTTTTTAATTTATAGCTACAAAGTTGGTAAGACATGAAATAACAGAGCTGGATATGATAAGATTCTGACATAGATGAAAAAAGGAGGATGTTTTGTGAAAGAAGATACGAAAGTTTATGATATAACCATTATCGGGGGAGGTCCTGTAGGATTATTTACAGCTTTCTATGGAGGAATGCGACAAGCAAGTGTCAAAATTATTGAGAGTCTTCCACAATTAGGCGGACAGCTTTCTACATTATATCCTGAAAAATACATATATGATGTTGCAGGCTTTCCAAAAGTAAGAGCTCAGGAACTTGTAGACAATTTAAAAGAACAAATGGGACAGTTTTCCCCTACAATCGTTCTGGAACAAGCAGTAGAACAACTTGATAAACAAGCAGACGGCGTTTTTAAGCTCACCACTAACAGTGAGGTTCATTATACGAAAACAATTATTATCACGGCTGGAAACGGCGCGTTCCAACCTAGAAAATTAGAGCTAGAGAATGCAGAAAAATATGAAAGTGAAAATTTACATTATTTTGTAGATGATTTAAATAAATTTGCTGGTCGAAATGTAGCAATCCTTGGCGGAGGTGATTCTGCTGTTGATTGGGCACTAATGCTAGAACCTATTGCTAAAAATGTAAAATTAATTCATCGACGTGATAAATTCAGAGCTCATGAGCATAGTGTTGAGCTTTTAAAAAAATCCAATGTTGATATTCTTACACCATTTGTCCCATCAGAGGTTGTCGGTGAACCAGCCATTACCCAATTAGTTTTAGAAGAGGTAAAAGGTGACCGTAAAGAAATGCTCGAAATTGATGACCTTATCGTGAATTACGGCTTTGTTTCTTCGCTAGGTCCAATTAAAACTTGGGGTTTAAGCATCGAAAAAAATTCTATTGTGGTTAATTCCAAAATGGAAACAAATATTGAAGGAATTTATGCGGCCGGAGATATTTGTACGTATGACGGTAAAGTGAAGCTAATTGCGAGTGGATTCGGTGAGGCTCCAACTGCTGTAAATAATGCAAAAGCCTTTTTGGATCCGAAAGCACGTGTTCAACCTTTACACAGTACCAGCCTTTTTAATTAACTATAAGAAAAAAAACGACTACTGAATTTTCAGCTAGTCGTTTTTTGATGTTAACATTCTTCCGGTGTACCAGTATTCGTTGCTGTTCTGAAAGATGAACCACATCCGCATGAAGCAATCGCATTTGGATTATCAATGGTGAAGCCGCCGCCCATCATGGACTGTTTGAAATCAATAATCGTACCATTTAAAATCGGGGCATCTTCTTTTTTGATAAGTACTGTCATTCCATGCTGTTCTAGAACTTGATCTTCTTCGCTAATCTCATGCTCAAAGCCCATACCATAGGAAAGGCCGCTGCAGCCTCCACCTTTGACTCCCACACGAAGATAAGCATTTTCTTCCTCATGTTCTTTCATCATATCTTTTATCTGAAAAGCAGCTGCTTCTGTAATTTTCACAATATCACTCATTAACATATACCTCCTCGCTCTTTATGAAAGGATCTATTTATAGTATACATCTAATAGTGCTCATCACTCAAATAATTCACTCTAGAGGTCACATATATTACCTTCTCATGAAAAAAGCACCTGTACACACAACTTCTGCAGGACCAGTCATTAAAACAGTACCTGTTTTTGTCCAATTGACTAACAGATCTCCTCCCGCAAGGTGGACAGTCGTTTCTTCTCCTTGGGAAGTATGACCATTAAGTACAGATGAAACCACTGCAGCACACGCTCCTGTACCACACGCTTGTGTAACACCGGACCCTCTTTCCCATACCCTAAAATGAAGCTCATTTTTTGATAGAACTTCTACAAACTCTACGTTTACTCCCTCAGGGAAACGTTCATCTTTTTCGACAATAGGACCCAGACTTGTAACAGGGGCTTGATTAATATTATCTACATAAAAGATAAGATGTGGATTTCCCATTGAGACTGCTGTTGCCTGGTAAACTTTACCCGCAAATTCCATCGGTTCATTAATCGTTTTTTCTTGGTTCTCGCCTGCCATTGGTAGATCTGCCTTAAGTAATCTTGGTTCCCCCATATCAACTGTTACTAACTCGACTACGCCATTTTTAACATGCACTTTTGCTTCAACAAGTCCTGATAATGTTTCGATTTGGAATGTTTCATTTGTTACTAATTTATGTTCGAATGCATATTTAGCAACACATCTTAACCCGTTTCCACAATTTTTTCCTTCAGACCCATCATTATTAAAAATCCTCATTTTTATTTCTGCTCGGTCGGAAGGACAAATGAGAATTAGCCCATCAGATCCAATACCTGTATAAACACTGGATACTTGTCTTGCAATCTCTGGTAAAGATTCTTCCTTAAGCTGTTCCTCAAAAAGATTCACATATATATAGCTATTACCTAAACCGTGCATTTTTGTAAATTGAAAAGAACTCATCATATGCCTCCAAAACTCTTTATTTTTACTAGTATAAGACGATAAAAGTATGAAAACAATAAAAATATCCCCCGTTCATTAAGTAAAAGCTTCCTGTAAGCGCAGGAAGCTTTTACTTAATGACCTTTTACCTATAAAAAACTAAAAACTAGTTCGTCATTCATATAAATCTGGTATAATCAGATCATATATTATCGTTCAAAAACTTATTAGGAGTGATTCCTATGAATAAAGAACTAGAGTGCTTGTATGATCGAAAAGTTGAGTGTCAAATCTGTAAAAATACATATGTGACAAAAAAAGTAAGAACACGTTTTATACGTGCTCAGCGACATGATACTGATTTTTGTTCATTCTATACTTCAACAAAGATTAATCCTCTGTTGTATTACGTTTCTGTTTGCCCAGTGTGTGGCTTTTCATCTTCAGAAGAATGTTCCGACTATTTTCCACCAATGGCAAAGGATCTCATTAAACAGAAAATCTGTCATAATTGGCAAAGAAAAGATTATGGTCAAGAACGTACATTAGACATGGCCATTAATTCATACAAATTAGGAATATACTGCGCGACGATAAAAAAGGAAAAACATATTGCACTTGGTGGTCTTTATATACGACTTGCCTGGTTATATAGAACTGAACAGGTAAATCCTCAAGAAGAACAGCGTTTTTTAAGGCTCGCCCTTGATGAATATATTTTATCCTATTCTGTAGGTGATTTTACCGATACATCTTTCTCTGAGACCAAGCTGCTTTACTTAATTGGAGATTTAAGTAGACGAGTTGGATTAGACGGACAAGCAACACGCTATTTTTCACGAGTCATTGAAAAACAAAAAGAAACGATTGAGAAAGGAATCGTTCAAATGGCGAAGGATCGCTGGAGTGAAATGCGGGAAACAAAAAAATCAGGGTAAAAAGCCACAAAAAGTGGCTTTTTTAAAACATTGGATTTTCTTCTAAAAATGTATACACATTCTCGACCAGCTCATCTGGCGTGTCACCCATGACCATTTCTCCATTTACTAACGCATATAATGAGTGGCCACATTTGCCACAATAGCTTAAACAACCATATTCTATAATATCTAAATTAGGGTCCTTTTCCAGCTTCTCTAACGCTGCTTGTCCCCCATTAGCTAAATTACTTATACAAAATTCAATAATTGGCTTCATTTATTCCCACCTCTCCAATGTTTATCCTAATAGGATAAGCATTAATACGTCAAATTTTATTATACTCTATGTTTTCTATCAAAAATTAAATATTTCAATTCATAGACCATTATACATCTGGAAACTTTTTTGTATAAAGTATAGAAATAGGATTGTAAACACTATCTAAATAATACATAATTGTGTTGTACTGTATCTTAGAATAGTTCATTTCACCAAAAAAGAAAACGTTCTTTCAGCATTTATATTGTGAAAAAATGCGAATTTCGTTATACTTTTTATGGAAATTTTCAATTATAGGTAAGAAAAAATATTTATTTTAAGATATAGGGTTATCTCTTTCTTATTCATTCATTTATGTAATACAACATTATTTTCAAAGAGTTTTTTAAAAAAAGTGGGGAAAAAGGAGTATTAAAAAATGAAGAACCTAGTTATCCTTGGTGGCGGGTACGGCGGAATGAGAGTCTTACTTCGCTTACTTCCGAATCAGCTACCTGACGATGTGCAAATTACTCTTATTGATAAAAACCCTTATCACTGTCTGAAAACTGAATATTATGCTCTGGCAGCAGGGACTATTTCCGATCATCATATTCGTGTATCCTTTCCGGAGCACCCTAGACTTCAAACTGAATTTGGCACAATTACAAAAGTTGATCCTAACAAAAAGGAAGTTATTCTAGATGAGGATCGTGCTATATCTTATGATGATCTTATTATCGGTTTAGGCTGTGAAGATAAATACCACAATGTTCCTGGTGCTGATGAGTACACATATAGCATCCAATCGATCGACCAATCTCGTAAAGCGTACCAAAAATTAAATAATTTACAAGCTGATGCAACTGTTGCCATAGTTGGGGCAGGATTAAGCGGTGTTGAGCTTGCCAGTGAGCTTAGAGAAAGTCGCAAAGATTTAAAAATAAAGTTATTTGACCGAAGCAAACACATTCTTTCCAGCTTTCCGGAAAGATTAAGCACTTATGTAGCCAATTGGTTCACTGAACATGGTGTTGAAATTATAAGTGAAGCCAATATTACTAAGGTAGAACCAAATATCGTATTTAATCATGATCAACCATTTGAATGTGATGCGATTGTTTGGACAGCCGGTATACAGCCAAATAAAGTTGTCAGGGATCTTGATGTTGAAAAAGATAATCAAGGAAGAGTTAAATTAACGACCCAGCATTTCATCCCTCAATATGAAGATATATTTGTCGTAGGTGACTGTGCAAGTCTGCCACATGCTCCCAGTGCCCAGTTAGCTGAAGCACAAGCTGAACAAATAGTTCAAGTTTTACTTAAAAAATGGAATAACGAGCCTCTTCCTGAAAATTTCCCACCATTTAAATTAAAGGGAGTTTTAGGATCATTAGGAAAGAAACAAGGCTTCGGACTTGTTAATGACAGACCTTTAATGGGTCGTGTTCCACGATTATTAAAATCCGGTGTTCTTTGGATGTACAAATATCATAACGGATAATAAAAACACACACACTCGTCGAGTGTGTGTGTTTATGTTCATCACTGACCTTCATACCCGTACCTTTCCATTTCTTCGTAAATGGTTTTCAGTCGCGGGCTTCCTTCACCAACAACCTTGCCTTCAATCACAACTAGTGGATAAAAATATTCATCATCTAAAATCTTTTGAACAAATTCCTGTTTTTCTTCATCATGTTGAGGTTTATCAATATCAATATAAGTGATATGAAAAGGCTGATTATTAAATTTTCGTTTCAGTGCTGCATCAAGCCATTCATATGTTTCCTTTGCTGATGGTAAATTAACACAGCTTGGACAAAGTACCTCTGCACCATATACACTAATTTCAACTTTTTTCACTCTAACACCACCGCTCTTTTCTACATTGTATTCCATTTCTTAAAATCTTTCCATCTTCATCATTTGGGTATACTTACTAATGTAAACAGGTGGTTATCTCTTACGTTTATAAAAGAAATATGATAAACTATACTCGATTACTTAATGAAAAAAATAAATCATTCAATTAGATTTTTCTCGCGATTTCAAATATAATATGAAATAAGGAAAGGAGTCGATCATAATGACAACTGAAACTGCAATGTTTGAACAAGTTCAAGAAGTCCTAGATAAATTACGTCCATTCTTACTTCGTGACGGAGGAGATTGTGAACTTGTTGATGTAGAAGATGGTATTGTAAAACTTCGCCTTTTAGGTGCTTGTGGAAGCTGCCCAAGCTCAACAATCACATTAAAAGCTGGTATAGAACGTGCATTATTAGAAGAAGTACCAGGAGTTGTAGAAGTAGAGCAAGTGTTTTAATAATGTGAAAGAACTCGGTAGACCATTTTGGTTTATCGAGTTTTTTTATTTTCATTTACATTGTTATTACTTGTGTTGCTTATTATTAAGCATGACTTTTTAATTCTTATTTAATCTTAGTTTGTCCTTCATTAGTCTTATGAAAGACTTTTTCTTTCTGTATTTCCTTTGATTTGTTCTTCATCCTACCAATGAATGACTTTTCCTTTCTTTTTTTGTTTTATTTGTCCTTCATCTCCTATGTTTAATGCACTTCCTATACCCCAAAAACATTGTAAAAAATAAAAGGCATGCCTCATATTATGAGTACATGCCTAAAAAGCTAATTAGTATTAAATAAGACCCGCTTGTGAGCGTCTTCTCATTATAAACTCTTTATCTCCTGCACCTGCTCTACTCGACAGCCAACTACATCTATCTCCAAGCTTTCAACATTACAATTTACAAAATCTTTCGCAAGTGTTTGAGCAAGGTCATTTCCCTTTCCTTTTGCTGTGAAACAAATGACAGTTGGACCTGCCCCGCTTAGCGCTGAACCATAGGCACCCAGATGTTGAATTTTTTCTTGAACAGCCTGAATCTCTGGAATCAGCTTGCCGCGATATGGTTGATGAAATAAGTCTTTAACCATCATCTCTCCAACAAGGTTCCAGTTATTTGTAAGAAGTCCAGCCACGAGCATATTGCTAATCGCACTAGCTTCTACAGCGTTTTTATAGGATAGTTCTTGTGGCAAAACATTTCTAGCGTCACTTGTGAATACCTCGTATTTCGGAATCACGACAACCGTATCTACATCGATATTCTTTACACAAACCAAGTTTGTTTTTTCAGCCTGGTGTAAACCAATAACCAAACCTCCGTATAATGACGCCCCAACATTGTCAGGATGTCCTTCTTCAAGACTTGCAACCCGAAGTTTTTCTTCATCACTCAATTGCAACTGACAAAGCTGATTAGCAAGCTCAATCCCGGCAATAATAGCAGCGGCACTGCTTCCAATTCCTCTTGCCATAGGAATGTCACTCCACACCTTTACCTCACAAGGAGGAAGGGTTTTGTTGTACGTTTCTGCAACTTGTATAGCAACCTTAGCAATTAAATTATCTTCATTTGTAGGTAGATCCTTTACATGCTCTGTCATCGGCAAAAAAAGCAATTTGTCTGCTTTTTTCACCTCAAGTGTTAAGTACTTACCAAGGGCAAGACCGATAGAATCAAAGCCAGGACCTAAATTAGCTGTACTGCCCGGAACGATAATTCTTAACATGTCCCCTTCAATCATTGTACCGGTACTCCGCTTAATTGCTGTAAGAATGCTTCCTCGTCATTTGGAAGTACGATCGGCTTAATTTCAGAAACATCGATTGCTGTGTTAGGATCTTTTAATCCATTACCAGTTAAAACAGCTACAACCTTGCTTCCTTCTGCAATAAGACCTAATTTGCGATGTTTGATAAGACCTGCGATTGACGCACATGAACCAGGCTCAGCAAAAACACCTTCTTCACGGGCAATCAATTGATATGCTTCAAGAATTTCCTCATCTGTTACCGAATCAATACGGCCATTTGATTCTTCCTTCGCTTTAACTGCTGTTTCCCAGCTGGCTGGATTTCCGATACGAATCGCAGTTGCTACTGTTTCAGGATTCTCAATTGGTTCACCGCGAACAATGGCTGCTGCACCTTCTGCCTGGAAACCGTGAATTTTAGGTAAGCCAGTTTGTTTTTTCTCATTGTATTCCTTGAATCCTTTCCAGTACGCAGTAATATTACCTGCATTCCCTACAGGAATAGCCAAATAATCCGGAGCACTTCCCAATTGCTCACAAACTTCAAATGCAGCTGTTTTTTGACCTTCAATACGGTAAGGATTAACAGAGTTAACAAGTGTAATCGGTAGCTTTTTACTTATGTTACGAACCATTGTTAACGCATGATCAAAGTTTCCTTGAATCGCGTAAATATCAGCACCATACATAACTGCTTGAGCTAATTTTCCGAAAGCAATTTTCCCGTCAGGAATAAGAACGATACACTTCATATTCGCTCTGGCTGCATAAGCTGCTGCAGCTGCTGATGTGTTTCCTGTAGAAGCACAGATAACTGTATCACTGCCTTCTTCTTTTGCTTTAGCAACTGCCATAACCATTCCACGGTCTTTAAATGAGCCTGTAGGGTTTGTTCCCTCTGTTTTCACATAAAGCTCCACACCCAGCTTTTCAGAAAGCTTAGGAAGATGGATAAGTGGTGTATTTCCTTCTTGAAGTGTTAATTTAGGTGTTTTTTCTGAAACTGGTAAAAACTCTGCAAATTCTTGAATTAAGCCTTTCCACATCATACTAATTCGTTCCCTTCTACACGATAAGTACTTTTTACTTCTTCTACTACATCTAAATCATTCAGGAGTTGTAATATTTCTTCAAAGTCACTTTGTGCAGCTTTATGTGTGACAATGACAATTTCTGCAAGGTTGCTGTTTTTTATTGGTAACTGCAGGATTTTCTCAAAGCTTACGCCTCTCTCAGAGAAAAGTGATGTAATATTTGCAAAAGCTCCAACTTGATCTTTCGCACTAATTCTTAAAAAGTGTTGAGCGTAAATATGCTCAGGACTTTTTAATTGTTTTTCAAATTGAGGTGCTACCGCACTTCTTCCGTTAACATCAAGTCTCATATTTTTCATTACACCAACTAAATCGGACACAACAGCTGTTGCAGTTGGTAAGCTTCCTGCTCCAGGACCATAAAACATTGTTTCTCCTACAGCTTCACCATACACATAAACCGCATTGTACTCATCATTAACTGATGCTAGCGGATGTGTTTCAGGTAATAATGTTGGCTCAACTGATACTTCAATTTTTCCGTTTTCACGCTCAGCGATTCCAATTAGTTTCATAGTGTAACCTAGACGTTTACTATAACTAATATCATCATCTGTTACACTTGAAATCCCATTTACATTTACATCATCTAAATCAACATGCATCGAGAAACCAAGTCTGGCAAGGATTGCCATTTTCCTTGCCGCATCCAATCCTTCTACATCTGATGTAGGATCCGCTTCCGCATAGCCTAAGTCCTGTGCTTCTTTTAACACTTCATCATATGCACTACCGAATTTGGACATCTTTGTGAGAATAAAGTTTGTTGTTCCATTCACAATTCCCATCATTTTTGTAATCCGATCAGATGCTAATCCATCTACTAAACTACGTAAAATTGGAATACCTCCTGCAACACTTGCTTCATAAAATAAATCACAGCCGTTTTCTGTCGCAATCGATAATAATTCTGTTCCGTACACTGCCATTAAATCCTTATTCGCTGTTACAACATGTTTTTTTGCTTTTAACGCTTCGATCAATTGCTTGCGTGTTTCTTCCACGCCACCCATTACTTCAATGACAACGTCAATATCAGGGTTATGAATAACATCCTCTACATTTGTTGTAAGCATTTCTTTATCGATATGAACTTGACGCTCTTTTTCTATATTTTTCACGACAACTTTCTTTACTTTTACCGGACATCCTACTTGATGCATAAGTTTATCTTGATGGTCTTCAATAATTTTCACAACACCACTACCAACCGTACCGAGACCTAAAAGTCCAACATGAATTGCCTCCACACTACTCCACTCCTTCTTGTATATCCATAAAGTACAACTGTACTCTCATAAAAGACACTAATAATATACTTGTCATTATAAGATGCTTAGAACTGTTTTACAAGGGTGAATTTTCAGTTTTTTAAATTAAAACGTTTTCACTCCAAAAAAATATATAAATGAACACTTTTTAATTAAATAACCACCCTTGTTTTTGGCTCATTTCCATTAAGAACTGCTGCTATATTCATTGCGCAAAGCTTCATCATGGCGTACCTTGTTTCATAGCTTGCACTTCCGATATGCGGGAGAGCCACAACATTATGTAATCCAACAAGAGGATGCTCGGCACCAATCGGTTCATTTAAAAAGACGTCAAGCCCTGCTCCTGCTATCTCTCCATTTACAAGAGCCTCATACAAGTCATCTTCATTTACAACAGCTCCCCGACTCGCATTGATAAATATGCTTGAGTTTTTCATTTTTTGAAAGGTATCTTTATTAAAAAGCTCTCTTGTTTCCGGAGTTAAAGGTGCGAGACATACAATAAAATCTGAAACAGTAACCAATTCATCAAATGAACTATAAGTTGCACCTAATGTTTTTTCAGCGTTTTCATTTCTTGAACGATTATGATAAAGAATGTCCATCCCAAAACCTGTTGCACGCTTTGCGACAGCCTGTCCTATTTTACCCATTCCGACAATGCCAATCGTTTTATGGTGAACATCATGTCCTGCTAACAATAATGGTCCCCAGCTTTTCCATTGATTTTGTTTAACATATTCAGAAGCTTCCATTAAACGCCTTGCTGTTGAGAGCAATAATCCAAATGTCAGGTCAGCAGTTGTGTCAGTTAATATATCAGGGGTATTACACACAACAATACCTTTTGAGTCGGCATATTGAACATCAATATTATCAAATCCTACCGCAAGATTAGCGATCACTTTCAATTGGCCTGCCTTATCGAGTAATTCCTTATCGATAGAATCTGAAAGCATTGTTAATAAACCATCTGCCTTTTCAGCCTTTTCAAGTAAAATTTCACGGGGACAAGGTATTTCCTCTTCCTTCCACATGTCAACATCCGCCACTTCATATAGCTGTTTTAACTGTTCTTCTGAGCATTTTCTCGTAATATAGATGTAAGGTCTTTTCATCTTTTTCACCTCTTCTATTAAATGAACTACCTTTATTTTATCATAATAAAAAAGAATCCTCCCTATAAGTATTGGAGGATTCTTAATGATATTATGAGTATGTCGTTAACCACTCTATGTTTGGAAGCATGATTCTTTTTGTCTTCATGGATAACATGCTCGCATAGGCTCGTAAGAAAGCTTCATATTGTGCAGAATCATTTAGAATACGTTTTAATTCTTCTTCAAATAATGGTTTTACATCTTCGGGTGATAAATAGTATTCTTCCACACATTCAAAGTAATGGATAGGAAATAACAATCGGCTGTAAATTAATCTCCAGGAAAATGGAGATAATGGCGATGTTCTATCATACTCTTCCAGAAATCGAAAGCCTTCCAGCTTTAGCTGCTCTTGTTTTTCAAAGTAAAGATGTCTCATATATTCTGCTATATCCCTACTAGCGTGGTCAAACACCCAGTCAACAGGCGATTTAATCATCAATGCCGGATTCCACGTTGTTGAATGAAATCTTTGGTGACAAATGGTTCCTGAGTCATTTGGAAGTGGTTCCTCATCCAGTTCTGTGTCTACTAAATATTGAATCGCATTTTCCGCCAGCCCTAAATAATATGGAAATGATTCAACAAACATTTTTTCAAATTGAGTGAGTGGTTGTGTTTGGACTTTTCCTCTCCAAAACATTTCTAATTGATCTAACCGTTTCTCCCATAAGACTTTCCACTGGCCGATACGCTGGGTCTTCGTAACTTGATAAGGATAGACCCTTGCTTTCGCGTGGAAACGAGCTAGGTCTCTTCCAGGTTGTGTAGAGCGCCCTTCTGTATAGGCTGAGCATTTCATTACGACATACCTTACTTGATTTTCTTCAAAAAACAAATGATTTTTTTTGGTTAATACAAAACTTGCAACATATGGTTCTCTTTTTTCAATCATAAATTGACTTAATTGATATAGTTCAAATAATTCCTCTTCTTCTATATGCGAAACTGGTACAATCACAAATTGGGTTTGATGCAGACGAAATGAATCATATCGTCCAACCTTTTCGAATTCTGTTACCTTAATACCATACTCATCATATATTGTTTTTTTCACCACATTTCCCCCCTGTATTGCATTCCCTATTCTATCGTAATCATTTATTGGGAAGTTTATGATTAAATGAGGAAGGGAGAAGCCTTTTTTTGGAGAAGTATACTATAAGGATCGGTTTCTATTTACAGCATAAACGATTACCAATCCTTGATTTCGTTAAGAATGGTAAAAGTTCATTGTTTTTAAAGTTTACATGCATATATCCAGGCATGGCATCATACAATGAATGAATACACCATATGCAAAATAAAAGAATGGGTGATCAAGATGAAAAGCAATGAAAAAATGGATTTTGTAGAAAAAACAGCTAGAGATTGGTTAGTCAAAAGAGGAGTCAAAATAGAAGATATAGCAGACCTCGTTTATTTTCTTCAAGAAAAATATCATCCGAATTTATCAATGGACGATTGCATTGAAAATGTAGACAGAGTCCTGACAAAAAGAGAAGTTCAAAATGCCATTCTTACTGGAATACAGTTTGACATACTTTCTGAAAAAGGCCAATTAGAGGAACCATTACAATCGATCATAGCGACTGATGAGAGCTTGTATGGTGTAGACGAAATTTTAGCCTTTTCGATTGTCAATATATATGGATCAATCGGTTTCACTAATTATGGATATATCGATAAAATGAAACCAGGTATATTACAGGCCCTAAACGATAAGTCATCAGGACAATGCCATACTTTTTTAGATGATATTGTTGGAGCTATTGCAGCGGCTGCTTCAAGCAGACTTGCTCATAGAGCTAAAAATGTGGAATAAGCTTTGAAATATTGAAAATAGGAAAAGCCATCAGACAGGTTAGAAGATGCTAATCGATGTCCATATGGCTTTTTCTTATGTTTATGATTGAAGCAAGTTTAAATAATCTGTTAATGAATCAACTGAGTATGTTGGTTTTTGCTCGTATCGCTCTAAATGCACCCTTGTCGTAACCCCTGTATGAACAAGCAATGTATCCAATCCACAGTTCATTCCAGCTTTTATATCTGTATCATAATTATCCCCTACCATGATCACCTTGTCCGAATCCATCCCAAGAACTTGTATTGCCTGTTCAACAATAATTTTTTCCGGCTTCCCAATGAAAATCGGTTTTGTATTGGTCGAAACAGAAACAACTGAGGTTAAAGCTCCATTTCCAGGTAAAAGACCTCTTTCTGTCGGAATTGCAATATCTGCATTTGTTGAGATAAAGGTGGCTCCATTACGTACCGCAATACATGCCTTCGCAAGCTTTTCATAGGAAATTTCCCTATCAATTCCAGTAACAACAAAATCGGGATTTTCTTCTACAATCTGCAGTCCACTTGATTGAAGGGCTTGTTTTAACCCCTCTTCTCCTATCATATATACAGCAGCATTTGCCTTTTTTTGAGCTATAAAGTTGGCTGTTGCCTGACTAGTGGTGAACACACGATCTTCTGTTGCTAAAATATCAAATTCATTTAGCTTTTTCGCCACACGTTCAGGTGGCTGTGATGAATTATTTGTAACAAACAAATATGGTATGTTTTTCTCTGCTAAATAGTGAACAAATCGACTTGCATCTTCAATTCTCTCCGTCCCTCTATACATCGTCCCATCTAAATCTATAAGGTAACCACCATAGGTTTTCAATCGAAATTCCTCCTTTTCCTCAATAGAAAGAAGGATGACTTCATCGTCACCCTTTAGCTCTATTTTATATACCACCTTAACGGGCAGTATATCTCCCACTTTAAGATTGGAGTAAAACAGAGAAGATAAACTGTCCGTAAAGATCCGATACGTCTCGCTAAGCCACTCCACTGATGGAATTCTCACTTTATTTATTTAAAGGTATGAAAGCTGAAACCGGACCAAGCTCATTTTCCAGATAATGTTTAACGTCGTATGAAAAACTAACTAAACCTTGTTTATGAGAAGAAATAGTCGTCACCAGTTCCTGATGATCGATTTCAATGTAATCTTGTACAAGTTTTTTTCTAAGCATAATAACCTGCTTTAAATTATGGGCATTTCCTTCATTCACTACTTTTTCATCCAGCAGAATGTCAATGATATCCTCATAGCTTCCAGGGTCTCTCATAATAAAGCCATCAATCATCGCATTACCAACATCAATGATCGTCTCAATAAACATATGACAAATACGCTCAAGTGCTGCTTTTTCCAAGTCACTGCTCCAAGTGGACTGATGTTCAAACTGTTTAATCTTTTTATTTAAAAAGTCTAGCTTTGCTTCAATCTGTCCCCGATCAACAAAATACAAAATATCACCTTCCTATAATAGAGCAACACGTTCTTTCTCCAAAATACCAGGCTTTGCATAGAAATAGCCTTGTGCCAAGTCTACCTGGTTTCTCTTCAGAACATCCGCTTCTTCCTTCTTTTCAATTCCTTCTGCTACTACAAGCGAACCTGTTTCACGAGCAATTAATATAAGGCCTTTTAACATCGATTCCTTTACCTTGCTCGTGTCAATGTCTTGAATAACTGAGCGGTCAATCTTGATAATATCAGGTAGAATTTCACTTATTGTATGTAAGCTTGAATACCCGGCACCTGTATCATCAACCGCAATTCGAAACCCCTTTTTGCGCAATTGTTTAATATTATCATGGAAAAAGTTTAAACCTTCAATGGAATCTCTTTCTGTTACTTCAAAAATCATCTTTTTAGGATTAATATCAGGATGACGTGTTAACAACTTGTCAAGGCCTGCTATGAATCGTTTATTCCCAAGAGTGATCGGAGTAAAGTTAAGGAATACATCATCCTCACATCCAACAGCATCAATTAATTGAAATGATTTTTCCAACACTAATAACTCAAGGTCATATATTAAATTTGACTGTCTGGCAAGGGAAAATAACTGGAGTGGATTTTCAAGTGCTGTCCCTTTAGGACCTCTTGTTAAAAACTCCCATGCTTTAATTTGATTGCTAGATAAATCAATGATAGGCTGAGCCAACAACGATATATCCCGTTTTTGAATAATCTCCCGCATTTCCAGTAGTGTTTCAATATATCGGGATTGTATTCGTTTTTCCGCCATGGCAACTGCTTGTTGCTGAGCTGTATATAAAGCTTCTTGTGTAGTGGAATATGTTCTTTCGATAAACATATATCCAACTTCAAAGGATTGCTTAAAATATGGATATTTAATAAACATATACTTTTCTAATTTCGGAAGAAGAATTCTAATTAATTTCTCAATATGTATAACACTTTGTTTGTCATCGTTAATTTTAAAAAAGATCGTAAGACCTTCACTATAATAATCATGCACAACTAGAAGATCTTCACGGAAAGGGGAATGCTCAACTACTTCCCTAAATCCTTCCCTAAGCACGCTTTTATATTCTTTAAGCTGTACTGGTTCGAATTGCTGGGAAAATTCACGTAGGTTTGAAATGGTGATCACAACGACAGCAACCTGATTTCCTTGTGTCATTGCTTGATAGACACCTTCTAAGATTGGGTCCCTTAGTACAAATTTTGGTGGATAATACTTTAATTTATTTTGACGCACAAAAAGTTTACTCCACTTTTTCAACCTGCTTATATGCTTATCACAAGACCCACTCATCATATGTACTCAACCCTTCTGGCATTAACCTATACATACGTCATATTTTATCATATTTTTCTGTCTTTCGACTGATTTCCCGGAAAAATTTATTACCTCAGACATTTATGTTAGGAAGAGGATTTGTTATGATAACAATAGTCTTAGGTTAAGATTAAAGGAGAGATACAATGTCTGAACGCTTTTTTTATATGATGATACTGTTGAAACTAAAACACGTTTCGTCAGTTTTATGGGGGATAACCAGCGATTTGATTTAGCAGTTATTCAAAGTGACCGATATTATGGAAAACAACTTGTATTGGATATACAAAGTAACCGTTTTGCCATTATTGGAGAAGATGACCTAAAGGAACCAGGTTATATAGAGCATGCCTTTAACTTAAATGAAGAAAATGCTGAGGAGCTTCGTGATTTCTTATTTGAGATCGTTTAATGTAAGAATAATTTTAAAAGAAAAATGTGAAAAACCCCCAATAAAAACATAAGAGGGGTTTTCACATGCCGAGTATACTTATTTCTTTACTTTTTTCAAAACAAAATATGCACAGCCAAAGTTACAATACTCAAAAATGTACTCCTCAAGGGTACTGATTTTTGTGTCGTATGTAGCTTTTTGGTTTTGATCATCGAAAAAGCCTCTTAGTCTTAACTGATTATATCCCCAATCTCCAACAATAAAATCATATTTATTTAAAATTTCACTGTATCTTTCTTTAAATGCTTCTTCATTAAATCCATCTTTTTCTTCTTTGACTAATTCAAAAAATTGATTCTGAACAGTTATCATGATTTTCACCTCATCCATATTCACTATTCTTATCATAATCGAAACAACCTCAACCATCAATTGCTATGCAATTTTCCTCTTCCTTTGGAAACGATAAAGACGAGGAGGTGCTACTGTTGATAAAAACAAAATTAGCAGCCACTGTTTTAGGTTTATCATTATTAACCGCTTGTCAATATGGCGCAGAAGAAGATACATCTTTCATGCATGAAAATGGAAACACCATTAATGTTAGTGACCGAACTGACTTGTACAATGAAGAGGGAGTTCCGAACAAAAACGACAAAGGGGCAAGCTTTGGATTTGTTCGTCACCAAAAAAGCGGAATTCCTCAAGATGTTGCCTACACACCAACTCCTGGAATGAACCGTGAGCAGGTAGCTAATACAATTAGTAGTCTAAGCGTTCAGCTTCCGAATGTAAATGATGTTGCGACATTGGTGACTGATGAAGAGGTATTAGTCGCTTATGACACGGACTCAAAGGATCGAAATGAAACAGCCGATCAAGTCAAAAAGACAGCATTATCAGTCGTTCCACGATATTATCACGTGTATGTGTCAGATAATCCTAATATGATTCAACAAATACAAGCATATAGTCCACTCGATTCAACAAGCCGTGACATTGATGAAATCCTAAACGATACAATTCACAAAATGCTTGAATCACCACAAGGCCGTGATCTTAATAAAGGGGAAAATGCAAACGGTGAGGGTTATGGAGAACTGAATGAGGATATTGATGACGATATGAAAGATGATTACGAAAAAGTCCGTTATGAAAAGGATAAAATGCAATAGTATCAATTGGTGAACTGCCCTCAGGGTAGTTTACTTTTTTATTTTCGCTGAAAAAACTTAGTATTCGCTGATATATTTACATTTTCGCTGATATATTTTGACATACGCCGATATAATATCAATTTAGCTGATAAATTTAGTGTATCTTCAATATCGGGAAACGAAAAAAGGAGAAAGAAACCAAAATCAGGCTTCTCTCTCCTTTTTCAATTAAGCATGAGCTTGTTTTTGTTTTGCTGCTGAGTTTACTTGCTCATCAGCATGATAGGAAGACCGAACAAGAGGACCCGCTTCACAATGGCTGAAGCCCTTGCTTAGCGCAATTTCACGTAGTTCTGCAAATTCATCCGGATGGTAGTACTTTTGGACTTTTAAGTGCTTTTTCGTTGGTTGTAAATATTGACCAATTGTCATAATGTCAACATCGTGTGCTCTTAAGTCGTCCATTGTTTCAATGATTTGTTCTTTTGTTTCTCCTAACCCGATCATGATACTCGATTTTGTAGGAATGTCCGGCTGCATTTCTTTCGCACGCTTTAAAAATTCCAATGAGCGGTCATATTTCGCACGAGCACGGACTCTTGGAGTAAGCTCACGAACTGTTTCAATATTGTGATTTAAAATGTCAGGCTTGGCGTCCATTAAAATTTTCAGGTTTTCATATACGCCACCCATATCGGAAGGTAATACCTCAATAGATGTGAATGGGCTTTTGCGTCTAATGGCACGAACTGTTTCAGCAAACACATTTGCTCCGCCATCTTTTAAATCATCACGGGCCACAGCTGTCACAACTGCATGCTTCAAATTCATAAGTGCAACAGAATCTGCCACGCGTTCTGGCTCTGCTAAATCAAGCTCTGTTGGAAGACCCGTTTTAACCGCACAAAATCTGCAGGCACGCGTACAAACTGCACCTAATATCATAAATGTTGCTGTACGACGAACTGCCCAACATTCATGGATATTCGGGCATTTCGCTTCTTCACAGACGGTGTGAAGATTTTTTTCTCTCATTAGTTTCTTAAGATCTGTATAGTTTTCGTTAGTATTTAGTTTTATTTTTAACCATTCTGGCTTACGTAAATATTCTTCCTTCTTCGCCATCTGATTCATCTCCAATATGTATTCTATATCGATTTTATTCCTCAAAACATTACCATATACGTTTACCACTTTATCATAAGGTCATGTGTTGGACAAGGAAAAGGAACGTATGTAATTTCTAACATTTTCTATTAATGAAATAGAAAATGAAAACCAAACTATAAAAAGAAACTTTGATATGGGTATTCCTTATTACCAGTATTACCTCTCATTTTCCTACTTAACCAAGAACAGGGTATCGAGCTGTCACCAGAGAATTTAAAGAAAGGAGCTCATTACAGTGAAAAAAGTGGTATCACTCATCATCATCTTTATGGTGATTCAACTTTCAGTCCAGACGAGTGTCTTTGGGGCTGAAAAGACAGATCAACAAAAAGAAAACGAAAAGCTAATGAGCTTATATAGAAAAGTTGAGACAATTACATCTATTCCATGGTATGTATTAGCTGCTGTTGATCAATATGAAAGAAATGTCCGTCACTCAAGAAAGGATATTCCTAAAGCTGATGGATCAATTGAAATATATATTAAACCTGAGGTATGGGCTGGTCCATTAAACCCAAATCCAGATGATAAAAATCCAGCAAGTATAGGTCTTTTTGGTGGAATTGGGGAAGATGGTGATGGTGACAAAATAGCCGATCCAAAAAATGATGAAGATGTTTTGTATTCATTTGCCCATTATCTGCAATCATACGGGACTGATTTAGAAAATCTAAAGATTGGCTTGTGGGATTATTACCAACGCGATAAGTCTGTGGGACTTATTCTAGGGCATATGAAATTGTATAAACATTATGGACGCTTAGATTTAGGAAAACACACTTTCCCTGTTCCGCTAGGTCATAATTTCAGCTATAAGAATACCTGGGGTGATGCACGTGGCTGGGGAGGGCGAAGAATCCATGAAGGAACTGATATCTTTGCAAACTATGGTGTGCCTGTTAAGTCAACATGTTATGGAGTCATCGAAATGAAAGGTTGGAACCGTTTTGGTGGATGGAGAGTTGGAATTAGGGACATTGACAATACCTATCATTATTTTGCCCACCTAAATGGTTTTGCAGATGGCCTTAAGATGGGACAGATTGTTGAACCCGGTCAATTAATCGGATCAGTTGGAAGCTCCGGCTATGGTCCTCCAGGAACAGCAGGGAAATTCCCACCACATTTACATTATGGATTATACAAAGATAACGGGCGAACTGAATGGTCATTTGACCCTTTTCCACATCTTAAGTCATGGGAAAGAGCAGATCGAGCGGAAAGAAGAAAAAATAAGAGGCTGATATCAAGAATATCAGCCTCTTCCTTACTACTTTCGTTTAGCTTTTACAACAGCATTCGCAATACTTGCTGCCATTCCGCCCCAAATAATAACCATACCTATAATCATCATGGCAATTGCGCTTCCACTCATGACGGTTAGACCCCCTTACTCTTACTCTTTGACATTGAAAGTGAATTGTCAGCTGAGTTGCGCTTAATTGTGAATAACACACCCACAAGCATCGCTCCAATTGCTACTGTCCATCCCCAATTAAATAAGAAGCCTAAAGGATAGTCACCGTAAGGAGCAGTTAGGTTATTTCGTAGGTTATCAAACATCATATAACCTAAGACTGCTGGTGTAATAAATCCTAAGCAAATTCTCCACCATGCTCCTACTCGAATATCAGACATTGAATTTGCGTGTGATTGAAGATTCTTAAGCTCTTTTGCAAACCACGCAATAGCAATTACTTCAAATAAACCTGCCATCGCTACTCCGAACTGATTAATAAAGTAATCTACAGAGTCAAGGAAATATAAACCGCCTTTTGTAGCATAAATTAAGGAGATTAATGCAGAAAGTCCACCACCAAATGCAACTGCTTTCGTTCTTGATACATTGAATTTTTCTTGCACACCTGCTACAAATGTTTCAACGATTGAAATTAAAGATGATAAACCTGCCAGCACTAGCGATCCAAAGAATAAGAAACCAAATAATCCATTAAGCGCTGGAAATTCGTTGATAATCTGCGGGAAAACAACGAATGCTAGACCTACTCCCGCTTCTACTACTTCACTAACCGGAACACCTTGTTGTGCTGCCATAAATCCTAATGCACTAAACACTCCGATACCTGCTAACAATTCAAAACCAGAGTTACTAAAGCCTGTAATAAATGCATTGTTTGTAATATCAGATTTCTTCGGTAGGTAGCTTGAATAAGTAATCATAATAGCAAAAGCAATTGATAAACTAAAGAAAATTTGACCATAAGCTGCTACCCATACTTTACCATCAGCAATTTTACTCCAATCAGGTTTAAAGAAAGCATCCAAACCTGCTGCAGCTCCTTCTAGCGTTAATGCACGAATAACGATAATACCGAATAATATAACTAGCGCAGGAATAAAGATCTTGTTCGCCACTTCAATTCCCTTTTTAACACCTGCGAAAAGAACACCTAGAGCTAAAACCCAAACAAGAACTAATGGTATTAATACACCTGGAACTAATCCTCCAAACTGCCCTGGTGTTTCAGCCAGTTTTAGGTAATCACCGAATAAGAAATCGCCTGGTTCTGATCCCCAAGTTAAGTTAAATGAGAACACCGAATAAGACATTGCCCAAGCAATAATAACTGCGTAATAAGTGGAAATGACAAATGAAATTGCAACTTGCCACCACCCGATCCACTCAGAACCCTTGCTCATTCGTCCCAATGACATAGGAGCCGATCCACGATATTTATGACCTATAGTAAATTCCATAACAAGTAATGGGATACCGGCCGTTAATAGTGCGAATAAATATGGAATGAAGAAAGCCCCGCCTCCATTTTCATACGCTGTTGCTGGAAACCTCCAAATATTACCTAAACCTACTGCAGAACCAATGGCTGCTAGAATAAATCCTGCCCTTGTCCCCCACTGTGGGCGATTATCCATCGTTTTTCCTCCTCTTATGTTTATCTTTTTAAAAAGTGGAAACAATTAGAAATTATATAATTTTCTGATTATTTATTATAATCTATACATAGTATAAATGGACTTTATTCCTATGTCTATAAAAAATTTCGAAAAAATACTATTTCAAAATGATATTTTCAGAAATATCAAATAGTTCACAAAACATATGGAAATAATTTATTCATTCTTTCATTTTTTATTATTTCTTTATTTATTTAGTCCATAAAAGCAAGAAAGAAAAATACTCCAAAAAATATTATTACAATTTATAATCATTTCATGCTCATCAAATTTTTATTATGAATAAATATTATTTATTCATAATAAATCACAACAAAGAGAGGGATAATAACACCCTCTCCTTTACTCACTCGTTTTGAATTTTTTTGAGAAAACCACAATAAATGCAGCTAATAAAACAATAATACTAACAAAACCAATAATACTATTTCCTGTTAAACCTAAAACTAAGTAACCAATTGCTGCAATTCCCCCACCTATTAATGCGTAAGGTAGTTGTGTCATAACGTGATCAATATGATGACTTCCTGCACCTGTTGAAGATAGAATTGTTGTATCAGAAATAGGTGAACAATGGTCTCCTAAAACTGAACCTGCTAGGACGGCAGCCATAGCTGGAAGTAACATACTAATATCTGTAGCAGCTGTAATTTCAGCAGCTATCGGTAACATAATACCAAACGTTCCCCAAGATGTTCCTGTCGCAAACGCCATAAATGCTCCTAAAACAAACATAACTACAGGTAAATATGATAAATTCAGATTAGATTTTTCTACTATTCCTGCCAAATATTCACCCGTACTCAGTTGGCCGATCAAATCAACAATAACCCATGCAAATAAAAGAATATAAATGGCCGGTAGCATGGATTTAATTCCTTCTTTCAACGCTAAAGGTAAATAATTAGCCTTTATTCCTTTCGCTAAGAACAGGATGATTGTAATAGCTAACCCAAAAAGCCCGCCAAATAACAGGGATGCAGAAACATCAGTATTTTCAAATATCGTAAAAATTGTTACATCCGCTTTATCTTCAATCGCACTATATCCTGTGTACAACATAGATGAAACTGTTCCAATAATTAGGGATATAATTGGCCAAACAAGATTTCCTATTGTACCTTTGTCACTAGTTGGCAAGTCTTCTTTCACTTCACCAAGTACCTCTTTAGTAGGATCAACAACTTGACCTGTCTCAATTGCCCGATTTTCATGAATTTTCATTGGGCCGATATTAATATTGAATACAGCAACAGCAAAAACTAAAGCTAAAGCTGAGATAACATAATAATTCATCGGAATCATCACCATAAAAGCACCTAATGGCGTATACTCTGATACTCCGTGTGTTGTTAGAATTGTCGCAATCATTGCTATAATATAAGCACCCCAGCTTGATACAGGTGAAACAACACAAACTGGAGCAGAGGTTGAATCAATAATATAAGCAAGCTTTGCTCTGGATACTTTTTGGCGATCGGTAATCGGGCGACTTACCTGCCCAACTGCAAGTGCATTAAAATAATCATCGATAAAAATTAAGATTCCGAGCAATGCTGCTGTTAACTGTGCACCAGCACGTGTTTTCACACGTTTTTTTGCCCACTCACCAAAAGCACGGCTCCCTCCTGAAATAGAGATAAGTGCTGTAACAATTCCTAAAATTAGCAGGAATAAAATAATATAAACATTCCATGTATTCACTTCTCCGTCAGAATAAAAAACACCTTGAATTGCCTTTAATATAATCATTCCTGTACCGGTAATTGAAAATTCTTCAATCAATAACGCCGCTGATATTATCCCTACTCCTAGAGATAATAAAACTCTTCTTGTCAAAATCACCATTAAAATGGCGATAATTGGTGGAATAATAGAAAAAATAGTTCCTGCCATAATGTTAAAAAGCCTCCCATTTATTAATAATGGAAGGCTCTGAATTGATCATAGGATAATTTGTCTTTCTTACATCCTAAAGAATAGAAAATAACAATTTTTCTTACTATGTTATCCTCCATCTCGATCAGTAGCCCTCCATTATAGATTTCTATAATGACAGTATTACCTTTATTTAAAGTAATACCAGCAAATGTAACCTGACTAGCAAACATTTACTTCGGCAAAAAACCCTTTCCAATATGATCTTCGATGTCATACTCACATATTGTACTCTTGTTTTCTGCGCCTCTACCTCATCATGAGATAAGGTGATGTAGGTCAATATTTAGTATTATAAAATTATTCTACCAAAATAGTTGATTAAGAACAACTATGGTTTTTTTGGTAATTCAATAGAATGGTCTGCACCTTCTCCACTGTTATAATATTCAGGTACTTCTCCTTGTTCTGTTTGGATGACAACCGGAATAGTATTTACTGCTTTTACTACATCTGTAGCAAACGGAATCACTACCTGTACACTTACTTCTACGAATATAGCAATTTCATGGACAGCATTATTAATTCCGTATTCCTCTGTTGTTCTTTTAATATCTGTAAATACATCTCCTATTAAATAGTACTCGATTGGTATTCCCGGTCCGAGTGTACTCAATATTGAGTTACCTGTAATTTTCCCTAAAGGAATTTCATAAATAATTCCAGTATTACTACCCTCTTCATTAAGCGTCATTCCATGGAAATTGTTTCTTTCTATTTCCCCAAGCTTTTTTGTTACATTATCAGTTACTCTTTTCTTTGCCATTGTTACAGCTCGTTGATTAAATGTGAATGAATTTACATTTCCGTCAGAATCTTTATCAATTGTAACTAAATTCTCTTGTTCTTCATTAGTTAATATTTCTTCTTCAACTGCATCATGAATGATCGTGGTTGCAACTTTATTTGCTTCTAACCTTGCAATCTTCATCATGGTGGATTCGATCTGAACGTTTACAATCCAAAAGCTTATGGAAGTGATCAATATAAAAATAACAGTTGTTAATAATACAACATAACGAAAAGGTAAAGGCCCTCTACGCGGGCGTCGTCCGCGAAATTTAGCCAAAACAAATCCCTCCTTTACAAGCTATGTTTATGCATGTATGGAGGGATGTACGCTAATTTTTTATGATATTTTTCTTTCCAAGATGCGCTACATCATTTTAAGTAGAGCATCTCTTCCTTTTGTACCGACGGTAATGCCACGCTTTTCAGCCTCATAAGTGACTGATTCTAAAGGGGCCTCGAGAAGTTGCTCAATGGTGCGGACTCCTACCGCACGCCCCGCAATAATTCCCCTATCTTTAAGCTTTTCATTTAATAATGCAACATCAAGCGCGCCGCACATAATATATCCCTTTTCGTTTGTGATTGCCATAAAATTTGTTTTAGGCAACGCAACCGTAATAGCAGTAAATTGGTTTCCATCAATGACGATTGGTGTCATAGTGACCATTATTTCTCTACACTCCTTTCTTGTTATATTTTTATGAACAAAGAAAGGATACGTGTAGATCAATGCCTATAGCTTCGTGGATTTCTTGCCTAATTTCCAGGCTAAAAGATCTCGAAGCAGCTCAGGCATATAAAAGATTTTCTCAGCATAGCCAATTTTCGGATATAATGGTCCAAATGTGAACATATCAATTGTTGCTACAGCATAAATGCGATCTGCTTGAATCTCTTCACCATTTATAAAGATGTCTGTTACATGCTCCTTACCATCCTGTAAAACTTTCATTCGGACATCAATTCCATCAAATACCATTCGTCCCATTACTTTCCCTCTAAATCCTAATCCCTTTAATTTTAATTGTTCCATGTTTTCATCTCTTGACTGGACGATCACTTCTTTTAAAACATCACCTTTTAAGAAAACTTTACATGGGTTAATAGGATGAGGGCATATTCGGTGGAGATCTTTTCTCGTAACGGGACCTTTTGGTAAGGGCTCTAAAATAATCCCGGAATTCACCATAGCTACTTCACCATCACACCATTCTTTAATGGCCTGAACAAGGATCTTCGGAAAAGTAGAGTCTTGAAACCAATCAAGAGATAAATTTTCTCTTGATGTACCTACAACTTCTGAAAGAATTTGATCACTTGCCAAACTCGTTTGCTGCAGCCATTGAATCGTTTCTTCACAAACCTCTTTTTCATGATCCATAGGATAAACACTTGCTTTATGAGTCATTATCTTTTTTTCTTCTGTATCGATTGTTAAGGAAATATGACCGATGTAACGCCCATATTTTCCTGCTCCTGCTATTAGAGTTTGGTTGATCTCTTTTCCCTCTGGTAGTACGTGATGGGTATGCCCCCTATAATAACATCAATATCCGGAAACTCATTTGCAATGATTTCATCATCACTAATTCCTAAATGGGACATAAGAACAACAATATCAACCTGATCCTTAACTTGCTGAATAGTTTCTGTTAAACTTTGAAAAGGATCTTTAACTTTCCAACCTAATAATTCATAAAATTTCTCATAAAAAACAGTTACACCTAATAATGCGATTTTCGTTCCATTATGTAATGTTAAAATATGATATGGCACAACCCATTTAGGTCTCTCTCCTACTTCTGTATAAAGGTTAGAAAGAATGACCGGAAACTGCGCATCCTCATAAAGCATATCAAGATCATCATGTGAAAACGTAATACCTTCGTTGTTTCCAATGGTCACTGCATCATACTGCAAATGATTTAATAAATGAACATTTGCCTTCCCTTTTGTTGCCTCCGTAATTGGATGAAAGCGATCAGCATGGTCACCAATATCGAGTAAAATCATTTGTTCCTGTTGTTCGGCATGATATGTTTTTTTGTCTTTAGAAACTGAACAATGGATGGCCAGTTTTCAAAATGACTATGTAAATCGTTTGTATGATATAGATGAACCGTCTCTAACATATTCCTCTCTCCTTATTTACTGTGCCAACTACATGAGACCATACAAAAATGACCTAGTCTTCATCTGAAAACAAGCTTAACTGTTTTTCAGCAAGTCCGGAATATTGTATTCCTAATAATGATATCATCATCTTTGCATTGTCAGCTGCATCACCACCAGAGTTATTATTAAAAAGCATATAAATTGTTTCTGTGGTGCTTTTGATCTTTGATAGATGTTCTTGCCATTTTTGCAATTCCTGTTCATTATATCTGTATAAATATCGTACATCCCGCCAGTCATCACCATTTGCAGGCTTGTTCCATCCATATACATTACGGCCATGAAGTCGAATCAAGGTCTTATGGGGATTTGTTGGCTGTAGTACAGTAGGAATCGATCTTTCGCCAGCCTGCGGTTCATCAACGATACTATGAATCCACCCCTCAGACTCCATAAAACGTAATGTTTTTTCATAGTAAGTTGGTGAAAACCAGGAACGATTACGAAATTCTAGCGCAACCTCTGTATCTCCCATTATTTCTCGACACCATTTTAAATAAGCGACATTCTCCTTCGTACAAGAAAACCATGGTGGAAATTGAAACAGCACCATTGCAAGTTTATTGGATGCCTTTAACGGTTCGAGTGACTTGAGGTAAGCATTGAACATATCAATTTTATTGTCAAAGGGAATTTCCCCCCGAAGATGACCAGTCATTCCTTGATAGGCTTTTGCAATAAATTGAAAGGTTTCAGGTGTATCTCTGACCCACTTCTTCATATTATACTCTGGTTGAATGGCATAAAATGATGAATCAATTTCTACCGTTGGAAAATGAGCAGAGTATTCTTGTAATTTACTTTTTGTATTTGAATTCACGTAGAGAGAATCATGATCTCCCCAACCGGTTAATCCTATTTGAATGGTTGACATTCAGAATCACCCTGAAATAAAGTTTTGATTTTCTACCCATACTATACCACGTTCATAGATAGAAAGTTTAAGAAAAGCGCAAGCGCCTTGAACAGCCTCGGGCAAACAAAATGTTTTAGAATAGAAGGCATTCTTTGCCTTCTATTCTAAATTGGCTAGGCGCTAGAGCTAGACACCTACACTAAGTACACATTATATCCTTTATTACCTGTTAAAAAAAGGAACCGACATAATTGTCAGTCCCGTTTTGTTCCATTATATTAACCGATAGAACCTTCCATTTCGAACTTGATCAGACGGTTCATTTCTACTGCATATTCCATTGGAAGCTCTTTTGTAAATGGCTCGATAAAGCCCATTACGATCATTTCAGTTGCTTCTTCTTCTGAAATACCACGGCTCATGAGATAGAATAATTGCTCTTCAGATACTTTTGATACTTTTGCTTCGTGCTCCAGTGAGATATTGTCGTTTAAAATCTCATTGTATGGAATGGTATCAGATGTTGATTGGTTATCCATTATTAGTGTATCACATTCAATATTTGATCTTGCTCCTTCAGCTTTACGTCCAAAGTGAACAATACCACGGTATGTTACTTTACCACCTTGTTTTGAGATGGATTTAGATACGATGGTTGATGATGTGTTTGGAGCAAGGTGAATCATTTTGGCCCCTGCATCCTGGTGTTGTCCTTTACCGGCTAAGGCAATTGATAGAGTCATACCTCTTGCACCTTCACCTCTAAGGATAACTGCAGGATATTTCATTGTTAATTTCGAACCAATGTTACCATCAATCCATTCCATTGTTGCATTTGCATCACAAACCGCACGCTTTGTTACAAGATTAAATACATTGTTTGCCCAGTTTTGGATTGTCGTATAACGGCAATATCCTCCGTCTTTTACAATGATTTCAACAACTGCACTATGAAGTGAGTTTGTTGTGTAAACTGGAGCTGTACAACCTTCAACATAGTGAACATGTGCGCCTTCATCAACAATGATTAACGTACGCTCGAATTGACCCATGTTTTCAGAGTTAATACGGAAGTATGCTTGTAAAGGAGTATCCACTTTTACGCCTTTTGGTACATAAATAAATGATCCACCAGACCATACAGCTGAGTTTAATGCAGAGAACTTATTATCTGCCGGTGGAATAACTTTTCCGAAATGCTCGCGGAAAATATCTTCGTTTTCTTTTAGAGCTGTATCCGTATCTTTGAAAACTATTCCAAGCTCTTCAAGATCTTCCTTCATGTTGTGGTAAACAACCTCTGATTCATATTGAGCTGATACACCAGCTAAATACTTTTGTTCAGCTTCTGGAATACCTAATTTATCAAATGTAGCTTTGATTTCTTCAGGTACCTCATCCCAAGAGCGTTCCGATTTCTCAGAAGGTTTTACATAATACGTAATTTCATCGAAATTTAATGACGCCATATCTCCGCCCCATTGCGGCATTGGCATATTATAAAAATGCTCTAGTGATTTCAAACGGAAATCAAGCATCCATTGTGGCTCATTTTTCATACGAGAAATTTCTTCCACTATCTCTTTCGTTAATCCTCGTTCAGAACGGAAGATGGAAACATCCTTGTCAGCAAAACCATACTTGTAATCGCCGATTTCAGGTGCCTTTTTTGCCATCTACATTCACTCCTATCCAGTTAGATTTATAAGCGTAAAGTTATTCGTTGCCTTCTTTCACGCCTTTTTCCATTGCCTTCCAAGCAAGTGTCGCACATTTAATACGAGCAGGGAATTTTGCAACTCCCTGTAATGCTTCAATATCACCTAAGTCGATATCATCATCATATTCTTTACCAAGCATCATATTCGAAAAGATTTCAGAAAGCTTTAGTGCTTCATCTAATTTTTTCCCTTTAATGGCTTGTGTCATCATAGATGCTGATGACATAGAAATGGAACATCCTTCTCCTTCGAACTTCGCATCTTTTACCACATCATCTTCAATATCAAGTGTTAAACGAATGCGATCTCCACAAGTAGGGTTATTCATATCGACCGTTAAACTATTATCTAGAATCCCCTTGTTACGAGGGTTTTTATAATGATCCATAATCACTTGGCGGTAAAGTGTATCTAAGTTTACATGGTTAGACATTACTGAAGTACTCCTTTGTCTTTTTAATACCTGCAACTAATTTATCAACTTCTTCTTCTGTGTTGTACAGGTAAAAACTAGCTCTTGCTGTGGCAGATACCTTTAACCATTTCATTAATGGCTGTGCACAATGGTGACCTGCACGAACAGCAATTCCCTCAGCATCTAAAACTGTGGCAACATCATGTGGATGAACATCATCGATATTAAATGTTACTAACCCGGCACGATGTTTAGGTCCGTAGATAGTCATTCCATCAATCTGACTTAATTGCTCTAAAGCATACTGAGCAAGTTTATGTTCATGTGCTTCAATTGCTTCTAAGCCGATATCCTCAAGAAAATCAATCGCAGCACCGAGACCGATAGCTCCGGCAATAATAGGTGTACCAGCTTCAAACTTCCAAGGAAGCTCTTTCCATGTTGATTCTTGCAGACCAACAAAATCAATCATCTCTCCACCAAATTCGACTGGTTCCATGTTTTCTAATAACTGCTTTTTCCCATAGAGTACACCAATTCCTGTCGGTCCACACATTTTATGTCCTGAAAATGCATAGAAATCACAATCTAAATCTCGTACATCTATTTTCATATGAGGGGTACTTTGAGCACCGTCTACAACCATAACAGCTCCATTTTTATGAGCAATTTCAGTTATTTCCTTAATTGGATTAATCGTTCCAAGCACATTTGAAACAAGCATAACTGAAACGATTTTTGTATTTGAAGTGACTGTTTCTTCAACATCCTTGAGAGCAATCGTTCCATCTTCTTGTAAAGGAATGTATTTTAATGTGGCACCAGTAATTTTAGCTACCTGTTGCCACGGAATGACGTTTGCGTGATGCTCCATATACGTAATGACGATTTCGTCGCCTTCTTTTACATTGGTAAGCCCGTAGCTTTGCGCCACAATATTTAATGCTGTTGTTGCACCACGAGTAAAGATGATTTCCTGCATAGACTTTGCATTAATAAATCTTCTTACCTTTTCACGTGCTCCTTCATATCCATCAGTTGCCTTCGTCCCTAATGTATGAACTCCACGGTGAACATTTGAATTGTATTCTTTATAGTAAGTTGATAAAGCATCTATAACAGCAATTGGCTTCTGAGATGTTGCGGCACTATCTAAATAGACAAGATCGTTGCCGTTTACTTGTTGATTTAGAATCGGAAAATGGGTACGAATATCATGGATATTCATTACTTAACTTTCCTTTCGATAACCTCAACTAACTGCTTCTTCACGCCTTCAATAGGAAGCTCTTTAACAACCGGAGCCAAGAAACCATGAATAACTAAGCGCTCAGCTTCAACTTGAGGAATACCGCGGCTCATTAAATAATAAAGCTGAATTGGATCTACACGTCCAACAGAAGCGGCGTGACCTGCTGTTACATCATCTTCATCGATTAATAAAATTGGGTTTGCATCTCCACGTGCTTTTTCACTTAACATAAGAACACGTGATTCTTGTTCTGCGTTTGATTTTGTCGCACCATGTTCAATTTTACCGATACCATTAAAGATGGAAGAAGCACTGTCCTTCATAACACCGTGCTTTAAGATGTAGCCTTCAGAGTGCTTCCCAAAATGAACAACTTTTGTTGTGAAGTTTTGCTTTTGCTCTCCACGACCTACAACAACTGTTTTCGTATCTCCGAAAGATCCGTCACCCATTAAGTTTGTTACATTCTCAGAAATAGTGTTTCCATCATTCATTAAACCTAATGCCCACTCAATTCGGGAATCACGGCCGGCAACTCCGCGACGGTTAACATAAGTAGTCACACCCTCAGCTAATGTATCAACTGCACCGTAAGTTACACGTGCATTTGTATTAGCAAATACTTCAGAAATAATATTGAACACACCTTCAACCTTTTCAACAGTAGAAATATAGTTTTCTACATAAGTAACAGAACTGTTATCATCTGCTACAACAATAACGTGGTTGAATAATGTTGTATTCGGGTTATCATGTACAAACACCGCTTGAATTGGTTCCGCAACTTCTACATTTTTAGGTACATAAACAAATACTCCACCATTAACAAGAGCAGCATGTAAAGCTGTTAGACGATGTTCGTCAACTTTTACGCCATCTGTCATAAAGTATTTTTGAAGTAATTCAGAATGTTCTTTAGCTGCTGTGTGAATATCCGTTAAAATCACACCTTGATCCTTTAATTCACTAGATACTGAAGTAAATGCAGCTGTGTTGTTTATTTGAACATACAGATTTTTGTTTGCTGATTCAAGATCGATTAAAGATTTCACATCTTCATGCAATTCATTGAGAGAAGATATTTTTTGACTCTCAACAGTATGCTCTTTAAAGTTTGTGAAATTCCATTTATCAATTTTTGTTTTATCTGGTTTTGGCATTGGAAGATCCTCTAGTTTTGCAAGAGCTTGTAAGCGAAGATCTTTTAGCCAATCCGGTTCACCAAGCTTACTAGAAAAGCTTGTGACATAATCCTGATTGATCGTTAATGTTTCCATACGTCTCATACTCCCCCTTACAATTATGCTTCTTGTCCGACAGTTTCGTCTTCAATACCTAATTCTTGCTTAATCCAGTCATATCCTTCTGCTTCCAGACGTTGAGCTAATTCAGGCCCACCTGATTTTACTACACGACCTTGCATCATAACATGGACTTTATCTGGAGTAATGTAGTTTAATAAGCGTTGGTAGTGAGTGATCATTAAGCAGCCGAATTCCTCATTGCGCATTTTGTTGATTCCTTTTGCTACAACTTTTAATGCATCAATATCAAGACCAGAATCGATTTCATCTAAGATCGCAATTTTTGGTTCAATCATCATTAACTGAAGAATTTCGTTACGTTTCTTCTCTCCGCCAGAAAATCCTTCATTTAAATAACGTTGTGCCATATCTTGATCCATTTCAAGCTCTTCCATATTCGCATCCATTTTACGGATAAATTTCATTAATGAAATCTCGTCTCCTTCTTCGCGACGAGCATTAATTGAAGAACGTAAGAAGTCAGCATTTGTAACACCGCTGATTTCACTTGGGTATTGCATTGCTAAGAACAGACCTGCACGAGCACGCTCGTCAACTTCCATTTCAAGTACATCTTCACCATCCAATGTGATGCTTCCTTTTGTCACTTCATATTTAGGGTGACCCATAATTGCTGAAGATAAAGTTGATTTCCCCGTTCCGTTTGGTCCCATAATTGCGTGGAACTCTCCGCCTTTTATTTCAAGATTTACACCTTTAAGAATTTCTTTTCCATCAATTTCTACGTGTAAATCCTTAATGATTAATGTAGAACCTGCCATATTGAAAACCCTCCATGTTATATAAAGTTTACTAATTCTCATTTTATTCTCATTCTAATATTATAACAAATGAAAAGTGAACACAACCTTTATGAAATCTAGTCGAAGATTGTCGTGTGATAAATCCATGTCTTTCATACATTTACACTCCAATAATATGTACATAGAGAAATTAGCCAGTTTCTACTATATAACACATTTCTCTGTGAATCTACCCTTTAGGTACCTTGTTTATTTTCTTCCTTTCTACTAGAAAACATTCTCTTGGGGATAAAATTTATTTAACTTAAAATTTAATGGTCAAAAATAAAAGAAGAATCAGTGTTTCCCACTGATTCTCCGCTCATCTATAAATCCTACCTTTTCATTTTCCGTTCAAGATCTGCATAAATCAACTGACTTTTTCGGTATTCTTCTTCCCGACTCATTTCAACATCCATGCGTTTATCATGCTTTCTAGCATACTCTGCATATCCCATTCCGTGAGACTGATGCATCGCCTTTTCCATTTCCGGAGTAAATTTCAGGTCGAGTGAAGCTTGATTCGAGTGAATAATGAATCAATCCTTTCAGCTTATTATTTATTTCATAATAAGCATAGCAAGAATTTTCACTCAACTCAAAGTTCGTAAGATAATCTCACAAACCATACTGTCTCATTACGAATCATTTTGTCAGATTAGATACACTATCTGTTGTTTTTCTCATTGATTCTCTATTTTACTCAACTTATTGCTTTAATTGATTCAATTCTTGAATACATTCCTGAACAAGTGTAACAGCTTGGCTCATCGCAGCTCCTCCACCAAAAGCTGCTGTAACACCGACTGCTTCCAGGATTTCATCTTCACTTGCCCCGTTATCAAGACATCCTTTTGCATGGTAAATAATACAGTATTCGTCTTGAGTATTAATCGCAATTCCTAAAGCAATTAACTGCTTTTCCTTCTTAGAAAGTTTTCCTTCCTTAAAACATGCCTCTGTAAATGCATTATAAGGTGTTGCAATGTCCGGCATTTTTTGAGTGAACATGCCTAAACCCATTTTATATTCATGTAAAGCAGCTTCAGTAGAGGTCATAAGTTCTTCATTCTGTTCCATTTTACACAGCTCCAATCTAATTTCATCATCAGGCTTAGTATGCATGTTTCCTTTGAATGTATTCAAAAGACTGCATGAAAAAAGAGACCTGCCATTAGACAGATCTCCGGTTCTTTGATTAATCATTCACTGGTAAAACAGAACCAGGATATTTTGTGGTAATGAATTCTTTAATCTCTTCAGATTTTAATACTTCTACTAAAGTTTTAATTTCTTCTTTATCTTTGTCTTCACTTCGGATAGCGATAATATTTGCATAAGGATTATTTTCTCCCGCTTCTAGAGCAACTGCATCTTCCGCCGGATTTAACCCAGCTGCTAATGCATAGTTTCCATTGATAATAACAGCAGCACCCTCATCATTTTCATATGCACTTGCCAACATTTCAGGTGCAACACTATCATCAATTTCCAGATTTTTTTCATTTTCTACAATATCATCTTTTGTTGCGTTAATTTTTTCAACATCCGGATTAAGCTTAATTAACCCTTTTTCTTCAAGTAGAGCTAACACGCGACCCATTTCCGCAACGTTATTGCTCATGATAATTTTTGCACCTTCCGGTAAGTCCTTAAGATCTTTATATTCTTTTGAGTAAATACCAAATGGCTCAATATGGATTGCTCCGGCATTTTCAATTTCAAAACCATTTTCTTTTACTGCATTATCTAAATACGGAACATGTTGGAAATAGTTTGCATCAAGATCACCATTTTCTAGCGCAGGGTTAATTAATGGATAATCAGAAAACTCTTCAATTTTCAATTCAATCCCTTTTTCTTCTAGTAGCGGTTTTGCTTCTTCCAGGATCTCAGCATGCGGAACTGTAGTAGCTCCAACTGTTAGAACTTTTGTTTCTTGTTCTGTGTTGCCTTCAGTTGATTCTTGTGAACCATTATCTTCCCCGCCGCAAGCAACTAAAAGAATGGCAAAAATCGTAAATACAATAGATAGTAAGTACTTTTTCACTTCGTTTTCCTCCTAACGTTTATCAATAGCTTTAACTAATATATCTCCAATAAATTGGATAATAAACACAATAATTAAGATAAAGATTGTCGCAACAATTGTTACTTCAAAATTATTTCTCTGGAAACCTTCACGGTATGCCAGGTCACCTAATCCTCCTGCCCCAACAACACCTGCCATTGCCGTATAGCCAACTAAAGCGATGGCTGTAACAGTTATTCCCGAAACTAGTGCCGGAAGTGATTCAGGTAAAAGGACTTTCCACATGATTGTGGATGTTTTTGCCCCCATAGATTTTGCAGCTTCAATAACCCCTTTATCCACTTCTCTTAAAGCAAGCTCTACCATTCTTGCATAAAAAGGAGCTGCCCCGATAATTAAGGCGGGGAGTGCAGCATTTGCACCAAGGATAGAGCCAACAATCACTTTTGTCATCGGTAAAAGCAAAATAACTAAAATAATAAACGGTATTGAACGAAAGATGTTTACTATTCCGGAAAGAATGGTGTTAAAAACAGTGTTACCCCATATGTTGCCCTTCGATGTTAAAAATAATAGAAGACCTAGGATGATTCCAATGAATAAGGTTGCCACAACTGAAACACCTGTCATATAAGTCGTCTCATATGTTGCTTCCCATACCTTTTCCCAATTCACATTTGGAAGAAACTGTTCAAGCATTCACCAGCACCTCCACTTCAACTTGTTGTTCTTTAATAAATGTGACAGTACGTTCGATTTCTTCTTGTTTTCCATCTACATGTAAAAACAACGAACCATATGATCCACTTTGAGTTTGAGAGATTTTACCTTGAAGAATATTCACTTCGATCTGAAAATTTCGAATGATATTCGTAATTAACGGCCTCTCTGCTCCCTCACCTACAAATGTTAGCTGCAGTACTTTTCCAGAATCATATTTCTTTAACAAATGCTCCACTGCTTCCTTCGTATCGTCCGGTTCGGAAATTTGCTTTACAAATGTTCTTGTAATTGGTTTTTGCGGGTTTTTAAATACATCTAAAACATTTCCTTGTTCCACTACCTCACCATTTTCCATCACTGCAACACGATGACAAATCTTACGGATAACATGCATTTCGTGTGTAATAAGAACAATGGTTAAACCTAAACGTTTATTAATATCGACTAATAACTCCAAAATCGAGTCAGTTGTTTGAGGATCCAGCGCTGAGGTTGCTTCATCACATAATAATACCTTTGGATTATTTGCTAGTGCTCTGGCAATACCCACACGCTGCTTTTGTCCACCACTTAATTGAGAAGGGTAAGCATTTTCACGACCTTCCAATCCGACAAGCTTGATTAATTCATCTACACGTCTTAGTCGTTCAGTTTTTTTCACTCCGGCAATTTCTAATGGAAAGGCAATATTTTCACGGACCGTTCTTGACCATAACAAATTAAAATGTTGAAAGATCATGCTTATTTCTAAACGGGCTTTTCGGAGCTTTGCGCCTGAAACAGAATCAATTCTACTATCAGCTACTATTACTTCCCCGCTTGTTGGCTTTTCCAACCCATTTAGTAGACGAATTAAAGAACTTTTACCTGCTCCACTATAACCAATAATCCCAAAGATCTCACCTTTCTCGATCTCAAGATTCACATTATTCACAGCTCTAACCTGACCTGATTTTGTATCATATATTTTATTGACATTTGATAATGTAATCATGCTGTCACCTTCTTTCTAATGATTTGATTATTTAATAAGAACAAAATAAAAAACCTTTCTACTAAATGAGCAGAAAGGCACTTATAAATCCTTTCTCTCATCTCTCAAAGCATTGCTTTGCGTGAATTGGCACCATTTCAACATATGTTGTTGGTTGCCGGGCTTCGTCGGGCACTTCCCTCCACCTCTCTTGATAAGAGTTTCTTATATTAAATTAAGTAAATGTCGGTTTTTAAATACGAGTGTGATTGTATCATGTGTTAAAAAATCATGTCAATCAAAATCAATTTGTTATAAAATTTTAAAAATTCTGGTTTATCTACAAAAAGCACCCTAATACAAAAAGAAATAGAATGACATAAGCGATCATCCTATTTCTTTTTATTTTATATATTCACTTGTTCTAAACTTCTTATCCCTGTAGCCTTTTCAATAGCTTGTTCAAGGTCCTCAATTAAATCATCAATATGTTCTATTCCCACTGAAAGGCGAATTAAGTCTTTTTTAACTCCTGATTTCTTTAAATCCTCATCATTTAGTTGTTGATGTGTTGTACTTGCCGGATGGATAATTAAGCTTTTGGCATCCCCTACATTTGCTACATGTGACCACAATTCAACAGAGTTTATTAAGGATGCTCCTGCTTCTCTTCCACCTTTAATGCCAAACACGATGACTGCCCCTGCTCCCTTAGGAAGATATTTATCAGCCAAATCTTTTGCTGGATGATTCGGGCTTTCAGGGTATAGCACCCATTCTACAGCTGGATGGTTCTCAAGGTAATCAACCATTTTTCGCGCATTTGATACATGCTCTTTCATTCGAACATGAAGAGTTTCTAATCCTAGTGTAAATTGAAATGCATTGTAAGGGCTAATGGCAGGTCCCATATCTCTTAATAATTGGACTCTCGCTTTGATAATATATGCTTGTGCACCTAAGGCCTCAGAATATACGAGATCATGATAGCTTGGGTCAGGTGTTGTAAACCCTGGGAATTTAGGGCTATTCCAGTCAAACCTCCCACCGTCTACGATCACTCCCCCCATTGTTGTTCCATTTCCTAATAACCATTTGGTGGCAGAGTGAACAACAATATCAGCACCATGTTCAATCGGCTTACACAAATATGGAGTTGCAAATGTATTATCAACAATTAGCGGAATACCAGCTTCATGTGCGATTTCAGCAACAGCTTCAATATCGAGAATATCTAAACTTGGATTACCAATTGTTTCTGCAAAAATCGCTTTCGTTTTTGGAGTGATAGCTGCACGGAAATTCTCAGGGTTTTTCGGATCAACAAAAGTTGTGTTAATTCCATATTTCGGCAAGGTTGCGGCAAACAAATTATACGTTCCACCGTATAGGGTAGATGCTGATACAATTTCATCGCCAGCGCCAGCGATATTCAATACAGATAATGTAATCGCTGCCATTCCACTTGCTACAGCTAAACTGCCAATCCCTCCCTCAAGTTGGGCAATTCTTTCCTCAAATACTGTTGCTGTTGGATTATGTATTCTTGTATAGATATATCCCGGCTCTTTCAAACCAAACAAATTAGCGGCATGTTCAGTATTATCAAACACATAAGCGTTGGACTGATAAATAGGTACAGATCTTGCACCTGTCATTTCATCTTTTTTTAATCCACCGTGAATTGTTAATGTTTCTTGTCGATATTGTTTTTCATTCATTTTTTGATTCCTCCCCTATTGTATTACCTTCCTTGTCTACAAATAGGTGCAAATACTTGATGAAAAAACTCTGTTTTTAGACTCTTCTATTTTAATCTCCCAAGCATATATTCGGCAAGTCTTCAGGGAGGTTTAACCCTATCTTAATTTAATAAGTGCATCAAGCTTTAAAAAATCACGATAAGACCCTTTTATGGATATACTTCCGAAAGATAATAACTGTTTCATGCTAATGCTATTTTTGATCATATCCTCTAAATCTTTCTTTCCACCCTCAATTAAAAAATCAACCTTTTGAGGACAATAAGCCAAAATACTCGATCCTTTTGATGAAAGCTCAAGATAATAACTCTCACTACTTTTGGGCCTGACTTCAACAATAAGTTTTCGATTCATTAATATGGGCTTTATAAAATCAGCTTTATTTAGGCTGGAAATAAAATCAGTCAAGAACATAAAAAATCCTCCCGATCATCAATTAGTTTATTAACTAATTTCATGAATGATCGGAAGAATCCTTTAAATAAAACTCGACAGTTTCTGCCCTTCTTGTGGAAACAGCACTATTTCCCAAGAAATATGTCATCTTTTCCATTATATTGTTTTAAAAGGTCATAAAGGTATCCCACTGACTGAAATGCATATACCTTTTCCTTTAATTTCCCATCTACGAATAAAAGCAAACACGGTACACTTTCAATCCCTAATTCTTTCGCTTCTTCAGGATAATAATTTAAATTAATCGAATAAATATCTAATTCTGGAAGTAACTCATCTACTACATTTAGCATCTTTTTAGCAACCTGACACGTACCACACATTGGTGTAAATAAATACATCACATGAAGGCCTTTATTCATTATCGTAAGCTGCTTTTCATTCCAATCAATCATAGTCCTAACTTTTTTACACCCTTCTAAAGAAATTTTGCATTTACATCTATATTAGCAGTAAGCAGGACTGATGCAACGTGGTGATCAGGCGCTGTTGCAACCTCACGATACGCCCTGTCAATATAGAGGTGGGAGGCTTCTGGAAACTCCCGCTTAAATTGTTTTCGCAAACGATCTCCGGCATCATCTGAATCAACTAAAATATACACATCTTTAAGAAATAACTCTTCAATTAATTCATCCATTTTTGTTAAACTGATCGTTCCATTTGTACAGATGATTTCTATTGGCTCACATATTACATTTAGAACTTTCTTTTTATCTGATTTCCCCTCAACAATTAAAACTTTTTCAACCTCAACTAACGACATAACCATCACCTAATTTTAAATGTAAAAGTCTTTTCTATAACGTATTCGATTTGTCGAGGTTGTTTCCCTTTAATTTCATGTTTTTTCTATTTCATATTGAAAAAACATATAAAGAAAACAGACCATTTAGTATATAAAAGAGGCGAAAGTGCAAAAAAGCAGTGGTGTTAGCCACTGCTTTTCCATTAACACCAGCCATTTTCATCGTCACAGTCGACATATTTTTGATCTGGTCCAGATAACACATCTGCAATTTGATAAAAGTGGCTATTATTAAACTCATAACCAGCATTCAAGTTATAATTGTTTTCTGAGACCATCTGGCCAATTTTTTCATTTTCCAGATAAAGATTTAATTGCCCATCTCCAAATTTCCCGACAACTCGATCAGTGATATCTAATCGTTGTTTTTGAATAGACATATGGACACCCTCCTTTACCTTACTTATAGGATGTCCATATTTTTTCACATCATGCTTATTAGTCTTGATTGGTCTTTTCTGTGTATTGTTCTGCAGTCATTAATTTTTCAACATCTGCAATATCTGAAGGCTCAATAACAATCATCCACGCCTTTTCATATGGTGATTCATTTACAAATTCAGGGCTATCATCAAGATCTTCATTGATTTCAATAATTTTCCCACTAATTGGTGCATAAAGCTCAGAAACAGTCTTTACAGATTCAACACTTCCAAATGGCTCATCCGCTTTTATTTCATCGCCAACTTCCGGTAGTTCGACGAAAACGATATCACCTAGTTCTGATTGAGCAAAATCAGTGATGCCGATTCGAACTTTTTCTCCTTCAACTTTTACCCATTCGTGCTCTTCTGAATAACGAAGTTCTTTTGGTGTGTTCATGTTCTCATACCTCCAGGATTTTTATCATTATGAATGTTATTGGATCCGTTATACTACCTTTATTTTCTAACATAGTAATCACTATTGTTTTAGCAGTTTTTTTACACTGTTGCAAGAAGTTCAGGTTAATTTTCCCACGCTTCAACAAATTGGTCTTCCTTAAAACCTATTGTTACCTTTTGATTTCCAACAGTAAGTGGTCGTTTCACTAACATTCCATTAGACGATAATAGATCGAGCATTTCGTCCTCTGACATTGATGCTAATTTATCTTTAAGACCAAGCTCTCGATATTTTTGTCCACTTGTATTAAAGAATTTTTTTAGTTCTACTCCACTCTTTTGGTAAATGCTTGATAGTTCTTCTTTGGAAGGAGGATTTTCCACAATATGTATTTCATTAAATTCAATGTTATGTTCTTCTAACCATTTTTTCGCTTTTCGACATGTTCCACATTTAGGGTACCAGTAAAAATCTAATGCCATTTGTATCACCTCCAACATCACATAATCAATAAAGTATTATTCCATTTTTGGAGAGGAATATTTTTCTTTATCTTATCATAGATTTTTGACCGCGCCTAATTAGGAATGTCCTGTTTGTGACAAAATTTCTCAAAATTAAAAGGCTGTTTTGGTATACATGGAAATGTTATAGGTGAAAATTAGTTCGTTTCATTGCGCTCCAGACACTCCATGCCTCGGGGAGGAAGCAGATCCTCCTCAGCTTCGCCTGCGGGGTCTCGTCCTTTCCTCTTCTCCCACAGGAGTCGAGTGTCTTCTGCTCCATTCCACTATAGAATAATATTCAACTGCTACAACCTTTAAGAAGATAGCCGTAAAAAAGAGACAATCCCAGTTAAAAAGATTGCCTCTTTCCACTTATGCCAAATAAGCGTTTTTATCAATAATAGCTGCTGCGATTTCTCTTTTCTTGCCGATTACATTGATGGGTGTATGTCTGGTGAATTTTCGTAATGCTGATAACATCATGCGGAGGGAATCACCTGATTCCACTGCAATTAATGACTCTTTGGCATGGGACTCAATTTCATTAAATGCTTCTTGACAGTATACCTGTGTGTAAAGAAGCTTTTGCTTATTTTTTTCTTCACCAGTTTTTGCGATCGCCTTTTCTGTTCGAAGAATCGCTGATTCCATTGCATATACATTGCTCACGATGTCTGCAATATTCACTAATACTTCCTGCTCTTTTTGTAGTTCTTTTCCGTATTTTTGTGCAGCAAGACCTGCAATTAATACGCCGATTTTCTTCGCATTTTTCAAAAGGTTTTTCTCTTGCTCCAATATTCCATCTCCAACTTCCTCAGGCATAAGCATCATCAACTCTTCTTGTAAGCTTTGTGCTTTTTGAAATAAAGGCAATTCTCCTTTAAGCGCTTTTCGTAAATAAGTTCCTGGTACTAATAGACGATTAATTTCATTTGTTCCTTCAAAAATACGATTAATACGGGAATCACGATAAACACGCTCTACTTCATATTCAGCCATAAAACCGTAGCCGCCATGGATTTGGACCGCTTCATCGACAACATAATCTAGTGTTTCCGAACCAAAAACTTTATTCAATGAGCACTCAATTGCGTATTCAGCAATAGATTTGGCTACTTCTTTACCATCTTTGATTTCCTCATCTGTTAGTCTGCTCATACGATCCTCAAAAAGTCCGACTGTCCGATAAACAGAACTTTCCATTGCATATGTTTTCACAGCCATATTGGCAAGTTTTTCTTGAATAAGTGAGAAGCTAGAAATTGGAGTTTTAAATTGTTGACGTTGATTTGCGTATTGAACAGCAACATCGATCAATCTTTTTGAACCGCCAATTGTTCCAACTGCAAGTTTGTAACGGCCGATATTTAATATATTAAAAGCAATGACATGACCTTTTCCAAGCTCACCTAATAAGTTTTCTTTAGGGACAAGTGCATCTTCTAAAATAACCGTTCTTGTTGATGAACCTTTTATCCCCATCTTCTTTTCTTCAGGTCCGGTCGACACTCCCGGGAAATCTCTTTCTACAATAAAGGCTGAAAAATGTTCACCATCTACTTTCGCATATACAATAATAACATCAGCAAAACCGGAGTTTGTGATCCATTGCTTTTCACCATTTAACACATAATGTGTGCCGTCTGCATTTAATCTTGCCGTTGTTTTTGCTCCTAATGCATCAGATCCTGAGCTAGGCTCTGTTAATGCATAGGCAGCAATTTTTTCACCTGTTGCAAGTTCAGGTAAGTACTTCTTTTTTTGCGCCTCATTTCCAAACAGAACGATCGGTAATGAACCAATTCCAACATGGGCACCAAAAGAAAGCGAAAAGCTTCCTGCCCTTGAGATTTTTTCAGTAATAAGTGCAGAGCTTATTTTATCTAATCCGAACCCACCGTATTCTTCAGGAACATCTGCACCTAATAAACCAAGCTCCCCTGCTTGCTTTAACAGTTTCACAGATTTTTCAAATTGATGATTTTCAATGTCTTCTAGATGTGGTAAAACTTCATTTACAGTAAATTCTTCTGTTGTTTTTGCAATCAGCTTCTGCTCATCTGTAAAATCTTCCGGTGTAAACATGCGATCGTACGAGATATCCTCAATTAAGAAGCTGCCACCTTTAATCACCGAATTCGTTGCTTTTGCCATGAAAAATTCCCCCACTCTTTTATTGTCAATTCACGATTTATTCATCTAACAATGGCCCCTGGTTACACTAATTCAAATACTCCTGCAGCACCCATTCCTCCACCGATACACATTGTGACAACACCAAACTGCTGGTTTCTTCGCTTCATTTCATGAATAAGTGAAAGGGTAAGCTTAGCACCTGAGCAGCCTAGTGGGTGACCAAGAGCAATAGCTCCACCATTCACATTGACTTTTTCTTCATCAAGTCCTAGTTCCCGTATAACCTGAATCGATTGAGATGCAAAGGCTTCATTTAATTCAAATAGCCCAATATCTGAAAGCTCCAGTCCTGCATATTTTAATGCCAATGGAACAGCAGCAACTGGACCAATCCCCATTACCTCGGGTGGCACACCTGCCACCGCAAAAGATTTGAATTTTGCCATAGGTTCGTATCCGAGAGATTCAGCTTTTTCTCGATCCATTAGCATAACAGCCGCAGCACCATCACTCGTTTGTGAAGAATTTCCAGCTGTAACAGACCCTTTTATTGAAAAAGCCGGCTTTAAGGTAGCTAATATATCTGTTGTTGTATTCGCGCGAACGCCTTCGTCTTGACTGAATTGAACCACTCTCTCCTGAAGCTTGTGATCAGCTCCCACTGTTCGAACATTCACTTCAACAGGAACAATTTCATCATCAAACTTTCCTTCTTGAATCGCTTTCGCTGCCCGCTTATGACTTCTTACAGCAAAAGCATCTTGTTCCTCACGAGAAATCCCATATTTTGTTGCTACTTGCTCAGCGGTGTGCCCCATTCCCATATAATACTCCGGTGCTTCCTCTGCTAATTTTACATTAGGCCGAACTACATGCCCCATCATTGGCACAAGGCTCATCGATTCAGCTCCTCCGGCTATTGCAGTATCCGAATGACCAAGCATGATCTTCTCCGCTCCATAAGCTATGCTTTGCAGGCCGGAAGAACAGTATCGATTAATAGTAATGGCAGGAACTGAATAAGGAAGTCCAGCTAAGGCCCCTATGTTTCTCGCCATATTTAAGCCCTGTTCTGCTTCGGGCATCGCACATCCGATGATTAAATCATCGATGTTGCCTTCATAATCCCCTGCTCTTTTCAACGTCTCCCTTACAACTAAAGCACCTAAATCGTCCGGACGCATATTAGCTAAAGTCCCTTTTTTTGCTCTACCAACCGGTGTTCTGGCACCAGCAACAATGACTGCTTCCTTCATTCAATTAAAACCTCCCTTTTATTAGTTTCTAAGCGGCTTTCCTTTTACGAGCATATGCTGCATTCTTGCTTGAGATTTTCTTTCCGCTACTAAACTTAAGAACGCTTCTTTTTCTAAATTTAATAAGTATTGTTCATCAACCTCTGTTCCAAATGGAACTTTTCCCCCTGCTATCACAAATGCCAGCTTTTTAGCAATTTTCAAATCATGTTCTGAAATATAGCCCGAAAGGTACATAGACTGTGCACCGAGTAATAACGTAGCATATCCTGTTTCACCAACTACAGGGATCTTCTTTCTAATTGGCGGTTGGTATCCTGCATCATATAGGTCAATGGTACGTTTTTTAGCATCATGGATGAGATGGTCACTGTTTATACTTATATGATCATTTTCATTTAAAAATTGATTTTGTTTCGCTTCTGCTGCAGATGATGATACTTTTGCCATTGCAATTGTTTCAAACACTTTATTTGCAATAGTCTGTAAATCAAAATCAGCACCTTTAGGCATATTGTTTAGCTGCTTAATATAAAGCTCTTTATTTCCTCCTCCACCAGGAATTAATCCAACTCCAACTTCCACTAACCCCATGTATGTTTCACTTGAAGCTTGAATGCTGCTTGCCGGGAGACAAATTTCAGCCCCTCCCCCTAATGTCATTCCAAACGGTGCTGCAACAACAGGTTTTTTGCTATATTTGATTTTCATCATGGCTTGCTGAAATTGGTTAATAACCATATCTATTTCAAACAAGTTATCGTCCTGTGCTTCCATTAAAATCATTCCGAGATTTGCACCAACACAAAAGTTCTTCCCTTGATTTCCAATCACAAGCCCTTTGTAATTTTTCTCGACTTCTGCGATTGAGAAATTAATCATTTGAATAATATCAAATCCAATGGCATTACTTGGTGAATGGAACTCTAATAAAGCAACACCATCACCTAAATCAATTAAGCTTGCACCACTGTTTTTCTTTATTACCCCATGGATTTCTTTATATTGTTTAAGATCTATCACCTTTGAATTTCGTCTTACTTGTCGGTATTCACCATCAGAATAGTAAAATAGTACACCATTTTCTTTTCTATAAAATGTTCCGTAGCCTTTGCCAAGCATATCTTTAACCCAGACAGGTACTTTAGAACCCTGCTGTTCCATTAGCTCAACCGACTTTTCAATCCCTATAGCATCCCATAATTCAAATGGACCTAATTCCCACCCAAATCCCCATTTCATCGCCTGATCAATTGCTACGATATCATCAGCAATATCACCTAGAAGCTCGGCTGAATAAATGAGCGTCGGGATTGTAATTCCTCTTAATAAAGCTCCTGCACGGTCTTCTGCATATATAAGCGCTTTCAATTTATTTTGTAGTCCTTTTGCTTGCTTTGCCTGTTCAACAGATGGTGCCTGCAATTTTTTCCGCTCTTCATATTGGAATGTTTCAGGATTTAATTCAAGAATGTCTTTTCCTGCCTTTTTATAGAAACCTTGGCCGCTTTTACTGCCAAGCCACTTATTATCAAGCATTTTTTGCATAAATACAGGAATATCAAATACTTCTTTTTCTTCTCCATCTACTAGTTCATATACATTTTTTGCGACGTGTGCAAAAGTATCAAGACCTACGACATCAAGGGTTCGGAAGGTTGCACTCTTCGGCCTGCCGATAAGGGGACCTGTTATAGAATCGACTTCACCAACACGATAGCCGCCCTTCATCATTTCCTGAACGGTTACTAATAACCCGTAAGTCCCAATTCTGTTTGCTATAAAGTTTGGTGTGTCTTTTGCTTCAACAACACCTTTACCCAGGACATCTTCGCCGAATGATTTTATGAATGCCAGGACTTCTTGATCGGTGTCTTTTGTTGGAATCACTTCTAAAAGCTTTAAGTATCTAGGGGGATTAAAAAAATGCGTACCTAAAAAGTTCTTTCGGAAGTCTTCTGATCGTCCTTCTGCCATAGCCTCTACTGAAATACCTGATGTATTTGAACTGATAATACTCCCTGGTTTTCTATATTGGTCTACAAGAGCAAAGACCTTTTGCTTTACAGGTAAATTTTCGACAACAACCTCAATGATCCAATCTGCTTCATTAAGAAGATGCATGTCATCTTCAAAGTTACCTACCTTAATACGTTCCATATTACTCTTATCTGTAAGTGGTGCAGGCTTTTGTTTAAGAAGCTTTTGTACAGCTGTTTGTACAAGACGATTTCGAACAGCTTTATCTTCAAGTGTGAGACCTTTTTTTATTTCTTCTTCATTTAATTCTCGAGGCACAATATCTAATAGTAATACAGGGATGCCGATATTTGCTAAGTGTGCTGCGATTCCAGAGCCCATTACCCCTGATCCTAAGACAGCCGCTCTTTTTATACGCTTGACCATATATTCTCCCCCTTATTTGAATGAATACTCATTCATTTTATTTTCAAAAAAATGAACCCTTACGAATGAGTTTCTTTATTATAAATATAAAAGATTTACATCATGACTTCAATAGATTTATCACAATTTTTCCTAAATAATCAAATCAATCATTGGACAAGTTAATCTCTAGGAGGTGATATAATATGGCAAGATTAAAAAAGTCTCCTTCAAAAGCGGGTGTTAGTGCTGCAAGCGTAAAGGGGAATGCGGGTCCTACTAACGAAAAAGCTGGCGGCGGGAAACGCACTAGTCAAAATCAACAATACAAACAACATAATATGGGTAGCGACGATATGTAATGTTGAAAAGCGTAAGCTCCTTGATCAGCCTAGGAGCCTAGGGCAAATAAGACGCAAAGGAATAGAAGACGTTCTTTGTCTTCAATTCCTTTGTGGCATATGACCTCGAGGGGCTACGCGCTGGCAGTCAAAAACGCGACGTCCTGTCGCATTGACTGCACACTTGCACATCCTGTGCTTCGGAGCTAGTCGCAAAACTAATTACACACTTTCATAATATTATCTATCCCAAAAAGGACTGGCACTATAGATGCAGAGTTCCCTTTTTCACTTTATCATCTTTATCGTTTGATCATTCCTCTTATCACAAAGGCTACATTTGCAGGCCTTTCTGCCATTCTTCTCATGAAATACCCGTACCAATCTGTCCCATAAGGAACATATACCCTCATTTTATATCCTTCATTAACAATTTCCAATTGCTTTTCAGGCCGAATTCCATAGAGCATTTGAAATTCAAATTGAGTTTTTGGAATACTATGTTTGTTTACAATTTGTTTGGTATAGTCAATTATCTGGTCGTCATGTGTTGCAATAGCTGTATAGTGACCATTAAGTAAATGCATTTTAATGATCTTTTTAAAATTTAAATCTACATCTTTTTTATCTGGAAATGCAACATCTGCCGATTCCTTGTATGCGCCTTTAACAAGTCTTAAGTTTGCTTGATAAGTACCTAAATCCTCTACATCATCTACCGTTCGATACAAATAAGCTTGAAGAACTGTTCCAACATTGTCATACTCAGATCTGAGGTGTTTAAAAATCTTCAATGTTTTTTCACACCTTGAATAATCTTCCATATCAATGGTTATAAAAACACCATGTTTTTTTGCTTTTGCCATGATGCGGCGCATATTCGATAAGACGACTTCTTCGGAAATATCTAAACCCATCGATGTTAATTTAATGGAAACTTGTGATTTTAATCGCTCATGACCAATGATCTCAATCGCCTTTATACAATGATTGGCTGTTTCCTCAGCTTCATTTTCATCAATAATAAATTCTCCTAAATAATCTAATGTTACATCAAGTCCTTTATTATTTAATTGTTTAATCACATCTTTTGCAACATCAATCGTATTACCGGCAACAAATCTAGCTGCCCCAAAACGCAAGCCGTATTTTTTGGCTAACTTCGTCATCATCTTGTTTCTGGATAAAAACATAAAAGAGTTCCGTAAAAGTTTTTCCATCTTAAACCGCCTCCCTTTCATCCTTATACAGAAGAAAAGCACAATGGAAGAAAACGCATTCAAATTCTGCATCTTTATCAAATCTGTATTCGTCTTATTCCTACTATATGTTGGATGAATAAAACTGTTAAAAAACCACTAGTGACTTGCATAGGGCTATGCGGATTGTGTAATCATAGACAAGAAAGAATTGTGAGGAGGATTAACATGCAACAGCAAAATTATCAACAACAAACTCAACCCGGTATGATGCAACAGCCCCCAAATGTTGTGACGACAAAAGATCAGCTTTACCTTACAGATATGCTTTCCTGGAACCTTTTAGCAATGAAAAAAGCTCATTTTTTTGCTTCTCAATGCCAAAATCAACAGGTAAAAACGCAATTGGAAAAAGTCGGTCAAATGCATGAACAACACTATCAGAAAATTTTAGGGCATTTACAAACCCAACAGCAATCTTCACAGAGCTCACAACTTCAATAGGAGGTAGCACAAGATGGATCAAATAAAAAGTGCATCAATGACACCGGTTCAACAGGGACCACAAATGAATGATCGTGACTTTGCAAATGATCTTTTAGCAACTGAAAAATATTTAACGACCGCATATTCAACTGCTTTAAATGAAGCAAGTCATCAAAATCTTTATCAAGACTTGCAATCCATTCTAACTGAAACACAACAAGCTCAAAGAGATCTATATAACTTCATGTTTCAAAACGGATGGTATACTCTTGAAGCAGCTGATACACAAAAGCTTCAGCAGTCTTATCAAAAATTTTCTTCGTCTATTCAACAAGAATCGCCGTACGGTAAGACCCAATAAAAGGAAAGGGACTGTTCAAAACACAGTCCCTTTCCTTTTATTGATTTTTTGTTTCCCTATGTTTTTCATTTAAAACCTTTATCTCATTGATCATGACCTTCAGGTTGTCTTTTGCATCAGGATAGGATGCATTCCAATGTTTGGTGAGTGGTGGCATTGACTTTGATATGTGAGAATAAAGAGCCCACATTATTACTTTTTCCTTCAATTCATCAGAAGAATCTCCTAATAACAATTCTGTATACTTCTCTATGAGCCCATCAAATTGATCTTTTACCTTTTGATCCATTCATGAACACCTCCTAATTCGGACTTATGCATTCAATTGGACACGTGTTACATCGATCATTATTTTTTGATGTAAGATAAAATAAACAGCAGGTTGATCTTTTTCGTACATCATTATGTTTTTCATGAAAAAATGGAGCTAGAGGATTTTTAGCTTTTACTCTAAAGAGATGAGGAGCTGCCTCCATTACAACATATGAAAAATCATCACGTATTCTTGCTTTGGTTTCTTCCGATAAGTCTTTGTCTTCTAATGTAGACTCGTACATCCAAAAAATATAGAGAGCTACATTCTCCCATAAAATAACCTTTGCAACACGCGATACTTTTGAAATAGTTGTAATCATAAGGGCAATATTTTGTTTAAATAGACCCTCTAAAACTTCATCACGCCATTCATTTCGACTCGAAGCCGGAGTGGTAACTTCCGAGTTTACAAAATGGAAACTCGGTAACCAAAAGGGATCGTCTTCCTCTGTGTATAAAAAAAGGTTGTCAATGGAACTATTTATCCCTTTATTAAATACACTCATACTATATAAAACAAGCGCAGCTAAAAAGGCATAACTCTTTACAAGCATCGAACCTAAAACCTGCTGTTTATCTGTATTGTATTTTATTTGTAAGTTATCATTGAATAATCTTATCAACCGGTCTTCATTTAATAATTCAGAACCTTTGACCATGACCTGTGGTGAAGTGTCTTTTAAACATAAACGATATTTTTCTAATATTTTTTCTTCTACTTTCGATAATTCAGCCATTTAATGCGCCAACTTCCTTTACAATACATCGTCCTTTTCCATGAGGGATACAAAGCGGAGTTCCAAAAATGGGATCAACTGTGACCTCACAGTTCATCTCAAAAACATTTTGCACTAAACTACAATTGATCACTTCTTCAGGCTTTCCTTGTGCAAAAACCTTTTTATCTTTTAATGCTACTAAATTATGAGCATAACGACAAGCTAAGTTCAAATCATGAAGCACCATAACAATTGTGCGATTTTCCCGCTCATTTAATTCAAATAGCAGATCGAGTATTTCAATTTGATGTGTCATGTCTAAATAAGTTGTCGGTTCATCCAACAAAATAATATCTGTTTTTTGTGCCAAAGTCATAGCAATCCATGCACGCTGTCGTTGCCCCCCTGATAAGGAATCAACCGGTCTCTCGGCTAGCTCCTGTAAGCCAGTTGCTTCTAGAGCACTGTTAACTGCTTCTTCGTCCTCTTCAGACCATTGCTTTAACCAGCTTTGATATGGGTAGCGTCCTTGTTTAACGAGCTGCAGGACTGTTAATCCCTCTGGTGCTGTTGGACCTTGCGGAAGAATGGCAAGCTGCTTGGCTACTTCTTTTGTTGATAATTTTGCTATAGCATTCCCTTCCAGTAAAACAGTTCCTTCCTTCGGCTTTAGCAGTCTTGCAATAGACCTAAGCAAAGTTGATTTTCCACAACCATTACTTCCGATAAAAACGGTAATTTCACCTTTAGGAATTTTCACATCTAGCTCATTTATAATAATCGTATCTCCATATGAAAGCGTTAGAGCACTTGTTTCTATGGCTGTCATTTTAAAATCACTCCTTTTGTATGGTCTATTGTTAATTGTTTCTAGTTTTGTATAACAAATAAATAAAATATGGTGCCCCAATTGCTGCAGTAAATACTCCTGCCGGAACCTCCAAAGGAGAAAATAATACTCTTCCTAAAAGATCAGCCAACATGACCAGAATCGCTCCGATTAATGCCGATACTGAAAGGAGGGCTCCGAATGATGATCCCACGAGTCTTCTCCCTATATGTGGAGCCATTAATCCCACAAAACCAATAACACCTGCAAAGGCAACTGCGCTACCTGTTAATGCTGTACTTAACAGTAATAGTAAAAAACGATTTCGTTGAACTGCACTTCCTACCCCTGTTGCAAGCTCATCACCAAGCTCTTGAATATTAACATTCCGAATTGAAATGATGCTTATAAATAGTAAGATAACAACAACGGGTGTTAAAATCCGAACGTGCTCCCATGTTGCTCCATATACGGTTCCGGTAATCCATACATTTGCTTGTGAGGCTTGATAAATCGGACCTTTCACCATAAATAATGTTGTCAGAGATTGAGCAAGCATTGATAAACCAATTCCAATTAACACAAGCCTAATAGAAGAAGCTCCATTTTTCCATGATAACAAATAAACGAGAATCCCGACGATCGCGGCACCTATGAATGCTGCTACAGGCATCCATTTCAAACTTACAAAAAGCGAATTATTTTGATCACTGAACAGCATAAGAAATAAGACAACCCCAACAGATCCTCCCCCTGTTATTCCGATAATATCAGGCGAAGCAAGAGGGTTCCGAATTAATCCTTGTAAAATAGCACCGGCAACCGCTAAACTAATTCCTACTAGTAAAGCAATCATAATTCTGGGCAGCCGAAACGAAAAGATAAATAAATTTTCCATTTCGTTCCCATATCCAAATAAGGTCTTTAGCACATTAAGTGGATGAATGAGTACTTCACCAACTCCTGTACTCGTCAAAAATACAAGACATGTAACGGCAAGGAGAATAACAGAAACGGCAAAAGCTTTTTTATCAATTAAGAATGAGAATTTATTTGAACCAAAGCGAAGCTTATAATATTTTTTCATGATTGATTAAACCCCCTGCGAGCAATGTAAATAAAAAGGGAGTTCCTATAAAAGCAGTCATGACACCAACTGGAATCTCTTCCGGCATAACAATATATCTAGCTAGAATATCAGCAAACACAAGTAAAGAGCCTCCGAGAACAACACAATATGGAAATATCCAGCGATAATCATTTCCTACTATAAACCTTGCAAAATGGGGAATCACAATCCCAATAAACGCAATTGGACCAGCAACTGCTACAGCCCCTCCCCCTAAAATAATCACAAGTAAAGCACCTGTTAACTTTACAAAGCCGGTTCTTTGCCCCAAACCTTTTGCTACATCTTCCCCCATTGTTAATACATTTATCTTTTGAGAAAGAATCAAGCTAATCATGATGGCAGGTAAAATATATGGGAGAACGGTAAATAAACTTTCTAGCTTTCTCCCTTGTATAGAGCCTGCTAACCAAAAAAGAACTTGATCTAATGCAGCTTCATTAACAACTAATAACCCTTGTGTTAAAGATGAAAAGAGTGCAGCCATTGCTGCTCCTGCTAATGTTAGCTTCATAGGTGTTAGACCTTCCCGTCCAAAGGAACCTACAAAATAAACAATAAACGCTGAAAAAGCAGCTCCTGCAAATGCAATAAGTGTAAATCCCTGGTACGTATTAACATAAAAGAAAGTAACCGCAACCACAATAAAAAATCCTGCTCCGGCGTTAATGCCAAACACACTTGGTGATGCCAGAGGATTCTTTGTTAGTGCCTGCATAATGGCCCCTGCCAAAGCTAAACTGGCTCCTACCGTAGCACCTATTAAAGCTCTTGGCAAACGTACCTCGTAGACGATAATATGTTCATTTGTGCCATTAAAACTTGTAAATGCGTCATAAACAGTCTTTAAATTCGTATCTGCATATCCAAACACAAGACTTCCACACATTAAAAGCAAGAGTAATGATAAACCTAAAATAAGACCAATTGATTTTTGATAATTTGATTTTAATATCATATTTTCTCCTTGCAACTATCCATACTTCCTTTTCATAATATCAAATATAGTTGATTTTGAAAATCATTTTCAATTAACTATTGACAACACTTTAACTTCACCTTATCATTCAGTATGTAAATGAAAATCATTATCAACAACGGAGGTCAAAACATGAGCAATACACACAAAAAGTCATGGTTATCATTATTTTTACTAAGCCTTACTCTTTCTATTCTCGCTGCATGTGGAAACAACAATGAAGGAACTACTGATTCTAAAGGTGCAAAAGATGCAAGTGATACACCTGCAGACGAAACATATACAGTTGAACACGCTATGGGTACTACTGAAATTACTGGTACTCCTGAAAAAGTAGTCATCTTAACGAATGAAGGAACGGAAGCCCTTTTGGCAATGGGAGTAACCCCGGTTGGCGCTGTTCAATCTTGGCTTGGTGAGCCTTGGTATGATCATATTTCAGATCAAATGGCTGATGTTGAAGTGGTTGGTACTGAGAGTGAAGTAAATGTGGAAGCCATTGCTGCACTAAAACCTGATTTAATTATCGGCAACAAAATGCGTCAAGAAAAAGTATACGAACAACTAAAGGCTATTGCACCAACTGTTTTCTCTGAGACATTAAGAGGAGACTGGCAGGAAAACTTTCATTTATATGCCAAAGCACTTAATCGTGAAGAAGAAGGCAAAAAGGTCATTTCTGATTTTGAATCAAGAATTACATCTTTGAAGGATTCACTTGGCGATAAAGTAAATCAGGAAGTTTCTGTTGTACGCTTTATGGCAGGTATGACAAGAGTTTATTATACTGATACATTTTCTGGAGTCATTTTTGACAAGCTTGGATTAAAACATTCAAGTTCGGTTCAAGAGTTATTTAAGGATAATCCAGATGATTTATTTATGCGTGAAGTTGGCAAAGAAATTATCCCACAATTAGATGCTGATATTCTCTTCTACTTCACCTACGCACCTCCCGGTGATACTGAAGCAACTAAAACGGAAGAAGAATGGACAAACGATTCTCTATGGAAAAACCTAGAAGTAGTGAAAGCGGAAAAGGCATATAAAGTTGATGATGCAATTTGGAATACTGCCGGTGGGGTCATTGCCGCTAACTTACTTTTAGATGATATAGAAAAAAAATTGATTGCTGAATAAGATAAAAGACGGCTAACAATGTTGGCCGTCTTTAATTATATTTAACTTTTTGTTTTTTCTTAATTAAAAAGGGGAAAATAGCAATATCTTAAACAGAAAATGGGAGATGAGCTATCTTGCTTCAGGCAGCTTTTTGGGGTGCTTTTGCCGGATCACCCATCTTCTTTGGCGCGTTGGTAGGGCTTTTCACCAATCTTCCAAAGAAGATAACCGGACTAATTATGTCATTTGGAACAGGTGTATTAATAGGAGCTGCTTCATTTGAATTGCTGACAGAAGCAGTAAATGAAGGTGGTTTATGGGCAACATCACTTGGATTCCTTTCCGGGGCTTTAGTTTTCACTTTTTCTGAGGCCATTATTTCAAAAAAAGGAGGAAGTGAACGTAAGCGATCAAAAAAGAGGCCTGAAAATCATTCCGGTTTATCAATCTTTATCGGGACAATAATTGACGCCGTTCCGGAGTCAATTATTATTGGAGTAAGTTTACTAGAACAGGGAACGGTTAGCTACTTAATGGTTATTGCTGTTTTAATAAGTAATTTTCCTGAGGGTCTTTCAAGTACTGTTGGACTGAAACATGATGGCTATAAACGTAAGAAAATATTGCTAATGTGGCTAATCGTTGTGTGTCTTTCATCCATTAGCTCTTTATTAGGCTTTGCACTACTTCAACATGCACCAAGTCACGTTGTTTCAATCATTTCAGCTTTTGCAGCTGGCGGAATTTTTGCGATGGTTTCCTCAACAATGATGCCTGAAGCATTTGAGGAAGGTGGTGCAGTTGTAGGCTTCGTTGCTTCCTTAGGACTTTTGGCTTCATTGTTTTTAGCAAGCATATAAACGGTTTAAAGGGGCTTCTCCAAAATGGAGAACCCCTTAGTTTTATTTATCCAGTTAAAATATCTTCTTCCGGATAACGAATCTTTTCTTTTGATGGTGTTGCTAAAGAAAACATTAAGGTTAATGGACCAAGTTTGCCCAAGATCATAATGAAGATAATAAGCTGTTTTCCAACAGATGATAGTGTCACTGTGAGCCCTGCAGAAAGACCGACCGTACCAAAGGCTGATACCACTTCAAACATGATATCAATAAATGAAGCATCTCTTTCTGTTAAATTTAATAGCAAGATACCAAGAATAACAAATACGATACTTATCATTGAAATTGCGAGTGCTTTCAAGAGAAATGTTGTATTTATTGTTCTTTTTAATATAACAATATCATTTTTCCCTCTTAAAAAGCTTATAGTTGCTAGGGCTATGATTAAGGCTGTTGTTAATTTAATTCCTCCGCCGGTAGACCCGCTCCCTGCTCCTATAAACATTAAAATAATGATAAAAAACAATGTTGTTTCGTCCATGCTTCCAATATCAATTGTATTAAATCCGGCCGTTCTTGGTGAAACAGCTTGAAAATAAGATGCCCAAAGCTTATCTTTTAATGTGAAATGACCAAGTGTTTCAGGGTTACTATATTCCAAACAAAAGATAAACAGCATTGCAACAATATTAATAATAAGAGTGCCAATAATCATCAATTTAGTATGAAGAGATAGCTTTTTGAACTTTCTCTTTTTCCACACATCGACTAAAACAGTAAAACCAATTCCTCCAATGATAAATAATATTGATATAACAATATTCACTAAAGGATCTCCTGCATATTGCATAAGATTATCCGACCAAAGTGCAAAACCTGCATTATTAAAAGCTGAGATTGAATGAAAAAAGCTAAAAAACAACCCCTTAGTCCATCCGAATTGCGGCACCCACCGAATAGAAAGGAAGATCATCGCAATCAGTTCAATCGTAATCGAAAAGACAAACAAGTATTTCACCAGCTTAATAATTCCACCAACAGATGTTTGGTTTAAAGCATGTTGCATAAGCAATCTTTCTTTAAGTCCTATCTTCTTTCCCAGCATCATGTAAATTAACACGGCAAATGACATGATTCCAAGGCCGCCAACTTGAATAAGAACGGCAATGATAAACTGACCAAAGGTTGTAAAGGTTGTAGCCGGATCTACTGTTGCAAGACCTGTTACCGTCATCGCTGAGGTACTAATGAATAATGCATCTACCCATTTAATCTCCTCATGAGTAGAAAAAGGTAACTTTAAAACACATGTTCCTACGGCTATCGACACAACAAAAACAAGTACCAGCAACTGTGAGGGATTCATTTTAATGAATTTTTTCACTTTACATACCAGATTCTTCAAAATTAATAATATCTTTATTTTTACCAATTATCAGTAGGACATCACCTACAGTAATCCTTTCATCATCTGAAGGTGATACACAAATGTCTTCTCCTCTTTGAATACCAACAATATTACAGCCATATTTTGAAGGGATATTTAAATCATAAATTGTCTTATTACATAGTTTTTTTGTGGCAACGACTTCTACAAGACTGTACTCCCTTGATAACTCAATATAATCAATCATTTTTTCAGATATAATATGATGGGCAATTCGCTTTGCCATATCCCGCTCAGGATGAATCACTCGGTTTACACCAATTTTATCTAATACCTTTTGATGGTAGTCATTTTGAGCTTTTGCCCATACCTGCGGAATGCCTAGATCTTTTAAAATAAGAGATGTTAAAATACTTGCTTCAATATCATCACCAAATGAAACGAAAGCATGGTCCACATTTCGAACCCCCAGCTGCTTTAAGATCGTTTCATCTATGGCATTTGCTCTAACTGCATGTGTCGCATAAGGAGCATACTGTTGGACCTTTTCCTCACTCTTATCAATCGCAAGAACCTCAATTCCAAGCTCATGAAACTCCTTTACAAGACTTCCACCAAAACGACCTAAGCCAAATACTGCAAATTGCTTCTTCACAAAAATTCCTTCTTTCAATGCATAATGTAGTCAGTTACTTATGTTTTTAAAAACAACGCGTACAAATAGTTTCAAAACAACCCAAAAAGACACAAGGGTAGTGAGTCCCTGTGTCTTTTCATAAGCACATGGTCATCCCTTTAACGCTTGCGGAGTTAGCTGTCGGATTCGGGCAAAAGAGTAGCCCTACAAACCATCTATAAAGATGTTTGATTCACCCCAAGTCTGTTAAGACACTTTCATGGGTCCCCCGCTCCTATTTTTATAGGATTAAGCGATCTTTGATCATCTATTCTTTTTTTGTTTGAAAACGTGCTTTTCTTACTAAGTAGTCGACTAACTTAATCATTCATATTATTTATGAATGTAATCTTACTCCCCTCACCAATCAATCGTAAAGCATGAAAAAGCCCATTTTTTGATAAAATTTGTTCAAAATCACTCAATTAATCGTTTACATCTATTGTTTCCTTATTCAATCGTCTTATTTTATTCTTTTCCTAGGTTATATTTTATAAAACAAAAAAGACACAAGCATCGTCTGCTGTGTCCATATCTTTAGTGATTACTTTTTTTATTCACTGGCTCCTCATCATCCATGAGACCCTTTGTTGCATTTTTAAATTCTCTAAGTGTTTTACCGGCAGCCTTTCCCAATTCCGGTAATTTTTTAGGTCCAAATAATAATAATGCGACAAACAAGATAAGTAAGATTTCTCCGAATCCCAAATTCATGTGTACACACTTCTTTCTTAAAGAGTGATAGACTTTACCTAACATTATAAATGAATCTTATTATTGAATCAAAATAAGTTTTTAGATTTTTCGGATTTGAAAATAAAAAAGAAGTGAAATAAATAAACCGATGATGACTGCTGTTGGGACAATGATAGATAAATGAAGTTCCTCTTTGTTCTGATCTACCACTTCTTCATTTGTAACGATCTCACTTTTCATTTGTTCGTTTTTCTCTTCATTTTCAACTTGATCAAGTTCTACTTCTGTTATAATCCTTTGGTCCTCACCCTTGACGATAAGTTCACCAGATGGAGTTACCTCTTTTTCAATCGTTTCTCCCTTTCGTTTTGTAAACGATGTATCTTCTGTAACCAGGAAGGAATGATCAAATCCATCTGTGAATTTTTCATTTTTTAGTACAAGATCTGTTTCAAAGTGTTCAAAACCATAATCCAATAAGGTGATCGTGTCATCGTAGGATTGCTGACTGTACATTGAATTTAGCGTTACAGCAATCAAACTTATATTCTCTCGTTCAGCTGTTGTGACAAGAGTAAATCCCGCTTCCTGGACAAACCCGTTTTTTCCACCCTTTATTCCTTCATACTCCTTGTCTCGTACCATTTCATGATGATTAATAAGAGTTGTATCCCAGCTCTCTCCATCCCATTTCAATTCACTCGTTTGAAAGATGTCTCTAAATGTTTGATTTTGTATTGCATATTGCGTAATTTTGGCCATATCCTCTGCTGTTGTTAAATGATCTGGTTCATGAAGTCCATGCGGGTTTGAGAAATGGGTATTTTCTACTCCCACTTCTTGTTGTAAAAATTCATTAAAATCTTCGGTAAATTGTTCAACAGAACCACTAAGATGTTCTGCAATAGCAACTCCTGCATCATTTCCGGAATTAATAACTAAGCCTTGGATTAACTTTTTTAATGGAACCTGTTCACCTGCTTCCAGGTATACTCTAGTTCCATCCACATTTCTTGCATTCTCACTAACAGTCACAAGATCATTTATATTCCCTTTTTCAATTGCATAAATAGCTGTAGCAATTTTCGTTATACTTGCCGGTGGAAGCTTCTCTTTACTATTTTTTTCGTAAAGGACCTCTCCTGAATCAGCATCAATCAGAACAACAGCTTCACTATAAAGCTGTAAATTCTTATTCTCCATGTTTGCGGCAGCATCCACTTCCATGGTTTTTGGCAATATAAATGAGCATATGACGAAAGCAATCAGAACATACTTAAGGTAGAATTTTTTCATGATGCTACTCCTATACTTTATCGTTCTTATTCTTTCTTGAATAGAATAACAAGCCCTAACTGAAAAAAGCAATGTCAGTATTTTGAAACTAACCCTACTTATTTCCTACTAGTAATTGAGGGATTGACTCTCACAAAAAGAGAATTTATACTATAGACTGACGAACGTAAGGAAGGTTGATAATATGTCTGCTTCTAAAATTAAAAATGCTGCATTAATTCAATTTGCACAAAATGGTTATGATGGCACATCTCTTGCAACTATTGCCAAAGATGTCGGCATAAAAAAACAATCCATTTATGCACATTTCTCTGGTAAAGACGAATTATATTTCACGATACTCGAAGAAGTAATCATAGATGAAAAACAATATTTACAAGATTATTTTTCAAGTTTTCACACACTATCATTACATGATAAGCTCTTTCAGTTTTTATCTGACTATGGTAAACGCTATGAGACACATCCATCCACCATGTTTTTGTTGCGAAACGCTTTTCTTCCTCCATCCCATTTGTATGAGCAAATGATGGAGAAAGTGTATCAATATTTAGATGGTATCGAACTTCTCTTGCTTCAGTATTTAGAGTCGCAACGAACGGCTTTTCAAGTATCTGCGGAAGAAGTAGCCATTTCCTATATCGCTCTTATTGATTCACTTCAAATAGAACTCCTTTATAGTGGAAGAGATCGATTTCAAAGAAGACTTCATGCTTCCTGGAACATTTTTTGGAGAGGAATTACGGTTCAAAAGGAGGAAGAACACAAAAATGAATAAATATTGGTTTCTTGTCTATATATCAACATTTTTTGAGGTTAGTTGGGTAACAGGTTTAAAACATGCAACAACTGGCTTGGAATGGGCTGGTACCCTAATATGTATTTTCGTAAGTTTTTATTTATTAATTACTGCAACTAAAAAACTTCCGATTAGTACTGTATATGCAGTGTTTACAGGGTTAGGAGCTGCTGGTACTGTCATTGTCGAGCTTGTCCTCTTTTCAAATGAGGTAGACTGGTTAAAGCTTATTTTATGTGCTGTCCTAATTACAGGGGTTGTCGGCCTTAAAATGGTTACGACCGAACCTGGTCAGCCTGTGAAAGGAGAGAACTAAGATGGATTGGTTTTTCCTAATTTTAGCCGGTCTCTGTGAAGTAGCAGGTGTTGCTGCAATTGCCCGTTTCAATGAGAAAAAGAATCTATTAAATGGACTATTTCTAATCTTAGGGTTTGGTACGAGCTTTTTATTGTTAACGTTAGCGTTAGAAACGATTTCAATGGGAACCGCTTATGCTGTTTGGACAGGAATCGGCACAGCTGGTAGTGCATTGTTTGGTATTTTGTTTTTAAAAGAACCTGCCGAATGGAAACGCGTTTTGTTTATTGCTTTAATCATATCCGCGACTGTTGGATTAAAGTTTTTGCCATCTTAAATTTGCATGAAGAATTCATGAGTAGGAAGACAGCGTTTAAACGACTGCCCTCCTACTCTTTTATATTCTAGGTTTTGTCGGATCACAAGATGGCATTTTAGTTTGGGCAGATTCCGCCACCTTCATTAAGTAATAACATTCCTCTCTCATCATATGATCTGCCATCAAAGGTGAAAACGTGCTGAGCATTTCCTTATTCAGCTCCATTTCTTCAACTTCGGCCAAAAATCCTCTAAACAACTCAATTTCAAGCTGAACTTCTTTGTTCATTCTTGTTAAAGCAGGAAATGAATCAATATTAGCTCGTAAGTATCCTGATAACTCGATTGCTTTTATATAAAACTCTTCAAATTCTTTTACATATTCATCACTTTTCCGTTTTAACTTTTTTTCAGTTGCATCTAATTCATCGGAAATAGCTCCTGCATGACCTGCTGCATCTAATAGCCACAATAAGTGATGGTGCAGCTCGTGAAAGATCGGTGGTGCTTCCTTTCTTTTTAAATAAGAGAGAACAAGTAAATATTCTTCGAGCTCATTCACCATATGATTAATAAAAGTTGGTGTGAGATGAATCTTTATTTCCCCTGAAATATGTCTTTTAATGATTGAAAGCTTAAACTCACGAAACTCCTTAGCATACTCCTCAGCTTCTAATGTTAATGCTGTTAGATTAGATTGTTCTCTTGATTTTTTTAATAAGGTATCGAATATATCTTTAAATCTCCTTGCTTTTTCAATATCCTGTGTTTCCATGACAACCAATGATTCCAGAATAAATCTTGCATGGTCACCCAGTACCTGTAGCCAAAATTGATGTTCAAATGCTGCAGCTTCCTCAAATGTTTTCACTTTTTTCCTCCTCTCAACAATCTTCATTTAAATGTATGTTTATAGAGCTTGTATTAGTAAAAGGAGAATGAATGAGGAATAGGACAATTTCATCATGGAATATATATATCCATGTTCACACAATACAAACAAGGAGGGTTTCTTCATGTTTTTTCACATCAAGGAACTTCAATACAACGCGAAACCCGATCGTCCTGATGCTGCTTACGCCAAAAAACTTCAGGAAATCTTAGGTGGTCAATTTGGTGAAATATCAGTTGCCCTACAATACTTATTTCAAGGCTGGGCAACAAGATGTCCAGGAAAGTATAAGGATATGTTATTAGATATAGGAACAGAGGAACTTGCACATATTGAAATGCTTTCGGTCATGATCGGCAGATTACTAGATAATGCCCCTTTAAAAGACCAAGAAGAAGCTGCCAAAAACCCTGTTATCGAAGCTGTACTTGGGGGGATGAATCCACAACATGCGATTGTTTCGGGTTTAGGCGCAATGCCTGCTGATAGTGTTGGTAACCGATGGACAGCAGATTATATTATTGCTAGTGGTAATTTATTAGCTGATTTTCGTGCGAACCTTAATGCCGAGTCACAAGGACGATTACAAGCTGTTCGTTTGTATGAGATGACAGATGACCGCGGAGTAAAAGATATGCTCTCATTTTTAATTGCACGAGATCGCATGCATCAAAACCAGTGGTTAGCAGCCATCGCTGAGCTTGAAGCGAAGGAAGGAAGAACAGTACCAAATACATTCCCAATACAATTAGAGGCACAGGAGTTCTCTTATAAATTTATGAATCTCTCAAGAGGAGAAGAAAGCGCAAGAGGCCGTTGGGCAAGTGGACCAAGTATGGATGGTCAAGGTGTATTTGAATATGTCCAGCACCCACAACCACACGCACCAAAACCAGTTCCACGTCCAGCACCGCCTGAATATCACAACACACCCCCAAGTAGTTGTTAACAAAAAGCGCGGCGTCCTTCTCCTCCTGGCTAGGTGCTATAGCTGGATGCCAACATGCTTATCCATTGTACAAGAATTTTTAATTTCCTATAAACAAAAAGGTCCTCATATCTTCAATAGGAGGACCTTCATTTACTTAATGAAAAATATGTTTTTCCCAATATACCATATGTTCGTCCTGTTCCACCTTATTCATGAACAGTTTTTCTAATACACGTATTGATGCCTCGTTGGTTTTTAAGCATTCTGCCACGATTTTATTTACTTTACCTGTTTGAAAAGCCCAGTTAACTAATGCTTCAACTGCCTCGGTAGCATACCCTTTGTTTTGTTCATCAGGAGAAATTCCGTATCCGACCTCTACAACACCATCAACAGGCTTTCCTTTAAAACCTATATCCCCAATTAATTGTTGATCTGTCTGAGAGAATACGAGCCACACTCCCCATCCAAAAAGTTCTTGATCCGATTCCAGCTCTTCCAAATACAGTTGGATATGAGGCTTTACTTCTTCGTAGCTTTCAAATAAATCTCGTGTACAAGGCTTGATGTTTAATCGTTTCGTCTTAATCTCCATAGGTTTTCCTCACTCTTTTACTATTCTTTCAATAGACTTTATAATTGGAAGTTGAATCGAGATAGTTGTTCCATTAGAATTACTATCAATACTAATAGCTCCATTATGATGTTTCACAATTTCAAAACTAACCATTACCCCAAGACCTGTACCATTTTCTTTTGTTGTAAAAAAAGGTTCTCCTATTTTATCAAGAATCTCCACCGGTATTCCCGGTCCTTGATCTTGAATGTTTATCACAACAAAATAATCATCGTGTTGGTCAATAGTTAGTGTAATGGTCCCTTCATTTTCCATTGCTTCTATTGCATTTTTTATAAAATTAATAAACACCTGTTTGAGTTTATTTTCATCGCATAATACAAATAAAGGGTCTGAATGGAACTTAGTTGTTATATGTACATTATGTAAAATTGCTTGAGATTTGGTAAGGGCAACAACATGTTTTAAAATACTTTGAATCTCTATATGGCGATACCGTTCTAATTGGGGCTTGGCCAATGCCAATAGTTCACTCAGGATTATTTCTATGCGATTTATTTCAGCAGAGATCACCGAAAAAAATTCTTGATTATAGTTTTTTCCGCTATCCATTAACTGCAAAAATCCTTTTATTGCAGTAATCGGATTGCGAATTTCATGAGCAATACCTGCTGCCAATTGTCCGGCAACTGTTAATTTTTCCGAGTTAATCATCATTTCATGTGCCAGTTTTCTTTCTGTAATATCTCTAATAATGAAATAAACTGCTTGATCCTCTAAGAATATGGTAGGAATGGTCTTCACCTCAACATCTAGTTCTTTATTGTTCAGCTGTACCATTTTTACTTCGTGTAAATCCGATGCCTGCCCTTTTTCAGCCATACTTAAATTTTTGATAAGCCTGCCTGAATATTCTCGAAAAATCCGCTTACATCTTTACCCAAAATATCCTTAACATCATTTCCTCCGAGTAACTCCGAAGCTTTTTTGTTAGCAAAAACAACATGTTGCTCCTGGATTATGATCACTCCATCAGGAGAATGCTCTATTAGACTGCGATGGAGCTGTTCACTTTCCTTTAACTTCCTTTTTGCTCATTCGAATTAGTGATATTCTTTGCTATTCCATATACACCGATAATCTCATTATCCACAATGATAGGAGAATTTGTCACTTCCAAATCCACTTTGTTGTTATTTTTAGATATAATTGTACATTCGTATTTTTGAATAGCTCCTGTTATCGAGTACTGAAACTTTGTCACTACATCTTCAAGATGCTTATTAATGATAAGCTCTTTATAAGAGAGACGAATTAATTCATCCTGTGTATATCCCGATATCTTTTCACATGCTTTATTTGCTTTTACATAATTCCCTTCTAGATCCATAGCATAATAAGCTTCAGACTTTGACTCGTCAAACAGTTGTTTAACTAACACACTATCTCTTATAAAGATTTCCAGTTTTTCTCTCTTTTTCTCTATTGTTATGCTATTCATGGTGTTCCCCTTCCTAGTTTTCATATGAATCTAGTTAAATAGATATGTATGTATGAACTAGTACCCATTTTTTATTGTACACTATCTAGTTTTCAAACTCTTCCCTTTTTTCATAATGATTCATTCACATTGATGAAAAAAGCGAAAAAGCTGACAATCAGTAAATGATCCGAAGGGGGATAGATCATTTCATCATGTCAGCTTTATTATATATAAAGAGTAATGGCTTTTCCTATTGCAAGATGTGAGTATTATGCATTTGTTGCTTCACTAGTTGTTAGCTTGATCTGAACAGTAACTTTTTCACCTGCACGGTATAGCGTTACGTCTATTTCATCACCTATTTCTGTCTCGGTATATAGAAACTTTCTTAGGTCACTTGCATTCGTAATTGCCTGATCATTCATAGAAACGATCACATCTTGTTGCTGTAATCCTGCCTCATCAGCCGGGGAGTTTGGTGAGACAGTCCCAACGACCACACCTTCTTTTACATCCGCTGGCAGGTTCATTTGTTCTTGCAAATAATACTGAGGTATTTCACTCATTTCTACCAAACCTACACCTAGAAACGGCCGTTGGATTTTCCCATTATTCATTAACTCTTCAGCAATAGGTAGCACATCATTACTCGGAATAGCAAATCCTAAACCTTCTACACCACTTTCGGTAATCTTTAAACTATTGATTCCAATAACCTGTCCGCTCATATTGATAAGAGGCCCCCCGCTATTACCAGGGTTTATCGCTGCATCTGTTTGCAGAACATCCAGCGCCCAATTTCCTTCAGAAGTTGTGACATCAATGGTTCGATCAACTCCACTTATAATCCCTTGTGTGACAGTTCTTGTGAACTCTTCACCTAGCGGATTTCCAATTGCAATCACATCTTCTCCTGTACGAAGTTCTGAAGAATCACCCATCTCAGCTACGACTGTCACGTGTTCAGCATTAATTTTCAGGACTGCAATATCTGTTAATGCATCTGTCCCCACTAATTCTGCTTCAACTTTATCACCGCTATAAAGTGTGACCTCAATCGATTGTGCACCCTCAATAACATGGTTATTTGTAATAATATAACCTGCGTCTCCCTCTTTCTTAAAGATCACTCCTGAACCTGTTCCACTTTGAACACTTTCACCTGTGGAGTTTTGAAAGATGTCTCCATTTTTTTGCGTTTGTAAATTGGTAATACCTACAATTGTCGGTGAAAGGCTGTCTACTATATCAGCAATTGAATTTGAGCCTGTTGATAGTGTTTGTGTAGCAGCCTGAGAGGTTGAACTTTCATTTTGAGCAGCTGTTTCGACAGCTGGGTTATTTTCTGTGACACTTGGTTGTTGATCGTTAGTAAGTGTCGTTACACCCAGTACAAGTGCTCCACCAACAACACCGCTAATGATGGAAGAAAGAACTGGTTTAAAGCTTCTTCGCGGTTTTTTATATTCACGTGTTATTTCAGTTTCATCATAATATCCCATGTTAACATCCTCCTGTTATTCTTTTTTGAATTTTATATTTAGGCACCCTGTGAACTTACAAATCCACCAATGACGATTAAAAGTAAGAGTAGAGAAATTCCTGTAAAAATTATAGCTCTCATTGTTTTTTAGATCTCCTTTTTGGAATCAACTTTATTTACTTGCTATTTGATTAGCTTAAGTATATGAAAAGAGTTTGGGATAATAATGAGAGAATTATGGGAAATTGTGAAAATAGTGAACGAGAAAGAATGAAGATTGTATAATAGCGTTGAGAGGAAGTGAAACAATGAGTTACAACGTCTATTTAGTCGAAGATGAACAAAATTTAAATGAATTACTGACAATGTACTTAAAGAATGAAAGTTGGTCTGTTACGTCCTGCCTGACAGGTTCTGAAGCCAGAAACTTAATAAACACTCCACCACATTTATGGATATTAGATATCATGCTGCCTGATGTTGATGGTTATCAATTAATTAGAGAAATTAAGGCTGCTACACCCGATGTGCCTGTTATTTTTATTTCAGCAAGGGATGCGGATATTGACCGTGTTTTAGGCTTAGAGCTGGGAAGTGATGATTACATTTCAAAACCATTTCTTCCCAGAGAACTAGTAATTCGTGCTCAAAAACTGCTTTCAAGAACTTATGTAGAGGAAACAAGTACTCAAGGCCACTTAATTCAGCTCGATCCATATGAAATTGATGAACAAGTCCGTATCGTTTATTTTAAAGGAGAAGAAGTTAATCTTACTTCAAAGGAATTTGATCTTCTTCAGCTTTTCCTTCATAACAAAGGGCAGGCTTTTTCCAGAGAACAAATATTAACAAATCTGTGGGGAGAAGATTACTTTGGAACAGATCGGGTCGTTGATGATTTGGTAAGAAGGTTACGGAAAAAAATGCCGGAACTTAAATTAGAAACAATCTACGGCTTTGGATACAGGATGTTAAAGGGATGAGAAACAAACCGTTAGCCTTTCAAATTTGGATTGTTTTCTCAGGCATTCTGCTTGCGATATCCCTATTATTAGTTATATTATTTCCCACTACATTAAGAGGATTTTTCACAAAAGAAATTTATAAAACGATTGAAAATGAACAGCTTGTGGTAATGGAGTACGGAAATCTTGATAATACTCTTGGAATTGAAAAACAAAACGATCGTTCTGTTACCCACTTATTCCTTCCGATTCAACGATCTTTTTACTTTTATAAAAATGAAATTGACCTGCCAGTTGATTTTCTTAGACAAACACAAGAATTAGCAGCTAATCAAAAATCATCAGTTTATCAGTACGAGAAAAACTTAAAAAACCAAACACTGTTTTATGTTATACGCAAAATTTCTGTAAATGGGGAACCTAGCTACCTCCTTTCTTACTCTTGGGATTCCTATCGAAATGATCTTGTCTTTACTCTATATAAGAGATTAATGATTGTAATGGGGATCGTCTTTTTATTTAGCTGGATTCCCTCAATATGGTTAGCACGCTATTTATCAAAACCGATTGTGAAGCTTGAAAAACACGTAAAAAATATCGCTGATCAAGAATGGCATGAGCCTGTTGAAGTTGACCGCAATGATGAAATTGGGAAGTTGGGACAAACCATTGAAAAAATGCGTCAGCATTTAGTGAGAAAGGATGAAGCACAGCAGACTCTGCTCCAAAATATCTCTCATGATTTAAAAACACCTGTCATGGTTATCAGAGGGTATGCAAGGTCTGTGAATGACGGAATCTTTCCAAAGGGTGATCTTTCAAGTACGATGGATGTCATTGAAGATGAGTCAGAAAAGCTTGAGAAGAAAATAAAGGATTTGCTTTATTTAACAAAGCTTGACTTTTTATCTACCAGGAAGCCAAGAAAAAGTGAATTTCGCATTGATACTCTTATTCGCGAAGAAGTTGAACGAATAAAGTGGGCAAAGCCAGAATTAAATTGGAAGCTCTCATTAGAAGAAGAGATGATTGTTGGTGATTCGGAACAATGGGAAAAGCTTTTGGAAAACCTTTTTGAAAATTCGTTAAGGTATGCAGATCAAGTCATTTCCATTTCAATAAAGAAAGATCACTCTAACCTCCGTTTATCAATATGGAACGATGGACCTCAGATTGATGACGATATGTTGGAACAGCTTTTTGAGCCTTTTCAAAAAGGGCAAAGAGGGGAATTTGGAATTGGACTTAGCATTGTAAAACGGATTGCGGATTTACATGATGCTAAGGTTTGGGCAGTTAATGAACGAAATGGTGCTGCATTTTATATAGAGATTCCTAACAGGAAGTAGCCTGGCAAACTCATTGCCAGGCTTCTTTATAAGAGATGAAAGTATAAATATTCATACCAAGTATTGGTGTCTAGCTCCAGTGCCTATCACTTATTAAACTTCAGATCATCTCCCTACATAAGTCAACATCGGTTCGCTTACCGTGTTTCCTAAACCTTTAGTCGATGCTCCTCCAGTTTGTACGGCATGATCAAGGCGCTTTCGCTTTTCTTATTTTGGATAGGTCATTTCCTCTGGCTTAACATACTGCTCAAACTGCTCTGCTGTAAGTAATTGAAGCTTCAGAGCAGCTTCTTTTAAAGTTAACCCTTCTATATGAGCGAGCTTTGCAATTTTCGCTGCATTTTCATAGCCAATATGCGGATTAAGGGCTGTTACAAGCATTAATGAATCTTTCACATACTTTTCAATGACAGGTATATTTGCTTCAATACCTACAGCACAATTGTCATGGAAAGAAATCATACCATCTGATAAAAGTTGAACTGACTGTAAAAAATTATAAATAATGACTGGCTTAAACACATTTAATTCAAAGTTTCCTTGACTTGCAGCAAAGCCAATTGTTGCGTCATTCCCCATCACTTGAACGGCAACCATTGTTAGGGCTTCACTTTGCGTTGGATTGACTTTACCCGGCATAATCGAGCTTCCCGGCTCATTTTCAGGGATTGTAATTTCACCAATTCCACATCTCGGTCCACTCGCAAGCCATCTTACATCATTTGCAATTTTCATTAAATTGGCAGCTAATGCCTTTAACGCTCCATGAGCATAAACGGTCTCATCATGGCTAGTTAGCGCATGGAATTTATTGCGTGATGAGTGGAATTTCTTTTTTGTAAATTTACTAATTTCCTCTGCAACTCGATCGCCAAACTCCGGATGTGCATTTATCCCGGTTCCAACAGCAGTCCCGCCAATTGCTAAGTTTTTCATATAGTGAAGAGCCTGCTCTATCATTTCCTTCGTTTGCGAAAGCATGTGAGTCCAGCCGCTGATTTCCTGACCTAAGGTTAATGGTGTTGCATCTTGCAAATGTGTGCGACCAATTTTTACCACGTCATTAAATTGCTCTACTTTCTTATTTAATGTAGTAGATAGCTTTTCGATAGCCGGTATTAGTTTTGTTTCTACAGCTAACACACCTGCAATATGCATGGCTGTTGGAAACGTATCATTTGAACTTTGACTCATATTTACATCATCATTTGGATGGATAACTTCATCGATTCCTGCTTCCTTTAAAAGTTCATTTCCCCTTCTTGCAATAACCTCATTTACATTCATATTACTTTGTGTACCGCTTCCTGTTTGCCATACTACCAGCGGAAAATGGTCATTTAATCTTCCCTCAATAATCTCAACACATGCCTTAACAATTGCTGCCGCTTTTGATGTATGTAGTTTTCCAAGTGAATCATTAACAATTGCTGCACTTCGTTTTAAGATGGCAAAGCCGATAATCACCTCATTCGGCATTTTCTCTCCACCAATTTTAAAATTCTGCTTGCTTCGTTGTGTCTGTGCTCCCCAATACTTTTCAGCTGGTACTTGAATTTCACCCATTGTGTCTTTCTCTACACGATAATTCAAACCTGCACACCTCCGAAATTGAATGATTTCACTTCTTTAGTGTATATTTTTTCCTTTCTTTTTAAAAGAAATGTGATTTAATGATAGATTCGAGATAAAACAAATGGGTTCGTTTTGAATTAGTAGTTCATCGCAACAATCTTACTTAAACTAAACAAACCATTCTTTTTTTATATTTTCGAGTTATTGAGCGAGTTTTCATTAAGCAGTTTGATTTTATTCTCATACAGATATTGAAACCAATATAGTAAAAATGCTTTTGAAAAGAAATAAAGAAAAAATTGAATATTATTAAATCGGACTAGAGTATAATATCGTAGTTTTTTTGCTAAAAATGTGTAAGGAAATGCAAAAAATGCATGTACTAGTGCATTGATTAAAATAAACTTTTTAAAATGACCGTATGCTACTTTTAATGTCCACAATGAGATAAAAATAAATGGACCCGAATTAAATGGCAATTCACCAAATGAGTATGTGTTTGGCTTATTATAAAAGACCCAGTATTTGCGCTTCTTTCCGATACGAGCATGCAGTATCTCAATGATTCCAATAAGGAATGTAGATGGCAAAAATCTTTTTATATTCCCTTTTCCTAGAAAAGGTAATGCTGACCATGATAGTAGCATCATGAGTATATTCAGCACCCATTGATTTTTTATAGACATAAATAGTAGAACCCCCTCTTTTTTTATTAGGATTCTTTAAATCTTTATTACAATATTCATGACTATACTGTACTTTTGATTTGTTTTATTAAGAACTAAATAGGTGTTGGATGATCCAACACCTATTTTGATTTATTGAATTGTTTGTAACCCTGCTTGATTTAAAAATTCCATGGCTTGTTGTAATGTGGCTGGAAGAAGAAATCTACAAAGCCCAGCTCATCCATTGTCATCTTATTTTGAATGCATACAGACAATGTATTAATAGATTGGGTAACGTCCACCTTAGACATGACTTGAGCTCCGACAATTCGTCTTGTGTCTTCTTCATAGACTACTTTTAAATTGATATCTTCAAAAGTCGGCATGAATTCAGGTCGGTCATGTTCCAATATTGTGATACTTTTCACATTCATACCCATATGAAGTGCTGAAGTTTCTGTTAATCCAGTTGTCGCAATATTTTGGTCATAAATTTTAATACCAGATGTACCTTGGGTTCCCATATAGCGAATAGTAGGTTTAACTAAGTTTTTCGCTACTAATGTGCCCATTCTTACCGCATTTGTTGCCAGAGGGATGTAAGCATACTTACCAGTTGGATTGTAGCGAATAGCACAGCTGTCTCCTGCAGCAAATACATCCTTATTACTTGTTCTCATATAATCATCGACTATAATTGCCCCATTATCAAGCATCTCAATTTGACCTTTTACTAATTGAGTATTCGGCTGAAAACCAATGCAAAGGATAACGAGTTCTGCCTCATACGTTCCTTTCGTTGTTTCCACACGACTTACATGACCATCCTGCCCTACAAAACGAGTGACTGTTTCTCCTAAAGCCAGTTTCACGTCTCTAGCTTGAAAATCCTGTTCAATCACATCAGTAAATGCTTGATCTAAATACTTGCTCAATATTCTTTCTTCTCCATCAATAAGTGTCACCTTCTTACCGCTCATTTCAAATGCTTCTACTAATTCAATCCCTATATAGCCTGCGCCAACAACAACGATGTTTTGTACATCTTTTGCTTTTTCAATAATTGTATTAGCATGATGGAAGTTTTTACATAATAGGACATTTTCCATTTCAATGCCCTCAATTTTGGGGATAACCGGCCAAGAGCCTGTTGTTAAAACGAGTTTATCAAATGTATCATGTACAATTGAATTTGTTGTTAAGTTTTTTGCCGTAATCGTTTTTTCTTCAATATTAATATCATTTACTTCATGCTTCATTCGCATGATTACACCGAGATTTATTAATTCCTGAGGAGTACAATAAAATAAACCATTTGGATCCTCCACAACTCCACTTACATGTAAAGCAATGCCGCAAGATAAAAAGGAAATATTATCATTTTTTTCGTAAACTGTGATTTCTGCCTCCGGGTATTGTTTTACCATATTTGAAACAGCAGCAGTTCCTGCGTGTGTACATCCAATAACAGCAATTTTCATTTTAATTCCTCCTAAGAATATATTGTGAAGTATTTCACATAAACTTGTGAAACGTTTCACATTCACTTGATGACTTTATTATAATCCACTCTTTTTAAAAATACAATACCATTTGTGAAGTTTTTCACAAAATAGTCTTAAAAGATGTGTGAACCCTCATGACAGCAGCTCACACCTACAGACTTTTTTATTTTTCTTCTTCTATAAATTCAATGACCACACCATCTACATGCTTGCGATTCATTAATTTCTTCTTTTTCCGCACATCTTTTGCATCAAAAACCTGATCCATGTCATATTGTTCGGGATATAATTCTTCTGCCTTGATAAAAGGTTTCACTCGTTTATGATTGATTGTCACTTTTTCTCCTTTTACAACCAGCGTCAGTTCTCCCATTGCATTCATTGTTTTTTCAACTATTCCCTTTGTTTGAAGGTGTTGAATCCAAACAGAGTCTCCTATTTGATAGGATTGAATTTGTTGTTTTTCTTTATGTGCAACCTTTTCATCTAATCTTTCTCTTTCTTTTGTAGCAGGAATTATCGTTAAATCTTCAATAGATTGGCGGCTGGATATTTCCTTTGCTCTTTGGATAATACCCATTGGCATTCCTAATTTTTGAGCAATTGAGAACGCTTGACTGTCCCCCCTTTTCCAATAATTAATTGATATAAAGGTTGCAGGGTTCCAATGTCAAACCCCATAGATCCGTTTTGGAAACCAGCTGCCTTTTCAGCAAAATCTTTTATTTCACTATAATGTGTTGTTGCAACAAGCATCGCCCCTGAATGATAAAGTGCTTCAAGGATTGAAATCGCTAATCCCATCCCTTCTCTCGGATCTGTCCCTGAACCAATTTCATCAAGAATCACAAGTGTGTCTTTTCGTGACTTATTTAATATCTCAATGACATTGGTAATATGTGATGAAAATGTGCTTAAGGAATGCTCAATGCTTTGCTGATCACCAATGTCTACATATATATCTTTTACGATACAAAAGTTGCTGTTAGGATCTGCTGGAATATGCAATCCTGATTGAACCATCATAGCAAGTATTCCTATCGTTTTAATCGTGACAGTTTTACCACCTGTATTAGGCCCTGTTATAACTAGGGCCATGTATTCTTTCCCTAATGTCACTGACAGCGGAACAGCGTTTACTCCAAGTAATGGGTGTCTGGCACTCAGAATGTTAAATCCTTCACCTGGCAGAATGTTTACCTCATGTCCGTTCATATGTTTACTCAGCTTTGCCTTGGCAAAAATGAAGTCATACGACACCATTCCTTCAATATTAACAAGCAATTCCTGTTTATAAGCAGCTGTCATATCTGTTAATTGTCCTATAATCTTTTGAATTTCTACTTCTTCTTCTACCTTTAAATACGCAAGCTCGTCTTGTAACTTATTTAAATCATGAGGTTCCATAAAAACGGTTTGCCCACTTGAGGATTGATCAACAATCACTCCTGAAAATTTTCGTTTATATTCACTTTTAACTGGTACAACATAACGTCCATTACGAATACTGATCACTTGCTCCTGAAGGAAAGAAGAAGAACCCTTCATGATTTGTGCAAGTTTAGTTTTAATTTTTTCCTCAATAGCTACAAGTTTGCTTCTAATTTTCGTTAATGCTCTGCTTGCATAATCATCGACTTGATTATTTCGAATGCACCTTGTTATTTCTTCTGCAAGATCGGTTAGTTCATAAAGAGAGTATGCATAAGAACTAACTGTTGGGGCGTGATATTCCTGTTTCATCATAAACCGCTTTATTTTCTTCACACTATCTAGGAAATCTCCTAAAAACTCAAATTGTTCAGGAGTAGGCAAGTAGCCTTTATCAACTAGTGTAACAATTTGTTCTACTCCATGTAACGAATGAACAGGGATACTTGAAGATTTCTCAATGATTTTACATGCCTCAGTTGTTTCGTTTAGCCATCTTTTGATTTTTCTTTCCTCATCAATTGGCAAAAGCTCTAAAGCTCTTTGTTTTGCCGCTTCACTCATAGCGTAATCACTTAGTAATGCTAATACTTTATCAAATTCTAGACTTTCAATTGTTTTCTTGTTCAATGGTTGAACCTCCAATGGTGTAATTTATGAAGTTATAATAAAAGACTGGTTTCCATACTTTGTTGTTTTTAAGCTGTATTAAAAGTGAAAACTAGTTCGTTTCATTGCGCTCCAGTCACTTCATGCGCCGGGGAGGAAGCCGAGCCTCCTCAGCTTCGCTTGCGGGGTCCAGACCTTTCCTCTTCGCCCACAGGGGTCGAGTGTCTTCCGCTCCTTTCCACTACAAGGCTTAAATACTATTTAAAAACAACAATTTTCACGAAAACAGCCAATAAAAAAGGTGATGAACAATGGTTGTTCATCACCTTTTTTGATCACGATTGCATAGGCTTGAAGTGTGCACAAATAGACAAATCTCCCTCTAAAAAGAGTTATCTGTTTCATTGTGAAAATACAAAAAATCCGTACTTAAACAAGCACGGATTTTTTCACGGGCACTATGCAAGAAGATCGCAAATTGTGTACGATAACCGTTTTTGTTCTTAACCGTCCACATGTACATGCGTAAATAAACCTTCGATAAGGAAAAGTTTTTTTGCATATTCATGTAGATGAAGTATTTACTTCGTTAGTTAAGAACAGAAACCCTCACAAAACACATCTCCTAAACTGTAATTACCTTTAAAATACCAGAGACTGGAATACAATGTCAAGATGGAAATGAATTGTTAAAGCCCATTTCGAACATCCATTACACTCTTCCCGCCAAGAAATGCATGACCTGTCTTCACATTTAAAACAGTATCAAATCCCGACTTTTGGTAAACCTTCTCCACTTGTTCATTAATTGGCAATACCCATAAGCGTTCAACTTCCTTTTTCAGCATATCGTTTTGGATATAATGAATAAGGTGACCTATTAACCCTTTCCCTCTAAATTTCTTAATTGTTGCTACACTTTCTAACCTTGCATCTCGTTCATAAAAAAATATACATGCAGTAGAGCAAGGAATTCCATTATATTTTAATAAATAATGGATATAACAATCTTGCGAAAATTCTTCTATAAAGGCCTGTTCACGTATTGAACCACCAAGCTCAGGAATTTGACACTCTATATGAATGGCATCCTGCATATTTTCAGGCGTTACCTTTTCAATCGTAATATGCGAATTGTGTTTTATGACTATTTCCCGTCTCCATAATTGAACAGGACTATCAAATTCTTCAAATCCAAAACCTTTATTCTTTAACATTTCAATAAACTCAGCTTGTCCTTCGTAGTTTGAAAGATAAAAACGCGGAATAAGATTTTTCTCTTGATAAAATGTAATCACTTCATTTATGATCTCTTCAAAATGACCATTGTATGTAGAGATGTGTGCATGATTTGCATCATAGTAATTTGGTTGATTTTCATTATAAAAAGAAATCCCCAACTTCTTTCTACTTTTGTAGCAAAGGATGAAACATAGGCAATATCTAAAGCATCAATATAGTTCTCAATCATGATCGTTTTCCCCGCGTTCATATAAAGTGAAGTGCGACTTCCATCAGTGAGGTTTTTCTTCGACCCACACTGATGGTTAGCGAATCTTATCGGATCTTTACAGGCAGTTATCCCCCAAATATAATATTTTCATTGTCTCTCTCAAACCTTTAGTGGAAGTTTTACTGCCCGTTAAGATGGGTTATTTTAATTTCTATCTCATCATACAGGGTTCCAGCCTTGGAATCTACTGAAATATAAGACTTATTTTGTGATAGTTCCTCTTTTGAATCTTTCTATTTTTTCACTTACACATTGTATAGTGATTAATCAATGAACCAAACATTGTATCAACTCCGCCTTACAACATAGCACATAACACACTATTTTCCACACAATCGGAAAGAGTATTAAAAATAGTTTTACCAGGATGGGATAAAGTATGGCGTCCTAAAAGCACAAGCAAATGAAAAACATAAGTTAAAAGGGCCATCCAATGGAAAGTCCCTTTTTTGTATTTACAAGCATGTCTCTCTCTTCAGCTGCTTATACATAAAGTACGACCAAATTTATAGGAGAGTGAAAGAATGCGAACTTTTATACCTTGTTTTTCTTTTTTGTTCTTTTTATTCGTTTTAATGGGTTGTGCCGGCTCTGGAGGTCTTAAAAACACTGTAGAAGCAAAAGAGGATTTTTTAAAGGCGGACGCCATTTATATTGGATTAATAGATTCGCATTCGATAGAAGTCATCATTGACCAAACACCAACGGCACTACAAATATCTGAAGAACAATACAAAACATTGGAATCAATCCCGACAAACACATCCGTTACCATCTCATACACGTTTCAAAAAAACACCTCACAGAACATTTTAGAGGACATTGAAATATCGGAAGAACAAAAGCGCAAGCGTCTTGATTAACCTCTGGCAAATAAGCCACAAATGAATGTAAGACGTTCTTTGTCTTCAATTCATTTGTGACCAGACCCTAAAGGGGCTAGGCGCTGGAGGTGGATGTCGGGCACTTATCCACAGTTCAAAGAGTTTTATAGTTTCCTCCAATAAATAAGAGGGCCCGTTTCCATACTCTAAAGAAACGGCCCTCTTTTCACTTTACCTCTTTGTTTTCAATTGTTTGTCCAGATAAAAGGTTCCAAATGGAATAAATGCTAAAAACACCGCCCATATCGCCCAAAGAAAGGAATAACGTCGCCTAAGAAAGACAAAGGCAACCATTATCACGTAAGCAACAAAAAGAAATCCATGCATTGCACCAGTCAAGGTAACAGCTGAAGGAAAATCCAAAAAATACTTTAATGGCATCGCAATCAGTAATAAAACTAAATATGAAATCCCTTCTAAGTTTCCTGTGAATCGTAGTATTCCAACCGATGTTTTGAACATCTTCTCACTCCATTTACAATATCAATACATCTATTATACTAGCTGTTCCTCTCCGTTGAAAACGATTTCTATCAACATCATGTTACTTTTTGGATAAGTGAATGAATTATTTTCCATACTATAAACGGAGGTGTGTTCTCTATGGAATTTTTACATAAATATGGCGTTGAACGTCAAAAAGATGGAGTCATTCTTACTCTATATGTATCTGATTTTGATACTGAATTTGCCAACGAATTAGGAACAGAAATAACATCTACTCATCAAGATTCTGTCTGTGAATATGCTGCTAAGAGATTTCCACATTTAAAGATTAAAGCGGTACAAATTGTATCCGGAGGTATTTCCATGGGAATATGCAAATCAAAAAAGGGGCGATAAAACGCCCCTTTCATAACAAATTAATACCAGCCATATCCAGAACCATAACCATAACCAGTTCCATAACCACCTGAGAAAGCACCTGCTCCTACAATAATTAATAGGATAAATAATACGACTATTAGAGCAAAGCCGCTACCGTACCCTGCACCACCGCAATTTTCACTCATTACTTTCACCTCCAAGATCAACTACCTTATTACTGTATGTAAACCTTGAGAAAGTGATATAGGCCATTTATTTAATACATGGTTTATTCCTTTATTTTAAATTTATTTATTGTCTTCTCTAATTCAATAATTGTTTGTGAAAGAGAAGAAGCCAAGTCACCAAGCTCTTCAGCTGCTGCTGCTTGCTCCTCTGTTGTCGCCGTTACTTCCTGAGTAGTAGCTGAAGACACTTCTGCGACATCCACCATCTCATTAATTGCATGTTCGACTTTTTCTTTATTTAGATTAATTTTACCAATTGAGGCTTCAATATAATCGATTTCATGAATAATTGAGTTTGTTCCTTCTAAGATATTTTCAAATGCTTGTTGAGTGTCGTGAATAGAGGATGATTGGTCTTTAAAAAGTGCGATCGTTGTTTTAACAAGCTCAACTGATTTTTTTGTTTGTGATAAGATGCTGGCAATGACCGTCTCAATTCTCAGTGATGAGCTCTTCGTTTGGTCAGCAAGCTTGCGTATTTCTTTTGCTACGACAGCAAAGCCTCTGCCTGCAGCTCCTGCTCTTGCTGCTTCAATGCTTGCATTTAGTGATAACAAATTCGTTTCTTCACTAACACCTTTTATTATATTTACGATATCTTTTATTTGCTCAATTTCTACATTTAATTGGTCCATTGTTGAATCAACTTGACCAATGTTTGTTCCCATCTCTTTGTTCTTTTCGGTTAATTCCTTGATTGTCTCGATGGATTGACTACTTAACTTTTTCGATGTCTCCGTTATAGTTGATACCTTGACCATATTACCTGCTACTTCATTAATTTCACTTGACAGCTCCTTCATTTCACGGTTCGTTCTTTCAGAATAATCAACCTGACTAACAGCACCTTTTGCCACCTCATCGATAGCGCTTGCAATTTGATCTGTTGCACTAGCGGATTCAGCCGATATTCTCTTAAGATCATTAGCGCTGTTCACGGCATATGTAGAAGCCTTCTTATTTTCACGAATCATCAAGGTCATATTATCGATCATATGATTAAAGCTGTTTCCCAGCTGCCCTACTTCATTCTTATAAAGATAATTAGCTCTGTGGGTCAAATCCCCTTTTTCTGCTTCTTTCATAATGGCGACAATTTTATTAATGGGTTTCGTCATACTTCTCGCCAAGAACATACTTACAACCACTGACAGCAAAACAAAGCCCAGAATAATTAAATAAACGAGGTAAATAACGTTTTGAATTTCCTTCATTAAATAGGACTTTGAGGTTGAAACAGCCACCTTCCATCCATTATCAGTTTCTTTTTCAGAAACAAGGTTATCTGCTGTATTTTTATGGTCTTCAAACTTTGACCCGACTAATTCTGATTTATTACTAGAAATGATGACTCCATCTTCATTGTAGATCGAAATTTCTCTTGCTGTATTGTCTTGTCCATTTTCATAAACTTCTTGAAAAACCTCTCCGTTAGCTACAAGAATAATGGTACCAATTCGGTCAAATTTCCGGAACAAATAGATATTTTCATAATTGTTTTCAATACCTGCCTTCCATGTGGTTACACTTTTTGTCTCTTCTACTTCCTTTGCATAAGGAGAAGAATTGAAATTCTCTAAGGAAAAATCCTCCAGATTCTGTTCCCCATATACAGTATCTTCCCTATTCACAAAAAACATCGCTTTTGCATTTTTATTTGAAAAGGTAATGCTAGAGAAGAATTCTGAAGCTGTTCGCTCCTTTGTTATCTTTTCAAATTCTGATAACCCCTCATTGGTTCGTAATGTATCCATCAGTTCCATATTTGAAAAAGGTACTAACGATAGATTATCAAGTTCTCTTAATGCATTGTTTACATTTTTTGTTACTTGAATATTAATATCTTCATTCATTGTTGATACTTTATTTTCAATTGTATTCTTTGACACAAAGTACACAACATTACCAATGATAATACTAGGAATAAGCGTAAATAATAGCAAAAAAGAATAATTTTTGACTTAAGCGTCATTGCTTCAATAAATCTTGGTACTTTTACCTTTACCTTTCTCCTTTTCTTTTGAGATTCCACAGTATTTGGAACTCTTTTTTTCCGTTCTTTCAAACGATTCTTCATGTCCCATCCCCCTCTTTAAAATAACAATAAGTTGTGTTCTTTATCTATCCCTACTTAGTTGTTTTATTTCTATAATGTATTCGCTTTCAATTATACTATATTTTCGACCAAATTCTTCATAATATTTTAATATTTTCAAAGAAACTAGGAAATTTCTCACTTATTTTCTTCATAAAATTACCAATGCTATTAGTTCATTAATCCTATGAATTTCATTAAACAATAATCGACTTTTGTCGATATTAATAGAAATATGATAGATACATGTTATTTTTGGAGGGATCTCTCGTTGTTAAATCATTTACGGTGGAAAAACACAAAGATTGGTGGTAAATATTTCTATGTCTTTCTCGTTGTGACCATTACATTTTTAGTTTCCGTTATTATTACGTATAGTTTACTCATGCAAACAAATCAGACAATTAAACACTCATTAGTAAAAAATGAAGTGGCGCTTTATAGTGCAGACTTAGTTTCCTTATATCATGAAAAGTATAATCAAATTCCTGAATACCTTTTATTGGCTGAAGATGAAAAACTTCTCGAGTATTTAGAAGATAGTCGTAAATTTATCGAAATTGCCAAAAATTTAAAAAGACAATTGGAAAACAAAGAACAAATCGAGATTTTCGATAGAATTATTGAAAACAACCATAAACTAGATGAGTATTTCTTCAGCACAATCGTTCCAAATGTTCAACAAATTAATACAGAAGAGTTCAAAAAATTACAAGAAGAAGCCAGTGGATTAAAGTTGGAAACAAGTCAATTAAGTGAAAAACTAAAATCAATGGCTACAGATTCAAATCGAGCAGCGTTATCAGAAGCACAAAATAATATTGGACAAACGATCAATCTACTTATTATTTCTGTGGTTGTTGCCCTTATTGTCTCAACGGTTCTTCTTGTTATAATCAGCAGAAGGATTTCCGCGAATTTAAACAAGCTTGTGTTAACAAGTGAGGAAATCGCAAATGGAAATCTTAATTTCGAAACTCTAAAAAGCAATGGAAATGATGAGATAGGACAATTATCAAAATCTATTAATCATATGGGAACTCGTTTACGAGAAATGATTGTTGAAGTTTCACATATTGCAACAGATGTTGACCAGCAAAGTTCTGCATTTGCAGTATCTGCATCAGAACTAAAACAAGGAAGCTCACAGGTCGCCAATACGATTGAAGAATTATCTTCAGGTGTGAATAGCCAGGCTGATGAAGTATCAGATATCTCTGAACATATCAAGGAATTTAGTCAAAAATTAATTGATGCAAATCAGGACGGTCAAAAATTAGTTCAATTTTCCGATGAAGTCCTTGCTGTATCTATAAATGGTGACAACCAAATGAAAAATTCTTTGGAACAGATGGACATGATCTATAAGATTGTTGAACTCTCTGTAGAAAAAGTGAAAATTCTTGAAACAAAAACACAATCAATTACTGAGCTTGTCACTGTTATTAAATCGATCGCAGAACAAACAAATCTCCTTGCATTAAATGCCTCCATAGAAGCGGCAAGAGCCGGGGAAAGCGGGAAAGGCTTTGCGGTTGTGGCATCAGAAGTAAAAAAACTTGCGAATGAAGTGACAGCTTCCATTGAAAACATTACAAATATTGTAACAAGCATCAAAGTGGAAACAAGCTCCATGTCACATGAGCTAAATAATGGCTTCCAAAAAGTAAATGAAGGAACAAAGCAGATCCAATTATCCGGTCAGTATTTTTCTGATATTAAAGATAAGGTAACAGATATGACAAACCGGGTAAAAAATATCTCAACTGCCTTCCAATATTTTGAACAAACAAGCCAGGAAATTAATCAATCAGTTGAGCAAATTGCTGCTATTTCAGAAGAATCAGCCGCTGGCTCTGAAGAAATTTCTGCTGCAGTATATGAGCAAACACAATCGATTGATTCCATTTCAACAAGTGCAAATACTCTTTCTCAAATGGTTGAGCGCATGAACGGAATGATCGGAAAATTTAAAGTGTAAGACATAAAGTTGGAGGGAAAAACTTGTGACTGTATTTTACAAAAAAGCGATGATAGGTTTATTGCTTTCTATAGTAGCTCTTGTTGGCACTGCTTGTTCCACGACAGAAACGAGCAGCAAACAAGCATCAGTAAAATTAATTCAAAATGAATCTGTTCCATACATTGGTTTTTTATTAGATACACTTGAAGAAGAAAGATGGTACAAAGACAAGCAACTGTTTGAAGATCATGTAAAATCGCTAGGCGGACAAGTCAAAACGTTAGCTGCAAACGGCTCTGATGCTGTTCAGCTCGTGCAAGCACAATTATTAATTGAAGAAGGTGTGGATGTCCTTGTTGTTGTTCCACATAATGCTGAAGAAGGAGCAAAGATTGTTGAATTAGCTCATAAACATAAGGTCAAAGTCATCTCCTATGACCGCCTTATCACAAAAAGTGATCTAGATTACTATATTTCATTTGATAACAAAAAGGTCGGTGTCCTGCAGGCAACTGAAATTGTTAAACACACACCTAAAGGAAACTTTGTTTATATTGGTGGAGCAGAAACGGATCATAATGCGGTACTATTTAGAGAAGGTGCATTAAGTGTTCTTCAACCACTGATTGACAAAGGTGACATTACCTTATTGGCAGATCAATATACAGAAGAATGGAATCCTAAGAACGCCGAAAATAATATGAAAGCCATTTTAACAAAGGCGAATAACAAAGTCGATGCAGTCGTTGCAGCCAATGATGGTACTGCAGGTGGAGTGATTAATGCCCTGTCTAACATTGGATTAGCTGGTAAAGTTCCTGTTTCCGGTCAAGACGCCGAGCTTAATGGTGTGAAAAGACTTGTCGCAGGAACCCAAACCATGACTGTCTATAAACCGATTCCTGTAATTGCCACACAAGCAGCAGAAATGGCTTACAAGGTAGCAAAAGACAAAACAATTACCACAGATACAACGATTAATAATCAAAAAACTGATGTACCTGCCATCCTTCTCGAACCTATGCCTGTCACAAAGGAAACGATTAAATCAACAATTGTGAAGGATGGGTATTTAACAGAGGAAGAAATTTATAGGAAATAACATTTAATCATGGGGAAACACACCTTGTCATTTCCATAAAAAGATGAACTCTAAACCATTTCAGAGTTCATCTTTTTTGTTTACCTATTAAGTCTGTTCTTTTAATTTTTTCATTTCTTCAACCCATTTATCTACTTTTTCTTTTATCTCATTTACTTTCGAATCAATTTCCTTCTTATTTCGTTCTTGTAACTCATCTTTAAGACGAGTTAATTCCTCTTCTCGAACAGCTGCTAATTCTTCGATTTTAGTTAATGTTTCCTCTGTTAAAATCCCTTGTTCTTCCCAAATCTTTAACCCTTCTTGAAATCGTTGACTTTCTCTTGCCATTGAGGCAGTCCATCCATTTGTTAAATCCGTGATCCTCTCAGTTTCGCGAAAAATCTCCCATCCATCTGGAACATAATTAACTGGAGCCCAAGTTAGCTCTAGCATGGAAGGGAGCCATTCATACTCGATGGTGGCTAATAACTCTTCTTCACCATTCGCCGCAAAATATTCTCCCTCTCCAGCATTCGCTACAGCTTTTAACTGGTTTTCCGCTTCTTTATCAACCTGAAATCCTATTATATTAACAGAAACATTGTCTTCACCTTTATCCATAACTAATTGCTCGGCTGCTTTAGTAGGATTTCCATCACATGTTTCCACACCATCGCTGACAATATAAATAGTGATTTGACCATTATGATCCTTACTGAATTCACTCGTCTTTTCAATTGCTGTTGCTAAAGGGGTCCACCCTTTAGCTTCAACCGTAGAAAGAGAGTGATTAAAACGCTCGGCATCAAAAACTCCCATCTTATAGACTTCTTCTATTTTCGAACATGACTCTCCCTTACCACTATCAGACTCATCACCTCGATGACCAAATGCTACAAGTGAAACCTGACTTGTATCACCTATAGCTTTTGCAAAGCTTTCAACAGCCTCTTTTGCAATATCCATGCGCAGCTTTCCTTCTGAGTCCAGTAACATACTTGAACTAGCATCAAGTAAAATATAAGAATAGTTTTCCTTTTTAGCACTTTCATTTTTCGAAACCTGTTCAGGACGAGGAAGTAGCGGCTCATTAAATCCCGGAGTAAACGAATCTAAGTCCCGGACAATTTCATCATAGCTCGGGCTCCCTGTATAAAACACTAATGCTTTCATAAGCTTTTCCGGATCGTCCGTATCCTCCGCTACTGGCTCCAATACTTCTTTCATGTTATTTATGTATTGAGGGTCAAGTTCTTCGAGTCCCCATAGGACTCGCTCTGTATCTTCTTCATATGTAATATCCTTAGTTAATTCTCCTGCTTGAAAGTTCATTAAAGACTCTACTGTTACAGAAGTGGAAAGCTCATTTATACCTGATAGCTCCTCTTTGTTCTTTTCTTCCTGGTTTGCTACGGATTTTTCGTCTTTCTTCTCATTTGATGATACTGCTAATTTTTCACCTTCATTCGTACAACCTGTACAAATAAGTAGAATGAAGAGAAAAGAGGCAAGCCAATATTTATTCATCATATTCATCACCCTTATTTTGTCTATTTATCATTGTTTTTCCATTCCTTTTACTCCCATACATATTACGGAAAGATAGAATAAAAGTTTCATCTTTTCCTTCTCTTATTATAATACCAAGGGTTATATGGTTTACGATAACTGATTCCTGTTAAATATATAAGAAACAAATAGGAAAGGACTTCAAAATATGTTAAATAATCATAGCCTAAAAGGGAAAGTAGCAGTTATCACTGGTGGCGGTTCCGGGTTAGGGCGTGCAACAGCCTTTCGCTTAGTAAGTGAAGGAGCAAAAGTATGTCTGTTAGATATTAACATTGAGCATGCAAATAACGTGAAGAAACAAATTGAACATGCTGGTGGCAAAGCCATTGCTAAGAAGTGTGATATCAACTCATCACAGGAAATATTAGAAGGAATAGAAGCTGCAATGGATGAGTGGAAAAGGATAGATATTTTATTTGCTAATGCCGGTATTGCTGGAGAAATGGCTCCGATTGAAACGATGAAAGAGGAAGATTGGGAGCGTACCATAAATACTAATTTAACAGGAACTTTTTTAACAGTTAAATATGCAATTCCTTTTATGAAAGATAACGGAGGCAGTATTATTATTACAAGCTCTGTTAGTGGTAACCGCATTTTCTCACAAACCGGTTTTACAGCTTATAGTACATCAAAAGCCGGCCAGATTGCATTTATGAAAATGGCTGCATTAGAACTTGCCCGATATAAAGTCCGTGTTAATGCAATTTGTCCTGGTGCCATTGAAACAAATATTCAAGAGTCAATTCATCAATCTTCTGACCTAAAAAAGATTGAAATCCCTATCGTTTTTCCTGAGGGAGACCAACCTCTCGATCATAAACCGGGGAAATCGGAACAGGTAGCTGATTTAGTTACATTTTTAGCTTCTGACTTATCTTCACATATAACTGGAACAGAAATCTTTGTTGATGGTGCGGAATCATTATTAAGATAAACAGAGGCTGCTTATATTGTCTCGCATTTTTTCAAAATTAATAGACGCCGAGTATACATCTACCCGGCGTTCTATTCTTAAATTATCTCTCTATCAACAGCCAGTGTCTTCTCTTGTTCTTCTGCTAATTTACGTTGCTTTTTTGACTTTCTAAAGTATAACAATTCATACACAACAGGAATCACAACAAGCGTTAATAATGTCGCAACACTTAACCCGCCAATGACAACAACTGCTAAGCTTGCAGAAACTAAGTTTCCTGCCTCCGCTTCTTTAAATAACAGAGGAAGCATAGCTGAGATGGTTGCAACAGCTGTCATAATGATTGGCCTCATTCGTATAGTTGCCGCTTCAACAATGGCATCACGTATGATCATGGTTTCTTCATTTTGTTTTACTCGATCTAATAACACAATGGCATTGGTCACGACAATTCCAATAAGCATAAGTGCTCCCAATAATGAGGTAATATCAACTGTTATTCCACTAATGATAATCCCAAGAATCGCTCCAATTGCAGCAAGTGGCAGTGAAAATAGAATAGCAATCGGTGCACGAATCGTTTTAAACGTAATGACCATGATGAGAAAGACAATCCCGATAGATGCTAACATCGTCATAAACAAATCATTAAAATCACTCGCTTGATCTGCACTTGCACCACCAACAAATACTTCAACATCGTCTGGCAAATCAATCCCCTCTAGGTCTTCACTTCCAAAAATTTCACTATTTATTTCTGTTGAAATGATTGATAGTTTTTCAGGATCAACATCCGCCGTCACTCTTACATATTGTTTTCCATCTTTATGGAATGAACTTGTTGGTTCTTCAGTCTCTGTTAACTCTGCTACCTTTGAAATAGGTGTCATTCCTGCCTGTGTCATAATTGGAACCTCTGAAAGGTCCTTTTTCGTTTCTGCTGAGTAAACAGGCTCCAGCATCACCATTGTTTGCTGGTCATTTACCTCTATTGAACCCAGTGGAGTTTGATTCAACATAACAGCTGCTTGTTGGGCAATTTGATCAGCTTTTGCCATACTTGGATCAACGACAAATGAATAAACTGTTTTTGTTTCTTCTTGGTTTGTTGTGACCTCTTCAACTCCGTCAATTTCCTTGACCCTTTGTTGGATATTCTCAGAAACAGCAACAAGGTCATTTAGACGATCACCCATTATATCAATTGTAATTGACGTACTTCCTCCACCCATCATGGAAGCTTCTGTTGCCTCTAAGGCAGCATCCTTATATTCATCTTTTTGATCAAGGACTTTTTCAATAAATTCGCTCATATCTGCATCTTCTTTTAAGATCGCCATAATCTGAGTTTCTGTTGGATTTCCAACTGCACCATATTTCGCTGCATCAGCAGAATTTCCAAGCTGAAGATACATATTTTCCAATTCTTTTTGTTCCAGTATATAGTTTTCAAGCTTAACAGACTCTTCTTTTACTTTTTCAATAGGTGTATCATTCGGATATGCCAATGATACAAAAACATAGTCAGCTTGAGTTTTATTCACAGAACCTTTAGGAAGAACAAAATATGCTCCTATTGATCCTGCCAAAAGGATGATCGCTGTTATAAAGACGACCCATTTATGATTTAAGGACCAAGTCAAAAATGCCGAAAAACGTACTGATGGCTTATGCTCTTTTATTTTGGCGTTTTTAAGTAATCCGGCACTCATAACAGGGACAATTGTTAACGCCACAATTAAAGATGCTAACAATGAGTACGTAATCGTTAATGCAAATGGTAAGAGAAAATCCTGCAGACCGCCATTAAGTAACCCCATTGGTAAGAAAACGGCAACTGTCGTTAATGTCGACGAAGTAATGGCAGAGCCTACTTCTTTTGTTGCCTCAATGACCATGTTAACTGAAAATTTCTCTGTTTGTGCTCTTCTAAAGATATTTTCAATGACAACAATACTATCATCAACAAGTCGGCCAACTGCCACAGCCACTCCACCAAGTGTTAAAATATTTAATGTCACACCGGATTGAGCTAATAAAAATAGAGTAAAGCCTAATGACAATGGAATGGAGACAATTGTAATCAATGTCGAACGTAAATTTCTTAAAAACAACATAATGACAATTGTTGCAAACAAAGCACCAAGTAATACTTCTTTGATCATACTGTGAACGGAAGATTCGACCATATCGGCAGATGCTAAAATGACGGTTGTTTCTAAATCATCGTAGTTCTCGTTTATTTCTTTTGATACTTTTTCCACTTCTTTACTAATCGTTACTGCATTTGATTGACTGTCCTTTGTGACAACAAATGTAAGAGCATCAGCACCATTTACTTTAGTTAAATTGCCTTCCTGCTTTTCCATTGAGATGGATGCTACTTCATGCAACGGCACATTTGGAGCCACTTCTGTATCTTCAAGATCTTCTATCGTTTTTACATTACCAATAACTTTTATGTTAGCCGATTTACCATCAACTGTCGTTTCCGAAACAGCCGCAGCGGTATTTTGTCCCTGAAGCATTGTCATAATATGTTCAATTGAAACATTTTTTTCAGCCATCTTTTTTTCATTAAGTTTGACAGAAACAAAAGAAGGAATAATACCGTTTGTTTGAATTTCTGCTACACCTTTAATATCTTGAAATTGCGGCAAAATTTCATCCTGTGCATACTGAACAGTTTCCGGACTGATTCCTTTATCAAAAGTAAGAGCGATATAAGAAACGGGAATCATTGAGGTATTTAACTGTACGATGTTTGGCTTCATAACATATTCCGGAAGTGTTACATTTGAGAGGGCCTCTTCAATCTCCCGTTTTGCTTCTTTCTTATCCACACTAGATTCAAGGTGAATATCAACAGAGGAGTATCCATCACCTGTAGTCGAAAACACATTTAGCTTTCCATTCATACTCTCAACTGCTTCTTCAATCGGGGTTGTCACCTGCTTTTCCATCGTGCTCGCATCAACCCCTGTCCCCATCGTCACAACCGAAATAAACGGCTGGTCTGCAGAGGGTAAAAACTCCATTGGAAGTCGGAAATAACTAAGAACCCCCATTACAAGAATAATCGCAGACATTAAGAAAACGGCTGCTTTGTTTTTAAATGACCATTTTGTAAACCATGACATTTGCTAATTTCTCCTTTCAAATCCATTTATTTTTAATAAAACATTGGGCTCCTTTCTTACCAGAGTCAAAAGAAGTATGATCAGTTCATTACTACAGACCTTATTTTAATAACAAAATGTGGAAACGATAATTGCCTTGAGGTGTAAAATCATCTAAGGCTTGAGACGTATATTCGCTTGGAAGATGGTGAAATACAGCAAATCTGTGGTGGGATGCGTTAAATATAGGAGTGGATATGTCATTATGTAAATGCGTTGTATCTTTTTGGCGTTATTGCACCATTTTAAGTGGAGGTTGCGTCAATTATCGATGTAAAAATGACAAAAAAAACAGACTCATTGTCTGCTTTCATTTCAATATTCATCGTTTTCGACGAATTAAAAAACCATTATCGATTGACGTAAAACCAATTTTCGGGTAATATTCCATCGCTTCCTGTGATGCAAGTAATAAGAGGGATACTTCTTCACCTATCTCTTCTTGAAGCAATCGAACAAGTTCTTTACCGATTCCTTGTTTTTGATGTTCGTTATCGATGGCTAAGTCTGATAAATAACAGCAATAGTTAAAATCAGTGATTGCACGGGCTACCCCTATGACTTTCCCGCCAAGTCTTGCAGTAATGGTAATATCTGCATGATCAAGCATACGCTGTAATCGAGGTAAATCATCTACTGGTCTTTTGATTCCTGATGCTTTAAACACTTGAGATAATTCTAATGCACTGATTTGATCATGGATTTTATATGTATATTCCATTTTTGGCCGTCTCCTCTTTCTACTTTTTCCCAGTATAAAGGAATAAACCCGATTTCTACAAGACATAAAAATCGGGCTTCACAAAAACTTATTTGTTTTCTAAGACTTTAATAAACTCTCTCATGTAATCAGGTAAATCTGGTGGGCGTCGACTTGAGACAAGATGTCCATCAACTACAACTGCTTCATCTAACCAGGTTGCACCCGCATTTTCCATATCGTCGCGGATTCCCGGTGTGCTCGTTACTTTTTTCCCTTGTAAAATCTTCGCTGATATTAACACCCAGCCTGCATGACAGATTTGTCCGATTGGCTTCTTCTGTTCCTCCATATGCTGTGTAATATCAATCACTTCCTTAAAGCGGCGAAGCTTGTCCGGAGCCCAGCCACCTGGGACTAACAATGCGTCATAGTGATCAGGATTGACTTGTTTAAAATCCATATCTGATGTTGCGGGTACACCATATTTACCTTTATAGGTGAAATTAGCATCTTCACCAGCAAGGTGAACAGTGGCTCCTTCCTCACGCAAGCGATGAATGGGATACCACAGCTCCAAATCTTCAAAATCTTCATGGACAAAGCTTAAGATCTTTTTACCAGATAATCTCATATCTTTCCCTCCTTATACTTGACGATAACGTAATTTTCAAGTGTAGACAACTATGATCCCATATCTGCTAAAATATTTGCCGTCTGTTGATCTGTGATCAATACATTTGCATACTTGCCTTTAAGTGCACCATATATAGCCTCTACCTTTTTTGGACCACCGGCAACTAATATCGATTTTTCCTTTTTGGCCAGTTCATTCAGCTCAATTCCAATCGTACGGTTATTTAAGCTCTCCACACAAATCTCCCCATTTTTATCAAAAAAGCGAGAACAAATTTCACCAGCTGCTTTGGATTGAATTAGATGCTGATCTTCTCTGGACAAATACTCAGCCTGTAATAATACTGAATCAACAACAGGTGTTCCTACACTAAAGATGGCAATATTCGCTTTTTTACCAAGGTCAAGGATTTTATGAATATGACGATCTGCTTCAATCGCTTGTTTTACAACAATATGATCTACGATAGCTGGCAGCGGTAACAAAAACGTTTGTGTGTGGAAGGCCTCACCAAATAAATGAATAATTTCAGATGCATAGGTTTTTGTTTCTGAATGACTTACACCGCCGTTTAGTTGAACGATGGTTGTATGACTTAATGGTCTTTGCTTTAATCTCATTGCTACTTCATAAACTGTCGTACCCCAGGATGTCGCAATGACATCATAATCCTTAACAATTTTATGAAGATAGTTTGCGGCTACTTCGCCAAGCTGTTGTTTGATATAACGATTATCATACTCTGATAAAGATACAACAACAACTTCCTTTAGTCCAAATTTTTCTTTTATACGCTCAGTTAATAATTCGTCTGCTTCTGTTGGATTATTGATTTTAATTTCAACAATTCCCAAGTCCTTTGCTTGTTTGAGCAATCTGGAAACAGTTGGTCTTGAAACATCCAATTTTTTCGCAATTTCCTGCTGACTATAATCTAATTGATAATAAAGTCTGGCCGCTTCAACAATTTTATTAAGTTTATCTTTTTCCATTTACAGCACCTAATTATCTTTTTTATAGGCTATTTCTTCAAACTTTGTTGCTTTGTAATAAGTGTTGAGAAGGTTAATTGGTGCTTCAGGATGCTCATCTTAAGTGGGGCGGGTGGTGAGTCTCCTCAATGCATAGCGCCTGCGGGGTCTCACCTGTCCGCTACTCCCTTGTCTTGTTCCAGCGCCTAGCCCTTCTTCGAGGTCATAAGCCAATTTAGAATTGAAGACAAAGAACGTCTTCTATTCTAAATCGTCTTATTTGCCCTAGGCTGATCAAGGCACTTCCACATTTCTTACAGGAGTCTCGCACCTTCCGCTCCAATTAACCAAATCAGTTTTTCATAACAGAACTTATAAAAAACAACAATCTTAAAGAAAAGAGCCTTTTCCTATGACAAACGAGAGGCTGACATTATATGTACGTCAGCCTCTGTTGTTTGCATCTATTATTCAGCGATTAATTTTTTCACACGAGCTACTACGTTTTCAACAGTGAAGCCATATTCAGCTAGAATACGATTTGCCGGAGCAGATGCACCGAATGTATTGATAGCTAGAATATCACCTTCATCTCCTGAATAACGATCCCAACCTAGTGGAGATCCCATTTCAATTGCAAGACGCTTTTTCACTTCTTTTGGAAGAACTGAGCGTTTGTATTCAACAGATTGCTTTTCAAAGCGATCCCATGCAGGCATACTTACAACTGCTGCTTCAATGCCTTCTTGAGCTAAAACTTGTTGTGCTTCTACAGCTAAACCTACTTCAGAACCTGATGCTAATAAAAGAACGTCTGCAGTTTCTTTTCCAGCTGGAGAGACAACATAAGCACCTTTTTGAACACCTTCATATGCAGTGTCTTTTGTTCCTTTGATTGTTGGTAAGTCTTGACGAGTTAACACTAATGCAGTTGGAGTTGATTTAGACTCGATTGCTGTTTTCCATGCTGCTGCAGTTTCATTACCGTCTGCTGGACGAACCACTGAAAGATTTGGCATTGCACGTAATGATGCAAGTTGTTCTACCGGCTCATGTGTTGGACCATCTTCACCAACAGCAATACTATCATGTGTGAATACATATGTTACCGGTAAATTCATAAGAGCTGCCAGACGGATTGCAGGGCGTAAGTAGTCAGAGAATACGAAGAATGTACCACCGAATACATGTAATCCGCCGTGAAGTGCCATACCGTTTAATGCTGCACCCATTGCAAATTCTCGTACACCAAACCAGATGTTACGGCCGCTGTAATCTTCACTTGTGAAGTCACCACTACCGCTAATGGTTGTTTTGTTAGAACCGGCTAAATCTGCTGAACCTCCAAAGAATGATGGAAGATTTTTCGCAATACCATTTAATACCGCTCCTGAAGAAGCACGTGATGCAAGGCTTGATCCCTCTTCGTAAACTGGAATATCTTTATCCCAACCTTCAGGAAGTTCACCATTGATCGCAACTTTAAATTGGTTTGCTAACTCCGGATACTCTTTTTCATATCCAGCTACTAATTCGTTCCACTCATTTTCTTTTGCACTTCCAGCTTCTTTCACTGTTTTGTTAAAGTGATCATATACTTCATCTGGTACATGGAAATCTTGTTCAAATGTCCAAGCATACGCTTCTTTTGTTAACTTAATTTCATCCGCACCCAGTGGAGAACCGTGTGAAGCTGATTTACCAGATTTGTTTGGTGAACCAAAACCAATTGTTGTTTTTACTTCAATTAGTGTAGGACGGTTTAAATCTTGCTTCGCTTGTTCAATCGCACTTGAAATTTCGTTCAAATCATTTCCGTCCTCAACACGGATGACTTGCCAGCCCTGTGCTGTGAAACGTTGTTCAACATTTTCAGAGAATGAACGATCAAGATCACCATCTAAAGAAATATCGTTTGAATCATACAGAACAACTAAACGTCCAAGTTTTAAATGTGCTGCTAATGACGCTGCCTCAGAAGAAATACCTTCCATTAGGTCTCCATCACCACAGATTGCATATGTGTAGTGATCAACTACATTGTATGATGGTTTGTTGTAAGTTTCAGCTAAATGACGCTCAGCCATAGCCATCCCTACTGCCATCGCAATTCCTTGTCCAAGTGGACCAGTTGTTGCATCAACACCTGGTGTATGTCCGAACTCAGGGTGACCTGGAGTTTTGCTTCCCCATTGTCTAAATGATTTTAAATCATCCATTGATACACCATAACCTGTAAGGTGAAGAAGGCTATATAAAAGCATAGAACCATGTCCAGCTGATAATACAAAACGATCTCTATTAAACCATTCAGGATTAGAAGGATTAACATTCATGAATTTTGTCCATAACGTATACGCCATAGGTGCTGCACCCATCGGCATACCTGGGTGACCTGAGTTTGCCTTTTCAATTGCATCAATTGATAATGTACGGATCGTTTCAATCGATAATTTTTCAACATTTGTTAATTCGCTCATTATATTCCCTCCGAATGTAATATTTCTTTTAATACTGCTTTTTTATCTTTTATGATTAATTGACCTGATGGCTGATCTGATGTAGACCATTCAACAATTGCTTTTTTCAATTGATTAGCGAGAAGTCGATCTAATGCAGTCGGATATGGACCACTGCATTGTGATTCATCGATCACAACGACTTTCCAATCAAGGTCAAATTCTCCAAAGTGTTCTTCTAATGCTACAGGATCAACATCTTGATCCATCATGAAAAAGGTGTATCCTTCATTGTTCAGTTCTTTTTGTTTAATATGTTGTCTTAAATGAGCAATGAGTGTTGAATCAACTCGCTCCACTACTTCAGCTTCAACTGCCAGTGCTGTGTCATGTACTAATTTCGAATTCTCTGCACCGGGAATTTGCACGTTAAAAACCCGTACCTTTCCATAAGATAAGGAACTAGCCGTATCTCTTACTCTTTCAATATTTTCTACAATTGAATTTAGTGCAGTATCAAAACCCAATGTAAGTTCTGAATCGTCAATGTTATTAAAGATACTAACAGGTACTTGCAGTAATTTCCCTGAATAACCGGTTACATTGACTTTCGTATCCCCTAATAAAATAACCTGATCAAGCTCTGTTAATTCACTAGCAAGTACGGATATTTGATCGTTCCATATAGTAAGTGGAAAAGCATTCAATACATGGGAAGTTACACCAAACGAACGATATGTATTCTCATTAAGCTCCTTACGATTTAACTGTTTTGTTGTATCGTCCCATTCAATCCCAATAACATTGTAACTTTGACTGGAAAGTTCTTCTACTAGGGTACGAACGATCTGTGCTGTACCTGCTGAAGCACAACCAAAATGAACTACACCTATTTTCATTATCGTAACCCCTTTATACGAAATTTCGTTCATTATTAAATGAACATTTGTTACGTTGTTTAGTATAACATGAAGTACTTATAAAGATAAATAGGCAAAAACTGAAATTTCGAGAAATTTCTTATTTCTATAAACCTAAAAAAGAAACCGATCTCAATAACGATTAAGGTCGGTTCATTCAGCTTTTTCAGGCAATCTAATCACAAAAGAGGTTTGATGCTGATCTGATTCGCAAAAAATGGTTCCATGATGTTTTTCTATAATTGATTTACAAACATATAATCCAATTCCCGTACCAAAGCTCTTGGTTGTGTAAAAAGGTTCAAAAATCGTTTCCCTTATTTCTTCGGGGATTTGAGGGCCATTATTTGTTATCTTAAAGGAGATAGTATGTTCAGTTTTTTCACAGGTAATCCATAGATTACGCTCCATAGAGTTTTTTTGTTTCAAAGCATCAATGGAATTTAAAATGATATTAACCAACACTTGTTTTATTTCATCCTTTGCTGCGATAATCTTGCAATTAGGATCAATAGAGGTTGATACATTTACATCTCCATCTACTATACTTGGGTATAAAAAAGAAATAATATCAGAAAAGAGGCTGTCTACTTGAATCTCTTTGTGCGTTTTTTCTCCGGAATCTAACCTGGAAGCATGTAAGAATTGAGTAATTCTAAACTTTAACTGATCCAACTCATGTTCAATCGTATCCATATATTTTAAATCGGGATGCTCATTTTTTAGCAACTTCATAAATCCCATCACAGATGTTAATGGATTTCTAAATTCATGGACAAAACTTGAAGACATTTGACCTAGTAGTGATAATCGATCTTTATGTGACTGATTCACAAAAAGCATTTTTTCATTTATCTCAATATCTTTTAACTCTGTATATCTTGTAACAGCATGAAAACAATATCTGTCGAAATGATCGTTTATTCTGTCAATGATTGGCTGAAGTTCCTGTATAGAAACACCTGACTTGTTGACATATTTAATAAGTGTGCTTCTTCCGATATTCATATTGAAAACAAACTCTCCGATATTGCTTTTACTTAGTACGCGTTCCTTTGCTACTCTATAAGCAAGCTCTTTCAGTTCATCATCATTTATTGTCTGCAGCAAAGATTTTTTGACCAATTGATACATTTCGTATCCATTATGCCCTACCCGATCTTTGAAGATATCATTTTCATTTACAATAACATTTTCTAGCCACATTCCTAAAAACTCACTCTGAACTTTCTCCAAAAACTTAATTACCTTCTCTTCAACCGAACAACCTGATCCAGATATCGAGTTCACTTTTTCACCACTTTCATTGTGTGAATGCCTTAATGATAATTAGACAAAAACTGATAAATATCCTTCTTTTTTATCACTTTATTCAAATTTCTATAAAATATGTTACATTTTGAAAAATAAACTCAGTAATTTGTATAAACTGTCATCACAATGATTTCTATCAGGTTAGGAAACTTGCTTTATTGCCAGGAACCTTATGGGAAGAGCCTTATTTTAATAATACCCAGAATAAAAACTTCTGAACATAAAAAAGACCGCCTTAAGTGACAGTCTTTTTCTTTCGTAACTAAATTTCTATTTTGTTTCACGATGTAACGTATATCGTTTTAATCGCGGGCAATATTTTTTCAATTCAATTCGATCTGGATTGTTTCGTTTATTTTTTGTTGTAATATAATTACGGTCTCCTGTTTCTGTGCATGCTAATGTAATATTTACTCTCATTATTTTCCCTCCTAATTTTAGTTTGTTACGTCAAATGCTGGAAGTGGATCATTAAACTGAGACCAGTTTTGCTGCATTTCAGCATCTGTTAATAAACATAGATTAAGACTTGTTTCAATTTCATCACGGTTCATATCAATTCCAATCATCACTAATTCCGTTATGCGATCACCATATCGTTTATCCCATTTTTCAAGCAACTCTGGTTCCTCTTTCAAAATGACCTCTTGTTCTTCCTCTGGATATGTTGCAATCCATTCACCTGCACCTTGAATTGTGATAGATGGACCTGCCTGAGAGAGAAGACCTGTTATCTCGTTTCTTGATGCGAGCCAAAAAAATCCTTTTGCCCTCACAACGTCAACTGGCCAGTTTTCTAACCAGTTCATAAATCTTTCTGGATGAAATGGACGCTTTTGTTTGTAAACAAATGACGAAATCCCATATTCTTCTGTTTCAGGTATATGTTCATTAACAAGCTCCTGAATCCATCCAGCCGCTTGACTTGCCTCTTCAAAATCAAATAACTCTGTATCTAAAATTTCAGCCAATGAAACCTTCGAAAAACTAGTTTCAATAATCTTGGCGTTAGGATTTAACTTATGGATCACTCCACTTAATTCCTTAGCATCCTCTTCATTTACCAAATCTGTTTTATTCAATAGTAGAATGTTAGCGAATTCGATTTGATCTATAAGTAAATCAACAACTTCTCTCGTATCAGACAGATCTGTCGCTTCTTTTCGATCAAGTAATGTTTCCCCTGAAGCAAAATCATGCCAAAACCTGTTTGCATCAACCACAGTAATCATCGCATCAAGAACACAACTATCAGTTAAATTAATTCCGAGCTCCTCATCTATATATGAAAAAGTTTGCGCCACAGGTATCGGCTCAGAAATACCGGTAGATTCAATAACTAAATAATCAATATCCCCTTGTTCCACAAGCTTTTTCACTTCAACATTAAGATCCTCTCGGAGTGTACAACAAATACATCCATTCTGAAGCTGCACTAGCTTTTCATTTGTCCTCGTAAAGCCTCCTTGTTTAATAAGTGAGGCATCAATATTGACTTCACTCATATCATTGACTATTACAGCAATTCTCCTATTTTCTTTGTTCATTAGAATATGATTTAATAATGTTGTTTTGCCCGCACCTAAATATCCACTCAACACTGTTACAGGAACTTTTCTTTTGACCATTCATCTTCTCCTTCTATAAACCAGCATCATTACGATTTATATTTTATAATTCCGGAATGAAATTAACTCCCATTAGCACAAAACGTAATTATTACGATTTATATTTTATTATATGGGCTGTTGAATTGCAAGCTTCTTTTTCATCATTTTTAATCAAAAAACATGTTTAGATATATTATAATCGGGAATTTATTTAGTACATAAGTTTTTTCAAAGCAAAAAGCTGACAACTATGTGCCAGCTTTAAAAGTATTACATGCTTACGCGTACTACACGTCCGTTAAATTTTTGAGCCCAATAACCGCTGGACATATCAGCTATAGCTACACCAGTTGAGCTTTGTGATCCGATAAATTTACCTCCACCTACATAGATGCCAACATGTCCATCAGTTTTGTAAGTGTTAAAGAATACTAAGTCTCCAGGTTGCATATTGCTTGTAGAAACCTGTTTACCTGCATATTTAAGTGAGTCAGTGCTTGCGCCTACGTTTACTCCTATTGTAGAGAATGCCCAATGCACAAATCCAGAACAATCAAAGCGACCATTTGCTACATCATAGGAATTTCTTCCGCCACCAAAGACATAAACTGAGTTTCCGATATACTTATACCCAGCACGAATTAAATCATTCACTGTTCCATTCGGATTTACAGGTGTTGATTCAACAGTTGTCGTTTTAGAAGAAGTTCCCTTTGCTAATTTTACTGAACTAGATGAATCACTAGAAGAATCATTTGATGAACTATTATCAACAGAATCATTTGATGAATTTGCTGAAGCTTGAGCCATTGCAGCTGCGGCAGCTTCTTGAGCAGCTAAATTAGCTTCTTTTTGTTTAAGGCTATTGACTGCAGCTAGTTTCGCTGTTTCTTCATCTTTTAGTTGTCCTATTAACGTATCATTTTCCTTTTTTTGAGAAAGTATTTGTTCCTGCATACCCTCTAACTCTGATTTCATGCCTTCTAAATCCGAAAGCGCTTCAACTTTTGAAACTTTCTTTTCATTTAATTCTTGTTCGTCAGCTTCTTGTTGTTGAATCATTGTACGGTCAGCTTCTACAATCTTACCAACTGCAACAGCACGATTGACGAAATCACTAAAACTGTTAGAACCTAGTAACACATCTATATACTCTACATTACCACCACTATGTTGGTAAGAAATTGCACGTTGTTTTAAAATATCTGTTCTCTCTTTAATTGCTTGTTCCAGCTTTGAAATCTCTGATTCCATTGTTGTAATTTCAGCTTGAGCTGTTTCTATTTTTGATTCAGTTTCTTCAATTTTCTTTGTGTTGTCATTAATTGCTGATTCAACACGTTCACTTTGCTTTTTTAATTCAGCCAACTCTTGTTGTATTTTCTCAACGTCTTGAGTTGCATCTTTTATATTTTCCTGAATTTCTGTACGTTCTGCCGTTTCAGCGTTAGCCGAAGGAATAGCAAATGAACTTCCTAATCCGATCATGACTGCTAAATTCATGATAACTAGTTTCTTTTTCGACATTCTCTTCCCTACTTTCGTTTCTCTCGTACAATCAGTATTTTTTCCTATGTATCTATTAAAAACATTACTTTATACTCAGATTTGCCACAATTAGTAGTATATCATCAAAAAATGACAAAACAATGTATATAATATTACAATTATATTTCAAATATAACAAAAGACCTTTTTATTCTACCAAAATGACACATGTTTCACTGTACCATAGATAGAGTTTCATCACCAGTATCAATCTAATAATAGAATTATTTGAGCCGCTTTCCTACTATTTTTCAGATTGATTGTCTTTTATAAGGTAGGTCCGATTCTTTGTATTACCTGTATATGGATAATGCAGTTTCTGTAAAACTCTTTTCGCAGTTGAACTGGATTTTATGTGCAGAAATGATCGAACTTCCCGATTACTTATACGCTCAGAAAAAAGAAGCATATAATCAGTCAGAGCATCAGTATGTGCGTTTTTGGATTTTTGGCCACATTTTTGGCATGTCCAATAGCCAAACGTTTTCGTCAAGGGAATGGTTTTACAAAATGGACAATGAACACCTGTTAATATCTCAGACTTTACTAGCTGATAGTGTTCTAAAATTAAACCATCATTCTCAACATGAGATTCCGCAATTTTGGCTGAAAGTCTATTTATATTTTGTTTCTTCAGCTTCATCGCTTTATATTTATTCTCGAGGGATGCAAATTTACTTGGAATAGTTGCAGCTTGGAGTATTTGTGGATTAGAAGATTTTAAAAATGTAGAAGGGTTACTGAGGACAATTAATCCTATACAGGGCAGATGGGGTATTTCTTGTTCTTTTAACCAATTACTAAAATGATCTTGCTGCCGCCTAACTTGTATCAATGGACTAAGAAATCCTTCCTCTTTTCCATCCAAAGTACGAATCATCTGATCAGTTTCCTCATTTATAAAAATTGATCCAGCTATATTCTTTACTTCTAAAATACAAGCAAATGAAGGAGTTAAAATTAGAGTATCCATTTGAAAAAAGTGCTTGCGATCAAGAAGTCTAACATTATGGAAAATAAGATACTCTTCTTTTAAGTAACTGAGAAAATAGTCAATAGATTTTTCCCCCTTGTACCCTGCAAGATTTTTTTGATAGTCTCGTTCGATTTTTGGATACAGTATATGGGATTTTGGAAGTCTCCGCAACAACGCTTCTTGTTTTCGGAGGTATAATGGCTTTAGCCGTTCTTTCATAATCAAAAACAATCATCTCCTTATTTTTTATTTGGGTTAATATTCGTTATCTTAATAGGTGATTCCTCTAATTATAATTTATATTCCCATATATAATCTAAACTTTTACTAGATTACTAAAAATCATGCAATAATTCAGCCACTCTCTGACATAATTCAACCACTTTCCCTCTTTTTTCAACCACTTCACTTTTCTCACTCCCCAATTTAGTCACCTTTCCTATTTAATCGCCCAATTCCATTATACTTTCAACCACTCTCCAACATAATTCAACCGCTTTTCCTCTTTTTTCAACCACATCACTCTTTCCACTCCCCAATTTTAGTCACCTTTCCCATTTATTCGACCACTTCTATGAATCTTTCAGCCACTCTCTGACATAATTCAACCACTTTTCCTCTTTTTTCAACCACATCACTTTTCTCACTCCCCAATTTAGTCACCTTTCCCATTTATTCGACCACTTCTATGAATCTTTCAACCACTCTCTGACATAATTCAACCACTTTTCCTCTTTTTTCAACCACATCACTTTTCTCACTCCCCAATTCAGTCACCTTTCCCATTTATTCGACCACTTCTATGAATCTTTCAGCCACTCTCTGACATAATTCAACCACTTTTCCTCTTTTTTCAACCACTTCACTCTTTCCACTCCCCAATTTTAGTCACCTTTCCTATTTATTCGTCCAATTCCATGATACTTTCAACCACTCTCTGACATAATTCAACCACTTTTCCTCTTTTTTCAACCACTTCACTCTTTCCACTCCCCAATTTCAGTCACCTTTCCCATTTATTCGACCACTTCTATGATTATTCCAACCACACCACTTTTCTCCTCACACAATCGAGTCAACTAGCCAATTCAACCAGCCCCTACCAAAAAACCTCCCACAAATGTGGGAGGTCATCAGTCAATTCGGCCCTATTACTTCAACTGCTCTTCTACTGCTTTTAGCCATGTTGTGGCCATCAGCATGTTGCCTGCAGAATTCATATGGACACCGTCTGTTGTTAAGTTGTAGCCGTTGTTTTGTTCTAGGTACTTTACAAATGCTTGATGGGTTGGGACGAGTGTTGTTTCGAATTGTTTTGACATATCATTTACAACTTTAACGTACATTTTTAAGATTTCATTTCCTTTAGATTGTAATTGTTCCTCAATTACAGTTGGTTCCATCAAAATAATGTGCGCATTTGTCTGTTCTTTCACTTGGGTTAATAGGTCTTTGTAAAGGTGTTCAAATTTCTCTATGTCTACTTGTTCCATTTCAGGGCGATCAAGTTGTCTCCACACATCATTGATTCCAATTGATATGGAGAGATAATCAGGGTTCTGTTCAATGACATCTTGTTGCCATCTTGAAGCAAGGTCTGTAATACGGTTGCCGCCGATCCCTTTATTTGTTATATCAAATCCTTGCTCTGGATAAGTTGTTAGTAAGTAATCGTGGATGATTCTCACGTAACTTATGCCGATTTGTTCCGGATCCTCGCGTTTTCCCCATTCTGTAATACTGTCACCAATAAATAGTATTTTCTTTTGTTTCATCTTTTCTCCTCCATCTACCCTTTTGTATGTAAGACAGTGCTTTTTTATAAAATCCACATATAGCTTTCGAGAAAGATTATTCATTTTCCTCTAATTCTTTTCATCCTTTATTAAAGATGGACGTCAAACGGTTTGGTTCCCTTTACTTCTCCGTTCACGATAATAGACAATACATGCCTACCAGGATAATGCTTCCTGGTTGTTAAGTCTTTAAAGGAGTGCTTTTTTTCATATTGCTTTTTTTCTCCCGGTTTTAGCGTTACTTCCGATAGCTGAAATTGTTTTGTTGATGGTTTTCCATTTGCTTTTATAAAATCGATTGAATACTCCACTCTTACTTTGCGTAATTCCGTGTCGGTTGAAGCTAGCTGAAATGAAAAGGAAATTGCATCTCCAATTTTCACATTTTTTGTCACATCTAAATCTGAAATTTTCATTGTATGTAATGGACCTATTCCAAACAATTCAAGAGCTTCTAAGTTCCCCTTTTTAAGCAGAGTTCGCAAGCCTTTTTTCAAAATCCAATTTGTTAATTCATTTTCTCCGTTCCATCTTTTTGCTAGTGAGAGAACGATATCCGGATGATCTCTCGAAATATCATTTATATTATTTGCTACACTTTTCCTTACATATAAAGAGGGATCTTCCTTTAAATTTTCTAAAATCGGTAAAATAGGTGAAGGATCATTTTTTAAGGCTTTTAATACCATACCCCATGGAAGCCTAGGACGGGAGCCTTCACTTGCAAGTCTTCTAATATGCTCATTTGAATGGCTGCTCCAGACAATAAATTGCTGAATCATTTTCTCTTGGTCTTTTACCACAAAGGGCCGGACTGCAAACTCGGATGTTGAATACTGGGTGAAGTATTCAAGGGCCGATATTGACACATTCCAATCGTTTAAACCGTATACCTCAATGTAATCGGGAAAAATAATTCCTGCCAAGCTGCCTTCAAAATGAGGTGCTACCTTTTTTAATACGTTAACCACTTCTGGAAATTCCAGGTTAATCGTTGCATGAAAACATTCAGAAATTCGCCGGACTCTTTCCTTTAAAGTAAGGTTGTCCCATTCACCCGTGAAAATATATGAAAGAAATATTTCTTCATCAAACGATGGATAAGCGTTCTTTAATTCCTTTGAAAGCTGATTCATAAAATCTTGATTAAAGATGTTGCGAAGTTCCTCAGCCATTTTTTCTCCCCTTAATTTAGTATTTATTGTCAACATTATAGCATTTTATATCTTAACTAAAAAAACAGCTGACGTAAGTATATACACTCAACAAGCCACCTGTTTTTTACAATACAATACTTATTTAATTAATCACACCGTCATGAGAATAAGGATGAAAGTCCTTTCCTGCAGCTTGGACTATCATTAGTCAATCATCAAACCTATTTCTAGTTTTTTACCACCTTGGAATGTCATCACAATTTCAATTGCTTCTTTAAAACCCGAGAGTGACATATTTCCTTCCATGATTGTTGGTGCTGTAATATCAATTGCCATTCCTTTTGAAAAGACATTTGTACACAGTCCACCTGAAATCATATTGCCAAGCTCACCAGCAAATGACTTTAACATATCCCCTTCAAGTGCCATGCCAAACATTAATTCACCTACAGAACTGAAAAAATCAACATCAGATTTATAGAGAACCTTACCATTTATTGAGCCTGTTATCCCAACCAGGACACCGAATTGGCATGTTAACTCAGAACGTAGCTCAGGCGCTGTTATATTTTCATGTGGGATCGGAAGAATCTGTTTTATGGACTCTATCGTTGACCCATGTAGATCTTCTAATGTGTTTGATACAGTCGTACTCATATAAACACCCCCTGCTCTATTAGAATATGTCACAGAATGACTGTTTCAACTCTGTTTCCACCCTTACTTATCTACCAATAGTATAACTAAGACTTTTTTCTTATTATATAGTAAATATTTCCTCATCTCATCAAAATTTAGACATATATTACTATTCTATAATCTTCATACTATTTATATCGACAAACTTCTTTCATTTGTTTAGAAAAAATGCTAGATTGTCAGGATGACAATCTAGCATTTTTGTTGGTCCTAATTTAATTTTTTTCAATCCACCTATATATATCCTCATATACAACTGCGCGATTTACTTCATTTAACATTTCATGTCGACCATTTTCATAAAATTTATATTCAATTTGGTTAATTCCATGTTTCCTTAACTGATTAATCAGCTTATTTACACCCTTGGTATAATTTCCAACAGGATCCATATCCCCGCTAAAAAGATAGAATGGTAGATTTCTGTCTATTTTTGATACTTCCTCATCTCTATGAATCATATCAAGTCCATAATATAAGTCTTGAAAAAATCCTGTTGTTCCTACTTTTCCGCAATACGGATCCTTTATATACGTTGATACTTGTTCCGAATCCCGTGTTAGCCACTCATAACCTGTATTGGCATTCGTAAATTTTTTATTATAGCTTCCGATTGTTAATTTTTGCAGAAATGGACTTTCAGCACGATTCCCCCATTTTTTGACCTGAGATTCAGCTAATTTTTTCGCAACTTTTAAGATAAAACCCGGATTCCCTCCAGTTCCTGATAAAATTACTCCAGATATATCCACATGAAAACGCTGTAGAAAACGTCGGGCTAAAAAGGAGCCCATACTGTGTCCCATGAGGAAGACGGGTAATTCCGGATATTGATTTTTTATGAAATTATACACTTCTTTCATATCGTCAACTGTTCTTTCAAAGCCGTTGCTATCGGCAAAAAAACCATATTCACCGCACTTTTCACCGGTCTGTCCATGACCTCGATGATCATGTCCTATTACGATAATTCCCTTGGCATTGAGGAACATTGCAAATGGTTCATAACGTTTTATATGTTCTGCCATTCCATGAGCAACCTGTACGACTGCCCTTGGCTTCACCGACTTCTCTTCCCATTGACAAACATATACTTGATGTTCATCAGACATAGATAACCAATTTTCGTTTTTCATACCCTTCCCCCTGTCTTTTATTCCGCTTACTACCACTTAAGTTAGAATTCCATTTTACTTTTCAAAATTCCAGAGTTCTTTTTTAGATGTTGTAATGGCATCAGCCCCAGCTTCCAACGCTTTTTCAACTTCTTCAACTGTACGAATTAACCCGCCTGCGAGTATTTTAGTTTGTGTACGTTCTTTTACTTCTTTGATCATCCAAGGCATCGCACCTGGTAATACTTCAATATAATCCGGTTTTGTTTTTTCCACTAAACGGTAGCTTCGTTCTAATGCATGAGAATCAATTAAAAACATCCTTTGGATTGCAATAACACCTTTTTGCTTTGCTTTTAAAATAACATTCGATTTTGTAGAAATAAGTCCATAAGGTCGATATTCCTGACAAAGATACTCTGCCGCAAAATCATCGCTTTTCAATCCATGGATTAAGTCAACATGATAGATGACTTTTTTATGATGTTGCTCAGCTAATTTATGTAGATTGGCCAATTGAGAAATATGTGTTTCCAAAAAAACACCAATCTCATAGTCGCTAACCAGGAACCGTTCGAATTGTTTAATAGATGAAAAAGCCGGTAAAATCTTTTGCATGTGTACTCCTCACTTTATCTTTATGTTGCCATTATTTATTTTTTCATCATAAAGCTTCCTTTTAAAAATGTCACCCTTTTACCAAAATCCTGAATATACTTTATTTTAAACACTTGGATAATTCACCCTAATTTGTTAACAATACGTGTTAGCACCCTTTTCTTGCTAGGAGGTTTAGATTGAAAACACGTGTTCCTAAACCATTGTCAAAATTAATAAAAGAAAAAAACAAAACAAAAACTTTGCTGAAAAATTATCTGCCATTCAAGAGATAAATAGCAGATCACAAGAGCAAAAGAAGATCGAACAAATCTCTTCCAACCTTCAATGGAACTTATCCTATATTAAAGAGGTAATAGGAAACAGCTCAGATATCGTTATTAGAGACTTCAAGGCCGGTCAAAGTGGATTAATTGATCTCGGGCTTATTTACACGGATGGGTTAGCTGACAAATCATTTGTACAAGACTTTGTTTTAGATACTCTTATGGTTCAAATTAGGAATGCAGATGTTGATCATACTGATATTCACACAGACTTGTTCGAATTCATTAAGACACAAACTCTGCCGATTGGGGAAATAAAGGAGATTGTTCAATTCGAAACTCTTTTTTTCACTTTTTGTCTGGTGATACTATTTTATTAATGGACGGATTCCCTAAATGCTTAGCGATTGGATCCAGGGGCTGGGCTGATCGCGGAGTGCAGGAACCTTCTTCACAAACAGTTGTTAGAGGACCAAAGGATGGTTTTTCTGAAACATTAAGAACGAATACGGCCTTAATAAGACGTCGCATTAAAGATCCAAACCTTTGGCTTGAGACGAAACAACTTGGCAAAAAAACGAAAACAGATGTTGCCATTATGTATCTAAAAGGTGTTGCTAACGAAAAGATGGTAAAAGAAGTTCATACCCGCTTAGATAAGATTAAAATAGATGCCATTCTTGAAAGTGGATATGTAGAAGAACTGATACAAGATAGTACATTTACTCCCTTTCCAACTATCTTTAATACAGAACGTCCAGATACAGTGGCGGCAGCCATATTAGAAGGAAGAGTTGCTATTCTTGTTGATGGAACTCCATTCGTTTTAGTCGTTCCTGCTCTGTTAATCAATTTTTTTCAAGCAAGTGAAGATTATTATCAGAGAGCCGACATCGCAACACTTATTCGGTTACTTCGATATCTGGCATTTTTTCTTGCATTACTTACACCTTCAGCTTATATTGCGGTGACTACCTTCCATCAGGAAATGCTGCCCACTCCATTACTAATCAGTCTTGCAGCACAGAGAGATGGCGTTCCATTTCCTGCGATTGTAGAGGCCATTTTTATGGAGATAACATTTGAAATATTACGAGAAGCCGGAGTTCGAATGCCTCGAGCTGTTGGGTCAGCGATCTCCATTGTCGGAGCGCTTGTAATTGGACAGGCAGCTGTTGAAGCTGGGATTGTCACCGCCACAATGGTTATTGTTGTTTCCTTAACAGCGATTAGCAGCTTTGTTTCTCCAACATTTAATATGGGTATTGCAGTGCGGATCCTACGATTTGGGTTTATGATTCTTGCTGGAACGTTCGGTTTATTTGGCATTATTTTAGGCTTAATTGCCATGGTCCTTCATCTTAGCAGTTTGAGATCTTTTGGGATTCCTTATTTATCACCAAATGCTCCATTTATTTTACAGGACCAAAAGGATAATTTTTTTCGACTTCCGCATTGGGCTTTATTTGCACGCCCACGTTTAATAAGTCAAAAGGATACAGATCGAGAGGATACACCTTCTCCAAAACCACCTACTACTAGTTAAGGAGTTTACCTTATGTACAAGAAGTTACTTATTATTATTTGTATGCTTCTTCTCACTACCGGTTGCTGGAGTAAAAAAGATTTAAACGAACTTGCCATCGTGACAGCGATTGGTATCGATAAAACAAAAGATGGATATTCTGTTTCGATACAAGTATTAAATCCGTCAGAGCTTGCCGGAAATACAAGCTCTGGTCGTACTGAAGTGGTGAGGTTTGTAAAATCTGGAGAAACCGTATTTGAAGCATTACGAAAGCTATCAACTGACACTCCAAGAAGTATTTATTTAGCACATCTTCGTGAAGTAGTCTTTGGGGAAGAACTGGCTAGAGAAGGAATAGGGAAAGCACTTGATTTTATTTCAAGAGATCATGAAATGAGAACTGACTTTTATATTACGGTCGCAAAAGGATCTACTGCCGCTGACATCTTAAATATTCAAACCGCAATTGAAAAAGTCCCGGCGAATAAACTTTTTAATGCACTTGAAAACTCTGAGAGTGTTTGGGCAGCAGCAAAAACAGTTAAATTAGATGAATTAATTAACAGTATTGTAAGCAAGGGAAAAGAACCTGTACTAACTGGTATCTATCATTATGGAGACGCCGAAGTTGGCGGCAGTATCGAAAACGTTCACAATGTCTCACCCGATACAGGGTTAAGAATTGATTATCTTGCTGTTTTTAAGAAAGACAAACTGATCGGTTGGTTGAATATGAATGAGAGCAAAGGTTTTAACTATATTACCGACAATATTAAAAATACAGTCGTAACCATTGAACAAGAAGATGGCAAAATCACCATTGAAACTTTACGTTCTAAAACTAAAGTAAAGGGAAAAATGGAAAAAGGGAAGCCGGTTATCGATATTTCCGTTACACCTGAAGGAAATATCGCTGATGTTGAAAGCAGTATTGATTTATCAAAACCTGAAAATATCGACAAATTAGAAAAGGGATATAGTGACAATATTAAAGAGAAAGTACAAACCTCTATTCAAAAGGTTCAAGAGGATTTTCAAAGTGATATTTTTGGTTTTGGAGAAGTCATTCATCGGGCAGATCCAAAAGCCTGGAAAGGACTAAAAGATAACTGGGATGAACATTTCACAAATTTAAACGTAAATGTTCATGTCAAAGCAGACATAAGAAGATTAGGGACAATTACAGACTCATTCCAAAAAGAAACAAAGGAGTAAACATGCATGTGGCCAATTGTTGGAATTCTCCTTATAGGTTTACTCGTTTGGATTATTGAGATTAAGACATTATTAAAAAGTAAAAGCTACCGGGAGATAATCATCTATAGTTTCTTACTGATTAGCGGACTATCATTTGCTGTTCTATTAGCACTTAATATAAGAATTCCGACTCCGCTTGGTTTCCTAAACCGTATATACAGTCCTATTATTTCATCTATAGAACGTTTTTTGTCATAGAGAGGTAGTTGATATGTAAACATGCTTGAAAAAGGGAAAATTAATACAGGTGAATTTGAAATTATTGTGATTATTTTTACTCTAGGTAGCTCCATACTAGTAGGGCCATCTTTACTCGCCTCTTATGCAAAACAAGATGCCTGGATTGCCTCTCTTCTCTCTTTAATGATTGGAATATGTTTTATTTTTTTATATAACAAGCTGACATCCTTTTATCCTGAAATGACCTTTATAGAAATGACGAAAAACATTTTAGGAAGTTGGATAGGAGGTTTAGTTTCCTTTCTTTTCATTATTTATTTTTTTATACTTTCCGCTGGTTTACTTAGAGAGATTGGGGATTTCTTAACAACTCAAATTCTCGTCGAAACACCTATTCAGACGATCTTGATTTCTTTCATCCTCATCAGTATGGCAGGAGTTAAATTAGGAATTGAGGTTATCAGCCGTACAGCCATCATTTTCTTCCCTTGGATGATTTTGATGCTTGCACTACTATTTTTATTTCTTATCCCTGAAGTAGAGATTTCAAATATCCGACCTATTTACGGAGAAGGATCTAAAGCCATAGTAAGAGCTACATACAGCAGTTTGGGACTCCCTTATTTAGAATTGTTTATTTTTTTAATGATTACCCCATATGTAACAAACAAACAGGGCTTGAAGAAATCCTTTTACAAAGGAACGATTATCGGGGGAGTTGTTTTATCGATCCTAATCATATTCAGTATCATAGTACTAGGAGCAGATTTTACTGCAAGGCATGCATACCCTTCCTATATATTAGGGAAAAAAATAAGCCTTGGAACGGTAATTGAAAGATTAGAAGTCATAGTTGCTATCATCTGGTTTTTTTCTATGTATTTTAAGCTTACGATTTGTTATTACGGAATCACTCTTGGCCTTGCACAACTATTCAAATTAAAGAGCTATAAAATTCTGGTTTTTCCATTAGCCTTTTTACTAGTCACCTTTTCTCTCATCCTATACCCGGATATCGTTAATTTTCAAGATTTCCTTGCACACACATGGACACCGTATTCCTTAACGATTTGTTTATTAATTCCATGCATGATTCTGTTTGCAGCTAAGGTTAAACAAATCAAAACGAACAAAGAAAGCGGATGGTAAGACAATATGGAGAATGCAAAGATATCTGCCATACAGTTGGTTACGATCATGTATATTTTTGTTGTAGGTACAACCGTTATTTTCCCATTAGCTGCCGATGCTGAACAAGCTGCCTGGATTTCAATTTTACTTGGTATGCTTTTAGGTTTTCCCTTGCTTTTGATTTATCACTATTTATATAAACTGTATCCTAACCTTGTCTTAACAGAGTACACAAAAAAGATCCTGGGTAAATACTTAGGTACCGCAGTCGGCATTTTCTATGTTTTGTTTTTTTGTACGGGGCTGCCCGTGATGTTCGAGATGCAATGGAACTGGCACCTCTTTTTTTGCACGGAACACCTATATCGGTCATCGGGATTATGTTTTTACTCCCAGTACTCTATGGGTTATTCTTAGGCATAGAAGTCCTGCTAAGAACAAGTGAAATATTTATCGTGTATCTTGTCCTAACAGGGATTTTAATGATTATCTTCATTTTTTTTCTGATATCTTTCAATATGAAAATTTATTACCAGTATTAGAGCCTGGTTGGAAGAAGATTATCGGTACAACATTGAAAGAGGCTTGGATTGCACCGTTTGGGGAAGTCGTTTGTTTTACAATGATTTTTGCCTATCTCAATAAACCAAAACTTCAATTAAAAGCTTCTTTTATGGGAGTGATATTAGGAGGGATGTCTTTAACATTTTTTCATTTTTTAACGATCGGGGTATTAGGTGCTGATAGTAGAAGTACTTCCATCTCTCCTTTACTGAAAATGGTTCAAAAAATTGAGGTAGCTGAGATAATTCAGAGACTTGATGCACTTTTTATGATTTGGCTGCTAGTTAATGATTTTTTTAAAGTCGCTATTTTTATGTATGCAGCAGTAATAGGTGGCGCAACATTATTTAATATATCTAAGAATGTGTTAATTTTACCTTTTGGAGCCATAGTATTTTTCACTTCCTATTATTTTACAGAAAACTACATTTCACATATGGCTCAAGGTGATTTTATGCTTGCCTATATTTATCCCATTTTCACCTTTGCTATTCCCCTTCTATTGTGTGTTGTGGCTTTTACTAAGAAAAAGTTTAAAAAGTGATGTCGGTTTCGAATTTCGTCTAATAGTAAATATAATTTAAAAATCGTAAATACAAACTGTTAATCGGTAAATATAATCCCAAAAAAGCAAATAAAATCAGAAAATCGAAAATAAATATTAAGTGTCCAAAAAAAGAACATGAAAAAGGAGGCTTACTTTCACCTTTTTCATGTTCTTATGAAATGGAATGGTGCTTTTCTTTTACAAGCTTATATTCACTTTCCAGTTCAGGTAAAGATAATTCATATAATTGGCGATTATCTGATGATTTAAAGCAGTTTAACTTTAACAGCTGTTGAATGATAAAGTCCTTCTGAAAGACAATGCCTTGTTTCATGTTTTTACTCATTTCTTTCACATCCTATGAAAACCTACATTAGTTGATTTTCCGTCATACTATTTAAATGTTTGTCTAACATAATTTTTAACTCATTGGACTTTTTCAAGCCATTTGTCGCTTCTAAGAATATATCCTCATCACCAAGCGCCAGAGACTGATCAACCTGAAATTTCAAGTGATTAATATGTAACTCCAAATCCATTAACGAATAAATATACCCTTTAATGAAATATTTTTCTAAGTCGTCTAATGCCATATAAATATACTTTTCAGAATTCAGGATAACCATGTTATACCATCCCTGATCATATACATATGTGCGTTCATTTGTTACTTCCAGTAATTCTCCACGCTTAATTGTAAGCATATCTTCGTGCTCCCCATCTGGACAAAAACACTCGACAAAATGTTGGAACTGTTGATTCACGATAAAATAGTGATGCATAGTCGAAACTCCTTTCTTAATGGACATTTTGACCTTTAAATTTTCCTTTGCATTGCTTTGTTAAAGGACATTCAAAGCATCCTTGATTGTTTTCATTAATAAGTTGCTTTATATACTCTAAATATTGAACTCCCTTTGGAATGGATAAAGGGCAGTTATTCTTCCATCTAATAAAGAAACAATCTCAATCTTTTCAGGTAGTATCCCCAAAGTCTCGTAAGAGAAAACCGAAACGAGTTGACTATATCTTTCCATCAACTGCTGATCTGCCTCTAAAAGAAATTTTTTTACTGAAAAAGATGTAACTGACCATTCTGCTAATTCGATTGTAATGGAGGCCTTATGTTTAGTTTTTCATATAAGAAAAGCGGCGGTTGCTTACTTTTCATTGAGAGAAACTGGAGCAAATGATCGGTTATTTTGGCTAAAACCATATAATACTCTTCCCCGGACTGAAAAAAATCAAACCTGACTTGGTGCCAATACTTATTTATTAACTTTTATGCAGATAGCTTTGTCTGATCGTCTAAACGAAGCTCATAATATCTATGGACAATTGAATTGATGACTGCTTGTATATTCTGTCTCCACATTCGCTCTTTTTCATGAAGGAGCTGAAAATAGTAAACTTGGTACGGACATTTTATAAAAGACTCTAAATGATCTTGCATCACATGTTTCTCTACTAAAAGTTTGTTTTCATTCATCATTTAGAGAACACTTCCCCCATCTGATGATAATGATTATCATTATCTTTTATAATTCTAATTGAAAAGTGTTCTCAATGTCAAGGATTCATCTCATGAAATATTTTAGAAAAACTTGACTTGTCGCCAAAGAACAAAAGCGCAAACGCCTGGACCTCGGGCAAATAAGAGCAAATGAATAGAAGACGCGTTTTTTGTCTTCCATTCATTTGTGGCTAGACCCTAGAGGGGCTAGCCGCTGGAGCTGGATGTCGAAGCGCTTATCCACAGTTTAAGAATTTTATATTTCCTAAACGATAAAAAAGGATCAGTTCCCATAACTGATCCTTTCGTTACTTCATCAATTTTTTCATCATCTTTAAACTATTTTTTGCATTTGGATACCTGAAACTAAAATCAAAACGATTAGTTTGTTTGAGTACACTTTTATAATGGGAAAACGTTTGAAAGCTCGCCTCGCCATGATATGTTCCCATTCCACTTTCACCAACACCTCCAAAAGGCAGGTATGGCGTGGCAATATGCATAAGTGTATCGTTAATACACCCTCCACCAAATGATGTAGATTCAGTGACTTGTTTTGCTACCTCATCATTCGTTGTAAAAACGTATAAAGCTAACGGCTTAGGACGGCTATTAATAAAATTAACTGCTTCTTGTATGTTATCGTACTCCAAGATGGGCAGTATGGGTCCAAAGATCTCATCTGTCATTAGAGGGGATGTAAGCTCTTTTGGTTTGATCAGTGTTGGATTTATCTTTAGTTGGCTTTCATCTGATTGGCCGCCGAACAGGATCGTTCCATCTGATAAGTAACTCTTTAACCGATGAAAATGACGGTCATTCACAATTTTTGTAAACTCTTCATTTTGAATTGCATTTTCACCATAAAAATCAATAATCACCTTTTTTAATTCTTCGATCAATGGCTCTTTAATTTTTTTATCGAGTAAGAGATAATCCGGTGCAATACAGGTTTGACCGGCATTAATTAGCTTTCCAAATACAATTCTCTTTGCAGCAAGCTCCAAGTTGGCTGATTGGTCTACAATGCAAGGGCTCTTCCCGCCAAGCTCTAACGTAACTGGTATTAATCTTTCGGCAGCAGCCTTCATCACAATTTTCCCCACAGGGACACTTCCAGTAAAAAAGATATAATCAAATGGTTGATCTAATAAAATACTTGTTGTCTCGACTCCACCTTCCATCACAGTCACATAGGCAGGGTCAAACGCTTCTTGAATTAACCTTACCAGTATTGAAGATGTATGTGGAGTTAATTCGGAAGGCTTTAGAATGGCTGTATTTCCCGCTGCAATAGCTCCAATAAGTGGGGCCAGTTGTAGCTGAAACGGATAGTTCCATGGTGCAATGATGAGCGTGACACCATAGGGCTCAGCTACTCTAATACCTTTTGATCCTATATGTGTCTTCGCTGTTTTTACTTTTTCAGGCTTCATCCATTTACCTAAATGCTTTAATGTAAATTTTATCTCCTCTAGCAAAAAGCCAATTTCAGTCATATATGCTTCTGTTTCAGATTTATTTAAATCAAGTTTAAGCGCCTGACAAATTTCTTTTTCATATTTCCGAACCTGATCAGCAAGGGTTTGAAGCATTCCTTTTCTGTAGTCCTTTGACTTTGTTTGACCCTTATGAAAAAAGTTTTTTTGAAGTTGAACAACTGTTGATACAGATTCAACAGTCTGTTCGCTCAATTGAACCATGACAATTCCTCCTAAAAGAGCTTATCACCTGTTAATATAGACCTCATAAGATGAAGATGTCAAAGTTTATCATTCCTTCTTACCTACATCGACTCTATTTTCTTTTTTGATAGAGGCGAATGTTGATATCCCCATGTCAGTGATAAGAACATTCCAATTATTCCTGCTGCGCCTGCGGTCAAAAACACGGGAAGAAATGTTCCTTCCTCAGAAAATAATCCTGAGATAAATGGCCCTAGAAAAATACCGATTGCATACACTGCTTGAAACAACCCCATCGCAGTGGCGCGTTTTCTATTCGGAATGGTTTGAATCGCCATTCCCATTAACAATGGTATGGTCATCCCTTGGGCAAAGCCATTAACTGCCTGGGTAAGATAAAGAACTTCCAGGTTATTTATAAACGGAATCATAACTGAAAACACACATGAACCACAAAATCCTACAACCAATATTTTCCACTTTCGGAAGTTTCCAGCTAAATATCTTCCAGTTATAATTGGCGCAATTGCATGAGGAACCATAAAGCTAAACACTAAATAAATAAGGCTATCTTTTGAGGCACCTATCTTTAGCGCATAATCTGGTGTAAATCCAAACATCGTAATAAATAGGACAGCATGAGCAAGTGCTGATAAGATTGCTGCTTTTAAGACAGTAGGCTCTCTTAGGACTTCATTTAGTTCACTCATTTTAATCTTCTTAGTCTCTGTTTTCTTCTTTGATTCTTTTATTCGAAGCGCTAACAAGATCCCAAGTATTCCAACAAATCCGCCTATCCAAAATGGAGATTTCCATCCCCATTGAGTCACGAGGTAGCCACTCAAACCCATGCTAATAAGTTGAGAAGCAACCGTAATAAACTGTACATTCCCCATAGCTCTTGTTGTGTCGTCTTGCTTAAAATAGCTCGCATATAGAACAGTAAATGCAACCCACATTGATGCTGTAATACCGGAAATAAACCTTGAAACCAAAGCAAACTCTATACTCTCTGTTAAAGCAAAACCGAGACAGCTAATCACTCCTGTCACTAGACCAGCTATTACAAACGGCTTCCGAATTTGCAGGCGATCTGAGACAACTCCAACGGGAAGTCGTAATAAAATTTGCATAATACCATAGCTTCCGACGATAAATCCAACGAACGTGTATGTACCACCTAAATAATCCAAATAAGAGACAAATACCGGTACATAAATATAAAGTGAAAACCAATAAATAAAGGTAATTAGAATAAACAATATATGATCATAGATTGAGAGCTTTTGAACTTCGATAGTACCAGTCAAAATAAACCTCCTTAAGTAGTTTTCTTTGTATCTTTATTAATCTTATCGGCTTTCATACATCTTTAAAATACTAAAAATAAAAAAAGAGAAGAAAATCAACATTATGTTAATCTCCATCTCTTTATAATATGCTTAGAAGTACAATACCCAAATCACGACGACCAGCACAATACGATAGATCGCAAATGGCATTAGTTTAATTTTATTAATCAATTTTAAGAAAAACCGGATGGATATTAACGCAAAAACAAACGCACTAATAAATCCTGCGATAAAAAACGGCATGGCATCAAGTGTGAAGTATTGCCAGTTTTTAAGAAGAGATAGAAAGCTTGCTCCCGCCATAATCGGTACAGCCATAATAAATGTAAAATCAGCTGCTGCACGGTGGCTCATTCCCAATAACACACCACCTGAAATCGTCGAGCCAGAGCGTGAAAACCCCGGCCATAATGAAAGACACTGAATAAGTCCCACTGATAATGCCTGCTTGTACGTAATTTGGTCAACAGTATCAATCTTCGGTACTTTTGGACCGAAAAGGTCAGCAGCAATCATTAAGAGCGCACCCACAACTAACCCGATTAACACGGTCTCAATGGAGAATAAATACTCATCGATATAATCTTCAAACAAAACGCCTAAAACACCTGCCGGAATTAACCCGACAATAACTTGTGACAGCTTTAGTCGATTCTGAGTAGTCCTTTTTTGTACTTTTTTGCTAAATCTGCTTAATCCCAGCATTTGAATAAATCTGTCTTTAAATACAACGACAACTGCTAGTATAGACCCTAGTTGAATAACAATTTTAAATGTATTTGCAACATATTTTGTTAAAAATTCTTCTGATTGTAACCACATATCATCAACAATAATCATATGACCTGTTGAAGAAACTGGTGCAAATTCTGTTAATCCTTCTACCAAGCCTAATATAACAGCTTTTAAGATTGTTATAAAATCCATCTTTATAAGCTCCTATCATTCTTTAATCGGTAAACCCACAAATGTAAGTATACCGTCAAAGCAGCTGAGATGGAACTTAATTTTTCCTTAAGATTATTCTTTTACAAATTCCTTTGTACTTCTTACTGTGTCAATCGGGCGAACCATTTTTTCAATTTGTACACGTTTTGGTTCCAGAAAAGGTGGCAATGAGAGTTTTTCACCTAATGTTTCATAAGGCTCATCCCCCATAAATCCCGGACCATCTGTTGCAAATTCAAATAAAATATGAGGGGCAACCCTAGCATATAATGATTCAAAGAAATGTCTGTTTACATATCCTGATGTGTGGAATCCTATGTTTTCCATTCTGGAAATCCACTCTTCTAACACATTTCGATCCTCTACACGGAAGGCTACGTGGTGAACTGTACCAAAGCCTTGAATTCCCTGTGGAAGCATGACATTATGCTCCACTATAACCTGCGCTCCATTTCCACCTTCACCTACTTCGAATAAATGGAATGATCCTTCCTGGGCAATTTCCTTAAACAAAAGAGCTTTTTCTAATACTTCTTTTAGTTGATCAAAATTGGAAATTCTGATAAAGATTGGCCCCAAGCCTGTAATAGCGTATTCTAATGGAATAGGTCCTTTCTGCCAAGGTGTACCTGAAGCAACTCCCTTATTACGCTCATCAGATATTAACTGGTAGTGTTGGTCATCAAAATCAACAAAAGACAGTGTTTTCTTGCTAAATTGTTCTTTAATTCCTGTGTGCTTAACTCCTAAACGGTCAAATCGTTTAACCCAATAATCCAGTGAAGCATCTGTTGGAACCCGGAAAGATGTTTTTGAAATTTCGTTCGTTCCATGAACCCCTTTCGGAATACCAGGAAAATCGAAGAATGTCATATCCGTTCCTGCGCTGCCTACATCATCGGCAAAAAATAAATGGTAAGTCTGAATATCATCCTGATTAACTGTTTTCTTCACTAAGCGCATCCCTAGTACATACGTGAAAAATTCATAATTTTTTTCTGCACTACTGGTAATAGCTGTTACATGGTGTATTCCTTTTAAATGGTTCATTTTCATTCCTCCGTTATGATGATTATACTGTTTATTATGATTTTTTTACGTTCATAAATACACTTAATTAAAATATCTCGATTTAAAGATAATATATCATGAAATTACCTTCATGGCAAGTCATTGAACTAAGGTAAAGTTATCCCTTGGATAAAATAAAAAACCAAGGATTTCTCCTTGGCTTTAGTTATCAATCATGAAAATTTGTACCATCTGTTGTTGCTTTAATAATACCTGCGCGGATTACGAAGTCACCAAAGTGCTCGTTTTCTTTACGTTCTTTTGCGTAGCGTGGAAGAATTGTACCAAGCTCTTTCAAAATTTCTTCTTCTCCGATATTTTCACGGTACATTTTGCTTAGACGTGTTCCGTCATGTGCTGCACCTAAGTACATATTGTATTTACCAGGGGCTTTACCGATAAATCCGATTTCGCCTAACGCATGGCGTGCACATCCGTTTGGACAGCCTGTCATACGGATCGTTATCTCTTTATCATTAAGACCGTTTTGATCAACAATTTCATCGATTTTATCGATAAGTGTTGGTAGATAACGTTCTGCTTCTGCCATTGCCAAACCACATGTTGGTAACGCCACACATGCAAGTGCGCTGCGGCGTAATGCAGAGTAATGCTTACCATCGGTTAGACCATATTTTTCAATAATCTCATCGATTTTCTTCTTTTTCTGTGTTGATACATTTCCGATGATTAGGTTTTGGTTCGCTGTTAAACGGAAATCGCCCTTGTGAATTTTCGCGATTTCTCTTATTCCAGTCATCAGTTTGTAGTTTTCATAGTCTGTTACGCGGCCACCTTCAATGAATAATGTGAAATTCCATTTTCCTTTCACACCTTTTACCCAACCATAGCGATCACCGTTATGGTCAAAGTTGAATGGTTTTGCTTCATCAAGACTCCAGCCAAGACGATTATGAAGTTCCTCTACAACATTTTCCAATCCTAATCGATCAACGGTATATTTGAAGCGGGCATTTTTACGAGATGAACGATTTCCGTAATCACGTTGAATGGTGATCACTTTTTCTGCAACATCATAGATTTGCTCCGGTTTACAGAAGCCGATTACTTTTGCAAGCTGTGGATATGTCGCTTTATCACCATGTGACATCCCCATTCCGCCACCAATCGCTACGTTAAAACCAACAAGCTTGTCGTTTTCAACAATTGCGATTAAGCCTAAGTCTTGAGAAAATACATCGACATCGTTTGACGGTGGTACAGCAATCCCGATTTTAAACTTACGTGGTAAATAAAGCGGGCCATACATTGGCTCAACTTCTTCAATATCAGGTGTACCTGCTACTCTTTCTTCATCAAGCCATATTTCATGGTAAGCTCTTGTACGAGGAAGTAAATCATCACTTAGCTTTTTAGACCATTGGTACACTTCTTCATGAACAGTTGACTGATAAGGGTTTGCGACGCACATTACATTACGGTTAACATCCCCACAAGCAGCAATCGTATCCATTAAGGATGCATGAATGCCTTGAATTGTTGGCTTCATATTCCATTTTAGAATACCATGCATTTGGAATGTCATACGAGTTGTAAGCTTGAGTGTTCCATTTCCGTATTTATTTGCAAGATCATCCATTACAAGCCATTGATCAGGTGTTGCTACACCACCAGGTAATCGGACACGAAGCATGAATTGATAAGCCGGCTCTAATTTTTGCTTCTGACGTTCATTACGAAGATCACGATCATCCTGCAAATAGCTTCCGTGGTGCTTCATTAGGCGGTTATCATCATCAGAGATACCGGCGCTTAGTCGCTCAAGCATGGATTCTTTTAGCGTACCGCGCAAGTAGTCACTTTCTTCTTTAATACGTTCAACATCACTTGGAGCGCCTTCTGGTGCTTTTAATATTTGGTTCGCCATGTTCTTTTAAAATCTCCTTTCAATCAAAGATCAATATACATCACGCTGATAGCGTTTCGTTTGCTGCATGTCGGCAAGGTAGCTTTCCGCTTTTTCACGGCTTAGCCCGCCTTCTTTTTCAATAATATCGATAAGGGTCTGATGCACATCATGTGCCATATGCTTTTCATCACCACAGATGTAAACAACCGCACCTTGTTCAAGCCATTCGAATAGTTCCTTGCTGTGCTCCTTCATACGATGTTGCACATAAACTTTTTCTTCTGTATCACGGGAGAACGCAACATCCATTTTCGTTAGGACGCCATCTTTTAACCATTTTTGCCATTCTGTCTGGTAAAGGAAATCTGTCACAAAATGCTGATCTCCAAAGAACATCCATGACTTTCCTTCCGCACCGACCTCTTCACGCTCCTGCATAAAGGAACGGAAAGGTGCCACACCTGTACCAGGTCCTACCATGATAATCGGTGTGTCCGGATTTTCCGGAAGCTTAAAGTTTTGGTTATGTTGAATATAGACCGGTAATGTATCACCAGGCTGCAGGCGTTCTGCAGTTAAAATGGATGCCACACCATTTCGTTTACGGCCATGAGTTTCATAACGAACTGCACCAATTGTTAAATGAACTTCTTCCGGGTTTGCTGCTAGACTGCTAGAAATAGAGTACAAACGGGAAGGCATTTTACGTAAAATCGCAACAAAATCCTGTGCCGAAACATTCCAAGGTCCAAAATCACGAAGTAAATCTATTAAATCACGTCCGTCGATATACGTTTTTAATTCATTGATTTTTTCCGGAGCAACAAGAGTTTTTAATTCTTCATTTGAAGAAAGCTGTGCTGCTTTTTCAATTAAAGGCTTTGTCAGAACAGTAATTTCGAGTTTTTTGCTTAATGCTTCCTTCAGCGTTATCTCTTCTTTATTAACAGTAACTGCTTGATTTCCATCCCATTTTGTTGTTTCTAACACTAGCTCAACAAGCGCAGGATCATTCTCCGGATACACACCAAGGCTGTCACCAGGCTCATAAGTTAGTCCGGAACCTTCAAGAGATAACTCTACATGACGTGTTTCTTTATTAGAACCACGCCCATTTAAATTAAGGTTTTCAAGAACTTCTGCTTTAAAGGGATTTGTACGGGAATACGCTGATTCAACAGCAGGTGCTACAGCAACAGCAGATGCTGATTCAACACTTGCAGACTGCACTTCACTTAATCCTGCATACACTCCTTCAATCCATTCTGCAGCAGGCTCATCAAAATCAAGATCACAGTCAATACGCGGGTATAAACGAGTGCCTCCAAGATCTTCTAAACGTTGATCAAATTCTTTTCCTGTTTGACAGAAAAACTCATATGAGCTATCACCAAGTGATAACACCGAGAAGCGAAGATCATCGAGCTTTGGAGCACGTTTTCCATGTAGGAACTCATGGAATGATAACGCATTATCCGGTGGATCTCCCTCTCCATGTGTACTGACCACAATAAGAAGATTCTCTACCTTTTTTAAATTATTCGGTTTGAAATCACTCATTGATGATACAGTCACTTTATAACCGCGCTCTTCGAGTGTCTTTCCTGACTTTTCAGCAAGACTCTGGGCATTACCTGTTTGTGAACCATAAAGAATTGTAACATCTTTTGATACCGGCTTTACATTAGCTTGAGCAACTGCTCCTGCTACCGGTGCCTCGGGAGCAGCCGGAACACTAGCAGAACCAGACTGAGTAGCAGCTAAATATCCGCTCAACCAGACTTTTTGCGAATCTGTCAAAGTTGGCAGAAGACGATTAAGGAGCTCAGCTTGCTCCTGATTAAACGGGCTGTTCATTACCTGAAGTTGCAACAAAATCCACCTCACAAAGAAATATACTTATACAAATTATTACATAATTCCTAGTTTCCATCATTTTTTGCTCACATACAAGTAAAAAATATAATTCATTTTAACACAACTCATTATTCCTATCAATAAAGTTGGAATTAATTGTGTAAAGAATTAAAAAGTTTTTGTCAAATTTAAAATTCCCTTATTTTGGTAAGATCATATTTCCGTCCTTTATTCTCTCCTACATAAGGTATATTCATTGATTTTAGTAATCTTTTTGCCGTGTCCGCAGATTGGAGATTCAAAAATTCCCGCAATTGACTATTAGTTATTGTTGAATTGAATAGCATTCTATATTCATTTATTGCTTGTAGATGAGCATGTTTACTTTTCATTTTGCAAACTGGACAACCCCAGTAACCGTGATACCTTTCCATGCCAATATATTTGCATGAAGAGCATATCACTCCTTTTTGAATATCATTTTTTGTTAATTGAAACTTCTCAAAAATGCTTTGATCTAGTTCAAGATGGTGTTTTAAGAGGGACCGTGATACTTTTTTCAATTCTTTCGGATTAAGTGTTATTGATGATTTTGACTTTTCAAGCTGAAGTAGCTTTTCAGGGAGTTCTTCCTTACGTATAACTTGTTGACTAATATGAAGGATTTTTTTTGAAGTACGGATAATTGATTGAGGATTGCTGACCACAACATAAGAGGTAATGGGCATTTGCTTGATACGGTGCTTTTCTAGCCATCTCTTTAACTGCTGTTCCTGTCTTCTTAACTGTGTTAAAGGATAAGAATAAGCACGCTCTTTTCCATTGTGGGTGGTTTGAATAAGTTGCTTAAAATCATGATCAAAATAAAGCGTACCTGAAATATTTTTAACCTCAAGGATAATAAAATGGCTTTTTGTTAGGAGCAGTGTATCAATTTGAAAGAAGGACGAATTGTCTTTCAGGCGCAAATCGTGAAAAATCAGGTAATTTTTTTCATCCAAAAAGCTTAAAGGATAATCTAATGAAGTTTCTCCCCTATATCCAGCCTCTCTTTTTTTAAGTTCTTCTTTTATCTTCGGGATTTCAGGATGATGAGGAGAAATTCTGTCTAATAATGCATGCAATTTAAGGATCATAAGAGGTTTCCTGCGTTCTTTGACAATCATAGCATCACTCCAATGGATGTTTTCACCTAATTAAGTTCTCTATTTTTATAAATATCCCTTTCTCTGGTTCGAATTTAATTTAAATAATTCTTAATCAGCGATTTCAGAGATATATCGGCGATCTGAAATTTATATCAGCGAAATTGAACATATATCGGCGAAAAGCCGAATATATCAGCGGCAAACAACCACCGCCAATTAAAAAGCCCTCTAATAGCAGCCAGGCTATTAGAGGACTCCAATTCATCCTTCTATGTCCCGTTTTCGATACCCGATAAATCCGATGATCATAAGAGCAACTGAGATACAAGTTAGTAAAGTAATAGAAACATAGTTTATTTCCTCTACAGGAACCTGCGGAACATGACCGAATGGTGAGAGATTTCCCATCCATTCCGGAAATTGAAGAAGTTCACCTAAATAAACAACGAAGAAGGAATAGCCTAAATACAACCATGCAAATCCGGAGAATCGGGGAATCACACCAATTACGAATACACCCAAACCTGTCATCATCCATATTGCTGGCAAATAAACGATCGCTGCTTTACATAATAAACTAAAAGAAATAGGATCTTGCATAACACTTGCCGCTGCGGCCCATAATCCAATTGTCGCAAAACATAACATGACAAATCCTAATACAATGGAAAGAAATAAGTAACTCCCTAGCAGTTTATACCGGGATACCGCGCTAGTTAATAAATGTTCAGCCCGATTTTGTTTTTCTTCCCCCTTTAATTTAAAGAGAACCATTAAAGCAGGTACTGTGCTAATCATCGAAATTACAGACATTAGCATGGAAACAAATTGTTCTGTCAACGATAAGCCTTCAACAGGTGTTAACATTTGACTCACCATCTCATTACCTGAAAAAAATGATTCTAAATCTCCAAATACTGAGCCATAAGAAACACCTAAAATCAACATTCCGATCGCCCATGTCATAATAGATGTCCGTTGAATTCTAAATGCTAGACCAAACGAACTTTGCAATAATCGTGATGCATGCTTTCGACCTGGCCTAGATGAAATAAATCCTGCGCCCACATCACGAATCGTATTTAAATAATATGCTAAGATCATAAGAATAATAGAAAACAAGATCGTTAGCCCGATTGGCCACCAATAATTGTTTACATATACTTCGGTTTTCAATCCCCAACCTAACGGTGAAAACCAAGAGATTGTTTCATTGCTCACATCACCGATTGCACGAATTAAATAAGATATACCTAATACCGTAAAGGACAGACCGATTGTTCCTCTAGCATTTGATGATACTTGTGCAAAAAACGCTGTAACAGCACTGAAGAAAATACCTATTGTCCCGAGAACTACTCCATATAATAGTGAGCCTTCAAGATCCATACTACCGATCCGCAAACTATATAATCCAACTCCAATGATAATTGCTAGTAAACTATTCATTACGATTAATACAATCATTGTTGCACTTAATGATGAAAGGCGCCCAACAGGCAGGGAGCGAATTAATTCTAATCGTCCTTCTTCTTCATCTGCCCGTGTATGTCTTGTCACAAGTAAAATGCTCATGATAGCGACAACTATTGCGGTAAATAGTAACATTTGATGAGCCATCATCGGTCCTTCTGTATAATGATCCAGCCCATACCCCGGTCCTACCATTGCGGTCATGGCCGGATTTTTCATCGTTTCTGCTATTGCCTGTCTTTCTTCATCTGATTTATAAAGACCTGTGAAGGCTGTTGCTGTGATAATTGTGATGAAAGAAAGTGCGATAAGCCAGATTGGAAAACGAATGCGGTCCCTTCTTATTAGGAAGCGGGTCATTGTTCCAGTTTCACTATAAAGCTGTTTCCACATGAAGATCTACCTCCCGCTCTCAAGTTTCATCATAATGACGCATAAACAAGTCTTCTAATGTTGGCGGAGTGCTTTCTAATTTATCGAGACCAAACCGGGAAATATAACGGATTACCTCATCAAGATCCTTTCCATCTACTTGAAAAGAAAATTCCCGATCATTTCCGGCTAGTTCATGAATGCCCTGAATTGTTTCAAGCCCTAAAATAGGCTGCTTTGTTTGAATAACTAAATTTGTTCTTGTAAGGTGACGAAGCTCATCTAATGTTCCAGTTTCGATAATCTCTCCTCGCCTAATGATCCCTACACGATCACAAAGTCTCTCCACCTCTGATAATATATGACTTGAAAGAAGCACACTTTTTCCATCTCTCTTTGCTTCTAATACACATTCTTGAAACACCTTTTCCATTAAAGGATCAAGACCAGATGTAGGTTCATCTAATATAAAGAGATCAGCATCAGTTGAAAAGGCAGCAATTAATGCTACTTTTTGACGGTTTCCTTTAGAATAGGTACGACACTTCTTCGTAGGATCTAAATTAAACCGCTGGATCAATTCATCTCTGCGATTTTTATCCACCGATACACCTCGTAAGCTCATGAACAGATCAATCACCTCACCACCCGTTAAGTTTGGCCAAAGATTTACATCACCAGGCACATAGGATAAATGCTTATGGATTTCAACCGCATCCTTCCACGCGTCCTTTCCAAAGATCTTCACTTCTCCGCCAGATGCTTTTAAAATCCCTAAAAAGATCCGTATTGTAGTCGATTTCCCTGCTCCATTTGGGCCAATAAACCCATATATTTCCCCTTGATTTACTTCAAAATCCACATGATTTAAGGCTGTAAATTTTCCGAATTTCTTTGATACATTAACTGCTTTAAGGATCGACATGATTCTCCCCCTTTTATAAGTTTTGAAATATTTTAACTTATATATTTCATAATATACAAATACTTAGTTGTTTTCAAGATATTTTGAACTCATTCATTTGTGATATTTCATATTTTTGATTAAACTAAGAATGAGGTGAATTAATTTGGACGGGTTTCAACGACGAAAAGAACAAAAGAAACAAAACATTTTAGAAGCAGCATTGCAATTATTTATGGACTTTGGGGTTCAAAAAGTAGCCATTTCAGATATTGCGAAAAAGGCAAATGTTTCGCAAGTAACGATATACAATTATTTTGAAAGCAAGCACAATCTTGTAAACGAAGTCTTTCTCTACTATGTCAATAAAGCAACCAATCAATTTGAACAGGTTATTCATAGCGACATACCATTCCCAGAAAAAATTAAAACCCTTATTTTTAACAAGAAAGAAGTTGCTAGTTCAATTAATGAGGAGTTTTATGAGTATTTAATGAAGGAATTCTCCACTGAAGGAAATTATATAGAGAAAATATATGCAGAAAAGGCTGTACCTTATCTTCAACTTTTACTTAAAGAAGGAAAAGAACAAGGATTTATTGATAAGAAGTTATCGGAAGAGGCTATGTTATTTTATATATACATGCTTAAGGACTATATACAGCGCAAAGATATTTATCAAAAAATCCTCCCCCTTACTGAGGATATTACAAATATTTTTTTCTATGGCATTATGGGAAAAGAGCGGGAATGATGGTTATTACAAAAAAATAGACGCCTGACTTAAATCCACGCGTCTAAAAATACGTATACACCTTATGTCAATTGCTTGCTACCTTCATTTCTATACGAAGTATCTGCAATTTTCTCAACCTGTAATTGACCATTTCCATAGCTTACAACTGAAACACTACAGTTTTCATGTACTTGGAATTCCTTGCTTTTTGTTACTTGGATGATGTAATTCCCGATCGTGACTCCGTGTGAAAAAATAAGAATATTTCCACCCTCTGATGCATGTTTTTCGACGATCTCTTTTACAGCTTCTTCCGTTCTAGTAAAAAGCTGTGCATAAGTTTCTCCTTCAGGGGCACATGCATTTACATCAAGACTAAATAATTTTTCAAGTGCATCACCATATAAGCTCGGAATTTCATCCTCAAGCAACGCTTCCAAAACACCAAAATTCATTTCCTTGAGTCTCTTGTCTATAATTAATGGTATGCTCCTTTCACCAATCGCATACTTTGCTGTGTCCTGAACACGTTGGCTATCACTTGAGTAAGCGGCAATAAACGGAATATCCTCTAATCCCTTACCAACAGATTTTGCCTGTGAAATCCCTTTTTCAGTTAGTGGTGAATCACAGAAACCCTGCATACGTCTTTCAACATTATATTGAGTTTCTCCATGGCGAACAAAATAAAGTGTTACTTTGTTTTCTCTAGTCACAATGAACACGTCCTTTTCTATATGTCTAATTGGCATTTTAGCATAACTTCAAAAATATTCTAACTAAAGCTTTCCAACTAAAAGCAAATTGATCGTATTAAAAAACAGCCTTCTGTCATAGCAAGGCTGTCTTAAAGACATCACATAGGGTGTTCTACTTTGACCCGTTTAATAAATATTGCAATAACTAGGCCAACAATCCCCATAATGATCGCAAATACAAATGCATCTTGAACACCTGCTGTGAAAGCTAGAAGCGGATTTAGCGGATTTGCTTTATCTTCCACTGTACTCATAAATCCTTCTGCTCCTGATGATAAAATCGAAATCGCAACAGCTGTTCCAATTGCACCAGCAACTTGTTGTAATGTGTTCATAATGGCTGTTCCGTCTGGGTATAATTCACGTGGTAATTGATTCAAACCATTTGTCTGCGCAGGCATCATGACCATTGAGACCCCAACCATTGTGATAATGTGAAGGGTGATAATGAAAGCCGAACTAGTCTCAATTGTAATTGTAGAGAAGCCAAACATCGCTCCAGTTACAACGACAATTCCAATTGTCACCAGCCACTTCGGACCAAATTTATCAAATAGTCCTCCCATTACCGGCGAAAGAATTCCATTGATAATTCCCCCTGGTAAAAGGAGAAGACCTGCAGCAAATGTACTTAAAGATAAAGATGTTTGCAAGTAGAGCGGCAGTAAAATCATAGAGGATAGAATAACCATCATACATACAACAACCAAAAGTAGTCCAATCGTAAACATCGGATATTTAAAAGCTCTTAAATTAAGAACCGGTTGCTCCATCTTTAATTGTCTTAGTGTGAAAAACAGTAAGGATACTGCTCCAATAATCATGGAGGCAATCACAGTTGCACTTCCCCAACCGCCACCTTCTCCTGCACTACTAAATCCAAATACGATTCCACCAAATCCAAGTGTAGATAACACGATTGAAAGGATATCAATTTTAGGTTTTGTTGGATTCGTTACATTTTGCATAAAGATCCATCCAAATATTAGGGCACCAATCAATAATGGTAAAGAAATCCAGAAAATCCAATGCCATGATAAGCTTTTAAGGATTAGTCCTGAAATTGTCGGTCCAACCGCAGGTGCAAACATGATAACAAGACCAATGATTCCCATAATTCTTCCACGTTTATGTGGTGGTACAATCATAAGAATCGTGTTAAACATCAATGGAAGCAGCAAAGCTGTTCCAATTGCCTGCACTACACGTGCGATCATTAGCACACTAAAGCTTGGGGCAATTGCAGCAATAAATGTCCCAATAATCGATGCTACAAGAGCTGTAATAAATAATTGTCTAGTTGTAAACCACTGCATAATCAACCCTGATACAGGAACTAAAATTCCAAGTGTAAGTAAATACCCAGTCGTTAACCACTGTGCAGTTGTTTCATGAATCCCGAAATTTTCAATTAAGTTTGTTAACGCCATATTAAGAGCTGTTTCACTAAACAAGCCGATAAATCCGGCAACAACAAATGAGATGATAATCGGTACAACACGCAAATCGCTTGCTGCCACATCCCCTGTTTTTACTTGTGTATTACCCATTTCCATTCTGTTTCCTCCTACATACATCTCTCTCTTTTAATTTTTTAACAGCCACGATACCTGCTTTGCAATCACTCGTAAAGGATCACCATTTTGATATGTGCTTGACATAATACATGCCCCTTCTATCATTGCCGCGATCGTTATCCCTAATTCTTCAGTTCTCTCTTTATCACATCCATACTTTTCGAGAATGTCAGCATATAATGATTGCCAATCCTTAAAAACCATTTCACACGCATGTCGAAGCTTCTCATGTGTTGAGGCTGTTTCTGAAGCAATTAATCCTATTGATAAGCCCTCTACACATTCTTTCTTATCAAAGACAGTAGCTATGTTATTTATATAAGATTGAAACGCTTCTGATGCAGAATTTCCACCATTTAAATCCTTCTCCGCTCCCCCCAACACAAGCTTTCTCATCTCAGAAATTGCTTCTAGCGCAATTTCTTCCTTTCCATTTGGAAAATGATAATAAATAGAACCTTTTGGAGCACCGCTTTCCTCAATAATTTGATTCAGCCCTGTTCCGTTATAACCTTGCCGTTGAAATAAGCGTGTTGCGCTTTGCAAAATTATGTCCTTTGTGTCCTGCTTTTTCTTCATCTGATGCTCACCTCAAAATTATAACAACCGGTCTAGAAAATAATATAGGAATTTAAGAAATTAGTCAATTGATATGATGACCTTTATCGAATAAAAAAATAAAAAACAAACATAGAATTTTTTTGAAAATGAAGATAAAGAAAAGGACAGGAATTCTCATCCTGTCCTCTTACCTTTCCAAATCATCTTTAATTGTCCTTAATTGTTTATTACTCTTTTTTAATCCAAACCGATACTTTTCTCCTTTTTCTATTTGTGTAACCTGTGAATCATGTACGGTAATTTGGACAGTTCCATACTCAATGTTCTCTAATAAACTAACAATCTTATCAATTATTTCTTGATCGACCTTACTATTCGAAGACAACTAAATCCTCTCCCTTCATTAAACTTACTCGTAGAAGCATGTCTTCCAAAGCCCTATTTCGTCCATGTATTTTTGAAGTGTCATATCGTTTATTTTCTTAATACCAAGTATACCTATATGATTTAATTACTTTATATCATATTATGTATCTCATACTAAAGCAATCACTTTTTTGCGAAATAATTCCACTTTTTTTAGAAACTATATTGAATGAAAAGACCAAACAGATTACTCATTACAAACCTGTTTGGTCTTATTTATTATTGCCTTAACGCTTCATCCACAAATTTATTTTCAATTACTTTTGATGTATCCAATTCCCGATCAATCCCACCAACTGAATAGAGGAAATCTGCCTTGCTCCTGATGTGCTTTAGCAAATTCTTCTGTTGTTGGAGACAAGATTGGCTCAGACTTTTCTAAGACCGTCCGAATAATTTCTACGTCAACCTTCTGCGCCTCTGCTATTTCCTTGGAAACTCCATCAATATCCTCAAGAAAATGCTGTAGAACTTCGTCATATGTTTTAAGGAATAACACGGTTAAATCTGGATGCTTCTCTGTAAACTCTGTTCTGGCAATTAAAAAGCTTGGAGCATTAATATTCAAATCTTGTCCCGTCACTAATTCTTTTGCATCTGTTTGAAATACAGCGGTAGTAGCATATGGCTCCCAAATTGACCAAGCGTCAATTGAACCGTTATCTAAAGCTGGTCTTGCTTCATCTGGTTGAAGTTGAATGATCTCAATATCACTATCCTTTAATCCTGCACGATCTATAGCCATATATAAGAAATTATATGCACTACTCCCTTTTGCTACAGCAATTTTCTTCCCCTTTAAATCTGTTAACTCCTTAATCGTGCTTCCTTTAGGTACAATGATCGAATTACCTTTCTTTCCATCGCTAGAAACAGCAATCGCCTTAAAATCAACATTTCCTGACTGCCCTGCAATAACTGGCGTACCTCCCACAGCCCCAAAATCCAACCTACCTGATGCAAGGGCCTCAAAATGTGGTGGACCACTCGCAAACTCATTCCAAGTTACTTTAACCCCTACTTTTTCAAATGCTTTTTCAAAATATTGTTTCTCCCTTGCATAAGGCAGGATTCCTGTCTTTCCCTGAACACCAATGTTAACGACAACATCCTGGCTTTCCTTAGCACTGAGCTACAGGTTCAGATGGTGTTTCTTTACTTGTTGTATTGCCACAAGCACTTAAAACGAGAATTATTGCTATTAATGTTAAGCCTATCATTGTTTTCATTTTCCTAATCATAGATATGACCCCTCTCCTATTTTACCTATATACTTAGTCGGATTTAAAACAACAAAAATACTCCACTTATCCCTGAAAATTATCCTGCCATTTTAAAAGCTTGCGTTCAAAAATCCGAACAAATGAATCTGATACTTTACCAAATACAGCAAAAATAATAATTCCCACAAAAACAATGGATGTTTGAGAAAACTGTCTGGCATCCATAATGAGATAGCCGATACCTTGACTTGATCCCATTAATTCCGCTGCTACTAAAGCCAACCAGGAAACACCTAATGATAACCTCAAGCCTAATAATATATTCGGTAATGCTGCAGGTAAAATTAACAAAGTAATTTGCTTCCATCTACTAAACTCCAATACTTTTGCTACCGAAAACAGTTTAGAATCTACACCACGTATTCCCAGAAACGTGTTCACATATAAAGGAAAAAATGCTCCTTTTGCAATGAGTAAGATCTTTGAAACCTCTCCAAATCCAAACCATAATATAAACAAAGGGATAACAGCCAAGGTTGGAATTGTTCTAAGCATTTGTAGAGTTGGATCAACCGTTTGTTCAATACTTTGATTAAACCCAACCGCTAATCCCAGCAATACTCCTAATGTCCCACCTAACAAAAAGCCTCCGATTGCCCTCCACAAGCTTATTTGAAAATGTGTAATAAGATCCCCTGTCATAACAAGATCCAGAAATGTCATAAATATGAAGGTTGGTCTTGGAAGTAATGTATCAGAAATAAGTCCGAATATCCCTGTTAACTCCCAAAGAACGATTATCGTTAGTGGTAAGATAAATCCCTTCAAGATGACACTTGCTTTTCCTAACTCTTTTTTCCTTTTTACTCTTTTATCATGCACTGTTTGTATTTTCCCCAAAGAAACTGTGGAATGATTTGCCACTTCCTATCCCCCCTTAAATACCTGCACTGTTTACTAACTCAAGCTCTTCCACCTTTTCAAATTCTCCTAATACAAGTTGACGGAACTCTTGGAAAACTCTTGATGACTTCCTCCTTGGAAATGGAAGATCGATTGAGATGACATTTTGTATAGTACCTGGTCTTGCACTCATAATGACAACTTTGTTCCCTAAATATATAGCTTCATCTATGTCATGTGTAACAAAGATCATTGATGTCTTTTCCTCCTTCCATATTTCCAGCAAAGCTTCCTGCATATGTGAACGAGTGAAAGCATCTAATGCACCAAATGGTTCATCTAATAGGAGCACCTTCGGCTTCCTAAGTAAAGCTCTTGCGATGGCAACACGCTGTGCCATTCCTCCCGACAGTTCTTTTGGATATGCTTTTTCAAATCCTTCTAACCTAACAAGCTCCATTAACTTCTTAACATTCTCTTTTACTTCCATCTTTTTTAATGGTAAATTTCCTGCAATATTCTTCTCCACCGTAAGCCATGGAAACAATCTCGGTTCCTGGAAAATAAATCCCTGGTTAATCCCAGCCCCTGTAATCTTATCCCCATCCAGCTTTATTTCACCTGAATACTCGGTATCTAAACCTGCAATAGCTTTAAGTAAGGTGCTCTTTCCGCATCCACTTGGTCCTATTACAGTGATGAATTCACCTTGTTTTACATGTAAGGTAATGTCTTTTAGAACGATCAATTCCTCTTTTCCTTTTTCAAAGGATTTAGTAAGCTGAGTTATTTCCAATAATGACATTTTTATCTACCTCCTGTTTATACATTTATTTGATTAAAATGATTTGAAGGTCTTTGTAACCCAAGATGATCTCGTAAAGTTAGACCCGTGTACTCTTCTCTAAAAAGCCCGCGGTTCTGTAATTCCGGAATAACTAAGTCAACAAAGTCATCTAAGCCTCCGGGTAAGTATGGTGGCATAATGTTAAATCCATCTGCAGCACCATGTTCAAACCACTCCTGCAGCTGATCAGCAATTTGGATAGGGGTTCCTTTTATTTCTCTATGTCCTCGCGCTCCTGCTACCCGCTGGTAAAGTTGACGTATTGTTAGGTTTTCTCTATCACCCAAATCTTTTACAAGCTGAAATCTTGTTTTAGCTCCATTGATATCTTTAATATCCGGTAAATCCGGAAGAGGCTCATCTACAGGGTAATTTGATAAATCATAGCTTATCAGCGCTGACAATAATCCTACGCCCACTTTTTGAGGTATCAATTCAACAAGATGCTGTTTCTTTTCATTTGCTTCCTTCTCGGTTCTTCCAATGACCGGAAAAACACCTGGCATGATTTTTAGCGATTCTGCTGACCTTCCATACTTTTTGAGTCTCCCCTTTACATCCCGATAAAAATTCTGAGCTTCACCTAACGTTTGCCAGGCAGTAAAAATGACCTCAGCTGTCTTTGCAGCCAATTCTTTTCCTGATTCCGATGATCCTGCTTGGATAATAACTGGATGACCTTGCACTGGTCTTGAAATGTTCAACGGTCCCTTTACAGAAAACCATTTCCCCTTATGATTCAATTGATGTACTTGAGCAGGATCAGCAAATCTTGCAGACTCTCTGTCTATTAACAATGCATTATCTTCCCAGCTATCCCACAGCTTCTTCACTACCTCTACAAACTCTTCTGCCCGTTCATACCTTACACTATGCTCAAGATGATGATCTTTACTAAAATTTAATGCTTCTGCTTCACTTGAGGATGTCACAACATTCCAAGCTGCTCGACCTCGACTTAGATGATCTATCGTTGCAAATTTTCTTGCTAAATGAAATGGTTCATTATAGGTAGTGGAAGCTGTTGCAGTTAGTCCTATATGGTTTGTCACAACAGATAAAGCAGAAAGTAACGTTAAAGGATCAGGACGAACATTGACCGATTGCTCAATACCAACACCATCCCGATCATGAACAGCATATCCATCAGCAAAAAAAATCATATCAAATTTCCCACGTTCTGCTGTTTGAGCCAGTTTCCGATATAGGTCAAAAGATAAAACATCATCTGTTTGACTCTCAGGATGTCTCCAAGCTGCAACATGATGACCCGGTATCATAAAAAATGCTCCTAAATTCATTTGACGTTTTTGAAGTGTCATTATAATCATCTCCCTTTTTTACAGAAAAGAGCAGCCTTCTTATCTGTTGAAAGGCTGCTCCAGTTTTCTGGTCACATAGTATTTATTTTTATATTGATTATCCAAACGACTCTATTTTGTTTCCTTCATATATTCATGTTCAATTTCTGATAGAGTCAATTCATAGAGGTGATGTTCTTCCTTCTTATATATTCCTAACGCTATTAACTGTACTATTAGTTTTTCTTTTCTCATATCTACTGCCTCTCGAAGCTTTGTCATTCAACTAAACCTCCTTACATTTTTAAAAAGACGTAGATTTAGATAAGCCTAAGAAACGCTTCAATACCTTGATTTAATCTTTGCTGAGCGTCTTCATTGATTATAAATTTATTCTCCCCTGTTCGTTCTATGTGCTGATCGATAGTATATACACCATTCGATATAGTAGTTGCCCCCAAGACTGAAAGAACTGGATTTAATGCATACTGTATAGTTAGCAAATGTCCAAATGACCCACCTAAAATTAGTGGCAGAATTACCTTATCTTTCAAACCCTTTTGTGGTAAAAGGTCAAGATATGTTTTCAATATCCCTGAATAAGATGCTTTGTATACCGGGCTTAATATAATTACACCTGTAGATTTTTTTATCACCTCATTTGCTTTGATAATGGCCCCACTATCAAAATTAGCTTTAATTAAATCTTCTGATGGTAGATGATGCACATTAATTGTTTCAAAATAGATTCCTTTTTCCTTTAACACACTTGTTACATAATCTAAAATACCGTTTAAACGTGAATATTCATTTGGTGCCCCAACAATTATAGAAACGTTTGTCATGTCAATTTCTCCTTACCTTTTTTATTGATATGGACGAGTTTGCCTTCGGGTTTCCGATCAGCAAAAAGGCCCCCGTCTAAGTGAAATATTCCTTAGTTTCGAGAGCCTCTAGTTTTCTAGTCAGCTAATGATTTTTCTTCTGCTTTATTCAAATTTTTGTATGCTCCTAGTTTAGAGATCGTATGGGAAATAGCGACTATCCAAATTAGGGCAATTCCAATATAAATATATGGATAGATAACATCATTCTCTATCCACGTGTGTACAATTGTTCTGGCATTCACTAAGATGATGAATCCACCAACAAGCACTCCCATCAACTGTGCAGGAACTTTTTGAACTAACCATGCTGCTATTGGAGCTGCAATAATTCCGCCTATCATTAATGCTCCAACCCACAACCAATTTACCTCTTCCCACCCCAATGAAATGAGAAACCCTATAGTAGCAGAAACCGCAATAGCAAACTCACTCGTATCAACCGTACCTACTACTTTTCGCGCACTCATTCCTTTTCGAGATAACAACACTGGTGTAGCGATAGGTCCCCAGCCACCGCCTCCTGTCGCATCAGCAAAGCCGGCAATTAATCCTAAAGGAATTGATTGCTTACGAGTCAATTCAATGCCTTTCTTCTCCTCGGATGTACGAAATTTAAATAAAAATCTTGTAAGAACATAGATACCTAAAAGTAATAAAAAGAGCGATATATAGGGTTTGACTAAATCTCCAGGTAGATTACTAAGGAATGTAGCACCTAAAAAAGCACCTATTGATCCTGGAATAATTAAACGAAAAACCGCTTGTTTATCCACATTCCCAAATTTTATATGTGATGCTCCAGATGCAGCAGTTGTGACTACCTCTGCCAAGTGAACAGATGCTGAGGCAACTGCAGGTGCTATTCCAAAGGTTAGTAAAAGTGTAGTGGATGTCACACCATACGCCATGCCTAATGCTCCATCTATTAATTGCGCAAGTAGACCGATAAAAGCAAAAATAAGTAACTTTTTCATTATAAACTTCCTTTCCTTTTTAAAATAAAAAAGGCATAACCCTCTATAAGAATATGGGTTATGCCTTCGGTCGTCCGATCGGCTTTTTATTTTATTTTTGATTAATCTGATTATAATCCCTACAATTCCTACCTGTCAACTGGTATTTAACAAAAAATTACTCTGTATTATGACCCTTTCATCGCTTCTGTTTGAACTCTTTGTAAAAACTCTTTTACTACATCATCATTACCTTTTTGACTGCTTAATTTCATCATAGCTCTTCCAATGAAGTTCACACCTTTATTATGTCCTGCATATATAAATTTAGTTGTTTCTTCATCTATTTTTAAAAGATTGAAAGTTAAAGATATTTCGAATGCTTTGCCTAGCAAAAACCGTATCTGTTTCTTCTTCTTGTCTTCTCTATCTTCATAAGCTAATGTTTCAACAATATACGTTTCAACTCTTTTTCCTTCACGGTATTTTTGCTGGTGCTTCGCACCTACTTCATGTTCCTTTTTTTCAATTAGTGTATGCTCTTCTACTTTGGGCATGATTTTTTTAATATTTTTATCTAAAAACAAACTCCATACATGTTCTATATTTTTATTGATAACGATTTTTTCTTTCCATTGAATCATTTACTTTCCTCCTCACCTGATAACAAAAACTCATCGATCGCTTTCATTTGGAGTTGCAGCTCTTCTATTTCGAGCATAATTTTTTTTCGTTTTTGGCGTAGTAATAAATCCAGATTTTGAAACGATTCATCTTCCATGACTGAGATCATTTCTTGAATCGTAAAGCCTAAGCTTCGTAATTTTACTAACAGTATAGCAAGGAAATAACTACCATCGTCATAGTATCGATAGTTATTTTTCGGGTCTATGTATGCTGGTTCAATCAATTTTACTTCTGCGTAATACCTGAGAGTTTCTTTGCTTAAACCAGTGAGCTTAGCAAATTCACTTATTTTATACATCTTGTCCTCCCAAAACGATCATAAACTATGTAGTGCACGACAGGGTCAATATTTTTTTAGATACAAAAAGCCACCTTTTTAAGGTGACTTCATTCTATATCTGTCCATATTAACTTATTATCATTTGTTCTTCATCTTCCCGTTCAACTATTTCTATCGCAACTTGTTTTGCTGACTTTAATCTGTAGGGATCTTTTATAAAGTCACTGCCTTCCCAGAAAGGTGTATTCATACCGCCCATGTATACAGCAGATACCTTTATGGAGGTATGTTCAAGTTCTTTTATCAGACTTTCAGTAAAACCTCTCACTGCAAATTTGCTTGCTACATAAGCAGTTTCTCTAACTTTCCCGCGCAAACCTGCCGTAGAGATGATATTCATAATCTTTCCTGATTGATGTTCCAAAAATATAGGTAGAACTTCTTTTGTCATGAAAATCGTTCCTTTTATATTTGTATCGATCATCTGACTTATTTCTTCTACAGAAAGATCCTGCAGGTTTCCAAAATAACCGATTCCTGCATTATTAATAAGCATATCTATCTTCTCTATTCTTACAAGGTGTTCTATCAACTTTTTAACTGCTTGTCCATCGCTAATATCACACATAGCGACGAGAGAAGAACCTTTCGTCATTTTAATCAATTCTTTTACTTTATTTAAAGATTCCTTTGTTCTTCCAACTAAAATGATTCGGTCTCCTCTTTTTGCATATGCAAGTGCGAGTTCTTTTCCCAGTCCGGTTCCAGCACCTGTAATTAAAATTGTTTTCATTTGTTCTCCTCTTCACTTTAAATAGAAACTACTTAAATAAAGATGCCAGCAATTGCTGCACTTAATAAGGAAGCTAACATCCCTGCTGCAACTGCACGAAGACCGAGTTTTGCAATATCAGGACGACGACTTGGAGCAAGTCCGCCTAACCCGCCTAAAAGAATGGCCATTGAACTTAAATTGGCAAAACCACAAAGGGCAAAGCTGACAACCATAACTGTTTTAGGTGTTAGTTGTTCGATCTGTGGTGCAAAAGAAGAGTAGGCAACAAATTCATTTAACACTAACTTTTGGCCGATAAAGCTTCCTGCCGTCACAGCTTCAGACCATGGAACACCGATCGCAAATGCTATAGGTGAGAATACAAACCCTAAAATTGATTCAAGTGATAGAGCATCATACCCAAAGATACCACCGATTCCACCTAATATTCCGTTGATTAATGCAATTAAAGCAATAAATGCAATTAACATTGCACCTACATTTAATGCAAGTGTTAATCCATCTCCAGCACCACGCGCAGCGGCGTCTATAACATTTACAGCTTCTTTATCTTTTTCCATTTCCAATGATTTTGCCGTTTCCGGTTGTTCTGTTTCTGGAATCATTAGTTTAGCCAGGACCAATCCTGCCGGAGCTGCCATAAAACTAGCTGCTAATAAATATTCGAGTGGAACTCCCAATAAAGCGTAACCGACAAGCACAGAACCAGCTACTGAAGCCAATCCGCCAGTCATAACTGCAAATAGCTCTGATTTTGTCATTTTATCTAAAAATGGACGAATCACAAGAGGTGCCTCAGTTTGTCCTACAAAAATATTTGCAGCTGCAGACATAGACTCAGCTTTACTCGTTCCTAACAGCTTTGATAATCCTCCACCAATTATTTTAATAAACCACTGCATGATTCCTAAATAATATAAAACTGAGATTAAAGAAGAAAAGAAGATAATAATACTCAAAACTTGAAACGCAAAGATAAATCCTAATGAGGATTCCGCATTTGCTAAGGGACCAAATACAAACGTAAGTCCTTCACTTGCATAATTGATAATATCTTGAACCCTCATCGTTAACCACTCTAAAGCCGTTCTCCCTGCTTCCCATTTTAAAACAATGAATGCGAATAAAATCTGTATCGCTAAACCTCCAAAAATCGTACGATAATTGATTGCCTTCTTTTGGCTTGATAGTAGAAATGCAATTCCTAAAACAACAACAATCCCAAAAATTCCCCATAATAAATTCATGTTTATCACCTCAAAAATTTGTAACTTTTTATATTGTTTGCAGAAACATATGAAATAATAAAAAAATTTTCTATTATCATTAATGACTTGTTGGACGTCGAACAACTATATGTAATTGAAAGCCCTTTCATTAAGTCCCACATACACATTATAAAGGTATGATGTCTAACAACTCAAGTGTTTTCCTACAAAAAGATGATTTTTTTGGTACAGAGGGACAGGTTCCCTGTCCCAAATAATGAAAAAGAACGAGGTTTCACCCTCGTCCCTACTTGACTGCTCCATCAGAAATTCCTTTAATAATATATTTCTGCAGAAACATATATACAACTATTATTGGAATAATACCGATAACTAATGCAGCTAAAGCCAAATGCCATTGTTTCGAATATTCTCCAAAGAAGTAGAACATTTTTAACGGAATTGTATATAATCCTTCCTTATTTATTACAAGTGATGGAAGCAAATAGTCATTCCAGAACCAAATTGCATTTAACACAATAACTGTGACAGTCGTTGGTTTTAACATTGGCAAAATAATATACCGGTAAACCTGGAATCGATTACACCCATCAATAATAGCTGCTTCATCTAGCGCTTTCGGTATACCCCTTAAAGCACCAAAGTATAAGAAAACAGCTAAGCTTGACCCTAACCCTAAATACATGATCATCAATCCTGCTCGATTTAACATATCGAATGAGCCAAAAATCGAAACTAACGGAATCATGATTGATTGGAATGGAATTAGCATACATATTGCAAAGATAAAATAAATGATTGAGCTTGTTTTTCCCTGTCTACGTGACAGGGCATAAGCAGCCATTGAGGTACATATGCAAATAAGAAAAATACTTACCACTGTAATGATGACTGAGTTTATAAAGCTTTGAATAAAATCTAAAGCAGTAAAGGCTTCAGGGTAGTTGGCCAAGGTCCCCTCTGAAGGAAAAGAAAGGGTATTAACAAAAATCTCAGCTTTTGTCTTAAACGAATTGACTATCACTAGATAGAACGGGTAAAACCAAATGATTGAAAGTAATAGTCCAAGCAAAATAAATCCGTACGTTTTTGCTTTATTTTGTGCAATCATAAGTCAGTCTCCCTCTTTCTAGTCATGTATAGTTGGATCACTGAAATTGCCGTTATAATAAGCAGGAAAATAATCGCTTTTGCTTGTGCATACCCCATTTCTTGAACCTTAAATGCAGTATCATATATATTCATCGTGGCCATCTGAGTGGAGCTGAATGGTCCTCCTGCTGTTAACGCCATATTTTGATCATATACTTTAAATGCGTTAGATAGTGATAGAAATAAACTAACCGTAAATGCCGGGGCTAGTAATGGGAATTTAATTCTCCAAAAACGTTGCCATACATTAGCACCATCAATTGTAGACGCTTCAATTAATTCATCCGGGATATTATTTAAAAACGAAATATAGATAATCATAATATAACCGCTCATTTGCCAGATAAATAGAATGACCAATCCCCAAAATCCTGTTTCTGTATCCGATAACCAGCCTTTAAAAAATTCCAAGCCTGTAAGCTCTGCTACTCCTTCAAAAGCTTTTAGGAAAATAAACTGCCAAATAAACCCTAAAATAATCCCGCCAATTAAGTTCGGCATAAAAAACACTGTTCGGAAAACTGTATTAAATTTCCCCATTTTTTGTGTAACAAACAATGCTAAAAGCAAGCCAATAACATTAATTCCAATAATAGAGGCAATCGAAAATCCTCCTGTAAAGATAAGACTATATAAAAATTGATCATCTTTAAAGAGATTGATGTAATTCTCAAAACCTACGAATTCTTTTACTTGAAACCCGTTGTATTCTGTAAAGGAATAGTAGACACCTTGGAAAAAGGGAATTATTAAAACAATAGCTAACGCAGCTATACATGGAGCCAGAAATAGCCAGTAGGTGAGGTTTTTCATTTTCATTATGCTCACACCCTTTATATAAAATAGCGAATGGAATAAGGAATCATCATTCCCCATTCCATTCAGATCCAAAAATTAACGCATTTCCGTAAATTTCTCACTAGCTGTTTTTTCAAGATCTTCCCAAGAAATATCCCCATTTAAATATTTTTGGTACTCCGGAAAGAATGATGTCTGAGAGAATCCGCTCGGATATTGATTATGAGCCCATACTCTTGATTTTCCGTCTAACAGCATTTGATAGACTTCTTTTGAGACTGGATCTGTTATACTGTCAATCTCATATCCTTCATGTGCTGGAATATATTTAAATTCTTCAACAATTTGTTGTTTTCCATAATCAGATGTATACATCCAATCAATAAAGTCCTTAGATGCCTCAACGACTTTCTCATCATGCTCTTTATTAATTCCCCAGAACCATGATGGACCCGCACTGATGTAACCGTCGGTGTCACTATCAACAAATAGTGGTAAAATACCTAATTTTTCTTTGGAAAATTCAGTGTCAATGCCGTCAAGTGATGGTACAATCCAGTTTCCTTGGTGGATGATCGCTACTTTATTGTTTGTGAAAAGTTCTTCAACAGATGTACTATAATCTAATGACAAAATTGGCTGTACATTATATTTGTTTAGTAAATCTGTATACTCTTTCATTCGATCTCCATATTTAAATGTAAGCTCAGTAGCTTCGTATGCAACTTGTAGATCATTATCAAATTCAGGTGCTGTAAAGTGATTAGAAAATTGACTCGTTACCCAATCTTCTTTCCCGCTGTATCCAAACACAGCTTCCAGTCCAAGCTCTTCTTTTTTACTATCGATTGTTTCAACTGCCTTCGCAAAATCATCATAGCTTGCAATCGATGCAGGATCTACTCCGGCAGCTTCAAAAATTTCTTTATTGATCATCCAGCCGAAGCCTTCAATATTTAATGGAATTCCATAAGGCGTCCCATCAACAGTTGAGCCTTGTAATGTTCCCTCAATAGCTGTTTTTGCTGATTCCATTTCAGAAACATCTAATAAATAGTTTTGATATTTTTCAACATCAGATAAACCGCCTAATAAAAAGATGGCCGGATCTTCATTTGATGAAAACTTTGCTTGTAAAGCTGAAGCTGCGTCTTGTCCGCCGCCAACAGTTGTTAAGCGAATATCCACATCTTCATGTTCACTTTCATATTTCTCAATCATTGCTTCCAACTGATCTTTTGTTTCTACTTTTATATTAAAAACGTCAACAACAGTACCGGCATCACCACCACTGCCTCCTGAAGAACAACCTGCCAACAATCCACCTACTAAAAGAGCTGTACCTAAACCTTTGATCATGTTCTTTTTCATAGTGTAATACCCCCTCTTATGATATGGAAGAGTGTGATAGTCACACTCTTTGACAACTTACAAAGTTATATCTAACTTCTGTGATCCATTAAGATTTACCCTAACTCCATCTCTGCTTGAATCAACTTCACCTGCTGAAACAGACGTAATGCTTTCATATCCTGCAAGAAGAATAGAGTACGTTAAACCTTCCATGGATGTTTCAATATGAATGCTGTTATTTTGTTTAACCGCTTTAATTTCTCCTTTAATGTTTCCATTTATATCTGTGACAAAAGCTGTTGCTTGTTGATTATCCTGTAACTGATAAAGTTCAAATGTAACATTATTAGCAAACTCATAATCCGGACGGTCGTCATCATGACCGACCGCTAAAATGCTATTTTCTTTTATAAATAATGGAAGACTTAGATAATCATAGTTTTCTGTTCTCCAAGTTCCGCCTTCAACAACTTCTTTTGTTAAATAGTGAGTCCATTTACCTTGTGGAAGGTAGTAAGAGCCTACTCCTTCTTCGTTCATAATAGGTGCAACCAACAGGCTGTTTCCGAGCATATACTGACGATCAAGCACATGTGTATTTGGATCTTCAGCAAATTCCAGTAGCATCGGTCTCATAACCGGGACACCTGTATGATGATTTTCAACAGATGCACTATACAAATACGGCATTAAACGGTTTTTCAATTTAGAGAAATGCTTTGTTACGTCTACCGCTTCTTCGTCAAACAGCCATGGAACACGGTATGATGAACTACCGTGAAGACGGCTGTGGCTGGACAATAGACCAAAAGCAAGCCAACGTTTAAAGAGATCAGGACTTGCTGTATTTTCAAATCCACCGATATCATGACTCCAATAACCAAAGCCTGATAATGATAGTGAAAGGCCTCCGCGTAAGCTTTCTGCCATTGATTCATATGTGGCATTACAATCCCCGCCCCAATGGACTGGAAATTGCTGACTACCTACAGCAGCTGATCTAGCGAAAACAACAGCTTCCTGTTTTCCTTTTTCTTCCTCAAGTAAGTCAAAAACTACTTTATTATAGAGATAAGCATAATAGTTATGCATACGCTGTGGATCAGAACCATCAAAATAAACAACATCAGTTGGAATTCTTTCACCAAAATCAGTCTTAAAGCTATCCACACCCATATCAAGCAATCCTTTTAATTTCAAGCAATACCACTCACTTGCTGCCGGGTTTGTAAAGTCAACAACTCCCATTCCAGCCTGCCATAAATCCCATTGCCATACATCACCGTTAGGCTTTTTCAACAGGTATCCGTTTTCTACTGCTTCATCAAAAAGCTTAGACTTTTCAGCAATATAAGGATTAATCCACACACAAATTTTTAAGCCTTTATCTTTTAATCTCTTTAACATTGCCTCTGGCTCAGGGAAAGCATCTTTATCCCATTCAAAATTACACCATTCAAATTCTTTCATCCAAAAGCAATCAAAGTGGAACACACTTAATGGGATGTTACGCTCTGCCATTCCATCGACAAAATGAGTAACTGTTTCCTCGTTATAGTCAGTTGTAAAAGAGGTGGTCAGCCATAACCCATATGACCATGCTGGCGGAAGTGCCGGTTTACCCGTTAACTCCGTATAGTTCGCTAATACTTCTTTAGGTGTATCTCCACCAATTAGGAAATACTCAATGCATTCACCCTCAACACTGAACTGTGTTTTTGAAACAGCTTCTGAAGCAATTTCAAAACTCACGTTTTCGGGATGGTTTACTAATACACCATAGCCCTTGTTACTTAAGAAAAATGGAATGTTTTTATAAGATTGCTCCGAACTAGTTCCACCATCTTCATTCCAAGTATCAACAATTTGTCCGTTTTTAACATATGGAGTGAAACGCTCACCAAGACCGTATAGGTATTCACCAACACCGATGTTTAACTGACCTCGCATATAACTTTCTTTCTCAGGGCCTTTAATCCATGCAACTCCTTTTGAATCAATTGAGGTTAGTACTTGATTACCTTGAGTAAATGTAATGTTAAAAGGCTTATGCTGAATGTTTACGCTTACATTCCCGCTATTTAAAATTGTTTGTTCTTCATTTTGCTCACACTCTAACGGAAGGAGCTCATTTTTAAAGTCAAATTCCGGTGTTTTCGTTCTTGTACCTTTATGATGCCAAGCCTTGACTTTAATGACATTTTTCATTGGAGATGACAACTGAATCGTTAAAGATGGTAAATTTAATGTGTCTCCTCTATGTTGAATATCTTTACATGGTGCGTAAAGTGTCACCGTATTTTCATTTATCACAACATCACGAACATTTCTTGGATGTTGAATATCATAGCCTTCTTTTGTCAGCCAAAAGCCATCAGTAAATTTCATAAAAACACTCCTTATCTATACATTCATTTGCTGTTATATTTATTTTTTATCTTACAATTGAAATTATAGTGATAAAAATGCAGCAATTCTTGCACAATTTCAACAATTAATTGTACAATTCTGATATATAGAGGAGATGATAGTATGAACAAGCATAATCTGCTTGAGGATCGTGTACATGGAGATTCTATGTTTCCTTTTCGTATTTACATGGTGGATTATCTCGATGGACAAGTGATCTTTAACATGCATTGGCATCCTGAGTTGGAGTTTATTTATGTGGAAAAAGGACCGATCAATGTACAAGTGGGGACAAAACAATATCGATTAGAAGAAGGAACCGGTTGCTTTATTCCAGGCGAACAATTACACGGTGCCTACCCTTGTGGTGACAAGCCTTTTAAGCTCCATGCTGTCGTTTTTTCGATCGATTTGTTACGAAGCTTTGGGTATGATTTAATAGAAAGTCATTATTTAGAGGCTATTAAGAAATTTTCTTTTATTCACTCTATGAAACTTACACCACAAACATCAGAAGAACGAATGATGTTAAAGACCATTGCCAGCATCATTGAGGCTTATTCTACAAAGGAAACAAGCTATGAACTCAAGGTAAAGGGATATCTTTTTCTTTTATTTGCAGATATTTTCAAGAAACAATCTTGGATTCATAATGAGGAAGTAACACAAAAGGACTTAACAAAAACAGAGCTATTAAAAAAAGTTCTTCAATATATTGATGGACATTACAAGGAAAAACTATCCGTGCTGGATCTTGCTTCACAGGTTCAAATGAGTGAAGGTCATTTTAGTCGATTTTTCAGATCACTTGTCCGGATGACACCGATGGAGTACATTAACACCATTCGAATTAATAAAGCATGTATATTACTACTAAAATCGGAACGAAAAATGCTGGATATTGCAATGGACGTGGGGTTTCAGAACCAAAGTTACTTTATTCGGTTGTTTAAAAGACAGAAGGGGTGTACACCGAAGGAGTATAGAGGTGGAGTGTAGGTCCCTTGTACCGTAAACGGGACAAGGGACCTGTACCATTAAGATGAAAATGTTTTTAATAATCCGTTTAGTTCTTCGGAAAGTGTTGCTAGTTGGTTTGCGCTTCCGGCAATTTCTTCCATTGAGGTGCTTGTCTGTTGTATGGATGCTGCTGTTTGTTCAATTCCTGCAGCAGATTCTTCAGAAATCGACGCAATGTCTTCGATTGAATTACTCATTTTTCCACAGTCCTGGTCGATTTCAACTAATCTTATCGCTACTCCTTGAATTTTATCAACAACCTCTGAAATCGCGTGGTGCATTTCATCAAACGTTTTTCCTGTTGTTTGAATATCCTCAGTCCCTTTTTCCACTTCACTATATCCCTCTTCAAGTGATGTCACAACATTTTCCGATTCCAATTGAATGTTGTGAACGATTCCGGTAATATCTGTGATGGAAAGAGATACTTGTTCCGCTAACTTACGGACTTCACTTGCTACAACAGCAAAACCCTTTCCATGCTCACCTGCTCTTGCCGCTTCGATTGCAGCGTTTAATGCAAGGAGGTTCGTTTGCTCAGCTATTGATTGAATAACCCCGACAAGCTTTGAAATTTCCTTTGATTGCTGATCTAAGTTTTTCACTTTTTCAACAGAACCTTTTACAATGTTATTGATTTTCTTCATCTGTTCAATTGACGAATTCATTAACTGTTGCCCTTCTTCTGTTAAGGATTGAACAGACACTGCTGAAAATACAATCGTTTCACCAAATGAGTTGGACTCTTTTATTTTTTCACCAAATGTACTCATTGTTTCAGCAAGCTCAGAAGAAGCATTCGCTTGTGACTCGGACCCAAGTGATAGTTCCTGCATAGTAGCTGCAACATGAATACCACTTTCTTTTACTTCATTAGATGACTGCATCAATTCTTCACTTTGCATAGACACTGTTTCAGAAACATTAGTAATCCGTTTCATCATGTCACGTAAATTCTGAAGCATGGTATTCATAGCAAAACTAAGCTTTCCAAGCTCATCTTTACTGTCATAGTTACTAGCTTCAACAGATAAATTACCATTGGATATTTCATTCGCCATATGAATAACATTGTTTAACGACTTTTGAATCATTCGATTGATCACAATGGCAATTGTAACTCCCAAGATTATGGCAATACCAATAGAAATAAATAAAACAAATATAGATCTGGTGATACTATCCTTTGTTTCCTTAAGTGCATCTTCGCGAGAATTATTAATCAACTCGCGTAATTCCCCTAGGTATCTTACCGCTTCATTACTTAATGACTGAGTGAAAACTCGATTCGTATTAATATTCTCCGTATTCCCAGCAGCCACATCTTTCACAATTTCCTCTAAAAATACGTCATTCATTTTACTATCAGTATTTTGGATATAGGTAAATAATTTTTCCTCATCCTTTGTATTGATAGAAGAGATGAGTTCTTCCTGAAGAGCATTGAACTCTTTACGCTTTTCTTCAAAAGCCGTTACAAACTTTTCTTCCGGTGAATTAATATAATCCGCTATCATAATATTTTTCTCTCTAAATATAGCCATCATTTCTGTTGTCTTAATCGCTCGATCTCCTCTTCTCTCAAGCGCTGACAACTGATCTTGGACATTTTGCATTTCGCTAAAAATAATAAACGAAGAAACAATAAAGAGAATAAAAGAAAAAACAAGTGCTAGACTATACTTCCAACCTAGCTTTAAATTCCTAAAAAGTTTCATAAAACTGCCCCCATACACTATAAATAATCCTACTATATTACTATCGGCATAAATTGTAAGCACTTAAATAGAATATCTAAAATTTCATCTAACATTTTCGTGGTACAGGGGGACAGGTACCTTGACCCAATAAAAAACAGGACAAATTACTGTCCTGTTAAACCGCCATAAGCTGCTTTATTAACTTTTTTGTTAGTGAGGCAGATCGTACACGTAAGTGTAAATCAGGTGAGATATAAATTGTGAAAGCATTGTCTTTAATTGCCCTTTTCACTTCATTTATTGTATTGTAGTGACCATTGAATTCATTTACGATCGAGCCGTATTGAAGGAATTGGTGAGTATCACTTCCTCCTACTATTGGCAACTCCAGTTCTTCAGCGAATCCATAAACATATTTTTGATTTTCTTCAATTCCGATTGAATGAAGATCTTTACCGTTTAAATCTAGGGCATCCAATCGTTTCAGCTGAAATGGCTTGTGCTGGGTAAGCGGTGTACTTGGTCGGAATGGATGTCCGCCTATTTTAATTGTTTCAAAGGATTCTGCAAGGTCCATTAGGTCTGAAAAAGGGATAAAATTCTCTTCGTCCAGATGATATTTTAATTCATGATAGATGGCTAAAATGGATTCACGGCGACTGATTAACAAAATGTGGCCAACTTCCTTTACATCGACTTCAATTCCAGGGAAAATCTTCAAACCACCTACATCATAGTAATCATTTGTATAGGGATAGTGAGCGTCTAAAAAGTCATATACATCAAGAAAATTCAACGTATTAAAATGCTCTGTTAAGGCAATTGCATCAAGACCGGCTTCTTTTGCCTCCCTTGTCATTTCCCGAAAGTATGCCGGATCAAAGTTCGATTTTTTTGATATTTTGATATGAGTATGAAAGTCCATCTTCATTGATAAACCCCTCCATTTTTATTTGTGAAAATTACCTGCTACCATGAGAACGATAATATAAAAAATACTTGTGGTGAGAAATAGAACATCCTTCCGGCCAATGCTCAGAGATTGAAGCTTTAATTTTTTCACTGCAGGATTAGTAAAAGCATTTTTACTGCCCTTTGTTTCAAGTGCTTCAACAGTTGTTCTTGCTCGTTTAGCTGTGCTTAAAAGCAACGGGTAGAAGGACATCACCGCTAATTTAATGAAGTAACTTGCTGTCTTCCAATAGAAAACACCTCTTTTCTCAGGTGCTTTCCCTCTTAATCTGTATGACATAAAGACATGGTTGTATTCTTCTAATAACAAAGGAAGCATTCGATAACCATATGAAATCGAAAAAGAAACTTGACCTGGTACACCGATACTTAATAAGCCCACACTTAATTTTTCAGGACTCATAGAGCAAAATACTGTTATACTGGCAAGCGAAATGACAGCCAGTTTTACCGTTAACATTAATAACGGCAATAGGACAGCCATATCTCCTCCAAAGAAAAGAGATGCAATGAGTAAATAACCGCCTTGCCCGAGTAACCCCAGAATTAAAATAAAGAGGATTAACCTGCTTACTTTTGTCAAAATTGTTGTTATTATCGTGAAAGTTAACAGCCCGAATAAAACAAGTTCATTATGAATAAACCAAGGGGCTATCCCAAAAAATCCGTACCACATGAATAATATTCGCGGATCCAATTTTGCAATAAATGTCTGATCGTTAGCATACGCTGTATTCATCAATTCGATTTTCACTTGTTCAACACTTAACTTATCAATCAAGCTTTTTGCATATTCCATCTTGTTTCCTCCTGGTATTGTTCCACAAATGAATCAATTGAATAAGCAGCAGGTGACAGCTGCAACCTATGGCTAAGTTCAACAATTTGCGGAGGGACAATGCCTGCCTTTCTCATTAAAAACAGATCTGAAAACAAGCCTTCCTTGTCACCATCATAGATCACTTGTCCATCATGCATGACAACAACACGTGTTGCCCACTCGCTAACCAATTGCATATCATGTGTGGCGATCATAACTAACTCCGTGTGATGGTCCAACATATGAATGAATTGAACAAGCTGTTTCCGTGTTGCAATATCAAGGTTTGCCGTTGGTTCATCTAATAGAATAATAGCTGGATCCATCGCTGCCCCAATCGCAAGCGAAGCACGCCGTTGTTGCCCACCACTCATGAGACGGCTGTCTTTATTCTGCAAATCCGATAAGTTAAAAAGCTCGAGAATATGATCAACTCTTTCTTTATATCCTTTTCGACTGCGAGCCTTTAAGAAAAACTCAACATCTTTACGAACAGAATCCTCAATAAACATTTGTTCAGGATTTTGGTATATATATGTCACGATATCCGCTAATTGCTCGGGTGAATGTTTTGACGTCAAATGCCCCATCACATTTACGGTTCCAGAAGCAAGGCTTACGAAATCCCGTTAAGAGCCGCATTAATGTTGACTTTCCGGCTCCATTATTCCCAACAAGAGCTACTTTTTCCCCTTTATAGAAGGTGACATTAATATTTTTTAAGATATGATGAAAAGATCGATCGACCGTCTTATATGAGAATTCAACATCATGAAATGACACTGCTTCTTCCCTTTGTCCTAATGAGATAGATGGTGAACATGTAGTATGATTAGAAACTAATTTATTTGTAAAATACTTTTCAGCTTCTGCCAATGTAATTGGCAGAACAGGAGATCCACCAAGTTCAATTGCTGCTTGTGTTACCTGCGGAGGATAAATATTGCGTTCCATTAACTCTTCCACAGCTGTAAGTGCTTCTTTAACAGGTCTCTTCCATACAGCTTGCCCTTTGTCTACCAACAAAACAGTTGAACAATAGTCAGCAATAAACTCTGTATGATGTTCGATAACAATAATCGTTTTACCATAATCTTCATGAAGCTTTTTTAAGATCTCGTACATTTTTTTTGCGTGATGCGGATCTAATTGTGCAATTGGTTCATCAAGAACTAGAATATCGGGACTAAGAGCTAGACAGCCGGCAAGTGCAAGTAAATGCTTTTGACCACCACTGAGTTGCCACACAAACTCCTGCTCACAATCCTCAAGTTCTACTAAGCGGAGAGCTTCCCGAGCACGTTCCTTATAGTCTGCATATCCAAAATTCAGTGGAGCAAACGCCGCATCTTCAAGCACTCTCGCCTGAACTAGCTGGTTTTCGAAATCCTGATACACATAGCCAACATGTGCTGAAAGGTCGGCAACATTACTTGTTGCTACATCCAACCCATTGATCGTCGCCTTGCCTTCAAAATCCCCTGTGTAATAATGAGGGATTAAACCGTTCAATAACTTGCATAATGTGGATTTTCCACTTCCATTTCCTCCGATAATGGCTAAAAACTCCCCTGGTTCTACCGTCACATCCATATTCCGTAATATGGCTTCTTCTTCACTTGGATATGTAAAGGTGACATTTTCAATGCTAATAACAGGTTTCATGCTGCATTTTTCCTTTCTTTTTTGGAACGGGAAATCGTCATATATATAATTAGTGCAGCAACAATCCCTGCTACTCCAATACTGATCCATGTTAATGTTGATTCAGAGTCTTCAGCAAACGAAGCTTCCCATTCAAAGACATTTAAGTCTGTTTCAGATAAAAATTCAAACCCAAATGCAGAAAACGCAAGAATGACTGAGAAAATAACAAGCTTTGGATGTAGAATTCCGCGAATGGAGTGTGCATTCTCACGAGTCCGCGGTTTCATACCGAGCAGTGGTTCAATCTTTCCGTATAAACGCGGGACAAGATACAAGGTAGGTAATAAAGCAAATAAAATTCCTGAAAACAAAACATCATTTAAAAAGGCAAAACCTTCTACAATGACAACACTCTCTGCAAGTCCCGGAAGCACTTCAAAGTCATCAACACCAATCCAAACCTTCCCTATATCAACCATCATGCTAATTAACTGATGAATAATGACTCCCGAAATCGCCGCAATACCAACCTGGCGCTTGTTTGTCGGATCACTTACCATAATCCCCGCAATATACATTGCCAAAGAAAAGGCAATAAATTTTTCAAGCTCTCCAAAACCGCCAAATTGACCGAGCATTAATTCACCAAAAATCACTTCACCTAATGCTGCACCTACAGCTGCGTACAATGGATGAAACAAGATACAAAGAGTTAGAGGAATAAAAGCAAAATACTCAATAGAAAATTCAACAGGACCTAGATAAACGGATGGGACAAGTTCTGTAATCATGTTTGATAAGCCGTAAAGAGACATGGATAAGATAAAGACCATCATTTTTTGAGACTGTGTTAATGTGTACTGTTTTTTCATAGTTTTCCCTCCTTAAGTTATTTCCTCTTTATTTTAAGAAGGGAATTTAAACCTGTGATAGTGTTCATGTAAAGCTTATGTAAAATTATTATCATTTTCTTTCATTTTGATATTTTTTTATCAAAAGATGCTAGCATAATAGAAAAAGGAGAATGATAATGTTTGAGTTACATGCCCTTTCACTAAGTCAACTAAAAATAGGACGTTGGATACTCCATAATGAATCCACTGTGATGATCGCAACTGAAAAAGATATTGCACAAGCAGTTGGAGTAAGTGTTGCATCTGTATCACGTTTGTGGAAAACCATCGGATATGAGAATTTAAAAGATTATAAACAAAAATTAAAGGAAAAGCGTGACATAACTCCGGCAAAAAAGATATTAAAAACCGTGATTGACTTGGAGTATACAGACGTTCAACGTCATCATTTAAATCGCAGTATTCATCATCTTCAATCAACATTGAACCATTTTCATAGAGATCAGTTTGAAAAAGCAATCAACATCATTCGTAAAGTAAAATGTCTGTTTATCTATGCTCCCGGCCCTTCTCTCAGTCTTGGAGAGCTTTTAACCTATCGGCTTAGACGCTACGGAATAGATGTAAAATTGATCAAATGGATGGGAAGCGAGATATTGGAGGAACTTATTCACATTAATAATCAAAGTGCAGTATTACTATTCAGCTTTAGCCGATTATTAAAAGAAGCCGAGGTTCTTTTAAAACATGCAAAAGATACAAGGTGTAGCACGATTGTAATAAGTGATGAATTCATGCTCGATACTCCCTATCCTGTTGATGTGTTTTTGTATGCAGAACGTGGAGAAAAAGATGAATTCCACTCTATGATTGCACCGCTTTTTTTAATAGAAAACTTAATAGTGGAAATAGGTAAAATAGAAGACTCCATGATTCATATGGAGTTACTTGATAAGATGCGAAAACTATACAAGGAGGATCTTCCGAGGTGAATAGAAGTTTTTGGAGAATGTCCTAAATTTCTCATCAAAAAAAGAGTGACCAAAAAGTCCTATATTCCAGACATTTTTAGTGTCACTCCTAATTTTTTATTACCGGCAGAATCACTTCTTTTTTCTAGTTTTCATAAAGAAAATAACAAAAGCAATCGCAAGTAAAGCCAAAATGACATACACGACATCAGAGTATATATCCATTTTTTCAACAATGGCTTCCCACGAGGAACCAACCGATGCACCCAGATACACTAAGACAATATTCCAAATAAGTGTTCCAAGTGTTGTTAAAAGAAAGAATAACCCCAGCTTCATATTTGACATCCCGGCTGGAATCGAAATCAGACTGCGAATTAATGGGACAAATCGACAAAAGAAAACCGTCCAAGGTCCATACTTATCGAACCAGGCATCAGCTTTGTGGATATCTTTCTTAGTCAAACGTAGAATATGGCCCCATTTTTCTACGATTTTATCTAGTCTTTCAACATCAAGCTGCAACCCGATAAAATATAGTACACCAGCCCCTATGACAGAACCGATTGTTGAGGCAATGACAACTCCCGTTATTGATAGATTCGTCGTAGTGGTCATGAAACCGCCAAAAGTTAAAATTACTTCTGAGGGAATGGGGGGAAAAATATTTTCTAAAGCAATAAGTAGCATAATCCCTACATAACCGTAATTCTCCATAACTGACATTAACCAATTTTCCATAATTTCTCCTTATCCTTTTAACAATTTTTTCATACTTTTCCTAGTTACTTAAACCAGCCTTTGCTTTTGAACCACAATAACATTAAGATTCCTATCACTACCATTAAGCCCAATGATAAAAAGTAGCCATATTTCCATGTTAACTCAGGCATATTCTCAAAATTCATACCGTAAATTCCTGCGATAAATGTTAACGGGGCAAAGATGGAGGTAATAATTGTAAGAACCTTCATGACATTATTTGTTTGATGTGAGTTTAATGAGAGATAACTGTCCCGTATGTCGGCTGTTACTTCTCTATTTGACATAACCATTTCTGATAGCTTCAAAAGATGGTCATAAATATCAGAAAAATACTCTCTTCTTTCTTTTATCCCATGTAAGTGATGAGAATTTAACATTCGGTATAGTAAATCACGCATTGGATGCACACTGTGTCTTAAGTTTAACAGCATATGTCTTGTATCAAATAACTCATTCATTAACACAGTCATCGATTTGTTTTGTGTATTGTCTTCAATTTTGTCCAGCCGGTCTTCTATTTTATAAATAAGAGGAAAATAATTATCCACAATCTTGTCTAAAATTTGATAGAACACATAGAAGCTATCCCATTTCTCCGTATTTTTTTGCTCCAATAATCTGTCCCAGACTTGTGCTACTTCTTTCGCCGGCATACGATGAAAGGTCACAATAAATTTTTCACCTACAAAAAAGTCAATTTCTTCTTTATAGATTTCATTGTCATGTTCTCTTACTATATGGGTGACATAGAAGCTATGATCATCATAATAATCCAGCTTTGGACGCTGAAGGACTTGAATACAATCTTCAATCGCAAGCGGATGGAAACGGAATGTGTAAGCAAGATGCTTGATCTCATCATCACTAGGTTCATGAAAATCTACCCAAAACCACTTATATTGATCTAAATCCGCGTCATGTATCGAGAGATTCTTTTCTATTAGATTGTCATATGTAATCCCAACTACATTTATCATAAAAAGCACCTGCTTCATACTTTTTCAAGAAACATATCCAGTTCTTTTCCGGCAAACAACTCTTCTAAAGAAAATATTGTAACAAAAATTCACCCTCAATGAAATGGTAGGTAGGAACGGTTTCTTATTCCTGTTTAATAATAGCACAGAAACGGGGGGACAGGTACCATGTCCCAGTGCTTCGCTGGGACGAGGTACCTGTCCCCCCGTTCCACACATTCACCTACTATCAAGTTTTAACATAAATTGGGTAGAATATTAAAAATGAGGAGGAAGAATGGTATGGCCTTAAATACACAAACAGCACAATTCACCTTTGATTTAAATAAGAGTCCACTTATGAAAAAAGATAAAAACAATTACATTAACATTTTAGGTGTCCACCAATTAAACACACTTAAAAATGTTTCATTACTTGATATTTTCCTTAGTGCTAATAATGTGGTTGAACCACACTATCATCAGAATGCGGCTGAACTTGTTTATTGTATTTCCGGTGCAGCGGTTGTCTCCATATTAAATCCAAATACGAAACAAATTGAGAACTTCCCAATTACACCTGGTCAAGTAGCGAATGTCCCAAAAGCATGGTGGCATTACGAAGTAGCTACGGTCGACAACACTCACTTGCTTGCTATTTTTGATGCAGATACTCCGGAAGTTATTCTCGGTTCAGATCTATTAAAATTAACGCCTTCAAATATAATGGCTCACACATACTGTATGGATGAGTCAAAATGGAAAGAGGCAATCAAACCTGTTACACCATCCACTTTCATCGGTCCTACCAAAGATTGTAAAAAGCAACAAAATCGTTCCCATAGATCTTCACAATATCAAAATCAACAAGATTGGAACTATTCACAGCAACAGTATTATTCGTACTTTCCATACCATTATTAGGGATAAGGATTAAAAAGGACGAGATCATCTCTCGTCCTTTTATGGTAAGTATTTCATTTTCTCCTGAATTGGTTTTCTGTCTTTTGGAGCATTGATTTCCTCCGGATATCCGACACCGAGTACTCCAACTACATCATATTCTTCTGAAACACCTAGTATTTCACGGTTTTTTTGAGCGTTTCCAACCGATGACCAGAATGTTCCCGCTCCTTCTTCCCATGCAGCTAAATTAAAATTTTGAACAAAACATGCTGTAGTGATCAAGTTTTCATATGTTTCAATTTCTGTTGCACCATGCTTAGATAATATGGCAAGAACAACAGGTGCACCAAAGAAGTCTGCTTTATGATTCAACTTAACTCTTGTTTCTTCTCCAATAACTAGCACTTCCCAAGGTTCTGTCATTTTATGATTGGGTGCCATAGTACCAGCTTGAAGCCATTTGTTTAATAGCTCTTTTTCAATAGAATCAGATTTAAAGTTTTTGATCGTACGACGGGAATGAATAGTTTCAAGTATTTTCAAGAAAAAGCCCTCCTATTTGGAAAATCATTTATTTTCCTTGTGATTAAGATTGTATGTCATTTTCTTTAAGATGTTCACGAGTATTTCTTGTTCCTCTGAAGTAAGCTGATTAAACGGACCTGCCAGCAACTCTATTTGAGCATCTTTCATTTTCATAATCGTTTCTTTTCCTGTATCTGTTAAGGTCACTACCTTTGTTCTAGCGTCTTGTTGGTTCGGTTCCCGAGAAACCATACCAGCTAACTCCAGGCGATCAATCATTTGGGACATGGAACTTGAACGAACTTCCAACTGCTCTGCAAGCTGGCCAATAGAACAACTACCGTGTTTCCAAAGGAAGCGAAGAATGATCCACTGTGTCTTCGTCATCTCTGTTGTTTTATGATTACTTCTCTGATTTCGCTTCATAGATCGGCCAATCGCTTGAAAACAATCCACGAACTGTTCCAGCTGCTGGTCACGTGATTTCATCAATCTTCACCTCACAATTAAATTATATAGCGATCCTAAATATTAGTCAATGCGAGTAAAGGATCTTTATAACAATTTATACGCAGTCTTTTTCATTCTTTATTTTTTATTTCCTCCAATAATGATATTACTTTTTCATTTTGTTCTATTAAAATATCGTTTTGCCTTCTCAGCCTTGTGAAATCAAATAAGAATACGATTAAAATAATAATGATCATGATCACCATAAATAATACAGCCCCTTATTGTTTAGATTAAATCCAATTTTATATACCTGCTTATAACTATAACAAGTTCCCCTTTTTATACAACCTGCCAGTTAAAAATACTTCTTATTCATAAACAAAAGTATAAAACGTCCATCATATCGTTTGACATATTATAAACATTTTAATATTATGTTTATATAAAATACAAACATAAATTCATTTTGTTTATACGTAAACACTGAGGAGTGTATGAATATGGAAACATCTAGTCTATTTTGGGAAGCGACCCTTGAAGAGCTGAAACAGGGATACATCGAAACTAAAGACTCTTATACTTGTTTGTTATGTGAGAAAAAAATCGAAAAAGGGATTGTTTATCCTTATGAAGATAGACTTTACGAGGCAGAAAGATTTATGAGGGTCCATATTGAAAGCACTCATCACAGTGTTTTTGATTATTTAATTGGAATGGATAAAAAACTAACAGGTCTAACCGAACATCAAAAGCGTCTTTTACAGCTTTTTTATCAAGGGAAAAGTGACAAAGACATTCAAAATGAACTAAACATTGGAAGCACCTCAACAATTCGTCAGCACCGATTTGCTTTAAAAGAAAAGGAACGACAAGCGAAGACATATTTAGCAATGATGGAGTTATTAAAAGAAAAGGATGAATTTGCTCCTGCTTTTCTACCCGTCCATAAAACAGCCACAATGGTAGATGACAGGTACAATATTACTCAAGATGAACAAGAAAAAATAATAAACAAATACTTTCCGGCAGGAACACGCAAGGCCTTGAGTAAATTCCCACCAAAAGAAAAACAAAGACTTGTTGTGCTTAGAGAAATTGCCGGAGCACTAAAATCAGAACATATCTACAATGAAAAAGAGCTCAATCAGACGTTAAAAGGCTTTTATGAAGATTATGCTCTGATCAGAAGATATTTAATTGAATACGGATTTATTGACCGTAAATCAGATGGAAGTCAGTATTGGCTAAGAAAATAAGGGGAACAAGGAGGAAAACATCATGGACCGTAAAAAAGAATTGAAACATCAATATAAAGAAATACCCATTGAAGCGGGTGTTTATCAAATTAAAAATGAAAAAAATAATAAAGTCTTTATTGGTAGCACCAGAAACTTAAAAAATTTAAATGGGAAGAAATTCATGTTAGAAACAAATGGATTCGTTCCTAACCAACAACTACAAAAAGAATGGAATGAATTTGGGAAAGATGCCTTCACATTTACTATTTTAGAAAAACTAAAAAAGAAAGACGATCCTTATTTTAATGAAAAGGAGGCTTTAGCCCTTCTTGAGGAAAAATGGCTGGAACAGACTCAGCCATATGGAGAGAAAGGTTATCATAAAAAATAAATGTTATTATAGTTGCATTAGGACTTGGCGAAAAACCAAGTCCTTACGTAATAAAATGACGATCTATTAATGTGCTCCTAACCCAACCAATCATTTACATAGGCTAATATTCCAAAGGTTGCACCTATTGCAGCACCAATAAAAGCAAACATACCTGTCTTTAATTTGTCTCTAGGATTATCGATAAATTCCACACTGCCTTTTTCAATTTTCCGCTAACTTTTTAATGACGTGCTTAGAGTTTTGAGCAAATTCCATTGAAGCATCATAATACATTTGTCCATTACTAAGTAGGGAAAAGTCACCAATCTCAATTTTGAGCAGGGTCTGGTTTCCCATTTCTTCTAATTGATACCGGTAAGCCACATCACCTTCGTTCGGTTGGATTTCCCATTTTGAAACAAATAACGAAATAATGAGCTCCTTCCCTACCTCTGCTTTAATGATGGTTGTAATGGATTTCCCTCCATCAGGCAGCTCCCAAACGACCCTGCTTCCTTCAGTCATATCATCATCAGGATAATCTTCTGGTAGCTCATCCCATTGTGCAACATATTTTGGTTTCGTAAGAATTTCCCAAACTTTTGAAGGTGTTGCGTCAATCAAAATTTCATCTTTCACGATTAATTGTTTTGTCATTGTGAGTGCCTCCTATCTTCATATTTTTATAACTTTTCTTGTAAGATTATAATTTGTAAAAACAGCCTTTTTATTTAATTTTTCTTTGTTTCATAACACCTATTATAATTGGAATTCCCGTACCTAAAAGAATTAAAGGCAAAAACCATTTGCTAAAGCCACTTCCCCAGCCTAAAGCTATAGACACTGATTCATATATTATAAGAGCAAAAAGGATTAAGCAAATATTTTTCAGTTGATTTACTAGTTTTCGACTAAGTAAATAAAACTTTTCTGCGTTCAATTCATTTAATCGAGCAGGATAATTATGCACTTCTGGATATTTTTCAATTAACTGCAGGAAGACTAGCAAAAATGCCCCGATAATAGGTAAAATCAAAAGTTCCCCTTTTGATCCCCAACGATCAACTTCACCAATAGCATTATAATGTGCGGGAACTTCATCAGGAAGCATGTTCCAAACAACCATTAAAAAGATTAGTGACCCTACATACAAAACATATCCAATAACATCCCAAGTCCATTCACTTTTTGTTTTCTTTATGTGAATTTTGGGCCGTTTCCAAGAAGTTGACACAGTCCTTCCTCCCCTATTGTGTTTATTACATATACGAACTTCCTCCTCAACAAGTTTCACTGAAAACATAATAGAAAATAACTTTATTGCTTTTAACTCATTTAATGTAAAATAGCGCTAATCCCTTTCCTTGGATAGCGCAACCTTGTCACGAACTTTTTAATGAACATCATTAACTAATTTCCAATTTCCTCTTATCTCTTTGTCAAATCATTTCGATTTTCTATCATTGGAGGTTCTTCCATCCAACCGTTTTTCAACATAATTTTTCCACCTTGCTTTGCAAAATCCAGAATATCTTTCGAAAGGAGGATCATTTTCGAAGGTAAATCCGTACGTAAACTAAAAGCTCCGCCCAATGCATTACTTCCGAGTCCGAATGTGGTTAACAGGCTGGTAATATACAGCATGATTTTATCTGAAAATGGGGCAACAGTTGAATCAGTAGCTTTTCCAGCATAAGTTGCAGGAGGTTCAATAAAATCTTGGCGCAAGAATTCGCCTAGTGATGTTTCAATTTTCTTGGAAAGCTCCATACCTTTTATAAAATGATCTCTTACCTGTTGATTATTTGCTACTTGAGCAAATCCAATCATTAATTGCATTCCAGTTAGGTTTGTCTCTATCGCATGATGAATAAGGGAAATTTCTATTGTATTTAACGATCTTTCATTAGTAAACCAATTTATTCCTGTCATATATTTTTTGTCATTTACATACTTCACTTCTTTTGGCATGGAAACATAAGGAGGCCGTGAAAGAACTCCAGCTTCTAAAAGGCTCTGTGTTGTTTGGTCATATGTTTCCTGTGCTTCAACGGTTAATCTTTTATAAAATTGTCTAATATCTTGACGATAAGACATCGTTGAATAAAGGGCATAAAGACTTGTTTCTATCTTGGCCATCATATGTAAATACATGAGGTCATACATAAAATTAAAAAGTTTTGGAACACCTTTATTCACATCTTCATCAGTAAAGCCATCTGGAATGACTGCGCCTTCCTCTTGAAAAATGGATGTGACAACCTCAACACTTTTGCCTGCACGTTCATAATGTTGTTGTAAAAGATTCTTAGTTTCCTCATTATCGGCGTGTTCAAGAAAGTATTCCAGAAATCTCATAATCATTGTTTTTTCTTGATATGTCATCCACAAGTTTCCTAATTCTGAAGATGTAATTGGTACTCGAGCTGAACTAGTCACCCAAAAAGCCCCCTGTCCCTATTTTTCTTTTAACTTTCCCAAATTAATGAAATTTATTAACTTATATTGCATGTTGGAAAAGGAAATTATTAATGTTCTTTTCTATGTAAAATCGGGTATTAGTCATTTATATCTGCGAGGAGGCATGAAAATGGAATTACATAATGGAAAATTATATTGGCCGGAGACGTTTCATAACATATCAAATTATCCAAAACTCAATGACGTGATTACTTGTGATGTTTTGATTGTGGGCGGAGGAATGTCAGGTGCTTTGTGCTCCCATACTTTATCAAAACTTCCTATCAAGACTGTATTAGTTGAAAAGGAAACCGTCGGTAGTGGAAGTTCAGCTGCTAACACTGGTTTACTGCAATATGCAAATGACAAAATGCTCCATGAATTCATTGAAAAACTAGGGGAAGAAAAGGCAGTTCGCTTTTATAAACTTTGTTTGAAAGCAGTAGACGAACTACAGAAAATAGCAAATGAACTCGCTGAGCCTGTTGATTTTGTACGCAGAGATAGCCTGTATTATGCTAGTTCTGAAGAAGATATCCCAAAGCTCCAAGAAGAATTTGATGCTCTCAAGAAGCATCAATTTGCCGTTGACTTTTTAGATAAAAATGAAATTAAAAAAGTCTACTCTTTTGAAAAACCCGCTGCTTTATTAACCAAAGGTGATGCAGAAGTAAACCCATTAAAATTTATTCACAGCATGTTAAAAAATGCCCATCAAAAAGGTGTTGAAATCTATGAGCAGACAGACTTAGAGGAAGCCGGATCAGATGAGGAATTTATGTATTTTCAATCAGAGAATGGAAAAATAGCTGCAAAAAAAGTCATTTATTCTACCGGCTATGAATCCATTCCGTTTGCTAAAAAATTAGGCGGGAAAGTAAACCGTACATATGCGATTGCTACAACACCCCTAGCTTCCTTTCCAAATTGGATGGAAAACTGCTTAATATGGGAAACAAAACGCCCTTATTTTTATATGCGGACAACAAAGGACGGTAGAATTATTGCAGGGGGACTAGATGAAAACAAGAATGAAGTTCCATCTAGTACCTACACAATAGAAAGATATGGTGAATTACTGCTTCAAAAAATAAAAGAGCACTTTCCTGAATATCAAATTGATGTTGCTTATTCATGGGGAGCCACATTTGGTGAGTCAGTTGATGGATTGCCGTTTATAGGGCAGCTTCCGGAAAACAAGAAGGTTTTTTACTGTCTTGGGTATGGAGGAAATGGGACGGTTTATAGCATGATCGGAGCCCAAATAATAAAAGACTTAATTTTATATCAATCAAATCCCGATGCGGAGATCGTGCGCCTTGACCGTTAAATCCAGAGACCAGGAAAGTACTGTATGTTGATCACATCAATAGTAAACCTTATTCCATTACTGATTAGCTGAAACTTCCATTGTTCTCATCCGTATATTAATATATAGACTAATATATCGGAGGTCTTCATTATGTACGAGTATAAATTTGTAAAAGTTGATCTTAGTAACTGGAATAGAAAGCCGAAAGAAGATTATCAAGATATCATCCGCAGCCACGCAGAAGATGGATGGAGGTTTGTTCAAATATTCGCTCCCGCTACGGCTGGATATGGTTCTGCTTCTTATTTTGAAATTATTTTCGAAAAATCCCTTAGTTAGGTTCTAAATATTTGTTTCAGGCATAGTAAATCTACCCATTAAAACTGTATGATAATAGTTCCCATCAGAGAGAATTTTGTCATTTTTTAAAATCCCCTCCACCGTGAACCCATATTTTTCATACAGTTTTATCGCCTTTTGATTGGTTTCGAGAACACTTAAATTTATTTTTTTAATACCGTTGGAATCAGCCCAGAAAATTGATTCTTTTAATAGATTTTGTCCGATACCATAGCCCCAGTAATCCTTTAATACACAGACACCAAATTCTACTTTATGTGAAGTTCTTTTTAATTTATTTCCCTCACATCTTGAGAACCCGACTATCTCTCCATTTATTTCTGCAATTAAAAAGAGATTTCTTTCAGATGCTGTATCCTCTTCAATGATTTGTATAAATCCAACTTCATCTATAAATGCCTCGCCTTTTTCTCTGTCCATATTTTCTGTTTCTCCATCAATCTTCACACGTACCTCAGACAGGCTTTTAGCATCTTTTTCTCCTGCAGATCTTATAATGTATTTGACATCAAGTCTAGAAAACTCTTTATCTTTTATTTTCATTCCGACACCTCTACTAGCTTTGATTTAACATACTTTCTAAACTCCTGTTCATCAGATAGTGCTTGTTTTGGTATAATATAGGAACTAACTGAGCTATTGTATAAATAAAAGTAATCATTATCCTCTTTAAACACTTCAATCCCTGACCACTTTACTTTTGTTTCGCCTTTTTGATTCAGATCTGATATGCCCTCTTCTGTTAGCATCATCGTATGTTCACCTAAAAGACCATTATTTTTACCTTCTTTTATCATTTTCTTGGATTGTCTGATGATTGTGTTATAAAAGTATTTTGGATAAAAAATGAGCCAAAGAATGGCCAGAATAAACATTGGGATGAACATGAATAAAAAGGGAGTTTCTGTAATATAGGAAAACAGAAAAGCAATGACGACAAACATAACCGGACTCAGAACCCTTTGAATCATAAGTGCTTTTCGACCTGTATTGGAATTTTTTATATGAAATAGATTAAAGTGTAAATAATCTTCTTCTGTTAAATGGTAGTTAATTTGCATATTTAACCTCCAGTAGGTAATTTATCGTATTCCCATTTCACATGTAAATCTTGTATCATTTGTACTCTTTTTACTATACCATAATCATCCAAGGGATTTTATCTTTCTTCCAATAACAGAACCTTTCCCTTTTCACTCATTAGAGGTAAAATAATATTGTTTTGTTGAAATAATTTAAAATCCAGGGTGAAAAGAAGGACGGGTATGAAATGAAAAACCTATCACCATCTGCAACAATCTTTGCATCCTTGCAATGGTTGTTTTTTATCTTTGCCAATACGATTGTTGTACCTATTTCGATCGGGACAGCATTTGATCTGCCTTATAGTGAAATCTCTATGATTCTTCGAAGCTCTCTTGTTTTCACAGGTATTGCTTGTTTATTACAAGGATTGATCGGACACCGATATCCACTAATGGAAGGTCACTCCGGTATTATGTGGGGCTTGATGCTTAATTTATGTGTGATTGCCTCTTCCACTGGAACAAGTCTTCAAACGATCGGTGGCGGGATCGCAAGTGGTTTGCTGCTTGCCGGTATTGTTGTCCTGATTTTAGGCTCATTAAAACTTATTTCTTATATTCAAAAAGTGTTTACACCAATGGTCATGAGTGTCTACTTGTTTTTATTAACCTTTCAATTAATTCTCATTTTCTTCAAAGGAATGCTAAAATTTACTCCTGACGGAAAATTGGATATTCCAGTCAGTCTATTTTCACTTGGTGTTGTTTTACTAGTATGTTTAATTAAAATCAAAGGCAAGGCCGTTATTAGTAATTTTGCTATATTGATCGGGATTGTTGTTGGCTGGATTTTTTATATGATTTTATTTCCAGCGGAGCAAAGCACGATCTCACAAACAACCGGCCTCGGGTTACACCTTTTTCCACTGGGCACACCAAATTTGAATATTGGGATTATCGCCATCACATTTTTGGCAAGCTTTATCAATTTAAGTAATACAATTGCATCAGTGTCAACGGCCTCAACCATGTTTAATGATACGTTTTCACAAAGTCGTTTGGATCGATCCTATTTACTTAATGGCGCATATTCAATTGTATCAGCATTATTTGGTTTAGTTCCCTATGCCCCATTTGCCTCTTCGATTGGGTTTTTAGAAAGCACCCGAATCTTTCAACTTCGCCCATATTTGATTGGCGGAGCATTAATGGTTTTATTAGGGAGTGTTCCATTCTTAGGAGGTTTGCTGGCTACATTACCCGTTACAGTAGGTAATGCCGTTCTGTTTGTCGCTTATTTTCAATTGTTCGGAACTTCATTAAGAAGCATTCATAATCAAACATTCAACTCGATTACGATTCACCGCCTTGCTATTCCTGTTTTAGTTGGGGTTTGCATAATGAATATGGACGCTGACACTTTCAATACATTACCAAGCTTAATCCAACCATTAGTTTCTAATGGATTTATCATGGGCGTAATATTGTCTATTCTTTTAGAAATGTTTGTGAAATGGGAAAACGGAAAGGTGCAAATGAATGAGGTAGAGGTTTAAATATAAAAGCAGGTACATTCTTGTACCTGCTCAGACTGTTGACAAACGCTCGCTTTCTTCGTTACTCACCTTGCTGCGGTGCTCATTACCAACACCGGTAACTCCGCTCCTCACAAGGCTTCGAGCTTTGATACGCAAGCGTTAGCAATCAGTCTGAAAGGCTAGCAAATTTTACTTTGTCTACAAACTGAGGAGGTACATTCTGGTACCTGCTTTTACTGTATAGTCGCTTCAACAGATGTGAGGCGTTCACTTAGCTAACGCTTCTCTTAATACAGTGGTTAAATATTCAGCATTCGTTATTTTTTTATTACATTCATTACTATCCGTACAAATCAGATTGCCGATGGACTTATAATAATCGGGATTTTTAGATTTTTTGGCTTTTGTTTTGGTAGAAAAATAGGTTACCTCACCTATAGATTGACAAATCGAACAATAATTAGCTTTACTTGTCGGAGTAACTTTACATTCAATACCAACCATTTTCCCATCCAGCTCATAAACAATAAATTTTTTATTTAATCCAAGATCGGTCCAGCTCAAATAAGTCAGTTTGCTATGATCGATTGTTGATAAATCGGGCAACTTTAATTTCTTATTCTTGGGAAACATCTTTTTCAATTGCTGTTCAGTGATTTCCGGAAAAGGTATCACAAAGCCCGATAGATGTTGGATATACTGCTCATATTCAACGTCAGTTCTTAAGGTGGATATATCCAGCATTTCAAGTTGTTCTTCTGTTGCATGTGGCATATTGTCTATAATTTTAGCATTAGCTAAGTCAATTTCAGCTAGCAAAACACTATTGGGTACATTTCTTTTGGAAATATCCTTTATCAATGCAATCTGTTTTTTTATAAAGTTCAATTGCTCATTTTTTATAAACTTTTCGTTCATCACGTAACACTCCTGTTCATTCGCTGACGTCTTTTTATCATTATTTTAAAGAATATAGTCAGCTTATAAAATGGAGAAAACGACTTAGTACCGTTTTATACCTAAAAAGCACTGATGAACATGAATTCTCACCAGTGCTTTTTTCTACCTTTTATGTGAATAGACAATTTTCTTGATCGTTTCGGTTGAAAGGTAATATTCATTCGCTAGTTGCTCAATACTCTTCCCACCAGCAAAGGAATTTTTTATGGCGGCATTACGACGATCAAGCATTTGTCTCCCGCCACTTAAGCTTCCCCATTTTCGATGCTCTGTTTCCTGCTTAGGAATATAAAGGGTTTCCCCTTGGATATATTTTTGGATCTCCACGATCAGTTTCTCTGGTAACACTTTGGTAGCATTAATATATTTCACTTTAGCCCGCTCCCTTATTTTAGTTTTCTTTCAAATAAGGTGCAAAGCCAAGTTATTAGAAAAGCTTGTTCAGCGATAAAAATAAATATTTCACCCCATGCAAAGTATCGCCTTTCCAATAATAGGCTTTGCATGAGTGGAAGAAGTTCCGGACAATCTTTCGTGATTCTCCATCTAGTAGCACCCCCTTTATAAGCAAATTATACCGGAATTTCATATTGGATATCAAAAGCATCAGAAAATTTTAATGTAAAATTAGCCCTTGAAAAATCACTTAAAATCTAGTAAACTCTTCAAAGTATGATCGAAATTAAATAATTGATACCTGTATAACCTCTGGAATATGGCTGGAGGGTCTCTACCAGGAACCTTAAAATCCTGATTACAGAAAATGAAAAATTCGTTTTCTGTAATCAGGATTTTTTTATTTCTGAAAAACAAATAGCAGAAGGGATGAAAAAATAATGAACATAAAAGTTTTTATTCTTGCCTTATCAACCATCGCAGTTGGACTCGTTGAATTAATCGTAGGAGGAATACTGCCTACGATTGCAAATGATTTTAGTATCTCATTAAGTACTGCTGGTCAACTTATATCTGTTTTTGCTCTTATCTATGCGGTTGCCGGACCTGTATTGCTTGTCTTAACCAGTAAAATGGAGCGGAAAAAATTATATATAGCATCTTTGTTTGTTTTCTTTTTTGGGAATATCATGACCTATTTTAGTCCTAATTTTACTTTTATGATGATTGCTAGAGTACTGACCGCCATGAGTACAGCACTTATTGTCGTTCTGTCGTTAACTATTGCTGCCAAGATTGTGGCTCCATCACATCGGGCAAAAGCTTTGGGACTCATCTATATGGGAATTAGTTCATCATTAGTAATGGGTGTGCCGCTTGGAATCCTTATTTCCAATACATTTGGCTGGCGTGTCATTTTCCTTGGGATTGCCCTATTATCCATTGGCTCCATCATCCTAATCTCCATTTTTCTAGAGCGTATTCCCGGAGAAAATGCGGTTCCCCTTTCACAGCAAATTAAAGCCGTTGCCAGCACGAAAATAGGCAGCGCCCACCTTGCAACAATGTTTATGCTAGCAGGACATTATACAATTTATGCCTATTTCACTCCATTTTTAGAATCGGAACTTCATCTCAATTCTAGTCTAATCAGTATTTGTTATTTACTATTTGGGATTGCTGCCGTAAGTGGAGGTGCATTTGGGGGAATTCTTTCGGATTCAATTGGTGCTCATAAAAGCATCATCGTTGTGATTAGTTCGTTTGCTTTCATTTTATTCTTACTTCCATTTACGACTTTTTCACTGATCATATTTATCCCAATCATGATGATCTGGGCAGCATTAAGCTGGAGTTTGGCACCACCTCAACAAAGCTATTTAATTCAAACAGATCCTGCTACATCCGACATTCAGCAAAGCTTTAATAATTCCGCCTTACAAATAGGTATTGCAGTCGGATCCGCATTTGGCGGTTTTGTATTAAGTGAAACCGGATCAGTTTCCAACACTGCATGGTTCGGAGGAGTCATCGTCATCATCTCATTGCTATGTGCCGTATATTCTATAACAAGAAAAACAAGTGTACGAGATAATGCGATTTCACTTTCAAAAAGAGATCATTCACATACTCAGGTTTAAAGGATAGATTTTGAGATTGGAATGTTCTTTCAGGTTGACGGTGAAAGACTTTCGTCATGCCATTCAAGAAGAAAATGTCTTTCATGTTAGTGATGAAAGACATTTTTGGCAAGATCTAAATTTCAATTGTCCGTCATCTACCTAACCAATGAAACAAACCGCCCATTGTGAGGTCTCATATGATTATAGATTAGAAAAACTAAGGATTGTCGCCGAGTCCTAATGGCGAAAGCCTTAGTTTTTCTTATACGATCATCCATAAAATTCATATGCTTTCTGGTAGTACAAAAAAGCTTACCCGCATGAGTAAGCTTAACCACTATAAACACCCTCACAAGTTCCAGCCTTCGGTTCATAGTAACAATGATTTTTAAATTGACCGGCAAAAGGTTGATCATACCATGTTGGAGGGCATGGTGCATATGGATTAAAATACCAAAGGGCATACTTACCTGGGTGTTCTCTCCAAAAGTCCAGATTCTGTTTTGCTAACCTTCTTTCAGATTCTCGGGATCTTTGATAAAACATATTACCTTTTTGAACAGCTTCAAAGGAATAATTTCCCCCTTGTACTTGATAAATGACTTGTGAAACTGTTCTCAGCCCTTCAAAGTCTGAACAGTTGGCTACTAAACGATTGACAATAACATTTCCAACATATAACATGCCTTGTTTTCCTTCACCTTCAGCTTCTGCCCTCATCATTCTAGCCATTAAATCAACGTCTGAACTTCGGTAACTTGCTCTTGCCATTTTAATCACCCCAAAAATATAGTATGAAAAAAAATGGGTGTTGATACCATAGTTATTAATTATGCAGACTTGAATATCTCAATAACTTATTTTTTATGAAAATTTCTCGGATTTCAATTTCCAAGGTTTTAATAGTGATTTAAAAGGGAAGTCTAACAGAATCTCCAATTTTTATTTTCAGTTATTTCACAATTCCTCCATTTCTGAATACTATACTTTGCCCAATTAAATTATACGGAGGAATTAACTTGAGAATTGAGAAAAAAGTTACGTATTATGGTTATGATCTGTTAATTAATTCTGTATTATATAAGCGGTGTATACATTGTAATGAATGGTATGAATTTAAACACGAGTTGGGCTATTGCCCTGACTGTATTTTTTCCTATGAAACACAATTGAAAAAATCGAAGGAAACGGAAATAAACGTTTGTAATCCTTTACAATAGGGTGAATAGTATAGATGTTCTGACTTTTTGTCCTGACTTTTGTTACTAACCGTTTTGGGCCTTTAAAGAGTGGAGATTTGATCTATCATTCTTATACTTAACGAGAATCTTTTTAAATGGTTTAACCCTGCAATGAGTCAATACAAATAACTCATAATCCTAGTTGTAACTCCCTCTTTTCCTATCTATATAGAGTGAGCCATCTTCTTGAACTTCAGCGTAAAAAACGTCCTTTATCGACTTAATTCCATTTTCCGCTAATTTTGTATTAAGCCAGTTTTCATCCAAATTGTATTCATTTAAATTTCCTTTAATAACGTTACCATCAGTAATGACACTCACTGGAAGTGGGATCATTTTATTAGGTATCGGCATATTGAAATCCTTTTTCGTTGGAAATTGACTTTCTGCCTGCTTCACTACTGACAACTCTCCATTAACTTCAAGTATTGCATATCGAACATCTGACATAGAGAAAATATTTTTTTGTCTTAGCAAAGAATTTAAAGAATCTATATCAAGTTTTGTCTTTCTCATAACATCTTCCATCATTTTTCCGTTCTTTATGACAATCTTTGGTTCTCCCTCAAGAACAACCCTGGCTTTTTTGGAATTTAAAACGATAAGGTCTGATAATAGCGTAATCGATCCCCAAAGGATAAGGGCCAATACTCCGTTACCCACACTAAGCTGTTTATTTACTGCAAGATTTGCTCCAATTGATCCTATAGCAATAGCAGATACAAAATTAAAAAAGGTCATTTGACTTATTTCTTTCCGGCCCATAATTCTTACCATTATGAACATGATTAGAAACGTTAGCAATACTCTAATGATTAATTCAATTCCTGGCATTGTCTTTACCCCACAATTCATTCTTATTGCATAATATTGTTACTATTTACAGTTTTATTTTTGTCATACATAGAAAATGAATAGATACGTATAACCAGCACATACTATTTTTTGTCTAGCAAGACATCAACCTTACTTAGGAGAATTTTTAATGGATTTTAAGAAAACAATAGGGAGTGTTTTTATGGGAATTTTAAGTGGTAATCCTCAAAACGAACCATTACACTATGGAGAAGTTTTTGGTGCTTGGTCTTTTCTGTTAGCTTCAAAGGGCATGGTAGCAGGATACCAGACTAAACTGAATCATGCAGGCGATGAGGATCTTCGCAAACTATTAGTCGAAGCCATAGAACAATGTCAACAAGAAATAAAACAAATTGAAAATCTACTAAAGGAAAATGGGGTCGGGCTACCTCCTACACCACCAGAACGCCCCAATGCTCGATTAGAAGATATTCCAGTAGGAGCAAAGTTTATGGATCAAGAAATCGCTGCTACTTTATCTGCTAATATTGCCGCCGGATTGGTTTCATGTAGTCAAATGATTGGCCAATCCATTAGAGAAGACATTGCTATGATGTTTGGACAACTACATACACAAAAGGCAACTCTTGGTGGCAAGGTCCTTCGACTCAACAAAGAAAAAGGATGGCTAGTGCCACCTCCCCTGCATTTAAATAAAGTAGATGATTGTTAAAAAGGATATAAATCAAATGGCCTTAGCTGTTTTTAACTAGCTAAGGCTTTTTGGTTTTATTTTAAAAGATATAAAACATATAATGTTTGTTATATAAATTAGTTAACTTTTATTTCACTCTTCTAGCCGCTTGCTGAATAGGATCCCATACACCATTATACGGCGGAGCATACGCAAGATCTAGATCAAGCAGTTCATCGGTTGTCATCGAATGGAATATCGCAGTTGCCAGTACGTCTATTCGTTTATCGACCCCATTTTCCCCAATAATTTGCCCGCCGAGAACTTTATATGTTTCTTTATGATAGACAAGCTTCAAGTTCATCTTTTTATCATCAGGATAGTATCCAGCGATATCCTTTGATGTAATGCTTATCGCGCTACATGGAATATGCAGCATGTTTGCCTCTGTTTCAGATATCCCTGTTCTTCCTAAAGTTAATCCGAAGAATTTTATGATTGACGTGCCTACTACACCTTTAAATGTTTTAGGTATATTGACGATGTTCAACCCTGCTATTTGCCCTTGTTTATTCGCATGTGTTCCTAATGGAATATGATCATTTTTTTCTTTTACCCGATGATATTGTGTTGCACAATCTCCTGCAGCATAAATATCTTCAATATTTGTCTGCATATAAGCATTTACTTGAATTGCTCCATTAATACTTGTTTGAATGCCAGTTCCTTCCAAAAATGCCGTATTAGGTTTCACACCCACAGCAACTAACACTAAATCTGTTTCATACATTTCTTTATCGGTTTTTACAAATTCAACATGTTCATTACCGCCGAACGCTTCGACCGATTCACCCAGTTTTAACTCAATATTTTGCTTCACTGCTTCTTCATGAATAAGTTCTGCCATTTCATTATCAAATATTTTAGCTAATTGTTCATTCCGTTCAATGATTGTTACCTTTTTCCCGAGCTCTGCAAAGCTTTCAGCCATTTCAAGGCCGATGTAGCCTCCGCCAATCACCGTTACATTCTTAATATCCTTCTTAAGATAATTCATAATGGCCTTTGCATCAGGAATTGTTTTTAAAGTGAAAACCCCTGGAAGTTTACTACCTTCCCAATTTGGGACAATAGTGCTGACACCAGTTGCAATAAGAAGACGGTCATATGGTAAACCAAATGTCTCACCACTTCTGTGATTGAACCCCTTTACCAATTTATTTTCAACATCTACCGATTCTACTTCATGAAAAACTCGGGCATCAATGCCGTATTTTTCTTTAAACGTAGACTGTGTCCTGGCGATTAACTTATCTGTTGACTCAACCTTTCCGCTAATGACATAAGGCAGGCCACATTGCCCGTACGAATACACTCCCCCTTTTCTAAAACCGTAATCTTAATTTCGGAGCTGTTTCGTACAATCTGCATGGCTGCGCTCATGCCCGCAGCATCCCCGCCAATAATCACTACTTTCATCGTCATCCCTCCTTTCTTTATTTTCCATATATAATGGATTTTTAAACATCATTTACTCTAGTAAATATGTCTCCCTTCTAAGAATTCGAGAAAAAACGCGATATGACGCCATTTTTCCCATTGTGGTGTTATATGTGGCATTTTTTCGGGGAAATATTCCATCTAGAAAATACAGTTATAGCTGTAAAACATAATAGTAATGAAGTAAGTAAGGCTTTGTTAATACCTGATTCAGAAAAACAAGTTTGGTCGCAAGGATCAGTTCCAACATCGTATCAAAATCATTCAGAGGTCCCAGCAGCAATGTTATTACCATCAAAAGGGTTATGGGCCTTAAATGCCTATGTTGATGATAATCTATTTGGACAAATTGTCGTAAACGTAAAGTAATTCATAAAATCTCACTTTTTTATGTAGCTGCCAGGCTTCTTTAGAAGTCAAAAACGTTGATAAATCAACGATGTATAAAATCATGCATAATCGATAAAGAACAAACAAGAGCCAAACCCTTGATATATAAGGATTTGGCTCTTTGGATTACATCGTATAGTTGGAATTATGTTAACTAGATTTGTATAGATTATTCAATCCTAAATACATTTAATGTTTTATTTATCTTTTTTTGGAGTCAAAATAATATTCTCTTCTGACTGACTATTCCACTCAATTGAAAAAGTTATTTTATCATTATCCGTAATTGTTACTTCTCTAAGTGGTTCCTTCTTAACTATTTTACCTTCAGTTAAGGATTCTTCACCACCTGTACTAAACCCATTACCGTTAAGAATCCACTTCACTCTTTCTGGAGCTTCTTCTTCATTAAGGTAGGATATCTCTGTGGTAAGAGAATATGTTTTATCACCTGTTTCAAGAATTTTTGCTGATACACTCCAATTTTCGGAATTACCTTCAAAATAATACTCTTCACTAATATAATCACTTTTGTAAATGGTGGTGACCACAATATAAATTGCAACTGCTACAATAATAGAAATTATCAAATAAACCAGAGATGATTTTTTCATAAATTCTCCCTTAATTTTATTTTATATATCTATAATATACTCCAACCAAAACCGGTAGTAGAAGACCTCATGATTAACCTTATAGTTCTGTTTCATTTTGTTATAAATTATATAAATCTCTATATTTTCATTAACGTTGTATATACACATTTTCCTGACCTTATTAAGGTTAATAAAGATATCGTCTTTATGGCTTGATGACAGGGTTCTTGTCCTAGACCGCAAAGTAAACACATGCGATAAATAAACACAGCATTATGGTAAAGGTATTTGGTAAGACTTTTGGTAATGTTTTATGATATCAACGAGACTGATAGTTACAAGGTACATTACAAAAACAAAAAATAGTACTTCTATTCTTAAAAATAATAATATATCTAAACAATCTAAAAACTAGTTTATTTCCACTTCAATTCAGCTAAACTTTGGTATTATCAAAAGTCTTTTAACTGGTTTGAATTCTAATGTTTCTTCGTACTTTTCTCCCTCTTCCTCCCAGTTTATGTATAATTGGTAAGTGCTTTTTTCTATAGGCTTTTGACCAAGGTAAGCAAATTCATGTTTGTCATTTTCCTTCATATTTACATGATCTTCAGTACTCATGGATGAAATTACTTTTCCATTCTCTATGAAACGAGCATCTAATAATTTACCTTGTCTTTTCTCCCAGCTAAGGTTTCCAGACCAAGTCTTTTTCAATGAATTATCAACTGTATATATAGCTTTCCATCCATTTTCTTTTGATTCTGCTTTAAGATTTGGAGGAAGAAGCATTGATATTACGACCCAAACTATAAGTAATCCTACTATAAAAATGGGAATGATACTTTTAGCTTTCAACTCATCACTTCCTAGTCTTTATTTAGTAGTAGTCAGTTGCTGATTTTAGACCTAGTAGGCAGTGTTACACTTTATTACTCTATAAGATTAATTCCCTGAAATTTCACTAAGAGGTTTATCTAAGGCATCATTAGTATGTCCAGATAAGTATATTTCACTACTTGTTTTCTTAGTAACAATCATACTATGGTACCATCTTCCCTCTGCATTTTTAAACTGAACAACATCACCTAGCTTAGCATTACTTCTAATTGTTGATTTACTAGTAGATGTTGTAGTATTTAATTATTTACTCCAATAAGTGTAAAAATCAACCACACCCATCCAGGAACTAGATTCTTTCCACCTATAAACATAGTAATTTGTTCTCCACTCATGATAGCGATCGCTGTACCAATAAGAGGTAGTAGATGTTATACCAGTTGGAACATTGCTCTGTTTTCTTTCAGCCTTCCCTCCTGCATGCACAGCACGAAGTTAGTACAATCTTTTGGGTGACCTATTAGTGAGTTCCTTTTTTTAGCCCACTCTCTTGCATAGGAAGCCGCTGTAGAAGGGCTGTATGACGCTAGTATCGTCATTTTCCCACTTTCGGATGTAAAATCTTGATTTTCTTATTCAACTAGCTGTTCTTCTAAAAGAGCTTCTTCTTTAATTTCACCGATTGTTTTTTCTGCAATATTATCTAGATTAAAATTCTCAATTGGTGATTGTTCTTCATACACTTCATTATTGATTTGTTCCGCCATAAACTTGTCTAGTTCATATAAATAACTACACTAGAAATCTTAAATAATTTCTAGCATAAAATCCACAAAAAATGTAGAATTAAGAGGTATTTCCTATAAATACCAATTTTAGCAATAGCATAAAAAGGAAAATAGGTTTATCAACTAAGGGTGAACAATTCACATAAAGATCCTTTTTTCAATACCGTTAATCCATCATTATGTTAACTTACTCAGAAGGTCATACGTTTTCACATAGATTAATATATATATGAGTTTAGGTGAAATAAAGAGGAATAGCATATGCCTTTGAATAAAATGAGGGTGAACAATCGATGAGTCTAGATGAAAAAGCATCCATACGAAGCATTTTAAAAGCTTTGGCCCAAGAAGGAGTAAAGACAGGAGATGTAGCGAAACAACTACCTGGCATAAGTGAGAAACCATTTAGAAACGCATTAAATGAAGCTGGATATGTATGAGCGTATCAAACAATTACCACAAAGCAACAAAACATGAAAGTAGATTGTTATTGACCTTGCTATTGGTAAACGTTTAGATATGTTTTGTAAAAAGAAAAGATTAATATATCTGATGTATTGCATTTAGCATTAGCTGATTTTCTAGATCAATATAAAAAATATTCTATATTTTTATTTTGGTCATCTCCTTTAACCTGACTCCGCCTAAAAACAAGTAGTAGAAGACCTCGATCATGCTGTACTTTGTATGATCGAGGTCTTCTACTGTTTATTAGGTTGCGGGAGGAGTCACAAGCCGTTCTGTGACAGGATATGTAACACTTTTAAAGCCATAAATGAAAGAAAAATTGACTGCCCTTTGAGTTTCGTTTCTATTAACTATAAATTGGTACACATAAAATTTTCATTTATACCTTATAACATATGTATTTCCTCCTGTTTCTTAATTGTAAATGATTTTTTTACAATATAAATAAACTCCCTTTACACAACGGTGATAAGTTGTTTTCGTATCAAAATAATATAAATTAGGAGGTTTTTGCATGAGAAGTGTAGAGAAATTTCGTTATCTTATTGTCATTGCTTTGGTTTTATTTACATCGCTTTTTTCATTTGATACTTTAAGAGCAGCTAGTACTTTAACTGTTTCACAAGCGATTCAGACACAGAATAATTCTGAACAGACAGTTGAAGGGTATGTGGTAGGAAAACCAATTTCTTCATCAACAGTGGTAAAAAGTAGCTTTCCTGATGATTATGCTTTAGCTATAGCAGATAGTAGCAGTGAAACAGATTCTTCAAAAATGCTATATGTTCAGATTCCTTCTCAATTTCGTTCACAATTCGGATTAAAAACAAACCCGGATCTAATGGGAGCGAAACTGAAAGTGACAGGCCAATTAACAGCCTATTACTCACATCCTGGTTTGAAAAACACATCACAAATGGCAATTGTGGGTACAGATGATACTTCTGAAGATGCACCTGAGGACTCATCAGGTGACTATTATGAAAATGCGCTAGGTAAATCAGGAACGAGTTTAAAAATAGCTTTACATAACATCATTGATGATCATACTGAAATTTCCTATTCAAATGTCTGGGAAGCACTAAGAAACACAGATGAAGATCCTGCTAATCAGAATAATGTTATTCTTTTATATACTGGCCGATCTCAAAGCAAAACATCTAATGGGTCATCCATTGACTCATGGAACCGTGAACATGTTTGGGCAAAATCACATGGTGACTTTGGAACGTCTATGGGAGCAGGAACAGATCTTCACCATTTGCGACCTACAGATGTCTCAGTTAATAGTTCAAGAGGCAATAAAGATTTCGATAACGGCGGCACTGCACAAAAAGAAGCACCTGATACGTATGCTGATAGTGATTCTTGGGAACCACGTGATGAAGTAAAAGGCGATGTCGCCAGGATGATTTTCTATATGGCTGTGCGCTATGAAGGAGACAATGGGGAGTTAGATCTGGAGGTAACGGAGAAAGTAAATAATGGCTCTGCTCCATTACATGGAAAGCTATCAACCTTGTTACAATGGCATCAGCAAGATCCTGTTGATGATTTTGAACGCAATCGTAATGAAGTTATTTATCAGGACTATCAGCATAACCGCAATCCTTTTATTGACCATCCAGAATGGGTTGAGGCGATTTGGTAATAAACATCTTAATAGTATTTAAATAAAAGGCCACAACTGTGGTCTTTTATCTTTTCTACAAAAAAACAAGTGAAGAAATACGAAATGTTTTCCCCACTTGTCTTTAATTGAAATCTTCCTAATGATGAATATTATACATGTGATACGATGAACTCAGCGTCACCTGAAAGTTTATATTCACTAATTCCGTATGGAAGAATAAAATGACTGCCTTTTTCCATTAAGAAATCTTTTTGATCAATTGTAATCGTACCTTTTCCTTCTGTCACACTGACCTGTAAAAAGTCTTGATCGAGTATCATGGATGCTTCTCCATTTAATTGCCAATGGTAAACGGTGAAATACTCTGATTCTGTTAATGTCTTTGTCGTTAAACCGCCCATCTTGGACTCATTTTGTTCTATTTTCACATCTTGATGTGGGACAGTTGTTACCTCTATCGAACGGTCTAAATGCAGCTCACGTTTTTGACCACTTGAATCAGTACGATCATAGTCATACACACGGTACGTAATGTCTGAACTTTGCTGTGTTTCCAGTATAACGATACCTTTTCCAATTGCATGAATCGTACCACTTGGAACATAAACAAAATCACCGGCTGTTACTTTTTTACGACGTAAAAACGTTTCCCATTCTTGATCAGAAAGCATTCTTTCAAGTTCTTCTCTTGATTTTGCATGGTGTCCAAGAACGAGCTCAGCATCTTCTTCTGCACTTAACACATACCAGCACTCTGTTTTTCCGTATGGAACACCTTCTACTTCACGTGCAAACGTATCATCCGGATGAACCTGTACGGAAAGATCAGTATTTGCATCTAATATTTTCACAAGTAATGGATATTCCTCATTATTAGATGCGCTTTTATTAAATAATTCTCCATGTTCCTGCCAAGCATCTGCAAGAGTTTTTCCTGTCAGGAGACCATTTTTAATCATACTTGGACCATGAGGGTGGGCAGAGATGACCCATGCTTCCCCGGTTTTTTCATAAGGTATCGTATACCCAAATTCAGTATGCAGCTTTTGTCCACCCCATATTCTCTCTTGAAAAACAGGCTCTAAAAATATCGGTTCTTTATACATTCGGCATCCCCCTATTTAAACTTAATGAACTTCCTCTAACACCGTCATTGCTTCTTGTTTAGAAGAAACATTTAATAGCTGATTTCTAAACTCTTCATCCATTAATTTACGAGACAGCATTTGTAAAATCTTCAAGTGCGCATCACCGGCATTTTCCTCCGGCACAGCGATCATGAATATAAGCTTTGCGTCTGTACCGTCTAGACTATTCCAATCAACACCATCACGATTTAGCCCAAAAGCGACAGCCGGTCTTTTTACAGCGTTTGACTTACCATGTGGAATAGCAATATTCATACCAAGTCCTGTTGAGCTTTGTTCTTCACGATTAAGGATTGCGTGTTTATACACATCCTTAGAAGTTAATATACCTTGCGAATCGAATTTTTCAATTAGTTCATCAATAACAGCATCACGTGTTGTTCCAGCTAGATTGATATTCATTAAATCCACGTTCATAATATCAACCAATTTTTCAATTTCCTGCTCTACTTCTTGTTCAGGAGCAATTGAATTACTTTCCTCTTGTATTTTATCATTAGATACAGTTTCTACATCTTTTTTTAGAAAATTTACCATAAATGCTGTAACAAGGACACCCGCTATTGCTGCGATAAAGAACATCACAACATGATCCACAGCACCTAATACAGCAACAATAGGACCGCCATGTGCTACTTTTCCCCCTACATTCCCAAGCATAGCGATAACAGATCCTACTACTGAACCAGCAACAATACTTGGAATAACACGAATTGGGTCTTGTGCTGCGAATGGAATGGCACCTTCTGTAATTCCGAAAAGACCCATTGTAAATGATGCTTTACCAGCTTCCCTTTCATTAGGAAGGTATTTTTTCTTATTCATTAATGTTGCAAGACCCATCCCAATCGGCGGAATACAGATAGCGACTGCAATTAGTCCCATAATTTCATAGTTCCCTTCAGCGATCATGGCAGAACCAAATAGGAAAGCTACTTTGTTAAACGGTCCTCCCATATCAACTGCGATCATGGCACCTAGGATCACTGCCAATAGAATAGAGCTTGCTCCTTGCATACCCGCAAGCATTGATGTTAACCCTTCAAAAATCTGTGCAACTGGAGCACCAATAACAAAGATAAATAAAAGCCCAACGATAACAGATGAAAAGATTGGGATAAAGATAATTGGCATAACAGGCAATACTGCTTTAGGAACTTTAATTTTCTTAATGCCCAAGGCAATATAACCTGCTAAGAAACCTGCTATAATTCCCCCAATAAAACCAGCACCTGCTTCACTTCCGTAAAAGCTTCCGTTTGCAGCAATATAACCACCAATCATACCTGGTACTAACCCCGGGCGATCAGCTATACTTACTGCAATAAAGCCAGCTAATATCGGAATCATAAACATGAAAGATGTAGCACCAAGAGTTTCAATTTGTTTCCAAAAAGAGCCCTCTGGAATAACAATACCACCTGGTGTTTGCTCACCACCAAGAGTTAATGCCAACGCGATTAATAATCCCCCTACCACGATGAACGGAACCATATATGATACACCGCTCATTAAGTGCTTATAGATTGGATTTTCCTTTTGCTTACTCTTCTGCTTCATTTCACCTACTGACTTCAACTCAGATCTGTAAAGTGGCACATCACCATTTTTTATTTTTTCAATCAATTCTTTCGGCTTACGAATACCATCTTGTACACCTGTAACAATTACTTTCTTCCCAACAAACCGATCCTTTGGTACTTCTTTATCTGCTGCGATGATAATGCCATCTGCTTCTGCAATATCTTGGTCTGTTAATGCATTTTCAATCCCAATTGACCCTTGTGTTTCTACTTTAATATCAACACCTAATTCCTCGCCTGCTTTTTGTAAATTTTCAGCAGCCATATATGTGTGAGCAATCCCGACTGGGCATGCTGTGACAGCTAATATCTTCATGAACCTTTCCTCCTTAAAACCTTGATGTAATTGCTTACATTCATTTTACTAGTCATTAGGTCATGAATTGATTTTTGTTTTTACCAGAACTTCCGGTAAAAATAAATTATTACCGGAAGTTCTGGTAATAAGGAGTCCTTTATTTTAGCTTCTCCAGAAACTCCTTTACGCTGCTTGATTTTATTAATGAATGAATAAATGACGGAGTTTCACTATAGGCTACAATCTGTCCAACAGCTTTACGATTTAGTTTTGGATCTTGAGTCGATATAGCCAGCATGAAAACGAGGGATACTTGCTCGTTCCCCCAATTTATTGGTTCCTTCAAAAGAGCAATGGCAACTGCGGATTGATTGACCATTGTTGGACTTCCATGTGGAATAGCGATTAATCCACCGATTGATGTAGATGATTTTCTTTCTCTTAAAAGTGCACTATGAATAAACTCTTTTGTCACGAAACCTTTTTCATATAATTTATTACCTAACATTTCGATCACTTGAAAAGGATGCTCTTTATCAACATGTATGTGAACTAAATCTCCTCTACTTAGTTGTGTCAGCACCTTCTTTTCATTACTTATTATCTGTTTCTTCTCCATTTCAGTTAAAAACTGATTCAGTTTTTCCTTATCCTTTGCTTCCAACAAAGGTGAAATCGTAAGATGAGGAATACTAACCTGTTTTAACTCTACTGTAGAGATGATAAAATCAACGGTACTTTTCTTCAAATATTCGCTTAATTCAGCTTGTCCAATACACCCAACAACTTGCATATCTTTGTAATGCTGTTCAATCTTAGCCTGTAATAAATGGGACATACCGACACCCATATGACAAACAATTAAGGTTCTTCGCTGTTTTTCTCTTTTTTCTTTTAACCGTTCAATTGATGCCTGGAAATGGAGAACTAAGTAAGCGGCCTCATCCTCGGGAACTTCCAGTTCGTGATTTTCCTTAACTTCATTCAACGCTAGTAACACCATATTAAACAAATATGGGTACATTTTTTTGATATTTGGTAAAAGTGGGTTTGTGATAGGAAAACCATATTTAATGCGGTTAATGACCGAGTGTACATGCACGATTAACCCGTTTTTTAAAATCAGATCATCTTTAAATGGAAATAATGTCATTGTACTAAGTTTTGTTATTAAGTCAGTAATGACATTTAACAAGTAATCATTCTTAATAAATGGCTCCTCAATTGCATCATTTTTTCTTTTTCCACTAATCAAATGCCAAGTAAAATAGATTCGCTCATCTTCAGAAAATTTAATTTGGAAAGCAGATTCAAGCTGTTCAAAAAAGGGAATAGCATATGAATATTCTTTGGAAGAATATGCTGCCTCCTTTTCTTTATCCGGAACCGTAACAGGCGATTTTTGACGCGTTCTTTTCATCATAATAAGTGAATGAACAAGTAAACTTTCTATTGCAGCATCTGTAAATGCAATTGAATTCTTTTGCTGTAATTCATTCAATGCTTTTTTTACGGCCGTTATTTCATAAGGCTGAAACAATTCAAGTACATAATTTTTAGTATCGGATACAGAAGAAAGAAGTTCTGATAAATGTGCCAATGCACTGCGTTTCCTTAGTTCTGATCCTTGAACAACGTTTCCTAATCTAGGTTTGGAAATCAACTCTAGTTGATAGGTTTCATACCATCTCGCAATGCTGTCAAGATCCTTTTTTATCGTAGCCTTTGGAACATAGTACTTCTTCGACAGTTCCTGCAAAGTAATGGCTTTATTACTTACTAATAAATGATAAGCAATTTCAATGAATCGATCTTCCGGAGTTTTCGGCTCAGTGGATAATAGCTTTTGAAACAATTCAGACCGACCGGTTTCTTCAATATCAAGTGTAATTCCAATCCCCGGTTGCCGACTTAAATAGGCTGTAGGATACTCTGCTAAAAGCTCCTCGATTACGTTCAAGTCATTACGAACTGTCTTTTCCGAACATCTCAGCTGTTCCGACAAATCCCCTATATGTAAAGTTTGTCCATTCTGAACTAATAACGTTCTTAATAATTCTTTTTGTCGATCGTTCATGGCTGCACCTCTCTCAGGTAGTCAAACAGTAGTGTAGCTTATTGCATTCATTAATTCAATCATCGGTAAGAGTTTAATATTTTATCCACTCTAGAATTGATTGGAAAATAGCAAAAAATGTTAAGAAGAAAGAGTTACATGCTGTTATAGTGTACCTAAGGCAGGTGAGGGATGATGGATTATGGTAAATGTATACAACGAACGCTTGATTACATTGAAGAAAACCTTGATAAACAATTGACACTAGAAACCTTGGCAGAACTTGCTTGCTTTTCTCCCTTTCATTATCATCGTGTCTTTCAAACATTGGTGGGGGAATCTGTGATGGATTATATTAGAAAAAGAAGGCTAACATATGCAGCAGAGCGTCTATTCTATACAGATGAAAAAGTGATTCATATTGCATTAGATGTTGGTTTTCAATACCAAGAATCCTTCAACAGAGCGTTCAAAAAGGTCTACGGTGTTTCACCGAAGCAGTATCGCCGTGCTAAGAGCATATCCGGACCCTTACGTGGAAAAGCGAGCCTTCATTCAATACCAATATCAGGAGGAGAGAAGATGGAACCAAAAATAGTGAATAAACCTGCGTTTAATGTAATTGGATATGAACTATTAACAAAGAATGATAACGGTCAGAACAATAAGGATATCCCTGAATTTTGGCAACAGTATATGACAAAGAATTTAGGGGCCAAAATTCCTAATCCCTTATACAAGCATGCGGAACTTGGTATTTGCACAGATTTCAACTCTGAAACAGGTGAGTTTGGTTATATCATTGGAATGGAGGTAGAAAAGGGATCCCAAGCACCTGAAGGTATGGTGTACAAAAGTTTTCCAGAACTAGAATATGCAGTGTTTACTACACCGAAATCAGATGAGGAATCATTTACAGCTTCGATTCAGTCCACTTGGAATTATATTTTTACAGACTGGTTTCCACGATCGGGTTATGAACATTATGGAGAAGTAGAATTTGAACTGTATGATGAAAGATGCTATGGTTCGGAGAATAAAGAAATTGATATCTACATTCCAGTAAGGAAGCAACGTGTGAAAATATAAGCAGCCTTATCTGCCCAGTAACAGAAATTAATAAGAAAAGCCCTCTCTCATGTTACAGTGAGAATGGGCTTTTTGTATCCTGACAACTTATTGCACACACTAAAATTCCTTGGAGGAAAAGGGCAAAAAGAATTTAACCCCCTCTTATTAAATGGTAAAACCCTCATATCAGCAATCAAATGACTGCCATAGCTAAGTAAGCATGTTAAAAACACGCCGTCCACTCTGATGGAGACTTGAAAATAATGAGCAATGAAGGCAAAAAATCCAATTCCTACTAGTGAATGGGTGTAGCTTCTGTGAGGAATAAAAGAAGCAATCATTATATAGGTCCCTAATAACATGAGCCATATTTCATGTAATGCAATTCCTCCCAAAAGAACTCCTAATCCGGTAATTGTTAACATATGCCTCTGTTTAATTTGAGAAGCAACTAAAATGATCGCAAGTCCAACTCCTATACCCAGCCATTTTTCTCTACCTATTCCTTCAAGAAGTGTGTAGACGATCATCATTAACCCGATTAATTGTGCCACAGACCGAATCAATGTATGTGAGAAAGTGATTCTGTTACTCAATTTCCCATCTATATCAATATCAGGAATCAGTCCTCCTATGCCACCAATCCCCACTAATAATAAGGTTGTTGTCGGGTCAGCTTGCACCGACTGGGCAACAATAAACCCTGTTCCGGCCCCTATTGTTCCATGTGCAGTTCCATTCAATTTATCCACCTGTTTCTATGTAAAAATTTCATCAGCATATTATTATACACCAAAAAAGGTGGGACAAAGGTTGTGTTTAACTTTAGAATACTTACTTTTTTATAAGAACGTAACCTGTATTTAAAGACAAGCACTTCGATAAAAGGTCAATACTCTTTTATAAGTTTCCGTACCCGCTAAACAACCAATGATTGAGATCCATTCATTATGAGACATAATTTTTAGTCCGTAATACATACCTGTACTGACTAAAAGGTCTGTCATTAGGAAGGATTTAATGGTAGAGCTGTGAATAACAAGAAAGAAAAACTGGTTCGACATCTTTTTGCCCATTCCTGTTCCCACCTTTTCATTTTTACCTATGAGTATGTTTTAGGGGCACTGTCCTATTCATATTGGAATTGCAACAAGTCTAAAGGATTCAAAACGAAGAATGAAATACTTTTTTGGATAGTAACCTTTTAAATCATCCATAATAAAACTGGTGTTCAATCACCCACTTACTTTCGATGTGGAGGGAAATGACATGAATATTCGCGAAGGCTTAATTCCGACTGCATTAGGTTCAGCTGTAACAGCTACTGGTTATGCATTAAAACAAAAACGCGGTTCAAATAAAATGATCGCAAACACAGTTTTTGGATTCGGTTTAGCCCATGTAGTATTAGGTGCCATTGACCTTGTACAACATCGTCGTTAGTGAGAGACGAGCATAATTTTTATGCTCGTCTTTTTTTGAAGACTAAAATCAATATGTAGACAATCAACATAGTATATAAGAGACATATGAGAGGAGAAAATGATGATGTTTGTCACTTTGTTATTGCCGGTTATCTTACCTTATGGATGTCCCGTGACTTTTTTTAATCCAGGTGCTACTTATAAAAGAGAAACAGAATTCTTTACCTGGGTAACATCTGTTAGAGAAGAAAGTCAACGGTATCAACATGTACCATTATTAGAAAATGGAGAATTTGAAAAGAATCAAGCTACTTTAATTGTAGGTGAGCAAGAAGCGCAAACGAGTTTTGTCCCTAGCAGGGGTCATAAAATGCTTTGATGACAGGACACTTTTGCACCTACTAAAAAGGATGCTCATTAAATGAACATCCTTAAATTCACGTGTTTATCAATAAGTTGTTGCTAATGTATTTTCTTCCTTAAACAAGTCTTTTCTAGCGACACCTGACTTATATGCCGCTTCAACGACTGCTTCTCTTACTTTCTCTACTACTTTTTGATTAAAGACACTTGGGACAATATAGGTTTCACTTAATTCCTCGTCAGAAACAACACTTGCTATAGCTTTAGCTGTCGCTATTTTCATTTCTTCATTAATTTCGGATGCACGGCAATCAAGAGCTCCCCGGAAAATTCCCGGAAAACATAAAACATTGTTAATTTGATTCGGATAATCTGATCGGCCTGTCGCTAAGACCCGAACAAACGGTTCGGCAATGTCTGGATCAATTTCCGGTACCGGGTTTGCTAGCGCAAAGACAATTGGGTCATTCGCCATTGTTTTTAAATGACTTTCAGTTAATACTCCTGGTGCAGATACACCGATGAAGACATCCGCTCCTTTAATTACATCACCTAGAGCACCCTTTTCATTATAGGGATTTGTCATATTCGCAAAGTCCGTCCAATTCTGATGATCATATACCTCATCACGGTGAAGAGCACCTGCACGATCTACACCAATAATATGCTGAACACCAGCTGCAATCAGCATTTTCGCACAAGCTGTTCCTGCAGCACCAACACCGTTTAGAACTACTTTAATCGATTCGATTTTTTTCCCAGTTAACTTAAGTGCATTATAAAGACCAGCCAACAATACAACAGCCGTTCCATGCTGATCATCATGAAAAACTGGGATATCTAATTCCTGTTTAAGTTTTGCCTCAATTTCAAAGCACCTTGGTGATGATATATCTTCAAGATTAATTCCGCCGAACGCTGGTGCAATTGATTTTACAATAGAAACGATTTCATCAGGATCTTTAGTATCCAGGCAAATAGGAAATGCATCAACACCTGCCATTTGTTTAAATAACATCGCCTTACCTTCCATAACAGGCATGGCTGCGAGTGGACCAATATCTCCTAATCCAAGAACAGCTGTACCATCTGAAACAACCGCAACTGTATTTCGTTTAATTGTTAAAGAATGTGCTTTAAGCGGTTCATCAGCAATCGCACGACACACTTGAGCAACTCCAGGCGTATAAACCCTTGATAAATCATCACGGTTTTTAATTGGATTTTTTGGTGTTACTTCAATCTTACCTCCAAGATGTAAAAGAAATGTTCTGTCTGAAACAGAGATGACCTTAACACCTTGTAAGTTTTGTATAGCATCCATTACACTTTGTCCATGTTGCTGATTTTTCACCGTGATGGTGATATCTCGTACAGTTTGGACTTTACTCGTCGAGATGACATCAATACCTATAACATCTCCGCCTGTTTCACCAATGACTTTCGCTATTTCACTAAAGGTAATAATGTTTTTCTGAAAATGTAAACGAATAATAATATTCATGCTTGCATTGCTTAATTGAGACATGTTTAACCTCCAAAAGCTTTACCTTTTCTGGGGATATTGAAAACAACCGTCTAATTTTTGTACGTAGCGAAGCGTGTAAGCTTGCTGAAACTAGATTGGTTTTTTGGAAGCGTTTTAATATTCTCATTACGATCGTAATACAAATCAAGAAGTTTGTAACCGTTTTCTTCATTTATTGTTTTTAATTTATTTCAGATATTTTGTTCATTTTGTTTATGAAGTTTCATTTTCAGCCGACATCTGTCTCTTCATGATGGTGTTCATTTTTACCGAAGTATCCTCTTAGAAAAATCGGAACAATAAATAAGATAAAAAACACCCGAAATAACTGATAGGCAGCTACTAATGACACATCTGCCTGGACAGTATGGGCGGTGACACCCATTTCAGGCAAACCGCCTGGGGCAATACATAGAAAAGCAGTAGCCATTGTCATTGGATAAAAAATATGTAACACATAAGAAAGGAAAAAGGCAAAGCCTACGATTGAAAGACCTGATAATAGTGTAATAGGTAATAACCTTTTCCAGTCTCCCAGCATATCAACCTTCATACTCAAGCCCAGGTAAATACCTAAACAAAGCTGGGCTATCAGGTTTACAGAAGTAGGTAATTCCGACGGTTCCATACCTGTTATTGATAAAATTGCTACTGATAGGAGTGGTCCAATAATCCATGGAGTTGGGCATTTATAGTGTACAGCTATTTTTGTCACTATAAATATGAGAGAGAGATAAAATAGAGTCCCCAAACCCACAATAGACTGCTGCTCTGCTCCTGAACTTTCTTCCATAGGTAAAACTACTTCTGCACTTGAGAACGTATGAATAGCCAAGGTTGGGACAATAAATATGACAGTAAGCATTCTAATCGTTTGCATGAACGTCACGATGGTAGGTTCTGCCCCTTTTATTTCTTCACTTAACACCACCATTTGAGATAAACCACCTGGGGTTGTCCCCATCACAGCACTTGGAAAAGAGGTAGTGGTGAATTTTGAAATGAGCGTTGCCATGACTAGCCCAAAACCGACCATAAGTGTCGTACTAAGCACCATTGATGGAAACTGATGCAGAATTTGTCTCGCACTTTCTGCTGTAAAAGATAAGCCCATGCTATATCCCAGAACGAACTGACCTCCATTTTTGAATTCAACCGGCCAATTCAACTCCCGTTTGGTAAAAATTCTCCATACTATCACAGCTGTTAGTGGACCTAACATCCACGCCAAAGGAAGCTGAAGAATATAAAATAAAAAGCCTCCGGCCATTCCGATGATGACTGTTTCTAAAAACATGAACAACTATATCTACCTCCGTACAAAAAACATTTCTAATCTTTTTAACTTACAAAAAAGCCGACTCCAAGAGATAAGTCTCCCTTTGAATGAAGGAGAATTCACAATCTCTTTAAAGAGTCAGCCTATGGCTCAATATTTAACTAGCTTCTTCTATAAACTGGTCATTGAAATAGATAACATGTGAGAGAATTTTACTGCCTTTTATCTTTTTGATTGATTCTTTTGCTTCTTTCTCATCATCAAATTCAAACATTTTAATACGATCATCAGCATAAACAGTTATAACCCACATTTACCATTTCTCCCTTTTTAAGAATCATTAAAAGTCTGTAAGGAAAGATAGCCCTTCAAAAACTTTCATCCATATCATAAGTCCTTCTTCTTCCAATGTAAATAATACAACTAATTATTTCATTTTGTTCATTTCGTTCATAAAGACGAATCTAACCTAATGAACGCCCATAAGCTGCTCATACATCATACTTTGCTCCTCAAGATACTTATATGTTTCTTCACTATCTTTATAAAAGTCTTCCCACATATAATGTTCCAGCGTTTTTTTCCACGCTTCTGTTTTAACCATTTCCCCAAATACATGGTCCCAAAATTTAATTTCTTCTTTTGACATATTAGGGGGACCCATAATGCCTCTCCAATGTTGAAAAACGATATCAATTCCTTCTTCTTTCCAAGTTGGGAGTTCGGGTAATTCCCTTAATCGTTTATCTGAAGAAATAACGAGCAGCTTTACTTGATCGCGGTCATAATATTTTTTCGCTTCGGAAATGGACATTGTCGCTACTTCTATTTCCTTGGATATGAGCGCCTTGACAACCTCGTCACTATTTTCATAGATTCGGAAATGTAAGTTTTTTGGTTGGATTCCATATTGGTTGCTAGCTAAAACAAAAGAGAGCTGATCATCATTCCCCAGTCGCGGAGAAATCCCTATTTTATACTGCTCAGGTGCTTGTTTTATTTCAGATAATAATGTTTTCGCACGATTAATACTGGAGTCTTTTGAAACGATGACGACTTCCCATTCTTTTGCTAAAATGGCAATTGGAGTAAAATCTTTAAACGTTAATTTGCTTTGACCTAATAAATGATTTGTAATAATTAAGCTTGAATTCATCGCCAGTACATTTTCTTGTTGGTGATAGGTATATTTCCAACCTAACTCTCCTCCGGCGCCAACCTTATTGATGACTTCTATATCAGCTACTATGTTTTCCTGTAGTAGAATTTTCTTAATGGCTCTTGCCGTCACATCCCAGCCACCCCCTGTAGAACTGGGAGCAATGATTGTGACCTCTTTATCAAATTCACGTTTTACACCTTCCTCATTTGCACAACCGATTAGGAGCAAGAAAATGAATGTGGATACAAGCAACGGTTTTACCTTCATGTTAGTACCTCAATCATCTATATTTTTAAATAGTATTTTCTCTCAGGTCTACCTACAATGCCATATTCATGCTTTGCCATACATATATTAATAGAGACAAGATATTCCAGATATCTCCTTGCGGTTGTTCTAGAAGCACCCATTTTTTCTCCCATCTCCTCAATTGAGATTCCAGAATCAAGAGTATGTAACACTTCTTTTACTTTTTGAAGTGTTAAACGGTCAACTCCGGATGGAAGGTCTTTTTGATTGAATGACAACTGATTTACTGAAGTACCAAAATACTGATCTATAATAGATTGATCTACTTCATCACGATTATAAAGCAGTTTTTTTCTTTTTTATAGCTTTCAATTGTTTCGATAAATTTTTCCATTGTAACCGGCTTTAACAAATAATGAAATACTCCTTGGCGAATCGATGTTTCAAGCATTGCCTTTTCGGTTGCTGCCGTTATCATAATAATATCAATTTCCGGGTAATTCTCCCGTATATGAGGTAATAAATCAGTACCAAGACGATCCGGCAAATAAATATCTAGTAATATAAGATCAACTGTTTGTTTTTTTAACGAATTGATCGTATCCTCTGCATTCAACGCTTTGCCGACTACTTGAACGTCTGGTATTTTTTGTAGAAACCCTTCTTGTACTTGAGCAATACGAAAATCGTCCTCTACAATTAACACCTTAATCATGTAAATTGTCTCCTTCTCTATTTTGTATCTTTTTTGGCAGAAACACAGTAAAAATCGCTCCACCATGTTTACGATTCGTTACTTCAATTGTTCCATTTAATGCTTTCACAATTCGCATGACATTAAATAGCCCAAATCCTCTATGACTGCCTTTTGTGGAGGACCCTATCGTGAACAACCCTTCAAACTGTTCAGAAGATATGCCTGGTCCATTATCAGTCACCTCAATAATGATTTCATTACCAATGCCCATTATAGAGAATGTAACCATTTTCTCTTTTTGTGACATAACAGCTTCAAACGCATTGTCAATTAGATTTCCTATAATCGTTATACTATCTGTTATTTCAATATGATCTGGAAGTGGGTCCACATAACTATCAACATCTATATTCAGCTCTATTTTCTTCTCTGATGCTTTTCCGAGCTTGCCTAATAAAATAGCCTGTACATTAGGGTCTTGTATCTGATTGAATAAGATTTTGGTCTGGTATTGATGGATAAATGACTCTTTCTGAATAAAATCAAGGGCATCTTGATATCTTTCCAATTGCATAAGACCGGATAATAAATATTGAGTACTCATGAGTTTGAGCTCGTAATCCATCGGAATATTCTCGTACTTCTGAAAGAGTTTCAACCAATTTTTTCAGTTCTGTTTTATCTGTGAAGCTTGCTACAACACCAATGACCTGTCCATTTTCTAAAATAGGAATAAAATTAAAAATAAACACCTTATCATTAATCGCAACCTCAGCATGATGAACGATTTCACCGGTTTCAAGACCTTGGTCAATTTGTAGTGAAGGCAGGACTTCACTAATATGTTTGTGAATATACTTTGAATCGTCTAAATTCAGCATACTTTTTGCTGAATGATTAATCATTGTAATAATTCCCTGTCTGTTTATAGCAACAATTCCTTCTTTTATCGAAAGTAAAATCGCATTTCTTTCTCTGTACAGGGAGGCAATTTCATGTGGTTCTAGCCCTAATGTATCTTTTCGAATATTTTTTGTTAAATACACTCCACCAATGATTCCCAAACATAGCACAACCAGAGAGGCAAACAGTATGGTCTTCAGTTTTTGATATAAATTTTTATAAATATTTTCTTCCGGAAATTCAACAGCTACTGTTCCGATCACTGAATCATACTGTTCAAAACTTGCGATAATTGGTACTTTTCCGACAAGTACATCACCATTTTCACGAACGACCTCAAAGTTATAAGATCCCCCAAAAGTAAGCACCTGTTCATTTGCATCTTGATGAATTCCAGTACCGACCTCACTTGGATCAGTATGAGAATAGATAATCGTTTCACGATTTTCTACTACGATATTTGATGCATGGATTTGATCTTTTACCTGTTCGGCAATGGGTCGAAAAGTCTCCTCTAATTCATTTTCTTCAATGGCTTCATGAAGTTCAGGCATAAGTGCGATTGTTTTAGCTGTTTGAAGCACAAGCTGTTCCACCTGATTTCTGGAATCAACGAACAATACATAAGAAGAGATTCCGACTAATAAAAGGATGATCATAACGATTAACCCTGTAATTAATGTCAGTATTTTAAATTGTAGGGGGATTTTTTTATACATTCTCATCTTTCGCAACCTTTTTTCGATGTTGTCTAAAAGAGCAAAAGCGCAAGCGCCTTGACCAGCCTAGGGCAAATAAGACAATATAGAATAGAAGGCGTTATTTGCCTTAAATTCTAAATTGGCTAGGCGCTGGCAGTCTAATAACGCGACGTCAATCTCCACGACTGCATTTGCACGTCCTGTGCTTCGGAGCTGGATGTCGTGCGCTTATCCAAAGTTCAAGAATTTTATAAGTTCCTAAACGAGAGCAAAGGGTCAGACTCCACAATCTGAGCCAAACCCCTAATTAGATCATTTATATATTATATGGAAATGACTCCAATTACTATAGATACAACTAACATGACAAGGGATGTACCGACTGTCCACTTTATTGTGAATTTTTGAAAGTCACCAAATTCGACCTTTGACATCCCAACAAGTAAATAGGTTGAAGCAACTAACGGGCTTAATAAATGGACAGGCTGGCCTAATAAGGATGCTCTGGCAATCTCAACCGGGTTGATTCCATAGGCTGTTGCTGCTTCAGCAATAATTGGAAGCATACCAAAGTAATAGGCATCATTGGACATAAAAAAAGTAAATGGCATACTGGTTAAAGCTGTGATAATTGGAAGGTAAGAACCTAAAGCATCCGGTATTAATGCAACTAGACTATTTGCCATCGCATCAACCATTTCCGTACCTGACAGGATACCTGTAAATGCACCAGCTGCAAAAACTAGAGACACTACAGCTAAAACATTGCCGGCATGTGCTTTAATTCGTTCTTTTTGTTCATCTAAATTAGGATAGTTGATTACGATAGCAATCGCAAATCCAATCATGAATAAGGCAGGCAGTGGCATCACACCTAAAATAAGTCCGATTAGAAGAAGAACTGTCAAAGCAAAGTTTACCCAAATAAGCTTTGGCCGTTTTTCACTCGGTACCTCCAATGTTGCAGCATGTTGAGTAAATGGTGAGCTTTGGTGACCCGGCAGCTTATCCAGTTCCAGGGTACCTACTCTTTTTCTTTCTTTCATACCAAATAAATAGGCAACAAAAATAACCCACAGTGCCCCGCCAACCATCGCCGGGATCAAAGGTACAAACACATCAGACATTTCCAGACTTAATGCGCTTACAGCTCTAGCCGTTGGCCCCCCCATGGTGTTAGATTTGTTACTCCAACACCCATGATCGCAACACACGGAAGAATTAAAGGATTCATTTTTAACCTCTGATAAAGAGGAAGCATGGCCGAAATGGTAATCATATAAGTAGTCGTCCCATCTCCATCAAGTGACACAACTAATGCAAGGACAGCCGTTCCAACGACGATTTTCATCGGGTCTCCTTTTACTGCCTTTAAGATGGTTCCTACAACAGGATCAAATAAACCAGCATCTATCATTATACCAAAATATAAAATAGCAAACATTAGCATCACGCCGGTAGGAGCTAACTGATTAATTCCATCAATCAACATAGGACCCAAATCAGCCCCAAATCCACCTATAATCGCAAACAATACAGGAATAATGATCAATGCAATTAATGCAGATAACCTTCCTGTCATAATCAGAAACATAAATACAAACACCATGAGAAAACCTAATATCGCTAACATAATAGCCCCCTTTATTGAACACGCTTACAAAAGCAATTGTTTGAATAATTAAAATGTTATTTCAACTATAAAGGAAGGGCTAATGACCGTAAATATTACGTATTATTTAGACTTAAAAAACTATATGAATGTATTATTCTTTTTGTCTCTTATATTCTTTTTGAACATTTTGTTCATGAAGAGTCTACTGATCTATGACTAATATGATTAAAAACGTATACTAAAAAAAGCCTATAGGGTATTCTATAAGCTTTAATAGAAAGGCTGTTTTCGCAAAATTTGTTACTATATAACTAGTATTGAGCTGGTTGATTTCCGCTCCAGGCTGCTCGCTTTCCGTGGGGCGGGCGGTGAGCTTCCTCGGCGCAAGCGCCTGTGGGATCTCACCAATCCCGTAGCTCCCACAGGAGTATCACACCTTCTGCTCCAATCAGACCAAAGTTTTTGTTGAAGTCAATCTACTTAATACAAACATAGAAAGAATTAATTTTAAGTTAAAGATGACTATTTAATCTTTAGCCCTTACTTGAATATCCATATAAAGAGTCAATGCCTCGAACAAAAAACCCTTATGATATCCAGTCTTTTGATGAATTTTTTCTACCCACTCTTCAATCCCTATTAATTTAGGCTCTTCTACTATGCCTTCACTTGTACTTAAAAAGCTTTCCCAGTTGTAAAATTCCCAATGTGCTGTTTCAGATTTAAAAGGTATTCTACATTCCAGCAATGGATTAGGGTGGATGAGGTTTTGACAATATTCAGCTGCTCTTAAAAAGTCATGTAAATCTATTGGCTCTGTTTGAAACATTTGTGATGATACTTTGCCATTTGGTCGATGGTAATGGATCTGCAATTGATGGTGTTTCTCTTGAACTTGTACCTTCGCAGCGGGAAAAAAACCTTCCACTTTTTCATCCGTATAATCCGGACTATTCTTATCAATGAGAATAGGACACAGCCATTGGTCACCTAGATCACAGAGATATCGGTTACCATGCTCATTGACTGCGATAACAGCCACATGTGCATGTTCGGAATGGAGGTCATGAGCAATTGGGTAAGCTTCAATCCCATCTCTTTTAAATTCATCCAGTAGCCAAAGTGCCAAATCAAAGCAATTACCAGTTATGCCATATGCTTGGCGATGTTCCCTCATAAGAGATACATCCCGCTGCTTCTTCTCATATCCTTTGGCGTTATACCAAACTTTCGTTAATGTTTCCATCGGAAAATCATGAAACTTCTCCCAGGTTGAAAGTACGCTTTGTGTTGGATGCATATAAAACACCTTCTTTACAAAACTTATATAGCTTTAGCTTTTAATACAAAACGATGCTGTTTTACATCAAAGAAACCGTTTGTTTGAATAGACTTGTGAATATCTAATAATTTCTTTTCATATTTTAATACGTCAAAATCCGGTATTTGCCAGGATATCGCCTTTAAGTAATAAACAAGTGCTCCAACATCATAAAAACGCTGGATCGGGTACTCCTCTTTACTAATTAACACTTCAAATCCACTGTTCTCAAGCTCTTCCTTTGCAGTCGTTACATTCCAGTTTTCAAACTCATAGTTGTAAGGTGCCTCTAATGCTTTGTTAATTCCCCAACAATCAGTTCCACCAACTTGCTGTGTTAAAAACACCCCATTTACCTTCATCATTCTTCTGACCTCTTTAGGAGAATATAATTCATGTTTATTTAAAATCAAATCGAATTGATGGTCATTAAAGGGCAGATTGTGATCACCTTCAATAGCTTCCACCTTAACCCCTAAAGGCTCTAAACGTTTTTTTGCAATTTCTACATTAGGCTTGTAACCTTCTGTTGCGAAAATAGCTTTAGGAAATGGTCTTAGCTTAGATAAAAATTCGCCTCCACCAGTCCCCATATCCAGCATTGAGCTGGCAGAGCCAATTAGTTGCTTTGCCATACTTCCATAAGACCATGAAAGTAAATCACTTTTCACACGGTCTGTATCTGTAATATATGAAAAATCCCAACCTGAAAAAGGCTTGCTTCCATCATTTATTAAATGTGAAAATTGAAGATCTTTTTTCATCATTGTCCCCTTTATATTAGGCTATAATAATAGTAATTTGCCCCTACAAAAATGTCGCATCACCAACATCCACAAACATAGCTTCTCCTGTCATTGCATCAATGGCTCTTACGTGGCCAACCGTTGCCGGGAATGACGGTGAATAGCTTAGCTTATAAATCGCTTTTTCATTTTCATCATACTCACGAGTAAAGACCAGCTCCATTTCAAGTTGATTTTTATAAATTTCCTTTGCTTCATCATATGATATCTTTGGGCTTGTTAGAAGATGTGTGTATAACTCTGGAGCTGGAATATCCAAGTCAAAGTTTGTGATTTTTCCGGTGAATTTACCTACGTCCAAGGTGGATACATGCTGATCTACCCTAATGCCCTGATGATAAAGATGGAAATAGAATGTGAAGGTTTGTTCATGTTCGATATATTCCTCCTCATCTACATCATCGTCTTCGTCTTCTATGTCAAATTCATCGTCTAGATCATATTCGCCTTCAAATTCATCATCCATTTCGTTATTTTCAAACTCCTCTTCATCATCGAATTCCTCAAGAACTTCTAAATAAAACCTCTCATTCGCATCAGGAAATAGTTTAAACATGAAATCTATTGCGTTTTTCTTGGCATCCTCTAAGCTGATTTCTTCTCCATCATTTTCAGATTCTTCCCCACTGATCACACCAAGTAGACGTTCTGTTTGTTCGTCAAATTTAAGCTTTACAACATGATTTTCAGGCTCATCCATCTCGAAAGATTCAGAATCAAGTAACTTATTTTTTGTCCATACCTCTGTTTTCTTTCCTTCTTCTATTAAACGATCTAAAAGTCTATATTCAGATGTGATTCCCACTAACTCATATACACTCTTATTCGGAGGATCCTGTAAAGGGATTTTACACTCACCTTTATTCTCCTCACGAATACTAAATGGTTCAGTCCCATCAACTGGTACATCTGTGATATGCTCAATTAAACTGTATGATAGATGGTATTGGGAATCACCATTTTTATACACTTCATGATCATACTGTTCAATGGTTAGGGCAAAGTCCAGCTGATTTATATATTGCTTTAATGCTTCTTCTTTTGTTATGACATGATCATCGTTTTGAATCTCGTACTCTTCCTCTGTAAAGTGAAATTGGGTTACTTGTCCAGCTGTTGATACGGAAACAACGAATCCCATACTATGCAAAAACAATCCATAGGTTTCATCTCTTTTTTCATAGACAACCATGTATGGATTATCTAAATCCAAAATTGCTGAAAGCTCGTACTCTTTCTTTGTTGGATGAAAGGTTTTAAGAAACTTGTCAGCAATAGCTGCAATTTCATCCTTTACGACATCGCCTTGTGTTGTTTCATCAAAAAGAGAAAAGCTCACAAGCTCCCCCTCTTCATTAACTGTATAAGATCCAATCTCTTCGTCAGTTTTTTCATCCATGATGTCAAAAGTCATTTCTTCATATTCTGATACTCTAGAAATAGCTTTAGAAGGTAAAAAAGGGATTAGTTGTTCAATTATGTTATTCATGGGCTTCTCCATTCACATAAAATTTTCCACTTCCTGTCATACGAATTTTACCTGTTAAAAGTTTCATTTAAATTAGAAAAACACGACTTACCGCCAAGAATGGCGGAAGTCGATGTCTTTTCTTATACTTATCATTCATAAAATTTATATATTTTTTGATCATATAAAAAAGATGACTGTTCATAATGAACAATCATCCGTTGAATTCCTATTTTTATTACATTAAATATACAATTTCGCTTTTCGCCCATGTAATACATAATAAAGGGGAATACATACCAAAATAACCGGCAGCATCCATAGAAAAATGGCGCGATACCCGACAAAAGGAATGAATAACCCTAATAAATATGGTCCTAGCCCCAGACCAATATCATAAAAAATAAAGTATGTTGATGTCGCAAATCCGAAACGATGGGGCTCTGTTACTTTTACCGCAATCGTTTGTGCAATAGAATTAAAGTTACCGAAACCAAGACCGATTAAAGCAGCAGCAACTAACAGCATCCAACTGCTGCTGGCATCACTAAACATATACATACCAACGGCAAATAGCACGATACAAGGATAGACAATGATATTAGGCCCTTTTCGATCCATTAAACGTCCGGTAAAAGGACGTGTTAAAATCGTCGCTACGGCATATACGATGAAGAAAAAGCTTGCTGCATCAACTAAATGGATTTCTTCTGCAAAGAAAGATAAAAATGACATAACTCCTGAATAAGCAAAGCCTATTAATAAGGCAATAAATGAAATTGGTATCGACTTAGGTTCCATGAATTTTGCAATAAATGATTCGTTTGTTTCATTCTGTTCACCAGTACGAAACATGGATGAATCTAATTTCATAAAAGCTAATGCAAGAATCATAATAACTGATAATAATACATTAAATCCAAAAATATACGTATTCCCATTCTGGAATTTCATTAAAAATATTCCGATAAACGGTCCAATTGCTGTTGCGAGAATAACACTTAAACTGTAATATCCAATTCCTTCCCCTTTTCTGGAGGCAGGGAGGATCGAGGCTATAATTGTTCCTGCGGCCGTTCCTATTATTCCAACAAAAATCCCCTGTATAAAACGGTTAAATAATAAAAATCCAATATTGATTTCAATAAAGTACAAACATGCACTAATGAAAAATAATACAACACCCATCGTCAATATTTTTGACGGACCTAATTTGCCGATGAATCGCCCTGTAAAGAGCCTTCCCACCAATGCTCCAATTACATAAATACTTGAAACCAGACCGGCAATACTAGTTGATACGTGATAGGTTTCGATAGCATAGCTGGCAATTGTTACGATTAATAAGTAAAACATTAAAATTGATAAAAAATTAATTAATGAGATCACAATAAAATTTCTTGACCATATCTTATCCTTCATATTTCTTTAATCGCTCCTCCAACACCATTACCTGTTTTGTCCATTCTTTGATCATTTCATCCGGGAACGGCTCTGTGACGAATGATTGAAGCTGCATCACTTTTTCTGATACTTTTTGGCATAGAGTATGTCCTTCGTCAGATAGTGATAAGTACTTTTGTCGTTTATCTTCACCACTTGTGAATTCTAGTAAACCCTGTTCGTTTAATTTACGGACTAATGAAGACACAGTTGGTTTTTCAACTGACCATTCTTTGACGATATCCATACTAGTACATCCTTCATTTTTATAGACATGCTGCAACACAAGCCATTGTACGGCTGTAATGCCATTTGCTGAACAAATCTCTTGAAGACGAAGTACATACAACTTATTAAAACGGTAGATGATTGAGAATAAGTTCATGCTGGCCTCCTTAATAGTTAGTATCCCTAACTAACTATATGATAATATATCTTTTTTGTAAAGTTTTTAGCTTGATATGCAAATTCTTTGTATATCAGACAGATAAAAATCTTGGCGAAAACAGCCTTGTTTTAACAAGTGCGATTAAACGCTTTCAAATCCCGTTAATTAAACCGCCTACTTTTTTAAGTTGACGGTTGGTTTGGAGTAACTAATGTTCCAGCCGGTTGCCCGAGGATCTCACCTTTCTCCATCACGATACTACCTCTTATTATTGTATATACAGGTGCTCCTTTTACCTTGTAACCATTAAAAGCAGTGATTTTACTCTTACTATGTAGATCTTTCTTTTTTATAGTAAATTCCTTTTCCATGTCAACAATTGTTAGATCTGCATCAGTCCCAACTTTTATGGCACCTTTAGTCGGATAGATATTAAATAACTTTGCTGGACCTTCAGCTAGTAATCTCACAACATCATGAATAGATATCATTCCTTTGTTAGCAGCATTCAACATAAGAGGTACTAATGTTTCTACTCCACACATCCCTGCTGGAATAGACCATAAATCACCATCTTTCTCTTCCTCAGTATGTGGTGCATGGTCGGAGCATACGAGTGAGATCGTTCCATCCTTTATTCCTTGCCACAATGCATCTTGGTCCTCTTTATATTTAATTGGAGGATATACCTTCATTTGTGGACCTACTTTTTCGTAGTCTTCATCTGAGAGAAACAAATAATGAGGACAAGTCTCACCTGTTATTGGATATCCTTGTTTTTGCGCTTCGCGAATTAGCTTAACCCCTTCTTTCGTACTAATATGTAAAATATGAAGTCTTGCACCTGTTTTTTTTGCCATTGCAATTCCTGATTGAATTGTTAATTCCTCAGCTAAATTCGGACGCCCTTCAAGCAAATCTTGATACGAACGACCTTCTCTTTTCTCAATCTTTTTTGTTAACGTATGAATTAAGTCATTATTTTCTGCATGTATGGCAAATATCTGTCCAGTTTTAGCGACTTCTTCAAACATTTCAAATACTTTTCCATCCGTAAAAGGAGGGATAACATCTCTATCATCTGGATTATAGTTATATATTAATTGAAATGTCTCAGAATGAACGGCATATCCCCAAAAAAACTTAAAACCTATTACTCCAGATTCATGAAGTTTCTTATATTCCGATAGATTAAGATGTCCTAGACAGATTGCCCAAATTCCGTAATCAACAAAAGCTTTACTTTTTAGATTTTCAGTCTGTTTATTGAAATTTTCCACATTATTTATAGGTGGGTTCGTATTCGGCATTTCAAAAATTGTCGTCACTCCACCAACAGCAGCCGCTTGAGTTGAAAAGCGAAAATCTTCTTTATAAGTAGCTCCTGGATCTCTGGAGTGTACATGTGTATCAATAAAACCCGGGAAAACCAGTTTTCCCTCCGCATCAATGGTTTCCTTTATTTCTCCTAAAAGCTCTTCACTTGTTATCGCTGCAATTTTCTCATTTTTTATATATACATTTCCCTCTACTAATTCATCGGATTTAACTATGATTCCATTTTTAATAAGTAAGTCGAAAGACATGGTTTACTCTCCTAACTTTTAGTCGATGATAACAGATCCTATTAACTCATTAATATCACTTATGTTATGGTGTTCCATATAGGTCTGAATTCCCTTAACAATGTCTACCATTGCATGTGGGTGAATAAAACTTGCAGTTCCAACTTGTACTGCTGTTGCCCCAGCTAGAATCATTTCAATAGCATCATCACTAGTCATAACGCCACCACATCCTATAATCGGGATAGTTACAACTTTTTTAACCTGATAAATAAGTCTTATTGCCACAGGCTTTGTAGCAGGGCCAGATAATCCACCCATAATATTGCCGATCCGAGGCTTTCTAGTTTCAACATCAATTGACATTGCTAACAAAGTATTTGCAACAGTTAAGGCATTACTTCCACCCTCTTGAGCTGCAATTGCAATTTCTTGAATACTCGTTACATTAGGTGAGAGCTTTGTTATAACCGGTTTATCCGTTACGTCTCGAACTTTCCTTACTAATTGATAGGTTAAATCTGCATCCATTCCAAAGGCCAACCCATTTCCTTTTAAGTTGGGGCAAGATATATTTAACTCAAGAGCTGATACATTAGGATTTTTCGCAACAATATCTGCAATTTGACCAAATTCTTCTACAGATTCTGCTGATAAACTTGAAATAAGAGGGGATTGATATTGAGCAAAGAAAGGAACAACATTTTCCATATAATAGTTAATTCCTTTACTTTGAATTCCGATAGAATTGATCATGCCTGCTGGAGTTTCACAAACACGGGGTGTTGCATTACCCGCTCTTGGTGATAATGTAATGCTTTTCGGTATAACTGCACCTAATCTATTAAAATCAATGACCGAATTCATTTCAGGACCAAATGCTCCAGAGGCAGGCATAATTGGATTTTGGAGAATAAGACCACCTATATCTACAGCTAATTTTTTCATGATATGACCACCTGTTCGAGAGGAAATACCGGTCCATCCACGCACACTCTTACACTTTTTGTGGTTGAGCCATCATTAAGATCACACACACAAGCAAAACATACTCCCATTGCACATCCCATATGTTCTTCTAAAGCAATTTCACCAGGGAGTTGTTCTCGCCTAGCTACTTCTTGCATCAATCTAGATAATCTTTTCGAACCACATGTATACAATGCTTTTATGTGATATTCTTGAAGAATCTCTTCTATTAAATATCTAACACTGTTTATGTCACTTGTGCCTTCTTCATCTGTTACCTTGTGAATCTCTACTCCCATATCAGATAAATAATCTGCTGATAATAAATCATTCTGACTACGAGCACTTAAGATTCCTATTACTTTCCTATTATCCTCACTTGCTTTTTGTGCTAACGCTGCCAATGTTGCTATGCCAACCCCCTTGCTAAAAGGAGGATCGTATCATATTCATCCTGAAGGTGAAAACCTTGTCCAAGTGGACCAAACATATCTAATATTTGACCTTCTTTTAATTGTGCCAACTTCTTAGTACCTAGTCCTTTAACTAAATAAAGAAATTCAAGTGTTTGATTATATCGATTAATTTTGTAAACACTAATTGGCCGGCGTAAAAAAGGATACAACTGATCACTACATCGAAGATTAAAAAACTGCCCTGGTTCTATTTTTTCTTCTATTGAACTAATATCCACTTTTAAAAGATAGTAGCGGTCACTTACTTGCTTATTTATGAGGATTTTCACCTGATGTGCTTTCATAATTTCTTCTCCTTTTTTGAGCATTGCATTGCGTATGATAACACTACTTCCTTTAATAATTTAATACCTGTTGAAATATCCTCTAACTTTGTGAATTCTTCTGGGTGGTGACTCAACCCATCTAATGAAGGAATAAAGATTAATCCAGTTGGCCAACGCTTTGACATATTCATAGAATCATGTCCAGCACCACTTGGCATTGTCATATATTCTATATTCATGTTTTCACATAATTCTGAGAGAGAATGTACGATTGTTTTATCCATCATGACAGGTACTTCTTCACTTTTCCATTCAATTACAACCTTTACATTACGGTGTTTTTCTAATTGTTCAACCTTATCAGATACTTTCTTCCAGACTCGATTTCTTGAATTGACATCTGTACTCCTAATATCGATCTTAAGATTGACTAGCCCAGGTACAATATTTATCGCACCTGGAAGTACATCCATAACCCCAACTGTCGCAACTGTGCTTTGTTTTCTTTCAACAACTGCCGCTTTTTCTACTTCTAAAGCTAATTCTGCTGCAGCTAACAATGCATCCTGTCGCTTTTCCATACTAGTTGTACCAGAATGAGCACTTTTTCCTTCAATTGTTAAAGACACTCTTAATGGAGCTGCAATTCCATCTACAATACCAACCGTTTTGTTATTCTCTATTAATCTATTTCCTTGTTCAATATGAAGCTCAAAAAATGCTTTTATCTCTTTTTCCTCTCTTTTTGCTAAATGGATATTTTCTAATTCAAGGTTTTGCCTTTTAAGTGCTTCTTGTAGTGAAATATTATCTCGATCCTTCAATTGTGTAATGTCTGATTGTTTGAGGTCACCCGTCATCGCTTTACTTCCAAGTGTTGAGAAATTAAACCGTGAAGATTCTTCACAAGTAAAAGCAATCACTTCAATTGGATGGAATGTCTGGATCCCTTCCTCTTCCAACATTTCTATAATTTCTAACCCAGCAATCACTCCTATTAACCCATCATATTTTCCACCATTATAAACAGTATCTATATGTGAGCCTACCGCTATAGCAGGAAGGGAATGATCTATCCCTTCCCGACGGGCAATGACATTTCCAACTGAATCAAATCTAACATCCATGCCTAATTCTTCAGATTTTTTCTTGAAGAATTCTTTTGCCAGTTTCTCTTCCTTTGTATAAGTGATTCTATGCATTCCATTTTCTGTATATCCAAAGGTATTAAATTCATCTAATAATTTTCCAATTCGTTCATTATTCAAAAAATCACCTCATTTTATTCCCACACTTCTTATATTCCTAAGATATAATAAAAATAAAGGTGATATCTTCGTCTATTAAGCTAACAAAATTAAGAATTAACTGTCTCATCAGACAAAGAATCAATAAAACAGGTTGATATCCTACCCAATTATTTTTAATAAAAACAATGAAGCATCAGGTATGTATGTAATAATAATTAATGCTATAACATTACAAACAAAAAATCTTAAAATGCCTGGCATCATTTCCCCCATTTTCATATTTGTGATTCCTTGTGTAACAAATATGTTAATACCAAACGGAGGTGTATACATTCCAATAGCAAGATTGGATATCATGATTACTCCTAAGTGAACAGGATCAATCCCCATCGCCAAAGCAGTTGGATAAATTAATGGTGCAACAATAATAATGGCAGCTACCCCTTCCATAAACATCCCTAAAATGAGTAAGACAATATTTAATATGATTAAAAACACAAAAGCTGTATCTACATTTGTTGTAATCCAAGTTGCAATTGCTTGTGGAACCTGTCCTCTTGTAAGCATCCAACCAAGTACTTGAGCAGCAGAAACTAAAACTAGCACTTGTGCTGTTAATACAGCAGAATCTACACACACTTTATAAAATTTTTTAAGATTCATTTCTTTATATACAAAAAAGCTAATAATTAATGCATATACTGCTGAAACTCCTCCGGCCTCAGTGGGTGTAAAAATTCCAGAATATATTCCACCAAGGATAATAACTGGAATTAATAAGGCCCATGCTGCCTTTTTAGTTGCACCCCATAATTCCCCCTTACTTGCCTTAGGATCTTTTGGTAAATGATGCTTCCTAGCATATAAGTAAATATAAATCATCGAAGATATCCCATAAATAATACCAGCCCCAATTCCTGCAATGAACAATGACCCGACAGATACTCCTGTTACTGATCCATAAATAATTAATGTAATACTAGGAGGAATAATTAGTGATACGGAACCTGCAGAAGCTAACAACCCAGCTGAGAACCATTTATCATATTTTCCTCGAATCATCTCAGGGTACATAATCTTCCCTATCGCAACCACTGTTGCAGGACTCGAACCCGATAAAGCACCGAAGAACATACTTGATACTTGAGTTGTCATAGCTACTCCTCCAGTAATATGTCCGACCAGTGCACGAGACCAGCGCAAAATTCTACTCGATAGACCTCCAACTTCCATAATATTTGCCGCTAAAATAAAGAAGGGCAAAGCCATTAATGCAAATTGATCGATACCTCCAAACAATCGTTGAATTAAAATCATAGGATTGATATCAGTTAAGAATATAACTGTTAAAAAAGAAGCAATCCCCATTGCAACAAATATAGGTGTACTGGTAAATAAAAAGAAGAAAATTAAAACCATTAAAAGTATGATCATTTTTGATTCTCCTCTGTTTGCATAGATTGACTTTGATACATAAAATCTTTTATCCGCGAGAAAGTATTTACTAGTAAATGAATGATTGATAAAGTAGCTCCAACAGGTATTCCAAGATAGATCCAATACATTTTTATTTGTAACGAAGGTGTTATCTGACCAGAATTCACACTAAATTTAACAAGTTCTATACCATAGAACAGGAGAAAGATCATAAAAATAATTGAAACAATATTTACAAATATTCCAAATAACAGCTTCCATCTTGATGAGAGATATTCAAGAAAAAAATCAATCCCCACATGTAACCCGCGACTAAAACATACACTTGCCCCAATAAAGGTGATCCATATCATGACATAACGAATAAATTCCTCAGCCCACGTTGTATTAGCTTGAAAAAAGTAACGAAGAACAATATTAACAAATAAAACAAATGTGGCTACGATAATTCCCATCCCTATTAATCCTTCTTCAAAGCGTTTCATGATTCTCATAATTCCCTATAGCCTCCTCGTTTTTGAAATTATCTAAGGACCTCGCTTTAAAAGTAAAACAAGGAATAAACAACAACATTGTTGTCAAATTCCTTGTTTTTAAGGTACTTCACTTAATTACTTCCTGCTTCACCAATCGCCTTATATAGCTTATCAAGCATCTCTAATTGATCAGGTTTGTTATAAACTTCTTTATGCATTTCACGTGAAACACTACGGAAGGCTTCAATTTCTTCGTCAGTAAGCTTATAGTAGTTAATGCCTGAATCAATTATTTTCTGACGATACTCATCTTCAACCTCTGCTAAAGCTTGTCGAGCTGCGGTATGACCTTCTACTTCAGCCTCTAAAAGAACATTCTGCAAATCTTCAGATAAACCATTAAACCAATCTTGATTTGCCATTAAAACATATGTCATCGTACCATGATAGCTATCTATCACATTTTTTTGTACTTCATGATAGTTATTGAGGAAAATGGTTTGTAAAGGATTCTCTTGACCATCAACAACACCTTGTTGAAGAGAATTATAAACTTCGGCATATGGTACTGGAATAGCTGTCGCACTCCATGTTTTATATTGCTCTATTAATAAAGGAGATTCCATAACACGCATTGTCATACCTTTGAAATCTTCAGGTTTATGAACCTCCTTATCTCCTGTTGTAAATAATTTGAACCCTCCTGGCCAATAACCAAGTCCTTTAAAACCACCTTTCTCTAAAGTTCCTAACAATTCTTGTCCAACTTCACCATCCAGAACTTTATAGGTTTGTTCATTACTAGGTGGCCATAAATAAGGTAGATCAATTACTTTAATGTCATCAACAAATGGTGTGACAACCGCTGTAGGTTGCATCGTTATGTTGATTTCTCCCAATTGTGTACCTTCAACCTGTTCTCTCAAACTTCCAAGTTGTGAAGCCGGGAACACATTAACCTTCACTTTTCCACCCGTTTTCTCTTCCACAATCTCTTTAAACTTCTCTGCCCCTACATGTTCGGGACTTTCAATTGGTTGATTATGACTAAATGTAATTTCTACCTCTTCAAATTCCGCTGATCCATCATCTTGACCATTACTTTCTGAGTCCACCTTCTCACTATTTCCACAAGCAGCCACCATCAATAAAAGAAACACAGTGAACAATACAATCAAATACTTTTTCATCTAACTCCCCCTACTTATCAATGTTTTTTATCTTCTTTTAATGTACCTTTTAAAAGGTTGTTCTATTAGACAAAAAGAATTGGTGTTTTTTGTCTGTTGCAACGATGATAATCCGTTACTTAAAAATAAAAGAAGCAGACATATATAGTAAGGTCTGCTTTTCTTCATATATATTTTTTAGCGTCTTTAGATATGAAGCGACAATCTTTTTATCGTTTTATCGTGTGAAAACATGCATCTAAAACAAGCTTTGATACGTTTAGATGGATATCATGATACTCGTCATTTCCTATCCATTGATCACTTATTCTATTTCCATGAACCACAAGACAGTTTGCAGCAAATGCACCATATATTGATGCTAGTATATAAATAGCTGCTGTTTCCATTTCACAATTTAAAATTGACCTTTTTTTCCAATAAGACATATCACCACTCGTATCTAGAATGTGATCGATCTTTGGTTTTCGATCCTGTCCCAGGTAATAGGATTGCGTTGTTAACCCAATTCCAAAGTGAGTCTTTATATGATGACTAGATAGGGTCTTTAGAATATTATGAACTAAGATAGGGTTTGCGACAGCCGGAAATGTATCCCTTCCATATGCGGATAAAGTTCCCGAATCGCGTGCCATTGCGTAATTCACAATAACTTCACCCGGTAAGATATCCTTTTTCCAAGCACCACATCCTCCGACTCGAACCAAATATTTCGCCCCGTTTTCAAGTAATTCAATGACTGCAATTTCAGTAGAGCTAACTCCTATTCCTGTTGAACAACAAGATACTTTTTTACCTTTCCAATATCCGCTCACCATCTTAAATTCTCGACTGTTTGTAACTAACCTAACATCTTTCCAATCTTTAGAAAGTAACTCTACTCTAGCTGGATCACCAACTAATAAACACACTTCCCCTATATCAGCTTCCGTTACTCCTGTTAAATGAATGGCCAAATTCTTTTACCCTCCAGTAATAGTTAATTCTTAAAATACCATTTCAGAGTGATTGCTCCAATGCAAGAATCTTTTCTCAACTAAATCAATGATTTTATAAAGAACTAAGCCAATTATGCTTAATAATAGAACTGATGTAAGAATTAAACTAATATCATAGGTTTCACTTCCAAGAATGATGAGAAATCCTAACCCTGATTTGGCCCCGATCATTTCACCGATCACAGCACCAGTTATGGCATAAGTAGATGCCACTTTTATACCTGAGAGTAACGATGGCATTGAATAGTAAAGCTCAACAAAGAAAAATTTTTGGAAACGATTGGCATGTAAAATTTGAAGCAAGTCTTGCATGTTTTTATCAACCGATCTTATTCCCACAACAAAGTTTACCATTATAGGAAAGAAAACAACTAAAACCACCAACGCAATTTTCGACTCCACCCCTAATCCAAACCAAAGCAAAAACAACGGTGCAATTGATATTTTCGGTATCGTTTGTATCAGTATGACGTAAGGGGTAAAAATCCGTTCCAGGAAATGATTTTTAGCAAGAAAATATCCTGTCAACAGCCCAAAAAATATGCCAATTACCGATCCTACAGCAATTTCAATAAGCGTGGTAGCTATATGTTCTTGTAAATTCCCCTGCTTCAAATTGGTAATAAGATCAGAAAAGAATTGTAATGGAGAGGGTAATATGTGACTTGGGATGTTGAAGAGGGTAACATAAGTTACCCAACATCCTATAAAAAGAATAAACACGGATAATATAAGACTCGTTTTTTTTATGATTTTTTTCATCTCAACCTCCTGGATTATTTCAAGTTAACAACGAAATCTTCCGCTTTTAATTCCTTATTAATTACCTCATATTTCTTTAACGAGTCGATAGCACCTTGCCATTTTTCAATATCAGACGTTCCAAGGCCTTCACTTTTAGTTAATTCGCTTTGCCATAAATAAGGGATAAATACATTATTTATAGAATCAATAACAACCTCCTCTTTATCTTTAAATGTAGGAGAATATTCATTAATAGCCATCTTAACTGTTTCTTCAACATCTCCTTCGATCATATCAGTAAGCCCTTGATTTAAAGCTTTTATAAAAGCTTTTACAGTATCTTCATTGTTTTTCAGATAATCTTCACTTGTTATTAAGACATTTCCATGAGATGGCAAGAATTCATCAGAACGAAATTCATCTACATTTATGCCTTGGTTTTTCATCTCAATCGTTCTTAATAATGAAAAAGTGATTGCATCAACTTCATCTACTACTAGAGAATTGACAATTGACCCTGTTCCTACAATTTTTACATTTACATCATCTAAACTTAATCCATTTTGTTCTAAAAGGACTTGCAATTGAATGTAATTTGGACTTCCATAACTCGTTACAGCAATGGTTTTACCTTTTAAATCACTAGGCTTATTTATGCCGCTATCAACCTTAAAAATAGTAGCCCCTAATCCATTCTGATAAGTTGAATGAACCACATTAACAGGTATATTTTCAGCTCTAGCAGATATGACAGAGTCTCCATTAGGGAACCCGAATTCAACATTTCCTGCTGCCACATTCTTTACAATATCAGCCGCTGCAGCATAAATAAATTCAACTTCTAGACCTTCTTCTTTAAAATAACCTTTTTCTTTCGCTAGATATAATGGGGCATAATATGGAACAGCTGCTCCATCGATTTGAATCGTAACCTTTTTAACTGCATTTCCGCTATCACTCTCTATATTCGTAGATGATGTGGTTGTTTCGGTTTCTCCACAGCCTGCTAAGAAAACGAATAGAAAAATTAAGGAAAAGCTAAATAGTTTTTTAATCATGTCATATCCCTCCAGTTTGTTTTGGTTATAAAGAGTTTATTTTGTTTTTACTATCTTTGAGTCATGCCAAAATAAAAGTTTATTTTCAAAAACATTTACAATTTGGTAGTAAATAATCCCCAAAATAATTGTATAAACGATTGTCGCAAAGAGTCCCTCCGAGTTATAAGTTGTGCTATTAAAGACTAAGAGGAAACCTAAACCATTTTGGCCTGAAATCCATTCAGCCACTATTGCCGCAATTACAGCTTGTATCATCCCAATTCTAAGACCAGAAAATATATGTGGAAGTGAATGAGGTAACTTAACATGTATGAAAGATTGCCAGAAATTAAGACCTGTAATCTTAACTAAACATTTCAAGTTATAACTAATGCTTCTTAATCCTAATAAAGTCCCTAACATAACAGGGAAAAACACCATAGATATGATGAGCACAACCTTTGATAGTAATCCTAATCCAAACCAGATCACAAACAATGGAGCTAAAGCTATTTTTGGGGCTGTCTGAGCGACTAAAATGTATGGCATAATAGCTTCTTCAATAATTTTGAAATGTCCAACAATCAGTCCCATACAAATTCCCAAAAGAGTGCCTAGAGCAAACCCTATTAAAACCTCTAAAAATGTAACAGAGAAGTGAAAAATAATATCATTTGAAACGAACATCTTCAAAAATTCATTCATGACTTCTATTGGAGATGGCAGTATGTAATTTGGAACACTAAACAAATGGACATATGAATACCAAACGATTACAAGTAGAAACATCGCAATCGAAAAGTCTCTAATCCTTTTCAATCTAATCGTCATTCCCTAACACTTCCCTAATTTCTTTTACATACTTTACAAAATCAATTGTTTCACGAACATCAACTGTTCTTGGACGTATTAAATCAATTGTAAAAACTCTATCAATTCGACCTGGCCTTGGTGACATAACCACTACTCGATCTGATAGAAACACTGCTTCATTTATGCTGTGAGTAATGAATAAGACAGTTTTTTTTGTCTCATTCCAGATACGTTGTAATTCTATGTTCATTTTATCTCTTGTCATTGCATCCAAAGCTCCAAAAGGTTCGTCCATTAACAGGACTTTAGGGTCAAAAGAAAGTGATCTTACAATTGATACCCTTTGTTTCATCCCACCAGATAGTTCATTCGGATATGCTTTTTTAAACGAATCCAGTCCTGCTATTTTTAATAAATACTCGACTCTTTCTAAATTCTCTCTTGTATCCATTTTCTTCACCTTTAGTGGAAATAAAGAATTTTCCAGCACATTCTTCCATGGTAGTAATGTAGAGTCCTGAAAAACAAAACCAATTTGATCTTTACTACTTTTCTCCCCCCAATTTATTTCTCCTGAAGATGGTTTTTCTAAGTTAGCCAGTATCTTTAATAATGTAGATTTTCCACATCCAGAAGGACCTATTATCGATACGAATTCACCTTCTTTGATCGTAAGATTAATATTTTCAAGAGCATGGGTGGTACCGGATTGAGTTTCGTAAAATTTGTTTACACCTTTAATAAAAAGAATATCTTTTGCAATTTGATCATCTACAGTTGAATGAGTTCTTGCAGGTATAGTCATAAACACTCTCCCTCCTAGATCATGAGAAAATCATTTTTTCTGAATCTTCTTGTTTCTAATACTACTTATTTCAAAGTTGGATTTATATATCCGAATAGACAAAAAAAGAATCATCTTTTTAGTGAAATAGATGATTCTAATCATGATTATAAATATTTTTTTAAACCAAATTCTTTCTCAAGCTCTTTGTGATTAATATTTAAAACTTCACAATATTTCTCAATTTCACTAAAAAAATCAAAATCCTGATTCACTGGCATATCTCTATTTTCAGAATAATAGATTATGAGTTCATATAGATGTATAAATGCCTCTAAATTTTTGTTTTTTTCCATGATTTTAGCCCCTTAATTCATTTTTTAAACTGCTATCTTTATTGACTACTATAATGATAATTAAAGACTTTTAACCCCATATGTAGCATTAGTTTTTCCTCAGATTTTTGTAAACTTAAGCCTGTTAAGGATTTTATTTTTTGCAATCTGTATTTAAGTGTATTCACATGAATATACAATTTATCTGCTGTTTCCTTTAGGGATTCATTGCATTTGAAATATTGTTCTATCGTATAAACTAAATCTAAATCACTTTCCTGGTCATATTTCAAAAGATCTCCAATTGCCTCTTCATAAAAATGATTAAGTTCTTTTTTTCTTTAATTAATGAAATTAATCGGTAAACACCTAACTGTTCAAAATATATAATGGTCTGATCTTTTTTTATAGCTGGACCAATTGTTACTGCCTTTTCTGCCTCCCGATAACTCTTTCTTAATCCAGATAAACCTTGATACGTAGATCCCACTCCTAATTTAACTTCCTGATGGATAACCTTCTTACTATTCAAGTAAATTCTATCTAAAATTTTGGCATTTATTTTTTGATTTTTATAGGGCACCATGATGATAAGAGATTTTCTTAAGCAACCTATGATAATATCAGCATCTATTTCTTTTAGTAGCGCTTCTACTTTTGTTAATCTTTCACTAAATATGTTATTTTTATTTAATGTATTCTTGTCCCTAATAATGATTAAAAAATAGGGTAAAGTCTCTTTTAAACCATAAAGCCTTCCTCTTTCTTCAAGATCTCTTGTATCTATGTCTTCATTTAATAACAAATCTCTTAAATATTCACTTTTATATTGTTGCTCTATCTCATATTTCACTTTTTGTCTAAGAAATTCGAGCGAGAGCAGCCTTGAGGCTTTTTCTTGAATCGCTAAGTCTACTTCCATGAATTCAATATTGTAATCCCAACTTGTAATTGTTCCGAATAAATATCCATCAATGATAATCGGTGTGACAATACAGGATTCTGCTTGATTTTTATTCAAATATCGGATCATTCTGAGTGGTCTTTGAATTGCTAAAAGTTCACTTAATTGTTCCTCACTAAGAGGCATCATTTCAGTTGTATCATCTACTTTGATATAAGGAACTAAGCTCTCCAAATATATTTTACTTTTTGTTAAAAAAGCCAGTGTTTCGATAAATTCATTAAACCCGCTTCTAGTTAGAGATATTTCATTTAATAACATCGTTGCTTGTTCTAAATCCTCCTGCAAAACGATTTTTTTATTAAAAATGGCATTCATAACAGGAGATAAAATATCCAAATAGCTGATTTTTTCTGGAATCTCAATAATTGTAATGCCATATTTATCAGCCTTTTTTTCATCTCTTCAGGTATTTTTTCAATAAATCTACTAGGTTTTATGGCTAAAGCTGCTGTGCCGGCTTCCTTTAATTTTTCGATAAGTTGGATTTGAGCTTCAACATTATCTTTTATTGGATATAAGCTAGTTAATAGTAACTCGTTCCCCTTTAACCACTTAACGATATCCGGCACTTCCATTACAGTTACATATGTAACAATATTATTTAGAGCTTTATGTCCAGCTATAACCTTACATTCTCTCAGGCCACCTATATTTAGTATGTTTTTTAACGGAATCCCCATTTTTATCCCTCCACATATAAGTTTTAAGATATCTTCTATATATTAAATCCATACTAAAACGTGGAAGCATCCGGTTAAGGCCTTACATTCATCTAAATACCAGGAATCAAAAGATCACTCCCTAACGAAATAATTATCATACGATTTAATTAAGAGAAGGAGAATGTGCATACTTTTCTGTATGTACAGGATCCTCCTCATAACTTTTTACAAATTTTACATTTTAACTATACATAATATGTTCACTAACTTAAATTGCTATGTTATCTTTTGTTACGTAAAACTTATGAGATCCTACATTTTGATTGTTACTAATAACAAAAAGACCATCAAAAAGAAATTTGAAGGTCCTTTCATTCTATGAAGACTATCATATAACTGATTCTAGTTCTTTAATTTTTTCTTTAAACTTCTTGACGGCTCCATATGCACGCTTCATTTTGAGAGTTTCTGGATTCACTACTCGGGAGTATGGTAACAAAGGGGAACTCCTGATTATTAATGATATTGTTTCCTCATCACTTGGAATAATTCTATGAAAGGTACCTGCTTGGAAGTAATAGCATTGACCTGTATCAACTATTTGCTTCCTTGTGAGGGTTATTTCAACCTCATCTGAGTCCTTCCTTTGATTTATATCATATTCTTCATGTATGTAATGGCCTTTTATCACGATTGCATAAAAATTAAAACGATGATCGTGGATACTTTCAAATGGCCATTTATTTTGTGGCCAATAATGTAGCCTCGCCCTTTGGCCAGCTGAACTATCCCATAGAACATACTTTTCAAAACCTAGTGGATGTATCTCCATTAAGGAAGCTAAATTCGATAACTTATCAGCTGGGTGTTTATGTACAATATCGGATAACCACTGCCGAATAGTATTCAAATCAACATGATTACTAATGAAATCACATAATTCTCTAGAATTTCTTCCTGTCTCCAGAGCACCCGATTCTTCAATATGCTTCATGAATTTATTTAATTCCAACAGAAACACCTCCATTAAGTTCCGAATGCTTATTAGACACTTCTGAAACGATCCTTTCATGAATTGTTTGTTTATCTAGCGTAGCATCGATTAAAAGAGTAGCAGCAGGCAGGACTTCTTTGAAATAATTTCTAATTTCCTTAAACATTCTAGGATCCTTTTCTTCATATTTAGTATGCTGACCATCTCGATCGCGAACTCGTAACAAAGTAATCTCAGGGTCTATATCTAAAAAAATTGTTATATCCGGTTCTCGAATATCTCCATTTAAGTATTTAACATACTCGTGATCTAATCCCCTAAATTTGAAATAGGCTAATGAGCTATATAAGTACCTATCTGTTATGATCGAAGTACCTCTTTTTATGCAGGGCTCAATATATGTTGATAAGTGATATCTTCGATCAGCAGCAGCCAATAGGGCCAACACCTTCATATCTTCGCACTCACCATGATCAAGATAGCGACGTACTCTTCTATCGTTTCTATAATAATCAGTTGGTTGTTTTGTTATTTCACATGGTAATTTATTCGATTGAAACCAGTTATTTAATAAATTTATTTGAGTAGTCTTTCCAGCCCCATCCAAGCCACAGACTGCAATTAGTAAGCCTCTCTTCATACTGTCATTCCCCCGTTTATTTCTATTTGAGCACCCCAAACATAAGAGGATTTTGGACTAAGTAAAAAACTGATCATGTTAGCAACATCTTCCGGATGACCAATTCTTTTTGATAATGTGTTTGAAATATGATAATTTCTTCTTTGTTCACTTTGTACTTTCGACATTTTCGTATCGATGATTCCTGGTAACACAGTATTTACCCTTATATTGCGATCAGCTAAAGATAGACTTAAACTTTTACTAAGGCCAGTTAATGCTGCTTTTGAAGCTGTATAAGCAGGATCTTTACTTCCAATTACTGAGGCTGTAGAAGAAACTAATATGATAGACTTTAGGTTTTCAGCCTTCTCTAAGAGACCCTGAATCAGATAAAATATAGAGCTTACATTAATTGAAAATACTTTTTCCCACAAATCACTGCCATACTCCTCTATTTTTTTATTAGGATAAATTCCACCTAAATGAATAACACCTTCAACCTTATTTAGACAGTTAACCTCTTCTAATACCTTAATTATAGATTCTTTATTACTTAAATCTATTCTATGAAAATCAATTGTTTCCCCGTCATAATCGTTTATATCTAATCCAATGATGTTATACCCGTCTTGTTTCAAATTAAAGATTAAAGGCTGTGCGATTCCACCACTTATCCCCGTCACAATTACACTTTTCTTAGCTTTATGATTATGAAAGTTTTTCATAAATTCTAAACTTCTCCCTTAATAAATCTTGATCTGGTTCTGATGATTTTTTGAATAAATACTCTTTAATTTCCTTATTATTACCTTCATATATGAGAGAAAATCTATCTACTATTTTTATCCCTGCATTCTCTAATACGTTGCTTTTCCTTTTATTATTTCCTAGCATTTTAACTTGTTTAATATTAAAGTAATTTAAGATCCTGACGGCTGCACGGAAATCCCTTTTATCATCAGTTCCCAATCCTAAATTTAAATAAGATGTTGAAGAATCGATGCCTGTTTCCATTAAATTATAAGATAATAATTTCATACCTAATCCAAACCCTCTTCCTTCATGCGAAGGATGGTAAGTGATAATGCCTTTTCCATTTTTTGAAATAACATCCATCGCCTTATCTAACTGCCACTTACAATCACATCTTTGACAATTAAAAGCTTCGCTCGTAATACAAGCTGAATTTAATCTACATATAATAGGTTCCTTATCCAACCCTTCCCCTTTTACAAGAGCTAGATGTTCAGATATTTCTCCATCTTCCAGATCATTAGAGATTAAAAATCGATAAAGATAAAAGTCACCATAGATTGTTTTCAATTTTCCTTTAACTACATTTTTAATTTCAACAGTGGATATCATATTATTTCCCTCCAATCATCATCACTTAATTAGTTGATATCCTTTCATACGAATTAAATTTGCGAGGCGTAACATTTCCTTCGTTTTTTCTTCTAAAGTTACTAGTTTATTCTCTCCTGTATAAAGGTCAATGAATTCTTTCACCCAATCACAATCGATACGATAAATAGACAATAGCCTTTTAAATAGCCACTTATCACTTGGATTCGTTTCACCATGAGCACATAGTAAACCATCAACTGATTTCTCTAAACTAACTTTTGAACTAATAAAAGCAGTTAAAAGATCATTTGAATTGAGAGCTCCAATAGCATCATCATGTCTATTTTCACTGTATACTAATCTATTTTTAGAAAGCCCCATCATAAATCCTTCAAAATCTAACTTGTTTTTTATATGTACGAATTCTTGATTATTTTGTAAAGAGATTCCTCGATACAAACGGTGATATAACTCTATTAACTTATTATTAAGTTCTACAAGTTGATTACTTTTGATTTTCTCCTCTATGTTATAAATGATGTTATATAACATATCTTCATTGATAACAAAGGCACTTATTAAACATTCATATCCAAGAAATGTGTATTCAACACCATAAGAAAATTCCTTAGCATGTGTATTGGCATTACCTTCATAACCTTCCTTTGTAATTATGTAAATATCCACGTCTGATCCTTCATTACTAAACCCTTCGGCAATTGAACCACTAATAAAGACGATATCCTCTTTATGTGGTTGAATGATTTCTAACACCTTTTCATAAGATAGACCGTATTTATCCAGTGTAGGTATTTTCATTATTTTCCCCCCGTATGAAAACTCTTCTTATTGATTGAGAGCTTAGAATTAATGTAACGAACTGGATTGAGTTGTAAAGGAGATGACAAATTACACAGAGCAGAAACGAGTTAGTGTACATAAATAAAACACCAACGTTTATAGCAAACAACCCATGATAAATATAATCTTTGAGCTTGTAAAATCGATATGAAAACCGATTGAAATAATGATAGTAGATAAAAATTAAACAGTTTATTAAAATATATAAGGCTGCATGACTTGTATTAGTAGCATATTGAAAAAAAATATACCTAAATAACAATTCCTCAGCCACTAGTAACCAAACGAATTGTATTACGTTTTTGAGCAATACATGATTAGAACATGACTCAATAATCATTGAAATTTTGATAGACTGATAGCATTCCTTTATCCTTGAAATAAGAAGCATGATTGGTGAAAATACTGTTAACATTATACTGAGCAAGCTGTGATCAATACTAAAGTTAATTAATGTATGGAAATCTGCAAAAAATATGGGAAAAGACATCGATGTACAAAGAGGTATAAACCAATACTGTTGAGGGAGATTTATCTTTTTATAGAGAGACGGTCCGATCCCCATCACAACTAAAGGTATCCCTAAAGCTAAAACGAGTAATACGCTTGGATGTTTTAGAAAATAAGTAATAGCTAGAATACAAATCCAACAACTTATTCCGATCTTCTGTTTAAGCGGCAAGTGTTTATCATCCTTTTTCTACGCCATTTCAGCAGGAGAACCTGTATTCCCTCTACTGAAATGACGCAGTTTAATTAATGTTTAAGTACAGCTGCTGTTGGTGCTTGAACTTTTACCGCTTGTGGCTTGACATACTTTTTCATTTTCAATACCTCCTCTGATGTGAAAAATCAGATTAATTTAAAACACGTTAAGTATTAATTACTCCGTCGCGATTAGAATATTGGATGCTTAAGTACGGCTGCTGTTGGTGCTTGAACTTTCACTGCTTGTGGCTTGATATATTTCTTCATCAGAAATCCCCCTTCCTTGTATTTTTTTCTCAAAAATTAGTGCTTAATTACCGCTGCTGAAGGAATCATTACTTTTTTAACCTGAGGCTTAGCATATTTTTTCATTTTTTCACCTCCTTTCATAAGAAACTTAGAAGCTAGAATTTTATGATGTTTTCACGTTCAAAATATAGTAATAAATCTTTAATATCATCTTGAACGACATTCTCTTTTTCATTGAATTTCGTGCTAATTAATTTACTCATCTCCCCCACTGTATTTTTCCCAGTAGCTAACATACAAACCTCTTCTGCTACATCATTTAAAACCCATGACTCTCGTCCACGTATTAAGTAAGTATCTTTGCCAGCTTTTTTTATATTAATTAAATAATCTAGCACTGGTTTTTTATTAATCATACTTGTATCTCTCCTTTTCTCTTAGAATCATTCATCATGTTCATCTTCAAATAAAAACCTAAGCTAGAAAGAATTACAATGAGACTAGAAATGACAAACATCCCACTAACCCCAATTCTTGTTTCTGATCCCCATCCCCCAACTACTAGTGCTAAAGGAACGGATACTCTACTAATCATCTGTGTTGTTGCAAACACTCTTCCAAGATATTCAGAGGGAACTTGTTTCTGTAACATACTATTAATATAGATCGCTCCTAAAGTTCCACCACCCGTTATTAATCCTAAAGTAATTCCCTTTAATATAATATTTTGAGTAAATGGAATAAAAAGCAACCCTAAACCTGAGATCATACATGCTAATGAAATTGCTGACATACTTCCCATTTTCCTTGCAATCTTAGGAGCAAGAAGGGTAAATACTAAAGAAAAAATGCCTGAAATTGAATATACATACCCAACTTGATGTGCTGATAGATTTCCATCTGCTCTTAAATGAAAAACCATTAAAGATAGTGCAATTGACATGCCAATATTCACGATTAAGACAAGCCAAATTAAATATCTTAGAATTTGGGAACCCAATGTGTATGTGATACCATTTCTTAAATCATCAAAAAAGAAATTCTTCTTTTTTCTTACCTTTTCATTTGGTAATTTTGTATTAAAAATACAAATGATAAGTAGAAAATATGTAAAAGCATCCACCATAAAACTTTCAACAATTCCAAAATTAGCGATAAGTAAACCTGCTAATAGCGGTCCTATCATTTTAATAATCGTTAAGGATAGTTGAATTAGAGAGTTTACCTCTACTAAGCTATCTTCATCAGTTAAATCTGGAATACAACTTCTGTAGCAAGTAATAAAAATCAATGTTGCGGTAGAGTAAAGAAAACCCGTAATATAAATGTGATAAATCTCTAACATATCGGTAAAAAGAGGAGAGGAATAATTAGTACAATAACTAATTGAATAAAACTTGCTATCCATAAAATCCGTTTCCGATTATACCTATCAATGATCGTGCCAATAATCAGAGCAAATAAGAGATCGGGGAGAGCCATTATTGCCGAAATCGTCCCCATATCAAAACTAGAATGTGTTAATTCATAAACTAACCAGGGCAGAGCGATCAGATAGATCTGGTTACCTAGATTTGAAATGGTTTGGCCAGAGAATAGAATTAAAAAATTTTTTGAATATCTTTTCAAGTCACCCTCCTCTTTTTAACGTATTCGATTAATATCTTCTTTAAATTGGATACATGCTGCTTCAATTATTTCCTTTAATTGGCTCATTTTAAGATCCCCCCAAGATTCTGGTTCTTCTTTTATATATGAATATAATATTGATCTTGAAGAACTAATTAATGAGCCATATCCATTTTTATTAAAAAAGGGCTCTAATTCAGTTAATTTCCCACCTTGTTCTCCGTAGCCGGGAACTAAGAATAAAGTATTTGGCAGGTATTCTCTTAGTATTTTTGACTGTTCAGGATATGTTGCTCCTACAACAGCACCTAAATTAGAAAATCCATAGGTTCCTAAACTTGTGCTCATTCCCTTCAATAAAGACGCTAAATACATATAAAACTTGTTACCGTTATAAAGGGTTAGATCTTGAAGTTCACTGGAAGAAGGGTTGGACGTTTTTAATAGAACAAATAAACCTTTTGAAGAATCAATTGATTTATTTAAAAAAGGAACAATCCCATCACTTCCTAAAAACGGATTAACTGTTACAGCATGACCAGATAGTGAGGACTCACCTAAAAATGCTTCAGAATAAGCCTCTGCAGTTGAACCAATATCACCTCTCTTTGCGTCATTAATAATGATTAATCCTTTTGATCTTGCATATTTGATTGTTTTCTCCAGTGCTAGAATTCCTTTACTTCCATAAACTTCGTAGTATGCTAGCTGCGGTTTAATAGCGACAACAAACGGATGGATAACATCAATTACTAATTTGTTAAAATTATAAATAGTTTTACAAATATTATCATTTCCTTGAAGATTCTTAGGGAAATTTGAAATGATAGGATCTAAACCAACGACAATAGAACTCTCTTTCTCCATACTTGTTTTCATGACTAAATCTGAAAATTCTTCCATATCATCCCACTCCTAATATATTGATAGGGAGTAAATTCTAAATATATAACCTGCAACTTCGATGTCATATTAATTAACATCATACACATTATCCTTATTTAAACTTTTCTGATTAAAATTTGTATCTCCCATATCTCTTATAATTTCATAATAAACCATTTATTATTGGGAGATAAATTGTTTATGGGGACAATAATGGATGCATTATATTTATCCATACAGACAATAGAATGTATTTTGATATTAAACTATGTAATATTTTATTACATCAAATTCCTATCCTTTACTTTCATTATTGTTTAAATTCAATATTATTAGGTAATGGAATGAGATAAGGAAATGTTATCAAAAAAAGAAAAAATACTTGTTACAAAAAAAGGGACAAGGTGTTTACCCCCGTCCCTAGACTTACCTTTATTTTGACTTTACAGTATTTAAATAGGATTTAATCCATTGACCCACTCCACCAAGGAACTGATGTAGTGCTAAACTAATCACTATTCCTTTACGGAACCAACTACAATACCTGTAATAAAGTATTTCTGTAAAATTGGATAAATGAGTAATAATGGAATAGTGGAAATAACAATTTTTGCAGCATTTAAATTTCTATTTGAAACTTCCATTACATTCTCCAATTGACTTGAGTTTGCACCTGCTTTTAACATATCTTGAATATCAATTGATAATGCTTGAATATATGTCATTAACGGGTAATTGCTCACCTTTGTCATATAAATCAATCCTGAGAAAAAGTCATTCCAGTTTCCAACAATACTAAATAATGCAACGGTTGCTAGTGCTGGTAGAGAGACAGGAATATACACCTTTATCAACACTTGCCACGGGTTTGCGCCATCCATAATGGCTGCTTCTTCTAACGATTTTGGTACACCTATAAAGAAGTTCATGACCAAAATAATGCTAAAGATCTGGACTGCACCAGGTAATACCAAGGACCATATAGTATTTAGGAGATCTAAGTTTTTCACTATTAAATAAGTAGGAATCATCCCCCCATTAAACAACATGGCAAAAATAATAAGATTCATATAGATATTTCTGCCTCTAAAATGTCTTTTAGACTTAGAAAGCGGGTATGCCATTAAGACAATTAAGATCATATTAATAATGAGCGAAAGAATCACTCGTTGTATCGAGATAGAAAATGAGCGCCAAAATTGGCTATCCTCCATGATCATCGTATAGGCTTTTGTTGTAAAATTGATAGGTGTTAAACCTACAGCATTTGCGGCAACAGCCTCACTACTACTAAAAGAAATAGCAACAATATTCCATAATGGTAGGAGACAGATTAGTCCTAAAAAAAGGACGATTGTATAGATGATCACTTTTCCTAAACGCCCTGAAAAAGTCTTATTCTGTACCACAATCCTCTACCCCCTTAAAATAACTTTCGATCTGTGTATTTTTTAGCAGCATTGTTTGCTGATAAGATTAAAATTAATCCTATTAATGACTTAAATAAGCCTACTGCTGTACCAAAGCTATATTCACGGCCGAGTAGTCCAATTCTGTATACATAAGTGTCCAGAATGTCTCCTGTTTCATAAACCATAGGTGAATAAAGATTGTAAATTTGGTCAAAACCGGCATTCAATATATTAGGAAGACTGAGAATAGCTAATAACAGAATGATAGGCAGCATACCTGGAAGTGTTATGTGCCAAACCCGCTTCCACCAACTGGCTCCATCCATACTTGCTGCTTCATGAAGCCCGGGGTCTATTGCTGTTATTGCAGCTAAATAGACAATGGAATTAAATCCAAATTCCTTCCAAACATCTGTCCCAATGATTAACGGTTGAAATAGCTTATTACTTCCAAGAAAGTTGAGCTTTTCAAAACCCAAAAAAGTTAAAATTTGATTTACAGTTCCGTCAAGGTTAAACATATTTACCACAACAGATGCCAATACAACCCATGATAGAAAATGAGGTAAATAGACAACGGTTTGAATTGATTTTTTTAACAGCTTAACCCTGACTTCATTTAATAAAATGGAAAATACAATTGCCATTACAGTTCCTATTATGATTTTCCCAAGTGCGATGACAAGTGTGTTTGAGAATATTTGACCGATATCAGGTAATGAAAACATATACGTAAAATGATCAAATCCAACAAATTCAGACCCTAGCATTCCTTTTGCAGGAATATAATCTTGAAAGGCCATGATGATCCCAAACATTGGGATATAACTAAATATGAATAAAAAGATCATCCCGGGCAACAGCATAAGATGATACGAAGCTTCTATTTTAGTCAATCTTCTTCCTTTTTTCTTTTGATAGATGGACTCTAAATTTGTATTTGCATGCTCTATCTGTTTCATGACATATTCTCCCTCCTTAAAGAATAAGGACTGCCAAGCAGCCCTTACAGGTTGTAGACCAAGTATAATTACTAGCCCCCAGACTGATTGAAAACGCTTGTCTTTCGAGGCACGAAGCCTTGTGAGGAGCGGAGTTACCGGAGTTGGTAATGAGCACCGCAGCAAGGTGAGAAACGAAGAAAGCGAGCGTTTGCCAACAGTCTGTAAGGACTGCCAGGCAGCCCTTATTTTAGGATTCCTTACTCCTCTTCAGCAAGGACTTCTTCTATTTCAGCAATGATCTCATCTCCACCTTGACTTTTCCAATTGGATACAAAGGTATCAAAATAATCAAGAGGCTCTGCACCTGTGACAATTTTAATGAAGTCTTCTTCTTCTAGTTTCAGAAGGTTCGCTCCTTTTTTCTCTAATGTCTCCGTATTTCCGTAGTACACCGGAGTTACCCAATTGAATTTATCCTCTTTTGTCAGTTTATCGATCATGCCCATCCCTTTTACTCGAGAATGATATTTTGACCAATCCGCTGTATCAGCTTCTGCAGGATTTTCTGTATATTTCATAATACTTGTCGCTGCATCCCTTGCCTCAGATGATGCGATTTCTTCCATCTCAATTTCACCATTAACTGCACCCATTATATTTGAATAGTCGAATAATAAATTATCAGATTTTAACACTTCAATATTAAACGGTCTTGTTGAACCATCAACACCCAGTTCTTTGTATTCTGCAACCTCTGGATAATCAGTTGCTAAATCTTTCGAATTTGCAAGCTCATCATAGAAAAGATTCAATATCTCTATGGCTAATTCAGGATGTTCATAGTCTTTTCTGACAACGATAAATGCGCCAGTTGGGTTCGTATGAGCAACATTTACTTTTCCATTTTCATCTTCTAGTGTATAAGCTTCGAAATTTGCATTCTTATCCATTTCTCTTACAGTTGATAATCCCCAATCCGGAATATGCCATGGTCCAGTTACAATACCTGTTTGTCCGTTTGTTACAAGAGCCATAATGTCATCCCATGTTCTTGTTCCAAACTGTGGATCAAGGATTCCTTCTTTATACCAATCAGACAAGACACCTAGTGCCTGCTTTGTCCCCTCTGTTATGGAGCCATTCGTGATATTCCCATTTTCATCTTCCAGCCAAAATCTAGGATACGCATTAAATATTCCGGCAATAGATGTCATATTAAGCGCAGAGCCTCCGTAGCTTCCGGAATTTAACCAGTAAGCCATTGGAATTCCGATAGGATTGCCCGTTCCTCCAGGATCTTTTTCAATAAATGCCTTTGCCGTTTTTTCTAGTTCATCTAATGTAATGAGACGGTCACCATCAGCATCAATTTCCAGTCCCAGCTTTTCTGTCCAGTCTTTACGAATCCAAATCATATTAGGAGCTTCATCCCCAATTGTCGCCGGAAGCGCCATTAGCCGCCCGTCAAATGATGCATCTTCTAAACTTCTTCCATCATATGAATTATATATATCTTTAATGTAATCGCTTGCATTTTCATCATATACATCCGATAAATCTGCAATTAAGTCATTCTCAACTAATTCTTTCAATTCTTCTCTTGAATCAACCCGCATCATATCAGGTAGTTCTCCAGAAGAAATAGCAAGTGCAACCTGTCTTGTATAATCTTCTCCTTCACCTTCAAATGCATTTACTATTTTTGCACCTAATTTCTCTTCTACTAGGCGAGTATAGGCATTATCCTCATACGTATCACCTTCAGGTAATTTTGGATTTGCTGACGTTACACGTCCCATTTTAATGACTTTTTCGCCATTCTCTGACGCAGTATCTGCTGCATTTGATGGTTCTTTCTCTACACATGCCACTAAAGAAACTGTCATAACAGATACTATGGATAGCATGGTAATCCGTTTAAATACTGAGTTACGCTTCATTGTTCTCCCCCTCGTATTTCCCTTTTTGTAAGCCATGTCTTTGCCACACTTATAGTGTAATGGTTTTAGCTTTCTTCAAAAATATTAAATAAACCGTTTTCATGTACATTTTTCCGGAACATTTTTCACTAATTAACTTCCAAAAAAAACTCAATGATATAATGAACTAATATTATATCTCGGAGGGAAAAATATGTATCGAATCTTAATTGTAGATGACGAAAAAGACGAACGAAACGTTATTCGTTTTCTTCTCAATAAATACCGTTTTCAACTTGATATAATGGAAGCAAGTAATGGAAAAGAGGCTCTTACTCTATTAAGGAAACAGCCTGTTCATATTTTATTTACAGATATTAAAATGCCTTTTATTGATGGGATTGAGTTAGCTACAAAAGCGCGAGAACTTTATCCTGCTATTCAAACCATCTTTTTTAGTGGTCATGATGATTTTGACTATATAAAAAAAGCTCTATCATTACGAGCTGTTGACTATATTTTGAAACCGGTAAAACCTGATGAATTTCTACAAACACTTCGTTCAGTCATACAAAATATTAAAACTCAGGAAAAAGAACTTGCAGAATTAGAAGCAAATACAGAACTCTTAAAAACCCATATTCTTAATCGTCTTATAAATAAGACACCTTTGCTAAAACTTAAAAATGAATACCCTTCCATCAATTTCGACTTTTTAAATGATTATTCACACATGGTTTTAATGCAGTTTGATGAACCTTTTTTCGATCGACTTCCTAAGGAAAAAGATACTCTATTTTTCTATCAAACAATCGAAAAAACTATTCGAAATTTCTCATGCAGCTTCATTGATCTTAATCCTTTTCAAATTCTATTGTTAGTTAAGAAGAATGGAGAGAACTCCATAAACACTGAGCAGACTGCAACAAGAATTCAAAAACAAATTCATGAAGAATACGGTATAAACTGTTTTACCTCAATCAGCACAAAACTGTCATCACCTAGTGAGATGCCAAGGCTCTACGAGGAGTTGGAGAAGGATATCGAAGATCGTTTTTTCTATTCTGATACCTATGTATGTCCAAAAGAAGCCCCACAAATCGAAGATAAAGGAAATCCTGAAGGAGATGATGACCTCCTGCAGGCCATAAAAAATGCTGTTACATTTGCTGATATTGGTAGTTTTAAACAAAATATGAACCTTTTGTTCGAAAAGTACCGTGTAAATTTGGAAATATCTCATATCTATGTGCGATTTTTATTTTCAAAACTATTACAACTGCTAGTGTGTGATCTGCCCTTATATGATAAAAAAACCATTAATAAAAAAATGGAGGAAATATATTCCTGTCATCATTTTTCTGATATTGAAGAGATTTTAACATCCGTACAAAATGAGATTATAAAAAAATTGGAGGATGAGAAAAAATCTCCAAAACACGTGATCCAAATTGTAAAAAAATATATACAAGAACATTACCAAGAAGATTTATCTTTGAATTTATTGTCTGAACAAGTCTACTTATCACCAGGATATCTAAGTGAAATATTCATCCAGGAAACAGGTTGCGGGATCAATAAATATATTAAAAATCTAAGAATGGAAGTTGCTAAAGATCTACTCAATCACACAAACATGAAAGTGAATGATATATGTCATAATGTTGGCTATCAAAATCTCTCATACTTTGTTCGGAGTTTTCGGGAGCATTTCGGAGCAAGTCCGGAAAAATACCGCCAAAGGGATAAAAAAATGAAAGAGAACTCATCATGATGCACAATATAAACAATTGGTTTAAAAACCTAAAATTCAGAAATAAAATCCTATTTATCTGTTTACTATCAGGTCTGCTCCCAGTCATTACATTAGGAAGTTTCTGGTATAATCAGGTACAACATTTATTCATTACACGCGAAAATGAAGTGCTAGATGAATCTCTTAATCAGGCAATCTCAAGCCTTGATTATAAAGTAAACACTTATTTTGATGCAATGAATCATATCGTTTGGAATGAAGATGTAAAAAGAGGTGTGACCTCTACTTATGACAATAACTATGAAATGTTTTTATTTTATCACTATACACTTGATCCACTATTAAACACTTCGAAGTTTTTACAAACAGATATTAATAGAATTACGATTTATAGTAATAATGAGATGCATTCACACGGTGAGAGCCTCAGACCTTTATCAGATATTGAACAATACAGTTGGTTTGAAAGCATTTCAAAAGCATCCACACCAACATTAATCGTATCAGCTAAAGAGAAATCATTCGAAGTTGCCAGCCAATTATTTGATCGTCACCATAATACAACCAATATCGTTTACATGGATATCGATTATGAAAATGTGTTTGAATCAATGTCCACCTTATATGAAGATAATTACGGACTCATGATTCTTGATGAACATAATAAACCAGTGTTTCAAATAAACCAATTTTCAGAGACAAATATGTCCTATGCGCTAACAGAAAACGAATTGTTAAAACAAGTAAGTGAGGATACATTAAACGAACACTATATCTATAAGAAAGCTGAACTTACCCCTTATAACTGGACGGCCTATCTTTATCGTCCGTATAGTACAGTCTCTGCTTCTTCTTTCGGACTTGAGCTTACCTTTTTTATCGTCGTTCTTTCCTCTATCCTAATTTTGTTTTTATCAATTTATTTTCTTTCAAAAGTGGTCGTACGACCGTTAATCATGTTATCTAAAAATATGGAACAAGTTGAAAAAGGGGAATTGATTGTAACAGTGACCAACACTGCATCTGATGAAATTGGTCACTTAATTCAAAAGTTTGGGAATATGGTTCATAAATTAAACACAATGATTAATGAAGTATACAAAAGTAAAATAGCTCGTCAAGAATATGAGATGAAAGCCTTACAAGCCCAAATTAATCCTCACTTTTTCTATAACAGTCTGTCTCTGATTAACAGCAAGGCAATTATGGCTGATCAAGAGGATATTAGCCAAATGGCTCAATATCTTTCAACATTTTACCGTACGACGTTGAATCAAGGAAAAAATACTATTTCTGTTAAAGATGAACTTAAAAATACAACTTCTTATATTCAAATTCAACGAATGATGCATTCCGATTCATTTGAGGTACATTGTGAAGTAGAGAAGGATATTCTTGATTACACAATGATTAATCTCCTTTTACAGCCGTTAGTGGAAAATGCGATCAATCATGGGATTGACCACAAAGTAACGTCCGGTAAAGGAATCTTAACCATATCAGGTAAAAAAACTGAGGATCGCTTAATTTTCACAGTTTCTGATAATGGTTGTGGAATAAAACCTGAAAAGCTGGAAACCATTTTAACCAACAAAACAAAGGGTTATGGAGTAAGAAATGTCCACCACCGTGTACAACTTTCTTACGGTGAGGAATTTGGTTTATCTTATCAAAGCGAAGTCAATAAAGGAACAACCGTAACCCTTACGATTCCTAAAAGGCGGTAAGGGTTAGTAATTAGGTCTAGCTGTATGATTAAAAACGCCTCTCACCCTTATTAGTGAGAGGCGTTTTGTTATATTTTTTCTCCATTACTTTCGATCACGTCTTTATACCAATAAAAAGACTTCTTCTTTTTCCGCTCCAATGTTCCGCTCCCATCATCATGTTTGTCCACATACACATAGCCGTATCGTTTTGAAAATTCACCCGTTGACATGCTGACCATATCAATACAGCCCCAGCTTGTATAGCCCATTAACTCCACACCATCTTGGATTGCTTCATCCATTGCTTTAATATGTTCACGTAGATAATCAATTCTGTAGTCATCATTGATCGAGCCGTCTTCTTCCACCTTATCATATGCTCCTAATCCGTTTTCCACGATAAATAGAGGCTTCTGATAGCGATCATATAATTTGTTTAAACTGATGCGTAACCCTTCAGGATCAATTTCCCAGCCCCAGTCACTTGCCTCTAAGAATGGATTTCGAATACCACCGATTATATTTCCCTCAGATGATTCTTCATCAGATTTCACTTTCTTCTCCGTGCGGGACATATAATAACTAAAGCCTACATAATCGACTGTCCCTTCCTTCAATAATTCCAAATCACCATCTTGAATATCTAATTTTATATTATGTTCTTTAAAGTATCTCTTAATGAAAGCAGGATACTCACCACGGACTTGAACATCTCCACAGAAATAGTTAAACAGCTGTTCCTCCTGTAATGCATGCATCACATTTTGCGGATTGCTATCAAATGCATAAACTGGTGCAAATAGAATCATGCAGCCAATTTGAGAATTAGGAATGATCTTATGACAAGCTTTAACTGCAATTGCACTTCCAAGAAATTGATGATGATAGGCTTGGAATGTTGGCTGGTATTTATCCTCTTCAGTTTGAATCGAAAACCCGAGTCCATTGATCGGCATAACTAAGCCACTATTGATTTCATTAAAGGTCATCCAATTTTTAACCTTGTCTTTATAACGTGTAAAAATAGTATTCACATATCGTTCAAAGAACGTCACAACTTCACGGTTTCTCCAACCACCATACTCTTTTACTAAATACAAAGGCATTTCATAGTGTGAAATGGTCACTACCGGTTCTATTCCATACTTATGCAATTCATCAAATACATGGTCATAGAATTCCAGTCCTTCTTGATTCGGTTTTGTTTCATCACCATTTGGAAAAATTCGTGTCCAAGCAATTGACATGCGAAACGCTTTGAAACCCATTTCGGCAAATAAAGCAATATCTTCTTTATAACGATGATAAAAATCTATTGCTTCGTGATTTGGATAAAAATATTGATCCGGATGAATTTCAAAGTCAAAACCTGGCTTTACTAAAAATTCATATCGGGCTTTACCTCCCGGAAGAACATCTGCAATATTTAACCCCTTATTTCCTTCATTATATCCACCTTCAATTTGGTTGGCTGCTGTAGCGCCCCCCATAAAAACCCTTTAGGAAAAGGATAACGTGTCATGTTGTATACCTCCAGATTAGATTCCATCTTACTATTTACTTTTCTTACCATTTTATTAGTTCTCAAAACTTCTACTAAAAACAATACTTCCTTTTAGTAGGGTCGTAAACGAGTTGACTGGAATTCCTTTTTTGTCACACCATTTGGAATTTGTTCCACATATGTAACACTGTGTTTCTAAACTTCTACCTCCACTTTATGGAACATCCTTTACTTCAAGTAAAAAAATATACTAATATGGAGTATATTATATTTCGGCACATCTGGAGGATTTAGCTTGAATGTTAACGAAACAATAGACAAAAAAATAAAAAATAGACAAGTTATTATCTATCTGCTATTACTACTAGCTTTTGTGGCATCGCTTATTTTTGTTACTAACAATTACTCATTTTACGATCGTCCAATTGCTGAAGTTTCACAAACAGAAATAACAGACTCAACTGAAGTGATTGATCTATATGATAATAAAGATCGACTTTTCACTCAGCAGATTATCGCTGAATTAAAAAACGGTGATCATAAAGGACAGCTTATTCATCTATCAAACGAATTTTCAAGGTCAAAAGCTTATGATCAGGAATATCAAGTAGGACAAAAGCTATTCGTTTCGATTGATGAAAGTAAAGGGAATCAAACCCTTTTAACTGGCACAATTAAAGAACTGAAACGTGATACTTATGTGTTAATTACCGCTTGGATTTTTGCTATTATCGTGTTATTTGTCGGCCGGAAACAAGGTTTCTTTTCTCTCATCAGCCTAATCGTAAATGCTGTGATTTTGTCATATGCATTAGACCTTTATCTTGATCAACCTGATCGAAACTTAATCGTTATTTGCAGCATAGCTGTCATTTTATTTACAGTGATCTCTTTGTTACTCGCAAACGGATTTAACGAAAAAACCTATGCAGCGATCATCGCGACATTACTAGGAACGTTTCTGTCTCTGTTTATCTCCTATCTTGTTATTTGGCTAACCAGTGAGGAAGGACTCCGTTATGAGGAGCTTCAATTTATAACCCGCCCTTACCAGATGGTATTTATGGCAGGATTATTTCTAGGTTCGTTAGGAGCAGTAATGGATGTCGCGATTACTATGTCTTCTTCCATTTTTGGATTGTACGAACAAAATAACAATATTGCTATAAAAGCACTGAAAAAATCAGGAATGGAAATAGGGAAAGATATTATGGGGACAATGACAAATATTTTGTTTTTTGCTTATATTAGCGGTTCAATTCCTATGCTGATTTTATATTTAAAAAATCACTCGCCATTGGGGTACACCCTTTCCATGAATCTTTCACTAGAATTAGCCAGAGCACTAGCCGGCGGAATAGGAATTGTCATCACCATTCCCATTGGTTTATTTACCACGATATACTTCATTAATAGAAAGAGGGCAAAGTTATGAATGCATTAGTTGTACTTGCAGCTATTCTTTTTCTATTAATGGCGCTAATTGGAGGAAAAAAGGAATACGTTCCTATTTAGCATTGTTTTTCAACTTTGCTGTCATTTTTATCCTTCTTTTCTTTTTGAATGACCCAAATATCGATCCGATCATTTTAACGATTATGGCAAGTATTGTAATTAGCTGTATTAATCTTTTTTATATTAATAAAGTAAACAATACAACGATACCTGCGTTTATTTCGACGATTATATCGATTGTCGTTCTTCTTTTATTGATTATCTTTCTTACTAAGAATGCAATGATTCAAGGCTTTGGTGAGGAAGAAGTAGAAGAGCTAAGTATTTTTTCTCTTTATATCGGAATTGATTTTACAAAAATTGCTGCTTCTGTCATGATCATGAGTACAATCGGCGCTATTACGGATACAGCAATTGCCGTATCATCACCTATGCGTGAAATCCATTTTCACAATCCAACGATTACCCGAAAGGTTTTATTCACATCAGGATTAAGCATTGGAAAAGATATTTTAGGCACAAGTACGAACACACTGTTTTTTGCATTTTTCGGAGGATATTTAGCCCTGCTTATTTGGTTTAAGGATTTATCTTATTCTTTAGGTGAAATTGTAAATTCAAAAATATTCAGTGCTGAGATGCTTACTTTGCTTTGTGCCGGAATTGGTGTAACGATGGTTATTCCGATAACATCCTGGATTACAGCGTTGTATTTACATAAAAATCAAAAAAAGATAGATTAGATATGGTGCATCTCATGTTATGAGGTGTACCGATTTTTTATATCATTAAGCTTTGAGGACAAAAAAACACGAACATCAAAGTTCGCGCATCCATCACTGCCGATTATTATACTTTTCTTCAATCTCTTCTCTTGTTAAATTAAAGGAATCCTCAATTTGCTTGAATTTTTCATTGTAAATATCATCTTTTTGTTGATACATGCTGCTATAAAATGATTCCAATGCTCCGAATACATCTTGATAAATCGCAGGTTCTAGCTTCCCAGACTCATTGGCATTCATTAATGTCTTTACACTCATCTGTTGAAATAACATGAGGTTCTCGACGGTTTCTTCATTTAAGTCCATCAACCTTTTTTTGTCTTCAGATAATTGATCGATCGCTTTATTGTTATTCTGATGGAACCAATCTACCCATTCGCTAATTGTATTGTTAGATTGCTGGAATTCCTGATCTAGCTCCTGTTGATTTTTTACGTCAATATATCTGCCTTCAGCACTTTCTGCTATTTCCTTAAGTTGGGCAGCGTCCTCCGATGTTACTGATAACCCGATTACATTGATAATTGGATTGATATTGGATTTTGCCAATGCCTTCGCTTCCTCTGCAGGTTTCCCATCACATGTCTCTTCTCCATCCGAAACTAGATAGATGACATTTGTAGCATCATCATTGTTCTTAAGTTCATTACCCGTCTGCTTCAAAGATTCAGCAATAGATGTCCACCCACTTGGGGATATAGAATGAATAGCTTTTTGAAAATTTTCAGCATCATATTTTGATAGTGAATATATTTCCTCTATCCCTTTACACGAGAGCTCTTTATCCTGATCTGAGCTAGTTCCTTTATGACCATACACAGTTAAGGAGACATTTGCATTTTCTGGGAGATTCATAGTGAATTCCTGAATAGATTCCTTCGCTATGTCCATTAACGTTTTTCCGCCTATTACCTTGTTCATTGAGCCGGAAGCATCTAAAATAATCGCAACATTAATGTGATCCTTCATTTCTTTCCCATTAAGTTGAATATTTGATGTTGCATCAAGCTCCTCTAAACTTATTTTTCCCCTCGGCAAAAACGTAGAAAACCCGGGTAGGTCTGGAAAATAAGTTTCCACTAAAAACTGTTTTATTTGATTACCTTTTTGTTCATCACTTAGAGTAGAGTCAATAATCGTTAATAACTTCTTCTTTACAGCCTGGTTATCAGCATCTGTTATTTGCTGATGTTTGAGCTTTGACCACCATTTCCCCTTTTCCCATTCTTCTGCTTCACTTAATGTGGTTGGAAATTGGAAAGCTGCATCCTTATCTGTATCAAACGATTCAGGCCACACTGAAGAAGGATCAATTTCGGGTACAGCTTCAGCTTCTTCTTTCTTTGTTTGTGTTTCCGTTACCTCTTGAGCCTTTTCTTCCTCATTTGTCAAATTAGTCACATTGTCATCACTAGCCTTATCAATACAGCCAACAAGAAGCAAAAAACTGCACATGATAATCATGAAACCATTTTTATTTAGCATTCTATCACACCTTATATAAGAAGTTTGCATCTCTTATATATAGCGGAATATAGTTGAAATTTCTATCTATTTAATCTTCTTTAGGGAAAAATAGTCTTTGTTCCCTATCATTATTAGGATAATATTCCCATGTATCATATTAACGTTATTTTCATTTGGACAAAAAATCACCTTCATCTTCTTATATATATAGTAAGAATTATTTCGAAAAAGATAAGATAAAGAGGGTGAAGATATTGAAGATGAACGAAGCCGTAGAGATGCTCACAAAAGCAGGAGTCTCTGAAAATATAAGAACACTTACCATCAGAAAATGGATAAAAGAAGGGAAAATCACATCGGATGATACAAATGGGGCCAGCATCGATCACCAAAGCACTGAACCGCTGCACCATCGTTTACGAGATGAGAAAAAAGAAATGATTAGACAGTTTCAATCACAATTAAAAGTACAAGAAGGATATATTGAGGGTATCAAAGCTCTTCATGAAAACTCTATAAAGCAAAGAGAACAGTTACATCAGGAAATTTCACTTCTCAAAAAAGAAAAGAATGATCTACAAGAGGAAGTAAATTCTTTGCAAAAAGAAAATATCCGACTAAGAAATGAAATCATTCAGCTCAAAGAACATTCCATACATACTAATTCTAGTAAAACTCAAGAGCCAAAAAAGGAAACAGCCCCTCTACAAATACGTTTTCCATTACAGGATTATCGTGATAAATTAGGTCTATCAAAAGTGTCTGGAAAAAAAGAAGTAATGAGTGCCTATAAAGAATTATTGAAGCTATCCCATCCCGATCATGGCGGACAGCTTAAATCCTTTCAATACATTAAAGCAGATTTTGATCAGTTTAAGAAGGATTTTAAAACTAGATAAGGGATCAAAAAAGAATGGGAAGCAGAGTAATATACCGCTTCCCAAGTCCTTTAACATTATGACATCCTTTAGAATTCCCCTGAAGTAAATTCCTTCATTATCAAATCATGATTGATGCCAGCTGCTGCTCGAACACCTTGGCCTGCTGCGATGATTAGTTGTGAAGGGCCGAAAAATGTGGTTTCACCTGCAGCATACACTCCCTCAATATTTGTTCTGCCAAGATCATCAACAATAATTCCATTCGTATGATTCAGCTCACACCCAAGAGAGATAGCTAGGTTATTTGGCTGCTGAAGATCAGTTGTAACAAAACCGCCAACTCGGTTCATCGTTGTACCGTCCTCAAAAATTACTTTCTCTAATTTGCCATTTGATCCTGATAATGTTTCAATTCTCTCTTTCTTTATGATCAACCCTTTCCTTTTAAGAAGGAGTTCATCTTCTTCTTCTAGAACTGACTTACCGTTTGTACACACAACTAAGTCATGACTCCATTGATAAATCATTTTTGCCAAGTGAGTGGTATTGCTATTTTCACCGATTAATACTAGTGGTTGATCTCTCAATTCCCAGCCGTCACAATATGGACAACTAAAGAGGCTCTTTCCATAGTACTCGTTAATTCCTTTTATACTCGGTAAACTCTCTTTAAGACCTGTTGTTAACATTACCTTTTTGCTTGTAAACATTTTTCCTTCTTCAGTCGTTACTGTAAATAGATTACTGCTTTCCTTCTTGATTTCAACTATCTTTACTCTCTCTACTTTTACTGATGGATACTTACGAATATCTTGATGTGCCAACTCCCTGAATTCACTAGGTGAAACACCATCTCTTGTAATAAAGCCATGTGATTTTTGAGTAACTTTATTTCTTGCTTGATTATTGTCAAACAATACAACTTTTCTCTTTGCTCTCCCTAAGACAAGAGCAGCATTTAAGCCAGAAGGTCCTCCACCGATAATGGCACAATCTAACATTTATTTTCCTCCTCATACTAAATATTCTTTTATTGTAGATATTATAGATATTTATAATCTTTAATTAGATTAAAAAATTTAGTTTGCGATAGAATTTATATTTTCGGCCATTTTTCCATCGACCTTTTTGACCAGATCTTCAATCGTTTGTGACCCTAGATAATCCTCCATCTTTCGTTCGGCTTCATTCATTACTTTTTCAATTAAGCAATTTTCCCGATTATGTTGGGTATGTTCTAAGCTGCAATTGAATAATGATGATGTTCCTTCGATGGCGTGGATGATATCCAGGAAAGAGATCTCTTTCACATCTTTTATTAATTTATATCCACCGTTCACACCCGTAACAGATTCAATAAAACCGGACTTAACTAAAGTTGTTAATACTTTTGACAAATAAGTTGGCGAAACCTTTTGTACCTCTGCTAAAGGCTTTACCCCAATTGTTTTTCCAGATGGTAGTAGTGCCAAATAAACAATTGTATGGAGGGCATAATTTGTTGCTTTGGAATATTTCATGTTTTTCACCTCTAATTAAAGACTTAACGAATCTATAATATCTTCAATAGTTGTATAAATCAAGTAGCTGTGTTGAATATATACCATCAATGAATAAAATCTATTCTCCCGTAAACCCTAAAAAAAAACCTAAGGATGATTAAGTTGATAGCTACTGTTTTTAGAATAGTAAACGCAATCTTACTGTGGGCGCTTGTCATCAAGTTTCTACCGAAACAATCTTTTTCAAGATATTTGCCTGTCACATTATTCTGTTCTTGTCTTCTATTAATCCAAACACTCCTTAACCCCATTTTCAATTGGTGGAAGGTAAAAGGCGGAACAAAGTATATGGTATTTGATGCGTTAGCATTTATTTTTGGACCGTTTTTCACTATTAATTTGTGGGTATTTCATTTTACATATGGCAAGTTTTCTTTGTATGCACTTTGTAATTTTATGATGGATGTGATTTTTGCTTATGTCTTTAGTCCAATTTTCCAAAAGATTGGTCATTACAAATTAAACAAATTTAATTCTACAACCCTTTTCTGTATTTCTTTCTCGCTCGCTCTTTTGAATTATGGTTTTCAAAAATTGATGGAAAAAACAGATTCCAGCGACTCTATTTAATTTAATAAATAATTAGTCTATCTTCTCTCATTTATCAAACCGTCTTGAAATAATATAGGCGGTTTTTATATTCCAATCATCTCTTACTCCAAAATACTTTATTCTAGTAAATATGCTAAAATTAACCTTACAGATCCTAAATTGTTATGGAGTGAAGAAGTTGTCAAGAAACACCTCCCCTTTTTATAGTGCTAATAATCAATTTGGTGAATCATTACCAGAACAGATTGCTAAATACATATTAGAAAAAATAATGAAGGGTGAAATTGGTCCGGGACATAAAATTGTCGAAGAGTATGTTGCCCAAGAACTGAAAACAAGTCGTGCACCTGTAAGGGAAGCATTATATTTATTGCAGATAAGTAATATTGTCGAAAGAATTCCAAGAAAAGGAACTCTCGTTAAATCTTTTTCGACCATTGAAATAAGGGAATATACAGAAGTTATGATAGGGCTTATTCAAATGGCTTTAGAGTTTTCTAAAGGAAAATGGACTAAGGATTCTCTTCAATCACTAGATGAAACACTTAATCTTATGTCTAATAAGTTTCGCGCAGGTGAATTACTAGCTTATCAAGAGTCTTCAAGCATATTAACGAAGTATCTTTTCGAAGTTGCCGGTAATAAGGCTCTTAGTAAATTTTATGATGAATCTGTATATATTCTTAATGTATTTGCTAAGGTTAAATGGACCAATGAAACGATGAATCATTTCCATCCAAAGATGTTAGAAGTAGTCTCCTGCATAAAAGAAAATAATATTGATCAAGCAAAGGAAATCATTCCGGCATTATTACTTGATACCTTAACAGAATAGAAGGTTTACCCTTCTTAAACAAAATTGTCGACAATCGACACCCTTAGCGTTATCATATTTATAACAAACCTAAAGGGGGAAATAGACATGAGTTTTAAAGAAAAAGTTGTATTAATTACAGGAGCAGCTAATGGAATTGGACTTGCGGCAGCAAAAGCTTTTGCCGCTGAAGGAGCAAAGTTAGCTCTGGTTGATTTAAAATTAGATGCGTTGGAAAAGGCTGCTAGCTCAATTAAAGCAGATGATGTTTTATTATTAGCGGCTGATGTATCCAAAGAAGAAGAAGTTCAACAATATGTTGCGGAAACAAAAAATAAATATGGACAAATCGATGTCTTTATTAATAACGCCGGTATTAACGGAAAATTCGGCTTGTTAGATGAACAAACTGTGGACAATTATCAAGCAGTCTTTGGTGTTAATGTTCTTGGTGCATTCCTTGGATTGAAGTATGTCTTACCTATTATGAAGAAACAAAAAAGTGGTGCAATTGTAAATACAGCATCAAACGGTGGTTTACTAGGAGCACCTGGTATGGGGCTTTATGTCGCTTCTAAACACGCGGTATTAGGCTTAAACAAAACAGCTGCACTAGAAGCTGCCGATTATGGCGTTCGGGTAAATGCTGTAGCTCCATCAGGAGTAGATACACAAATGATGAAATCGATTGAAACAAATGCTATGCCAGGGAAAGAAGATGAAGCGCGCACTGCATTTGAAAACAGTGTTCCTTTGAAACGCTACTCAACTCCTGAAGAAATTGCAGATCTCATGGTTTTCCTTTCTTCTGATAAAGCTTCCTTCATTTCCGGATCTTATTATCGAATTGATGGTGGACAAGGAGCTACATCAGCTTAATCATATATTTTGCTAAGAAGCACACCTCTTTACGAGATGTGCTTTTTCTCTCCCTTTCACCTTACATGGATCCCTGAGGTTTACTAAGTGAGCGGAAGCTTTTTATTTTCTCTACCAAATACTGAAAACCATATAATAGATATGCCTTATAGTGGATATAGAAAAAAAACTGTATACGATTCAACCTGTTTAGGCGTATAATCTTGAACTTTTTAAAATATCCATAACGATAAAAGCAAAAATTCCATCTGCAATCGCATTAAGCATAATATACTTTTTAAAGTTTCCATATGAAACCTTTAATAACCACATGGAAAGAGGCATATAGGGACCGATACTAAAAGGGAGTTCATCTTTTACGAATAATTTCTTCTTATCATAAAACTTCCACCAACCTCTCTTATTCCCATACAAATGATTGATGATTTCAAACAGAACCACAAAAATACCAGCCCATGTAAACCGCTTAAACGTTTTCTTTCCTATGAATAACAGTGTTAACCATGGAAAGATAATGATTGATAGATTAAATAGCAAATGCCTCTTAGTCATAAAATAACACCACCTTATCCTTTTCACTCTCATACAGAATATCCAAAATCCACTAAAAACAACGCTTGATAAAGGATTTATTATAAAAAGGTAAAAATCAGAGTCAAGATTAAGCAATATCTTTAATTATTCATAAACTTATTATTCTTCAGTCATTGAGAAGTAAATAAAAATCGATATCATTATATAAGCGGTCCGACCTTATCTTACCCATATGAAGGAGCAGAAAAAGTGAAATTCAAAAGAGCATTAAAACGATTCACTATGTTTTTCATTCTATTGGTTTTATTTATTTTTCTTAATAACAGTTCTATGTTTACAAAAGGTCGTGAAGATGTTGATCCTTTCCTGCTTGCCCACAGAGGACTTGGACAAACATTTAGTATGGAAGGAATTGAAGGAGATACATGTACAGCAGAGCGAATCTATGAACCCGAGCATCCTTACCTTGAGAACACCATTCCTTCAATGGAAGCAGCATTTGATGCCGGAGCCGATATGGTTGAGTTTGATATAAAGCCCACAAAAGATGGACAGTTTGCCGTTTTCCATGATTGGACACTAGAATGCCGAACAAATGTTGAAGGAACAACAAAAGACTATACAATGGCAGAATTAAAGAAAATTGATATTGGCTATGGATACACAGCTGATAATGGAAACAGCTATCCATTTCGAGGAAAGGGTGTAGGACTCATGCCTTCTTTACAGGAGGTCTTGTCCCACTTTCCAAATGAGTCATTTTTAATCCACATTAAAAGTAATGACCCGAAAGAGGGAATACAACTGGCTGAATATCTATCTAAGCTACCGAAAGAACGCTTAACCCAATTGACCATTTACGGAGGGGATGAACCGAATGCATCTGTAAAAGAACAAATTCCTGAGTTACGTGTCATGTCAATGGCTACGATGAAAAGCTGTATGATTCCTTATATTGCTTTTGGCTGGACAGGTTATATTCCTTCCTCTTGTGAACATACACAATTACATTTACCTGAACGTATTGCTCCTTGGATTTGGGGATGGTCAGATAAATTCTTAAACCGAATGGAAAGCGTTGATACACAGGTTATGATTGTTGCAGGTGGTGGAGGCTGGTCAGAAGGATTTGATCATCCACAAGATTTAGAAAGACTACCTTCCAACTATACAGGTGGCATATGGACAAATCGCATTGATAAGATTGCCCCAGTTTTTGAAGATGAATCCAAAGATTAATCGCTGAAGAACAAGCCTAACTATTACACCAAAACTCTTACTTATATATCTAGTAGGAGTCTTGGTGTTTTTAGTTCCATTGCTCTTACTGTCCTTAATCCCTTAGGGAATTATATAGCAATAAAGAAATGCGCAAGCGCATTGATCAGCCCCGACAAGCATAAGACGTAAATGAATAGAAGACGTTCTTTGACTTCAATTCATTTACGTCTTATGACCTCGAGGGGCTAGGCGCTGGAGCTGGACACTAACACTAAGTACATAACTTTGTACTTTCTTACCTGTTAAAAAAGTTCTGTAGAACAGAACTTGCTCTACAGAACCTATTTAAGAATCCATTTCACTGTATGGTTTCTGGCACCAGCATCTATATTCCCTTCATTTTTGCGGCTGCGAGTGCTGGTTTTTCTGCTCCTGTGATGAAGCTGCCGGCAATGATAATATCCGGTTGATGTGAAGAAATCACATGGATGTTTTCTAAATTAATTCCCCCTGCAACGGCAACTTCAAAATCGAAGCCCTGAACAAGGGAAAACAATGTTGTATTAAACGCTTCTTCCGTTTGCTTATCCTTTCCAACATGCAGACTGACAAGCTTTACACCGAGTTCTTTAAGCTCTGCAATTCGCTCTCTAGAATGAACCTCTAATAAATCAATCATGATTTGCTTTCCCATTTCTTTTGCGACCTGTAATGTATCTTTAATCGTCAAATCAGATGAGAAGGCCATAACGGTCGTCATATCGGCTCCTGCTTCAAATGCTTGGCGTGCTTCGTGTTTTCCCGCGTCACATGTCTTCATATCAGCAAGGATTAACTTATCAGGGAAAAGTGAACGCATTTCCCTAATAATTGACATCCCGTACTCTTTAATAACCCCTGTTCCTACCTCAATGATATCAATGCTGTTTTCTGTTTCCTTCGCGATGCGAATGCAATCCTCTTTGGTTAGGCGATCTAATGCTAACTGTAAGTTCATTTTAACACCTCATTTTATCTGTTGTCCCAGGTCCGTCGTCCAATTTTCAAATGAAGCTGCCACCTAGATCTTTATCTTTCAATCCGTTCTACTTCTCCAAGCTTTGCCTGAACATCTACCATATATGGCAATCCCTCATTATCACCTTTGACACTGACAACCATCGAACCAATCGTGTTGGCGAAGTGAAGTGTTTTCTCAAGGGACCAATCATGTAAAATCCCATAAATGATGCCAGCATTAAAGCCATCCCCTGCACCAACCGTGTCGACCACCTTAGATGCCTTCACAGGAGCTGACGTTACTATTTCACCATTAAAATAACCGACAGACCCTTTATCACCTTGCTTAATGGCAATAAAAGAAATACCTAAGTCTTTCACTTTTTTTATAATGGCCGACGGGTCCTTTTCACCGATCATAATCTCCATCTCTTCGTCACCGGCAAGTAAAATATCAACATGTGGCAAAATCTCTGATAACACGTTTCGTGCTTTTTCCTTACTCCACATACGAAGTCGGATATTAGGGTCGAAGGAGATTTTTAAACCATTCCTTTTTGCAAGCTCAATAGCCTTGTGAATAACTTCAATATTCCTCTCCCCAATGGCAGGATAGATGCCTGTAATGTGTAAAATTTTTGCTTGTTTGAAATACGCCTCATCTAAATCATCGGGTGTCATCGTGAGAGTCGGAGATTTGTCCCTGTAATAAAAGGTCCGGACATTCCCATCTTCCATAATCTCTTTAAAATTTAAGGAGGTCGGATACCCATCAACAAACTCTACTTTGGAGACATCGATTCCTTCTCCACGGGTAAAATTGAGAATGTAGCTACCAAACTCATCGTTTCCTAACCTGCTAATATACCCTGCTTTTAATCCTAGGCGCGCACAGCCAATCGCTAAATTTAGCTCCGCCCCGCCAATTTTCTTTTCAAAACCATTAACAAACTTCATCGGTCCCGTTGCAGTTGGGTTAAGAACAACCATTGCCTCCCCAACCGTAATGACATCCTTCATTCTGATTCCTCCAAACACTTTTTCCGTTTATCTAAGAAGATGAAAGCTTCTCCCTTTGGCACCATTGAATCAAAAGGAAACCGCCTATTAAGTTCTTGAATACAGTTCTATTTCTCCATTTCGGGCAACAATCACCTTATCTGCCATTTCAGCAAATATCCCTGTATCTATTACACCAACCATCTGAATCAACTTTTCATGTAAGGTTACCGCATCATCGATTGGCCCAAAGGAGCAATCGATGATGTAATTTCCGTTATCCGATACAAAGATTTGATCGTCTTTCCTTCTTAAAGTTGAAGTCCCTCCAAGCTTTTTTATATTCTCTACAGTCACTTCAAATCCAAATGGAAGAACTTCTATTGGAAGTGGAAAAGTTCCTAGCTGTGAGACCATTTTCGATGCATCGGCAATGATGATCAATTCATCAGCACAAGCATCGACTACTTTTTCTCTAACTAGTGAACCTCCGCCCCCTTTATTAGGTTCAAAGAGCGATCAATTTCATCAGCTCCATCAATGGCCAAATCAATATGTGTAGTTGCCGAAAAATCAATTAGCGGAATTCCAAGTTCTTTCGCCAATTTTTCTGTTTTTTTAGAGGAAGGAATTCCTTGAATTTGAAGTCCTTCTTTAACCCGTACGCTCAGCTTCTGAAGAAACCAATTGACCGTAGATCCTGACCCCAAACCAAGCGTCATTCCATTTTTCACGTACTTTACGGCTTCTTCTGCCGCAACGACTTTATCAACCTTCATAAAAAAATACACCTCTTTTAAAATAATCCTGGATTAATAGCTTTTGGAATGAAAAATGCAATATCCGGGAAAAATGCAATAAATAACAAGACGATAACGATAATGACAATATACGGAATGACCGCTACAAAGGACTTTTCAATTGACATGTCACCAATTTTTGCTGCAAGTAAAAGACAGAGACCATATGGCGGTGTAATCAAACCAACAGCTAGAGTAATAACAACAATTAACCCTAAGTGGACCGGGTCAATTCCAAATTCCAAGGCTGTTGGCAAAATCACAGGGACGAATAATATCATAGCTGGTATTGCATCCATAAATGTTCCAATAAACAGGAAGAACGCAATAACAATAACGATAAACAACCATTCTGCACCAACATTATTCGTAAAAAATTCCTGAGCTATTGTTCCTAATTGGTAATAACTCATTAATTCCCCAAGTGCACTTGCACAGGCCAATGCGAATAGTGACAGAGAACTTAATGACAACGTATCCATTAAAATTTTCGGCAAATCTTTCACTTTTAACGTTTTATAATAAAACATACAAACAATTAAGGTGTACAGTGATGCAACAGCTGCAGCTTCTGTAGCAGTAAAGAATCCTGTAATGATTCCTCCAATAATAATAATTGGAGTGAGTAACGCAGGTATTGCTTCAATGAACAACTTTGCAAATTCTTTCACTTCTACACGTTCAGAACGCGGGAATTTTTTCTTCACTGCAAGGATATAAACAAAAACCATCATGCCAACCCCAATTAAGATTCCCGGTATAATTCCGCCAAGGAATAATGCACCAATGGAGGCATTTGTTAAACCAGCAAAGATAATCATTGGAATACTAGGAGGGATGACAACACCTACCGTTGAAGATGCAGCAGTAACCCCAACAGCCATTTCTTTGTCATAGCCTTTTTTGAGCATGCTCGGAATAAGAATCTTACCAACACCGGCTGTATCTGCTTGCGAGGCGCCGGATACACCTGCAAACATCATCGATACAAGAATATTCGCATGGGCCAATCCCCCACGAATTGGTCCAACAAGTGCAAGTGCCAGGTTAATTAGCTTTTCAGATATTTTCCCGGAGTTCATTAAGTTTGCCGCAAGAATAAATAATGGTACCGCTAACAAGACGAATGAATCGAGACCATTGACCATTTTCATTGGTACAGTGGCTTCAGGAGTGTAAGGGATTCCAAATATACCAAGTAATGCGACGATTCCGATAACAAAGGCAATTGGTACACCGATTAACATTAAGAAAATAAATAATCCAAGAAGTAAAAATCCCATTATCCTCTTACCTCCTTCGCTTTTTGTGATTGAATATGATGAATCAAATGAGAGACAGAGTAAATGATCATGGTCCCAGCCATAATCGGAATGGCAATCCAAATGTATCCCATTTTCATGTCAGGAAGTGTTGCCCATGTGTAATTCCAAAACTCTTTTACGACGATCAATCCAAGAAAGAAAATACAAACATTAAATGCAATTAAAACAAGGTCATTAAAAACATTGAGGGATACTTTCTTTTTTCCTGTTAACTTTCTGATGATAAAGTCAAAGTTAAAATGTTCACGACGATTTACCATCACGGCTGCTCCCATGAAAATTGCCCAAATAAAGGAATAGTTTGCAACCTCTTCAGTCCAGAGTATGGATATTCCTAAATGTCTTGTAATGATTTGCAGTAAAATCACTAAAAAGAACACTGTTAAGAATAAAATACCGATCGTAATTTGTAGTTTTTCAAGTGCCTGCACAAAACGCTTCATCCCTATACCCCCTTAGATTATTCCAAATCAATAATCTTCTGTAGTAAATCTTCTACTTCGATTTCTTTAGCCAAATCTTCTAAAATTGGTCTGGCGATATCAATAAATGGCTGTGTATTAATTTCATTTACAACCGCTCCTTCGGCAACGGCCTTTTCCTTGTATTCTATATCTTGCGAATTAGTAGCCTCACGCTCTGCTTTCACTGAAGCTTCCGCTGCATTTAGTAAAATTTCTTGATGTTCTTCAGAATAATGATCAAATTTTTCCCCATTGATTAATAAAAATCGAGTAGTGTAGTCATGTCCGGTTTCGGTAATGTACTTCCCGTTTGGTGTTGTGTGATGAGATTGTTGGACAAAGAAAGGGTAAGCGTTTTCAGAAGAATCAACAACGTCCTGCTGTAACCCTTGATATAGCTCTCCCCAAGAGATTCCTGATGGAATTGCTCCAGTTGCTTCCCAGAAGTCGGAGACAACACCTGATGTTTGTGTTCTTAATGAAACACCTTTTAGGTCCTCAACGCTGTTCAGCGGTTTCTTTCCATAATAATGTCGAACACCTGCAGACCAATAACCTAATAGTTTAAAAGAATTATTAGATTTCTCGTTAATGATTTCTGCCATCTCTTTTCCCACTTCTCCATCCACAGCGCTTAGCCAATGGTCATAGCTTGTAAACAGGTAGGGTGCAGAAAATAAATCTACTTCTCTAATTCCTGTTTGGGTCATAAATCCAGGGGAAACGAGTACCACATCTGCAGCACCTAATTGAAGTTTTTCAACAAGCTGTGATTCCTCTGTTCCAATTGTTCCTGCATGTACTTCGACTTCAATACTTCCATTTGATTCGCGCTCCGCCACCTCTTTAAACTTCAACATTCCTGTTTGATAAGGATTGTCTGGAGACGTTTGATTATGTGCAGCGATTATTTTAATTTTGCCATCTCCATTTGTTTCAACTGCTGTATTATTACACCCAGTTAATAGACCAATGGTTACAATAACGAGTAATAGAAAAGTATAATTAGATTTCAGCATGTTCCCATCCCCCTTATGCTTTAGCTTTTTGCCACCTTAGCAACATATTGCTTGGCGCGCTTCGTTAATTGCTTGTAGTCATCTTCAGAATTTAACGATGATGCATTTACCAAATTACTCCCGATTCCTACTGCCTTGCAGCCCTTTGATAAATACTCATTCATATTGTCTAAGGTTATTCCGCCTGTCACCATTGCTTGAACATGTGGAAGCGGTCCTAAAATATTTTTTACATAATTTGGTCCAAACGCATCTGCCGGGAACACTTTTACCATTTGTGCACCGTGCTCATAAGCAGTTTGGATTTCCGTTGGCGTCAAAACGCCCGGAATGTTTAAAACTCCATACCGATTGGTTAATTTCAATGTTTCGAGATTCAGTGTAGGTGATACAATGAAGGTAGCCCCTGCCATAATCACCTGACGAGCTGTTTCAGGGTCAAGCACTGTGCCTGCACCAATATTTACTTGACCCCTTACATGTTTAACGGCAGTTTCTATGACTCTAGTGACATTTGGTGTTTCCGCTGTAATTTCAACTGAAATGACTCCACCCTTTGCCAACGCTTCTAAAATCGGAACAATGTTTTCTTCGTTTGCTTTACGAATGACTGCAACAATTTTATTCTCTTTAATCACATCTATTAAACTCATTTTTTAAACCCCTTTGCTATTCTAAGTTTGCATGTTTTTGATTTAAGCTAGAATGACTTTTACCTTCCGGCTTTTGCAGTAAAAGATAAACAATAATAGCATCTAAAAGTAAATGAGCGGATTGGTCAAACTGACTTCCAAGCGGCTGAATCGTATCAGGCTCTGAAGCTAGCCGCTTTTTTGTGGCAGCAGGAATTGTAATCGTGCAATCGCTAAGCTCCCCAATAACAGAATCTTTATTCGTTGTAACCAAGGCTACTTTTGCATCAATTTCTTTTGCCATTTTAGCATATTGAACGAGAGAACCTGTGCTGCCTGAACCAGATATCGTCAGTAATAAATCCCCGGTTTCAATACTTGGAGTAATCGTTTCACCGACAACATAAACAGGATATTCACTATGCATCATTCGCATCGCAAATACTTTTCCAATTAATCCGGAACGACCTGTGCCTGCAATGAAAATACGCTTTGCGTTTTGCAGTTCATTTGCCAATTTTGCAGCTTCATTTTCGTCAACTTGCGCTAATACTCCAGAAATTTCTCCAGCAATAGTTTCAATGATTTTTTTCATCTTTGATCACCTTTCTAATAGAAATTAACAAGATTCTCGTGCAATTAAGGTTGGTTCGAAACGGTAGACTTTCGCTTGATTGATGATTTCTTTCGTTTGAATTCTTTCGAATAAGAGATTTGCTGCCTTTGCCCCCATTTCAAATGACGGTTGGGCAATGGTCGTTAATGATGGACTGTAAATATCTGCAAAAGAGACTTCATCAATCCCAATCACCCCGATTTCATCAGGAATACGCATTTGCTTTTTTTTCACATAAGTTAATAGCTCCATTAAAACGTGATCATTTGTTGCCAGAATGGCTTTAGGCGGATCTTTTAAATGGATTAATTTTTCAATCAAACTCTGCATTTCTGAAGTCTTGCCACTAACGATATATTCTTCATTAAGCGGGATTTGATACTCCTGTAAAGCGTTCTTGTACCCATTAAGTCGTTCCATACGTGGGGTAATCGCATGTTCGAAAGGTGGAGATAACAAGGCTATTTTTGAATATCCATTCTTCACCAATGTCTCAACCGCTATATATGCAGCTTTTTCATTATCTAGTAATACTGTGTTTGTTTCGATCCCTTCAATCAAGCGGTCGATAAAAACGATAGGATAGTTCTCTCTTACTAAATCCTGATATAATGCTACATTTCCACCTGTTGGAAAAGCGATAATGCCATCTACTTGCTTTGCTCTTAACATATCAATATATTTCTTCTCTTTTTCCGGTTGATTATCGGCATTACAGATAATCACATGGAAATCCTTTTCATTGCAAACATCTTCGATTGCTCGGATTACCTGTGTAGAGAAGACATGCAAAATGTTTGCAACGATGACCCCTATCGTTGTGGTTGACTTTTGTTTTAAACTTCTTGCTAAAATGTTCGGTCTATAGCCAAGAACGTTAATGGTTTCTTCGATGCGCGCTTTCGTTTGCTCTCCCATATAATCGTAGCGCTGGTTTAAATATTGGGAAACAGTACTTTTTGAAACACCAGCATGTTGGGCAACATCTGCAATCGTAACCTTTTTCATCTATTGGACTCCTAAGTAATGTAATAATTTCTATATCAATGTAAGTAAATCGGTTTAGTAAATCGATTTAGTGAAATTATAAAACAAATGTAAGCGTTTTACAACCCCTTTTTTAAAAAATAAAATAGAGAAGCAAGGAACTAAATAATGAATTTTTTTACATATTGTGGGACGCTTTCCTTCATGTTATAGTTTTGGAAACACAACTACTAAACCGGTTTAGTGATGATTCATCTAGGAGGTTGAATGATGGCGAAGGTAATTTTACCTACACTCATTTTTACTAAACCTATTTCTATTGAGAAACAGGTTACAAAAATTAAAGAATACGGCGCTGATGGAATAGAAGTACGACGGGAGTGTCTAACAGATGTCTCAACAGAATTGGAGATATTAAAACGATCGATTTCAGCTTCTAACTTGGACCCAGTTATCTATTCGGTACCGATAGAGTTATGGCAAGACTCTTATTCCCTGAATCCGATTGCAGAGACATCCATTAAGGAGGCTGCGTTTCTAAATGCTACCCATATAAAGTTTTCCCTTGGAAAGTTTGATGCGAACAAGGCTGACACAGACAGTTTTGACAAATGGCTGAATACCAATCTGCCAAAAAATTTGAAATTATTAATTGAAAACGACCAATCCACATATGGAGGAACGTTACTTCCAATCTTATCCTTTTTCCAATGGAAGAAAGAAATATCTGTCGGCATGACGTTTGATGTTGGAAATTGGACAGTCAATCAAGAGGATTGGCTTCATGCTTATCATTCATTAAACACATGGATTGAATACCTCCACTTAAAATCAGTTACAAAGTTGAAAGAAGGATGGGTAAGCATACCTCCCTCTAATGAACACTTAAAGATCCCTTTTCCAGCCTATACAGCCATTGAATTTCCATTAGCCAATCCTAATAGTGAAGCTCAACAATGGATGAACAAACTCAGAAAGAAACGCTAAAAACGCAGAGGTATTATACCTCTGCGCTTACCTTTCGGGTTTTACCCTGTTACGGTAAATCCAAACGTCATTTAACTTACAACAAAAAATTGAAATACTATAGAAACTTCATTTTATACTCGGCTTTAAAAACGCCACCCATTTCAAGCTTATTTATTCCAAGTTTATCCTCCAGTTTTCCTGATGTATGATATGTATCTGCAATGCCATACCATGGCTCAATACATACAAACGGAGCGATCGTACCATCACCATCCATATATTTTGACCATATTCCTACAAACGGAAATGCTTCAAACATGACTTCTACACCGTGGCACTGATTTAGTTGAAATCAATTTAATATGATCAATATTACTGTAAACAAGAGCATCGTCTTTAAATAGAGAATCAGAAATCTTGACCATTGAAATATCATTAGCCGTTCCTTTCTCATGAATGAGGGAATCTTTTAACTCATATTCCATCACATTCTTATTTGTAGATGGCGTAAAGTGTAAATGATAGTCCTCAATTGCTTCATTTTCTAAAAGTGGCACCTTAAATGCAGGATGTGCACCAATAGAAAAATACATATCCTCTTTGTTTTCGTTTTGAATTTCCCATTGAACAACGAGTGAATTTTCTTTAAGTTCGTAATGAATAAAGGCTTTAAATTCAAAAGGAAAAATTGATATATACTGTCCAGCAGACTCAAAAACAAAAGAAACATTTGTTTCCGATTTAGCATGCAGTTCAAATGTGACATCACGCAAAAAACCATGCTGGGACATTGAGTAGGTTTGACCATTAAATTCATATTGGTCTTCTTTTAAGCGTCCAACTATCGGAAATAAGACCGGAGCAACACGTCCCCAGTATTTGTCATCACCTGACCACATATAATCGAGTCCATTTTTCTTATGCGTTACTTTACGTACTTCTGCTCCATTGCTTAAAAACTCTACTTTCAACCAATCATTTTCAATTCCTATTACCATCTTTAAACCCTCATCTCTATCTCGTATTCGTACCCTAATTATACCCTTAACGATATATATCGCTAATAAAGAGATAAAAACTTTTTATTTTTAATGAACTTTTTTCCCTCTTCATTTGTATAGTTAGTAAAGATATTGATGGGAGATGTTAAAAATGGATACTGGTTGGATTGTTTCTCTTATTGTTGCAGGTTTTTTAATGATTTTTATTTTAGTGATTGCGATTCCAATGGATCGTAAGTATGTTGTCCGTGAAAATGGTAAAATCAACTATAAGAAAACGAAAATATATTTAAGATGGAATGTTTTTGATACACTAACCCTAGGACTATCAATATATTCCATTATTTGTGTTCAAGCTTTAAATTTTTTGGTTTCTAGTGGTGAAACCATTGAAAATGATTTTGTACAATTTTTTACAAACCAAGGACAGGTATGGACACTTGTGGCAATATTGTACTTAATAAGTAGGGTATCTATGACATTGAAAGCTATTAAGGAACGCTGGGGCGATGAGATTGAGTGAACGCGAAAACGAATTGATGATCGCTTATCAAAATGGTGATGAAGAAGCGTTAGAAAAGATTTATACCCGATTAAGACAGCCTATTTATTCGTTTATTTTTCGTTATTCTAGAGATGAGCAATTAGCCATTGATATCGTTCAAGACACATTTGTTAAATTACAGCGCTATAAGCATGACTATAATCCAAGGAAAGGCAAACTCAAGTCCTATCTATTTCAAATTGCCTATCGATTAATGATCACAAAATTAAACCGCCGTAAAAAATGGAGATCTTTACTACCCTTTCTTACTCCAATACAGAAAGAGGAATTTCTTTATATTGAAAGGATAACAATTCGGGAGGCCGTTGCGAAGCTACCTGAAGGACAACGTGAAGTTGTATTACTTTTCTACTATCACGATATGCTGCAAGAGGAAATTTCCGAAATCCTAGGAATACCAAAAGGGACAGTGAAATCAAGATTACACATGGCAATCAAACGATTAAGAGAAGAATTGGAGGAAGAGGAATATGAGACAGGATCTAAATAAAGATCATCATCTCCGTAAGAGATTAGATGAATATCACGTGGATATACCCGATTTCCCTATGAAACCTAATCGGTGGGAACGATTCATTCACTTTCTTGCTTCACCTGCAAAAGATCCACTTGATCCATTAATTTCAACATCTAATGGACTTTTAGTTCTAAAACTTGTTCCAATAATCGGAACAACTGCCATTGCATTCATACAAGTTTTACTTATTTTATAAAAGATACTAAAAAAAATCATCTTAAAGGAGTTACATCATTAGCATAAAATGGTGTACTCCTTTAAATGGACTACATGTAAAGGTTCCCCTCTTACTATACACAATGATTTTCCTCCAACCTTGCAAAAAAAAACATTACTTCTGCCATTCATATCCCTTTATATCAAAATGATAAACATTTTGACATATTTTCATGAATAACGGGAAAAGTAATCGAGATGTTTATTATACTTTTTGAAAGGGGATTACCCATGAATAATAAGTGGATTCTTATGTTAGTAGGACTAGTTTTTTCAGCGATGATTGCTGCCGGTTGTAATGCTGAACCAGATCCGGTACCTCCTGAAGATGATCAAAATCAGGTAGATCAAGAAAATGGGACAACTGATAATGATGTTAATACCGATGACAATTTACCTGGCGTTGATGAAGATGATACGATGATGAAAGATGATGAAAAAGATACAGATCCTGATCAAGAAGATCTTATTGAAGATGTAGAGGATATGGGCGATAAAAATAATAAAGACGAATAGACAATAATGATTTTTAAAAACGCATGACATTTTTATTCTGTCATGCGTTTTTTAATCAATCGTACTATTCCCGCCAAAATTTCGTATATTCCGCTTTATCCTGGATATTAAATGTAATCATTTCCTCTAGCAAATCATAGTTTACCGGTTTTTTCCAAGGAATTCGAAATAACCCTTTGGTAGCACTGTACCCAGCTTGTGCAATGTCATCGGAAAATCGTGCAATGCCTACTTCTTCGGGTGACACGCTCATATGTTGCTTCGCTGTGGAAAAGCCGATAATATATGTGCCATGATCTGTAAACATTGGGGTATTCCACTTTATTTGCCCTTCTAGATTAGGAAACCTTTCCGCAACCCATGCTAAAACTTCCTCTGTTCGCTCACGGTGATCAGGATGATCAATACCTGCTAAATATTCCGCAAAAACGTCCATATAGTTCCTCCTCCGTTATTACAATAATAATTGCTACATTTTTAAAAGTTGAGCCAGCATTTCATTTTTCCGTTTTACTTCACTGCTTTATGAACCAAATTATATCATGTTTCCCCATATATTAAATATTGTGCTAATCATTTCTGAAAATTAGTGACATATCTCCATTCCACTATAAAATTAACAAAAATATCCATAAGCAAGAATGTTTGCAAAAACACTCCAATTAAAAGAAACCAACAGTTTATTCTTAGTAGATTTGCATGCTAGAATTGAAGATGTCAATGTGTATAAATGAAAAAATTAACTAGATTTAGAAGGTGCTGTTTATGCCGGACTGGTCTTATCATCCATTAAAAAAACTCTTACTCAATAAGCTGCATGCAAAAACAAGCCGGGAGTTTCTCCATAAATCAATGAGTACAATAGCATCCACTCCTGGAGGTAGGTCGGTTATTGGATTCTTGGGACATATGAACCCTCCACGGGAACTTCAAAAGAATATTTATCGCACAAAATTTTCTTCTCCTGTAGGGTTAAGTGGTCATATTGATCCAAATATGTCAGGTTTAAATACCTTTCAAGAATTAGGTTTCGGATTTTTAGAAATAGGACCCATTGTGTTATACGGACCTTCGGATAAAAATGAACCGAAGTGGAAAAAAGAAAAACTTCTGTTTTCAAATCAGCAGGAAAAGGTTCCTCTCAAACGGGTAATTAAAAAATTAACAAGACTGAATATCAGCATTCCAATAATTGCTAAAATAGATGCACAAGTTACTAGAAATGAGTGGGAGATCATTGTGCACCATTTAACGCCATATGTAGATGCATTTATTGGAACAACCGAGCAAATACACTCATCTATCACAAATAATAGGTCAAAGTGTTTGGATCGTTCTTTTTATGTGTCTTTTTCCCCTGATGAACTAAATCATATCAACATACAATTGAAAGATTTAACACAACATTCATGTATTGGTGGCGTAGTGATAAATGCACCACATCAAAATGACGGCAGCTATTGGTATGAAGCCACACATGCAAATGAGCTTTTAACAAAAACACTAAAACGGGTCAAAACTCTATTTCCTGATCTAATTGTCATAACCTCAGGTGGAGTGGAGACACCAGAAGATGCTTTTTCTTTAGTTCGTGCCGGTGCAGATTTGTTCATGTTAACAGATGGCTATGTAAAAGCTGGACCAGGGCTGCCGAAGCGAATCCATGAACGATTATTATATGAAGACATTCAACCAGAGAATAATCAAAACTGGTATTGGTCATTTCTATTTGGACTCTCCATCTTAATTGGAGGTATCATCGCCTTATATTTTGCCTTTACAAGTATTATCCTTCCTTATGATGAAGCCTTTATTGGACTGACTAAAGCAGAAATCTTACAAGTAAATCCACTTATCCTGGCGTTTATGTCCCACGATAGAATGGCGTTAGCCGGCACGATGATATCCGGCGGAATCATCTACATACAGCTTGCACGACATGGAATAAAATATAGTATGCATTGGGCTAAAATTACGTTTCATCGTGCAGCAATCATAGGTTTCCTTGGAATTTTCCTCTTTATCGGCTTTGGGTACTTTGATTGGCTACATGGTTTGTTTTGGCTTGTCTTATTACCTATCTATTATTTTAGCTACAAAGAAGGAAAAAAGATGACCGATTTCCCAGCTTCCAGTCATGGTAAGAATGATAGAACATGGAAACTCGGGCTTTATGGACAACTCATGTTTATTATTCTAGGCTTTTCGATCATTTTTGGAGGTATCGTTATTTCCATAATAGGTGTTACAAATGTGTTTATAACAACAGACGTAAGCTTCCTGTGTATGTCACCACAAATGATCGATACGTTAAGTAACAAATTAATTCCTGTTATCGCACATGACCGAGCTGGATTTGGAAGTGCATTAGTAAGTGTTGGTTTGCTTGTTTTAATGATCTCCTTATGGGGGTTCAGAAAAGGAGAGTCCTGGATTTGGAATACCCTTGCGATTGGAGCATTACCTGCATTTATAGCTGGTATTGGGACACATTTCTATATTGGTTATACAACCTTTATCCATTTACTTCCTGTTTACTTTTTAATCATCTTATATGTTACAGGTCTAGTATTATCTTACCCTTTCTTAAAGAAAAATTAAAAACTCCCCTTAAGATAAGCAGATGTTTAACCTATCCTAAGGGGTGCTTAACACTTTACGTATACCTTATTAACAATTCAAACGTCATTTTCATTATATAAAGCTTCCATCACTCTTCCTATTTCCAATAAGTAGGCTTCTTCTTTAGGTGTTAATAAAGTAGGAAACTGAAAATTCATGACATCTGATTCCATTGCTTCCTGTGCTTGTACAAGTTGATCTGCAAGTTCTTCTTTATTTTCGACATGTTTTGTTGCCAATTCAGTTAGTTTAACAAGTACATCAAATGCTTCTTTCGATTGTGGTGAAACTTCATCTTTCATCAATTTTTTCACCGTTGCCAACCAATCTAACATTTCAACATCTAATTGTTGACGATGTTTTTTGGGAAGAGAAAAAATTGATTCGCAATGTCTTCTGAAAAATACTCTTTTACCCATTCCATTTGGTCTTGTTCATGTTCCATCTGAAAAAGTAAAGAACTTAAAACCGTCCACGTGATCGACTTTCCATTTTCGATTAAAAATTTAACTCGCTCTACTGCTTCGATTGCACGATTTAACTCGTTTCTCTTTTCTGTCAAAAGATTATGCTGCAAGGGTAAAGATTTATTCAGTTGAGTAACAGCATCCGTATCATTTTCAATTAATGTTTTTATTTCCTGTAATGAATATCCTAAAAATTTTAGAGACTGAATTTGTTGCAGTTTCGCTAATTCAGTCAATCCGTATAACCTGTGACCAGAGCTGTTTTGTTGTGCTGGTTCCAATACTCCGATTTCTTCATAAAAACGTAAAGTTCGTACCGTGATCCTTGCTCGTTTTCCAAACTCACTAATCGTAAAAAACGGTTCTTGATTAACCATTATTCGTCATCCCTCCATAAATTTAGGTTAGCATATGACGTAACGGAGGGCGCAAGACAAAAACAAATTGGGCGTATAAAATTCCACTCATAAGTTGAAAGCCCCTCACAACCTATCCGCATTAGATTCATGAATAATGTAACATTTTGTCTATATATTAAAACCCTCAATCCAAAGATTGAGGGTTCTTGTCATTCAAAGATTAATTTTCTTCTACTTCTTTACGATTTTTCTTCAACATTTTTGAAAGTACCTCATATACAATCGGTACAATGACTAATGTTAAAATGGTTGACGATGTTAGACCACCAATTACTGTGATGGCTAATCCTTTAGATATTAGGGCAGATCCTGCACCTTCAAATACCATTGGAACCATCGCGCCAATCGTAGCAATAGCTGTCATTAAGATTGGACGAAGTCTTGTCGCTCCTGCTTCAATAATCGCATCACGTAATGACATTCCATCGCGTTCCATATGAATAATTCGGTCCACAAGGACAATCGCGTTTGTCACAACGATACCAATTAACATAAGTAACCCCATCATAACCGATACAGAAATTGTTTCACCGGCAATCCATAGACCTACAAATGAACCAATTACGGCAAATGGTAATGAGAATAGAATCGCAAATGGTGCTAATCCTTCTCCAAATGTGACAACCAGGATAAAGTAAACAATGAGAATTGCTGCAATCATTGCGATACCTAGTTGTGTAAATGTTTCTTGCATGTCAGCCGCAACACCAGCGACTCCAGTTTCTACACCTTTAGGTAAATTCAAATCATTAATCTTCTCATCTGCTTCAGTTGTTGCCGTAGAAACATCTTCAGTCGTTACTGTACCAGAAACAGTTGCATAGAATTCCCCTTTACTACGGGATAGTGTGTTATAAGTCGTACCCTCTTCTGTTTTAACTAGCTCAGATAAAGGCATTGTGGAGCCTGTAGCAGTAGGGATTTCTGTTTCAAGTAATTCATCAATTGATGTTGCATCCATTTTTTCTTCGCGTTGGACGATAACATCTATTTCTTCTCCGTCATTTTCCACTGTTGTTAACACTTCTTCAGAGCCTGTAGCTGATAATGCCCCAACGATTTGCCCAGTTGTTAAACCATATTGCATAATATCCTCGTGATCTATTTTCAGCACATGCTCAACATATGGATTTTCCATATCAGATTCTACATCTTCAAGGTTTTCTACCTCTTTCAATGCGCCCTCTACTTGGTTAACCGCCTTATTTAAATCATCTAAGTCTTCACTATACAGTGTATAGCTTACTTCGTTTGATGCCATTCCTCCGCCCATCATGTCCTGGGATTTCCATTCACCTGATTGGTCAATGTTAAAGACATACTCTTCAACTTCTTCTTTCACATCGGAGAAATTTTCCGTATCTTCATTAAAGAACAGATACATTAATGCCCCGTTTCCTCCACCCATCATCATCATGGATGCGTCTGCACTATCACTATTGTTAAATGATAATTGAACAGTCTCCAGATCCTCACGGTTCATTAATTCTTTTTCGACTTCTTCAAGATTTTTTAACGTTTCATCTTCAAGTTCACCTGTAGCTGGTGTATAAGTCAAATACATTACTTTTTCTTCTTCAGACCCCATAAAACTGAAACCGATTAGAGGAGTCAGCGCAAGTGAGCCAACTAATAATACGATCGCAATAATGGATGTAATGATTTTATGATTGAGTACTTTTTCTAAAACACCTTTATACCAAGTTGCAATTCTTCCAACCTCTTTATGCTTCGATGCTTGTTTCTCTCCATATAATTTCTTACGGAATAAGAAGTGTGAGAGCGCCGGCACAATGGTAATCGCAACAAGTAATGATGCACCAAGAGCAAATGTCATTGTTAAAGCAAATGGTCTAAATAACTCACCAACCATCCCGCCCACTAACATAAGTGGTGCGAATACCGCAACAGTTACAAGTGTGGAAGAAAGAATTGGTTTAAACATCTCAATTGTTGCTTCACGAATCAACGCACGTCCTCGAAGCTTCTCTTCTTCAAGGTGCATCCTTCTATATATATTTTCCACTACAACAATCGAGTCATCGATAACCCGTCCAATCGCAACCGTAATTGCACCCAATGTCATAATGTTTAATGTTATATCAAGCCAATTTAACAATAAAAATGCCATAAAGATGGAAACTGGAATTGATATGATGGAAATAATCGTTGATTTGATATCACGAAGGAATAAAAGAATAATGATGATCGCGAACAAACCACCGAATAATGCTTTTTCTACCATCGTGAAAACGGAATCTTCAATTGGTTCCGCTTGGTCTAATGTAACATCGATAACTAAACCATCTATGTCCTCTTCTTGTTCTGCTATTAAATCTTTCACAGCATTCACAACGTCTACTGTGTTTGCCTGTTGTCCTTTTGTTATTTGGACAGAAATGGCTTCTTCCCCATTTGTACGCGAAATAGATTGTACCTTACCAACTGTTTCTATCTTTGCAATATCCCCTAATTTTACAAACGGATTTGGATTTTTCTCTGATGGTGTAACAGGAATTAATAGTTCTTTTAATTGCTCAACCGTTTTAATATCACCATCAATAGAAAGAGCTTGTTCACCTTCTTTATATTCCTGCAGGCCTAGAGATAGAGCCATATCACTTGCTTGGACCATTTGCTTAACAGTATCCTCAGTTAAGCCTAACTCTTCCATTTTTGCATGGTCGTAAGTGAATTGAACTTCCTCAAGATGTTGGCCGGTAATCGTTGTAGATCCAACCCCATCTATTTTTTCAATTTCCGGTAAGATTGTTTCTTCAACGTTTGTAGATAAGTCAACAATATCACCTTCTGTGCTGCTGATAGATAATGCAACAACTGGCATCATATTCATACTAAGAGCCATTATTGTTGGTTCTTCAGCATCTTCCGGTAATGAAATATTATCAATGGCTGCTTCAAGTTCACGTTTTTTCTCACCCATATCTACGCCATATTCATACTCAATCTGGACTTGAGCCACGTTTGCTGAGGAATTTGAATAAACAGCCGCAACATCTTCAAGTCCCTCTATATTCTGTTCCATAGGCATCGATATTTCATCCATTACTTGCTCAGCCGTTGCCCCTGGATAAACCCCCATCACAATTAAATACGGAATGGATACATCCGGTATACTTTCCATTTTCATTTTTGTCCCGGAATATAAACCTGCAACAGTTATAATGATCGTTAATAACCATACAGCAAGTTTATTTTTCAGAACGAAGTTGACTAAACTTTTCAAAAATGACACCTTCCTCTTCCTTTTGATTAAGGTTGATTACTCTGATATAATGTAAATGCTAATGACCGGTTAGTCACAATAAACTTAATATAACTGACCAGCCAGTCATCCGTCAATTTTTTTGTTAGGCCATTTGTCATTATTTACGGCTATGATTAACAAAAGTTTCACATTTATTCCTTATTCGTTATAATATAAGTTCGAAATTGGGATCCGGGGGTTATTTTTATGAAAGCGAAAGATATGCAAATTATAGAAGTTGGGATGAGACTTTTTGCAAGTAAGGGATTTTCTGCAACCTCCGTTCAAGAGATTGCTTCAGAAAGCGGCATTTCCAAAGGTGCTTTTTACTTACACTTTAAATCAAAAGATGATCTATTGTTAGCCATACTACAACATCATTTTGATATGATTCATAAAGCATTTTCCGAAGTAACAAAAGACATTCAAAATCCTCGCGATAAGTTAATCCGGGAACAAATGGCTCTGTATTCACATTTTATTACCCATCGGGAACTTCTCGTCATGCTGGCTAAAGAGCAGGCTATCCCAAGAAATGACACGATTAAACAACTTCTATTTGAAAAGCAGATGGAATCACATCAGCATTATCGTAAAAGAATCATTGAGATTTACGGACCGGAAGTTGAGCCGTTCTCATGGGATATTACCATTATCCTTGAAGGAATAGTTAAATCGTATATGGGTGTTCTATTGTTTTCAACACATGATTTTGATTTGAAAAGCCTGACTGAATTTTTGCATAATAGGCTGGACAGTATCGTAAAAGACATTCATAAAGACAAACCCTTCTTAACAAAGGATAAAGCAGAATCCATTTTGGCTAATTTTTTATTCTCTGATCATCCCTCCATGTCAAATGTACTGAAGAATCTTGAAGAAGAAATAGAAAAACTAGGGTCAGATGAATTAGTCATTACTTTTCAAGTATTAAAAGAGGAAATTGGCAAGGAAAAACCGAGATTACCAGTTATTCATGGTATGTTATCAAATTTCGATGGTTATCCAACTCTTGATTCATATCGATCGTTTATTTTAGAATATTACTCAACCAAATAAACTTACTCGTCCTCGTTTGACTGTACTGGTCATAGTGATCTCGTTCACTATGCACATAGTTACGGTCTATTTTTATTGGTATTGACTCTATGAAATACAGATTTATCCCCTAGCACCTCTCGTTAAACCCTTCAAATGAGGCCTTCCTGATAAGAGTTCCTTTGTTATTAAAAAACTTAGCACATTAAAATTCTCTTCTTAGCTGAATGGATACTTTTTAAGGAATTTATACTAGAAGATTCATAATTCCTTGCACATTTCTTAATAAAAACTTAAAAATCATTGACTATACTGTAAACATTCCAGAACGTAATACATTCTGCTCACATATAGATTTTAAAAAATTTACATTTGGAGGAAAAATAGTGGAAGATTCAATTATGTTTACAATTCAGTCGTGGTATATCCTTGTCCCAACTTTTATTGGTATCTTACTATTTATGATGTTTGAAACGTTTCTTAGAAATAAAAACAGCTTGGGGCAATTTCTTCTTTTAACATCCTTTTATCTTTATTTTTTATGTGTGGTACATTTCGTTTTCTTCCCTATAGATGTAAATATAGGAAAATACGCAAATCTAACTCCCTGGTATATGTCTATTAATTTTATTCCACTAGTAACAATTGATCTCAAAACATTTCTACTAAATATCATCATGATGGTCCCGTTTGGCATGTACCTGCCCTTACTTAATAAAAAATATCATTCACTGAAAAAGATTGCCTATCATGGATTATTGATTAGCTTGTCTTTTGAAATGATTCAAGCAGTCGTTAAAGCAACGCTAGGAAATGGTAGAAGTTCCGATATTAATGACCTTATTGCAAATACACTGGGTGCTGTGGTAGGTTACTTCTTATTTAAAAAAGTAACGAAGGTAGCTGCGCTAAAGGGTTTAGTTAATAAGGTAAGTCTAGTTAAGGAAGCTTAAAAGAGGAGCATATAAAAACCACACATCTTTCAAAGATGTGTGGCCACTTCAAATTTATTAAATTAGATCTGCTGTTCTTTAATTTTTTTATATCCAAATTCGGGTATACTTTTCCAGCGTTTACGTAAATCATGTGCGACAGCCTTCGGTTTACGGTCACGGGTGAAGATGCCTTTCTTGTTCCCCTGTACACGCATAATTCCTTGGCTTGTTGCAAAGTCAGCAAAGTTCCACACTTGTTCACCAATGAATTCATCATATTCATCAAAGATTTCATGGTTGACACGATAGTATTCCACCTGGAACTCTTCTGTGAACATGACAGGATCTACGTCATGCATGCCGGCTACTGTGTCAGCCCCATATTCAGTGAACATGATCGGTTTGCCTGGACAGCGTTTTTTCCAGCCGTCAAATTCCTTACGGATATTCTGACGAACCATATCCCATTCCCCGCTATCAACATACCAGCCATAATAACGGTTCAGTGCGAGTACATCAACAAGTTCAGCGATTTTGTCTGTTTCAGGATTCGACCATTGATGTGTAACAATTGTTACCGGACGCTTTTGCGGATCCAGCTCTTTTGTAAGCTTCACTAATGGTTCAAAGTATTCGCGTGCGCCTTCTTCTTCTGAAGCCGGTTCGTTCGCTATAGACCACATAACAACACTTGGGTGATTTTTATCCCTTTCTACAAGCTCTCGAATCACTTGTTCATGTGCTTCTCTCGTACCAATATGTTCCCATGTATTACGCTTTTCTCTTTCACCGAACAATGTAGCTGCGAAGTTTAAATGAACGCCGACCGCAGGGGTTTCATCAATGACGACAATTCCTTCTCTGTCTGCAAGGCGCATTATTTCTTCTGAATACGGATAATGGGCAGTGCGGAACGAATTGGCGCCAATCCATTTTATTAAGTTAAAATCGAGCACATTTGCTGCTTCATTAAAGCCTCGTCCATGAATAGGTGTGTCTTCATGCTTGCCAAATCCTTTAAAGTAAAACGGCTTTTCATTTATTAAAAATTGACCGCCCCTTACCGCAACGGTACGAACTCCAAATGACTGATCATATATATCTACGGCTTTACCATCTTGTAAAAGCTCCACACGCAATGTATATAAGTAAGCATGTAACGGCTCCCAGTATCTAACATCCGGAATTGTAACAGAGCCTTCCAAATCAGCTGCTTCAGCCACAATCTGAGCGTCTTCATCCAGGACCTTTACACTAACTTCAGCTTCGCCCTCTACTTCGACTTTGTACTGAATAATACCGTCAAGTTCGGTTACAACCGTAATATCTTTTACATATATGTTTGGTGTTGTATAGATTTTTACCGGGCGGTGAATGCCGGCGTAGTTGAAGAAGTCAAAGTTTGGATTGTTTTTCGCCCTTTTTCCAATGCCGTCAACTTCTACTTCTGAGTAAAAACCAACTGGAAGGGTTGATTCATCGACAATATTATTCACTGCAACTGTCAGACGGTTTTGTCCTTTTTGCAAAAAACGGTTAATTTCTGCCTCAAACGGTGTAAAACCACCAGTATGCTCTACAGCAAGTTCTCCATTTACATAAACTTTCGCTTTATGTGTTGCAGAACCAAAGCGGAGTACAATGCGCTCAGAAGTTAAAATAGCCGGTACAGTTACCTCTCTCTCATACCAGACCCAGCCGATATGGTTCCTTATATCTGCTGTAAGTCCTGTATCGTTGAAAGATGATGGAACAGACATGCTCATTGTATTTGTCAAAGGTTTAGAATACCAATTTTCGTCAAAGCCATTCCCTTTATCAAGCTTAAAATTCCAGATTCCATTTAAGTCAATCACTGTACGTGTATCTGTTAAAATCGGATATAACATTTAAGTGCACCTCTCTTTTGTAAGTGTTTACAGATACTATTATAAGGCGTATAATGATGTGGAAAAATAACTTTTTTTGCACTTATTGAACTTTTTTAACCAGGAGTTGATAAAATGGGTGACTCTTTTCAATTATCTTCGTCCATTATGTCCTTTTTCCAATTAACAAATATGAATATATACGCTTTTGAAGCTGCAGGTTCAATGATTACCCTTCATGCTCCACATTCCATTCCTGATCATCTGAACAAAGCAGCATTCAATGCTCTTATTAGAGTTGTCCATCAGCAGCCTACTATTTGTCATTTCTGGCATCACGATCAGATCGTATATATGGGAGGTGCATATGAATCGGACACAGCAGTTATTGCCGGACCTTTCTTAACACAGCTTCCACATGAACAAACAGGCTCACTGAATGAACATACATTACGGAACCTCCCAATTTTAAACCAAGCTGCCCAACACAGTGCAGCAAGTCTGCTCATGCATCTAAAACAAATGGAAGCCGTTTCGATTTCGTCAATTGAAGCAACAGAGTCCTCTTCTTCCCATTCAAAAACTCGTGAAGAAGAAGCTGACCATTCGATTATTCATCTGCGATATAAGATTAATAATGATATGATCCATGCAATTGAAACAGGAGATGCTGAGTCACTTGAAATGCTGAATAAAAAAACCGGAAATTTATTTGACTTTTCGTCCCGTTTTCCCAATAAACCGCTCAGGGCCATTAAAAACAGCTTAATTATTTTAAATACGACCTTCAGGCTGGCAGCGGAACGCGGTGGAGTTCCACCTATACTGCTGCATTATCTATCTGAAAAATTTGCAATCTCTATTGAGAGAATAAACAGCGTTCATTCTCTGAACAAGCTACAGGAAACAATGGGAAATGAATATTGTCACCTTGTCCGTCAAAATCAATTAAACGGCTACACCATGCTGATTAAAGAAGCTGTTCGCTATTTTCATAGCCATTTTACGGAACCATTTGATGCCGTGAGACTTGCAGACGAATTAGGAGTTCATCCTTCACATCTTGCACGCCAATTCAAAAAAGAAACCGGGTCTACAATGAGTCACTTTGTCCATCAGCTCCGTATTCAAAAAGCAAAGCGGCTTTTGAAGAAAGATAATGCTTCTATTGAACACATTACAGGTAAATGCGGATTTGAAGACGCTGCCTATTTTATCCGTGTGTTTAAAAAATTCACCGGCATGCCACCAGGCAAATGGAGGTCGTATGGAAGTGACAAAACAGAGGTGTCTCAATGAGAGAGACACCTCTGTTTGATTAATCTTGATTTATTCGTTTTTCAGCCAAATCAACTGCCAGCTGATTTGTTTTTTGTTTATTCAGAGGATACAAGAAAACAAGAATAAGGAAAATCAACCCGTAAATGATAGATGGCACGAGCGTGGCGAGTGAGTGAATCCCATTTAACGCTTCCTGTGTCTGGTCAGCACGCGCTGCATCGTACCCGACTGCTGCAACAGCAAAGCCTCCTACACCGCCTGCGATTGCCTGGCCAATTTTCCGTGCCATAGAATAGACAGAGTAAACGGTTGCATCTTCTCGTAAACCGGTTACATATTCATGATAATCAATGACGTCTGTCACAAACGCCCAAATAACAAGGTTGAAAAAGGCAAAACCAAACATTCCGACTGCCGAGAAAGCCACAAATTCAATCGCAGATAAATCTTTCAAGTAGTACAAGACAAAATATACAAATGCAGCAAGTCCCATTCCGATCGCTGCTGTTTCTTTTTTACCTAGTTTCTTAACCATCGGTTTTACAAGTGGAATCGCAATGAAAACTGCTCCAGTCTGAACCAGTCCAATCATACTCAACGCTGTGGCATTACCGAAATAATCCTTAAATAAATACACATTTACTGCATTAATCAGCATTGTGTTGACCATAAAAATCAAGGAAGCAAGTAAAATCCAGATTAACGGCTTATTCTTAAGCATCCCTTTCATTGTTACTTTCATACTGCCCTTTTGCTGATTCGGATCCTTTGCAACAAGGCGCTCTGTTGACAGCTTGTAACATCCAAAGTAGCAAGTAATAGCAAGTATGCCAAACAGCACTGCAAGCATTAACATACGGTCTGCGTTGATCTCGTTATCCACGAATACAACGAGTGGACCAAGTACATTAATAACCAAGGCAGCCAACATCGCTCCCATTGTTCTCCACGTTGAGAGAGTAGTCCGTTCAACCGGATTGTCTGTAATAACAGATGCCATCGATCCATACGGAATGTTCACTGTACTGTAAAGCGTCCCCCATACAATATAGGTGACAAATGCCCATGCGAGATAAAATCCGTCAGACATACCGGGAATTTGAACAAACATAAGCACACCTGTTAATACAAGTGGAAATGACATTCGCAAAATCCATGGTCTGAACTTCCCCTGTGCGGTTGGTTTTCTTGTATCAATAAAACGACCCCAGGCAAAATCAGCGACCGCGTCCCATAAGCGAGCTACAAGGAATAACATTCCTACAAGTGCTGCACTAATATGAAAAATGTCTGTATAAAAAACCATTAAAAAAGCACTAACAAGCATAAAGAAGAAATCATTTCCAAGATCCCCAAGCAAATAGCCAATCTTATCCTTCACACCAAAAGGAGCATTTTCATTTTTTTCTCCGCTTGGAAGCGGGGTGTATTCCTGCTTTGCTTCTTCCATATCTTTGACCTCCATCTTCTTGTAGTAACTCTTTCATCACGCGTATATGAAAGTGTTTTCATTCTTTAATTATAGATTTTTAGCAAGAGATAAAAAGGACGATTCTTGCATTTTTTGTATAAAACTAGCACCTGATAGAAAATTTGAGCACAAAAAAAGGTTTCCTAAAAGGAAAACCTCATTTTACACAAACTCTAGCTTATTTTAATTGAACGTTTTAATGATGTTGATTTAGTATATTTTTATCTCCTACAAATCCAAAGTTAAATTGCTTCACATTCTAAACGAACTTCGATATTTCCTTTTGTGGCTTTTGAATATGGACAAAAGCCGTGAGCTTTATGAACAAGTTCTTCAAGGGTGTCTTGTTCAATCCCGGTTCCCTTTACATGAAGTGTCACACCTAGTTTAAACCCTTGGTCAATTTCATCTTTAAGTAGACTGACATGAGCAGTTACTTCCGACTCGAATGTAATATGTTGTTTACGTGAAATCATTTGTAAAGCACTGTCAAAACAAGCAGCATAGCCTGCAGCAAATAATTGTTCAGGATTGGTTGCTTCCGGATTTGACTTCGCACGTGGCGTCCCCGGCATAGCCACTTCTAAGTTTAAGTTTCCACCTTTAGATTGAACACGTCCTTCTCTTCCGCCTACTGCAGAAACACTTGAAGTAAATAAAACATTTGACATATATAACACTCCTCTATAAAAGTATATTTTTTAAAATTTAATTTTACACAACTAAATAACTTGTAAATTCATTCTAAAATACACCAAATAAATTGTCAACAATTATATTGTGCGCAATATAATATACAAGAAAAGCATATGATGCCCTTCTCCCTAAGAAACCGCTAAATACAGGCATTTTCAGCATGTGTATATCCATCTCTATTTTTTGTTCTTTTCCCTGACAGATAAAATTTGTGCTTCTGCTCCATATTCAATCCGAATCGTTTTCCTTGCATCAACTGATGTTTTTGCAGTGACTGCTTCCCTTCGCACCTCTCCTCTTACTTCCATTTCGACTACAAAGCATTTTGAACCGCATCTCATGTGGAACCTCCTCATTACTATCGTTTTCAACGTTTGCTATACATTCAAAAAGATGTGGGTTTGCTGAATATAAGATATCGGCGTTTTCATTTAATCTCCCACATTTGCTTCATGAATTCTAGCTCCCTTTTACTCCTTTTAAAAAGAAATATATTCAACTTATGCCTCTCCATTGATTTTCATAAAATACAAAAGTTAGGTGAAGCATATTGATGTACAAATCAAATCTGATATTTTATCATAGCCGTATTCTCATGAAGGAGGGAACAAGTTTGATGAACGAGCAAAATGAATCTTTATTATCTTCCTATACATTACCTAATGGAATTCAATTAAAAAACCGAATTGTCATGGCACCGATGACAAATTTCTCTTCTAATTCAGATGGTACAGTTACAGATGCAGAAGTGAATTACTATGCTAGACGTTCTAAAGGAGTCAGCATGGTGATTACAGCTTGTACATATGTCACTCCAAATGGTAAAGGATTTCACGGTGAATTCGGGGCTGACACTGATGAAATGATCCCCAGTTTAAAAAAGTTAGCAACAAGCATTAAAGATCAAGGTGCAAAAGCAGTACTGCAAATTTTCCACGGTGGAAGAATGTGCCCGCCGGAATTAGTCCCAAATGGTGAAATTGTCAGTGCAAGTGATATTCCTGCTGAAAAAGGCGGTGTTTCCACAGATGAGCCTGATGTAAAACCAAGACCATTAACAGAGACTGAGGTTGAGGAAATCATCCATGCTTTTGGAGAAACGACCCGTCGTGCGATTGAAGCAGGATTTGATGGAGTTGAAATTCATGGAGCAAACGGATATTTAATTCAACAATTCTTCTCCCCTCATTCGAATAGACGTGATGATCGATTTGGTGGAAGTCTTGAAAAACGAATGACGTTTCCATTGGCCGTAGTTGACTCAGTGAAAAAAGCAGTTCAGGAGCATGCAAAAACTCCCTTTATTGTTGGATATCGTTTTTCTCCGGAGGAACCTGAAACACCTGGGATTACAATGGATGAGACTCTTATCTTAGTCGATGCTTTAACTGAAAAAGGTCTTGATTATTTGCATGTATCGTTAATGGATTTCTTTTCAACACCAAGAAGAGGTGTTGAGGATTTAACGAAAACTAGAATTGATTATCTTAAGGAAACAATAAATAACAGAGTTCCACTTATAGGGGTAGGTTCTATTTATACAGCTGAAGATGCCCGTAACGCATTTGCAAGTGGAATTCCTCTTCTGGCACTAGGTAGAGAGTTAATTATTGATCCTGATTGGGTACAAAAAATTGCAGAAGGAAAAGAAGCTGCAATTGTTACAAAAATTGATAAAGATAAGCAGGAGGAATTGGTCATTCCTGATCCTCTGTGGAATGCTATTATCAACACACCTGGTTGGTTTCCAGGGGTTTAATTCTGTGATCTAAACTTCCGATCTTGAATGTTTATGATCGGAAGTTTTTTCTTTATAAAGAAATCGAGTGATCAGCAAGCTGTTTTTCTGAGATTACGTTTATACCGTTTCGTTTTAATAAGGCTGTTGTGACTCCATTTCCGTCCATTTTCTTCCCTATAAATTCACCATTATATATCATGGAACTTCCACACGAGGGACTATACTCTTTAAGGACAACGACTGTTGCCTTTACATCTCTAGCTTGTTGTAAGGTCGTGTATGCACCTTTTATGTATAATTCTGTTACGTCTCTACCTGATTTCTCGATTACTTTAGCTTTCCCATCCAATACATCTTCTCCATTACCGCCTATGATTTCAGCAGGTTCTCTGGGGGTTGAAAAACCGCCAAGTAGTTCAGGACATACGGGGATTGCCTTTTTTTCTTCTATTAGTTTATTGATCTTGTTATTTAAACAATGTGTACCATTATATCTTACCTCTAAACCAGCTAAACAAGAACTGACTAATATCATGGGGGATCACCTCGATTGTAATCATAATCTCTCAATTAAATAGATTAAACGCTTAGGTATTTCATTCATTTTTTATCATCATTAGGTTCTTCTGCATACTTTGTTGCTTTTTAATGCATTTGAAGATGAAATTTAGCCGTTCCATTGCGCTCCAGACACTCCGCGCCGGGGAGGAATCTGAGCCTTTCCTCTACTTCCCGCAGGAGTCTTAGTGCCTTCCGCTCCATTCCACTACCGACTTTAAAAATAGTATCCAAATGAACTTGTGGAAAAAGAAAACACATATCTATTATTTAATTTTACTGCATCCCATTCACTTTCTATTACACTGTAGTATACAGAGTTCCGATATGTTCCATCTTTTCTGATCATGTGATTTCTTAAGATTCCTTCCTTCATTCCGCCGATTCCCTCAATCGCTTTTTGAGATCTAGTATTTCGTTCATCGGTTTTGAATTGGACACGAATAGCTCCAAGGGATTCAAAGCAATAGCTTAATAGAAGATATTTGCATTCTTTATTTATTTCTGTCCCCCATACAGATGGATGTAACCAGGTCCAGCCTATCTCTAGTGATTTGTTTAAAGGGGAAATATCTAGAAAACGTGTACTTCCAATTATTTTGTTGGTTTCTTTTTGTATAATGACAAAGGGAAATTCTATGCCCTTTTCCCTATTATAGAGAGCAGATTCTACAAAATCCTTCATATCATCAAACGTTGCCATCTCTTTAGGTAAGTGAGTCCATATCATAGGATCACATCCTGCTTCATATAGCCCTTGTATGTGATGCTTTTGCATAGGCAAAAGTTTAACATGTTCACCTTCTAATATTTCGAGTTTAATATCCATGAGGAACCCTCCTTTTCAAATACCTTACAAATACTTAAGATAACAGCTCGTTTTCTTAACTATATACGATATGTGGATTCCCTGACAGAGTTTTGGTAAATTTAAAGGTGATATCAACTATTATTTTTTCGAACGATTGTTTTACAACCTTACTAGACAAAATCATCAACTGGGAAAGGTAACTGTAGGAACGTTTCCATTCTCAAAAGGGGTTTTTTACATGTTTGATTTATTACTCACAATGGTCGAACGCCTTGGTATCATTGTCATGATTGCTTTTATTTTGACGCGATTCAAATTCTTTCGTGAGATGATTTATTCTGATCAGCTTAATCGTAAACAGAATGTGACGGCAATCATCTTCTTTGGTTTTTTCGGCATTATAGGTACATATTCAGGCTTGAGCCTTAGTACAGAAACCCTCCAATTTAACCGTCTTCCTTCTGATCTTTCCACAGATGAAGCAATCGCCAATTCGCGCGTAATTGGTGTTGTTTTAGGCGGGCTTCTCGGCGGATACAAAGTCGGGATCGGTGCAGGTTTAATTGCAGGGCTTCATCGGATCACATTAGGCGGATTTACGGGGATTTCCTGTGGTCTTGCTACCATTCTAGCAGGATTGATCGCCGGATTCTTTCATAAAACGAATAAACATGTAAAGTTACGTTCCGCTTTTTTGATTGGAGCATTTGCCGAGACATTGCAAATGGTTGTCATATTGCTCATTTCACGTCCATTTGAACAGGCTGTGGCATTAGTCGAAATGATCGGTATTCCTATGATTTTTGCGAACGGAGTCGGTTCTGCGCTTTTTCTATTGATAATTAAAAGCGTATTTAATGAAGAAGAAAAGGCCGGTGCTATGCAGGCCCAAAAAACATTGCGGATTGCCGACCAGACGTTAGCTTATCTGCGCAATGGCCTCACCACTAATTCTGCTGGTGCTGTTTGTCACATTATCCATAATGAAATCAAGTCAAGTGCCGTGGCAATTACGAATACGACAGAAATTCTCGCACATGTTGGTCTTGGCTATGATCATCACCGTGCGGAAAGCCCAATACAGACGAAGATTACGACTGACGCGATCAAACAGGACAAGATTGTTGTCGCGAATCAACGCTCCATTCATTGTCGTGATGAAAGTTGCCCACTCGGTGCAGCCGTAATTGCTCCTTTAAAATTGCGAAATAAACCAATCGGTACGCTAAAATTTTATTTTCGTTCTGAAAAAGAAATAACGAATGTTGTGATGGAGTTGATTACCGGACTTAGTTCGATGATCAGTAATCAGCTTGAAGTCTCTGAAGCTGATAAGGCTTACCAGCTTGCAAAAGAAACAGAAATCAGAGCACTGCAAGCACAGATCAGCCCCCACTTTTTATTTAATACACTTAATACAATCGTTTCCCTTGTCCGTATTGATCCGGCAAAAGCACGTAAATTGCTCGTTTCTTTGTCACATTTTTTACGTCAAAATCTGACTGTGACAACACATACTAAGATTATGTTGGAGCAGGAATTACGACATGTAAAAGCGTATCTTGCGATTGAGGAAGCACGTTTTGTTGATCGCTTGACCATTATCTATGATATAGATAATGGAGCCATTCATCAAAGCATTCCTCCGCTTACACTGCAGCCACTTGTTGAAAATGCAATGAAACATGGTTTCAAGGATAAAGAGGAAAACTGTTTGTTGAATATGACAATAAGAAAGAAAAAGAACATCACTTATATAAGTGTAAAAGACAATGGTAAAGGAATGAGTAAAGAACTTGCCAATCAACTCTCGCAAACTCCGATACACTCCGAGAAGGGAAGCGGTCTTGCCATTTATAATGTAAATCGAAGGCTGACAATGATGTTCGGAGAAGCTGCAGCACTAAAAATTGCAAGCGAACCTGACAAAGGCACAGACATTTCCTTTTCAATTCCCTATGAAGTGGAGGAAAAAACAAATGAAATCAACCATAAAGACATTAATTGTTGATGATGAATTATATAGCCGTGATGAGCTAAAACATTTATTACAAGAGTTCCCATCGATCAACATTGTTGGTGAAGCAGAATCTGGCGAAGCCGCCGTTATGAAATCTCTTCAGCTTCAGCCTGATGTTGTTTTTTTAGATGTAGAAATGCCAAAAATGAATGGAATGGCAGCGGCAAAAGCACTAATGGAATTGAAAAAGGTCCCGCTTATTGTCTTCGCGACAGCGTATCCGCAATTTGCTGCAGAGGCGTTCCGCTACGATGCAATTGATTATTTATTAAAACCTTATGATGAAGATCAGTTACGGGAAACCATCCAGCGGATTGAAAAAAGATTGGCAAATAACGATGAAGGTGAGATTGGTAAACGTTCCGGAAAACTTCCAATTGAAGCTGAGGGAGAGATTTTTTATCTTGACCCTGCAGACATCCTTTATATATACAGGGACGAAAAAGTAACGAAGCTAATTACAAAAAATGGAGAATTCGAAACAAAAACACCTCTTAAGGAACTGGAAAGCAGACTTGTTGCTTTCGATTTTTTTCGCATACATAAGAGCTATCTTGTAAACTTATCCTATGTTTCAAAACTAACCCCTTGGTTCAATGGTGCGTATCAGCTGCAACTCGAAGGTAGAGACGAAATGTTGGCCGTTAGCAGAAATTATGTGAAGTCATTAAGAATACACTTGGAAATTTAACACCCTTCCTTGCATCTTAATTCTGATTTTCAACATGATAACCTCTGTTTTTGGCCTTTCGGCCACAAACTTCCCCTTTCAAACTAGTATTCTATTATACTTTATGTAAACGCATTCATAAAAAGGGGGAGTCATAATGTTTACGTTTTTAGGAGGTATTGCTCTTTTAATTATAGGTTATTTTACGTACGGTAAATTTATTGAAAAAATGTTTGGGGTGAAAGAAAGTCGTGCAACTCCTGCATATGTGAACAGCGATGGCGTTGACTATGTTCCAATGAGCACATCGAAGAATTCACTCATTCAATTGTTAAATATCGCAGGAACAGGACCTATTTTTGGTCCGATTATGGGAGCGCTTTACGGACCGGCTGCCTTTATCTGGATCGTTGTCGGTTGTATTTTTGCCGGGGCTGTCCATGACTATTTAACAGGGATGATCTCAATCCGTAACCGCGGTGCCCATTTACCTGAGCTTGCTAGTAAATTTCTTGGTAAAGTTATGAGACATGTTGTAAACGCATTCGCAGTCCTGCTTCTTCTTTTAGTAGGAACCGTGTTTGTTTCAACACCTGCAAGTCTTTTACATGTATTGATGGATGGCAAGATTGCATTAGGCTTAATTATTGGATTTATTTTCCTTTACTATATTTTAGCAACGCTTTTACCAGTTGATAAAATTATCGGTCGCTTATATCCGTACTTTGGTGCATTGCTCGTCATTAGTGCACTTGGTGTGGGCATTGGGTTAATCGTAACAGGAGCACCAATTCCTGAGCTTTCATTCCAAAATTTCCATCCTGATCATGCGCCAATTTTTCCATTGATCTTTTTCACAATCACTTGTGGTGCTCTTTCAGGCTTCCATGCTACACAAACACCTATCATTTCGCGTACAACGCAAAATGAAAAACAAGGACGTAAAATTTTCTACGGCATGATGATTGCTGAAGGGATCATTGCCATGATTTGGGCAGCAGCATCTATGAGCTTGTTTGACGGCTATAACGGTTTAAATGAAGTGCTTGCAGCAGGCGGTCCTGGTGCGGTTGTAAGTGAAGTTTCAACAACGATGCTCGGCGCAATCGGCGGTACACTTGCCGTGCTTGGTGTTGTCGTTTTACCTATTACATCCGGTGATACTGCTTTCCGTAGTGCACGTATGATTATTGCTGAATACCTGAACATCGCACAAAAAAATATCGAGCCGTTTATGGATTGCGATTCCGTTATTCGTTATCTCAATTGTGTTAACTCAGATTGACTTTAACATCTTATGGAGATACTTCAGTTGGGCCAACCAAGCAACAGCGGTCATTGCATTATTTGTTGGAGCCATGTATTTATATATTGCAAAGAAAAATTACTGGGTATCACTTGTCCCAGGATCGTTTATGCTCGTTATGGTGATTACCTATATCCTTAATGCCCAAATCGGCTTCCGCTTATCAATGGATGTTTCGTGGTATGGTGGTGTGATCGGAACAGCAATCCTGCTTGTCCTATTCTTCCGTGCTGCTAAAAAGGCTCGGGCAAATAATCTTCAGCTTGATGAAGATATTTCAGACTGGGATAAGGTGGCATAATTCATTCAATAAGAAGTATGTATAGGGATAGTCCTTAGCACTTATATATAGTGCAGGACTGTCCCTTGTTTTGTCTTAAAAATGTTCAGCCGTTTAGTATAGAGGCATCAGATCTTATGCTAATATGAGAGTAAAATATATACTGTATAGCCTAGGAGGGATGTTACAATGTCAGACCAAACCATCATCTATCTCGTATCAGGTCCAATCGGGATTGGAAAATCAACAACTTCTAAAGAACTTGCTCAAAATGTTTCGAACTGTGTTCTTATTCATGGTGACTATATTCTACAAATGTTTGATAATGGTTCAGACACTGCATGGGAACAAAGGTTAAGACTAACGTGGGAGAATATCCTGGCCCTAACAAAGAACTTTACTCACCATGGTTATAACATCGTCATTGACTTTGTGGTGGAAGATGAGTTCGAGTGGTTTTGTCAGCAGATAAACAACCTGCCAGTAACATTGAAATATATCGTCTTAAGGGCTGATAAAGAAAAACTCATCGAACGTATCCATTCGCGTGGGGATCGCGAGTCAATTGATCGCTCTTTATTTTTATTGAAGAAGCTGGAATCACTTCCCTCTAACGAACCATTTCTATATGATACAACTCTAAAACATACAACTGAAATCGTCGATACCATCATAAACGACAATCGTTTTTTTGTTAAACTATAACGATTAGAAAAACCTGGCTTATCGCCAAGTCATAATGGCGAAATCCTTAGTTTTTTTATACTATCTATCATCAATAAAATCTTTTACTTTCTGATAGTATAAAAAATGGGCTTCCTTCTGTATGAAAAAAGCCCATTTTTCATGATCAAATCAGTTTTACAGGTGAATCCAAATGATCATTCCGATAGGATCGATACGAAACGAATTCTTTTCCGTTTGAATAACCATCCATTTGTAAGATACGTTCATTGTTGGTTTCTAAATAGAAATGTTTGTCATTAATTTTGAGCTTGAAAAATGTATAAGTATTGCCAAGCAAATTTTTTGTGCTTATCTCTGTGTCAGGGTGCATCTGAATAAACTCAGCCAGCTGCTGTACGGAAGAATAAGGAATCTCAGCCATATCATAAAAGGTTCCCTTCATATTATCTTTCAACCTACTAAATGCTGTTATGGCCTTTTCTTTTATTTTGTTCCCATCAAACTCCATAAAATCTCTCCTTGTAAGTAAGACTATTAAGAATAATCCCCAATAACGAATAAAATAAACGGAGATTTTATACAACCAACTTGTTTTTTCCTGCCTATTACTTCGGATTCCACCCATTTAACACATTCTCAACAGTATAAAGTTCAGCCTCTTCATCCGTTAATTGAGGACGTGAAAGATTTACACCAGTTCCCTCGTTTTGATACTCAAAAAATCTCGCATCTTTTGCACTGAAGCCTGACATATCTGTCCACCCATTCTGGTGAATATGCGGTCCAAGCTCACTGTTTTTGAAGACCACACTTGCAATCGCATTCGGGTCACCTCCAGGGTGCCAAGGTCTTCCTAAATAAACCGTTCCATCTGCAGCTTCGCTTACTAATTTGCTATTGATAAACAGAAAACCAAATGGTTTGTTGATATCTGTACTTGCGGCTGTGATATAGCCATTATTTGTTTTAGAGCCTCTATCTACTGAGACAATCTCACACTCATCAAAAACAGCTCTTGCCCCACCAAAAATAAAATCAACATCACCTTCTATATAACATTGACTGAAGTATTGAGTTCCATCATTCACATAAAGTGTATCCTGGTTCCCTATGAAGCGTACATTGTGAAACTTCATTCGCTCACCCCGTGTATAAACAGCAACCGCTTGTGAACCATCCTCTACCAAACGTTCATCAAAGGAATTTTCCATCGTCATGTTTTTGGCTGTAAAATCATTTGCATACAGGTACACACTCGCACTGCCACTTGTGCCATATGTTCCACCTTCAGGCCTTTCCTTTTTTGCATAGTTATCATACGTTAGTATAGTCTTCTCTGCACTTTCTCCTACTAATGTAATAAATGGTTTATTTGCGAGTACTTTTATGACCTCTTTGTAAACACCGTTTTTCACAAAAATTTCAACCGGGTCTGTATTATTGGCAGGTACAGCATCAATAGCCGCTTGAACTGTTTGATATTCTCCACTCTCATCCTTTGAAACTGTCAATTTGACATCTCGTTTCTTTAATTCCTCTGTTGCATCTTCCACTCTATGAACCTCCCCTTTAACAAGTTTTCTACCATAGGTATCCTCTAAATTATTAGGTAGAACCTCCACATAAACACGGTTTTCAAAGTATCCTGTTGTTTTTGCTATTTCTACTAGCTGCTTTGCATAGCTTCCGCCCCAAGAATACCCATCACGACGTTCTTTTTCAATTTCTTGAATGGATCGTTTAATGACACCATCTCTTCCGGAGAAAATTGGTTCATTCGTTCCAATTTCGTAGAAGCGGTACCATGTCACAGCTTCCGGGTCTTCAACAAAATAAACTCCATTTGGGTCCCCGCTTACGTAGCGAATTCCTTCAAGTTTTACTTCATCAAACCATTGAAGTGCACTTAAAATCGCATGTTGAATCTCTGGAGTTTGATTTGGACGTGACATTAAGAATTTCACAATCCCCACCGATTCACTTCCGGATATCGATGGATGTTCATAAACTCTGGCATGCTGTGCTTCATACGTAATTGGATCATGCTGCGCACACCAGGTTGTCAGCTTTCCGTCTACTTTAATTTGAGATTTTAAAATATAGTCAATCCCTTTATTCATAGATCCTTCAAGCTTACTTCTTAAAGAATCATCTACTATGTTTTGATCAAAAGGATATTTTTCATTTACTAAATCATCCATCAGTTGTAAAACATTAATCATCGCATTATCGTTAAATGTAACATAATTAGAATAATACACAGAGCTCTCCGGAGAATCGCCTCGCTGTGGATAAACTTGCGGCCAGCCGCCTGTTTCATATTGCATCGTAAGTAAGAAATCAATGCCTTTTAACATACTTTCTTTCAACTTTTCATTACCTGTTTCCCTGTAAACCTCAGCAATATATCGAATTTCCTTGATCGTTGCATTATTGTCAATGGAACCTAATTCTTCACCATTAGGTCCAAATTGTGTTGAGCGCTTTTCCTGTCCATCCCACGGCCTGCTATATTCTTCATCCATGCTTTTGGTCCATCCACCATGATCCATCTGCCATGACACAAGGTTTTCCGCACGTTTCTTTGCTTCTTCAAGATCACCAGTAAACTCATTATTTTCTTCTTTCGCAATCTTTCCATCTTTTAATGGCTGCTGAAGTTCATATAAAACAACAGTATCACCAAATGTATTTTCCCCAACTGCCGCACGTGTCGGGTATACATTTTCCAAGGAAGGATTTAATCCGTTAAAAGATCCGGTTGCGGCTTTTATTGCAAATGCTTTCACATCAAAATTCTCTACTTGTCCATTCAACATCACAACAACTAATTGAGGTGTAACAGACAACGAATTCACAACATGAATCTCATTTGACTGTGGATTCGTTACTTTTTCTATTTTTTCTAAGATTCTCGCTGCCTCACCTATTGTGACATAATCTTTTTTACCGAATCCCGGCTTTCCTGACATAATTCCTTTAGAAACGACCGCCCCTACTGCATTGTTATTGTTTCCTTTTCCAGGTTTTAGGTCCAAAATTTCACTTATAATACGTGCCGCTTCTCGTCTTGTTATCTTCTCTTCTGCCTTTATGTTTTCAACTTGGTCTTGTGCGACATACCCCTCCTGTGTTGCTGCTTCTAATACGTAGCTCCACCAAGTGTTTGTTGAGAAATCTCTCTCAATGTTTTTATAAGTTTCTTCCTTATAGAAGCCCATAACACGATTGATGGCTGCGAAAAATGCAAGCTTTGACATCTGATCGCCTTCCGTATGTGTAGAGGTATCAACCATACCTGCTGCATCTAGTTTCTTCAGGGTTACACCATTCACTAATTCCTGTAATTCTACCTGTTCTACTTCAATAGGTTTAGGGCTATCATCATCTGGATCTTCAGTAGAATTGTGTATATGCAGATGATCGATATTTGCCCCGCCGCTTGGACCTACCCCTTTTGCTACAATGGTATTATCACCAGCATTTAGGTCCACTTTAATTGAAACAGTTTGCCAATTTGTCCATTCTCCAGTTGAATAAAAATCCAGTTGCTTACGAACAATTTGGTCATTAACCGTGATTTCAACAGGTCTATTTTCTGCTGATCCATTTGCATAGCGGAATACGAAAGAATATTCTCCATCTGCCGGAATATCTGGAATGGTCCATGTGATCGTCCCTCCTGGAGCATTCGGTTTATAATCAACAAAACCTGTTCCAGTATAACCAGGATGCTGGTTGTCTATGATTGCTTCTTTGATCGTAGCTTCTTCTGCTTCATAGATCGAATCAAATACACTTCCCTCATCCGCGAAAGCCCTTTCATTTTGTGGGATGACTACTAAAGATGAGACAACCAAGACACATGTGAATAAAGTAAAAAATACCCGTCGATAACTCCCTCTCCCCTTCTTCAAAAGCTTCCTTCCTTTCTAAAGTAGATTTTGTTGCCCCCTGATTATAGTCCAAGTATTTTATCGATCGATATAATCAGTTTCTTAGAGCAGGGTATTTAGACCCTAAAAATATGAAGAAGTAGAGAAAGTGAGCATAAAAACAAAAATGATTATAACTTTTCAGCTATTCTTCTTGTCCTATTCGAAGGTTCTAAAAGAGGTTATAAAATGAAAAAAAGCGATCCTTCTGAATGAAGAATCGCCCTCATATTAAACATTACTATTGAGATTCCTCCAACACATTGTCTTTATTCTTTTTCATGCATGTGATGTTAACGGAAATAACAAATGCCTTGGCATATCTTTTATGAATGGTCGGACGAACAGGGTATCATCACTCCCTGTTATAATCTCCGTATAGATGTTTTCACTGTTAGAATCTGGTGTAAAATAGAACTCCATGAGCTGCGTATTAGCAGAAACAATATGATTTAAAATCCTCACTAAATCCACGCTTTCTTTACTAAGAATATCAAAAATATGAAGTTTATTTTCTTCCTGTTTCACAATTACAATCGTATCTTCTTCTTCGATATAATATGTCGCACCATTGAAAACAAAGATAAAATAAAAAAGTAATAGTTGATCATTGTTTTTCACCCCAAAAGTGGAGGATACAGGTATTCTTTCAGCTGCAAATCCCTTCATCAATTCGAAATCAGCCTGATTATCGCTATCCAGCTTACGTATAGTAGATTTAGATAAAACTTGCTTTTTCAAATCGGAAGTTTTCAAGCTGAATCTGCTTTCTTTCAATTTTTCAAAACCAAACTTAGGGTAAAAATCCAGCACTGTATCATTTGCGAATAAGTAAATAAAGTCATATTCCTTTTCATATTTTTCAATGATTATATTCATTAGCCTGGCTGCCAATCCCTTATGGCGGTAATCAGGGTGTGTCATAACCGTCCCCACTTGAATTGCCTTATATTCTTTCCCATTACAAATGACGACCATTTTATTGACGGAAGCGTTTGCGATGACTTTATCTCCATCTATATATGAGTAACAAATATAATTGTCATTCCAACAGCCTTTGTCATACCATTCCTTAAAATCCAGGTTAAATACCAGCTTTGCAAGTTCATTAAAGCTTTCCTTATATTTTTTTATGTGCTTGTAGTCACTGATCAATTGATATTTACTCATCATAAATCCTCCATATTTTGTTGGTTCCTATCGGGCAATTTAAAAAGACCACAAGCAGCTCCTCAATTATGAAACCGATCTATTGAAAACTGAGAAATATCTATTTCATTCTTACCTGAAACAATCAAGTTGCTTAAAGCTTGTCCAACTGCACTGCTAAATTTGAATCCATGTCCTGAGAATCCCACTGCAATGGCAACGTTGGAATACTTAGGATGGACATCAATTGCAAATTTTTCATCTGGAGTAAGTGTATACATACAGGTTTTCCCCTCCTTCAACCGACCAATTTCAGGGAGATATTGATTCAAAAATTGAATCAAATCCTCTTCATCTTCTACTATTTCACCAAACTGCTTCATCACTTCATCTGGATTGATACGTTCTCCTCCATCATGACGGCCAACCTTCAAACCTGCGCCATCAACACTTGGAAAACCATAATAAAGTCCTCGCGAAGTCTCAAATGCAAAGGCCGGGAAATCGTTAGCGTTGTAGATTTTTTCATTAGCATCAAACCAGGCAAATGTCTTTCTTACCGGTGTAAGAGGAAGATCCAAATCCAGCATAGAAAGGAGATGACCGGACCATGCTCCTGCAGCAACAACCAATGAATCCGAGTAAAAGGTCTTATCGCTAGTCTTAATCGTTACCTTTTCTTCTTGAATATGAATCTCTTTCACTCTGCTATTTGAAAGAATCGTAGCACCATTCATTTCAGCAAGCATTTGATACGCTTTTATACTTTCTTCACATTTAAGAACACCTGAAGTTGGTTCAAAGCAGCCAATAGAATCGTTAGGCATTGTGATACCGGACCAACGATTTTGCACTTCTGCTGGATCCATCACTTCTAGTGGCAACGAATATGTAGTAGAGCTTGAGATCGTATTTTGAATAAAATTAGACTCTCTATTCCCAACACTGAGCACACCTGTCGGGATAAATAATGACTTTCCTGTATCTCTTTCTAATTCATTCCATAATTCCTGGGCTTTAAGGATAAAAGGTACATATTCTTCACCCTCTGCATACGCATATCGAATGATCCGCGTTTCTCCGTGGTGACTACCTTTGTTATGAGGTGGATGAAAAGAGTCTAGCAATAATGTTTTCTTTCCACTTTTTGATAGGCAATAACCTGCTGCCATCCCCATCGAACCTGCCCCAATTATTATTACATCATAGTTCATTTACTTAACCTCCATGCTTAACGATGTCATAGTTTATTAAAGTATAATGGATATTCATACCTTGTGAAATGAAATTGTTGATAACAATAATGAATCTTTAGGAGAATACTGTACTACCTATGAATCATTTATATTAAGACTATTTGTGGGCTAAATATCGAAGAAAAATTTATACAAAAGGATGTCCCAAAAACAAATGCTGGGACATCCTAAATAACAGTCATATCTTATCGTTTCTTATATTGTACTAGTGTCGATCACAAATCGATATTTAACATCTGAAGCTAATACGCGATTGTAGGCTTCGTCAATTTCATCAGCTGAAATCACTTCAATCTGAGGTACAATATTGTGGTTTCCACAGAAATCCAACATTTCCTGAGTTTCACGAATACCACCAATCATTGAACCTGCAAATGAGCGGCGATGACCGATAAGAGAGAATACATTTACTGCTAACGGCTCTGCAGGAGCACCCACATTTACTAACGTGCCATCTAATGTTAAAAGGGAGAGGTATGCACTAATATCAATACTTGCACTTACTGTATTAATGATTAAGTCAAAAGAACCCGCAAGTTTCGTAAATGTCTCAGGATCACTTGTTGCATAGTAGTCACTGGCACCGAATTGCAGGCCATCTTCTTTTTTCTTCAATGATTGAGACAGAACAGTAACCTCAGCACCCATGGCATGTGCAATTTTGACAGCCATATGACCAAGACCGCCCAAACCGACAACCGCTACTTTCTTGCCTGGCCCTGCTCCCCAATGGTTTAATGGCGAATATGTTGTAATACCCGCACAAAGTAATGGTGCTGCTGCATCAAGTTCAATGTTGTCAGGAATTTTCACAACGAAACCTTCTGTTACAACAATGTGAGTTGAGTAGCCGCCTTGAGTTGGTTCACCGTATTTGTCAACACCGGCGTATGTAGGGATATTCCCTTTTAAACAGTATTGTTCTTCACCTTTCCGGCAGTTGTCACAGTCCCCGCAAGAGTCAACCATACATCCGACTCCTACTCTGTCACCCACTTTGTACTTTGTAACCTCTGGGCCTACATCGGTTACAATACCCGCAATCTCATGTCCGGGAACAAGCGGATAATTCACAGGACCCCATTCCCCGTGAGCCGTATGAATATCAGAATGGCATATGCCTGCAAATTTAATTTCAATTAACACATCATGTGAATCAAGGTCGCGCCGTTCAATTTCAGCTGTTCTGAATGGTTTATCAGGACCATCAACAGCTCGTGCTTTAGCAGTAATCATAAAAAAAGCCTCCTATAAATTGAATTTCCAAGAGAATCAGCGTTTATTTTTTCTCTTGCAAAACAATGGTAACCCTTATAGTTAACTCTAGGTCAAGTGATATATGTTATTCTTTTTGAAAACTTCAATTAACTTACTCAAAATAAAACGCCTTTCCTCAAGCCAGGAAGGCGTTTGGTTATTGAAGTCCTTATTACAAACTAACTGTTATATGAAGATGAAAAAAACAATTTATTTTCCAATGAATCCTTTCCCAACAACTGTTTTTTTATCTAAATCAACTAACACGACAAGATTCCCAGAAGAACCCGTTTGGGAATCATTAAACGAAACAGAATAAACAGTATCCTTTTGATAGTTATCGTCAACTAAAGATTCTATATCTCCAGTTACAGATACTTTTTTTACAATTGAATCTTTAGGGCTAACCGGAATTAAATCTTGTTCTTCATCTGTAAGGCTATTGAAGGCAACCATTTCAATTGGTAATTGATCTTTAGACTTAACTGAATTACAGCCAATCAACAAGATTGATAATGAAATGAGCATTGGAATAAAAACTGCCTTGTACACGATATACCTCCCTTTATTAATTTGACGTTAATACCTTTGATTTAAGTTTCGTTCCTTCAAGATACGAAGATAAAATAGGATAAAGATACTTTTTATTATTTATGATAAATAAACCTTTCACCTGGAACCAACATATGGAATTTTTTATTAGGATAATGATGAAATAGGTAATCGACAAAATAGGCAGGATTTTCTCGGTTATTCGGGAACATATCATAATGAATCGGTACAATGAGGTCGATTCCAACTGTTACAGAAAAGTCTACTGCTTCTCTGGAACTCATGTTTCCAATAATTCCCCTTGATGTGCGGAAATAGTCTGATCCATTTATTGGTAAGAATGCGACATGAGGTCTGAAATTCTTTACTTTTTCGATCAGTTCTGATGTAACCATTGTATCCCCACTGTGATAGATGCGAATTCCATTTACTTCTATTAAGTAACCTAAAAAAACATGATTTTCCAAAGAATCGGTTTCATAATCTGGATGCGCCGCAGCAATAGGTGTGATTTTAAATCCTTTGATCGTAAACGATTTTCCATCTTTGGTTTGATGTATAGATAAACTCCCTACTTGCTCTTGTACCAAAGAGACTAGAGGTGCCGGGATTCCAAAACTAGATTCAGAGACTCTTGCAATCTCCTTAACACTAGGTATATCCAAGTGATCGTCGTGTCCGTGTGTAACTAATACACCGTCTAAGTCTTGGAGCATTGCCGGGTCAATAACCGGTGGAAAAGCTCTCTTAAATTCAGTCTCATGGTCTTTTTCTTCAATACTAAAGGTTAAATAAGGATCAATGCAGAGCAATCCATCCTGTTCTTTTCCTTTTATGAGAATTCCCGCCTGTCCTAAATTCCAAAAGGCAATAGATTCTCCAATAATGTTTGTCCGCTTTATCTCATAAGCTAATTCTTCACCACTTTTATAAACCGTCACTATCAGTCCCACCTTTTTCACTATTGTTTTCAAGGTTAATTGTAGCATCACTACTTCTGCCCATCTTTTATCAAAATAGTTATATAAGCTCTATAGTTCTAAATCAAAATTATTCGACATATCGTCCCGAATATCCTGTTGGAATTTTTTTAAGAAGTAGAATCCAAATTACTAGATATTCACCTGCTTTTATTTTGTTCAGATAAAACTCATACAAAAAATCCAAGAAGGGTATCTTATTAAAAAATAGATTACTGGAGGAATGTATATGCCGAAAAAAATGGATAAAGAGAAAGTTACCCTTATTTCGAATGATGCGGTTCGAGGGAAGCCATGGCTGGACATTGACCGTGTTTTCAATGTTAAAGAAACAAAACAATCTGAAGAAAAATAGGCAGAATTTTGATCTGCACAATCTTTAGAAGAAAAAAGAAGTAGAAGAATGTTTTAGGATTGAGCTCAGTTGTAAATGAATAATGATTCAAAACTAAAAAATAGAACTTTCCACTTCATGAAAGTTCTATTTAATGTATTATTGGCTGATTTCACGAACGCGCTGCTTTCTATTAGGTTAATATTTCAATCCCCAACGTGTGCTTCTCTATTCCATGACAAAGGAAAAAACATCAATTGCACCTTCCCTTGATAAGTGAAATAGATAGCACTCACACCATTTTCAATTCGTAAAGAAGATTTAACGCTAGTCCACTCTTCGGAAGGATCGATTGGAATTTGAGCAACTATTTCATCACCATTTCTTCTCCTTATTTGAAGCTTCCCTTTTCCAGATCCCCTTACTTTCACAGAAATGCTAGATACATCATCAAAGTCAAAATACTTAAATCCAGTAATGGCTCCATCTGTAATATTCACTATATACCGATTAGGATTATCTTCCCTATCTTCTCCTTCTTGCGTGAAAAATGGGTGTGACCCATCAATTTCTTCCACAAACTCATAACGTATGGCACCGGTTTTACTCATAAGGTTACAAGCAATATATGCAGGAAATTCTCCCTTACCTGTTAATGGGCCTCCCGTAGTCCGCAACTTGTCATTTCCACTTACGAAATGCTGCATCACATTCGATATAAATTTCTTTTACACAGGCTTGCCTAGAAAACTGATGCTTATTCGTCTAAGGGATGGAAGGTTTATAGCAATTCTGTTAGAGCCGATTGTCTCATAAGGGCAAGATCGCTTTGATTTCTTATCAGACACGTGGTAAATATTCGTTGAACTCATCCACAAGGGTTTGTTCGTGAGAAAATACGTCCGGTAGTCTTACTGGATGGAGTCTGATAATCTTACTTGAAGCGCACGCTTCATCACAATTCGGTGCAAGTACTGCACGATCCCGATAAGATCATGGTTATTGCAATCAACAAATGCACAAAATTCAGTGCGAAGAGGCATACCGGTATAAATCGTAGGATTGTCTTCCACATCTTAAATGTATTCACGCACTACAAGATCCACAGTATGGCCAACTCCGATGGTCATCGCGAAATTATCTATTACTTGAAAGTATTCACCCGTCTCATTTATATAAAAAGAAAACGTCTCATTCCTATGTGAACAAGGAATAAAGACGTCAACTTCACGGTCTATTTAATAAAATAAATGAATCAAATCTTCTTTTTCAATATTTCCGAAATATTTTTTAACATCAATGTTCTCAAATACATTTTTTATGGCTTCTTTTTCATAACGTACATCCGTTAATGCATTTTCTACTTCTTCAACATCAACAGCACCGAAAAAGTCACCATATATTTTACAATTTTCTATGATGCCCTTTTGTACTTCAAGTCGAATATCAATTTGACCAACTGGAAACCGGTGTGAGTGCTGATAGTTAAATTTCGGTGATTTTCCATAATTCCAATCCCAGTTTTGATAACGTTCTTCCGAGATTTGATTAATATTTTTCCAATCATCCTCTGTAAGGTCATAGGTTGGAATCGAATCAGTTCCGTTGAAGATATAGCGAAGCAAAAGCTCTCTAAATTGTTCAATCGTAATACGTTCGTTTAAATATTCACTAATATTGGCTACTCGACTCCGAATAGATTTAATTCCTTTTGACTCAATTTTATCTTTTCTAACTTTTAACGCAGCAACGACACTATCAATTTCTGAGTCAAATAATAATGTACCATGCGAAAACATTCTTCCTTTAGTTGAAAATTGAGCATTCCCGGAAATCTTACGACCATCTCCAGCTATGATATCGTTTCTTCCACTCAACTCTGCTTTTACACCGAGTTTTCCAAGCGCTTGTACGACAGGTTCAGTAAACTTTTTAAAGTTATGAAAACTGTCTCCATCATCTTTCGTAATAAAACTAAAATTCAAATTTCCTTCATCATGGTAAACAGCACCGCCACCTGACAACCTTCTTACAACATGAGTATGATTTTCTTCCACATAAGAAGTATTAATTTCTTCAATGGTGTTTTGGTTTTTCCCAATAATGATTGAAGGTTCATTTATGTAAAATAATAAATAGGTTTGATTTGGATCTAAATGTTTTACTGCATACTCCTCAATAGCTAAATTTATTCTTGGGTCTGTGATTCCTTTATTATCTATAAAAAGCATCCTATGTCCTCCATCAAGTTTATTCCAATAGTATCGGTGCCTTTAAACACAATCTTCCCTTGCTTTCTTAAATAGGTTGGCAGTATTCTATCCGTTCTACTTGTTGCCTCATTTTTGCTCTCCAACAATTGCACATATAGAACGTCTTACGCACATCTGTTTCCTTAAGGATTCACCTTAAAGATACTGCATAATTGTACTTGGAGCAAATTTTAGAAACAGACTATTAAGAAAAGATCTTAGTGAATAAAGGAATACCGGACGAGGAAAAGCCATTTTGCAAGACGGTAACCTTATATTTTAAATCGTCCAACTTGTTTGAATAACGTTTCAGCTGATTTGGCTAATCGATCAGAACTTGTAGCTACTTGTTCCATTGAGCTACTTGTTTGTTGCACCGATGCAGCCGTTTGCTCAATCCCTGCTGCTGCTCCTTCCGAAACCATTGCAATTTCTTCAATCGATTTATTGATTTCATCACTATTATTTTCAATCGTACTAAGATTTCCTGAAATGAATTGTACACCTTTAGTCATTTCCAACAAGGCATGATTAATTTTCTCAAATGTCTCACCTGTAGATTTAATTTGATTTGTTCCCTTTTCCACTTCCTTATAACCGGACTGTAAAGAGTCTGTCATAATAGTAGATTCAGATTGAATATTCCTTACAATGAGAGTAATATCCTCCACAGACAAGGAAACTTGTTCTGCAAGTCTTCTCACTTCATTAGCAACTACTGAGAATCCCTTACCATGTTCTCCTGCTCTTGCCGCTTCAATTGCAGCATTTAGGGCAAGTAGGTTCGTTTGGTCAGCGATGTCCTTAATAACTCCAACAAGTTTGGTAATTTCTTCCGACTGCTTTTCTAGTGTTTTCACTTTTTCTACCGCATCTTTTACAATAGAATGGATCGTGCCCATTTGCTCAATAGAAGCGAACATTAATTTACTTCCCGTTTCTGTCAATTCAATTACATGTTGAGAAGATTGAAACACTTCTTTCCCACTTTGGCTTGCTTCGTTTATCTTACCGGAAAAACCCTTCATTGCAGACGCTAACTCGCTTGTGGTATTAGCTTGTCCTTCCGATTCTGAAGACAGTACCTGCATCGTTAAGGCAATTTGACTGCTTCCCTCTTTTACTTCAAATGCAGATTGTGTAAGTTCTTCACTTTGTGCTGATACGGATTCTGAAACGAGTTGAATCTCTTGTAACAATTCCTTAATGTTCTCACTCATTTGGTTAGTTGCAGCAAATAAACGTCCAATTTCATCGCGGGATTTCGTCTCAATTGGCTTTTGACTTAGATCTCCTTTAGCAAGTAACCCTACTCGATTTGTAACGGTTTGAATAGGCTTTGAAATAATAGATGACATAAAAATAGCGATAATAATACCTATAAAAGCAACAACAACAGAAACCGTCAACCCCATCTTAATGTTTGATTCATTATTGGTTAGTAAGTTGTTCCCAGCCCCTTGGATCATTTTTTCTCGATTATTAATTTGATATCGATAACCATTCATGATTTCATCAGCAGCTACCCGAACCACTCCCTCTAAATTTCCCTCCGCTAACTCTTCATTTCCACTTTTATAAACAGCAAACACTTCTTCATTAACAAGTTGTTCCCACTCTAAGCTTTTTGCTACTAACTGTTCAAAATCCTCTGAATCATTGATTTTTAGTGCTGTTTCCTCCACCGCTCGACTTTTTTCTGTATAAATATCAAATTGATCAATATACTCTTGTTTTCCTGTTAAAATATACCCTCTTGCTAGCCCAATTCGTTCTGACATGTTTTGGCCTAATGTTTCATCAGCAATTAACAAAGGGATTTGGTGGTTAATGATATTCTTGGCATCAGAATTAATTGATTTAGATGCCATAAAATTATAGGCTCCAAAAGCAATCGTTAATAAAATGACAATTGAGAATCCAATTAGTATCTTTGCTCTTATTGACTTCAACTTAAATCTGTAAAAAGGCTTCTTCTTCATACTAACACCTCTTTCCCTATATACAGAAAACCCCTTGTCCCTCATGGACAAGGGGTTTTCCCCAGCATTTATTAAGCTCTTTGCTTACGTGTCATTACGTCGAAGATTACTGCAAGCGCAAGTACTCCACCACGAATCATATATTGAGGCGCGATTCCAACACCTAATAAATTCATACCATTTGTTAAAGTCGCCATAACGATTGCACCAATAACTGCTCCTGTTACCTTACCAACACCACCCGCAGCGGAAACCCCGCCTACGAATGCTGCGGCAATCGCATCAAGTTCAAATAATGTACCAGCTGTTGTAGTAGCTGATTGTAAACGTGCTGTGAATAAAATACCAGATAATGCCGAAAGCATACCCATTGAACCAAATACTAAAAACGTAATTTTACTTACATTAATACCAGTAAGATGTGCCGCTTCCGGGTTACTACCTACCGAATAAATATGACGGCCAATTACTGTTTTTGTTGTAATAAAATGATAGACAAGAACAACCACGAGAATAATAATAACCGTCCATGAGAAACCATTATATCCAGCTAGTAGCCAAGTAATATAAGCCATTATTCCTGAAACAAAAAGTAATTGCAAAATAAAAATAGGTTTTGATACAACATCGAATTCGTATTTGATTTTATTTTTACGATTTGTTATCGCACTATAGATGTAAAATAAAATTCCAACTAAACCTAGAAGTAGTGATAGTAAATGAAAGCCTCCCACTTCAGCAATTGAAGGGATATATCCATTACCAATTGCATTAAACGCATCATTATCAACGATAATTGTACCTGATTTTTCAGTTGCTAATAAAATCGCACCACGATAAATTAACCAACCAGCTAAAGTAGCAACGAACGCTGGAATTCCAACTTTAGCTACTAAGAAACCTGTAACCGAACCAGCACAAATACCTAGAATTAGAATGATTGGGATGACGATAATGACTGGCATTCCAAACTGCATTAACAAAATAGCGGCTAATGCTCCAAGAAAGCCGGCTAAAAATCCAATCGATAAGTCAATATGTCGAATAACGATAACGAGCATAACACCGACAGCTAGAACAGCAATATATCCTGCTGAATCTAGTAAATTACTAATATTTCGAGAGGACATGAAAAGTCCATTTGTAAGTATTTGAAACGTGATCATAATGACAATTAATGCAATATACATCCCATAATCACGAATATTATGCTTTACTAATCCCTTTAGCTCATTAATATATTTCATATCTTTTGCCTCCTATTGCGTCGCAAGTTCCATGATCTTTTCTTGGCTGGCTTCCTCTGAAGATAATTCACCTTTAATTTCACCTTCAGCCATTACATAAACGCGATCGCTCATACCAAGGACTTCACCAAGCTCTGATGAAATCATAATGATACTCATGCCCTTATTAATCAGTTCATTCATAACTGTATAAATTTCAAATTTAGCACCAACATCAATTCCTCGTGTTGGCTCATCTAAGATTAATAATTTTGGACCTACAAATAACCATTTTCCTAATGACACCTTCTGTTGGTTACCACCACTTAAGTTACCAACTAGCTGTAGTAAAGAAGGTGTTTTAATCCCGAGGGATTCTCTATATTCTTGTGCAATCACATTTTCTTCGTTTTCATTAACGACTCCATTTGAGGAGATCTCTTTCAAGTTTCCGATTGAAATGTTGCTTTTGATATCCTGTTGTAAAAACAGTCCGTCACCTTTTCGATCTTCAGTAACATAAGCAATTCCTGCTTTTATAGCTTCACTTGGGTGTTTAAATTTTCCAGGTTGCCCTTCTATAAATAAATCACCTTGAATTTTATATTTTGCTGCATTTCCAAAAATACTTAATGCAAGTTCTGTTCTTCCTGAGCCCATTAGTCCAGCAATACCAACAATTTCTCCTTGCTTTACATGCATATTCACATTGTTGGCAACGTTTCGTCCAAGCTTTGAATCATAAGCCGTCCAGTTCGATAATTCAAGAACCTTTTCACCTAGAGCTTTCTTTGGCCGTTTTGGATAAATATCTTCAATTTCACGCCCAACCATGTTTTTGATAATGGCTTCTTCGGTAATTTCTCCTTTTGATCTTTCTAACGTACAGATGGTTTGCCCATCACGTAAGACAGTTGCCTTATCCGCAATCGCGGTAACTTCTTTCAATTTGTGAGAAATCATGATGGATGTGATTCCTTGTTTTTTTAATTCTAGTAATAATTGCAGAAGGTTTTCACTATCATCTTCATTTAGTGCTGCTGTTGGTTCATCTAGAATCAATAATTTAACTTCCTTACTTAACGCTTTCGCAATTTCCACTAATTGCTGTTTCCCTACACCTAAATCTTTAATTAAGGTTTCCGGATTTACTTTCAAGCCTACTTTATCTAACATTTTCTTTGCTTCAACGATGGCTTTATTCCAATTTAAAACGCCACCTTTTTGAATCTCATTACCAGCAAATATATTTTCGTAAACAGAAAGATCAGGGAATAGCGCCAATTCTTGATAAATAATAACAATTCCCACATCTACGCTATCACTTATTTTGTTAAACTTTTGGACTTCATTATTAAAAACGATATCTCCAGAGTAGGTTCCATATGGATAAACACCACTAAGCACCTTCATAAGAGTAGACTTACCAGCTCCATTTTCTCCTACTAAAAAGTGGATTTCTCCTCTTTCCACTTTAAAATTGACATTAGAGAGCGCCTTCACACCTGTAAATTCTTTTGATATCTGGTTCATCTCTAAAATATAATCGCTCATCTTTCTGCCTCCTTAACCAGACAACTTTACAAATGAGTGCTAGACATAAGTCTAACACTCATTTCTTAAACATCTATTTTTCTATTATTCTAGTCCAGTGAATTCACTAGCATCATAGTAACTTGAATCAATTAATTCCGCTTTCACGTTTTCTTTGTTAACGACGATAACGTCTGTTTGTTTTGCATTTACATCAACACTACCGTTGTTGTAAGTACCAGTCGTTTCTGGAGTTTTTCCATCAAGAATGTCTACAGCCATACCCATAGCATCTTCAACAAGTGTACGAACATCTTTAAATACTGTCATAGATTGCTTTTCATCAATGATGTATTGGATTGAAGCTTTTTCAGCATCCTGACCAGTTATGACATAGCTAGATACAGCACTGTCTGATGCAAATACGTCAGCGATTGAACGAGAAGTACCATCGTTTGGAGCTAGAACTGCTACGTCACCTTTTAAGTCAGCACCTGCAGCTGTTAAGTTTGTTTGCGCTTTATTTTTAGCTTCGTTTGGATCCCAGTTTGTTGTAACCTGACCTAAAATTTTCCCTAATTCATCACGACTAAGAGTTGCTTTATCTTTTAACGCTTCTGCTTCACTAGAGTTAGCGATTACAAAAGTACCATCAGCAATTTTTGGTTGAAGAACTTTCCAAGCACCTTCGAAGAATAGGAATGCATTGTTATCAGACGCTGCACCAGCAAATAAGTAAAGTGGAACACCAGTACCTTCTACATTGTCAACTAAATATTGACCCTGTGCTTCACCTACAGCAATACTGTCAAATGTTACATAATAGTCAACTGCATCTGTATCAGTAATTAAACGATCGTAAGAAATAACTTTAATTCCTTCTTTTTTCGCTGCTTCTACTGCTGAACCAGCTGCTGGTCCATCATGAGGTGCGATGATTAGAACATCGATTCCTTTACTAATTAACGTTTCTACGTTTTCTTTCTCTTTTGCAGAAGAACCTTGGCTAAACAAGATTTCAGTTGTATATTCAGAGTCTGCTAGAGCTGCTTTAAATCTTTCTTCATCTTGAACCCATCTTGGCTCATCCTTTGTTGGTAATACGATCCCAACACTTACTTCACTACTTCCGCCGCCTCCAGTGCTATCACTGCTACAAGCTGCTACGAAAGTAAATAAAATACCTACTAATAAGGCCGAAACTAACTTAAAACCTTTTTTCATACTTTTTCCCCCTCATATCTTCTTTGATAGTGCTTACATACAAAAGATACCATTCGTAATTAATCATGAAAACACTTACTTATAGTACTATTTTAGTATCCGTCTGTACTTTTTTAACATGATAAATAGGTAGATTATCACCTCAAACCAAAGAGGCAAGCACTTTAGTCATCCTTGATCACCATCTAACTCTTAAAAAGAGCTGGTAATCACTTTATCTTCGATTTTAGATAGTTCATCTTCGACTAGTAAAATTTTTCTGCGATTATTGCCTTTCTATCACCATTTCTACAAAATTACTACATAATTCTCCACCAATGTCTATATACTGAACGGACAAAAATAGAGCTTGGAAAACACTCCAAGCCCCTACTCTTTCAAACTATTTTTTTATCATCTAATCTTCCTTACCCTTATTTAAATAAACATCTTCTTTCATATGAAAACCATCCGCAATGATTGTTTCATCAACATTTGAATGATTAACAACAGTGGGGGATAAAAGAATCGAAGGTACCTCCATTTTACCGTTGTTTACTTTTACGATCTCTCCAAGCTCCCCAATCTCCTCATCCTTTGCTAGCTTTATTGCAAGTTCTGCAGCTAGCTCGGTTAACTCATTAATCGGTTTATAAATGGTCATCGCCTGTTTTCCCTCAATGATACGTTGAATGGCTGCTAGATCTGCATCTTGGCCAGCAACTGGAACTTTCCCTGCAAGTCCTTGCTCCTCCAGCGCTTCTATTACTGCACCAGCCGTTGCATCATTCGCCGCAATTACGGCATCAATATCATGGTGATTAGCATTTAAGGCAATTTCCATATTTTCTTTTGCATTTGATGGCACCCAGTCTTTTGTCCACTGATCAAAAACAACTGTTATATCTCCCTTATCAATAAGAGGCTGGAGCACTTCAAATACCCCTTTTTTAAACATATGTGCATTATTATCCGTTTCTGCTCCACCAATATAGACATACTTTCCTTTTGGAACAAGCTTTGTAATTGCCTGTGCTTGAAGTACTCCAACCCGCTCATTATCATAGGAAACATACATTTCAACTTCTGCATTTTTCACAAGGCGATCATACGATAATACTTTAATACCAGCAGAGTGGGCTTTTTCAACAATAGCTGCAGTCGATTCAGCGTTATGTGGAACAATGACAAGCAAATCAATTCCATTGCTAATCATCGTTTCCGCTTGCCAAATTTGCAAGGCATCATCTCCATGTGAAGCCATCACCTCCACCTCTGCCCCTAATGCTTCAACCGATTCTTTGAAATGATCTCTATCTTTCACCCACCGTTCCTCCGTTAATGTATCCATAGCAAATCCAATTTTGATTGGATCATCTACAACCTGTTTATCATTTGAGTTATAGCTGCCCGTCTTTGATTGTGCTTTTGTATCACTATTTCGATTCTGCGGATCTTCACAACCAAGAAGAAATAAGAATAATACGAGCATCAACAATCCTAAGTTAGTGAAAGTAAATAACTGTCTGATTTTAATCGCTCCAATACAATTGTATTATTCTACTTTTGATAACAACTTTTTACGGTACTCTTTTGGAGAAGAATGACAGATTTTTTTGAATACCTTGCTAAAATAATTCGGATCATGGTAACCAACTTCGAATGTGATTTCTTTTAAGCTTTTTAATGGATCTCTCATTAGTCTCTTCGCTTTCTCAATGCGACACTCTGTTAGAAAATTTATATAATTAATTCCTAGCTGCTCTTTAAATATTTTACTAATATATATAGGGCTCAAGCCTACTTCTCGACCAACCGCTTCCAATGAGATATCCTCATGTGCATGGTCAATGATGTATTGTTTCATTTGTTGAATGGTATCCACTTCCATGCTAGCAAGATGCTTCTCATATGACTCTCGCATTCTATCTAACAGGTGCCGTGCTTCGGCTCGCAGTTGTCTATAATCGGTCGATTTGAAGGAGTACAACGGTACATCTGATTCTACTCCCATCTCGCTTAATATACGGGTGGCAATCCAAAACAGCTCCATTACTCTTTGTTGCGTTTGCTTCACCATTGTTCCTTCTTGTTCTAGACGATCGATAATATGTGCAATTCGTTGAAAAATCTCATCCCATTCTCCATTACGGATATGGTCAAAATATTGCTGTTCACTTTGTTTTGTTGTTTCCTCATCAATTCCTGAAACAAGTGCGGGCAACTCTTCATAAAATTGGAATTTTCGTGGAATTGATGTATCTCTCGTCGCAATAAGTGATTCTTGATATGACTGTCTAATTTGACTCAAAGAGTTGTATACGGTTCCAATTCCAACAAACCAGCCAGTAGCTTCACCGGCTGTGTTTAAGGACAAAATCTCTTTAGCCAACATGATTGCTTGAGAACGGAACGATTGATCTTGCTTTCGGAAGACGATAATAGGAAGTTGTCTGCCATATAACGCACCTACCAAACCACTACCTGTTTGATTCAATTTTTCTCTAACCTTGGAATAAGAGGCTTCAAAACCATCAGGCACAATGAGGCTAATCACAAATTTTTCTTCCGTGGCCTGTATGTCTAACATTTCTAGTAGCTTTTCCAAATGAACTTCATGAACATGGTCAAATAATAGTTGTGTTACAACATCGGTCTCAAATAAGGACATGGCTATTTGCAAAGTATTTTCCTGCTGCTTCATTGCCTCAACTCTTTGTTGTTCTCCCTTTATCTGGTTAAGCACTTTCTCAACTGTTTCCACGATCTCCTTAATTCGACTTGGTTTTACCAAATAATCGACAACACCCAGCCTCATGGCTTCCTTCGCGTAATCAAAAGTTGCGTAAGCAGTTACTAATATAAATTTCATACGAGGATAATAGGACTTCATTTTTTCAATTACTTCAATACCAGTCATACCTGGCATTTGAATATCCATGAACACTAAGTCTGGTTGAAAATCTGAGGCTATCTCAATTGCCAGCCTCCCATTTTTCGCTTGTTGAATGACAATATCCGTAAAGTTCTTCTTAAGAATCATTTCTAACCCATCACGTTCGACCTCTTCATCATCTACAATAAGGATGTTAGTCATTTGTCTCGAGTCTCCTTTCTTTCAAAAGCTTTATCATCACTTTCGTACCACTTTCTTGGCTACTTTCAATCTTCATCACATCTTCCATCCCATTGAAAAGTCGAAGACGCTTCATCACATTACTTAAACCAATACCTGAGGAGTGTCCATTTGCCGTGTTTACCTTCTCTTCATATATTTCTTGAATTTTTTCTTCTGTCATACCAGGACCATTGTCTTCCACTTCTATCATGACTAGGTCTCCCTCATCTTTGATTCGAAACCAAATAATACCACCTTCTTCATGTGGCTCAACCGCATATATGACGGCATTTTCCACGAGTGGCTGCAGGGTTAGGCCAGGGATCGGGATATGAAGACACGATTCATCTATCTCCATTAGAAAGGTAAGTCTGTCAGTGTATCTTGTTTTTTGAATATCAATATATTGTTTCATTACATTGACTTCATCATTAAGTGTCATAGGCTTATCTAAATGTTTTAGGTTATAGCGTAATAAGCCTGCGATACTAACTAGCAAATCACTCGTTTCTTCTGATCCTTCCATATAGGCTTTTTTAGAAAGTGTGTTTAGCGTGTTAAATAAAAAATGTGGATTTATTTGACTCTGTAGATTACGCAATTGACTCTCCTTTAATAGAAGCCTATTTTGCTGTAATTCATTTTCCAGCTGTGCTTGATGATGTATTTCTGATATTAATTTATTTATATTCACACGCATTCGATCAAACATCTTTGCCAAAAATGCAATTTCATCACTCGAATTCACTTCAACTTTTAAATCAAACCGCCCTTTGGAAAGCTCATTTGCTGCATGTGTCAACTTTTCAACTGGTTTCGTAATTCGTTGAGAAAACCAATAAGTAAAGAGTAAGAGACCTACTGTAATTAATAGGAGCAGCCAAATTCCAAGCTGCTTTAGCTCTTCTGACTGACTAATCATATCTCGATAAAACATATCATATGTTTGAAGCTCTAAATCTATTAATGTCAAAGCCATTTCCGAGATATAGTTAGAAATATGAGTCGCTTCATTAAATGCTGTCATTGAATACTCTGTTTCATCCTCAGACTGAAAAGAAAGTGATAAATCAACTGACTCTACAAAACTATCAACTAAGTTCACATAATTTGTTAATGCTAATTCATTCTCCACATTTTTAAATGTAGCTACTTCATTTTTCATCTTTTGAATGTCTTTCTTATTCTGAGTAATCGCTTTAAAGTTATCTTCAGATGGAAGGAGTAAATAGTTATTTAATGCTGTTACTGTATTTTCACTTTTTATCGTTATTTCATTCAATATTAAGTATCGTTCAAGGATGTTGTTATACTGATCTAACATTTTTTGATTATAGTAAGTAAGCGAAAACCAAGTTGCTGCCATTATCAAGAGAGCCACTAACACAAGGCCCCAAATTTTCTTCTGTATACTGTTCATTCGCCGTCCACCTGTTTCACCATTTGAATGTCAGTAAGATAGCCATCTAAATTAAGTGGTAATACCTCTCTGTTCAGCCAGTTCATCATTAATTCCACACTAAGCTCCCCCATCATTGATGGAGACTGCTCGATCATTCCATCTATTTTTCCTTTCTCCAATAAAGATAATGAACTAGGGTCATCGTCAAAAGAATAGATATAAAACGCTTCAACATTCGAGCGTCTATCAATTTCCTCTACCAAATCATCTGCAAATTTAGCATTTAGTGTAATAAAAGCATCAACGTCAGGTATCCGATTTAATAAATCCTTTGTGGTGGCAATAACCTGCTCTCGTGTATCTTCTGTCTCTGCTTCAATCAGCTTAATTTCTGGATAATTGGAGAGGTATTCTTGAATTCCTTTTAATCTCTGTGTTTGATAGAATTCCTGTGTACGGTCAATCACTAAAACAACCTCGCCAGATTCCCCCATATCCTCTACCAATTGTTCCGCAATCATTTTACCAGCCAAAATCTGATCGGACCCTACATACGTCCTACGAAGGCTTTCTGCCATCGGAACATCATTGGCCACCGTGATAACTGGCACTCCATATGAAGAAGCTTTTACTTTTGTCAGCTCCTTAAATTCCTCTGTATCCACTCCCTGAACGATAATACCATCTACTTTTGAATAAATCGCTATTTCTATTTGTTTTAAGAAATCCTCTTGATTGTTGCCATAACTCCCCAATATCTCAAGCCTTGCACCAGCCTGTTCTGCCTGTTGCTTCGCTCCTGCACTAACTGAATCCCAAAATGGAGTCTCCAACTCATGAGTAATCAAAACGATTCTCTTGTCAGTAAGCTCCTCCTTTAACTCCTCTGGCAACTCCCAATTTGCATTAAATACTTTCACAGCAGAATCTAATGTAAAATAAAAAAGAATAATACATGTGATAACGCTTACAAACTTAACAATCTTTCCCATGAAGCTAACTCCTTTAAAGTAGTAAACTAGTCTTATTATAGCAGACTATTAATTAATGATAAGATCTTTATTACACATATTACTCCTTAGCTGTTGGTTACTACTTTCTTTAAAGAAACCAGTATATGAACGGGTTTCTTTAAAGAAAGTACCATTTACAACCCCTTTTTTTCAAAAATGTAGAGAGGTCATTTTTAAAAATGTAACCTTATCGTTTTTGGTTGCAGTTTTGTTATATATTTACTTATATCGGAATATAATAGGTTTTCGGGTATGGCATATGGCAGCATTTGTGTAAAAAGAAAAAGGATGACCGCCACGGTCATCCTTTTTCTTTAATTTAATTTCTCCGCTTGATAAACATCCGCTTCTAATGGAGCACTTAGCATTTTCTTAGCAGCTGCACTGAATTTTTGGAAGTGACTGCTTGCATTATGGGCCTGAACAGCCTCCATGTCCTTCCAACTTTCTACCATAACAAAGCTGTTAGAATCTGTTGGATTCTGGAATAGGTCGTAGCTATTATTACCTGCTTCTGCACGGCTTCCTTCCATTACTGCTTCAATTTCTTGAAGGAATTCTTCCTTTTTCTCTGGTTTAACTGACATTCTAGCGTGGATGATAATCATAGTTTCTCTCTCCTTATTTCCATTCTGTAATTTGTTCTACCGGCATACGATAGGACTTGTAGCCTGTATCTACTGCTTTACCGATAGAAATTAGCATGACTGGAACATAACGGTCCTTATCCAAATCAAATGCTTCTGCGATTTGATCTTTCTCATATCCGCCGATCGGACATGTATCGTAACCATATGCCTTTGCAGTCAGCATTAGCTGCATCGATACTAAACCACTATCGATTAAGATTGTTTCCCTATTTGCCTGCTCCGTAATAGATGAAAGCAGGTTACGGATAGAGGGTACTTGCTGATCTTTTACTTCTTGGGGCATTAGACCATGCTCTACCGCTTTACTATAAATTTCTTCCAAGTAGTCAAGGTTATTCATATCAGCAAAAACAGCTATTACTGCTGAAGAGGTTTTCACTTGCTGTTGATTGAATTTGGCAAGCGGTGCAAGCTTTGCTTTTGCTTCAGGGCTTTCAATAACAACAAAACGCCAAGGCTGTAAATTGACTGATGATGGCGCCTTAGTTGCTGCTGTAAGTATTTCAGACATTTCTTCCTGACTGATTTTCACATTTTCATCATACGTACGGATGGCACGGCGATCCTGTACGATTTGTAGAAAAGCTTCTTTATTATATATAGGTGTTTGGTTCATTTAGTTTCTCCTCCTAGTTGATTCTTTGTGACACTGGACACATTTACCCTGACTTTATTCAGCATCTTCAAAAATTGTTCTAGCTCTGCTTCTGTAAAGCCAGCAAGAGTCTCATTCACAAACTGACTTTTTTCCTGATATGATTGCTCGATGTGACGCTTCGCTTCTTCCTCCAGCTTCACCCATGTAGCTCGCTGATCATCTGACTTCTTATAGCGCACAATCGTACCGGCAGCTTCAAGTTGCTTTAAATGTCTGGTAACAGCTGCGGCATCGATATTGACCTCCCCTTGCAATGCTGATTGGGTAACTTCCTCATGTTGCAATAAATAATGAAGAATCTCCACACGAGAAGGGCTGGCTCCTAAGCATGACTCGAACTTTGAGCAGAGCTCCTTATTTACAGCCTGCAGCTCCAAGAAAATCTGCAAACGGACGGAACAATTAGCCATCGGCATAACCTCTTTCTATATAGTTGATACCTCAATAATTGATATATCAATGTTTGATAGATCAATCATACATTGGAGCAATAAGAATGTCAATTCTATTGCTTCATAAATACGTTATTTATCATTTAAGGAACAGAATGTATGACCAATAGGTTAACAATCTATGGAAAATAGCAATACAAATAGACTTTTATTCTCGTTCTGCTTAATTCACTATTTACTTCATTTCTATACGTTCTAAACCTAAATAAGCACTTTTCATTGTTTCAGAAAAGCGCCCTAGGGTTGAAGACCGTTCATTAAGTTAAAAGCTACCCGTTAACAAGAAAAAGTAACTTCTATAATTATCCCATTTTAAACATAAACATCTGTTTGCCTCATTATTTATAACATAAAATACTGAATTTATTTAAACTTTACTTTTTTAGTTAGACACTGAATTTGCTTTCTTCCCCGGATCTAGAATAGTCACAACGATACTGCTAATACCAACAATTGCACCTAGAGCACCAATAGCAATTAACCAACTACTAGGAATGACAAAACCTACTATTATAAGCCCTAAAAAGGTCAATACTATAAAGGCTTGATAAATAGCAAAAATAATATTTAGTACAAGATGATTAAAAAAAGATAAAATTACTGGTGGTAATAACAACACGATTAATGTTCCGAGAGACATCAATAGATTTAGTGGTTCATCAAATGAAACCGTATTAGGACCTGTTGGATTTTTAGCAGCAAATAATAAAGCACCAATGGCTAATATAGTAATGATTAACATAGAAAATCTCTTTACCATGACCCATTCTCCTTTTTCATATTCTCACTTCGTATCTTTCTTCATTTACATTACAATTAAATTACCCTCATCACTTCATTCCTTATATTTCCATCTTATAACGCGAATAAATTTCTGTTAATAGACCTGGGATATATTTTGAGCTAGGGCTTGAGGTGTATAAAACTCAACGGTTTCCTTCACTGTACAATCCCCCTTCCTTCACAATTTGTAATTTTTATTAAACTGCTCCAATAGTAAAAAGCGTTCCTGCTTGTTCCAGAAACGCCCTGTTCACTTGAATAAGAAAAAAGAGATACATACCTATATAACCATCACCCTTGCTTTACCAACTATATCTCTGCAAACGTAAAGGCTAAAGATAGATCAATTTATTTCTTACCTCATAATTCTTGAAGCTCGTCCACAGTCACAAATTTATACCCTTCGTTCGTAAGCTCTCTTAAAATATCTTCAATCGCTTGCATTTCCACACCTGTTTGATCATACATTGGATGCAGCAAGATTATCGATCCTGGTTTAGTGTTCTCCACCACATATTTTACTTTTTCATCAGCACTTGTGTAATATGTATCCGGTTCTAAAGACCACATAATCGTTTCTCTGTTGTGCTTATTTAAATAATAAGGTAATCCCACAAATTTTTTCCCATAGGGAGGTCGAAAGTCAATTTCACTCTTATATCCGGACTTTCTAATCAACTCATCAGTTTTTTCAATTTCTTCTTTAATAAAAGCGGGAGATTTTAAAACCATTCTTTTGTGTGAATAGGTGTGATTTCCAATTTGATGCCCTGCCTCTACCAATTTTTTTGCTTCTGCAGGATATTTTTCAATATCATTTCCTATAAGAAAAAAAGTAGCCTTTGCCTCGTATTTATCTAATAAAGGTAAAATCTGATCCACATTCTTTGTCGGACCGTCGTCAAATGTTAAAGCAACAACCTTGTTTTCCGTTTCAACTTGGTATGTTAACCCTCCAAAAAGTTGAAAGGTTCTTAATTTTGTAATTTTAAAAGTTCCTGCGAATAAAAGTGCTATTAACAAAAATCCAATTCCTATAAATAGTAATTTCTTTTTCATCTGTGTTTCCTTTCTTTCAAAGACTTTATATAAGCTTGGTGTTTTTTAGTATAATACAAATGCTTTATTGAAGTAGCATGCCAGTTAGTTGAACATTATCCTAAAGTTAAAATGTTGCAGATTATCGCCCATCTGCCCAAAGAGTTTTTTCAACAATCTAGTCCATATGCAATAGTCGCATTTTTACCTTTTCAAGAATTAATGCTCGCTTCAACTCAACACGAGGGCTTTCATATCGTGTTTTGGATAAAGTCATTACTAATCAGCCCTTCTCCTACTTCCTGCTTTGCGACTTGTAAGGAAATGTGTCCCCCTGTTCATTTTTCACAAACATACACCTGCTCTCTAGGTGTTGGACATTCTTAATTAGTGCTAGAAGCAAGATATTGACTTTACATTGAAATCTTTCTTATTTTACATACTGTTTACGGAACTGTAATGGTGAGACTCCCTCTTGCTTCTTAAAGCAACTTGAAAAATACGGCGAGTATTCAAATCCGACATAACCTGCAATTCTAGTGATCGTCCAGTCTGTCTTGATCAAAAGAAGTTTGGCTTGGTCCAGTCGGTATTGGTGTAGGTAAGCCATTGGGGTACAATGAAAAACCTCCTGCATACACCGGGTAATATAATTTGAGTGAAAATGCAAAGCCTTTGATAAATCTTTGTTACTTATTCGTGAACGATAGTGTCTTTTGATATATGCTTCAGTCATCTCTGCAAGCTGTAAGGAAGGCGAAAGAACCTCTGCTTTTTGCTTATTCTCAATAATTTTCAGCAAATCGACGAACAATTGTTGTTCCTGCCAGAACGCTTGACTTCGATGTTCGGTAGAAAGACCAATTAACCGTTGTATTAAAGCGTATACCTGCGTTGATTCAGTCAAATCCTCATATTTAGGTAGCATGATGTGATATGACTCTGTCCTGCTCAACTTGGCCTTCTCTCTGAAATTCGATATAGAAGAACGAGCGCTTTGCTCCTCCGGTCGGTCTGCCTCTTTAAAATGTAGCCAATAAAAGCAAGTCTCTACATCACACGGTTTTACTGAGTAATGATACTTATCCGGGCACAATATGATCATTTGGCCCGGCGAAACCTCCCAGTGCTGAGCTTCTTCTCCTATATAAATTCTACCGCTGACGACTACCAGCAAATCAAAGACACCAATACGATTTCGATCCGGATGCTGTTCTCCCGGTAAGTAGGACACTTTTCCGCATTCCAAATAATAAGGCAATGGTGGTGAGAAGATTGAAAGGTGTTTAGTTGTGCTAATCTAGATCATCCCTCTCTGTTCCGATTATATTTGTGTGGAATTTTATAATATTTAGGTTGGATTCACTTATATTTTCTACTTATTATAAACGTTATAATACTATTTTATAAGGTTACTATTTTGATGCTTTTCAGTTAAAAGAACACGCAGAAAGGTAGAGGTTGTATGTTGTTAACGCCAGAAAATTTTAAAAAACATTTCGAAACGTTTAACAAGCACGACGAAGAAACTGTTATCCAGCATGTTGATAATGCCACCGCCTGGGACTGGCTTCGTGATCAGATTCCTCTTTTCCATTGTCCTGATTCATACCTGGAAGAGACTTATTATTTTCGCTGGTGGGTGTATCGAAAACATATTAAGCTAACTCCTGACGGATTCGTGATTACTGAATTTCATCCCTCCGTGTCTTGGGCGGGCAAGCATAACACAATCAACTGTGCTGTAGGACATCATTTAAATGAAGGACGCTGGTTGCGAAACCGTCAAGACATTTTAAAGGATTATATCTTGTTTTGGTTTAAAGGACACGGAAGTCTACGCTCTTATAGCTGTTGGATAGCAGATGCTGTGTGGAATTATTGCAAAGTAGATGGTGACTTCCAGCTAGCAATTGATTTACTGCCGGATATGATCAACAACTACACAAAATGGGAGAAAAGCAATCGGAACGAAAGTGGCTTATTCTGGTCAATTGATGACCGTGATGCGATGGAGATATCCATTAGCGGTTCTGGTCTAAGGCCAACTCTGAATGCCTATATGTACGCCGATGCATTGGCGATTTCCAACATTGCACGCCTTGCAGAGGACGTTGAGTCAAACAAAAGGTTTAAGGAAAAGGCGAATCAGTTAAAACAGCTTGTCCAACAGTATCTATGGGACGAGCAAGCGCAGTTCTTCAAGGTCATCCCACTGAAAAGCTCAAATGACATAGTCAAACATTGGGATTTCCAAAAGATGGACCCCGCTTATAACGTACGTGAGCAACTTGGATATATCCCTTGGGCTTTCCACCTTCCAGACTCCGGTTACGAACGTGCCTGGACACAGTTATTGGATACTGAAGGTTTCTATGCTCCATACGGGCCCACAACTGCAGAACAACGTCATTCCAGGTTCATGTTTTCCTATGAACACGAATGTCTGTGGAATGGACCGTCTTGGCCATTCGCCACATCTCAGACGTTAACGGCAATGGCTAACGTATTAAACGATTACGAACAGCAAGTGATTAATAAAGAAGATTACTGGAACATATTAAGCACTTACGCGCAATCTCATTACCGTATAAATGCTGACGGCAAGTCGGTATCCTGGTTGGACGAAAACATTGACCCTTTTACAGGTGAATGGCTTTCCCGACGGATATTAGAGGAATGGGGTTGGCCAGAAAACAAGGGTGGCCGCGAGCGTGGGAAGGATTACAACCATTCTACATTTAACGATCTAATCATTACCGGACTCATCGGGTTCCGTGTAAAAGAAGATGGTAGCTTTGTGGTGAACCCACTCGTTCCTGAAGAATGGGAATATTTCTGTTTAGACCGTTTGTATTCTCATGGTAAAGAAATCACAATCATTTATGATAAGCTCGGCCTTCAGTACAACATGGGAAAAGGTTTAGCCGTTTATATTGACTGTGTAAAGGTTGCACACTCAGAGGAATTAGGTCGTCTTGTCGTTCATAGGAGTTAGGATATTAACATCTAATAAGCCTCAATATCTAATCCGCCTTTCGATGTGAAGAAGGCGGTTCTTTTATTTACTGCAAAGTATTTAGTCTACTACGTAATAAAGAGTTACTCTACAATCTGGCTGGCCCAAAACTAAAATAAGCACTTTTCCTTGTTCCAGAAAAGACTTCGTTACAGAACTCAATTAATTACTATTAACTGGTTTTGCTGAAGTATCATTAGTCTTTCTTATTAAATCTTGGCTTACTAAAAAAGGCTGCAAGAAACATGAATAATAGAGAAATGAAAATTCCAGTAGCACCTTTCCCGAAATAAGCGAAAGTAGGAATACTGATAGCTGCGAGAATAAACATCAATTTCATCATATTTATTACCTCCCTTTTAGTCCTCTTGTTACTAAATACACTTTTTTATTTCTTGATTGTACTTACAGAACATTCGCACTTATATTGCTAAAGATAGTTATTCGATAACAACTACCCCTTGCAGAAAAAACTCACTCGATACAACCCAGAAAATAGATCTTTAACATCGCACCCGTTTGTTTACGTTTCATTGCGTGGCTATTCCGTCAAATTGTTGGTGAGACCCTTATATCTAAGTTTTTCTTCTATCTTAATTCTTTTTGGAAAACGACAAACTTGCTGGGGATAGCCAGCATTTCCGCCAACTTCGGAAATGAAGCATCGATGGTTTCCGTATGAACTGGCTGATAGCCGATACGAGTATACCAGTTTTCCAGGATTTCTTTGGCCGGGTGAGAACCTTTCTGAGGTACTAACAATTCCAGTTGCATCTTACGAAGTTGTTCTTTTTGACACTTCTGCTCAGCAAAGCGGATTAACTCTCGTCCAATGCCAGTCCCTTGGTATTCGTCATCAACAGCTAACATCCCGAATTCCCCTATTTCTTGGTCAATCCGTCGAACACGGACACATCCAACAATTTCTCCCATTGATCGAGCTACAGCAATCTCATTACAGCTAGTGAACTCTGCCATTTCCGCCACTGTCGTACGTACTGCCCCGTGCATCCAAAAACCTTCCTCAGATGACGCATACACACGGTTAACTATGTTCGTAATATGCTCCATGTCCACTTTATTGGTACTAGCGTAACAAGGTAACATTTGTATATCAATTGACTGCATTATAAGCAATACCTCCCTTTTGTTAGTTCCATTTACATAAAATAATGGATTAATGGATGCTCTTCATTAAGTTCTCATGGAGTTACATCTAGAATGATACTTTCATCATTTTTGCTTTATGTATGTCTTTTCTAGTTAAGTGCTCAATTCCACTTATGTTTATATCTTTTATTGAATTGTTCGTTCTAAAAAGACTATTTGCCAGCAGTAATCTTTTACAAGCACTGTCAAAGTCTATTTCTACTATTCCTTTTTCTTAGAAATCTGTTACGATTCCATTCAATTCTTCCACAAAGTACAACGAATTCAACCCGAGTAGGAGGAGAATTTCGAAAGATTGAATATGGTATATCATTTTTCACAGATCTCTAAATAGGTATCCAAGCCTTTTTTCTTTTTACAATTAAAATAGTTTTCTATTAAGCTCATTGGATTCGTTAATCCTATGCCATTCCACTTACATAGAATAACCCATTCTAGTCTCGATAACCTATCTTCTTTTATGACAACATTTCCCGCAGACGCCGGATGTCTTTCATTGGGGACAGGCCGAATTTACGGCTATATTCCCGGTTGAAATGAGAAGGACTTTCATAACCTACCTGAAACGCTGCCTCAGCCGCTTCCAGGTTTTCCGTTAAAAGCAATCGGCGTGCTTCCTGCAACCGAAGCTGTTTCTGAAACTGGATTGGGCTCATACCCGTGACTTCCTTGAAATGATGGTAGAAGGATGAAGAGCTCATTCTGGCTTCTTTCGCCAATTCGTCTACCTTTAAGGGCTGCGCAAATTCTCGGTTTAACACCCCGATCACCTTTGCAATCCGTTGGGCCTGACTTCCTACAAGTGCAAAATGCTTCAGGGAATCATTCCGGTCATTCTGTAGAATCCGGTAAATGATTTCACGTTTGATACCATCGGCAAGGATTGGTATATCCTGTGGAGTCTCAAGTAGCCTAATAAGCCGTAATACCGCTTCAAGGAGCGAGTCATTTACTAGGCTGATTACCAGACCACGTCCCGGGGAGTCATTAGAAATTACTTGACTCGATGACTGAACGACTTCAAAAATCTGGTTCATATCAAGCTGCAAATTTACGCATAAATAAGGCTTATCGGGCGAAGCCTTTATGATCTGTCCCGTAATCGGCAAATGAACGGAAGCAGTCAGATAACTGGCAGAATCGTACTGATAGCTTTCTTCCCCAAGCATGACCAATTTTGATCCCTGGGCCACAACACATAGGGAAGGTTCATAAACAGAGTATACTGGTTCAGAAATCTGGGTGGTACGAACAAATCGCAATCCTGATATAGACGTGTCATACGTTCCATCCACCGCTACATTTCTCTCGATCAACTCCGCTAATTCCTTAATTTGCTCCATGAACCATCCCTCCACCTTTCCAGTTACATTTATGGATCTCTTGCTCACTATACTATAATTTATTGGAGTATTAGGCAACAATTGTATATTTTTCGACTACCCTCTCTTTGGCGCAAAAGTTCATAATGAGTTTATGGTCAGACACTTCAATTAGATGGTATGGATTTGATCAACTTTCTGTTACGTTCTTTGGATCACTTTATTTTCATTTCAATCCTGCCAAGATTTGAGTGCCATCCATCTTTTATTATGAGAGGAGATTATAAAATGAAAAAAGAACTTATAAAAAATCCACATCCCTATGTGGGGATGTGGGTGACCGCGGACGGCTATATTCGGCACGAGCTGCTTCCAAACGGTCGATACGATGAAGCCCGCGGCAACCGCGAAAGCGCATATCAAGGCAGCTATATCGTCAAAGACAATCATATCGAATATGTCGATGATACAGGCTTTACTGCCAATGGTGATTTTATCAACGGGGTTCTTTACCATGCAGGTATGGTGCTATATCTGGAAGAAGGGAGCAAGGAATAATGTCTGAACTTAACGGAAAAGTGGTTGTGATTACAGGGGCAAGCAGCGGAATTGGTGAAACAACTGCCCGACAGCTCGCAAGCCTGGGTGCTCATGTTGTGATCGGGGCAAGACGTGTGGAAAGACTAGAGTCATTGGCATCTGACATTCAAGGGGATGGCGGTTCTGTAGTCATTCAACAGCTCGACGTGACAGAGCTAGAACAGATGCAGGCAATTATAGGTGCAGCCCAAAGTCGTTTTGGAAGAGTTGACGCCATTATTAACAATGCAGGGGTGATGCCGCTCTCTTCGCTGGAAGCATTAAAAATTGAGGAATGGAATCGGATGATTGATGTCAACATACGCGGTGTCCTCCATGGCATTGCCGCAGGTCTTCCGGTCATGAAAAAACAAGGTTTTGGACATTTCATCAACATCGCATCCATCGGCGCCTACGAAGTGACTCCGACGGCAGCTGTCTACTGCGCGACCAAATATGCCGTACGTGCATTAACGGACGGATTGCGGCAAGAGACTGCAGGCCTAGGGATCCGTGTGACCCTTGTATCGCCAGGAGTAACGGAATCAGAACTAGCTGAGAGCATTACCGACAACCAGGCTAGAGAATTCATGAAGGAATACCGACATAACGCTCTGCCAGCTACGGCTATTGCCCGGGCGATCGTCTATGCACTTGAACAGCCTGTTCATATCGATGTAAGTGAATTGGTCATTAAACCTGCAATGTAAATGAAACAAAGAGAGATATCAGGAATGAAAATAGAAAAATATAGCTTTCTCTGTTTACGAATTTCTGACTCCATATCATTACAGAGAAGAATTGTATGTAGTAAAATACCCTCATATCCTCACACGATAGGGACTTGAGGGGATTCCTATCCTAAGATACTTCAGTTAAGCGGAAGCATTAGAAAAGAATTTTATAGAAAATATTTTTTAATAACGGAAAAAGCAGCGGATACTCCACTGCTTTTTTCACTATTGCCCCCTAAAGTTTAAGTGAAGTGTTTCATCAACTTTATAAAAATAAGAATACACACTGTAGGATACCTTTTTTATTCCAATAGCTCTTTTTGCTTAAAGATTTGGATGGATGAGATGAGAACGACGATGATAATAGCAATAGTTGTAATGAAAGCTGGCAAGAAGCTAGAATCTAGTTCTCCTGACAACAAGACCTTTCCCGTGTGCTCAGTCATTGTAGCCGGACTCCATTTCATATACTTTCCCAGAATGGATGTAACCGTCGAAATGGTAAAGACCACAAAAATTGTAACAAAAGCGATACTGCCATTTCCTTTCATTATTGTACTAAAAAAGAGCGTCAATGTAACAACAAAAACTAACCATATGCTGTAGATCACTACACTTTGAAAAATGCGTTCAAAAGCGACTGTTTCAATGAGTAAACTCGTATAATACCAAGAAGCAATATATCCGATAAATAATGAAATGAGTGTAATTGTAAGTAGCCCGGCCCATTTCGATAATATATACGAGGAATAAGGAACTGGTTTCATCATGACCATACCTGCTACTCCACTCTGTCTTTCTGCGGAAACAACACCCATTGCACTTAAAACAAGAATAAGTACACCAAGCATCCCATAATTAGATAGAACAGTCATTAATACTTCTGCCCCAGTTGGAGTAGGCATTTCAAGGATTGTACCTTCTGGAAGACTGCCAAAAGTGTCCAAAATTTCCGGCATATAATACGAACTAACCGGCTGCATGACACCTAGCAAAATAAAGACAATTGGAATCCATAATATTTTATAATTTCGCGCCATTTCCGTCATTTCTTTTCGATAAAGAACTATCCATTGTGTCATCCCTTCACCACCTTCATAAATAAATCTTCTAATGTTGTTTGAGAAATCTCGAACTTACGAATCGGAAGTTTTCTATCCACGATATCTTTTAATAATGTTTGCTTCCCAGTTACCATATCTTTTAATACGATAATGGTTTTATTACCTTGAATGTTTACTTCAGATACAAAGCTATAACTTGCTATGCTCTTTAGCCAATCGTCAGCCTGTGATTCGAATTCAATTTGTAAAATAGGTTGTCGATACTCTTCCATTACACTTCCAAGGCTACCTGAGATCGCTATTTCCCCGGCTTGCATGATAAGAATGTCGTCACTTATTTCTTCCGCATCGTGAAGCACATGAGTGGAGAAGAGAATTGTTGTTTCCTCTTTAATCTCTCTCATCATGTCCAACACTTCCCGCCTCCCAAGTGGGTCGAGTGCTGAAACAGGCTCATCTAAAATAAGTAATTTCGGACGATGAATTAATGCCTGTGCCAATCCAAGGCGCTGCTTCATTCCACCAGAATAACCCCCTATTTTTCTTTTTTTCGCATTCATTAGGCCCACTCGTTCAAGTAATTCTTCACTTCTTTTATCTGCTTCTTTACGATTCAGCTTTGCTAATTGTCCTGCGAAAACAAGAAACTCCTTTCCGCTCATCCAATTATAGAAAGCAGGATATTGAGGTAAATACCCTATAAACTGTCTTAAATCCTTTACTTTTTCCCCTTTAAAATCAATACTGCCTGATGTCGGTTCCAACAATCCGGATAGCATTTTTAATGTCGTTGTTTTTCCTGCTCCATTTGGACCAAGTAATGAAACGCACCTGCCTTCTTCAATGTGAAAATTGATTCCTTTAACAGCATTCGTATTTCCAAATATTTTTACTAAATTGCTTGCCTTTAATAACTCCATTAATCATTTCTCCTTCCAACAACGAAATAAAGCACTGGTCCTATTAAGTTGATAATGAGAATAATAAGGATCCATAACCATTTTGGTCCGTTCGTTTTTTCTTCTCTAATACAAGAAACTAATGCGGTAATCATAAGAATTAATTGTAAGACAAGAATTGGCGCAATCGCTCCCCATGGGATTACATTGAACAGTTCATTCATTTTTTTCTCCTCTAAATTGTTTATTTACCCTTAATACGATTACGTTCGTCTAATCGTTCACTCACGAAAAAATAAAAAAATCTCAGGAGTTTGATCCTGAGACCTTTCTTTTAAATATTTTTCTTGCAAAAATAAGATAGATAATAAGATACGTTGGAAATTGAATTAGACCTAAAAAGCCCCAAAGCCAAGCATTGTGTCCCCTCTTCCGTGCATCCCAAAACATCCATGAGCTCTGGCAAATCAGAATGACTGCAATCACAATCCATATCCAAAGCGGTGTACTACTTAGTTCGTTCGAGTTCATTCATTACTGACCTTCTTTCTAGTTTTCTTAAGAACTAAGGGCAATAAGATAATCCCCACAAGCTGAAAATAAAGAAATAGAATTGGCTGACGATAAACGGCAGCAATCACAACCGCAAGCACAAATACTGCAACAGACATAAACGTGAGAAGGTCTTTCCATTGTTTTTTGCGTATTCTTTTTTCTCTAATTCAACATTCTGTTGAAACCATTGTAAGTTTGGAGTGGAAACTGAATTCCATTGATCCAGTTTTTCTAAACCATCTATTACTTGCTTAACCGTTAATTCATCTTCATCATCCAACATAGAATGACTATTTTTAGAATCATACTCCTTCAAGTTTAGCCAACTCCTTTCGTACACGTTTTAGGCCATTTGAAACTCGAGATTTTACTGTTCCTTCCGCAATACCCATCATTTCCCCAATTTCTTCATATGAATATCCGTAATAATGCTTTAACACGATTGGCATACGTATTTCTTCATTAATTTGAGCAAGTACATCAAGTACATCCGTCCATTCTTCGTTCATATTTGCTGCATTCCATTTCATTTTTCGGATCGCTTGTTCCTGCTCTAGCCAGTTTTTCTCCCGCTTCTTTCTACGCTGTTGATCGATAAAAAGATTCGTTGCGATTGTGATGAGCCATGAGGAAAACTTGGATTCACCATTATACAGTTGGATTTTTTCAATACACTTCATCATCGTCTCTTGGGTTAAATCTTCTGCAATTTCTGGATGAAGGGTAACTTTCATTAAATACTTTACGAGGAACGAATAATTCTGTTGTAGCAATTTCGAAAGAGCCAATGTATCTCCTTTTTTCGCCTTTCGAATTAAATCCTTTTCATCCATGAGATCTACTCCATACAATAATGTTCTATATGTAATACGACTAACTGGGAAAAATCGTTCATTTTCAAAATAAAGAATTACAACAAAACGTTTAGCCACCTATTCGTATTGATTAAGTTTACTTGAAAGTTATCTATTTGACCAAAAACCCACGTATTGTTGCTCATTCAATGAGTTCAGAATACTCCTGATCTAATAAAAAACGCCTTAACCCGAGTACTATCAAAGAATCAGGCGTCTTAATAACTCATTTTCAGTTGTGTTAATAGATATTTTACACGATAGCGTTTAGTAGTCCTTCCTATTGTAAAAAATACACTTTGCCAATTAATCACTATTTCTAAGTGAATATTTCATACAATCATAGAAATAAAACAAGCCCTGAAATTCCCCATCATAAAGGAATCCCAGAGCTTAATATGTCTATTTTGTTTTAGTCCGGCTGTTCCGTTGGAACATCATCAGATGGCGCATTGGTTATATATACATTCATCGCACTCAAGCGTTTAATCCGTTCTTTCATGACAATGCCTTTCTTCTTCTTTAACTCATCTTGGTGAAAGACCAACATTGGCAGTAATAAAGACTATATATTTTCTATATTGTCTTTATTTAATTCGCTCTTATAATGAAGCTGAAACTTTTTGTTTTCTTTTCAAGCGTAAGAAGCCAGAAGCTGTTAGAACACCTGAAATAACTAAACATGTACCTACTACTTGAGGTTGTGAAATAGGAGAACCAGCTAGGATGGAAAGAATCATTGTTACTACTGGAACTAAATTGAAAAATAAAGACGTATTACTTGCACCAATAGTAGCCATTCCTTTATTCCACCAAAGGTAGCCTAATACACTCGTAAATAGAGCCATGAACAGAATAGCACCCCAAGCTGAGAATGTAACGTAAGATAAAGGCTGAGAGCTTGGTAAAAAGGTCGTTAGTATCATAAGGCAAAGAGAACCAATTACCATCGTATAAGTAGTTGTCTCCATTGAAGAACTACCATTTAAATATTTTCTTCCTAATACACCGTATAAAGCCCAACATATATTCCCTGCTAAGATAAGTAAATCACCTTTAGATATAGATAAAGTTCGAATAATTTCCAATGAACCTTGAGTAAGCACAAGTATAACGCCTACTAAGGCAAAAGCTATACCAAGCATTTGCTGTTTGGTAATTGGATTCTTTAAAATAAAATAGGCAAAAATTGCAGTTACTAAAGGGTTAGTTCCCATAATCAGTGCCCCATTTAAAGGAGAAGTATACTTCATCCCTAAAAAGAAAAAAGTATTGAACCCAAATATACCTATCATACCAAGTAAGATATACATTTTCCAATGAGTCTTAATGATTCTTAGCTTTATTTGTTTTTGAACTCCTAAGATAAGTACCATAACCAATGCAGCGATACCAAATCGCCATGCTGCAGCACTTGCAGCTGAGAAATAGTGAACAGAATACTTAGCCAAGTTGAAAGTAGCCCCTGTAAATACCGCAAAGCCTATTAACATAAGATATATTTTACTCTTCACCTGCTAAGCCTCCAATCATCGTTTCATATGTCTCTAATTTCTCCTTCGTCACCTTCATAACCGTTTCAATCTCTTGTTTTTGCTCTTCTAAAAGGAGTAAATGTTTCTTTAAAATATCTGCTCTGGTTTGAATCTTTTTGAGTTGAATGTCAGTAGAATCAACATTTTCTAGGAGACATCCATCCTTTAAAAATTCTTGAATATCTTCTAAAGACATCCCTGTTTGCTTTAACATTTTCATGAATTTAAGTAATCTAATTTCACCTTCTGTATACCTTCTTTTCCCACCCTTTCTTAATGGCGAAGACAATAGACCAATCTTTTCATAATAGCGCAAAGTATGAGCCGTGGACCCTGTTTTTATAGCTACTTCTGATATACTATACATTTCCATTTCCTCCTTTCTTTACATGCTACAACTTAGACTAAACTCTAAGTCAAGGATTAAATGACATCTATAAGAAGAAAGAACAAAAAAGACCCAAAACTTCTCCGAACCTTTTTGTCTAATTTACATATTATCGGAGGTTCATTTCACCTAAAAAGAAAGAAACGGCAAAGGTTTTCTCCCCTTGCCGCTTTTATTGCGTATGCACGTTTTAATACAACCCCGTCACAGCATTTGACAGAACTGACAGTTCCAGCAGCCTGCATAAAATTTTGTATATCCTCATTATATGTCATCAGCGTTTTTCCGTCGGGTCCCTAGTCCAACAATCTTTCGAAAGAATTTTGTTTTAGGGGTATTAGTTTTTCATTAGCTTGATGGGTATGTGGAGAGACCCCCTAATAAGAATCTACAAAACCATCTAGAAATTTACTTGCCTCACTATTAAACTTCCACATGATCCCGAATTTATCGACTAACATTCCAAAACTTGCTGACCATGGCGTAGAAGATAACGGCATGATCACAGTCCCACCTTCTGAGAGCCCTTCGAAAATTTGCTTATTCATTTCTGAATCAGCATCAATAATACTGATTAAGACAGTATTCCCTTTTTTGACTTCGCCTGTTGCAGCCTGCATAAAAGGGGGAACATCAGAGATCATTAAAATATTCCCTGAAAACTCAATACAAGATTCCATAATCATGTTTTGTTCTTCTTCCGATAATGGGGGATTTGGATTTTGTTCAAAGGCACCAAATCTCACCATTTTTACGCTAGTTGCCGGTAATGCCTTTTCATAAAAGGACAACGCTTCTTCTGCTCTTCCATCAAATTGTAAATAAGTGATTGCTTTCATATTTCATTCCTCCTTTTCTTATTTGAAGTATAATAGGACATAGGCGACATATGTATGTCGTATATTGGAGGGAAATATGAAAAAAATTGAGCGACTTATCTCGATAGTGATGATTTTGTTACAAAAAGAAGTTGTTTCTGCATCAGAATTTAGCCGACTTTTTCATGTAACGAAACGAACGATTCAACGTGATATGGAAACATTAAGTTATGCAAACATCCCTATCTATGCGAAGTATGGTGTTGAAGGGGGATATGCGCTAATGGAAGAGTATAAATTCGATAAACGATTACTGAATCACAAGGATATTGAAAATATTCTCGTAGCTTTAGATGGCTTTGAGGGACTGATTACCAATCAAGAGATTCAAACGACTATTCAAAAAATCAAAGGAATGACCAGTGCAGCTATTTCACCAACACTTGATTTAAGCTTTTATGATTGGCTGGGAAGAAGCCAAATCAACGAAGAACTACTATTTATCAAGCAAGCAATTGAGAACAATTGGTTATTAAAATTTGAATATGTGGATCAAAGAGGAAACAAAACGTACAGACTTGTAGAACCCTATAAGATGCATTTTAGGGAAATGCATTGGTACCTTTTTGGTTATAGTTTAGAACGGAAAGACTATCGAACATTTAAGGTGACGAGGATATTAAATATCCAAAAAGACGGTTTTTTTGTTCCAAGGACTGGTCACGATTTTAAACATGAAAAACAACACAATGAACAAAAAAAATTGGTTAATGTACAGCTATCGATAGATATTGCTGTAAGAGATCAATTTATCGAAAGATACGGAAAAAATGCCGTTAAAAAAGAAGCTGCAAGAAGTTACCTTGCAACAATTGAATTGCCCGAGAATCAATATGCCTATCAATTTATAGCAGGCTTTGGTAATAAAGTTAAGATTTTAGATCCAAAAGGTTTTATTGCAAAATATGTAAACTTTTTGGAGGGGGCAGTAGAACTTTACAAATAAATTGGTCCAAGTGAGTGAACATGATGAACGTTTTCATTTTCTATCGTCATATTTTCTCACATCATTATTGAAAATTAATAGGTTACTATTTATAGTCATATTGGAGGTTTTTTTATGGAGATTAAAAAAGATGATTTAACTGGAGTTAAAGTAGCCGAATTAATTAAGGAGCATCTTCATGGTATGACGTTGAATTCTCCACCTGAAAGCATCCATGCTTTAAACATAGAAAAGCTACGACAACCAAATATTACATTTTGGACCGCATGGGAAGGTACAGAATTAGCGGGAATGGGGGCTCTAAAAGAACTTGACAGCTCTCATGGTGAGATTAAATCAATGAGAACTTCATCCTCATATCTGAGAAAGGGAGTTGCCCGACGAATGCTCCAGCATATCCTTGACGAAGCCAAAAATCGAGGTTATACACAACTGAGTTTAGAGACAGGGTCAATGGCTGCATTTGAACCGGCAAGAAAACTATATTCAGATTTCGGCTTTGAATATTGTGAACCCTTTTCAGACTACAAGGAAGACCCGAATAGCGTTTACATGACAAAGAAACTTGGGTAGGTTCTGCTATGGAATTTACCCTTTTTTCACGCGAGCAACTACTAGATCTTCACCCTAATTTTTCAAGAGCATACAATTGGTCAATTCTTTTTAGAAAGGTCCTCTTTTATTTCATCTAACTTCTTTTCTATCATATTTAACCTATTTTTCGTATCATTAAAAAAGTGAGCAATTCTTGAGATCAAATAAACAACAAGAATGAAAAAGAAAATAGTTGAAATAGCTCCAACAGCTTCCATAGTTTCTCTCCTTTATTTTTCTAAATAACCATTCTCTCTTCAAGCACAATATCCTTCAGGAATTCTTTTTTATCAATCTATCTAGAAACGAAAAGCGTTATCTTTGTTAAAGGTGAACACACATCTTAATGGCACTAAACGTTTAAATAGAAAAAAAACGGGAAAGAAAAAACTAATACCATATATCAAATTCAAATTAGTATAGGGAGATGGTTTTTATGACACAAGCAGTTTCTTATTCGAATGTTACATCAAGTGAAGAAGAAAAGAACGGAAAGCTAGTAAAAGGAATGGTTTTGGGAGCAGTAATTGGCGGAGCACTAGCCATGCTTGACTCAAACACCAGGCAGAAAGTCGCTTCCAATACGAAGAGTATGAAAGACTCTACAATGGAAATGGTTGGACAAGTGAAAAATGATCCATCCGCCGTTAAAAACGACTTGCAAGATCGAATGAAATCAGCTGTATCTATTTTAAAGGAAGCCATCAACGATGCTCAAAACTTATATGAAAAGGTAAATGACGATATTGTCGACCAAGTCAACCAAGTCAAAGAGGGATCAACAGAAATTCTTTCTTCTGCCAAAGAAGCTACTTCCGATCTTAAAGACATCGGCGGAAAGGTAAAGGAAGCTGGTGAAGAAGTTATCGATGAAAACAATAACCAATCAAACGACAACATGAATAGCAGTTCTACTTCAAACAATAGTACTCGTTTTAACAGCTCTTCATCAGAAAATAAAACTAGCAAAATACCAGGTGAACTTGGTAGATAAAACCGGTCTTCACCGGTTTTTTTGCTTTCATATGGATAAAGCAGTGTGCGATTAGAAAGGAAACGGGCTTGTCTCCAATGGATTACCGCAAGAGAGTAACTATATCTACACTTTAAGCCCAATCCAATGAAAGCGTTTGGTGGTTTTTCTCATCATGACACTACTGTTCTTAGCATTTGATATAACATACATTTTGGGTGATCAGAAAAAGGCAAACTGTCATTCAGCTTGCCTTTCTTTATAAATTCCTTTTACGATTTTTACGTTTTCTATTACTTTATATTCGATATTTCCTTAACATGTCATCAAGTTCTTTATTCATTACATTTAATTGCTCAGCTGATTTTGCTACTTGTCCTATCGCATGGTTTTGTTCGTCAATTGAAGAACTAATTTCCTCAACAGATGCAGCAGTTTGTTCAGAAACACCCGATGAACTTTGAATTCCTTCTCCTATCAGCGAAGTCTGATTGGTGATATTCACAATTTCATCATTTAAGATACCTAGTGCTGAGACAGTTTCAATAATTGATTTTGATAGTTGTTCAAATTTATCTTGGGTTTCTAAAACATCATCATTTAATTTAGTTGATGTCATCATGGTTTGTTCTACAATTTCTACGGTATTTCTTGTTTTAGCAGCAATAGTTTCCACTACACCTCGAACTTGATATGTTGCTTGCTTAGACTGTTCAGCAAGCTTTCGTATTTCATTTGCGACAACAGAAAAGCCTTTTCCATGCTCCCCAGCTCGAGCTGCTTCAATGCTAGCATTTAATGCGAGTAAATTTGTTTCAGCCGCAATATTTTCAATTGTTTGCATAATATGGTGGATTTCCTGAGTCTTATCATATAGACTTTTTACGCCTGTATTTATTTTCTCTGACGCTTCTAAAGAAGCAGCATTCGATTGTCTCAATGATAAAACGATCATACTTCCCTCGTTCGATAATGTTTCAGATTTCCCTGTAACATCATTTATAATATCACTTTGTTGATTTATTGAATCAATGGATTGAGTCAATGTTTCTACACTATGATTAATGTTTTCCAGATCACTCGCTTGCTCTTGTGTTCCTAAAGAAATTTCCGAGATAGCTGTTCCAATTTCTTCACTGCTAGCTAAAGTTTGTTCAGATACGGCAGAAAGCTCTGTTGCTGAATCAAGCAGGTGCGAACTAGTACTTTTAACACTTTGTACTAATTCAAGAAGCTGATTCGACATTTTATTATAAGCACCTGCAAGTTGACCAATTTCATCTCTTGATTCTAAAAGATTTGTTGCCTGAATCTTTCCATCTGCAATATTTATCGATGAGAGTGCAACTTCTTTCAATAAAGATATTTTCTTCCTTATCGCCATGTAAAATACTGATATACTTATTATGATAATAACTAAAGTACCAAATAAAATGATATATTTTACAACTTCTAGCCCTTCATAAAATTCATCTTCATATACCGTTAGACCCACGTACCAATCCCATGGCTCGAAATGCTCCATATAAGATATTTTTTTCCTCATTTCACCGGTCTCATCGTTCAAATCATCAAAATATGCATACCGGTCTTCGATATTAGAAGCTAATGAACCTTTAACCATTTTTTCACGGTTTGTTGTGTCCTTAGGAATATCCCCTACTGGATTACTAGGGTGAACTTGTGAAGAAAAGTTGGCATCATAGCCGAGGATATAGCCTTCGCCTTTATATAAAAAATGAGATTTTTTATAATCATGTTCCCCATTCTTCAGTTTTGGTCCACTTAATAGCAACCTGGCTTCCTCTTTACCTTCTTCTATCGTTAAGTGACCACTTTCCACTTGGTGATTTATTGATTCTAGTGTAGCTAGAGAACTTTTCACAATGTGATAAAGCTCTTGCTTCCCAGCTTTAGTTAGTTGATTTTTCGCAATGTAATAACTAGTTAATCCAATCGTTGATACTGATAAAACAATGATAATAGTAAGTAATATCATCATCTTAATTGATATACTGTGCCAGTTGACCTTAAATTTCCTCTCCAAATTAAGTTCCCCCATAAGTTTTCTCATTATATATATCGTTCATTTTAAAGATAATTGAAATGTTTTCGGCTTTTTTTATAATGGAAAAATTTTCTCAATATAGGATAGAAAAAGCTAAACTTAGCTTTATATAAGCGTACAGGCTAACTTTCATTTATTTCTTATTTCTCTTGTATGTCAGCTATCTTTCTAATCGTAGTTCCCGGATAATAATAATGGATGATTTCTCTATATGTGTAACCTTTATCACCCATTATACTTGCTCCCCATTGACTCATTCCTACACCGTGACCAAAACCTCTCCCCTTTATGAGATAAAAATGATCGTGTTCTTCAAATGAATCAATGAGGTAGCTTCTAAAGGTGGATCCTCCTATTAGAGGTCTTATTTGATTTATTGCTATATCGTTGAGCTCGACCACTTCATATACTATTGTCCCTTCTATTAAACGTCTTAAAAATTCTATTTTAATAGAACCTTTTTTAGCACGATTTGATTTATAATGATCTGGAGCTATATCTAGATTCGAAATAGATAAGATTTTTATATCTCCATCAAACCCTTGTTTGTTTAGCCTTTTTTCATAGGTTCTGTTATTGAAGGGTCCTTTTCTTCTAGCTTGACCCAGCAGTTCATTCTGGTAGCATCTATCTCCTTTAATAACAGCTGCTCTTTGTGTAAACGGAGTGTCCATGGTTGAATAGGATCGAACTGGTCAACCTTTGTGGGAAAATAAGGTTTTGCTGTTTCTCCCCATACATTTTCATTGTTTTCAGTTACTCCACCATTACTAGCTGAATAATAAGCATTGATAGGCATATTTTTAAATGTAATAATTTCATCTTTTGTTTCTTCAACAGCTTTTGAAGCTTGTTCGTGCCATTCATACCCTCCATAGACTTGAAATTGAATAGTGTCATCCATTTCCATGTCCATATGTGTCAATGTGTAGGTCCTGGCAGCAAGTGCCTGAGCTTTTAACGTTTCCAGTTTCCAAGATGGATACACCTCAAACGGAACAACACCTTTTAAATAATCTTCCAGAGGGATTTGGTTAATCGGCCTAATGTATTGACCGTCTTCTATAGTAAATTCCATTGCCCCAAGATATTTTTTATCATTAACCGTTATCACATGTTCCTCATCATATTGATCTGGTATTAAGACAAAAGATTTTGTTAATGCCAGTTTTTCGTTTTGATTGGTTAATACAATGAAACCTTTTTTGATGAATAAAATATGGACAGCACCTTCTTTTATATCTTCAATTCCATCCATAAATGTATATCTACCTTTTACCTGTATAGTAAGCTTCTCTTTATCTCCTATGTAATTTTTTAACTTAACTTTAATCATTTCATTCGCATATACATATTGTTGACTTGCAAATACAGCAACAAATAGGAACAGTGCCATAATACGTTTCATAGTTTTAGTATTGTATATCTTTCCTAATCGTATTCTATGCTTATATTATTCCGAAATAGTGATAAAAAGCCTGCCCTTAACAATCTTGCCCAAAACTAAAAGGAAGATGTAAGCGCATTGCCTACATCTTCCTTTTATGTTAAACACTAAAGTGCTTTTTTCTTAGCCTGAACTGTCTCTTCTTTGCTTGGTTCCTCATCTGAAACCAAGTCCCTCGTGGATTTTTTAAATTCTTTTAATGTAGAACCAACAGCACGACCTAATTCCGGCAGTTTTGCGGGTCCGAAAATAATTAATGCTAATACAAGGACAAGGATTAACCCGGGAATGCCTATATTTGAAAGCATTTATACAACTCCTTTCATTTGAGAATTAATTAGTGACTTTTTGTCTATCAATTTGTTTCTTCTTTTGCTTCTGTTTTTCATGTGCACGGTTATGTGCACGGGTTCTGTCTTCTTCCACTTCATTTGTCTTTTGGACCCCTTCAGACACTAATGCAGAAGAAACCTTCTTAAGACCTGATTGATCATTATCATAAACAAATGAGGCTCTTGTAGATATGTCTGCTCCGGGATCGGTTACAAATGGAACAACACGGTAATCTGCTCTCCATTGCTCAGGTGTTACTGTACATCTCACATAGCCTCGGTAATCATTAAAAAATTTAATGTGAGGATTCTGAGCTAAGATTTTATCAGTATCAGCTCTCTTATCAGCGCCATTGCCTCCAGATGATATGGAAGTCCCGACAAATTCGACACCCACTGTTTTGGAATTAGGGTCTGAATAATCCTCTTTTAAGTTTGACGCCCAACTTGCATGAACATCTCCTGTCAGGACAACCAGGTTTGTTATGTCATTGGACTTTACGACTTCCATTAACCTTTCGCGCGCTGCCGGATATCCGTCCCACGAATCCATACTATAACGCGGTTCAGTTGGTGTCCCGTAGTTTCTTTCAGCGAAAAAGATCTGCTGCGGTAGAACATTCCATTTGGAATTTGAATGTGACAAACCATCAGCAAGCCACTTTTCCTGTTCTGCACCAAGAAGAGTCCTGCTTGGATCCAATGATTCCTCAGTCTGCGGAGAACTTGTATCTCCGTTTGCTTGGTCATCGCGATATTGGCGGGAATCTAAAACAAAGAAATTAGCAAGATTTCCATATGAGAAGCTTCGGTAAAGCCTCATATCTGCCCCTTCAGGAAGAGAAGATTTGCGAAGCGGCATATGTTCATAATAAGCTTGATAAGCTGCAGCTCTGCGTTTTACAAATGCTTCAACAGATTGTCCTTTTTCCGGGATCAAATTGGCATAGTTATTTTCTACCTCATGATCATCCCAGGTTACTACCCAAGGAAAAGCAGCATGTGCAGCCCTCAGATGGACATCGGAGCGGTATTGGGCATATCTGTTTCGATAGTCGTCAATAGTCATAATCTCTGGTCCACTGTGAACCCGGACATTGCCGGTCGCTGAAATATATTCATTTGGTCCGTACTCATATATGTAATCGCCCAGATGAAAGACAATATCAAGATCTTCCTTTGCCATATGCTTGTATGCCGTAAAATAACCATGTTCAAATTGCTGGCAGGATGCGAAAGCAAATGTGAGGTTCTTTACATTTGAACCCTCTGCCGGCAATGTTTTTGTTCTTCCAGTCTGGCTTACCTCTCCTCCGCAAATGAATCGATAGTAATAGACTTGATTTGGTTTCAAACCATCCACTTCTACATGAACACTATGCCCGAGTTCAGGAACTGCCGCCACTTTGCCTTTCTGGACCATTTTGCGGAAATTTTCATCCTTAGCCACTTCCCATTTCACTTTTACAGCTTCGTTTGGCATGCCGCCACCGTTCAGCGGATCTGGAGCAAGCCTTGTCCATAAAACGACACTGTCAGATAACGGATCACCCGAAGCTACTCCAAGAGAAAAAGGGTAATCATTGAATTTCGGAGCAGCATTAATAACCTCAAGACCTGTTACGGATTGGGTAAGAGCAAGGCCAAGTGATAAACCGGCAAGCTTGCTGGCACCCGAGATAAAATTCCTGCGGTCAATATTCTTCTCTAACGCTGTTTCACTCCACCTTTTTACTAACTCATCAAAATTTTCTTCATTTGTCATTGGTTTCCCTCCTCTAATTGAGTTACAGGGAAAGTATAAAAAAAGTATTTGAAGGTAGTGTTAAGATATGTAAAGACGTAAATTCCGCTTCAGGTAGATTTATTCGGACCTAATGTAATAGTTAAAAGCAAATTAAAAGAAACTTTATAAATATCAAGAAAAGATGATACAGTCAAACTATTTTAAATTCCTACATATTCCCCATAAAAAGTAACAGTAAAGTAAACAAAAGTTTACATTCAGTTTGTAGACAAAGTAAAATTTGCTAGCCTTTCAGACTGATTGCTAACGCTTGCGTATCAAAGCACGAAGCCTTGTGAGGAGCGGAGTTACCGGTGTTGGTAATGAGCACCGCAGCATGGTGAGTAACGAAGAAAGCGAGCGTTTGTCAACAGTCTGAACTAAACAAAAGTTTACATTTTCCATTTCACGGTTATTTTCACAACCATTGTTTTTCCTTTACCTTTGAACGGTGATCTTAAACAATCTGCCTTAAATAGAAAGAATCACACATCCTTGTTCTAGAAAGGCGCTTGGATTGAAGTTCAAAAAATAAGATTTACGATACATAAAAAGAATCCACTATAATAAAAAATGGATTCTTTTCCTTTTTGAACTGGCTATTATACTATCGCGCTTGAATAGCTTGATTTACAAGCTTCAATGAACTAGCAAATGGTTCCTGGATGCGTATTAAGCAGCACTATCTCCACGTAAGCGATCTAGTAATACAGCTGCAATAATTACTCCCCCTTTTACAACCAATTGCCAATAATAATTAACATCCATTAGTGTAAGTCCGTTACTAATCACCCCCATAATTAAAACCCCAATAATAGTTCCTTGAATTTTACCTCTTCCACCTACTAAACTTGTCCCTCCGAGAATAACAGCTGCAATTGCATCAAGCTCATACATTTGTCCAGCAGTTGGCTGACCAGAATATAATCTTCCAGCTAAAACAACCCCACCTAAGCCTGCTAACAATCCGCTAATTGAATAAACATTAATTAATGATTTTTCTACTTTTATACCTGTTAATCGAGCTGCCTCTTCATTGCCACCAATTGCATAAATATGACGACCAAACATTGTATACTTCAGTATAAAAAACATCACAATATAAACTAAAAGCATAATATAGATTGGAGTTGGGATACCTATAATGGAGCCTCCTCCAATAAACTTAAACGTCTCATTTTCCAAAACAATTGGGTATCCACCACTAATGACATAAGCTAGACCGCGTACATATGTGAAACTTCCAAGTGTTACAATGAAAGCTGGCAGTTTTGTCTTAGCTGTAAAAAATCCATTAATTAATCCTACTGCATAACCTACTGCTGCTCCCGATAACATGGCAATGTAAGAATTCACACCTGCAGAGGAAACCATAACTGAAATAACTCCAGATAAGGCCACTGTCGATCCTACCGATAAGTCAATACCGCCTGTTAAAATAACAATTGTCATCCCAGCAGCTAAAATTGCGATAATAGATACTTGTTTTAATACATTTAATAGATTTGCAGTATCTAAAAAGTTTGGAGCTGTGAAAGAAAGCACGATACATAATAGTAATAAAATCATAATCATTCCTAAACGATTCCACAGTCCATGTATAATATTCCCTATGTGTAGACCTTGAGATTGAGTAGCTGTTTGAACATTTACTTTCATTTTGTTACTCCCCTTTTGTAGCAAAGTACATGATTTTTTCTTGTGTAGCTTCTTCTCTTGATAGTTCACCAGTTAATCTTCCTTCACTCATTACAAGAACTCTGTCACTTATTCCCAGCACTTCTGGTAATTCTGAAGAAATCATTAACACTGCTAAGCCTTCATCAGCTAACTTAGAAATAATCTTATGAATCTCTGTCTTCGCACCAATATCAACTCCTCTAGTTGGTTCATCGAGTAGGAGTACTTTTGGTGAGATAGACAGCCACCGTGCAATGACTGCTTTTTGCTGATTTCCTCCACTCAGATTGGAAACAGGCTGATCAGGAGAAGCAATTTTAATACTTAATTCCTTGATATAACGATCTGCAGTAGCATTAACGTCTTTCCAACGAACTACTCCAGATTTTGAGTGCTTCTTAAGTTCGCCCATTAAGATATTCTCTTTTACAGACATAGATAAAAATAATCCTTGTTCTTTTCTACTTTCTGGTACATGTGCAATACCATTGGATATTGCATCAATTGGTGAGTTGATTTTTACTAATTTATCATCTACATAGATTTCTCCACTTGTTAGATTGGATGCACCGAATATGGCCCTTACTAATTCTGTTCTTCCTGCACCTACAAGTCCTGCAAGACCGACAATTTCACCTGGGTAAACCTTAAATGACACATTTTTAACTACCTTTTTATCAGATATATTTCTGAGTTCCAATACGGGTATATCCTTCTTTCGAGAAGGATTAAATGCCTTGGTACGATTAAATAAATCTTTAAGGTCACGTCCAACCATAAGTTTAACAAGATGATCTGGATCAGTCTCTTCTATAGGACCACTCGCGATCCATTCACCATCTCGTAATACTGTATATCGATTTGATATCTTAAAAATTTCTTCCATTCTGTGAGAAATATAGACAATGGCTACTCCTTGTTTTTTTAAATCATGAATAATGTCAAATAGTTTCATAATTTCTTTATCTGTTAATGAAGCGGTCGGTTCATCCATAATAAGAACCTCTGCCTTAAAGGATAGGGCACGGGCAATTTCCACCATCTGTTGCTGGGCAACACTAAGAGTTGATACTAATTGGCGTGGGTTAAGACTAGATCCCATTGAATCCAGAACCCTTTGAGCACGTTCATGAACTTCATCCCACTTTACCATTCCTAAACTATTTCTAGGAAACTTTGTACCCATTAAAATATTTTCACTGATCGTTAGGTTCGGAGAAAGATTTAATTCCTGATGAATAACACTTATTCCTTTATTTCTCGCATCGATAGGATCCTTCCACAAGACAGGTTGACCTTTATAAAAGATTTCCCCTCCATTTTGATCCGGTTGATGAATTCCTGCTAAAATCTTCATGAATGTAGATTTTCCGGCACCATTCTCTCCCATTAGTGCATGAACTTCTCCTGGATATAACTCAATTTTCACGTTCTTTAATACAGTGACTTTTGAGAAGGTTTTACTTATTCCCTGCATATTCAAAACAAGGTGTTTTAGGTTCGTTCTCTGCTTTACTTCTTCTTTGACAACCATAGCTTATATCATCCCTTCTATATTTGAAGAAGACTGATGAAGGAATAAAATCCTTATCAGCCTATATAAGTTTGGAGGTTTACCATCCTTTGTAAGAATCTAAAGTCTCTTGAGTTACTAGCTCAACTGGAACTTTAATTAACTCTTCTACTTCTTCTCCATTTTTCACTTTCATCCCAATTTCTGCTGCTTTTTTCACCATTTCACTAGGTGATTGTGCTGAAGTTGCATAAATAGAACTGTCTTCTTTTGCCATTGCTTCTGTTGCTTCAGGGGCTCCATCTACACCTACAATGAAGAATTCATCCTTGCGTCCTGCTTGTTCTTGAGCAATTTCCACCCCGATTGCTTCTGGATCATTAATAGCAAATACGGCGTTAATTGTTCCAGATGGATTAGCTTGTAAGATACCCTCCATAACCGTTAACGCTTTTTCACGACTTCCTTCACCATTTTGTTTTGCTACAACTTTAATATCAGATCCTTTGATTGCATCCTCAAATCCCTTAATACGGTCTGCTACAGCAGAAACAGGAGGTCCATCGATAATAGCAATATTGCCCTTTCCACCTAATTGTTCGATTACATACTCACCAGCTAGTTGACCTGCCTGATAGTTATCAGATGTAACTGTTGCATCCACTCCGCCTTCTGCATTTACATCAACTGCAATAACAGGAATTCCTGCTTCTTTTGCCTGCAGAACGGCTGCAGCAATACCTTTTGTATCAACGGCATTAAGTAAAATGACATCTACCTTTTGGGTAATAAAGTTTTCGATTTGTGATGTTTGCTTCGCCAAGTCATATTCTGCACTTTCAACAATCACTTCTGCTCCCAATTCTTTTCCTGCTTCTTCTGCACCTTTTCCCATCGCAACAAAGAAAGGATTTGCAAGTGTACCCACTGATAAAGCTATTGTTAGTTTTTCATCCTCTTTAGATTCACTACTATCATTAGAACCACTGTTTGAGCTACCTTCGCTTGTTGATTCACTCGCTCCACTGCATGCTGTCATCAAAGCTAGTACTAACATCAAAACAAACACCATGAACGTCTTTAAATTCCTTTTCATTATGATCCCCCTAAAACAATTTGTTTTTTTCGAGTACAAATTAACCACTTGTAAGATTCATTAACGATGAAAACGCTAACATTTTAATGTTTTATATCACCACCTTAAAGATAGATTTCTATTAAATGATCAGTCTCAAAAAATATTGGTAACGCTGTCATTTTAGATAAACAAAAATGCTGTTGAAAATCACTGATTATTGATGAAAGGTTTCGTGATCGAATATGAGTATTTACGATTACTTTTGATTGATTTAGATTATATTATGGTGGGTTTATTTTGTCAATTAACCTAAAATTTGTCATTTATTATTTTAATAATCTTAAAATTCACCTAATACCTTGGAAAAAATCCTAATTTATTTACATTAATAAGAATTGTTTTCTATAAACATGTTATATCAGCACACTAATCAAAAAAAATCACAAAATTTTTTTCAAAAAAATAGTTCACCGCATCTTTTAATGTAAGTTACGTTTTAATTTAGTATGATGCTAAAAAAAACCCCATTTTTTAATGGGGTTGCAGACTGTTGACAAACGCTCGCTTTCTTCGTTACTCACCTTGCTGCGGTGCTGTAACTCTGCTCCTCACAAGGCTTCGTGCTTTGATACGCTAGCGTTAGCAATCAGTCTGAAAGGCTAGCAAATTTTACTTTGTCTACAAACTTATTATTATTTAATTTCTTTTATCCATTCAGAAGTAACACTCACCATTTCATCTTGTTGTATCTTGATAGATATACCCGCCTCATTATCTCCTTTCTGTTTACCATACACACCAAATTGACCATGATTGCCACCTTTTATTTCATGCATTGTTGCATGACTAGACAAAAATTTCTTAGTTTCGTTAATTTTTTCTACTGTGGTTAAGCCGTCCATTTCTGCATAGATCGACAGCATTGGAGTTTTCGTTTTTGAGAAATCATTCCCTTCACTAGGATAGGAGCCTAATAGAAAAACTCCATCTACTTTTTTAGGATGTTCATAAGCAAATTTCGCTGCTGCAACTCCTCCTAATGAATGTCCACCAATTACCCATTTTTCAACTGATGGGTAGTTCTCTATTATCTTAGTAGCTTTGTTGGAATCAAACAGCGCAAAATTAAAATGAACTTTAGGTATCGCTACCAAATACCCTTTGTTTGCTAACTGTTTTCCATAGTAGCTATATGCTTCAGGCTCTACTTTTCCACCAGGATATAACACAATCCCTATTTTACTAGAGTGCTGATTAAAAATAATCCAATCTTCCTCATACCGAATTTCACTTTTATTTAAAAGTGTATCAAGCTCTGAAGAGGGTTTATAGGTTTGTTGTGACCATGTAAAAAAAACAAGAAATAACACAAGCAGTAATAACATAATGCCGAGTAGAATGTATTTCAATCTTCTTTTCATCTGTAGACTCTCTTCCTTTCTGAAATGATAAAGGATGTGCAAAAATTTGGGCACATCCTTTTTTTTATTAATTCTCTTTTTCTTGTACTCTTTTCAATTTACCTGGCCAAAAAGCAAATTTCCCTAACACGGTCGTAATGGCAGGTACAAGGAATGGGCGAACAATAAATGTATCTAAAAGAACACCTAACGCAGTGATAATTCCAAACTGCACTAGAACTTGAATTGGTAATGTTGCCAGAACTGTGAAGGTAGCAGCTAGAATGATACCAGCTGAAGTGATAACACCACTTGTTTCACTTACCCCTTCTTTAATCGCTTGTTTCAATGGCATGACCTTTCTTTTCTTCCAAATGCTTGAGATCATGAAGATATTATAATCTTCTCCAAGTGCTACCAGGAACACAAATGCATATAAAGGAATGGCTCCTTGTATTGCATCCACTCCCATTACATTATGGATAATAAACCATCCTAACCCTAAAGCTGCACTATAAGATAAAACAACTGTTCCAACTAAGTAGAGCATGGCTACAATGGAACGTAAATAAGCTAAGAGCAGAATGGATATAAAGACAATAATTAGTGGAACAATGAGATTAGTGTCTTCATTACTGGTGATCATGGTGTCATATTGTGTTGCCGTTTGACCACCGATCCATACTTTTGACTCCGCAGAAGATATATCTGATTGTGTTAATGCCAGTTCAGCCGCATCTCTTAACTCTGGAATAGCTTCCATCGCCTCTGCGCTATACGGATTCACATTAAACGTAACATCATATACCTTTAAATTTTCATGATCAACACCATTTTGCGGGGCTGATACTGTATCAACAAGATTATGATTCTGCAACTCTTTTTCTACGTCTACTTCTTTTCCTTCCGTATCAATAACGACTTGAACCGGCGCTAATTCTCCAGGGGAATAGGCATCAGAAATAACCTGAAAACCTTCCCGTGATGGCATATCTTCAGGGAAAGAGGATAATAAATCATAGGTATACTTAATTTGGCTGGAATACATGGAGAAAGCCCCAAAGAAAATGAGACAAGCAATAATAATTGTCCACGGTTTCGTTGTAACAATCGTTCCAACCCAATTTCCAAAACGGCTTTTATCTTTTCGTACACGTACCGGCTTACCTTTCTTTTTATCTATCTCTTCCTCCATTTCAGGAGTACGGGGAATGAACGGATAAAAAGAAGCTCTTCCCATAACAGATAATAAAGCCGGAATAAGCGTTAAACTTGCTATTCCCATAACAAAAATAGATAAGCTAAAAGGGATCGCAAAACGATGGTAAGCTCCATATTTCGCAACGATTAAAACAAGCAGAGCAATAACAACTGTTAACCCGCTCATCGCGATTGCACCTGAAGCTTCTTTAAATGCATGAATAAGTGCTTTTCTTTTATCTTTTACTTTTCGAAGTTCGTCACGGTACTGAGAAATTAAAAATAAGCAGTAGTCTGTTCCAGCTCCAAATAATAATACGGTCATAATGGCGATAGCTTGTGAGTCGACCGTAATCCACCCTTTATCTGCTAAAAGACCCAGAATTGGACTAAGGACCATATAGGCAAAACCTACACCAATTAAAGGAATGATCGCTAAAATTGGGGAACGATAAATGACAAGAAGAAGAACTAATACTAATAAAACTGTTGCAATTAGTAACGTAACATCTGCTCCTTCAAAAAGGCTTGTAGCATCCACTGAAATACCAACCGGCCCTGTTACACGGGTGCTTAGTTTATCTGGGTCATCAATATCTGTAGCAAAAGAATCGTATGAAACCTTTTCTTCTACTTGCTCTTTAATCTTATCTACATTTTTTTCCAGAATACCTGTCTCAATGTTTTCTTCAAAGAATATAGGTTGTACGAGTGTGGTGCCATCTTCAGAAATCATCTCTTGCAAGGCAGGTATTGGCATCTTATGCAAAGGAGGTGTAGATGATTGTCCTTCTAACGGTTTATCAGATAATTCCTCTGACATTTCTTGGACAGCCATTAAATTTTCTTCGTTTAAACCTCCTTCGTTATGCCATGTAAGTAACGCCGGCACTCCTGAAGAAGTAGGAAATTCTTCTTTAATTAGATTTTCTGCCTCTACAGAAGGTGAATCTTCACTTAAGTTCGGGGCATTATTAATCTCGGTTTCACTAACAGGCGGCCAGGCAATGGTTAATACCACAGTTACTATAATCCAGGCGGCAATGACAATCCAGCGACTTACCTTCCCTGTCATATACTGGCTGATTGTTGTTAAAGGCGATTTCTTCACATAAACTCCCTCATTTCAATGTTTGTTTGTTTTTAAAAATTACATTAAAATTAATATATAACTAAGGATAATTATATATACCGGAAGGTTAATTAATCAACTAGTTTAAATGTGCCAATTTCTTGAACTAGGAGGAGGAACGTATGCATGGACAATAAAAAACCTAAGAGAACACCTGGTAGACCCAGAGTCAAGGCTGAAATGAATATAACAAGGGAGCGAATTGCAAAAACAGCAGCACACCTATTTATGACATATGGATACGAAGTTGTTTCGATGCAACAAGTAGCTGAAGCAAGCAATGTAACAAAAGCCAGTGTCTATTACTATTTTAAAGATAAGGCAACACTATTCACTACCGCTGTATCAAGCATGTTTCAGCGTATTACAACACGTGTGGAGGAACTATTAAACAGTTCGAAAGGATTAGAAAGCAGATTATATGAAGTTACGTTAGAACATCTAAAGAGACCTCATGTCGATTTTGAAACATTATTACAAGAAGCGAGTTCTTCTCTTACAGAAGATCATATCCGTGAAATTCGTGATTCTGAGAAAAACATTCATGAAGTACTGGAAAATATATTTAAACAGGCAATGGAAAATGGTGAAATCGTTACATCCAGCCCATTGCTGCTAGCACATGCATTTTCAACCGTAACCATGATTAAAAACAAAACAGAATTAATAACTGAATTAGGAGGATATGAAAAAGCAGCTCAGTCTTTAGTGAATCTTTTTTGGACAGGTATAGCACCCAAATAAAGCAGTGAAGGCTCCACCCCTTTTCTATAAAAGGATTGGAGCCTTCAACTTTGATGTTCTGAGACGAATTTATCCTCTCGTCTTTTCAAGCGACAGATTCTTCATTATGAAAGTACTGCCTCATTCAAATAACGGATCTCAGGTGATAAGGTTTGTAGTCCGTCTGACCTTAAACTGTAAGAAACTACTTTACTTTTAAACTGTTTGACTACATCAATATGATCTTCATAACAGAAAACATATAATATAATCGTTTTTTTCCCTCTTATCATATTGACAACAATGGGAGATACATCTGTCTCTGGATTCAAGAATAAGTGTTCGTTTCCCGGGAATATATAATATTTTTTCAAAAATGTGGCTTCATTAAAGTAATCGGTAAATTTCATTTTCTCTTCAGATTCCAAATGTTTACCGTTATATGTCACTTTGACCTCTTTTGAATTTAACTTTGGATGTAGGGCAAATTTACTTAAAATCCAATCTACTAGATCAGAAGGCATACAAGTTAACACAATTTTAATTGCGGCTAGTATAAATGAAACGATAAAAGCTGATATCATCTACTTTTCAACTCCTTATTATAAAAACTTCCATTTGTTTCAATTTTTAGCATCCGTTCATTTTCCTATCAATGGAAATCTTATTTTATAAAAATATACGCGCCAATAACTAAGATAGAAAGTAAAATTACAACAGCATAAATAGCTGTTAATCTACCAATATTACTTTTTGTATTTTTACCATAACTAACCTCTGTATCTTTTGCTGCAAAGATGGTTCCAACTAATGCCAGTATGGCTAAAACAATAATTAGAATGACTGCAAATGCCATTTATATATCTCCTCTTAGAATAAATTAAGAAAATAGTGATCGATCTTTTTATATAGTAACTTATGTAGGTTATAAGTTAACCATCCAATTTGCAACTATTTAACCCATCCACTTCAAAAGGAAACGATTTTCCCAGGGGCATAAAGATCAGATACGAAGCGTTTAATAACCTACTAAATATTGTTAAACACTTCAGCAAACCGCGAAATTCCCTCTCGAATTGAGTGTTTGTCCTCTCGTCCAAACGTAAAGCGAACATAGCCTTTTTCCGTTCCAAAAATACTTCCCGGGATAAAGGCTACCCCCTTTTTCACTGATTCTTCGAGTAATTTATATTCATTAATAGAATCATTTAATTTGCACCACATATGGATTCCTCCCTTAGGGATAATAAACTCCATTTTGTTACCTAATAATGTCGTTAGACTATTTGTTAATTCATCTTTTTGAAGTCTTAACTCTTTTCGGAGCATCGAAATGTGGGAAGTGAAATCCGATGACCCTATAAACTCGTTGGCTACCCATTGCGGAAAAACACTATGACCAAAGTCAACCTGTTGTTTCGCATCAGCCAGACGTTGAATAACTTTTGAGGGGCCAATAATCCAGCCAATTCGTAAACCTGATGCAACAATTTTAGATAATGAACTTATATATAAAACATTTCCGTTAAAATCCATTGATTTCAAGGTAGCATTCACACTACCATCAAACGTCGTTAAACTGTAAGGATCATCTTCAATGATTGGAATACCAAATTCCGCGGACAGTTCTAACACACGCTTCCGACGTTCTAAAGAAAGTACCGTCCCTGTTGGATTGTGATGGTCAGGATTTAAAAAAACCATTCGGATTCTATGCTTTTTATGTAAAGATACAAGATCTTCGGGATTCATCCCATTCTCATCAACGGGTAACAAAAAGGTCCTCAGTCCGGCAGATTGAAAAATCGGGAGAGAGAAGCAATATGACGGATCCTCAATAGCAACAGCATCTCCCGGTTTGAGAAGACATTGAACAATCAGATGCAGAGCCTGCTGGGCACCTGAAGTAATGAGGATAGAAGAAGGACTAGTATCAATCTTTTTATACTCTCTTACATGTGTAGAAATCGTCTCCCTTAAATCAGCATTTCCTTGAGGATGATCATAACCAAGATAGCCTGTAAAGGTGCGGTCAGACAAAATCTTCTGAAATTGTTCAGTAGGAAATAACTGTGCCGTTAACTCACCGCTAGCCAAATTTATCAAATCATTCTTTTCTGTTTCCATCCGGATTCGTTGTACTAAGGGAAGATTCGGCACAAAGGAACCACCTTCTACATATCTGCCCCAATTCGGAATACGTTTGTGTGATAACCCCCAAATGTCTGTACTAACTCGGGTTCCGCTTCCTTTCTTTCTGCTCACAATTCCAAGTGACTGTAACTCTTCATAAGCAGCAACTACTGTGCTGCGATTCACTTGTAATTCCTTTGCAAGAGTCCGTTCCGAAGGCAACATAGAGTCTGGCAGAAAAATCCCTGCTGAAATCTCTTGTTCAATATAGCTGGCAATTTGTTTATAAATAGGCATTTTATCCGTCCGGTTCGGTTTCCATTCCATTTCATCAAAACCCTTTCCGTTGTCTACATTACCGATAATTATAGAGAATTTGATAATGACAGTAAAATTTTAAATAGTAATGTTTCAGCTTCAAGGTCAATTTTTCACAATCATGCCCGAAACATTTATACTATAGTTGGAGGTGTGATTGGTTGGAGTTAAAACAATTACTATATTTTTTGGAAGCTGCTAAACATAAAAATTTTACGAAGGCATCAGAGATCCTTCATATTTCACAACCGGCTTTAAGCAAAATGATTAAAAGTCTTGAAAATGAATTGGATATGACATTAATTGTTCGGTCTAATAAAACGAGCGAAATAACAGATGCCGGTTTTATCGTCATGCAATATGCTCAAAAGATTCTATCACAAATTGATGAAATGACGACGATTTTAAATGATTTAACAGAATTACAAAGAGGGACCATTCGGGTAGGAATTCCGCCGATTATTGGCAGCTTATATTTCCCGAGTGTCATGGCAGAGTTCCATAAACAGTATCCGAATATCTCCATTAATATTACTGAATATGGCGGTGCAAAGGTTGTGAAATCTGTGGAGGAAGGTGAAATTGAATTAGGAGTTGCTGTTTTACCTGTTGATGAAGATATGTTTAATATTTATCCGATTGTGGAAGACGAGATGAAATTATTACTACATCATCAGCATCCATTAGCAGATCGTGACCTTATTCACCTAAAGGAACTGAAGGATGAAGAGTTTATTTTTTACCACGAGGATTTTGCCCTTCATGATATAATGTGGAACAATTTTATTCAAGAAGGATTTCAGCCAAAAATATTATTTAAAAGCTCGCAATGGGATTTAATGTCTGAAATGGTTGGGGCCAACTTAGGCGTAACCATTTTGCCTGAATCGATTTGTAACCGTGTAGAAAACAAGCACGTGAATATCATTGATATTGAACCTTTTACACCATGGAACTTAGCTGTCATAACAAAAAAGGATAAGTATCTCTCATTTGCTGCGAAACGGTTAATTGAATTTTTCCTTTAACCCTATTATAACTTTCAGTTATCACTTTCATAGTTATTATGTATTTTACGAATGATAAAAAGCGTAGTACCATGTTCAAATAGACCAGAGTATGAACCGGTCTAAAGAGGGGCTTGGTTTGCTCCTTCCTATACAAGGGAGGGTTATCATAGATGAAACTACTTACAATTTTTATACAAATTTTATTTATCTCTTTATTCTTTTTTCTAGGTGCAGGGATAAAGGAAATCATCGCAATTCCTTTGCCTGCTTCAATGATTGGCTTAGCATGTTTATTACTTGCTTTATTTACAGGTGTCGTTAAGTTGAATTGGATTGAAAAAGGCGGCAATTGGCTATTGGCAGAACTATTGCTTTTCTTCATTCCCTCTGCAGTCGGAATTGTCAATTATAATGAAATCATGAGCTGGCAAGGGATTGAATTGGTGTTAATTATCGCTGTTAGTACATTTATTGTAATGGCAGCAACAGCTTTTACCGCTGACTTTATCCAGAAAAAACAAAGTAGTGCTGCCAAATGAAAATTATTCTATTGACAGTGTTAACGATCATCATTTATAAGCTAATAAAGCTAACGAATAAAAAGTGGACGTTAGCTTTTTTACATCCATTATTACTGTGTCCCATTGTTATCATTTTGTTGATTCAAGTGCTCGGTATTTCGGCTGATACGTATATGGATTCTGCAAAAGTGCTAACAGATTTATTAGGACCCGCAACAGTTGCATTTGCGATTCCGATATACAAGCATTTTCATTTAGTTAAAAAATATATGGGGACAATTATTGTCAGTATTACAATTGGAACATTAGTAGCGATATCGTCTACTTTTGTTTTATCACTTGTTTTACACTTAAACTCTACTTTTTTAATTAGTATTTTACCAAGATCCATTACCACTCCAATTGCCATTGAAGTGTCGAAGGAAATTGGCGGGACCCCTACTTTAACAACAATCTTTGTGATCATTACAGGAATAAGCGGAGGAATTATTGGTCCCTTTACACTGAAATGGCTGGCGATTAAATCACCGATTGCAAAAGGATTATCACTTGGTATGAGTGCACATGGTGTCGGTACTTCTAAAGCAATGGAATATGGTGAGCAAGAGGCTACTTTTTCCTCCCTGGCGATGATTTTCGCAGCGATTTTGACGATGGGATGGGGAAGCTTTCTCATTCCATTGTTAATGAATATGGCACATATTTAACCTAAAAAACTGCCAAACTTGTGCTGAAAATATAAGAATAGATCTAACAAAAAACCGCATGAATGACCCTTTCATGCGGTTTACATTTTCTCGCCTTTTCTACATAATGCCTCAATTATAGTAACTCTTTTATATACCAAGCATCACAGGCATTATGATCAGATCCATCCAGTGCTTTATCAAGCTGTTGGAAACCAAATTTGAGATAAAGATGATTTGCGGTTTGGAGCTTCTTCAATGTCTCTAAATAACAATACGTGTAGTGTTCCTTGGCGAAATCGAGTGCTACTTTCATCAACTTCTTCGATAGTCCAACACCTTGAGCTTCAGGTGATATATATAATTTTTGCAACTCACAAATCCCGTTCCTCTGTCCAAATGGTGCAATACCTACACCGCCTACTACTTCATCTTGATCATTCACAGCAACCCAATATTTCGCATTTGGTTGCTGCATGTAAAATTGTGCAAGAGTACTTAACTGGGGGTCAAAATAGGCTGTCCCTGGAATATTTAAGTGATATGATTCTAATGAGTTTTTAATAATTTGCTCTATTTTTTGATTGTCCTTTTCTTCCATTTCACGAATCCGCATTGTTCTTCCCCCTTATCTTTATTATGAATATATTCTACTATTATTCTCATCTTTTAAGGAACCTAGTTTAAGCCATATTGTCATATATCACTAGACAATTTAATAGGCAATGGTTAGTTATTTAACAAAAAGGCGGGAACTTTAGTGTCCGCGCCTATACGTATATTATTTAATATATATGATACTACTTCTCCAGCTTAAAGAAGTTCATTTTCCCTCTCATTTCATTAGTCATTTCACCTAAGCTTACAGCTGAAGCACTTACTTCTTCTATCGAAGCAGACATTTCTTCTGCTGATGCCGAAATTTCCTCCGCTGATGCAGCTACATCTTCTGCTATTGCTCCGGATTGATCCAATTCTTCAAGAATGATATCTTTTTCTTTCTGAATCTTAGTTGAGGTATTTTCCGTTTCCTTTATTTTAGGAGAAATACTCTCAACCGATTTAATGATTTCCTCAAATGAGGTAATTGTAGTATCTAACTGCTCTCTTTGTAATAGAAGTTCTTTATTAACATCTTCTGTTGATAAAACCATTTTACCAGTGTCTTGAGACACTCCTTTAATGATCATATTAATTTTTTCAGAAGACTCCCTGCTTTTTTCTGCTAAGTTTCTTATTTCATTCGCAACAACAGCAAAACCTTTTCCTGATTCACCAGCTCTTGCTGCCTCAATAGCCGCATTTAAAGCTAATAAGTTCGTTTGGTCTGAGATTGAATTAATGATCTCTGTCATCTCATTAACATTGCGAATATTGATTTCCACTGACTTCACTCGTTCTATCAATTCCATAAACGTTTTATTTAGTGTCTCAAAAGATTTAATCATCTTCGTCATTTCTTGGCTGCTCTCATTAGCCATCATTAAAATGGAGTTAGTTGAAGAATTAACTTCACTAATTGATTGATTCATAAAATCTAAGCTTGTTCCAAATTGATTAATTTTTGTGTTTACATTTTTTAACTTTTCATGTTGCTCTGCTGCCCCTTCCGCAACATTCGTTATAGCTGTTGCAACGTTTTCCGAAGTGGCATTCATTTGTTGAGAAAACGAAGAAAGATTTTGAGCATGGTCATCTATACTTAATGCATTAGCCTGAAAGTTTTTAATAACATCTGTTAAGTTATTTTGCATAGAATGGAGAGATCTTCCGATATCCCCGAGTTCATCTTTTCTTGCCAAGTCTTTCTCTTCAAATTTATTTACTAAACCACCATCAGCTACAACTTCTGCAATCCCACTATATTTCTTAGCTGTTTTCCCCATGCGATTTGCAAAAACAACAATAACTGCCGTGACAATTACAATTGAAACAAAACTTGATATAACAAAAATACTTAACAAGTCATTTAGGTTATTAAATAAATTGGTTTCACTAACACTTATACCGATCTTCCAATTTGTATTAGGAATAGTAGAGAAGTAGAAAAAGTACCTCTCATTGTCGATTGTATATTCTGTTTTTCCAACCTCATTCGCTAACATGTATTCAGAAGCTGTTACCAATGAAGAGTTATGATCGTCCAAGATGTTTTCCTTTGTTAAACGATTTTCATCTACACCACCGAGAAGAATCCCATCACTCTGTACCAATAAGGCTTTTCCATCGTAATCAATTTTAGTTTCGGTAATTAACTTTTGAATACTGCTAATATCAACATCAACTGTAACAACACCCATTTGGTCACCATTTTGTTTCTTAAAAGGATATGCCGTAGTTACCATTGATACATTAGTAGACGGGTCAGTATATGCTGCTGTCCATCCTCCGTCTGGTTTGGAACCAACTTTATACCACTCTGTTGTCCATATATCGAGATCTCCTGTAGTGTACGAGTTATCAAGAATTACCTTATTGCCATCCTTATAAGCAAATGGTGCATACTTTTCTTGTCCTTTATAGCCGGATGGTTCAAACCAAATTCCCATTCCAAATGTTTCATCGTACATGGGAATATAGTTTTGTAATAAATCATTGTACTTATTTTCCGTTAACAAATCTGAATTGACTTCAATCGTTTTGGCCATACTTCTTGCAATGCTATTTTCCCTTTCTAAAATCGTGTTAATTTCCTGAGCAGTTTCTCGAAGCTTCGTATTCATTGCATAATCTAATTGATTTGTAATGATTTGTTTTGAGAATGTATATCCAATTGACGATATAACTACTAAAGCAATGATAATGATAGGAACAATAAATGATATCAATGATGTTGTAATGCTCTTCTTTCGTTGCCTATTTTTCATATTCTCCCCCTACTTATAGTTATTTTTAGATTTATATATAACTATTATCGACAGGGGATAACATTAATGAAGCGATCCTTCATTAAAAACTACAATTTTCGACATTTTTTTCATTTGGTGAATTTTGAAGATATCCTTAAAAGAAATGATGAACGAAAAAGACTCTATCTTTAAAATTAGTGCACGATACTCTAAATTAAAAGACAAGTGCTTATGTGATGGCCCATTATCGTTACGGACTATAAATTGTTTTTGTGCTCGTCGATGATAATGTATTGTATAATAATAACAAATTTGGATTATTTTTAGCGAAAAAAAACAATATTTGTTATTTAAGGTGGTATCCCCTTATGATTACAGCTCTTAATCTAATTGGAAGTTTACTATTCGTAATCCTAGGATTTATTTCATATATACAATCTCTTAAAGTCTCCAATAAAGATTGGAGAGAATTAGCAATGATTTTTTCTTTGATTTTCATCGTTATTGGGTTATCTACTTATATCTATTTAATTATCTCTTAAATGAAAATCTATTTGTAATAGGAAATAACCAAAGAGATTAGACAGATCTGTTAAGGAAGAAGAATTGAAACATAGTAGAAAAAAGACGCTACAAGGATTAGTGTCTTTTCTCGTATTACTCTGCTACCAATTCTCCCTGAATTATATACACTTTTCATCTATCTCTAAAACAAACTACTTTGAGCCTATTTTTAGATTCCCTCTTAATAAGATTTTTTCCGCACTAACTCTCTCATAAGAAATATCCATTTATTTTTCGCTACAAGTAAAAAAACACGAATGAATCATTTCTGTGACATTCTTCCATAATGATAGATATCTACTCCTAAAATCATATATATTATATACAATATCATTGTTTTATTAGAGCACCTTATTTAAATAAATAGGCCTCTAGAAAGGAGAGCATCTACATATTGAAATTATTAACCGTTGAACATTTGGTTCAAAAATTTGCATTAAAGGTTCTTGCTGGTGAAGAACAACTACAAAAAGCTATAACACAACCTAGATGTCATCGTCCTGGTTTAGAGTTCGTTGGTCACTTTGATTTTTTCCCAACAGAACGAGTCCAAATACTAGGAAGCAAAGAGATTACTTATTTACATAAATTAAGCTTGGATGAGCGTCAATTTCGGATAGGGAATATTGTGAAGTATCACCCGCCTTGTTTCATTGTGACGGCTGGGGAAGAAGGACTAACCTACTTAACACAATATTGTCTTGAAGAGGGAATCCCTCTATTGTGTACGAATACACCACAGCCAACCTCTGAATTCATTACAAAACTTGATGCTTATATGGTTAAGGCATTAGCACCTGAGACAGCAATCCATGGAGTTTGTATTAATGTCTATGGAATGGGGATTCTAATTCGAGGAAAATCCGGAGTTGGGAAAAGTGAAACAGCACATACATTGATTGGGCGGGGACACCGACTTGTTGCAGATGATATTGTCGTGTTAAAAAAGCTTAGTCCGACCACCATTCTTGGCACACATGACGAGAAAACAAAGGAATTTCTTTCACTCCGAAGCATTGGACTTTTAAATGTTGTCCGACTATATGGAAGAAAAGCATTTCAAGATGAAACAAGAATTGCGCTAGATATTGAATTGACTAAATGGCAAAAAGATACCCTCAATAATGAATTGGAGCAGGAATCGAAATATACAGAATATATGGGGGTAAACATTCCTCATATTGAAATCCAATTGCAGCCTGGACGTGATGTTGCAGGGTTAATTGAAGCAGCCGCTAATAATTGGCTTTTGAAACAGCAGGGATATAGTGCAGCAGAAGAATTTATTAAGCGCCTGGAATCTGAGTTTTAATGTAATTTACATAATCGCATTTTTCTAAGAGTCGCTGTACTTTACCTAGAAAGTATAGCGACTCTTTTGGTGCAACCTCAAATAACACACATTACTTATTAATAATAATCGTTAATTTATAGTTTGCATGCTGATTCAAATCTTCTAAAAATTGATTTAATACTTCATTAGATGAAAATTTACACTCAAGCAGGTAACAACCATCTCCACTAATTTTATAATTGTTTAAAATAAATGACTTCTGAGTTTTAATAAATGAAAGATATGAATCATGATGAGGACTTTTTGTATAAATATTGATCATCGCATGAATCAGGCAGCCTAATTTTGCCTGGTTTATTTTAATTGTATACCCCTCTATAACTCCATTATCCTCTAACTTCGCTACTCTTGTTGCAGCAGCTTGACCAGTCAAGTGAACCTTCTCACCCAATTCCTTCATTGTGATCCGGCTGTTCTTGGATAGTTCATCAAGGATACGCATATCTGTTTGATCTAACATTTATTCAACTCCTTTCAATAATCAAGTTAAACCACCAAAAGACTTGATTTTATCTATGTAAATGATCGTTGGTCATAGTTTAAACTATACCTAATTCAAAGAAAAGGGGAAAAAAATGAAGATACAACAAATTCGCAACGCAACAATCGTTGTTCAATATGCAGGAAAAATATTTTTAGTTGATCCATTTTTAGCAGAGAAAGGGACTTATCCTCCTTTCCCAAATTCCATAAGACAAGATCAACAAAATCCATTAGTCAGTTTACCAGTTTCCATTGACGAACTTATGCATGAAGTCGATGCTGTTATTGTCACACATCTCCATTTAGATCATTACGATGATACAGCGAAAAAAGTCATACCGAAACACTTAAAAATGTTTGTGCAAAATGAAGAAGATGCTGCAGTTGTTAAAAGTGATGGCTTTCAACATGTTGAAGTTTTAACAGAAGATACGACTCTTGAGGGGATTCAAATAATCAAAACGAAAGGTGAGCATGGCAGAGGAGATATTTTAAAAATGGCTGGAGTCGTTTGTGGTGTTGTCTTTAAGCACCCTTCCGAAAAAACATTATATATTGCAGGTGATACGGTTTGGTATGAAGGAACACAAGAAGTGATCAATACTCATCATCCTGAAATTATAGTTGTAAACGGCGGAGATAACCAATTCCTAGAAGGCGGACCTTTAGTTATGGGGAAAGAAGATATCTTTGAAGTGTATAAAACTGCCCCTAACGCAACGATTGTTTCTGTCCATATGGAGGCCGTTAATCATTGGACGTTATCCAGAGAAGAATTAAAAAGCTTTGTTCAAGAAAAAGGAATCTCATCTCAGGTACTTGTTCCTGATGACGGTGAATCATATACATTTTAACAGCTCTTAAAACATATTTTCCAAAAATCTTTTTCATTTTCAATTTTGACCATTAACAGTAATATATTGGTAAGGGCTCATGAATGTATTGTTCATCTCATGAGCTCTTTCTAATGAGGATGAAGCATTTTGGGGAGGTGCAAAGGATGAAAAAAGAAACACAACAGCATCCAAGTTGGGTGCAGGAATACATTGATTCACCTGAGAAACAACAAATGCTGTACAAAAAAACATTAAAAATCGTGATCTTGTCACAAATTTTTGGTGGAGCAGGGCTTGCTGCAGGGATTACAGTTGGTGCCCTTCTAGCCCAGGATATGCTTGGTACAGAAAGTGCTGCTGGCCTTCCGGTTGCATTGCTCACATTAGGATCTGCAGGGGCTGCATTGCTAGTTGGCCGACTTTCGCAGCGTTTTGGACGAAGAATAGGACTTGCAGCAGGTTTTTTCGCTGGTGGTCTTGGAGCCATTGGGATTATCACGGCCTCTTTACTTAACAGTATTTTGCTATTATTCTTATCTCTTCTTATCTATGGAGCTGGTACCGCTACAAATCTATTAGCCAGATATGCAGGTACAGACTTAGCAACACCTAAACAAAGGGCCACTGCTGTGAGCATGGCAATGGTCTCAACTACTTTTGGAGCTGTAGCAGGTCCAAACCTTGTTGATGTAATGGGGAATTTTGCACAATCAATTGGTATTCCTCCATTAGCAGGTCCCTTTATCTTAGCTGCTGCTGCTTTTATTCTCGCCGGATCCGTTCTCTTCATTTTTCTTCGTCCGGATCCATTGATTGTATCGACAGCCGTAGCGAAGGCACAGGAAAAAACGAATCGAATACAGAAAAAGCAAGCTTTAGATAACCCGAGCAGAAATAATAGCGGCATCGTTGTTGGTGCAACCATTATGGTGTTAACTCAGCTCGTGATGGTGGCCATTATGACGATGACACCTATTCATATGGAACACTATGGTCACGGGCTCAGAGCAGTAGGGTTAGTCATCGGATTTCATATAGGCGCTATGTATCTACCTTCACTTTTTACCGGAGTGTTAGTAGATAAAGTGGGACGCACGGCTATGGCGATCGCTGCCGGTGCCACGCTATTATTCTCAGGCTTGGTGGCTGCTTTTGCACCTGGCGATTCAATGGGATTACTTATTTTTGCCCTCATTTTGCTTGGCGTTGGTTGGAACTTTGGCTTAATAAGTGGAACAGCCCTTATTGTTGATGCCACACATCCAACTACCCGTGCCAAAACACAAGGATCTGTTGATGTGTTGGTTGCATTATCAGGTGCCTCCGGCAGTGCGTTATCAGGATTGGTTGTCGCACATTCCAGTTATGCCGCGCTATCTCTTTCTGGAGCTGTACTCTCACTTTTACTAATACCTGTCGTTGTTTGGTCCCATACGACTCAAAGGAAAGAAAAGGTCAACTCGTTAAGCTAACGTAAAAAGACAGGATCTTTTTTAAAAGAAAGATCCTGTCTTTTTTCTACTTTTATACACTTACGATCTTAGTAGATTTAACATACTTAACAAATAAAAAGCGAACCAGCGGTCCCATAATAAGGATCTGTAAAGGCAGTGCCATCATAAAGTTCTTACCAAATACAGATAAATAATCAGGCAGAATGGTACTCGCTGTAAATCCATTGTGAATATACGTTGTAACAAGGCCATAAATAGACATAAAGAAAGCCATCCCTATCACCATACATATAGAAATTGATAGAATTGTATATACCTTATTATTTGTCTTAGCCGTTAATTTCAAAGCGAATTTTTTGGCATTAGGCCCAACGATAAACAAATCAAGTATGAATGCAATAACAAATCCAATAAGAAACTCAGAAATTCCCTCTATAAGAGTAAGTTCCCCAATCATTCCATTGAGATAAACATTATAGATCGTCATAAAGAATACCATTCCAAAACACATCATAAAACCAAATTGTATACTTTCCTTCTTTGTTGTTGGCATTTTTTGCTCCTCCTTCAGTTCATACCTCTGTATTATAGAGAGGATAAAAATCCTTCGTAAGTGAACATTTTGTGAACCTTGCTTTAAAGGATGGAGGAGCAACCAACTCTTAACCTCTAATGCGTAAAGTGACAATATCGTTGTTTAATTTTTGATATTAGATACTTCACTGTACTATAAAAGATGAGTTAATTCCTGATAGGAATCAATTATTATTAAATTAATTATTAGATTGAAATTCATCTGACATGATAATCTAAATGTATCAACTTTTGGGGGATGGTATAAATGACTGATTGGAATGCGACACTTTATGATAACAAGCACAAGTTTGTTTCAAATTTCGGTGAGGACCTTGTTTCCTTCTTAAATCCACAAAAGGGAGAACATGTTTTAGACGTTGGTTGTGGTACAGGAGATTTAGCTTATGATATTTCAAAAAAAGGTGCAACTGTTACTGGTATTGATGCTGCACTGTCTATGATTGAAGTTGCAAAAGAAAAGTACCCTGATATCCACTTTAACGTTCAAAATGGCGAGAATTTTTCTTTTGACCCTCAATTTCATGCAGTGTTCTCAAATGCTGCCATTCACTGGATGAAAAATCAGCAGAAGGTCATTCAAAATTGTTATGATGTTCTTCTTCCTGGTGGCCGTTTCGTCGCCGAATTAGGTGGAGCAAATAATATACAATCTATTGTGGATGCCATAAAGGAAGCATCGGAACGCTTATCAATTTTGTACGATGCCACTTTATTTCCATGGGTTTTTCCAACAAAAAAAGAAATGGCAGAGCATCTTATCAACGCTGGTTTTACTATAATAACAATCGAGCATTATGAACGACCAACACCTTTAGTTGGAGAAGATGGTATTCGAAACTGGCTTGAAATGTTCAGTAACAATATGTTCAAGAATCTTACAAATGAAGAAAAAGAAGCAATCCATAGCGAATCTGAATGTATTTTACGTCCTCAACTTTATAAAGAAAATGGTTGGGTTGCTGATTATTGGCGCATTCGTTTCATTGCACAAAAGCATTAATACAAAGCAGCTTAGATATTCCAAAGATCTAAGCTGCTTTTCACTTTTGATATACAGTGATACATGCTTTTATAAATCGATCAAATATAGGATGGGTGTATTTAGTATAAACGAATGTGGCAGAGAGAATGTCATCGTCTATTTCAGGAATTTGCGCAAAAAGTTCACTTTTTTCTATTTCTGTTTGGACAACGCTTTTGGGTAAGAACGCAATACCCATCCCCTGTTTAATAAAAGTTTTAATTACTTCTGTTTGGTTCAATCTTTCTATTCGGCAATCCCTAGGTAAATGACTTTCAATTTGCTCCCAATAAGGAGAAAAAGCATGTGTATATATCGGGAATTTTTTTATTAATAAGTGAAAATCCTTTGCAGCAAATGGTTGAGGACCTACAATCATAACAGGTTCATTTGCAATCATCGTTGTTAGTAGCTCTCTAGTGGAAGGAACTTTCGATAGCCCAATATCAATTTGTTGACGGAAAACAGCTTCACCTATCTCATTTGATGGTAAAATGTCAATTTGAACGATTATATCTGGTTGAAACTTTTTAAAATGCTGAATGATAAAAGGAAGCGTGGAATTCGCAATTTGTGGAGCTACCCCTAAAGAAATTTTTTGAGAATAGCCAGCTTGAAATGCTTTCATCTCCAGGACTATTTGTTCTTCAAACTCTACTAACTGAATTGCTCGTGGTAGAAAATAATGGCCATTTGCATTTAAATTCACCCGTTTGTGAACCCTATCAAACAATTGAATACTCAATACTTTTTCAAGTTTTTGAATTTGTTTTGTAACAGCTGATTGTGTCATCATTAATTCTTCTGCAACTTCTCGAAAGTTTTCTTTTTTCGCAGCAAGTATGAATGTTTTTAGTAATTCTATTTCCACATCTTTTTCCGCCTTTTTAAAATTCACAAACTAATCCAGATTAGATCGTATATATCTTAATTATTGAATAAGTTTATTCCAAGATCCGGCCTGGTACATAATTTTCTCTGTATATTCTAACATAAGTATCCAATTTACTTGTTGGATGGTATTCAAGATATTGTCCTAACACGTAAAGGAGCGCAATTCCTCTGGAATAGCGCTCTTTTCTGGAACAACTTTATTGACATTAAACATCTAATTCTTGATTTTTAGTTTTGTTTTCCATTGAGGCTCTTCATTTTCAAATCGCTCTCTTATCCCTTTTTCTATAGATTTTTATGAAGTGAATGAAAGTAACTAATCATTTGTACAACTGGCAATAACAACAGAATAATGATTGGATAGTATGGGATATTCTCTTGAATTAACGGATAAAAAAGCAGTAATCCCGCTGCAATCGGTGCTGTGTACCACATAGCAATATAAGAACTTCTACATGCCTTTGCTGTGATCATTTGTTCCCTCTCATCCGCTTCTTCAAGTTCTGGTGGAAGCATAAAAGCTTTCCACATGCTTTTATGCTTCTTCTTTCCTTTTGCGATAAAATAGATTGAAATTGGGATGCAAATCATAATAAATATTAATAACGGTAAAATATTTACAGAAATTTCCCATGGTGGTTCTGGATCCTTTATAATGTCTGCAAATTGCATTTGTGCCTCATAAAACATCACAAGCGCCCACCCAAATAAAATGATTGTCACAATATTTAATATTGCTGGTTGAAAAATTTTCTTCATTTTTCTCCACTCCTTCCTTTAAGCCAGAAAACATCTTCCATCTTTGATTTAAATACTTCACAAACCTTTAAGGCTAATAAAAGTGACGGTGTGTAATCCCCTTTTTCAATTGCAGCGATGGTTTGACGAGAGACCCCTACAAGTTCAGCTAACATTGCTTGCGTTAGATCAAATCTTGCTCGTAGCTCTTTCACACGATTTTGAAGTTCCATTTGGTCACCTTCCAATATTAACTATATTTATATTGTAAGTATATTTAACATAATGTAAAGTTTAATTAACATATCAACTGTAAAAAAACAGTACATTTTATGTAGAATTGTACGGTTCCATTAATTTAAACTCTCAAAATTTCACTAGGAGTTACTTCACTACCTGGCCCTTAACATAAAGAAAAAGCACAATTCTTTTACTGTAGTATTGCGCCTTATAGCAGAAGACTTAATTTTTAAGATAATCTTAAAGACTTTAATAAATGGTCTTCACTATTGCCCAGATTGTTGAATAAAAAAATCAATTAAACAAGGTAAAAAAGATAGTTAAAAGCTTTGAGGTCAATTTCTAGAAGTGCTAAGTGATAAATAGTCTGTCTGTGAAATAACATCTATTTCTTGGCCATCTTTTTCGTAAACGGTTAAACTACCTTCTTGCTCTTTTTTATTCCAACCCCATAGCCTAATGATTGCTCGGTACCTTAAAGGCAGACCATTTTCTTCTGAAGCTGCTCCCCAGTTATAAGCTTCTAGATTACTTTTATAAGTTGTCATTTCAGCAGTTTTGGGAACTGGAAACCCCTCAAATTCTTCTGATTCCTCATATGAAAAAAGAATTGGTAAGGGAATGACAATTAATAAAGCAATACATGCAATTAACCCACTTACTATCTTTTTATTAATCTTTGATCATCCTTCCACTTTGTTTTTATCGAATTCAAAAATCACACCAAAACCTTCTTAATTTTTTCCTCCGTTAAACTGTCATACTGTATATTACCAATTGTTTCAAAACAAGTGATCCATTTCAACAATTTTTAACAAGATAGGCGCCCTATTGCTGAAGATTAAATAAAGGAAAATATATCGTTAACTACTTTAAATATGATGTATTTTCACTTCATTCACCTTTTTATGATTATCTTTCCTCCAATAGTTTTTACTTCTCCATGCATATGATTTTAGCAGCAGAGACGTGGAAAGTTAACGTTATCCGCAAAAGTTGTCTCATCAATATTCCACTTTAATTGGATCTCTTCAAAAATACTATACAACACGATCTGAAAAGCCGTTGAAAAAGCAACAGTCATCATTGCCTTGACTTGATTAAGAATATGTTTTTCTGGACTCTTCGTTCCGAAACCTCTATACTAATTTATATGAATGGGGGTGTTGTAACTTGGGTAGAAGGATTAGTTTTAACAAAGAACATGCTTTGAATAAAGCTATGTATTTATTCTGGGAGAAAGGTTATGACGCTACATATATCTCAGATCTTATTGAAACGATGGGAATAAGTCGATCTACTCTCTACGATAGTTTTGGGGATAAGGATGAACTATTTAAACTGGTTTTAGAACATTATAAAAACTATGGCTATCGAAGAAGAAATTTACTTTTTAGTGGTATAAACACTAAAGCATCACTTAAATCCTTTTTTTATCAACAAATAGAAAAATGCTATTCAGATGACAATCCAAAAAGTTGTATTATCACTAATTCTTCACTGCTTATTGGACATATTGATCCTTCCATAGAAGAAATACTTATAAATGATTTTAATGAACTTGAAAAAGTATTTAAGCAAGTCATTGAAGAAGGAAAAGAGAAAGGGGAAATTTCACAAGAGGCTAATTCTGAATTAGTTGCATATTCTTTATTAAGTTTAAATCATAGCATTAATTTAATGTCCAGATACAAAAAAGAGAAAAACCTAGCCTATAACCTAGTGGATAAGACTATTGCAGACCTATAGTCTTTCTTTTTTAAATATTATGGAACGAACGTACCAAAATAAAAATAAACAAAAGGAATGATAAAATTGACTAAAAAAACAAATTTTCTAATTTTCATTTTGGCAATTAGTTGCGGTTCACTTGCTACTAATATTTATTATGCTCAACCAATTGTACAATTCATTGCAGAAGATCTAAACATCCCATCTGATTTATCTGGATTGCTCACTACTTTAACCCAAATTGGGTATGGATTGGGATTATTTTTTATCGTACCAATGGCTGACTTATTTAGAAGCAAGAAAATAATTGCTATTCTGATCGGGCTTTCTATTATTTCATTAATTGGCACTCTTATTTCGACAAATGGAATGGTTTTTTTACTATTAACAACCATAATTGGCATTGGGGCCTGTGCGGCTCAAATATTAGTTCCACTAACCATGAGGATTGTGCCTGTTGAAGAGACAGGTAAATATGTAGGGAAAGTGATGAGTGGTTTATTGATTGGAATTATGATTGCTCGCCCATTATCTCTCGGAATAACTGACTGGTTCGGCTGGAGAATGGTATTTCTATTTTCATTAATAACGCTAGTTGTCGTATTACTGTTAATTATAAAATTTTTGCCTAACTATGAAGTTGGATCAAATAGTAACATGTCATATTCAAATCTAATTGCTTCTATGGTGAAGCTACTAATAAATACTTCTCCTTTGCAACAAAGAGCTTTTTATCACGCATGTTTATTTGCAACATTTAGTCTTTATTGGACAGTACTCCCAATTTTACTAAGGTCTGAACCATTACATTTTTCAAATAATGAAATTGCATTAATTGGATTTGTTGCAATAGCTGGAGCTTTATTAACTCCTACTATTGGTAAAATAGCAGATAAAGGTTATATTTTTTCAATGACTAATATATCAATGGCGCTCGTACTATTATCTATTGTACTTTTATTTTTTGTTCAAGATCATTCACTATTGAGTGTAATGTTAGTCCTTATCTCCGGAATTAGCATCGATATAGGGGTATCAGGAAATTTATTATTAGGTCAAAAAGTTATCTTTGGTTTGAATCCCGAGGTAAGAAACAGACTTAATGGATTATATATGACTATTTTCTTTTTGGGAGGAGCCTTTGGTTCTTGGATCGGAAGTTACTCATACTATAAATTTAATAGTGAAGTAACATTACTCATTGGAACAGCTTTGCCGTTAATCGCCTTATTCGTTCATTTAATAAAAAATAAGACAAAAAATTTATCAAAAACCACTAAAAGTAACTACATGTTATAAATATTAATGTACCCCAAAGGTTAGAGAGAAAATCTAATTTTTCGGGTACATACATTCATATTATTATCTATATCAGGAGCAAAATCGCTTATCTTTATACGTTTTGGCCTATGCTAAAAATAAAATTATAACCAATACACCTCATACATCTCTCCAATGCCTTATTACAAGCGGAGTTATCGGAAATGAACAAGGGTAAATTTTTTATCTCGACCTTTTTAAGGAAAACTACAATAAAACAACCTCCCACTTACCCTTCGTTAAGGGGGAAGTAGGAGGTATGTTCCAAGTACTCGTTTAATCTACGACGTTCACATTCATTTCAACGCAATCCTATAAATATATTAATGGTTTGGGAACATGGATGTTTTTATCTTTAACTGTGCTCGTTTCTTTTTCATCCATTACAAGGGAAGTACAGGTATTTGAGAAGTCGAAGGGAATAAACTGATTGTAATCGTCAGGAAAAATATCTGCATTTAGGAAACGGTTAAATGGTTGATCAATGGGTTTCTGATCACTATCACGTTGTGTTTTTAGGTGATTCACAATAACTGTCCCAATATATCTTCCTAATTTTAGTCCTTCATCGTTATCTGATGGAAAATGAACTCCTGCATACAAACGACTAAGAGCATTGTCATTTGCTATTTCCCGAAGCTTTTTTGCTTCCTTTGGAAAGAAGTAGCTTAGCACGACTTGTGCACATCCTGACATAGTGGCATGACCGGATGGATAAGTTGGAAAACGAGGTGTGCATAATAATGTTCCCATTTCTTGGTCATATTGATTTGGCCTTGCTACATCCCATCGATATTTTAAATTCCACACTATGATCATTGTGTCATTAACAGCACCCTGTACAGCAGCTAATATCCTTGCTGCATCTGTTGGACCAACTCCATACGTATCAATTAAGCGATCGATTACTGGAGTCCACTGTTTGGTAGGGACCCCTGTTCCATAATATATCCCAATCTCTTTTTGATTAGGGGTAAGTTTTTTTAGCGTATTTTGAACGATAAGTAACTCTCTATTGAAGTCAATCAGGTTGGGATGTGTGATAGGAAGTTTCATTTTCCTTCCGTTAGGGGTAAGAAAGTTTCCGTTCCTATCTCTTTTTAAATAAATCAGAGGCCATGATCCTGCCAAAGGGGTAACCGGATTAGTAGGTTGTTTCGCTTCTCCCGCATATGGCACCTCAGACCATCGTAAATATTTTGTGTTCATAACTAAATTACCTCACATTCTTCATTTCTAAATACTTCATAGTATGAGAGAAATGAAGAAAAGTATAGGCAAATAGGAACTAGGCTTGTAACTTAATTATCGCTTCCTTATTCCATGTTTACCTTTATAATATTTTATAAGTCTTTAGTATCACTTCATTTAATGGTGACCTTCATGCCCACCACTCTGTGGTTTTGCATGACTATCTAAAAATTCCACATCATTCTCTGTTAACTTCCCAACGACAAATTGCTTTTGCGGCATGATGATGGACCCGCCGTTACTGGCATGAACTTGTACAAAATAAAGACCATCTTCATTAAAATCTTTCCTTATACTATATAACCCATTTTTCTCTTTCTTAGCTTGCTCCATTTCATAATGAACAGTACCTTCTTGATTCCAAATTTCAAAATGGACATAGTCCGCATCTACCACCGGCTCTCCTGCTTGCGTAAGCTTTACTTTTATCGTCTCTTGTTGATTGTCAGTAAATGTTTCCGGTATATAAATGTTCAGATTAATAGGTTTTTCTTGTTTATATAATGTCACGACATCCTGTTCATTTGAACATGCCGTTAAGATCATGACAAACAAAGCTGCGATTGAATAACTAAACCTTTTTCTCATTCGACCTCTCCCCTTTCCTTATGCATGAAAGAACTGTTTTAATCTTGGGATTCTTTGAATGAAAAGCCAATCAATAAGCCAAACAACAATGATTGATAACCCGACTAACGGGAAGATAATTCCTAATATGATTAATAGAAGTAAAAAGCCTTTTACTTTCCTTGCGCTAGGTGCTTTAGGTGCACTCAGATCATGTTTCTTTTTTCGAACCAGCCATAAATAATAGCCGCTACATGCCACAAAGATTATTCCCCAGCAAATGATGAGACTCATTAATTGATTGAACCAGCCAAACTGTGTCCCTTTATGAAGAGTAACTCCCAAAGCCACTACTTTACCAATGAGTCCATAGTTCTCGAACCGATAGTCCGTTAACACTGCACCCGTATATTGATCCACATGCATCGTTAACTCATCTTGTGCTTTTGGTGGATAAGCTGATAACGTATAAACTCCTGTCGGGTCACTTGGCATATAGATCGTATAGCTTGGATGAATTCCTTCACGTTCTGCTACTGTAACCACTTCATCAATCGGGATTGGGATAAATCCCCCTACTTCTGAAGAGGGGATTTCCAGGTTTTCTGCTGCCCATGGTACGTCTGCAATGTCCTTAGTTTGGATCGTTGAAGTTGGTGCACTTCCGAAATAAATGGAAGGCGGGTATCCTACACCTGTTTGTGTGGCGAAGTTTTGGAAATGACCTCCCCAGAATCCTGACCAAGGCAGGCCTGTCATGATTAAGAACAGCATACCAGCTGCGATCCAGAATCCTGGCACAGCATGCAAGTCCCTCACGAGGATCTTTTTGCCCTTTTTAAATCGGGGAAAAACGACGCCTGAAACGGTGAATTTTTTCTTAGGCATCCACAAATAAAAACCCGTAATAACAAGAATAACAGCCCAACATGCTACTAATTCAACGATTCGGTCACCAACTGTACCTGCCATTAATTCACCATGGAATTCTTCTATTTTATCCATGATTCGATCTTCGTTGTTCAATTCTCCGATAACGTTTCCTGTATAAGGATCACTAAAAACGGTAAGTGATTTATCATGATTCATAATGCCAACTTCACTCGAACGACTCTCTGACTCGCCAGGTCGAAATGTCGTTACAACCGCATCAGGATAGTGTTTTTTCACTTCTTCAATTTGAGCAGTTGGAGAAATTTTCTCATCCTGCGGAGTTACCTCATAAAGGTCTTTATAGAGAAAATTCTCAATCTCCGGTTTATATAAATAAATCGAACCCGTAACTGCTAGAATAATAAGAAACGGGGCAATAAGAAGCCCGGCATAAAAATGCCATCTCCACACTGTCTTATACAGAGAAGGCTGTGTTTGCTTTCCTGTTTTCATCACTACTGTAACTCCTCTTCCATGATTTTTTTCTTTAACTATCATAATAAAAGAAAAATGTGTGGGAATTGTGAAGAAAACTATATTCTGAACAGTTGACTCTTTTAAAACTCACAAAAACTTCACAACTTAAAAGTAAAATGATATGTATGATAGATAATCATAGTGTAAATAAGTGAGGGACTTCAGATGAGTGTAACCATAATGATTATTGAAGATGAAGACCAAATGAGACAACTGGTCAAAACCTTTCTATTAAAAGAAGGATACTCGGTATTAGAAGCCTCAAATGGAATTGATGCACTTTCCAAACTCAAACACAATATACCTGACCTTCTACTAGTCGATGTCATGATGCCCTATATGGACGGGTTCACATTTGCAAATGAAGTAAAAAAAATCCATGACATTCCACTAATCTTTTTAACCGCAAAAGGAGAAGAATGGGATAAAATCCATGGGCTAAAATTAGGCGGTGATGACTATATTGTGAAGCCGTTCCATCCCGGTGAATTATTAGCACGGATCGAATCGGTTTTAAGAAGGGCAAAAGTGGCCACTACACCTGTTTCCAGAAAAGCAATCGGCCCGCTTATATTTGATGTAGATTCCCACTCTGCCACGATAAATGGCCAATCCCTTTCTTTAACAATAAAGGAATATGAGCTATTGCTTCTACTTGCGACAAATAACGGAAAAGTATTTTCAAGAGAACAGCTATTACAATCCATTTGGGGTTATTCTTATACTGGCAGTGAACGAACAGTTGATACACATATTAAGACACTGCGTTTGAAACTAAAGCAATATGGGACTCTTATTCAAACCGTTTGGGGAAAAGGCTATAAATTAGAGGTGTAGAATTGAAACCATTATCTTTAAGTCAAAAAGTATTTTTACTAATTTTAACAAGTATTGCGAGTACCATTTTGTTTTCATTTTTCTTTCTGCATTTTTTATACAAAGATCTTTACCTGGACAGCATTCGTGAATCTGTTATTTTCCAAGGAGAAAACACTGCCTCCCATTATCATTATGGGTCCTTAAACGAAGAAATTATCGAAAAGATCCATTGGTTTAATATTGTATCAGAATATGAAGTCTTAGTTGTTGATACATTCGATGAGCTTCAAGAGTATTTTCCTTATCAAATTGGTAGTGAGTCGTTAATAAATTCTGAGGATAAAAAAACATTATCTCAAGGAAATTATATTTTAAAAGAAGGCTATGTAAAAGAATTTGACCGAAACATCGTTGGTGCTATGTTTCCTATTCAAAGTGAGACAGAGCTAATCGGAATCGTCTATATTTATTTCCCGTTAGCCGCGATGCAGGAAGTATTTGAAGAAAGTTTACCTATTCTCATTTTAGCTGGAACAATCTTTTTTATTCTATTGTTAATTATCGTCAATAGAATTAGGCATTCTCTCTTCAAGCCCTTAACAGATATGCAGATATTATCCAAAGAGGTTGCAAAAGGAAATTACTCTAGCAGGCTTCCATTAACAAGTTCCGATGAAGTTGGACAACTGGCCGATGCATTCAATCTTATGAGTTCATCACTGGAAGAGCAGGAAAAAAGAAAAAAGGAGTTTCTTTCAAATGTTGTCCATGAACTAAGGACACCTCTCACCTATATTGCCGGCTATACCCAAGCACTTAAGCAGCAGTTATATTCTTCTAAGGAAGAAGCAGACAGCTATTTAACAACGATCGAAAAAGAAACAGATCGACTGAACAAAATTGTTCACGACCTTATTGAACTCAGTCATTTAGAGGAAAATTTATATGTGTTAGAACAAGAACCTATTGCTATGGCACAATTGCTGTATGATACGGTTGACCTCTTTAAAATTCGCTTGGCCCAAAACGAGATCCAATACTCGGCAAAAGTTCAAGAAGATGTCATCATCATCGGCGATATTAAACGGATGGAACAGGTCTTGTATAACGTGATTGATAATGCGATCAAATACTCACCTTTACATAGCGAAGTATTGATTGATTTAGGGACAGATCATAACATGATGGTCCTTACTGTTACTAATAAGGGGCATGTGATTGACAAGGAGGATATTCAAAGAATCGGAGAGCGTTTTTTCCGCACGGATAAAGCAAGAAATCGTTCAACAGGTGGCACAGGCTTAGGTCTCTCAATCGTCAAGCAAATTGTCACCTTGCATAACGGCACCTTTTCGATCACAAGTGACAATCAAACCGGTACAGGTGTAACTGTCCGAATTCCATTATTATCTGAGGAGAACACATCATGAAAAAAGTTTCCCTTTTCGTCATCATATGTTGTATGTTTTTATCGGCATGCAGCGCGAAAGACGAGCCATCTTTTCAAATGAAATCTTTTACATATACAGATCAAAATGAACAACCCTTCGGATCCAAAAACCTAAAAGATAAGATTTGGATCGCAAACTTTATTTTTACAAATTGTGAAACAGTTTGTCCTCCAATCACAGCAAGCATGTCTGCCCTGCAAAAAGAACTAAAAAGTCAAAATCTTGACGTTCAACTTGTTTCCTTCAGTGTTGATCCAACGATTGATACTCCGAATGTATTAAAAACGTTTATGGAGAAATTCACAGGTGATTCATCAAACTGGCATATGCTGACAGGCTACAGTCAAAAGGAAATTGAGGAATTTGCAAGGGACGAATTTCAAACTCTTGTCCAAAAGCCGACATCATCTGACCAAGTGATTCATTCAACTAGCTTTTATTTAGTCGATAAAAATGGAGAAATTGTGAGCAATTTTGGGTTTCAGCAGAGTCATTTTGATGAGTTGATTGCGGAAGTAAAGAAACTGGAATCTTAGACCGATTTGAACTTCGATATCTGATTGAGAGCACTTCTTATAAACGAATCAATGTCAGAAGTTCATAATTAGTTCGTTCCATTGCGCTCCAGACACTCCATTCGCCAGGGAGGAATCTGAGCCTCGGCTTTCGCCTGAGGGGTTTCAGCCTTTCCGCTACTCCCGCAGGAGTCGAGTGTCTTCCTCTACATTCCACTATAGAGTTGGAATAATGGCCTTAAGCAACAATATTTGCGAATATAGCGGAAATAATATATCAAATTTAATATGCTTTATTCAGCCTCTGAATTCTAAATAGATTAATAGATATATAAGAGAATCAATGATTCATTAAAAAGTCTATCATCGTGTTATATGCAGTTTTTGAAGATTCACTATGATAGTTTGTAGAGTATGGATCACTAAATCCATGATAACCGTTAAATTTATGTGCAGGTATCTTCTTTTCTTTTAAGCTGCTTATCAATTTATCAACATCAAAAGATTGCTCTTCTTTAGGAAAATATAGGATGGTAGGACAAAGTGGGACTACATGTAAAAAGTCTCGAATTCGTGATCCATAATAACCTACAACACCGCTAACAAATTCTTTATCACTGCACAACCATGCAATAGTTGCCCCTACACTAAAACCAACAATGAAGACTTTTTCATAGTTGTCTTTTACCTCTACTAATAATTTAGTCATGATCTCTGAAGCTTTAGAAAATCCAATGTTGCTCATAAAATTTCTATAAGCTTCTTCCTCCTGTGAATAATCAAAAGCTTCCTCTTTTCCTAGCAAATTAGGACAAATAACATCGTGCCCTGCTTTATAAAGTGATTCACATACTCCCTCTATATGAAGATTAATCCCATATATCTCATGAACAACAATAATAACAGCCTCTGAATTTTGATGTTTTACTATCATGTTAAACCTCACATACTTTTTATTGATTATAACACTCCTTTTTATGAAATTCGGTCTCGATTGTTGGAAGTTTTTATTCTTATAAAATGAAATTTAAGTTAGATAATCTTAGCATATATAAATGAACGCCATGATAAAATAAATAGAATCATAGGAAAATTTCTTACAAATATTGAGGTGTAATGATTGGAGATTAACTGGGATTTTGAGTTGAATATCATTGAGGCAGTGTTCACAACGCTCTCCTGGATCGTCCTTGCCTTTTGGTTATGGCGTACATACAAGGCACAACATATCGAGGAACGGCCAGATCTTTGGAAATTAATACTCACTATGTTTACTGGGCTTTTTTCCTTTTCTATTAACCTTCCTTTATCCGATGAGGTTCTTACTTTAGCTATTCTTCCTCTTGGGGTTTGGATTTTATATGGAATACTAAAAAGAAATGAGCGCTGGCAAGCGTATCGAAAATATGCCTGGATAGGCTTTCTTGGGAACTATATCTTTTTCGGAGCTGCGATACTTTCAATCGGATTATCAGGATTGATTTATCCGAAAGATGAAATCCAGACGTATCTTGCTGATGTTTCCAAAGTTGAGTTGATATCTATACATCCGTCAGGAAAAGATGTTGACCTTAATATAACGAAACTGGAAGAATCTTTAGTTTCTTTTGAGCGTGAACATGCGAATGTTGTTCAGTGGTATGAAGAAATTAGAGAGCAAAAGTGGCCTACCGAGGAGAACAAAGAACCGGAGAAAGCCCAAGAAAAGTTTCCTTACCTGTTAACAGGTGTGAAAGCAAAAGCAGGGAAAAATATTCAGGTATATATAGAATTCGATGGAAAAGGGTTACTTGTTACAACGGAAGAACGTCAATACTATTTTCGTTCTAACACGGCCTCCTTCCTGATGGAAAGGGGAAGTGAAGAATGAGAAAAAAGATGCTAGCACTTCTTGTCATTATTGTTGGATTTGTTGCAGTAAGTACGTATATTATTTACAGATTGATCGTTCCTCAAGAGTTTTATACAAAAGAAGCGATTATAGAGAAAATTCCAATATCAACATCTAAAAAGGAGATTCAAGACATTGTCCAACTTGATGAGAAAACCTACTTTGTTCCTTTTTTATCCGAAGATGGTTCTTATGGTTCGAGTATTTGGGTATGGAGAATTGGAAAATGGGAATGTGTAGGGGCGGATTCTGCTTCTGGTCCTCAAATCGTAGCGACTAACGGAAACTCCTATGTTTATTGGAATGTCCATCCTCAAGATGATGTTCAGAAGTGGGATATCTATTTAACTTCTGAGAGAAATTATTCTGTCACCAATGGGAATGGTGTCAATCAATTGGAGGTTTACTTTCCGAAAATACAAGTGAAACACTCGATAGAAGTTGGGAAAGAGAGCTACGGATATGCTGAGCTGCCATCGCAGTGGAAGGAAATGATTGGCTCTGACCTTAACCCGGTAGAAACAGGGCTCTTGCCATCTAGCCATTCCTTTCTTTTTCAATGGCAGGCATATAACAGTAACCAAGAAGTGATAAACCTTGATCATACGTTTCGTAATGGTGGAGGCGGTACTTATACAGGAGATTATATTCAATACATGCAACAGTTGAATCCTGAAGAGTTAGAATAATAGATGGCTCACTTTAATTACACAGTAGTTTTTCTTGTGACCTGTTTATAAGATTAAGAGTTTCGCTCTTCATTTTGTAAACAGGCTATTTTTTCCATTCCATCAAATACTCCGGCATATCGGTCTGCTCATCTGTAAGTTCCTCTTTGATATAAAACCCATTATTTAGATAAAAACGCAGTGCAGATGAGTTATCCTTATATACTTTTAATTCGATCACTTCTCTTTGATCTTGTATAAAGTGCAACAAATCTTTTCCAATCCCATTTTTTTGAAAAGATACATCAACAAAAAGAGCTGCTAAATAGTTGTCCAGCATTGAAATAAAGCCTATAACCCTTGATTGGTGAATCTTCACATATGTCTCTGACATCGGAATATATGTTTCTTTCATCTCACTCATTTGAGATCTCCAGTAATTTGGTTCAATAAAACTGTGTGATTGTAATGAACCTTTGTACCAAATATCGACCAAAGTATCAATATCTGTTTGTTTATATTTTCTTATCATAATATTCCCCTCTTTGTTAACAATTGTCATCATCTATGTAAAAGCTTAAATATAAAACAGTAAGACTTAGAAAATAAGAAACATGCCAAAACGACAGAAAAAATTGCGCCTATTAAAAGGGAGCTCTACCTCTTTTTTATTTATAAGGAGTTTGCTTAAACTAAAAAAATCTATAATAGAGCGCAATTGTGTTGAAGATCATTATTGGATTACTGTTCCCTTTAGTAAACCTATATTTTATTGGTAGTAAATACTCTTTGAGACAATATATAAGCTAATGTTGCGGCAAATAATGATGACAAAAATGGTATTATTGAAATTTCTCCAAACACCACTTCTTGACTCACAATATTGTTCATTGAAGATAAATCAGGAGTATAAAAAGCTGTCTGGAGCAATCCTGTTAAAACTTCAAATACTATATACAACAGTACAAAACTTCCTATAAATACACTACTTTTTTTCAAAATTCCCACTCCCTTCTCCTTATTTACGGAACAATAAAGAATAAGGTTTCACTTACTTTCCTCAAAAAAGCTCTTTGATTGTTTAGAATCTTTTCTTATTCACTATTAGCCTTGTCTAATTAAGGCTGCCATATTTCCAACATATTTCCATCTGGATCATAAAATTTAAAATTAGATCCAAAAGGACTTTCCTGAATTTCTGTTAAGATATTTACTTCATATTCCTTGAAACGTTTATACATCTCATGGATATGAGGCGTAATGAAACACGCTATAGGATGTTGATTACTACCTTCATCTTTAAACAATAAGGTTTCAACTTCTCTCTTTTCCGTTACTAGGAAAATTGCTGGTACCATTTGCCTTAGACTCGGACTAGAAAAATCCCCTTTATTATCTGGAAATCTTAAGATTGATCTTTCCATTCCAGACTTAATAGGGTTATGGTTTGTAGGTTCACAGCCTAGATTTTTTTGGTACCATTTAATAGACTCGTATACATCTTTAACAGGGATGTAAATACAAGTTATACCTGTAATATCTTCTATTTTGTTATCATCACCTTTTTTCATTTACATCTTCACCCCTCCGATCATTTTTCAGTTAAACTTTCTTGTTTCTTCATTAAATCTTCAATTAAGATTCCATTAATTTTTAACCCTGTAATATCACAATCAGTCATTTCCATATTAGATAAGTTGCAGTTTTTTATTTGCGCTTTCGTAAGATCACATTGATGAAAGGTTACCGGTTTGTATTCTCCATCTTCCTGATAATTACTATCGCCTTCCTCTGGTAGAACAACGTGATGAAATTCAGTTCCAAATAAATGGACATGATTAATAACAGCATGACTAAAATTAGCATGAGTAATTCTCGCTTGAGCTAGATTCGCATTAGAGATTTCTACATGTTCCATATTGACATCATTAATAGCCATACTATTCATGTTAACATTCATTGCTTTTGTGTTTGCTAAACTCACATTATCTATCTCCAGCTCTTGAGCATTCACTTCATACCACTTCGATCCGGAAATATCAGCTTTTTGTAAATCCACTTTTTGAACATTTAACGACATTGGACAACAGCTCCTTTATTTGTATAAAAGTCTCAAACAATATCATATTTATTATTCTTTAATTAACAGAAATTTCCTTCTTATACAGACACTTTTATTTCTAAACTACATTCGCATGCATGATTGTGGCAGAAATTAATAGGACATTCTGTAGTTTAGGGAATATATAGATAAAAAGAGCTGGTACCAGCTCTTTTTATCTATGGATTTATTTTTTATGGAATTTTTATTTTAAAAGAGTCAAACTCAACCGGCTTTATAAGATTCCCTTTATATTCTAACTCTTTTTCCTTGCCATTTTCATCAATTTCCACTCCTCCTCCGCCTGACGGAATGACTAGATAAGGAGTAATTGTTAATTCAGTAACATTTGGATCGATAGGATCAAATTGCTTACTACTCTTGAATTCTATTTTATCCTTAACCAATTCTCCTGTAGCTCCACCCGATCGACCTGTAAGTTCATTTCCATTTTCATCAACTACCTTAAATTCTATATTACCTCCGCGACTTAAATCAAAATCTGTTTCTTTTTCTGAACTCTCATAGGTTATACTCGCACCTGTTTCACTAAAAGAAAATTCTGTTACAGTAAGAGTCAAACCATCGACTGTCTGTGAATGATTGAGAGGAATTTTTTGTATGCCGGTGATTTTTTCAATAGGAGTTGAGAAAAACCATTTTTCCCCATTCTCTCCACGAAGGATTAGTCCCAGTTCAAACTCTTCCGGCATTTCCTCACTCACATTTATTTCTTGAATGGCAGTCCGAGATGTTGCCGATAAAATATCTTCACCGTAACTACCAGTGGAACCAGCAGGATTTTTCCCATTAATCGTAAAATCCATTCCAGCACCAAAATAAAGTTCATCAAGTTCCTTATCAGATTCAATGAAAAGACCAATCGTAATATTATTCTGATCATATAAAATTTCATCAAGTGTAACGGAAATTCCATTGATCGTCTCTGTCTCCCCAATTTCACTTGTTAACCCATTTTTTTGAGCTTTTTGTAAACCAATTAGATCAGAGTTCCCAAATACAGAACCGATAATCGGTATTTGAGACAAACTGCTTGCCAAAGCTGGAGAATAGTATACGGAGCAAATGAAAATTCCCAAAACAGCTGCCACACTACACAAAGTAAATAGTGTTTTTCTTTTCTTTTTCTTCATTCGCGGAGAAAAGGTATCTACTTGCTCTTTAGCCTGAATAATTCCCGAACGAATGGCTGCTCGAACTTGATCTTGTGGAAACTCCTCTGAAGGATCATGTGACTTTTTCATTTAATTTATAACTCCTTTCTAACTCATGTTTCAATTTTTTTCTCGCTCTACGTAAGTTCGTTTTCACTGTACTTACAGGTTTTTCCATCACCACAGAAATATCCTTAATAGACAAATCATGATAGTAAAACAAGATAATGGATGTTTGATAGGACGAACTTAGTCTTGATAATGCTTCACTTAAATGAAAAGAATCTATCTCTACGTCCTGTGTGCGATCTAATCTCTCCAACAGCTCTCTCTCACCATAAGGGATCATAAGGTCTCGTTCCTTTAACAGCCTGTAACATTCGCGTATTAAAATTCTAAACAACCAAGTTGAAAAGTACTCCGGATTTCGTAATTGCCCGATACCTAGGAATGCATTGTACGTCGTTTCTTGAATTGCATCCAAAGCATCTTCTTTTTTGCCAACGTAAGAAAGTGCCTTGTAATATAGCATTTTTTCTTCTTTAAAAAGCAATTCTTCAAAAGCACTTGCATCCCCATTAATTGCCCTTTTCACAGTTTGTAGATCATGTTTCATTACGTCATTTCCCTCCTCTCATTAATTAGAGAAATATAGACCTGCAAAAAGATTCACTTTTTTATTTTTTTATAAAATATGGTAGATTTAGAATGACATAAGGGTAAATAAACTAAAAAAGTATTAACAAGAGCGTTAATACTTTTTTAGTTCACTTATTATTAAATTTTACTACTAAATGAAAGTTTCAATATCGTCTTTTTATCACATTCATCAAAATCAACATACTAAACGAAATGATTAAAATGACAAAAACCCATGACCATGCTAACTTCATATTTCCCGAATCCATCGCAACATAGATCGCAGTTGGAATGGTTTGTGTTTTACCAGGGATATTTCCGGCAAACATAAGTGTCGCCCCGAATTCACCAAGTGCTCGTGCGAAGCTTAAAATGGCTCCGGTAATAATAGCATTTGAAGCCAACGGTAGGGTGATTAATGTGAAAACCCTAAATTCATTAGCTCCATCTACTCGTGAAGCATCTTCAATATCTCGGTCAATTGTTTCAAATCCTGTTTTAGCTGATTGATACATAAGGGGAAAAGCAACAACTACCGCAGATATAACAGCTGCCCACCAGGAGAAAATGATGGATTGAGAAAACAGTTGTTCAATTGCCTGCCCTAAAAATGATCTGGTACCAAATATGACGATCAATAAAAACCCAACAACAGAAGGAGGTAAAACTAAAGGTAATAGCAAGATTGTTTCAATAACTGATTTCCCTTTAAATGTGTTATTAGCCATGAATTTGGCGGCTACTATACCAACAATGAGTACGATGAAAAGTGAAAAAGAAGCAACTTCTAATGAAAGTTTAACAGGTGACCAAAACGTATCATTTCCGATCATTTTACTAAATTTAAAAATCCATATTCTTCCAGAATGGCCAACGCTTTTTCAGATTTCATATAGTCATAAAATACTTTCGCTTCTTTTTGATGGTCACTCTCATTCAGGATGCCTAATGGATAAACAATTGGCGTGTGTGTCCCTTCTTCTCCTGTTGCGATCACATTTACTTTAGAGGAAATGAAAGCATCTGTATGATACACAATGCCTGCATCCACATTCCCTGTTTCTACATATGTTAATACTTGTCTTACGTCTTTTGCAGGAACCATTTTATCCTTAACCACATCCCACTTATCTATATTTTCCAACATCTCTTGAGCATACTTTCCGGCAGGAACTGTCTCAGGGGTACCGATCGAAATCTTTTGGACCTTATCTAGATCTTGAAATGATTGAATATCATTTTCTCCTTGTTTGGGAGTTATTAATACAAGTTGATTTCCGACTAAATCGATTCCATTCTTCTCATCAATCAAGCCTTCACTTATCAGCTCATCAAACTTATCCTCTGCTGCTGAGAAAAAAAGATCAGCCGGTGCTCCCTGCAGAATTTGCTGTTGCAATGTACCGGAGCTTCCGAAGTTATATGTAACCTTAATGTTAGGATATTCTTTTTCAAATGATGTTGTAATGTCATGTAAAGCATTCGTTAAACTAACTGCTGCTGACACGGTTATGTCTACACTCTCAGGTTCTTCTGTATTCTGTCCTGTAGATGTGCATCCTGCCGCATATAACATGGTGATCGATACAAGTATTAAAAGAGAGAACTTTTTCATAAAATCTGATCCCTTTCTATATTAATTAGAATTAGTTATAACTAAATATATCTAATTATAACGAATACTCATTTTTATTGTTAGATTTATTTCCATTCTTTTTTATACTTGTTTTCTAATGAGCAATTTATCGTTACAATAGCTTTGAGGTGGTTAACAAATGACAAGTGAAATTTCCTATACTGTTGAAGAAGTAGCAAACCTATTAAAAGTTTCAAAACTTACTGTTTATGATCTGTTAAAAAAAGGGGAAATCCCTTCATTCAAGGTTGGAAGACAAATGAGAATCAATTCGAAGGATTTGGATTCCTTTATTAATGGAAAAAAGACAGAATCGCCTGCTTCAACACTACCTCCTTCTCCTTCAAGAAAAAATCAAGTAAACGGTACAGGTACACGTAATCTTTTAATTAGTGGTCAAGATATGGTGTTGGACATCCTTGGAAAACATTTAGAAAGTAAAGGGAATTACAAAGCCTTAAGATCGTATGAGGGAAGTTTAAACAGCCTCCTGGCGATGTATAAAGGGGAATGTGATATTGTCAGTTTACATATGTTCGATGGTGATACAAACGAATACAATGTACCCTATGTTAGAAAAATTTTAATCGGTTATCAGTATACCATTATGAATTTAATCTCTCGGAAAGCAGGGTTTATGGTACAAAAGGGAAATCCTCTTTCTATCTCGAATTGGCCTGATTTAAAAAAGAAAAATATACGTTTAATCAACCGTGAAATAGGGTCAGGAGCAAGAATACTTCTAGAAGAACAATTAAGAATTCACCACCTATCAAGTTCAGATATTGAAGGATATGATCGTATAGAAACGAGCCATTTGAGTATCGCATCATCTATTTCATCAGGTGAAGCAGATGTAGGGGTAGGCACGGAAAAAGCCGCCAAAATTGTTGGCCTGGATTTTATCCCTTTAATTACTGAAAGATACGACCTTGTCATGATAAATAATAAAGAAAATAATGAAATACTTAACATCTTAACAGACATTTTAAATTCCGCATCATTCAAAAAGGAAATTCAAGCTTTAGGTGATTATGATATCTCACAAACTGGACAAATCATCTATAAGACAAGCTAGGGCGCTGTGTTATTTTTGAGTACCCTAGCTTATTTGGCTCTACAAATCTTCAGGTAAATGTTGTGTATATAGCTCATATGCATCATGATTTTCTTTTAATACAGCTACTGTTTTTTCGTTCGGATTTAGATAAATCATTGGATAGTCCCTCTCATCAACTTCTTCATTTACCAGAAACGCTAATTTTTCTTGATCGGTTGAAAATTGAGCATCAACACCCGGTTTATTTCCTCGAGCATCTATCCGTATCCATTTTCCCAAAGAATGAAGATAAACAGCATTCAATGCATGAAGTGAATATCCTTTTTCAGGTGTATCAAACAACATTAACCGCTGATAACAAAAACCTGTTGGAATTCCTTGGGAGCGCAATAATGCCGCTAATAGATTGGACTTTGCATAACAAATTCCTTCACCATATGTTAATACGTCTGATGCTTTACATGTAACGCGTGTGCCTTGAATATCCCAGGAATGTGGAATTTCATCGCGAACAAATTCAAAAGCAGTTCTTGCTTTTTCTACATCTGATTGTGTTGGGCTAAAAAGTTCCTCTGCTTTTTCTTTAATCATTTGATGAGAAAAATTGACATCCTCTAATTCTAGTAAATAGTCTTCCAGATTGTCAGATTCACAAACTAAGTTCATTATAATTACCCTCCTGATCTTGTAAAGTTAAGATTATAAATATGTATATTTATACCACTTAATGTTTTTTTATTCAACATTCGAATAATTATATTAGGCTCCAAATATGGTTCTTTTTCTAGAACCGTGCTCTTTTGCTTGCATTGAAAACTAATCTTCATATACTTTTTGAGTTTCATATCTAAATCCATGGTACTGATAGTTTTGTTTTTTGTACATTTCCCTAGGGGTATCTTCTCCGTCGGCTACTAATATGACAGTTTTCTCAGGAAATGATTCCATTACATATTTTTGTAATCTGCTCCCTATTCCTTTGTTTTGATAACGCTCATCGACAGTTAGATTATCAATTTCTGCTGTTTCATTAGAAATAATGACATCTACATAGCCTGCTGGAGTTTCCTTATAAAAGGCTAAAAGCTGCTGAATGTTTTGATCTTCAAATTGACGTTTAATAAGTTCCGCTTTCTGACCAGCAAATTCACTTCCATAGTTTACGTCATGCTTGTATTGTAGAGTCAGAAGCGCTTCTAAACTTTTATCCGTCACTACTTGAATGTCGATGTTCGGGTTGTCTATCACTTCAGGAAAGTGTTTCGGCTGAATTGCATATAGTTCTAGAAAACCTACTTCATACCCCATATCAGTCAGGTAAGCAACTAGTTCTCCAGTTGGCTTTATATTAGCAGGAAAATAAAACTTCACATGTTTTTGGCCCTTCTTCAGATGATATTCCCTCAAATAAGCTTCGGCATCTTGAAATTCAGTTAAGGATGGTAACGTTTTAAATTCAATGAAATTACTATCATACCTACTTAACATCTTAGGGTAATGAAAGTGTCTAAATAGATCATTTTCAGCGACTATTATTCCTAGTTTATAAATGTGTTCAAATGTAATTTGCTTCATTATGATTCTCCTCTTATTCTTAGTTATTGAAGCTCCATTGACGATGTACTAGTTCCAAATATGGATTGATAAATATTTCTCTACTTCTTCCTCACTATTTCTTGCTGCTTATTAAACTCTAACCGCCCTTATGCGAAAATTTATTATTAGCAATAGAATAGGTAATTTAACAATATCGTAATTGATTTTAAAAGGTGTTAAAAGTAATGATATAACATTAGTATAATCGTAATATTGTTAAAGATTATTACTAAGGTAAATTCAAATAGGTCATACCTCACTGAAATATTTACAATTCTCTAACATTACCCGGACCGATTTTCTTATTTTTTCCGATTCATCCATTGATTTCACAATATTCTTCCCTTATAAAAAGCCTTCATGAATACTAAATCTGTCATTAATAAAGTGTTTACATAGTAGAGTTATACTTTTTATGTAATACATATTAAGGAGGAGATTGAGTTGAAAAAAGGATTAAATCCAGTTTTTTTATTGGCCATTGTAACAATGTTGGTTGCCAGTGTCTTTTCAGCTACATCAAGTGTGCTAGCTTCTGAAAAGGCAGGACAAGTCAATGAGGTAGATTTAAAGGTGATGACTTATAATTTAAGGTATTTAAATAACAATGATCCCTCACCTCATACCTGGGCAGAAAGAGTTCCGGCTATCAAAAAACTGATTCGCAAGGAACGACCTGATATTTTTGGTACTCAGGAAGTTTTATATCAACAACTTAAAGATCTTGAAACAAATCTAAAAAATTATGCCTGGATTGGCTTAGGTCGAGAGGGAGGAAGTAAAGGCGAATATTCAGCTATTTTTTATAATGAAAAGCAATTTACTCCTCTAGAGTACGATCACTTCTGGCTATCTGATACACCAGATGTGGTTGGATCCAAGTCCTGGGGTAACAACATCCCTCGAATGGTAACATGGGCAAAATTCCTTGATCATAAGAGTAATGAAAGCTTTTATGTTGTGAATACTCATTTCGATCATCAATCTGCAAATGCTAGAGAAAAGGGTGCAGAATTAATTATTGAAAAAATAAATGAATTTGATCCAGAACTCCCAATTATTTTAACAGGAGATTTTAATACAAGCCCTGATAGTGTTCCACATCAAACACTAACAAGGGAAGAAGCATTCGTTGATTTGTGGAATACCGCCGAGGTTAGAATCAATGAAAACCTCGGAACCTTTAACGGATTCAATGATCCAACTGGTGGCGGGCCCGAAAAACGAATTGATTGGGTTCTTGCGAAAGGAAATGTATTTACACATAAAATTGAGATTTTAAATGATTATAAAAATGGACAATTCCCTAGTGACCATTACCCAGTCAGTGCGGATGTAACTTTGTCATACTAATACCACAGAAAGAGTCTCAATCCACTTTTCAAAAAGGGTTGAGACTCTTTTCTTTTGGCTATTTTCGTATACTTTGTTGTTTTTAATGCAGGGAAAGGTAAACATTAGTTCGTTCCATTGTGCTTCATTCCACTATAGATTTATAATAACATTCAAAAGAACCAATCCTTACGAAAACAACATTTTTTAACGACTAACACATAATTTTATCTCTCTTTTTTTGGCAATATATAATTAACAATATCATTATAGTTCCTTAATTGTCCCTAGTTTTAAGTATACTCGCCATTTAAAAGTTCACCACTTCTTTTCGTTCCAGTTGTTTGGTTTCATTTTGTTAGAGTAAGTTTTGTAATTCGTCACAACTGATTAAAAATTGGTGTAAAGGGTAGTATACCTCTATAAACATGAATGAGGTGATGGAAATGTCTAACATGATGAATCAAGAAGAAATGGAAACATTAAGAGAGTTAATCAAAGACGTAGACACGGCCATGCTGACTACGGTAACTGAAGAAGGGCTTATTTCTCGCCCTATGAAAACACAAGAAGTAGAGTTTGATGGTGATTTATGGTTTTTCACTAAAAAAGAGACTAATAAATACGAAGAAATTTTACATGATCATGATGTAAATGTCGCTTATGCAGGTAAATCCTATGTTTCCGTCCGAGGAAGAGCGGAAATCGTTGAGGATTTAAACAAGAAAAAAGAATTGTGGAGCAAAACATATGAGAAAATTATGCAAACGTCTTATGATGATCCTAACGTTGTCTTGATAAAGGTTAAAGCGGAAGCAGCCGAATATTGGGAAACCGGTAATTTCACGAAGAAAATTGCCTTTTTCTATAAACGCATGACAGGGCAAAGTTCTAGATCGACTGATGTGAATGAAACGATTGAATTGAATAAATAGCCGCGAAAATGGATTGTCTGGTTAGTGGACAATCTATTTTCTATGTCAAAGCATGTCTTTTTTTGATAGCAAACTCCCCCTTTAAAACGTTCTTCCACAATTGTAGTGCAGTATATTAGTTTCAATTAAATATATATTTCACCGTAAAAATAAAGAACAGTACTTTGATCTTAAAGTATTGTTCTTATATGTATAATTACTGTATTTGAATGAACTTACTTCAAATAATAATAAGTAATAAACCAAGAAGTAATCTTATATTTTATTAATTATCCTTCCGTTTACTGTACCTGTTACCTCGCACTTAACAGCTCCTTCATTATATAGATTTCCACAAATTTGCCCTCTAATGGATGCTTTAGAATATTTCATTAATCTAACATCTCCTTTCACTGGGGCAAATAAGTCTAATTTAGCTCCTGACAAGACAATAACATTGCCATCAATTTCCCCAAAAACCTTCGTATCTGCTTCTATAATTACCTCACCTTTTTGAATTTCAAAAGAGAAGTTCAATGTTAATCCCCCCTTAAGTAATTGAGAGAAGTAAATTTGGAGTCAATCAATATATAGACTATTTAAATGTAAAGTGTAATCTTCTTGATATTCAGACAAATTCGCATTTTTAATAGCACCTTCATACAATGGTTTCCATGTTTTTAAGTCGGTAACGACAATGGATGCTTCTGTTTCTCTATCTTTTTTTGTGTTTATAACATATAATTTATTGTTCTCTATTTTTATAATTGGATTGCTACCTTCTTCAAGTCCATTCATCTTGAACGTTTTTGTTGATAAAAGTTTCCCTTCATCTATTGAATATACTAATGTTTCAAGACTATCCTTAGCAATTTTGAACATATAAACTTTTGAGCCATCTATAATAATGGTATTGTATTTTAATTGTTCCTTACTAATGGGTAATTCAATTAACTTACTTGATTCAAAGTTATAGGCAATTAACTCACTATTCGATTCTTTTGTAGATTCACTACTATCTGTTCCTTCTTCATTAGATTTCTGGATCAATAGATATTCTTGATAATCAATATCATCGAAATCTGATAGTATATCTTGTCCATTGGTTTCAGAAACAAGTGTTTCATCATTAATTAACATTTGACTATCAGTATCAAAAGTGTAGACATGGATTTCTTCACTATATTGATCACCGTCAACAACTCTTTTACTTTGGCGAACAACAACCTTCAAATCGCCATTGATCATTTGAACATCTTCAACAAAAGCATAATCATAAACATTTTGGTTTGGCATAGATTCATTTATATCAACAACAGTATTTGTTTGTTTGTCTAAGACTTCACCTCTAAATGTAGTTTTGCTTGGACCAAAATTCTCTCCACTAAAAACCATATCAGTAGTCATATAGGCTATGTAAGTTTCATCTTCAAAGAATTGAACAGGTCTCAAATCTTTTCCACGCATAAAGTTTAGATAGTCATTTTGTAGTCGTTTTAATTCTGGTGTAAAGAACATTCCATTTAAATCTTCAAGATAAGAAATTTCTTTTTGATAAACAGTCTCCTCTTCATCTATATACAAATTTTCATGGTATCCTTCTGTAGTGGAAATCTCTCCGAAAACTTTTATATTGTTTCCTTCATCACTACTTCCACTTATTTTATTTATGAAAAACTGTGGATTGTTACTCGCTGCAGTAGCAGATTGATAATAATGAATACCAATACCTAAAAATATAACAAGAACAACTGAAATCAACTTCCAATATCTTTTCATTTTCATCCTCCTCTTAAACTGTAATTTTATTTTTTAGTAAGTAGAGGCTTACCATAATAGAAGCTGTAGTAACTATTAAACCCGTAATTACTATAAGCCCTAACAGCTCAATTGGATAAAAGAAATTATCTAAAAATGTGCTTTGAACTATTAGCGGTGAAGTGAAAACGAGCGCTGACAGTATGCAATAGATAATTCCAATGGCAATGCCTTTCCAACGAAAACATCTTTCAAATAAAATTACGGTGAATAAAACTAACACACCCATTAAACCCACACTATAATAAACTGAAAATTGCATAAATGTTTTCGGAAAAAGTTTAACCAAGAATTCATACCTATAAGTAAACGTTTCATAGACTGGTAAATCCATTGTGTATTCAGAAGGAACTATTATCCCTAAAATCATATTTTCAATAGGTAGTAATAATAGTTGTAAACCAACTAATCCAAAGACCAAAAGCATTATTGTTGTGACCTTAGCCATATAAAGATTTACACGTGAAGTTGGCAACATTAACAGGCGGTAAATGAATGAGTTTTTCCAAACCAATCGCGGTACCAAATAAAAAACAAATAGATTAATAACGTCACAATGCATAAGGCAATCGGCCCAACAAACCAAACACTATCAGTAAGCTGATGAAGAGACATATAATCATATTGTTCAATAAATTGTTCTTTTGTCATGCCTTCTCTATAAACCATTTGGTTGACATTACGTAGATAATTATTTGCTGAAGTAAAAACACTTATAATTTGAGAGACAATTGTTATCCCAATCAAGATAAAGAAAATGTTTGAAAAACGATTAAATTCAAAGTGAACTAACTTAATATACTTGCTCATTTTTGATACACCTCCCGCATAACGTCTACAACAGATTTGCCTTCTTTTTCACGAGTTTCTTCAGTACAAAATTCCTTTAACACAGTTCCGTCGTATAATAGAATTGCTTTATCGATTAAATGCTCTATTTCATTAATTTCATGAGTTGTAATAATTACTCCTCGATCTTCAATAAGATTACTAGTAAATACTTCTGCAATTTGTTCACGGCTAAACAAGTCTATCCCTGAAAATGGTTCATCCATGATAATGAATTCTACATCAAGGGATAACCCTAGAAGGATATTCAATTTCGCAATATTCCCTTTAGATAGTCTAGAGATTCGTTCATTTTCACTTAATGAAAAAAAATCTAGAAGTTCACTTGCTCTTTTGTGATTCCATGAAGAATAAAAATCATCCATAAACTGCAAACCTTGTGAAATTTTCATTTGTGGAGACATGCTTATCGTATCAGGTATATAACTAATTTTTTCATAACTTGCTTTATGTAACACTTCTCCGTTTATGAGAATTTGTCCACTTTGTATAGGTGTAAGACCCATGATGGCATTTAAAATAGTGGTTTTACCAGCACCGTTTAATCCAATTAGGCATGTTATATCTCCCTTTTCAGCAGTAAAAGATATGTCCTCTAATACAGTTTTTCCACCATATTTTTTTCTAATATTTTTTACCTCGATCATTTCTATACCCCCAATTATTCATTTTCCATTCTGATACTTTTGTTTGATCAATTCTAATACATCATCTAATGGGACTTGAATAGAGCGCACCGAGGTTATAAAAGAATCTACAGCTTGTAATATAAGTTCTTCTCTTACTTCTTGTAAGATTTGTTTGTCCTTTGTAATGCGACTTGGGGAATTTCGTTCCGTATAAATCAAACCTTGATCCTCCATTTCTTTATAAGCTCTTTGAACAGTATTTGGATTAATTTTCAACTTGCTTGCCAATTCTCTTCTTGATTGGATTTCTTGCCCTGGTTCAAGATTCCCAGATGCCATTTGCTCTTTAAAATGGCGAATAACTTGAATGTACACAGGCTCCCTATTATTAAAATTCATGACCCCAACTCCTAAATTTCTTTATCAGGTGTATTAATGTATTATGCTATTAATACACTATAGACAAAAAAATATGTAGTTAATGTATTAGAACAATGTAACACTTGGTGTATTATTGCCTTAATACGCTAATATATGTATATTCTAATGTTTGAATTAGTTCATTGTCAACCAGTTTTTGTAAATGTGTTAAATAGGTATATACATAGATATAAAGAAGAAAAAAATAAAATGACGCCCTTTTCAAGATAATCACTCAATTATTGAAGATCACTCCTTCACTATTTATGCAAACTACGCAGTAAAAAATCATGTTATAATACACCTAAAAATTGTAAAGGTAAGAATTAATTTGAACTTGAATGCCGGTGATGTAATATTTCAACTGATAATGTTTCTTTTTATTTTTGGTATGTTTTTTGTTGTCTTTTTTGTTGTTCGTTCACTAATCACAAAGCAACAGCAACCGAATAAATCTGACGACATCGAGCAAAAGCTTGATAGAATAATTGAAATACTTGAACAGGATAAGAAATAGTGAATTTTTTATCCTTAAAAACTTTTTATTTTGCTTCGCAAATTCCATTAATTCTATATTTTTCAAATCAGAAAAAGGCACTTTTTCATTGTTCAAGAAAAGCGCTTATATTGTTGAATATCAATATTTTCTTGTAAAACTAGCGCTACCCGTTAATTTAATTACAACTATTATTTCCCTCAATCTCTTAGCATTTCCTCATCAATTGATTCTACTATTTCCTCTGTGCCATCTTTTCTTACAAACTTTACTTCAACTTCTTCAGAAGGACTGATAGCATACCAAAACCTTTTTTTCCTTCTACATTAATAATATTTGCTTTTTCTCCACCAGCATAAATTTCATTAATATCATTGTCACAAATTCCTCCTGAGTAGATATATGGTATCTCGTGCATTGCAAACCATTTGTGAGCTGTATCCCATTCTGTTCCTCTTGTATGTTTCCATTCCCATAGGTTATCTTTCTTTTGAAAGTAAGCTATGAATATTTATTCTCCGCGTTCATTAAGTTCCTTAAACACTGCGATAGCATCAGCTTCGTGAACTACATTTAACTCTGTATGAACCAGAGTATACGAATAATTTTCTTCTCCTACGTGCATTTCCTCCATTTTTTGATGAAAAAATTCTTCAAATGTTTGCTCTTTTACACACTCAGTTATAAATATTATGGAAAATATAAATCCAATGGCTATTATTCTTTTCATTTTCTTCCCCCTATATATACTTGTTACATAATCTTGCTCCTTAGAACAATAAAAAAAGGAGTTGCTGCCGCAACCACTTGTTAAAATCTTGCCCCCGTTAGCCATCCATGCAGTAATAAAATCGTCGTTGCACCACAGAGAATGAAAATAATACTCTGAACTGTCCATACTGGTTCTTAATCCAGTCAATCCATAGATGAATGAATTGTGGCTCTATCCATTTTTTTTAACGAATGAGATGAGTCTTCTTTGGTATTGTCTTCTTTCGGAGTTATTTTACCATATGACCTATGTCATTAATTATGAAAAAGAGCACTTATCCTTGTACATGGATAAGTGCTTCGGCTGTTTAATAGACGAAGCTTTAACCTTTTTTCTCAAATACTTTTATTGCTCTAACAAGCCAATACAAAACTACCCAAGGCAAAACAAATTTAGTAGCCCATTCTATTAAACTAAAAATAATATAAAACTCATAACCGATATAATGAAGTACAGTAAGAAAAACAGATACTATGGCAGCGATATTAAGGTAATATTTTATTTTTGAATTTATAGATGTTTTTTTGATATAAGCAATTAACGTTACTATTAGCCAGATGATTATAAAATGAACTAAAACATGCGTCCAATCAATTTTATATAACAATTAGTCACCCCCAATAATTTTCCATTTACTTAATGGTATCATTATCGAACTACTTTATGGAATATTTTTCAACTTTTGTTAAATAGAAAAGAGACATTATCCTTGTTCATGGATAGCGCCCTTATGCTGAAGACTCGAATCCAAAATAACTTGGAATATGATCTTCGATTTACCCCCTTATATGGAATAAGCAGTAAAAAATTTGAGTTATTCAATTGAGTTGCCGTTCTCATCGTAGTAATTATAAGTAAAACTCATATCCTTTTCCTTTGGTAACTCAATCCATGTTGCCGCGTTCTTATTAATATCAAATTCTTCTACAAAAACACGTTCATTAATTCCTAATTCCATTTTAGCTATTTCATTTTCTTTCGTTGTGACTATCAGGAATAACAAACTAAAAAGGTCACCATCTATATTCCTATTATGAATTAAGAAATTAGAAAGAGAACCTTCCATTCTTTCAGTACCCTCCCACTTATAATTTCCGTATTTATTTTTTACAAAGTGAATATAAGCAGGTCTACCATTATCTAAAAAGGGAACTATCCTTTGATCCCCTATATCTTTGATCTCTATTATTTCAATAGAAGAATTCTCATGCATTTCTAAGGAATGTAAGGTTTTTATTATAGATTCTTTATCATTACCATTAAGATAGAATGAACTATTCAAATAATTAAAAAGTAATAAAACCCCTAATAAAAGTCCAGTAACGATAATGGCAACGAACTTTTTATTCTTTATAAACATACAACCCTCCAGGAAACTTTGTAAAATATATGCTAAATCAGTTTAACTGCCATCTTCTTAATACCAATTATTTCAAAACCTCTCAGCTTTTATAATCATTTATTGAGACAAAGATGTTGGGTAATCGCGCTTAGTTTGTTGAAGATGGATATTGAATTAAGCACCCGTTGAAGTACAATTTCACAATTTGTCTCGAATTTCTCATAATATGAAGATTTATTTTTTATTTTCAAGCTTTTCAATCCAAACATAATAATCATTTTCAGGAATATCAACAATAATTCTGTCATTTTTTTTATCTTCAGGTTTATTACTTAATCCCGCAGTGAAAGTATCTGTTCCTGAAGAGTATGTTTCATTTTCATTATTCGGTGTACCGATATTAACGAAATCTTTTACATACCAACTTAGGTCATTAGTTACAACATTCGCTACAAACCACTCAATTCTATTGTCTACTTCACCTTCAAAAACGTAATAACCTTGTTTTTGATTATCGTTTGTTGAATTTAATATTTTATTAATCTTAAAATCATCTTCTTTTGAGTCTAGTTTTTGCAATGCTTCTTCTGGTGTTTCAGCAATAATGATTCCACTGCTATTACAAGCAATCAGAAATAAACAAAATAACATTATTATAGATTTTTTCAAACAATCCCCCACCTGTATTTATGTTTACATTTTATCTTTTAAAGCTAAACTGCCCGTTCGTATTATAAGGTTAATCAGAATGCTAAATATTTCTGGTTGACCATTTTTTATTTGGTTTTATTATATCAGTAGCCAGGGTAGAACGTAACTGCCCGTGGGGCTTTGATCCCGTCAAGTAAACCGTTCGCCCCCTACTTGTAGAAACATGATTGAGGCTGGTTGGGACGTAGATCTCGTATAACAAGCGAAGCTGTGACACTACATGGAGGATTAGGGGTTACTGGCAAATTACTAGATTAGGAGGAGATTAAGAATGAATCCAGTCGTTGGTCTGGATATTTCAAAAGGAGAAAGTCAAGTTCAAGCATTTTTAGATAAAGGCAAACCTTATCGTAAGAGTTTTAAAGTTTCACACACTGTTGAGGGTCTTAGTTCACTTGTGTTGTTTCTTGAGGATGTGAAAAAAGAGTCTGGCAAGAAGCCTTCAATAATTTTAGAAGCTACGGGGCATTATCAAACACCAGTCGTTCATTACTTGGAAGAACGAGGTTATTTATTGATTATCATCAATCCATTGATTTCCTATAAGGCTAGAGGATCAAGTTTAAGAAAAGTAAAGACAGATGCCATTGATGCTTATCTTCTCTGTGAGTTGTTTTATAAGGAGGAATTAGAGCCTTATAAAAAGCGTGGAGTTCAGTTATTAAACCTTCGCAACCTTACTAGGCAACATGAAAATATAACTGGAGTGATGGTTCAAACAAAGCTTCAATTTCAGGCAGTGCTTGAACAAGTGTTTCCTGAATATAAAGGGGTTTTTGGAGATTTATATTCGATGGTGTCACTTTTAACTCTTTCAGAGTTCCCCTCTTCTGAAGATATTTTAAGTGCAAGCGAAGAAATAATTACAGACAAGATAAATGGTCTTTGTAAGAGTCGTTCAAGCATGTGGGCAAAGGAAAAAGCGATTCAACTTAAAGCTGCGGCTACACGTAATCCTTTTGAAAAGACAGTCTATCAGAGTCATATTTTAAGCCTTGGTATGTATATTAAGATGATTCTTCAATACAAAGAGCATCTAGCAAAGTTAGAATCAGAGATAGATGCCCTGGCTAAAGATATTGAAGAATACAATATCATCAAATCTATCCCTGGTATTGGAGAAAAGATCGCTGCAACGATTATTTCTGAAATTGGGGAGATAGATCGATTTAATGACCCTAAAAAGCTTGTAGCATTCGCTGGAGTTGATCCTAGTGTCTTTGAATCTGGCAAGTTTTCTGCCACCAAAAACCGAATTACTAAAAGAGGATCTAGTAGATTAAGACACGCCTTGTATATGGCTGTTCGTTGTGCCATTCGAGATTGTCGTAAGAAGAAAACGACGGATGAAATCATACCCCGCAATAAAAGAATGCGAGAATTTTACGATAAGAAACGTGATGAAGGAAAGCCTTTTAAAGTAGCTGTTATTGCCTGTGTAAATAAACTCTTACATTGGATATTTGCACTTTTAAAAAACAGAACTACTTTCCAAGATATAGCTTAGAACCTAAATCTAACTAAATAACACAAAACCTTCCAATTCTAAACAAACGGAAGGTTATTTGGCATGCTTATTTTTAGTATAGCATGATGTATTTTAAGTTTTTAATGAAAAATATTGACAAACTATTAGCTGGTTTACTTCTTTAATTACATATTTTCATAAACTCACTTACATTTTAACATTTATATCCAATTAAACAGACAGGTATTGTTCGTCAATCTGGCCTGATTGCTGAAAATCAATAGTAGAGGATATTACCAATAATAAAATGTGAGTAGATGCTACTTTTGCACAAAGGAACCTATTCTTTTCCGAATCTTCAACATAGCGATATTGCCTATAATCATTCCATACATACTGATACTAATAGGAATAATAAGTATCATACTTATTACGAAACTAATTGCTAAACCCTCTACGCCATTTAGTGATAACACAATAAAGTATAATAATATTGCTAGGGAAATTAAGATAGATAATAACGCGATAACGTTTAAAAATGCCTTCATTAATAACTCCTCAAAAATTTTATATGATAAAATCATCTTAGGCTATTCTTTCAAATAAATGGTATAAATATTAAATGGAAGGTGATTATATTATGTCGATGTGGAATCCTGTAGGAATACTAATGTTTTCATTAATTATAGTAGCAATAATAGGTATTATGCTTCTTGTGATCAAGCAGCTTAAAAAATATAAACACTAATTGTTATTCGAGTAACTCTGTTTAACATGTAATGGTTTAATATTCATGAATTGCTTGATCTCTGTCTGAAAAACTTGTCATTTTCATAAGATAAGCGACTATCTATTCTCCACATAAGCGCTCGCTTATTGAATAATCATGTCCACTCTGATCCAAATTTCCGGATAAATGCAATATCCTTTTCATAATGTTCAAGATGTCCTTCATCTATCATCTTTTGGAAAGCAAGGTCACCTTCACTAGCTTTTCTATTAATTGTTTTACATAACCCTTCTACTCTTCTTATGACCATTTCTAAATAATCTTCTTCTCGTTCCACCCCATAAGCTTCAAAGAACAATCTGATTCTTTGTTTTATTCGATTAGCATGCAGTTGTGTTTGATAATGAATGTCCTCACCTGTTTCAGAAAGGTAGAATCTACTTAAAGGTACACATGTATAGAGTGTATAGGCTATATCCCAAACTCTTGGACCAGGTGCAGCAACATCGAAGTCAATGATTCCCACTGGTTTTTCGTTGTTAAAAATAATGTTATATCTGGCAAAATCATTGTGACATAATACTTCCACTTTATTTGGTGTATTGTCTAACGGTTTCCATTCTTCAGCCAATGGGAAATCAATTACAGCCTCATGATAGGAACGGAGCATTTTGGCTATATCTATTAAGGCATCATCAGACCACATATACTCTTTTAATGGGTCGTTTCCAGCTTCTCCTTCAATAAAGGACAATATTTCTCTTCCTTTTTCATCAATACCTAAAAATCTGGGCGCATAATGAAATCTCTTTTTCTCCAAGTGCTTTAACAGTTTGTGGACTCTAGAGCTCTCAGGCTTTAAGTCCCGTCGAACAGTATCTCCGGAACGATAAATGCTGGAGACATTGCCTCCTTTTAGCTTTTCTTCACTTTCCTGATCGTTCATTTTCCATCACCCCTTCTCGATAACTAACTTACCAATACTATCTATTTATTGTTCTTCCTTTATCCACACCTTATATGGAATGGCTTATCATTTGCCTAGTGAAAACCCCTCAAACAAACGTCCACCATACGGCTCTAATACCTTATCAACTAATCGAACAACTTTCTCTTTCTCACCTGTAAGATAAAAGGCATTAAAGGCGTCTACAAACTCTTCTGTAAATGTCTCATCATATTGATTCAGAGCGCGAATAATCCATTTCGAAGAACCAATCCACTGACGATTTGTTCTTAAAACAAATTCGTGAACTAGATCAGCTATCGTATTAGCTATAAATATTGATTCAGCTCGGTTCATACTTCCTAAAAAATCAACAAGAGCATCCGTTAAAAAATATCGCTTTGTCCTTATCACGTCTTCAGACCATATTTCTGGGCCCTTCTCTAAAATATCTTTAGCTTCCTTTTTTATCGATTGTAAGATTCCTTCATCTTTTATAATAATCCCTTCAGAAATCATTCTTGGCATAGAAGGCCTCGCTGCTTTGCAGTCCATTTCAATAAAGTATTTATAAGAAGATAAATTATGGACAAAAATCTCTATTGCCCAACCAAAATCAATCATTGACTCCCTATATGATGAAGGAAGTCTTTTATCAAAAATAACGATATCTAGATCAGATGTTTCTGTTGCCTCTCCCCTAACTACACTTCCTGCTAATAAAGCCCCTTGGCAATTTGAAAAATACTTATCAATAAATTGATTCGCTGCTTTTATTGGATCTAATTTTCCCATAAGATTCACCTCTAACACTCTTTATTTCTACTACTAATCCGTAAATGCCTATTTGTTTTTCTTCTTTCTATTGGCAATAAAAATTGCTCCTATATAACATCCAAACCCTATTACGTGCAAAATGGTATTGCCAGTCTTACCGAAATCATCAACTGTAAGTGCCATTAAGATCGCCCCAACTATCATAAGGAAAACACAAAAAAATATTTTCAAATTTGACTAAATCCCCCAAGCTCACCATAAGATCAGTTCGAGCTCTTATTAAATGAACGATAAAAAGAGAAAAATTTTTAGATTCTATATATTTGTAGACTAATGATCATTTTGGTTGAGTCCATTTAACCTTAAACCTTACTAAGAACGGAGTGAGCAGTGAACCAATTAATGCTATGAATATACCAAAAACTAACATTAATAATGCATTATCAAAGGGCGATAAAAAATGTATAAAGATTATCATTGGTAATACAATAAGAAAAGGAACTACTAAACGTCCGGAAGCAGTAATCTTATGCTTGGTACCACATTTTTCACATACAATTGTTTTGTACACCCATAACGACCAATAAATATTATTCCAGCTAAAAGGCATAGAGCAAATATGACATTGCTGCACAGAAAACACAACCTTACTCATCATCTTTTCCTAATTTTAACATATTCTTCTTGCTAGTTATTCAATATATTGGCCGTAGCGGAGAAAGTGAGAAGGTTTTTACTATTAAAATTGTAGGAAAAGAAAAGAGACTAACTCAAGGTGCCATATAACCTTGAGTTAGTCTCTTTTTAAAATCGTTACTGTGTGCTTAGTTTTCTTCTTTTTACAATCATCCATATAATGAGTAAAACGATTGGAATTAACAAATAATTAGCATATTCACTAAATATTTCACCAGCATTTTCCCACTGAGGTCCAAGACGATAACCTAAATAGACATATATTGCAGTTATTGGAAGCATAGCCAAATATGTATAAAGAATAAATGTCCACACATTCATATTAGACATTCCACATGGAATCGAAATAGCCGTCCGAACAACTGGAATAAATCTACCTAAAAATGCGACACTTCCGCCGTATTTTTCAAAAAATTGGTCTGATTTATTAATATGCTCTTCCTTTATGAAAAAGTACTTCCCGAACTTTATGATCGCTACTCTACCACCATACCGACCTAATGCATATAAAGTAAGTGGCCCAAGTACACCACCAATAGATCCGGCAAAAATGGCCCCAAATAAATTCATATCTCCTTCATAAACCCAGTAACCAGCCAATGGGAGTACAAGTTCTGCAGGAACAAATTCAAAGGTTAAAGCAAGCATAATGCCAATATATGATAACTCTTTAAAAGCCTCCAACATTTGCAAGATTAGAACATCCATTGAGGAACCTCCTTTACACTTTTTATATGATCAAAGTACCTTGAATCAGCAAAAACTCATTTTTAAAATGCGTAAAAAAAATTATATCACATACATAATAAAGACGGAGCATTTTGTCATATAAAAAATAACACTTGCAGTTGCTTTTTATTGATTATAAATTTGTAATGACTTATAAAGTTGTTAAGCAATTATATTTGTAAAATGATCATGAAGAATACATTATTTAGCTAAAAGGAGTTTATACATGAACAAAAATAATAAGACATTCCGAATGGTCCTATTAGGGATGCTTTCTGCCATCATCATTATTCAAACGACAATCCCGTTTTTAGGATATATCCCGATCGGGCCGCTTAGCTTGACGATTATTCAGGTAACCGTCATTATCGCAGCTATCGTCCTCGGAACGAAGGAAGGAGCCATTGTAGGCGGCATATGGGGAATCATCACGTTCATCAGGGCATTTATCGCTCCGACAAGCGTAATAGCACCAATTGTTTTCACGAATCCGCTTGTGTCCGTTTTGCCTCGTATTTTAATTGGTGTGGTTGCGGCATATGTGTTCCACAAAATACTCAGCGGGAAGCTCAATGAAACAGTGAGAATGAGTGTTGCCGGTGTGCTGGGATCTTTAACAAATACTGTGTTAGTGCTTGGATTCATTTATTTATTTTATCGGGAGCCATATGCAAACTTTTTGGAGTTGGACATGGAGCAGCTCCTGCCTGCACTGATGACCATTGTCGCCACTAATGGAATTACTGAGGCAATTCTTTCAGGAGTATTGGCGCCGATTATTTCAAAACCGTTATTAAAATCGATAAAAAAATAGCGCCATTGCTGCTTAAGGCTGCCGAAAAACTTATATGATTTAAGACTTTTAGGCAGTCTTTTATTTAGGTTAGGTTGGTGTCAGGAAAGGAAACCACCTCAAATAACAATGGGAATATGATGAATATCTCGCCAACTTTATTTAGTCAAAAAAAGCTTATTTACTTCTCTTTTTAAACTTCAAATTTCCTTTCCGCGGTTACTAAACAACCTGGCCTTAATTACATAATGAAGAACTCTCAGAAGCCAGTAAAAAAGCCAATCCAAAATATACCAAGGGATTGGCTTTTATTCGTTTTTTATCATTTATACAACTTTTTAACGCAAGTCAATTATTTATCTCGTCCACTATCCTATCAATTAATAAGGGCTTGATTTATTCTTCTGCTACTGTAGCATCATTATTAAATTTGGTTCGAACAGATGGAACAAGCAACGATACATTTTAACAATAGTAGTATCCACCAGCAATCGACGGAGAATCAGTGATAACATCCTCTGTTTTTTATAAATTTAAGCTATTGAGACAAGTCACTCTAACGCATCATTATGTCACTATTTCCTTGAAGAGCGACGTAGATAGTTGTTGTTTTCAAGTATGCCCTATACTGTTTTGGGGGAATGATACAACTGGTACTCAACCTCCAGTGGTTTTAGAAGCTACTGGACATTACCACGCACCAATTGTTCTATTATTAAATCAACATCACTATTTATAAATTATTGTTGAGTACTTACATTAGAAAAAAATTAATAAACATTATGTATCTTTGCTAAATTGACTGCCGTATTGGGTGTAATTTTACAGATAATAATAATGTTACATGGTCTTAGAAAAATCATTGTTTGTTATAAACTTGTCCTTTGCTATTAATCTGCCTTCTATCTTGTGCAAACGCCAAACGATACAATAAAATATGAATACTCATCAAGAACAAGTAAATGGGAAAGGAAAAAATTAATTTATAACCGTGTTTGTAATGGTATACTCCTATCTGTACACCTAGCCATTCTAACCCGACAGCTACTGCAGCCCAAAATAGGATATAAAAAATAATCTTTATTTTGAACATTCGCATCTGTTCATACAAATAAATAAACCAATATCCAAACGGCGCATACATCATATAAGAGAGTATATCCATCAATTGATATTTTGATTGATCTCCCAAATCGTAAAGTTCTAGTGGAGGTACCTTTAACGTATGATCAAAAACGAGTCCAAATGCAACACCTATAAGTATGTTAAAAGTTGTTTGTAAAGGAGAATATCGCTGTGGAAATAACCAAATCGATGCAAAACCAATGACACCTATCCCAATAACGAACCACTCATTCCCATTGAATTGATTATCATAAATGATGTTTTTCATCAGCGAACCCATCCTTCCTTAGAAGCCATACGTTGAAAAAGTCTTCCTAAAAGAATTGTATAAGTCATTACAATCAAGATCATTATTGACTCCATAAAGAAATTCCAATCCTTATCAGTAAGTACGTGATTCCATCGAAGCATCGATCCAATGAACATTTGGAACAAAAACGTATAGATTGATATTCCCCAGCGGATGCTGGATTTAGAGGTCGTTAGAAACACATTAGCAAAGGTAAGAAGAACAAAAGTAACAGTGAAATCGTTGTGTAGGATCATAGACAAGAAGTGAGGGATGCTATTTGTGTTCATTTTGAATAGATTAAAATTGAACGCGGAAATCGTCAGTTTGTTTGTTAAGATAGCATCAATGGCCATAAACAAAAGGAGGTTAACAGACAATGGCAGCTTCTTTGAGAGACTAACTTGAACCATAATACAGAACCATGCGAAAAAGAGAAATGTCACGACTACCAATTTAAAATGTCCTTTCCAACATATATTTTTGTGTATTCTTATCATGCACCTTTTACTTCAGCGTAATGCATAAACTCGTGACGTTTCAAGGATTAGCATATTAATAATGTGATCTAAACATCACATTAATTAATAAATTTGCTCACACCCTCTAGCTCGAATTTCTTCGTTGTTTTTAGCCCAGTCAGGTAAAAGGCTAATCAATTCTCACTTTATCACCTCTTTTCACCTGTGCATTTCAATATAAGTCCAATTAATCCTCAACCGTAATTTTCAAATATTAATTAATCACGAAACACAAATTGACATATCGTATTTTTTAGATATAATAAAAGACATGAAACCTATTGAAATCTTTAAAGCCTTATCAAATGAATCAAGGTTGCAAATTTTACACTGGCTAAAAGAACCTGAACGTCATTTTGTACCCCATGAAGGGATTGATATGAGAATAACAGGGGTATGCGTTAGTCAAATAACAGAGCAATTAAAAATGACGCAATCAACTGCTTCTCAATACCTAAATATACTTTTGCGAGCTGGGTTGATTAAGACAGAGCGTATTGGAAAGTATACGTATTACAAAAGAGATGAGGAAGCCATAAAAAATATTGCTGCTATTCTTGAGCAAGAGATCTAAAGTAAATGTAACTGAATCCTCTCTAAGGATTCAGCTTTATTTAAACCAAACATATCGAAATATTCCGATATGTTTATATTTTTCGCTAACATATCGTCTTTTCTAGATATGTAGATATAATACGAAGGAGAGATTATTTTGTCTAACACATTTAAAATTTATATTTTAGCACTTATTAGTTTTTTAGTCGGAACATCGGAGTATATTATCTCTGGTGTATTGGATAACATTGCAGATTCACTAGGAATCACTTTAGCGGCTGCAGGACAATTAATAACCATATTCTCGCTTGTCTATGCAATCTTTACACCCATTCTTATGGCACTAACATCAGGCATGGATAGACGCAAGCTTATAATCGTATCTCTAGGCTTGTTTGTGATAGGAAACATACTTGCATTCGTATTGCCAGGTTACCCCTTATTTATTTTATCAAGAATCGTAATGGCACTAGGGGCTGGAATGGTCGTCGTTACAGCCCTGACTATCGCGGCAAAAATAGCACCTGAAGGTAAACAAGGTAGTGCAATTGCTACTGTAATCATGGGCTTTACAGCATCTTTAATCATTGGTGTTCCTCTAGGGCGAATCGTCACAGATGCATTCGACTGGAAAGCAGTATTTGGCGGAATTGCTTTACTTGGATTTTTAGCGATGATCATCATCTCATTAGTAATCCCACCAACTAAAGGAGATAAACCGGTTCCATTAATGCAACAACTTGCCCTTCTAAAGGATAGAAAAGTAGCGATTGGTTTATCAATCACCTTCTTCTGGCTTGGCGGGTATTCAGTCGCTTACACCTACTTATCTCCTTACCTTTTAAACATTTCGGGTATCAATGAAAAATTATTAAGTGGAGTTCTGCTTATATTCGGTGTCGCTAGTTTATTCGGCTCAAAATTCGGTGGTTTTAGTACAGACAAATGGGGTGTGTCACGCACACTAATAGGTTCGATGCTTCTACACATTGTCATGCTTATTCTTTTATCATTAATTACTCACACTTATGTTGGTGTTGTAATCATACTAATATTGTGGTCTTTTGCAGCGTGGACATCAGCTCCAGCACAACAGTTCAACTTAGCAACCATAAAACCAGAATCATCAGGTGTACTTCTAGGACTAAACCAGTCAATGATGCAATTATCGATGGCTGCAGGGGCAGGAATTGGTGGGATTTTTGTAGAAAAGATATCGCTAGGTTCCATCACTTGGGTAGGAGTACTCGGATTAGCTATAGCCATTTTTATGGTATTAAAATCATCCCGTGGCAACTTAACTAAATAGTTCATAACAATGTAATAAGAACAAAAGATTTCAAGTTTAAAAGGTTACCCTTGGACTGTAACGGGGTCTCTTTTGGAGTACAAAAAGTTAAAAACAATGAAAAATTGTATACTAATTAGCAGCTAAAATAACAATCCAATTAGATATGTAATTAACATTAAAAACGACCAGATTTCTGTCTGGTCGTTTTTTCATATCCTTATTCCCTAAAGTGCCCAATAATTGAATAAGAAATGCTAGTAGGTATGTATTTTTTCTCTATCGGTATTTTGTTCAATCATATCTGAAATAAAAGTATAAATATTCGGAGGATATTCAGCAATACGGTGAACTAAATATAAATACCATTCACTACCATATGTTACATAAACTTTAGCTTGAATATTATCCTCCATTAAAGATTTTAATAGATCAGGTCGAACCCCATCTAACATTTCTACTTCAACATTCGGACTATAAAGAAATCCTTTTGCTTTTAAGTCCATCACTATATTTTCATCATGTGTAGCAACAGACAGTGGATGATTACTATTTATACACATAGATACAAAATCTATATACCGTTTATTTAACTCTTCGGATCTTGGAATATAAATACCTTCAGACTCTTGATAAGCCCCCTTTACTAAACGTATTCTACCCGAGGTTTTTAATAGGTCCTTTAGGTCAATAGATGAACGCTTCAAATGAACTTGTAATGTTATCCCAACATTTGAGAATGAATTTGAAATTCTTCTATATAGTGATAAAATTTTATCTGTTTTTTGTGATTCTTCCATACTTATCATTAGTTGAATATTATATTTTTGTGCTTCTTCTGCTAATTCTTCTAAATTAGTAAATGCTACTGAATCAGATATCATCATTCCAATATGGGAAAGATCAAAGGATACGGTTGCCTTCATGTGATTTTTACCGAGATCTTTTATTAAGTCTTTGAATTCATTTTTGGCAAGCATACATTCTGCTTCGGATGTTGTATTTTCACCAATAAATTCTAATGAAACCTGATACCCTTTGCTATATAGATTTATAACACGTTCTATCCCTTCCGTACGTGTTTCTCCAGCCACAAATCGGTTAGCACCCTTCATAAAAATCGGAAAAAGTTCTTTTGAGTTTTGAACATAGGATTTTAGTTCTTGATTTCTAGCAATCGATTTGAGAGCTTTGGAAAAGCGACTTTCTTCATTAAACATAAAATAATCACATCCCTATTTTTATCATATTGGGGATTACATTTTTCCGACGATGACTTTTTACGCACGAAAATCAAACTCCTACATTTGAGTTGAATCCAAAATGAAAAAGGTAATGAATGTGGGAAATGATTAAGGCAGATCATTTATCATTCTTAATAAAAATATCCCTGTATTGTCCGGGTGTTAATCCAATAAATTCCACAAAGAAATGACTAAAATGACTTTGATCTACAAAACCTGTCTCTATTGCTGCATCAAGGGGTTTTACACCCTGTTCCAATCGTTTCTTTGCTTCATTAATGCGTACCGTTTGTAAGTAACGATACGGGGTAATCCCCCGAATTCGGGTAAATGAGCGTAACAAAGAATATTTGTTCATATTAGCTATCTTTGCTAAATCATCTAAAACAATATGTTCTGCATAATGTACCTCTATGTAATGACAGACATTTTCAATTTCTTGTTTAGTAACTCTCGGTTCTGTATCTTCGATGGATTCAGTATATTCTTCAATAAGCTGTTGAATAAGAAAATAAAAAGTTTCTTCTTTCTCAAAACCTGATATTTCATCCATAACCATCTGGTGAAGCTTATTCAACAAGTGAGCTTTTTCACTACGATAGGCAACCGGCGAGGCAAAGGAAGGCAGATAATCTTCTCCTGTAATCTCTTTTGTTACTTTTCGCATGATTTCAGGCTTGATATTCAAGCAGCGATAGTCTAATGTTTCATTGTCAATTGATTCACAGGCATGGTTGTCCAAAGGGTTGAAAAATATCATATCACCAGTTCCTATTACATATTCTTTGTTCTTACAAGATAATTGTCTTTGTCCACTCTCTATAAACCCAATCACATAATATTCATGGAAGTGGTTCGGAAATTTTTGCATGATACCTTCAAAACGATAAGCTTCTATTTGTAAATCATAATCATAACGCACTGTTCTTTCTTCTTGTCCCAACAAACAACCTCCTTTTGCTTTAATTTCTGATAGTTAGTGTAACACATATGATTAAGGCTCTCTTGTAAGATATTGACTAATAAAAAGTGTCATAGCAGATTGCATAATTGCCACACCATTCGCTTTTTAATATTAAAACTAAAACTATTATTTTGGTCTCACCCGTACATTTAATATCTTTTAAGTGAAGTTGTTAAATGTGTATAATTTAGCAATACAGGCATTTAAAATACTAATTACAGAATCTTGTCGATTATTTAAAGATAAACTATATTATTTTATCGAAACAATCGGCAAATTGTTCTTCTGACATTACTTGCAAACCGTTCCTTTTTGATAAAGCAGTTGTAACTTCATTCCCAGCAATTCATGGATAATCGTAAAGTAGCTGTTTATACTTCTTTTGTTTTCACAATTTTTTACTCACCTTCGACGAAAACTAACGATCAGAAAAGGTTTTTTTAGAACTTCTAGTATCCCGCTAGAATAATGAGATACTGTTACTTTATCATGTAAACCCTTAGCTTCTTCGGTGGCGTTCCCTAATAAATAGCCATGTTTTACTGTTTTTAACATCTCTACATCATTACCACTATCTCCAAAAGCAATCGTGTTAGCTAAAGGAACTTGATAATATTCACACATAAACTTTACTATTTCTTTTTTTCCTGTATTAAGAGGAATAAAATCAACATCAAACGCACCTTCAGGGTCTCCAGCTTTTGGATTGCATCGATTTATATTTATTCCTATACCGTATCTTTTAGCTAAATGTCTAATTATCTTTATATCATATTGGCTTTGCGTCATTGACTTTTCAAAATAATAGTAGTTAAACTTATAACGATTTTGTCCAAACTGAGTTTGCTCTACAAGTTTTATGTCATATACATTGTACAATTCATTAATAAGTTCTATTACTTTGACGTTTGAGAAATCCGCTTTCGTTAATCTCTTTTCCCATTCCTTATTCATTATCAATTCACCGTTTTCTCTTACATCATATACTTCAGTACCTAAGTTACTTGCTATAAAATGGGGACTATAAGTAATATTCGCCAGCACCATTTTATGAACAATTTGATTTAGATCGCTTCCGGTTACCCATCCGATTTTGACGAATCGTTTATGAACTAAATTATTAAGGTACTCTTCCAATTCGTATAAATTATTCAACAATTCATCTGTACAATCATGAGGAAAGTAAGTTTCATCAAAATCAAAAAAAATTAGATAGTTTACCTCTTGAGAAGTTGAAAAAGATTGATTAATCTTATAATTCATTATTAACACCCCATTGCTTTTACTTTTTTTATAGTATAATTTCTGGGATTGGTCCCATGTCAATAATTTTTAGAGGTGAAAAATGGTAACAATTTATGATATTGCTCGACTAAGTGGTGTTTCTAAATCAACAGTTTCACGGGTAGTTTCTAATCATCCATATGTATCAACTGAAACAAAAAACAAAGTAATAAAAGTTATGCAAGAGCATAATTATGTTCCAAATTCTCTTGCGAAACAATTTCGTCAAAAGCAAACAAAGTGTATAGCTATTCTCGTCCCTGATCTAAATCAACCCTATTTTAGTGAATTGGTTAGATACATATCTGCTAATTGTTATAAAAGTGGATATAAAACTGTCGTGCATCAAACTTTTTTAGACAAAAATAGTGAGAGAGAGGTATACACTCAACTTCAAAGAAATGAATTTGATGCCCTTATTTTAACTTCTTCTACATTATTAGAGGAAGAAATAGCGAAATTTGCAGGGAGTCATATAATTGTTGCTTGTAATGAAGATTATAGTGGAGACTATTTTGACGTTTTTTGTTTAAATGAGGAAGAGGTAACAATGGAAGCAACATCCTATCTCCTAAGTAAAGGGGTTACAAAATTAGGTTTCTGTTCGGACAATATTTCTTCCCCTTTGCAACAAGCAAGATTAAAGGGTTTTATTTTAGCTCACAATAAAAAGGGGTTAAATTACAACAAAGACTTTCTTTTTAATGAAATATCAAATATAGAAGATGGAATCCTATTAGGTGAAAGACTTTTTAAAGATCATTTAGAAATAGAAGGCATTATCGCTGGAAGTGATTTCGTTGCAGCCGGATTAATAAGATCTGCTGTTAGAAATAACATTCAAATACCTAAACATTTTTCAATAGTTGGTTTTGATAATCATCCAATATCATTAGTTACGAATCCGCAAATTTCCTCCATTTGTAATCGTATTCAGGATATGTCTAATGACTTAGTAAATCACATAATAAATAAGATTAATGGGGTAAAACAAACTCCTATCAAAAAGGTATATAGTGGGGAATTTATTAAAAGAAATTCTAGTTAGTATGTAATACTATACACTCAGGAGATCAACTTATACCGCTATTATTAGTAACGAATTCGGTTTTAGAGGGAGATACAATGGATTCTCAAACTCAATGAACAGCTTAATTAAAAGCGTGATGGAGCTAACCATTACGCTTTTTACAATCCGAACCATTCTATAGTTGAAAACGAACTGTTAATTAAAATCAAACACCTAAAACTATAAAAGTACATCAATAATACCTAACTTGATTGCCATAATGGTAGGAGGTTGAGCTTTAATTACTCCTATTACAATTGTAAGCCTTTCACACCCAAGGATGGGCTTTTATCATTTATTTTTGTTGGGATACGTCCGTGATAAGCCCAAAAACAGCTATAAGTTAGGTAAAAATAAACTTGTTTACTTTTGACGGCGTGAAGCCGCATTCTGCGTTGAAAAATTGCGTAGTTGTTTCTAACATGTTCTTTACTTTTCAAACTTACCAAAGGTTTTACACTTAGGCTCTGTGGTGAAAAAATCTATTACCGTTATTCCACAAAAGCGCCCGATCGATTGTGGAATAGCGGATTCTTTTAGCAGGAATATGAATGGTGACGCTTAGCACAGCTTACCTTTTGTTACTATAATTGCTTTTCCGCCTACCATAACTCTTGGATTATTTTTATTAATTAATTTTGTAATGATCGTAGAAGGTCTGCCCATACTATGCCCTTGAAGGAAAGAGTATTCTTGATTAAATTTGTCTAATATATGGTTATTAAAAAGATAATATGTTAAGGCCCCATTCGAAGTACCTGTTGCGGCTTCCTCATTAATACCATAGAGTGGGCAAAAGTTTCTACTCTCTGCTACCCCTTCTTTTGTATCAAGTGTAAATGCGTGGACTCCTCCCACTAAATTGATCTTTGTATATTCAGCAAGTGCTTTAAAATCAGGATTGAGAGCATACAAAGCATCCTTTGTTTTTATTGGAAGTATTATATCCCAAAGACCAGTACTTACAGCTTGAGGTACTAAATTGAAATTTATATTTCCTATTTGGCTTTTATCAATTTTAAAAAGGGCAGATAAATAATCATAATCATCAAATACTTTTCCTAGCCGAGGTTCAGCTTGCTCCATCATTATAAATGATTGATTCACCTCAACTGAAAGTGTGCCCGCAATTGTTTTTATAAAATATGTATTGTGATCTTCAATCATATGGCTGTCCAATAGGGCTTTGAAGGATGCAATGGTAGCATGTCCACAAAGTTCAACCTGTGAAGTCGGTGTGAAAAACTTTATCTCAAAATTTTTATTGTCTATTTTTTTGATAAATGCTGTTTCTGAAAAGCGAACTTCTGTAGCAAATTTCTGCATAAACTCTTCGTCTAAATTGTCATAGATTACTACGCCTGCTGGATTCCCGCCAAATTTTGTTTCTGTAAAAGCATCAATTACATAATATAACAATCTTAAATCTCCCCTACTAAGTAATTTTCAAAAAAATGTCCCTTTTGCTTAACTAGATAAAGAATACTTTCTTTCCAATCCAACTGTGCTTGTTCTGCTGAAGGTGTTTCAAAGCGAATCACTTCTCTCTTTGAACTCCTTCGTTTCTCACTCTGAAATTCCACTTTATTTAATATGTACTTTCTAAAATTGGATTGACTACAGTTTAATCCATGATTATCTTTCAGGTATTGCCATAAAACTCGCTTGTCATAATATGTTTGCTTGGACTCTTCTGAAAGCAACAAGGCAATAATTTCATAACAGTCATCTATCTTTGATGTTCGTTTACGAATACTTTTCGGCTCATATCCATTAAGGTATTTATCAATCGTCCTCCGATCAACCTCCATCTCACGAGCCAATTTACTCATATTAACTTTCATTTTCTAGCTCTCCAATAATATGTTTAATTTCGTTAAGTCTGAATGACTTTTAACTTCGATATCTGTAGTTATATTTATGGGCATATGCATAATATTCACCCCAGATTATTATGCAGTTTAGTGATCCAAACTGTACATATTTAAACGATCACTTTTGTACATTTTTAATTTAGCATTTGTAAATGGTAAAAAGTAATAAAAAATAAGGAGTGAAACATATTTGTTATGTATAATATGTTTCACTCCTTTTACTTATTGTTCCACAATCGCGCCCGATTGCTGAATAGCCACCGATCCTTGATTGTTAGCAACCTTCCTATGATGTATTGAGCTCTCGTTCTGTGTTAGCGTAATGACATCTCTTAATCAGCGAGAGCACGTTTTATGTTCGCTTTTGCTTCATCTACTAACCTCTCATCATTATCATCAATTGCCTGCATCATTATTAAAATTGGGATATATATAGCCATTAATCGAGCTAGTATCTTCGTTTCTTCATCAACATCCCCATATTCTTTGAAAAAATCTGAACGTGCATCCGGAGGTAAAAAGCTATACACAACATTCAAGTCACAAGCAGGATGTCCTATATTGATATCTCCCCAGTCGATAATCCCTGAAACTCCTCCATTCTCATCTACCAGCATATTTTTAAAATGAAGGTCACCATGGAGGAATACATGCTTTTGCTTCACTTTTTCAGTTCTGAGCTGTTCCAAATAATTCGATAATGCATAATATTCTTCTTCACTTAAATAATGGGAAATGTCGGAAATGAATTTATGCATCTTTTCCTTACGCATCGCAATATCAGTCAGATTTCTATGGTCATGTTGAACTCCATTTTCTTGGGCAATTTTCACAGGGAATGCATGTAAGTTTTTTAAAAATTGCGCGAGAGTAGTTGCTGATCGCGCACGTTGCTTGTCAGTTAATCCGATTGGAAACTCTCCGGATAAATAGGGGTAGCCTAGGAAGGGTGCCGGATAACCATAATCCCCTTCCCCAAAAAATAAAGGTATCGAGTATGCGATGGAAAAATAATTTTTAAGCTTAGGCAGTATCTTTCCTTCCATCCTTAAAGAATTGATTGCAATTTCTCTTCTCGGAAAGCGAAACACATATTCCGTCCCGACAAGAAAAACAGTGTTATCCCAGCCATGTCCTAGTTTTTGTACACTTTTTGAAGCTAACTGCAGAAACTGACTGCTTATTAATTTATGAGCTAATTCTTCAGATACTTCCCATTCTGCAACCCATTGATTCGAACTTCCCATATCCCTTTATCGACTCCCTTGCAAAAGTGAGGCTACGATCAATCTCGCGGCAGTCACATTGAGCTCTTGTTCCTCCGTCATTACTCACTTAACTTATTCAACTCCTGCCCTTTTTCTGGCATAACTTACAAATTCAAGATGAACCATTTATTTTCCTTTCTTACTCCAGAATATGGCCCTTTAAATGAAAAAGAGCGGCATCCTTATTCAAGAATAGCGCTCTCTATTGTTGAAGAATATAATTTCTATTAGTTGGTTTTGCTGAAGAATCATTATTCGACTAAGCACCCAATAATTTAAGTGAAAAACTTCACAATCTCTGACTCTATTTGACCAATGGCATAATATGCTTTCTAATCAATTCAATTCTATCCTTGGCACGTGGCATAAAGCGAGAAGCTATAGTAACTACCATTTCCTTTTTAGGGTTTACGTAAATTACATTTCCTCCATCACCCAAAGCTGCATAGCCATCATCAACAATCCACCACAAGTAACCGTATGACAACTCTCCCCATCGACTTTTTTCCCTTGTGCTGTCCTTTACCCAATTGGAAAATAGAATTTTATTACCATTCCATACGCCATCATTTAAATATAACTGCCCTATCTTTATCATATCCCTTGGTGTTAAAGTAAGCCCCCAACCAGCGGTATTTACACCTTTGGGATCTGCTATCCAACCAGTTACATATTTATCCTTGAGAAAAGCTAAATAATCCTCTTTATTTTTTATAAATGTATTATTAGGGGCTTTGATTCCAAGTGGTTTAAGTAAGTTTTCTTTAGCAAAATCAATAACTGATTGACCCGTTGCATTTGTGAGAATACCTGATAATATATTTATGCCAACGGTTGAATATTTAAACTCTCCAATATCGTTTTTTCCTCCTAGCAAATCTAATGCAGCTTTTACCCAATCATCACTTGAATAGACCTTTGTATAAGGTTCCGACTTGTATTTAAATGGTGCAGTCATTGTTAACAAATTTTTTATGGTGACATTTTGTATTGTTTTTTCGCCACGCTTAATCGTATAATCCGAAAAAAAATCTAATACTTTCTGTTCTATACTTTTTACATATCCTTTATCTACTGCAATACCCATAAGAACTGATATTATACTTTTGGTTACAGATGCAACATGTAATACATCATCCTTGGTATAACCATTAAAGTATTTTTCATAAACCAAACTTTCATTTTTTGTAATAGCAATGCCCGCTATATTGGAATATTCATTATTTATTAAATCTTCAAAATTAGAAATAGGATTATTATTCATCATTACCTTTTCGTATCGACACATTGACGTCAAATATATCAATACATCCCTTTCGTTAAAATGATTGAACAATATTGATTTAATAAAGAATAATTTATTATAAAATTATTTTCAATGTATTTTTACAAAAAATAACAATACGAATAGGATGATTGAATCATTTTACAATCGAAAATATTGATACCTTTAGGTGATGACGCTAAACCTTTAATAAATAGCGTTTAAAATAGTCCATAAAAAACATATATTTAAAAACATTTTTTCTAATTTTGTATATTTCTTAGAGAGCTATCCTGACGAGAGTTCAAGTACACTTCTTCACAATTTGCAACCTATTTGAACTTTTAAGTTTAAACAATCTGGCCTAAAATGAAAAAGAGCGACATCCTTATTCAAGAATGGCGCTTTTATTGTTGAAGACCGCACTTGAACTAAAGCTCCCGCTATTTGAACAAGGATTTTATCTCATTATGAAGATTTACTAACTCATTATCTTCCCACCCCTTTAACTTTGCATATCCAATAACCGACTTAGATACCTTTACTACATTCATTTTTAAATCATCAAATTGAGTTTGTGCTTCAAATAGCATTTCATCGTTAATTAAATTTCTCTTTATACATATTAAATTAACTTCGTGCTCATTTACTTTTTTTAATCTCAACAAAAAAGGACCATCCATAAAGTCAAATTCTGTTTTTTCACCAACTTTAGCATACTCAAAATAACGAAGTTTTTTCGTCCACAAAGATAGGATAACAACAACAAAATCAGTCCACTTTTCTTCTGGGAAGAAGTTGTGTCCGTTCTTTTCGATGTAGATTTCTCCTACTATATTGTTACTATCATTTATAAATAATGTCGTTCTATTAACTCTAATTTTTATCTGGTCCATGTTCATCACCTTCATATATTTAAACTACCTCATTATAGAAACAGGGTAGTGTCTAACCCGAATCCTAGTTGCGCATACACGCTTTAATTACTGAAGATGGTTATTGTATTAACGCACCCGATAGTTTAAGTACAATATTTCACAAACTTTTTTAAAGTCCCCCCATTACTGAATATTTTAAAAGACCTCTTAGTAATGATTTTTCCCCTGTCAAACCAAAAAATTATTAAATTTCCATGCTATATACATAAATGATAAAAAAATACCAATACTTGTTATAGAATATAAAATTAATCTTAAAAAGGAATTGATTACATGGATAATACAAAGGCTGCAAAGTTAACTGCTGGTGAGTTAGCACACTGTTGGGAACAGTTAATGAATAATAGTATGTCAAATGTTGTTTTGGAGTATCTTACCTTAACATCAGAACTAGAAGAAGTTAAATCTCTTTGTAGTGAAGCGGGTTCTATTTCTAAATCTGCTGTACAATTTTTTGAATCTGTTCTACGAAGTGAAAACTATCCAATCCCTAAAGGTTTTAACATTAAAGATGATTTAAACCCAAATGCCCCTAAGATGTATACGGATATTTTTATACTATTTTATTTAAATAATATGTCTAAAATTGGAATGTCATTAACAAGTATGGCACTATCCGATTCAGTAAGGGAGGATATCCGCAATTTTTTCCACGAACAATTAAAAAAAGTTTCAAGTTTATTTGAACGTACCACAACTATTCTATTGGAAAAGGGAGTATTTGTAAGACCTCCTTCAATTACCTCCACTCATGAAACTAACCCAATTGCAGATAAAGGATTTTTGGGTAACTTCTTTAATGATAATAGAGAATTAACGGCAAGAGAAGCAAATGAGCTACACAAAAATGTTTTTATGAATTATATTGGTAAAAACTTATTAATTGGATTTATACAATCTACATCTAATCAGCAATTGATGAGTTTATTGCAACATGGAAAAGAATTATCTTTAAATATTATTGACAAATTAGGTGATATTTTAGTTCAAAATGATTTGCCTATTTCAATGACTTGGGATACAAATGTTTTGGATGGTAAAACATCTCCTTTTTCAGATAAATTAATATCTTATCTATTAGACCAACTAAATCGTGATGGAATCGCCAGTTATGGATATAGTGCAGCAGTAAGTATCCGAAAAGATTTAAAAACGACATATGCAAAGATAATTGCAGATGTGTATCAATATGAAGAAAATATAAAAACCTTTATGATAAAAAATGAGTGGATGGAGAAACCTCCTGTTGCACTAAATAGGGATAAGCTTGCTCAAGACTAAAGAAAAATAAAGCTACCAAAGTAGGGTAGCTTTTTTGTTTTCAAAGGAGTATTCCAAATCTCCTTTAAGAAATAGTGAGTGTACCAGATATATGAAAGCCATTATTCCACTAACCTGCTCCGTTAGTTTAAAATGTAACTCTTCACTCTGGCCTTTTACATAAAAAAGACACGAATGTTATTTATTACACATTCGCGCTTTTATTGCGGAAGATCGTTACTAAATAATTTTTTTTGCAAATTGATTAAATCTAAATACTTTTATAACTATTTTAATAATAATAATGAACTTCCCTCAATTTTGACAAATTACTGATGAACAAGATTCTCCTAAGAAGTATATAAAGTGCTAATTATAAAATTTATACTCGTTTCTATTTAATTTTGCAAAATACAATGCCTTGTCTGCATTTATAATTAATGTTTTGCTATCATTTCCATCGTTTGGAAATATGGAGATTCCTATACTAGAAGTTACTAAAATCTCGTTTTCAGCAATCTTATATGACTTCCGAAGAGCTTTGGTAAGCCTTTCTACATCGCTAATTACACTTTGTATATTTTTTATATCTTTTAGTAAAACAAGGAATTCATCTCCACCTACACGACATTGTACAGTATTATTATTTACATGAAAATTCTCAACTATCCTTTTTGAGTACTGCTTTAAAAGTTCATCTCCTACTTCATGTCCAAGAGAATCATTTATATCTTTAAATTTATCCAAATCCATATAAAGCAAGGCAAGTTTATTTCCTTCAATTCTAGCTCTTTTAATATCTCGTTCTAATAAATCCATAAAACTTCTTCTATTTCTTAATCCAGTTAATGGATCATGATAAGCAAAGTACTCTAGTTTCATTTCATGTGCCTTTTGAGTAGATATGTCACGAAATAGCACTTGTATTACTTTCTCACCTTCATAAACGACTGGTATTGCTTTTATTTCTAAGTAAAGGACTTTATTATCATTTCGAATAAACTTGCCTTCAAAAGCTGTTGTTTTATTAAAATCCGTTATTTTCATAGCTTTTGCAAACATTTCTTCAACTTTCTCTTTATTTTCAGCAGAATAAATGTGTTGCCATAAAGAACTTCCGATAATACTTGTTGATGATCTTTTCCGAAAAGTTTAATACCTGCAGGATTTATAAATACAATTCGATCGTTATTTTGAACAATTATTGCATCTGGTAAAAAATCAACAAGTTTCCTATAACAATCCTCACTTGCCTCAAGTTTTCTCTGTATCTTTAACTGTTCTGAAAAATCTTTATACATAACGACAGCTAATGCTTGCCCACGATTCACAGACCTATACGTAGCAAGAATATCAAGAGTTTCTCCCTTTTTACTTATCCTCTTGGTTACATGATACTGTATATTTTCTCCTCTTCTTAATATATCCAAATGTTGTTCATGTTGTTGCCTTGATAAATTAAAAATAAATGGTGGATAGGGTGCCCCTCTTAAATCATCCATGGTCCAACCCAATAAATCTGTAAACGTGGGATTAGCGCTCAAAACTGCTCCGTCTTGTCCTATAATAAAAATAGCATCGTTTGTGTTATTCCATATGAGATCAAAGGCTTCTTCTTTACTGTTTATTAATTCATCTATGTTTATCATAACCAACCTCTCTTACAAAAAGGTTTAAATTGTCTGTAATCATACTTAATCATTCAAAAAGGGCTAATCAACATTACTTGATTAGCCCTTTTTTAGTTATTGATTTCCTTTTTTCACCCATTCAGCTACTGTAACAGTACGCTTTGCTTGATGTTTAACTGCAGCTTGAACGTTCTCAATCATTTTACCATCTTGACCAACTGTTACACTAGTTCCGTACGGGTTACCACCAGCACCAAATGTAACTGGATCAGTGTATCCAGGAGAAGCAACAAGTGCACCCCAATGATGCATTGTTGTATATAGTGATAAGAGCGTTGCTTCTTGACCACCGTGTGGATTTTGTGCTGAGGTCATTGCACTAACGACTTTATTAACAAGTTTTCCATTAAACCAAAGGCCACCAGTTGAATCTAAGAATTGCTTCAATTGTGATGGCATATTTCCAAATCGAGTAGGTATGCTGAAAATAATGGCATCTGCCCATTCTAGATCTTCTAGTTTTACTTCTGGTACATCTTTTGTTGCTTCTACGTGTGCTTTCCATGCTGGATTAGAATCAATTGCTGCCTGTGGAGCTGTTTCAGGGACTTTTAATACTTTTACTTCAGCACCATTTTCTTTTGCACCTTGTTCTGCCCATTGAGCTAACTCGTAATTTGTACCTGTTGAACTGTAATAAATAACTGCTAATTTTACATTTGACATATTTTCCGACTCCTTTACCGTAGAATTTCCAAATAATTTACTTAAAATACCCATTTTCAAAACACCACCTAATTCATATTTTTCTTTAATCCTAAGTCTATAAAACCACCCCTTCCAAAATCCCATCTATCTTTCCCTTAAAAGGGATGGAAGATAAGTAAAGATTCAAATGGATTTAAGTTTATAGAGTTAATTATTTCATTATTACTGAGATTACCTTAAATTCATAAATCTTGATTTAATATATTATTAATTCAAGATAAATAATATAACAATCTTTTATTATACTCAACCAATTCGTTAAAATAATTAAAATTTTAAATAGATTTTGAGATAGAATTGTCTTTATTGAAAATTAATTGATTAATTGAAAACATTTTGCTTCCATTGATAACAAGATAAGCTGCGATAGCCAAAAATGCTAAATCTAATTCATATCCTGCCATTTGTCCATTACCTAATAATCCAACTGAGAGTTTGACTTTTAAAGTTGCACCAATCATTAATAAACCGAATAGGGCAGATATTAGTTTTGTTGCCAAACCAATGATTAAAGCAACACCACCAACCATCTCAAGCAATGCAACCCCATATGCCAGGAAACCCGGTAAACCTATGCTATCAAACCATCCTACAATATTTTCAATTCCTCCTTGGAATTTATCTAGCCCATGGATAAAGAATAATGCTCCTAATGTTACTCGTAAAATAAGTGCCCCTAATTCATGTTTAAACATACTTAATATAACCTCCAAAATATTTTTTTAAATTAATTGTTTATAAATCACGATACCACTGTGCCGCAGCATCAACTTCTTCTCTTGTTAATTGATGACCTCTATTTTCCCAATGAATTTCTACATTTGCATTCGCATTTTTTAATAAAGACTGTAGTTCAGTAGATTCCATCGGAGAGCAGATTGGATCATTTGTCCCAGCCGCAATAAAAACAGATTTTCCAGATAAATCAGGAAGTTCAATTCCCTTTCTTGGAACCATTGGGTGATGAAGAATGGCACCTTTTAAGGCATGTTGATAGTGAAATATTAAACTTGCAGCAATATTAGCCCCATTTGAGTATCCAATGGCAAATAAATTATCCCGGTCGAAATCGTACTTTTCTGCTGCTTCGTCAAGAAACTCATTTAATTCCTTTGTACGAAAAATAAGATCTTCTTCATCGAACACACCTTCAGCTAATCTGCGAAAGAAACGTGGCATTCCATTTTCTAATACATTACCTCGAACGCTTAGAACAGATGCTTCATCATCAATAATTCCAGCAAGAGGTAACAAGTCTAATTCATTTCCACCAGTACCATGAAGCACTAGTAATGTAGGCTTAGTTAGATCTTTCCCCTTATTAAATATATGTTTCATCATTTATCCCCCTTTAGAATACGTACTTCTACACTAGGCAAGATTTCTTCTAATTCTTGTCGTTTTGACTCTAGCCATGAAGGTAACACAAGTTTAGTTCCAAGTTCATCAATAGGTTCATCAACTGAAAATCCTGGTGGGTCAGTCGCTATCTCGAAGAGTATCCCACCTTGTTCATGAAAATACACAGCTTTAAAATAGTTTCGGTCACGGATTTCTGTCGGATAATACTCCTTTTCTTTAAGGAGAGATTCCCATCTATAAAGATCTTCTTCATCCTTTGATCGCCATGCAATATGATGTACGGTTCCAGCTCCCATTAACCCACGAACAGAAGGAGTTAACTTGATGTCAATGATATTACCTACATTCGCATCAGCTCTAAAGCGAAGAAACCCATCTTGATCGCCAATACATTCAAGTCCTAAAATATTTTCTAAAACTTCTGCTGTTTTATTAGGTTGGGTCGAAAATAATATCGCTCCAGCAAACCCTTTAATCGCGTTATCTGCCTGAATTCCCCCAAAGGACCAACTGTTTATATGCCCCTCTTGTCGTTCTATAAGCTCAAGCTGAAGCCCATCAGGGTCATTAAAGATGATATTTATCTCACCAAACCGTTTAGAAGTCTGGAATTCAACACCAAATTGCTGTAAACGATGTTTCCAAAACGGTAGGGATCCAATTGGTATCACAAAACTTATAACTCCAACTTGACCAGTTCCAATGCGCCCTTTTAACTGTTTAGCCCATGGAAAAAAGTAATGACAGTTCCAGGTTCTCCATTTTCGTTACCAAAATAGAGGTGATATACTTCTGGGCGATCAAAATTTATTGTCTTTTTTACAAGTCTTAATCCAAGGACACCCGCGTAAAAATCGATATTCCTTTGAGCATCATTCACCATTGCTGTAATATGATGGATACCAGTTGTTTTTTGCATTCTCAATCCCTCCTTTCTTACATTTGTTTTAATTTGGTCGTTCTATGGAAAATATCTCACCTATTTTTGCGTAATTTACACCTGCTAATCGACTAACAGCCCCTAAGCCCTTTGGATCAATTCTTCCTTTTTCATAAATACTATCTTCAATATGAAACTGAACAACTTTTCCTATTATAAAATCACATCCTGGTGTAACCACACCGCCAAGTTCTAAAGAATGTTCTAGCACACATTCCATTCGAATTTTAGATTCTTTCACTCCAGGAACTGAAACTCTCTCACTTTCAATTGGAGTTAATTTAGCTACCATTACTTCACTTTGATTTGATGGAAGATTAGCAGCTGTTTCATTCACCTTTTCAACATTGTCCTCATCAACGATATGAACAACAAATTCTTTTGATTCAATGATGTTTCTCGCTGTATCCTTTTGTCTCTCCTTTGATCGTTGAATGGATAATGAAATCATTGGCGGATTTGAAGATACGATATTAAAGTAACTAAATGGAGCCCCGTTTAGAACGCCCTCCTTTGTTCTTGTCGTGACAAAGGCAATAGGTCTAGGTATAATGCTACCTATTAAAAATTTGTAATTCTCTCTTTCGCTATTGTTTGTAGGGTCAATTGATAGCAAAGAAATCATTCCTTTTCAAAAAATTAGTCTAGCTCTCTTACTTTAATCGGAATTAAGCCCTCTTCGATTTGTTCTCTAAATTGTTCATACTGATGAGGTAACATCAGTTTTTCTCCCATTGTCTCCAATGATTCATCATGCGCAAATCCTGGAGGATCTGTTGCAATTTCAAAAAGAATCTCTCCATGTTCTCTAAAGTAAATAGCATGAAAGTAGTTCCTGTCTTGTACAGGTGTAACTTGATAGCCATACTCTGTAACATATTTTTGCCAATCTAATTGATCTTGGTCATCAATTGCTCGCCATGCGATGTGATGTACTGTTCCAACGCCCATTTGTCCTCGCCAAATAGGCGTTTGTTTTAAATCAATGATATTTCCAATCTCTGCTTTAGAACGGAAACGACTAAAATCGCCTTCTTGTGCAACAAGTTCAAGTCCCATACCCTTTTCTAATAATTCCGCCGTTTTATCTGGCTGGGTTGATAATAAGGTCGCTCCGCCAAACCCTTTAATCGCAACTTCAGGCTTTAATCCTCCAAAGTTCCATGTATTAGCCTCACCATCTTCTCTCTCAACTATTTCCAAGTGAAGCCCATGTGGATCATCAAATTCCATATACTTCTCACCAAATCTATCCATTTCAGTAAATGATATTTTGAATGATTCTAATCTTGTTTTCCAAAAACCAAAGGAACCTTTTGGAACAACAAAAGATGTAACCCCTACTTGACCGTCTCCTATCACACCTTGGCGTGCTCCTGCCCATGGAAAGAATGTCATAATTGTGCCTGGTTTACCACCTTCATCACCAAAATAAAGATGGTAAGTCCCTGGATCATCGAAATTGACCGTTTGTTTTACTAGACGCAGACCTAACACACCTGCATAAAAATCAACATTCTCTTGAGGGTGACCTACAATTGCCGTTATATGGTGTATCCCCATTGTTTTTCTACTCATTTTATTCACACTCCCATTTAGAAAGGATTCACCTAAGTTTCTATCTCATGTGTTATAGATAGGTAACAAATTCACTTAGTGGTTTACGATAACCTCGTGCTCTTCTACTCTCTACTTTCTCTTTCCCTATTGTCAACATTAAAACCACTTCATGATGATCATCAATATTTAAGATATTCTTGACTGCTTCAGAGTCAAAGCCAATCATAGGACAGGTATCCCATCCTTTTTCCTTTGCGGCCATCATAAATAGCATCGATGATAAGGAAGCATTTCTAATGGCTTCATCTCTCTGAAAATCTTGCCCTCTGGATTCATAAAATGTAACTGTATCATGAACCATTTGGTCATATTCTTGTTTATTTATCACTCCTAGCATTTTTAACCCAGCATAAATTTCCGATGCTTGTTGAAATGCTTTTTTATCACCGAGTACGATAATAACCGCAGAAGAACTTGATACTTTATATTGTCCATTAGCAGCCGCCTTTAATTTCTCTTTCACAACTGGATCTATGACAGTTACATATTTTGTATGTTGTAGATTAAAAGCTGATGGAGCAAGTTTGACTAATTCAAATATTTCATTTAGTTCTTCTTTTTTTATCGAATGATCAGGAAGAAAGTTATTTGCTGATCGTCTCTCTTTTACTAATTGTATAAAATCCATACCAAATCCCCTTAATTGAAGTATCTCTACTTCGAGATATTTTAGAATAAAAAATAATCAAGACTATAACGGCCAGCACCGATTAAAGCTATACCGATAGCTATAACAAGTAAGGTTAGATTATATTCATATCCATTTGATGTTGACCATAAACCATTTTGACCATGTACTTTTACTATAGCCATTAACATAGTTCCTGCAATGATAATCCCTGCTAGTGGTGTTAAAAGTCCTAATGCAAATAAAATTCCTCCGATTAGTTCTGCTAACCCTGCAAAAAGTGCCATTGTTACCCCTGGCTTCATTCCGATAGATTCAAACCAACCACCAGTACCTTTTAATCCATAACCACCAAACCATCCAAACAGTTTCTGCGCACCATGACCTATAAATAAGAAACCTATAACTACCCTAATAATTAACAAACCTATATCTATCAATGTACTTCCTCCAATTATTATTTAATTTTGATATGAAACTATTTTTCTAACCTTTGTCTTACTTTCCTCAAAAGAAAGGACAAATCCTCGACCTCGTTAGGTTTTAGAGACTCAAATACCAGATCAATGAATTCTTCATGTTCTGGCATAACAAAACCCATTAGTTCAAGCCCTTTTTCAGTTAATGTAACGTGTATAACTCTCCGATCTTCAGGACAGGCATTCCTTTTGATCAAATCCTTTTGTTCTAATTTATCTATAACATATGTCATCGAACTACTAGCTATTAGAATACTTTTGGCAATTTGCTGTATCGTTTGTTTACCTTTGTGAAAAAGAACTTCTAAAACTGAAAATTCAGTAATACTCAAGTTTTTTTGAGTCATGTCATCCCTTATTCGTTCTTGAAATACTCTTGCTGTTTGCATTAGCAATAAAAACGGATGATTCGAACATTTTCTTTCCATGTGACACCTCCTATTAAAGGTAAGATAACTTACAACACAATTTATCTCGAATATCATTATCTCGAATTAAATTATCTTGAATATGAGATAATTTTATTTAATTTATTTCTTTTTGTCAACATATATATTCAATTTAATATTTTTCTTTGAAAATGAGCTTATTGAATATCTACCTTGTACAACAATCTGGCCAGATTGCAGAAGATTAAACCTTCCTATTTTTCGGATTTATTTTATCTCTATAATAAATTCTTATCGAATAATTTCTCGTACGGCTTAATTATTTAATAGAAACATCAATAGTTGTTAATATCACTCTAGATTTAATATAGGAACACGTTAACCTAGACCATTAGAACCATTTGTTCCTTTGTTTGAAACGAAACCCACTAAATGATCGTATAGAATAATAGATAATGCCAGATAAAACACACTATCTCTCAAGAAACGGATGTAGTTAGAGGAGTGATTAAATTGAGAGAAGGAAGAAAACCAATATTACATACAAACATACTAAACGTTACTTTTGTTTGTCTTTTTCTTGCACCACTCATGAGTGCTTTAACAGAAAATATGAAGATTTTTATTGGAAGTATATTGACCGTTCCAATCGTTTTCCTAGTTTTAGTTCTCCTTTGGCTAAAGTTTGGATACAGCGGTGTTTATTTTAACAGCATTAATGTATTTATCATGTTAATAATGATCTCGGTCTATTCATCCATCCCTCTATTCAGTATCATCTGGGGTCACTGGGTTGCCTGGCTCACAATCTTTATCCATATCGTTACGTTTGTGGTCGGATATATTAAACGAGAAAAACTCATCCTTATATTGAATGGTCAAAATACAGACGGAAAAAAGGACCCCAATCCATTTTTTTTGTTTTACTTTTTAGGAATTATGGTGGTAGGAGTTGCTGGTATCATCATCATGAGGGTTTCAATAGCGACAAATGCAAGTGGTCTTTCCTTTTTTGGAGTCTTACACCTCCTATTCTACTGGTTATTTGCAATTAGTCCAACTTTTCTTATCCATCCAAAACGTGCACTAGAGCTGGGAGTAATTTCGAAGAGACATTATGATAAATATAATTAGTGTCTTGGAGAATCTATCAGGGCATAGGTTCTCTTTTTATGTTTTACTTGAATGAATCATAATTATATAAAAATTTTAATTAACTTTAAAGAGTGTTATTGACCGATAACGTAGTAGCTTCAAAACATCCCTTTACTCCACATATGGATACACCCCCTATCCTTTTGATACACTCTTACTTGAGATCAATGCAACTTAATGAACTCTATAACCCTTGTATATATTGTTTCTCAATCAAATGTTTCTTCACAGAATAAGTTAACCAGTATGTATTTTATTATTTTCAAGATCCATAATTATTTCATATAGGTTAGTCATAGAGTTAATAGTGTAATCAGCATCATTAAAGACTACACCATTACTTTCTTCTGTAAAAAATATAGTATGTATTCCAACAGCTTTTGCTGGAACGATATCCTTTTTGTAATCGTTACCTATCATAATACATTCTTCAGATTTAAGATTTAAATTTTGAAGTATTTTATTAAAAAATTCAGGGTTTGGTTTTGTTACACCTAATTCATAAGAAGTAAATAGGTAATGGAAGTATTTTCGTATATCTACTCTATTTAAAGCCTCTCCCATTAATCCTGTAGTTGAATCGCCAGCGTTAGAAGCCACACAACATATATAATCTGTGTATGCCATCTCTAATGCTTTATTTATACCAGGAACTGCTTCTACTTTCTCCCAATATGCCATAGGACCTTCTAATTCAGGAAAATCCCTCATAAGAGTGTCTCCCCAGTCGAATATTAACGCTTTAATTTCTCTTTTCATTGTCTTTTCCCCTTTTCTATACAAATTACTTAAAACTCTCTATACCAATGAAAATTAATAAAAAGGTGGAAATACCTTTTTTCATTAATCTGCCCCCCATAGTTTTTGTACGTAAACTTCACCATTACTTCCTAATTCTAACTTAAATCTTCATATTCGTTATGCTACAATCTGGCCCTAACATGAAAAAGCACTTACCTTATTTAAGATAAGCGCTCGTTTACGTAAGATTGAAGTCATTTTAAGTATGGCTAGTAGTATTTAATAACATTTTTCTACTCATTTTAGTTTTCCTTTGTATAATCATTTGTGCGACAATTAAATTTGGCACCCAACATAACCATGCAATAATAGCATAACTGAAATTAAAGTTCTCAAAACCAAATACTAAGGTGAACAATAGTAACCAAATTCTTAAAGTAACTGCTGCAAAAGTTAAAGAATAATTTCTAATCATCCACCTTTGATGTTCCTGAATATTTTTGTTTTTTACTTTAACGAGTGCTTGAAATGCTGTTATTAACCAAAAAACAGATAAAAAACTAAAACCTAATTGTGATATCACTCCTCCTGTTGCATACATAGCTAAAAAAAGTCCTGATACACCTGCAAAGAAAACTCCTATAATATAAATCCTACCGAATATTTTATGACGATTGATATTTTTTTCCCTAAACTTTGCAAATAGTGTGAAAGGGCCTATTACTAACGCTGCTATTCCGAAAATGATATGTATAAAAAGCATGATATACCAAAGAGAATTCAATGTGGAAGTAAACAATAGTTTCAATTGAACAAATCCCGCTTGACATGCATCCATAATAAAATACTGAACAACGGAATAACCAGATATAAAAATAGCTGAAATAATAAATAGAAGCTTAATTTTATTCATCCCCTACCATCCTTCAATTTCTTCCTCTCTTGAATGGCTTGATTCATTTCTTTTATATCCTTTTTGATTAACACTAAACTAAATATCCAGCTAATCACATAAATTATAATCATCCAAACTAATAAGCTTAACATTGAGTTTATATTCGTAATTTCATACCATTCCCCAAAATAACCAGCAGCTAGCACACAAATTGTTACGAGAACAAAATGAATGATAAGTTGTATTGTAAAACTGAATCGTTCTGTTTTAAAAATTAATGAAATCCAACCAATGACTATGCCTAATATCCCAGCGATAAGATATTCTTTGCTAAGCTCATTCCCTGTCATTACAGCTTTTGGGTTAAATAATGCTTGAAAAGTATAAGATGAACTTAACCCAATCAGTAGACCAATCATGGAAAAACGTAAAATTTCATACATCCATTAATCCCTCCCAATGCCTAGACGATTTTTTAATTCTTTTAAATATTTGCGACTCACACGTACTGATGATTCATCATCTAAAATGATTTCTGTGGAGCCAATACGTCCCATTTGAATAGAAGTTATTTTGTCAATATTGACCAGTATAGATTTACTCACTCGGACAAAATCATGTGATAACATCATTTCTAATTCGTAAAGCTTTCGTTTGGATTCAAATTCATGATCAACCGTCTGTAAGAAAACCTTTGCTTCTTCTGCATAAATATAATAAATATCTTTAATTTTGAGCATATGAATTTCCTGATGTAAGTAACCATCTATCGCAGTTGTTGTCTTTATATCTTGTAGTTGTTTCATGAGTCGTTCAATCTGCTCATTATACTGTTTTGCATGAATTTGTATTTCGGTTTCTTGAATCTTTTCATCAATTATTAGTTGAATTTTCATACATACCTCCACTCCTAGTTCATACTGTAACATATTATCTTCTGTGGTTTTCCATTTCTCTGTTAAGTGGTAAGAAAGTAGTCATAAGAGGTTAAATATTACAAATAAGAATCAATGTATAGCAGCCACAGAAACTCATATTTTTTTGAATATTAATTTATATTTTCTAGTATAATGATGTTTTTATCATATGTATTAGTGCCAAAATTAAAAAAGCACTTAACCTTGTCATCGTTAAATGCTCAGATTGTAAATTTCAACATAATTACTGATATGCTTGACTCAAAGTACCATTTACCTTTTTCTGAAAAATTACTTAGTCAGGTCTCTAAATTATTCTAAAGACTAAAATTTTTTTAAAAGATATTGTTCAACAATCTGGCCTTTTAAATAAAAAACAAGCGCCATCCTTATTCAAGAATGGCGCTTAGATTGCTGAAGATTGTTATTGAATTAACGTTTCCCCTTAAGTGCAATATATAGGCAGATATTATAAATTGAATAAATGCATAACAAAAAAAACAAGTGGAGGAATTATTATTGATGGTAGAAGATTTAAGGTATTACATTTCTTAATCCCCAAAATACTTAAACCTGATGCTATGATTAATATACCTCCTACAATGGTCACTTCGTTTAGAAGATCATTATTTATGGAGTTCTCCATTAAAATAGCAATTAAATAAATCGAACCCTGCCAAATAAATAAAACAATTCCTGAAACAGCAATACCAATGCCAAATGTGGATGCTAAAACAATAGAAGTAATTCCATCCAGTATCCCATTTGCAAGAAGATACGTATAATCTCCCTTTAACGCTGCCTCAACAGGACCAATAATCGATAGTGTTCCGATACAAAATAATAAGATAGCAGTCGCTAACCCTTCAGCTAAATTACCCTTGGAATACTTATTAACTAAAGCATTAAATTTTGATTCCAAATCCATCCTTTGACCAAGCAATCCCCCTGCTGCTAAACTTATTATAAAAAGTACAGGATATTTACTAGAAGGTAAATGTTCTACTAACGCATTAATTCCTAACCCCAATGCAACTAACCCCATAGCCTGCATTAGAATGTTATGATATTCATCTTTTATTCCCTTTTTAAAGATGCTACCGACAATGCTACCTATTAGTATCATCATTGTATTAAAGATTGTTCCAAACATAATTATTTCTCCTTTTAACTATTTTCCTATTCTAAAAATATAGACCCTCCCGTTAGGTGAGGGTCAATACTTTATTGGTATTTGTATTTCTGTCAAATAGTCTTCTTTACTACCGGAGATATAATGGTCTATTATTGTTCTTTCAATGGAGTCCCCGATAATTTCGAAACCATTATCATTAATAAAATTCAGTAAGGCTCGATAATGTTCAGGGGAAGCGCTATGATTACCGTTATAATAAATACAAACATACATTCCTTCTGGAATGGTGGCCACTAAAGGACTCTGAATATCATCTTCTTCAATTAAAATAAATATTGAGTTATATTCATTGAATTTGTTGTTTACTATATTATTAATACTTAAGGTAAGACCCACTCCCCCAATGAATATAGAAGAACTCCTATTGGACTGACTCTCTAATTGCCGCAGGGAAACTTCCAGCTCTGGTTCTGAACTGATTCTTTCCATTAACCTTACTATCCTTCTTTCTTCCATCCTTTTTATGAATGGAACATCCAATTCCTTTATTGCTCGTGCCCGTTTAATGTCCTTTATTCTATTTTGAAACCTGCTATTAATTTGCTCTAGTTTTTTAATTTTTTCTTCTGTTAATCGTTTCTGCTCCTCTAATAGAATTAAAAAACCTTCGATATTCCTGTGATCCAGATGTCCTTTAATTTCCTTTAATGAAAAGCCTAATTCCTTTAAATAGTGAATGGTATTCAACTGTTCAAATTGTTCTGTTGAATAATATCTATAGCCATTGTTTTCATCTGTATATATAGGTTTCAATAAATCAATTTCATCATAATATCGAAGAGTTTTTAACGTCATATTATGAAGTTTAGCCATTTCTCCAATTGTAAATCTATTCTTCAATTTAATCTTCCTTTGAAAGCCGTCATCTTAACACTATAATACATGATCATTTGGTGTTAAATAAACCTGCACAATTATTTTAACTACATTCCTTCATAGTTTTAGCTTATTATTCACACACGTTATTCAACAATCTGGCCAGATTGCTTAATAAACCACCGTGTTAATGAAACCACCTAAATGTACTAAGAATACATACAAAAAGACAACCCAAGCTGTCATCGGATTGCCCTATCATTATTTACCTTTATTTAATGCAGTAAATATTCTACAATATGCATTTTTAATAATCTTATCTTTTTTCATGGTATCTATTTTCCAATAAGTTATTTTTTCACCTTTATATAACTCTGGTAGCATACTAAAATAGGATGTTGATAAATGAAGTCCTTTAATTACCTATGCTTTTTTCACAACTATAGGCCCATTCATATTAGTCTTATTATCTTGTAACATTTTCCTTTGATATAAGTTATTCATGATTATGAACTAATTATAATTAGTGTTCCGACAATCTCTATAGAAGATATTTGGTACCCTTGTATAACCGAAATAGTAATAGTAGTTATCGGTACAAGATTAATAAAAAGGATACCATTTATTGGTGTAAGAGCTTTATTACCAGCATTCCAACAAAACACTGCTAAAACACCTGCAAAAAGGATCATATAACCTAATTCAAGCCCTACATTTTTAACAAGTGTAAGTGTTGGCAATTCTATTATTCCAACTAAACTAAAGGCAAGCACAATAAGACTAATAGAGATTGCACCAAGAACACAACTCCAAGTTGTATACCTTAACGGTGACCAACCACTAAACTTATTAGCCCCCAACGTGTAAAACACTCAACAAATCACACCAATTAACATCCCTAGCATGGGTACGACATTATTCCCTGCAGAAAGAAAAGCTTCTGGATCTCCTTTTGTAACAACCAGTAAAGTTCCAATGAGTGAGAAAAAATTGAAAGCAAAACTATTGCGTTTGGCCTTTTTTCTTAGCGATCGATATGATGATTAAACTAACCAACGGCATTAAACCCAGCACAATAGACGCTAATAAGGCACCTGTATCTCCCGCCATTTTTTGACCTGAAAACATTAAAAAATTTAAACCCACAAACCCTATCGTACCGTAGAACCATAAAAGAAGAAGATTCCCTTCAACCTTTAGACTTTTCTTACCCTCAAATAATAGGAGAAGTAATAAAAATATAAGAGTAGCAGCCGTATAACGTATAGCTGTAAATGAAAATGGATCTATTTGTTTTAATGCACTCCGCATAATAGGAAACTGTCCTCCCCATGATAGAACAGTTAGTAAACATAAGATTGTACCTTTAATTAATTGGTTCTTGTTCAACTTCTTCTTCTCTCCATTCCAGAATAATCCTTAAAAGCCACTTCTATGTTAGAGATGATAGAAGTGGCTTTTATTAATGAAATAATAGATATCTTTATACTGACGTCTTTAAAAGATTAAAAACTCTCTAAAACAACTTTACCTATCATTTGACCAGTTTCCACCATTTCATGGGCTTTACGAAGGTTATCGGCATTAATTGGAGAAATTGTTTCTTTTAATGTAGTACGGAACTTACCTTCTTCAATTAACTGGCTTAATGAGGTTAATAATTCATGCTGTTTAACCATATCAGCAGTTTGATACATTGCTCTTGTAAACATGAACTCCCAAATAAATGTAGCACTTTTACTTTTTAAAACGTTTAAATCTAGTGGTTTACTGTTTTCAACAATTGAACAAATTTTACCTTGAGGAATAATGACGTCACCCATACTTTCCCAGTGATGATCTGTATTATTTAAGCAGAAGATATAGTCAACTTCACTATAACCAAACTTTTCTAATTGGGGTCGGAAAGATTGATGATGATTAATCACTAAATCTGATCCAAGTTCTTTAACCCATTTTGTGCTTTCTTCTCTAGAAGCTGTTGAGATAACTGTTAGTCCAGCCAATTTAGCCAACTGAATAGCAGCAGACCCAACTCCACCAGCTCCACCAATAATTAAAATAGTCTTGTTCGTATTCTCTTGTTTGTTATGCAACTCAATACCTAATCGATCAAATAAACCTTCCCATGCGGTAATGGCAGTTAAAGGTAAAGCAGCTGCTTCTGCATCACTTAATGTTTCTGGTTTTTTCCCAACAATTCTTTCGTCTACTAACTGATATTCACTATAACTTCCTGGTCTAGTGATACTACCTGCATAATAAACCTTATCTCCCGGTTTAAAGATTGAGCAATCCGGACCCACCTCTTCAACTACACCACAAGCATCCCAACCAAGAATTTTTAGAGCTTCTTCCTCCTTTTCTTTAGGTGAACGAACCTTTACATCAACTGGGTTAATGGAAATTGCGTTGATTTTTACAAGTAAGTCTCGCTGAGTAGGTACTGGTCTATCAATGTTTTCCTCAATAAGACTCTCCTTATGTTCAATCGGTAAGTATTTGTATAAACCTATAGCTTTCATTGTAATTGCCTCCTATAAAAGTAATTTCAGCTACAATTATAGTAATTCAGGTGGTGAAACGTAAGTAGGCACAATTATGTGAGATAGTTACATTAATGTTAGTTATGGAGTAAACCTTTGTAGGTAGTTGTGTAATCGAACAATTAACGTTTAGTGAGACTCTAACACTGTTCATAAAGCTCATGAAGAAGATTAATCTCTTATTTTTCCGCTGGATTTAGATTTAATCATTTACCACAAGTAATTTATACAGGGGTTGATGGCATTGGTTTAGGAGTTTTTTTCTAAAATATGGTAAGATTAGTATGTTTCAAAACAGTATTATTTATCTAATAGTTATAGAGAAAAAACCATTGTTGTAGGAGTGACAGAGAGATGAGAAATAGAAAAAGTGGATACGGCTGTCCTGAAGGATGTCCAGTAGAAGCAACTCTGGATGTTATTGGGGGAAAGTGGAAAGGTGTTATCTTATTCCACCTTATTGATGAAAAGAAACGTTTTAATAAACTTAGATCATTAATGCCAGGTATTACTCAAAGAATGTTATCATTACAGTTAAGGGAATTGGAAAATGATGGGGTTATCCATAGAGAAGTGTACCCAGAAATTCCCCCTAAAGTCGAATATTCTTTAACAGAATTTGGGAGAACATTAGAACCAATTATTCTCTTAATGAAAGACTGGGGAGAAAATTATAAAAAACTTATGGTAGAGGATAAACTGAAGAATACTAATTAGAGTGTAAAAATCATATATCGTTCTTTAAGTAAGCCTTCTTTGAGGGGTAGTTTACAATTCAACCCAAATACTCATAACCTTTGTGGAATTTTTACTACACAGGTATTTTTTATATTTTTTTGAGCCTAAAAATTATGAAGGATACATAGCATAGAACTAAGTTTTTCTTCACTTCAAAAACGTGTTAATAACTCGTTTCCTTCTTTAAAGATAAAATAAGAAAAAACGTCTCATTCCAGTATTAACAAGGAATTTAGACGTTTCTATCACTCTGGCAATGGTGCCATTTACGATTTTATTAGTACCTAAACAAATGGTATGTTATAGTTTATACTCATATCTGCTTCACCAGTAACTGCTGAAGTAATTCTCGCACCTCACTCGCATCCTTCTTTAACACATCCTTCACATTCCGTCCAAACCATTCTAAAGAAGCGTTGATGTCCATTGTTTCAATAGCTTCGCTTAAAAACTCTTGGTAATCTACTTTCCCATGAAATAGCGGCACCATTCCTTCTCTTGTTCCTGCAGCAGCGTAGACATTGTCAGGCGCAAATACTGATAGCTTTTCACGTGACGAGATGTTTTTTAGATGAAAATGAGAGATATATGGAAGAAGCTCTTTCATTGCTTTAATTGGATGTATTCCTGACTCCCACACGTGCAGGACATCAAAGTTAATCCGAAGTGCCGGATGATGAACCTCTTGTAATAGATTTAATGTAGAATCAAGTTGATCTGCCAGTGTGTTTGGATGAGTTTCTACCAGAAGATATTGTCCTTTTGCGTGTAATTCTTCACAAATAAGACGAACCTTTTGTACAAGCTCTTTTCGCTCCTGACGGCTTGTTTGTCCACTTCCCTTTCGTCCGACAAATGTACGAATTTTGTTTGTACCCCAATGTTTCGCGATGTTTGACAGATCGTTTGTCTCTTTGATCATTGTGTCAATATCGGCATCTAAAGGAAGGTAATCACTTATCATACTTGTTTCTAACCCATAGGCGTTGAGCCATTCTTCTCCATAATGGGTATCGTCCCGCAAATTTTTGGCATGTACTCCCCAAAGCTCGATTCCGTCAAACTGATGTGACTTCGCCCAATGAGCAATCTGATCAATTGAATACAGATGGTGTCGAAAAGAGATGGTACAAATTGAAAGCTTCATCGTACTGGTTCACCTTCTTTTTGAGAAAGGCATTGCATTTGTAACCATTTGTTGAAACAAATCTGCAAACCTTTCTTTATTTTAAATTCCAGTTCATTTTGGTCTTGCAGTTTTTCAAAAATCAAATCAAGAATAAGAGGATCTTTCGTTACTTCATACTTCATTGCGCGGTATTGAATCGTGGTAAAGCCTTTAACAAGATGTTCGATTTCCGTACACCACTGTTCAAATCCTTCTTCCTCCAGATCGAGGGCTTCCCAAAAATAGGCAAAAGCATGTTCATAGGCATATTTTCGAATCGCTAAAACAGGCAGCTGTTTTAAGGCTTGCGAAAGCTTGATTTGGTGAGGATTTCCTTCCGCTACATTATGGATGATCTCACCAATTGTCTCTGTTATCGGATTGAGATCATGTTTAATGCATGTATGAAAGTAGGCTTGGATTGTTTCTTTCGTTGGCGGTTGGATATCCGACGCGTGAAAATAATAACCACCTTCAACACTCGGTTCATTAATAGCTTGAAGAATTCTTTCTTTTGGAAGGATGCCTTCCCATCGAAAGTCAGGGTCATACATGAACCACTCATCTTCTCTCTCTGTCTTTTCAAGCATGACATAATGAGGAAACGGTCTTTGATGAAATTTATTTTCCCGTTCCGGCAGCATCGATAAGTCAAGCATCACCATAACAGATGTGTGGTTGTTTTTTTGTTCGATCAATCTTTGGAGTTCTTCAATATTCTCAGATTTAGACTTCTTTTCGTCATACCATTTAAACAACTTCACTCCATAAAGCAGTTCATACCATGTCTGAAAGAACTCATGGTCAATTTGATCGGAATGATAGGTTAACTTTCCGTTTACCACATCAAAATCAGCATCCCACACACCAAAATAATAGGGTCTATGATCGACACCTTTCGTTTTCTTGATCACTTCACAAACACAGCTAACAAAGCAATGAACCTTTATCATTTTATTCCTCCATGTGCTTCACATTGTTGACGTTTAATAAACTCAATGACTGTATGAACGGTTTGAAAATCCTTTGGAACAAGCATTTCATCTGGAACTTTAATTCCAAAATCCAATTCGATATACAAAATGAGCTCAAGTATCATAACCGAATCCATGTATAGATCTTCATTTAAACGTGCTTCCTCATGAAATGCCGCCATTGTAGGAAGCTCCAGTTTATCTTTTAACATGTGATAAATCATCTCAATCATTTTTTCTCTCTTCATATATGTAACTCCGCTAATTGGTTTCTGCTAATCTTTCCGTTTTGCAGCTTCCCAATCTCCTCTACTTGTTTAAATTCCAATGGTATTTGATGTGGAGCAAGAAATCGGCTGCACCAATCTCTCAGTTCAGATTCTTCAATTCTTTCATTTGAAACATATTGTGCACATACCCGCTCACCTGAGAGTTTGTTTTTCATTTTATAAACAACAGCCTCGTTGATTCTCGGTTCCTCAAGTAGGATATTTTCAACTTCATGTGGATACACATTTAAGCCAGCGACATTGATGGTGTCATCAATTCTGGATAGAAAAACGAGAATTCCTTCTTTTAGATAGCCCAAATCGCGTGTATAAATCGACTTATCATAGGAATGAATGACAACTTCTCCAGGGTTGTCCTCTTCACCAGCCTCTATTTTCACATGTGGCAGCGGGGTCCCCATTTCAGCAGGATGTTTTAGTTCAGAATGAATAGCAACACATCCCGCTTCCGAACACCCATACTGCTGAAAAACCTTCTGTGATACAGCTTTTATGGAATTCAGCCAATTGGACGGCATAACTGTACCGGAAGTCATCACACAATCCATTTGTTCACCATTCTTCATTAAACGACTTAATGTATGAAGCAAAGGGGGCAGCATAAAGGATATGTTTTTTATGTTGCTGCAGTTTTTTGATCACATATTTTGGATTCAAATTTGTGATCACGATAGGCTCTACCCCTCTTTTTAAACAAGCCAATACACCGCTAATTAGTCCATATGAATGGGTAATCGGACATGCTACAACCGAAGATGTTCCTTGTTCAACAGGCAATGAGGCAACATAGCTATTTAACTCTTCCTCAATTGAACGCCACGTACGTTCGATTATTTTCGGAGATCCTGTTGTTCCTGAGCTCATTTGAATAAGTCCCCCAGCTGCTTCATACCTAACACTTGATAAATTAATAACCGAATCAAGAGTCTGGAAGAATAATAGATCTCTACCCGCTTTCTCTGCTAGACGAATGGCCCCGTCCTTTGGGGTGGATGGATGAATCGGAAACACAGATGCCCCTTTTTCCCGAATATACAAGAGAAGAGACAGCCATTGAAAAGCATCCGACAGACAAACCGCTAAACGGTGGTTCTTACACTCTCTTATATATGGTATTTGATCAAATAAACGAAACTGCTCTTGTACATCTTTTATCGTGTAATGTTGGTCATTCACATAGAACATGAATTATTCCTCCTGCTAATCAATTTGACTAAACACATTTTTTACTAAATGGCGATATTCTTTTTGTTCGTTTTGAAGCTTTTTTGTTACTAGAGATTCAACATAAATATCTGGTTTTTCGTAGTGGATTTTTTGATGACGTTGTTGTAAATCAGGATGTTTCTTCAAATGGTTTGAGATCGCCATTTTTATTTTCTTCCAAAATAGTTCTTCAATAAGAACCCTTTTTCTTCAAGAAGATAGGCCAGTTCACTTAAATGAAAAACAAACAGTGTGTCCATCACTAATTCTCTCAATGCTTCTACAGATGACATCCAATAATAGTGGTCTGCAGGGGCATTTCGGTATTCTTTATGGATCTTTTCAAAATCTGGAACAAGTTGAGAAATCGAAACAAATTCCTTCTTATATTCAATACTTTCATGAAAATCACGTAACACAATTCGCGTTGGCCACCCGTTTCTATGAAGCAAAATCATATTCTGAGCATGTGCTTCAATGGCAATTCCATGTGCGACTAACAAATGCCATACTGGAACTACACTTACTTCCACAAATCGCTCTACCCAGTTTTCGACTCCATATTGAGCAAGCCAATGATCAATAAATAATTGTCCATCCTGTTCAATCATCATAAGGGCTGTAAATGGGACAGCCTCTTCGTCTTCCTTCATATAGGTTCTAATACTTTCCCGCCAAATTACACCAAGCTGACCATGTAACTTAAGACTCTCCTCACATTCAACACTAATTCCGGCATATTCCTTTAACATCACCAAAGCAGCATCACGAGCTAAATAAGGATCAGATTGTAGAATCTTTTCCAGCCATTCTGAAATAAAAGGTGCCGCACAAATAGAAGGTGATGATATCGTTCTTAACGATGAAGTGTTGACCATATTCATCGGCAGTTTGAGATACGCCTTGTTCGGATTGGATTGATTCCATAGTGTGCGTACAGATTGCGTTGCTCTGTATTGATCACCTTTATCAGACAATGAAATCAGCTCACCTGTTGCTAGTAAATGTGATAATTGCGGATATAGAGATTGCCATTGCCATGGATGAATGGGTAGAAATGTGTACTCTTCAAATGTTGCGCCTGATCGTTTCAGTTGCACATTCAACTCTTGCCACATGTCTTCACCGAGCTCTCTCTTCCAAAACTTCTGTTCATCCTCCAATATAGTGACATGTACACTGTTTCTTTTCGCAGCTGTCCACTTAAGCGTAAACGCCTGTTTTGCCTCCGGTCCATAAGCTTTATGATCATCTAATGTGAAACCTGTTCGGGATTTAAAACAAGGATGATAAGGATGTCCTTCAACAACCTCAGACTCCAGTTCCTCATAACTTGAATGTCTCCTAGATGAAGGTGACGTTAGGTGTTTTTCATTCCATTCACATAGTTTGATTGTTTGAGAGAGTTCATGAAAAACACGCTTATAAATGCTTTCGTCATTGATGCATTCTCTTAGCAGCTCATCCATTGTTACTTCTTTTACCTGATCGTCAGGTAATAGCTGAAAGATGCTTGCTTCGTTTAGGCGAATCCGATCAAATGCACTCCTTCTACCATTGCCACAATATGTCTGCTTCTTACCATAGAGGTGAAAAACTCCATTGCTTACCTCCTCATAAACGATTAACCCTTCATACATCATCGCTTCAACCAACTGCTTCTTCACTCGATTAGATATCTTGTTAGAAGGTATATGATAGGATTTTTGCATCTTTTTCCTCCTTGTGATGAACAAAAAGGGGATTGGCGATTTGGGTGTAAATGGCTTGCTCTAGCTCAGCTGTTAATTCGTCTACATTATGGAATCTCGTTAATAAATTTGCTTTATGTGACAACTTTTCTTCATAAAGTAATTTGTGAACAAACCTTTTTCCTTGCCCTGTTAGATCTTTTTTTAGGGCATGTAATTTTTGGACTGTCATGTTTATCAGGGCTGTTTCGGTTAAGAGTTGATCTGCTCCAAAGCGATACATCACAGAAAAGAGCTGATTAACCACTAAGTAATAAGTAAACCTTTCTTGAATCAAGTTATCGTCATAAAATAACTCTGATGTTTCAAAAAGACCTGGTTCCATGAAAAGAAGTTCCTTTTGACGTGATGATGAGAGATAGTAGCCTTGATTATCACGATAATAGTAATGTTCCGGATAACCTGTTGATACATCGAGTACACTATTTTGCTGGTGTGCTTCCAACGCAATTCCATGTTCATCGTAAAGGCGGATCAATGGTTCAATTGAACAAGACCAATATTTATCAAACCAGTCGAAACTCACCTCTTCCACTGACCTGCCTTCTCTATGTGCATTCCTCGTAACCATGTTACTAAGGAGTGATTTTTGATTAGGAAAAGGATCTTGCACAATGGAGGCAATTGAACTGATTCCTTTGGTTTTTCCTTCCTTGAAAGAGTTCGATCTCATAATCACCTCAAATCCTGATTCTCTTTTATGTGGAAAGTCTACTGTAATATAGGCAGGATCTTCGATAATTGAGAAGGATCGATACTTGGCCAAGAATGGGAGCTTTTTAAGAAGTCGTGACATAACAACTCCTGCTTTAAGCTCGTGCTTTTGATTGACTCTTAACGAATTTGTTACCTTTACAGGAATCGAGAATTTAAACATCCAGTCTTCTTTCTCACAGTAAACCGTTCTTATTGAAGATGTTGCGGTAAAGTGAGGTCCCAACATGCCAAGATCTTTGATCGTTCCTAACTCCATTGCCTTTTTCACTTCATCCTGCTGCAGCAGCCATTGAGCTTGAAGTGGATGCATGGGTATCAAACAAGTCCCCTCTACTATTGTGAAAGATGGCAGATCCTTCACTACGGATTGAAGGATGATGTTACTCGCATGTTCTGATATGCTTGTTGATTCTGAGATGAGATCCTGATCGACTTGAAAGTAATGCAGCTGGAACTTGCCTTTTAATTCAGGTGCAAAGCTTTGTTGCTGCCAGTTTGACATTCCTTGCCTGCTTTTAGGAGTAGGGTGAAGCCAATGTCCAAATAAAAGCGACTGTTCATTTTCAATAAATGTTGAATCTCCTTCAGATAATAGAGGCAGATCATCTTTTCTTCCTTCAATATAGTGAGTCATCGTTTGATAGCTTTCTATGACCCGAAGAATGAGTTCATCATAATGGGATGCAAGTTCATAGCAACCATTCGTCCTTGCCATTAGGTGAAGTTCTTGAATAAGGCTCATCATGATGTTTAATCTATCTTCTGTTTGCCAGATGTTTTTCTTTGGACAATATTTAAGTGTTCTGCCAATTTGGTGTTTTCCAACTTGAGATTGATAAAGTACCTCAAATGCATATTTAGCACCTTGCATGTGTAAATGCAGTTCAACTATCTCGCGACCATTAAACATACAGGAGGAACGATTTTCTTTCTTCCATTTCTCTGCTTCTATCCAGAATCCACTATCAACTTCACGCAAATAACAATTAAGAAATGCTTGTAATGTTGCTTCTACTGCAATCTGTTTGGCGGTTAAATCCATTATTACACCTCTTTTTAGATCTTTAGTCCTAATAATTGATAATCATTCTCAATAACGAGGAGGAAAATAGTCTTCCTTTACAGAAGACTATTTGACTACTAACGGTTACGTATTTATCTTTTACATGGTAGTCATTATTCACCTAATAATAATGTCTCCATTTCCTTCAACCCTTTTTGGCGTTCAATCGGATCCCAGAAACCCCATGTAGTTGTAAGGGTATGTACATTTTTGTTTTTCACAGCCTCCAGGTTATTCCATACTTCGCCTTCTGTAACGGAATCATAATAGTCACCACTATTAAAATACGTTACATCTAAAATATGATCAGGGTTGTATTTAACTAATCCCTCAATTGATATATTCTCACCGAAATCTTCTGGAAGATTTTCTGCAGGAGTTAGTTTTAAATCATCAAAAAGCAGTGAATTTGTTGCATGATTTGTTGTTCCAAATACACGAATATCTTTCTTATTAATGGCTACTGCCATAAATGTTTCATCACCGACTTTTTCTTTAATACGCTGACCGATTTCTTCAGCTTCTTTTTCCATATCTTCAATCACCTTTTGTCCTTCTTCTAATTTCCCGGCTGCTTCAGCGACTTTTAAATGATCTTCCTTCCAATCTCCCCCAACTTCCACAACTACAGTTGGTATTGTTTCAGCTAATTGATCATATAGAGGCTTGTAACGATCACTAATAATTAATAAGTCCGGATTTAACTTTACAATTTCCTCTGGATCAATTTCATCTGCATAAGGAAGAGCTGTTACTCCCTCTAATTCTTCAGTTAAGTGTGGCGGGAATTCATTATCGTATGCCATAACTGCATATGGTTTCATCCCGACTGATACGAGTGAACCCTCCCATGAAACATGTGATAAAAGAACAATTTTTTCCGGGTTCATCGGCACTTCTGCTTCCCCATATAAATGTTCAACTGTACGAGTTTCAGCAACGGTTTCCTTCTGTTCCTCCGGTTTTGAATTTTCCTCTTTATTTGCTTCTCCAGTTGAAGCCGTGTTTTCTCCACCTGAGCATGCTGCTAATACTAGAAGCAATAGCACCATACTCCATGAAGCTATTTGTTTCATCATGTTTACTTCCTCCTAAATGATAATGAATTTCATTGATAATGATAACAATTATCAATTGAGGAGAACATGGACATTTCTATCTTTTTCCATGGACAAATTAGTCAATAAGCTTTGAATGTTGAAGCTCTGACGCAAATTGAACAAGCATATGCTTTCTTCCCAACGGTCCCCACGGATCCCATTCCAGACTTTTAGGATAATACACTTCCTTTGATTGGACCGCCCTCAACGCTTTCCATTCTTTTGATTGCACGACTCTCCACACATCTTTTTCATGACTCCAGAGTATAAGAAGCTTATCACAATCCAAGTTTGCCAGATCTTCCACCGTCACAACCTTATATCCTGTTTCCGGTACATCCGGATGTGGCTCAAAGCCCAGTTTTTGATAAAACAAGTCAAGACATGCATGATGCTGTCGCCCATATAGACGTATTTCTTCCTGTCGAATCCATATGATTGCCCAATTTCCTATCCTAGTTAACGGGCATAATTTATCTTTCACTTTTGTTTCCAAGCGAGTTATTTCATGTTCAATTCCATCTACCAAGCTTTCTACATGAAACAACCGGGCGATTTCTCTTAAGTAGTCATTCCAATCCGTCTGCAAAGAAATATGATCGATATTTTGTTGATGTGATAAAAGAACTGATTGAATTTCCCCGTTATGTAACGGTGTTTTAATAATTCGATCCGGTTGTGTGAAAAGAATTTCCTCTGGTTGAAACAGCTTTTCTGCATTTAGTAGTCTTGTCCCATGCAACTCTGATTTCAAGTAGCTGGGAATCCCTTTAGTAGTGGGATATTCCGTGGGATAAGCAGGCGCTGCAACAGGCTGAATTCCCAATGAAAGCAAGTGATCTTGTAAAAAGAGCTGACTCACGACAGCTACTCGTTCCTTTGTTCTTTTCATATAGATCGTTGGTGGTTGTCCTACCTTTTGTTTAAAGATCCGACTAAAATAAAATTCATCTTGCAACCCTACCTTTAAGGCAACTTCCTTTGCTGTTATTCCCTTATTTTGCAGCATGAGTGTTTTCGCAGCTTTCATGCGCTCCTGTATTAAGTATTCCTTTGGCGACATGCCTACTTGTTTCTTAAAAGCTCTTGTAAAAGAACTTGGTGTCATTTTGGCTTTCTCAGCAAGAGCTGTTACCGTATAAGGATTTGTTAGACGATTTTTTATACATGTTTTTGATTCCTCAATTCGATCTACCTCTGTTTGATCTGTAAGCAAAGAGAGAAGATTCCAAACAATCCCTTGAAATTTACACAAATCAGACATGGACGTTCTAATTTGCCATTCAATGGCTTCCTCCCATAGTGGTACTATTTTTGCCGGAGCTTGATCAGCTAGTGGAAGGGACTTTGGCAAAGAGAATCCGCTTCCTGCTATGTTCCATGACAATGTATAAACAGTGAGAAGCTGCCCGGATAAAGATGTGATGGTATATTCCTCTGTCATGATATAGCTTTTTCCCTCTGTCACCTTTCTTGAATCGGTTTTATTGGAAATTTGACCTATACCTGCTGCAATATAAATAAGAGTGTTCGTTTGGTTTGAAAGATTTATTCTTTCAACAACTCCCTCCCTTATTTTTAGAGGAGAAACCCTAAAGCAGCATTCATTCATCAGCTCTACAGCGGACATAACATACACCTTCCTTTTGTTTGTGTGTCATTTAATTCTTTACCAGAATGTTGAAAAAGAATTGACAAAAAACCTTTTTCAATAGTAGATTTATAAACAATTACGTTCTAATTGAAAATGATGATCATTTTCAATGGTTGAAGGGATGGATAGAATGGATAAACCGATTAACACCAGTGTGGTGCATCTGCAACCAGATTCATCCATACGAAAAAAAGCAATGCTAGTAGGTGTAACAGGATTATTGTGCGTTTTTCTTTTTTTACTTGTATCAATTGGGCTTGGCGCTGTTTGGATTTCTCCTTCTGTTGTAGCAGATTCTCTTTTTTCGTTCCAAAACAGTCATATTGAGCACCAACTCATACGAGAGGTTCGAATTCCCCGTGCTTTGACAGCTGCATTGGTGGGGGCTGCTTTAGCGGTGGCTGGTGCTATTATGCAAGGGCTAACTCGTAATCCTCTCGCAGATCCATCTATTATTGGCATTACACACGGGGCCGGCTTAGCGATCGCGGTGTCGCTTGCTTTTGTAGGTTCAGGATCATATTGGAATCTACTGTTATGGTCTTTTGCTGGTTCTGCAATAGGGGCCTGTCTTGTCTTTGTTTTTTCCGTTATGGCTAAGGACCGAATTTCCCCTGTCACACTTACTTTAGCCGGCGCAGCTCTAAGTACGCTTTTTAGTGCCCTTTCGACTGGTCTTGCTTTATATTTTCAAGTATCACAAGATCTTAGTTTTTGGATTGCCGGAGGATTATCAGGTACAAAATGGGTACATGTCATGATTTTGGCTCCAACCATTTTGATTGGTCTTATTCTTTCTCTTTTTATTAGCCGCTCTTTAACAATACTGGCAATGGGAGAAGAAGTAGCGACAGGGCTTGGACAATCTCTTGCCAACATACGTTGGATCGGGATCATCACCGTTGTCCTCTTATCCGGTGTTGCCGTCTCAATTGCTGGAGCGATAGGATTTATTGGACTTGTAATCCCACATATTATTCGACTCCTGCTAGGATCGAACTACCAAGTCGTGATTCCATTAAGTGCCATTGCAGGTGCCTTACTCCTAACTGTTGCTGATATTGGTGCCCGAATGATCAATCCTCCATTTGAAACTCCGGTAAGTGCGATTACAGCAATAGTTGGTGTACCGTTTTTCCTTTATTTATCACGTACGAAAAGAGGGTATATGTAATGGATTGGAAAGAAGCGGTCCTTCGTTCAAAAGTATGTTTGATCACCATTTTATTGTTCATTCTCAGTGTATTCGTAATGAGTCTTTCAACAGGAAGTCTCCCCATTCATTTAAAAGAAGTAGTTGCTACCTTTGCCGGAAATGGAACTTCGCAACAAGAACTTGTCCTATACCAGCTTCGTTTACCGAGAATGCTTATTGCACTATTAATAGGTGCCGGACTCGCTCTATCAGGTGCTATTTTACAGGGTCTTTCTCGCAATTCTTTAGCTGATCCGGGAATCTTAGGTATTAATGCAGGTGCCGGGTTAACTGTTGTATTTTGTATCTTTCTGATTGGAGAAAACAAGAATTCCATGTTGTCTTCACCAGGTCTATTACCAGTCTTTGCGTTTATTGGTGCCCTCACGATTGCATTGCTCATCTATAGTTTTTCATGGAAAGGCGGTATCGAGCCTGGACGGTTACTTCTCATGGGACTTGGCTTTAATGCTTTATGTGGCGCACTTTTAATTATTCTTCAATTGAAAATGGATCCTAAAGACTTTCAACAGGCAACCATATGGTTAACCGGAAGCATATGGGGAACACAGTGGCCATATGTTTGGGCATTGCTCCCTTGGATTGTCATTTTATCTCCTCTTGCTTTTTTTAAGGCAAGATCGATGAACCTTCTCCAATTCACGGAGGCCGTTCCTGTGGTATTAGGTGTAAAGGTGGAGTCAGAACGGCGAATTCTTTTATGTTTATCTGCTGCATTGGCTGGAGCATGTGTGGCAGTTGGCGGTGGTATTTCATTCATCGGCTTACTCGCTCCACACATTGCCAGACGAATTTGCGGTGCAAATTATTTTTCTGTATTACCCGTTTCAGCATTAATTGGTGCTTTGTTATTACTTGTTGCGGATATGATTGGGAAAAATTTGTTAGCGCCTGCTGATATTCCAGTTGGGATTGTGATTTCAGTGATTGGTGCCCCTTATTTGATTTTTATGTTAATGACAAGAAAGGGGACAGGGATGGCTCGTTGAATCATTAAATCGCCCAAAACAATAGAGTGTTGGGCGATCACTTTTTTAAGATATTATTGGATATGAGAAGGCTCTCTATATTCTTTTGTGCTCAAAACGTGATACACATCTTGAGAGCTTTCAATAATATACGATGGTGACGGCTTTCCGCGCTTTTCTCTGTGTCCGGCAAGATGTATGTCACTCGTCTCCCAAGCTTTCCAATCACTTTCAGATTCCCAGCGAATCATAATGACAACTTCTTCGTCACCTCTTCTTTGTTTCTTTTTCAAAACACTTAAATCAATAAATCCCTTTTGCTGCTCAATGATTCCCTCTCCTGAAAAACGCTCCACCATCTTCTCCGCATTTCCCTCAGTCACGATTACTGTCTTCATTTGTATAAACATTCCATTTTCCTCCTTTTTCGTTCTTTCCAACAGTATAAATGGTAATGATAATCATTTTCAATATAAATTAAAAAAATAGAGAGATATCCCTATATAAAGATGGAATCTTCACAAAATGCAAATAAGCACGAACTAAAGAGTTCGCGCCTTATCTTGTTTCGTATCAGCAGCACTAATGGTCTTTATTTTAAAGATGAAATAATAATGTTTATAAAGAGCAAGGACAATGAATGTGATTTTCAAAATAAGAATATCAATATAAATAACAGAAATGAGGATAAAGAAATCAGCAATAATATTGATGCGAATTTTTTCTCTGCGGGTCATCCCTTTTTTCTGTAATATGGCCAAAACATATTTTTCATAAATAGAAGTACTCTTAAACCAAGTTTCAACTGATTTAGAGCTTTTGGTGAAGCAAAAGAGAGCAAACAGATAAAAAGGACCTCCTGGTAAAATAGGTAAAACAGTCCCCGCTATACCGATTGCTAAAGAAATAAAGCCTAGAAGCATAAACAAGATACGTTTGATATTTTTAATTTCTTTCACCCACCTTTTTGTCTATCTAGTATCCAGGTATTATTTTACCATTTTCTATTGAAACGAGCTTGTTGTTTTTTAAAACAAAAAGGGCGGGTTAATTCCATTGAATTAACTCACCCTTTAAATTCTTTTACCTTATTAGGAACCCTTTTCTTCCATTGGTTTCTTGGAAGGTGCAAACCAACCGATTAGGGCAATTGCAACTAAAACTCCGTAGAAGACCAGAGTCCATCCTGTGCTGTGAGGGAAATGATGATCTAAGATCCCGATATCCTCATGAGCAAGGGTAATAACAGCCAGTTTAACACCTACCCATGCAACAATTGCATATGCTGTCGTTTCCAATGCCGGACGTTTTGCAAGAAGTGCCACAAACCATGTTGCAGCAAATTTAATCAAGACAAGACCTGCAATACCACCAAGAAGAACAACAATGAATTGTCCTCCATCCATTCCACCAAAATTGCCTAGTGGTGAATCTGGAAGACCTAGGGCAAGAGCAACCGCAGCCAGAATTGAATCGATGGCAAAAGCAAGGTCAGCTAATCCAATCTTTCCTACTGTTGGCCAGAAACCTTTTCCACGTGATTCCTTTTCTTTTTCCTCACGAATATTTTCATTTTCTTTCCCGAATTTAGCTTGAATAACATGCTTTAATCCGAGGTAGAGTAGATATGCTGCTCCAATCGCCTGTATTTGCCAGACGTTTGCAATAAATGAAATGGCAAATAGTGCACCAAATCGAAATACAAATGCCATTAAAATTCCGTAATTTATTGCCCTTTTTTCTGATCTTCAGGTAAATGCTTGGCAATTACTGCTAATACCAGAGCGTTGTCAGCGGATAATAATCCTTCCAACCCGATCAGTATTAACAGAGCCCAAGCATATTCTAACCAAATTGACTCCATCTACCTCTCTCCTTACTATCATAAAGAATTATATATAAATTTTTCTATACCTATAGGCTTCCCGATTAAGTGACTGGTACTCGAAGATAGGAATGCTAATAATTGTTATTCAGTTACTATTCGGTTTTCTTGTTTAAAAGTTGTTTTTCGCAACTTTGCTGTTTGTAATAAGTATAGAGAGGGTTGATTGGAGCTCCAGGATACTCGCTTTCCGTGGGGCGGGCGCTGAGCCCACAGGAGTCTCGCACCTTCCGCTCCAATCAACCTACATAGTTTTAAAAGACTTATTAAAAACAATCAGTAATAATATCTTTAAATAAATAATCAGTTTAGTACCTTGTCCACTAATTCCCTTTTTCTTTAGGAACAAAACAGGATTTGACGATGATATTAATATTCTCTCTTATATGACTCAATAATTTTAGCATATTTATCCACAAAAGGGGGATAAATTATACAATTTTGGTGTAATGCTTACAGGCGTGAACAAATATAGTTCACGCCTGATGTCATGTAACTTATGGTTAACAATTCATAAGAATGAATGCTACTCGTTTACAGTCACTATAATATCCTTTACATAAACAGCATGTCCGGATATTTCTATGTCTACATCATCTTTTGTCTTTGTTACCTGTACATGAACTCTGCCGTCTTTTCCTATTTCGTGACCTTGTTCAACGACTAGATGTAAAGGATTTTCTTGCTTGGCGTTTATATAGCTGGCATAATAAGCTCCCATAACCCCAGACGCAGTTCCTGTTACAGCATCCTCAATTGTCCCGGAAAATGGAGAAGAAAAATGGCGGGCATGCATATCAGCTTTTAGGTCGATTGTTTCCAAACAAAAAGGATGGATAGATGCTTTTGGCATTTCCTTTAATATATTCGGAAATAGCTTATTATTAGGTTTCATTTTTCCAAATGCAGACAGATTCGAGATGGGAATTAGTAATGTCCATGTTCCTGTACTACCATATAAAATGGGTAATTCGGGATCAAAATCTACCTTTGATATTCCCATTGAATGGGCCAATTCCTCTCTTGAACCATTGAATTCCTTAAACTGTGGTGAGGCCTGTTTCATTGTTATATATAGATCACCATTTGCAGTAGTATCAATCTTTATCGGTAATACACCGGCCTTTGTTTCAATTGTGATATTCCTTTTATCCCCTAACATCCCTCTTGAACATAGCACATATACAGTTGCGATTGTAGCATGTCCGCATAGATTCATTTCATGTCCGGGTGTAAAATATCGAATTCTAATATCCGCAATTGCTGATTTAACTGGAAAGGCAGTCTCATTAAACCCTACTTTGAATGCAATTTCCTGCATCTGTTCATCGGTTAAATCCTCTCCATTGAGAACAACACCTGCCGGATTACCTTTATTAGGTTCCTTGCTAAACGCATCATAATGATAAACATTTACTGATTTCATACATGTCCCCCCATAAAACAGTAGATATTTCCAATTCACCACATTTTATCATAAACTTACTCTCTCTTTTCAGAATTTTATTAAATTAAAATAGGGCCAAACCATTTGAGACGGTTTGTGCCCATTTTTCACGATGTAAAATTCTTTTTATTTTCTTTTAATAACCCAATCTTTTCCCAGAAAGGATTCGATAAAAATGAACGATTCCCTAGAATGATCCCCACTAAAATGACAAGTACACCTACCCATTGTATCCATTGAACTCGTTCTGATAAGACAAACATTGAGAGTAGAACGACCACCGGCAATTCAGAAGCTGTTAAAATCGAGCCTGTTCCATGACCTACTTTTGGCATTCCTATGGCAAATAATATTGGAGGAATAACAACTCCGAATAAACCCAATAACATTCCATATGGGGCTATATTTATGATCGTATCAGTATTTATCCATGATAATGGGTTAGCAATAAGTAATACAATGATCATAGATCCGGTCGAAAGAATGGCACTTCGTTGAATAGCCGGTACTTCTTTTTCAACCAAACCGCTTGTTAAGAGAAAGAGTGAATAAGATAGAGCTGCAAGGACACCCCACATTGCACCTGACAAATCAACTATTTTTTCTCCGGAAGTCAAGATACCTGCCGCCATAACAGAACCGATTAACACGATCATAATGGACAGGATCTTTTGGGAAGAGGGTTTCCTTTTTAGAATCATCCAATCAGCAATAGCACCGATCCATATAAATTGAAATAAAAAGATGATGGCTAGTGATGCATCTAAAGTCTCTAAAGAGTAATAATAAAAGATACCTGTTAATCCCATTGGAAAACCGCTTATTGCCAACTTTATGATCTGTTTTTTTGTTAACTTCTGTTTCTTAACAAACAAAGCAAGAATCCAAATCATAATGGCCCCAATTATTGCCTGGCTTCCCGTTACTTCGAACATCGTAAACCCGGCTTCATAAGCCAGTTTTACAAACGTGGAAAGAACTCCGAAGCTGCAACCTCCAAGAAATACGCACATGACATAAAACCATGCTTTCATCATAGTTCCCCCTCATTTTGAATTTTTTCACAAATAAAAAGCCACACAATTATCTCCTGATAATTGTGTGGCGAAAAAAGAAATATTCTTGAAAAATCCACAGCGTGAAAATTTTAGCTATTTAATTCAACAGTATTATAACAATGGCATGAACAAAAAGACAATAGCTTATTACAAACTAATTTTAATCGTTCTTTTCAGTATATGTGTACTTACTGTTAATCAATTTTTGCAGATTGCCTCGAGTGAGTGTGTCCTATAATTAAACTCGAAAAGTACAACATGATCTGAAGTAGATGAAAGGTAAGATTGTATATCCTCTATATTCTGATGAAGATCCGGTTGAATGTCAAAAGCACACATTTTAAATAAAAAAACTAAGGATCCGTGTAAATCAGCATTATATTCCTCTTGACTTGGTGTTCACACCAAGTTTTATCATGAACTTATTATATGAAACATGGAAAGGAAGACTAAGATGAATGAATACAATAAAATAGCACTTATAACTGGTGCAAACTCCGGGGTAGGTTTTGAACTAACAAAAAAATTTTTGTCAAAAGGCTGGGAAGTAGTGGCGTTGATCCGTTCAGACTTTTCTGCAAGTGATTCAATGATCCTAGAAGCTATTAAAATGAACCATTTAAGAGTTTATAAAGCTGATTTAGCAGATTTCCCAAGTCTAAGAAAAGCACTTGGCCAGATTAAAAACAGCGAAGGCAAACTCGATTTACTATTCAACAATGCAGGGGTCTCTTTTGAAGAATATAAATATTCCAAACAAGGTCGTGAGATCCATTTCGAGGTTAATACATTGGTTCCCTATATCATCTTTATGGAATTAAAAGAATTGTTACTCAAGGGTAGGATGAAAACGATCATTAATACATCTTCGAATTCATTATTATTTTTAAAGCAATTTGATATAGACAAATTAATTCAACCCAAGACAACCCGATTTAAAAAACTGTTCGGTCCTTATGCAAACAGTAAGTTAGCCCTCTCCCTTTGGACTAAGAGAATTGCTCCTGAGTACTTTTCTGAAGGAATCAAAATCCGCAGTGTTTGCCCTGGGCCAAGTAAAACAAAATTAACGATAGGAAAAGGAATGCCTAGCTATATGATTCCTATAAGAAATCTTTTTTTGCTCATCCAAGTAAAGGTGCCTCTCGCTTATATGAAGCTGTGTTCAATTTCAGAGATGAAGTAACAGGCATTTTCATCAATAACGGTAAAGAATCGAGAATAAAGTTTTCGGACCATGAAGAATTGATATTAACTCAAATAAACGATATTTACAAAAATGAATATATTATTTAGGCTATTTTTGTTAAATTGAAAATAGATTTGTAACCTAAATTTCTGTTTTAAGTAAATGAATATTAATGTTAGTAGGTGATTATATGATTCAAACCTATTCCATAAAACAAATTTCCGAAAAATCCGGATTGACAGAAGACGCTATCCGCTATTATGAGAAAATCGGCTTACTCCCATACGCAAAGAGAAAAGAAAATGGACACCGAGTCTATAACGACGAAGATACTGAGCGGATGGAAATCATTACCTGCCTAAAAAAACCGGGATGTCTTTAAACGAAATGAAACATGTTATACAGCATCCCCTTAAAGAAAATATTAGTTCTGTTCCAGAATTAAAAAGATTTCTTCTTGAATATAAACAAAATATTATTACTCAAATACATGATCTTCAACGCATCTTGGAGTTCATTGATTTAAAACTAGATAATGATACAACCTTATTTCCTCCTAGAAAGTTGGAAAATAGGATAGTGAGTGAATAACTGATAAAACCCTCTTCTCATTTTAGGGGGTTTTATGCACAAACTTATTACTTTGTACATACTATCAAACGAAAATAAAGACTTATATTTAACTCTAAACTTTCCTATAGTAACGTAAGAAGATTCTTATTCTACACAAAAAGATCGAGAGGGAATGCTATGAAAATTGATTCGCCTACCATACAACATGATTTGCCCCTAAAAAATTTCAATGATATTTTTTATGAAGAAGATCCTGAATTAGAATTGTGCCAAATACAGGATGCTGTATTTGATAACGAAATACTACCTAGAGTCCGTTTTTATAAGATGGCTTTGAAAAATTGTAAGTTCCAAAATACTGACTTTTCAGGTGCTGATTTTACAGATGTGGTTTTTGATAACTGTGATTTCTCGAATGCCAAATTAAATCGTTCTTCGATACATAGAGCACAATTTTTAAACTGCAAATTACTTGGAACAGATTTAACAGAGTCAAGTCTTGGAAATGTGTCTTTTAAAAATTCTTTACTTAATCTATCTGCCTTTGGTAATTCAAAATTAGAAAAGGTACAATTTCACGATACAGCCCTGGAAAATTCTGATTTTTATGAGTGTAAATTTAAAAAAGTTGAATTTACTTCATGCAACATCAATCTTGCTAACTTTGAAAGAACTCCACTAAAAGGGATAGACATTAGTAAGTCTACTTTTGACACTTTGACTGTTTCTATATCTGACCTAAAGGGATGCAAAGTGTCCTCTTTTCAAGCTATTCAATTTTCTGCCATGTTAGGGTTGGTGATTGTTGATTAATGGCTTGTGAAAACTAGTTCGTTTCATTGCGCTACAGACACTCGCTTTCAGCAGGAGTGTCTGTAGCTCCATTCCACTATAGATTTTATACTATTTTTTTATGCAACAATCTTTTCAAAAACAACCACTGAAAAAAACATAAAAAAAGGTTACCAACAAAATTGATAACCGGTACCCTCTTTAATTTATATTTGTACCTTTTGTTTCCTTACAAAGAATGCTATACAGCCTTCAACTAATAGTATGATGATTCCTGCTATGAATCAGTTGTAATTTCCTGTAGCAGTTTCAGGTAGTTTTTCACCGCTTTTACTATGGATGTTTTCCGGGTCAGTTTTATTGTTGTTAATACCGAGTGCTACACTATATTCTTCTTCCTTTGTTTCTTTGTTTCCATCTTCATCATCAGTTTTACCCTCATCTTGACCAGGGGTATTCTTTTCATTTCCTTCAGGGTATCCATTACAACAGTTTGTAACAGTTTGTAAATGTTCGAAACGACATGTTAACAAAAGAAGATGAGTGAAAGTAATGGAAAAATTAGATATATTTTCATGTGAAAATTAACGTTATTCAAAATTCATTATATTGGTAAACAAAGAAACCTCGAAAGGCAACATGCCAATCAAGGTTTTATCAAAATAGAAGTGTTAATTATTTTCTGGATATGTATTATTTCAACATGATGATCAAAAATTTTACCGAATAAATGCCTTCTCTGAATTTTCAAGAGCATCCTCTAACCACATTGGATGCATGTTTAATAAGTCATGAGGCAGGTTTTGATAGTCAAAAAACTTGAATTCCAACGATTCCTCCGCGTTACATCTAAGTTCTCCCCCTATCACTTCAGCCAGGAAACAAGTTGTGATAAAATGGACAACTTGACCATTTGGATAAGAAAAGACCTGTGAATGCGGGTCAGAATATACACCGATCAGCTTTTTAACTTTTATCGTTAAATTTGTTTCTTCTTTTATTTCTCTAATAGCTGCTTCAGTAACAGTTTCCCCTATCTCTATATGACCTGAGGGAATTCCCCATAACTTCACATCTGCTCTTTTCTGTAATAAAACCTGCTTTTTCTCATTGAAAATAATGACCGCTACACCTGCTTTTACTTCATCAATCTTTTTCATATCCTATAAACCTCCTTTAAATGATAGAAATCGTAACTTCTGATTGGATAAAAAAGGTCCGAGCAGGAAAGATTACAGCGCATCACAAAAACGCTGAACCTTTCCCCTCGGACCTTTTATGTCAATAGGTGCCTTTTACATGTGTAAAAGATGTAGCCCTCGGTCACAGACCTAAATACATAGCGGAACCCTAGCTACAATTTTCCAGTTCAAATTAACCCTATTCTCTTTGTTGTACACACATTATTCTACATTCATAGTGACTCCATTTCAACATGTATGATGTGCTTAATCTGTTTTAATGTATAATACACTTCGGTAATATACAGTTTTTCATTCACAACAAGTACCAAGTCAAGCTGCTGAAACTCTCCTTGTTTGATGTCTTTTACTCTTACTTTCTTTGCCTTCATATCTTTTTGCTTCAGTTCCTTTAAGATATCGGTCATTTTCTCTTCATCATCAACCGTAATTTTTACCTTTAACTCCCGCTCTCTTAATGTTTTTGGACCTATAAATTTAAAGATAAATGGAATGATTTCTACACTGACTAATATGAGAACTGTAGCTATGGTAGCTTCGAACCAAAACCCCGCACCACATGAGATCCCGATTCCTCCGGCTCCCCATACCATTGCGGCTGTTGTTAAACCTGATATCATATCATTGTTTCGCCTTAAGATCACCCCGGCACCTAAGAAACCGATACCTGAGACAATCTGGGCAGCTAAACGTAAAGGATCCATCGGTCTTATATAGGCCTCAGCGAATTTTTCCGATGACTCAATGGAAACGGTTGTGAGTAGACAGCTAACGATCCCTATAACTAAACATGTTTTTAAACCCAATGGCTTTTTCTTTAATTGGCGTTCTAGCCCAATAATGATCGATAAAATGGCTGCCATTCCAATATTGAAGATAAATGTATTTGGTTGAATGATCATTTGTTTTTCTCCTATGTACTTTTTTATTTCCGCAAAAGGACAACCTTCTACTTGCTCATGTGATTTATCCATTCACTTATTAAGTGTAAGGTATTTTTAAAAAAGATAATACTAAAATACACAATAAGTTATAAGGAGAGTTTATGCAAACATCGTTTGTTGTGTTTTTTGTTATTGTTAGTTTATTCTTTGGTAAATGGAGACGTCTGAGTGAATTTTATTCAACTCTATTGTTTTGGATTATAGGTGATCTGCTTTACGGGGCATTACTTTATCATTATAGAGTATGGGAATTTCAACCTATTTGGATCGACCATGTGTTGCTACCTACCCATTCAATCATAGCTATTGCTATTGCATTTCTCATTTATCCTTGTGTTATCGTTGTTTATTTAGGACGATTTCCTGAATCAACCTTCAAAAGAATAGGCTGGATACTTCTATGGGCAGGGATTTTCGAATGTATTGAATTCATTGCTTATATGAATGATAGCATTATTCATCATCATGGATGGACACTTATTTGGTCTTTTATCTTTAATATCATAACCTATTCTTTATTAGCCATCCATAACTGGAAACCTTGGGTTGCATGGATTTTAGCTATTTTCTTTATATTTTTATTATGGAATATCTTTGATCCTCCTCTTCCTCAATAAGGGAAAAGCATTGGGACAGGAGGGAGCGATAAGGAGAAAGAGTGGGGCGGCTGTTTGTTGAAGATTACGTATCAATTAAATCACTAAGCACAATTATTTCTTCGTAAATTTGCTCTTTGATCTTTAGATCATGACATTTATTATATTCACTAATTAGCAGTTTGATTTGTTTCATAAAAATAATCATTTCTTCATTTGAGATCATGTTCTATCATGCTCCTACCTGTGTACTATCTATTAGTTTATTTTAGGTAAATACTCCTGGTTATTCAAGCCTAAAGGTAGGATTATTTAGAAAAACACGACTTGCCGCAAAGAATGGCGGAAGTCGATGTCTTTTTCTTATACTTTAATCCTTTAGTATAGTTACACTTTCTTAAAGTACAAAAAAGAGCATTCTTATTCGAATACACTTTGTACGTTATAAGCAGGACAACATTCACTTATTCTTCTCCCACTCTTCTGCTAATATGCCATATACAACATGGTCAACATAGTGATCATATAACCATTCCGCCTGTCTGATACATCCTTCATTAACAAAATTTAATCTTTCAGGAATGCTTCTGCTTTTTTTATTTCCTGCTGCTGCCCTAATTTCAACTTTATTAAGGTTCAATTCGTTAAAAGCATAATCAGTCAATGCCTTAGCCACCTCTGTCATTATTCCATTACCTTGAAACTCTTCTCCTAGCCAATACCCAATATACGCTGTTTTATTGGACCAATTGATCTGATTATAACCTGCGATTCCAACCATTTTACCTTTAAATAAAATAGCCGTGTTTAGGCTTCTATTTTCAGCAAAACCTGTTAAACTGCTTTTAATAAACGAAATTGTATCTTCAACTTTTGTCGTTGTATCCAGCCAAGGGAGCCATTCTCTTAGGTAGGTTCTTGAATTATTTGTTAATTCAAAGACATCCTCTGCATCTCTTACTTCGACTAATTTCAAAGATAACTCATCATTCATTTTATATGTAAACATTTTATCTCCTCCGAATCTATCATTTTATCTTTATTTAACAATCATCTTTTTGTAGGCCAAAGGTGTCATATTCATCACCTTCCTGAATTTATCAATGAAATAACTTGTGCTATTAAATCCTACTTGATAGGCAACTTCTGTGACAGTGAGATCTGATTGTTGCAGTAATAGTAAACTTTTTTGAATTCGATAATCCGTTACATATTCTAAGGGTGTTTTCTTTACCAATCGTTTGAAATATCGACAGCATTCAGAACGGCTTAATTGACCGGCATGTGCTATATCATTCAAAAAAATTTTCTCAGCATAATGGTGATGGATCCAGTTTAACATTTGCTTCATTCGTTGATTCTTTCTCATTTCCGTTTGTTCATATTCTAATGTAACTCCATTTATAATGAGGTTTTTCCAAATTAACGTTAAATGGATGCTGATATCTATTTCATAGTAAGGTGATTGTTGTTTTATTATTTGATTGATCTCAATAATCGAGTTTACTATATTTTCCGCCCAACCTTCAGTTGTGACCAAGTGTAAATAAGGGATATTTGTTGCCTGGATAAATGGGGCTACAAGGGTTGGATAAAGTTCCTGCGATAAAACAAAACGTGGGGAAACATTTAAACAGATATAGACACAACCTGATTTTGTCAAATCTTTTGCCATATGAACGCATCCGCTGTTTATAAATAGCCCTTCCTTTTCTCGAATAACAACATGTTCATCATTTATTTGGAAAGTTGCTTCACCTTTGATCACGACAACAAACTGGAGTTCGTCGTGCCAATGAAGAGGGATAAATCCATTTATATTTTTGGAAATTGTTGTTTCATAACATGCAATAGGTAACAAAACTGTGCGATGTTCAGTTAATTCTTTTAAACGATGATCAATTCTGAAATCTTTTATTTGCATACTAACACCTCAATATCCTTATATTTTTCCATTCAATCTATGTATTCTTATTGGAATTTCTCCTTTATTATATAAACATTATCACACAATTTTTATATATTAGGGAGAAAGATGTTTATGAATAGAAAAAAGGGGATTGTCCTTGTATTAACAGGTGCAGTATTTTGGGGAATTGGCGGCACAGTCTCTAAGAAGCTTTTTGATTCGTATGAAATTGACGTAGATTGGCTTGTAACAACACGATTACTTCTTGCTGGTTTTTTGCTATTAAGCATTCAATTTTTCATAAAAGACCGGTCACAAGTATTGGGGGTTTGGAAAACAAAAGGGATTGCTGTTCAATTAATCACTTTTGGGATATTCGGTATGCTTGCTGTTCAATACACATACATGGCCTCCATTCAACATGGAAATGCTGCAGTAGCAACATTATTGCAGTATTTAGCACCGGTCATGATCATCATCTACTCGATTTTCCGCAAACATATGGTCCTGACACGAAATGATTTATTGACCGTATCACTAGCCCTTGTAGGATGCTTTTTCTTATTAACAAACGGCTCCATCTCACAACTCTCTGTACCAACACCAGCTATTGTGTGGGGTGTTTTGTCTGGAGTAGCTTTAGCCTTTTACACGCTTTATGCTGTTCCATTGCTGAAGCAATATGATTCACTTGTCATAGTTGGCTGGGCTATGATCATTGGCGGTCTTGCTTTAAGTTCCATCCATCCGCCCTGGCAAATAGATCTAAAACTATTACCGGTTGAAGCGTATCTCTATTTGGTCTTTGTGATTATCTTTGGTACGATGATAGCCTTTTGGTTTTATATAGAAAGCCTGCAAAGTTTAGTTCCTAAAGAATCAAGTCTGCTGGGAAGTATAGAACCACTTGCCGCCGTTTTTACGACAGTTTTTTGGCTGCGAGAACCCTTTGGCCTATTCCAATGGGTTGGTACAGTTTTTATTTTAATTATGATTGTCGTTTTGGCTTTAAATACGTCTACTTCAAAAGCAGGGTTAAAGGATAATTAGCAGAAGCGAATGCTAATTATCTTCTATCCGCTGCAGTTGGCGGGATTTCCATCCACCCTTTTTCAATCATTATATCTGCTGCAGCCTCAACAAATTTTCCGATTTTCACAAATGACCTCGTATATACCAGTCCTACATCATGCCTTCCGTTTACAGCCACAGAATTTCCAAAAGATCTAATCTTCATAGAAAACATATCCATTTTATGAAATAGCATGAGCTTGTCTGAGAAAGGCGCATAAGTAGAGGTTGTGACCAAATCATCAAGAAAAGACGGTGCTGGCAAATTTTCTTGATAAAGCTTTTTTATATAATTTTCTACATTAGCTGAAGTCATATCTCTGCCCCACTCAAACAATTTCCGTATCTTTTCATCCTTAACAACTTGAGCAAAAGCCATGATTAATGCTTTACTTGTTACATTATTTTCAATATTATCGTAGAAATGAGCAATTTCCAGAGCATGTAATGGTCGTCTTTGTCCAAAAAACCTGTCAGAAAATGTTCGTCACCAAACAATGGTTTTTCCGGAATTGGTATGACAGGTGGTTTCATAATTAATGATTTATCCATTAAAACTTTTTTAATCTGGTCGATAAAATCCATCGTAGAATCCATACAATATCTGAAAAATTCTTTTACATCCTTTCTATACACGAGAGGAATCCCTGCATTATAAATACTCATCCCTGCTTTTGACACATATTTCAAATAATGAACATAGTATTCATCATGAAATAATCGTGGTGCACCTAAATTAACGTCCTCTTCAGTAAAACCTACCGGAATCGGAAAATTCTCTTTTTCCATTATTTCTTTTGTTGTTTTCATAAAATCTTCACATAATGCCAATGCATTTTCTAATAACATTTTAATTTCCTTATCTTCAACATGACGAAGATAGTAAGTTAAAATGCACTTTGACATGCTGTTCCCCATATATGTAGCCCAAAGCTTCCCTATTTCTGCTGATGTTAATCTATCGTTTGTGCTTGTTTTATTTGTGCCCACTTTAATTGGTTTGATTTTCATAGTAAATCCTTTCAGTGAAATTTCTATATAGTATTTTACTCAATTGGAATGATTATACTGAATTCAATATAAAAGCTGATTAATTATCGGTTACTTCTTTTCATAACACAAATCAATGTTTATAAAAGGGGAAACCGGGGCATTGAATAGGGAAATCAAAGACTATTGAAAGGAGAGATTTTTAATGGCTTTTGAATCACATCATAATGCAGAAAACAAAGTGGAAGAGAAAATGCAGTCTATGGGTGAAGAAAAAAAGGACGAGGTTCTTACAAGTTTTGAAACATTTAAAAGTTACTTAGGTGACAAAGTGTCAAAAGGGGAAAAACTTGGAATGAACGAGGAGCAACTGGCTAAAACAGCCCAAAAAGTTGCCGATTACCTTGCTGACCATGAATCAGCACGTAATCGTGAAGAAAAGTTGCTTCAGGAGTTATGGAAGGTTGGAAATGAGGAAGAACAGCACAAGCTTGCTCATATGCTTGTTAAGTTGGTTCAATAATGATGGAAGAGACCGCCTTGTTAGCGGTCTCTCTTTTTTGCCTTGCAGCTAAATATCCACTTTATAATTCAATGTTAATTCATCGGCAGGCAATCCTCTTATTCCCCAATTATGCTTCGGTGTTTCGAATATTGTTATTTCAATATCTTGAGAAGATATATTCAAGTCTCTATTAATTCGGTCAAATAATAATTTGATTAACTGCTTTTTAGCTTCAATCGTTCGACCTTCAAACATACTAATTTCAATCACAGTATATGCTTCGGTCCTTCCACTTGCATAATAAAAATCTTCTTTATCCATTGGAAAAAAACGATAGAATCTCTTTTCTGTAGGAAATTGTAGTGCGTCCACCATACACGAATGAATGACCTCGGACAGTTTCTCCTTTATTGGATTTAAATTGTCTTTGACTCCATAAATTTTAATTTGTCCCATCCTCATCTCACCTTTCTATCCTCAACTAAACTCATGCTTACTACAAACTATTCTATAAAGAGAATAATATTTCCTTCTTAACGAATTCTGTTTCAAAAGGATTTCTACTAGGTTCTTTCTCCTAATATTTTTCAAATATGTTTTATAGCAACCTTTCCGGGTATAGTTATGCAAGGCTTACTATATCTATCCATTTAAAATCATAGGAGGAGATTCGTTTGTTTCGACATCAAAAAGAATTGCAATTCGAAGTAAAAGTTGATCGACCTGATCCCATGCTTGCTCGCCAGGTACAAGAAGTACTAGGTGGACAGTTTGGAGAAATGACTGTGATGATGCAGTATCTCTTCCAAGGATTTAATTGCCGCGGGGAAGAAAAATATAAGGACATGCTTATGGATATTGGAACAGAAGAAATTGGCCATGTGGAAATGCTTTGTTCTCTCATCTCACAATTGCTGGATGGTGCATCTCCCGAGGATCAAGCAGAAGCAGCAAAGGATCCTGTAACAGCCTCTATTATGGGAGGAATCAATCCCCAGCACCTGCTTGTCAGTGGTTTAGGCGGATTGCCAACCAACTCAAATGGTGTTCCATGGAACGGTTCTTATATCGTTGCAAGTGGAAATTTATTAGCAGATATGCGTTCAAACCTCCACGCTGAATCCCAAGGACGCCTTCAAGTGGCAAGGCTATACCATATGACCAATGATGAAGGTGTACGTAAAACATTCCGAAAAATGCTGGCTCGAGATCGTTACCACCAATATCAGTGGATGGCTGCAATTGAAGAGCTTGAAAGTAAAAACGGTGTGGTTGTACCAGCTTCATTCCCACCAGAAGCAGAAGAAGAAGCCCAAGAAGAAGCATATAAATTCTGGGATTTATCAGAAGGTGAAGCATCAAGTGAAGGACTTTGGGCAACAGGAAGCGCTCCGGATGGAACAGGTCATTTTGAATATGTAGCTAACCCAGTTGCAAAAGGACAAATTCCAAATCCGAAAATTCCTGCAACCGAAGTTCATCATGATCTTGATTATCAAAAAGTAAATGAGGGTCATCAGAAACTAAAATAGGGGGAAAAGGCTGGTATAAGACCATACTAAGGTTAATGCCAGCTTTTTGGTGTAGTATTCCATACTTAAGGTAGGTCGAAGATTTCGAGACTTATTTTCGATTATGATCCTTTATTTTCTATTTCGGCTAGTTTATTTTCGATTCTCGGATTTTATTATCGATTATTGAAATTTATTCACTATTAGACAAATTTCGACAGAGTTTCTAGTAAACGAAAAAAACCCAGATATCCTGTCATAGCATCTGAGTTTTTCTTTTACACTTTTCCCGTTGCAGAAACCTGATCGTTTTTCCCTCCACGAGACCATATCACCACTGGAATAAGTAGTAAAGAGAAAATCCCTCCAATAAATGATAATGTGAGATAACTTGAACCTGCCACGATCATGCCGGACATTGCTCCGCCAGCCGCCCCTGATAATGCAATCAAAACATCCACTTTACCTTGAGTCTTAGCCCTTGTGGAAGTTTTCGTTGAATCAACAATAAGCGCTGTGCCACTTATTAAACCAAAATTCCATCCTAATCCTAGTAAAGAAAGAGCAATGACGAGAAGAACCATAGAATCCCCTGGTGCAAAAGCTGATAGTAATCCTGCAAAAAGCAACGTAACTCCGGAAGCAATCGCCATCACAGTACGACCCAACTTATCAACAAGAACACCTGTAACAAGTGATGGGAGATACATGGCACCTATATGAAAACCAATCACTAGACCGACAGAACCCAGGTCATGTCCATGATGCCTCATATGAACGGGTGTCATTGTCATAATCGCTACCATAACAATTTGAGTCAGAACCATAATCGTAGCACCAACGATTATACCTCTTCTGCTATCTGTCTGTTCAGTTGTTGCCAAATGATCCCTTGATTTGATGTTGGTCGATTCTATCATTCTTGCCATAACAAGTGGATCTGGACGAAGCATGGTGAAAAGAATAACACCTGCTAAAATATAAGCTGCCGCTGCTAAAATGAAAGGCCCTGCAAGTGATGGAACACCGATAGATAGAGCGAAATTCCCCATCACATTCACTAAGTTTGGTCCTGCAACTGCACCAAATGTAGTAAAAACCATTGTCATACTAATAGCCGTTGCTCGTTGTTTAGGATTCGCCAGGTCTGTACCAGCATAGCGAGCTTGTAAATTTGTTGCTGTTCCTGCACCATAAACAAGCAGAGAAGCAAATAACAGGAAAATACTATTTATAATGGCTGCAATTATGACTCCAATCGCTCCAAGTCCACCGATCATAAAACCAGCTGTTAAACCTGTACGACGACCAAAACGTTGAGAAAGTCTCCCTACAAATAAAGCTGCTCCTGCTGACCCTAAAGTAAATAGTGCTGAAGGAAGTCCAGCAAACGCATCAGTACCTAGCATTTGCTGTGCAAGAAGGGCCCCCACAGTGACTCCAGCTGCTAATCCTGCACCACCAAATATTTGTGAAATACTGACAACGAAAAGTGTACGTTTGTATAACGCCTTTTGTTTTTCAGAAGAATCCATGTAACTTTGTGACAAAGCAGGTTGAACATCTACCACTTTTACACTTTCTTTCTGCAACATCTTCTAACCTCCCTTTCTAGAAACCTTATTAAACCTCCAACTAGATTTGACTTATCATAACACGCACAAAAAAGACCATACAATATAATAATTGTATGGCAAACAATTTTACGTAAGCTCCTCTAGCAAACGTTTAAGGATCATCAATCCCTGCTCAAGCTCTTCAATTGTTTTTGGGGCACATACAGAAATCCTTACAGCCCTTTCTGGACAACTATTTCCCACGACAAAACGTTCAGCTGCATACACTTGTACTCCCTGCTGAGCAGCTAACTTCTCAAATTCAGCACCTGTTATCTTGCTCTTGCCTGGTAGTAACAACCAACGAAAGATTCCTGTTTCAACACCTAAACATGTATAGTCTGTAAAATATTTATTAACGATTTCGTTCCTGCGAATCGTTTGTTCCTGATGCCCCTCAATTAAAAGTTCAAATTGGTTAGATACAATCATGCGTGCAGTAAGTTCTGCTAATAACGGGGAAACGGTTATATTTAAATTATAAAGTGCCTTGGAAATCGGCTCCTTAAATTGACTAGGTACCGCTAAATAGGCAAGCCGTAACCCTGGTGCTAATGCCTTAGATAGACTGGCAATATAGATGACATGTTCCGGGGCAAATGATGCAATTGCCGACAGAGGTTTTTTGCCCAAAAGATGGTATGAAGCATCTTCTATAACGAACTGTTTATACTTTTCAGCTATTTCTGCAATCATTTTCCGATTTTCAACAGACATAAAGGAAGCTGTTGGATTATGATAATCCGGGATCAAGTAAATACCTTTAATATTTTCATTTTTACATGCATCTTCAAATGATGTTGGATTCATTTCGTAGTTCTCTGATTTGATCGGTACTAATTGAACGCTAAGCATGGAGGCAACTGTTTTTAAGCCGGGATATGTATGCTGGTCAACACCAATGCGATCTCCTGGCTTGCAAAGACTTGCCAATGTAGCAGCAATCGCATTTTGACCCCCATTTGCAAATAAAATGTGATCAACGGTTGTTACAAATCCGCCTCTTCGGATTAGCTTTATCGCTGCATCTTTTTGCCAAAGACTTTCTCCTGCGCGGCCATACCCAAACCATCTTTCATAATCTGTCTCCTGCAGCATACTTTTTAGCTGGAGTACTAACGGCTCATATGAAGCATTATCCGGCAGTGTTGCTCCCATTTCAATTAAATGCTTCGGTTTTGTATCTTCAAGTAAATACGCATTTGATAACGCATCATACGATACAAATGTGCCACTTCCTACAGAAGCACTTAACAACCCCTTTAACTCACACACTTTAAAAGCTTTGGAAATCGTACTTACATTTAAATCCAAATAATCTGCCAGTTCTCTCTGCGGAGGAAGCTTTGTTCCAGGTAACAAAACTCCGTTTACTATATCCTGTTCCAATTGTCGTGCAAGTGCTTTATATATTGGCTTTTCCGTTTTATCAATCGACGGCTTCCAGCTCATCGGATAGTTTTCAAACGAATTGATAGGCATGATACGCATCCTTTTTCTCACAATTATAGGATGATGCCGTAGATAAAACAATCTTTACAAGCTTCTTTTAAGCTGTTCCACTTGTAAAACTACCCTCTTTCTTTCGCTTGTGGAGGTGAATCCAACCAATTTTTATCAATTAAAATATTCATTCCATCATCAACAAATAAGCCAATGTTAACAAGCGTTCTTGCATACAACATATTTAGATCTCTTCTTGCCGTTACTGCCAATGAGTTTCCGAATGACCTTATCTTCATTGCAAACATGTCCACTTTATGAAACAGCATGATTTTATCAGAAAAAGGAGGATATGTAGATGTTGTTACCAAATGGTCTAGAAACGCCGGTGATTGGATATGACCAATGTGCAATTTTTCCTTATACTGCTTTACAGCTTTTTCAGTCATATCTAACCCTCTATTAAACAACGCCTTTATTTTTTCATCTTTCACGATCTGACAGAACCCCAATAATAATGCCTTACTTGTAGTGTTATTCTCAATGTTATCCCAAAGATGAATGATTTCTAGTGCCTGTAATGGTCTGACATCTCCCAAAAATCCATTTAAGTAACTTTGTTTTTCAATTTTATCAATTCCCTCTGGAGTCGGAATAATAGGAGGGTTTGCAATAAATTTCTTTTCCATTAAAACAGTATTAATTTGGCCTAAAAAGACAGTAGTACATTCATTACAATAAATAAAAAACTCCCTTATATCCTCCCTCATGACCAATGGTACTGCTACTGAATAGAGACTCATTCCTGCCTTAGCAGCATATTTTAAATAATGAGGGTAAAATTCATCAGCATATAAACGGGGGGCACCAAGGTTCACATCATCTTCAGTAAATCCAATAGGTATAGGGAAGTGTTCTTTTTTAAAAGTGTCTTCTATCCTCTGCTTGAAATCCTTTGATAAGGCTAAACCATTCTCCAGGAGCAATCTTATATCTTCATCATCACAGTGTTGAAGAAAATAACGTAAAATTTGAATGGACATACTGTTTCCCATATAGGTAGCCCATAGTTTCCCCATTTCAAAAGTCGTTAAAGGCTGGGTCTCATCAAGTATTTTAGGTTTTATATTTAATGGTCTCATCACATTCATTGGATTTAAATCTTTATCCCTGGTCATACCTAATCTCCTTTTCCCGTGTTTTGCTTAGGTTTACCATTGGATATTCATTTAATTCTAAAAAATGCCATCATTACATTACTAAAGAACAACTATCAATTGAAAGATACTGCTCTTTTTAATATCCTTTTAGCTCTTCTATTTATTCTATCTCTGTTTTTAGTAAAGGGAATTCGCAAAATAGAAATTGCATGGGGAGGAAGGTGCCAGAACATCCAGCTATTTTTACGTTTCAACATATCATAATTCTAAAAAAATTTGTTATTTAATAGTAGAATTAAATCAAATTACTCCAAAATATAATGAAGATAGTTGTATGGAGTGGCAGTATATAATATAATAAAAACAGAACAAATGTTCTTAACACCATTTAATATGGCGGTGAAACATATGGAAGCTTGGGAGGCAGCATATTTAGCTGGTATTATTGGGAGAGGGATCAATTACATTAACTAGAATACATAAAAACGAACATCGGAGGCCTTGTATTACAATTGCATCAACGGATATAGAACTCTTAAATTACACCAAATCTTTGACTGGTGGGATTATTAGTAATAAAAAGAATTATAATCCAGAAAAGCATAAGGATTCTTTTACTTTAAATATAAAGAAAAAGGAAATGGTTATAGACATACTTGTACAAGTTTTACCGTATTTAAGAGTGCCCACAAAAAGGAAACGTGCATTATCGGTTATTGAACACTATGACAAAGTTACAATCAGAAACGGTAAGTATAGTAAGGACCGTTTAGAGCAAAAGTTAGCTTTTGAAAAAGCCTTTTTTGAAATTTAAATTTATTAAAGACAAAAATAAAAACCACCAAATATGTATTTGGTGGAGACGGTGGGACGTGCTATTCCATGCTTTCGTCATGGCACTGACTATATCTTGAACCTTTATTAGGTCCTTCGGCGTCTTATACGAAAAGTAGTTTTTGCCTTAAAGTTCAAGGCAGGTTTTCGTATCCTAGTACTACCAAGTTGGCAGCCTATAAGTCGATACACGGCTGTTGGATTGCTCCACATACCGCTCGGCATTGCCTTATCACCACTTTGTGTGACTTAGGTTTCACCGATAAAGCCGAATTTTCACTTATGTGTTACCACATAAGGCGACTAATAATTAATCGAACCCACGTCCAGACATAACGGCACTTAAGCGTCTACGAGCGTAGTCGATATATTTGCGGTTTCGCTAACTCCTATGCCTATCGACAGGCGTCAGAGCAGCTAGTCTGATTGGTCTCTTCCATCATCCCCAGACGGAGGAATCAGGCGTAGTCCACTAAGAGTGAGTCCCTTACCCTACCACATGGACGATGGAGGGAGGAACAGCTAAGCAGTTATTAAGCTGCTAAAGCTAAGTTATTGTTAGATTTGCCAGTTATTATTGGCGTTGACGTTTTAACGAAGACGATCCCTTCGGCCCGCAACCTAAGCTCGAACTATCCCTGTCGAATCCGTAACGTCCCCATGATAAGCCGTATATACCAGCTAGGGAATACGGGAAGTATAAAGATAGATATAAGCTTAATTGCTTATGAAGTTGTTAAAGTAAGTTGACTGCCTTACAAAACCTATTATATCAGACTGGCATGAAAATGCAATTGTAAGGTTTTGCCACTACATTTTCTGGCGCTCTCTAAATGCACGTTCGATGTCACGTTTTGCTTCCTTCTTCTTAAGGTCTTCACGTTTATCGTATTTCTTTTTACCTTTACCAAGACCGATCAACACTTTTGCATAGCCATTTTTGATATACATCTTTAATGGCACAAGTGCATAACCCTCTTCTTTAGTAGCTCCGATTAGTTTGGCGATTTCACGTTTCTTTAATAATAGTTTTCTTGTTCTTAATGGATCATGGTTATATCTGTTTCCTTGTTCATATGGACTAACATGCATATTCAGCAGGAAAACTTCGCCGCGTTCAATACGTGCGTATGAGTCCTTTAAGTTAACACGACCATTACGAATTGATTTAATTTCCGTACCTTGAAGGACAATGCCGGCTTCAAATGTTTCTTCAATGGCGTAATCATGATTAGCTTTCTTATTTTGTGCTAATGCTTTTCCCATTCCTTTAGGCATTGTATTCCCTCCCTCTCTTGCGATACGTACTATTTTAGCAAATAATGGACAGTAACTCAATAAAGTGAAACTTCCAACCGTAATATTTCATTCTAACTGATTTTTAGTTGATCATTTCAGACCTTTACGGACAGTTCCCTTTACCTTCCCCCTCTTAATAATCTTTGAAACAAATAAATAAAAAATGACAAAGGGGCAAGCTCTATGTCAGCAAGCCCCTTTCCTTTTTAGCGTTTTTTCTTTTTCCGCTTAGCTTTTGGTGCATTTTCAAAATGCTTTTTCTTCTTTTTACGTGGCGGACGGGTTGACCATTCACCATCTTTGTCACCTTCACGTTTCTTTCCATTGCCTCCGCGTGAACCAGAGTCTTTTTCTTTTGCCTGCTACAATCACTTTTGGTGTTTCTTTAGCAGGTCGTCTTCTTGTCCCTTTCATTCCTACAATTTCAAAGTCAATAGAGCGCTCGTCTTTGTTCACATTCACAACACGTACAGTGATTTCATCACCGATGCGATAAACAGTGCCTGTGCGTTCACCAATCATGGCATAATGGCGCTCATCATAACGATAATAGTCATCTGTCAAATAACTAACATGAACTAGACCTTCAATTGTATTCGGTAGCTCGACAAACATCCCAAAGTTTGTGACAGAGCTGATGATTCCGTCATATTCTTCACCAATTTTATCAAGCATGTATTCCGCTTTTTTCAATTCATCTGTTTCACGTTCTGCCTCAACCGCTCTTCGTTCCATATTGGAAGAATGTTCAGCGATGACTGGAAGACTCTCAGCCCAGCTTGAACGTGTTTCTTCATCAACTTTTCCTTCTATTAAATATGTCCGGATCAAACGATGAACAATTAAGTCAGGATAACGGCGAATTGGTGATGTAAAGTGTGTATAATACTCTGTTGCCAGTCCAAAGTGTCCAAGGCTTTCCGGGTCATACTTTGCTTGCTTCATGGAACGTAGCATCACCGTTGAAATCACCGTTTCTTCAGGTGTACCTGCTACTTCCTCTAAAATATTTTGCAACGCTCTTGGGTGGATATCGTTACCGGAACCTCTCACAGTATAGCCGAAGTTTGTAATAAACTCTAAGAAACGCTGTAATTTTTCAGCATTAGGATCTTCGTGAATACGGTAAATGAACGGGACATTCATCCAATGGAAGTGCTCGGCTACCGTTTCATTTGCTAAAAGCATGAACTCCTCAATTAAACGCTCGGCTACAGAACGCTCTCGCAATACAACTTCTGTTGGAGTACCCTCTTTATCAACAAGTACTTTTGCTTCTTTAAAATCAAAGTCAATGGCACCGCGCGTCATTCGTTTTGTTCGCAGCACTTGTGCAAGCTCACCCATCAGTTCAAACATCGGTACCAATGACTCGTATTTTTGGAGAAGCTGTTCATCACGATCTTCAAGGATCTTATTTACGTCTGTGTATGTCATTCGTTCTGTTGTTTTAATCACACTTTGGAAAATTTCGTGATTCACAACAGTACCCGTTTCATCGACTTCCATTTCACATGATAATGTGAGACGATCCACCTTCGGATTTAAGGAACAAATTCCATTTGAGAGGCGGTGAGGAATCATCGGAATCACCCGGTCAACCAAGTATACACTTGTTCCGCGGTCAGAAGCCTCGCGATCAATTGGTGATTGTTCTGTTACATAATGACTAACATCGGCGATATGAACACCTAGTTTGTAATTTCCGTTATCGAGCTTTGTAACGGTTACCGCATCATCCAAGTCCTTCGCATCTGCTCCATCAATAGTAACGATTGTTTCATTACGAAGATCACGACGATCCTTTAGATCTTCTTCTTTTATCGTTTCCGGTACGTCATTTGCTTGTTCCAATGCTTCAACCGGGAATGGGCCTGGAAGTCCGTGCTTGTGGATGATGGATAAAATATCAACACCAGGATCATTTTTATGACCTAAGATCTCAATGATTTCTCCTTCAGCACTCATGCGTCCTTCAGGATATGTTGTGAGTTTGACAACAACTTTGTGCCCCTCAACCGCTCCATTTGATGCTTGTTTCGGGATAAAGATATCATTTGCGATTTTTTTATCATCCGGAATAACAAATCCGAAATTTTTGCTTTCTGTATACGTCCCGACAACCTCTTTTACACCACGCTCGATTATGCGGATAATCGTTCCTTCTTGTCTTGTTCCACCTGTTTTTGGGCTAACTCTTACAAGAACGATATCACCATGCATCGCCGTTTTTAGCTCAGTAGGCGGGATAAAGATATCATCTAAACTTGTATCTTCCGGATCGACAAACGCAAATCCTTTTGCATGACCGATTAATTTCCCTTTTATGAGATTCATTTTTTCCGGTAAGCCGTAGCGATTGCTTCTCGTACGAACAACAAGTCCTTCGTCTTCCATAACTACCAATGCTTTGACAAAGTCTTTAAACACAGTTGAATCTTCAATACCAAACGCTTCTTCAAGCTCCTGAACCGTTAATGGCTTATATGCTTCTTCTTTCATAAAAGAAAGCAATTTTTCAATATGTATTTGGATGTCTTGTTCCATTTGATCATCCTCCTTATTATAGTTTACCAATCAAGGCTTTCTAAAAATTGATACACATCCTCATGTAGCTGATCCCGCTCTTTATCAAGAGTAATCACATGTCCCGATTCCTCGTACCATTTTAATTGTTTATGATCATTTTCCACTTCATTATAAATAATGTTTGCACTATCTGTGTTGATCATATGATCATGTCTAGCCTGTACAATAAAGGTCGGCGAGTAAATCATATCTACATTATTTCGCACATCTGAGATTAACTCTTGCAACGCTTTTAGTGTATTCATTGGTGTTCTAGCGAAATCCTTCATCTCTTCTTCAATTTCCTCAGGAGATTTCCCTTCAAACTTCTTATAATTTCTAGCATACTCAAGTACACCTTGATACATGACTTCTTCACTTTTAATATACATTGGGGCACACATTGGGATAATACCCTTTACCGGCATCGTATAACCTAATTTAAGAGAGAACACACCGCCAAGAGACAAGCCGCCAACCGCAATGTCTTCAAATCCCATTTGTTTCAAATGCTCATACCCTGCTTCAACATCCTTCCACCAATCCTCAGGACCTGTGTGGACAAGCTCCTCCGGCGGTACTCCGTGACCTTTATATTGCGGAGCATGACATGTGTACCCACGCTCACTTAAGAATCGCGCAAGCATCCTTACATCTGCTGAATTCCCTGTGAATCCGTGTAATAACAACACGGCTTTGTCTCCACCTTCAAAAGTAAATGGTTTCGGTAAAACTCTTTTCATTTCTTTGTAACTCCTTCTACTACTTTTATTTAGTTTAACCCAATGGGGCTGTGAGTATTACTTCCTGTATGTATACTATTTTAAACAATCTGCCTTGATGTGACTAATAAAAAAAAGAGCCTGCTTCTACAGACCCTTACTCTTTATCATTATTGTACGATATACGCCACTAAAACTGTCAAAACAAAGAATAATACGGATAATACAATCGTTGCGCGGTGTAAAACTAAATCCAAACCACGAGCCTTTTGCTTACCAAAAAGCTGCTCGGCACCACCAGAGATCGCACCTGATAACCCTGCGCTTTTACCAGATTGTAATAACACAACTGTAATCAAAGCAATCGATACAAGAACTAGTAGAATAATTAATGCTGTATGCATGAATTGACACCTCCTGAGAATGCGCACAAATAGATAGTTTAAATGTACCATAAGTGGGGGTGGGATACAATATTAAGTTGGGATTATGAAATTAGTTGGGGCTGAGATCCTGAAATTCCTGGTTTATTTACGATTTTATGATTTTAATTACTATTTTGAGGATTTATTTTCGATTCTACGATTATATTTTCGATTATGGGAATTTATTTACTATTAGAGCTTTTTCGACAAGATCCACCCTTTGCTTTTTTCTACAAGTAATACACCCTTCCCTTCTTTTCTCCATCATACTTTAGGTTCATTGACTGAAGTAACCTATTAGCTGTTGCGATAGAATTTACCCCTAGGAACTTTCTTAATTCACTATTCGTTATTGTTGGTTTAATAAGCAATTTATAATCATCAAGAGCACGTAAATGGGCTAGCTTATCTTTGCTATTACATGTGGTACATAACCAATTGGCCTTAATTCTTATAAGCGGGAGTGAGCCGCAATTCTTGCAGATTGCTCCTTTTATTAGCTCCTTTTGATCGATTTGATATTGTTCCAATATGGAAGAATCTCTTTCAGTATGTTGTTTAAGTAAGAGGCGAGATATCTTTTTAAGCTCTTTTTCTTCAAGTGGTTGGTTCTGTTGGGAATTGACTAACTTAGGGATTTTAGTAGGTAACTCTTCTTTATGGATTATTTTTTGATGGAGGGATTTCTCCTCAGGAGAAGTGCTGATGATTGTATAAGAGTTGCTAATGACAACTAGGGAAGTAATGTTGATTCCCCTTAATTTTTGTTGCTGAAGCCACTCTTTCAGCTGTAACTCATGTCGTTCTAGTTGTGTCAGTGGATAGGGATATCCTTTTTGAATTCCATCTTTTGTTTGGATAAGCTGTTTAAATCCTGGTTCAAAGTGGATGGTGCCTGAGTAATTTTTCACCTCCAGTATGATTGCCACTTTCGGGTTTAAAATCAGAGTATCTAATTGAAAATAATGTTTTTTCGTTTTTAATCGTAAATCGTGAAAAATAGAGTAGTCTTTTTCGTTGAGGAAACTAAGTGGATAATCTATTGCTAACTCTCCTCTGAAGCCGGCATTTCTGATGTTTAAATCTTCAATAATTTGCGAGATTTTCGGATGGTTTTGCGGCAGTCTTTTGAGCAAAGCCTCTAACTGAAGAATAATACGGGGAATTTCGTGGGTTTTTACGATCATTTTCTCACTCCATTTTTGGTTTTACAGGATATGTTCTCTGTTTTTTCTGAATGTCCTGCTTGAAGGTGAGATTTATTTACTATTTTCGACATGTTATTTTCGATTCTGGCAACTTATTTTCGATTATAAAAATATATTTACGATTTTCAGTAACTTATTTACTATTAGACAAATTCCGCCAAAATTCGCCCCCCTGTCCTCCACAATCAAAAAAAGAACTGCCGCACACAGCAGCAGTTCCCACACTCAACTTATTTCTTTAAGTTGTAGAAAGTTTTGATTCCATCGTATCTTGAAGCGTCTTGTAATTGATCTTCGATACGTAGAAGTTGGTTGTACTTCGCAACACGGTCAGTACGTGATGGAGCACCAGTTTTGATTTGGCCAGCGTTAGTTGCAACTGCGATGTCAGCAATTGTTGTATCTTCTGTTTCACCAGAACGGTGAGAGATAACTGCTGTGTAGCCAGCGCGTTTAGCCATTTCGATTGCTTCGAATGTTTCAGTAAGTGTACCGATTTGGTTAACTTTGATAAGGATTGAGTTACCAATTCCTTTTTCGATACCTTCAGCAAGTTTTTTCGTGTTTGTAACGAATAGGTCATCACCAACAAGTTGAACTTTACCGCCAAGGCGCTCAGTTAAAAGTTTGTGACCTTCCCAGTCGTTTTCATCTAAACCGTCTTCGATTGAGATAATTGGGTATTTAGAAGCCATTTCTTCGTACCAGTCAACCATTTCAGCAGAAGTTTTTACAACACCTTCTCCTGAAAGATGGTATTTACCGTCTTCTTTGTTGTAGAACTCAGAAGATGCAGCATCCATAGCTAGCATTACTTGCTCACCTGGTTTGTAACCAGCTTTTTCGATTGCTTCGATGATTGTTTGAAGAGCTTCTTCGTTAGAACCTAAGTTAGGAGCGAATCCACCTTCATCACCTACAGCAGTGTTAAGACCTTTACCAGAAAGAACTGATTTTAGGCTGTGGAAAATTTCAGCACCCATACGTAGTGCTTCACGGAAGTTTTCAGCACCTACAGGCATAACCATGAATTCTTGAATGTCTACGTTGTTATCAGCATGCTCTCCACCGTTAACGATGTTCATCATTGGAACTGGAAGAGTTTTCGCGCTGAAACCGCCAAGGTATTGGTATAAAGGAACTTGTAGGAAATCTGCAGCAGCACGAGCAGCAGCCATAGATACACCAAGGATTGCGTTCGCACCTAATTTACCTTTGTTATCAGTACCGTCAAGCTCGATTAACGCTTGGTCGATTGCGATTTGCTCAGTTACTTCGAAACCAAGTAATTCTGGAGCGATTAATTCGTTTACGTTTTTAACAGCTTGTAGAACACCTTTTCCAAGGTAGCGTTCTTTGTCACCGTCACGAAGCTCAACTGCTTCATATTCACCAGTTGAAGCACCACTTGGTACTAATGCGCGTCCCGTAGCGCCTGATTCTGTGTGTACTTCTACTTCTACTGTTGGGTTACCGCGAGAGTCTAATACTTCACGAGCATATACGTCTACAATGTATGGCATATTGTTTAATCTCCTTTTTATAAAAAATTTATAGTTTGTTCTATTACTTTATTCCGGGTTCCCCTCTGCGGCCGACTTTGGGGTTCCCTTCTTTGCAAAAGGTTTTACTTGTTAATTAACGTTGTTCCAGTCATTTCGGCTGGTTTTTCAACGTTTAGTAGATCAAGCATTGTTGGTGCAAGATCTCCTAAAATACCACCGTCACGAAGAGTTACTCCATTTTCAGTAACAATGACAGGTACTGGGTTTGTCGTATGAGCTGTCATAGGCTCACCTTGCAATGTAACAACTTCGTCTGAGTTACCATGGTCAGCTGTGATAATCGCTTTACCGCCTTTAGCGATAATCGCATCAACAATCTTGCCAAGGCACTCGTCAACCGTTTCGATTGCTTTGATTGTTGGTTCGAGCATTCCGGAGTGCCCAACCATATCAGGATTAGCAAAGTTTAAAAGAATCGCATCAAATTTGTCAGCTGCAATTTCGCCTAGTAACGCGTCCGTTACTTCGTAGGCACTCATTTCAGGCTTCAAGTCATAAGTTGCTACTTTTGGAGAATCAATTAAGATTCTTTCTTCACCAGGGAATTCCGCTTCACGTCCACCACTCATAAAGAAGGTAACGTGAGGATATTTTTCCGTTTCCGCAATTCGAAGCTGTGTTAGGTTGTTTTGTGATAATACTTCACCGAGCGTATTATCAAGGTTTGTTGGCTTAAATGCCACATATCCGTCAACTGTTTCACTGAAGTGGGTTAAGCACACAAAGTGAAGGTGTTGAGGATGGTTTTCTCCACGATCAAATGAACGGAAATCTTCATTTGTAAACGTGTTTGATATTTGAATCGCACGGTCAGGGCGGAAATTATAGAAAATCACCGCATCATTGTCTTGAATAGTAGCTACAGGTGAACCGTCTTCTTTTGTCATAACAGATGGAATGACGAATTCATCAAAAATCCCATTGTTATAAGAATCTTCAACAAGCTCATCAGGTGTGCTGTAAGTAGGACCTTCACCGTACACCATAGCACGGTAAGACTTTTCTACACGATCCCAACGCTTATCGCGGTCCATTGAATAGTAGCGTCCAGACAGAGTTGCAATTTCCCCGACACCGTATTCTTTGATTTTTGCTTGAAGTTCATCCAAGTAAACTTTTGCCGTTTTCGGACCAACATCACGGCCATCAAGGAAACCATGGATGTAGACTTTTTCAACGCCTTCTTTTGCTGCAAGTTGAAGAAGTGCATATAAATGTTGAATATGGCTATGAACTCCACCATCAGATAAAAGGCCGAATAGGTGAAGGCTTGTGCCATTTTTCTTTACATGGTTAATTGCTTCTGTGAATGTTTCATTTTTTTCAAATTCACCTTCACGGATCGCAACATTTACACGAGTTAAGCTTTGGTACACAACGCGTCCAGCACCAATATTTAAGTGACCAACCTCAGAGTTCCCCATTTGCCCTTCAGGTAGACCAACCGCTTCACCGGAAGCAATTAGTTGAGCATGTGGGTACTGATTCCAATAGCGATCAAAGTTAGGTTTTTTCGCATGTGCAACAGCATTCCCTTTTGTTTCCTGGCGGCATGCAAATCCGTCAAGAATAATTAATGCAACTGGTGCTTTACTCATTACTGCTACCCTCCAAAAGTTGAAGGAAAGATTGTGCTTCTAAGCTAGCTCCACCAACTAATGCACCATCGATATCAGGCTGTGCCATATATTCTTTGATGTTAGCCGGTTTTACGCTGCCGCCGTATTGAATGCGGACTGCTTGTGCAACGTCAGAAGAAAATTGCTCTGCAACAACTTGACGGATGTGTGCACATACTTCATTTGCATCTTCTGCAGATGAAGATTTTCCAGTTCCGATTGCCCAAATTGGCTCATATGCAATAACAGTTTCTTTTACTTGATCTTCAGTTAAACCTTGTAAAGCTTTCTTTACTTGGTCTCCCACTAGATCATTTGTTTTACCTGCTTCACGCTCTTCTAATGTTTCACCACAGCAAACGATTGGAGTTAAACCGTGTTTGAATGCAGCCAGAGTCTTTTTGTTAACTGTTTCATCAGTTTCTGCGAACATTTCTCTGCGCTCAGAATGTCCTAAGATTACGTAACTAACGCCTAGGTCTTTAAGTGCTACAGGGCTAACTTCGCCAGTGAACGCTCCGTTTTCTTCAAAGTGCATGTTTTGTGCACCTACTTTTAGGTCACTGCCTTCTGTTAAACCTACAAGGCTTTCTAAAAATAGAGCTGGAGCACAAACGACTGAGTCCACATTCTCTGCGTTAGGTACCAGGCTTTTTACTTCTTCAACAAAGCTTCTAGCTTCAGAAGAGACTTTGTTCATTTTCCAGTTACCTGCGATAATTGGTTTTCTCATTTCCTACACCATCCTCAAATCAAGATTTCACAACTAACTCGCAGTTGTTACTTTTCACGACACGTCTCTGTACTTAGTTCTCGTGTCTAGCTACATCGACCAGCGACTAGTGAACTTCACCCTCCTCCTTACGATAAGTCAACATCGAATCGCTAACGCTCTTCGTGTTTCCTTTATCTCATACGGAGGCCTCCAGTTCATACGTCGCTAAGCGGTCGATTCCGCTTTTCTTATTTATCGTTTAATGCAACTACACCTGGAAGCTCTTTGCCTTCCATAAATTCAAGAGAAGCTCCACCGCCAGTTGAAATGTGGCTCATTTTATCAGCCAAATTGAACTTTTCGACAGCGGCAGCTGAATCTCCTCCTCCGATAACGGAATATGTATCATTTGCCTCAGCTAATGCTTCTGCAACTGCTTTTGTACCACCAGCGAATGTATCTAATTCGAATACACCCATTGGTCCGTTCCAGATCACAAGCTTAGAGTTTTTGATAACGTCAGCATAGATTTCACGTGTTTTAGGACCTGCATCAAGACCTTCCCAATCGCTTGGAATACTGTCGATTGATACAACTTGTGTGTTTGCATCGTTCGAGAAGTCATCAGCAACAACGACATCTACAGGCATGTAGAAATTAACACCTTTTTCTTTTGCTGTTTCAAGGTATGATTTCGCTAAATCAATTTTATCTTCTTCTAATAGTGACTTACCAACATCATGGCCTAAAGCTTTGATGAATGTGTAAGCTAATCCGCCACCGATGATTAAGTTGTCCACTTTATCAAGCAAGTTATCGATTACACCGATTTTATCTTTAACTTTTGCTCCACCAATGATTGCTGTGAATGGACGATCTGGATTAGAAAGTGCTTTACCTAATACTTCAAGCTCTTTTTCCATTAAGAAACCTGCAACTGCTGGGATATGTTTTGCAATCCCTTCAGTAGAAGCATGTGCACGGTGAGCTGCTCCAAATGCATCGTTCACATAAACATCAGCAAGGTCTGCAAATGCTTTTGCTAATTCTGGATCATTTTTCTCTTCACCAGCATAGAAACGCACGTTTTCTAGTAAAAGAAGTCCGCCTTCTTCTAATTTTGCAATTTCAGCTTTAACAGCATCGCCATAAGCTTCATCTGTTTTTACAACATTTTTACCAGAAAGCTCTTGTAGTTTTTCTGCTACAGCATTTAAGCGTAACTCTTCAACTACTTCACCTTTTGGACGCCCTAAGTGACTAGCTAGTACAACTTTTGCACCTTGCTCACTTAAGTATTGAATTGTTGGTAAAGCTGCACGAATACGTGTTTCATCTGTAACTTGTCCATCCTTCATCGGTACGTTAAAATCAACGCGACAAAAGACGACTTTTCCTTTTACATCAATGTCTTTAACTGACTTTTTGTTCATGAAAAGCCCTCCCTAAATTGAAATGCGTAAGCGCCTCGTTCAGGTCCGACAAGCATAAGACGAGCATGAATAGAAGGCGTTTTTTGCCTTAATTCATGCTTGGCTTATGACTCGAGGGCCTAGGCGCTGAAGCTGGACACAAAAACTCGTTTCAAGCCTTTATGTCAAACCAAAAACAGGGAAAGGGGATGATCCCCTTTCCCCATTGGTTTGTAGCTATATAGTTCGATAACTCTTAAGAATTAAAGACCTTTAGAAGCTAGGTAGTCAGCAAGGTCAACTACGCGGTTAGAGTAACCACTTTCGTTGTCATACCAAGAGATTACTTTTACCATTTGGCCTTCCATCACCATTGTTGATAATGCGTCAATTGTAGAAGAGTTGATGTTACCATTGTAATCGCTAGATACTAATGGCTCTTCGCTGTATCCTAGGATACCTTTTAGGTTACCTTCAGCAGCTTCTTTTAATGCAGCATTTACTTCGTCAACAGTTACTTCTTTATCTAACTCTGCAACTAAGTCAACTAAAGAAACGTTTGGAGTTGGAACACGCATAGCTCCACCGTTTAATTTACCTTTTAACTCAGGTAATACTAGAGAAACAGCTTTTGCAGCACCAGTTGAAGTTGGGATGATGTTTTCAGCTGCCGCACGAGCACGACGGTAGTCTTTATGTGGTAAATCTAAGATTTGTTGGTCATTTGTGTATGAGTGAACAGTTGTCATCATTCCACGTTTGATACCGAATTTATCGTTTAATACTTTAGCAAATGGAGCTAAGCAGTTAGTCGTACAAGATGCGTTAGAGATTACATCGTGGCTAGCAGCATCGTATTTGTCTTCGTTAACACCCATAACGATTGTGATATCTTCGTCGCTTGCTGGAGCAGAAATGATAACTTTTTTAGCGCCTGCTTCTAAGTGTTTCGCAGCGTCAGCACGTTTAGTAAAGAAACCAGTAGATTCAACAACGATTTCAACACCTTGAGCTCCCCAAGATAATTTCGCTGGGTCACGCTCAGCTGAAACTTCGATTGTTTTTCCGTCAACAACTAGGTTGTTACCGTCAACAGAAACTTCTGCATCTAATTTTCCGTGAACTGTATCATATTTTAAAAGATGAGCTAACATGTTAGCGTCTGTTAAGTCGTTAACTGCTACTACGTCAACGTTAGGATTTTTTAAAGCTGCACGGAATACATTACGTCCAATACGACCAAAACCATTAATACCGATTTTTACTGCCATGATTAATTTCCTCCTTTAATTAAGTCCAATGTTATACTTGGACACTTTCATAAGAAATGGTTCTACTCTAAAATGAGAAGAACTTTTTATAATCAGGGAGTGTTAATCCCTTATTAACTCATTTGCTGCGGCTTCATCTGTTATAAGAACAGAATCCAACGTTTGTTTCATATAGGCTTTAATCGCCTTTGCTTTTGAGGCTCCGCCTGCTACAGCGATAACAGATGGAATTTCCTCGATGTCATCTAATTGAATACCGACCGTCTGAACTTTATGTACAATCTCACCTTGCTGATCAAAATAGTAGCCAAATGCTTCCGCAACAGCCTTTCCCTCGATAATCTTCCGAAGATGTTCCTCCGGTGTTTTTCGACGTTCCGCCATTGTTTTAGCGTCCCCTATTCCATGAACGACCATACTGGCTGATTTCAAGATTGTTAAAGTTTCCTTAATCGACGGTTCTTCAATAATGGCCTGGTAAGCATCTTTACTAAGTTGTTGATCAGGTGCATACAGAAGTCTGTAATTCCCGCTCGCACGCTCGGCCATTTTGGCACAAATTGTGTTCGCCTGGTTTTCAACTGTTTCTCCTAATCCTCCACGTGCAGGGACGAATAAAGTATCGCGGATTTTGCTATCGGGTGTCATCATTTCGGCAACTGCTGCAAGTGTTGTTCCACCGGTAACAGCGACGATATTATTGCCCGTTAAACGCTCCTTTATACATGTTACACATGCTCTTCCCATTTCTTTTTTCACCCATGGAGATTGATCACTATCACCGGAAACAACGATGACTCTGTTTAAATTGAATCTCTCCTTTAATGTATTTTCCAAAGAAGACAATCCTAAAACATCTTTCATCATTTCTTCGAGGTGAATTAGTAAAGACGTTCCCTCATCTGTCAAGGTCATACCTGAAGTTTGAATGTCAATCAGATTTTGATCCTTCAGAAACTGAACTTCATTTCTTAGAATTCTTTCAGTAATGCCCAGGCTAATTGAGAGACTTCTGCGTCCAATCGGCTGCATTAATCGTATGTACTGAAGGATTTGATAGCGTTTTTGCATAACCTGCAACAGGTCAGGCAATAATTTTTTTTGTACTGTGATAAGTGATTTCATTTTTGCTATCCCTCTCTGAGTCGATATGGACTAAAATGGTCCCTCTGTGACGTATTATGTCCCACCATCTCAAAAAAAATCTCCCTTGCCATATTTTTATTTTAACAGGGGAAAATGGCATATTCAAGAAATGTTTACTGACTTTTTAAAGTAATCGCTTTCTTATGGAATCTTTATCCAAAATTCCGTATGTGACCACTTCTTCTGCTATTTCAACAACTGGAATCATAATTTGAAACTTCTCCAGAAGCTTATCATCTTGATAAATATCGACTACTTTATATTCAAAATCAAACTCTTTTTGTAGTTCATGAATAATGGCCAATCCTTTATCACATAACGAACAATTCTCTTTCGAATAAAAGATTACTTCTTTCACAGCTGCTTAGCACTTCCATTTCGTTATTAATATTCTTTCCTTATTGAAGACGTTGCAATATTTAGTTGCTCGCGATACTTTGTTACCGTTCTTCTGGAAATATCAATATCATACAACGTTTTAAGGGTATTGGCTATTTTTTGATCAGACAACGGCTTTTTCTTATTCTCTGAATCTACCACTTCCTTTAGCCTCAATTTAACTGAAGAAGCAGAAACATCTCCTTGATTTTCTGATAACTTTGTTGTGAAGAAAGACTTCATATTCATTAGTCCATGCGGAGTTTGCACAAACTTGTCTTTCACCGTACGACTGACAGTTGATTCATGGATGTCTAATGTATCGGCGATATCCTTTAATGTTAAGGGCTTTAATGCACTTTTCCCTTTAGTGAAAAAGTCACTTTGTCTTTTTAGAATCTCATTCATCACATTCATCATTGTTTCTTTTCTTTGTTCAATTGCCCGCACCAGCCATTTACCTTGAGTGACATTTTTAGCGTAATAGCTTTTCGCTTCTTTATCAATTGGAAATGAGCCGCTCGCTACTGAAGGATCATGAACCATTAGCTGCGGTATGATTTTATCATTATACAAGATATGCCAGGTACCATTTACTTCTTTTATCATCATATCAGGTGTTACATATGTGCTTTCATCTACTCCATACTTTAACCCGGGCCTAGGTTCCAGCTGTTTAATGATTTCATGAATTTCTTGTATTTGAGTCATGTTTATTTTTAAAATCTTGGAAAGTTCCTTCCACGACTTTTCAGCAAATAAACGAAAATGGTCAGATATAATCGTTTCCGCCAGCTGATTTCTGGTTTTTAGTCGTCTTAGTTGCAATAAAATGCATTCCTGTAGAGAACGGGCACCGATTCCTGCAGGCTCTAAGCTTTGAAGAAAATACAATTTACTTTCAAGTACCTCTTCATCTACATTCATGATTATAGCCAGGTCTTCAAGTGAATCCTTTATATACCCGTTTGAATCCAATGCATGAATAAGCAATTCAAGGCAAGCCCGGTCTTGCTTTGATAATGAAAAATCAATCAACTGATGGCACAGATGGTCACGAAGATTAGTTTTTTCTTTTACGGTATTTTCAATGAAGGATTGTTTGTTTGAGGAAGATCTTGACTGTCGAAAAGGTGACTGCCTGCTCTCCTTTACTTCAATAAGGGGATTTTCCAGCGTAAGCTCTCGCACATATGAAAGCAAATCTGCCGAGGAATATTGCAAAAGTGAGATGGCTTGTTGCAGTTCTTGAGTCATATTAAGTTTTAACCCCTGTTGTTGCACTAAATCCATTTTCATTTTAATTTCCTCCCAATAATAGTCTACACAATAAGGTTGAAAAATGTTCTGATTGTGATAGAAAGCGCTTACAGATACTATTTTACTAATCAATGATTCTATTACACAAGTATTTTCTTTACCAAGTTTATGTATTGTGCTGGAATACATACGCATTGTTCCTGGCAGATCTTATTTTATTTACGATTCTTGGAATTTATTTACGAATTTCATATTTTATTTTCGATTTTGGAGATATATTTTCGATTTTTACATTTTATTTACCATTAGACAAAATCCGACACTTCCCGCCATCTTCGCATACTCAAATAGAAAAGAGCCGACCCCTTAAAGGAATCGGCTCTGCAAATTATATCGTCTTAGGCTTCATTTGTGGTTTAGCCTCATTATTCAATTTCTGAATAGCTTCTTTGCTCGTATCTACACGTTTCACAAAGATAGATAATACAATTGCTACAACATTTATGATTAACGTAACGTAAAACGAATACTGAATACCTGCTAACAATGACTTCTGCATCATTAAAGCCTGACTAGAAGCAGTTAATGTGGTTGGATCTACACCAGACATTAAGTTTTCTGCTTCTGATGTTGTTACAGAGTTCATGATCGTTACAAGGATAGCCGTACCAATAGAACCGGACACTTGTTGAACTGTATTATTAACAGCTGTACCATGTGGGTTTAATACGGTTGGTAATTGATTTAACCCATTTGTCATAATTGGCATCATAACCATTGACATCCCAAACATACGTAGGGAGTAAATGAAAATAATATGACCATAACTAGTATCCAATTGGACATGAGCTAACATGTAAGTGGAAACAGCTGTAACCGTTAGTCCTAAAACAGCAAGAACACGTGGCCCGAATTTATCAAATAACTTACCTGTAATTGGCGACATCAATCCCATAATAATCGCACCAGGTAACATCATTAGTCCTGAATCAAGAGGTGAAATACCTCTAACATTCTGCACATAAGCTGGTGTTAAAATCATTCCGGAAAACATGGCTACAGCATTCACAATCATAATAACTGAACCCAGTGCAAACATTGGGTATTTATAAACTCGTAAATCCAATAATGGTTTCTCCATTTTCAATTGACGAACAACGAAAACCACTAAAGCAATCACACCAGCGATCAGAGTCGTTAAAACGATTAGATCTGACCAGCCATCTGAACTTGCAGAACTGACACCATATAAAAGACCGCCAAACCCAATTGAAGATAAAACAACTGAGAAATAATCAAGCTTTGCTTCCTTGTTTTGTTCCATCACATTTTGGAATTTAAAGAACGCTAATAATAGTGTAATAATAGCTAATGGTAGGATCATTTCAAATAGTAAACGCCAGTCATAGTGTTCTACAATATAACCTGATAAAGTTGGGCCAATTGCCGGAGCAGTAATCATAACTAATCCAAAAACACCCATTGCTGCACCACGTTTTTCACGTGGGAAGCTGACAAGCATAACATTCATTAATAAAGGTCCCATTACAGAAGAACCAGCTGCTTGAATCATACGTCCTGTAAGTAATAAACTGAAGTTAGGTGAAAATGCTGCTAATGCTGTACCTAACGTAAAAATTATCATCGATGTGATAAACAAGCTGCGGTTGGAAAATCTTGTGAGTAAAAAGGCAGACGCCGGTATTAATACACCACTGACAAGCATATAACCAGTAGCAAGCCATTGGATTGTTGAATAATCTTTAATTCCCAAATCCACCATCATAGACGGCAATGCGACATTTAAAAGTGAGTTATTTAAAAATGAGACAAATGCTCCAATAAATAAAATGGCTATCATTAAATATGGCGGTTTCTTTTGTTGTAATGTTTCTTCCATCATATAACCTTCTTTCCTGTCGTAATACTTTTAGTATTCTTTCTTATAAAGTCCTCTTTTAAGTAACTCAATTTGTGCCATATAGGTTCTTAGCGCTTCTTCATTCGTTAAATCCTGACCAAACACATGAACAAAATTTTGAGAGGTGATTGATCTTAGAATTTTAACAACCTGATGCAGTTCTTCTTCATCTTTAATATTCAACTGGTCCCGATTGATTAAAGCTAGGATGCTTTCATACTGCTTTTTCCTGTTTTCGTACATATGATCTGCCAGTTTGTTTTCCAACTTGTAATTCATATTGAGAAACACATTTTTAAAGAAATTTTTATACTCCTGCTTTCTTTGGTTCTTAATCACTAATTGAAACAATTCAATGAATGCCTCAAATATATCTCCGTTTTTGTCCTCTAATATCGTGATAAATCGTTCATTATTTCTTTGTATCAACTGGTTTGTTAGATAATAAAATAAATCCTCTTTATCCTCAAAATATTGATAAAAGCTACCTCTGGGAATTCCAGCGCTTTTAATAATATTAGCAATAGATGCTTCATGTAGGGGAACTCTGGAAAACTCCTCTTTTGCAGCTTGAATTAATGTATCCTGTTTTTCTTTTGATATTTGAAAAAATGTTTGTTTAGGCATATTACACTTCCTCTCCAACAAAGTGACACTGTGTCACAATCGACCGCAAGAGAAATTATATAATGACACGGTGTCATAAGTCAATAGAAAAAGTGACATGTTGTCACTTTATTTTTCAAAAAGGAAAATAGAAAGCCTAAAAACCTTATTTTATGGTTTTTAGGCTTCTGTAATAGTATGAAGATAGATAAATCCCTTATTTGATACTTCTGCATTAAGGACATTTCCTAAGTTTGTCCTCATTAAATGCCCTTCACTATATAGTTCTTCACAAATTCTTCCAAACTCTTCTATTGTGAGATGACACTCTTCTGCGGATGGTATTTGTCCATTTAGTAAGGAAGATAAAATAACTGCTTTTGCATTTTGGATGTATAGGTTCTCGTGCATTAGGTACACCTCCTTCAGCACCAGTATGTAACAGAGGTGGGGGGAGATATACCTTTTTTACGTATTAAGCTATTGGTTCTTATGACATACTTAAAGACCCAAAAACCTACCTAATCGTTATACTTTGAATTTACTTATTAGCCTTTGTAAATCCTCTGCCAGTGCAGATAGACTGTTTGCTGAAGCTGTTATCTCTTCCATAGAAGCCAATTGTTCCTCAGCAGATGCCGCTACATTCTGGGAGTGATCAGCAGTATCAGCTGATATGCTAGCAATTCCATTTGCAGTAGCTGACACTTGTTCTGTGCTAGCTGAAATTTCTTGTGCTGTTGCAGCCATATTTTGAATTTCACCTGAAAGCTTATTCATGAATTTAAGAATTTCATGAAAATTGTCTTCTGTTTGCTGCACGATATTAAGTCCTTCTGCTACTTCTGAAGAAACTTGTTCCATTGACTGGTTCGAACGAGTCATATCCTGCTGAATTTCTACTATTAGACCTGAAATTTGTGAAGATGACTGTTCTGACTGTTCTGCTAATTTCCTCACTTCATCCGCAACTACAGCAAACCCCTTTCCATGTTCACCTGCTCTTGCTGCTTCGATTGCAGCATTTAAAGCAAGCAGGTTGGTCTGCCCTGCGATTGAAGAAATGGCTTTAGTTATTTCACCAATCTCTCTTGATCGGTTCTCCAAAGACTTAATGACATCGCCACTTACGGAGACAGATTTGCTGATGGACTGAATTTGCATGACCGTTTTTTCTACAAAAGTTCCCCCTTCTTTGGCTTTAGTAGTCGCCTCTGAACTGGACTCTGATATAGAAAGAGCGCTGTCTGCAATTGATTGAACTCCTCTTGCGACTTCATCTAAAGCTGTAGAACTTTCCTGAACACTTATAGTTGAACTTTCTGCTCCACTTGCTACTTTCTGAATTGAATCAGTAATCGTTTCCGTTGCCTTACTTGTTTCTTCAGAACTCGCGGTCAACTCTTCAGCAGATGATGCAACTTGTTCAGATGTAACGATTACTTCATTTAATAGTTTTTTTAGATCATCTGCCATTAGGTTATAACTGTTTGTAAGGGTACTCAACTCATCACCAGTCTGATCTTCAATCCTAGTTGTAAAGTTTCCTTCACCCGCAAGTAGCATCGCAGAGGTTACTTTGGCTAGACGCTTTTTTATTCTATTTGTAAAAAAGTACACCACTATACTAGCTAACAAAATACTGACTACCAGCACAATTGAAAATGCTTTCATAAAACCATTGAGTATTCCTTTAATAATTTCTTGAGATGCTCCTACATAAAAAATCCCGATTACCTCTCCGCCGGCATCATTAATCGGCATATATGCAGTTTGGTATATACTCCCTGCTACATTTGCCTCGCCATAGTAGTTTTCACCTTTTTTTAAAACAACATCAGCAACCTCTTTTGAAACTTGGGTACCTATTGCACGTTCACCGTTCTGCATAACATTTGTCGCAATTCTTGTATCATACTGAAATAAAGTGACTGTATCACCCGTATCTTCTCCGATATTATCGATAAATTCATAGTTGTCGTTCATTAATGTATCGCCTTTGTAAAGCTTCTTATTTTTAATTTCCCAGTCACCGGGATAGTTATTATCTAAATACCTGTAGGCAAGTTCCAAGTCACCTTTAGCCTTTTCAGTAGCAAATGATTCAATACCTGAAGTAATTTCTTTTACTACAACGAACCCAATAACAGTTGATAACAATATAATTATACCTAGAACCATCATATTAATTTTAGTTCCAAGCTTAAACTTCAAACTTTTCATCTATATATACTCCCTTTTCTTTAGATAGTATATATATCGGTTTCAAACGAGGAAAGGTTAATGAATTTGTTTAAAATTTCACAATGGAACTTTAAGGAAGTGGATCTTTTACAAGCAAAAAAATAGCAAGGGCCTGAGATCAACTCAAACCCTTGCTATTTTGACGCGCTCGAAGGGATTCGAACCCCCGACAGACGTGGTACCGGAAACCACCGCTCTATCCAACTGAGCTACGAGCGCACAATAATATGTCAGTACGAAAAATTATACGGCAACTTCCACTTAATTTCAACTGTCTTTTCAAGTATTTAGCTGGAAAAGGCTCCAGATCATTTCAAAAACAGAGTTCTAACTACCTCTATCATAAGCATATTTTACTTTATAGGTAAAAAGATAGCGGGGTGGAGTATGACATTTTACTCATTGTTATTAGTGATCCATATTGTTGCGGCTGTAGTTGGACTTGGTGCCAGTTTTGGAATGCCTGTTTTAATGAGCAGTGTTAAAACTGTTCCACAAGCAAAGTTTGCGCTTGCTGTTTCAAAAGGGATTGAAAAGTTTGCAAAGGTTGGGAGTATTACATTATTGATTACAGGGATCATCATGGCCATTATTCAGCCATATTTATTTAAAGAAATTTGGTATATTGCCTCCCTGGTCATTTATGTCGCTGTTCAGCCAATAGCAGCAGGTATATTACCGAAAAAAGCAAAGCTACAAATGGAGACCCTTGAAAACTATCTAGGAGAGGAACTTCCTGATGGATACAATACTCTTGCTAAGGAATCTGTTCCTTTAAATAATGTTTTACATATCGCAGCTGTTGTTTTAATCATATTGATGACAATAAAGCCTTTTTAATTTTTATATGTTGCAGCATCAAAAGGTGCTACATTCTTTCATGCGTTTGAAATCAGAAAAATGTGGGAAACATGATTACATGTTATGCTATTACCATACATAGGATAGTAAGAGGAACACATGGATATCCATACTTAAAATTCATTGTGCTGCTTTGGTCTTTTTGTTTGACCTTTATTGACCTTAGTTGTATGATGGAGATACATAAAGTTTTACCTTTTGTTTTATGTCTATGTGTTAAGTCTTAAAGGATTACATAGTATCTACATTTTCCTTTAAGACGAAAAATCTTTCTTATATTAAAGGAGGAATACAAAAATGAATTTAATCCCTACAGTTATTGAACAAACAAACCGTGGTGAGCGTGCTTATGACATCTACTCCCGTCTTTTAAAAGACCGTATCATTATGCTGGGTAGTGGTATTGACGATAATGTGGCAAACTCCATCGTTTCTCAGCTGCTTTTCCTGGAAGCAGAAGATCCAGAGAAGGATATCTCAATCTACATTAACAGCCCGGGTGGATCCATTACAGCTGGTATGGCTATCTATGATACAATGCAGTTTATTAAGCCAAGTGTATCAACAATTTGTATCGGAATGGCTGCTTCAATGGGTGCATTCTTACTTGCAGCTGGAGATAAAGGTAAACGTTATGCTCTTCCTAACTCTGAAGTTATGATTCACCAACCGCTTGGTGGTGCTCAAGGTCAGGCAACCGAAATCGAAATTGCTGCAAAACGTATCTTGTTCCTACGTGATAAATTGAACAAAATTCTATCTGATCGTACTGGTCAATCATTAGATGTGATCGAGCGTGATACAGAGCGTGATAACTTTATGACAGCTGAACGTGCGCTTGAGTATGGTTTAATTGATAAAGTATTGGATCGTAATACGTTAGGAAAATAATGTGAAAGAAAAGCTAAAACCGGATGGTTTTAGCTTTTTTATTCCCAAAAAAGAAAGACACACCGTCTAAAAACATTTCGGTGTGTCTTTTCATTAACTTTCCTGTTGAACAAACTTCTCAAGTGCTTCTACAGCTTCCTGCTCATCGCTGCCTTCTGCAATTAGATTGACTTCTGCTCCGGAGCTAACAGCTAAACTCATTAACCCCATGATGCTCTTTGCATTTACCTTTTTTCCGTCTTTCTCTAAAAAAATATCTGATGCAAAACGATTTGCCTCTTGAACGAATAACGCTGCTGGACGCGCCTGTAAACCTGTTTTTAGATTTACTTCAACTTGCTTTTCAACCATTGAAATCTCCTCTTCTCTTTTTATTATTTTATAGATAACGGCTGGCCTGATCTAAGTTGTTCAGCTATTTCGTCTAGCTTTCTTAAGCGATGATTAATGCCTGATTTGCTAATTGTACCGCTTGATACCATTTCTCCAAGCTCTTTTAGAGTAACATCTTGGTACTCAACTCGAAGTTTCGCGATTTCCCGCAATTTATCTGGTAATGCATCTAACCCGATTTTATCATCGATATAGCGGATATTTTCGACTTGTCTAAGGGCGGCTCCTATTGTTTTGTTTAGATTGGCTGTTTCACAGTTAACTAAACGGTTAACAGAATTCCTCATATCCCGGACAATTCGTACATCCTCAAATCGAAGTAATGCCTGATGGGCGCCGATAATATTTAAAAACTCTGTGATCTTCTCGGCTTCCTTTAAGTACGTAATAAACCCTTTTTTACGTTCAAGTGTTTTGCTGTTTAATTCAAATGTATTCATTAACTCACAAAGAGAATCATTATGTTCCTTATATTGTGAGAAAATTTCAAGATGATAGGATGAGGTTTCCGGATTATTAACAGACCCTCCGGCAAGAAAAGCTCCTCTTATATAAGAGCGTTTGCAACATTTCTTCTTCACCAGGTTTTCAGAAATACTTCTATAAAATGTAAACCCTTCATCAAGTATATTGAGGTCTTCTAAAATCTCCTTAGCCCGTTGAACAAGGCGCACAATATAGACATTGTTTTTCTTTAAGCGCATTTTTTTACGAACAAGCAGTTCTACTGTGATTTCATATTGCTTTTTTAGAAGAGTATAAATTCTTCTCGCAATCGCTGCATTTTCAGTTTGGATATCTAAAATTAGCATACGATTAGAAAATGAAAGGGATCCATTCATTCGAATAAGTGCTGATAGCTCTGCTTTCAAACAGCATGGCTTTAATTCTAAGTTGGTTAATTCTTTTTTCGTCTCAGATGCAAATGACAATTCTGCACCCCCATTCTTTAAAAGGAACTCATGTCATCTCTTGTTGCAGAATTCCATATAATAGCTTTGCTACCTTATTTGTATCATGTCTAATCACATTGTTTTCATAACTTACAATTTTGTCTGTTAACACTTCAAGACCCATTGTTTTCAGTTTTTCAATATCATAATGGACCGGCTTTGCAAGTTCTTCCTCATAAAGAGATTTAATGTTTGCAGGAATTTCTTCTTCATTGACTAATATCGTATCAATAAATGCTGCCTGCATATGATCATATAAAGCTTTCACATGATCGCTTGCGGAAAAATCCAATGTTTCACCGGCTTGTGTCATGACATTGCAGATGTACACTTTTTTTGCTTTGGCTTTGCGAACCTCTTCTCCAATTTTAGGAACAAGCAGATTCGGTAAAATACTTGTGTACAGGCTGCCGGGTCCGATGATGATTAAATCAGCTTCCCGAATGACCTCAACCGTTTCCGGAAGCGGCTCAATACTACTGGGGCTTAGGAAAACCCGCTTAATCTTCTTCCCTGAAAATGGAATCTTTGATTCTCCGGAGACAACGGTTCCGTCTTCCATTTCCGCATTTAAAATCACACTTGTGTTTGCGGCTGGTAAGACTTTTCCGCGCACATTTAACACGGTGCTCATTTCCCTGATTGCATGAACAAAATCACCGGTAATGTTCGTCATTGCTGCCAGGATTAAGTTTCCTAAGGAATGACCAATCAAATTGTTTCCTTTATTAAAACGATGCTGAAACAGCTCTTCAACGAGGGGCTCAACATCTGATAATGCCGCTAATACATTGCGAATATCTCCAGGAGGTGGGATATTTAACTCATTTCGGAGCCTACCCGAGCTCCCGCCATCATCGGCAACCGTTACAATGGCAGTAATATCAACAGGAAATTTCTTCAAACCTCTTAATAATACCGATAATCCTGTACCGCCGCCAATGATGACTACTTTAGGTAATGTTTCAGCCATTACTTAGTGATGCTTTCTTTTCTCAATGTCCCGATGTGAAACTTGAGTGTGATAATCATTTTTATAGTAATTGGCAATGTATTCAGCTAATGTTACAGAGCGATGTTGTCCTCCTGTACATCCAATCGCTACAACGAGTTGACTTTTCCCCTCACGTTTATAATAAGGCAGCATAAACGTAAGCAAGTCCTGGAGCTTTTCTAAAAACTTCTGCGTCTCATTCCACTTTAGAACATAAGAAGAAACCTCTTCCTGCAAGCCTGTTTTCGGTCTCATATGATCAATGTAATGCGGGTTAGGTAAAAAGCGTACATCAAAGACAAGATCTGCATCAATAGGGATTCCGTATTTAAATCCGAATGATGTCACATTTACTGTAAATGTATGCTCTACACTTGTGGAGAACTGTTGTAGAATCTTTTCTCTCAGCTCTCTGGGCTTCAGCTCTGAGGTATCATAGATAAGCTGTGCTCTGCCTTTTAACTCTTCAAGAAGCTCCCGTTCAAGTCCGATACCTTCTAAAGGAAGACCCTTTGATGCCAATGGGTGGGAACGTCTTGTTTCCTTGTATCGCGTCACAAGTGTTGAATCCTTTGCATCTAGAAATAAGATATGCGGTGTTAACCATGCATTCTCTGCTAAATCATCAAGCGCTTCAAACAAGCTATCAAAAAATTCTCTTCCTCGAAGGTCCATAACAAGTGCCACTTTGTTCATTTTCGAGCCTGACTCTTTCATTAGCTCTAAAAATTTCGGCAACAAAGTTGGAGGCAAGTTGTCCACACAGAAATAACCTAAGTCCTCAAAGCTTTGAATGGCAACTGTTTTTCCAGCCCCAGACATACCTGTAATAATCACCATTTGTACTTCCTGCGGTGTTTGTTGTTCAGTTTGTTCAATGGTCATTTCATATCCTCCCCTCTTTCTTCACTCGTCATTTATTTTACGTTACCATGTTTTTACTATCGATCATGTACGTTTGTAAGAAAATGTGCCACACATCTGATTTTATTGCGGATCTAGACGGTAGGAAAGTAATTCATAATCAGGTGTGTATGTAAAGGTACCATAAAGCATTCCTGTTCCTTTGATAACATATTCCAGTATGTGATGATCTCCAGGCGCCATTGGCAGTTCCTGAATCACATCTTTATTATGCCATTTTATCGTTCCCTCTTCAGATTCCAGGACATTTGTTCCCTGGTAATCTGTTGCTAAGAACGTAAACATCATCCATTCTGATACAATATCTGTTCCATCTTGTATGATGAAGGTAAAGATTCCTTTTAACTGGGGGTTTTTAATATATATGCCCGTTTCTTCACGGAATTCACGAGTGACTGTATCCTTCACCGATTCTCCTAACTCCATTTTGCCGCCTGGAGCTACCCACCAGCCTCTTCTGGGTTTTTGCAGGAGAAGAACTTTATTTCCTTCCATTAAGACGCAGTTGGTTACTCTTTGCAAATTCTTCACCTCGATTTTCCACAGAACATTACTCTTGCTAGCAACGTACTTTTGCTTCTATTATACTATAATTCAAATTATCTTCACAACGAACAGGACCGGTATACAAAAATAAAAACGATGTGATAGGGGTTATTATTTTTTATTTACGAGAAAGAGACTAAGAAGAGGATTACTACTATGTATATACGTTTATATCGTAAAACTGTTTCATTTTTTTGCAGAAAAAATAAAAACAGCAGACAGGCAAAAAAGGGAGCATGGGAAAGGGCGCCCATGCTCTAAAATAAGTCTATTTATAAAAGGGGGTCAATTACTATTTATATAGTACCTCATAATTGTTTCACTCATGTTACAAGAGGGTTAAAACACAATTACGAATTTGTTAATCAGACTTCGACACCCTTTTACAATTCGGGTTTAAATTAGTTAACAGCCTTTAATTTTTCGGCTAATTCTTCTACATAGTGTTGGGCACTTTGGGCAGCAATACTTCCATCACCAGTTGCTGTGACAATTTGGCGAAGCATTTTTTCACGAATATCTCCGGCTGCAAATATTCCTGGAACTCTTGTTTCCATTCGTTCATTTGTTTCAATATAACCATTTTCATTTGTAATTCCTAGGTTAGCAAATGGTTTTGATAATGGAACCATTCCGATATAGATGAATACTCCGTCAGCTTTAAATTCTTGTTCCTCACCATTTTCAGTATTCACTAATGTTAATTTTCCAACTTTACCATCTTGTTCGTGAATTTCTTTTATAGTGTGATTCCAGATGAAATCAACTTTTTCATTATCGAACGCACGTTGTTGAAGGATTTTTTGAGCTCTTAGTTCGTCACGTCGGTGAACAATCGTTACTTTTGTAGCAAAGCGAGTTAAATATACTCCCTCTTCTACCGCAGAGTCTCCTCCACCTACAACAACCAGTTCTTTCCCTTTAAAGAAAGCTCCGTCACAAACCGCACAATAAGAAACTCCGCGTCCACCCAGTTCTTTTTCGCCAGGTACACCGATTTTTTTATATTCTGCACCAGTTGTAATGATGACGGCTCTTGTTTTGTATTCTTTTTTACCTGCTTTGACGATTTTGTATTCTTCTCCATCAACAATTTCCTGAATATCGCCATATGCATATTCTGCACCGAATTTTTTCGCATGGTCGAACATTTTTGTTGATAGTTCAGGCCCTAAAATGTGGTCAAATCCAGGATAGTTTTCAACTTCTTCCGTGTTAGCCATTTGACCGCCCGGAATTCCACGTTCAATCATAAGTGTTGACAGGTTAGCGCGTGAAGTATAGACGGCTGCTGTCATCCCCGCAGGACCTGCTCCTGCTATAATAACGTCATAAATTTTTTCTTCTGACACGATTTTTCACTCCTTAAGTAAAACCTTTACTTTGATTATCTGCTTTTTCGAGAAGACAAATACCCTTCATTTTATCTTCATCATTTTCTGCTATAAACATCGTATTAAATTAACGAGAATGATGCCAATTTTTTGCTCAAAAGGGGATCACAGATTTTCAGAATTTTGTCGTTCTCGGGCGAATATTGTCTAATCGCAAATAAATTGTTGAAAATCGCAAATAAAATCCGAAAATCGCAAATATATTTCTTTAATCGCAAACAAAATTTCAAAACCGCAAATAACTTGATTACTCATTAATTTTTACAGTACAAATGGGACGAGGAACCTGTCCCTCCGTACCAAAAAACCCGCCACAAGGCGGGTTTTTATGAGAGCATGTTTTTGATGAGTTTTGCATATTTCCCAATGGTTGCAACGGATGTTGTGTATTGGGTTGCGATGGTTGCTTGAGTTATGGGTTGATTTGCTTCGGTTCTCCATACATATTCCAGTGCAGCTGCCCAGCCTTGATGATTTTGTAATGAGATATTCTCTTTGTAGACTTTTGTAAGGATACGGAAAGAAAATAAAAACAATTCATCCTGCTTTGAGTGAGCAAATAAAGACTCGGCAATGTGATAGAGTGCAGCGATCTTTTCATGTATTTGATGATCGTTCGATAAAGCAAATGTTATAAATTCTTTTTCAAGCTGTGATTGTGGTACAGTTGATGATTGGTAATTCTTGATCTCATTAAGATTGTTCGTTTGAACGGCAAGAAAGACCGCGTAAAGACGTTCTTCAAGTGTCATGCTGCCTACACGATGATTAGCATCTCCTGACACATTCCACGGCTCTGAGCCTTCTTTCTCTTTGTTTACCTTTATGACCCGCTCCCACATTTGTTCAGCAAATGTCATATTTCCTGTAAAATATGCGGAATATGATAACCAGTAATAAAAGACTTCATCACCTTCAAAGCCTTGTTTATAGAGAGAGCGAAGCCACTTGTAAGCAAGCGGATAATGCCCGACCAATGCAAAAGTTGCTCCAAGCTTATAGCGGTGTTCTACTAATAGCGGATGTACCGTTGATAATACCTTTGCGATTTCTTCAACCTTTTCGTCCTGGCGTTCATAATAATAAAAAACTAAAAGATTACAGTATGCATGAAGGTTGCCAGGGTTCTGTTCAAGAACGGTTTGCAGGTATTGTTTGGCTTTATCCACTTCCCCTACATAAAAATAAGCCAGGGATAAATTATTGTGTGCCGACCAAAATTCAGGATATTCTTCAACAATTTCTTCAAGTAATGTGATAGCCTCTTCGAACTGGCTTGTTTCCAGAAGAGATTTGGCTGCATCTTGTTTTAAAATCAAATCATCAGGATCTTTTAAAAATGGTTCCTCATCATCATCTTCCATTGTTAAGAGATCGATCAAATCTTCATTTTCCTCAATAAATTCACCATACGGATCGATTCTTGAATACTCTGTTGCACATTTATATGCTTCCTGAAATAATCCAAGATGTGCGTAATTGTTTGCCATAAAGTAGTGACATTCCGTCATTTCTTTATCAAGTTCATCAAGTATATATGAAAGCAATTCATTTGATTGACTGTATTTTCCCATATCTGTGTAGATCGTCGCGAGCTGGGAGAGCTTCACTGAATCCATTGGATCCAATTCAACAGCCTTTTGTAGATATTTACTTGCTTTTTGATAGTTTTGCTCTCGGTATGCCTTAAGACCTTTATTATAATAATATTGTCCATCTTGGAGAAACGGGACAACCTGTGCGTTTTTTTGTTGTTTGCTCAATTGTTTTCCCACTGAAATCCTCCATTTCATTCATTTCACCGTACGTAAGTATACCACAAGATATGCTTTCAAAATAGTAGGTAAATGTAAAGACAATACATATTCCTCTTTTGGAAAATTACTTCCAAATTCTAAAATGGCAAATATTCATTTTAAAAGAGTAAAGAATAGAAATAGATCAGAATCAGGAGGATGTATGAATGGACCAAAAAGAATTATCACCTCATCATATTGAGCTTACCTCTTCGGAAATTGGTGCATTGTGGGCATCGTATATGTCAGAAAGCGCAAGCAAGCCAGTCTTACTCTACTTTAATCAGATCGTGGAGGATTCCGAAATCAAAGAACTTATTGACACTGCTTTAGCTAAGTGTACTGAACATATCGCAACATTAACTACGTTTTTTGCTAAAGAAAAATACCCACTTCCAATCGGTTTTTCAGAGCGGGATGTAAACATGGATGCTCCGAGATTATTTTCTGATTCCTTTATCCTCTATTTTATTCGTAATTTTGGAAAAGCTGCAATTGCTGCAGATGGTATGGCGCTTACGATGTCTGCACGGAAAGATATACGTGAACTCTATTATCACTATTTAACTGAGGCTTGCGAAGTTGAGGATATGGCAAAAGAAATAGAGCTTTCCAAAGGATTATTTGTACGCACACCGTACCTGTCAAAACCTGATAAAGCAATGATGGTAGACCATCAGGGATTTCTTCGCGGTTGGTTTGGGGAAAGACGTACATTAACCGCCACTGAAATTTCCCATATCTCAATGAATTATTCGAACAATGCACTAGGAAAAACATTACTAATGGGTTTCTCTCAAACATCCGCAACAGAAGAATTAAGAAGTCATTTTGTTCGGGGAATTAACATTGCCGGTTCGATCATGGAGACTCTCAGGCGACTTCTTGAGGAATGTTCATTGCCATCTCCAACTACATGGGACACAGAGGTAACGGATTCCACCGTTTCTCCATTTTCAGATAAACTAATGCTTTTTCATGTTAACTCTCTAAACGCAATTGGCCTGGGGAATATTGGAGGATCTTTAGCATTATCTTTACGCCGTGACTTAGCTGCTAAATACCTAAAAATGATGAAAGATATTGGATCATATGCAGAAGATTCCGCTAATATTATGATCAAAAATAGTTGGTTTGAGCGCCCTCCTCAAGCGATGAACCGGGAGTATTTAACAAAAAAACATTAAATAAAAAGAGGACTGTCCTCATCCAACGAACAGGAGACAGCCCTCTTTGTTATTTTCCTACATGTCGTTCTTCAAGTACGTTCAACACTTCGTCCAATGGAAGCTTCTGCTCACGCAGTAACACCATTAAGTGAAACAGCAGATCTGCAACTTCCCATTTTAACTCACCATGGTCACGGTTTTTCGCCGCAATAATTACTTCTCCTGCTTCTTCACCGACCTTCTTTAAAATCTTATCAACACCTTCAGTAAAGAGATATGTTGTATAAGATCCTTCCGGAAGCTCACTTTCACGCTTTGCAATCAATGTTTCCAATGTATTTAAAATCTGGTAACGATCTTGTGGTGCTTGTACTTCCTGCTTATCAATTGTTTCACTAAAACAAGTGTAGGCACCTGTATGGCATGCCGGTCCTTCAGGTTGAATAAGTACTAAAATCGCATCCTGATCACAGTCATATCTCATTTCTACAACTGTTTGCGTGTTTCCGCTTGTAGCACCTTTATGCCACAACTCTTGACGTGAACGGCTGTAGAACCATGTTTCCTTTGTTTCGATCGTTTTTTTCAACGATTCTTCATTCATATAAGCTAATGTTAAAACTTCCTTGCTAGCTGCATCTTGCACGATGGCAGGCACTAAGCCGTTTTGATCAAATGTAATCGATTCTATCATCGTACATTCACCCCCTGTTGGTCTAAATATGCTTTTACTTCTTTTACAGATGTTTCTTTATAGTGGAAAATGGATGCGGCCAAAGCTGCATCAGCTTTTCCTTCTTGAAAGGCATGTAAAAAGTGTTCGGCATTTCCTGCACCGCCAGAGGCAATGACAGGAACCGTTACTCCTTCACTGACAGCCTTATTTAAAGCAAGATTGAAGCCGCTTTTTTCTCCATCACTGTCCATGCTTGTTAACAGAATTTCACCAGCACCACGCTTTACAGCTTCCCTGGCCCACTCGACAACTTCCCATTCTGTTGCATTTCTGCCACCATGTGTGAAGACCCTCCAGCTGCCTAACTGATCGTCGTATTTGGCATCAATAGCAACAACGATACATTGTGAACCGAAAAAGCCGGCACCTTCTGTAATTAAATCCGGATTCAATAATGCAGCCGTGTTAAGAGAAACTTTATCAGCTCCGGCACGCAGGATACGTTTCATATCTTCCAATGAGTTGATTCCGCCGCCAACTGTAAATGGGATTGCAAGCTGAGCTGCCACCTGTTCCACAACATCAACCATTGTTTTCCGTCCTTCATGTGAGGCAGAAATATCTAAGAAAACGAGCTCATCTGCCCCTTCTTTATCATAAAACTTTGCTAGCTCTACAGGGTCTCCGGCATCTCGTAACCCTAAAAATTGAATTCCTTTGACCACACGGCCTTCTTTTACATCAAGACACGGAATAATGCGCTTTGTAATCATGATGATGCGCCTACCTTTAATGCGTCTGGTAAACTAAATTGATTTGTATATAAGGCTTTTCCAACGATTGCTCCTGCCACACCTGTTTCTTTGTATTCAGAAAGAGTATCCAAGTCTTTTAGAGAGCTGACGCCACCTGAAGCAATGACTTGTTTACCTGTTGCTTTTGCCATCTCCACAACTGCCTCTACATTTGGACCAGACAGCATGCCATCTGTTGCGATGTCTGTGAAAATAAACACTTCAGCACCAGCATTTGCAAGTTCTTTTCCAAGATCTGTTGCTTTAACATTGGACGTGTTTAACCAGCCTTCTGTTGAGACATAGCCGTCTTTTGCATCAATTCCGATCGCGATTTTCTCACCGTATGCAGCAAGCATTTTTTTCACGAACTCAGGATTTGAAATGGCTGCACTTCCTAAAATCACGCGGTCTACACCATTTGAAAGATAATACTCAACATCTTCCTCTGTACGAATTCCGCCACCAATTTGGATGTTCGCCGATAGTTTCGTAGCTGCATCGATCACATGCTGATGATTGACAAGCTTACCTTCCTTCGCACCATCTAAATCAACCATGTGAATCCAGTTTGCTCCTTGGTCATCAAATTGTTTTGCCATATCGAAAGGAGAATCACCATAAACCGTTTCCTTGTTATAATC